>NZ_JBEPOE010000001.1:0-3332500 GCF_040546575.1 Bradyrhizobium sp. OAE829 | reverse complement strand
CCCTTTTGTTTTTTAATACTGACCACGGGACAACGATCTTGATTTGTCGTTTCTGTCCGACGATGGCCGACGTTCGATTGGTGATTGAGATCAATCCTTTCAAACCCGTAGGGCAGGATGACCAATCGGGGGTCGATAATCAAGGGTTCTGGTCCGGCCGCAGCTGCGAACAGCTGCAATAAGTTTACGCAATGGCCGACCCCTCAAATCCCCGCCTTCACACGACGAAAGGCTAAGACGTAAACTGACGCGACCGGCGTTCGTCCGATAGGATGGCCGGCAATCGCCGATGGAGCCGGAAATGGCAGAGAAGAAGGTCGTGGTCGCGGGCGCCACGGGATTGGTGGGAAATGCCGCATTGCGGCACTTCGGCGCCGCCCGGGGATGCGACGTTCTGGCGCTGTCGCGGCGCAGGCCGCGCGAGCTCCATGGCTCCAGGCACGTGCAGATCGACCTCACCGATCCCGTGCAGTGCCGGCGCGCCGCAACCGAATTGCAGGGCGCCACCCATCTTGTCTACGCCGCGCTCTATGAAGCGCCCAATCTGGTCGACGGCTGGCGCGATCAGGATCAGATCCGCATCAACGATGTGATGCTGCGTAATCTGATGGCCGCGCTCGAACCGGTCGCGCCGCAGCTTCGGCATGTCGCACTTCTGCAGGGCACCAAGGCGTATGGTGTCCACGTCCGCCCGCTCACCGTGCCGGCGCGCGAAGGCCGCTCGGAAATGTACGAGCAGCCGAATTTCTACTGGGCGCAGGAGAATTTCCTGCGCGAGCTGCAGCAGGGCAAGGCCTGGCACTGGAGCATTCTGCGGCCCGTCCTGATCGTCGGTGAAACGATCGGCGGCGCGATGGACCTGATCCCGCCGCTCGGCGTCTATGCCGCCATGTTGCGCGAGCAGGGCCGGCCGCTCGACTATCCCGGCGGTGCCGCGCGAGTGTCGCAAGCGGTCGACGTCGATCTTTTGGCGCGCGCGATCGCCTGGGCCGGCGAGGCGGCCGCCGCGCGCAACGAAGCCTTCAACGTCACCAACGGCGATGTCTTCACCTGGGAGAATGTCTGGCCGGCGATAGCAGACACGCTTGAGATGAAGCCGGGCAATGCCGTGCCGCTGTCGCTGGCGCAGGAATATCCCAAATGGATCGCGCCGTGGGACGAACTGCGGCGCAAGCACAACCTGATTTCGCCCGGCCTTGAAGAATTTGTCGGCCTGTCATTCCAGTACGCCGATTACAGCATGCGCTATGGCCAGACCCAATCGGGCCCGCCCTCGATCGTCTCGACCGTGAAGATCAACCAGGCTGGTTTTACGGAGATGATGGATACCGAGGCGATGTTCCGGAAATGGTTTGGCCTCGCGCGATCGAGCCGCTTGCTGCCGTAGCACATTTGGGCTGCGCCGATCCGCGCCAGATGCCATCATGAATCCCCGGGATAATCAGGAGGCTGCAATGCTGGATCACGTCTCGCTGGGCGTCAGCGATATCGAGCGCTCAAGGAAATTCTATGATCAGGCGCTTCGTCCGCTCGGCATCGAGCGCTTGTACGCAGACGGTCCAACCGCTGCCGGCTATGGGGCCGGCCGGAAGGCATTCTTCTGGATCGGCGAGAAAAACGCTTCGCAAACCGGCAGCCACGTCGCCTTTGCGGCCCACGACAGGGAAACCGTGGACCGGTTTCACCAGGCCGCGCTCGCAGCCGGGGGACGCGACAACGGGCAACCGGGGCTGCGCCCGAATTATCACGAAGATTACTACGGCGCGTTCGTGCTCGATCCCGACGGCCACAACATCGAGGCGGTTTGCCGCCGCAAGCAGGCGTAGTCTGTTGTCTAAACGCTTCGCGGCGCCGCGCCAAACTTCGCTTCCATCGTCTTGCGCGTCTTGATGGTATCGTTGGCTTCGTCGACCTCGACGTCGCTCCAGCGCACCACGGCGCCGTGGGCGATGTTGTTCTTCAGCTTGACGCGGTGGGCGAGGCCAATCGGCAGCGCGCCGGCCTTGAGGCTGACGGCTGCCGGCATCAACTTGCCCCACACCGTGTAGCCGCCTTCGCCGTCGAGCATTTCGCCGGCGCGTAAGTCGCGTTTTGCGACCGCCGCGACATCGCCGCGAAAACCATGGGGCTGCCCGGTGGGCTCGCCCCGCAGCGCCGCCGACAGGATCGAGATGTTCAGCTCCAGCCCGATCAGATGATAGGGCTTGTACATCGCGGCATACCGGCCCGAGGCGTCGGTCTTCAGCCCGTATTGCTTGAAACAATCCGCGGCGTAGTCGTTCGGTGCTTCCAGCACCACATAGACGCCCCAGCGCAGGTCGCGAAACACCGGGCGGCCGTCGCGCTCCAGCGATGACACCACTTCGACCACGCCGGATTTCTCCAGCACGCCGCCCTTGTCGCGCGGCCGCATCACATGCGGCAGGTCGTCGACGCCGCAGGGCGGAAACAGCAGGCCGTCGGTAGGCACGTCGAGCTGGCAGGCGTTGGCGATCGCCGCCATTTCGATCGCGGATTTGGTGCCGTCGAGAAACGAGTTGAACATCTGCGGATTCATGCCGGCCGATTGCGCTTCATCCGCGGTGAGCCCGTAATGGCTCCAGACACCGTCGGGCGTCACGTCATGATAGGCGGGGAGGTATTTGGTGCCCTTGCCGGCCGCGACGACGCGGAATCCTGTCGCCCGCGCCCAGTCCACCATCTCGGATGTGAGCGCCGGCTGATCGCCATAGGCCAGCGAATAGACCACGCCGGCCTTGCGGGCTTCCTCGGCGAGCAGGGGGCCTGCCAGCACATCGGCCTCGACATTGACCATCACGACATGCTTGCCGGCGGCAATCGCTGCGCGGGCGTGCCGGATGCCGACGGCGGGATTGCCGGTCGCTTCCACCACGACATCCATTGCCCCGCCGGCGATCGCGCGCAGGCCGTCATCGGTGAAGGCGGTCCGTGCGATCCGCTCCTGGTCCCAGCCGACGGTTCGGCACGCCTCGCGCGCGCGGTCGCGGTCGAGATCGATAATCAGCGGCACCTCAAGTCCCGGCGTGTGCGGCACCTGTGCCAGGAACATCGACCCGAACTTGCCGGCGCCAATCAGCGCGACGCGAACCGGTTTGCCGGCGGCATGGCGGGCCTGGAGGAGGTGGTGGAGGTTCATGGCGGTGTCCGAACAATTGTGTAGGCGACGAGAAGCCGCGGATTTTTCTCTGTCATGGCCGGGCTTGTCCCGGCCATCCACGTCTTTGCTGGTGGCTAAAGCGCTAAGACGTGGATGCCCGGGACAAGCCCGGGCATGACGACGCTGTTGTGAGCGCGATCAAACCTACTCCGCGGCCTGGCGATGCGCACGCGCGAGCCGCAGCAAGGCGTCGTCATCGACGGTCTGGATCGGCGTGAAATCGCGGTGGGCGATATACTCCGGCCGTGTCGGGGTGCGGATGTAGTTGGAGACCGCGTTCAGCGTCAAATAGACGATCTTGCGCGGATAGGGCGTGATGTTGCCGGCCGAACCGTGCACCAGATTGCCGTGGAACATCAGCATGCCGCCGGCCTTGCCGGTCGGCGCGACGATGCCGCCTTCCTGCACCAGCCTCGTCACCGTGGCCTCGTCCAGCGTCCACAGCGGATAGGAGGTGGTCTCCAGATCGTGCGAGGCCTTGAGGTCGCCGGCGGTCTGGCTCTTCGGTACCAGCATCAGGGGGCCGTTGATCGGCATCACCTCGTCGAGGAAGATCGCGATGTTCATCGCGCGCGGCTCCGGCATGCCGTCGTCGCGCTTCCAGGTGCCGTAGTCCTGGTGCCATTGCCAGACGTCGCCGGTGAAGGCGGCTTTGGCGTTGATCTTGAACTGGTGCATGTAAAGCTTTTCGCCGAAGATCTGCTCGATCGGGTCGATCATGCGCGGATGCGCGCCCAATGCGCCGAATGCCTCGTTGTAGAGATGCGCGGCAAAGGCGGTGCGCGGCGCTCCGCTCTTCTCACGCCATACCTCGGGGCGGTTGGCGTCGTAGATGCTCACCGCCTCGCGCGCGAGATAGGCCACTTCCTCGGGGCTGAACAGCTCGGGCAGGAACAGCCAGCCTTCGCGGTTGAAATAGTCGATCTGCTCTTGCGTGAGTTTCATGTCTTCTCTCCCTTTGCTTTTGTTTCTCCCCTCATGGTGAGGAGCGCGTCCTCGCGCGTCTCGAACCATGAGGCCGCTTGGCCCATCCTTCGAGACACGCTTCGCCGCTCCTCAGGATGAGAATTCCCTACGCCGCCTTGCTCGTCGCCTTCAGTCTTTCCTCAGTCATCCGTCCCGCCGTCTGCGCATGCGCCAGCGCCGCGGCCTCGGCTTTCCCAGCATTGCCGGCGAGAATCTGCACCGCGATCGCCTCGTGTTCGATCCAGGCGCTGTCGCGGTAATCGAGTTCGGCCAGCACGGTGGCCATCGAGCGGCGCATATGCGGCCATTGCGGCGCGATCATTTCCTCGATCGCAGGGTTCCCCGCGAGGCGGTAGATCGCGCCGTGAAAGTCGACGTCGAGCGCAATAAGCCGCGCCAGCGGGGTGTCCTCGCCGATGGTCCGGCCGGCCTGCAAGGCCGCTTCCAGCGCCGCGCGCCCGGCCGTGTCGGTCTTTACGCGTCCGGCGGCAAGCCTTGCCGCCAGGGCGTCGATGGCTCCGCGGACCTCGTAGAGCTGCCGGATACGGGCCGGATCGAGCTCGGTGACCTCAAAGCCGCGGCGGCCGCTCTCGGCCACCAGGCCCTGCCGGTGCAGCAGATGCAGCGCATGGGAAACCGGCTGGCGCGATACGCCAAGCTTCTCGGCCAGCTCGTTCTGGGTGATGCGCTGCCCCGGCGGAAGCGTGCGATCGATGATCGCCTCGAGGATCCGGGCATAGACCTGGTCGATCAGGTTGGGGAGCGGATCTAGCGGGATCATGCCGGGTTCCATTCCGAATACGGAATTCCGTATTCGGAATGGATACTCCCGGCAGGCGGGGCGGTCAAGGGGACCGCTGCCTTGCCGAAAGCCGCGCAGGTTGCGTGGACTACCGGTATCCGGTACTTTCTCCTGTGTGCAGTATGAATGGGACAATGGCAAAGCCGCTGAGAACCTTCGCAAGCACGACGTGGACTTTCCGGATGCGATTGCTGCCCTCGAAGATGCGAACCGTTTGGAAGAAGTCGACACCCGGTTCGTATACGAAGAGGAGCGAGTTCAGGTCATCGGAATGGCTCGTAGCAACGTCCTGTTCGTGATCGTCACACTGCGTGGCGAAGATCAGAATCATATCGGCCCGAAAGGCCACACGACATGAACAAGACCGATACTACGCGGGTGACCACGAAGCCTGGTAGCACGTCACCTCGGAGCGATACCGATTGGGCGCGACTCGATGCCGTGACCGATGAGGAAGTCGTGACCGCTGCGCTGTCCGATCCCGACGCCCAGCCGCTCACGCCAGAGCAACTGTCCGGGATGCGCCGGGTGTCGCGTGTAAAGGTGCTTCGACAACGCCTCGGCATGACGCAGATGCAATTTGCTGAGGCCTTCCACCTTCCGATCACCACGCTGCGCGATTGGGAGCAGCGTCGAAGCACGCCGGATGCACCGGCCCGGGCACTGTTGTTGGCAATTGAACGTGACCCGGAGGTCATGCGCCGGTTGCTGGCAGAAGGAATAGCGTAGAAGGGGCGGCGCAGATCCGAACCGCTCCTTCCAGTAGGTAGTTGTGCTCGGACTTAGAGCACCTCCACGTCAAGCGTGCCGATCGCTTCCGCGTCCGCCACCGCGTCCAGCGCCGATATCCGCTCGCCGCTGATGGTCAGCCGCAGCACGATGCGCATCTCGCCGCCGAGGACGACGGCGACCCCCAGCGCACCATCGACAAGCGCGGGCCTTGCGGCCTGGGCGCGGCCCTTGAAGGTTTCGGCAACCGCCGCTGCGCCGCGGATTTCCGGCAACGAACCCAGCCGCTGCGCGGCCTGGTCGGCACGGAACACCACGTCTGGATCCAGTACCGCGAGCAGCCCTTCGAAGTCACCGCTGCGCGAGGCCACCAGGAACGCATCGACGATCTGTTTCTGGCGGCTGAAATCGGCGTCCGGCGCGGGCGGGGTGCCCTGCACCCGGCGGCGGGCGCGGCTGGCGAGTTGCCTCGCTGCGGCGGGCGTGCGGCCGACGATCGGCGCGATCTCCTCAAAGGGAACGGCGAACATGTCGTGCAGCACGAAGGCCAGCCGTTCGGCCGGCGCCAGCGTCTCCAGCACCACCAACAGCGCCGCGCCGACGGAATCGGCCATGTCAGCATCGCGCTCGTGTTCGTCATTGGCCGCGGGTTCCGCCACATCGGGGCCCATCGGTTCCTCGCGCCGCGATTTGCGTGACCGCAGCATGTCGAGGCAGACGCGGGCGACCACCGTGGTGAGCCAGCCGCCGAGGTTTTCGACCCCACCGGTATCGGTACGGCTCAAGCGTAGCCAGGTCTCCTGCACGGCGTCGTCGACCTCGGCGGTCGATCCCAGCATGCGATAGGCCACCGCCCTCAGATGGGCCCGGTTGGCCTCGAACTTCTCGGCCAGAAACTTTTTCTCGTCCATCGGTCACATTCCCATGTCGTGTCTCGTCATGGCTATGACGAACGAAACCCCGCCGATGTGACAGAAAATCGGCGCGGTCACGTCAAGACCGAACCAACGGATGGAGAGAGAAATGATGCAGGCTCGAATGAACCACCCCGTCATGGTCGTTCCCGACGCCATGAAGGCGCTGCACGCGCTCGGTGAACTGACCAAGAACAGCTTGCCGGAGAAGCTGCTCGAACTGGTGCATCTGCGCGCCAGCCAGATCAACGGCTGCAGCGTCTGCGTCGACATGCACCCGAAGATCGCCAGGAAAGCCGGCGAGACCGATGAGCGGCTGTTCGCGGTCGCGGCCTGGCACGACACGCCTTACTTCACGGAAGCCGAGCGGGCCGCATTGGCGCTGACGGAAGCGCTGACCCGCATCAGCGACCGCGCCGACCCGGTGCCGGATGCGATCTGGAATGAGGCCGACAAGCAGTTCGACGAAGCGGAGCTTGCAGCGCTGGTCCTGGCGATCGCCAATATCAATGTCTGGAACAGGCTCAACGTCGCGGTGCGCCAGCCGGTGGGCTTCTGGAAGGTCTGAGGGGTGATCACGAGGGGGGCTGGCCCGGAATCCCGGGACATTGGCCTGAATTCCAGTGCGCCGGCTCGTGCTTAATTTACCTGCGCGAGCTAAAGAACAAGCCTGGCCGATCCCGATCGGCCGGGCTTTTTCGTTTGTCTCCGTCATCCATACCGGTCCGCCCGTCATGTCAGAGCCCCCAACCATGTTGCGACCGTCGATCAGGAAGCGAATCCTTGCCATCGCGGTCGGGCTGATCGTCCTGATGGCGATCACATCGGTTTTGTCGACGGTGATGACGCGAAAGGTCGCCCATCAGCTCGACGAACTCTCAACCAAGTATGTCGAGGCCTACGGACATCTGGCGCGGATGAATGTCCGCTCGCTGGAGCAGGCGCTGGCGTTGCGCCGCATGGTGATCGCCCGGATGCAGACGCCGCCGGACGAGGCCGGCTTTGCCGAGCGCCAGAAGACCTATGAGGCGAAAGGACAGGAGATTGACGAGGAGGCGAAGGCCGCGCGCAAGCTGATCAACGCCATCATCGAAGATACCTCCACGGCTTCCGACAACGCCGGACTCGGCCGGATCGACACTCGCATCGAAAATGCCAATGGTGATCTCCGCCGCTACATGCGGGAGGAATATCTGCGCCTGCTGCCGTTGCTGCAGGCCGGCAAATTCACTGAAGCCCAGGCCATCGTGGCGCGGGCCGATCAGCTGCGCGACGAGTTCAACCAAAAGGTCGAGGACATCAGGAAGGACATGCTGACGCAAGTTCGCAGCGATGCCGTGGTGACGATGCGCGACCAGCAAAAGACGATCGTGATCTCCGCGATCCTGACCGGACTTGCAGCCATACTGGGATTGATGTTCGCGATCTTCATCAGCACCGGGATTACCCGGCCGGTGCGCCGGTTATTGGAGGGCACCCGCGCCGTCGAGGCCGGCCGCCTCGATGGATCGATCGACGTCACGACGCGGGACGAGATCGGCCAGCTCACGTCCGCGTTCAACAACATGGTCGAACAATTGCGCCACAAGGAGAGGATGCGCGAGACCTTCGGCCGCTATATCGACCCGCGCGTCGTCGCCGGGTTGATCGACCGGCAGGCGCAGACCGCAACCGACGGCGAGCGACGCGTGATGACGGTGCTGTTCTGCGACATGAAGGGATTCACCAGCCTCAGCACGGGTATGACGCCGCAGGGGCTGGTCAAGGTGATGAACCATTATCTGTCGACGATGTCGGGGCCGATCCGCAACCATCATGGCATCATCGACAAATATATCGGCGACGCGATCATGGCCTATTGGGGTCCTCCGTTCAACGAAGACGGCGAGCAGGCGCGGCTTGCCTGCCTCGCCGCGATCGACATGGCGCGCCGCGGTACGGCGTTGCGGACGGAGCTTCCCGAATTGCTCGGCGTGCGCACGGTGCCGAGCGACTGCGACGTCCGTATCGGCGTTGCGACCGGCGAGGTGCTGGTCGGCAGCATCGGTTCGGAATTCATGATGAGCTACACTGTCATGGGCGACGCGGTGAATCTGGCGTCGCGGCTGGAGGGCGCCAACAAGGCCTATGGCAGCCATTGCCTGGTCTCGGCGCCGACCATCGCCGCAGCCGGTGACGGATTAGCGTTTCGCGAGATCGATCGCCTGGTCGTGGTGGGCCAGAGCCAGCCGGAGACGGTGTTCGAGCTCATCGGGCGCGAGGACGAACTCACGCCGGACCAAGTGTCGCTGCTGGACGGCTATTCGAAAGGGCTCGCTGCCTATCGCGAGCGCCGTTGGGACGACGCGCGCCACGCCTTCAGCGCCGGGCTCGAAGCGGTCCCCGGCGACGGTCCGTCCAAGGTATTCATCAAACGCATCGGTGAGTTTCAGGCAAACCCGCCGGCCGCCGATTGGGACGGCGCATGGCGTCTCGATGAAAAGTGATCAACCGGCAGCACTCACGCCCCCAGAAATTCCATCACGGCCTCGGAATATTCCTGCGGCGCCTGATCGAAGATCCAGTGGCGGGCGCCGGGGATCACGGCCGTCCTGGCGCCCGGAATATGCTGTGCCAGCACGCGCCAGATCTGGGCCAGCGAGCCCTGGGTGTCGCCGCCGCCGATCAGCAAAGTCGGCATCCCAATCGATTCCGCTTCGCTGCGTGAAAACGGCCGGCGCTTCTCGCCGACCTGGCCGATCAGCGTATAGGCGTTGTCGCGGAGCTGCTGTTTGGGCGCGGCCGGCAGCCGCTTCCAGGTGCCCTCGCCATCGATCATGTCGACGATCAGGTCGAGCGCGCCGTCGATATCGCCGGCTTTTACTTTCTCCACCGCGGCCGGAATCCGCGCCGCAATCGCCGACGAACCGGGGCCCGCACCGGCTGAACTGAGCGTGGCGTCGAGGTCGCCGCCGGGCTCGGCGAGCACCAGCTTGCGCAATAGATCAGGCCGCTGCTCGGCGACGCGAAAGGCGATGTGCCCGCCGCGGGAATGGCCCATCAGGTCGACGGGACCGAGTTTCAGTTGCTCGATGAAGCCGATGACGTCGGCAACATGCTGCGCCATCAGATAGTCGTCGCCGACGCCGTCCCAGTGCTCCGGGAAAAAGTGCCGCAGGCTGAGCGATATCACGCGGTGTTTTTTCGACAGCGGCCCGAGCACCGGATACCAGGTGCGGAAATCGCCGAGCGTGCCGTGGACGCAGACCAGCGGCGGGCCCTGTCCGACGTCGAGATAGGCGATGTCGTAGCCGTTGACGGGAAGCGTTTGCATGGGATCAAGCCTTTGCCAGGAACGCGAGCACGATCTCGCAATATTTCTGCGGCGCCTGTTCGAACATCGGATGCGTGGCGCGGGGGATCATCTCGGTGCGTGAGCCCTTCACGTTCGCGGCGAGCGCGCGCAGCACCAGCGGAATCGCGCCCCTGGTGTTGGCGCCGCCGATGAACAGCGTCGGCGTCTTGATCGCTTCGGCATCCGCCTTGGAGAAGGGCGGGCGCGAATCGCGCATCTGGCCGATCAGCGTGGTGGCGTTGTCGCGCAGCATCTGCTTCGGCGTCGCCGGCAGCCGCTTCCAGGCTCCCGGGCCTTCCAGCGCGTCGATGAAGATGGCAAGCCCGCCATCGATATCGCCCTTGGCGATGACTTCCGCGGAGGCCGCGATGCGGGCGGCGATCGGGGAGGGGCCGGGCTTGTAGGCGGGATCGAGCGAGGCGTCGAGTTCGCCGCCGGGCTCGGCCAGGATCAGTTTTCGCAACAGGTCCGGCCGGCGCTGGGCGACGCGAAACGTGATGTGCCCGCCGCGGGAGTGGCCCATCAGATCGACCGGCCCAACGCCGAGTTTCTCGATGAAGGCGATCACGTCGTCGACATGCTGCGCGATCGAATAGGTGTCGCCGACGCCGTCCCAATGATCCGGGAAGAAATGCCGCAGCGACGGCGCGATGACGCGGTGTTTTTTCGACAGCAGCCCCATCACCGACGACCAGATCCGGAAGTCGCACAGCGAGCCGTGCACGCAGACCAGCGGCGGGCCCTCACCGGCCTCGAGATAGGCCATGTCGAAGCCGTTGACGGGGAGGGTTTGCATAAGGGGCTCGGTGTGCGGGGCGGGGCCAGTGAATGGCGCGGTGAATATCCCACATCATCGGAAGTTGTTTATGCCGTCAAGTTCCCTCAGGATTCGGGTGGATAGCAACAATCTCCAAGCCTAGATTTGGGACCAGCATCAAGCTCAAACTATCGGAGCGAGAGGATCTGGAGCGAGATCATGACCGAACAGCAATTTGCGATATTCGACACCCCGATCGGCCGCTGCGGCATCGTGTGGGGCGAGCGCGGCATTGTGTCGGTGCAACTGCCGATGGGCGACGAGAAGAAGACCCGCACCCGGCTGCAGCAGCGCCATGGCGACATCGATGAGGCGCAGCCGCCGGCCAAGGTGCAGGCCGCCATCGAGGGGATCGTCGAGCTATTGGCCGGCAAGCCGAACGACCTGGCGGAAGTCGTGCTCGATCTCGACGGCGTGCCCGAATTCAACCGCGGCGTCTACGACATCGCGCGCACCATTCCGCCGGGCAAGACCATGACCTATGGCGACATCGCGAAAAAACTCGGCGGCGTCGAGCTGTCGCGCGACGTCGGCCAGGCGCTCGGCCGCAACCCCTGTCCGATTGTGGTGCCCTGCCACCGCGTGCTGGCGGCGGGCAACAAGCCGGGCGGCTTCTCCGCCAATGGCGGCGTCGTGACGAAATTAAAAATGCTGGCGATCGAAGGCGCGGTCGTGAACCACACGCCGAACCTGTTCGATTAAGCGGCGTTAGAGCGTAATGAAGTTAAGGCGAATCGCTGTGGCGGCGGGCTCGCTGCACCTCTCCCGCTTGCGGGGGAGGTCGACGCGCGAAGCGCGGCGGGTGGGGGCTCTCTCCACCCGATGACTCGTGGATAGACCCCCACCCCAGCCCTCCCCCGCAAGCGGGAGAGGGAGCGCAGTCCCTTCGCGGTTGCTATGCACCTAATCTCATCGCGCGCTACCGCCCCTTGAAGTTCGGCGGCCGCTTCTCGTTGAACGCCAGCACACCTTCGCGGCGATCCTCGGTCGGCACCATTCGGTTATAGGCTTCGATCTCGAGCGCAAGGCCGTCGCGCAGCGACGATTGCAGGCCGCGGTGGATCGCGAGCTTGGCTTGCCGGGTCGAGATCGGGGCGTTGCGGGCGATGTGCGACGCGGTCGCCAGCGCTTCGCGCAGCAAATCGGCCTGCGGAAATACTTCGTTCACAAGCCCCCAGTCGCGCGCCTGCGCTGCCGTAAATGGCTTGCCGGTCAATATCAATTCCTTGGCGCGGCGCTCGCCGACGGCGCGGGGCAGGGTCTGCGTGCCGCCGCCGCCCGGCATGATGCCGAGCGTGACCTCGGTCAGCGCAAAGCGTGCGGTCTCGGCGGCGTAGAGAAAATCGCAAGCGCCTGCGATCTCGCAGCCGCCGCCATAGGCCGCGCCATTGACGGCGCCGATGATCGGCACGGGGCAGTCGATCAGCGCCCGCACCATCCGCTCGAAGATCACGTGCTGGCGCGTCCATTGCTCGTCGGTCATGCCGCGGCGTTCTTTCAGGTCGCCGCCGGCGCAGAACGCCTTGTCGCCGGAACCGGTCAGGACAATGCAGCGCAGATTGGCCGGGTCGAGCGCGACATCCTCGAAACAGCGCACGAGATCGCGGCCCATCTGGGTGTTGAGCGCGTTGGAAGCATCCGGCCGGTTCAGCCGCACGATCGTCACGTGCTCGTCGACCCGCTCCAGCGCGAGGGTCTCGAACACAGGTGTTTCCGGGGCCGCGCTCATATCGCCTCGCAGGTAAACCCGTTGCCGGCGCGGCGGATCTTTCCGACCGACGGCGAGGGGAAATGCGCGGTGCAGCACAGCGTGTCGGTGTCGCAATAGCGTTCGAGGAAACTGCGGCGCGTGATGCCCGCCTGCGCCTGGTCGACGTCGAACTTCACGGACATTTCCGGATAGCGCGTCTGCAGCGGCGAATGCATCAGATCGCCCGAGAATACCGCGTCGTCCTTGCCGCGGCCGAAGGTGAAGGCGAGATGGCCGGGGGTGTGGCCCGGCGTCGGCAGCAGGCGCGTGTGGTCGCCGATCGCAAAATCATCGCGCACGATTTCGGCTTGCCCGGCTTCGACCACCGGCAACACGCTGTCGCCGAACGGCGGCACCGGCGTCTTGGCGTGCGTCTCGGTCCAGTAGTCAAATTCGGCCTTGCCGAAAATATGACGCGCCTTCGGAAAGGTCGGCACCCAGCGGCCGTTTTCCAGCCGCGTGTTCCAGCCGACGTGATCGACATGCAGATGCGTGCACATCACGTAATCGATATCGCCGACGGAAAAACCCGCCGCGGCAAGCCCTCGGATATAAGTGTCGTCGGTCTTCATATTCCATTTCGGACGCAGCGGCCGCGGCTTGTCGTTGCCGATGCAGCTGTCGATCAGGATCGTGTGGTGCGGCGTTTTGACGATGTAGGACTGGAAACACAGCATCAGCACGTCATTGGCGTCGAGCGCGCCGGACTTTTGCATCCAGGTGCGGTTTTCCGCCAGCACTTCCGGCGTCAGTCCCGGCAGCATCTCCAGCGCCGGCACAAAGGTGGCTTCCTGCTCGATGATACGGTGGATGGTGAGATCGCCGACGGTGAATTTCAGGCTCATGGCTTTTCCTTGTTCTTGCTGTCGCGAATGGCGGGGAGAATGTAGTTCGCCATCATGTCGAGCGCCCCGTTGCCCTGGCCCGGCTGCCAGTAAAGCCCGGAAGTCGTCATCACCACAAGGTCGCGGTCGGGCACGATGAAAAGCCGCTGGCCGCCGAGGCCCATCGCGGCAATCCACTTCACTTCCTTTTCCTGCGCGATCGAGCGGCCCATCCACCATTGCTGGCCGTAGAAAAACAATCCGCCGAAATAGCCAATCGCCTGGAAGCGCGGCCGCACCGATTGTTCGATCCATTCCGGCGAGACGATCGGCTTGCCATCCCATGCACCGCGATTGAGCACGAGCTGGCCGAGCTTGGCGGCATCGCGCGGTCGCATGCGAAGACCGACGGCGGAGGCGATCTTGCCGTTCTTCGCATAGGTCATCCATTCCACGTCGGTGATTCCCAATGGCGCAAACAGAACCTCGCGCGCGAACGCTTCGAGCGGCTTGCCGGAGACGCGTTCGAGGATGTTGCCGAGCAAATCCGTCCCGCCGCCATTATAGGTCCACACCGCGTCCGGCGGCTTTACGATCGGCTTCGACAGGATGTAGCGGATCGGGTCGGCCTCGCTGCCCAAATGCGGCTCGTCGTTCTTCGGATCATTCCAGGCGCGGTTCTCGTCCCACTGCATGCCGCACGACATCGTCAGGAGATGGCGGAGCGTGACCTGGTCCCAGCCCGGCGATTTGACGGAAGCGTATTCCGGATAGAATTTGACGACGGGCTCGTCCGCGCTCGCGATCAGCTTGCGGTCGATCGCAATGCCGACCAAAAGCGAGATCACACTCTTCGATACCGAACGCATGTCGTGCTTGGATATGGCGTCGAAATCGTGCTGTCCGCCGCCCCTGCCCCAAGGCTCGTCATAGCCGGCAAAATACTGTTCGAACACCAGCTTGCCGTGGCGGATGATGACCACGGCGTGGACGTTGGCCTGAGTTTCCTTCAGGCGTGCGGCGATGGTGCACAGCCGCGCGCCATCGAGGCCGACGCTTTCGGGAGAGGCGATGGCCCAGCCATCGTCGAGCGACGTAGGCGTTCCGCAAGCCATGCCGGTTTGTCCCCGCGCAGCCACGGACGCCAACAGCAGGAGCACGGCGGCGATGCCGAGGCGCCGCAATTTCCTGCCGCCCTCACGCATGCCGCCGTCTCCGTTGTTACGCCGGCGGGGGAGCCGAGATTTTCACCGACGGCCGCTCCAGCATTTTCTGATGGAACGCATCGAGCTTCGGAAACGCCTTGCGCCAGCCGCAATCGGCGAAGCGGAAATCGGCATAGCCGAGCACGCAGACAAGGCCGATCTGCACGATGTCGAACGGCCGCGACAGCACCTCAGGCTTGTTCTCGAACCGCGCCATGCCGGTCCAGGCCCGGTTCCAATGATCGTCCGACCAGGCCTTCCACCGCAATTCCTGCGGACGCACCATGCCCTCGTAGCGGCACAGCAGCATGGCATCGAGCATGCCCTGCAGCAGCGAATGATCCGACTTGACCTGCCAGCGCGTCGGGCCGGAGGCCGGGATCAGTTTGTTGCCGCCGGCAAGCTCGTCGAGATACTCGACGATGACGTAGGAATCCAGGATGACGTCGCCGTTATCGAGGATCAGCACCGGCAGCTTCTTCAGCGGCGTGATCTTCGAATATTCCTCGTTGGCCGTGCCGGGCGCCACCGTCGCCGAAATGAATTCGATCTTGTCGATCAGCCCGGTCTCGATCGCGGCGATGCGGACCTTGCGGGCGAATGGCGAGGCGGGAGAGAAGCTGAGTTTCATGTTGTTATTCCCTGACCAGTTCGTTTCTCCGTCATGGCCGGGCTTGTCCCGGCCATCCACGTCTTTGTTGCCGATGCACCGTCAAGACGTGGATGCCCGGCACATCCAGCGCGAAGACGCGCTTCGCGCTTTTGGCCGGGCATGACGACTAGTGAGCAAGCACGAGTCGCCTCACGCCTCGATGACTTGCTGCCGCTGCTCGCCGAGCCCTTCGATACCGAGGGTGACGACGTCGCCGACGCTCAGGAATTGCGGCGGCTTCATGCCGGCGCCGACGCCGGGCGGCGTGCCTGTCGTGATGATGTCGCCGGGCAGCAGCGTGAGGAAGGTCGAGACATAGGCGATGCACTTCGCCATGGTGAAGATCATGGTCGAGGTCGAGCCGGTCTGGCAGCGCTTGCCGTTGACGTCGAGCCACATCGACAGCTTCTGCACGTCGGCGATTTCATCCTTGGTCACCAGCCACGGGCCGACCGGGCCGAACGTGTCGTGCGACTTGCCCTTGGTCCATTGGCCGCCGCGCTCCTGTTGGAAGTAGCGCTCGGAGACGTCGTTGCAGACGCAGTAGCCGGCGACGTGATTGAGCGCGTCGGCCTCGCTGACATATTTGGCACGGGTGCCGATGATGGCGGCGATCTCGACTTCCCAGTCGAGCTTCTTGGACTCGCGCGGCTTCTCGATCGCGTCGTTCGGGCCGCTCAGCGAGGTGTTGGCCTTGAGGAAGAAGATCGGCTCGGGCGGAATCGGATTGCCGGTTTCCTTGGCGTGATCGACATAGTTGAGGCCGATCGCGACGAATTTCGAGATGCCGGTGACCGGCGCACCGAAGCGCGGCTTGCCATCGACGGCCGGAAGTTTTGAGGGGTCCAATGCTGCAAGCTTGGCCAGCGAAGCGGGCGCATAGGCCTCGCCGTTGAGGTCTTTCACATGCGCGGAAAGATCGCGCAGCTGGCCGGATTTATCGATCAGGCCAGGCTTTTCCTGGCCAAGCGCGCCGTAACGAACAAGCTTCATTGTACTGCTCCCTCAGGGGTTTATTTACTTGGAATGCTTCATGGAACAGCGGGCGGGGAAATTCAACTGCGGACTGGCCCAGCCCGGCGCATTGCTGCTGTCCTCATCCCTGCATAACGGCTATGCCGTTATTGCTGGAGGAGCGGCCCCTTGGCCGCGTCTCGAAGGATGAAGGCCCGTCTGTGGCCTCATGGTTCGAGACGCGCGAAGACGCGCTCCTCACCATGAGGGGCACTATCACCCCAGCGCGATGAACTTGAAGGCGCCCCCCTCGCGCCTGATATGGCCGGCATTGAAGTGCCCGCCGATCACCAGCGTCGGCGTGTCGGCAAAACGGGAGAACAGCTCGCGCCGCGTCACGGCCGACTGTTTAGGGTCCGAATCCGCGGTCGACGACCAGTCGAGATGGGCCATCTGGCAGGGGTGATGGGCGACGTCGCCGGTGAGCAGGCCGACCTCGCCGTCCGATTTGATGTGGATGCTCATATGGCCGGGGCTGTGGCCCGGCGTCGGGATCAGGGTGATTTCGTCCGTCAGCCTGGCATCGCTCGGCACCAGATCGGCCTTGCCGGCATCCGCGATCGGTTTGACGGAATCATTGAACACGGCCAGATGTGCCGGCTCCTCGCTGTGGTCGCGCCAGTGTTCGAATTCGGTCTTGCCGAACACGTAGCGGGCGTTGGCAAAGGTCGGCACCCACTGGCCGCCGACCAGCCTGGTGTTCCAGCCGACATGGTCGACATGCAGATGGGTGCAGAGCACCGTGTCGATGCTGTCAGGCGCAAAGCCCGCCGCGGTCAATGTGTCGAGGAACGGGTCCTGGCGGTTGTTCCAGGTCGGTACGTTGCGGCCCTGCTTGTCGTTTCCCAATCCGGTGTCGACGATGATCCGCCGCGACGGCGTCTCCACCAGCAGCGAATGGATCGACATTTTGAGCCGGCCCTCTTCGTTGGCGAAATGCGGGATCAGCCAGGGCAGCTTCTGGATCTCTTCGTTGGTCGCGAGCGGCAGGATGAAGCGGGTGCTGCCGACGGTCTCGAGCTCGACGACCTTGGTGATCTTGACCTTGCCTACCGTCCAGTGCATTCGGCGCTTCCCTTATGATCTGTCGTTCTTCACCGCGCGCAATCGACGATGACCGTGCCGAGCTTGTCGCCCTTTTCCACCGCCAGATGCGCCTGCGCGGTATCCGCGAGCGCAAACTCCCCGGCCACATTGTGAATGCGCTTGCCCGCCGTGAGCCATTTTGTGATGTCGGCCTGGGCTGCGGCCAGCAGCGGCGGCGGCAGCGCGAACAGCACCAGCGCGCGCAGCGCGATGCATTTCTCCATCAGGTCACGCATCGGGACCAGCGGTGTGCGATTGCCGTTGGTGGCGTAGACCGCGATGGTCGAATTGACAGCCATCAATTTCAGCGTGATGGCGATGTTGCCGCCGAAATCGACGTCGACCACGCGGTCGACGCCGCGCCCGCCGGTGAAGGCCAGCACTTTGGCGATGACGTCATCATTGCGGTAGTTGATGACGAGATCGGCACCGGCAAGCCGCGCCTGTTCGGCCTTCGCTTCCGAACTGACGGTCGCGATCACTTTTGCGTCGCCCCATTTTGCGAATTGCACGGCGTAGTGGCCGACGGCGCCGGCGCCGCCGGTGACCAGCACAGTCTTTCCCGTAATGGGACCATCGCAGAACAGGCAGCACCACGCCGTCATGCCGGGAATCCCGAGCGTGGCGCCGGCGGCGTAGGAAAGACTGTCCGGCAGCGGCGTCACCAGATGCTCGGCGAGCGCGATGTACTCCGCCGCGGTGCCGAAGGCGCGGCCGTTGCGCTGGCCGTTGAACAGCCAGACGCGCTGGCCGACCCTCAATTGCGTGACGTCTTCGCCGATCTGATCGACGATCCCGGCGCCGTCGCTGTTGGGGATCACGCGCGGATACTCCATCGCGCGATAGCTGCCGCCGCGGCGGCCGACATCGGCGGGGTTGACGCCGGACGCCTTCAGCCGCACCCGGACTTCGCCCGGGCCGGCGTCAGGCGTCGGCATCTCGCCATAGGTCAGCACCTCGGGCGCAGGGCCCGTCCGCTCGTACCAGACCGCTTTCATCCCGCGCCCCTTACGCTACAGCGTGCCCGGGAACGCGCCGCCGTCGAGCAGGATGTTCTGCCCGGTGATGAAGCCGGCCTTGGCGCTGCACAGGAAGGCGCAGGCCTCGCCGAATTCCTCGGGGGTGCCGAACCGTCCGGCGGGATTGAGCTTGGCGCGCTCCGCCAGCACCTGCTCGACGTCGATCTTGCGCTTCTCGGCTTCGCCCTTGGCGGTGCCGCGCAGCCGGTCGGTGTCGAAGGGACCCGGCAGCAGGCCGTTGATGGTGACGTTGTTGATCACGGTCTTGCGCGAGATGCCGGCGACAAAGCCGGTCAGGCCGGCGCGGGCGCCGTTGGAAAGGCCCAATATATCGATCGGCGATTTCACCGCGGCCGATGTGATGTTGACGATGCGGCCGAACTTGCGGGCCATCATGCCGTCCACGGTGGCCTTGATCAGTTCGATCGGCGTCAGCATGTTGGCGTCGACAGCCTTGATCCAGTCGTCGCGGGTCCAGTTGCGGAAATCGCCGGGCGGCGGGCCGCCGGCGTTGTTGATCAAAATGTCCGGATCGGGACAGGCTTTGAGCACGTCCGCGCGCCCCTGCGGCGTGGTGATGTCGCCGGCGACCTCCGTCACCGTGACGCCGGGATGCGCCTTGCGGATTTCATCGGCGGTCTTTTTCAGCGCCTCGGCGCCGCGCGCCGTCAAGGTGACGTGCACGCCTTCATTGGCCAGTTGCATCGCGCAGGCGCGTCCCAACCCCTTGCTGGAGGCACATACGATGGCGCGGCGGCCTTTGATTCCAAGATCCACTGTCTCACTCCCGTTATGTCAGGTGATTTTCTAGATTTCGATTGCAACAGTGTAGCCAATCGCGACGGCCATGATAAGTGGCTCGTCGCTGCGCGAAATGCATATCAGTCTGTCATTGCCTGCTAAATTCGCTGCTCTCGCTTCAGCCGGTCGATGGTGGCGGTGACGTCAGGCGGCAGCGACTTGAAGCCCTTTTGCCCGGCCAATGAGAGCAGCGGCCGCAATTGCGAACCGGTCAGGAATGCCGGCTGGCGATCGCTTGGGACGAGCTGGTCGAAAACCAGCACCAGCGTGATCGCGACCAGGCCGACGCGCACCGCGCCAAGCGCCGCGCCGCCGAGGCGATCGCCGATCCCGGTCGATCCGACGGTGTCGTCGAGCGCCATGCGCCCCACCTTTCCCAGCACCATGCCGGCGATCAGAAAAATTCCGAAGAACAGCAGCGAATTCTGCATCAGGGGCGAGCCGAGCTTGCCGCCGAGCTGCGGAGCCAGCAACGAGGTGGTCGCCACCGCGATCGGCATCGCAAACAGATAGGCGAGGATCGTGACCGCGCTGCGCAACAGGCCTGAGTTGAAGCCGGTGACCACGGCAATCGACAGGGCGATATAGACGACGGCATCGAAACTGTTCATGGGTTGATATCGCGGTCTGTTTGCTGCGCCGCCGTCTGGTCAATGAAACGGGTTCGCGATCGCTAAAATCGTAGGTATCAAGGGGCTCGCCTTGTTCCGGGGTCGTCATGTCTGATCTATTCGACGTCCGTAAAGAAATCATTCTGATCACTGGCGTTGGCCGGGGGTGGGGGTTCGCGCGGGTGTTGCCGGCGCATGGTGCTGAGCGCGCTCTGATAGTTGGACAAGAAAGCGCCTCTGCCTGGGAGTACCTCCGAATGGTAGGCGCCCGATCTACCGTTTGTTCGCGACCATTGGCATGATGCGAGCCTATGCGCCGTGAGGTGGAGACATGACCAACGACCGCCTAGTGCAGCCGCCGCCAATCCCTCAAATCCGCAAAATCGGCATCGTCGGAACCGCAATCCTCCTGCTCGGGCCTATGGCCGCTTTTACAGCTCTTGGGGCAGAAACGCGCATCTCTGAAGGCTTCGAGCCATTCGAGAAATCAGCGAGTGAGCGCGTCGCTCAGGCCTTCGAAGACATCAGGGACATCGCATCCATCTCTGACGAACTGAAGACTGCGCTGGCGTCGCTGAGCCAGAGCGTTCAGGGCGCGCAGAAGCCGCCGGTCAAGGCTGAAGGCAATGATTGACCTGATCTGACTTCAGGGCGTCTACGATGAGAGGCAACAAGATTATCGCCTCTTCATATACTGGTCGCGGCTTCCGTGATGCGCCTGCAAAAACTCACTTTTGATGATTGGCTGGAACACGCATTTGGTCGCGAGGTTCGCTTTCAGCAAGCGCCCTGGTACTTCGATCCGGACCATGATTGGTGGGATCCGCCACCTATGGAAGCCGTATCCTGTCTCACTCGACTGTTTGAAGACCCCGAGCCGGCATTACAGAAATTTGCTGACAGCCAAATTGCACAGGGCTTGACCTACCTCGTGAATACGAGCGCAAGCGGCGATAACAGATGGCTTTGTTCAACTGATGTGCCGGTCAAAAATCGTGTCCGCTGCGTTATGTCTGTCGCGGTACTATTTACGAAATTGTTCGAGCCAAGGTGCGCTCCCAAATTATCTCACCTAAGCGAAGCCGATGCCGGAACGCTTAACTGTGTTTGCTACATGTGGTGGGATGCGTTTCCGGGTTTGGCTCATGCTGATGATCCGGACCTGCCAATTCTCCACGATTGCGCGCTGCGTACCATGGAGCGCATCCTTCATCTCAACTCGATCCCTTGCCAGGAAAGCGCTCTACACGGGCTGGGACACTGGCAGCGAGACTACAGCGAGAAAGTGACCCAAATCATAGACCGCTTTTGCGAGGCGCATTCCAATGCCGACCCCCGGCTTTTGGCCTATGCTCGATCGGCCCGCTGCGGATGCGTGCTGTGACGTTGAGGAGTGATTGTCGCGCCCTGCGGGCGGAGTGTCGTCATCACCCAACAAGCCAACGGGTCACGCGAATGCGCGGCCGATGACAGGCCCCGCGACATCCGGGAACTCGCTTTTCCCGCATGTCGCTTCCGCTCATGCGGGCTACCCGCTATGAATTTCAAATGGACAAGAAATTTACGGTAAGGCGAGCTTCTCCAGATGATGCCGGTGCAGTTGCCCGGATTCATGTCGAAGCCACCCGCGCAGCCTACCGGGATATCTATACGACTGAGTACCTCAACGGCCTCTCTGTCGAAGACCGTGCTTCCCGCTGGATTGAAAAGGACAGGGGCCATCTGGCCATTGGTGACCCGTTCGGCGTATTCGCAGCGTTTGACAATGAGGTCATGGTTGGTTTTGCGGATGTCGGACCAACCGATGAAAAGGGTGTCGCGGAGCTTTATGCAATCTACCTGGATCCTGATTATATAGGGAAGGGTGCAGGCAGGGCTCTCCTGGAAGCGTGCGCCGACTACGCGGCCAGCCATGGTTACAAGGCGATGACCGCAACCGTATTGAGCAGAAATTCCCTGGCCCGTGCATTTTACGAGCGCACGGGTGCGGAGGCGGAAACAGAGACCGAAAGATTGATCGAAACAGGCGGCACCAGGGAGCTGGTCGTTTCGTATCGCTGGGCAGATCTGGGATTGCAGTGACAACTGCGTAGGGCGGGTTCTCCTTAACCCGCCGCTCCGTTCGAGATGGCGGGTTAAAAGAGAACCCGCCCTACGGAGCTTCTTCAAAGGGAAACGACTGTGTCGGGCGAACGCGACCTTGCAACATTGTTGCAGAACATGAAGCCGGAAATGCACGACGGCGTCTTCGTGTTTTGCAGCATCCCGGCAGACAAGGAAATTCCCGCCACGCTCAGGCCGGTGCACCTGTTCCGTGAACGGGAAGGAACCACCCTCGTGATGCGGCGTGAGGAGGCCGCAAGCGCAGGGTTGCCGTATCAATTCGCATCACGCCTGATCACGCTGACCGTGCATTCCTCGCTGGAAGCGGTGGGCTTTCTGGCCGCAATCACCGGCCGGCTCGCGGAAGCCGGCATCAGCGTGAATGCCGTGTCGGCCTATTACCATGATCATCTGTTCGTGCCCGAGCACACAGCCGATGAAGCGCTGCAGCTTCTGCAAGAGATCTCCAAACCGAATTCAACCGCGTAGGGCCTTTCTTCATAGTCCGCCGGTCCAGCGCTCTGTCATTCCGGGGCACGCGAAGCGTGAACCCGGAATCTCGAGATTCCGGGTTCGATGCTGTCGCATCGCCCCGGAATGACGGAGAGGTGCGACAAAACGACCCGACGGGCAAATCAGTTCTGATTTACGGAAATCATGTCAAGCCCCGAAATTAAAAAGATTTCTGTTTACCAGAATGGCAAATCGGGTGCATATCTTTGGCCATCCCGTCCCACTCAGAGGGCGTCGGCCGTCGTCACGGACGTTGGACGGGTTGCGGTGGACGCTGGTTTACGCTGAGACGACGGCGTGGATAAGCGTACGGCAAAACCGTGTGGTCCTGGCACCCGTTGCAGGTGTCAAGCTGTCGGAGAAGCGCAAGCGGGAACGGCAGCGACGGAGTCAACCAAGAACTCGTCTCCGGGGAGATCACGGCATAAGCCGTAAAGCCATTGCGCAGGGAAGGCCGGGTGTTCTCCGCTGCCCTGTATGCTCGTGTGCACTTTGTTTTGTGCAATCCGCACACGGGACCGCGGGTGCAGCGCGCACCCGGTCTTCCCTGCGCCCTCTGTTTGAAGAGGGCGGGAAGTTTCCAGCAAACCTCGGGCGCAATGCGTCGCGAGAAGGTGGAACTGCGCTTTGGATGATGGTGCAGCAACAAACACCGCCGTCGTCCCGGCCTCGAGCCGGGACCCATACGCCGCGGCCCATCGGTTAGAGCGCTGGCGTTGGAGGCCTTCTGCAAACAATAACTGCCGCGGAGTGACTGGAGCGCCTGTGGTGATGACAACGGATAGATCACCCCGCCCACATCTCGGCCTTGATCATATCAGCCGCCTTCTCGCCGATCATGATCGTCGGCGCGTTGGTGTTGCCGCCGATCAAAGTCGGCATCACGGAGGCGTCGACGATGCGCAGGCCTTCCGTGCCGTACACCTTCAGCTTGGGATCGACCACCGCCATCGGATCGCCAACGCCCATCTTGGCTGTGCCGACCGGGTGGTAGACGGTGTCGACACGCTCGCGCAGTATCTTGCGGATGTCGTCGTCGGTGCGCACATCAGCGGTGAACATGTCCTTTTTCTGCAGCGCGCGCAGCGCCGGCGTGTCCAGCAACCGTTTTGTGATTTTGTAACCGCCAACCATGGTTTCGAGATCGTCGGGATCGCCGAGGAAATTCGGATCGATCAACGGCGGCGCAAAGGGATCGGCGCTGTCGAGCGCGACATGGCCGCGGCTCTTCGGCCGCAGCTGGCAGACATGGAGCGAGAAGCCCGTGCCCTTGTGGCGCTTGCGGCCGTGATCGTCGGTCAGCGCCATGCCGAAATGCAATTGCACGTCGGGCACGTCGAGGTCGGGCCGGGTTTTCAGGAAGCCGCCGCATTCGGCGAAATTCGACGTCATCGGCCCGCGGCGCTCGCGCCGGTACTGGCGGATACCCCGGAGCAGCCGCGGCAGGGCCTTGAGCGAAAGGCCGTTGAAATTCGGATTGTCGGACAGGTAGCCGAACACGAAGTCGGGATGGTCCTGCAAGTTCTGTCCGACGCCGGGCAAATGATGCACGCTTGCGATGCCGTGCTTGCCAAGCGCCGCGCCGTCGCCGACGCCGGACAGCATCAGCAGCTGCGGGGTCTGGAACGCGCCGGAGGCGACGATCACCTCGCGCCGGGCGCGAAGCTGCTTCAACTCCTTGCCCTGGCGGTATTCGACGCCAACCGCGCGCTTGCCCTCGAACAGGATGCGCGTGGCTTGCGCGGTGGTCTCGACGCGCAGATTGGCGCGGCTATTCATATGCGGATGGATGTAGGCGCGCGCCGCGCTCCAGCGTTCGCCGTTCTTCTGCGTCACCTGGTAGATGCCGAGGCCTTCATGGTCCTCGGCGTTGAAATCCTCGCGGATCCGGAATTGGCCTTCCTGCGCCGCCTGCAGGAAGATCTGCTGCACCGGATTTTCGGTGCGCAGTTTGTTGACGGCGAGCGGGCCGTCCTTGCCGTGATATTCGCCGCCGAAATCGGCGTTGTTTTCCGAGCGCTTGAAAAAAGGCAGCACGTCGGAGAACGACCAGCCGGTATTGCCGAGCGAGGCCCATTGGTCGTAGTCGCCGCGGTGGCCGCGGATATAGACCATGGCGTTGATCGCGGACGAGCCGCCCAGCCCCTTGCCGCGCGGCTGATAGCCGATGCGGCCGTTGAGGCCGGCCTGCGGCACGGTGTTGAAGGCCCAATTGTTGATATTGCCGGTCACCATCAGCGCCAGCGCGAACGGCGTGGTGACCACCCAATTGTCGTTCTTGCCGCCGGCATCCAGCAGCGCCACCGACGTCTGTGGGTCCTCCGAAAGCCGTCCCGCCACCGTGCAGCCGCCGGAGCCGCCGCCCGCCACCACGAAGTCGAAGGTATCCGTCACGCGCCGCCCCCAATAATGAAGTTTCTGTGGACTTTTGTTGCGCCAAAGTTCCGCTTTTGCGCCTTTAATGGCAAGGGCGGCTTCCCGAGGCCGTTTCGTGCCGTTTTTGGCGTCACAAAAACCTCAAAAACCGCACCATGGGCCTTTCCAAAGCAGGCTTGCGTTGATACATACCCCTCGCACCCAGGGGCATTGCCCGGGTTGTCTTCTCAGGAAGCCTCTGGACGGGATCGATCGACGCCCAAAAGCGTTGGCCGCGTTCGCTTCGGGTTCGGTTTTTGGGAAGGCGCGCAACGGTTTAACGCGGGGTGGAGCAGCCCGGTAGCTCGTCAGGCTCATAACCTGAAGGTCATAGGTTCAAATCCTATCCCCGCAACCAAGTTAGCCCTTCCAGGTCATCGGCCTGGAAGGGTTTTTCTTTGGGGTCGCCGATCCCGGCCATCGGGCCAATCCCGTGCGGGCGAATCGCGCGGCGTCAAATCGGTGGTCGCCATACGCAGGCGATTCGCGGAATCGTCTCGAGGCGCGCCTGCTGTGCCACCGCAGCGTGCAAACTCTCAACCAGCGAATGATTGCGCAAGCCAATCTCCGTACGCACGGGCGGCATGCTGCATGCTGCGACAGTTCGTGCAAACTCGATCGCCCATGAGCGAAGCAGTGCGCTGCCTAAATCTTCCGACGACAGACGACTCTTTCACCACGAAACCTGTGCACGAACAGGTTAGCATCGCGCGGGCCGCTTGGCGGGAGTGGTGCGCATGAGTAATGAACGAATCTTTCCAAGACGATATCAAGCCCAGCGCCTCTCAACCCAGCACCCTCATCGGACTGACGGTGGAGGAGACGAGTGAGTTCGAACGGCTGGATCAGCTTTCGCTCGATAACCCCTCAGGCGATGGCGCGTGGAGCTTTGATGACGAACCAACGACGCCCGAAGAGAAACGCTGGCTGGAGCTTTATCGCAAGCACGAAACCGGCTGGAGTGCTTGGCTCGCAGCGGAGGGTGAGTCGAAAGCCACAATTCCTCTTCGCTGATTGCATGGGTCAAATGCGCTGTGGTCAGATCACTCCCAGCACATCACATGCATTTTATTTTCTGTTGAGACGGAACCGCATGCCTGTCTCTTTCTTGTCGTAACTATGCGCCAATACAGCCCGCCAAACAAAGTGGAATAGAAGATGAGTTCACCAATGCTATGTGATGACGAACAGGATTTTTCCGTCGGTGAACACCTTGGACGTGAAATTCAGCTGCAGGATTCCTCCCTCCGCAATATCTACGAGACGCGCTTGCAGCTCGCCCAGCAGCTCGAGGAGAATCTGGCCTTGCGCCGGGCGATATCGCTTCGACAACGGCAAGCGCTGGCGCCTTTGGAGCCCGGCAGGCTCCGCGCAAACGGGCGAGTGCGGTAGGGCATCGTTCGATCGTCGCTGTCGCTTGAAAAGTCGGGGGCGCGTTTTCCCGCACCCGATTGCGAGCTGCATGCCGACAGGTCCGGTCACATGGACGCCAAACCCTGCAGCGCTTCCTTTCGGGTGCCGCACCGCGGTCGCGCACGCCTAAATGCTGGTGCCGGACTCACCAGTATTCAAAAGGCCCCGATCGGGATGATGTCGAGCCCGATTCCGAATTGCACCGGCTTCAGCTAGTCCAAGGGTTGCAAAATTAATAGTAGGCAATCATTGGATGTTGTGGCGGGCAAATTTGTCCTCCAAATTGCCTCCTGCGCAAAACTTTTTTGGTGCGACCCCGTATTTCCCATAATCAAATGTGGTAATTTTACGAAGTATTGAATGGGAATACACCTGAGCGAACAAATAAGTCGCCAGAAAAAATATTGCAGGGAGAAGAAATGAAGCTTCGCAAATTCAATCTCTCGTCATTTTCCATGGATGAGTTGTGGGCTCTCCATGAGCAGGTCGGCAATATCCTGGCCGAAAAAATAACGAGCGAAAAACGTGAGCTGGAGCAACGCCTTGCGAAGCTGAACAGCGGCATGATGGCGAAAATCAAACGGCCGGACCGGCAAGTGGCGGAACGGCGAGCCGCTCGCCGAAAATATCCTCCGGTGCTTCCCAAATTCCAGAATCCATCCGACCCGTCCGAAACGTGGGCCGGTCGAGGCAAGCAGCCGCGCTGGATGGTATTGCAGCTCAAGGCCGGCAAGAAGATGAATGATTTTTTGATTGATCGCGTCAAGCGCAAGCGCGCGAGCACCCGGTAGACCGCAGCAGAAGTTCGGCCCCAACGCACGTTCGCTGCCGCGGACGTCATTTGGCGCATCGCAAATCGGCCGGCCCATACGCTGCGCCTGCCGCGCAGCGGTAACTGCGTCGAGCCCGCAGCGAGTGGGCGCGAAACGAGCCGGCCGAACGCTGGAAATCATCTCGCCGGTCGACGGCCTAGCCGGCCAGTGCCACCTCGGCCAGTTCGAGCCATTCGGTTGCCATCTCGCGCAGCATCCGGCGCGACTGTTCATCGGTCGTCGTGGCGGCCAGCTGCAGGCAGTGATTGGCAAAATCGACATACCGGTCGCTCAGAGAAGCCTGCTGCATGATCGATCCGCGAATACCAGGAAGTTTTGTCCGTCGAGGAGAAAGCTAAATGGACTGAGATGCCATGTCGCGGGAGTCAGCCTGCTCCCGGCATTTAAATAGATATTACTCCGATCAAATTTTAGAATTCAACTGCCCAAGCCACATTTGGATTGAGAATCAGATTTTATTTGATCACCGAGCCGATCGACATTTACTGAACACAGTGCGCCACTAGAGGGTGTGCCACGAGCTGATCAAGTTCATCACCTCGTTCTCAATTCTCCAAACAAAAAGAGCGCGCCAAAATGCTGCAGCGGCCGGAAAGAATCCCGTTTGTTGTCAGGGCCAAAGAGAAGTTTTTCACGGGAGGATTCCTTGGGCTGATTCTGCTGGTAATGGCGGTGTGGATGTACTTTCTGGGCTCCATCTTTTTGAACCTGGTGACCTGGCTTCTTTCCTGACCGACCGGCAGGATGTAGGGCCCGGTGAATTCGGATTCGATCGAATCGCTTTCCATCGGCGTCCCGCGCGCGAGCGGCAGGCCATGTCAAATATCAACTATCAAAGTGCCGGCGCTGCAAGACGGGCTGCGCGGACGATCGGAGTTATGGGAGCGTGAATGGCGGACATTTTCCTGGCCAAGCTGTGGGACGGTGAGGTCGCGTCCTTTGTTCGCTCAGACGGTGAGCTCTTGATCGTTCGCGTCGAAGGCCATGAACGAAAAATTTCGCGGGACGAATGGCGAAAGCTCCCCGAGCAGCAGGATCGCATCCATCATCGCGAGCATGGGCATGGACGGCATGGACCGGCAGATCCTGGCTTGCGCAGATCCGAGCAGTGAATCGACGGGGACCTTGAGTGGCATCGATGCTTGCCGCGATCGTGCGAGCCGGACCTCAGATCAACGACATTTGAAGGGAAGATGCCCAATGCCCCCAGAGCTGCCCCCGGAATTAAATAATTATTAACCAGCTTCGAGTGACCTAGGGCATTATGCTGCCGTGGCGGCGCCAACGGGACGGGCATTAAACGATGTTTCAGCTGCTCTCACGGACTCGCGCGCAAAAGCATGCTGGCGATCGATCGGGCGACCGGGATTTCAGGGTTCGGTCGGCCGGACGTGATCTCGACACCGACCGGTTACGGGTGAGTTCCATTCTGGGCGCGTTGGATACTTCCATTCGCGAGGCGGAGCAGGAGCAATCCGGCCTGAGCCGCCGCGTCGAAGACGTCCTGGCCCGTGCTGCGGTGACATTCGGAAATGGCACCGACGAGTACCTTGAGCGCGACGCACTCGACAGCCACCACCAGACCTTGTTCGGCAACGAGATCTCCAACGGACAGCGCCGGCTTCAGGAACTTGCGACAACGATAGCCCACTTCAAGTTCTTGAAGGCTGCTTTGCTTAGCCGCTTTCCGGACTTCAAGCCCCCCACGTAACCGGGGCGCGGGCCGCTGCGCCGTTTCCAGGGATCGGCTGCTGCTTTGGATCAGTATCAGCTTCTGCCCCAAGGCCACCGGCTCTGATTCGAGGCATGTACGCCTTGCCAAGCGCCACTGATCGCGCGGATCCGCGGCAAGGAACCTCGCGCCGGGCTCGTTCTGGAGCGGGCCTTCAGGCAAGGCGCTGCCTGCAATCCAGGGCGCCGCCCGCAATCCAAGGCGTTTACAGGAACGCGAAGGTCTGACGCGCCTCGATGACAGCACAAATGATCATGCCCCAAAGGGCGAAATTGATCTCGATCCCAACTCGCATAGGACATCCTCCCGCTTTTTTTGTCCGCCCGATAGCCGTGGCTTCGCGCGTGATTATTTTAATCGTAATTGAAGAACGCTCAGCTTCCCAGCCTGACTTCTGAGCAATCCGCAGTTCCGTAATGGGGATGCCGTTTCCGTCGGCATGAGTCGGGCGCCAATCGCTACCATTGCCTTGACCTGCCATCGGTGCATCCGGCGAGCCCGAAGGCTGACGTTGCCGGACGGCGCGACAACTGGCCATCCGTAATTGCCTTGGACGGCAGTGCGCGCGGGAAGCGATGCTCAGATTGCCAGCAGGCTGGAACCCTGAATCGACAGCAGGGTCAAATTCCCGGTGGCGTAGGCCCCCGTATCTATGTTGGCGCGGTTATCCAAAATCTCAGCACTTCGAACCGGTGTATGACCGTGAACGATATATTTGCTGAACCGCCTCTTATGCTGCAGAAAATCCTCTCGAATCCAAAGCAGGTCTTCCTCCCGCTGCTCAGCCAGCCGGATGCCCGGTCGAACACCTGCATGAACAAAAAAGAAATCGCCGCAAGAGAAGTTGAGGCGCAATCGCCCTAGAAAGTCGCGATGGCGCGCCGGCATTACCTCGGATAGCTCTCTCATTAGTTCATGCTGCTCGTCGCCGTCCGGATTGACTGACGGGGAAAGTCCGTAGGACATCAGTGTTTCCAGTCCACCGACCTGAAACCAATTCCCCATGCGGCCGGGATCGCGAAAGACGTCGTCAAGAAAGGCTTCGTGATTGCCCTTCAGGAAGACGGCGTTTCCGCGTTGCGAACGCTCAATCAGGAGGTCGAGCGTCGAGCGCGAATCCGGCCCGCGGTCGATGTAATCGCCCATGAATACTTCTATCGCGTGACGTGGCCTGCTGTGTGCAACGTCGGCGTCGATGACCCGGAGCATTTGATCAAGCAGATGCGCGCAGCCGTGAATATCGCTGATGGCGTAGATGCGAACCCCATCCGGCAACGTTGGCTTCGCCATCGGCTTCGCATGGCGCAGTGCTGACAACATCGGGATAATATACTCTCAAAGGCGTCCTGGGCTCGAGGCCACGCGAATCCTCACCTTGGCATTAATTGCCTGGGATGAATATATATCATCCTGATACAGGTTTGGCAGGACTCCGAGGGAGTCCCGGGTGTTCGACGCAAGCCGCCCAACGGCGTTGTCTCGCTGACGCGCGCCGGATCAGACCGCGGGGACAGGCTGGCTGAGGTGCGTCCTGTGGTGGACGTGCAATCGCCCCTTAGCGAGGATCAGGACTTCCGGACAACGACGACGCCGGCGGCGGCATGGGGTACCGTCCTGTTGGCGCGGGGAGCCCTTGCGAAGGACTTGAGCAGCGCAGAGCATGCGTATCCGACCTGCAGAAGCGCTGCGAAAACCGCTATCGCCGAAATTGCCTGAAGCAGGGTCTGGCCCTGTGTCATCGAAATCGCCGCCAACGAAACCGATCCAACAAAAAGAATGGGCACCAGAACCAGAAACCGGAAGCGAATTCCAAGAACCAATCCAATCAAGGTACTGCAAATGGCCAGTGTGGTCACACCACCTACTCCATACAAACTACAGTGTTTCCTAACGCTGCCCCCCCTAAAATTGGCTTAATTTAGCCATTGAAGTTGCTTGAAATTCTGATCCCAGCCCGTTGCCGGGGAGATGCTCGCCGACGGGCACTCAGCGCGTTAAATTTTCTGGATCGAGTTGAATCGATCAACGTTGCGTATTTAATTTCCGGCGTCCCTTCCTTCCAGACCTTTTGTTTCGTGCGGGTGCTGCGTTTGCAGGACAATTCCGGATCTGGCGCCGAGCGCCAGGAGATCGGCTGCGCTTCAAATCGAAGCGGCCAAGTTTGACCCGCTTCCATGGTTAATTTAAAGCCTTCGCTGTCGGGAATTAAATACCGGAAAAGAAAGTGCTCAGCTCATGCGCGTTGTTGTTGTGGGAACGGGATACGTTGGATTGGTTTCGGGTGCCTGTTTCGCCGACTTTGGACACCACGTCACCTGCGTGGACAAGGACGAGGCCAAGATCGCATCGCTACAGCGCGGCGAAATTCCGATATTCGAGCCCGATCTTGACCGCGTTGTCCAAACCAACGCGCGCGAAGGCCGACTGGTCTTCACGACCGACCTTGCGGGACCGGTAGGTGAAGCCGACGTTGTCTTTATCGCGGTCGGTACGCCGTCGCGGCGCGGCGATGGTCACGCGGATCTCAGCTATGTTTATGCGGCGTCCCGAGAAATTGCGAAATCCGTCCGGGGTTTTACCGTCATCGTCACGAAATCGACCGTTCCGGTGGGCACAGGCGACGAGGTCGAGCGAATCATCGAGCAGGTGAATCCGTCGGCCGATGTCGCCGTCGCATCGAACCCGGAGTTTCTGCGCGAAGGCGCGGCCGTGCGCGACTTCAAGCATCCGGACCGCATCGTCGTGGGCACCGAAAATCCGCGCGCGCGCAAGGTGATCGGAGAGATTTACCGGCCGCTTTATTTGAATCAGGCGCCGATCATGTACACCGGGCGCCGTACCGCCGAACTCATCAAGTATGCGGCCAATGCATTTCTGGCTACCAAGATCACCTTCATCAACGAAATCGCCGATCTCGCGGAAAAGGTCGGCGCGGACGTTCAGGAGATTGCCCGCGGCATCGGCTTGGACAATCGCATCGGATCGAAATTCCTTCATGCCGGTCCTGGTTACGGTGGCTCGTGTTTTCCCAAGGACACCCGTGCGCTGATCAAGACTGCGCAGGATTACGACGTCCCCTTGCGGATTCTGGAAGCGGTGAATTCGGTCAACGACACCCGCAAACGCGCCATGGCGCGCAAAGTGGCCGCGCCGTTCGGCGGCAACCTCCGCGGAAAAACAGTTGCCGTTCTCGGCCTGACCTTCAAGCCCAATACCGACGACATGAGAGAGGCCCCGTCGATTCCGCTGATTACGGCGCTCCGCGACCTGGGCGCGACGGTTCGGGCGTTTGATCCGGTGGGCATGGAACAGGCCCGATTGGAGATGCCCGACATCGAGTATCACGAGAATGCCTACAGCTGCGCCGAAGGCGCCGACGCATTGGTCATCGTGACGGAGTGGGAGCAATTTCGAGCGCTCGATCTCGATCGGCTGAAGCAGGAGATGGCGGCTCCGGTCGTGATCGATCTGCGAAACGTATACAATCCGGACGATCTGACCGGCAGGGGATTCCTGTACCAGAGCATCGGGCGCCAAACGAAAGCAGCGGGCTAGTCTGAATGCCGAAGTCAGCCTGAAGCCAGCTACCGCTTCTGGATCCAAGTACTGCTCTCGTGGAGAAACCAGTGTCTCAAGGCCCTGCCATTCTCGTGACCGGAGGAGCCGGTTATATCGGCGCGCACTGCTGCAAGGCTTTGTCGGAAGCCGGCTACGTCCCGGTGTGCTTCGATAATCTGTCGACCGGTCACCGCAGCTTCGTGAAGTGGGGTCCTTTTGTCGAGGGCGACGTCAGTGACACGCCGCGAGTAGCCGAGGCGATCGCGTCCCAAGACGTCGTCGCCGTGATGCATTTTGCTGCATTCAGCCAGGTGGGTGAATCCGTCACTGCGCCCCAGAAATACTATCTGAACAATGTTTGCGGAACGTTGTCGCTATTGAAAGCGATGCTCGAGCAGAAATGCCGCCGCCTGGTTTTTTCGAGTACCGGAGCGGTCTACGGCAATGCGGGTCGCGATCCGATCAGTGAGGGCGCCGCCGGCGTTGCCGTGAACCCTTACGGCGTCTCGAAATGGATGATCGAGCAAATCCTGGCGGATTATCGCGCCGCCTATGGCATGAATTCGTTCTGTCTGCGCTATTTCAACGCCTGTGGCGCGGAATTGTCGGGATCAATCGGCGAACTTCGTGATCCGGAAACCCATCTCATTCCCCGCGCGATGATGACCCTGCAAGGTCATGTCAGCGACTTTGCGATTTTCGGGGATGATTATGAGACCCCGGATGGTACGGCGATACGCGACTACATTCACGTGGTGGATCTGGCTGCGGCGCATGTTCGTGCCCTTGATGCCCTGCTGAACGGCTCTCCGGGCGGTCGCTACAATCTGGGTACGGGTTCTGGATTCTCGGTGCGTCAGGTGCTGGCGGCCATCGAGCACGAAACAGGGCTTAGCCTTCCACTGGTGACAAAGCCGCGTCGGCCCGGTGATCCGCCGATTCTGGTCGCCGATCCGTCGGCAGCTCGCGCTGATCTCGATTTTCGTCCTGCTTGCTCGGATCTGACAACGGTTGTGAGGTCTTCGTGGGCCTGGCATCAATTGGCCCATCCCCGCATTGATTCTGAAACGCGATCTCGATAAGCGCACGAAGTGCGTGCTGCGTCGGCGCCACATAATTATCAGGATTATGACGCGGCATCGGAATTATGGCGCGGTGGGAAAAATGCCCTGTTTTTGATGGTCCGTTGCGTATGTGGCGCGCATATTGAATATTTAAATAGCACGGACTGATCATTTAATTGCCGCATTGACGCAATGCAAAAATACATTTGATTTTTTGGGTGCGGTGCCACACTCTCGCTTCGATTGGTTAGCACTCTCTCAAGGCGTTGTCGGAAATCCCTCCACGAGATTAATTCGGCATCGCTCGTTGCCCTCCGATTATTTAAATCAGCACGTTCGGTGGTTGTAGCGATGTCGGCGGTTGCGGTGATGGAAGTGACGAGGGCCTGAGATGTCTGCGACAACATACGGTTCCGAAGACGTTTCTGCGACGATTGCAAGCCGTGGCGTGTCCCTGCAACGTCCCTTCCAGATTTTTCTCATCAGTGGCGATTTTCTTCTGATCCTGCTGAGTTATCTCGCCGCAGGCGTCATCTACCGCCAGTTCATGGGGACGCCGGCCGACCAGGAAGCGACGATCGGTGCGGGCCTGATCGTCGGTGTCGCGTTCGTCGCAATCGCGTTTTTCCAGCGCGTCTACGACAGCCATCGTCTGTTCAACGGAATGTGGCAGGCGCGGAAGGTTGTTTTCGTCTGGATGATGTCGCTGGCGATTCTGGCTCTCATCGCCTTTCTTCTGAAATCGACGACGAGCCTTTCGCGCGGTACGACCATCGTGTTCGCGATTACCGGGCTTGTAAGCCTGGGCGCGCACCGGGCGGCGTGGCGCATCGGCCTGGCGTCTTCGCTGGCAAAGGGTCACCTGATTGACCGCAGGGTCGTGCTGCTCAGCCTGAAACCGCTCGATTTTACTTCGAACCGCTTCAAGGACTTGCGCAAGAACGGCTTCGACGTCGTGCGTCATTTCGTGTTGAACGCGACGCAGGATGACGCGGCCCTCGACGCCGAGATTTTGAACATCATTCGGCAGTCGCGCATGACGAACGCCGAGGAATTTCTACTGGCAATCGACTGGAACGAACTGCCGATGCTTCAGAAGCTGAGTCAGCGACTGCGCCAGGTTCCGCAGCCGATTCGCCTATTGCCTGATTTCCCGATCGCAGATCTGGTTTCGCGGCCGTTCATGCCCGTTAGCGGAACGATGGCGATCGAAATCCAGCGGCCGCCGCTCTCGATATTCGAACGCGCGCAGAAGCGGTGTCTGGATATCGGGCTCGCCTCGATTGCCCTTTTGATGCTGGCGCCTCTGTTGATCATCTCAGCGATTTTGATCAAGCTCGATTCAGAGGGCAGCATCATCTTCCGGGCAGTCCCGTCGCGGCTTCAACGGAAAGCCTTTCGAGATCTGGAAGTTTCGCAGCATGAGCGTTGCGGAGAACGGCCACACCGTTACCCAAGCGACCAAGCAGGACAGGCGGGTGACTAGGGTTGGCCGCTTCCTCCGGAAAACCAGCATCGATGAATTGCCGCAGCTCTGGAACGTGCTGCGCGGGGAAATGTCGCTGGTCGGTCCGCGACCGCATGCGGTGGCCCATGACAATTATTACGACCAGGTGATCAGCAAATATGTGTATCGGCATCATATGAAGCCAGGCTTGACGGGCTGGGCGCAGGTCAATGGCTTCCGCGGCGAAACGCCGACCATCGACCTGATGGAAAAGCGCGTCGAATATGACGTCTGGTACGTCAGCAACTGGAGCATTTGGCTGGATATGCGGATTATCATCCGGACCGCGATGGTCATGATGTATCAGGATGCGTATTGAGCGGGACGGGGTGCGTCCCGCTCTCGGCTGATCCCGGGACTTTGCCTTTCGGGGCTCTTGGTCTAGGATTTTCCGATGCTGTTGGCATCATTCAGGGTCCTGATTGCGGCACTGGTCTTTGGCGGCGTTTTTCCGCCCAGTGTCATGGCGCAGGCCGGGCCGGAGCCGGAACAGCCCAGCGAGCCCAGAATGTCTCGCGAACAGTGGCTTGCCGATATTGATGCCGCCCGCCGGCGCATCGAAGAAAGAAGGCGTGAAGGGCGGAGTTTTGCCCAGCCCACGTCGTCCGATGCGGACGTTGCCCGCGAAGCATTCCAAAGAATTCTGGAGGATGACAGTTTACGCGCTGGCGACATCGTCGCCACAAGCCGTGGCCTGCTGATGTTCAAAGGCCAGTCGTCCAATGAGCGAAGCCTGAACGATTTCGCGCCCGTCGCATGGGGTGCCGCAAAGCCGTAGCCCGCAACGTCGTTTCACGGTCGCCGTACATCGACGGCTGGCGCGGGACCTGCTGGATAGCAACGGTGGCGGATCTGCAATCCGCTCTCGGACACGAAATGAAGAAATACCAGCCGCTCGGCTTCCACAGCGGCACAGGTTCGGTCGAGCAGTTTCGCTTGGGCACTGGCGGTTGCCGCTTGATAGAGTATGGCTGCGCTTGGATATAGCCGGGCTTGAAAAATGTCTTCGAAATCCTGTGCGACCGCGTCCTGCAGCGCGGATGGCAGGGCGTTGAAGCTCCGCAGCGCCAATGGCGCTCGAATGAGCTGGAGCCATGCCTCGTGGGGCGCCTGGCGATAGGACTGGTCAAGAAGCGCCACCGCGCGCGGCCCGAAACCCTCCTGGCGGATGCTGGACCAGTACATCCCGAGCCAGCCAAGCGATTCGGTGGGGGCGCACGCAATCAGCGACTTGCTTTGGGAGTTGACGCCGGCGGTGTCGGCATCGGCCTGCAGCAGATCGGCGCTACGCACCGTTTCATCGGCTAGTCCGATCTGCAGGAGCAGCAACTCGCGCAGCGTCTTCGAATTGCATTGCCGCTCGGCGACCGGGAGGTTCGTGGCAATCATTCCCCGCATGAGGGCCGGGTCGTACTTCTCCCCGCGTGCAAGGCGGCTGGCAACGAGCGGAACCGCCGGATCGCCAATGTCGGAAATTACCCGCGCCGCCCAAACCAGTGCGCCGGCGGCAAGAATGATATTGGCGCCCAGCATGAGTCGGCGATGGAGGCGGCGGGATGGCCGATACGGCAGCGCCGCCTCAGGCGCCTTCGACATAGTAGCTGTTGTAGTGTGAGCCCTTATAGGCCTCGATACGCTTGAGCATCTTGGGGTTTGCCCGGTTTAGAACCGCCCCGAGAAGTTTCTTCTGGATGGCCTCCGAGCTGGCCAGCGATTCCTGCAACGCGCTGCGCGTCGTCCGGCCCCACTCGATGACATAGACCATCGCATCAAGGAGGTGGCTGATCGCCTTGGCATCGGTCACAGGCATTACCGGCGCGAGATCGATGATGATGTAGTCGTAGCTGTCGCGCACCGTCGCCAGCATATCCGTCATCGCCTTAGACGCCATCACGTCAGCCGAATTGACCATGCGCGCAACGACGAAGGACGGAAGGAAATCCAACCCGGTTTCCTTGCTGCGCTTGATGTGCTGACCCAGCGATTGCGGATCCCTGAGCGCTTCCAGCAAGCCGGTCTTGGCGTTCGGTGCCAGTTCGCGCGTCAGCGAGCGGGTGTGCAGGTCGCCATCGATCAGCAGGGTACGGTGACCGGTCAAGGCGATCAGGTGGCCAAAATTGGCGGCAACCGTGGTCTTTCCCTCCTTCGGCAACGAAGAGACGATGCCGATCACGCGGACGTCGCGGGTCAGACGGGCGACGTCGATGGAAACCTTGATGTTCCGCAGGGTTTCGGCGTAGCGCGAAAACGGGTGGTCTACGACATAGTGGGAGAGGGAATCGTCCTTGCCCTTTGCTGCCGAACTGTCGACCGGCAGCAGCAGGCGCGCCTTTTTCCCAACCGGCTTCTGCGGATGTAGATCGGGAAGCACGCCGAGGCATTTCACGCCGAGCTCGTCCTCGACCTCGCTGGGAGACCGCAGAACGTCACTCATCAGCTCCTTCGAGAAGGCCGCGCCGAATCCGAAGCAGAGCCCGCCGACCAGGCCACCGACCAGCGCCAGCAGGGTTTTGGGCGAGCTCTTCTTGTCGGGCTTGACCGCCGTGCCGATGATACGCGCTTCGCTGATCGGGAAGCTCTGGTTTTGCGTCGCGTGTTGAAGTTTCTCGAGGAAATTGTTGTACAGGTTGCGATAGGTATCGGCGGCACTTTCGAGATCACGCAGCCTTACCTGCGCCTGACCGGTGTTGCCGGCCTGGGCGACCAGTCCTTTCATGTTTTCCTCAAGCGAGGCTTCGCGGCTCTTGGCGATGGCGTAATCGCTTCGGTAGGCGTCGGCGATACGGCGGACCTCGTCGGCGATCGCCTTGCGCAGCTCTTCCATGCGGTTGTTGAGATTGATCGATGCCTGATGGGTCTTGCCATAGCGCGCCGACCAATCGGCATACTGGCCCGCCAGATCGAGATATTGGGCGCGAAGCCTGGTGATGACCGAGTTGTTGAGGGCGTCGGTGACGGTCGGCTGAGCCAGATCCTTGTCCGAAATCGCCTCGATCCTGTCGAGACGCGCCTTGGCTTCGGCAGTGGCGGCGCGGGCCTGAATGAGCTGGGTATTGACGTCCGACAGCTGCTGCTCGGTCATCAAGCCGCGGCTGGTGCCGACGATGTTGTTCTCTGTCTTGAAGGTCTGGACGGCGCGGTCGCTCGCGGTAGCCTGTTCGCGCAGTTCGGCGCTGCGCTGTTGCAGCCACTCGCCGGCCCGCTTGGTTGACTGGTATTTCGCCTCGAGCGCGCCAACGATGTAGGCGTCGGCGATCGCATTTGCGATTCGCGCGGCCTTGTCCGCATTCTTGGAACGGTAGTTGAGGGACAGAACATAGGTCGTGAGCACGCGTTCGACCTTGAGGTTTTTTTGCACCGCCTCGACGGCTGCGCGCTCGATCCGCTCCTTGGAGGGCGGCCCGTCGGACCCGAACAGGGAAAGCGTCTTGCCGATAATGATCGCCACTATTCCGGGGTCGGATCCGTTGAACTCAGGGTCCTCCGTCAATCGCAGGCGTCGCACGATCGACTGGATCAGGTCCTCCGAGCCGATGATCTCGACCTGGCTGTCGACAAATCCGGTGTCGATCAGGTTGCTGTTGAGTGCGGTATCCTTGTCGAGCACCTGGGTCTGGCGCGTATCCATCAGGATACGGGCATTCGCCGTATACATTGGCGTCGCCGTCAGCAGGTAGACGACGACGAGCGCCAGTGTGCCGGCGACGATCGAGGCGATCAGCGGCCACTGCCGGCGCACGATATCAACGGCACGCTCGACGCTCAGCGTCGTAGAGCCGATTTCTATGCCGTACTTCTTGAGCGACTGGATCTGGTCTCTGGGTTGATACATCTGCAGGCTCAGTTGTAGCGGGATTGGTTGAGCGGGAGCGGTATCTTGGCAAACGGATCTGATATCTCGGTGTTCCATTCACCGGTCAGCAGACCGGAGCCGGTATTGCCTGGCTTCGCAGCCTCGGTCGGTGCCGCCGCGCCCGACTGTTCGGACTCGGCCGAGTAGCCGATCAAGACCGCGCGGTCTCCGAGTTTGCGCACGAAATCATTGATCTTCCGAGACGCTTCAGGCTTGGTCGTGAGACAGCGTGACTCCGCTCGGAAAAGACCTGAGCCGATTGCCACGCGATCCTTGTCCGATGACTGGTTCACCAGCTTTTCCACGGCAGGCAGCAGTGACGGATCGGTGATCAGGTATCCGCTAAGCCGTCCCGCCAGTTTTTCCTTGTCGTTACGCAGCTGTTGCAACAGCGATCCGGGCGAGGCGCTGAAGGCCTGCAGGGCCAGCGGGGGGACGCGCTCAGCCAGCGCGGCGCATTGCGCATGGCATGGTGCCGCGATCACCAGCAGCAGCGCGATGCCTGCCAGTCGCTTAAACCCAGCCACGAGAGTCTGTCGTCGAATCAAGGACATACCGTTCATTCGTGTACCGCTGGCTGGTGGGGGAAAATACGGTTTAATCGCCGGTTCAGTGATTAATCGCCGGTTCAGGCGTTTAATCACATCTGCAGGCATTTAATCACCTGTTCAAGGCAATGATGGCAAAGAACTGTGTCATCTTTTTGTGCAGTGCAAAAGAGCGTCCCCATGACTTTGGGGAACTAGCAAATTCCGGACCAGCGAAATGCGCTGTCCGTCCGGCAGCCGATAACGGCCTTCATCCAGAAGCGGGCCTGGGCGGCCGCCGATGCCTCAGGACGGCAGGATTTTCGAGGTATTAATAAGAATATAATCAATAAAGCGCGGGTGCGAAACGAACTGCAGCCCGCCCGTGGCTTGGAGCCATCGATGGCGGGCGCAGGCTCACGGGAGGGCAACCAGCCGTGAGCTATCAATAAATATTCACTGAAGCTGCGGCCTAACGGACGCAAGCCGGTTCGCCTGGAGGCGCTGGCCGTGGCTGCCGACGGCAGCCCAAAACCGCGGATTGGCGCTCGACTGCATCGAAATCCACGTATAGCCCATGGCATTCCAGGGACGGACGTCGCGCGATAAATTATCGAGAACGACGTCGCCGTCGGTAAGCCGCGCGACCAGTACAAGATGCCCCTGACCGCTGTCGGTCAGGACGACCGCAAGGCGCAGGGCGCTCTGCGGCCAACCCATCGCTATCAATTGGTGCCGCTTGGTGACTGCGTAGTCGTTACAGTCGCCCGCGGCGGGGGAGACCGTCCAGCGCGCGGTCATCGGATCCGTGGACTTGCGCAGCGGCGATATCGCTTCGTTAACCGAAATGTTGACGTCGCGCAGCATTTCCATCGCGCGGTCGGCGGCCGGCAACGCCTGCACGCCGGCTTCCGCATCGCATTCCGCGCGGTAGTTCAGGCAGAACTTCACGAACTGGAGCGGCGCGAGCGTGTTGTCGAATTCCTCGATGAAGGCCGTCCTGTTGGTCCGCGACACGTCGGTCGAGGCGTCGGTTTCGGCCCTGGCGGCGCCACCGGCAAATGCGATTGCGGTCGCCAGCATCGGTGCAAATAGCAGTTTCATGTCGTCCCCCGTCATTCTTTTTCTTGACGCAGGTACGGTGTCTCACGGAGTTGTTGGGTTTAGGTTCCGCCGATAGATAAAATTGAATCTAACCGCCGATGAGGTTATCTGCCTGATCGATATTGGTTAATTCGCGATCAATCGAGGCGTTTCACCAAGTCGTTCCACGGGCCTCAATTGGTCGGACTGACCGGCGTCAGAACGGACGGCGTTCCGGCCGCTGCTGTCGTGAAAAGCGTCGTTGTACTGGTGCTCGCGCTAGCGCCGCCGCCGAAAGTTGTGCTGCTGTTGCTCGAAACGGCGCCCGGCGACGGCGTCGATGTGGTGCCCTGTCCACCGCCGGCGGTAGTGTCGCCGTTCGGATCTGCTCCGGTGATCGCCTCGGTCGGAATATCCCCCGTAATGCTCACGAAGGCTTGAATCAGCGGCGGATTTTCGGCCTTCAGGACCACTTCCTGGATTTGCTGGGCAAAGGCCGGCTGCGTCAGCACGCACACGGCGGCAGCGGTGCCGAGACCGGCGCCGATCGCACGGCTTTGATCCGCGGAACTGGCCTTGGAAAGCGATGCGATGCCCTCGAGCGTCTCGGGCCGGGTCATTAGCATGTCGCGGATTTGCGAGGCGAGGCCGCCCTGACCGTCCTTGAACTGGCTCAGGAGCGCTTCAGGGTTCTCCAGAAAGGATGTCGCGCGCTCTGCCGACACCAGCGAGGAGTTCGGGACGCATCCGCCGCCGGCCGGTGCCGCGGCAACCGGGGCCGTTCCGCCGGCCACCAGCATCACGAGACAAAAACCCACCAAACGCATTGTCATTGCCCAACCGCAATTAAAAACAGCCGATTTAAATTAAATCATAATTCACTCGCCACAGCTCCGCCACCGTTTTTTCGCAATGATGACGGCACGCACTGCGCCAGCGCGGCCCCGGTGATCGCGGCGAAGAAAACACCGTAACCGGCTATCTGCAGGGAAAAATCGATGCTGCTGTGAAGTAGCCCCAGCGCGGCGACGCTGGCTCCGATAATGGGGATGTAGCGATCGCGCCGCCGCAGCAGGCTGCCCCGGAACAATTGGTAAACGTACCAGAGCACGGTCGCCACGATCGGGGTGGTCGCTGGCAAGCCAATTTCGACCGCGAGTTGCAGCGGCGTGCTGTGGGCGCGGTCCCAAATCCCGAGGCTGCCTAACTCGGCGGGCCGGTAGGCGGCAAAAGCCGCCTCGAAATTGCCCAATCCGACGCCGAACAGCGGATGGTCGCTGACAATTGCGATCGCGGCCCGGTAGGCCGCCAGCCGCTGATCGTCGATCAGGCCATAGGTGAGAATCCGCCCTGCCACCGCGCCGCCGATCAGCTGAAGAACCAGGACGGCAACGACCGTGGCTCCCGCCAGCAACGCCCATCGTCGAAAAGTGCCGAGCTCAAGCGGCCACAGATAGAGCGTGCCGGCCAGCAGAAACGCGCAGATCGACAGCAGCAGCCCTGCGCGCGATCCCGTCATCGCCGTCGCCAGCGTGCAGACGGCAAATCCGACAGCGAGAGCCGCTGGTGTGGCGAGATAGTGCCCGAGCAACGCGAGCGGCCGATCTGACGGCGGGGCAGCGCGCCGGTCTGCGCGATGCAGCGAGCGCAACAGGGGCACCAGGAAGAGCAAGGCGCAACTGCCCCAGAATGTCGCGGCGGTGTTGCGATTGACGAACGTGCCGGTGGCGAAGCCGAGATAGGCCTCCTTTCGCCTGAATAACAACGTATCCGGGTCGGCAAGCTGCGCCAGGATTCCGTAGCAAGCGTAGAGAAACCCCGCCCACGCCAATATCCGGAGAAGCCGTTGAGCCGCTGGCGCATCGGCCGCAAGAAGAAAGGCGCGGACGAACGCGAGCGACACCAGCAGCGGGGAGCCAAATGCGAGCCACGGACCGGCTGCGGTCATCGAAATGCGAGCAGGGACATCGGCGCCGAGAAGATCAAGCGGAAGCTTCCAGACGGGATTCGTCCGTCCCACCAGCGGACCGGGCCATGTTTGCAGCGTGACGATGGCGCCGATCAGCACCATCGTCATGAACAGCGGCAGCAACAGGCGAAAATCCGCGCTGCCGATGGCTTCCAGATCCGCCGTCAACAGACTGAGCGCGAGCAAGACGATCCAGATCCAGATCCAGACGAAATCCGCCGATCCAAGCGGAAATGGCGCCAGGACGAAAACAGCTATCGCGACAAGATTGGACGCTCCGCCCAGAATTTTCCTGATTGATCCCTTATGCGACGGCAGGTGCCAAACCCCATTCCCGAACTGACTGGAACCTGGGCGCGGTAAACGGCGGCGGCCTACCGGGCTTGTCCAAGGTTCCCGAATTTATCGATCTGCCTTCCAAAGAGCCAGCGATGCGAGGCTTCCCGACGGTCTAAAAAGCGCTGCCTTCGCGGCTGCATCCATGCCGATACAGGCCGATTGAAAATGCGCTGCTTGTTCGGAGGCGTATTTATTCCGGGTCTGTCACGCGAGACGATTAAACGGGCATGACGATTAAAAATGCGGCCGCTTTTTGGCGAGAGCATTTATTTGCGGATCAGCCATGCGGCGCCGAGTTTTCTTTGCTGGTTTTTTAATGTTCGGGTTGAACGGAAACCGGAAGAGAGGCACTATGCTGCATCGCAACAATTCGGACATAATTCGATCGTGACGGGCCATCGCTCCAAAGAACATTATGTCCCGCTCGACAGCGTTCGCGGCATCGCCGCGCTGTGCGTCGTGGTCCATCATTTTGTTATTTCTCAACCGCTTGCCGCGGTCCTGCCGAACAGGGCCTGGATCGATTTCGCGTTTTTCCATAACGCCTGGCTGTTCGTTGATCTGTTCTTCGTTCTGAGCGGCATCGTGATTTCGATGAGTTACGTGCAAGGCGGCTTCGGTACTTTCGCGTTTCGCGAGTACATCGTGCGCCGGCTCGCCCGCATCTATCCGCTCCACGTCGTTACGTTGCTCGCGTTCCTCTCGTTTCGAATGATGAAGCTCGGCCTTGTGGGCACCGGCCTCATTCATTTCGCGCCGCCCGAGATGGCGGTCAACAACGGCTATTCGTTCTTTTTAAATGTGTTCCTGCTGCACGCGATCGGATTCGTTGATTATTTGAGCTGGAACGGGCCAAGCTGGAGCATCAGCGCCGAATTCTATACCTATCTCGTGTTCGGCGGCGTCGTGGTCCTGGCGCAAAAATTCCGCGACGTTCGCATTATCTATGTGTTGTCGCTGTTTCTGTCGGTAGCCAGCTGGGCCTTCATCCTGCTGGTTCTCCGACAATATGCGCTGGACTTTCACACCTATGGCATCGCGCGCTGCATACTGAGTTTCTTCCTCGGGGTGCTGACTCTCAGAGCGGTGGCGTCGGTGCCTTCCGTCGTGCGCCCGTTCGTGCAGTCGGTGTGGCAGATCGGGGCCGCGATCGCAGCCATCGCCATTGTCTGCGTGGTCGGAATACAGCCGATGCTGAGCTTTCTCGCGCCGGTCATATTCGCCGTCCTGCTCGGGTCGCTGATGGCGTTCCCGGGACGCAGGCTGCCCAACCTGCTGTCGGTCAAGCCACTGGTGTGGCTCGGCAGGCGATCCTATTCGATCTACATGGTGCACGCGCTCGTGCTCGTATTGATCGAGTATTTTTCGCGCGGTGTTGGCGCACGGATCTTCCCGATGATTGATCAGTTCGGTGCGGGAATAGCTGCAACGCTACTGCTGTCGGGTTACGTCGTGGCCGTTCTGGCGCTGTCGAACCTGACCTATGCGAATATCGAGATCCCCGGTTCGAAAGCCATCGTCGGACTCCTGACCCGCAGGCCTCGCGTTGTCGCGACGGCCGAAGGAGGGGGGCAATGACGAACCGGTCGTCGTCGTCATCCCTCGCTGCACCGGATTTCAAAGCTCCGGAGCCATTGCCTCTGAACCAATTGCCGGAGATCGGCATCTGGAACGTCGAGGCGATTGCGCTGCTTCTCTATTTCTATCGCGACGCCTTTGCCGGCGCCCTGCGCTACTATCTCAGTCTCACCAAGCTGGACGTGCTGTGGTTTCTGCCGGACATCTTTGCGTTGATGTGCATTCTGGCCTTTATCCAGCGCTACATCATCAAGGGCAAAAGCCTGATCGCCGTCCTCACGCTGCTGTACATCGCGTTCGCGTTGTACGTCGGATTTGTCTTTCTGGGCTACTTCGCCGGCATGGCGTCGTCGTTCAAGATGATCGCGCCGGTGTTCGTGGGGTTCTGCTTTTGCAGGCGTGATTTCAGCCAGTACAAGCAGCTTCTTGCCCTGATCCACCCGATCTTCTTCATTACCATTATCGGCATCTTCCTTTCATCGCGCGTGCAGTTTCCGTGGGTTGGTTTTGCTTACGAAACGCTGGGAGCAACGCGCCAGGCGACCAGACTTTGGTGGGCCGCGTCGGAAGCGCGACTGGCGGGGTTCGCCGCCGACAGCACCATGGCGGCGTTTTTCGTGTTCATTACCTTCGTTTTTACGTCGGCTCGCAAGAGTATGCTGTGGATCTGCATCTGGGCGCCGGTGGGCCTCTACGCCATCAAGCTCACGACCAGCAAGACCACGCTGGGCGTGATGATAATGTACCTGGTGTGCCTGGCTATCATTCGAATGCTTCCGGAGCGCGAGAGATTTCCCATGCTGCGCCGGATGGCGATGCTCTCCTTTGCATCGATCCTGGTTCCCGTCGTGTTGATGGTCTTCTTCGCGGGCGACGGCCTCACCAGCATCTCCCGGGGATTCTTCAGCCTTCAGGATCGCGTCAATAACAGCTGGCAGCTGCCGTTTGTGTATATGCAAGAGCTGATGCCCGTGGGATTCGTTACCGGTTGCGGGCTCGGCTGTTTCAACTATCCGCAGCAGCTGTTTTCGAACAAGCTCAGCTACTATGTGCCGGTCGATAATTTCTATATCGGCACGTATCTGATGTTCGGCCCGATCTTCGTCCTGTTCATGGTTTTCGCGATCGCCGCGGTCTCGAAGACCAAGGACATCTACAAACTGTCCGGCACGATCGCAATGAACCTCTTTACCATCACGGTGCTGGCCTATGGACCCGCCAGCGGGTTGATCATGATTGGTGCCGCGTTTAGCCAGATGTTCGCCAAGCGACGCTCGCTCGATCAGGATCTGGCGAGTTCTGCACCGATAGCGCCTGGCATCGATGGCCTGGCATCGCGGCCGGCATGATGAAAGACTCGTGGCACTCACCGGCGCTGATAGTGCCTTTTTCGCACGCGCCGGCGCCTGCTTCAGCCCTGCCTCCTTCCCAGTGCGGGAGGAAGCAGAGGTGAACGCTCCAAAGCAGGGTTTCCTCCCGGCCGTCCAGGGACTGCGCGGCATCGCAGCGCTAAGTGTCCTGATCGTGCATCTCTACGATATGCCGCTGCTGGCGGGTTTCATGGCGCCGATCTGGCCGTGGCTGGGATCGACGATCAATATGGGCGGACATGGCGTCGAACTGTTCTTCATGATCAGCGGCTTCCTGATTCCGGCCAGCCTGGTGCGCCACCGCAGCGTTGCCAAGTTCTTCTATGATCGCTGTCTTCGCATTCTTCCCGTCTTCGTCATCCTGCACCTGACGCTGTTCACCATCGGCCCGATCGTCGGGTACAAATTCTTCAAGGGGATTGATGTTGGAACATACGTCCAGTTGTTCTTCGTCAACCTTGCGTTCTTGCCCGATGCCCTGGGGCTTCCGATCGGCCAGCAGAACGCCTGGACGCTGAGCTATGAGTGGGCGTTCTACATTCTGTTCGCCGCGGTTTTCGTAGCGGTGGCTCGGCGGAGAAACTGGAAGCTGGCGCTGCCGCTGATAGCGCTGGCTCTGGCGGGCATATGGTTTCGGCCGATTGCCGCGTATTTCCTGGTTGGGCTGCTGTTCAGCGCCGTGGATATGCCGATCCGGCTGCGGGGGTGGACCGGGTTGCTCGCCGGTGCGGTATGCGGCATCGCGATGTATCTATCGATCGAGTATCTGCACCCGTTTGCCGGCCTCGTACCCGGCCTTCTGCTGTTCGGAATGGTGTTGGCGCAAAACTCCGGCATCGCGGCGGCGTTGAGCGCCCCATCGCTGCAGTATCTCGGCAAGATCAGCTACAGCCTTTATCTGGTGCATCCCTTCGCCCTGTTCCCATTGCAGATGATCGGAGCGAATCTTGCCGGACGCGGCGTGGATCTGTGGCTGCTCTCTGCTGCCTTTGCGGTTCTGGGCTTCGTTCTGTCACTTATCGCCGGAGGGATAAGTTACGAACTCTTCGAGGTGCGTCTTCGCCGTTTTCTGGACGCGGCGTTTCGACGTCGGCTGTTTCGGACGCCCGATGGAGCGGGGCATCTGGCATGACGGAGCTGGCCTCAAAACGCAGTCTGGACACCTTGCAGCTGGGACGCGCCTTCGCGGCGCTCGCCGTGGTGGGTCATCACACGACCAGGACGTTGGCCCAGCCCAAGTACCTCGGTGAGAACGTATTCCCGATCTTCAACGCCGGAGATTCCGGCGTCATGTATTTCTTTGTCTTGAGCGGCTTTGTCATTTTCCTGGCGCATGCGAATGACTTTGGCGATCGCGACAACGCCCTCCGTTTCGTCTGGCGTCGCGTCCAAAGAATATATCCGGCGCTTTGGGTCGCCCTGATCTGTGTCGTTCCTCTCGTGCTTCTCATGAAGGCGGATCTGAGCTTTTATGACCTATTCTCGTCCTTCCTGTTGTTGCCGATAGAGCACGAGCCGATTATCGACGTGGTCTGGACGCTGCGCCACGAGGTGATCTTCTACGCCATCTTTGCGGTTGCGATCTGGAACCCCAGGATCGGCTGGATCGCGGGGGCGGTCTGGCTGGCGTTGTCTTTCGTGCAACCCGTATTGTTCCCGGTCTATCCGCTCGCATTTGTCTTCCATCCCGCTCATGTGCTCTTTGGCCTGGGGATTCTGGCGTACTGGCTGTTCGATCGCCGGGACATCGTATCTCCGAAGCTCTGCTTGACGCTTGGGATCGTCCTTTTCGGCGGCACATGGATAGCCGTTGCCTACGGTGCCTTCTTGAAGAACGCGATCTCGACCTGGTGCTACGGCGTCGGCGCGATGTTGATGATCTTGGGCGGGGTCGTACTCGAGACGAAGGCGGCGCTGCGATTACCGCGTGTTCTCATATTCCTGGGCGAGGCGTCCTATTCGATCTACCTCGTTCACTTTCCGGCGCTTTCGGGGTTCGCCAAAGTCGCGACCAAGCTGAAAGCGCTGGGTATTCCGAACGAATTGCTGTTCGTGATGGTTGCAACGGGGGGCGTGGCGGTAGGCGTGGTATTCTACCTGCTGGTCGAGAGGCCATTACTGACGTTTTTCAGAACGATCGGTCGTGTACCCAAGAGGGTCGAGGCATGATGTCGGCTTCCGGACCTCCATCCCCGACGATCACGACCTCGTTCGCCAGACGTGGAGCGGACCTTTGCTTGTGCCGGCGCGTTTTCCGTGCCGGCTGCATGAACAACCTACGGATGACTTCATGATCCTGAAAAATCTGCTCTCGATGTCCGGCGTGAACATCGTGAAATCGGTCGTCCAGTTTCTGATGACGCTGCTGATGACCTATTTCGTTACCCCGGCCGAATTCGGTCTGGTCGCCTTCTCGCTGCCGTTTGTCGCCTTCATAGCCCTTCTCACCGATCTTGGCTTGTCGAGCGCGATGATACAGCGAGGCTCGCTCTCGCGTGAGGAAACCGGAGCGGCCGTGACCATGATGCTGGCGATCGGCATCGGCTGCGCGGTGGTGCTGGCGGTTGTAGCGGGACCGCTGGCCGGGGCCGTGAAGATGGATGGCCTGTCGGGCGTGCTGACCGCGTTGTCCGTCTCCGTCGTCCTTTCCATAGCGGCGCTAGGACCGCGCGCGGTGCTCGAGCGCGCGTTGCGCTATCAGACCGTGGCGATGGTAGAGACGGGCGCGTCAATCACCGCCGCGTCCGTGGGCGTCCTCGGAGCCGTTCTGGGCTGGGGGATCTGGGCGCTGATTTCATACTACGTCCTGATGCAGATCATTCGGGCGATCGCGTTCTACGCGATTACGCGGCATCAGATCAGGCTCAACTTCCGATGGCGTGGTGTTGGTTCGATGCTTTCCTTCGGGAGCTGGATACTGGCTTCGAACATTCTCAATTTCGCCGCGCGCAACATCGGCAATCTGCTGATCGGTGCGAAGCTGGGAGCGGCCGCGGTAGGGCTCTTTGGCCTGGCCTTTCAGTTCATGATCTTTCCGTTGATGATCCTTTCGTGGCCGGGCGGCGGTGTCTTGATGGCGACGCTGAGCCGCATGTCCGGTAACGGGCGGCGCGCAGAGCAGAACGCGGCGATCTGCGCAATGCTGAGTGTGACGGCGATGATTACCTTCCCGGCGATGATCTATCTGACGTTTGGGCTCTACTACCCGGTGACGACATTCCTTTCGCCGCATTGGCAGGACGTATTGCCGCTGGTTAGCGCGCTTGCGCCAGCGGGGGCTGCGCAATCCATTGCTGCCTATGCCGGTCCGATTCTGCTCGCACGCGGCAAAGCCCGTCTGCAGTTCTGGATCAGCAGCGCCAACAGCATCGCCATGATCCTGTCTTTCGTGGTGGCGCTGCCGTTCGGTCTTAAGGCCGTTGCTATCGTGTATCTTGTCACGGCGATTATCGTGTGCACCTTTATGCTGGTGGTTGGCAGCCGAAATACCGGGCTGCCTTTCATGTCGATCGTCAAATCCCTGCTTCCAGCGACCATCGCGACCCTGGCCGGGACCGTCGTGGCTCTCGCGGCGACGTCGGCCGATGTGACAAGCATGAAGCATTGGCTGCTTGCAACCAGTCTGTATCTGGTGGTCGTGCTGTCCTGTTACGTCGCATTCAGGCATCAGATTCGCGGCAGCGTGCGATCGTTGCTCGGTCGATCAATTGAAGCACAGCCGTTGGACGTTCCCTCGGCGACGTGAGAGATCCTTGATATGAACGCACATGTTGAAACAGATAAGATGGTGAGGCGCGAGCCTCCCCAGGCTACGTGGCGGGCAGATTTACTGGCGAACACCGGGAACTCCGGGATCGTTGCTGCCGCGGTTGCCTTGATAACCGATCCCGGCTTTACGGTGATCACCTGGTGGCGTGTTGCCAAATGGCTGCGCTTCAACACGCGTTGGGGGCACGGTATCGCCTGGCTGATCGTGCGTTCCCTGGCGCGACGCGGCTGCTATATCTCGTTGCTCGCGGAAATCGGCCCGGGACTCAAACTTCCACACCCGACCGGGGTTGTGATTGGGGAAGGCTCGCATGTCGGGAGTGCGGTTATGCTTTATCATAACGTGACACTCGGTCGACGTGCCTGGAACCAGCCGGGCTGCCCGCGCATTGGAGACGGTGTCGTCATCTATGCCGGTGCTGTCATCATAGGACCCATCAAGATTGGTGAAGGTGCAACGGTAGCTGCAAACTCGGTCGTCAATCGGGATGTTTTGCCGAAAGCGGTCGTCGCGGGAATTCCGGCCAAGTCGATGCGTTCCGCATCGTCTTCTTCCTAGAGGTAATGCGGTGGCTAGCAACGATACGCCGCCGCTCGGGTCAAGAGATCATTTTCGGTTTCGTCGACGGCCTTGTTAAAATCGCAGTTGTGGCGTTGATCGACGATCGTTCACTGGGGGTTAGTCGACGAGGAGATCAGCATGTCGTCAATCATGACGGACTTTACGGGTATTTTTCCATACCTTGCAGGCACGAAGTTCAACGAGAATATGGCCGTGACTTACGGCGGCAAGACGGGTGTCAGGTACCGAAGTGACGTGTTGATCGACATGTGCCGCGGCAAGCGGGTTCTTCATGTCGGATGCTGCGACCACGTTCCTCTCATCAAGAGGAAGATCGATCACCGGGATTGGCTCCACGGCCTGATCACGGAGTGCTCCGAGTATACGGTCGGTGTCGATATCGATGCGGACGCGGTGCGGGAGGCGAGTCGAATCTCCGGGCTGGACAACATGGTGTCCGGCGATGTGACGTCCGGCCAGAAGATTGACCAGATCTCCGGCCGGAAGTTCGATATTGCCCTGTTCGGTGAAGTCGTCGAGCACATCCCGAATCCGGTGTCCTTTCTCGGCCGATTTAGAGAGAACTATGGTGACGTCGTCGAGAAAATCGTGATTACCGTGCCGAATGCGTTCAGGGGCGGGAACATCAAGGGAATCCTGAACAACACCGAAACGATCAATTCCGACCATCGCTTCTTCTTTACGCCTTACACGATTGCAAAGGTTGCCCTGGATGCCGGGTTTTCTCCGGAGGAAATCCAGATGGCGACGTTCAAGCGGGCCGGCATGATGAAGACGATGCTGCTGCGGCGTTTGCCTCTGCTGGCCGAGGACATCATCTTCACCGGCTCGGTGACGCCCGGCCGGGCGTAACCCGGCCCGGTTATCTGCCTCGAGTTCCAAAGCCCCCGTCGGTCGGGGCTCGTCCGCTCAATCCGCCGCGACCCTGCTTTGTGAAAACCGATGCGCTCGCGTGAGAGCGCATCGCCCGCCTCAGACGAACAGGAAGTTGCTGTGATCGAGGTTGGTCGCGTAAACGTTCTTCAGCGTGATCGAATCAGTGGCTGACAGGTGGATCAGCGTGTCGGCTCCTGATTGCGTAAACTGAAGGTGGCTGTAATCGGCCACCAGCGACGCTGCGATCTTGATCGTGTCATGATTGGCCGCAGCGCCGGCCTGGAAGCTGTTGATTTGGTCATTGCCATGGTCGAAGACGATTGTCGTCGATCCCGGGGCGGCTGAAAACAGGTCGTTTCCGTTTCCGCCCTGTATCGATTGACCGGCGCTGACGGCCGTGACGGTGTGGGTGCCGTTGCTGTTCTGAAGGTCGATCTGCAGGAGAGTGCCGCCCGCGGTGTAGCTTTCGTGCTGGGTCGCGCCGGGGTTGCCGCTGACGGCATATTTGTAGACGTCCTTGGTGCCGTCGGCGTTGTTGAGGATATGCTGGGTTTTGGATCCGGCGCTGTCGTACAGATCGGTCACCTTGCTGCCGTCGGAATTGATGACCTGCTTGTAATCCAGCGAGCCGTCGGCGTGCAGGCGGGTGTCAGAGGTGATCTTGCCCGCAGCGTCGATATGCTGGATCTGGGTCGTGTAGGTCTGGCCGGTGATGTTGTAGTAATAGTTGTCATCGCTGCCGTCGGCGTTGCTGACATACATCTTCATCTTGACGCCGGACGAGTACAACGTGTTCGAGGACGAGCCATCCGTGTTCTGGACGTAATCGCTGGCCAGGTTTCCGGCCGAGTCGAACAGCTTGCTTTCCTTGAAGCCGTCCGCGTTGGCGACGTAGATCGAGGCGATGACGCCGCCCGAATAGTTCGTGGTGGTGATGTCACCCCCGGCCGTCTTGACGACGTCCTGAACCAGCGCACCTGTCGATGCGTTGTAGCTGTCCGTCACGATGGACCCATCCGGATGATGTGTGATCTCGGTGAGCTTGTGCCCGGTGCTGTCGTAGAGGTCCGTGACCTTGGTGCCGTCGCCGCTGATGATCTGGCGATATTCGAGCGTGCCGTCGGCGTGCCAGCGGTTGTCCGCCGTCATTTTGCCGGCGGCATCGTAGTGCTGGGCCCGGGTGGTATAGGCCTGGCCGGTGATGTTGTAATAGGTATTGTCGTTGCTGCCGTCGGCGTTGGTGACATACATCTTGGTCTTGACACCCGCGGAGAACAGCGTGTTCGAAGACGAGCCATCGTTGTTCTGGATCAGGTCGCTGGCGAGCCGGCCGGCGCTGTCGTAAATCTTCGTTTCCTTCGAGCCATTGGCATTGACGATAAAAACCGAGGACAGCTCCGTCCCGTTATAGTTTGAGGTCGTTACGTTGCCGGCAGCGGTCTTCACGACCTCCTGGATCAGGTTGCCCGACGTGTCGTACTTCTCGGTCTTGGTGGCGGCCGAGTTCCAGCGGATCACGGTGGTCTTGTGACCGGTCGAATCATACAGCGCGGTCACCTTGCTGCTGGCGTCGCTGCTGACGTCCTGGTGGTAGTCGAGCGAGCCATCGGCATGCCAACGGGTTTCCGCGGTCATGACGCCCTTCGAGTCGTAGTGCTGGGTCCGGGTGGTATAGCTCTGACCGGTGATATTGTAGTAGGTGTTGTCGTCGCTGCCGTCGGCGTTGCTGACATACACCTTGGTCTTGACGCCGGCCGAGTACAGCGTGTTCGAGGACGAGCCATCCTTGTTCTGCACCAGATCGCTGGAGAGGCGGCCTGCGCTGTCGTAAAGCTTCGCTTCCTTCGAGCCGTTGGCATTGGCGATATAGACCGAGGACAGCACCGACCCGTTATAGTTGGAGGTCGTGACGTTGCCGGTCGCGGTCTGCACGATCTCCTGGACCAGGTTGCCGGACGAATTGTATTTGTCGATGGTGGTGGCGGTCGGAGTCCAGCTGGTCACGGTGGTCTTGTGGCCGGCGGCGTCATACAGCGTCGTCACCTTGCTGTTGCCGTCGCTGCTGATCACCTTGGTGTAGTCGAGCGTTCCGTCGGCGTGCCAGCGGGTGTCAGCGGTCAATACGCCCTTTGAATCGTAGTGCTGTTTCTGGGTGGTATAGGACTGGCCGGTGATGTTGTAATAGGTGTTGTCCTGGCTGCCGTCGGCGTTGGTGACGTACATCTTGGTCTTGACGTTGGCCGAATACAGCGTGTTCGAGGACGAGCCATCGGTTTTCTGGATCAGATCGCTGGTGAGGCGACCGGCGCTGTCGTAGATCTTCGCTTCCTTCGTGCCGTTGGAACTGGCGATATAGACCGAAGACAGCACCGCCCCCTTGTAGTTGGAGGTCGTTACATCGCCGGTGACCGTGCGTACGACCTCCTGCACCAGATTGCCGGACAAGTCGTACTTGCCGGTCGTGGTGGCTGAGGAGTTCCAGGCGATGACCGTGGTCTTGTGGCCGGTGGCGTCATACAGCGTCGTCAACTTGCTGGCGCCGTCGCCCGTGATTGTCTGGGTGTAGGCGAGCGAGCCGTCGGCGTGCCAGCGGCTATCCGAGGTCAATTGTCCGGTCGGGCTGTAGTGCTGGGTCTGGGTGGTATAGTTCTGGCCGGTGACATTGTAATAGGTGTTGTCATGGCTGCGGTCGGCGTTGGTGACGTACATCTTGGTCTTGACGCCGGCCGAATACAGCGTGTTCGAGGATGAACCATCCGTGTTCTGCACCAGGTCGGCGGTGAGCTTGCCGTAGACCGGATCGAACGTCTTGGTTTCCCTGGAACCGGTCGCCGCATCGACGCTGACCTGCTGCGTGGCCACGCCCGCGGTATAGAGGGTGCTATCGGTCGATCCGTCCGCAAATACCGACGATTTGCTGGTAATGAACCCGCCGGTGAAGTTGGACGTGGTGGTGGACTGCAGGTTTGCGGAGGAGTCGAAGAGCTTGGTTACGCTCCAGGCACTGGTGGAGGTCGTAACCGAAAACGAATAGCCGCCCTGGATGGCTGAAAGCGCATTGCCGTAATGCGAGATCATGTACTTCATCGTCGATTCGGACGCGACCGGAAGCACGTGGGTATCGGTCAGGGTAATCGTCTGGAGCGATTCGTTGGTGTTCAAGTCCGACAATTGCAGCGCGATTTGCGCGGCCGTCCCGCTGACATCGGTCGGCAGCGGCTCTGGCGCAGGCGACGCCGGCGCGTCGATCTCGATGATCAAGGGGTGATCGCTGAGCGGGACGGTGATCTGGCTGACGTCGGTATAGGTCGCGATCGGGGTCGAGCCGCTCAGCGGATCGTAGACGCTGACCGAATGGTGCACGCCTCCGAGATTGACGGTGACGGGTTGAGATGGGTTGGAGATTTCCGTGTCGGTGGCGTCGTCCCAGACCTTCGGCTCGGCCCAGATCACGAGTTCATAGGCACCGTTGCTCTTGCCGAGGACCATGCTGTTGCCCGTATCGGGCATGTTGCTGAGTGAGTAGCCCAGCTGCGCGGTTGGTTGGTGGCCACCGGTTCCATCGTCGCTCAGGATGGTCGTCAAGTTGTGGACCGCGGTAGCGGCCAGCTTCGGCGAACCGTCGCTCTTGAACAAGCCGAAATTCATCTCCGGATCGTTGCTGACGCCGCTCGCGCCGGCGTCGAGCAGTTGATAGAGATACGTCGTGCCAACGCCGCCCTTGAAGGCGTCGACCAGGGTGTTGAGGATCGACTTGGCCTGCACGTTTTCGCTGGCGCCGATGTAGGGGGTATCGCTCTGGGTCGTATAGCCGGTCTCGGTGATGACGGCCGGGTTGCCGGACGATACGGACTTGGCGTTGGCCAGCAATAGCTGGAGCGCCGCGTGGGGCGTCGAACTCGTGCTGACATAGGCGTGCGAGTTCGCAAAGTCGGAAGCGCCCGACAGGTCGCCCAGCTTGGCGTAGTCGGCCAGGTCATTGTAACCCAGCGAGAGATTGTAGACGGCGATGTTGGCGAGAGCGGCATTGCCGTTCACGGCGGCAAAATAGGCTGCCTGGAACTGGGCCGCGGCTTCGATGGTGGAACTGCCGTTGTAGCTGAATGCCTGAAGATTGGCCTCGTTCAGACCCTCCAGCGCAATAACGCTGCCCGCATGAGCTGTGCTGAACTGTTCCACCGAGGCCAGGTACTTCTGTAGCGCGGCGCTGCCGCCGGCGGGTACGCCGGAAGGAACAACCAGATCGAATTTATATCCGTCCGCCGCCAATCCATTCAGGACAGGTTGCGCGTCCGGAATGTTGGTAAGCCCGTCGCGCAGTTTTGTGACACCGAGATACTCGAGGCTGTCCTGCAGCAAAGCGAGATTGTCGTACGAGCCCCAGGAATACCCCACATGCGTGTTGACGCCGATGGAACCAACGAAGGAACTTGCGGAGAGGACGGTCTGGTCAGCGGATGTGGTCATCTATTGCCCGGCTGTTGGAAGGGGAGATTTGTGCGAGATTTAGCCGCCAGTTTTCTTTTTTGAGTATTTGATTTGGATAAAAGTCGAACCAACAAGGGGATTTTTCATTGCTAAGGATTTCCCGACGGTTTGCGCGACGTCTGAAATGGGAACCAGAATCGGCAAGCTTCGATCGTGGCAGCGTGGTCTGTTCTCATGATGACGGACTGAAGGCGGCGACTGCCTTGCGTTGCCTACTTGGAATGCTTGGCTGCTTGCCAAGCAGGCAATCATGCACGTCGTGAGCGGTCGAGATCGAAATAATACGGGTTTATCCGCGACGGTTAATCGGAGGTTGGTTTTTCACGTCGCATCCGGCGGATAGCGAATTTGCCGCGGATGTTCCTCACGGCGCTGAAAGGGCATGGTTTTGGCGCGTTGTGGTCAAACGATCGGATTAAATGGGTCGTTTAATGCCAGCTGCCGGTCGCATTTGTATTCGGTTCCCGGACTGGACCCGACTTTTGCGGCGCGCTAAAGCAAAACGCCTTACCGCGGCAAATTGCAGCAACGGCACGCGTGGATCGGGTTTCGCATGGTCCTTGCTTTTGTCTCGAAAAGCCAAGGCGTCACAGAAGGTGATTATGATGAGCGTTGTGAGGGCGACTGGGCTTGAGCAGACGGCCGCAGCGAGCACCGCGCGGAAACTGGGCCTTTCGCTGCTTGTCCTGATTGCGGCCGCGATCAGTGCGTTGCCCGCTGACGCCCTGGAGTGGGGCACCAACGGGCCATCCGCCATCAGAGCGAATTTAGGGCCCGCCTTTAAGGTCATGAAAGAGCGCGGCCTGACGCAATTCAGGATAGGTGTGAATCTGACCAAGGACACCGAACCGACCGAAGCCCCGATGTTGCGGCGTGCGATCGCACAGGCCAAAGCCCACGGAATAACGCTGCACCCCGTGTTCGGCTTTGCCTTCCGGTGGGGCGATCGCACGGATGCGGGCAATTATCCGAAGGGCGACCGTGACGCGCTGTATCGCCAGGGGTTCAACCGGACCTACGATTTCGTCAACCAGTTCAAGCACGACATCAAGGACTGGGAACTGGAGAACGAGATAAACCTCATTGCGCACGGTCCGGACGGCAAGAGATTGTTCGGCAGCGGCGGCACGGCGGAAGAGTTTGAAAAGCCGATCATGGAGGATTGGGCGGCCGTCTTGCGCGGGGCTTCAGACGCGATCGACAAGATCAACAAGGAAAACGGACTTCATTTGCGCAAGGTCCTGAATACGACATCGACGATGTTCGGTTTCCTGGACTTCATGGCCGCGCGTGGGGTCGGGTTCGATGTGATTTCCTACCACTATTACGAGGTGCTGGGAGAGAACCCCAACAGAGCCTGGAATGGCCGCAATCCGCGCTTCAACCTGTTCAAGAAACTGGCCACCTATCGGAGGCCCGTCATATTCAATGAGATCAATTGCGGCGAGATCTACAAACCGGACTATGGCAACAAGCCCGGCGACCATATGACGGAGCGTTGCCTGAAGAGCCTGAACGACACGCTCACCGCGCTCCGGGACCAAAAGGACGTCGTCGTCGAGAGCATCAGCATCTATGAGCTGCTCGATGAACCTGCCAAGGCTGCCCCTGAAAACCGGTTCGGTCTGATGTACGATCTCAAGACGCCGAAAATCGCGATGTACCTCGTTTCCCGCTTTGCGGGGGCCCCTCTCTCGCCGGAAGAGGCCGCCGAACTGGAAAAAAGAGGGCTTTGAGGGGGAGGCCGGCCGGCGTATACCGCCAATCCCGGGCCTTTAATTCGCGAGGCATTTAATTTGCTATGCGTTCGGCCCGCATCTTGCACCCATAAAATGCAGGCATACGAGGGAGATCCGTCATCGATAAGGACGGATTTCCAAGCTAGAACCCGCCTTATGTTTCACGAGATCGAGTAGAGAGATAAATCGATGACCGAGGTCGCTTCCGGCAGCGCCAATGTCCTGTTTCTGGTTGAAGTGGTGAATTGCAACGACGGCATTGCTTCGTATTGCGAGACGCTTGCGACCGGCCTGCAAGGTCGTGGCGTGCAGATCTATCTGGTTTCCGGCGAAGTGCGCTCGGACGAGAAGTCTGAATACAAGCGCAAGAAGCTGACCGCGGCCGTCAGGGAGTGGCATGAGATCCCCGGACTGAGCAAGCTGCCGTCGCCAGCGATATTCTTTCGGCTGCTGAAGCTGATCCGGGAACGCAAGATTACGGTCATCAACGTCCACGGTCTCGGCATGCTGTTGTGGGGCAAGTTGCTGTCTCTCCTGACGGGAGCGCGCTGCGTTGCGACCTATCACCCGTCCGTTCTGGGCAATATCGAAAATGCCCAGAACGCGCCGAAGTCAAAGTTCAGCCTGAAGCAGATACTGTTCTTCAACGCCTTCTTTCCCCACAAGCTGATCCTGATGTCTGAAGAATCGCGCGAGCACCTGAGCCGATATCTTTTGCTTCGCAAGGGTGGAATTGCAAAGGTCTATGGCGGCGTTGACACCGATCATTTTTGTCCGCCTTCGGCTGCTGACCGGCAGCAAGCTCGGGAAAAATTCGGTCTGGCAGAAGGCGACTTCATGTGTCTGCTCGCGGCCCGTCTCGCATGGGTCAAGGGACATGACCTGCTGATCAAGGCGGCGCGAAAGCTGCGCGACCGCGGCGATCCCCCGTCGCTCGATTTGAAGTGCTTCTTTGTCGGGAGCGGCGGCGCCGACCGCGAAAAGGAGATCAAATCGTTCGCCTATGCGGGCGATGAAAAGGATAATCAGACGTTTAAATTTCTGGGTTTCATGGGCGACGTTCGCGAGGCGCTATGGGCCGCCGACGTGTTTGTGCTTCCCAGCCGGTTTGAAGGGTTTCCATTGGGCGTTGCCGAAGCGATGGCGACCGGGCTGGTCCCGGTCCGGACGCCGGCCGGCGGCGCCTCGGATCAGATCATCAACGGACAAACCGGTTTTGTCGTTCCGTTCGAAGACGTGGATGCCCTGGCGGAGGCGATCGAAAAGCTGGCCGATCCCGCCCGGCGGCAGGCGATGGCACGAAACTGCATCGCACGAGCCCAGCAGTATTTCGGTGTCGGTCCGATGGTCGATCAAACGCTGCAGATCTACGGATTGGCTCCGGCGCTGCCGCAACGAGCCGGGAAAGGCCGGGAAGACTACGCTCTGACGTGATGGATCAAACTTTGTCCGGATGTTGGTCCGCGCGTCTGGCCGACAGAAACTCGCCCTGCCAGGCGACAAGCGCGACGGCCAAGGCTGCGATGACAATCTTACCGGCCAGCCAGAGCATGGGTTCGGAGGGAACTGCCGCGAAAGCTCCAATCAGGATGGCTGCAACAAGCGATGCGCCTAGCAGGAGCCATCTCGGGACCACTCCGAAACGAAGGATCGGACCACTGCCGCACAGTATGACGATTGCCGTTGCAACGGCGGCGCTCGCGACCTGAGCGGCTATCGACAGGCTCAGCAGCGCTGCAATCATCGAAACAACCGACACCAACGCCAGTTGGCAGGCAGCCACCACCACGAGCCTGGTTGCGGATTTTCTCAAGTGCGGGATCACAGCAAGCGTGGCCTGGAGATGGGTATGAAGAAAGTAAAACACGGCGGCTGCCGGCGCCACCGCCATGAAACTCGTCAGGAGATCGGCCGGAACAAAAAGCCGGCTGGCATCCGGCAGAAAGCCGATCAGGCCGCCCAACATGACTGTGGTCGCGCATAGAATGAAGTCGAGCAACCGGGACGTCGCCCGCCGCGCCTCTTCGTCCGTGCCGCGCTCGAATTGGATCACCACGTCAGGATAACTCACCGTGTGTATCGCGGCCACGAGAACCGAGAATGGCCGCTGCAGCAAATCGATCGCCATCAAAAAGGCGGCGGTCGTTGTGGCGGCTGCCGCTCCCAAACTGCTGACAACGATGAAGCGGATCATCACCGGAACGGAAAGATGGATCACCGAGGCGCCGGCGGCCAGCATTCCGTAGCGGGAGAAATCCATCCAGTCCGTCAACATGATACGATAGGGTACCCTTCGCAGCGGCGTGCGATGCGCGAACAGGCCGGCGACCAGGGATGTCGCATGCCCGCATACGATGCCAAGGAGAGTGGATTCGGCCGTACCATAGATGCTCGCGCCGGCAACGGCGCCGACAAGCAGGAGGCTGGCTCGCAGGATCAGGAGGAAGGCCGCCGTACCAAGCCGATCCGATACGCGGATCGCCATGAAATACATGTCGGTAAGTCCCTGCAGAACCGCGATTGCCAGCCCAAGCGCGACGACGCGGGGCGCGAGAGTGCCGATCAGTGAGGCGGCACTACCGACTGAAACCAGCACCACGGCGCTCAATAATCCCGCGGCGAACAACGAGGACCGCAATCTTGCGGCGTCGTCACCCTCCGCCGCCGCGAGAAAGCGAACGCCGGCAAGTTGCAGCCATTCGAACATGAATACGCACAACAGCTGGCTTGACGCCAAAGCGAGCGAAAACGACGTATAGCTGGCGGGCGGCAGGAGATGGCTGATGGCGAAAATGAGCGCGATGGCGGCCGCACTCTGGAAGACATAGCCGCCGAACGCGAGGAGGCGGATCATTTCAGACCGGCGCGAGTTGGCGGCCGGCCCGGGTATCGGGCAGGGGCGTAGCTCTCAGCCGCTATGGCCGGGACCATCATGATCTGGCCATTCCCCGCGATTGCCTGACGTGCTCGAATGCATCGCGATATCTGGCAACGACGTCGACGAAAGTCCATTTGTTGAGTCCGGCTCTTAACCGTTGGCTGATATCGGAAATCTGCCGCGGGGATTCAATGATCTGCAACAGGCTCCTGGTCAGAGACCCGGGGTCAGGCGCCGTCAGCCATCCCGTAACATCCTGTTCGATCACTTCCTGTATTCCGCCGAAGCGGGTCCCGAGCAGCGGTTTTCCGGCCGCCTGCGCGTCGGCCACCACCAGCGGGCTTGGATCCTCCCAGACTGACGGAACCACCACGACATCGACCTGTTCATAGAATTCCCTGGGCGCGACAAAACCCAGGAAATCAATTCGGGCGTTGGGCGCCAGCGATTTGATATGCGCGCGCTGGCTTTCCGTTGCATGGCCGGCGACGACAAGCCGCATCAGGTGAGATGGAATTGCCGCAATCGCCTGGACGAGGTTGTAGATGCCCTTCTCCTGCGTCAACCTTCCGATAAATCCAAAGGTAACCACTCCGTCGGGACCTTCCGGGGCCTTGTCACCGACATCGGCGGTCGAAGCATTGCGAATGACGGTGCGCAGTGGCGTATCGGCAAACAGCCCGAACTGGGTATGGATATCAAGGATACGTTGGCTCACGCCTACGACTGCGTCGAGATGCTTTGTCGTGCTGCGTCGGCTGACCGTCAAAATCTTGCAACTGACGCAGGTGTGAGCGCACGCGCTTCCGTTCGAAAAGCGAGAGCACCGCGGGCAGGTCAGGTAATAGTCGTGAAGGGTATGAAGGATCGGGATGCCCAGGTCCGAAGCAGTTTTCCATACCCCCGCCGTCAATCCCGAAAGGTTATTGGAATGCAGGATATCGGGCTTGAAGGCCCGTATACGTTCGGCAACCAGTTGCGAGGTCTGCTGCCAGTCTTCCACCGCATGCCAGACTGCCCGAACCGGCGCGCTATGATGTTTGCTGAACGGGAAATACACATTCCTTACCGGCGCCGAATAGACGTCGATGCCGTTGCAGGTTTCCACGGCTTGGTTGGGAGCGGACGCGGCGCGGATCACTTCCACGCTGTCACCCTTGTCCACCAGGCTTTCGGCAAGTCGGCGCACGAATATTTCCGCGCCGCCCACGACCTTTGGAGCCTGCGGCGTTGGATAGATGGATGACGTAATAAGAACTCTCATTGAAGGAGTCTCGTCTCCAAGAACAATAAAAAATAGATGCTTGAAACTATTCCCGGTCAGGGAGCTTTCGAATTGCCGGCTGAATAAACCTCCATATATTGCCGCGTGACCGAATCCGGCGAAAATTTATCTGCAAAGTCTGATTGTAGCGGCTGCGCCATTTTCCATCTCGTTGTGTCGTTGACCGCCTTCACCATGAGTTCGGCCAACTGACGAAAATTGTTCGGCTCGTAGGAGCCCACCATATTTGAAAATCCCGAAATCTCCGGAATCCCTCCTGCCGTCGAGCAAATGGTTGCGCGGCCGGCATTAATGCTTTCGATCAGCGTCCGCGGCAGCGGTTCCGGCCAGACCGAGCTGACGAGGCAGACGTCGATGCTGGCGTAGAAATTCGCAGCTTTCGTAAAGCCAAGCCATTCGATGCGATCGTTCTTCTGGCCGGCCTTCAGGCCGCCTACGTACTGCTCGAGCCCCTTTCCGGCAATCTTCAGCCTCCAACCTGCGTCAGGCAGCAGTTCGGCCGCCTTCAGGACGACCTCGATACCCTTTTCGGCTTCGATCCGTCCAATGAAGCCGAACACCAGATCGCCGGTAGCGGGCGGCGAAACCGGGGCCGCCTCGCTGACGTCGGCAATATTGAAGATGACCTTGCCCGGGATGTTGGCGAAATAGCCAAGTTTCTGGTGCTGATCCAGCACAAATTGGCTGTTCGAAACGACGGCGTCGACCATACGCGAAGCAATCAGGGAAGGGGCGGTCATGGTCGCGCAGGCCGGGCACCGGCGGGCACATGTCTGTCCGTTGCGGAACAGGGTCGACCTTTTGCAGATCAGGGAATAGTCGCGCAGCGTGTGGACGACCCGCAGCTTGCGGCGCTTGGCTTCCGACCACAACGATACCGAAAATCCCGTGAGATTGTTGGTGTGCAAAACGTCGGGCGCCTCAGCATCGAGAACGGCGCCGAAGCGCTTGGCCGCCTCGCGATTCCAGGTGTCACGCAAATGCCATTTAAGTCGTCGCAGCCGCGACGGTTTTCGATCCTGGTCGAATGGCCAGTAGTCGTTGTCGATCTGCAACCTGTATACGCGAACACCCCTGATCTCGCTGATCGAGGTTTCCGCCGCCTTGTGAAGGCAAATCACGGAAACCTGGTGACCCCTGAGGGCCAGTGCTTCCGCCAGCAGAGAAACGGAAACTTCAGCGCCTCCCATGATTTCCGGTGGGTAAAGGCTGTTTACGAGAAGTATCTTCAACTATCGCCTCATCGGTGTCGATCGATTGCCGCCGGTGCCTTGTTGCGAAGCAGGTCCTGAACGATCGACTCGTTCGACCTTACCTTCCACCAAGCGGTGCTGCCAGCCGAAACGCGCGGCACTGCACGCAACAACGTGTGCAGTATTAAATGCCCCCTTGCCGGAGGACGTCCGGAAATTAAATCCCTGTTAACGGGTGCCGACAGGAGGGTTGGCTGCTCGGCTTGCGGCAGGATACGGGAGAAATCGGAGCCGCATCGTTCTCCATCACACGGCTATTCCTCACGGCCACGCAATTGCTCGAAGATCGCACGGTACTCGGCGACGACTTCCGAGAATGTACGTTGACTGTTCTTGTCGGCGAACTTCCGGGTCATTGTTGTTACTTCGTCAGGATTCGACAACATCTTCCTGATGCTTTCGGCCAGCGAGTCGGGATCGGGCGCCGTAAGCCACCCGACCGCGCCCCTTGCGACGGCCTCCGGTATGCCTCCGAAGCGGGTGCCGAGGAAGGGCTTGCCGGCGGCCTGGGCATCAGCGACCACGATGGGGCCGGGCTCCTCCCAGATCGGCGGAATGACCACGACGTCGATTTGACGATAGAACGTTTCGGGGGCGACAAATCCCAGGAACTCGATCTGGGCTTCAGGTGCCAAGGCACGCAACCGCTCCTTCATCTCGGCGCCGGCAGAGCCTGCGATCACCAGCTTGACGGAGTTTGGCGGCAACGTGCCGACAGCCTTGACCAGATTGTAAATGCCTTTCTCCTCCGTGAGGCGCCCGATGAAACCCAGCGTCAGGAGGTCAGCCGGGCGTCTGGGCTCGGGCGCGACCGGGGGGAGTGCCGAAGCGTGTCTGATGACCTTGCGAAGCGGGGTGTCCGCGAAGAGGCCCAGCTCCGTGTGAATATCCAGAATGCGCTGGCTCACGCCAACGATCGCGCTGAGCTGCCTGGTCGCCGTGCGGCGGCTTACGGTTAGCAACTTGCAGCTGAAGCAGGTGTGCGTGCAGGTGCTGCCGTGAGAGAAGCGCGAACATCGCGGGCACGTCAGGTAATAATCATGCAAGGTGTGGACGATCGGGACGCCGTGGTCGGATGCAGCTTTCCAGACCGCCGTCGTCAGGCCCGACAGGTTGTTGGAATGCAGCACGTCAGGCCGGAACGCTTTGATCCGGTCGGCGACCAGTTTTGTCGATCGTCGCCAATCCTCGACCGCGTGCCAGAGTCCCCGCATTGGTGCGCTGTGTTGTTCGGTGAACGGCAGGTAGATGTTGCTGACCGGCTCGGAATAGATATCGACATCGTCGCATGATTCAGTTTGCTGGTTGGGGGCTGACGCGGCGCGGATCACTTCCACACTGTCCCCGCTGGCGACGAAGCCTTCGACCAGTTTGCGTACGAATATTTCCGCACCGCCGATGACCTTTGGAGCCAGCGGCGTCGGATAGAGGGATGTTGTAACAAGGACCCTCATCAAAAATGAGCCGTCCCGGTGCAGATCGTATAGCGATTGGTTGCAATTGTTCTCATTGGTACAGAACGGTCCCCCTAGCTGTCGGTCGAATACATCTCCAAATATTCGCGTGTAATGGTCTCAGGTGTGAACTTCTCCGCAAAGTCTGGTCGCGGAGGCAGGCTTTTTTTCCATCGAGCGGCCTCGTCGATTCCCTTCAACATCAGTCCGGCCAACTCGCGGTGATCGCTTGGTTGGTACATACCGATAAGGTTAGAAAACCCCGATATCTCCGGTATCCCACCCGCAGTGGAACAAATTGTGGCGCGGCCGGCGCTAATTCCCTCGATCAGGGTGCGCGGCAGCGGCTCCGGCCAGACCGAGCTGATCAGGCAGACGTCGATACCGGCGTAAAAATCCTGAGATCTGGAAAAGCCCAGCCACTTCACCCGGTCGCTCGGGTGACGGGCTTTGAATTCCCGGACATCGGACTCGAGCCCTCTGCCGGCAATCTTGAGCTGCCAACCGGTGTCGGGCAGCAATTCTGTGGCCTTGAGCACGACATCGATGCCTTTCTCGGCTTCGATCCGTCCGATGAATCCAAACGTCAGGTCATCCTCATCGGAGGGGGGCGCCGCAGCGGCGAGCGCGCTGGTGTCGGCAATGTTGAAGATCACGCGATCCGGAACTTTGGAGAAGTATCCGAGACGCTGATGCCGATCGAGCACGTACTGACTGTTGGAGGTGACGGCATCGACCATGCGCGAGGCGAGCCGCGACGAAGCCGTCATGGCAGCGCATGACGTGCATCGGCGCTCGCAGGTAGCGCCATTCTTGAAAAGCGTCGACCTTTTGCAGAGCAGCGAGTAGTCGCGCAACGTATGCACGATCCTGATGTTGCGGCGCTTGGCTTCCGACCAGAGCGCCACTGAAAATCCCGTCAGGTTGTTGGTGTGGACGACGTCAGGTTTTTCAATATCCAGGATTTCCGCGAACCGTTTGGCGGCCTTCCGGTTCCAGGTGTCCCGCAAGTGCCATTTCAGGCGTTGCAGCCGTGATGGCTTTCGATCCTGGCCGAATGGCCAGTAGTCGTTGTCGAGCTGAAGTCTGTAGACGCGGACACCCTTTAGGTCGCTGACCGCGGTGTTCTGCGCGTCATGCAGGCTGACGACGGAAACCTGATGGTGGTTGCGGGAAAGGGCTTGCGCGAGCAGCGACACGGAAACTTCAGCGCCCCCGATGATCTCCGGAGGATAAAGCGTATTGACGATGAGTATTCTCAAGGATCGCCTCAGGTTGGAAGCTTACCGGTGCGAGAGTTCCATTCGCCAAGGGAAGTTGAAGGCGAGGGAAGTCGGGCCATCTGCATCGACCGGCAGCAGGGTTCCGATGCGGCATGCCGTTCCGGCATTTCGCTTCGGTGCTTGATCGGCAGAGATAGGTAGTCTCGCTAACGGCTGCCATGCCTTTTCAGTTGCAGGGCATGCCGGAACAGCGTGCGGGTCCTGGCGCCCGATGTGTTCCGGCTCGTGATCAAGACAAAGGACCACGTCCATGGCCGATTGCGAGCAATCGGTTACCTGGACGCGTCCATCCTCGATTGTCGCGGTTCGAGTTGGGCGATGCTTCCTGGTCTATCTCGTGTTCGCGATGGTGGCGCTGATATTTGCCGCGTTCGTGGTTGCCGCGTTCAGCGGATTCATCAGCTTGATGAACTCGGTCGACGGCGACTCCGCGACCGAAATCACGTCGTGATCGCGCATCCGGAATGAGTCCGCGTGGAACCAGCCGTCGGGCTTGCTCATGTCGAACTTGTAGATGGCGGGCGCCAGCTCGGTCGGGAACTGAGCTACTTCGAGTCCGATCTTCTCCAGCAGCGGCTTTGGTTCGAAGCGATAGACGAAGATCGATTTGGCGTCGGCGCGGATACCGTCCAGACCGCCGGCTTTCGCCAGCGCTTCGGCCAACGTCATGCTGTCGTTCTCGAAGGTGAAACGGCGATTGTTGGTGCCGCCGATCGAGCCGGGCGACGGTGTCGAGCCGAACACCATGAACACCCTCGGAATTCGCGTCAGGAAGACGACGTCGCCGGGAGCGAGCAGTACGTCTTCGCCGGGATGTCGGACCACGCTCGACATCGACTCATTGTAGGTACGGCCGTTTCGTTTGATCGTGATGGTGGATTCGTAAGAGGGATATTTGGGGCCGCCTGCACGTGCAATGGCCCCCATCAATCGAATACCGCCGGGATCGACCGGGAAGCGCAGCGGCGTGTTGACCTCGCCAAGCACGCTAACCTGGTTGCCGCGCTGCTCCGCAACGCTGACGACGGCTTGCGGATCGATGGCGCGATCCTTGAGACGTTCGCGAATAATATTGCCCACCGCGCGCGGGGTCAGGCCGGATACCTTGATCGAACCGGCATACGGAATGTTGATATTGCCCGACTGGTCGACCTGCTGGCGCGGAATGTCGACGAAATTTCCTGGCCTCACACCCGCTTCGCGCGGAATGAACAGACCGCCGGCTTGGGCCTCGTAGACGGTGACGGTAACGATATCGCCGACGCCGATGGTCACATCGCGATAGTTCCCGCCAGGCAACTTGGAAAATACCAGCCCCGCCCCGTCGGTGAAGGAATTGGTGGCCTGCAGCACCACCGGATTGATCGGCATCAGGATGTAGGGAAGGGGCGCCGATGGCTGCGTAACTATCGCAGCGTTCGAATGCGTCGCTGATCCATCCGGCGCATCCGTCGGAATAAAGCCCGCGCAGCCGCCAAGGCCGAACGCCAGTGCCGCGAAAAGAGCAGAAGAACAAATCAACCCTTTTGCTTTTGCTCTTCTTTCAATCACTGCAGCACCCTCGTGATACGCTTCGTCCAATTTAAAACTCTTCGTCCGGTTTAACCGTAGCAACCATCCGGATCCGAAGTCACTCCCGAGCGACCGCCTTCCGAGGTAAAGCCCCGATCATGTGACCTTCTTGCAACTTGCACTGAGAGGGTTCTGAGCAAAAGCTGGCTAAAGTTTGAGCATGGCGTGTATCGGTCAGTAAATGCGCCATTTTATTGTCACTATCTCGCCTTCATGCCCGGCGGAAAATTAAATGTCCTGCTATTCGGCGATATTTAATATCAGGGGCGACGGCGCGCATACGCTGCGGCGGGTGAGTGCGGCGCCGAGTGGATCAAGGTCAACATGAAGGGTCGAGCGACCAGCCAAGGGATCAACTGAGCGATCAGCCGAACGATCCTTGGGACGCCGTGCCTGAGGCTGCGGAACGCCGTTCGGCGCGGCCGCCGAGCGCCCGCCCGGGGGCGGTACGGCCCCGCCCGGGGCGGCGTCCCGGATCGGCTACGGCGGGTGCACGCAGGATTGAGCGGCTAGGTGGGTTCTTGCTTCGCGGCGATCGATGAGCGAACGCGCTCGCTCAGCCAGTGGCCAAAGAACAAAACCCGGGTGACGATGGAATGGCCGCGTCCACCGGACGATTCAAATTGTATTGGACGTCCGCTCGCGGCATCGGATGGATCCGCAGCGTGAGATTGGGCCGGGTTATCGGCTGAGGCAGGATTTGGCCGGATCGGTCGGAAGTACATTGCCACGGCGAAAAAGATATTAAACACGAACCAGCCTGCCAAAACGTACAGCAGCGTTTCCAAATGGAAGCCTCCTCAGGGGCATCAGCCACTTATACATGAGTTGGCATGGGGAACTCGCCGCAAATCGATGCCGCAGCGCAATAATATTTCGCGGGCCGCAGCGATAGCCGCTTGTCCAATATTTGTTAGGGATTTCAGCCGTTAAGCACGAGTCTCTTGGATTGACGTAACTACTTACTAATCCGGGCTCCCTAGCTATACTCGCTTCAAACGAGAAAAGGGAGGCAAGCGAAATGGATGCCCTACCGGTGGCATTGCTGGCGTTCACCGCGGGATTTTTGACCTGCGCGTTGCTCGTCGCTGTCCTGATACGGTGGTCGTTCTCCGACAGGCGCGAGCGCGGGAACGAATCCGCCGCCAACAATGATCAGAAGCCGCGCGGAGTCGACTTTCTGTGGCTGGGCAGGTGATTTGACGACGCCCGGCCGCCAGCCGTTCGGCGAGGCGTCCAGGCTTTTGAAAATTAATGCCTTTGAAAATTAAAATCTTTGAAGAATTAAGTCGGCTCCGCAAGGCAGCGGCTGCGATCAGTAATTGTTCGGCAGATCCGATTGCAGTTCGGCTTGTTGCCGGGATCGCATGTGATCGCCTCGACCGAGGTCGACATAGACCTGGCTGAGCACGCGATGCGTCTTCTCGATGTCATAAAGCTGTCTGAAGCGCTCGTAGCCTCGCTGGCCGACCGCAGGCAGATCGAGCTTCTGCGCGCGCCGAAACCCTTCAACGAGCTGGGCGGCGGAAGCCGGCTCACAAAGCACGCCCGTCACGCCATCTTCGACGATTTCCGGCAACGCGCCGATGCGAAAGGCAATGATCGGTTTGGCCGCCCGCATCGCCTCGAGGGCGACGAGGCCGAAGGCCTCCCAGCGTGAGGGGATGACGACGAGATCGGCCTTTTCGAGCTGGGCCTCGATCTGGTGCCGGTCCTGCCAGCCCAGCAAAGAGACGTTGGAGGGAAGCGCACGCCCTTCATCCCTGTATTTGCCGATCACCGAAGCCCCGACGATCCGGACGTCGACCTGGTCCTCGAGCGCGCGGGCGGCTTCGGTCAGGAGATCGTACCCCTTCTGGCGGTCGAGGCGGCCGATGAACAGAACCTTGGTCTTTTCCGAAGGCCATATCGCCGAGACCGTATTGAGCAGCGGGCGATTCTTCGAAATGCCGTTGTGCACAAGAACCAGACGATCGGCGTCAATTCCGGCCTGAACCCCCTCTTTATATTCATCCCTCGAAATGCAGATGATCCGGTCCGTGATCCTGGCGAGGATACCTTCCGTGATCTTGGTGACCTGATGGCTCAGGCGGCCCGTCTCGCGAGAGAAAGCCCAGCCGTGCGGACAGTAGACGACCCGCGGCCGCTTGCGCCTCAGCAACAGGAACGGGCGGAGAACCAGTCCGGCGAACGAGGAGTGCAGGTGAACGACATCCGGTTGCTGGCGGTGAACAGCGCGCAGGGTCGCGACCAGCATCCGGAACAGGCCTGAAATACCCCGGTCCGCACGGCCGAATTCCGTGATTTCCGCGTCTTCGATCCCAACCAGATCGGCCCGATGACCGGATGGAATAACGTAGTGCACGTTGCCGGCGCCGAGGCTGGCCCGCTGGTGGGGGTGCAGCTCGTTGAGATAAGTCGCAATGCCGCCCCGGATCGTTTCGGCGACATGCAAGATTCTCATGGTTTTAACCTGACTGCTGGGCACCCTTAATCCTTTATTTTTCTTCACGCCGATACGACAAGGCTGATCCTCATACGCAGCAATAATTGGGCCGCGATGTGGTGGGTTCCTGCCTTTGTTCAGGTTTAATACGTTTATTTAAATTTTAAACTGGGGGTTTTTCGAGAAAACGCAACATGGCGGCAGCGGATTTGGCCCACGAATAGACTAAAAGGCGCGCTTCCTGTTTCTGCCGCTCGGGGCCGGAGATGCCTCCTGCTGCAATTCTTTCGAGCATGCGTTGATGCAGCTCGTCCACGTTGAGAGGGTCGAAATAAGCCGCGGCGTCGCCGCAGGTTTCGCGTACCGCCTCTGCGGTGCTCGCTATCACCGGACAGGCGAAGAACATTGCCTCCAGCGGAGGGACCCCGAAGCCTTCATAAAGGCTGGGGAAAATAAATGCATTTGCACGCGAAAACAGCGCTGCGATCTCCTGGTCGCTGAGCCGGCCCGCCATCACGACCCCGGCCTTTGCGGCGGTGGGGCCGTCGGAAAACACCTTGCTGTTGTCGCCGCCGACCACGACGAGCGGAATATCCGCGCGGCCCAGCCGCTCCGACGCCTGGATGGCCAGCGATACGTTCTTGTTCTTCGTCATCGACCCGACGAAGAGAAAGTACCGGTTGGGAACGAGGCCCAACCGGTCGATCACCCCAAGATCCGGCACCGTTGCCGCAAAATGCTCGGCGCTGTTGGAAAACACCGGCACGGCCGGCGGTGCCAGCCGCAGGGCGGCGGCGAGTTCGCGCCGCGAGAACTCGGAAACCGTTGCAATTGTCGCGGTGCGGGCCAGCAGATGGCCCAGCGTCCGGTGCAGCAGCAGGTAGCTCCGGCTGAAGAAGTCCGGCCGGCGAAACACCTGGGCGTCATGAAGGACGACGAGGTGGTTACGGTGCAGAACCGGCCCGGAGTTGGCGAGGCTGATCAGCCGGCCACCCGCCGACGCCCGCGCAAGGTCGATCTGATCCCAGGCATGCCCGGTCCGCCGGCCCACCTGTCTGGTCCTGATGACGGCGAGGTCGAGCTCGGCCTTCGCGTTGGGCGGGGTGAGGAGCTGCCATTCCGCCGCGAGCAGCGGCTGCGCGGCTTGCCCGGACGCCAGCAGGCGATCCATGGCCTTAACCATTTCGGCGGCATAGCGCTGAACGCCCGTGAGCGATTGCGACAGGAATCTACCGTTGATGAAAATTTTCAAAGACGATCTTCTTCAGCTTTCACGCAACCCGGGCGTCGGCTGCTGCCTTGTTAGTGGGCACGAGGGAGTGAGTTCGAGTTCTGCCGAGTCTGGCATGGCGAAGTCTGGCATGGCGAACCATCCGTGGGAACCGTTCCGCACGCATGCTGTCTCCGTTAAATCACCACATGCCGTGCTGGCAAGAGAGGCTCAATCAAAAGCAAACCAAACGAGCATGTCGGCTTCATGAATCTTGCAGCGTGCTAATTGTTTAGGAACGAATTTGGTTTGATGTGATCGGGCGCGCGCTGTCGGCTGGATTTAATTGAGCGGAGATGGAACCCAGCGCGCAACAAAAAGCACACATTCTGCGCGCATGGGATTTGTGCGGGCATGTTTCCTTGTTGGATCAGCGCGAAATGGTGGAGCGGGATTGTCGCAATGGCTGGGTCTGGTCCAATTAAGGCAAGCGCCGTTCTCGTCAACGGCGTGAAGTCGTGCGTTCCGGCAGTCATGACGACGGTGGTTTTCAGCTTCTTCATTAATCTGCTCGCATTCACCAGCCCGCTTTATATGCTGCAGATCTATGACCGGGTGATCGGCAGCCGCAACGAGACCACGCTGCTCGGCATCACGCTGCTGGTCGGTTATCTCCTGATCATCAATGCGCTGCTTGAGATGCTGCGCTCGCGCCTGATGGTTCAGGCCAGCCTCGCTGTCGACAGCAAGCTGGCCGGCTCGGTCTTCGATGCAACGCACTCCGCCGGCCTGCATTTCCCCCGTCTTGCCCAGGGACAAACGCTGCGGGACCTCGATTCGGTTCGCGAGTTCATCGCCGGTCCCGCGCTGATTGCGCTGTGCGACCTGCTGTGGATGCCGATCTTCATCGTGACCTGCTTCTTTCTTCACCCCTGGTTCGGGGCTATCGCGCTGGTCGGTTCAGTCCTTATCTTCCTGTTGACGCTTGCCAGTGAGCTCGTCACCACGGGCCCGATGAGCCAGGCGTCCAAGTCGTCGATCGCGGCCAACCAGAAGGCCGTGTCTGCCCTGCGCAACGCCGAAGTCATTCACGCCATGGGCATGCTCGATGTCCTGCGCGAGACCTGGATTGCGCAACATACCCATGTGCTCAATCTTCAGGCAATCGCAGGCACACGGTCGGGATTGATGGCGGCCGCGTCCAAGTTCGTCCGCATGTTCCTGCAAGCGATGGTGCTGGGCCTTGGCGCCTATCTTGCGATCCACAATCAGATTTCCGCGGGCATGATCATCGCCGCCTCGATCTTTGTCGGGCGGGCGCTTGCTCCCGTCGAAGGCGTCGTCGCAAACTGGAAGGGACTGACCAACGCGCGCAACAGCTGGAGCAGACTTGTCAAATTGTTCGCCGTGGCTGGCGAGGAGCCGAAGCGGGTGAGCCTGCCGCGGCCGGTAGGCCATCTGACGCTCGAGGCGGTCGCCGCAGGCCCCCCGGAACAGTCTCGCAGCACCTTGCGGAATATCTCATTCGAAGCACGACCGGGCGAAGTCGTGGGCATTGTCGGCCCGAGCGCCGCCGGAAAATCCAGCCTGGCTCGGGTGATTACGGGCGTGTGGCGACCGTCGTCAGGCAATGTGCGTCTCGACGGCTTCGATTTTTCGCATTGGAATCCGCGCGAACGCGGTCGCTACATCGGTTATCTGCCGCAGGATATCGAGCTGTTCTCCGGAACCGTCGCGCAGAACATCGCGCGCTTTCAAGAGGTCGACAGCGAAGCGGTGATCGAGACCGCCCGGCTTTGCGGATGTCACGAGATGATCCAGCTCTTGCCGGACGGCTACAACACGGCGGTCGGCGAGGGGGGCGCCACGCTGTCCGGCGGCCAGCGCCAACGCATCGGGCTCGCGCGGGCGTTCTTCGATCGTCCGGCCCTGGTCGTGCTCGATGAACCCAATGCAAGTCTGGACCAGGGCGGCGAGGAAGCGCTGGTCCAGGCGATCAGCCGATTTCGCTCGTTTGGCACGACAATCATTCTGATTACCCACAAGATCAGCGTACTGACCGTCGCCGACAAGATTCTCGTGCTTGAGGGCGGCATGGCGCAGGTGTTTGGTCCCCGCCACGAAGTGCTCAAGCACTTGATCGCTCCTCCAGTGCCCGTTCGGGCTGCGGCAGGCTGAGGTCAGTCATCATGTTCAAGGTTGGTTTCTCAATTCCTGCATGGTTTTCAATTCCTGCGCGTTTCAAGCCCGGCATTCCCCGGCGCGCCCCCAGTTCGCTGCCATTCGCAAATGCGCAAGGTAAAACGGCAATCGCCGGATACACGCTGATCATTTTCACCTTCGGTGTCATGGGGGGATGGGCGGCTGTCGCGCCGCTCGACCGCGGCGTCGTTGCGCAGGGCGTCGTCATGATCGAGGACAGCCGCAAGGTGGTGCAGCACCTCGAAGGCGGTATGGTGAGCGAGATTTCGGTCAGAGAAGGCCAGTCGGTCGTCGAGGGGCAATTGCTGGTCAATCTGTCGCCGTTGCAGGCGAGCTCGGGGCTCGAGACGGTGCGCAGCCAACTCGACGGCGCACTCGCGCTCGAAGCGTCGCTGGTTGCCGAAATCGATCGCCGTGATCGCATCACCTTTCCTCCGGAACTGCTGGAGCGGCAGGCAGCGTCCCCGGTCCTGGCCAGGATCGTCCAGGACCAGACGCTGCAATTTGAAGAGCGCAAGCGCTCGCGCGCGACCCAGATCACGCTGATCGAATCCAAGATTCAGCAGCTCGGGTGGGAAATGGAAGGCATCGGCGTCGAGAAGTCGTCGACCGAGAAGCAGATCGGTTTCCTCGACGAGGAGTTGACGGGCCTTCGTTCGCTGAAGGAGCGGGGGTTGATCCCGATCACGCGCGTGCTTGCCATGGAAAGGGAGCGCACACGCCTTGAGGGCATCGTCGGCCGGGCCATCGCGGATACGGCGAAAGCGACCAACGGAATCAGCGAAGCGCGCCTGCAGGTGATGCAGCTGGAGCAGAAATTCCAGGAGGAAGTGTCGGCCCAGCTGCTGGAAACACGCCAGAAGATCAATACCGCGAAGGAAAAGCTGATCGTGGCGCGGGACTTGTTCACCCGCCTCGATATTCGCGCGCCGCGGGCGGGCACCGTACAGAATCTGAAGGTGTTCACGGTCGGGCAGGTCGTTCGTGCCGGCGAGTCGCTGATGGAAATCGTTCCCAGCAACCAAAAGCTCGTCGTTCACGCCCAGCTTCCCGTCAATTCGATCGAACATCTCAGCGTGGGGCAGACCGCCGAAATTCGTTTCCCGGGACTCCGCGCGCGCGGCATTCAAATGATGACCGGAAAGCTGGCGTCCATTTCGCATGACAGGCTGGTGGACGACATTACCAAGCAGCCCTATTTTCTCGGCCTCATCGATCTCTCCGATGCCAAGCTCGATGCACGCTACCGCGACAAGCTGATCGCGGGCATGCAGGCCGACGTCGTGGTCGCGACCGGCGAGCGTACGGCACTGGAATATATCGTGTCGCCGCTGACGGATGCCCTGCATACGTCTTTCAGGGATTGAACGCGCGAACGGCGATTTAAATCTTGACGTGGCGGGGTAACTGGCGCCACTCACCCAGATGAGAAAACAGCGGCCGAGCTCAATTGCCCGGCGATCTCGCGCCCCGCGACTGCAATTTGGGCAAATTGGGTCGGGCATGATGCTGTCGCATGCCTGCCCGTCGTCTTGAGTAGGTAAGCCGCAGCTCGTGGCACTATTCTTGCGTTTCATTGTCATTCGCATTTCGTGATCGACGGCTAGGTCGTGCGGTGATTGATGGAGATTCTTCGTGCAAGAGACAGGTGTGCGTAACGGTGCCTTTGGCGCCGATAAATTTGGCTTAAAGAAACTCAAAGAGGTTCGCTGGAACCTCGGAGCGCCGCAGCTCTACCAATATTCGCTGTCGTCAGGCGAAGCCGTGCTCTCCGCCGATGGGTCGCTGTGCGCCGACACCGGCGAGTTCACCGGCCGCAGTCCGAAGGACAAGTTCACGGTGCGCGACGCCTCCACCGAGAAGATGTGGTGGGCCGGCAACCAGTCGATCACCTCAGAGCAGTTCGACGCGCTCTACGCCGATTTCCTCAAGCACGCCGAAGGCATGTCGCTGTTCGCGCAGGATCTCTATGGCGGCGCTGATCCCTCCTTCCAGATCAAGACCCGCGTCTTCACCGAGCTGGCCTGGCATTCGCTGTTCATCCGCACGCTGCTGATCCGCCCTGAAGCGGCCGATCTCGCCAGCTTCGTGCCGGAGCTGACCATCATCGATCTGCCGAGTTTCCGCGCCGATCCCAAACGTCACGGCTGCAAGTCCGAGAACGTCGTCGCGATCGATTTCGCCCGCAAGATCGTCCTGATCGGCGGGTCTTATTATGCCGGCGAGATGAAGAAGAGCGTGTTCACCACGCTGAACTATTATCTGCCCGCCAAAGGCGTGCTGCCGATGCACTGCTCGGCCAATGTCGGCCCCGACGGCGACACCGCGATCTTCTTCGGCCTGTCCGGCACCGGCAAGACGACCTTGTCGGCCGATCCCCAGCGCACGCTGATTGGCGACGACGAGCATGGTTGGGGCAAGGACGGCGTCTTCAACTTCGAAGGCGGCTGCTACGCCAAATGCATCAAGCTCTCGCCGGAAGCCGAGCCCGAGATTTTCGCGGCCTCCAACCGCTTCGGCGCGGTGCTGGAAAACGTCGTGCTGGGCGAGCGCACCCGCGTGCCGGACTTCGACGACGGTTCGAAAACCGAAAACACCCGCTCGGCCTATCCGCTCGATTTCATCCCGAACGCCTCGCGCACCGGACGGGCCGGCCAGCCCAAGAACGTGGTGATGCTGGCCGCCGACGCCTTCGGTGTGCTGCCGCCGATCGCAAAACTGACCCCGGCGCAGGCGATGTATCACTTCCTGTCCGGCTACACCGCAAAAGTCGCCGGTACCGAACGTGGTCTCGGCAACGAGCCACAGCCGGAATTCTCCACCTGCTTCGGCTCGCCGTTCCTCCCGCTTGATCCGTCGGTCTACGGCAACATGCTGCGCGAGCTGATCGCCAAGCACAATGTCGATTGCTGGCTGGTCAACACCGGCTGGACCGGCGGCAAGTACGGCACCGGAAGCCGGATGCCGATCAAGGTGACCCGCGCGCTGCTGACCGCCGCGCTGAACGGCAGCTTGCGCAATGTCGAATTCCGCACCGACAAGTATTTCGGCTTTGCGGTGCCGACGGCGCTGCCGGGCGTGCCCAGCGACATCCTCAATCCCGTCAACACCTGGAAGGACAAGGCCGAGTTCGACAAGACCGCGCGCGCGCTGGTCGGCATGTTCCAGAAGAATTTTGCGAAATTCGAAGCCCAGGTCGACGCCGACGTCCGCGCCGCCGCGCCCGAGGTCAAGCTCGCGGCGGAGTGACCAAGGCGTGACGGTCCCGCGTCGCTGGAAATAATCGGCGCCTGTCTTGGGATAATCCAAACAGGCGCCCCATAAGAAATATCGACGCCAAGTGTCCGGGCAAGGCATTTGAAATAACGGCTATTTGAAATAACCGTAAAAACCGAATCGAAATGCGCTATTTGGCGCGGCCGATTTTGCCCCTCAGCAGCATGACCGCCCATTGTCCGGCGCCAATCCCGCCGATGCCGCCCGCCGCTTTCACGGCCGCATCAAGCAGACGGCCGTGGCGATCCGGCGTCAGCAGTTGCAAGATCTCCAACGCCACTGCGCCTCCGACAACGATCGTGACAACAAAAACCACGCGGTTGGGGTAAGCGAGGGCAAGCGCAAGGCCCAGCAAGGCGAAGGCGACGAAATGCTCAATCAGGCCTTCGGCGAGCACGGGGCGGACGTGGATCGGCGACAGCGTTGCGAAGGCGATGAATGCCAGTGCCAGCCAGCCTATAATCATGCATAATTTTTGAATGGTCGCGATAACCGGACCTCGTCAATGATTGTTGAGAAAACCCTGGGCGTGGAGATCGTCCAGCCTGTCCAGACGCCGGCTGTGCGCGCGTCCTGCAATAATCACAGCAGCAATAAAAAAAGCGAACCCAAGGCAAAACCAAATCATGTACCGGAACTTACCCTCCAACAGCGTCGAAGCAAGTCAATTGAACTTGAGGGCTAAAATTCCCTCTTGTTGATCCGAAACCGCACATTTGCGAGAGTCGTGTTTCTACCGGATGGAGTGACGGCGATGCCCTTGTGGACTTGCGAGCAATGTGGTGCCCAGTTTCCGGACAGCGTCGCGCCGCCGGCAGCGTGCCCTATTTGCGAGGACGAACGGCAGTACGTGAACTGGAAGGGCCAGCTATGGCTTTCGCGCGAAGCATTGGCGGAGCGCCACAAGCTCGTCTGGCGCGATGACCTCGGCCTAGCAGGGATCGCTCTCGATCCGGGCTTCGCGATCGGGCAGCGCGCGCTGCTCATTCCCGGGCCCGACGGTTGCGTGATGTGGGATTGCGTGCCCCTGGCCACATCGGAGGCGGTGGACCACGTCCGGTCGCTCGGCGGCCTGAAGGCGATTGCGGTTTCGCACCCGCATTATTACGGCGCGGTCGCCGACTGGAGCGAGGCCTTTGGCGGCGTTCCGATCTATCTGCATGGCGACGATCGGCAATGGGTCACGCGTCCGCATGCCGCGATCGTGCCGTGGACCGGCGACAGCCGCCAGATTTCCGATGACATTGTTCTCATCCGCACCGGCGGTCATTTCGCGGGCGGCACGATCCTGCATTGGCGTGCGGGTGCGCAGCGGCGAGGCGCGCTGCTCACCGGTGATGTTGCCATGGTGGCGATGGACCGCCGCTCGCTGAGCTTCATGTACAGCTTTCCGAACTACATCCCCCTGAACGCGAAATCGGTTCAACGCATCGCGCGCGCGGTCGCGCCGTTGGCGTTCGACCGCATCTATGGCGCGTGGTGGGGCAAGAACATCGAGGCGGGCGCAAAGGCCGCATTCGATGCTTCGGTCCGGCGCTATCTGGCCGCGATTGCGGATTAGGCTGGCCGAGGGTGGGAACCGGCCGGCCGTCGAACCTTGCCACTCCAGATAGTATCGCTATATCAGGGCTTTCCCACCCACGCTTGATCTCGTGAGCCCCTGATGACCACCACGACTGCCCCCGAATCCCAGCCGTTCCAGGCCGAGGTCGCCGAACTCCTGCATCTGATGGTGCACTCGGTCTATTCGGAAACCGATATTTTCCTGCGCGAACTGATTTCGAACGCGTCCGATGCCTGCGACAAGCTGCGCTATGAGGCGATCGCCGCACCCGAACTGATCACCGATGGCGCGCCGCCCGCGATCCGCATCGTGCCGAACAAGGCGGCGAACACGCTTGCCGTGGTCGACAGCGGCATCGGCATGGACCGGCAGGAATTGATCGACAATCTCGGCACCATCGCGCGCTCCGGCACCAAGTCGTTTCTGTCGCGCCTGACCGAGGCCAAGGATGGCGCCAATTTGATCGGCCAGTTCGGCGTCGGCTTCTATGCCGCCTTCATGGTCGCCGAGCGCATCGTCGTCACCAGCCGCCGCGCCGGTTCGGATCAGGTCTGGACCTGGTCGTCGTCGGGCGGCAGCGGATTTGAGATCGCGCCCGCGAGCGAGGAGGACGCCGCGCGCATCACGCGCGGCACCGAGATCGTGCTGCATCTGAAAGAGAACGCGCAGAAATATATCGAGACCTACGAGATCGAGCGGATCGTCCGCGCCTATTCCGACAACATCCAGTTTCCAATTGAGCTGGTGCCGGAGGAGGGCGAGCCGCGCCAGATCAATTCGGCCAGCGCGCTGTGGCAGCGGCCAAAATCGGAATTGACGCCTGACGATTACAAGGGCGCCTATCAAGCGATCGCCGGCGCGTTCGACGAGCCCGCGATGACCTTGCATTACCGGGCCGAGGGCCGCCAGTCCTATGCGGTGCTGCTGTTCGCACCGTCGACAAAACCGTTCGACCTGTTCGACCAGGCGCGCAAGGGCAAGGTGAAGCTCTATGTTCGCCGCGTCTTCATTGCCGACGACGCCGATTTGTTGCCGGCCTATTTGCGCTTCATCCGCGGTGTGATCGACAGCGAGGATCTGCCGCTCAATATTTCCCGCGAGATGCTGCAGAACAACCCGCAGCTCGCGCGGATCCGCAAGGCCGTCACCAGCCGCGTCGTCACCGAGCTGGAAAACCTCGGCGACAAGGAGCCGGAGGCGTTCGCGAAAATCTGGGATTCGTTCGGGCCCGTGATCAAGGAAGGCATATGGGAAGATTTCGAGCGGCGCGAAAAGCTGCTGGGCCTGTCGCGATTCACCACGACGTCGGGCGAGAAGCGTTCGCTCAAGCAGTACGTCGAAAACCTGAAATCGAACCAGACCGAGATCTATTACCTCACCGGCGACAGCATCGAGCGGCTGAAGTCGAACCCAAAACTCGAATCCGCCACAGCACGCGGGATCGAGGTGTTGCTGCTGACCGATCCGGTCGATGCGTTCTGGACTTCGGCGCCGCTCGATTTCGGCGGCAAGCCGCTGAAATCGTTGAGCCAGGGCGATATCGATTTCGCCCTGATACCGCTGATGGACGACAAGGCCGACGACAAGAAGGAAGAGAGCACCACGGATGAGGCCGCGACCATCGCCGTCATCAAGGACACGCTCGGGGAACGCGTCTCCGACGTGCGGGCGTCGCAGCGGCTGACGTCGAGCGCATCCTGCCTGGTGGCCGGCGGCGACGGCCGCGACCGCCAGCTTGAGCGGTTGCTGGCAATGCAGAACCAGGGGTCAGTGAGCAAGCCGATCCTCGAGATCAATCTGCGCCATCCATTGGTCGCGGCGATTGCCGGGGCCAAGGACGCAGCCGCGGATCTGTCGTTCCTGCTGCTGGAGCAGGCGCAGATCCTCGATGGCGAGTTGCCGGAGGATCCGGCGGCATTTGCCAGCAGGCTCAACCAATTGGTGCTGCGGGGCGTCAAACTGTAGCAGGGGCGAACCCGAATATGGGTTAGGCCGTATCTGTTAGACAGCTTCGGAAAACGGGGTAACTTGCATCGCAATGACCACGCCCGACGGCACCGACATATTTTACGGCGGCATTCCGGTCTTTCGCGGCTTCACCAGCCTGATGGATCCGGCGCTGTACTCGCCGTTGCCGGATGATTGGACCGTCGGCGTCGCCGACATCGTGGAATCGACCAAGGCGATCGCCAATCAGCGCTACAAGGCGGTCAACATGGCGGGCGCCGCTGTCATCGCCGCCGTGACCAATGCGCTGGATGGACGCGAGTTTCCGTTCGTGTTCGGCGGTGATGGCGCCAGCTTTGCCGTGGCGCCCGCCGATCTCGGCCGCGCGCGCGAGGCGCTGGCGGCGACAGCGACCTGGGTCAGCGAAGGCCTTGACCTCGCAATGCGGGTGGCGCTGGTGCCGGTGAAAGCAATCCGCGCGCAGGGCCTCGACATCAGAGTCGCGCGGTTCGGGCCGTCGCCCAATTTGTCCCTCGCGATGTTTTCCGGCGGCGGTCTCGGCTGGGCGGACGCGGCGATGAAGCGCGGCGAATTCGCGGTCCCCGCGGCGCCGGCGGGCGAGCAGCCGGATTTGTCCGGCCTGTCATGCCGGTTCGAGGAAATTCCCTCCGCGCGCGGTCTCATTCTTTCGGTGCTGGTGGTGCCGGCAAAGGGCGCCGATCCGCGCGCATTCCGCAAAGCGATCGAAGACATCATCGATCTTGTCGAACGCAGCCCTGATGCCGGGCGGCCGGTGCCTTCAGGCGGACCCGATATCCGCTTTCCCCCGGCGGGCATCGAATACGAGGCGCGTGCGGCGCGCGGTGGGTCGTTGTTGCGGCGGCGCAGTTCCGCGTTGGCCATCGCGCTGTGGGCCTATGTTGTGTTGCGCTTCGGCATCAAGGTCGGCAATTTCGTGCCGAAGACCTACATGCAGCAGGTGGTGGAGAATTCCGACTTCCGCAAATACGACGATGGATTGCGCATGATCCTCGATTGCACGCCCGAGCTCGAACAGGCGCTGGCGCAACGGCTGGCCAAGGCGGCCTCAAACGGTGTCGTGCGCTATGGCTTGCACCGCCAGGACGCGGCGATGATGACCTGCTTCACGCCGTCGGTGATGCGCAGCGATCACGTTCACTTCATCGATGGCGCGCGCGGCGGCTATGCCTCGGCGGCGACCGCCTTGAAGGCGATGGCGGCTTGAGCTTCTCGCCGCCGCATAACGCGGGCTGGCTGCTCACTTGCCCCAGCGCGTGAAGCGAATGAACAGCACAGTGGAGAGGCCGTATACGACCATCGCGGCGCCGACGAGCGCGAACAGGGTCCAGGCCGGTGCGCCCGATGACGCCAGCCACCAGCCGCCGAGGCCGACCAGCAGCAGCCGGATGGTGCCGGCCATGACCGGGCCGCCGACCTTGGCTGCGCCCTGCGAGGCGAAGTAGAGGGCGAGGCCGGTGCCGAAGAAGCCGAAGGCCGGGCCGGCCCAGGCAAAGTAGGAAGAGGCGGCAGCCGTCACGCCGGGATCGCTGGTGAACAGCGAGATCCAGAGCACCGGCTTGATCGCGACGACCAGGCCGATCAGGCCGACGGTCAGGCCTGCCGCGGCGGCCGCGGTCCAGGCCACCCGGCGCGCCCGCGCCACGAGGCCAGCGCCGACAGCCATGCCGACCATCGGCACCGAGGCGATGCCGAATGCAAAGGCAATCGGGACCAGCAGGAATTCCAGCCGCGAACCCATGCCGTAACCGGCCAGCGTCTCCGTGCCGAGGCCCGCCACGATTTTGGTGAAGATCAGGATGGTCAGGACGGTTTGCAGCGGCGCCAGGCAGGCAATCGCGCCGACTTTGAGGATGTCGACGAACATCTCGCGCTCGAACCTGAAGGCTGTGAAATTCAGCTTCAGCCGGCTGCGGCCGCTGGCGAGGTACCACGCCAGGAAGATCGCGCCTAACGTGAAGGCGGTGAGCTGGCCTGCGGCGACCCCGGGCATGCCGAGTTTCGGCAGGCCGAATAATCCAAGACCGAGGCCGCCGCCGACCGAGACCTGGGCGATCGCAACAAAGATCAGCACGATTGATGGGAGGCGCATATCGCCGGTGCCGCGCACCACCGAGGCCAGCGTGTTGACGAGCCAGATCGAAACCGCGCCGGAGAACAGCACGTGGGAATATTGCATGGCTTGTTCGAGCACGCCGCCGCGGCCGCCGAGCAGCGAGTAGAATTGCCGGCCGAGCGTCAGCATGACAACGGTGAAGAACAATCCGGCGCAGGTGCCGATCATGGCCGCATGCAGCGCCAGCGTGGCGGCGCGGTCGCGGTTGCCGGCGCCGAGCGCGCGGCTGATGGCGGACGACACGCCGCCGCCCATGGCGCCCGCCGACATCATCTGCGTCAGCATCACGAACGGAAACACCAGCGCGATGCCGGCCAGCGGCTCGGTGCCGAGCCGGCCGATATAGGAGGTCTCGGCGACCGCTACCAGCGTGGTGCCGAACATCGCGATCGCATTGGGGAGCGCGAGTTTCAGCAGCGTCGGCAGGATCGGCGAGGTCACCAGGCTGTTGACCGGCGCGGTTCGTATGGCCGCGGGGCGCGCGTCAAGCGGGGCGTCGATCGTCATGCGTCACCGGTTTGTCGGCCAGAAGGGCAATATATTATGGCCAACATATTATCGGCAGGCGCATGCGCAAGCCACCCCATCGCCGCGCAGGGGTCACCATGGCAGGCCGCATAGGTCGATGACGCCGTCGCGCGGAGCGCGGGTGAAGTCGAACACGAACGGCGCCATCGCCTCGAAACGAATGCGTCCCTCCGGCTGCTCGGCATAGATCTCGCCGGTGAATTTATGCCACCCGCGGGCCTCGTAGAAGGCGAAATTATGCGGCTCGCAGAACAACAGCGCAAACTTGATCGCTTCGTGGTCGCGCATGGTCTGGACCGCGGCGCCGAGCGCGAGGCCGGCAAGCCCTCGCCCCCGGAAATCCTCGCGGGTCGCAACCCCGCCAATACCGCCGATATCGACCTTGCGCCCGTTCCAGGTGGCGGTGCGGAAAAAGATACCGACGTGGCAGGCAAGCCCGGGGTTTGGCGATTCGCCGTTAGAATCCTCCGGCGCTTCGATCAGCACGCGCAAATCGGCGTGGGCCCATTTGACATGGCCCCAGGACAGTTTCTCGACCACATGCTGCGGCCAGACCGCATTCATCAGCGGTTCGACCCTCGGCCATGACGCGTCCCCGTTCAGGACATCGATCTCGATACTCATCTTTTACCCCGCAATAGCCGTATGTCCCGTCATACGCTGGACGCGGAGCATCGTTACCGAAGAAGCCGCCCGCTTTGTCAAATTGCGGTGTTTAAGCGCGATGGAACCTTCTATAAGGGTTCCCGTTACACCACGTCTCCCATCATTTTCGGACATCACCCCATGACCTTCACGCTTCCTGACCTTCCCTATGCCCATGACGCCCTTGCCCCCTATATGTCCAAGGAAACGCTGGAATTCCACCACGACAAGCATCACCAAGCTTACGTGACCAACGGAAACAACGCGATCAAGGGGACCGAATTCGAAGGCAAGTCCCTCGAGGAGATCGTCAAGGCCTCGTTCGGCAAGAACCCGGCGGTGTTCAACAATGCCGGCCAGCACTACAACCATCTGCATTTCTGGAACTGGATGAAGCCGAATGGCGGCGGCAGCAAGCTGCCCGGCCGTCTGGAAAAGAAGATCACCGAGGATCTCGGCGGGCTCGACAAGTTCAAGACCGACTTCGCCGCCGCCGGCGTCGGCCAGTTCGGCTCCGGCTGGTGCTGGTTGTCGGTCAAGAACGGCAAGCTCGAAATCTCCAAGACCGCGAACGGCGAGAGCCCGCTGGTTCATGGCGCAACCCCGATCCTCGGCTGCGACGTCTGGGAGCACTCCTACTACATCGACTATCGCAACCGCCGCCCGGACTATTTGAAGGCGTTCGTCGATAATCTCGTGAACTGGGAATATGTCGACCAGCTGTTCGGCAAGGCTTCCTGATTGAGCCCGTCATTCCGGGGCGCGCGATAGCGCGAACCCGGAATCTCGAGATTCCGGGTCTGTCCTTCGGAACATCCCGGAATGACATCGAACTTATATCAAGGGCGGCGGTGCAAAACTGCCGCCCTTATCTTTTGCCTTCCATGCCATCCTTGCAGGCGTCGTGGGCTTGCGGCACAAGCGCTGTTGCCGGGTGATTTCGCGATGTGGAAAATGCTGCGATGAGCTATTTGCTGGTCTTCGTCGGTGGCGGCCTTGGCGCGTCGCTGCGCCATTTCATCAATCTCACCTGCGCCCGCTGCATCGGCCCCGGATTTCCCTGGGGCACCATCATCATCAACATATCAGGATCGACCGTGATGGGGCTGATCGCGGGCTATCTCGCGCTCAAGGGCGAGGCCTCGCAGCCGTGGCGGCTGTTCCTGATGACGGGCATACTCGGCGGCTACACCACGTTTTCCGCGTTCTCGCTCGATACCGCCGTGCTCTATGAGCGGGGTGAGCTTGGCCTGGCGGCGGCCTACATTATCGGCTCGGTGGTGCTGTCGATTGCCGGCCTGTTTGCCGGCCTCGCGCTGGTGCGCCACCTGACCTGAAAAGCGCGTGACAGCCTTGCATGGCCATGCCTGAGCGGCGCATGGATGTTTCAGTTGTTCCGTTTGCGTGAGGCCCCGGCCGGGACTAAGCAGGGTTGGACTTTTCACCTGCCGATTCATTGCATTGTCAGAACCCCCATTGAAAGAACCGGTGCCCGCCGACGAACTTGCGGAGGCCGAAGCGGTCCCGCGACGCAAGCGCAAGCCGGTCGGCTGGTCGATGATCTTCATCGCCGTGCTGGTCGCGGTCAGCGCCACGCTGGTCTATCGCCGCGACGGTATCGACGGCGTGCTCAAGATTCTCACCCATGATCTCTGGCTGTTCGGCGAGATCCTGCCGCGCGTATTGGCTGGCTGCCTGCTCGGCGCGTTCATTACGGAAATCCTGCCGCACGAGAAAGTGTCGCGATCGCTCGGGCCGAACTCCGGCCTGAAGGGATTGCTGATCGGAACGGCGTTCGGCGCCATCCTGCCGGGCGGGCCGTTCACGGCCTATCCGGTGGCGGCGGCGCTGCTCACGGTCGGCGCGGATTTCGGCGCCACCATCGCGATGGTGGTGAGCTGGACGCTGATCGGTTACGGCCGCGCGGTGGCCTGGGAATTGCCGATTCTCGGCACCGATTTCACGCTGTGGCGGATCGTGATCTCGCTGCCGATCCCGGTGCTCGCCGGCGCGCTCGGGCGCTTCGTCTATGTGCGGATGTATCCCAAGGGCGAGGGCGAGCCGTCATGACGATGAGCGCGCTCATCATCGACATCAGCCTGTGGGGCTCGGTGCTGGTGCTTGGCATCATCGCGTTCCGGCGCGGCCGTGTCGTGGTGGTTTCGGCGGCGCGCGAGGGCGCGATGGATTTCATCAACATCGTGCCGCGGATCGCGCTCGGCGTGATCGGCTCCGGCTACATCGCCGCCGTCATCCCTCCCGAAATCATCACCGGCTGGCTGGGCCCGGATTCCGGCTGGCTCGGCGTGCTCACGGCCGTGATCGCGGGCGGACTGACGCCGGGCGGCCCGGTGGTCGGCTTTTCGATCGGCGCGGTGGCGCTGAAGGTCGGCGGCGGCTCGCCGCAAGTAATCGCCTATGTCGTCGCCTGGGCGCTGTTCGCCTTCCAGCGGCTGATCCTCTGGGAAATCCCGTTCATGCCGGCGAAATTCGTCTGGTTCCGCGCCGCGGTATCGGTGCCGTTTCCGTTCCTGGCGGCGGCGCTGGCGATGGCGATCGGGAAGCCGTGAGGCAAGGCCGCTGCAAGGCTTCCTAAGAGGGGCTGAAGCCACTATGTTCCGGGTATGACGCGACTGCTTGAACAGGCCATCGAAACTGTGTCCGCCCTGCCTGACGACGTGCAGGACGATCTCGCGCGGATTCTCCTGCAATTCGCGGGCGTCGAGCAACCGCCTTATGTGCTCACACCAGAAGAAGAAGCTGACCTGAACGCTTCACTCGCTGAGGCTGAGCGCGGCGAGTTTGCGACGGATGAAGAAGTCCGCGCTGTCTGGGCGAAGCATGGGCTGTGAAAGTCCGCTACACACGCCGGGCGCTCCGGCAGATGGCCGACATTCTCGACTACATTGAAACCCGGTCGCCGCAAGGCGCCGACAACGTCAGCAGGCGATTGCAGGCCGTCATCCGTCTGCTCGCTGATCACCCTGAGGCCGGGCGCGTTACCAACAAGGGTAATTTCCGCCGCATCGCCGCGAGCCCCTATCCCTACGTCATTTTCTACCGATCGGACGCCGCTGGGATCGTGATCCATGGCGTTCGCCATGCTGCCCGACGCCCCCTCTAGGCAGGCAAAGTAGGGCTCGGGTAAGTGGACTCAGGTAATGTTATAATATAACATCTTTGCATGTCTCACTCCCATTCCCACGACCACGGACACCATCACCACGCCCATAGCCATGGTCATCCCCATCACCACGACCCGTCGACGCCGCATCCGGCGCAGCCGGCGCCGTGGTCGATCCTGCGGATGACGGTGGCGACGCGGCTTGGCGCGGCGCTGGCGGTCAGCGCCTGTCTTTGGGTGGTCGTGCTGGTGGCGATGAGGTGAGCATGGCGGCGCAGGCAAAAGTTCAGGTGAAATTCAGTAACGTCACGCTCGGCTACGACCGGCATCCGGCGGTGCACCACCTCAACCTCGAGGTTGCCGGGGGTGCGCTGGTCGCGGTGATCGGACCGAACGGCGCCGGCAAGTCGACGCTGTTTCGAGGCCTCGCCGGCATCCTGAAACCGCTGGCGGGCTCAATCTCGCTGGGTGGTCTCGACAGCAAGGACATCGCCTATCTGCCGCAGACCGCCGACATCGACCGCAGTTTTCCAATTTCGGTGTTCGATTTCGTCGGCACCGGCCTGTGGCGCTCCACCGGCTTCTTCGGCGGCATGGGCAAGAAAGAGCGCGAGCGGATTTTGGCGGGGCTTGCCGCCGTCGGCCTCAACGGTTTTGAGAACCGCCCGATCGGCACGCTGTCCGGCGGCCAGATGCAGCGCATGCTGTTCGCCCGCGTGCTGCTGCAGGACGCGCGCCTGATCGTGCTGGACGAGCCGTTCAACGCCATCGACGCCAAAACCTCCGCGGACCTGGTTGCGCTGGTCAAGCGCTGGCATGGCGAAGGCCGCACCGTGCTGGCGGCGCTGCATGATCTCGATATGGTGCGCAACCATTTCCCCGAAACCCTGCTGCTGGCCCGTGGCCCGGTGGCCTGGGGCGCGACCGCGCAGGTGCTGACGCCGGATAACCTGATGGTGGCGATGAAGATGTGCGAAGCCTTCGACGACCGGGCCGCGGCCTGCGCCGCCGATGCGCCGTCGCGGGCTGCCTGATTACAATGCTCCACGATACGCTGATCGCGCCTTTCACCGAATTCGAGTTCATGCGCCGCGCGCTGGCGGCCGTGATCGCGCTGTCGCTGGGCGCCGCTCCGATCGGCGTGTTCCTGATGCTGCGGCGGATGAGCCTCGTCGGCGACGCCATGGCGCATGCGATCCTGCCCGGGGCCGCGATCGGCTTCCTGGTCTCCGGGCTCAACCTGTTCGCGATGACGACCGGCGGCCTGATCGCAGGATTTACGGTCGCGATCCTGGCCGGCGTGGTGGCGCGCACCACCGAATTGAAGGAAGACGCCTCGCTGGCGACGTTCTACCTGGTGTCGCTGGCGCTCGGCGTCACCATCGTGTCCATCAAGGGCACCAATATCGACCTCTTGCACGTGTTGTTCGGCAACATCCTGGCGATGGACGACCAGACCCTGCTGGTGATCGCCTTCAACGCCACGATCACTTTGCTCGTGCTGGCCGTGATCTATCGCCCGCTGGTGATCGAATGCGTCGATCCGGTGTTCCTGCGCACGGTGAGCCGTGCCGGCGCGCCGGCGCATCTGGCGTTCCTGGCGCTGGTCGTGATCAATCTCGTCAACGGTTTTCACGCGCTCGGCACCTTGCTCGGCGTCGGCCTGATGATCCTGCCCGCGGGCATCGCGCGGTTCTGGTCGCGCGACATCACCGGCATGATCTGCATTGCGGTCGCAAGCGCCATGGTGTCGGGCTATGCCGGGCTGGTGCTGTCGTTCCAGACCAAAATTCCGTCAGGCCCCGCGGTCATTCTGGTCGCGGCGGGGATTTATGTGGTGTCCGTGCTGTTCGGCAATGTCAGCGGCCTCGTGAGACAGCTGTTCCCCGGCCGGCATCTCGAGGCGTAACGATGCAGCGTTTGTTAGGGTTCATGTGTCTGGTGCTGATCGCCACAGTCGTTCCGGCCAGCGCGCAGGAGCGCCTCAAGGTTGTCGCCAGCTTCTCCATCCTCGGCGATTTCGTCCGCAACGTCGGCGGTGACCGCGTCAGCGTCACGACACTGGTCGGTGCTGATGGCGACGCGCATGTCTACTCGCCAACGCCGGCGGATGCGAAAAAGATCGCCGATGCGAAGCTGATTTTCGTCAATGGCCTTGGTTTCGAGGGCTGGCTGCCGCGGCTGCTGAAATCCGCAGGCAGCAAGGTCACCGTCGTGACGGCGACGGCCGGCATCGCGCCGCTCAAGTTTGGCTCGGATGCCGACCCGCACGCCTGGCAATCCGTCGCCAACGCCAAAATCTACGTCGGCAATATCCGCGACGCGCTGGCGGTCGCCGATCCTGCCTCAGCCCAGGGTTTTCGCGCCAATGCGGAGGCCTATCTGGCGAAACTCGACGCCCTCGACCGCGAGGCGCGCGAAGCCGTCGCAAAAATCCCGCAAGCCCGCCGCAAGGTGATTTCGACCCATGGCGCTTTCGGCTATTTCGCCGCCGCCTACGGCGTCGAATTCATTGCACCCGTCGGCGTATCCACGGAATCCGAGCCCAGTGCCCGCGATATTGCCGGTATTATCACCCAGATCCGAACCGCCAGGATCCCGGCGGTTTTTCTGGAAAATGTGAGCGATCCGCGCCTGATCCGCCGGATATCGGCCGAGACCGGCGCCAGGATCGGCGGGACCCTCTATTCGGACAGTCTGACGGCCGAAAAGGGCGATGCCCCCACTTACATTGATATGGTCAGGCACAATATAAAGGCCCTGACCAGCGCGCTTGGCGAATAGGGCAGGGGCCTCCCTGCTGTTGCCGGCGCGCCCGAATTTCCGCCCGGAGCCACCATGTCTGAACTGACCGCCCAAAAAATTCCTGTGACCGTGCTGACGGGCTATCTCGGCGCCGGCAAAACCACGCTGCTCAACCGCATTCTGTCGGAAAACCACGGCAAGAAATACGCCGTCATCGTCAACGAATTCGGCGAGATCGGCATCGACAATGACCTCATCATCGGCGCCGATGAAGAAGTGTTCGAGATGAACAATGGCTGCGTCTGCTGCACCGTGCGCGGCGACCTCGTGCGCATCCTCGACGGCCTGATGAAGCGCAAGGGCAAATTCGACGCCATCATCGTCGAGACCACCGGCTTGGCCGACCCGGCGCCGGTGGCGCAGACCTTCTTTGTCGATGAGGACGTGCAGAAGAACGCCCGGCTCGACGCGGTCGTCACCGTGGCCGACGCCAAATGGCTGAGCGACCGTTTGAAGGATGCGCCGGAAGCCAAGAACCAGATCGCGTTTGCCGACGTCATCGTGCTCAACAAGACCGACCTCGTTTCCAAAGCCGAACTCGCCGAAGTCGAGGCGCGGATCCGCGCCATCAACCCTTACGCCAAACTGCACCGCACCGAGCGTTGCAAGGTGGCGCTGGCTGACGTGCTGGAGCGCGGTGCGTTCGATCTCGATCGTATTCTCGAGATCGAGCCGGAATTCCTCGATGCCGGCGATGGCCATGATCATCACCATGATCACGATCATCACCACGGCCATGACCATCATCATGATCACAGCCATGGCGGGCTGAAGCATTACCATGACGAGGAGATGCAGTCGCTGTCGCTGCGCACGGACAGGCCGCTCGATGCCACCAAGTTCATGCCGTGGCTGCAGAACCTCGTCGCCTCCGAAGGGCAGAAAATCCTGCGCTCCAAGGGCATCCTCGCCTTCAGCGACGATGACGACCGCTACGTGTTCCAGGGCGTGCACATGATGCTCGAGGGCGACCATCAGCGCAAATGGAAGGATGACGAACGGCGCGAGAGCCGGCTTGTCTTCATTGGTCGCGAATTACCGGAGCAGATGATCCGCGACGGTTTTGAGAGCTGTATCACCACGTGATGAAACAGTTTGATCCGGGCGAAGGCGCCTCCATTGCTTCGATCACCGACAAGGTGCGGCCGCTTGCGGTCGGCATGCCGATATCGTCGGTGCATTTTCTCGGTGAGACCGCGGTCTTCGTCGGCGCTGAGGAGAAGGCTGCCATCGTCGGCGCCGGCGGCGAGATTTCTCCTGTCGATATTCACGGCGGCGCGGTGCTGTGCGCGGCGTCCGACGGCGCGCGCGTCGTGACCGGCGGCGACGACGGCAAGCTCGTCGCGCTCAACGCCAGGGGCGAGGTCAGCGTGCTCGCGACCGACGCCAAGCGGCGCTGGATCGACAACGTCGCGCTGCATCCCGATGGCGCGGTGGCGTGGTCGGCCGGCAAGATCTCGTACGTTCGCACCAAGGGCGAGGAAAAATCATTCGACATGCCCTCGACCGTCGGCGGCCTGGCGTTCGCGCCAAAGGGCCTGCGGCTGGCGGTCGCGCATTACAACGGCGTGACGCTGTGGTTTCCCAACATGGCGGCAAAACCCGAGTTTCTGGAATGGGCCGGCTCGCATCTGTCCGTCACCTTCAGCCCGGACAACAAGTTTCTGGTGACCGGGATGCACGAGCCGGCGCTGCATGGCTGGCGGCTCGCCGACAACCGGCATATGCGCATGAGCGGCTATCCCGGCCGCGTCCGCTCGATGTCGTGGAGCGCCGGTGGCAAGGGGCTTGCAACCTCGGGCGCCGACACCGTGATCATCTGGCCGTTCGCCAGCAAGGACGGGCCAATGGGCAAGGAGCCGGCGATGCTGGCGCCGCTGCAGGCCCGCGTCTCCGCGGTCGCCTGTCATCCGAAGCATGATATCCTGGCCGCGGGCTACAGCGACGGTTGCGTGCTGATGGTGCGGATCGAGGACGGCGCGGAGATCCTGGTGCGCCGGAGGGGCAACGCCGCGGTTTCCGCGCTGGCCTGGAGCCCCAAGGGATCGCTGCTCGCCTTCGGCACCGAAGACGGCGACGCCGGCATGGTGGAGTTGTAGATCGTTCGCTCCGTGCGTGGCGAGACGACCCGAAGCGCATCAGTGATTGACGGTGCGCTCCCTCTCCCGCTTGCGGGGGAGGGCTGGGGTGGGGGTGTCTCCGCGAGTCGCATTGTTCGTAAAAGCGAGTTGCGTTCGTTTCGAACCCGTACCTGCCATCAAGCACAAGCCCAGCCTACTTCGCCTTCTTCCCACCTTTGACGTAAGCCTCGATGTGGTCAAACGTCTTGCCGGCCGGTTCGAGGTTTTCGAAAGCCGAAGCGGCCTTGCTCATGTTTTCGGCGGTCTTGTCGCGATCCTTCGCGTCGGGTTTGAAGACGGCGAGCATGGTGAGCGCCGTCATATAGTTTCCGAACGCCGCTTGCTCGGCCGTGAACAGGTTTTTCAGGCGAGGATCGTTCTCAAAAAAGCCGGTGAAGGTCTTCTTGATGCCGTCGTCGGCTGATGCCAGCGACTGTAACGCCCAGAATGCGCTCGCCAATGTCAGCACGCGAAAGAATTTGGCGGGCTCGGTTTTGCACGCGTGTTTGTCGCAGGCCATCTTGGCCATCACGTTGTCCCGGCCTTCCGCGGTCATGTTCGGCCCGAACTTGCCCTTCATGAATCCCATGCGGATGGCAATGCCCGCCATGTCGTCATCTGCGCTGGAGAAGTTGGCGAGGATTCTTTCAATGAAACGGGTGTCGCCGGATGCCATATAGGCGCCGATCAAGAGGTCGTTGTCGGCGGCATTCGACGACGGCCGCACCACGGCGAGTTTGGCAGGTTGGTTCTTTTCGATTTTCTGCAGCGTGGCTGTGATCTGGTTTTCCTCGGCAAATTTCTGCGCGTCTTCTGTGAGGCCGGCGCCGTAGAGCGCCACGAGCTTCACCGATTTGACGTAGGAAGAGGCTTCAAGTTGCAGGATGCGCTGCTTCTCCGCGGGCGACGTGCTGAAGATCTGCGCCAGGAATCCGATCACCGCGCTGGGATCGGCGTTTGGGCCGGCTCGCATTTGCGATAGCACGCTGTCGACGCAGGCGGGCTGCCTGGTTCGGTAATAGCCCGTCATGCAATTCTGGTCGGCAACTGCGGGCGAGCATTGTATGCCAAGCAGAGCGACCGCGACGTAAAGCAATCTTTTCATGACAAATTCTCGCAAAATCAGGCAAATCTATTCTATCTGGGACCGCACCGAGCGCCGCTGCCTGCAGCGAAGCGGCTCGTCGCTTGCACCTGTCCCGGCGACCGTTAGTCGCCGGAACGGGCCAGATCGTTCAGGCTGTGATAGATTCGTCACCTCTCTCCCCTAGAGCGTTTTCCAGCGAAGTGGACACCGGTTCGCGTCAAGAAAACGCGTCAAAACAAGAATCTAGAGCCCCGTTCCGATTCCATCGGAACGGAAAAGGCTCTAGAAAACCGACATGCGCTTCCTGACTACCTTCCAGATCGCCGATTTCCTCGACACCCTGGTCAGCCTGACCGCGGCGTTCGTTCTGGGCACCCTGATTGGCGCCGAGCGGCAATACCGGCAGCGGACCGCGGGCTTGCGCACCAATGTACTGGTCGCCGTCGGTGCGGCCGCCTTCGTCGACCTTGCGATGCATCTGAAGGCCGCCGAAGGCGCGGTACATGTGATCGCCTATGTCGTTTCGGGGATCGGCTTCCTCGGCGCCGGCGTCATCATGAAAGAGGGCATGAACGTCCGCGGCCTCAACACCGCGGCGACGCTCTGGGGATCGGCCGGGGTCGGAGCTTGCGCCGGCGCCGACATGGTGGCCCAGGCGGCGGCGCTGACCGTGTTCGTGGTCGCCGGCAACACCTTGCTGCGTCCGCTGGTGAACGCGATCAACCGAATTCCGATCGACGAACGCGCTTCCGAGGCGACTTACTACTTCAAGCTCGCAGTCAGTGCGGAGGCGTTGCCTGACATGCGCGACCAACTGGTCGAGCGGCTGGAGCATGCAAAATATCCGGTCGCCGAGCTCAATGTGGTCGAGCATGGCGATGACCTGCTGGAGATCGTCGCCACGCTGGTCTCCACCGCGATCGATCCCAACGAGTTGAATGCGGTCGCGGTCGATCTGCAGCGCCAGCCCGGCGTTCGCCACGCCACCTGGGAAGTCTCGACCAAGGATTAGTTTGATTCTTGCCCGGTTCCGCACGCTGCGGGGGGCGGAACAATGCGCGCCGCCGGCCGTTGTCATCGCGAACAATTTTGTGGTGAACGATATGCCTGCCGATCAGAACAAGCGCAGCTACCGGATTGATTTTCTCGTTGCGGCCGCGCTGGTCACGACGGGCCTTGTGATGGCCGGCCTGTCGATGGCCGAGTTGCGCGCGCGTGGTCCGCAGCAACTGGCGCAGGCGACCCAACCGCTGCAATCGTCGCCGGGCGCGGAAACCAGGCCGTCGGTGCCCGCGGAGACGACGACCGGAACGCGGCCGTCCAACGTCCCGCCCGAACCGGCGCGTCCCGATGCCGACGCGCAGAAGGCGGGCGCCCAGCCCGCGCTGCCGCCTGCACCGGCCGAGAAAACGGCCGAACCAATCAAGCAGAAGTAGTCTAGGCGTAGGGTGGGCAAAGGCGCATCGCGCCGTGCCCACCATCAATCCACCGTTACCCTGAATGGTGGGCACGCTTCGCTTTGCCCACCCTACGGCCTGACGCCGTTTTGATGGCATTGCAGCTTCTACAGCCTCGCCTGCGTCCCCAAGCTGCCGCATACTCACGTCATCGCGCGACCGCGCCGACAAGATGGGGCAGGCCATGAAAATCGACGATGTCAGACGAACCGCCTATTCGATGCCGCTGAACAACCCGTCCTTCCCGCCGGGGCCCTATCGGTTCTTCAACCGCGAATATTTCATCATCACCTACCGGACCGATCCGGACGTGCTTCGCGCTCTGGTGCCGGAGCCGCTCGAAGTCGTTGAACCCATCGTCAAATATGAATTCATCCGCATGCCCGACTCGACCCGGCTTCGGCGACTACACCGAAACCGGCCAGGTGATCCCGGTCCGTCTCAACGGCGAGGAGGGCGCCTATACCCACGCCATGTACCTTGACGACGAGGGTCCGATCGCCGGCGGCCGCGAAATCTGGGGATTTCCCAAAAAGCTTGCGAAGCCGAAGATCGAAGTCGAGAGCGATGTGCTGGTCGGCTCGCTGCACTACGGCTCGGTGCTCTGCGCCTCCGCCACCATGGGTTACAAGCACCGTCCAGTCGATCATGACGCCGTGCTGAAAGGCATGAAGGCGCCGAACTTCATTCTCAAGATCATCCCGCATGTCGACGGCACGCCGCGGATCTGCGAACTGGTTCGCTTCCAGCTCGAGGACATCACGCTGAAGGAAGCATGGAGCGGTCCGGCCGCGCTTGGCCTGTTTCCCCACGCGCTGTGCGACGTTGCCCGGCTTCCGGTGCGCGAAGTGGTTTCCGCGCTGCATTTCAAGGCTGATCTGACGCTGGGATTGGGGAAGGTGGCGTTCGATTACATGGCGAAGTGACAGTCGTCACCATCCCGGAATGACGAAGACGCTCTACTGCGCGCCCTTCAGCGTGCAGGAGGTCGAGCAGGTCGTCATCACGCCGCGCTGGCAGGAGATGCACACGTTAATGCACTGCTTCAGGTCCTTGGGATTGTAGGAGCTGTAGAGCTTGCGGGCGCAGTTATCGATCGAGCCGGTGATGTCGTTGTTGTTGTCAGGTTTGCACCCGGCCAAAACGACCGCCGATAGCATGATTGCGATAAAGACGCGCATTTCCACCGCTCCACCGGGGACGTCGCTGCGCAGAGACACAGGACGGCTCAAGGCCCTTGCAAAAGGGGTACCCTTCAGGATGGCGCGATTTCATTAAGCGAGCGTTACGCTGGCCGGCGCCCCCTGATGCTGCAATGCACCAAGGGGGTGGAACCCAACCTTACCGCACCAGAATGTTCCGGAACTGCCAGGGATCCGAGGTGTCGATGTCTTCCGGGAACAGGCCCGGCCGGTCCGTCAGCGGCGTCCAGTCGGTGTAAAAACCCTTCACCGGACCGAGATACGGCATCTGGATTTCCAGCAGACGATCGAAATCCATCTCGTCCGCTTCGACGATGCCTTGGTTCGGGTTTTCCAGCGCCCACACCATGCCGCCGAGCACGGCGGAGGTCACCTGCAGGCCGGTGGCGTTCTGATAGGGCGCGAGTTTGCGGGTCTCTTCGATGGAGAGCTGCGAGCCGTACCAGTAGGCATTGTTGTCATGGCCGAACAGCAGCACGCCGAGTTCGTCGATGCCATCGACGATTTCGTTTTCATCGAGGATGTGGTGCTTTTCCTGCATCTTCGCCGCGCGGCCGAACATTTCATGCAGCGAGAGCACGGCATCGTCAGCCGGATGATAGGCATAGTGGCAGGTCGGCCGATAGATCGCCGTGCCCGATGCGTCACGCACCGTGAAGTAATCGGAGATCGAGATCGACTCGTTGTGGGTGACGAGGAAGCCATACTGCGCGCCGCGGGTCGGGCACCAGGTGCGCACGCGCGTGTTGGCGCCGGGCTGCATCAGATAGATGGCGGCGCCGCAGCCAGCTTCATGGGTACGCGCATTCTCGGGCATCCATTTTTCATGGGTGCCCCAACCGAGTTCGGACGGCTGCACGCCTTCCGACAGGAAACCTTCCACCGACCACGTGTTGACGAAGACATCAGGCTCTTTCGGCGACTTGGAGCGCTGGGTGTCGCGTTCGGCGATGTGAATGCCCTTGATGCCGGCCTGCCGCATCAAATCAGCCCATTCGGCCTTGGTCCTTGGCTTGGGGGCATTGAGCTTCAGATCAGCGGCGACATTGAGCAGCGCCTGCTTGACGAAAAACGAGACCATGCCGGGATTGGCGCCACAGCAGGAGACGGCCGTCGTCGAGCCCGCGGGGCGCGCCTTCTTGGCGGCCAGCGTCGCTTCGCGAAGGGCGTAGTTGGAGCGCGCTTCCGGGCCTTTCGAAGAATCGAAATAGAAACCGAGCCAGGGCTCGTTGACCGTGTCGATATAAAGCGCGCCAAGTTCGTTGCAGAGCTCCATGATGTCGGTGGACCCGGTATCGACCGAGAGATTGACGCAGAAACCCTGGCCGCCGCCTTCAGTGAGCAGCGGGGTAAGCAAGGCGCGATAATTGTCCCTGGTCACGCCCTGCTGGATGAATTTCACATTGTGCTTCTCGCAATGCGCCTTGCGGCCCTCGTCCTTGGGATCGATCACGGTGATGCGCGACTTGTCGTAATCGAGATGCCGCTCGATCATCGGCAGCGTGCCTTTGCCGATGGAGCCGAAGCCGACCATGACGATGGGACCGGTGATCTTCGCGTAGATCTGCGAGGCGGGGCTCATGGGATGGTTTCTCCGGAAAGTCTGGCAACAAAAGGTGAGGGGTGGATCAGGCGCTGCGGCGCTTGGCGGTCACTTCGATCTCGATCTTCATCTCGGGCTTGTAGAGCCCCGCGACCACCAGAAGCGTGGCGGCCGGGCGGATGTCGCCGAGAACTTCGCCGCAGACCGCGAAATGGGCATCCGCATCCCTGAGGTCGGTGATGTAGTAGGTCGCGCGGACGATGTCGGCCATCGCGAAGCCGCCTTCCTTCAAGGCGGCCTCGATGGTCTTGAAGCAGTTCCGTGACTGGCTCGTGACATCGTCAGGCATCGTCATGGTGGCGTAGTCATAGCCGGTGGTGCCGGCGACAAAGGCGAAATCGCCGTCGATCACGGCGCGGCTGTAGCCGGCGGTCTTCTCGAACGGCGAACCGGTGGAAATGAGACGGCGGGGCATCGGAACCTCGATTTGCGGCCTGATCCGGAAATAGCTGATTTGGCGCGGTTTAAGGGCTTTTCGCCGGACCGCGCAACCCCTCTGACGCGACGGCTCAGGCCGCGTGCGGCACAGTCTGTAGAGCCTTCTTCGCGCGCGATGCCTTTGCCATTGGCGCGCCCGACGCCGAGATCATGCCCCAGGCGCCGTCGAGCGCGCCCTCGCGCAGCTCGAGGCCGAGCAGGCGGTCGCGCTCGAACGGGCCGGGCAGCGACAGCTCGCCGGTCTTTTCGGCCGAGAAGCCGAATCTGATGTAATAGGGCGCGTCGCCGAGCAGGATCACCGCGTGATGGCCACGCGCCGTCGCCGCCGCGAGCGCGTGGTCCATCAGCGCGGCCCCGACGCCAAATTGGCGGGAGGATTTCTCAACCGCCAGCGGGCCGAGCATGAGCGCCGGGATGCCCCCGGCGCTGACGTGCCACAACCGGACGGTGCCCACGAGCTTCCCTCGTGCCACGGCCGACAAGGCAAGGCCTTCGGCGGGCGCACGTTCGTCACGCAGGCGCTGGCAGGTGCGGGTATGGCGGTTTGCGCCAAAGCAGGCATCCAGCAGCGCTTCACGCGCAACGACGTCCGAAGCCCGTTCCGCACGGATCGCGAACGGAGCGGCTTTCGGGGTGAGGGCAACAGTGGTCTTCCGCAAAGCAGTCATGGCACGTCAGTCCTCACTCCAACGGCAAGTCACGCCGCGGAGCGTTGTCCTCAAAATTCGCAAAAATAGGGGGTGGGAGCCGGCGCACCGGCTCCCGGTTAGTCAGGCCTCAGCGGCCAGTTCAGATGTGGTAGGTCCGCAGCGGCGGGATGCCGTTGAACGCCACCGACGAGTAGGTCGACGTATAGGCGCCGGTGCCTTCGATCAGCAGCTTGTCGCCGATCTCGAGCGTAACCGGGAGCGGATACGGCAGCTTCTCGTACAAGACGTCGGCGCTATCGCAGGTCGGGCCCGCGAGCACGCACGGCGTCATTTCCGCGCCGTCATGCGGTGTGCGGATGGCGTAACGGATCGACTCGTCCATCGTCTCGGCGAGACCGCCGAACTTGCCGATGTCGAGATACACCCAGCGCACCTCGTCCTCGTCGCTCTTCTTGGAGATCAGAACGACTTCGGTCTCGATGATGCCGGCATTGCCGACCATGCCGCGTCCCGGCTCGATGATGGTTTCCGGGATCTGGTTGCCGAAATGCTTGCGCAGCGCGCGGAAGATCGACCGGCCGTATTGCAGGACCGGAGGAACGTCCTTGAGGTACTTGGTCGGGAATCCACCGCCCATGTTGACCATGGACAGGTTGATCCCGCGCTCGGCGCAGTCACGGAACACCGACGAGGCCATCGACAAGGCGCGGTCCCACGCCTTCACCTTGCGCTGCTGCGAGCCGACATGGAACGAGATGCCGCACGGCTCCAGGCCCAGGCGCTTGGCGAGGTCGAGCACGTCGACCGCCATCTCCGGATCGCAGCCGAACTTGCGCGACAGCGGCCATTCGGCGCCTGCGCAATCATAGAGGATGCGGCAGAACACCTTGGCGCCGGGCGCGGCACGGGCGATCTTCTCGACTTCGGCGGCGCAATCGACCGCGAACAGGCGAATGCCGAGCGCGAAGGCACGCGCGATGTCGCGCTCCTTCTTGATCGTGTTGCCATAGGAGACGCGGTCCGGCGTCGCACCGGCAGCCAGCGCCATTTCGATCTCGGCCACCGTCGCGGTGTCGAAGCACGAGCCCATCGAGGCCAGGAGCTGCAACACTTCCGGCGACGGGTTTGCCTTCACCGCGTAGAACACGCGGCTGTCCGGCAAGGCCTTCGCGAAGGTCTGGTAGTTGTCGCGCACGACTTCGAGGTCGACAACGAGGCACGGCTCGGTGTCCTGGCCCTCGCTGCGGCGGTTGCGCAGGAATTCCTGAATACGTTCGGTCATAGCACTCTCCCAAACGGCCCAGCGACGGGATCCGTTCAAAAAATTGATGTCGGATATGAGCGCTCCGGCCACATCGCGCGATGGAGGCGCAACGAAGCCAAAAGACTCAGATCAGACTGTGCTGCCGTGGATTGGTTGGGAATTTCCCGCCCGCACACCTGGCAATGAAGGACAAGCCTTTTCAGTAGCCCGCGCCGGCGTTGGAATGCCGGTAGAGACCAAAAAAGCCCGATCCGTCGTTGCTTTAAGTCGCGTCCCCCGTTGAGAGCGGGGTGCGCCGGTTCGCCTCCGGCTGCCAGTCACGGTTGCAAAGGATGCAGAGACCTTCAACGGCATCTCTTGAGAGAGATGCTGGCCGCTTATGAAGCGACCCTCGGTTCTTCATCCCTTGGCGGCTGTCCGGCCTCTTGTCCGGATACCTACCGACTGACACACGACCACAGGCACGTGCGAAATTGGGCAAGGCTGGAAATAAGGCTTTTGATTCCGCTTCGCAACTATTTTTTTAGGCTGGGGACAAATTTGCCTAACGTGTGCTTACAGCAGCGCGCTCAGCGCGTCGCTTGACGTCGCCAGCGCGTCTGTTGACGTCGCTCGTCACGCGCTGGCGACGTCAAACATGAACAGCCGTTAAGATTTCTCGGGAAATTACGGAGCGTTGTCGCGTGAAGTGGAATCACGAAAGCGCCTGTGCCGCAGCGCTTTCTTCGTTCAGCGCGTCAGCTGCGTTTCCAGAACGGCTCGATGCGCTGAGCTTGGCGGATGAAGCCCACCATGATCACGACGCCGATGCCGAACATCACCGCCTGCAGGATGTGCGCGCCGGTGTCGGAGAGCCCGAGCAGGATCGCGAGCGCCCAGCCGCCGGCGAACGCCGCGCCGAACACCTCGGCGCCGATCAGGATCGCCGCCGAGATGACGGTGATGACGCTCGGCCAGATGATCTCGCTCTTGGCGCCGGAAGAAGGCTGCATGCTCATGAAACAGGTCCTGTTGGGTGGGCGCAATCTCTCCGAAAAGGCCCCCACTATCAAGCTTAAAAGGCCCAAAAATGCCGTATCGCGTGATATAGATTGACGCATCATTCAGAGCGTTTTCGAGCCGAAGCGGATACCGGTTCACGTGAGGAAAACGCGTCAAAAACAAGGCCTGGAGCCCGAAGCGGCTTCAGCGCAGAAACGGGACTTGTGATGTCGGAAACCCAGCAAAATGCAGCCCCTCCGGAAACCCCGGTAAATCCGCTGCTCCGGCCGTGGCAGACGCCGTTCGAGACGCCGCCCTTTGCGGAAATTCTCCCTGAGCACTTCCTGCCGGCTTTCGAGCAGGCCTTTGCCGATCACGCCGCCGAGGTCGCCGCCATCACCCACGATCCCGCGGCGCCGGACTTCGCCAACACGATTACGGCACTGGAGCGCTCCGGCAAGCTGCTCTCCAAGGTCTCCGCCGTGTTCTACGACCTGGTGTCGGCGCACTCCAATCCGGCGATCCTGGAGATCGACAAGGAAGTGTCGCCGCGGATGGCGCGGCACTGGAATCCGATCATGATGAACGCGGTGCTGTTCGGCCGCATCGCCATGCTCCACCACAACCGCGCCACGCTCGGCCTGACTGGAGAGGAGATCCGGCTGCTGGAGCGCACCTACACCAACTTCCACCGCGCCGGCGCCGGCCTCGACGAAGCCGCCAAGGCGCGCCGGGCCGAGATCAACGAGCGGCTGGCCGAGCTTGGCACCTCGTTCAGCCACCACCTGCTCGGCGACGAGCAGGAATGGTTCATGGAGCTTGGCGAGGACGACCGCGGCGGGCTGCCGGAAGCCTTCGTCGCCGCCGCCAAGGCCGCGGCCGAGGCGCGCGGGATGGCCGGCAAGGCGATCGTGACGCTGTCGCGCTCTTCCGTGGAGCCGTTCCTGAAGAGCTCCGACCGGCGCGACCTGCGCGAGAAGGTGTTCAAGGCCTTCACCGCCCGCGGCGACAATGGCAACGCCAACGACAACAACGCCACCGTGGTGGAGATCCTGGGGCTCCGCGAGGAGGCCGCCAAGATCATGGGTTACCCGACCTATGCGGCCTACCGCCTGGAAGATTCCATGGCCAAGACGCCCGAAGCGGTGCGCAGCCTCCTGGAGCGGGTCTGGAAGCCGGCGCGGGCCCGGGCGCTCGCCGACCGCGACGCGCTGCAGGCCATGATCGCGGAAGAGGGCGGCAATTTCGCGCTGGCGCCGTGGGACTGGCGCTACTACGCCGAAAAGCTGCGCCAGGTCCGCGCCAATTTCGACGACGCCGCGATCAAGCCGTATCTGGTGCTCGACCACATGATCGAGGCCGCCTTCGACTGCGCCACCCGCCTGTTCGGGGTCACGTTCTCGGAACGCAAGGATATCCCGGTCTGGCACCCGGACGTTCGGGTCTGGGAGGTCAAGGGAAGCGACGGCAAGCATAAGGCGCTGTTCTATGGCGACTACTTCGCCCGGTCGTCAAAGCGCTCCGGCGCCTGGATGACCTCGCTGCGCGACCAGCAGAAGCTCGACGGCGAGATCGCCCCGCTGGTGATCAATGTCTGCAACTTCGCCAAGGGCGCCGACGGCGAGCCGTCGCTGCTGTCGCCGGACGACGCGCGGACCCTTTTTCACGAGTTCGGCCACGGCCTGCACGGCATGCTGTCCAACGTGAACTATCCCTCGCTGTCCGGCACCTCGGTCTTCACCGACTTCGTCGAGCTGCCTTCGCAGCTCTACGAGCACTGGCAGGAGCAGCCGCAGGTGCTGCGGCAGTTCGCAAAACACTACCAGACCGGCGAGCCGCTGCCTGACGAACTGCTCACCCGCTTCCTGGCCGCGCGCAAATTCAACCAGGGCTTTGCCACGGTGGAGTTCGTCTCCTCGGCGCTGATCGACCTCGAATTCCACACCCAGCCGGCATCAGCCAGCCGCGACGTCGGCGCGTTCGAGAAGGCGGAGCTGGAGAAAATCGGCATGCCCGCCGAGATCGCGCTGCGGCACCGGCCCACCCAATTCGGCCATATCTTCTCCGGCGACCATTATGCGTCGGGCTATTACAGCTACATGTGGTCGGAGGTGATGGACGCCGACGCGTTCGGCGCCTTCGAGGAGGCCGGCGACATCTTCGATCCCGCCACCGCCAAGCGCCTGCACGACGACATCTATTCGTCCGGCGGCTCGCGCGACCCCGAGGATGCCTATGTCGCGTTCCGCGGCAGGGAGCCGGAGCCCGACGCGCTGCTGCGCCGCCGCGGCCTGCTCGAAACGCCAGAGGCGGCGTGAGCCTCGCGTCGTCCCCGCCTAGTGCGCAATTGCGCACGGGCGCGGGGACCCATAACCACTGATGTTCGTTGTGAAGGAACGCCTTTGCCACACTGCCCAAACGAGACGACACGGCGTATGGGTCCCTGCGTTCGCAGGGACGACATCATGCGTGTACTGTTCGGCTTCTTAGGCTTGATCGTCGCGTCGCTGCTCGGCGCCGCCCCGGCACAAGCCCATCCACATGTCTGGATCACCGCCAAGAGCGAGGTGGTCTATGCCGCCGACGGCTCGATCTCGGGCGTGCGCCACGCCTGGACCTTCGACGACATGTTCTCGACCTATGCGCTGCAGGGCATCGAGACCAAGACCAAGGGCGTCTACAGCCGCGAGGAACTGGCGCCGCTGGCGCAGACCAATATCGAGTCGCTGAAGGAGTTCGGCTACTTCACCTTCGCCAGGGCCGACGGCAAGAAGGAGAGGTTCCTGGAGCCGGTCGACTACTATCTCGAATTCAAGAATGACGCGCTGACGCTGCATTTCATGCTGCCCGCCAAGACGCCGTTCAAGGCCAGACAGGCCGCGCTGGAAGTATTCGATCCTGCCTTCTTCATCGACTTCAAGTTCGAGGACAAGGACCCGATCAAGCTGGTCGGCGCCCCCGCCGACTGCAAGCTGCAATTCCAGCGGCCCAATGACGGCACCGCCAATGCGCAACGGCTCAACGAAAACAACTTTATGAACGGCGACAATTCCAACTACGGCGCCATGTACGCCAACAAGATTTTGGTGGATTGCCCGTGAGGCAGCATACCAGCTTCGCCCACGCGATCCTGATCGGGATCATAGCACTCGCCGCCGTTGTCGCGGTCGATGGCGCCCTGCACGTCCTGTTGGCGCAAAACCCGTTCGGCGGCCCGCGGCCGGCCAAAGCCCCTGAGCCGCAAGTCGGCGGCATCGTCGGCTGGCTCTTGGCCAAGCAATCGGAATTCTATCGCGAGATGTCGGCGACCATTCGCGCCGCCAAGTCCGACGGCTCGGCGGTCTGGACCCTGCTGGCGATCTCGTTTGCGTACGGGATTTTCCACGCCGCCGGTCCCGGCCACGGCAAGGCGGTCATCTCGTCGTATCTGGTCGCCAATCACGAAACCGCGCGGCGCGGCATCGTGCTGTCGTTTGCGTCCGCGATGCTGCAGGCGCTGGTCGCCGTGCTGATCGTCGGCATCTGCGCCTGGCTGCTCAACGCCACCGCCAAGACGATGTGCGGGGCGGAGAAGGCAATCGAGATCGCGAGCTACGCTTTGATCGCGGCGTTCGGCGCCCGGCTGGTCTGGACCAAGGGCGGCGGATTTATGCGCGCGCTGCAGGCCAAGCCAGTGCCCGCGATGGCCACCGCTGCGGCTGCGGCCAGCCATGATCACAATCATGGCCACGATCACCACCACCATGAACATCATCACCATGCGCACGCGCACGCTGACGCCCATGCGCACGGTCATGCCCACGCGCACGCTCATGCCGACGCTCATTCCCACGCCGACGGCCACGTCCATGACGAGCATTGCGGCCATTCCCACGGCCCGACGCCGGATCAGCTTGCCGGTCCCGGTGGCTGGCAGCGTGGGCTGGGCGCGATCTTCGCGGTGGGCCTGCGGCCCTGTTCGGGCGCGATCCTGGTTTTGGTGTTCGCGCTGGCGCAGGGCCTGTTCTGGGCCGGCATCGCCGCGACCTTCGTGATGGGCCTTGGCACCGCGATCACGGTCGCAACCATTGCCATCGTCGCGGTGTCCGCGCGAGGCCTCGCCGAGCGCCTCAGCGCCGGCCGCGAAGGCGGCGGCGCGCTGATCATGCGCGGCATCGAATTCGGCGCGGCGGGCCTCGTGCTGCTGTTCGGCCTCGGCCTGCTGTTCGGCTACCTCGCCGCCGAGCGGGTGACGTGTCTGTGATCTGGTTTGTAGCCCGGGTGAAGCGTAGCGTAACCCGGGGCGACTTTATCCGGTCATGCCAAGGCCCCGGATTGCGCTACGCTTCATCCGGGCTACTTGCTTGAATCGATAGACGGGCATGCGCCGCATCCTGCTGATCAATCCGAACAGTTCGGCGGCGACCACCGCCATGATGGTCGGCATCGCGCAAGCGGCTGCGGCCGGCGCGTGTGAAATTTCCGGCGCGACGGCGCGACGCGCACCGCCGATGATCGTCGAGCCCGATGCGCTTGCCGCCGCAGCCGACGAAGTCGTCGAGATAGCCGTCTCGAACGATGGCAAGTACGATGGTCTCATCGTCGCGGCGTTCGGCGATCCGGGCCTTGCGCAAGTCCGGGAGCGATGCCGGACGCCGGCGGTCGGCATCGCTGAATCGGCCTTTCGCGAAGCATCGGCCGGCGGGCGGCGGTTTGGGATCGCCACGACGACGCCGGCATTGAAGGCTGCCATTGATCGGCGCGTCGCCTTGCTCGGGCTGTCGGCGCAATACACCGGCCTTCGAATAACGTCCGCGGACCCCACGGAGTTGGTCAAGGACAAGCTTCGCCTGCGCGACGCGCTGGCCGATGTCGTGCGTCACTGCATTAGCGATGACGGCGCAGAGGCCGTCATTATCGGCGGCGGCCCTTTGGGCGAGGCTGCGCGCGAACTGAAGCCAATGTTCTCGATCCCGATCATCGCGCCCATTTCCGCAGCGATACGGTCAGTTCTTGCGATTCTGGCGCGGAAGTGATGGCGGCGCTACGCGCGGAATCAGCGGATGCTTGATTCTCAGATTTAGGAAAAGTTTGATACGAACTCCGTTTTAGACGTGCTTGCAGGTGTGTAGAGCGACCTGTCCGCCACGTCGTTGCCACTCGGCAAAGCGTCAGCTCCACAGGAGGCAGCAATGCGCATCAGGTCAATTGCCGTCGCCTGCTTGCTGGTCACGGTCTGCTGGGCTGTGACGGCAGTGCCATCCCTCGCGGCCCCGATCTGCTGGATAGATCGTATCGCCAAAGCCAATGGCGGCATCGACGTCTATTTCATAAAGAACGCAGTTTTGAACATAAGTGTAATGGAGAATCCCGGCGTTACCTCGGCTCGCTATACCGCGCATAATGGTGTGGTCCGCGACGAAGGCGGTCGGGAGCAGGATCGCCTCTTTGTAAAGGACGGCGTCGAATTCTCTGCGTTTCAGCTGGCGCACGACAGCTGCACCTACAAGGTTAGCGCAAGCGGGGAGGTCGGCAAGGTGACCGCGAAGGCCGCATTGCATTTGCACGGACTCCCACCCGCTTTCGCTACGCAGACCATCGGGACGGATGGTACCGAAACGGAGGCGGTGTCACCGAAACCATGACCGTCAGGCACACAGCGCGGTGGTTTGCCCCCCGTATCCTCGCCTGCGCATCATGTTGAACAAGCGATCAACGCGGACACGCCCGGCAAGGATCGACCGCAAGCGGTCGAAAAAACGTAATTGACCGGACGGCGTCGTGAGACGATTAGCTGCCATTTGTCGCGGGGTGGGCGGTTGCCGGCTGATATAGTCCGCGCATTGCGCGAGGCACCCGTTCGAGGCGAGCATGCGGCGACGGACATTTTTGATGACCCTGGTGGGTACTGTTTGCTGCCCGTCATTTGCTCGCTCGCAGCAAACGTTGCGGATTGTCGGCGTTTTGGGGTCGGCATCCCCGGCATCGTATGGAAGCTACATGAACGGGTTTTTCCTCGGCCTTCGAGCGGCGGGTTTTACCGAAGGCAGAGACATAAAAGTCGAACAACGATGGGCCGACGGCAACTACGACCGCGTCAGGGAAATGGCGGCCGATCTCGCCTCTCGGCGGCCGAGCGTTATTTTCGCAAGCGGCAATCCCGCCGCCATCGAGCTCAAGAAGCTTACCTCGACGATTCCCGTGGTGTTCACCATCGGCCTCGATCCGGTGAAATATGCCTTCGCGGCCAACATGAACCGGCCGGCAGGCAACATGACCGGCACGCTCCTGTATTCCAGCGATCTCATCATAAAGCGAATGGAGATGCTGAAAGAGATGAATCCTTCCGCGAGCCGTTTCGCATTTTTGGTCAACCCCAAAAACCCCAATGTGGACGACGACACGCAGGCTTTGAAGGCCGCAATTCTGAAGTTGCAGGGAAGTATCCTGATCGCGCATGCCAGCAATGATGGCGAAATCGAAACCGCGTTTGATCGGATGAAGGAAGACAAGGTCGACGCTGCGATCATCAGCCCCGACGCATATTTTGCCGACCGCTCGGAAAAAATCGTGGCATTGGCGGCGCGCCATCGACTGCCGACCATCTATGACCGTCGGATCTCGGCATCGGCAGGTGGCTTGATTGCGTTCGGTCCAAGTTTTATCGATTCTTATCACCGCGCGGGCATTCTGGTTGGTCGCGTCCTGAAGGGAGAAAAGCCGGCGGACCTGCCGGTGGAACTGCCGACGAAGTTTGAACTGGTCGTGAATCTCAAGACAGCGAAATCGCTGGGCCTGCAGGTGCCGCAATCAATCCTTGCCCGCGCTGACGAGGTGATTGAATAGGATTTTTTACTTCCGATATTGACAATTCCCGGACGTGGCGCGATCTCCCGATGGAGTCCGCAATGCGCATCAACACGGATGTCCGCCAACGTCCATGAATTTGTGAGTTCACGCCCTATGTCACGCGAGCAGTTCTGGTTTTTCCACCCGTTTCGGGTGCGCTATTCCGAGATCGACGGGCAGGGCGTTGTCTTCAACGCGCACTACCTGACCTATTTCGACACCACCATCACCGAATATTTTCGCGCGCTCGGCTACGACCAGTATGCGGACTCCCGAAAGACCGGGATCGACTTCCACGTCGTCAAATCGCTGATCGAGTACAAGGCGCCGGTACTGTTCGACTGGGAACTGGACGTTGGCGCGCGGGTGGCGCGGATCGGCAATTCAAGCCTTACGTTCGAACTCGCGATCTTTCAGAAGGGCGGCCACGAGGCGCTGGTGACCGGGGAAATCGTCTGGGTCTATACCGACCAGAAATCCCATCGGCCGGTTCCGATCCCGCAATCAATCCGCGACTTCATCGCGACGCGGGAGCGGCATCTGGCTTAGAGCGAATTGAGGATGATGAGCGCGATCGCCAGGATGAGCAGAACCCACCATATCTGGACGGCGATGGCTACGAAGCCGAGGACGGCCGCGATACCTGCCAGCAGCTTTCCTTCCTTCATGATGATCGCGACGACGGCGAAAGAGATGGCGATCACGCCGAGCGCGGCCGCCCCCGTTGAGAGTACCTCGTTCCAGGTCGCCTGACCGACGAGCCCGGAAAGGTAGATCCCCGGCACCAATTGCGTCAGTGCCGAGACCAGCAGCGCCAACAGGCCTGTCACGCTGCCGATAATGCTGAACCGGCGGGATTGTACGGCACTATCCATCACAGTATCCATCACATGAAATCTCCCGCGCCGCCTTGGAGCGAGCCGCGCTTGTGCCTTGGTGCGATTCCGTCGCTTGAAGGTTCAATGTGAACTGAAGGTGCCCGACAGGCAAGCAAAGCTGCGGCAATTTGGCCCGACGGGCAAATCACTTCCGATTTACGGAAATCGTGTCAAGCCCCGAAGTGAAAAATATTTCTGTTTACCAGAATGAAAATCAGGTGCATATATCTGCCCATCCCGTCCCACTCAGAGGGCGTCGGCCGTCGTCACGGACGTTGGACGGGTTGCGGTGGACGCTGATGTCGCGAAGACGTAACGCGACAAAAGCGTACGGCAAAACCGTGTGGTCCTGGCGCCCGTTGCTGGCGTCAAGCTGTCGGAGAAGCGCAAGCGGAACCGATAGCGACGGAGTCAACCAAGAACTCGTCTCCGGGGAGATCACGGCATAAGCCGTAAAGCCATTGCGCAGGGAAGGCCGGGTGTTCTCCGCTGCCCTGTATGCTCGTGTGCAGCCTTTTTAGTGCAAATCGCACACGAGACCGCGGGTGCAGCGCGCACCCGGTCTTCCCTGCGCCCTCTCATTGAAGAGGGCGGGAAGTTCCTGGCAAAGCTCGGACGCAATGCGTCGCGAGATCGCTAACCCATATTCGGTGTCATCGCCCGGCTTGACCGGGCGACCCAGTATTCCAGAGACGTCAATGATAGAACCGAGAAGCCGCGGCGTACTGGGTCCCCCGCTTTCGCGGAGGACGACAGCAATGACTGGAGGGAGCGGGGTATGGCGGCAGGCAATCTACCCCGGCAAATACCCCTTGACCGCCGGCAGGAAGAAGATCGCGATGTTGATCGCAAAGCCGATCGACCACAGGATCGAGCGCAGCGTCGGGCGGTTGCCCAGATAAGTGAAGACGTAGGCGATCCGCACGATCAGGAACAGCACCGCCAGTTCATCGATCAAATGTTGCGGCCCGAGGCGAAACTCGGCCAGCAGCACCGCGACCGCAAAAAACGGAAAGGCCTCGATGCCGTTCTGATGGGCGCCGAGCGCCCGGGCGCGGATCGGATCCTCGTAGAAATCGGGGTCGCGGGGCCTCGCATTGTCGAAACGGCGAAACCCGATCCATTTGACCGAGGCGATCGTCAGCAAGTACAGCAACAGAGTTCCGAAAACGCACCATTCGGCGACCGTCATGGTTCCTCCCGCCCGCGGCAAGGCCTGAGCGTATCGAACCGATGCTTGTCTTGACAAGGATGGTGCAACGCGCGAAGCCACGGAAATCATGACCGTGGTCGTTCCCATAGGAAGTGCGAAGCCTGCACTGGCCGCCAAGCCGGAGCGCGTCGGCGTGCTGCTGGTCAATCTCGGCACGCCCGATACCGCCGATACCAGGGGCGTGCGGGTCTACCTCAAGGAATTTCTCTCCGACCCGCGCGTGATCGAGGACCAGGGGCTGCGCTGGAAGCTGATCCTCAACGGCATCATTTTGCGCATCCGTCCCCGCCGCAAGGCGCGCGACTACCGGAAGATATGGAACGTCGAGAGGAACGAATCGCCGCTCAAGACGATCACGCGCGCGCAGGCCGAAAAGCTGGCGGAGGCGATCGCGGACCATGATCACGTCGTGGTCGACTGGGCGATGCGTTACGGCAATCCGTCGATCCGCTCGCGCATCGATGCCCTGACCGCGCAAGGCTGCGACCGTCTCCTGGTCGTGCCGCTCTATCCGCAATATTCCGCGGCGACCTCGGCCACCGTCTGCGACGAGGTTTTCCGCGTGCTGGCCGGCATGCGCGCGCAGCCGATATTGCGCGTGACGCCGCCTTACTATGACGACCCTGATTACATCGAGGCGCTGGCGGCCTCGATATCAGCGCATCTGGCGACCTTGCCGTTCCAGCCCGAACTGATCGTCGCGTCGTTTCACGGCATGCCGCAAAACTATGTCGACAAGGGCGACCCCTACCAGGCGCAGTGCATCGCAACAACCGACGCCTTGCGCCGACGCATGGGCCTTGATGCGTCCAAACTCAAGCTTACATTTCAATCGCGCTTCGGCTTCGACGAGTGGCTGCAGCCCTACACCGACAAGACCATCGCGCAGCTCGCGAAGGATGGTGTCAAGCGCATTGCCGTGGTGACCCCCGGCTTCTCCGCCGATTGCCTGGAGACGCTGGAAGAGATCGCGCAGGAAAACGCCGAAATATTCAAACACAATGGCGGCGAGCAGTTCGCGGCGATCCCCTGCCTCAACGACTCCGAGCCCGGCATGGACGTGATCCGCCAGCTTGTGTTGCGCGAGCTTCAGGGCTGGATTTGATATTCCCGCGTCAAGACGCCATACATCTGGCGGCTGTCAAACGGCTCCCTACGTAATCCTTACTTGAGAACAGCCGGGCTGAACCGGCGGTGGCATCCGGCAGACATATGGACGACCGCGTCCGGCAACGGTCTTGCCGGTTTTGGAGGGAATTCATGACTGGTTTCGACATTTTCGCGATTGCGTTTTTGCTGCTGGTCATTGTGACCCTGTTCGCCGGCGTCAAGACGGTGCCGCAAGGCTATGACTGGACCATCGAACGGTTCGGCAAATACACCCGCACGCTGTCGCCGGGGTTGAACATCATCGTTCCCTATTTCGACCGCGTCGGCCGCAAGATGAACATGATGGAGCAGGTGATCAGCATTCCCGAGCAGGAGGTGATCACCAAGGACAACGCCACCGTGACGGTGGACGGCGTCGCGTTCTATCAGGTGTTCGATGCCGCCAAGGCCAGCTACGAAGTATCCAATCTCGATCAGGCGATCATCGTGCTGACGATGACCAACATCCGCTCGGTGATGGGGGCGATGGACCTCGACCAGGTGCTGTCGCACCGCGACGAGATCAACGAGCGGCTGCTGCGCGTGGTCGACGCCGCGGTGTCGCCGTGGGGGCTGAAGGTCAACCGCATCGAGATCAAGGACATCGTGCCGCCGGCGGATCTCGTGGAAGCGATGGGCCGGCAGATGAAGGCCGAGCGCGTCAAGCGCGCCGACATTCTGCAGGCCGAAGGCCAGCGGCAGTCGGAGATCCTGCGCGCCGAGGGCGCCAAGCAGGGCCAGATCCTGCAGGCCGAAGGCCGCAAGGAAGCCGCCTTCCGCGACGCCGAGGCGCGCGAGCGTTCGGCGGAGGCTGAAGCCAAGGCGACGCAGATGGTGTCCGAAGCCATCTCCAAGGGCGACGTTGCCGCGCTGAATTACTTCATCGCCGATAAATACATCAAGGCGTTCGGGCAGCTGGCCGAATCGCCGAACCAGAAGATCCTCATGCTGCCGATCGAGGCCACCAGCATTTTGGGCTCGCTCGCCGGCATCGGCGAGATCGCCAAGGCCACGTTCGGTGACGCCGCTACCGCGGCAGTCGCGCGGCGTGGTTCGGTGCCATCAACCGGACCCGCCACGCCGCCACCGCCGCCGTCACCGTTCTCGCCGCAGCGGTAGGGAGACTTCCCTCTCCCGCTTGCGGGGGAGGGTGCCGAGCGAAAGCGAGGCGGGTGGGGGCTCTCTCCACGAATCATATCGCGGAGAGAGCCCCCACCCCAGCCCTCTAGGAGCGAGCTTCGCTCGTCTCGACCCGCAAGCGGGAGAGGGAGCTGACTGCCGGTGTGTTGTCGAGTTCGACTAAGAAGGACAGAGGTCGTGTCATGGCCGACATATTTGCTACCCTGGGTACCTGGAACTGGCTGATCTTCGGCTTCATCCTGATGGGGCTGGAATTGCTGGCGCCGGGTGTCTTCCTGTTCTGGCTCGGGCTTTCCTCGCTGATGGTCGGCCTGGTGTCGTTTGCGATCAATCCGACGTGGCAGACGCAGCTTTTGATGTTCGCGTTGTTCGCGGCCGCGGCCGTGCCGGCGTGGCGGCATTTTGCCAAGAGCGCCGGCAGCAGCAGCCAGAGCAACCCGTTCCTCAACCGGCGGACCGAAGCGATGATCGGCCGGGAGTTCACGCTGGAAAAACCGATCGTCGACGGCACAGGCACGGTGCGGATCGACGACACGATCTGGCGCGTCGCCGGCCCCGATGCGCCGGCCGGCAGCCGCGTCAAGGTCGTGCGCGCTGACGGCGCCAGCCTGACGGTAGCGGTGGCCTAGAGCATGATCCGGAAAAGTGGGTACCGGTTTTCCGATCAGATCATGCTCAAGCTTGCATTTGCTTGCTCCACCGCTCGGCAAATCGATGCAGGGGAAGGAAGGTTTCATTCAACTCCTGGCCGAGCCCGGTCAGGCCGTAGCCATCGCCCGGCAGCAGCTCGATCAGGCCGGACTCGCGCAACTCGGTCAGGCGGGTCTGCATGACCGTCGGCGAGGCCTCGTCGCAGGCGGTGCGCAGCGCGCGCGAGGTCAGCGGTCCCTCGCGCAACTCCCACAGGATGCGCAAGGTCCAGCGGCGCCCGAGCAGGTCGAGCAACGCCATGACCGGCCGGCCGGTGCGGGAGCCGCGGACGGCGCGTTTCTTCATGGCAGGGGCCTGTTTCGGCATCGGAAAGCCTCTTGCGAGCCGCTACACATATTGTAGCGTACTGCTACAATTATTGTAGCAAAGGAGCGAACCGATGTCACAGACCGCGCCCCGGATAGCGCCGCTGCAGCCGCCTTATCCACCCGAGATTCAGCAACAATTCGAGCGCATCATGCGCGGCGCGCCGCTGCTGATGCTGTTCCGGGTGATGGCCCGCAACGCCCGCGCCTGGGAGAAGTTTCGCGGCGGCAGCCTGCTGGATCGCGGCCCGCTCACCTTGAGAGAGCGCGAGATCGTGATCGACCGCACCTGCGCGCGGACCGGCTGCGAATACGAATGGGGCGTGCATATCGCGGCGTTCGCGGAAGCCGCCCGCCTGACCGCCGAACAGGGCCGCGCCACCGTCCTCGGCGATGCCAAGGCCGCCTGCTGGTCGGAAGCCGAGCAGGTACTGATCGCAACCGTCGATGCCCTGCACGACCGCGCGACGCTCGATGAGGCCGAGTTCAAGGCGCTGTCGGCGCACTATGACGACGCGAAAATCGTCGAGATCATCCAGCTCTGCGGCTTCTACCGGACGGTGTCATATCTGGCCAACGCGCTGGCATTGCCGCTGGAGGACACGGCGGCGAGATTTCCGAGATAGCCGTCATTGCGGGAATTGTAGGGTGGGCAAAGCGCAGCGTGCCCACCATCGAGCGCACGGTCGGGATGGTGGGCACGGCGCTCTGCGCCTTTGCCCACCCTACGAAGCTCATTCGGTCTTACGCCACGCCCGCGCGCAGCAAATCATGCAGATGCACGATGCCGACCGGCTTGCTGGCATCGGTCACGATCAATGCGGTGATCTTCGAGGAGTTGAGGATCTCCAGCGCCTCACCCGCGAGCAGGTCGCGGCCGATGGTCTTGGGATTCTTCGTCATCACCTCGTCGACGGTGGCGGTCATCAGATCGGGCCGCATGTGGCGGCGCAGATCGCCGTCGGTGACGATGCCGACGATATGGCCGCGGCCGTCAGTGATACCAACGCAGCCAAAGCCCTTCGACGACATCTCGACCAGCGCATCGGACATTTTGGTGCCGAGCGGCTTCAGCGGCACCGCGTCGCCTGAATGCATGAGGTCGCGGGTGTACTTCAACAGCGCGCCGAGCTTGCCGCCGGGATGCAGCACGCTGAAATCGACCGAGGTGAAGCCGCGGCCTTCCAATAGTGCGATCGCCAGCGCGTCGCCGAGCGCCAGCATCATCAGCGAGGAGGTGGTCGGTGCCAGATTATGCGGGCAGGCCTCGCGCGCCTTCGGCAAGGTCAGCGCGACGTCGGCGGCCTTGCTCAGGGTGGATTCCCGGTCCGCGGTCATCGCGATCAGGGGAATGGAAAAGCGGGTGGCATAGGTGATGAGATTCTTCATCTCCGGCTGCTCGCCGGACCAGGACAGCGCCAGGATGACGTCGTCGGCGGTGATCATGCCGAGATCGCCATGGCTGGCCTCCGCGGCATGGACGAAGAACGCCGGCGTGCCGGTGGAGGCGAAGGTCGCGGCGATCTTGCGGCCGATATGGCCCGACTTGCCGAGCCCGGTCACGATCAGCCGGCCCTTGGCGTTGCCGATGCAATCGACGGCCGCCGCGAACGGCGCGCGGAGGTCGGACTGCAGCGCCGCCGTGATCGCGGCGATGCCGCCGGCCTCGACATCGAGCGTGCGCAGGGCCGACTCGATGGCGGCGTTGGCGTGATCGGTGCCGGATGATTTTGCCATCAGCGGTTTCGGCTTGGCCATGTCTTAAATCCAGGGAGGAGGGGTAAAGCCCCCGGACCCCTCCTTAGCACGGCCGATTTGGCGATGCGACGCGGGCTGCCGGCTCTCAACGGGTCATTAACCATAATTGTTTTAACTCCATTAACGACGTTCCCCCGCGCGCTGGGAATACGTCCGAATAAGTAGCTGACGTTGTTGGAGTATTTTCATCGTGATGGCAGGTCCAGTCGAGGGCCGTAGCAGGCGCGCGACAGTGTTCCGCGCGGTATTGCCATGCCTTGCGCTGATTGCCCTGACCGGGACCATTGCGCAGGCCCAGACCGTCACGCCGGACCTGTTCAGTCCGACCCGCAGCAGCCAGCTGATGCCGGTGGATTCGCCGCTGCGCCGGACCAGTGCCGAGGCCAACGACAAAACCAGCGACGAGGCCAACGATGCCCGGGTTCGCGACAAGGAGAAGCCCGCGCCGTCGCGCATCGGGGCGATCCCGCGCTACGGCCTGCCCGCCGCCAGCGGCGCCTCCAGCTCCGGTTACGACTCGCTCAACCGCAGGCTTCAGAAGCCGAAATATTATCCGGGACAGGTCCGGCCGAAGCCGCCGCCGGGGCCCGGCAGCCGGCCGCCGCTGCTGTCGAACACGCCGCTGCGGCTTTCGATTCCGCCGTCGCAGACCGCGAACAAGGCCCCGATCCCGCCGGCGATGGCCGGCACGGTGGTGGGCCAACCTGCACGCAAGCGGCTCAAGATCGATGACGATCCGTTCGGCCCGGTCGGCGATTACGCCGGCAGCTTTCTGATCAAATCGGCGGTCGAATTGCGCGGTGGTTACGACACCAATCCCGCCCGAATCGCCGTGCCGCGAGGCTCGCCATTTTATGTCGTAGCGCCGGAATTCCTCGCCATCTCCGACTGGGAGCGCCACGCGCTGGTGGCTGATCTGAAGGGCTCCTTCACCGGCTACACCAACACCTTCCCGCCGGTGGACGGTGTGGTGTCGTCGGCGCCTACCAACGTCGATCGTCCGAATTTCAACGGCCATGTCGATGGCCGTCTCGATGTCTCGCGCGACACGCGGCTGCTGGGACAGGCCCGGCTACTCGTCGCCACCGACAATCCGGGCAGCCCCAACATTCAAGCCGGTCTTGCCAAATACCCCGTCTATGCAACGTTCGGAGGGACCTTTGGCGTAGACCAGAATTTCAATCGGCTGCAGCTTTCAGCCGGCGCAGCGGTCGATCGCACTGTCTATCAGAACTCACAGCTCACCGACGGCACGTCGACCACCAATGATGACCGCAACTACAATCAGTTCGGCGGTCTTGGACGTGTCAGCTACGATCTGATACCGGGCCTGAAACCATTCGGCGAAATCGAAGGTAACGTTCGCTCGCATGACCTGTTGGTCGATCGCAGCGGCTATCAGCGCAATTCCAACGGCGGATCAGTGCGGGCCGGCACCACCTTCGAACTCTCACGAATATTGACGGGCGAACTCGCGGTCGGTTGGGCGGCGCGCACCTACGAGGATCCGCGGTTGTTGCCGCTGCAAGGGCTGCTAACGTCGGCTTCGCTGGTGTGGGTCGCCACTCCGCTGACAACAGCGAAATTCTTTGCCACCACGACGATCAACGAGACCACAGTGCCCGGCGTCTCCGGCGTGCTGACGCGCACCTACACCGCGGAGGTCGATCACGATTTCCGTCGCTGGCTGACAGGCATCGGCAAATTCACCTGGGGCACGCAGGCCTACCAGGGCGATCAGCGTTTCGATCGGTTCTATTCCATTTCCGGCGACCTGATTTACAAGATGAACCGCAATCTGTGGGTCACAGGTACGCTGCGCCGCGACTGGCTGGATTCCAACCAGCCTGGCAACAGCACCGCCGCCACCATCGTCATGCTCGGCGTGCGTCTGCAGCACTGAACTTCATCGCCTTGCTTGCGTGCTGAAGCCGAGGGGAGGGAATTGTGACACACCGCTAACGGTTGTGTGACGGTGTCACACCCACTATTACTTGACCGCGGACCAAAGCGGCCCCAATCTGGTGGCCCTTACAGAAGGAGTTTCAATGGCCCAAGGCAAAACCGCCTCTCGCAGCATTTTATCACGTACTCTGGCCACGATTATTCTCGTTGGCATCTATTGTTTCAGCATCGTCGGTGTGACGGCGCTGATGGTTGGAGGATCGACGACGGCGGCGTACGCGCAGCGCGGTGGTCGTGGCGGCGGAGGCCGTGGTGGCGGTCGCGGCGGCGGACGAGGCCGTGGCGGCGGTCGTGGTCACCATCACCACTATCGTGGCCGCGGTCGCGGCTACGGGTACGGTCGCGGCTACGGTTATGGCGGCGGCTATGCTGCCTGCTACTATGTTGCCGGCGTACGGGTCTGCCCGTAAGACAACATTCCGTAGGACTGACAACTACAAGAATGGATACGAAAATCTGGTGCAGCACGCGAGGGCGCGCTGCACCAGTTTTGATTTTCTACGGTTCAATTGCGGCCGGCTGCGTTCAGCGCGGCAGCGTCGTCGATCCCATCAGATACTGATCGATGGCGCGGGCGCAGAGGCGGCCCTCGCGGATCGCCCACACCACCAGCGACTGACCGCGGCGCATGTCGCCGGCGGAGAACACGTTCGGCACTGACGTCTGGTAGTCGGTCAGGTTGGCGCGGACGTTGCCGCGCTGGTCGAGGTCGACGCCGAGCGTCTTCAGCATGCCGTCATGGACCGGATGCACGAAGCCCATCGCCAGCAGCACCAGTTGCGCGTCGAGTTCGAATTCGGTGCCGGCGATCGGCTGGAACTTTTCGTTGACCTGCACGCAATGCAGCTTCTGCACCTTGCCGTCGACGCCTGAGAATTTCTGCGTCAGCACCGCGAATTCGCGGCGGGCGCCTTCGGCCTGGCTCGACGAGGTCCGCATTTTCAACGGCCAGTTCGGCCAGGTCAGGCCCTTGTCTTCGTGCTCGGGCGGCGCCGGCATGATTTCGAGCTGGGTCACGGACTTCGCGCCCTGCCGGAACGACGTGCCGATGCAGTCCGAACCGGTGTCGCCACCGCCGATCACGACGACATGCTTGCCGCCGGCGAGGATGTCCGCGGCGGCCCCGAGCGGCTCGGAGGAGACGCGGCGGTTTTGTTGCGGCAGGAAATCCATCGCGAAGTGGATGCCGTCGAGGTCGCGGCCCGGGATCGGCAGATCGCGGCCGGCTTCGGCGCCGCCGGTCAGGGCCACCGCGTCGTATTGCCGGTGCAACTCGCGCGGATCGATCGCGGTTTGACCATTTCCTTGCGAGGTGCCGCCGACATGGACGCCGTAATGGAAGGTGACGCCCTCGGCTTCCATCTGCGCCACGCGGCGGTCGATGATGTGCTTTTCCATCTTGAAATCGGGAATGCCGTAGCGAAGCAGGCCGCCGGCCTTGGCGAACTTCTCGTAGACATGGACGTCATGGCCGGCGCGCGCGAGTTGCTGCGCGGCGGCAAGGCCCGCAGGCCCGGAACCTACGATCGCAACCTTCTTGCCGGTCTTGCTGGGGGCGATTTCCGGCTTCAGCCAGCCATTGTCCCAGGCGCGGTCGACGATCGCGCATTCGATGGTCTTGATGGTGACCGGGTTGTCGTCGATGTTGAGCGTGCAGGAGGCCTCGCACGGCGCCGGGCAGATGCGGCCGGTGAACTCCGGGAAATTGTTGGTGGAGTGCAGATTGCGCGAGGCTTCTTCCCAATTGTCCTGATAGACGAGGTCGTTGAAATCAGGGATCTGGTTGTTGACCGGGCAGCCCGGCGTACCCGGCTGAACCGAGCCGGTGCCGTGGCAATAGGGAATGCCGCAATTCATGCAGCGCGCGGCCTGGTCGCGGGTGTCTTTCTCGCTCAGCGGAATGACGAATTCGCGATAGTGCTGCAAGCGGTCGGCGACGGGCGCATATTTGCGGTCGTGCCGGTCGATTTCCAGAAAACCTGTGATCTTGCCCATTAAACCCAACGTTCCTGCAACTTAAGCTTCGTCATTCCTATCAGACCCTCATCCCCGGATGAGCGCTTCGCGCTCACCGAGGGAGCGGCGTCTTCGCCGCGTCTTGAAGGCCCGACCGTGGCCTCATGGTTCGAGACGGCGCAAGCGCCTCCTCACCATGAGGATAACAAATCAAGCCCCGATCGCGATTTTCGGCTCGGCGTCGGCGTTCGCCTTCAATTCCTTCAGCGCGCGGCGGTATTCCACCGGCATTACCTTGCGGAATTTCGGCAGCCAGGTCTTCCAGTCGGCGAGGATCTCTTCCGCCCTCTTCGAGCCGGTCAGCTTGGCGTGGCGCGTGATCAGGACGTGCAGCCGCTCGACGTCGGAGTCGAGCAGGTTCTGGAACACGTCGACCCTGCCATGCGCTTCGAGATCGCCGGTGTGGTGATAGGTGTTCTGGTTGATCATCTCTTCCGAGAGCACCGGTTCGAGCTCGACCATAGCCATGTTGCACAGCTTGGCGAAGTCGCCGGCCTCGTCCAGCACATAGGCGATGCCGCCGGACATGCCGGCTGCGAAGTTGCGCCCGGTCTTGCCCAGCACCACGACGATGCCGCCGGTCATGTATTCGCAGCAATGGTCGCCGGCGCCTTCGACGACTGCGACCGCGCCGGAGTTACGCACCGCGAAGCGCTCGCCGGCGATGCCGCGGAAATAGCATTCACCCTCGATCGCGCCATACATCACGGTGTTGCCGACGATGATGGACTCTTCCGGCACGATGCCGGAATTGCGCGGCGGCTTGACGATGATGCGGCCGCCGGACAGGCCCTTGCCGACATAGTCGTTGCCTTCGCCTTCGAGCTCGAAGGTGACGCCGCGCGTCAGCCAGGCGCCGAACGCCTGGCCTGCGGTGCCCTTGAGGCTGACCTGGATGGTATCGAGCGGCAGGCCGGCATGGCCGTAGATCTTGGCCAGCGTGCCCGACAGCATCGCACCGGCCGAGCGGTCGGTGTTGTTGATCTCCTCGTCGATCTTCACCGGCGCGCCGCGGTCGATCGCGGCCTGCGCCTTCTCGATCAGCCGGCGGTCGAGCACGGCTTCCAGATGATGGTCCTGGCTCTCGGCGTGATAGATCTTCTGGCCGGGCTGTTCCTTCTGGCGCACGAACAATTTTGAGAAGTCGAGGCCCTTGGCCTTCCAGTGCGCCACCAGCGTCGACTGGTCGAGCATCTGGGTCTGGCCGACCATCTCGTTGAAGGTGCGGTAGCCGAGCTGGGCCATGATCTCGCGGACTTCTTCGGCGACGAAGAAGAAGTAGTTGATGACGTGCTCGGGCTGGCCGGTGAAGCGCTTGCGCAGCACCGGATCCTGCGTCGCGACGCCGACCGGGCAGGTGTTGAGATGGCACTTGCGCATCATGATGCAGCCGGCCGCGATCAAGGGCGCGGTGGCAAAGCCGAATTCGTCGGCGCCGAGCAGCGCGCCGATCACGACGTCACGTCCGGTGCGGAAGCCGCCGTCGACCTGGACCACGATGCGGCTGCGCAGCCGCTCGCGCACCAGCGTCTGGTGGGTTTCGGCAAGACCGATTTCCCACGGAGAGCCTGCGTGCTTGATCGAGGTCAGCGGCGACGCGCCGGTGCCGCCCTCAAAACCTGCGATCGTCACATGGTCGGCGCGTGCCTTGGCAACGCCGGCGGCCACGGTGCCGACACCGATTTCGGAGACCAGCTTGACCGAGACCTGACCGTCCGGATTGACGTTCTTGAGGTCGTAGATCAGCTGCGCCAGATCCTCGATCGAATAGATGTCGTGGTGCGGCGGCGGCGAGATCAGGCCGACGCCCGGCGTCGAATGCCGCACGCGCGCGATCACGGCGTCGACCTTGTGGCCGGGCAACTGGCCGCCTTCGCCGGGCTTGGCGCCCTGCGCCATCTTGATCTGCATCATGTCGGAGTTGACGAGGTACTCCGTCGTCACGCCGAACCGGCCCGAGGCGACCTGCTTGATCGCCGAGCGCATCGAATCGCCGTTCGGCATCGGCTTGAAGCGATCGGCCTCTTCGCCGCCTTCGCCGGTGTTGGACTTGCCGCCGATCCGGTTCATCGCGATCGCCAGCGTGGTGTGCGCCTCGCGCGAGATCGAGCCGAAGCTCATCGCGCCGGTGGCGAAGCGCTTGACGATGTCCTTGGCGGGCTCGACCTGGTCGAGCTTGATCGGCTTGCGCTTCTCGTCCTCGGCGGACTTGATCCGGAACAGGCCGCGCAGCGTCAATAGCCGCTCGGATTGCTCGTTGAGGATTTTGGCGAACGCCTTGTAGCGCTCCAGTGAATTGCCGCGCGCGGCATGCTGCAGCATCGAGACCGATTCTGCGGTCCAGGCGTGGTCCTCCCCGCGGGTGCGGTAGGCATATTCGCCGCCGACATCGAGCGCGGTCTTGTAGACCTGCGCCTCGCCGAACGCATCGCTGTGACGGCGGCAGGTTTCCTCGGCGATTTCGGCAAGACCCACGCCTTCGACCCGGGTGTGGGTGCCGGCGAAATACTTGGCGATAAAATCTGCCTTCAGGCCGACGGCGTCGAAAATCTGCGCGCCGCAATAAGACTGGTAGGTCGAGATGCCCATCTTGGACATCACCTTGAGCAGGCCCTTGCCGATCGACTTGATGTAGCGCTTGACGATCTCGTAATCGTCGAGCGAGCCGGGCAGGCGGTCCTTCATCGCGATGATGGTCTCGAACGCCAGATACGGGTTGATCGCTTCGGCGCCGTAGCCGGCGAGGCACGCAAAGTGATGCACTTCGCGCGGTTCACCGGATTCGACCACGAGGCCGACCGAGGTGCGCAGGCCGGTGCGGATCAGATGATGATGCACGGCGGCGCAGGCCAGCAGCGAGGGGATTGGAATCCGGTCCGAGCCCGCCATGCGGTCGGACAGGATGATGATGTTGACGCCTTCGCGCACCGCGCCTTCGGCGCGCGCGCAGAGTTCGTCGAGCACCTGTTCGAGGCCCGCCGCGCCGAAGCCGGCATGGAAAGTCGTGTCGAGCGTGCGCGACTTGAAATGGCTGTCGGCAACGTCGGAGATCGAGCGGATCTTTTCCAGATCCGCGTCGGTCAGGATCGGCTGGCGCACTTCGAGACGCTTGGTCGAAGCGAGGCCCTGCAGGTCGAACAGGTTCGGCCGCGGTCCGATGATCGAGACCAGGCTCATGACGAGTTCTTCGCGGATCGGATCGATCGGCGGGTTGGTGACCTGCGCAAAATTCTGCTTGAAATAGGTGAACAGCGGCTTCGGCCGGTCCGACAATGCCGAGATCGGCGTGTCGTTGCCCATCGAGCCCGCGGCCTCTTCGCCGGTCGAGGCCATTGGCGTCATCAGGATGGTAACGTCTTCCTGCGAATAGCCGAACGCCTGCTGCCGGTCGAGCAGCGGCAGGTTGGAGCGCATGCCCTTGCTCGAGGCGTCGGGCAATTCCTCGAGCTGGATCTGGGTGCGATGCAGCCAGTCGCTGTAGGGATGGCTCTTGGCCAGATCAGCCTTGATCTCGTCGTCGGGAATGAGGCGGCCCTGTTCGAGGTCGACCAGCAGCATCTTGCCGGGCTGCAGCCGCCACTTGGTGATGATCTGGTCCTCGGGGATCTTGAGCACGCCCATTTCGGACGCCATCACGATGCGATCGTCCTTGGTAACGAGATAGCGCGCCGGCCGCAGGCCGTTGCGGTCCAGCGTTGCGCCGATCTGGCGGCCGTCGGTGAAGGCGATCGCGGCGGGGCCGTCCCACGGCTCCATCATCGCGGCGTGATATTCGTAGAAGGCGCGGCGCGTCTCATCCATCAGGGGATTGCCGGCCCAGGCTTCCGGAATCATCATCATCACGGCGTGCGGCAGCGAGTAGCCGCCCTGCACCAGGAATTCGAGCGCGTTGTCGAAACAGGCGGTGTCGGACTGGCCCTCATATGAAATCGGCCACAGCCTGGAGATGTCCTTGCCGTACAGTTCCGAATGCACCGAGGCCTGCCGCGCCGCCATCCAGTTGACGTTGCCGCGCAGCGTGTTGATTTCGCCGTTATGGGCGATCATCCGGTAGGGATGCGCCAGCGACCAGGCCGGGAAGGTGTTGGTCGAGAAGCGCTGATGCACCAGCGCCAGCGCGCTCTCGAAATCCGGCTCGTGCAGATCGGGATAATACTTGCCGAGCTGGTCGGCGAGGAACATGCCCTTGTAGATCACGGTCCGGCACGACATCGAGACCGGGTAATAGCCGGCAAGGCCGCGATCGCGGCGCTGATAGATCGCCTGCGAGATCGACTTGCGCAGGATATAGAGCCGGCGCTCGAAATCATCCTCGGTCTTGGTCGCGCCGTTGCGGCCGATGAACACCTGCATGCAGGATGGCTCGGTCGGCTTGACGGTTTCGCCGAGCGAGGAATTGTCGGTCGGCACGTCGCGCCAGCCGAGCAGCTTCAGGCCTTCGTTCTTGATCTGGTCGGCGATGATGCTCTGGATGACTTTGCGCCACGCGGTCTCCTTCGGCAGGAACAGCGCACCGATGGCATACTCGCCGGGCTTCGGCAGCTTGAAGCCGATCTCGGCGGCCTTGCGCGCGAAGAACGCGTGCGGGATCTGCACCAGGATGCCGGCGCCGTCGCCGGCGCGCGGGTCGGCGCCCACGGCGCCGCGATGTTCGAGGTTGCAGAGAATGTTGATCGCGTCGTCGACGATCTGATGCGACTTCTTGCCCTTGATGTTGGCGATGAAGCCGACGCCGCAGGAATCTTTTTCGAGGCTCGGGTCGTAGAGGCCTTCAGCCGGCGGACGCCAGCTCCACTCGCGCTGAGGCTCGGTATGCAAAGGTTCTGAATACGCGGCGTCGTCCGGCTTCGAGATAGCGGTCGCCGACAGCGCTTCTGTCACGATGTTTTCGCGCTCGAATTCCGACCCGCTCATCTTAGTCCTCTCAATCAGGTCAAGGGCCTTAGCTGTCACCGGCGCACCTTGGGCGCTTGCGGCACCCACCGGGCCACCGCTCGTCCACCGCGAGCCGAAATTTCCTAAATTCAGGCTTGGGCGTTCAACGTCCCTGAGGAACGGCCTTGCCTGTACTTACCGGAGCTCGAAACTGCCCGGTTTTCGTTGCAATCCCTGTGCCGGGAATGCCCCACGATTGAGACAGTGATACTGTCCTAACTCCCGACCATGCCAAATTTTTCTCTATCACACAAGCGCGTGAAAGTCCCTGTCCGCATAGCTGATCCGTGCCTGTAGCCGTCGAAACACACTGACCGGGTTTGCCGAAACATACTGCCCCGGATTTGGGGCAAACGCGCCGCGATCCGGCCCAAGGACCGCCGGATTTCACAAGGAAATTCGGTTCCGGGACGGTCGGGCAAGAGAGCGAACACGCTCCAGGCAGGGGCTAACAGGAGCTAGGAATGATGAAGTTCTTCACAGGATGGGTTTTTGCGGCGGGAATGGCTCTCGCCACAACGGCCACGCAGGCGCAGGTACCGGCGCCTTACGAGGCCGGACGCTCGCCCTATTACTCGGTATCCGACATTGGCGACCCCTATTATGCGCCGCCCCGCTATGCGCCGCCGTCGGCCTACCCCGGGCCGCGTTACGGCTACGGGCAGGGGCCGATGCTGCTGCCGCCGACCGAGGTCTACACGGTGCTGCGCGAGAGCGGATTTTCGCCGCTCGGCATCCCGCAGCAGCGCGGCCTCGTTTACACGATTTCGGTGATCGACCGGGGCGGCGATGACGGCCGCCTGATCATCGACGCGCGCACCGGCCGGATCATCCGCTTCATACCGGCGCACCGGATGGGCGATAATTTCAACGACGATCTGACCATGAATTACGGCGCTCCCGGACCGCTGCCGCCGACCCATGTCAGGGGCGCGCCGCGGCCGCCGAAGCCGGCCCCGCAGGTCGCCAGCCGTACCGTGCCGGTTCCGAAGCCGAGCCCGCTCGCTGCGGCCGCCAAGCCGGCCGCCGCTGTCGAACCGGCGGCCAAACCGGTGGCCGCCGCCCGGCCGGCCACCGTCGAGCCTGCGGCCAAGCCCGCCGCCGCGGTGGAACCGGTGCAGCAATCGGCGGCAGCTCAGCCTAAATCGGCTGAAGCGCAAACGCCGCCGCCCGCCTCTGTGACCACAGGTGCGGTCCCGGCCAAGCCGGTACCGCAGATCGCCCCGACCCAGGACATGCCCAACGTGCAGGGGCTGGAGTAGAGACCAAACCGCAGCGGCGCTTCCTGATCCCTCCCTCTTGCGGGGAGGGATCAGACCACGGCCAGCTATTCCTTATGACCCGCCGCCGCGAGGATCAGGTCGGCGATCTCCTCTGGATGCGACACCAGCGACAGATGACCCGCGTCCAGTTCGACCGTGGTCGCGTTCATGCGCTTGGCCAGAAACCGCTCGAGGTCGGGATTGATGGTCTGGTCCTGCCTGGAGACCGCATACCATGACGGCTTGGAGTGCCAGGCGGCTACGGTGGTACGTCCCGCAAACAGGGAAACGGCGGTCGGCTCCTGCACCGCGTAGAGCACCTCGGCCTTTTTTGGCGCCACGCCGTTGGCGAAATATTTCAGGAACGAATCCTCCGACAATTTGGTGAAGCCGTCATGTTCCCGGATCCCGGCGCGCACCGGCCCGGCCGGGAATTTTCCGGAGAGCGCGACAAAATCCTCGCCCGCATCAGGGCCGCGCGCGGCGACATAGACCAGCGCCGATACTTTCGGATCCGTTCCGGTCTCGCTGATCACGGTGCCGCCCCAGGAATGCGCGACCAGCACGGTCGGCCCGTCCTGCAGCGCCAGCGCGCGTCGGGTCGCGGCGACGGAATCGGCAAGCGACGTCAGCGGATTCTGTACGGCGGTGACCTTCAGCCCCGCGGCCTGAAGATAGGGGATGACTTCCGACCAGCTCGAGCCGTCCGCCCACGCCCCGTGCACCAGCACGACATTGCGCGCCACCGGCGTCGCCGCCTCGGCCTGCGCCGGGAGTGTGCCAAGCGATCCCGCAAATGCCGTGACCGCGAGCGCCGTTACCAGTTGAACCATCTTCATCGAACCTGCTCCGTGATTTTCTCAGCGTGATGCGCTGCGCATGATTGGAGTTCGATGCGCGGGGCTTGACGTTACGGCGCTCACGGCAGTGTGAGATCACGAACATGACGCACGAAAAAACGCCCCGGTTTCCCGGGGCGTTTTCGCGTTCAGCCAATATCTGCTGAAAGCCTGACAGTGTTATGCGGCGACCGAGCTGTCGACGACCCGCGGGGTTTGCGAGCCGTTGCTGATCGGAATGCTGCGCGGCTTCTTGGCCTCGGGAATCTCGCGGACGAGATCGACGTGGAGCAGACCGTGCTCGAGCGAGGCGTTCTTGACCTGCACGAAGTCGGCAAGCTGGAAGGCGCGCTCGAAGGCGCGCGCCGCGATGCCGCGGTACAGCACTTCGGATTTGTCCTGGCCGTTCTCGTTGGCGGACTTCTCGCCCTTGATCGTCAGCGTGTTTTCCTTGGCGACGATCGAAAGCTCGCCTTGCGAGAAGCCGGAGACCGCGACGCTGATGCGGTAAGCGTTCTCGCCGGTGCGCTCGATGTTGTAGGGGGGATAACCGGGGCTGCCGTCTGACGCTGCCTGGTCGAGCAGGGAGAAGAAGCGGTCGAAGCCGACGGTGGAACGGTAAAACGGGGCGAGATCGTAGGTACGCATAGGGTAGTCCTCCATTGAGCGACTGTTGCAATTAACCCGCCCGCCATCGGGCCGGGCTTTCGTTCATGTGCAGCCTCAATGTCCGGGTTCCCGAAACACTGGTAGCGGCCTGCACAGAAATGATATGGGAGGGGCCGAACACCGTTCAAGAGGGGCCGAATCGAGCCTCTTTTTGCCAGCCCGCCTTGATTTCCATTCCTCCTTTCCTAGCCGGTTCCCCGTCCATGACGCTCGTCTCGATCCCTGCCAATCCGGTTCCGGAGGATGTCGTCAGCGGCACCATCAAGACGCCTGACGGCGCCGAACTGCGCTTTGCGCGCTGGGCGCCGCCGGCGGGCCGCAAGGGCACCGTCTGCGTCTTCACCGGCCGCAGCGAGCAGATCGAGAAATATTTCGAGACGGTGCGCGACCTGCGCGATCGCGGGTTCGCGGTGGCGATGATCGACTGGCGCGGCCAGGGTCATTCCTCGCGGCGCCTGCGCGATCCACGCAAGGGTTATGTCCGCGATTTCTCCGATTTCGAAATCGACGTCGAAACCTTCGTGCAGCAGGTGGTGCTGCCGGATTGCCCGCCGCCCTATTTCGCGCTGGCGCATTCGATGGGCGGCGCCGTGATGCTGCGCGTCGCGCATGCGGGAAAACGCTGGTTCGACCGCATGGTGCTGTCGGCGCCGATGATCGATCTGCCGGGAAGCCGGACCTCGTTTGCGGCGCGCACACTGTTGCGGGTGCTGCGGCTCGCCGGGCAGGGCGGCCGTTACGTGCCTGGAGGCAGCGACGCGCTGACCGGCACCGAGTCCTTCATCAACAATCCCTTCACCAGCGATCCCGTGCGCTTTGCCCGCAACGCCGCGATCCTGGAAGAAGACCCGACGCTGGGCATCGGCTCGCCGACGGTCGCCTGGGCCGACACGGCGTTTCGCGCCATGCACGGCTTTCGCGCGTCGAACTATCCTTCCGAAATCCGCCAGCCGATCCTGATGCTGGCCGCCAGCAGCGACACCATCGTCTCGACCGCGGCGATCGAGGAATTCGCCTATCATTTGCGCGCCGGCTCGCATCTGGTGATCGCGGGGTCCAAGCACGAGATCCTGCAGGAGCAGGACCGCTACCGCTCGCAATTCTGGGCCGCGTTCGACGCCTTCGTTCCGGGCACGCCGCTGTTCAAGTGATTACATCCGATCGGTGGGGGAGGCAGTTGCATGCGTCTGTTGATTCTGGGCGGAAGCCAGTTTCTTGGGCGCGCGATTGCGGCTCATGCTTGCGCGGCCGGACATGACGTGACGTGTGCCGCACGGGGGCTTGCGGGTCCGATTGCGACCGGCGCGAAATTTGTTGCCGTCGACCGCGACGTTTCAGACGGGCTTGAGCCGCTTGCGCGCCAGGAGTTCGATGCTGTCGTGGATGTATCACGTCACCCGGGCCAGGTGCGCCGCGCGGTCGCCGCACTCAAGCGGCAGACCGGGCATTGGACCTTCGTCTCGACGGTGAGCGTTTATGCGGACAATCGCACGCCCGGGCAGCGGGCGGACACGGCCCCGCTGCGGGCACCCACCGCCCCTGATGTCGAGTATAGCAGTGAAGAAATTTATGGTGCCGCCAAAGTCGCGTGCGAGCAGGCCGTGGGCGAAAGCGCCTTCATTTGCAGGGCGGGTCTTATTGTCGGGCCGGAGGATCCGACGGGTCGGTTCACGTATTGGCCGGCACGGCTGGCCCGCGGAGGCGAAGTGCTTGCGCCCGGGAGCCCGGAGGATGCCGTTCAGTTCATCGACGTGCGCGACCTTGCGCAATGGATCGTTCAAGCCGCGCAAGCCCGCCTGACAGGTATCTATGACGCAATTGGGCCAACGCGCACCCGCGGCGAGTTGCTGGCTGACTGCGCGGCGGCACTGGGGTCATCCTGTACGTTCACATGGGTAGATCGTGCCTTCCTGGAGCAGCACGACGTCAGACGTTGGGCGGGCCCTCGATCGCTCCCCTTGTGGCTCCCTCTGCCGGACTTTGCCGGCTTTGCTACGCGCGACACGACGCCGGCGCGTCATGCCGGCCTCACTGTGCGGCCTCTTCCGGAGACCGCGCGTGACACGCTAGGCTGGTTGCGTGCCACCGACGGCCCAGTCGTCGGTTTAACCTTCGACGAAGAAAGGGAAGTGCTTGACGCATGGCATGCGAAGCATCCTGGCGACTGACGACGACGTGATCAGTTTTATGACCGCACGACCTAAAGCGGGATGGGGTTAGGTTGAATCGATTTGGGATTCCCAAATCAGTGGGTTTCTGATTCACCATGATGGCTGGACGGAGGCCAGCATGGATGGGCAAGCCTTATTCTCTGGATCTTCGCAAGCGTGTCGTGTCCGCGATCGAGGGCGGGATGTCCCGCAATCAGGCAGCCAAGCAGTTTGGGGTCGCGATCAGCACAGCGATCGGTTGGATGCAGCGGGTCGAGGATACTGGCAGCGTTGCTCCGGGCCAGATGGGTGGTCATAAGCCGAAGGCAGTTTCGGGAGACCATGCGGTTTGGCTGTCGCAACGGATCAAAGACGGCGATTTCACCATACGAGGGCTCGTTGCCGAGCTTGCCGGACGCGGCCTGAAGGTCGACTACCACTCGGTGTGGGACTTCGTGCATGCCGAGAAGCTCAGCTTCAAAAAAAAGCGTGGCGGCTGACGAACGCGATCGACCCGACGTGGCGCGGCGGCGCCTCCAATGGACAAAGTATCAAGGTCGCGTCGAAGCTGAGCGACTGGTCTTCATCGACGAGACCTGGACGCGGACCGATATGGCTCCCTTGCGGGGATGGGCGCCGCGCGGGCGCAGGCTTCACGCCAAGGTTCCCCACGGCCGCTGGAAGACCATGACCTTCCTGGCGGCCCTGCGCCATGACCGGATCGATGCGCCATGGTTTATCGAGGGGCCGATCGATGGCGTGAGCTTTCGCACCTATGTCGAGAAGGTTCTTCTGCCCATCCTTCGACCCGGCGATATCGTCGTTTTGGATAACCTCGGCAGCCACAAGAGCAAAGCAGTTCGCCAGCTCATCCGTTCGGTCGGCGCCAAACTCTTCTTCCTGCCAAAATACTCGCCTGACCTGAACCCGATCGAGCAGGTCTTTGCCAAGCTCAAGCATCTGGTCCGCAAAGCTGCCGCGCGAACCGTCGACGCGGTCTGCGCCGCAATCGGCTACGCACTCGATGCCTTCACCTCAGAGGAATGTGCCAACTACCTCAAAAATTCAGGCTATCGAACTTAATGCCATCACGCTTTAGCCGGCTGGCGCCTGCAACCGGTCGGTGATGCGCTTGGGCAGCTTCCGCTCGACGAACAACGTGCGGACATCGGCGACGCTGAGGTAGCGCGTCTCGCCGTCGCCCTTGCCGAGAATGTCGAGCAGGACCGGCCATTCGCCCTTCATCATGATCGGATAGGTCCAGCGCGCCTTATCGCCGTCGCGCTTCAGATTGTCCGCCATGAAGGTCTCGATCTGCTTGGCGTTCAGCCCGGGCTCGGTGCCGCCATCGGGATTACGGTATTCCTGGCCGAAGCTCGCGAAGCGTTCGATCTGCTCCAGATTGACCTGTCCATCCACTTCGAGGATGCGAGAGCCGGCGCCATGCTTGTCGAGCGGGCCGTTGCGCAATTCATCGAGAATTGCGCCCGATGTCACGCTCCTCACGGGGTGGCCGTTTGCGATCATCGCAATTCCGTAGGTGAGCACCTTCGCCCGGATCAAACCCATTCCCGTTTTGCCGCTCGCCAGCCCGATATCTTCGGTCAGCGTGCCGAGCGGCACGATGTGGCCGTCGACATAGCCGTTCGCGACCAGTGCGCGCAGGAAAGGGCAGGGATTGTTCTTGGAGACGGCGATCTGCGGGGCCGGTGCTTGGTCTGGCATGGATCCAATCCTGAAAAGGCAGCGAATATGAAAAAGACAATCGGCCTCGGTCTGAAGGGGAATGGGATTCGAAAAGCGAATCCGCCGGTCGTGTACTACTTCAGGGTGCAAACGATTTTCGCCGGATTCGAAGCCGTGTCAACCGGAGGCCGGGACGAGCCGGCCGGGATGACAATTTGGCGCAAATGTACGCCCCTCTTCAGGAATCGGCGGCAAGCTTCGGCGCGGACTCGACGAGCGTCAATCTGGTGGAGGGAGCGCCGGCCTTCAGCAGGCCGTCACGGTAATGGGCGATGTCTTCGGGCCGTTTCCAATGGAAATTGCTCAAATGGCGTTCGACGGTAAAGGTCGGATAATTGTGCAGCAAGACCTCGGTGGCGTTGGCCGCTTCCTCGGCGCGCCCGAGCTGGGCGAGCGCGGCCGCCCGGATCGCGAGCGCCTGAAGATGATTGGGATTGAGGTACAGCTGTTCGCGCGCCCAGGACAGCGACGCGTCATATTGCCCGACGAGGTAATGGCTGAACGCGTTCACCGCCTCCCATTGATATCGGGGGTCGGAGTTGCCGCGCTGTGCCGCCATTGAAATCAGTTCGATCGCCTTGCGGTGTTCGCCGGCGTAGAAATAGCAGAAGCCGAGAACGCCGCGGGCGCCCATGTCGTAGGGGTTCAGCCCGACCGCCCGGTTCGCGGCATCCATGGAAACCTCATGATGTCCTTCCAGGGCGTGCAGATAGGCGACGATCTGGAAGGCAAACGACGAGCGCGGATCGAGCCTGACGCTGCTCTCGGCGAGATCCATCGCCGTGGTCCACAATTCGCGCGTGCTCTTGATCCATCCGAACTGGATGCTCTGCATCATGATGGTGGCAAGATAGGCGCGCGCGATCGACAGCGTCGGATCGAGCGCGACGGCTTCTTTGAACAGGCCGATCGAGGTTTCGAAATCCGCCTTGGTCTGCAGGTAATAATAGGACAGCCCCTTGAGGAAGCGATCCCATGCGGTCAGGTCGTTCGACGACGGCCGGGGAGGCGCGGAAGCCTCGGCCCGGTAGATCTCGGCCGCGACCGCCGCCGACAGGCTGGTGGTGATCTCGTCCTGCATCGCGAACAGGTCGCCCATGTCGCGGTCGTAGCGGCCGGTCCATAATTGCTCGCCGTTCTCGGGCGCAATCAGCTCGGCCGTGACGCGGATCTTGCTGCCGGCGCGGCGCACCGAGCCCTGGATCAGGTAGCTCGCGTCGATCTCCCGCGCGATCAGGCGGGTGCTCAGGTTCTTGCCCTTGAAGGAGAACGTCGAGTTACGGCTCAGCACCCGGTAGAACGATTGCAGCGACAATGCGTGGATCAGGTCCTCGGTGAGGCCGTCGGAGAAATACTCGTCCGCGCTCTCGCTCAGATTGGCAAACGGCAGCACGCCGACGATAGCGGTCCGGTATTGCGCAGGCAGGTTCGCGGTGTCCCTGGCCTCGCGGCTGCGGTGGTCCGCGCCTTCAGGCTCCCAGGTCCAGACGCTGACCGGCTCCTCGATGTTCTTGAAGCGGTGCGGACCGGCATCGACCAGGGGAACGCTGAGGCGCTTGCCGGCCTCGCCATAGGCCTTGCCCGACACCGCCACGCCGCCTGGGGCGGCCACCGATTCGAGCCGGACGGCGATGTTCACGTCGTCGCCGAACACCTCGTCCTCGTCGGCCATCACGTCGCCCATATGGATGCCCATACGGAATTGCATCACGCGGTCGGTGGGCAAATGATGGTTTCGTTCAGCCATCATCATCTGCATCGCGACCGCGGCCTCTATGGCGCCGACGATGCTGGGAAACTCCAGCAGGAAGCCGTCGCCGGTGTTCTTCACCAGACGGCCGCCATGATTGAGGATGATCGGGTAGATCGCGGTCCGATGGGCCTTGAAGGTGGCATGCGTGCCCGCCTCGTCGGCTCCCATCATGCGGGAATAGCCGGCGACATCAGCGCAAACGATGGCGGCTAGCCGTCTTTCCATGTATCCCTAAAACTCCCGCACTTGCATACTACTATGTGGTCGGCCAAGCGATTCCAATGATTATTAAATACGCTGTATCTGGCGGAACGCCGATCCAGAAGTGATAGTAACGCAATCCAATTGCGATTGGCATGCGCTGGAACAATGGGTTGTCACGAGGGAACTGGTCAAAACATGGGCGAGCTGCTCGGCATAAACGAACTCTGGTTGTTCATCCTCTCGGGGTTGCTGCTCAACGTCACGCCGGGGCCCGATACCGCTTATATCATCGGCCGCAGCATCCAGTTGGGGTGGCGCGGCGGGGCCGCGGCCGCGCTCGGCATCTGCTGTGGCTGCCTGGTTCACGTGTTTGGTGCCGCGATTGGCCTGTCCGCGCTGCTGATGACGTCGGCGGCCGCCTTTACGGTCCTGAAGCTGGTCGGCGCGGCCTATCTGGTGTTTACGGGCCTCCAGATGCTGCTGTCGCGCGCGGCCCCAATTGCTGAAGCAGCCGTGCAGGAGGGGACGGTCTCGCTGCGCCGGGTGTTCTGGCAGGGGGCCTTGACCAACGCGCTCAATCCGAAGGTGGCGCTGTTTTTCCTGGCGTTCCTGCCGCAATTCGTGGCCGCCGATTCGCCGCACAAGACGGCGGCCTTCCTGGCCCTCGGCCTGATCTTCATCTTCAACGGCACGCTGTGGTGCCTGGCCGTCGCGGCGTTTGCGTCGAAGGCCGCCTCCCGGATCCGGCACTCCCAGCGCGTGATCGCCTGGATCAACCGCGTGCTCGGCGGGATGTTCGTCTATCTCGGGTTTCGCGTGGCGATGTTGCAGACCCGCTGACCTAACCCATTTGGGTGGGGCGTCTTTAGGCGTGGTGGTCCGGTCTGCTCAGGCTCGAGAAATCATCACGCCCTAGCCGTGAATTTTCAGAAACCCGCCGACGGCTAGATAGAGCCCGAGGAAGATCATCGCGATCAGGAACCAGCGGCGGAACACGTCCGGCTGCATCCGCGTTCGCACCGCCTGGCCGATGAACATGCCGGCAAAGGACGCCGCCATCGCCACCGCGCCCGGCAGCGCGGTTGCGGCCGTGAGCAGGCCCGCCGCGGTGATGTTGAAGGCGAGCGCCACGGTGGCGACCGTGAAGAACACGCCGAGCGCCTGCACCAGTTCGTCCTTCTGCATGCCGATTGCCTGCATGAACGGCATTGACGGGATGACCTGAACGCCGGTCGCGGCCGAGATCACGCCGGTGACAAGGCCGACGATGCCGCCGATCCACTTCTCGTCGCGTTGCGCGACCTTGAAGCTGAATTTGCTCAGGCCCACGATGGCATAGATCACCAGCAGCACGCCGAGGATGACGGTGCCATAGGCCGCATAGGGCCCGGTCAAGAGTCCGCCGTTGAGCCAGATGCCGATCACGGTGCCGACCATCAGCGGCCACAGCCGCCGCATGATGTCGCGCAAGTAAGGGCCGCCGAAGGTCTGCCAGATATTGGTGACGATCGCCGGAACGATCACGATCGCGATCGCCTGGCCGGGCGGCATCGTCACCGCGAGCAGGCCCATCGACACCGTCGGCAGGCCGAGCGCGATGACGCCCTTGATGAAACCGGCGAGCAGGAACGCGGCCGCGATGAGAATGAGCATGGAATCGATCATGCGGCCACATTGACCGATCGCGCTATCAGGCACAATCTGGAGATTACGGAGACAGCATTCGGCCAGGCCGAAGGCAGATATCGGAATTCGTGATGCGCTTCGATCTGGTCGATCTACAGCTCTTTATCGCGGTGGCCGAGACGCGCAGCATCACCAATGGCGCGAACCGCGTGCATCTGGCGCTGGCCTCGGCCAGCGCGCGGATCAAGGGCCTGGAGGCCGCGCTTGGCGTTTCACTGCTGCAGCGTGGCCGCCGCGGCGTCGAATTGACGCCGGCTGGCGAAAGCCTGCTCGATCACGCCCGCATCGTCATGCACAATGTGGACGCGCTGCGCGGCGATCTCGCCGCCTTCTCGCGCGGCGTCAAGGCCACCGTCCGCTTCCTCGCCAACACATCAGGCCTGTCGGAATATCTGCCGAAGGCGCTGGCCGCGTTCCTGAGCCAGCATCCGCATATCTCGATCGACGTCGAGGAGCGCGAAAGCGCCGACATCGCACGGGCCATCGCCAGCGGCGCCGCCGATCTCGGGCTCGCCGCCGAGCACGCGCTGCCCGACGGCATCGAGCGGATCCCCTACAGCGAAGACCGCCTGGTGCTGGTCACCGCGCGCCAGGACGAACTGTCGAACCGGCGGCAGGTCGATTTCCGCGAGGTGGTGGAGCGGGACTTCGTCGGCCTGATCACCTCGAGCGCGCTGCACGCCCATGTCACCGGCCACGCGGCGCGGCTCGGCGCGCGCTTGCGGTTTCGCGCGCGGCTCAACAATTTCGATGCGATCGGGCAGATGGTCTCTGCCGGCATCGGCGTCGCCGTGATGCCTGAAGTGGCGGCCAGGCGCTGCGCGCGGTCGATGAAGATCAACGTCATCAGGATCAGGGATCCCTGGGCCAACCGCAGGCTTGCGATCTGTGCCCGCAGTTTTAAGTCGCTGCCGAAACCGGCGCAGCAACTGGTAGAGCATCTGCGCAAGATGGCGCCGAAGTAATTTGGAGAAAGAGAATGCTCAAGGTCTGGGGACGCCGCAGTTCGTTCAACGTCCAGAAAGTCATGTGGCTGATCGGCGAGCTCGACCTTGCCCATGAGCATATCGATGCCGGCGGTTCGGCCGGCGGGCTCGATGCGCCAGCCTTTCTGGCGATGAATCCGCACGGCCGCATTCCCGTGATCCGGGATGGCGACGCCGTGGTGTGGGAATCGCATGCGATCCTCCGGTATTTGGCCGCGCGCTACGGGGCAGATCGATTCTGGTCCGATGATCCGGTGGCGCGTGCCGCCGTCGACGGCTGGATGGACTGGTCGCAAACCGCGTTGCAGCCGGATTTCCTGAGCGGCGTATTCTGGGGATTCTACCGGACGCCGGCAGACAAGCGAGACTGGCCGGCGATCAAGGCCGCGCTGGCGCGTTGCGCCAGGGATTTCGAGAAACTCGACCACTTGCTGGAGGAACGCAGCTTCCTGCTCGGCGAGACCTTGTCGCTTGCCGACATCGCGGCCGGGACGTCGCTCTATCGCTACTTCGAACTGGAAATCGACCGCCCGCCATTGCCACAGGTCGAGCGCTGGTATCGCACCCTGCAAAGGCGCGAGGCGTACCGGACCCACATCATGATCCCGTTCGGCGAATTGTTCGGGCGGCTGGATTATTGAGGGGCTGTACTCATAAATTTAGCGCTCGGCCCGCAAGCTAAATCCGAGGGCGTGATACAGGCGCTGCAACGCTGCCACAAGAACTGTCTGGGCAATTTATGTGGTAGGGTGTGCACCCGCTCATTATGTCCGGAGGAAGCTTGTTGTGAGCGTTGTGGCAGCCCACCTGTATCGTCATGGCAAGAATGTCAAAGCCGTTTCGCTGGACGAACCCATCGATTGCAAGGGCAAGTCCGAGTTTGTCTGGATCGGGCTATTCGAACCTTCGAAACGAGAGCTTGAGCAACTCGAGAAGAACTACGGGCTTCATCCGCTCGCGATCGAGGATGCGTTCAAGGCAAACCAGCTGCCGAAAATTGACGTCTACGGCGACCAGCTGTTTGTCATGACGCGCACGGCTCATCTTGAGCAGGATCACATCGCCCATGGCGAAACAGCGATTTTTGTCGGAAAGAATTTTATCATCACGGTTCGGCATGGCTCGGCTCGGGCGCATAGCGAACTGCGCGCCCAACTCGAAGCGGCTCCCAGCCTGCTGGGACATGGTCCGGATTATGTCTTGCACGCCATCCTCGACTTTATCGTTGATGGATACCTGCCGGTGGTCGAGACGATCGAGGAACACGTTCTCAAGATGGAGCAAAGCGCGCTTGACAGCTTCCTCAGTCGCGCAGACGTCAAACGGCTCTTCGGGCTGCGCCAGGAGTTGATCCGCTTTCAGCGAATTATCGGTCCCATGATGGAGGTCTGCGGCCGGCTCGTACACATTGATACACCGTGTCTTGACGCTAACGCCCGTCCCTATTTCCAGGACGTCCTGGACCACGTGCGGCGCGTCGAAGCGATGGTGAACTCGTTGCGAGACGTGCTGACTTCGGTTTTCGAAGTGAGCAATCTATTGGAGCAGCAGCGTCAGAGCGCGATTACGCGGCAGCTGGCCGCGTGGGCCGCGATCCTGGCCGTGCCCACCGCGATCGCCGGGATCTACGGCATGAATTTCGAAAACATGCCCGAGTTGAAGACGCAGTACGGCTACTTTGTCGTGGTCGGCGTTATCGCCCTGCTTTGCGCGGTGCTTTATGTGCGTTTCAAACGCGCTCGATGGCTCTGATACGAGTTTGTGGCTCGCCGCTTTTACCGAGTTGAGGCAATCGATAGATCACGCTGCGGCCGAATGTCCGCTATCCCGCCAAAAGCGGCAAGCAGTCATCACTTCTTGCGCCAGATATCCAGCAGTGCGTCGGCCTTGGTTCGCAGCGGCAATCGTTCATTGGTCAGCGCATCGAGGAAACCGGCAATGCGCTGCGACTTCGCCAGCGTATAGAGCGTAAGCGCTGCGAAAGCGGCCGCCGTTACGGCTACGTAAACCGCCTTCGCCGCGAGATGGTGGTCGGTGGCGGCGATCAGGCTGCTCATGCCGAGGAAGCCTGTCGTGGTGGTGCCGATCAGGCCGATCATGGTCACGACGGTGAGCCTGAGGAAGATGTTCGATTGGCGACGCAGCAGATCGCTGTCGAGATAGGCGCCCATATCCTTCAGCTCTTCCCTGATATCGACGTACAGGCGATCGGTGCCGAGGTGTTTGACCAGGGCGTGGAACACCTCGCGGGTCTGCACGTGCTCCGATACGTCGTGAAACCAGTACCGGTGGGTGAAGCGAAGGAATATTTCGAGCAGGCCCCTGATCTCGGCGCGGAATCGTCGCACGGTGTCCTGCTGCTCGATATTGAGACGCGTGACAGCGTGCACCAGGCGGTCGGACATCATCAGCAAGGCGCCCTTGTGCATGTGCGCGATCAGCGCCAGCAGAAAGAACTGATGACGGAACTGGCCAAGAACGCCGCGCTCCGCATCCAGGAATACGGGCCTCGCGGCGTCGCCGACGATGAGGAACGCGTGATCGCAACACATCACGCGTGTGCGCAGCCGGGCGTCGGATTGGGTTTCGTCGTAGTACCTGTCGTAGCAATGGTTCTCTTCGAAGCTCGTCAGATACTTCTCGGAGTAGGGCAGCGCATGCCGGTCGCCGGGCGCGTTCGCGTAGGCCAGCCGGGCGAAGTCTGCCCGCGTCAGCCGCTCCGGATGATCGACGGCGAGATAAGCCATCAACGGCATGCGATAATATTCGAGTTGGCGGAACCGCAGCGCTCCCGCCTGATCGGAGTGATGGGCCGCCATCGGGTTGAGCAAATATTGCCAGTGCGCGGCGAGCGGCGGCGCCCGCTCGCGACACACCGATGCCAGATACTGCTTTCTGTCCTCGTAGTCCGACACCGCGAGCACGCGCCCGTCTGCCGCCAGCCATTCCACCTTGCGGGGGCAGTTGATGCCGTTTCCCTCTGCGGTCCAGCCCGCAGGATAGGCGCGGCCGAACCGATGCAGGGAGTCCTGCACCACGTCGAGCGGCAGGTCGGAGCCGGACACTTCGACGGCAAGAATGACGAGATCGACGTCATAGAAAAAGTAGAGATCGACGTGCCGGACATCGAAGACGACAGGTGCGTCCCGTTCGGGGAAGAGGATCCTCACCGCTGCCACGTCCGTCCGGCGGTAAGCTTTTATCGGGGATTCGCCGTAGGCGGCCATGGAGCGGCGCTTGGCGCCTTCGCCGTAGAGCAGACGCTGCACATAGGGCAGGAACGTCACGAATTCGCGATAGTGCCGTTCCTGGAAGGCGTCGGGATCGGCGCAGAATTCGTCATCCACTTCCCTCCAGATCCGGCCGGCGTCCTTCTCGAGGAGCTCCCAGTGATGATGGATTTGCGAACCTTCCTTCAGCGGCAGCAGTTGAAGCGGCCAGAGCAGGATCTGGTGGAACGTACGCACCAGCGGTGTGGATTCGGGCGTGGATTCGCTCGGGTCCGATGCCAGGCGCGCCTTGGAGTCCACCTTGGATTCCAGCCCGCCGATCGTTTGCGACACCATGGCACGTCCTCGACATTCGGTTTGGAGGCCAGAATACTGAACCATACGGCAAAAGCACCAAGCATTATCAGCGCGTTGCTGTCGCACGCTGCAAGCGGACGACGCCAAATTCCGCATTGCAGCGGGAATGGCGCAAAGGCCAATAGACGACATTTTCGAAAGGAGTAGGCTGGCGAGCGTCTCATGGCTTTTTCAGGAGGTCAGACCATGACACGGCACCTTTTCTTCGCGATCACCCTTATAGGCACCGGAATGCTCCTCAACGCACAGGCAGAAGCCATGACAGCCTCGCGATGCGAGGATCGGGCCGCAAATTGCGTCGGCAGATGTGCCAACCCCACGGGCGGGGGCGGTGACTGGCGAGGGCATCAGAACAAATGCATGCTCTACTGCGACCGGCAGGTAAGCAGGTGTCTGATCCGCGCGCGATACTAGCCGCTACGCCCTGTGTTGGCTGAGGCACCAGGAGGATTTCGTAGCGGCGTCATCTTTGGCCCTCCCGCGCGGAAGCGAAGGTGGCCGCAAGGCGTGAGCACAGCACCGTTCTTGAAGAGGATACGCTTGGAGAGAATTACTTCGCCGTTTCGAGGCCCGCGTCCTTGATCACCTTCGACCACTTCTTGATTTCAGAGTCGATGAAGCCGCGGAAATGCTCCGGGCTGTCGCCGGCCACGGTGAGGCCCTGATCGGAGAGTTTGGCCTTGACGCTGGGATCGGCCATCGCCTCGTTGGCGATGCGGTTCAGCTCAGTGATGATCTTCTCGGGTGTGCCTCCCGGCGCGATCATGCCGTACCAGTTTTCGATCAACAGATCGGGCATGCCGACTTCCGCCGTGGTCGGCACGTCGGGCGCGGTCGGCGCGCGGGTGGGGGAGCCCAGTGCAATTGGCTTCAGGGAGCCCGCCTTGATATGCGGCAGGATCACCGGCAGGTCGAGGAACGTCATCTGCACCTGCTGGCCGAGCAGGTCGTTGATGGCGGGCGCCGCGCCGCGATACGGCACATGCACGATGTCGAGTTTTGCGGTCAGCTTGAACAGTTCGCCGGCCAGATGCGGCAGGCCGCCGACGCCGGCGGAGGCAAAATTGAGCTTACCGGGCTGCGCCTTGGCGAGGGCAATGAGTTCGGCCATGTTGTTGGCCGGAACGTTGCTGGCCACGACCAGCATTTCCGGCACGGTCACGACAAGCGTGACCGGTGCGAGATCCTTCCGCACGTCGTAGGGCATTTTCTCCAGTGACGGGTTGATGACGAGCGAACTCGCGCTGGTGATGGCGATGGTGTAGCCATCGGGCGCGGCTTTCGCGATCGCGTCAGTGCCCAGCACCCCGGCCTGTCCGCTGCGATTTTCGATCACGATCGGCTGCCGGGCCAGTTCCGACATGCGCTGGCCGACAACCCGGGCGATGATGTCGTTCGGCCCGCCGGGTGGGAACGGCACGATCAATTTGATCGGTTTGGTTGGAAAATCCTGTGCCGTGCCCGCGGCCGGCAATAATAGCAGCGACAATCCGGCCGCCAGCGCGCCCCAAATCCTCATGCAAGCCTCCCTGCGCAGATGTCTAAAGCGTCTGTCGCGTCGCGGCTTATAGCAGATTTTTTGTGCCCCGGGTTACGTCATCGGTGCGGTCAAGGCACGAGTTCGTCGGTGGCCGCGAGGCGGACGGGTTTTTGGGAAATGAGATTGCACCAGACCCAATGATGATGCCGCATGACGCTGACCGCATCGAGGTGAGGGCGGTCGCTCAAGGTGTGGGCATCGGTCACCACGACGACGTTGTGCTGGTTCGAGACGGCGGATCGGACGGTGGCGTCGACGCACAGATCGGTGGCCCACCCGGTCACCAGCACGCGGTCCGGCGCGATCCTGCCGAGGCGGGCCTGCAGCTCGGCGCCGGCGAAGGGGTCGTTCATGCTCTTCTGAACGACGACATCGGCGGGATCCCTGATGAGTTCGGGAAGCAGCGCCCAGCCCGGTGATTGCGGCTCGAAATCGTCGCCGGTGTCGCCGCAGTGCTGGATGAAAATGACCATGCCGGACTGCGCGCGCACGCTGGCGGCGAGCCGGTTGATGCGGTCGATGACCCCTGGCAGATCGTGCTTGGGATCGCCGCTCCGCAGCCCGACCTGCATGTCCACGATCAGCAGTGCGTCCATGCGGTGCCTTCCGTGGCCTGGAGCATGATCGCCGGGCAAACCGTTTGTCCCGAGGAAAGAACCTGCCCCGCACTTGATGGGGATGGAACCGGTTTTCCCGGGGGGCAACACCAAGTGGTTGCCCGAAGATCGTCTTTAAAAGAATGCGCTAGCTGTTGAGTAGTTTCATCGCCGCTTCATGCACGCGGGCGTCGCCGGCGGCGATGATGCGGCCGCCGCTTTGGGCGGGCTTGCCGTCCCAGGTGGTGACGATGCCGCCGGCGCCGGTGATGATCGGGATCAGGGCGGCGATGTCATAGGGTTTCAGCTCGGTCTCGACCACGAGGTCGAGATGGCCGGCCGCCAGCATGCAGTAGGAATAACAATCGCCGCCATAGCGCGTCAGCTTCACCGCCTCTTCGACCCGGCCGAAGGCGGCCCGGTCGGCGGCGTTCATCAATAGCGGGCTTGTCGTGTAGGAAGTCGCGTCCGCCAGCGAGGCGCAGCGCCGCACGGAAAGCTTCCGTTCGCCGGAGGGGCCGGAATATTGCGCCGAGCCGCTGTCGCCGGAAAAACGCTCGCCGATGTAAGGCTGGTGCATCATCCCGAACACCGGCGTGCCCCGGTGCATCAGCGCGATCAGCGTGCCCCAGATCGGAAAACCCGCGATGAAGGATTTGGTGCCGTCGATCGGATCGAGCACCCAGACATATTCGGCGTTTTCCTGCTCGTTGCCGAATTCCTCGCCGACGATGCCGTGCTGGGGAAAGTTGCCCTTGATCAGCCGGCGCATGACGGCCTCGGCGGCGCGGTCGGCCTCGGTGACGGGATCGAAATCCTTGGCGCTCTTGTTGTCGATCGAAAGCGAGGTCCGGAAGAATGGCAGAATGGTTTCGCCAGAGGCGGTTGCAAGGCGGCCGATAAAGGCTGTGAAATCGATGACCGTCACGGCAGTTCCTTGAAAGGGCGGAGGGGCGTTCAAGCGTTCGCGTTCTTGCCTAGCTCAATCCTGCGATCGGCGCACGATTAACGGAATGTTATTCCCATCTCATCCGACTCAGGTCCCCCTTTCGTCCGACTCAGGGTCCCCTTTGGGGTTTCGAATCGGCTTCGTTTAGGCATGCATTTTTGGTGACACGGCTATTCACAACATCGAGATTTGTGAATTGTGGCCGCTCCGTAACACCGGGTTCCCACGGAATTTTCTTCGCAAGATATTGAATATAAAAGGAAAATTAGTATTTAACTGACCTGTTGCATAACAGCCAGCCTCGCCGGGATTACGCTGGCAAAGTTTCGAAAGGACTTGCGTTTTGTGCAGCGCGGCCGCATATTGTTGCGGTGCGGTAGGGCCTCGCCCTATCGCTGCCCTCCTTGGGCGTTTCCTCCCTAGACTTGGGCCGCTTGTTCATTCAAGCGGCCCTTTTTTCTTTTGGGATTGTCATTCCGGGGCGCGCGCAGCGCGGACCCGGAATCTCGAGATTCCGGATTCGCCCGCTTTCGCGTGCGCTCCGGAATGACGGTGAATCAATTTACTCCGCCGCGGCCTGGAACGGCCCGAGGTCGCCGAGCGGCACGTTGGCCAGCGCGTCGGCCAGAACAGCGAAATCGGCCGCCACCTGCGCAAAGCGCGGTGAGCGCTCGCGGCGGCGTTCATCCATATAGATCGCGCGGTTGAGTTCGAGCTGCACGGTGTGCAGTCCGCTTGCCGGATTGCCGTAATGCTCGGTGATGAATCCGCCGGCATAGGGCTTGTTGCGGCCGATCGAATAGCCGAGCCCGCTCATGACGTCCTCGACGACGTCGGGCAGCAGTGCGGCGCAGCTGGTGCCGTAGCGGTCGCCGATCACGATATCGGGCCGCCGCGGCTCGTCGCGCGATACGCCGATCGACGGCATCGAGTGGCAATCCACCAGGATCACGGTGCCGAACGCCTGGTGCGCCTTGTTGATCAGCCGCCGCAATGCGCGGTGGTAGGGCTTGTAGAGCGCCTCGATCCGCCCCAGCGCCTCGTCGACATTGAGCCGCTCGCGGTAAATCTCCTGCCCGTCGCCGACCACGCGCGGGATGGTGCCGAGACCGCCGGCGACCCGCATCGAGCGGGTATTGGCAAAGCTCGGCAGCCGGCCGGTGAACATGCGCGGATCGAGCTCATAGGGCTCGCGGTTCACGTCGACATAGGAGCGCGGGAAATTGACCCGCACCGTCGGAAAGCCGCGATCGCTCAAATCTGCGATCAGTTCGTCCATGAACGAATCCTCGGAGCGGCGCAATGCTGCCAGATCGATCCGGGAGCCGTTGAGGAATTCCAGCGGATAGACCGAGCCGGAATGCGGGGAATTGAAGATGATCGGCGCCCGCCAGCTGGCCGGCTCCACGATCTCGAACGGAGGCGACAGTTCGCCATCAAACTGGGTCATCGTCGGGCGCCGTCCCTTGGATCCGTGCTTCCCAAGCAGTCGATCAAGACAGTCGATCAAGCCTCGCGATAGAGCAACCGATTCTGCCGGAAAACCAGAGATTTTATGAGGACGCATTGTCGATAATCACAATCATTCTGCCAAGTGAAAAAAGCCGCAATGGTACTGGAACACATCTCAAATGCGGAAAACGCCTGCCTTGATTGATCTCTGGCGCGTTCCGGTACAGAAATAGCGCCGCTCGCCGTGACCCGCACACTGCTGCCTTTCACCCGATCTTTACCGTCTGTCGGGCTTAGTGTGCAGACTGACCCTCCAAGCCGGATTCGACGACAGACCGCCATGCACAAAATCCTCCTCGCCGAAGACGACAACGACATGCGCCGCTTCCTGGTCAAGGCGCTGGAAAACGCCGGATTTCAGGTCTCGCCCCATGATAACGGCCTGTCGGCCTATCAGCGGCTGCGCGAGGAGCCGTTCGAGATGCTGCTGACCGATATCGTGATGCCCGAAATGGACGGCATCGAACTGGCGCGCCGCGCCTCGGAACTCGACCCCGATATCAAGATCATGTTCATCACCGGCTTTGCGGCCGTTGCCCTCAATTCTGATTCGGAAGCCCCGAAAAACGCCAAGGTGCTGGCCAAGCCTGTCCACCTGCGCGAATTGGTCAGCGAAGTGAACAAGATGCTGGCGGCCTGATTCGGGTACCATTTTAGCTCGAAATCACACCGGAAATTACCCAGAAGCGTCCTTGCGGGGGCGCTTTGGAGCCGATATACGGACCGCACCCAATACGATCAAAGCTGGAGCGGGATGGTCATCCCAATCTAGGGCGCGTAGCTCAGCGGGAGAGCACTACCTTGACATGGTAGGGGTCACAGGTTCGATCCCTGTCGCGCCCACCAGCCTTCGCTCGCTTCGCGAGCTACGGCTGGGCAAGCCGGAACGTACCCTATCGTAGCGAAGTGTGCGAAGGCTGCCTCGCCGAAGCCTCTTGGCGTAGGCGGGCTTGGCGCCGCGGATCTCCGCTCCACCTCACATCCCCAAAGTCTTCACCACCGCCGCCACGGCCGCGCCCACCAGCATGGCGCTGAGCGCGCTGCGGGTGACGATGGCCACGATCGCGGCCGCCGCGACGGCCATCCAGATCCGCGGCGCCGCCGCCAGCGTTGTCGGGACGACGATCGAAATCAGAACCGATACCGCCATGTATTTGAGGAAGGCTTCGATGCGCGGCGTGATTTTGACGTAAGACATCATCCAGACGCCGCCGACCCGCGTCGCCATCGTGACCAAAGTCAGCAGCAGGACGGCTGCAACCGCCGCAACCGTATCAACCATGGCGCCAGGTTCCGACGATTCCGCCGGCCAGGGCGCCCGCGATGATGTGCCAGCCCGGCGGCAGAACATACGTCCCGATCACGGCAACCGCCGCCGCCGCAAGCCAGGGATACAGGTCCTTAGTCCCCTTCCATTGGCCAACGACGACGGCCGCGAAATACGTCACCATGACCGCATCGAAGCCGAAGCGCGTCAGATCGCCGAGAAATGAACCCGCAAGGGCGCCGACCGCGGTGCTGGCGATCCATATCAGCCACATCGCGATGCCGCTACCGAACAGAATGCCGGCGTCGACTTCTCCCCGCTCGCGGGCGGACATGGCGTACGCAAAGCTGCCGTCGCTGAGCCCGATCAGCGCCGCCAGCCGCCCCTTGATCGGGATCTGCAGCAGCCACGGCGCGAGCGCCGCGCCGAGGAGAATGTGCCGCGCGTTGACGGCGAGTACCGTGAGCGCGAGGGTCGCCAGCGGCAACGGCGCGTACCACAGATCCAGCAGCGCGAATTGCGAGGCGCCCGCATAGATCGCGATGCTCATCAGGATGCTGACTTCCGGCGCGATACCCTTGGCGGAAGCGGCGACGCCAAACGCGATCCCGAACGGGATGATGAACACGGCGATCGGTGCGATTTCAACGCAGCCACGCCACACGCCTTTCGCGGTGAAGCGTGGAATTTGTGCCGGTTCGGTTACCGTCGTTTGCTCCGCCATGCGGCTATTTGAAAGCGAAGCGCTGGTTTGGTCAATCAGGTTGGCGCTGCTGCGGTGTATCAATCCCGCACTGCGACCAGTCTATCCTTCAATCCGTGCGCTGCTCATTGGTCGTCTGTCGCAAATCCAGCAGGGCGCCAAGAACGGCCGGTGAATGAAGGGCGGCAAATGTCTCGCGAGGGCTGAGGAATGTGGCCGCCTCGTCCAAGGTTTCGGCGTCCTCGATCTTGGCGCGCGCGATCGCGAGATGCGGATCGATCTCGCCGCGATTCCGCGGCCTCGGACCGGACAGATTGTCGAGATGCGCCTCGCGCAGGCCGGCGTCACGGCGGAGTTCGAGAAGCGGGCAGGAAACCGCCCGGTGTGAGGCGCTGGCCAGTTCGTTGGCCCGCCGCAAGACCTGCGGCGGCGAAGTCTCCTCCGGTGTGCGGAACAGACTGGAAGTCGCTCCAGCGCTCGAGGAAGACAGCGTGGCAAGCGGAATAGCGAGCAGCAGGCCGAGAATAACCGGCATCATCCACAGCAGCAGCGGCAATGACACCGCGTAGGCGCTGATGGCCATCGCGATGCCAAAGAATGTCGGAACCGAATATTTGCGGAGCGTATCTTGACGCGATACCGCGCCGTCGTCGCGGCGCTGAACCTGCCATCCGGCATCGCGTCCCAGGAGGATTTCACCGACTGCGGACGATTGGAAAATCATCATTACCGGCGCCGTCAGGCCTGACAGGAATGTCTCGGCGACGATCCCCGCAAGGGCGCGAAAGCCGCCGCCGAACTTTTTCCGCTCGTCGCGTCGGGTGAGCATGACGATCCAGGCGAGCAGTTTGGGCAGGATCAGCATGCCCATCGTGCCGACGAAAACCCAGGCCGCCAGGATCGGATCCTGCGCGGGCCATGTCGGAAACAGCGAGAACCCCTTCGGGAAATATTCGGGCCTGACAAACTGCGCCTGCAGCGAGACCAGGATGCCGAGCCCCAGAAAGATGAACCAGAGCGGCGCCGTCAGGTAGGATCCGATCCCGGTCAGAAGATGGAGCCGCGAGACCCAGTGCAGGCCGCGCGAGGGCAGCACCGCCAGATGTTGCAGATTGCCCTGACACCATCGCCTGTCGCGGGCGGCGAAATCCAGCAGCGACGGCGGGCATTCCTCGTAACTGCCGCCGAGCGTGGGCGCCATATGGATGGCCCAGCCGCCACGGCGCATGAACGCAGCCTCGATGAAATCATGGCTGAGGATGTGCCCGCCGAACGGCTTGCGGCCCCGGAGTTCAGGAAGCGCGGCGTAGCGGGCGAATGCCCTGACGCGGATGATGGCGTTATGTCCCCAGTAATTGCCTTCGGATCCATGCCACCAGGCAATTCCGGCGGCGATCAACGGACCGTACAGCCGGCCGGCAAACTGCTGCCACCTCGCGAACGACGTTCTGGCGTTGACCACGATCGGCAGCGTCTGGATCAGCGCGACATGTCGATGTCGCTCCATCGCAGCGACCAGCCGCACGATGGTGTCCCCTGTCATCAGGCTGTCGGCATCCAGGATAAGCATGCATTCATAGTCGGAGCCAAACCGCTTGACCCAATCCTCGATATTGCCGGATTTGCGCGCGGTGTTTTCCGGACGGTGACGATAGAAAATCCTGGCTGCCGGCCCGGCTTCATGCCGGAGTTGAAGAAAACACTTCTCCTCGGCGATCCAGATCGCAGGATCGGTCGTGTCACTCAGAACGAACCAGTCGAACTTCGCCGCGCATCCGGTTTCCTCGACCGATTCACAGATGGCGCGCAGCCGGGCCAGAACGCGATAGGGGTCCTCATTGTAGGTGGGCAGCAACATCGCGGTCCGACCTTCGATCGCCGGCAGGGCCGCGCCGGCATCGATGCCGAGTTCGTCCTTGCGTCGAAACAGCAGCACGAAGAAGCCGGCGATCGCCGACGTGAAGGAAAACGCAATCCACGCAAACAACAGCACGAACAGCACGAGGATCATCCACTCCAGGATCGTCACGCCTCCGACCTGGAGCACCTGATACATTTCGTAGCAGCCGGCCAGGGTCAGCAAGACGGTGCCGGCAAGGATGCATGCGCGCCGCGGCCATGCCGTCGTGAAATCCGCGGCTTTGGCTTGCGGCTCGAATCGCTGCTGCGGCTGGAGCGCCATTTCCATTGGCGCTTCACGGGGAAGGAACTGGTTCGGCGGAGGAACGCTGCGCAGCGTTCCATGGACTTTCGCTAGGGTGTCCATCGATATACCCAAAGTTCCGATACCGCCTCGTTCTCCTGCATGAGCGATGCGCGTATCTCGACGGGATTCTTCTCCTTCAAAAGTTCGAAACTCAAACGCCAGCCGCCGGTGGCCGGATTCGGCTGGGTGACGATGTTCTGGATCTTGGCCTTCTCCGCGGTCACAGCGCCCCGCAGGGTCTTTGGGTCGACGGACTTCAACCTGTCGCCGACCAGGTCCAGCACGAACAGCGTGGCGTTATCGCCTCTTGCGCCGATGCCGGTCCGGGAAAACCGCGCCAGCGGGGTCGGCTTCGGAACGTCCGGTCCCCAATTCAGCCGATAGGTATAGGTGTGTTCGCCCTTGGCCTGCAAAGCTGCCTTGGGTTGCCAAAAGCTCGCAATATTGTCGTGCACTTCTTCCCTGGTCGGAATTTCGATCAGCTTGACCGAACCTTCGCCCCAGTCTCCGATCGGCTCCGCCCACAGACTTGGCCGCCGCTCGAAACCGGATTCGAGGTCCTGGTAGGCGAGAAAATCCCTCTGGCGCTGCATCAGGCCGAAGCCATGCGGGTTGAGGTCGGCGAAGGCGCTGATCTGAAGATCCGTCGGATTATGAAGCGGCCGCCAAAGCTCCTCGCCGCGGCCGTTGGACACGAACAGCCCGTCGGAATCATGGACGGATGGCCGGAAGTCGTCGACGTCCTTGCGGTCGTTCGGTCCGAAAAAGAACATGCTCGTCATCGGCATCAGGCCGGCACGCTCCAGATCGACTCTGGGATAGATCGCCATTTCCACGTCGAAGACGGTGGTATCGCCGGGCCGGATGGTGAAGCGATACGCCGCCGCCGCACTTTCGCTGTCGAGCAAGGCGTGCACCACAATGGATTTGGCGTTGGCTGTCGGCTTCTCGATCCAGAATGCCTTGAACGACGGAAATTCTTCGCCCTTGGCTTCGCCCGTGTTGATCGCAAGCCCGCGCGCCGACAGCCCGTACAACTGGCCCTTGGCGACGGCCCGGAAGTAGCTCGCGCCGAGAAAGACGCAAACCTCGTCATAATAGTCGGGTTTGTTGATCGGCGCATGAAGCCGAAAGCCGGCAAAGCCGAGATCGACACCCGCGCCGGGTGGCGTCAGCTTGCCGAATGAAAAGAGGTCGGGCTGATAGGCGATCTTCGCGGCCTGGCCGTCCTTCACCTCATAGATATCGACCCGGTTGGCGTAGAAAAATCCGCGATGAAAGAACTGCGCTTCGAAGGGCAGCTTTTCGCCGCGCCAGAGCGCGCGTTCCGGCAAAAACCGTATCGCCCGGTAACGATCGTAATCCAGATCCTTCAGATTATCCGGCAGTTTATTGTCGGGCGCCTTGAAGGCCTTGCCGGCCAGATCACGCGCCATTTGCCGCACAAGGGACCGGTCGAAAGGCACCGGCTGCGCGTGCGCGGAGGTCAGGAGTCCGGGCGCCGCGATCGATACAAGCGGCAAGGCGGAAGCTGCGAGGAAGTGTCTGCGGTTCACAAAATCACTCGTGGTTGCTGGTGGCGACCATGAGCAACGCAGTGCAGCAATAACGGTTCCTGCCGCAGGAACTCGATTGCCATTTTTTCCCGATTGCCCGGGATTTAAGCATATGCCGCGGGGCGTTCGTGAATGCTAGTTAGCCAACGTGTGGCTTATTCGCGTGACCACGCCATCCCATTGCCGCTTTTCCGCGGCGGGATAATTGATCAGGACGCAATTCATATAGCCGGCCGAACGGTTGCAGCGGTTGTACCAGATCCGGTCGTTGCGGATGCTGGACACCACGAAGAAGTTCGGCGTCACCCTTTTGTAGACGATGCCGGGCGGCGGATTCTTCTTCGCCAGAAACGCCGCGGGCGAGTCGTTTTCGGGATTTGCAACCGATTGGACGGTCAAATCAGCGCGGCGATCGTCGGTGTAGAAGCGTCGCCCGGTTCCGCCATCCGGCAGTTCGGCGTCCCTGCTGAAAATCTTCACCGGAATTTCGACGTTGGTTCCGGTGCTGGGAATTACATATCTCTGCCACTCCGCGCCGGCCGCCAGGACGGTCGCGGGGAGGAGAGCGGGAACAAGAGCCGTGAACAGGCGGAGCGTGCGCACCAAGAGATCTCCGGTTCGATCGACACTCAATCGAGCCGATGAGCATTCGTTCCACCCGGTCTGCAAATCAGGCGGGCGACACAACATACCCAAGCCGTGGAAAGTGAACGACGACCTTGCCGAGATCAGGATCGCGCCTGCGGATCGCGATGTGATGAACCGATAGCGAGACGATCTCGCCCTCGATCGGCGTCTTGACCGGCTCATCGGCCGACACCTTCACGACGTCGCCGATCCTCCGGCCTTCGAAATCGCGGGTCGCCTCCGGCGCACGGGCCTCGGGTGTGGCTTTCGCCGCAATGGCGAGCGCGTCCTGTCCCGAGAGTTCGGTGCGCGTGCCGTGGCCGAGCGCGCGGACCCGGTCCTCCCACTCGCGCAGCCGCGGAAATTCGGCCAGCAGTTCGTCGGCGAGTTCAGGCAGGTTCGAGCGGACGTACCAGATGTTCATGTAGCAGCCGGCATCGGCGAGGCTGAATTCGCCGAGCAGGAACTTCCCGCCGTGCGCGAGCTGCGCCTCGATCAGCGCCGCTTGGCTGCGAAACTGGTCGCGATGATGCGGCAATGCCGCCGCCATCGCCTTCACGTCGAACGGCGCGCCGCGCAATTTGGTCCGGTCGTCGATGAAATCCTGTGGGACCTTGTCGCCGAGCGAGCCGAACACCAGGAACACGGCGCTGCCGAAGAAGATCCGATCGGTCCACAAGCCGGTCATGTCAGGCACGCCGCCATTGCCGCCCGGAAACAGCGTCGGCTCGGGAAAGCGCTTCTCGATCTCGCGCTGGATGATCCGGGTGTCGCAGAAAATATCGGCGCCGATCTGCATGACCGGCGTGCGGCGATAGCCGCCCGTCAGCGGCACCAGGTCCGGCTTCGGCATGATGCGCGGGATCAGCACCGACTGCCAGGCGATCTGCTTGAAGCCGAAGATCACGCGGATCTTCTCCGAGAAGGGCGAGGCTTCGAAATGATGCAAAATCGGCAACTGAGAATCCGTCATGCCGCTTGTCCCGCGATGTGCCGTCCCGCGATATACCCGAACGTCAGTGCCGGCCCCAACGTAATCCCGGCGCCGGGATAGTTGCCGCCCATGATGCTCGCCATGTCGTTGCCGACAGCGTAGAGGCCCGCGATCGGCTGTCCGTCGGTGCCGAGCGCCTGCGCATTCGCGTCGGTCCTTATGCCGGCATAGGTGCCGAGATCACCGATCACCATCTTGATCGCATAGAACGGCCCGTCCTTGATCGGCGCGATGCAGGGGTTGGGGCCGTGCAGCGCATCGCCCTGATAGCGGTTGTAGGCGCGCGAGCCCTTTCCGAATGCCGGGTCCTGTCCGTCGGCGGCACTCTTGTTGAACTGCGCGAGCGTCGCCTCGAGCCCCTTGGCGTCGATGCCGGCCTGCGCGGCGAGTTCAGCCAAGGTCGCGCCGCGCTTGAGATAGCCGGTGCGCAAGTGATGGCCGAGCGGCATCGGAAACGGCGGCACGCAGCCGAGGCCGTATTTGCGCAAGGCGCGGTGATCGCACAGCAGGAACGCCGCGATCTCCTCGCCGGGTTTTGCGACCTTCATCATGGCCTGCACAAAATCGTGGTAGGAATTGCCTTCATTGGCAAAGCGCACGCCCTCGCGCGTCACCGCGATCACGCCGGGTTTGGCGCGGTCGATGAAATGCGGCATCACGCCCTTGCTGCCGTCCTTGCGCGTGGTGATCGAGACCGGCACCCAGGCCGCGGCATTGGGCAATGAATCCTCGGCGTGGCCGCCGGCGGATTCCGCCAAACGCAAGCCGTCGCCGGTGTTGCCGGTCGGGCCGGGCGAATAATGCTCGTTGCCGGTCGGGGCATGCGGGAACATCGCCTTGCGCCTCGCCACATCGTGCGGAAAGCCGCCGCAGGCGAGGATGACGCCGAGCTTTGCATCAACGCGAATCTTGCGCCCGTCGCGCTCGACGATGGCGCCGCGCACCGTGCCGTTGTCGGTGATGAGTTCGCGCACCGGCGACGACAGCCATAACGGGATCTTCAAATCGAACGCCGATTTGGCGAGGCGTCCGGCCAGCGCATTGCCGTTGGTGAGGTTCATGCCGCGGCCGTGGCGGATCACGTCGACGAGATGCTTCGACAGCCGCTTGGCGACAAACAGCGCCGAGGTCAGCGACTTGGTCGCGCGCATGAAATGGACGATCTCCTTGCCGGAGCCCAGCATCATGCCGAACACAGTGAGTTCGGGCAGGGGCGCGCCGATATCCTTGAGGTGTTCGCCGAGTTCTCGGCCGTCGAACGGCCGCGTCACCATCGAGCGGCCGCCCTGCGTGCCGCCGGGAGCTTCGGCGTGATAATCCGGAAAGGTCAGCGGCATGTCGAAACGCACCGCGGTCTTGCTGGTGAAGAAATCCACCGCTTCGGGACCGGAGGTCAGAAACGCATCGACGCGGGCGGCATCGTAGGAATTTCCGGCCTCATGCCGCAGATAGGTCCGCGCCTGCTCGGGGCTTTCGACGATCCCCCAGTTGCGCGCCAGGGAGGTGCCGGGAATCCACAGCCAGCCGCCGGAACGCGCGGTGGTGCCGCCAAAGCGCGGCTCCTTTTCGACCACCAGCACCTTGAGCCGTTGATGTCCCGCGGTGACCGCGGCCGACAGGCCGGCACAGCCCGAGCCGACCACCAGCACGTCGCATTCGTAAGTTTCTTGTTCGTTGCCCGCCACGCGATCCACCCATTGTTCTTGTTCTGGGCGGACATTGGAGGCGGATAGATTTGTCTGTCAATGCGCGCTTCTTCCCCTCTCCCCTTGTGGGAGAGGGTGGCGGCGCCACCAATCTCAACTACATCTTCGGCCGCAACGAGCGCTGCATGTCCATGGTGTAGGTGTACCGTCCCTCCGGATGCGTGGTGACGGTAACCTCGAACAGCTCCTCGCGCAGGCCGTAGTAGCGGCGCACCATCGTCAGCGCGGGTGAACCGGTCTTGACCCCGAGCGCCTTTGCCAATTTTGCCGGCATGCCGCGCGCGAACACTTCCAGTTGCGCGTACTCGATGGTCTCGCCGAACATCTTTGCGATCTGCTCATGCACGGGGCTGCGGCCATGATCGCGCCGCTTCACCACGCCGGCGAATTTCCGCAGCACATAGATTTCCACCCAGCCCAGCGGATCCGCAAATTCATCGGAGCGGCGGATCGCCTCGATCAGGAACCAGTGTTTGCCGGGTTCGCATTTGAGCAGGGCGGCGAGGTTGCGGTCGGCGACGATTTCGCTGGAGCCCACCACCTGGCGATAGGTCTCGTTGGAATATCGCAGCCATTCATTGAGCGATTTGACGCTGTGCGTGAACAATACCGGCGGCTCGGCCGCGATCACCACCGAGCCGAGCCCGGCCCGCCGCACGATCAGGCCCTGTTCGGTGACGATCCGCAGCGCCTCGCGCACGGTCTGGCGGCTGGCGCCAAAGCACGCCATCAACTCGGTCTCGGTCGGCAGCAGTTCGCCGACCGGCGTCGAGCCGAGCCGGATTTCCTTCTGCAGCTCGGCCGCGATGTCGCGGTAGCGCGTCGATTTGCGTGGTTCTTTTTTAGCGGCCATGTTGACCGGCATTTTCTTGAAGACATTGCACGGGCAGGCCGGTTTTCATCGATTGCAGCGCCGCCTCGAACGCCGACAAGGTCGCCAGCACCTCGGCTTCCCGTACCGGGAATGAACCCTTGTTCTCGATCGCGCTGGCAAAGGCGTCGAGCTCGGCGCGCAGCACGTCGGTCGCTGGATAGGTGAGCCGTTGCGGCGCAGCGCCGCTCTTTCGCACGATCATGGTCGTTTCATCCAGCACCTCGGCGGAGCCGTCCGTTCCGAACAGGTGTATGCGCCAGTAGAACGGCGTTGCCCGCACGGTGGCAAGGGTGCCGGTGACGCCATTGGTAAATTCCAGCGCCACGACCGCCGTATCGAGCGGCGGCGGGCCGGTCTCGCGCTGACGCAGCCGGGCATAGACCCGTTCCACCGGCCCCATCATGCTGACGAAGGCGTCGAGCACATGCAGGCCTGCGCCGGTGAAGCCGCCGCCGGGCGATTCCTCCTGCGATAGCCGCCATCCGCTGGTGATTTTCTGCGAGTTTTCGTTGCTGTTGTGACCCTCGACGTGAAGGATCGTCCCGAGCTGGCCGCTCGCCAGCGTTTCGTGCAGGGCGCGGATCGATGGCAAGAACCGCAGGCTTCAAATGAACCGCGTCACCTTACCTGGCAAACGGATTCTGCCAGCCGCCGCGCGCAGCCGGCGCGCGCGGTGGATAGGCAGCTTCGAGATAGCCCAGCACCACGGCGCGATCCTTGTCGTCGAGGGGCGGCATGTTGTGCCGCCTGATCATCAGGTTGATCGAATCGTCCCACTGCGCGCGCGTCAAACCTTGCTGGGCCACGAGTTTGAAACCATGGCAGGCGGTGCAGGCGTAGAAGGTCTCGTCGCGGCCGGTCCCGGCGGCAAATTCCTCCGGGCTTTCGTCACGCGGCGTGAAGGCGGTCTGGGCGATCGCCGGCGTCATCGACAGCAGTGCGGCGACAGCCATTCCCAAGGCTCGCAGCATCAGCCCACCAGCACCGCGATCCGGTGCATGGCGTTGCCGCCATAGCCCTGCGGATTCCAGAAACCGGCCTGGTGCGGTTGCATCGCTCCCTTGGAATCGGTCGCGCGGGTCCAGATTTCAAAATAGCCGTCGGAAGCCAGCTTCACGCTCGCGGTCCAGCGCTGCCAGTCATATTTGTTCTTCGGCTTTTCCAGTTTTGCGCGCTGCCAGCTCGCTCCGAAATCGGTCGAGACGTCGATCTGCTTGACCGTGAGATCGCCGGCCCACGACGCGCCGCGCAGCTTCAGCTCCTTCGTCCCGGCCGCGAACTTGGCGCCGTTCGCCGGGCTTGTGATGACAGAGCGAGCCGGCATCGATTCCAGGATCCGGAAATTCGCTGGATCGCCCTTGTCGCCGGGGATCATCGGCTTGATCGGAACGCGATAGGAAAATTCGGTCATTCCCGGCCCGTCATGTTCCTTGTCGCGGATGGTGATGCGCGTCAGCCATTTTTGCGATGCCGAGCCGGGCCAGCCCGGAACGATCAGGCGCACCGGCCCGCCATGGATGTTCGGCAGCGGCTGGCCGTTCATGCCCCACACGATCAGCGTGTTCGGATCCATCGCCTTTTCTATCCGCACGCCGCGCGAGATCGTCGGCTTGGTTGCGTCGCCCGACAGATGCAAATCGGCCGCATAATGCGCGGTGTATTTCGCGCTTGGCTTCAGCCCCGCGCTCTTGAGCACATCGGCTAGCGGCACGCCGGTCCATTCGGCGCAGCCGACCCCGCCATTGCTCCACTGGTTGCCTCGCGCCGGCGGCGAGAATGCTCCGCGACCGTTGCCGCCGCACTCCAGCACGATGCGCCGCGTCACCGCCTTGTATTTCGATTTCAACTCGCCGATCGTGATCTCGATCTTGTTGTTGACCTCGCCGTCGATGGTGATTTTCCAGGCGTCGGGAGTCTTTGTCTCTTCCGGCAGCTGCCCGTTGTTGCGGATGAAGAATTTCTCGATCGGCGTGGTGTCGTCGTCGAGCAGGCTCTCCGGCGTCTCCGCCACCAGCGGCTTGTCGCCGAGCAGGATGAGCTTTTCATTCTTGCCGGGGAATTTCAGATATTGCGGCCCCTTCGGCGCGGCGGCCGCGGGCGCCGTGCCTTGTGCATAGGCGGCGGGAATGTCGGCGCCGCTGCCGGAAATGCCGAGGGTGACTCCGAAGGCAGCAAGACCCGTCGTCCCTAAGAATCTGCGCCGGTCGATCTGCATGCTGTTCTCGCAACTAGCGGCCTTCCGCTCCGTATGCGTCATAATGTTTCTCCCCCGGTCCCTGTTTCGTGCGGGTTCAGCCGGAATCTTTCCCGGCACCGCTTGAGACGAGTATTTGCGCTTTGCCGCCGTGCCGCAAGGCCGCGAATATCGCTCGCTATGCGTCCATCCAAGGTCTGCCACCCGGTCGGTTTCCATGCTCGACCCTTGCGCTGCCGGGGCATCGGCGGCACATTTGCGGCGCGGCGGAACGGTCGCCAATAACGAGATATCCCAGGAAAACGCCATGGCGGCCACGCGGATCGACTGCGATATCCATCCCGCGGTGGGCGGAACCCGCACCACGCTGCTGCCATATCTCGACGATCACTGGAAAGAGCAGGTCGTCAGCCGCGCCATCGACGGCCTCGATCTCAATTCCTATCCGCCGAGCATGCCGCTGTCCGGCCGCGCCGACTGGCGCCCCGCGACGGGCAAACCGGGCAGTGATTTGGCGATGGTGCAGCGCGGTGCGTTCGACCAGCTCGGCGCCAGCCACGCGATCTGCAACGTGCTCTACGGCGCGCAGGCGGTGTTCGATCCCTATATGGCGGCAGACTTCTGCAAGGCGATCAACGACTGGATATCGGCCGAATGGCTGGCAAAGGATCCGCGTTTGAGCGCCTCGATCGTGGTGCCGATGCAGGCGCCGGATCTCGCTGTCGAGGAAATCGAACGCAGGGCCGCCGACAATCGTTTTGTCTCCGTGCTGGTGCTGGCGCAGGGCGATCAGCTGCTCGGCAAGCGGCACTTCTGGCCGGTGTACCAGGCCGCCGAGAAACACAAACTCCCGATCGCCATCCATGCCGGCAGCCAGTATCGCGGCGCGCCGAGTTCGATCGGCTGGCCGTCCTACCGCTACGAATTTTATTTGATGGAGGCGCAGGCGTTTCAGGCCCAGATACTGAGTCTGGTCTATGAGGGCGTGTTCGGCAAATTCCCCGGCCTCAAAGTGGTGCTGATGGAATCGGGCGTCAGCTGGCTGCCGGCCTTCATGTGGCGCGCCAACAAGACCTGGCGTGGCGTGCGCGTCGAGGTGCCCTGGGTCGAGCGCGAGCCGGCCTCGATCATTCGCGAGCATTTTCGCGTCACCATGCAGCCGTTCGACGGCCCGCCGGATGCGGCTGGTGTCGCAGATATCATCGAGCAGATCGGTTCCGACAAGATGTTCCTGTTTGCGTCCGACTATCCGCACTGGCAGTTCGACGGCGATGACGCGATGCCGCCGCATCTGCCGGCCAGTATCGTTTCGCGTATGTGCGCCGACAATCCGCTTGAGACGTTTCCGCGACTAAAGCTCGCGGCTTAACATTCTACCAAGGAGGCTCGCATGAGCGACGTCATCGACCGCCCGATTCTGGAACAGGAAGTCGCCGCCAAGAGCCGGCTGCGGATTATCGATTGCGATGTGCATCCGAGCATCCATGCGCACACTGACCTCGACCAGTTCATGACGAAGCGCTGGCAACAGCATTTCAGGGAATATGGTAGCCATCTTCGCACGCCCTATATCGGCACCACGCCCTATCCGCGCTCTTCGCCCTTGATCGCGCGGCGTGACGCGTGGCCGCCGACCGGCGGACCTCCGGGCTCCGACCTTGCCTTCATGCAGAAGCAGCACCTCGATCCCCTCGATGTCGAGTACGGCATTTTGCAGGTGCTCGACCTCTTCATCTTCTCGCAGCAGAATCTCGAATTCGGCGCCGCGATCCAGCGCGCCATCAACGACTGGCAGCTAGCCTTCTGGTCGGATCGCGATCCGCGATTGAAAGCCTCGATCCTCGCCGGCCAGGACGATACGGCGCTCGCGATCGCCGAGATCGAACGCTGCGCCAAGACCGGCCGCTATGTGCAGATCAACGTCTGCCCGCGCGCCAACGAACCGCTGGGGCGGCGGCGTTACTGGCCGATCTATGAGCGCGCCCAGGAACTCGGCCTGCCGCTCGGCATTCACGTCGGCGGCTATGGCGGGCACGCGCCGACCGGCGGCGGCTGGCCGTCTTATTATGCTGAAGAACACCAGAGCAACGCGCATACCATGGCGTCGATGCTCTGTAGCCTCGTGCTCGAAGGAATTCCTGAGCGTTTCCCGAACCTGAAGATCGTGTTCATCGAAGGCGGCTTCGGCTGGATACCGCCTGCGATGTGGCGGATGGACCGGCATTTTGAAACCTTCCGCAGCGAGGTGCCGCATCTGAAGCGAAAGCCGTCGGAATATGTGAAGGAGCATTTCTGGTTCACGACGCAACCGATCGACGAGCCGGACGAGGCAAAACATCTGCGCTCGCTGATCGAATGGGTCGGCGTCGATCGCCTGCTGTTCTCGTCGGATTACCCGCATTGGGATTTTGACGATCCGCGCTTCGCGTTCAGGACGCCGCTGTCGGAGGTCGAGCGCCAGAAGATTTTCTCTGGCAACGCCCGCGCGGTTTATAAGCTGTGAAGCTCGAGCAGGGCAGCGAGCTCGGTGCACCTCTCCCGCTTGCGGGGGAGGTCGACGCGCGAAGCGCGGCGGGTGGGGGCTCTCTCCACACAATGACTCGCGGCGACACCCCCACCCCAACCCCCCCCCGCAAGCGGGAGAGGGGGCGCACTTTCATCGTGGATGCAATTCGATCCAATCTCGTCACGCGCTAGGCCAAAGAGTCAAAAATGACCCGGCACATCGTCGCCCGCACGTCAGACATCCCGCCCGGCGGCAACAAGGTTTTCGGCGTCGAAGGCCGCGACATCGTCGTGTTCCACGTCAATGGCGAGTTCTTTGCGCTGCTCAATCGCTGTCCGCATGCCGGTGCGCCGCTGGAGAAGGCGGCGTGCGTGGCGCGATTGACCTCGCCGGAGCCGGGCGTCTATCAGCGCTCGCGCGTCGGCGAGCTGCTGCGTTGCGCCTGGCACGGCTGGGAATTCGACATGCGCAACGGCCAGTCGTACTTCGATCCGAAGCGCGTCAAGATCCGCTCCTATCCGGTTGCGATCGAACGCGGCGAAGAGCTTACTCAAGAACTTGCCAAAGGTCTTGAAGACCTCGAGAAGGGCCCCTATGTGGCCGAGACCTTTGCGGTCCATGTCGAGGACAGCTACGTCATCATCGAGACTTGAACCGCCGCAACATCTTTCTCTTTTTCATCCCACCGAAGGAAGAATCATCCCATGACGCACGCCATTCGTTTTCACAAGACCGGCGGTCCCGAGGTTCTGGTCTGGGAGGAAGTCCAGGTCGGCAAGCCCGGCCCGGGCGAGGCGCGCATCCGTCACACCGCGGTCGGTTTGAACTTCGTCGACATCTACAACCGTTCGGGAGTCTATCCCCAGCAACTGCCAAGCGGGCTCGGCAGCGAGGGCGCCGGCGTGGTCGAGGAAGTCGGCAGCGGCGTCACCGATCTGAAGCCCGGTGATCGCGTCGCCTACGGCGCCTCGCCGCTCGGTGCCTATTCCGAGGCGCGGCTGATTCCGGCAGACCGGCTGCTGAAGCTGCCCGACGGAATCGATGACAAGACCGCGGCCGCGATGATGCTGAAGGGCCTGACCACGCAATACCTGATCCGCCAGACCTATCGCGTCAAATCCGGCGATACCATTTTGCTGCATGCCGCCGCCGGCGGCGTCGGCTTGATCCTCGGCCAGTGGGCCAAACACCTCGGCGCCACCGTGATCGGCACCGTCGGCAGCGAGGAGAAGGCGAAGCTCGCGCAGGCCCATGGTTGCGCCCACACGATCATTTACACCAAGGAGGATTTCGTAAAACGCGTCGATGAAATCACCGGCGGCGCCAAGGTGCCGGTGGTCTATGATTCCGTCGGCAAGGACACATTCCTGAAATCGCTCGATTGCCTCGCGCCGCTCGGCGTCGCCGCGCTGTTCGGCGCGGCCTCAGGCCCGGTCGAACCGCTCAACCTCGGCCTGCTGGCTGCAAAGGGATCGCTCTACGTCACCCGCCCGACGCTGTTCACCTACGCCGCCAAGCGCGAGAATCTCGTGGCGATGGCCAACGAATTGTTCGAAGTCGTGAAATCGGGCGCGGTCAAGATCGAGGTGCATCAGACCTATCCGCTAAAGGACGCGGCCAAGGCCCATGCCGATCTCGCCGCGCGCAAGACCACTGGGTCCACGGTATTGACGGTGTGAGCTTGTCCAACTTGCTTTCCGTCATGGCCGGGCTTGACCCGGCCATCCACGTCTTTCTTGCTTGAGTGCTGCAAAGACGTGGATGCCCGGCACAAGGCCGGGCATGACGGCGTTCCTTAAGGCTGCTGCGCTTCGCTCGCAGCGCATTCGATACAATTTTACTAAAATCCGACTCCACCTCCGCACCGCCCTTCAACGCCTCCCGTGTATTCTGGGTTACGAGAAACTCAGGGGGCTGAGATGACGGATTTCTGGATCGTCGGCGGTTTGATGGCGGGGGCGTTCGTCTCGCCGCTCTATTTTTTGGTGATGCGGTGGCTCACTCAATCGCAGCGCGCCACGTTCTTTGCCCTGATCGGCGCGCTGCTGCTGGCGATTTCAGCGCAGATCTACAACAGCTCGATCGCGGGCCATGATTTGCCGCTGGCTGATATCCTGGCGAAGTTGTCGTTCCTGGCACTGACGATGGGCTGGTTCGTGTGCGGCCTGTTCCATGCGCTCGCCTCGCTTGGCCTTGCGTGGGCGCCGCAGGCGCGGCCGGCATCGTTGTACAACTTGGACGTTGGCTCATTAACGCGCAGCCCTGGACGGATCGCCGCAAGCTGAACGACAGCCGCCGCTTCCAAACTATTTCGCATTCAATCGAGGTCTCAAGCCAATGGATGATGACGACGATAGTTGGCTGGCCGAACTATTTGAGCGCGGAAGCGATCCGGACCGCGCAAAACAGCTGCCGGCCTGGGCCCTGCTGTTCCACTCGCCGTTCGACCGTTCCGACGACGCCACGTCGTGGATCGGCGGCGCGCCCAAAGCGCCGCGCAATTTCGAATGGCCGAAAGACACCGACCGAACGCCGCTCCACTTCATTGCCCAGATTGACCTCGCGTCGTTGAAGGCTGAACCGCAGACCGGATCGCGCCCGCCGGGATTGCCGGCTGAAGGTGACCTGCTGATCTTCATCGGAAAATCCTGGGCCTGCCGGATCCTGAGCGTAGCCCAGATGTCCGAGGCGGAGATCCTTCCGCCGCCCGAAGATCTCGCGCCGGTCAGAAAGCACGGCTTCTTCGGCGAAGGGCGAACCTTCGCCCGCCGGCCCGTCACCCCGACCGCGTATCTCGACGCCGGCGACGAACGCGCGGCGTCATTCCCGGATCGTTTCACGTCGCCGCTCGACTGGATCGTCAACTGGGGCATCGCCGCGCTCGAAGCCGAGAGCGTGATCCACAGCCTCAATCTCGATCTGAGGGACGGGCTAGATTTCTTGAGTCGCTACCGCGGCCCGGCCGGCGAACAGAACCCCAATCAGGTGATCCGCGACAAGACTGCGCATTACGGCGTCCTCGAACGCAAGGCGCCAAACGTGATCGCGGCCCTCGAAGCCTGGCGCGACCTTGCTCTCTCAAAACCCCAGGACGAGGCCATCGACAAGGATTCATTGCACGCAATCATGCGCTTGCGCCTCGAACTGCATGACGAGATGCAGCCGCACATGTCGAAGCACATGCTTGCGGGCAGGCCCGTGGCGGTCTGGGACGAGATCCTGCGGCAGCATCCGCGCCTCCGCCACGGCGAAGGCTATGACGAACTCCCGTCGTGTTACCGCCCCTTCGTCGAGATGCGCGAGACCGGCTGGCGCGGCCATCGGCTGTTCGGCATCGAGCCGGAGTTTTCAAACAATTGGGAAGATTTGCGCGGGCATGACTGCGTCATCAGCATCTTCGCCGATGAGCTGCTCGAGACAATGTCCGAGCACGAGTACGGGCTCTCGATCTGGTGTCCGCGCGACCGCATCGCGAACGGCCTGTTCGACGAAGGCCAACTGATCCGCCATTGCGCCGTCTAAGCCGCCAACGGCGCCGTTGGCATTGCTAGGTCAGCCCCTTCACCATCGCCCGCACGATCACCGCGATCTCCGCGCGCAGCGCCTCGACCGGCACCGCGATCAGCTTCTGTTCGAGGCCGAGCAGCACCATGCCGTGCACGGCCGAGAAAAGACTGCGCGCCGTGACGCCGAGTTCTGTCGCCGATCGTGACGGCAGCAATGAAGCGAGCGGCTGGAAGATGTGACGAAACAGATCCATCTGCTCGCTGACCGCCCATTCCGGAATAGGTTTGCCCGGCGTCATGCGGTGTTCGAACAGCGCGCGCCAGAGTTCGAGATTTTCGGCGGCGAAATCGCAATAGGCGACCGCAATACGCACCAGCGTCTCGGTCGGCGAGGGGGGCCCCGCGCTTTCGGCCTCGCTCAGCGTGGCATCGAGCCGTCGCAGCGTGCGCGAGCCGACCAGCAGGACGAGTTCGTCCATATCGTCGACCAGATTATAGACCGCCCCGTTGGCGCAGCCGATCTCCCGCGCCAGTTCCCGCGTCTTCAGGGCCCCCAAACCGCCCGTGGAAATGCTCCGCTCCGCCGCCAGGATCAGGTCATCGCGTAATTTAGCTCGTCTTTCCAGTGCCTTAGACATCTTTCTCACTTTTCTTGAGCGTTGCTCAAAATAGTTCTTGAGCAATGCTCAAGATGTGCTACAACAGATTTATGAGCAATGCTCATAACACAGGGAGCTGCAAATGTTCAAAACTGTTTTGACGCTTTTCCGGGGCAGCGTGGCTGCGGCGGGAGAAGAACTGGAAGACCGCTCGGCGCTTCTGATCCTCGACCAGCAGATGCGCGACGCCGCTGCGGCGGTCGAGCGTTCCAAGCGGACGCTGGCGCTGGCGATCGCAGGCGATCAGCAGGAGGGCCGCCGGCTCGACGCCACCAACGCCCGGATCGCCGATCTCGAAGTGCGCACCACCGCGGCGCTTGATGCCGGCCGGGAAGATCTCGCCCGCGAGGCCGCGCAGGCCATCGCCAACCTCGAAGCCGACCGCGACGCCGCGATGACCGCGCGCACGCTGTTCGCGTCCGAGATCACGCGGATGAAGCGCCAGGTCGCCGGTGCGGAGTCCCGGATCACCGAACTCGATCGTGGCCGCCGCATCGCCCGTGCTTCGGAAGCGGTTCGCGCCATGCGCCGCGGCGGGGTGGAGGCGACGCGCCCCTACGAATCGACGCTGCCCGAAGCCGAGCGGACACTGAAGCGTCTGCGCGAAAGGCAGATGGAAGCCCAGGCCGCCGACGAAGCCCTGATCGAACTCGACGCCGCCTCGGGCCCGCTGGCGACCGCGGAGAAGCTCGCCGAACAGGGCTTCGGACCGCGACTGAAAACCACCGCCGACGACGTGCTCGCGCGGCTGAACGCCAAGCGTGCGCAAACGACCTGAACTTACTTTGTGAAGCAAGCCTTCGATTGATACCCAACCTCAAACGCCCACACACAGGAGATTATCATGAACCAGAATGTCCAACCCCACAGCAATGCCTGGGTCACCTTCACCTATGTTTCGTTTGCCGCCTCCGTCTTCATGGTTGCCGTCGGCCTGTTCTATCTGCCGATCGATCTCTGGATGAAGGGCTATCTCACGATGGGCATCATCATGATGGTCCAGTGCTGCGTCACCCTGACCAAGACCGTCCGTGACATGCACGAAAGCGGCAAGCTGGTGAACCGCATCGAAGATGCGAAAGCCGAGCGCCTGCTGATGGAAGTTTCGAAGGCCGCGTAAACCTGTGGCGCGTGCTGGCGAAGGCGGGCGGCGGCTGCTTCGGCATCCGCCGTCCGTTTCTCCGGGAGCCGGATCATCAATGATCGCGTCAAAGCGCCATCTCGCGCGAACTCCAATCTACAAGGCAAGAGAAAGGTGAGGACGATGCATATGTCTTCCGAAAATCCTCTCGAAAACGATGATTTGCGCGGCGTGCCGGCATGGGGTCCAGCCTCGCTGCGACGGGCGCTGGTGTTCCTGCTGCTGGGTCCGATCCTCGGAGTTCTCGTCGCCTTGTCACCCGACGTTGCGAGCGGGGGACTTAACGCCTGGCTCGTGCTCATCGCCAAGCAGGTGTTTGTCATCGCCCTGCTGGTCTCGGCAATCACCGGGCTCGTCGACGGCATCCTGTCCCGCTCCTTGTCGATCTTCTTGCGGGCGCCCCTGACCGCGCTGGTCGGCGCGGTGGCCGCCGTTGGTCTGCCGGCCGCCCTGCTTGGACGGCTGCCGCAGGAGATGTCGATGTGGCTTGCGATCGGCGGCGCATTCTGCATGGGCGTGTGCTCGGTGCTGTCGCACGAATATGGCCGTACGAATACTTGAGAGCCGGCATCCGCCGTCCGCTTCTCCGTCCACCGCTTCATCAACGGTCGCGTCGAGCGTCCACCACGCGCCAATGGGCCAAGTCATGTTACAAGGCGAAAACAGGACCAAGAGCAATGCACGTGTCTACTGAAAACCCTCCCGGAAATGATGCCGACCGCGGATCGCTGTTTACGGATCTGCCCTGGCTGCGACGCACGCTCGTGTTCGGGCTGCTGGGTCCACTGCTCGGCGTCTTCGAATTGTTGGCATATGAGGCCGTTCTCGGCGGACTAGGTTACCTGCTTTCCGTCATCATGGGGGTGGTGTTTGTGTTCGGCCTCCTTGCATCCATCGTCACCGGGATCATGGACGGCAGGCTGTCCAGCATCTTGCCGGTCGCCTGGCGGGCGCCCCTGGCGGCGCTGTCAGGTGCGCTGCTCGCCGTTGGCCCGCCGGCTGTCTTGCTTGGGCCGATGCCGCTAAATTCTTCGATAGCGGTTGGGGTTGTCGGCGCACTCAATATGGCCGTGTGCTCGCTGCTGTCGCATGATTCTGGCCGCGGCCGTCCGTCATGAAGGACTGACTTCAATGAATCGAACGCTGGTGTTCCTGCTGCTAGGTCCGCTATCGGTCGTTCTCACGACCTGGGTCGCGGTTGGAATGCCCTTTGAAAGCTTTGTCCTCTTCTTCGCGGTGCTGTTGTTTCTTGTCATCTTTCCGGTTTCGGCGATCGTGGGCGTCCTTGACGGGCAACTGGCCCGTGCGATCCCGCTTCTGCTGAGGGCGCCCTTGACGGCGCTGGTCGGCGCGACGGCGGCCATGGTGCTGCCGCGCGCCCTGCTTGGACCGATGCCGCAGGACATGTCGGTGCAGTTAGGCCTCGGCGGCGCACTCTGTATGGGCCTGTGTTCGTTGCTTGCGCATGACTATAACGCCCAAAAAACCCGGCCCGGCGATATCAGCGGTTCCCGATCATGAGTCATTTGCAATGACCGCTCAATGTATCGTTTACCCTTGCGCAACCTGAGGGTGCCGGACTCATATCTCCTTAACTGGCGCGGGCGCAGAATTCCGACGGCGGAAAGGTCCGCAACGGGTTTCACGTCAGCGGGCCGGGACCGGTCCTTCACTTCAGCCGCATCAGCAGGATGGCGCCATGAACCAGAACGTCCAGCACCACAGCAACGCGTGGGTCACCTTCACCTATGTCTCGTTCGCGGCCTCGGCCTTCATGGTCGCCGTCGGCGTCTACTTCCTCCCCGTCGATCTCTGGATCAAAGGCTATCTCACGATGGGCATCCTGATGCTCGTGCAGTGCTGCGTCACCCTGACCAAGACCGTGCGCGACATGCACGAAAGCGACCGGATGGTGAACCGTCTGGAAGACGCCAAGGCCGAGCGGCTGCTGATGGAAGTTTCCAAATCAACGTAATCCGTCCACGTAACGTGAGCGCCGTGGCTGGCGAAGGCAGGCGGCGGGTGCTTCGGCATCCGCCGATTGTCTGCCTGGTACGATGTCTGCCTTGCAGACTTCCTTGCGGATTGTTTGACGCCGCCAACACATCGTTTACCCTCTCGCCACCGCAACGTGCCGCACTCATGGCTCCTTAACGGGCCCGGCGCACAAATCCGGATCGGGTGCGGGCAGGTGGCATGGCGTCTTTCTGGAGCGGCAATTCGGCGATCCGTCATGGTTTCGGGCAGCTCCGCGCTGCAGCCGGACGTCTGCCCGGCTACGCGGCGTTCTGGCTGAAGGCGTTCTCGCAGGAAACCATCGATCTCACCTTGCGCACCCATACCGGCCTGCAGACGCGGATCGTCGAAAGCCCGGGGCTGTCACTGTCGCAGCAGGACCTCGACGCACTGGTCGCGGATTTGCGCACCGTCGCCGGCAAGACCCTGCCGGCCGGCAGCCTCACCTACGGCATCTTCTCCGGCGAGCGCGAACGCCTGTCGCGCGCCATCGTCACGCTGATCCGCGAGGAAGCCACCGGCCGCCCGATCGCCTTCAACGCGCTGTCGGTGATGTCCGTCGAGCTCGACGGCGAGGAGCAAGAGGTCACCCATCTCGGCCTCGTGATGGTCGATCCGGACGTGCAGGGGCAGGGGCTGTCCTGGGTGCTGTACGGCCTGACCACGCTGGTGCTGTTCGCCCGCGACGGTTTTCGTCCCAAATGGATTTCGAACGTCACGCAGGTGCCTTCCGTGTTCGGCATGGTCTGCGACACGTTTTCGGATGTATACCCCTCGGCCAATGCTAATTCGCGGCAGAGCTTTGCCCATCTGCAGCTGGCGCGCGGCATCATGCGGCACCATCGCGCGGTGTTCGGCGTCGGCGACGACGCCGGGTTCGACGAGGGGCGTTTCGTCATCACTGACGCCTATACCGGCGGGTCGGACGCGCTGAAGAAATCCTGGGAGGTCGCGCCAAAGCATCGCGACGAGCAATACAACGCGTTCTGCCTGCGCGAACTCGACTACGCCAGGGGCGACGATGTGCTGCAGCTCGGCCGCGTCGATCTGGCCGGCGCGCGGCGCTATCTGCAGCGCGAGGTGCCGGCCGGCTCGATGCCGGCGCTGCTGGCGGCCTCCGCCGTGCTGGCGCTGCAACGGCTGGTGCTGCCATTGCTGCATTGGCTGGACGATACGCGCGCGTTCGGCACCTTGCGGCCGCGAGGGAGCGGCCGATGAGCCCGATGTCATCAGGCGTGATCGCCGATTCCATCGTCAATCTCTGCGGCGCGCTCGGGCTTTGCGTCGCGATGTTCGCGCTGTACCGGCGCGATCCCCGAAGCCCGCTGACCCAGCGCCTGCTCTTGCTGCTCGGCGTCGTCGCGCTGTTGTTTTTTGCGCGCGGCGTGGCGTGGTGGACCGGCAGCGCCTTGCTCGACCGGCTCTCGCTGATTCCGGCGGCGCTGCTGCCGCTCGGCGCGCTCATTGTCACCGAAGGCATTTTGCGGCGTCATGCGCCGCGCGCGGCCAAGATCACGGCATTGGCGGGCGCCGTCGTGATCGGCCTCGGCGGCGTGTTCGGGCTGGAGAGCTACACGAGGCCTTATGCGATCGCGCTGGCGATATTCCAGCTTGCGGGATTTGTCGTTTGCGCATGGCTGTTGGCGACGCGGGACCGTACCTCGCTGCTGGCCTCAGAAAACCGCAGCATCGGCCGGCTCGCGGCCGGCGCGCTGATCGTGATCCCCTTCATCGTCACGGATTATCAGGCGCTTGCGCCTGATATGCCGGTCCGGCTTGGCGCGCTCGGCGCGCTATTGGTCGTCACCGCCGTCTTGATCGCAGGCGGCGGCACCGAAACGCGGCGGCAGGGTATCCTGATGACGGCGCTGCGGCTGGTGAGTTCCGCATTGCTTGGCGCGGCAGCCGCCTGCGTGTCGCCGGATGTCGATGCCGCGCAAATCATGCGCTTTTGCGCGATCGCGATTGCGGGCGTGCTGACCATCGGCCTGATGACCGATACGCTGCGCGCGCTGTTCGAAGCCGAGGTGCCGGGTGTTTTGAATTCCGTCGCGGCGTCCGCGGCCCGTACCCGCGACGAATTGATCGCGGAACTGGCGCGCCATCCGATGTTCGAAAGTGCCCGGCGCTACCGCGAAAGCGATCTTGCCGCCTACGATCCGCCATTGTTGCGGAAGGCGCTGTCGACGCGCCGGGTGTTGCGCCGTCCCGAAGCGCCATGGGGCCTTGCCGCGACGGATCCCGCGGTCGAACGGTTGATGTCGCTGATGAAGGCCGGCAATGCCACGCATGTGATTATTTTGTCGCATCAACCGGTCGATCTGCTGGTGCTGGCCGTTCCCGTCATTTCCGCCGATCCCGCCACCGAAACCGCGCTCGCGCTGGTGCGGCGCATCCTCGCATTGACGCCGGAAGCGGCGTGACGGCCGACATTAAAATGTGTTAGGTGCCTGACAGACATGATCCGGAAAAGTGGGTACCGGTTTTCCGAGGAGATTATGCTCAAACGATAAGATGGATTGTGAAGCCGCATCGGAGATGCGTCGTCACAGTCTAACGTGCGCGGCAAGCGTTCTTCATGACAGGTGCGGCTGATGGACAAGCAAGCGATGCGCGAGGAGGCCGAGCGCCTGATCCGCGAGACCATGGAAAAGAGAAACCTGACCATCAAGCAGGGCAATACGCGGATCGAGACAACTTGCGGCAAATGTGGCGCGCCAAACCGCCTGCAGGCCGAAAAGGGCGCCACCCGCGTCAAATTCGCCTGCAAGCAATGCGGCCACAAGCAAGAGACGCTGTGATCACTTTTGTCATGGCCGGGCTTGTCCCGGCCATCCACGTCTTTCTTGCTCATTGGAAGCCAAGACGTGGATGCCCGGCACATAGGCGAGCGGAAGCGACGCCGTCCTTCGGACGGCTATGGCCGGGCATTAAGGCGCGCTATTTCATTTATCTCTTTTGCGTCACATTTTCAGAACACGCCCGGCAATAGCATGGCGACCCGTTCGCGATATTTGCGGTATTCGTCACCGAAGAATGCGACGAGGTCGCGCTCTTCCAGCCAGATGCCGACGAAGATGTAGGCCGTCGTCACTGACGCGAACAGCAAATGCCCCAGCGTCATGAAAGGCGTTGACCAGAAGGCGATGATAAAGCCGAGATAGATCGGATGCCGGATCAGGCTGTACAGCCCGGGCGTCCTGAACGCGATGGGCGCGGTCAGGCGTCCGGCGAAATGCGCCACCACCTGCGTCAATCCGAACAGCTCGAAATGGCTGATCAGGAAGGTGCTGTAGAGCACGATAAGCCAGCCCATGAAGCCAATCGCGGTCACGACGCCGGCGAACACCGGTCCTTCGATGTTCCAGACCACCGCCGGCATCGGCTGCCATTGCCAGAACAGCAGGATCAGGCTGAGGCTGGCGAGCAGGACGTAGGTGGAGCGCTCGATCGCCGGTGAGGCGAAGCGCGCGAACAGTCTTTTGAAGCCCTGACGCGCCATCCCGCTGTGCTGTACGGCGAAGATCGACATCAGCACCAGGTTGATCAGCAACGCCGTCGACAGCGAAGAGGTCGGGCCGGTGTTGATGGTCTTGGGGACGACCAGTCGCGAGACGAAGCCGACCGCGTACAGGAACGTGCCGAGGAAAATCAAATAGGCGAGGCCGCCGTAACAAAGGGCGAGCATTCTCATCGCAAAGGAAGGGATGGCGGGAGGCGTACCCGTTTGCATCGTAATCGACATCTTCAGTCTCCTTTGAAATATGCAGTTACTCGGAAATCGCTTCGTTCAAGCCGTGTCAGGCGGCGTGCTTGCGCTGCCTCGCTGCGGCCACGATCTGGTCGAGCGGGCCGCAGTAGATCCGCGTCTTGTCCAGTCGGGGTTGATCGAGCTTTCGCTGCGCGATTGACGCGGCCTCTCGCTCATGGTGGACGATCGCGACCGCCACCTGGCCATTGAGGAATCGCCTCAGGCGCGCGGCCAGGACGAGGATCTTCCTCAGCAGGGTTGGCACCGTCGTGGACTGGAACGGCGCAAGCGCCCACATTGCATGATGCTGGCCGCGTTGCCGTGCGGCAACGGGCCGTCTGGCGGAATATCCGTAAGCGTGGAAATCAGATGAGCCGATCATGTGGCGTCTCCGGTTGTATGATCCTTGACCCGTCTGTAAATTGAGATGCGCCCTCACGCTTGGCGGACTCCTTCAGGAGACGTTGGTTTTTCCTCCGCCAGAGGTTGATTTCGATCTGCAATGCTGAGGATTGTGGCGCGGCCTCCGCTGAGGTGGTAATGAGATACCGATTTTCCAATTTCGAGATCGACCTTGGTCAACACGAGCTGCGCCGCGAGGGCGTGTCCGTCCACATCGAGCCTCAGGTCTTCGATGTCATTGTTCACCTGGTGCGCAACCATGACCGGGTCGTCAGCAAGGATGAGTTGATCGACACGGTCTGGCATGGCCGGGTGATTTCGGAAGCCGCGTTCTCCAGCCGCATCAATGGTGCGAGACGCGTGCTTGGCGACAACGGAACGGATCAGCTTTTTATCAGGACGTTGCACCGGCGCGGCTTCCGGTTCGTCGGCGATGTTCAGGCGGTCGCAGCTTCGGATGCCGATGCGGTCCGGCTTGCGCCTGACGATACCGCTGCGGCGGGTGTTGCTCCCGCGCGGGTTTCGATTGCCACCGACGTGTCTCATCTCGACGATGTCGTCTCGGAAGCCGTGAAGGCGGAAGCCATCGCGCGATCGTCGATCGCGGTGCTGCCGTTTGAGAACATGTCGAATGACCCGGAGAACGACTATTTCAGCTACGGCCTGACCGAAGACATCATCCGCCTGCTGGCCCGCAATCGCTGGCTTTCCGTGATCTCGCGCCACTCAACGGTCGGATTCGGGGGGCGCGTGGTCGATGCGCGTGAGGTCGGTGCCCAGCTCGGCGTGAGTTATGTGATGTCCGGCAGCGTTCGCAAGAGTCACGACGCGGTCAGGATCACGGCGGAACTGGCCCGGGCTGCGGACGGAAAACAGCTTTGGTCCGACAAGTACGATCTTCAGCTCGAGAATATTTTCGATATCCAGGAAGAAATGGCGAGGCAGATCGCGGCCACGATCGAACCGGAGCTGTCGAAGGTGGAGCAGCAGCTGGCTGCCCGCAAGGCGCCGGAAAGCCTGGATGCCTGGGATTGCTACCAGCGGGGCCTATGGAATTTATGGCGATTTACCACACCGGGGTTTGACCAGGCCGAGGTCTATTTCAAGCGCGCGCTCGAAGCCGATCCGGATTTCGCCCGCGGCCATGGCGCGCTCGGCTACGTCAATGTTCAGCGCTCGCTGTATGACGAGCCCAGGGATCGCCCGGCGCGGCTGGAGACGGCGTTGCGCCAGGCGCGTGTCTCCGTGGCGCTCGACGACCTCGATTGCTTTTGTCACTGCGTGCTCGGCCGCGCGCTGTGCCTGAACCGTCAGAATGATGAAGCGCTGGCAGCGATCGACCTGTCGCTGGAACTCAATCCAAGCTTTGCGCAAGGGTATTTTGCGCAAGGGTTCAATCTATTGTGGTACGGGCGGGAGATCGAAGCGGAAACGCTGCTCGATCGAGCGACCATGCTCAGTCCGCGCGACAGTCATCTTTGGAGTTTCCACCACGTGCGCTCCTGGGCGCATTTCTCGCTCGGTGAGTACGACATCGCGGTCGAGTTTGCCCGCAGGGCAACCCGGCAGCCCAATGTCCCGTATCGGGCGTTTGCGACCCTGGCGGCCTCGCTCGGCCGTCAAGGCGAAAAGGCTCAGGCCGAAGCGGTGGCCGCCGAACTGCTGCAACGCAAGCCGGGCTACAAAACGGATACCGCGCGGCAGGAGCTCTTCTTCTGCAATGATCAGGGCTTCATCGACCGGTTCGTCGCGGGCCTGCGCGTCGCCGGCATAACCGGCGGCTAGGAACGCGGCTATTTCACCCGCAGCTTGAGCGGGATGACCTGCCGGTCGGAGCAGGTCATGGTGCCGTTGTAGCCATCGGACAATGGTCCGCTGGCCGTGCATTCGGTGCCCGGCATCGACAATGTCGCGTTCAATTGGGACGAAGCCGAAATCTGCAGCCGCATTTCGCCCTTCTTCTCCAGCGGGCCGTCCTGCGTGCACAGGCCGATATGCTTCAGCACGAGCGGGCCACGGTAGTCCCTGATGCGCCCGGATGCCGTTTCCGTGACGGTGGCGGTCACTTCCCACTCCCCGAGAAAGCCGGAAGTGCCGCTCACCTCAAGCGCGCGCGCCGGCGACAGCGTCAGAGCGACGCCCAGCATGACGGCCAGACCGAATGCTTTCACAACCTGCTCCCGTGCGAGTTGGCCAGCCACTCTTATCACGACTCTCTCCGTCCGTCATTCCGGGGCGCGCGCAGCGCGAGCCCTCAGATGCGCAATTGCGCATCGGGGAATGACGGCTCAATTTGGATGTTGTCCTCTCCGCGTCATTGCGAGCGCAGCGAAGCAATCCGTGGTGCGCCCAGCCGAGGAATGGCTTGCTTCGTCGCTTCACTCCTCGCAATGACGGTTGTCTGCGGCAAAACGACCCGACGGGCAAATCAGTTCTGAATTACGGAAATCGTGTCAAGCCCCTAAATAAAAAATATTTCTGTTTACCAGAAGGCAAATCAGGTGCATATCTTTGCCCATCCCGTCCTGGTCAGAAGGGCGTCGGCCGTCGTCACGGACGTTGGGCGGGTTGCGGTGGACGCTGGTTTACGCCTCGACGACGGCGTGGATAAGCGTACGGCAAAACCGTGTGGTCCTGGCGCCCGTTGCCGGCGTCAAGCTGTCGGAGAAGCGTGAGCGGAAACGATAGCGACGGAGTCAACCAAGAACTCGTCTCCGGGGAGATCACGGCATAAGCCGTAAAGCCATTGCGCAGGGAAGGCCGGGTGTTCTCCGCTGCCCTGTATGCTCGTGTGCAGCCTTTTCTGTGCTAACCGCACACGGGACCGCGGGTGCAGCGCGCACCCGGTCTTCCCTGCGCCCTCTGTATTTAGGGCGGGAAGTTTCTGGCAAAGCTCGGGCGCAAAGCGTCGCGAGAATGTAAACGCACACCCAGCTGTCATCGCACGGCTTGACCGGGCGACCCAGTATTCCAGAGACGCCGATGATTGAGCCGAGAAGCCGCGGCGTACTGGATCCCCCGCTTTCGCGGAGGACGACAGCTTCATGTGGCGCAGCAGCGCGGGCAACAATCGAGCCCCTACTCCCCCTTCACAAACCGCGCAAACGCCTCCGCATAATCCTTGTGCCAGCGCGACAGCGCCGGGCGGTTTTCGACGATGTCGCCGGCGGCCCACAGCATGCGCCGTTCGTCGAGTTGCCGCGGGACGTCATTGTCAGGGCACAGGATATAGAAATCGCCGGCATCGATGCGTTCAATCATGAAGTCGACGGTCTGCTCCGGTGTCCAGGCACCCTCAGGTTTCTCGGTGCGGCCGCGGGAGGTGAGGGCGGTGAAAACATGACCGGGGATCATCAGGTGCGCGCTGATCTGGCAGCCCTCGGTGTTACGCAGCTCATGCTGCAGCGCCTCGGTCAGCGCTTTGACGCCGGCTTTAGAGACATTGTAAGCGGGATTGCCGGGCGGCGTTGTAATACCTTGCTTGGAGCCGGTATTGATGATGAGCCCGGGCCGGCTGCGTTCGATCATGTGCGGCGCGAAAACCTGGGTGCCGTGAATGATGCCCCAGAGGTTGACGTTCAGAATGCGCTGCCAGTTCTCCAGCGGCCCAAAGCTGTTGCTGTCGGGGCCGATGCCGGCATTGTTCATCAGGATGTCGGTGCCGCCGAACCGCTTCTGCACCGCAGCTTCGAGCCTGGTGACGTCCTCAAACCGGCTGACATCGACCTCGGCGGTCATCACATCGGCGTCGCCGCCCTTGGCGACAGACGACAGTTTTGTGGCAGCCTCCGCCAGCCGCGCGGCGCCGATATCGGCGATACAAACCTTCATGCCGAGGCCGGCGAACCGCATCGCGGCCGCAAGCCCGATCCCGGACGCGCCCCCGGTGATCACGGCGACATGATTGGTGGACATGGCTGGGTGGGGCATGCAGACTTCCTCCGGACACAAATCGGGTTAGACTACTTATCAGCGCAAATCTTCATCAGGACAACACCGACCACGCACGAACCGGCATGGCAGGTCTTCATTCCCGTCCCGCTTCCGGCGGCTCGTTCCGCTTTACGGTTCGGAGCCCAACGCTATAGTTATCCAGATATAACGATCTTCATCACAAAAACGGCTATCGATCCAAGGGAGTAAATACATGGCTGTATCACAGGCAATTCCGATCACGCGCCACCCCTATGCGGATGGTTCCTACAAGAAGATGCTGATCGACGGCCAATGGGTCGATGCGGCCTCCGGCAAGAAGTTCGAGACCCATAACCCGGCGACCGGCGAACTGCTCGCCACGGTAGCCGAAGGCGACGCCGAGGACATCAACCGCGCGGTCACGGCAGCCCGGCGGGCCTTCGAGGGTCCGTGGAGCAAGGTCAAGCCGTTCGAACGGCAGAACCTGCTGTTGAAGCTGGCCGATCTCGTCGAGAAGAATTTCGAGGAGCTGTCGCAGCTCGATACGCTCGACATGGGCGCGCCGATCAGCCGCACCCGCGGCAACCGGCTGCGCGTGCTCGGCATGCTCAGATATTATGCGGGCCAGGCGACCGCGCTGCATGGCGAGACCATCGAGAACTCGCTGCCCGGCGACATCTTCTCCTACACGCTGAAGGAGCCGGTCGGCGTCGTCGGCGCGATCATTCCCTGGAACGGCCCGCTCAGCGCCAGCGTCTGGAAGATCGGTCCGGCGATCGCGACCGGCTGCACCGTGATCCTGAAGCCGGCAGAGGAATCGCCGCTGACCTCGCTGCGGCTGGCCGAACTCTGCATGGAGGCCGGCATTCCGCCCGGCGTCGTCAACGTGGTGCCGGGTTACGGCGAGACCGCGGGCGCGGCATTGTCTTCGCATTCCGGCGTCGACAAGGTCGCCTTCACCGGCTCGCATGTGACCGGGCAAGCCATCGTCAGGGCCTCCGCCGGCAACCTCAAGCGCGTGTCGCTGGAACTCGGCGGCAAATCGCCTGACATCGTGTTCGCCGACGCCGACCTCGATGCGGCGGTGCCGGGCGCGGCGATGGCGGTGTTCGCCAATTCCGGCCAGATCTGCAGCGCAGGGACGCGGCTGTTCGTCGAGCACAAGATCTATGACGAGTTCGTCGGCCGCGTCGCCGAATTCGGCAAGAAGCTGCAGGTCGGCAACGGCCTCGATCCCAACACCCAGATCGGACCGCTGGTGTCGGCGGAGCAGATGAAGCGCGTCTCCGGCTATCTCTCGATCGGCCAGCAGGAAGGTGCCAAGGCGCTGACCGGCGGTACGCCGCTGACCGAGGGCGCGCTGTCGAAGGGCTATTTCGTGGCGCCGACGGTGTTCGCCAACGTGCAGGACAATATGCGGATCGCGCAGGAGGAAATCTTCGGCCCGGTGATCTCGGCGATCTCGTTCAAGGACACCGACGAGCTGATCGCGCGCGCCAACGCCACTACGTTCGGATTGGGCAGCGGCGTCTGGACCACCAATGTCAGCAAGGCGCATCAGATTGCAAAATCGCTGCGCGCCGGCTCGGTCTGGGTCAATTGCTACCAGGCGATGGATCCGGCCGTGCCGTTCGGCGGCTACAAGATGAGCGGCTACGGCCGCGAGTCAGGCAAGCAGCACCTGGAGGAGTATCTCAACGTCAAGGCGGTGTGGATCAAGACGGGGTAGGGCACTCGTCATGCCCGGGCTTAGCCGTCTGAAGGACGGCGTCGCTTCCGCTCGCCTATGCCCGGGCATCCATCCAGCTTCGCAAGAAGATTTTTCGAAGGAGATGGATTGCCGGGTCAAGCCCGGCAATGACAGATCGGGAAGGTCACCCCGCCCGCTTCTTCCGGCCGATATCGCTGCGCAGCGCCTGCAGCTCCTTGCGCGCCGCGCTCGCGGCGTTGCGTTCGATCTTGCGGTAGCGTTTGACCAGCGAGATGCCGAACGACGTCAGCACCGCGCCGCCGCCGTTCTTGCCGCCGGTCTGCCGCTCGACGGCGGCCTGCCGGCAGATGCGGTTGATCTCGTCGACCAGATCCCACGCCCGCTTGTACGACATCTCCATCGCGCGGCCCGCGGCCGAAATCGAGCCGCAGGTGTGGATGTTTTCCAGCAACTGGATCTTGCCCGGTCCGATCCGGGCGTCCGCACCCAGATCGATGCGAACGCTGAGGGAAGGAAGCGACTTGGCACTCGATTTCGACATGAAATGTTTGCTCACAATACGTTTCAAGCGGGGCTACCACTTCGCTTTCAAAACAAAAGCTGCTCCAGTCTTTTACGGGCAAGCGGAACCAGTTACATACTCGTATGAATACGGATACTTTGGAGTTCCACACCGGCATGAATTATCCATCATTGTTTTCCCCGCTGCAGATCGGTCCCTACCAGCTCAAACATCGTCTCGCCCTGGCGCCGCTGACGCGGATGCGGGCGGAAAAGCCCAGCCTCGCGCCGCGGCCGCTGAACGCGGAATATTACGCCCAGCGCGCGACGCCGGGCGGATTGCTGATTGCGGAAGCCTCGCCCGTGATGGCGACGGGTTTCGGCAGCCCCGGCGTCCCCGGAATTTATACCGAGCAGCAGATCGCGGGCTGGCGAGAGGTCGTCGATGCCGTTCACGCCAAGGGCGGTGTGATCTTCCTGCAGCTCTGGCATGTCGGCCGCGTTTCGCATTCCTCGTTCCAACCCGGCGGCGTGCTGCCGGTGGCGCCCTCGGCGGTTGCGATCCCGCCCGATCTGAAGACCGGGACGGCCGACGGCAAAGCCGTGACCTACGAGACGCCGCGCGCGCTCGAGACATCCGAAATCCCCGGAGTGGTCGATGCCTACCGGCAGGCGGCGAAGAATGCGCTTGCCGCCGGATTCGACGGCGTCGAGATCCACGGCGCCAACGGTTATCTGATCGAGCAGTTCCTGCAGTCGCACACCAATCTGCGCACCGATCAATATGGCGGCGGAATCGAAAACCGCACGCGCTTCCTGATGGAAGTGACCGAGGCCGTGGTCGAGGTCTGGGGCGCGAGCCGCGTCGGCCTGCGGCTGTCGCCGTATGGCATCGCCAACGGCAGCGGCGAGCCGGACCCGATGCCGCTCTATAGCCATGTCGTTCAATCGCTCAATCCGCTCGGGCTCGCCTATCTGCATTTCATCGAACCGCGCTCCAGCGGCGCCGGCCGCGCCGAGGTCAACCATCAGAACGTGCCGTCGGCGATGGTGCTGTTCCGGCCCATCTGGAAAGGCGTGCTGATCACGGCCGGCGGCTTCACCGGCGAGACCGCGAACGCTGCGATTGCCGCCGGCCACGCCGACGCGATCGCGTTCGGACGGATCTTCATTTCCAATCCGGACCTGCCGCGCCGACTCCAACGCGGCTTCCCGCTGACGCCGTATAACCGCGCGACCTTCTATGGCGGCGACATCGCCGGCTACACCGATTACCCCGCGCACGACGAGTTGGCGCAGGCGTGAGGAGATCGTAGCCCGGATGAGCGAAGCGACATCCGGGGCCGGTATCAGCAGCGTTCCCGGATGTTGCTTCGCTCATCCGGGCTACATGATCGCCGAGAGGACCGAGCATGTTTCCGGAAGAGGAAGTAACGGAAAAGAAAAAGACCAAAGGAGTAGCGGTGGGCAAACCCGCCGCCGGCCAATGCCTGTGCGGCAAAGTCTGCTTCGAGATCGACGTGCCGGCGCGCTGGGCCTGGCACGATCATACGCCGTCGAGCCGCCGCGCGCATGGCGCGGCCTATGCGACCTATGTCGGAAGCTGGCGCAAGCGCTTCCGCATTACCAAGGGCAAGACGTCCATCACGCGGTACGAGGACAAGGCGACCAAGACCGCGCGCAGCTTCTGCAGCAGCTGCGGCACGCCGATCGCCTACGAGCGCCCGCGTTCGCCGCACATGGTCAACATTCCGCGCGCGCTGTTCACCGGCCGCACCGGCCGCCAGCCGCTCTACCACATCGCGATCGAGGAGCTGCAGGAATGGGCCTATACCGGCGAGCCGCTGGTGCCGCTGAAAGGTTATCCCGGCGTGGTCTGGCAGCGCACGAAAAAGAAGAAACGCAGTGATCGCGAGGGGATGTTCTGATCGCACGCTCTCCCACGCAGGGCAGCCATGACCGCGCTCCATTTGATCTCATCATTGCCGATCGTCATGATGGCTTGATCCCGAGAGGTCAACGAGCCGCGGGCAGGAGGAAATATGAAAAATCGCATTACCGGGCGCTCGGCCTTTCTCGCGCTGCTGAAGGACGAGGGCATCACGCATCTGTTCGGCAATCCCGGCACCACCGAACTGCCGATCATGCACGCCCTGAAGGATCATCCTGACCTCACCTATGTGATGGCGATGCAGGAGAGCCTGGTGGTCGCGATCGCCGACGGCTACAGCCGTGCTTCGGGCAAGCTTGTCGCCTGCAACGTCCATGTCGCGCCCGGGCTCGGCAATGCGATGGGCTCGCTGTTCAATGCGGCCTTCACCGGCACGCCGATGATCCTGACCGCGGGCCAGCAGGAGCAGGGCCACGGGCTGATGGAGCCGGTGTTATATGGCCCGCTGGTGCAGATGGCGGAGCCGCTGGTGAAATGGGCCGTCGAGGTGACACGGCTGGAGGACCTGCCGCGGATCGTGCGCCGTGCCGCCAAGATCGCAACCACGCCGCCGACCGGACCGGTGTTCATCTCGCTGCCGGGCGACATCCTCAATGCGGAAGCCGGCATCGAGCTCGGCCGCTCCACACGCGTCGATACCCGCGTCAAACCATCGGACGAAGCACTGCAGGCACTGGTGGCGCGCATCCTGAAAGCCGAGCGTCCGGTCATCATCACCGGCGACGAGATCGTCAAGAGCGACGCGTTAAAGGAAGCCGCGCAGTTCGCGGAGGCGATCGGCGCGCCGGCCTATCAGTGTTCGACGCCCTACGGCGCGCACTTCCTGTCGGAGAGCCCGTGCTTCATGGGCGCGCTGTCGCGCCTGCAGAAGCAGGTTCGCGAGGTGCTGTCACCTTATGATCTGATGATCGTGCTCGGCGCCGATCCGCTGCGGATGTCGGTCTACAGCGAAGTCGATCCGCTGCCCGATGGGCTTGGCATCGTGCAGATCGGTTTGGTCGACTGGGACCTCGCCAAGAACTACGGCGCCGAGATCGCGCTCAAGGCTGATGTGAAGGAAACCCTTCGCGCGCTGGTGCCGGCGCTGAAGGCCGCCGGTGGTGGCGCGCTGGAGACACGTGCGAAGCAGGGCGTGGCCGCGCTGGCCTCCAAGAACTGGACCGCGAAACGGAAGCCGCTGATTGAACAGATATCGAAGGCCAGCACCAAATCACCGATCGATCCGGATTGGCTGGCGTTGCAGGTGGTCGAGGCGATGCCTGACAATGCGATCCTGGTCGACGAAGGCCTGACGTCGTCGCGCCAGATCCTGGCGCTGCGGCCGCACCGCGACCGCTACGGCTATCACGCGCTGGCCTCGGGCGGCATCGGCTGGGGCCTGCCGGCTTCGGTCGGCGTCAGCCTCGCCAATCCCGAGCGCCCGGTGGTGTGCTATTCCGGCGACGGCAGCTCAATGTATTCGATCCAGTCGCTGTGGACCGCGGCTAACCACAAGCTGCCGCTGACCTTCGTGATCGTCAACAATGGCGGCTACCGCATCATCAAGCAGCGCCTGCTCGCCTTCCACGGCGACGACCATTATGTCGGCATGGACTTCGTCGATCCGCCGGTGGATTTCACCGGCGTCGCAAAGTCGCTCGGGCTGGAAGCGATCAAGGTCACCGATCCCGGCGAGTTGAAGTCGGTGCTGGCGTCGGCGATTGGTCGCCCCGGCACCAAGCTGATCGAGGTGGTGGTGAGTAATTCGGTGAATTGATTGAATGCTGTCGTAGGGTGGGCAAAGGCGCACTTGCGCCGTGCCCACCATCCATCCAGATCTCGGTCTCCAATGGTGGGCACGCTTCGCTTTGCCCACCCTACGGACTACGGAGACGGTCTACTCCGCCGCCTTCACCCGCGCACCCGGCCGATACTGGCTGGCTGGATGCTGCGCCGTCAGCCTTGCGCGGCCGTCGCCGAACAGCTTCTCGCGCAGCGTGCCCTCGGCATACGCGCTCTTGTATCGTCCGCGACGCGTCAATTCCGGCACCAGCATGTCGGCGATATCCTCGAAATCGCCGGGCGAGGTCGCGAAGGCGACGTTGAGGCCGTCGACGTCGGTCTGCTCGAACCAGGCTTCGATGTCGTCGGCGACCTTCTCGGGCGTGCCGACCACGACGGGCCCGGCGCCGCCGATGCCGACATGTTCGATGACTTCGCGCACGGTCCAGACCCGGTCCGGATCGGCGCGGGTGACGTTATCGAGCGCGGAGCGGCCGGCGTCGTTCTGGACGTGGCGGACCTGCTGGTCGAGGTCGTAGCCGGAGAAATCGACGCCGGTCCAGCCCGACATCAGCGCCAGCGCGCCCTCGGGATTGATGTGCTTGCGATAGTCGGCGTATTTCGCCTTCGCCTCCGTCTCGGTGCGCCCGAGGATGATCGTCATCATGCTGAACATCAGGATCTCGGCCGGGTTACGCCCGATCTCGCGTGCCAGGTCACGGATCGCCGCGACGCGCGGCCCGATGATCTTGGCCGACGGGCCCGACATGAACACGCATTCGGCGTGCCGGGCCGCGAACTGCCGGCCGCGCGGCGAGGTGCCGGCCTGGTACAGCACCGGCGTGCGCTGCGGCGACGGCTCGCTCAGATGAATCGCATTGAGCCGGTAATGATTGCCCTCATGCGAGATTGGATGCACCTTCGCAGGGTCGGCGAAGATGCCGCGCGCACGGTCGCGCAGGACGGCGGCGTCTTCCCAGCTGCCTTCCCAGAGCTTGTAGACCAGCTCCATATATTCATCGGCGATCTCGTAGCGGTCGTCATGCGCGGTCTGCTTGTCCTTGCCGGCGCCGCGCGCGGCGCTGTCGAGATAGCCGGTCACCACGTTCCAGCCGACCCGTCCCTCGGTGAGGTGATCGAGCGTCGACATCCGCCGCGCGAACGGATAGGGCGGCTCGAACGACAGGTTGCTGGTGACGCCGAAGCCGAGATGCTTCGTCACCGCCGCCATCGCCGGAATCAGCATCAGCGGTTCATTCGAGGGGGTCTGCGCGGCGTTGCGCAGCGCCGCGTCGGGGCTGGAGCCGAACACGTCATAAACGCCGAGCACGTCGGCGAGAAACAGGCCGTCGAAACGCCCGCGCTCCAGCGTCCTGGCGAGATCGAGCCAATAGGGCAGGCGGTTATAGTCAAGGGTGCGGTCGCGCGGATGGGTCCACAGCCCGGGCGATTGATGCGCCACGCAGTTCATGGCAAAGGCGTTGAGCCGGATCTGTTTCTTCATGATGGTGGAACCTTGGGTATTCCCGGATACGCCGCCCGGTCGGGTGCCGGCTGTTGGCGGAAATTGTTGCATTCCATGAGGCTTAGCAAGGCCCTATTCGGTCCGACTCGTGCTACTTCCAGTAGATTGATTGTCTGGCTACACTAACCAGTGATACGTTCGCGAACGCAAAAGGAAAGAGCATGACGACGAGAGCCGACGCGATTGAAAATGTCCGTCAGCAGTTTCACTCCGGCGAATTCCTCGCCGAGCTCAACCGCCGGGTCGGTTTCCCTACGCAGAGCCAGGAGCCGCTGCCGGGCGATCCCCTGCGCGCCTATCTCGTAGAAGGATTGCAGCCGGCCTTTGAAGAACTCGGGTTTTCGACCCGGGTGATCGAATCGCCGATCGGCAAGGGCCCGTATCTGCTGGCGGACTATCGCGAGGATCCTTCGTTGTTGACGGTCCTCTCCTACGGCCATGGCGATGTCGTGGGTGGCATGGTCGGCGAATGGCGCGACAATCTCAATCCGTGGCAAACCACGACCAAAGGCGATCGCGTCTACGGCCGCGGCACCGCCGACAACAAGGGGCAGCACAGCATCAACATGGCGGCGTTGCGCGCCGTCCGCGAAGCCCGCGGCGGCAAGCTCGGCTTCAATGCCAAGTTCATCATCGAGACCAGCGAGGAGATCGGCTCGCCGGATCTGGCTGAGGTCTGCGAGTCTCTGCATCAAGAACTTAAAGCCGACCTCTTGCTCGCTTCCGACGGCCCGCGGCTTTCCGCCGATCGTCCCACCATCTTCCTCGGCTGCCGCGGCGGCGTGCGCATCCATCTCGACGTCAACCTGCGCGAAGGCGGCAATCATTCCGGCAATTGGGGCGGTCTGCTCGCCAACCCCGCGACCATCCTGGCCAACGCGATCGCCGCGCTGGTCGATCACAGGGGACGGATGAAACTCGACATCATGAAGCCGCCACGGATATCGAACCAGATCCGCGCCGCACTGGCCGATGTCGAGATCGAACCGATGGCGGATGAGCCGCAGGTTTCCGAGGATTGGGGCGAGGATGGCCTCTCCGCCGCCGAGCGGGTCTATGCCTGGAACACGCTGGAAGTGCTGGCGATGTCATCGGGCAATATCGAGCAGCCGGCGAACGCGATACCGGGGGTAGCTCGTGCCGTGCTGCAGCTTCGCTTCGTGGTTGGCACCGAATACGAAAAGGTGGTCGACGCTGTCAGGACCTATCTGCACGCCAACGGCTTTCCGATGGTTGATGTCAGCGGACAGCAGAGGTTTGGCGCATCGCGCACCGATTTCGACAGCCCCTGGGTCAGCTGGGCGGCGAACTCGATCCGCCAGACCACCGGAAAGGCGCCGGCGATCCTGCCGAATATCGGCGGTTCGCTGCCCAACGGCGTCTTTGCCGAAGGACTCGGTCTGCCGACGATCTGGATTCCGCATTCCTATCCCGGCTGCTCGCAGCACGCGCCGGATGAACACATCCTCCTGCCGGTCACCGAGGAGGCGCTCGCCATCATGGCGGGCCTGTTCTGGGATCTCGGCGAGATGCCGCGTAAATCGTGATGCCGTTAATGGTTCGTGTGACGGAATAAGAACGATGCTGCGGCGCGAAATGGCCGTATTACGCTACAAAATTTACCTTGGCGTATCGTCAGGCGAAATATTGCTCTGTCGCCCGCGCGCCGCGCTCTCTAGGATCAGGGGAGCGCGATGCGGGGGAGGGCGGCATGAACGCGACGTCACCTAAGAAGAAGCCAGCGCTGTCCGTCGTCGGGCAGCCGGCCAATTTCAACGCCATCCAGAAGGTCTGCGCGATCCTGCGCGTGCTGGCGCAGAACTCGCCGCTGCGGCTCACCGAGATCGCCGACGCCACCTCGCTGAACAAGGCGACGGCGCTGCGCATCCTCGGCTCGCTGATCGAGGAGGGCTTTGTCACCCGCGTGACCGGCGCAAAAACCTACGAGCTTGGCCAGGAGGCGCGGGTGATGGCGGTCAGCGCGCGCCGCACCGTCGACATCGCCGAATTGGCGCAGCCGAGCCTGCTGCGGCTTTCGGAGCGATCCGCCGATACCGCGCTGTTGTCGGTGCGCAGCGGCGTCGAGGCGCTGTATCTGGCGCGCTCCGTCGGCAGCCATCCGTTGCAGCCCAATTACCTGCAGATCGGCAGCCGCCGGCCGCTCGGCGTCGGCGCCGGCAGCCTTGCGCTGATGGTGTGGCTGCCGGATGCCGAGATCGACGCGATCATCGAAGTCATCATGCCGCGGCTGGCGAAATCGCCGCGCATCACATCGAAATATCTGCGCGAGCGGATCATGGCTGCCCGCAAGCATGGCCATACCGTGCAGATCGACGCCGCCCTTCCCGGCATGGGCGGGGTCGGCGTGCCGATCCGCGACGATGCCGGGCAGGTGATTGCGGCGCTGAGCGTCGGTGCCTCCAGCGACCGGATCAGGCGGCGCGAAGCGGAACTCGCGGAGATGCTGAAGAAGGAAGCGTTGATCCTGACACGGGCAATGGCGCAGCCGGCGAAACCGGGTGCGCTGAAAGTGATCAAGACGAGCTAGGCCGCTCGGGGGATCAAACCCCTTCATCCAGCGCGACCAGCTCGCGCTTCTTGCGCAGCGAGGGCAGCAGCGGTCCGACCAGCAGCACCACCGCAAGCGCCAGGCAGGTGGCCGAAATCGGCCGTGTCACGAAGGTCATCAGGTCGCCCTGGGAGAGGATCAGCGATTTGCGCAGGTTGTTCTCCAGCATCGGCCCGAGCACGAAGGCCAGCACCAGCGGCGCCGGCTCGTAGCCGAGCTTGCGCATGAAATAGCCGATCACGCCGAACGCGATCATGACGTAGACATCGAACACGTTGTTGCTGGAGCAATAGACGCCGATGATCGTGAACAGGACGATCAGCGGAAACAGGATGTTGTACGGTAGCTTCAGCAGCTGAACCCACATCCCGATCATCGGCAGATTGAGCACCAGCAACATCACATTGCCGATATACATGCTGGCAACGATGCCCCAGAACAGGCCCGGGTTCTGGGTGATCAGCAGCGGTCCGGGCTGCAGCCCGTGGATCACGAACGCCCCCAACAATAGCGCCATCACCACGTTCGGCGGGATGCCCAGTGTCATCAGCGGAATGAAGGCGCCGCCAGCCGCGGCGTTGTTGGCGGCTTCGGGTCCCGCCACGCCTTCGATCGCGCCATTGCCAAAACGCTCCGGCGTTTTCGACAGCCGCTTCTCCAGCGCGTAGGACGCAAACGACGAGATCACAGCACCGCCGCCCGGCAGGATGCCGAGGAAGAATCCGAGAACGGTTCCGCGCGCAACCGGCCCGGTGCTGGCCTTCCAGTCTTCCTTGCTCGGAAACAGCTGCGTGATCTTGGCGTTGATGATGTCGCGCTTGATGATCTGCTCGGTATTGAGCAGCACCTCGGCGACGCCGAACAAGCCCATCACCACGGGGACGAGGCCGATGCCGTCGATCAATTCAATCCGGCCGAAAGTCAGGCGCGGCTGCGCCGTGATGCTGTCCAGCCCGATCAGGCCAAGCACGATGCCGATGCAGGCCATCAGCAGCGCCTTCGCCATCGATCCCTGCGTGAGGAAGGTCAGCACCACGAGGCCCAGCGCCATCAGGCTGAAATAGTCAGCCGGTCCGAACGCGATCGCGACGCTGGCCAGTGACGGTGCCACCAGCATCAAGGCGATCAGCGCGAAGGTACCGGCGATAAAGGAGCCGAACGCAGAGATGCCGAGCGCCGGCCCGGCACGCCCTTGTTTCGCCATCTGGTGGCCGTCGATGCAGGTGACGACGGAAGCAGCTTCCCCGGGAATGTTGACCAGGATCGACGTGGTCGACCCGCCATACATCGAGCCGTAATAGATGCCGGCCATCATGATGATGCCGGATTCCGGCGTTCCCGACAGCGTGACCGGCAGCAACAGCGACATCGCCGAGATCGGCCCGATGCCGGGCAGCACGCCGACCAGCGTGCCGATGAAGACGCCGATGAAGCAATAGACCAGGTTGACCGGCAACAGAGCGATGCCGAAACCGTGCGCGACGTTGATGATAGTGTCCATATCGCGGTCAACCGATTTCAAAGATGCCCGAAGGCAGCTGGATCAAAAGCAAACGTTTCAGGATCCACCACATGCCGAGCGGCGCGATGACGGCGATCGGGATCGCCAGCGACCAGCGCACCGGATCGATCAGCCGCAACAGCAACACCATCAACGGGATCGACGACAGCAGAAAGCCGAACGTATCGAGCGAGAAGGCAAATGCGGTGAGGGAGGCGATAACGATCAGCGGCTTGGTCCAGCGCGCATTCTCCCAGCGCGAACCGAAGGTCGGTCCGCCCTCGGTGAGCGACGCAATGATGATCGATGCCGCGAACAGGCACATCAGGATGCCGGTGTAGAACAGCACGTAGCCGGAGCCGGGATCGTTGATGGTGCCCAGTTTCAGCTTGAGCCCGGACCGGATGACGAAAAGGCCGAGCCCGAGCCCGATCACCCCACCCCACAATTCGGAATTGTTGAAGCGGAATTTGACGTTGCTGTTATTGCTCATGGATTGCTCTCTCGGCCGTTCCCCGGGACGCTGCGCAGCACCATAAGCGCGCTTACGCGTGTCTTCCACACGCTATGGTGATGCGCTGCAGCGCCGGGGTGCATCTTGCTGTGTTGTGGGTCCCGGCGCCGCGGAGCAGCGCTTCGCGCCGCACCGCGTCCGGGACATGAGGATGGTCTATGCTACTTCTTCGCCAGCCCGAGCGAGTCGATCACCTTGCGCTCGGAATTGGTGACCTCGACGACGAACTTCTTGTAGTCCTCGGTGTTCTTGTAATTCGGCACCATGTCGTATTTCGCGAGCGTTGCGATCACGGCCGGGTCCTCGATGGCCTTCTTGAAGGCGTCGTGCAGCTTGGCGACGATCTTCGGGTCCATGCCCTTCGGTCCGGCGATGCCGAACGGCGAGTCATAGACCATGGGATAGCCGAGTTCCTTCAGCGTCGGCACGTCGGGGAAATTCGGCGAACGCGCCGAGGTCCACACCATCAGCAAGCGCAACTTGCCGGCGTCGACCAGCGGTCGCCATCCGGTCGAATCCGCCTGCAGCATGGTGTGCTGGCCGAGCACCGCGGCATTGGTCTCCGCGCCGCCCTTGAACGGCACCTGCGTCAGCTTGATGCCGGCCAGGGTTGCGATCTGCTCCATGCCGATATGCAGCGACGTTCCGGCGCCCGGGGTCGCATAGGTCACCTTGCCGGGATTCTGCTTGGCGAAGTCGACGACGTCCTTCCAGGTCTTGAACTGCGACTCGGCATTGGTGGTGACCCCGAAAGTATAGCCGGTGAGGTGGATGATGTAGGAGAAATCCTTGGACGGATCCCAGGATACTTCCTGCATCAGCGGCAGGCGGAACACGGTGATTGGTAGCTGCGCGATGGTGTAGCCGTCGGGCTTGGCGGCGGCCGCCATGGTGGCCGGACCGACGGTGCCGCCGCCGCCGGCCTTGTTATCGATCGCGATCGGCTGGCCGAGAATCTTGGAGGCGCTTTCGGCGATTGCGCGCATCGTGAGGTCGGTCGATCCGCCCGCCGGCCACGGCACGATCAGGGTGATCGGCTTGGTGGGATATTCCTGCGCGCCGGCGGCGGCGGAAATCAGCATGCCGACGGCGGCGACAGCGAACATCAAACGGCTTGGTCTCGACATCTCAAACTCTCCCTTGCGGCCCGTTGGAAGCGAGGCCTCTTTTGTTCTCTTGATGCCTTCAATCTTCCCTGAAAACGCAGGCGAAGAAAAGCGCATTGACCGCGCTAACGTATGCAATCGGCTCAGCAATTGGCCGGAATTGACATCTGCGACAATTGGTCTGCCGCGGCATCCCGAGATACGGAATTTACCGGGTCACTGTGTGCGGCAAGCATGGTTGCACGGCGCCAGCGCCGTGCCGCAAACCTTGCGACCACGGAATGTTCGGGCCATCATATCACGATGTGACGGACCGGTTCCGTTCTCCCGATGCCGTTATTGCCGGAAACCCCCTGGAGCGCATGAGTTTAGCTTCGAACGCGACCGACACTGCGGTTATCAAAGCATTCGCGACAATCCCCGCGCTGCTCGAACAGGCGCCGGAGCTGATCGTTCGCGGCCGGTTTCTCGACTGCGAGTGTCTGCTCGGGCCGACCGGCCATCCTCTTCACGCCTCGATCCGTGCCGGCCGGATCGTCGATTTGACACCGGCGCCGGTGCTGATGCGCTCCTGGCGGTTTGCCTATCGCGCTTCGCCGGCGGCCTGGGCGGCGTACTGGCAACCCGCGCCGCGGCCGGGCTGGCATGATCTGCTCGCTCTGACCAAGCGCGGCGAGGCCATTATCGAAGGCGATCTGCATCCCTTCATGACGCATCTGCAGTACTTCAAGGATGTGCTGGCGTTGCCGCGGCAGCATTTCGCGGTGGCGGCATCATGAGCGGCTATGTCGAGCCGCTGGTCGGCCGCTATGTCCATGTCGACATCGGCGGCGAAATGCATCGCATCTATTTCGAGGAAAACGGCACCGGCATTCCGCTGGTGTGCCTGCACACCGCGGGCTCCGATGCGCGGCAATGGCGGCATCTGCTTGCCGACGCAGAGTTTGCGAAGCATTTTCGGATCATCGCCTTCGACATGCCCTGGCACGGCAAATCGAATCCGCCGGCGAGTTGGAACGGCGACGAATATCAGCTGACCACGGCGCGCTATACCGAAACCATCCGCGCCTTCTGCAAGGCGCTGAAACTGGACAAGCCGGTGGTGATGGGCTGCTCGATCGGCGGCCGCATCGTGCTCAATCTCGCGATCGATCACGCCGCCGAATTCCGGGCGTTGATTGGCTTGGAAGCCGCCGATTTCCAGGCGCCGTGGTACGACACGTCATGGCTCAACCGCCCCGACGTTCATGGCGGCGAAGTCTGCGCCGCGCTGGTGTCGGGTCTGATTGCGCCGCAGGGCCCGCAAGCGGCGCGGACCGAGACGCTGTGGGGTTACAAGCAGGGTGGACCCGGAGTCTTCAAGGGCGATCTTTATTTCTATCGGGTCGACGGCGATCTGCGCGGCCGGGTCGAGAACATTGACACCGATGTCTGCCCGCTGTTTCTGCTGACCGGCGAATATGACTTCTCCTGCACGCCGGAAGATACTCAGCGCACGGCGGCAGCGATCAGGGGCGCCCATGTCACCATCATGGAGCAGCTCGGCCATTTTCCGATGAGCGAGAACCCCGAACACTTTCGTCGTTACATTGAACCGGTGCTGGCCCAGATCGTCGCGTCGGCCAAAGCTACCGGCTAGCCGCCGTCGCCGCTTCAAGCCGCGCGGTGCAAGGCGAAGGGTCCGCCTTCGATCGCCGGCGGCTTGCGGTCAATCAAATCCGCCGTCAGCCGCGCGCTGCCGCAGGCAAGTGTCCAGCCGAGCATGCCATGGCCTGAATTGATGAACAGCCCATCAAGCGGCGACCAGCCGATGATTGGGCGGCTGTCGGGCGTCATCGGGCGAAGCCCGCACCAGGGCTGGACGTCGCCGCCGGCGTCGATACCGAGCAACTCGGCTGAAGCGCGGCGCAGCGTGTCGATGCGCCCGACATCCATCCTGGCATCGTCACTCTCGAGGTCGGCGATGCCCGCGACCCTTATCGTCGTCCGTTCGCCGGACGTGAGCGGCGCGAACACCAGCTTGCGTTCCATATCGGTGACGCTGTGGCGAAGCGCGTGGGTTTCGTCAGGCGGTGTGAGGGTGATGCTGTAACCCTTGACCGGATAGATCGGCAGGTAGAATCCGCAAGTGCGCGCAAAGGCACGCGATGCCGCGCCCATGCACAGCACAAAGCGGTCTGCCTGCACACGCCCTTTCGTGGTCTCGACCGCCAAGAGGCGGCCGCCGGACCGGATCGGCCCAACCACCGGCGTGCCCAGCAGCCATTCGATGTTGCTTCGCTGCTTCATGCGGGCCGTGAGCCCGGCGCAGAACGCCGCACAATCGCCGACTTGCTCGGAGGCCGTGTAAACCCCGCCCGCGAGCTCGCGCACGTCGAGCTTGAGCCCAGGCTCCAGCGCCAGGCACTCGGCAGGTGTCAGGACCTGTTGCTGATCATCACCGGTGCCCATCCTGGCAATTGCGCCTCGCGCCGTGTCGAATTCCTTGCCTGTCCGGAATACGACGAGCTTGCCCGCAGTCTTCAATCCGAACGCGAGCCCAAGGGCCTCGGACAGCTGTGCCAACTCGCTCCGGCTCAAGGCGGCGAGCGCGAGTTGGGCGCCAATGGTCTCTCGCACGGCGTTCGAGCGGCAGGCGAGCAGGAAACGCGCGCCCCACGCCACCAAAGCAGGGTCCAAGCCCGGCCGGATGCGAATAGGCGAACCCTTCGACATCAATAGCGATGGAAGCTTCACCAACAGCGCCGGCGAGGCCAGCGGCGCCACGAAGGCGTAGCTGAGTTGGCCGCCGTTCGCAGCGCTGGCGTCCGCCCCGGTGGAAACGTTGCGGTCGACGACGATGACATCGTGTCCGGCTTCGGCGAGGCGCCACGCTGTGGTAAGGCCGATGACGCCGGCTCCAAGCACACAAATTTTCATTTCGATGTCTCTTTTTGAAACGGCCGCCCGATCGAAACGTAGCTCGGGACGAATGGATGGTGTGGACACCGCCAGACTAGGCCGTTCACTCACCGCCACTGATGCGAAGGTCGCATAATGCAAAACTTGCATCATCGGCCGCGGCGTAGCACGCTAGCGAGGGGTGATGGTTTTGAGCGGGTTGCGGGCCGGGTTATGACAGGGCGCCGATTGATCGGGATGGACCTTTCGGCGACGGCCGGGCGCCGTGATGCAAAGCTTGCATTGGTCAAGGCGCATGCCGATTGGCTAGGTTCCGCGCATGGGGGATCACATTCTTGACCGGCAACGAGCACCCGACGCTGTTCGCTGCCTTGCGCTGCCTGGAGAGGCGCCGCAGGTCGGAGCGGCGGCGCCACGCGTCCAGGCAAGGTGCGTGATGGAGCTGCGCTGGCTGCAGGATTTTTTGATGGTGGCCGAGACCGGCAACTTTACGCGAGCGGCCGAGCGACGAAATACCTCGCAGGCCGCGTTCAGCCGCCGGATCAAATCGCTGGAGGCCTGGCTCGGCTTCGACCTGATCGACCGCAGCGTCTATCCGACACAATTGACGCCGCAGGGTGAGCGGTTTCGCGAACATGCCGGCGAGCTGCTGCGGCAAATGCTGGACGCGCGGGTGGAGCTTGGCGGCAAGCCGGTTCGGCGTCACGAACATATAAGGATCGCGTTGCCGTTTGCGATGGCGACTTCCCGCCTGCCGCATTGGTGGCAGCTCTGGTCACAGGAACGGCGCCTGAGCTGCTCGGTCGTGGTCGGCAATATCCACGACCTCGTCACCTCGCTGGTTTCGAACAATGTCGACCTGATGATCTGCTACCACCACGCCCAGCAGCCGATCCATCTCGATCCGGACCGCTATGAACGTGCGATCCTCGGCACCGAATTTCTGAGGCCGTATGCCAGCCAGGCGCTGGTGACGAAGGGGGGCGCCTCGCTGCCCGGCCGGCCGACCCATCCGGTGCCGCTTCTGATGTACTCGCCGGGCGTCTATTTCGCGCGCCTGGTCGATCTCATCCTGGAGAATGCCCCGGTTTCCGGCACCCGGGTGATCGAAAGCGACATGTCCGACGTGCTGTGCGAAATGGCGCTCGCCGGCCGCGGCGTCGCCTGGCTGTGCGAGAGCACGGTTGCGGCGTCCGGCCGCAAGGGGCTGACGGCGGTCGGCGGTGACAAATGGGCGCTGCCTTTGTCAATGGTCGCCTTTAGAGATAGGACGAATAGCCAGCGGTCGCTAAATCTGTTTTGGTCTGAGTTATGCAGGTATAGTGCCGGACATGATGGGGGCAATCAGGAAAGGACCGCCTCGAGATCGTCGGCCAAATCACCTTCCAGGTCGTCGAGATCGAGTGGATGATGAATTTCAAACCAATAAAGGGAGAAGTCACGTGAAACACCGTCATATTATCGGCTGTCTGCTGGCCAGCGCGTTGTGCGCCACGCCGGCGATGGCGCAGGAACTCACCGGAACGTTGAAGAACATCAAGGATACCGGCGCCATCACGCTCGGCTTCCGGGATTCGTCGATCCCCTTCTCCTATCTCGATGACAGCCAGAAGCCGGTCGGCTACGCCATGGACATCTGCCACAAGATCGTCGATGCCGTGAAGAAGGAGCTCAAGCTCGACAAGCTCGAGGTCAAGCTCAATCCGGTGACGTCGTCGACCCGGATTCCGCTGCTGGCCAACGGCACCATCGATCTGGAATGCGGCTCGACCACCAACAACGCCGAGCGCCAGAAGCAGATCGCCTACACCAACACCCACTTCCTGACCGCGAGCCGCTACGTCTCGAAGAAGTCGAGCAAGATCAACTCGATCGACGATCTGAAGGGCAAAGCGGTGGTTTCCACATCGGGCACCACCAACATCAAGCAGCTCACCGAAGCCAATGCGGAAAAGAAGCTCGGCGCCAACATCATTCCGGCCAAGGACCACGCCGAAGCCTTCCTGATGGTCGAGACCGACCGCGCGGTGGCGTTCGTGATGGACGATATCCTGCTGGCGAGCCTGGTAGCCGGCTCGAAAGCGCCGGATGACTACGTGATCTCCAAGGACGCGTTCTCCAAGCCGGAGCCCTATGGCATCATGCTGCGCAAGGACGACCCGGCCTTCAAGAAGGTGGTCGATGCTGCCACATCGGCGCTCTATACGGGCGGCGAGGGCCAGAAGATCTACGACAAGTGGTTCACCCAGAAGATCCCGCCCAAGGGCCTGAACCTGAACTCGCCGATGAGTGCGGAGCTGAAGAACCAGTACGCCAAGCCGTCTGACTCGCCGGATCCGGACGCCTACAAATAAGCAAACAGGTGCTTTTGCCCATGCAATGGCCCAACCATTGCATGGGCACGTTTCGGCGACGTAGCGGATGGTAGGCCTTCGTGAATTACAATTGGAACTGGAGCATCTTCTTCGAGCCGGCCCCGGGCGGGACCGGCACCTATTTCCATATGCTGCTGACAGGCCTGTGGCTGACCATCCAGACCGGGATCTTCGCCTGGATCATCGCGCTGATATTCGGCTCGATAGTCGGCGTGTTGCGGACGCTGCCGTCGAAGACAGCCTACTGGGTCGGCTTCGCCTGGGTCGAATTCTTCCGCAACATGCCGCTTCTGGTGCAGCTTTTCCTCTGGTTCTTCGTGCTGCCGGAATTGCTGCCGCGGAGCTGGGGGCTGTGGCTGAAACAGATGCCAAATGCGCCGTTCTATACCGCGGCGATCGGAATCGGCCTGTTCATGTCGGCGCGCGTCGCCGTGCAACTGGCCGCCGGCATCGCTTCGCTGCCGCGCGGACAAAAACAAGCCGCGACTGCGCTCGGGCTGACGACGTTTCAAGGTTATCGCTACGTGCTGCTGCCGATTGCGTTTCGAATCATCATGCCGCCGCTGACTTCGGAGTTCCTTAACACCATCAAGAACACGGCGGTCGCGATCACCATCGGCCTGATCGAACTGACCGGCCAGGCGCGATCGATGCAGGAATTCTCGTTCCAGGTATTCGAGGCTTTCACCGCCGCGACCGTGATGTATCTCTTGATCAACATCATCGTCGTCACCGGCATGCGCTTCCTCGAACGCAGCCTGGCGATCCCCGGCTACATCACGGGGAAATAGCGCATGTTCGCCACTTTCGATTTCGACGTCATCCGCCGTTCGCTCGGCTACCTCTTCCTCGACGGCATGGCGTTTACGCTGACCTTGACCGCGCTCTCTGCGCTCGGCGGGATCATCTTCGGTACGCTGATCGCGCTGATGCGGCTGTCCGGTTTCAAGGTGCTGGGCCGGATCGCCGGGCTTTACGTCGACTTCATGCGGTCACTGCCGCTGGTGCTGGTGATCTTCTGGTTCTATTTCTTGGTACCCTATGTCGGGCAATGGCTGACCGGCGCGTCGCGCCCGATCAGCGTCGGCGCCTTCACCTCCGCGCTCGTCACCTTCATCATGTTCGAGGCGGCGTATTTTTCCGAGATCATGCGCGCCGGCATCCAGTCGATCTCCAAGGGCCAGCCTGCCGCGGCCAATGCGCTCGGCATGACCTACGCCCAGACCATGCGCTACGTCGTGCTGCCGCAGGCGTTCCGCAACATGTTGCCGGTGCTGCTGACCCAGACCATCGTGCTGTTCCAGGACACTTCGCTGGTCTACGTGCTGTCGATGCCGGATTTCCTCGGCGCTGCGAGCAAGGTGGCGCAGCGCGACGGCCGGCTGGTCGAGATGTACCTGTTCGCGGCGGTGGTCTATTTCACGATTTCCTGCGTCGCCTCGTTTGGCGTCCGGCGCCTGCAGGCGCGTATCAGTATTGTTCGTTAGGGAACGCGCATGATCGAAATCAATCACGTCAGTAAATGGTACGGGTCGACCTTCCAGGCGCTGAAGGACTGCACGACCAAGGTCGCCAAGGGCGAAGTGGTTGTCGTGTGCGGTCCGTCAGGCTCGGGCAAGTCGACGCTGATCAAATGCGTCAACGCGCTGGAGCCGATCCAGGAAGGCGAGATCATCCTCGACGGCATCAAGGTCAACGATCCCAAGACCGACCTGCCGAAGCTGCGCGCCCGCGTCGGCATGGTGTTCCAGCATTTTGAACTGTTCCCGCACCTGAAGATCATCGAGAATCTGTGCCTGGCGCAGGAGAAGGTTTTGGGCCGGTCGCACGACGAAGCGATGGCCAAGGCCGCCAAGCTGCTCGACCGCGTCGGATTGAAGGTTCATGCTAACAAATACCCGGCCGAACTGTCCGGCGGACAGCAGCAGCGTGTGGCGATTGCACGCGCGCTGGCGATGGATCCGATCGCCATGCTGTTCGACGAGCCGACCTCGGCGCTCGATCCCGAAATGATCAGCGAAGTGCTCGACGTGATGGTCGATCTGGCCCGCGAGGGCATGACCATGATGGTCGTGACCCACGAAATGGGCTTTGCCCGCAAGGTGGCGCATCGCGTGATCTTCATGGACCAGGGCGAGATCGTCGAGGATGCGCAGAAGGACGACTTCTTCGGCAAGCCGCGCAGCGACCGCGCGCAGAAGTTTTTGTCGAAAATTCTGTCGCATTAGCTGCCACAGTCATTCCGGAGCAGTCCGACAGGACTGAATCCGGAATCTCGAGCTTCTCCGATGTGCACTTGCACATCGTAGTTCGATGCTTCGCATCGCCCCGAATGACGTTGAGGGTTTATCCGCATTAGCAATTTGCGTATATGAGTCCTCAATCCCTCTTCGCGCTCTCAGGAGACTTCGCTTGGAACAGATCGCTTACGTCAACGGTTCATTCGTGTCCATGGCCGACGCCAAGGTGTCGATTCTCGACCGCGGATTCCTGTTTGCCGACGGCATCTATGAGGTCGCCGCCGTGCTGGAAGGCAAGCTGATCGACAATGCCTCGCATCTGGCGCGGCTCGAGCGTTCGGTTGGCGAGATCGAGCTGGCGCTGCCCGAGACCATCGAACGGATTCAGGAAATCCAGAAGGAACTGGTGACGCGCAACAACCTCGTCAACGGCATGGTCTATCTGGAAGTGACGCGTGGCGCCGACACCGGCCGCGATTTTGCGTTTCCAAAGGGCGTCAAGCCGACGCTGATTATGTTTACCTCCGTGAAAGACATCATCAACGCACCGTCGGCCAAGACCGGCATCGCCGTCATCACCGTGCCCGATCTGCGCTGGACCCGCCGCGACATCAAGAGCGTGGCGCTGCTGGCGCAAGTGCTGGCAAAGCAGGCGGCAGCGGTGGCCGGCGCCGGCGAGGCATGGATGATCGAGGACGGCAAGATCACCGAGGGCGGTTCGTCCTCGGCCTTCATCCTGACGCAGGACGACGTGCTGGTGACGCGGCAGAACGGCAGCGAGATCTTGCCGGGCTGCACCCGCAAGGCGGTGGTCAAGCTGGCCGAAGAACGCCAGCTCCGGATCGAGGAGCGCGCGTTTACGGTGGACGAAGCGCTCGCCGCGAAGGAAGCCTTCATCACCAGCGCCACCGTGTTCGTGCAGGCGGTGGTGTCGATCGACGGCAAGAAAGTCGCGACCGGAAAGCCCGGCCCGATGACCGATCGCCTGCGCGAAATCTATGTCGAGTTCGCCAAGGCGACGGCGGTTTAGGCGGCGCGACGCCGCCGCAGCCTTCGCTCTTACCGGGTAAATGGCGCCGAGGCCGATGGCGATCAGCCTCACCGCCTCAGCTCTTCGAATTGAAGGACGACGCCCTGCGCCAGGCTGACGACGGCAATTGCCGCGATCAGCCGCTGCGACCATTGCCGGAAACAGGCGTCGTCGATGGCCTCGAGCAGGATTCGCGACAGCTGCGTTCCGAGCAGCGCCGCCACGATGGCGAGCACGATCGCGACCGGTGAAATCGTGCCGCCGCCGGCGAAAAGCGCGTGACCGAAATAGACCAGCTTGATCAAATGTCCGCCGGTGTTGATCGCGGCCTTGGTCGCGACAATCTGCCGGGTGCCGAGATCGGAGCGCACGAAGAACAGGTCGAGCATCGGACCTGAGACGCCGCAGGTCAAGTGCAGCGCCGTGCAGAGCGTGCCGCAGCCGACGGCCTGCCGATGGTCCATGACGTTGGGCGTCCACCGGGCCGGCAGTGCAAGCCCGACCAGGCTCACCAGGCCAATGAAAATTAGGGCCATCGGCTTGGTGGGCGTGACCGGTCCGAACGCGATGGCAAGCGCTGCGATCAGCGCGCCGGCGGCGTAGCGCGCCGCGATCGGCCAGCAGATATGCTGCCGCCAGAGCCAGGCGCGGGCAGCGTTGGAGGCGATCTGGGTGATGGCGTGCAGCGCCATTGCGGGCGCCAAAGGCATGAATGCCAGCAGCAAACCCATCAGGATCATGCCGCCGGCCATGCCGAACACCCCCGAAATGAACGAGGTGGACAGCACGGACGTGGCGAGCGCTGCGGCGAAAGGCACACTGATCATGGTGACCTCCATGGAATTCGATGGGCCTTCATCGCGGATTTGACAGCCGCCGCGCAAACGGGTTTATCTGGCCCATAGGCTCAGGAAAACTTGGTCTGTCCGATGCGACGCCTGCCTTCGCTGAACGGATTGCGCGCCTTCGAGGCGGCTGCCCGCCATGGCAGCTTCGTCGGCGCCGCGGCCGAGCTGAACGTGACGCAGGCGGCTGTCAGCCGCATGGTGCGGCTGCTCGAGGAGCGGTTCGGCTTTCAACTGTCGAGCGCCGGGCCAACGGCCTCGACCTGACGCCGCAGGGCAAGGCGCTGCAGCCCGGCCTGACTTCGGCCTTTGACGCCATCGCCGGCATTGCCGAGCAGGTCACGGCGATGCGCACCACGCCGGTGCTGACACTTGGGGTCGGCCCCTCGTTTGCGGTCCGCTGGCTGATCCCGCGGCTGCGCGGCTTTTACGAACAGCATCCCGAAATCGACGTCCGGCTCTCGACCGGCGGCGCGATCAATCCGTTTCGCGACGACTGGACCTGCGGAATCCTGCTCGGCGACGGCAACTGGGAAGGCTACGAATCCGAATTGCTGTTTACGACCGACCTCTTTCCGGTTTGCAGCAAAGCGGTCGCGGCCCGTCTCAGCAGTCCATCGAAGCTGACCCGTCAAGACATGCTGCAGGTGTCGCACTCGCCGGAAGACTGGAGCCTGTGGCTCGCGGCGGCCGGGGTGAAGCCGCGCGGCAAGGTGCACGGGCCGAGCTTCGGCAATTACGCGATGGCGCTGCAGGCAGCAGTGGACGGAATCGGCGTCGCGATCGGGTTGCGCCCCTATGTCGAGGACGACATGGCGAGGGGACGTCTGGTGGCGCCGTTTTCAATCACCGTACCGAAGAAACGGGCCTGGTATCTTGTCTATCGCCCCTTCCGCCGCGACGATCCCGGTCTGGCCGTCCTGCGCGCCTGGTTGCTCGAATCGTTGGGATCGAAACCAACATCTGCTTGATGGCGGTTTGTGGTATATTCAAACATGCAATTTGCGCGCGATACGAAGATCCTGTCCGCCCTGTTGACGCTTGCCGCATGCCTCGCTTGGTCGAGCCCGCCCGCCTTCGCATTCTATCCCGACCGGACCATCAGGATCGTGGTGCCGTTCGCACCGGGCGGCGGCACCGACGTGATCGCGCGGACGCTGGCGCAGGAGATGGCAAAAGATCTCGGCGCCTCCATTATCATCGAGAACAAGCCGGGCGCGGGCACCATCATCGGCACGCAGTCGGTCGCGGCCAGCGCGCCTGACGGCTACACGCTGCTGATGGGAACCTTTGCCAATGCCGTCAATCCAAGCCTGAACGCGAAGCTGCCTTACGATGCGCATCGGGATTTTGCGGCGGTGGCGTTGATCGCGCGTTCCTTCAACCTCGTCGTGGTCAATCCGGCGTCGCCGATCAAATCGATTGCCGACCTGATTGCGGTGGCCAAGGCCGAGCCGAATAAATTGTCGTACGGCACCTATGGCACCGGCACCTCGGCGCATCTGGCCGGCGAATTGTTCAAGCACATGGCCAAGGTCAACCTGACCACCGTGCCGTACAAGGGCGCGGCACCCGCGATCACCGACCTGCTCGGCGGCCAGATCCAGGTGATCTTCACCACGGTTGCCAGCGCCGCCTCGCTGGTCGCGGCCGGCCAGTTGCGCGCGATCGCGGTGACGTCGGCGGAACGCTCGCCGGCATTCCCACAATTGCCGACGGTGTCGGAAGCCGGCGTTGCCGGTTACGCGGCCGAAGCCTGGTACGGCCTGTACGCGCCCGCCAAAACGCCGCCTGACATCATCGACCTCCTGAACAAGTCGGCCGCCAAGGCCGTGCAGTCGGAGGCGTTCAAGAAACTCGGCGTCAACGAAGGCCTCGTGATGGTGGCTGAGCCGCCCGAAGCACTCGATCGTTACTTCAGCGTCGAGGAAACGCGCTGGCGCAAGGTGATTCAGGACGCCGGGATCAAGATCGAGTAGGCATCCTACCGCTTCCCGCCACGAATCTGTTGCGCAGGGTGCCGATACCGGTGATGTCGATCTCGACGACGTCGCCGGCCTTCAGATCCGGCGAGGCGCCGTCGGTGCCCATCCAGATCACGTCGCCCGGCCACAGCGTGAAATATTTCGTCAGCTCGACGATGAACGGCACGATGCCGAAGATCATCTCGTTGGTACGGAAGCGGCCGGTCTCCTTGCCATTGACGCGGATCGCGGTTTCCATCCGATCGAGGTCGACGTCGGTTTCGATCCAGGGTCCCATCGGCTTGAAGGTGTCGGCGTTCTTGGATCGCCACAGGCTGCGATCGGCCTTCTGCCAGGTCCGTTCGCTGACGTCGTTGCCGATGGTGTAGCCGAACACGCAGGACATCGCGTTGGCTTCGTTAAGGTGTTTTGCTTTCTTGCCGATGACGACGACGAGTTCGCCCTCGTAATGGATTTTCTCGGTCGCGGTCGCCGGGATCACCACATCCTCATCATGGGCGATCAGCGCGTTCTGCGCGCGGTAGCCGATCTCGGGACGATCAGGCACGTTCGGAACCGTGCCGGCCTTATCGGCGGCTTCCTTCAGATGCTTCAGATAGTTCAGCCCGACGCAATAGAACGTGCGCGGGATCAGCGGCAGTTCGATCTTCACGTCCTTCAAAGCATGCGACTGCGCGCCGCGCTGCCACTCGCCAAAGGGATCGCCGCTGACAGGGATGACCTTGTCGCCCTCGACGAGGCCCCAGGATGTGTTGCCGGCGGCGGTGAATTTGAGCCAACGCATGAAGTGTCCTTTTGCTTTATTCGGCTGCGGCCTGCGGCTTGGCTTTCCAGGCGCCGGCTTTGGTGCGGGGCAGGCCGAGATTCTCGCGCAACGTCTTGCCGGCATAATCCTTGTGAAACAGGCCGCGGCGCTGCAGTTCCGGCACGACATGCTTGACGAAGTCGGCGTAGGAGCCGGGCACGATGGTGGCGGCGATGACAAAGCCGTCGCAGCCGCGCTCGACGAACATCTCTTCGAGTTTGTCCGCGATCTCCTTCGGGCCGCCGACGATCGCGTCCTGCACCTGGCCGCGGCCGGAGAAGGTGACGAAGTCGCGCGCGCTGGGATTGGTCTTGCCTGAATTCTTGAGCACGCCGTCGCGAATGCCGAGAATGCCTTGCATGCTCTTGAGCTCTTCTGTTGTCAGAGGCTCGTCGAGCGGCTTGGAGGCGAAGTCGTAATTCAGCGCTTCCGCAAGCAGCGACAGCGCATCGATCTGCAGCGGCAGCTTGTTGATGACAGCCATCTTGTCCTCGGCCTCGCTCCTGGTCGCACCGCAGACGGGGGTGGTGAGGTTGCAGAGGAACATCTGGTCGGGATCGCGGCCGGCTTTCGCCGCTTCGTTGCGGACCGCGGCATAGCCCTCCTTGGCGGCAGCCACGTTGCGCGCGGCGGTGAAAATCACCTCGCCCCATCGTCCCGCAAAGCGCTGGCCGCGGCCGGACGCACCGGCCTGGATGATGACGGGATGACCCTGCGCCGAGCGCGGCACGGTGAACGGCCCGCGCGACTTGAAGAATTGACCCTTGTGGTCGAGCCGCCTGACCTTGGCCGGATCGGCGAAGCGGCCGCTGTTCTTGTCCATGATCAGCGAGCCGTCCTCCCAGGTGTCCCAATGGCCGAGCACGACTTCCATGAATTCGTCGGCGCGGTCGTAGCGGAAGTCATGCTCGAGATGGGCATCCTTGCCCATGTTGTGGGCTTCGCCGTCATTGAGCGAGGTGACGACGTTCCACCCCGCGCGTCCGCCTGTCATCAAATCGAGCGTGGCGAAGCGGCGCGCGACATCGAACGGCTCGAAATAGGTGGTCGAGCAGGTCGAGGCCAATCCAAGTTTCTCGGTGACCATGCCCATCGTGGTCAGCACCACGATCGGGTCCATCTTCACGCAGCGGATGCCGTATTCGACGGTGTGGGCATGGTCATTGCCGTAGCGGTCCGGCATTGCCAGGCGATCGTCGAAGAACGCCATGTGGAATTTGCCGGCTTCCAGAATCCGGGCGATCTCCTGATAGTAATCGGCCGACATCGAATCGTCGCGCGAATCCGGGTGCCGCCAGGAACTCGGCAAATTGGTGCAGTTCTGCGCCTGCAGGAAGCCGACCATCGCCATCTGCCGTGTCATATCGTTCTCCCCGTATCGGCCAAGCGCGGCGTCATGTCAGATCGAGTTCGGCCGCGAGCTTGTACTCGCCGGCCAGCGCCCGCAATTTTTCCCAGGTCGCGTCCTCGATTTCGATGCCGGAAACCTTGCGCTGCTGCTCGCGGATATATTCGACCTCGCCCGGATAGAACACGCCGGTGGAGCCTTCGGATGGCGGCGTCTCTTTCAGATAGCGCGCGAATTCGGCGACTTCCTTCTTGAAATCCTTCAGCGGCCGGAACGCGGCGACGTTGAACACCGCCATGAAGCATCCGTCATTGTGACGCCCGGTCGGCTCGACGCCGAAGCCGAGCCCGGTGAGCAGCCCGCATAACACCTCGACCATCGCGGCAAGGCCGCTACCCTTGTAACCCTCGCTGCCGCCGAGCGGCAGCAGGGCGCCGCCCTTCCTGTATTCCCTGGGGTCTGTGGTGTGCCGTCCCTCGGCATCGACGATCCATCCCTTCGGGATTTCCTCGTTGCGCGACACGGCCAGCGCAATCTTGCCGGCGGCAACGGCGGAGGTTGCCATGTCAAGGTAAAACGGCGCGTCGAGATCAGAGGGAACGGCGATCGAGATCGGGTTGGTGCCGAGGCGTGCCTCGCGGCCGCCGAACGGCGCCACGATCTTCGGCGAGCGGCCGGAGTCGGCGGTCGCAATGCCGATCATGCCCTCCTGCATTGCCATCAACGGATAGGCGGCCAGCCGGCCGACATGGCTCTGGCGAAACACCGTGCAGGCGGCGACGTTGGCGGTCTTCGCCTTCTCGATCGTCAGCGCCATAGCCTTGGCGTTGATGTGAAACCCAAAACCCCAATGGCCGTCGATCACGGTCGTGGTCGGCGATTCCTGCACGATGGTCCACTTCGCCCCGGGCACGATATGGCCGGCCTTGACGCGGTCGATATAGGTCGGGATCGCGATGATGCCGTGGGAATCGTGGCCGGCGAGGTTGGCGTTGACGCAGCCGACGGCGACCGCTGTGGCTTCCTCGTCCGATGCGCCGGCGGCCCTGAGCAGTGCCGCGCCGATGCGTGTGAGACGGTCGGCCTGAACGTTCGGCATGGATTTCCTCATCGAATGCCCGCGAGCAGCGGGTCTTGCTTGTTGTTGTCGCAGCATGGTCTCAAAGCGGTGGCGGGAGAGCAAGGCCAGAATATCCGTACCGGGCATGCCCGTGAGGCGGGCTCGCGCGGTTCGGATTTCACCTGACGAAAATTGGCTATCGCGCCGCCCAGGCCGTTGGCCGCCGGAGGCCCGCCGCAGCCATGGCTGATAAATCGTGAACAGAACCGTAGTTCTTCGGAGGACGGCCTTGCGATGTTGGGCAGGCATTTACTCTGAATCGCAACTTCCGGCCGCCAATAACGACCATTTAGGCCTCTCCCGCGCATAAAATTCCGTGGGGCAGCAGGCCCTTATTGTCTGCTGGGAGCTTGAGAGCCGTGAAGACCAGTATCGCGCGTACATTTGCAGCGTTGAATGCGACCAACGAAGCGATCCTGTACGCGAAATCGCCGGAAGAACTGTACGAAAAGGTCTGTGAAGCCGCTTTCTCCAGCGGGGACTTCCTGGCCACCGCCGTCTTCTTGCTGGACCCGGATACCAATCTGCTTCGGTTTGCGGCCGGCTTCGGCGAAGACACCGCAAGGCTGCGCGGCATCGACATTTCGATCCTGGCCGATGCGCCGGAGGGCTCGGGGGTTTGCGGTCAGGCCTTTCGCGATCAAAAGCTCTGCATCAGCAACGATTATCTCAACGACGCGCATTCGCTGGCCTGGCGCCAGGGCGCCGCTGCCGGACAGGTCGGCGCGGCCGCAGGGTTGCCGCTGACCTGCAACGGCCGCAGCATCGGCGTCTTCCTCGTCACGAGGCGCGAAGTCGGGTCGATCGACGCTCCGGTCGTCGCATTGCTCGAACGCATGTCGGCGAACATTTCATTCGCCCTCGACAATTTCGATCATGAAGCTGCGCGCAAGGATGGCGAGCGGACGATGCGGCGGCTGAATCGCATGTTCGGCGCCATCAGCGCGACCAACGAAGCGATTCTTCGCGCCAAGACCGAACAGGAGCTCTACCAGCGCGTTTGCGACGCCGCCGTTTACAGCGGAAAGTCGGTCGCGACGGTGGTCTTGCTGTCAGAGCCGGATTCGATCTGGCTGAAGCCTGCGGCCGGCACCGGCGAGAGCCTCGATCTGCTGACCCGGACGCGCTTCTCGATCGATGCCGACAATGACTACGGCAAGGGGGTTGCCGGTCAGGCGTTCCGGACGCAGCGGCTTTGCGTCAACCACGACATCTCGCTGGGTGGCCCGTGGCAGCAGGCCGGACGTGAGGCCGGCGTCGTTGCCTGCGTCGCCGTGCCCCTGATCAGGGCCGGGCAAAGCGTCGGTGTCGTGATGTTCTTTGTCGGCAAGGCATGGGCGGCGGATGAGGAGATCATCGCGCTGCTGGCGCGGATCGGGGAAAACGTCTCGTTCGCCCTCGAAAACTTTGAACGCGCCAACGCCAAGGCGAAAGCCGACGAACAGAAGGAGCGGTTGACGCGGATGTTCGCGGCGCTCAGCGCGACCAATGAAGCGATCATGCGGGCCAGGTCGCGCACCGAGATGTTCGAACTGGTATGCGCTGCCGCAGCACAGGGGGGCCGCTTCAATTCGACCAGCATCCTCCTCGTCAGGTCAGGCAGCGATTCCTTCAACATGGTCGCCTCGGCCGGGCCGACGGCGGAAAACGCCCGCCGTCTGAAGGTCTCGATCAGCGCGGCTGTTCCGGAAGGCCGCGGGGTCTGCGGGACGGCGTTCCGTTCCCGGCAGGCCTGCATCAACAACAATTTCCTGGCAGGCCCGCAAAACAATGCGTTTGATCAGGTGATTAATAACGACGGCGCCAAATCAGGCGCCGCATTTCCGCTGCTGGTCGAGCAACGGATCGTCGGCGTGATGCTGTTCATTTCCTCCCAGGCGGACACGTTCACCGCGGAGTTTGCCGAACTGCTGCAACGGCTGGCCGACAATGTGTCTTTTGCGCTCGAAAATTTCGATCGTGCCGACGAGAAGGCGAAGACCGAATTCCAGAAGGAGAGCCTGACACGCATGCTCGCGGCGCTCAGCGCGACCAATGAGGCGATCGTTCGGGCGGGATCACGCGACGAGCTGTATCAACTGGTTTGCGAGGCGGCGGCAACCGGCGGCAGGTTCACCTCCACCACCATCGCGCTGGCAAAGCCCGGCAGCGATTTCATGGCAATCGTGGCCGGTGCGGGTCCGACCGGCCAGAGCGCACGGCAGATCACGCTGTCGATCAATGAAGCGCATCCGGAAGGCCGCGGTGTTTGCGGGATCACGTTCCGCTCGGGCCAGGCCTGTATCTTCAACGACTATCTTACCGATCCGCGCGCCGCGGCATTTCACGCCAAGGCCCGCGAACTCGGCTCCAGATCAGCCGCCGGCTTTCCGCTCTTCGTGCGAGGGCGGGTGGTGGGCGTCATGCTCTACGTCTCCCTGCAAAGGGACGCGTTCACGCCTGAATTCACCGAACTCCTGCAGCGGCTCGCCGACAACGTGTCGTTCTCGCTGGAGACGTTCGAGCGCGCCGACGAGAAGGCGAAGACCGAGGAGCAGAAAGAACGCTTGACGCGCATGCTCGCGGCACTCAGCGCGACCAATGAAGCGATCGTGCGGGCGACGACCCGCGCTGAGTTGTTCGATCTGGTGTGCCAGGCCACCGCAAACGGCGGCAAGTTTACCGCCACTTCCATTGCGCTCACGAGAACCGACAGCGATTATCTGGACATTGTAGCGGCCGCCGGACCGACCGCTGCCAGTTCGCGCGAGGTGCGGGTGTCCGCCAATAAGGCCCTTCCGGAAGGACAAGGGTCCACAGGCATGGCGATCCGCTCGGGCAAGCCCTGCATCATCAACGACTACCTCGCCGACCCGCGTAGCCAGGTGTTCCATGCGCGCGCCCGCAGGGATGGGACCCGTGCGAGCGCAGCCTACCCGCTGCTGGTGCGCGGGCGGGTCGTTGGCGTCATGATCTTCGTTGCGATCGAGAAGGATACGTTCACGCCGGAATTCTCCGAACTGCTGCAGCGGCTCATCGACAATGTATCGCTGGCGCTGGAGAATTTTGACCGCGCCGACGAGAAGATGCGGGCGGACGAGCGGATCGAATATCTGGCCTCGCATGACAGCCTGACCAACCTTCCGAACCGCGAGATGTTCAACGGCATGCTGCGCCGGGCGATCGATGCCGCGGAGCGCTATCAGCGGTCATTTGCGGTGCTGTTCATCGATCTCGACAGGTTCAAGGTCATCAACGACTCGCTGGGCCATGACGCCGGCGACATGCTGCTGGTGGAAATCGGAGGCAGGCTGCGTAGCGCGCTGCGTTCGAGCGATGTGGTGGCGCGGCTCGGCGGCGACGAATTCGTCGTGATCCTGGAAGAGGCCGCCGAACCGCACGAGGTCGAACGCATCGCCGGCGGGCTCTTGTCCGTGTTGAGCCAGCCCTTGCAGCTCAGCGGGCATGAGTGCCACACCACGGCCTCGATCGGCATCGCGATGTATCCGTCTGACGGCGCCGACATGCAGACGCTGACCAAGAACGCCGACATGGCGATGTATCTTGCCAAGGAGGACGGCAAGAACAGCTTCCGCTTCTTCACCAGGGAGATCAAGGCGCAGTCGATCGAGCGTCTGACGCTGGAGAGCGCCCTGCGCCGCGCGCTGGAGCGTGATCAGTTTTCGCTGCACTACCAGCCGAAGGTCGATATGGCGAGCGGTCAGATCACCGGCGTCGAGGCGCTGTTGCGCTGGAACCATCCCGAACTCGGCCTGGTGTCGCCGGGGCAATTCATTCCGCTGGCGGAAGAGACCGGGCTGATCGTGCCGATCGGCCGCTGGGTACTGACGGAGGCCTGTGCGCAGAACATGGCCTGGCAACGCCGCGGACTGCGGCCGGTAACGATGGCCGTCAACCTGTCGCCGCGGCAGTTCGCCGACGCCAATCTGTTGCATGATGTCGACGAGGCGTTGCTGGCAAGCGGCATGTCGCCGGTGCTGCTGCAGCTCGAAGTTACCGAAAGCATGGTGATGCGCAACGTGTCGCGGGCGATCAAGCTGCTCGACGCGATCCAGAACCGCGGCATCCGGCTTGCAATCGACGATTTCGGCACCGGCTATTCGTCGATGTCGCTGATGAAGCAATTCCCGATCGACACCATCAAGATCGACCGTTCCTTCGTCCGCGATCTGCCTGTTGATTCAGAGGACCAGGCCATCACGCAGGCGATCATCAGCATGGGCAAGGCGCTGGGGATGACCGTCATCGCCGAGGGCGTCGAGACCATCGAGCAGCAGACGTTCCTGCGCAATCATGCCTGCGATGAAATGCAAGGCTTCCTGTTCAGCAAACCGCTGCCGCCGCAGCAGATGGCGGATATGCTTCGGACCGAGCCGCTGCTGGCCTCGCCGCCGCTGCAACCCGACGCCGGCGATGCGCGTGAACCGGCTTCGCCTTCAAGGCTGGAAAGCACTGTCGTCTGACGGCTGCGCATGCAAATCGCGCACGTCGGAATCCGTGGACCTCACCTTGCGCGAAAAGTCATAGGGCCAGGGCTGGATGACCTGGCCAGCCAGGGAATGGAACAGCACGCCGGCGCCGTCGGCGTAAGTCGCACCATCGGGTAAACCCAATCTGGCGCTCCAACGCGCCGGTAGCGCCTGGGCGATATCCCGCACCCCGACCGCCGGTCCCCACCACCAAGCCGGAGCGGGCGGCCGGTCATCCTCGGCGAGCGCCCGCCATCGCCCAAATTCGACGACAACGCGCTCAAATTGCAGTTTTGCCGCCGGATGCATCGGAAGGTCCCTTCTTGCCGATGATATCCGCATCTGCGGCCGGCGCAATGCGCGCCGGTTAACCATTCAATAACCATACCTTCACATAGGCAAAACCCCGCCGGAAATCAGGCATCGTTTTCACGGAATTGACCGTTGGAGTATCGCAGGCGTTCCAAGCTTTTGTCCCGGGGCATCCGGAGCCAGCTCGATCAGGCACTGTTTATCTTAACGGCGAAGCGTTGTTTGAAGCGCTCAAGCGATCCTTTATTGTAGCAATCTGATCGGGATCGATCTCGATCGCCGGTCGCTCAGGACATCATGACGGGAAGTGGCGTGACTAAAAGCGTAGCATTGATGACCCCGACCTATCGCGGCGACCTCGATCGCTTCGCATTGCTCTGCGAGAGTCTCGATCGGTTCGTCAGCGGATACGAACGGCATTACGTCATCGTCAATGACGATGACCTGCCGTACTTTGCCCGGTTCGAGAATAGCCGCCGCACCGTGCTGCCGAGTTCGCGCTTCCTGCCATCCTGGCTGAGGGCGTTGCCGCCTTTTGTTTCGCGCAAGGGGCGCAGGACGTGGTGGTCGTTCCGGTCGGGCCCGCTCCACGGCTGGCATATCCAGCAGCTTCTCAAGATCGCGGGCGCCTTGCACCTGCCGCATCAGCGCTATTGCATCGTCGATTCCGATAACACGTTCTTTCGTCCGTTCGATGTGGCCGCCTATGCCGGCGCGGACTTGACCCCGCTCTATGTCGACCGTCTGGCGATTCCGGCCGATAAGCCGTCGCATTCCGTCTGGGTTCGAAACAGCGACCGCCTGTTGGGCAGCAGCACCACCGCGTTCCCGGCCGACGATTACATCGGCAATGTGCTCGTCTGGGACAGATCGACCTTGCGGGACATGACCGCCACGATCGAAGCCGTCACCGGAATGCCGTGGGCGGTGGCGCTTGGCAAGACGCGCTCGTTTTCCGAATACATCCTCTATGGGTACTTTGTGAACCAGTCGCCGGCCCACAGGGCGACGCACCGAATGACCACGCAAAGCCTGGCGACTTCCTACTGGGAGCCGGACCAGCTGGACGAGAAGGCACTGCTCGCCATGGTCGACAGCTCGCCGCCTGACGTCGTCGCACTTTGCATCGAGTCGTTCTCGGCAACCCCGGTATCGCTTATTCGCAAGGTCGCGGGTTTATCGAATAACGACGCGCCGTTGCAGCCGCAAGGTCCCGCTTCGGCGCAAGGCGCGAATGCGGTCATGACCAGGGAAGCCGTCTGAACTCGTCGTTTCCGCTAAGAACGCCGGACACGTCCGCGAACGAAGTTAGTTGCTGGAATAGAATTGCAGCACTGCGGCTATTTCTCTTCCGCTCCAGTCGAGGTCGCCGGACCTTCGCCCATGATCAGCAGAACGGCATCTTCATCCTTGGCGCCGTCCCAATGCACTTGTTTGGCGAAATGCGTGACGAAACTGCCCGCAGGCATCGGCGTCGTGTTGGCGGGATCGAATTTCGGGCCTGAACCGACCCACCAGGTACCCTGCAGCACGACGATATAGCGGTCGTTGGGATGGAAATGCGGGCGGCTGAAATGATTGCCCTTGGTCCATCTATTGTAGACCATATAGAAGCCCGGCTTGCTCGGATCGCCGACGACGACGGCACTTTGCGCGCCCGCGGCATTGACCGGGCCCCACGGAATCTGGTCCGGCAATTTGTAAGTGACGGCGGCAGGATTGAGTTCAGCCGCGGAGGAGATGCTGAGCATCCCGGCGAGAGCCAGGGGCGTCACGAGGTATCGCCAAAGCCGGTTGGTCGCCGTCATGGCCTGCTCCCTTTTGTCATGCGTGAGCTGAAATGCGCTCATCTGTGTTGTCGTGGATGCTAAAGCGTGATGGCATTAAGTTCGATAGCCTGAATTTTTGAGGTAGTTGGCACATTCCTCTGAGGTGAAGGCATCGAGTGCGTAGCCGATTGCGGCGCAGACCGCGTCGACGGTTCGCGCGGCAGCTTTGCGGACCAGATGCTTGAGCTTGGCAAAGACCTGCTCGATCGGGTTCAGGTCAGGCGAGTATTTTGGCAGGAAGAAGAGTTTGGCGCCGACCGAACGGATGAGCTGGCGAACTGCTTTGCTCTTGTGGCTGCCGAGGTTATCCAAAACGACGATATCGCCGGGTCGAAGGATGGGCAGAAGAACCTTCTCGACATAGGTGCGAAAGCTCACGCCATCGATCGGCCCCTCGATAAACCATGGCGCATCGATCCGGTCATGGCGCAGGGCCGCCAGGAAGGTCATGGTCTTCCAGCGGCCGTGGGGAACCTTGGCGTGAAGCCTGCGCCCGCGCGGCGCCCATCCCCGCAAGGGAGCCATATCGGTCCGCGTCCAGGTCTCGTCGATGAAGACCAGTCGCTCAGCTTCGACGCGACCTTGATACTTTGTCCATTGGAGGCGCCGCCGCGCCACGTCGGGTCGATCGCGTTCGTCAGCCGCCACGCTTTTTTTTGAAGCTGAGCTTCTCGGCATGCACGAAGTCCCACACCGAGTGGTAGTCGACCTTCAGGCCGCGTCCGGCAAGCTCGGCAACGAGCCCTCGTATGGTGAAATCGCCGTCTTTGATCCGTTGCGACAGCCAAACCGCATGGTCTCCCGAAACTGCCTTCGGCTTATGACCACCCATCTGGCCCGGAGCAACGCTGCCAGTATCCTCGACCCGCTGCATCCAACCGATCGCTGTGCTGATCGCGACCCCAAACTGCTTGGCTGCCTGATTGCGGGACATCCCGCCCTCGATCGCGGACACGACACGCTTGCGAAGATCCAGAGAATAAGGCTTGCCCATCCATGCTGGCCTCCGTCCAGCCATCATGGTGAATCAGAAACCCACTGATTTGGGAATCCCAAATCGATTCAACCTAACCCCATCCCGCTTTAGCCGGTCTCGTTCCCAAGGGGCAAGCCGCGTGCCTGCATGTGTGACAGGCGAGAGCGGATGATCGCGGATATACAGGGCAGCCGGGGGCAATCCGGCTTAAACCGATCGCACGTCGATGCACACTCAGCCGTTTTTGAGCGGATGAGCCTTCCTATGCCAGGCCCAGGCGGTGCGGATGATGGTCGCTAGATCCGAATAGGCGGGGCGGAAGTGCAGCGTTTCGTGCGCGGCGGAAGCGTCCGCGACCAGATAGGTCGGGTCGCCGGCGCGACGTGGCTTGACGACGTGCGGGACTTCGCGCCCGGTCTCGCTCGCGATCGCCGCGAGGATCTCCCGCACCGAAAATCCCTTGCCGGTGCCGAGATTGAAGACGCCGCCGGAATGCCCTTCGAGCAAGAGCTTCAGCGCCAGCACATGGGCGGCGGCAAGGTCGGTGACATGGATGTAGTCGCGGATCGCGGTGCCGTCCGGCGTCGCGTAATCGTCGCCGAATACCGCGAAGTCCGGCACGTGTCCCTGCAGCGCCATCATCGCGCGCGGAATGAGATGGGTTTCCACTTCGCGCTGCTCGCCGATGCCGCCGGCGGGATCGGCGCCGCTGGCGTTGAAATAGCGCAGCGCGAACGATCCGAGCCCATAAGCCCCGCGATAATCGGATAGCACCCGCTCGATCATCCATTTCGAGGCGCCGTAGGGATTGATCGGCGCGCAGGGATAGTTTTCGGGCAGCGCCTTGCTGTCGGCGTTGCCGTAGACCGCGCCGGTCGAAGAGAACACCAGGCGGCTGCAGCCGGCCTCGCGCATCGCATCCAGCAGTGCCAGCGTGCCGGCGAGGTTGTTGACGTAGTATTTCCGCGGGTCGACGACGGATTCGCCGACCAGGCTGGACGCGGCGAAATGCATGACCGCGACGATGTCATGCTCGGCGAAGGCGCGCGCCAGCGTGGCCTTGTCGGCGATGTCGCCGGTAACCAGCGCGCCCGCGACGAAGCTGCGGTGGCCGGTCGAGAAATTGTCGTAGCAGACGGGGAGATAACCGGCCGCATCAAGCGCCCGGCAGCAATGCGAGCCGATATAGCCCGCGCCGCCCGTGACCAGGATGGCCGGACGATCGCTCGCCAGACCGGCGCCCATCAGTCCAGGGCCCGTTCGGTGGCCGAAGGCCGGCTCTTGTTGAACAGCAGATAGAGCGCGCGCGGATTGGTGGTGAAATAGCGCCAGAACAGCCGGCGCGGTTCCAGCCAGATGCGCCAGGCCCATTCGAGTCCGACCGCCTGCATCCAAGACGGTGCGCGAGCCCGGCTGCCCGACAGGAAGTTGAACAGTCCGCCAGAGGTCTTGATCACGCCGACCCTGAACAGGCGCGAGGTGTATTCCTCGACAAAGGCCTGCTCATAGGGAACCCCGAGCGCAAGCCAGAGGTAATCGGGTGCCAGCGCGTTGATTTCGTCGACCTTGGCCCGCAGCGCGTCGCCGCGGAGGAAGCCGTGCGAATGTCCGATGATCTTCAGGTCCGGATAGAGCCTGCGAACGTTGGCGACGGCGGCGGCGTTCTCCGCCTCATCGGCGCCGAACATGTAGAAGGTCAATCCGGCCGCCTGCGCCTTGCGGGCGACAACGTGGAACAGGTCGGTGGTCGCGACGCGCTCGGGCAGCGGCGTCGACGATTTCAACCGCGACACCGTCACGAGCGGCTGGCCGTCGGCATTGATCAGGTCGGCGGAGCGAAACAGCCGGTCGGTCATCGGTTCGGTGGAGCAGCGCGCCAGCACCTCGCCATTGGCCGAGGTCAGATAAAGCGGGCGAGCGAGCCGGCGTTGCGGGAACACCATCTCGATCATGAAGTCCGCGGTCTGCTCGAGGTCGAGCACGGCAAGCCGCAGCCCGCCCAGTGTGATTCGGGGAACGCCGGCAGTAACGGCTCTGCCGAGGGGGTTTAAGCGACGCTCACGCATACTGTTTGTCTCGCTGACGGTTGACGGCCGTGGGGGTGAGTTCGTTGATGACGACACCGACCAGCTTGCGCTCGGTCTCGCCGAGCGCGGTGATGATGTCTTCCATGCTCTCGTTGATGTCGAGCTTGACTGGCAGGATCGCGACCAGCCCATCGGTGGCATCGAACAGCGCGTGGTCGGCAGGGCTCCACGGCATGGCGGGCCCGTCGAGGACCACCAGATCGTAGTCGCCGCCGATGCGCGCCTGCGCAATCGCCTTCCGGATGGTGTCGCTTGCCTTGGTATCCGAGGCCTTGAGGGCCGGCAGGATCGAAATTCCGTTCGCACTCTTGATGGCGCGCGCAGCCTTGACGCCAATATTGAGCCAGCCGAGACGGCCGGTCTCTTCCTTAGCCAGGTGAGCCACCTTGTTCGACAGCGTATGGGTCTTCTGATCGGCGTCGATCATCAGCACCCTGGCGCCATCGCGGGCGGCCGAGAGCGCGACGTTGAGGGCGGCAATGCTGCGGTCCTCGCCATTGCCGGCGCCGATCACGGCCAGGACGGACGCGGTGTCCTTGGCCGCGCGCGTCGCCAGTGCGGTCCGAATTTCGCGCATGGTGTTGAGGAACGTCATCAGCGGGAAACCGGCGCGGAGCGTCGGCCAGCCGAGCCTGACGACATCGAGGGTGCCGCCCGTCGCCAGGATTCCGCCGAGGGTGCGCACGACGTCCGATTCCTGGAGCCGGGTGATCGACGGCTTCGCGATCAGGCTGACGGCGGGCTGCGGGGTGGCGGACGGTTGCCTCGTGGCCGCAGGCGTCCGATTTTGCGCGGCGGATGAGGCCGGTGTATCGGGTCGAACCGGGTTGGCGCCAGGCGTCAACCGCTCGACGGCGATGATCCAGGCCGCCGAGGCGAGCCCGCCCAGCATAAAGCCGATCATGGCGAACAAGGCCATCCCCGGCGGGAAGGTGCGCCGCTGCGGGACGGTGGCATCGCCGATGATGCGGGCGCTCGAGGTGTTCAGGGTTTCCTGCTCTTCGGTCTCGCGCGAGCGCTTGAGGAACGACTGGTAGACGTCGCGGCTGGCTTCCACGTCGCGTTCGAGTTCGCGCAGCCGGACCGCGGCCTGGCTCATCTGCACGCTCTGGCGCTTCTGGGTTTCGAGCGCCTTGTTCAGCGATGCCTCGTAATCCCGGGCGCGGGTCAGGTCATTCTTCGCCGCCTGCAGAAAGCGATCGGTTTCCTCGCCGATGGTCCGGCGTAGATCCTCGACCTGCTTCTCCATCTGGCGCAAGGCGGGATGGCGCGGCCCCAACTCGCTCTGCAATTCGGCCTGGCGCTTCCTGGCTTCGGCATATTGCGAACGCAGATTGGCGATGGTCGGCGATTGCAGCGCTTCGGGAATGGCGCCGGCGTCTGCCGACGTCTTGCGGCTGGCTGCGATCTGATCGTACTTGGCCTGCGCGTCGAGCGTCAGCGCCCGCGCGGCGGCAAGCCGCTGGTTGCTGGCGGAGAGCTGCTGGTCGCTGATCAGGGTGTCCTGGGTGCCGACGAAATTGTTCTGCGCCTTGTAGACCGCGAGCGCATTTTCGGCGTTGCGTAGCCGTTCCTGCAATTCCGTCAGCCGGCTGGAAAGGTCGCTGGTGGCGCGCCGGACCCTCGCGGCCTGCGATTGCGTGGTTTCGGCCAAATAGGCCTTGGCGATCGCATTTGAGAGCATCGCCGCTTTCGCCGGGTCAATCGACCAGACGTCGATGTCGACGATGAAGGTCTTGTCGGTCTTCTTCACATTGATGTGGCGGATCAGGGTTTCCAGCGTCGCCATCTCAACGAGCTTCCGCTGCTCGGCGGTCGGGCGCAGATCGATTCCGAACAGGCCAAGCAGCGTACCGAACAGGCTCTTGCCGTCGCCGCCGCCGAATTCGGGGTCCCTCTCGAGATGGGTCTCGCGGATCACTTGCAACAGCACGTTGTTCGAGGTGATCACGCGCCCCTGGCTCTCGACCACCATCGCGAGGCCGGACAGGTCCGGGGCGCGCGGCGTGAGTTCGCGATCGACCAGCTGCAATTCGCGGGGATCGACGTAAAGCTGGGCCGTTGCGGTATATTTCGGTGTCAGGCTCTTGCCGATCGCCACCGCGACGCAGGCGCAGAGCAGCGCCGCCGAGGCGATCGCAATCTTCCGCCGCCACAGCAGCTGAACCAGATCGAGCACGCTGAAGCCACCCAATGCCGGCATTGCGGCGTGCCGGGGGTCAGGCTTGGCCTGGTTTATCGGCTCGTCATAGATAAGCATCGACCCCAGCTTCCATTCCAACTGCCGCAGACATCGGCTGAGGGGTTACTCTTCGCTTTACGCCACGCGCGCGGGACTTCAACGCGCCAAAAACGCAACAGGGAAAATTAACCATACTCATTGAGGGACTATTCACCGAAATGGCAAACAAAGCGTTTATGCGCGGGCGCATCGCAATGCCTCCGCCATGGTCATAGCCGGGATTTTCCGGCGCGCCGCCGCCTCGAGGGCGTGGTTGAGCAGTGCTGGCGAGCAGCCCCAGGGGCTCGGCTGTTCAGCGACGTCGTGGCCGTAGAAAATTAACCATCCGTTATTGGTTTCGGCCTCGTCGAACATGCGTTCGATCCCGGCGCGGTCCATCTGGCCGTCGATCAGCGGCACGGCGCGAAGAAGCTGTAAATCGACTGTGCCGCTGTTGATGCCAGGTTCGATGCTGCGGCAGGTCTGGAACTGATCCTTGAGCTGGTTCTTCCGTCCAACCGATCCTAGTCCGTAAGGATAGGCAAAAGTCTCGGTTTCGATCGAGGCGTCCAGCGCGCGGAGGTAGCCGCGGTTTCGCATGATTTCGTTGGCAAGGGCGGCCACGTCGAGATCGCTGGCGCGCCGGTGCGAGAATGTATGACAGCCGATTTCGTGGCCACGGCGATGCAGGGAAAGCAGGTCGTCCGCGTCGCCCGTCGGCCATTCCCGCGTTTCGCCGCCAATCAGGCCTCCCGATACATAGAAGGTGCCCCGCGCGCCGTGTGTTTCGAGCAGATCCGCGCCGGTCGTAGCCGCGCTTTTCGGCAGATCGTCAAAGGTAAAGCTGACCATCGGCGTGGCATTGCGCATCTGGAAGGAATTGGCGTGCAGGTGCATCGCCAGCCGGTGGCTGACCTTCGCTTTCGCCTCTGAGAACATCGCGTTCATTCTCAGCGCTTCCTCAAGATCACGTGGTAGTCGCCGTGCCGCACGTCGGTCTTGCCGGGCAGGAAGACGTTCAGCACCTTGGCGGCCGCGTCGATCAGGCTCGCGAACAGCGGCTTGCGCCGGCGCATCTCCGGATAGCGCGGGCTCTCATACTGCTTGCAATAGATCATCTGCAGCCCGTGCCTGTCGGCGAAGGCTTCCAGGTTCGCCAGCGTGACAAGCGGATGAAAATGAGTCGGGAACGGCGCGCAGCCGGGCAGGCCGGCGTTCTCATCGCCGCGGATATGGCGGTAGAACCAGACGTGGAACCAGTGCGGCGAATATTTGGTGACGACGCCGGACAGCGACCTTGGATTCGGCGCGCCGATCAGGATCAATCCGTTGTCCTTTAGCGCCTGGCAGAAGCCAAGCAGCGCAGCTTCCACGTCGGGCACATGCTCGATCACGTTGTAGCAGATCACGAGATCGAAACTGCCGGGCGCGAAGCGATGGGTCTGGATGTCGCCGAGGATCGTCTCCTGCGCGTAATCATTGTTGCGGATCTGGTCTTCGTCGATATCGACCACGGTGACGTGGGCGCGCTTCAGCACGCTAAGCGGCAGGAAGCTGGTCGAGCCGCCGCCGGCTTCATAAATTTTAAGGTCGGTCGCGGGCAATTTCGCTTCGAGAATGCTGTGAACGGTCAAGAGGCTCTGACGGGCCTCGCCGGGCGGCAGGTCGAGCAGCGACTGCGGATGCAGCGCGGCCGGCTTGTCGGCGGCGTCAGTGAAAGCCGAATGAAGGGGATTGAGGGCAAATGTCTTGGTCATTTGTTCTTATCCGTTGATGTTTGCGAATTTGGCCCGGAACATCGCGAAGCCGGTTTTCAGGCGGCCGCGAATCCGGGAGATGTCGAACAACCAGCACAGGGCCGCGTAGGTGATGAGTCCGGCGCTGGCCAGCACGGCGCAGGCGGTCAGATCGGCGACATGCAGGTTTCTGTCGAGCGCAGCGACGGCTAGCGCCATGACCAGTCCGGCGATCATGATCAGCGCCAGCCGGCCGAGCGGCAGCGGGACCTTGAATGCAAAGCGGCTGAGGACCAGCGCGCAGGAAAACCCGACTACGTCGGCGCCGAGCCGCGCCCAGGCCGCGCCGACCGTGCCGTAATGGCTGACCAGGACGTAGGACAGGATCACGTTTGCCGCGATGATCGAGGCGGTATTGATCAGATAGAACGAGTTGCGTCCGGAGAGCAGGAAGCTGGCATGCAGGTATTGCTGGGTCAGGATCTGGAAGACCACGGCTACCGCGATGATCGGCATGGTCTGCGCCGCCAGCTCGCGAAAATCCGGCCCGAGAATGATATTGGCGACATGGGCGGAAATGACGGCAAAGCCGAGGCAGGCCGGCAGCGTGATGCTGAGCAGCAACTCGACACAATCGGACAGATGCGATCGCACCGCGGCGTCGCCCTTGCTGGCGTGAATTTGCACCGCCATCGGGAAGAACGCCGCGGCGGCGCTCATGGCCGGCATCATCAGGGTCTGCCGGACCAGATCGAGCGCGGCGACATATTTGCCGGCATCCGCTGCGCCGACCAGATTGGCGATCATGAAGCGATCGGTGACGCTGGAAATCGCGAGCAGGGTAAGTGAAAGGGTGAGGGGCAGGCCGGTCTTCGCCAGCGCCACAAGGCCGGTGCCGTCGAATTTGACCTTGGTGCCGCGCCAGGCAGTGCGCGACTGGACCAGCACCGCAAGCAGGTAGGCGAGCGCGGACGACAGCAGCAGCAGGAAGCCAGACGGGCTGACAAGTGCTACGACAGCACCGAGGCCGAGCACAGCAACGGCGCGGACCAGCGTGGCCTTCATGACTGAAAGTGCCATCAGCCGGGCGCGAACCAGGTCCTGGGTCAGTTCGAACAGCCCGATCGCGACGGAAAGCACCACCGCCGCCAGCGCCGCGTTCGTATCCAGTCCAACCAGCCGTCCCAGGACGTAGGCGATCGGCGCGGTGAGACAGCAGATCAGGTAACCCGAGATCACGCGGCCGCGCACGTCGGGACCATCGTCGCGGGCGTGTCCACTCAGAATGAGATTACGAAACCAGCCGACGAGGAAAACGCTGATGACGGACGCAAAGCCGATTCCCAGCAGATAGACGCCATAATCATGCGGCGAGAACAGCCGCGTGAAAATGAACACGCTCAATAGCCCCAGCAACGCCGAGAGGATATTGGCGGTCAGATTGATGCTGGCTTGCCCAATCAGCATGGCGCTGCGAGCCCCGCGGGATTGCCCGTGACTCCGCGCCCGAGCATGGCGTCGCACGACGCTACTCGGTTGATGTCGGAAATTTCGCTGGCGATGACGTTCAAGGCGGGCACTTTCTGGACGCGGAATCCCTTTGCCAGACCATTGAGCAAGATCGGTGCCGAACGGTTCCGCTAACGGTCGCGGCGATCCGGTGTGGTTAATTCTGCGTTCGGTTCACCGTCGAAAGCGGGTTAACCGCTCGCGGTAACCACGATGCCAGCGCAATTCGTGCGCGAAGCGGCGGTTTTGCGGAGTTGCCCGGATATTGCAGAGCACGATTCCGCTTCGCCGATGTTCATCGCCATGAGTGCTCCCCATGACAGATTGCGCGCCATTCCAATCCAATTTCGCTGCGCCCGGTGAGGTCGCGGTGGCTTCAACCCGTTTCGGCACACCTTTGCTGTCCAAAGTGTCCGCTTTTGAAACGGTGAAGACCGGACTCGGCCGCGGCAGTGTCGCGAGGGCTCAGCAATGAAGTACCGCGCGGATATCGACGGGCTGCGGGCCCTCGCTGTGGTTCCGGTGGTTCTTTACCATGTCGGTGTACCCGGATTCGCGGGCGGCTTCGTCGGCGTCGACATCTTCTTTGTCATCTCGGGTTATCTGATCTGCGGCATGATCGATGCGGATATCCGCAACGGATCGTTCTCGCTCGGAAATTTCTACAAGCGCCGGATCCTGCGCATCCTCCCCGCGCTGTTCGTGATGTTCCTGGTGACGAGCGTCTTCGCCTATATCTATTTGCTGCCGGCCGAACTGATCGGCTATTCAAAGAGCCTTGCCAGCGCCATCGGCTCAGTCTCCAATGCCTATTTTGCGCAGACCGCCGGATATTTCGATGCGCCGGCCGAAACAAAGCCTCTGCTACATACCTGGTCGCTTAGCGTGGAGGAGCAGTTCTACTTCATCGCGCCGTTGTTGATGCTTTTTGTCTATCGCTGGGTCCCGAAGCACGCCAAATTCTTGTTCGCGGTTGTCGCTGCGCTCTCGTTAGCGGCTGCCATCGCCATGAGTACGAGAAATCTCACCTTTACATTCTATCTCACGCCGTTCCGCGCCTGGGAGCTGGCGCTGGGTGCGATGCTGGCCGTCAAATTCATTCCGGTGCCGGAAACCACATTCGGGAAGAACATTTGTGGCGGAGCGGGGCTGCTGCTGCTGCTCGGCGTGATCCTGCTTGGATCGGCATCAGCGCCGCTTCTCTTGATGACGTCATTGGCCTGCCTCGGCGCGGCGCTGGTGATCGCGTCCAGCGAAAGCGGGGTATCGATGGCCGGACGATTGCTGTCGCTGCCGCCATTCGTCGCCATCGGGCTGATATCCTATTCGCTCTATTTGTGGCACTGGCCGCTGATCGTGTTCCAGCGCACCGACATGGTGTTCGGCGCGGAATCGGCGGCATCGACCACGCTGACGTTGATCACGCTGTCGGTGGGGCTCGCCTATCTGTCGTGGAAGCTGGTCGAACTGCCGTTCCGTTCGATGGCGCGGGAGACATCGAAGGTTGCCGTCTTCGGCGCCGCGTCAGCCGCGATCGGCTCAACGTTTGCACTGTGCGCATTGGTGTTCGTCGCTAGTGGCGCGCCGTACCGTTTTCCGCAACGAGTCGTCGATATCGGCGCCTATCTTGCCTACGATTCGTCCGCCGCGTTCCGGACCGGACGCTGCTTCATATCGGCCAACCGCCAGCGGTTCGACGCCGAGACTTGCCTGAAGCTGGATCCGGCGCGGCCGAACTATCTGCTCATTGGCGACAGCCATGCCGCGCACCTCTGGTCCGGGCTGTCGGTCGCCATGCCGCAGGTGAACATCATGCAGGCAACTGTCAGCCAATGCCGTCCGGCTGTTCCGGCGGGGGCGCTGGTCGAAATGAAAGCCTGTCGCGATTTGATGGAACTCGCGTTCAACGATTTCCTCGTCAACAACCATGTCGACAAGGTGATTCTCTCCGCGTCATGGAAGGATGAAGACCTGCCTAGCCTGTCGTCTACGCTGGATACCCTGAAATCCAGAGGGATCGATGTCATCGTGCTTGGACCGATCGTCGAATACGATGCCCCTCTGCCGCGACTCCTGATCGACGGGATTCTCCGCGACCATCCTTCGCTTGCAAGCACAAAACGCACACCCGGAATCCGGGAGCGCGATCTTGCGATGAGCGCCCTGGTAAAGGCTCGCGGCGCGACCTATGCGTCGGTCTACGATGCAGTCTGCCGGGACGGTCGTTGCGATGAATTTGTCGAGGCCGATATTCCCTTGCAGTTCGACGCGGGCCATCTCACCGACAAGGGCGCAGCCGAGGTCGGCCGGAGGCTGTCTCGTACCTTCGGCAACAAATTGACGAGGACGTCTAATGTTTCGAACTGACCGCCCCGCGCCTCGCCGCCGGGTGGGCCTCAGGCGCCTGGTATTTTTCCTGGTGGCGTTCGTGTTGAGCCTGCTGTTGCTCGCCCGCGTCGACACCAACGCGGCCCCGCGCGTCAATTCCAGTCCTGCAAAGTTCGCCGGAGCCTTCGTCGATTGGGGTCCCGTTGGGCGCGAGCGCACGCTGCAGGCCTGGGAGAAATGGTTGAAGCAGCCGCCATCGTCGGTGGTCGGCGTGGATTTCTACGGCCAGGCGAACTGGGAAGATTTCCACAAGTTGACCTGGGTTCCCGGCATCTGGAAGAAGCTCAACCCGTCGCGGAATGTCGTCTGGTCGGTGCCGCTGACCGTTCCGGGGACGCCGCTCGCCGACGTCGCCAATGGCTTGCACGACGGTGAGTTCGAGGCGGCGGCGCGTGCGATCGCGGAAGCGCAGCCGAGGGCGATCATCCGTCTCGGCTGGGAGATGAATCTGTCGCAGATGGCGTGGTTCGCCAAGGATCATGACGCCGACTACATCGCGGCGTTCAGGCGCGTGGTCGGAATCTTCCGGCGCCACTCCAGCGAGTTCAAATATGATTGGTGTCCGGGATGGGGAACGCAGGATACGCCGGCCGACCTCGCCTATCCCGGTGACGATGTCGTCGACTACATCGGCCTGGATATCTACGATTTCAAGCATGAGGGCTCGCCGGAAGAGCGTTGGAACGCCTTCTATCTCAAAGCGCCGTTCGGTCTGGAATGGCACCGCGACTTTGCCGCCAAACATGGCAAGCAGATGAGCTATCCCGAATGGGGCGTCGGCAATTTCGGCGACAATCCATACTTCATTCAGCAGATGCATGACTGGTTCGTGAAGAACAGGAACAACATCGCCTACGCCGCCTATTTCGACGTCGACGGATTGTGGCCCACGCGGATCTCCAACGGGCAGTTTCCCAAATCCCAGAAGCTGTTCGGAAAGCTGTTCAGCCGCTGAGCGAGGGGCCTGAACCTGATTTAATTCAAACTTAACCCCGTCCATTAACCGTCGGGAACAATTCGCCACCACCAGGCATCCTGTCGGACCGGATATTGCAGCAATGCTCTTGTATCGTCTGGACCCATAGCAAACGTCATGCGCCAGAGTTTGAACGGATTGCCCGCCGATGGAAACCGCTGACACCATGCCGAACGCTGCCCGCGCCCTGGCGGCGATCTCGCCGGCCCTCGATCCTGCTTCGATCGGGATCGTCGTCTGCATTCCCTGCTTTCGCCGGCCGCAGCATCTGCGGCAGACGCTGGAATCGCTGGCCCGCCAGCGCACCGGCCACCGCTTTGCGGTTGTCATGGTCGAGAACGATGCGTTGCGGAGCGAGAGCGTTCCGGTTGCGACCGAGTTCCTGGCATCGAACAAGTTTCCCGGTCTCTGCGTGGTCGAGCCGCGTCAGGGCAATTGCCATGCGATCAACGCAGCGTTCGAGACGGCGCTGGCAACCTTCCCGGCAGCGTCAAGTTTCCTGATGATCGACGATGACGAAATTGCCTCGCCGGACTGGCTGGAGCGCATGATCTCGACGGCCGAAGCCACCGGGGCCGACATCGTCGGCGGGCCGGTCATGCCTGACTTCGACGACGCGCAAAAGCGCGGGCTGCGTCGTCACCCGGCGTTCGCCCCGGCCTACGACACGTCAGGACCGGTCCCGGTGATCTACGGCTGCGGCAATTGCCTGATCCGGCGCTCGGTGTTCGAGCGCGTCGACGCCCCGGCGTTCGATCTGCGTTTCAATTTTCTCGGCGGCGGCGACACCGATTTCTTCTACCGCTGCCTGCGTCTTGGCATGCGCTTTCACTGGGTGGCGGAGGCCACGATCAGCGAGACGGTGCCACCGAGCCGGACCAGGCTGAGCTGGCTGATCAGCCGCGGCCTGCGGATCGGCGCGATCAATTATCACGTCCAGCGCAAGGCGACACCGACACTCTGGCTGCGCGCCCGGCTGACGCTGAAATTGCTGGCGGCGTTTCCGCTGTCGTTTCTCCAGGCCGCGCGGGCGGCCCTGATCGAGCGCGACCGCATCATTGCGATGCATCCGATGACGGTAGCGATCGGCAGCGTGCTGGCCGCAATCGGCATCGAACCTCAACCCTACAAGGCCTCGAAGATCACGTGAGCCAACTCGCCATCACGTCTCAGCTTCGTATCGTCGCAGGAGGGGTTTGGCGGCAGCAAGTGCTGGATGTCGTTCGCTGCGCCGCGTTCGTCGGAGCGCTGGTGCTGGCATGGATTTCCTTGCGGCCGTTCGCCGATCTCGGCGACATACAGATCGGTGAAGTCAGTACCGGCAATGAGGCGCCGACCTATCTGGTGTTCGGCGCCCTTGCGGTGCTGATGATTACCCTCGCGGCGCGTAACAACATGCGCGGGCTCGCCACGTTGCTGACGCCATCGTTCCTGCTGTTTGCCGGATGGATCTGTGTGACGGTGGTTTTGTCGGTCGATCCTGCCACGTCGATGCGGCGGTTTGTTTTGACGGCGTGCGTTATCGCTGTGACGTCGAACATGCTGCTGCTGCCGAAATCGCAAAACGAGCTGATGCGGTTCCTCAGTATCGCGGCGCTGATCCTGCTCGCGGTCTGTTACCTCGGAATCTTGCTGGCGCCGCAATTTGCGATCCATCAGGCGACTGACCCGCAGGAGCCGCTTCTTGCCGGCGACTGGCGCGGCGCCTTCGGTCACAAGAACGTGGCCGCCGGCGTGATGGCGATGCTGCTGTTCCTGGGGATCTACATCGCGCGTTCCGGCGCCCTTCTGTCCGGCGCGGTCATTATCGGCCTTAGTTCGTTGTTTCTGTTTCATGCCGCCGGCAAGAGCTCGCTGACGTTGTGTTTCGCGGTGCTGCTTTTGACCTCGCTTACATCTGTGTTTCGCTCGTTCTGGGTGCGGGCGATCCTGCTCCTGACGCCGCTGCTATTGCTGAACATGCTAAGCGTCGGCACCGTGATGAGCGAAGGCCTGGCTGCGGTCGCCAAGCTGCTGCCGCTGGATTCGACCTTCACCGGCCGTACCGACATCTGGAATTTTGCGCTGGACGCGCTGCGGCAGCGGCTGGCAACCGGCTACGGCTTCGTGGCGTTTTGGGGCAGCAAGGCGTTCGAGGAGTTGCCGGCGGGCAAGGAATGGGCCGCGTTCGCGGCGCACAGCCACAATGGTTATCTCGATACCGCGCTCGGCATGGGCCTGCCCGGCCTTACTCTGCTCATCGTCGTGCTTGTGATCGCGCCGCTACGGAACTTCCAGCAAGCCGATCAGGGCGGCAACAACGGTCCGCTGGCGATGGCGCTGTTGCGCATCTGGCTGTTCGGACTTTATCTGTCGGCGATGGAGAGCTTCTTCCTCGACCGCGCGGATCCCCTGTGGTTCACCTTCCTGGTGGCGGTGTTCGGCTTGCACTTTCTGGCGCGATTTCGCGTCCGGGAGTGAGGCTCAAAGCTGCGCGCGCACCGCGTTCGCGACGTCCTGCCACCACCCATCGAAATCGAACGCGGCTTGCACCGGCGGCCGTTCCAGCGCGGCAACGATGCCATCGGCGTAGGCGTCCGCGCTCGATCCCCGCGGCACGAGCACGATGGCGCCGCGATCGATCAATGCCTTGAAGCGCAGATGATGGTCGAATTCGTCAGGCAGAGCAGGGCCGGTCACGATCAGCGGCCGGCCGGCCTGCACGCAGGCGAGAACGCTGGAGCGACGCGCGGTGAGCCCTTCGTCGAGCGGATAGCAAAACCCGTCGACCGCGCCGAACAGCCCGAACACCTCGTGATCGGAGGCGACGAAACCGGATACGATCACATCACCGGCGATTCCGAGCTCCGTGGCGCGGGCGTGGAAGTCCTCCTCGACATTGTCGGTGCCGCGGATGAAAGAGCCGACATAGACGATCAGGGGGCTCAGCCCACGCTGCTTCAGGATCGCGCCGATCTCCAGCAGCGCATTGGGTTGCTTGGCCGGATAGATCGAACCGAAATGGCCGATCACCAGCCGGCCGTCTTGCCTTGCAGCTGTGAGACGCCGGCGCAACTCCGAATCCGCCATCCCTGCAGACGCCTCTATGTTGGGCGGCAGCGGGGCTAGTACGCATTTCCTCGCGGTCCAGCCCACCAGGGAATCCTCGGCGAGTTCCCGCCGCACCAGCGGCGAGAACATGACGATGGTGTTGGCGAGCAGGAGGGCCGGCATGTAGGTGATCCGGCGCAGCCAATGCAGCCCGGCCCATTCGTGCTGAATCAGGACAGTTTTGCGCCGCCGCAACCGCGCCATGGCCATCGCCAGCAGCGGCGCGAACATCACGCGCTTCCAGGCCACGATCGGAAAGTTGCAGACCACGCTCCGTGCGGAGCCGACGGCGCGCCAGATATCGCTTAATGACCCTTCCGATCGCGTCAGGGTTAACGTCGTGCAGCTGCCGGGTTCGGCCTTTTCGATCCACTCGCCCAGCAATCGCGTGAATTGCCCGACGCCGCACTGCATTTGCGGTCCCGCGCCGAGAAGCAGCGCCCGATATTGCGGTTCTGTAGCCATCGTGGGGTTCGCCGGCGCTCTCTCGGTTATGCCAACGTTAGCCATACATCCCAGACCTTATCGTCCGGTAAGTGGGTGCGACACCCCTGCGGCATCCTTCTTGCCAGTTAGAGCGTGAAGGTTGTCCGGCCGTCTCATAACGGGACATCGGATGACCGACGGCGTGGCAGCCATCTGAGATTTCGGGACAGCGTGCAGGCGCAGATCGGAATCGGTCGTCATCCGGACGAAAAAAATTTGGTCAAAAGGAGTTGGACGATGGCAGCAGATCGCATTTTTAGTCATTGGGACGAGACCCATTCGGTGCTGTGGGGACACGCACCAATCCGGCTTGCGCACAACATGCACAAGTCACCGTTGTTCTCGATGGATCATCTTGCCGCACTGATCGAGAATTATCCGCGCGAGCACTACAGCCTGATGCAGACCGGCGTGAAGGGCGACAAGCGTATCTGGCGGCACGGCGATATCGGCAATTTCAGCGGCCATCAGGTCATCGACGCGATTTCCAGGGGTGACCTCTGGCTCAACCTGCGCATGGTTTCGGATATCGACCAGCGCTACAGCGACCTGCTGGCCCAGATGTTCGCCGAAATCGGCGAGAAGGTCCCGCACTTCGCGCTGCCGCACCAGTACAACGCCGGCATTCTGCTCTCGGCGCCGAAGGCGCAGGTTCACTACCACGCCGATCTTCCCGGCCAGAGCCTGATTCAAATCGCCGGCCGCAAGCGCGTCCATATCTATCCGTCGAACCCTCCCTTCGTGACTCCGAAGAATCTGGAGGATATCCAGCTGTTCGAGCTCGAACTCGATATGCCCTATCACGAATGGTACGATCGCTATGCGACCGTGCTCGATCTCGAGCCCGGTCAGATGCTGAACTGGCCGCTGAACGCGCCGCATCGCGTCGACAATCTCGGCACCGTCAACATCTCCATGACGGTGGGTTACGAGAATGAAGAGATCCGGCGGACCCGGATCGTCAATCTGGCCAACGGTCTGTTGCGCAATCGCTTCGGATATGCGCCCAAGAGCCGTTCGCTCAAGGGGCCGGCGTTCTGGGGCAAGGCGGTGATGCAGAAGGCACTGCGCAACACTTCCTGGGTCAAGCGCGAGCGCAAGGCGCGCAACGAGATCGAGTTCCGGCTCGACCATGACCATCCGGAGCAAGTGGTCGATCTTCCCAAGGCGGCATGAAGGCGGCTTGATCGTGACGACACTGACGAACGACGCGGCACGGCATGTGGGGCGGAACCGCACGTCGCAGGTTGCGGCGTTCTCCGTGGATTTCGACAATTGGGATACCGTCGCAGGCAACTGGGACGGTGCGTATCGTCGTGGACAGGCCACCATCTTCCAGCATGAGAAGTGGCTCGCGGCGTGGTATGGCGCGTTCGCCGGACAGCCCGGTATCGAGCCACTCATTGCAACTGTCAGGGACCGTGCGACAGGCGAAGTCGCACTGCTTCTGCCGCTGATCAGGCGCAAGCTGAAGCGCATCTGCGTCGTCGAGTTCGCCGACCTCGAACTGACCGACTACAATGCGCCGCTGCTCGGTCCGGCCGCGCCGCGCGAACCCAAGGCGGCAGCCATCCTGTGGCGTGAGCTGCGGCTGGCGTTGCGCCGGCTGCCTGGCGGCGCTGATCTCATTCGCTTCAAGAAAATGCCGCTCGATCTGCAGGGCGGGTCCAACCCGCTGGCGATGCTGGATGGAGCCGGGCTGTGCTCGCTGAACGGAAATCTCGTCACCACAGGCGAGGATTTCGATCAGTACAAGCGTTCGCTGAAGCGCGACGTTCGCAGGGTTCTCGAACGGAGCTGGCGCGCGTTTACGGCCTATCCCGGTGCTGAATTCAGGATTGCAGGAGAGAACGACGAAGCCTTGCGCGTTCTTGCCGCCCTGGATGCGCAACAGAGCGCCCGCATGCAGCATCTGGGGGCGAACTTCATTCTCGGCGACGGGGCCTGCGCCGATTTCTATCGAAACCTCGTGCGTGATGGCCTCAGTGAAGGCTATGCCGTGTTGTCGGCGCTGACGGTCGGCGAGGAAGTCGTCGCGACGTTGTTCGGCGTTCGCAGTGGCCCGCGCTATGTCATGCTGCGGGTCAGCAATGCCGGCGACAAATGGTCGGCTTGTTCGCCGGGCCGGCTGGTCATCGAACGTACCATGGCCGCCTTGCACAGAGACGGCGTGCGCGAGTTCGACTTCAGCGTGGGCGATTATGACTATAAGCGGCGTTTTGGCGTGACACCGCTGCCGCTGGTCGACATCAGCGCCGCCTTGAGCCTGCGCGGATTGCCCTACGCATTGCGCGACCGCGCCGCGCGCGAGCTGCGCAACTATCCGAAGCTCATGGCTTATTTGAAGCGCGCGCCCGGTAAACCCTTGCCGCGCGAAGAGAATTGACGCTGTGGCAGAGACGACACGGTCGTGCAAATCTGTCACACTCGGCGGGATTGTGCGGCTGTTCTACCTGTGTTCGCAAGAGTTCATGATCGCCTTTACGGCAGCGGCGTATGCTGATGGTCGGGTCAAGGGCTACAGCTGAATGCTTCCGTGGGGAGTGCCGACATGCCAGCCTATATCCACCATCACGACAACATCGAGCCGGCTTTCGTCATTTGTCCGAGCTGCATCGGGATTCCGATGTTTGTAAGGGACGTCGAGCCGCATTGGAGCATGGCGAAGATCGACTTCACCTTTGAATGCGCCGACTGCGGCGCCGAAGTTCGCCAGACCGTGGTCAAGCCGCAATTGCAGCACTAGCGCCGTTTCATTCCGGTTGGATTGCAACGTACTTCGCTATCTCATTTTGTGGCGAAAGCAGCGCCTCCCGGCTTTGCCCGTCCTGCGGAACTTCCTGTGGGCGACAGTCTCGAATACGATCGAGCATCGCAATGCCAGACGTTCGTCGTGGAAGACCGGTCTAGACCTGCCGCACCACGCCGGGTTGGCCCAAGTCGCATTCCAGCGCGTCGCGATCCCATTTCGCCGAAATCGCCGCGGCTTCATAGGTGCTTTGCAGGAAATCCAGCAACGCCTGGTCGGGATCGTCAGCCGTGCGCACGGCATCATAGGGCAGGATGAATTCGCCGAGCGCTTCGCTGAAGAACGCCGCGTCCGGCCGCACCTTCGTAGCGCGAAAGCCCGCAGGCTCCGGATAGGCATAGCAATAGAAGGCGGGATAATCGATCGCGCCGCTTCCCGGCCAGAAGCCGGCGCTGCTGACCTCGTGCGAATAGGCCTCCCAGGCGACGTCGTCGGAGAGATGCGGTACGCCACCGGGATGACGTGGCGCACGACGGCCGGAGAAGCGGGTCACCGCCAGATCAAAGCTGCCCCAGAAGAAATGCACCGGGCTGGCCTTGCCGAGGAAGCCGGTGCGGAATTGTTTGAAGATGCGATCGCAGTTCACGAGAATCTGCAGAAAGCCCTTGATCGCTTCGGGATCGTAGGAGGCGTGGACGTTATCTTCCGAAAAGCGGACCGGGTCCGGCAGTTCGTTCGGCATCTCGTCGATGGTGACGGAAATGTCCAGCTCGGTCAGCATCATCATGGTGGCGGCGTAGAAGCTGGCAACCGATTTTCCTCGAAGCGCGAACTGCTGCTTCGCGCCCTCGCTGGTTGAGATGCGCAAGACGTGATCGATGAAATCAAGATCGATCTGGAACGTTCGCGTGCCGTCCGGGACTGGCGACGTCGTCAGCCCGCGCGGAGTAACATAGAGCGCCACATGCCAGGAATGGTTCAGCCAGGGGGCCTTGCTCAACCTGATCTTGCCGACGATCTGGGTCCAGAGATGCAGCGTCGCATAGGTGTCACGCCACGCCGCTGTCGGCAATTCCGGCCACGGGGGTTGCGAAAGATTGCTCATGCCTGAACCCCGTATCGGTGAATAGCGAGTGGTGGATTCCGTATCACGAATCCGTTTCGTATCACGAAACCGTCAGACCGATTTCACGATTTGGTGCATTCCGGACAGCGCCGCTGGCCGCGCGAGGCGCGGAAAAGGCTGCGGCACCACCAGCGCCGTGCAATCGCCTGCAGCGGACGGCGCACCAGTTGGGCCATAAAGAGAAATTCGACCATCGCTAAATCCATCGCCCCTGACGGGTAGCTAGGGCGGCAATCTCAAATGAGAATGCCGCCCATCTCGGATCAGCCATGCAGTTAGCAATGGAGTTAGCCATGGAGTTTCTTGGCGGTCTCCGCGATCACGCGTCCTTGATAGCGCGCGCCGGCGAGCTCGTTATCGCTTGGCAGACGGCTGCCGTCGCCGCCGGTGATCGTGGTGGCGCCATAGGGCGCGCCGCCGGTGACTTCATCGAGCTTCATCTGGCCGGCAAAGCCGTAATTGAGGCCGACGATCGTCATGCCGAAGTGCAAGAGATTGGTGATGATCGAGAACAGCGTGGTCTCCTGGCCGCCATGTTGTGTGGCGGTTGCGCTGAAGGCGCCGCCGACCTTGCCGTGCAGGGCGCCCTTGGCCCACAGGCCGCCGGCCTGATCGAGAAAATTGGCCATCTGCGAGGCCATCCGGCCGAAGCGGGTGCCGGTGCCGACGATGATGGCGTCGTAATTGGCAAGCTCTTCGACCTTGGCGACGGGGGCGGCCTGATCGATCTTGTAATGCGAAGCCTTGGCGACCTCGACGGGCACCAGTTCGGGCACGCGCTTGACATCGACAGTGACGCCGGCTTCGCGTGCGCCTTCGGCAATGGCGTTCGCCATCGCTTCGATGTGACCGTAGGCGGAGTAATAGAGGACGAGTACTTTGGCCATGATGGCTCTCCTTTGAGGTTGAAAATGTAGGGTGTCGTCATGGCCGGGCATAGCCGTCCGAAGGACGGCGTCGCTTCCGCTCGCCTATGCCCGGCCATCCACGTCTTTCGATCTGCTGGGGGAAGTCGTGGATGCCCGGGTCAAGCCCGGGCATGACGACGATTGTGCTTGACGCCTACGCCGCGTCGACCAGCACCAGTTCGGAATCTTCCAGCGCCGTAATCGTCAGCCTGGCCTCATCGCGGATCGCAGCGCCATCGCGGGCGTTGACGCGCACGCCGTTGACTTCGACGCTACCCGCCGCCGGCACCAGATACAGATGCCGCGCCTTGCCGGCTTCGTATTCCGCGCTCTCGCCGGCCTTCAGCGTGGTGGCGAGCACGCGAGCATCGGCGCGGATCGGCAGCGCATCCCTGTCGCCGGCAATGCCGCTGGCGATGGTGACGAGCTTGCCGGAACGGTCCGACTTCGGAAACGGCTTTGCTCCCCAGGTGGGTTGGCCGCCTTGAGTGGTCGGCTCGATCCAGATCTGGAAGATCCGGGTGTTGGTCGGCTCCAGATTGTACTCGGCATGACGAATGCCCGATCCGGCGCTCATCACCTGCACGTCGCCGGCTTCAGTACGGCCCTTGTTGCCAAGCGAGTCCTGATGGGTGATCGCGCCTTCGCGCACATAGGTGATGATTTCCATGTTGGCATGGGGATGGGCGGGAAAGCCGGTGTTGGGGGCGATCTCGTCGTCGTTCCACACCCGTAAGGTACCGTGACCCATATTGTCAGGGTCGTAATGGCTGCCGAAGGAGAAGTGATGCTTTGCCTTCAGCCAGCCGTGGTCAGCGCCGCCGAGTTTTGCAAAGGGTCTGAGTTCGATCATGGGAGTATTCCTTTGAAAGTGTTTGCGAGGGGCGAGGCGCAACGCGCCCGGCTTCTCTTGGTTGGACTGGTCAGGCGCCGAAGCCACCATCGACGTTGAGCACGGTGCCGGTCACGAACGAGGCGTCCGGGCTGGTGAGGAACACGACGCCGGCTGCGATCTCTTCGGGGGTGCCGTAGCGTTGCAGCGCGTGCTGCGTACGCTGGGCTTCGGCGAAGTCGCCGCCATCCTTCGGGTTCATGTCGGTATCGATCGAGCCCGGCTGCAGCACGTTCACGGTAATGCCGCGGGGGCCGAGGTCGCGCGATGCGCCCTTGCTGTAGCCGACGATCGCCGCCTTGGTGGCGGCGTAGTCGGCGAGGCCCGGGAACGAGGTGCGGGTCGCAATGCCCGAACCGATGGTGACGATGCGTCCGCCTTCGCCCATCAGCTTCGAGGCAGCGCGGATCGCGGTGACCACGCCATGCACATTGATCGCGTCCTGCCGCGCCAGTGCCGCGGTGTCGGCGCTGGCATCATCGACTGCGCCGCTGACGGCGACGCCGGCATTGTTGACGAGAATGTCGAGCCGGCCAAAGTGCTTGGCGACGTCATTCACCAATTGCTCGACCTCGAGAGATGAAGCCTGGTCGGCCTTGAAGGCGCGAGCTTCGACACCTCTCGCTTTCAATTCCTTGACGACGGCTTCGGCCTTGTCAGGGGAGGCGACATAGCTGATGGCGACGTTGGCGCCCTGATCCGCGAGGGCGCGGGCGCTGGCTGCGCCGATACCGCGGGAACCGCCGGTAACGAGGGCTACCTTGCCCGAAAGTTTCTTGGCCATTGGATTTCTCCGTTGCTTGAATTCCGATGGCCATTGGATATGCCTCCCGACATGGTATATAAATAGAAACTATCGAAACACATTGTTTCTATTTGTGAGCTAATGGAAATGCCGCCTGTCCCGGACATCCATATTTGGACCCCAAGCCGCGGAATCGGCCTCCTGGACCGAACCGCCGGGCGGCTTGCCCAGACTGATGCCAGTCACTCGGGCGCGAGGCGCCGGGGAGGGGCGTCGTTCGGCGCCGTATGGAGGAGTTGCGCATGAACGCCGTTCGCCGCGGAGTATTGGGATTGATGGGAGCGCTGCTGGTGGCGGGACCGTCAGACGCCGGCGGCCGGAAGCCGGCCTCGTCCGGTCAGGATGCCGCAGCGAAAGCGCGGCGATTGGCGGTGAAACCTCGCCACGTTGTTTGCTTCCTTGGCGGTGCGAACGGCCTGGCGAAGCTGTCGGACGCGGCTTCAATGGCCATCCGCGATTTCGCCACCGGCTTCAGCATCGATCACACCTATTCCCAGGACAAACCGGATCCGCGCATGAGTCGCTCGTTTGGGGTTTCCTGGGATCGCGTGCATCCCAATGCCCGCTCCAGCGCCGATCAGGACGCGGTGGAAAACCACCAGTCGGTGCTGTACGTGCTGGGCCCGCCGATGACGCCGGAAACCGCCATGGTCGTTTCCACCGGTGCCTTGATGTTGGTCCATCAGGTCATCAAGGCGGGGGCTACCGCCGTCAAGGGCGAGAGCGCCGGTGTCGCGCACGGCCTCGTCAAATGGAACGAACTCATCCTTCAGGCCAGTGCCGCGCTGAAATCCGATGATGACTTCGCGTTGCGCCGCGTTTGCCGCCTGGCATTTGCCAAGCGGCCGCTGGCCTCGGACGATTATCTGGAAAGCGTGGGTTTTCACCTGGCGGGATTGCCCGAAGTGTTTGTGCCGAAGTCCCATGGCAGTGAACGCGAAGCCGTCGCGACCATGGATGCGGTTGCTGACGAGATCGCGCGGCAAGGATTGGAGGCAACGCTCAAGTCGCGCCGCGCCAAACTGTCGTTCGAGTCCGATTACGCGGAAGGCGATTTCAAATTCAGTCCCTATGGTATCGTCAAGCTTGCATCCTGATTTCGGGCAAGGCCCGAATCCGATCTGACAAGGCGGGCCGAATGGCGAAACTTCCGGATTTCGAAGCGCTGGCGATTTTCGCGAAGGTCGTGGAATTGCGATCGTTCGCGGCGGCTTCGACCGAACTCGCGCTGTCCAAGGCCACGGTGTCGAAGGCGGTGAGCCGGCTCGAACAACGCCTCGGCGCGCGGCTGTTCAATCGCACTTCGCGGCGGCTTGCTTTGACCGACGCCGGACAAAAGCTGGCCGAGCGCGCGACGCAGCTCCTGGTCGACGGCGAAGCGGCCGAGAACGAGGCGCTGTCGCAATCGACGGCGCCGCGCGGGCTGGTGCGGCTCGCGGTGCCGATGACGTTCGGGGTCAAGGCGGTGGCACCGCTACTGCCGGAATTCCTGAGCCAGTATCCGGAAGTCGCGATCGACCTGCATCTCAGCGATGCGACGGTGGATCTGATCGGCGAGGGCTTTGACGCCGGCCTGCGCATCGCGCGGCTGCCGGATTCATCGCTGATCGCGCGGCGGCTCTGCGCGATGCCGCGCTACACGGTGGCCGCGCCGTCCTATCTCAAGCGCCACGGCCGGCCGACCCATCCGATGCATCTCTCCCAGCACAAATGTTTCGGCTACGCCTATCTCTCGACGCCCGGCGTCTGGCACTACACCAACGCCGCTGGCGAGCAGGCCAGCGTGCGCCCGGCCGGCCAGCTCCGCGTCAACAATGGCGAGGCGGTGTTGCCGTCGGTGATTGCCGGGCTCGGCATCGCCGATCTGCCCGACTTCATCGTCGGCGACGCCATCGCCTCCGGCGAGGTCGAGGTGATCCTCAAAGGCTGGAAGCAGCCGGAAGGCGCGGTGCATCTGGTAACCCCGCCCGGCGGCCCGCGCCCCGCCCGCGTCGAGGTGCTGGCGGAGTTTCTGATGAAGCATTTTGCCAAGGGGAAGAAGAAGGCATCCTGAGGCGGCGCGACGAACGGCGCCTTTGCCCATGGGACCGAGTTTCGGCTAGGCTACCGCCAATAACCAAAACAAAACTCCGGGGGAACTGCCAAATGAATCGCCGCGAACTTCTCAAAGCCGCCGCCGTGCTGCCGCTGGCGCAAACCGCGCTCTCGCATGCGGCGTTTGCGCAAGGCGCGTACCCCTCGCGCAACATCACCATGATCGTGCCGTTTCCGCCCGGCGGCCAGGCCGATCTTGCGGCACGGCCGGTGGCGCAGGCGCTGGAAAAAATCCTCGGCAAGCCTGTGCTTGTCGACAACCGTGCCGGCGGCGGCGGCGGATCGGTCGGCAATGCGGCAGCGGCGCGCGCCGAGCCCGACGGCTACACATTGTTGATGACGTTGTCGTCGCTGGCGGTGCTGCCGGAAGCCGACCGGCTGTTCGACCGCCCGGTGGCTTACGAAGTATCGCAATTCGCGCCGGTCGCGCGCGTGCTCGCCGACCCCACGCTGCTGGCGGTGCCGGCCTCGGCTCCATGGAAGACGCTGCAGGATTTCGTCGATGACGCCAAAAAGCGCCCCGGTCAGATCCCTTACGGCTCGTCGGGGCCCTATGGCACGCTGCATGTGGCGATGGAAATGTTCGCGGCGAGCGCCGGCATCAAACTGCTGCACGTGCCGTTTCGCGGCGCCGCCCCTGCGTTGACCGCGCTGCTCAGCGGCACGGTGCAGGCGGTGGCCTCGGCGCCGGGCACGCTGAAGCAGCAGGTCGATGACGGCAAGATGCGCGTGCTCGCGAATTGGGGCGCCGCGCGCATCGCAAGCTTTCCCGATCTGCCGACCTTCCAGGAACTCGGCTACAAGGACGTCGAGTTCTACATCTGGGCGGGCTTGTTCGCGCAGAGCGCGCTGCCGGCGCCGATCATGGCGCAGTTGCGCGGCGCGATGGCGCAGGCGGTGAAGGCGCCCGAGGTCATCAAAACCTTCGAGACCGCGGGCAGCCCGGTCGCCTACATGGACGCGCCGGAATTTGCAAAATTCGTCGCCGACGACAGCGCGCGGCTGGTCGCCGCGGTGAAGAAGATCGGCAAGGTGGAGTAGGGGCCTGCCTCAGAATTCGCTGCGGATGGCGCCCCGCAATGTGTGCCGGTCGAAGCCCGGTGCAAACGCGCCCTCGTAGGAGGCCTTGAACGACGTCGAGGCCGTCAGATCCCACCGCGCCTCGAGGCCGGTGAGCGCCGTGGTACGGGCGCGTTCGACGCCGGTGATCGCGAACTGGATTCCCGGTGCGCCTTCGAAGGCCGCAAGCATGCCTGGCGCATTGCCGGAAAACTCATGGCGCGCGCCGAGTGTCACGCCGAACTGCGCCGGAAGGCCATTGGCCATCACGGTTTGATGCATCAAGCGCAGACCCGCGGTGCCGAACAGCGCGTCGAAGCCGCCAGCCTGTACCATCTGATTCACGCCGGGGGCGCCGGTTTCGCTGAAGCCGTTCTGCCGCGTCGCATACCAGTCGAGGTTGGCAAAGGGTTCGGCCTTGAAGCCGCCGAACTGGAACGGCCGGGCGATGCCGAGCGTGGCGGCAAACGTGTTGGCGCGGGACTGGCCGGTGGCGGTTTCTCCCAGGAAGGAGATCGCGCGCGAGGATTCCAGCGCCGCGAAGGAATAGCTGATGGCCGATGCGACGTTGAACCCGTAGCTCTCGCCGCGCGCATAGAACCCGGCGTGGCCGGCATTGGCATCGATCCGGTCGGCGCGGACCGCCGACCGGATCTTGCCGGTCGATGCGCCGACTGCGAGGCCGACTGTGGCACCGGGGCTGTTCCACAGATCGACACCGAGCGCGGCGCCGCCGATGCTGGTGTTGGTGCCGAAGGCGATGTCGGTCGCCGCCACCCTGTCCCAATTGCCATAGCCACCGAACCACACGCTCTGCGCCGGTGCGGCGCGGCGCGCGCGAAGCGCCTTGCCGATCGGGTCGGTCGGCTCCGGCGCGTAGGAAGAGGCCGACATCCGCACGGTCTCGCCGCGCGACTGGGTGCCGGCGTTCCACATGAAATTCTGGAAGGCACCGGCTTGATCGGTGGTGAAACGGCGCCCGTCGGCGTGAATTTGTCCGGCGAGATCGTCGAGACCGGCCTTGATGCCCGGCGTATTGAGCGCGGCAAGCGTGTTGATGGCGGTGGAGAGTGGCCCGGACGCGCCGCCGAGCTGCGCCTGGTCCAGCGTCGTGCTGACGGCGGACTGGTTCGGCGTCAGTCCGGTGAGCGTGCCGAAGCCCGCGACCTGTTGCAGCAGGAAATATACGTTGTTGGCATCGTAGCTGAGCTGCCCCGAAACCAGCGGCGCGGTCAGCGGCGCCAGTGAAGCGAAGGTACCGGTGACGCCGCCGGCCGCGGTGACGATCGTATATTGCGTGTTGGCGAGAAAGCCCGTGCCGAGCGGCACGATCTGCACGGTGCCGCCATTGAGGGTCGCAGTGCCGGTCGCGGCGATCTTGTCGGATTGTCCGGCGGCGTTGATTTCGACCTGATACGAGCCGGCGTTGAAGGTGACATTGCCGTTGACGTTGATGGTGCCGATTGAATTGCCGGGGGCGACCGTACCGAAGTTGTTGACGACGAGACCGCCGATCGTGCCGCTGCCGCCGAGATACCCGCCATGGACGGTGACGACGGATGGCAATGTGCCGTTCACGATCAGGCCGCCGGCTTCCACCGTCGTTGCGCCGTTGAAGGCGGTGGCGCCGGTCAGTGTCCAGACCGAGATGCCCGTTTTGCGCAGCAATTCAAACTCGTCATATTGCAGGCCGGCGCCGAGATTGCCGAGATTGCCGAGATTGAACGTGGCGCTTCCGGTCCCGTCAAATCCCAGCGTGTCGATGCCTGTGCCGCCGAGCGCTTTCCCGGTGATGGTCGATCCCGGCACCAGTGTAAGCGTATCCGCGCCGCCGTTGAGGTTGATCGCAGTTCCGCCCCCACCTGTGACGACGCCGGAGTTGAAGACGGTGTCAACGCCGGTCGAACCCGTGATTCCCGTATCGGTACTTCCGGAGATCGTGCCGGCATTGTTGATGACGTTGCCGCCTGCGGTGAAAGTAATTCCCTGCGAGCCGAGAACCGATCCGCCGGCCAGAATATTGAACACGTTTGAACCCGATGTCCCGCCGACATTAATGCCTTTCGCGCCGAGGGCGTTGCCGAACACGGTGCCGCCAATATTGATGGTGTTATTGCTTGAATTGAAAAGAACAATGGCGGGCGTGGCGTTGCTGGTCGTCGTGACAAGGCCGCCGGTTGCAACCGACACCGTGTTGTTGTTGGCTGAGCCGGTGAGTACGATTGCGTTGAAGGTGGTGCTCTCAACCGTTGCCTGCTCTCTAACGTTCACCTGCGATGAGGAGGTGCCGTCCAACACAATGGTGTGTAGTGCGGTAGTAAGCGAGGCTGCGGCCGCGCCGGTGCCGATATTCACCGTGACGTCGGTTTTTCCGGTCGCGTCGACGAGGTCGGTATTGCCGACGCCCGTGCAGGTCGCCACGTCGTTGGTGTCAAGTGCACCGATGGTGCCGGTGCCGACCACCGTGCAGGCGGCGTGCGCCGGGCCGGGTGCCAGCGAAAGCAGTCCCCCGAGCACGAGCGGCGCCAGCGCGGTGGTGACGAGCAGCCTGTTGCGCAAGGTATTCGCCATCACGGCGCTTTGGGCGCGGGCCTGTACTCCAGTCGGCATCGACAATTCCTTCGTTGCAGTATCCGAACTGCTAGCGGGAATGTTGCGGCGCTTCTTGGAGCCGTGCGAAACGCGTTATGGCTGAAGGCGCAGGACGCCGGTTTGCGCCGGCCTGTTGCGGCGATGTCACGGACGGGCGGTCCGGCGGCGCGACGGGTTCCCGCATTGAATGGACTACAGCGCAAATTGTCATGGCCTGGCGCGCAGTTGTGCTGGAAAACGTTGCGCCGGGCAGCCAACGCGATATGGATATTCCGTTACACGAGCCTGGAGACGTGCGCGCTTATGGCGGCCGACAGCCAATCGACCCGCGGCGCGCCGCGCCTCGGCTATGCCGGCGACCCGCATGGGCCTGCCTATGACGCCTGGCGGGAGGAGTTTTGCCGCCGCGTGATGTGCGGCGATGTGGCGCCCCTCGCGGCCGGGCCCGTGCGATGCGACGTGACCGCGGTGCCGCTGCCTGGCCTGATGATGTCGGGGGCCGCAGGCTCGCCGATGCAGTTCGTTGCGACCGGCGCCGACCGCGACAGCGCGCTCGCCTTCGTGATGGCCACGGCCGCGCCGGTGCGCATCACGGTCGGCGGCCGGTCGGTCGATCTTGAACCGATGGGCACCGGCCTTGCCGATGCGGCCCATGAAGGTGCCGACGTTTCGCAATTGGTCGAAGGGCGCTTCAAGTCGCTGTTCATCGAGCGCCGGACTCTGCTCGCCTATTGTCCCGACGCGGAAGATCGGATTGCGCGGCCGCTCGCGCATAACCCCGCGCTCGCGGCGATGTTGCACCAGTATTACGACCTCGCGGTTCAGCATGCCCCGGGTCTCGACGCACTGGCGCAAAGTGCTGTCTCGCAGCATCTTCTGGACCTGGTGGTGCTGATGCTGGGGACGGGACGCGACGAGACCGTTCTGGCGAAAGACCGCGGCCTTGCGGCGGCTCGCCTGGAAGCGATCAAGGCCGACATTCTGTCGCGCCTCGGCGACGGCAGGCTCACGCTCGCCGACCTCGCGCAGCGCCACCGCGCCAGCCCGCGCTCCATCCAGATGCTGTTCGAGCGCGCTGGCACCACGTTTTCGGAATTCGTGCTGGAGCAGCGGCTGCTGCGGGCGGCACGGCTGCTGCGCGATCCGCTGCGCCGGGCGAGCAAGATCAGCGATATCGCCTATCTCTCCGGCTTCAACGACGTCTCGTATTTCCACCGGTCGTTTCGCCGGCGTTTTGGCATGACGCCGCTGGACGCGAAAATGCGGCCCTCGGAACAAGAGTAGCATCACCTGGCGATGCGACGTCGCACGGACGGACGCTCGTGACGCGCCTCGCGAGGCGATGGCGCTGAAGATCGACAAGGAAGATCGGCAAGGCGGGGTAGGGAACTCCATTCACATTTTCTTGTCTACGCGAACGTTGCTTGGCCGCATTCATTGGAGAGTTTTGGGAGCGGTGCGAGTTGGAAACCGCATCGCCACACCACTCGAATGAAAGGACCGGACATGAAACGAGCGGACCCGGCCGCCCCACGCATCGGGCTCAGCCTTTTTGTGGTCAGACTTGCCCTCGCAATCGGAAGCGTTGGCGCCCTGCAATCAACCGCATTCGCCCAGGAATATAGGGGAACCTGGGAACAGCAGATGGCCTGCACCCCCGACGTATGGCGACTTTGCAGTGATCAGGTTCCGGATGTCAGCCGAATCGTGACGTGTTTGCGGCAGAATACGCCGCAGCTCTCCAACAATTGCCGCGCCGTGTTCGAGTCGCAGGCCAATGCACAACAGCAGCAACCGGGCGGACGGGGCCCGCAACAGCAAATGGCGCCGCGCGGCCGCGCAGCACCACTGGTACAGCCCCAGCCGCTGCCGCCGAGACCCTACTATCAAGACGACGACGATTAGGCGGTCGCTTCGCTTTCGGTTCTGACCTCGCAGACATCGACCCATTCGGCCGAGGTCAGTTCCGCCATGCGCGCAGGCGTGATGCGCACCGCGCTGTGGGTCGAGCCTGCCGCCGGAACCACGATATCGAACGCCTTTAGCGATACGTCGCAATAGACCGGAAGCGGCGTCTTCAATCCGAACGGACAGACGCCGCCGACTTCATGGCCGGTGATCTCGGCGACCTCGTCGAGCCCGAGCATCTTCGGCTTGCCCCCGAACAGCGCCTTCACCTTCTTGTTGTCCATCCGCGAAGTGCCGGCCGCCACGATCAGCACCACGCGTTCGCCGATCCGCAGACTGAGCGTCTTGGCGATCCGTGCCGGCTCGACGCCATAGGCCTCGGCCGCGAGCGCGACCGTTGCCGAACTCATGGTGGATTCGATCACCGTAATTTCGGGCGCCTTCTCGGCGAAGAAGGCGCGGACGGAGGCAAGACTCATTTCAGGACCTTTGGGCAGACACCAGGGCGGGAAGCTCGGCGAGACCATGGATGCGATGATCGGGCGCAACGCCGAGCTCGTCCATTTGGGTGCGCAATATCTCGAACATCGTCAAGGGCGGCAGCGTCTCGCTTTCGAGACAGGCCTGCGCCATCGCCTCCGGCGTCACCCGCTCGATCCAGGCGACGTTGAGGCCGAACGCCTTGGCGCCGCAGGCGTCCCACGGGTTCGAGGAGATGAACAGGACCTCGTGCGGCGGAATGTGAAGCGTGCTTTCAATCAAGGCGTAGGCGTCCGGGCTCGGTTTGAATACTTTATTGGCGTCGATGCTGATGGTGGCATCGAGCACGCGGTCGAGGCCACTGTTCTTCACCAGCGCGCCCAGCATGTCCGGGCTGCCGTTGGAGAGAATGGCAAGCTTCTTGTCCCTCATCGCCGCCAGCGAGGCAAGCGCATCGGGATAGAGATCGAGATGCCGGTACTTGTCCATGATCCCAGCGAAATCAGCCTCGTCGTATTTCAGGCCGAGGCAGCGCAGCGTGTAGGCCAGGGATTCCCGCGTCACATCAGAGAAATCCTGATAGCGCCGCATCAGCGAACGCAGCCAGGTGTATTCCAGCTGCTTGATGCGCCAGACCTGCGTGATGATTTCGCCGTAACCGGGAAACGCCTGCTCGGTGACTGACGCCACCGACTGGATGTCGTAGAGCGTGCCATAGGCATCGAACACGACGGCTTTGATATTCACGGCGCCGCCTTACCGATGGTGGTGTCGAGAAAGTCGCGCAACGCCTCGGTCGATTGATTCGTCGCCGACTGGTTGAATTCGAGATGATGTCCCTTCAGCAGGAGTGGCGTTGTGAGCCGCTGCGCATCGAATGCGTGGTAGGCGCCGGGAAAGACCATCAGCTTGATCGGTACGCCCTTGTCCTTCTGGCGCGATATCCCCCAGTCGTCGCGGCCCTCCACCACGTTCCGGCATTCCCTGGCCAAGGCCCAATCGTCGAGTTCGCCGATCAGGATCAGCGCCGGCGCGGTCATCTCGCCCTTGAGGCCAAGACAGGATGGATAGAATGCAACGGCCGCGCGGAACTTGGTTGGCGATGCCTGTTCCAGATAGCCACGTTCGATCGACATCAGGGCCACCCGGCCGCCGTTCGCAAAGCCGATCACCGCTACACGATCGGGATCGACGAATGGATCGCGCGCCAGAAACTTCAGGGCACGATAGGCGTCCTCGCTCGAATCGCTCGGAGCCCTGCCTTCGCAGGTCTTGAGTCCGCGTGGACCCAGGCTATCCACAGTGAGCACCACATAGCCCCAGGCCGCGATCTGCCTACCCCAGCTTTGATCGATCCGTTTCCAGTCGCCATGGCAGCTATGCAGCAACACGACGGCGGGCGAGGGGCCTACGCCGCCGGGTTGCCGGAGATAACCCTGCAGCGGATTTGAACTGGCAAGCGGGCTCTCGATCTCAACGGCAATCGGCGGCGATTCAGCCGCGAGGCACTGAACGATGCTTGCCGTCGAGATCGCGGTGACGAGGACAGCGATTTTGGCAAGTTGGGTCACTGGCCACCATCTCGTTCAACCGTCCGCCTGCGAAGCGAACGCCCCTTTATATACCCAAAATCTTCCGCGCGTTGGCCTTCAATACCTTGGGCCGGATCTCGTCGCGGATGTCGAGCTTGGCAAAATCCGCCAGCCAGCGGTCCGGCGTGATCACAGGCCAGTCCGAGCCGAACAGCATCTTGTCCTGCAGGATCGAGTTGATGTAGCGCACCAGGATCGGCGGGAAATATTTCGGCGACCAGCCGGAGAGGTCGATATAGACGTTCGGCTTGTGGGTCGCGACCGACAGCGCCTCTTCCTGCCAGGGGAACGACGGGTGGGCGAGGATGATCTTCAGGTCGGGGAAGTCAGCCGCGACGTCGTCCATGTACATCGGGTTGGAATATTTTAAGCGCATCCCCATGCCGCCGGGCATGCCAGAGCCGACGCCTGTCTGGCCGGTGTGGAACAGCGCGATCGCGCCGCCCTCGTTGATCGCCTCATAAAGCGGATAGGCCATGCGGTCGTTGGCATAGAAGCCCTGCATGGTGGGGTGGAATTTGAAGCCGCGGACGCCGTATTCCTCGATCAGCTTGCGCGCTTCGCGCACGCCGAGCTTGCCCTTGTGGGGATCGATGCTGACGAACGGGATCAGGACGTCGAGATGGTCGGAGGCGACTTCCAGCATCTCGTAATTGTTGTAGCGGCGGAAACCGGTTTCGCGCTCGGCGTCGACGGGGAAGATCACGGCGGCGATCTTCTTGGAGCGGTAATAGGCCGCGGTTTCCGGCACCGTCGGCGGGTGCTTGTGCGGCGACTTGAAATAGTCGGCCATCTGCGCCTGGAAATCGTCATAGCCGTCGTCGCCGTGCATGCCGCAGGGCTCTTCGGCGTGGGTGTGGATGTCGATCGCCACGACGTCGTCGATATTGGGCAGCTTGAGCTTGGCCATTTGGGGTTCCCCGCGGCTTGATTTTTCGGTCTGGGAAATTGATTATACTATATAACAAATTCCGCAAGGCGGCAGAATCAAAGATCGCGGAAAAACAGGGAGGATGGCATGGCGCAGGCGGAAGCCTTCGAGACCGATTTCTGGAAAGACGCCAATCTGCGCAAGGCCTGGGACGACATCGTGCCCGGCGAGCCGCGCGCGACCATCCCCTACACGCTGACCAAGGAAGCGATCGAGCTGTACTGCAGATCGGTCGGGGAAGATCACCCGATCTATTTCGACGAGGCTTACGCGAAAACCACCCGCTATGGTGGCCTGATCGCGCCGCCGTCGATCCATATCCTCTTGATGTTCTCGTGCACGCCGGCGGACGACTGGATGCGCTCGCCCGGCACCGTCAACGCCGGGCAATCCTGGAGCTACAACATTCCGGCGCGGCCGAATGACGTCATCACGTTACAGGCGCGCGCGCTCGACAAGTTCATCAAGCGCGAGCGGCTGTTCGTGGTGCACGACAACGTCTTCTTCAACCAGCATGGCGACGTGATCTGTTCCGGCCGCGGCTGGACCATCCGGCCCGAATGAGCGGAGAGCGTCATGACCACCAGCTTTGAAGACCTGAATGCCGGCGACAGCATCGATGGCCCGAAATTCGCGGTGTCACGCGAATCGATCCGGCTGTTTTGCGATGCCTCGCTCGACTACAACCCGCTGCATCTCGACGACGACTACATGAAGGGCAATTTCGGCAAGACGAATTTCGGTGGCATCATCATGCACGGCATGAACAATTTCGGGCTGATCTCGCGAATGATTACCGACTGGGCCTATCCGGCCGGCGCCATCCACCGCCGGCTGGAAACAAGATGGGTCAAGCCGGTGAAGCCCGGCGACACCATCCAGCCGACCGGAATCGTCAAGTCGAAGCAGGTGACCAAGACCTCGCGCTGGGTGCTGATCGACGTCATGGTGCGCAACCAGGCGGGCGAGAAGGTCGCAACCGGCGAGGCGATGGTCGAGTTTCCGAACTAAGCGGGATGAGATCAGGCTGTGAATCATAAATCTGCTGGGCGGCCGGCTTGTGCCGCGCTTGAGGTCGTTGCGGCTGGATCAGCGCATTCGGCGAGTCCGTTATGGTCACCCTACCGAGGCGATAATGCGCACCGGTCCCAGCGGGCGGCGTCCGCCGGAAACGTTCGGTGCGTGTGCTCCTGGCAGGTTCGGGCGGTAGTCGAGCGCGATGACTCCGATTTGGACGAGATGCTCGGCGACCGGTCTGTGATCTGAACCTGTTTCATATCGATCGACGGGACAGTTGCCGGAGCTGGATAATTTTGCCTGGATCGGCCCCTCCGGGCTCCGTGGCTTCGCCAACAATCTGAGGAAGCCCACACAAAATCCGAACGGCTCAAGCGCATATTGCTTCATGGCGGCCTCCGCGCAGGATGGCGTCTCTCTGCTCAGCATGATGCGTTGCGCGGGACTCACAATGCGGAAGGCGCTAAGGTAGCCTCAGGCTAGGCTGAAGGCTCCGATCCTATGGCTGAGCGATTTGATCTCACTGACCTTCGCTTGTTCCTGCACGTGGCGGACGCCTCGAACATCACCCGCGGGGCGCTTCGCGCGAACATGACTCTGGCTTCCGCCAGCGAGCGAATCCGCGACATGGAAGTCGATCTTGGCACGCCGCTCCTGGTGAGAAAGCGCCGAGGCGTCGAACTGACGGCGGCGGGAACGGCGCTCCTTCATCATGCCCGTCTCGTCATCCAGCAGCTCGAGCACATGCGTGGAGAATTGAACGATTATGCGAAAGGACTGCGGGCGCAGGTTCATGTTCGCTCCAACACGATGGGCATTTCGGTATTTCTTCCCGCGCGCCTGGCGCGTTTTCTCTCGGCCCATCCGAACATCGACGTGGATCTGGAAGAGGGCAGAAGTCGCGACATTGTGAGGGCGGTCGCCGCTGGAAAAGTGGAAATCGGTATCGTTGCCGAGGGGCTCGAAGCCGCTGCCGAGCTTGAGACGATGCCAGTCGGCGAATACCGGTTTGTACTTGTCGTGCCGCTCAGGCATCAGCTCGCGCGCTGCCGTAAAATACCGTTCAAGGAAGTGCTGGATTACGATCTGGTGGGCCTTCGAGCTGAGACTGCCTGGCAGGACTTTCTGAATGAGCAGGCAAAGCGAGCCGGCAAGAGGTTGAAACTGCGTGTGCGGCTGGACGGCTTCGATTCGATTTGCCGCGTGGTTGAAAACCGGATCGGGCTCGCCATCGTTCCCGAACCTGTTGCCCGGCGCTGGACCAGCAAGCTGCGCATCATTCCGCTGGACGAAGTCTGGGCTCTCCGTCACCTCACCCTGTGCGTGCGAAAGCTGGCATCGCTGTCTCCGCATGCGCAAAATCTCGTGAAATACCTGACGAAATCTCCCCCCGCTCGAAAGCCTGTCCCCTGACGGCGCCATGCCGCGTTCCGACAGATTACAGAAGCCTGGGGGCCGACATGCTGTGATGGTGTGATGAAACAGGATTTGGCGCCGGTCGTCGGAGCTGTCGGCTTCGCGGCGCAACAGCTTTTTCTTCTCGAGCGCGATGATGCCGTGTCGGATCTCCGCTTGCGGCCGAGCCAATCTGGCTGCTGGCTAGACCGGCGTAGTCAGGACCATCCGCCCCAGGTCGGTCAGGCCGACCGGGGGCGACTTCTGGTCGAGGTAGCCGTTTCACTCACAGCCGAATTGTCGGGACTTCGATTGCGCCGCGATAGTTGCTCTCCATCAGCTGCTTCTGAGCGATCATGAAGTCGGCCCTGACGCCAAAGCCAGTCGGATGCAGATGGATATATCCGCCCCCCGTGACGGCGGCGAGGTCGTTCTCGGTGAGGTCGCGAAGATCGCTCCGATTCCCGTTAGACATGGCACATTCTCCCTCTAGCTCGACCGGCGCGATCATTCGCCCCGTTCCGTCGATGCCGGGAAAATGCCTCACCTTGCAATGATGCGCTGTTCCCCCGGTAACAGCCAATAGGTGACCAGCATCACACGCCGAGGTCTCCCGCGCCCTCGATCATTCGCACCCTGCTTCAGGAAGTCCTCAAGGCAACCTGCGCGTCCGTTCGAAGTCGGCGAGGCGCCGCCGGATCATTTCCTCCTCGCTCACGTCTTGCCTTGCTTGCCGAAGTGGCAGGAGCGTTGTGGTTGGAATCTGTGCCGGCGCGGAATTATTGCGGACATGACGGCATACACAAAAAAGGCCGCCTGCATTGGCGCAAGCGGCCCAAGTCTAGGGAGGAAACGCCCAAAGAGGGCAGCGATAGCGCGAGGGGCGCTACCGCACCCCCTAGCTAAGACGATCGCGATCGGCGGCTCAATTGGACGTAGGTAAACGTCGGGTATCTCAACGGGTCGCGGAACTATACGAAGGTTTATGGCGCTCGCCCCTAAAGCCGACCACTTCCGCAAGGGGGTCAAAAGCGCCGTTCCGGCGGTCTGTCGGCCACTTCCGCTCTACCTCGATAGGCAGAAATAGTCCGAGTTTCTCGGCATGTCTTTAATCGTGCCAAACCCAGACATAGCGGATGCAGTCTTGCACAAAGAAAAACCGCCCGAAGGCGGCTTCCAAACTCAAAACCTGAAACAGTCAAACGACCACCAGTACCAAGTCTGACTTCCGACGATTTCGATCGAGGTGCACGATGGCACCCTCGATCCGTCATCCACGAAGCTTGTCAATTACCTTCCGAGCCGATTCGTTATACTTTTCCGTTATTCTCGTACCGCCATTCACCGCGTCGAGTTCGGCGGTGGTCAGGTCTGCCGTTTCCAGGTCGGGAGCTTTGGTGGTTTTCGCTTCCTCGTTTTGCTTCCTGATCTTGGCCATAGCGGACCTCCGTTGTGTGACCGCAGGTCGAACGAGACCACGGGTCGGTTTCGGGACGAGTTCGCAAGACATAGAAAATGACTTCATCCGGATTGCAGCATTGTTTCACGGCCCGGGCAATGGCTTATTTGATCTCCGGTGTGCGGAGGCGCAGCAAGTCTGTTTTAAGTCATTTGCGGAAGTCAGCGCCTGCATTGGCGAGGTCGCTCTGCTCCCAAAAACGGACGTCATCGGTTCGGCGGTCCGCGGCCGCCGTCCGCGTCCTAGAGCGTTTTCCAGCGAAGTGAATCTAGAGCCCCGTTCCGATTCAATCGAAACGGAAAAGGCTCTGGGTGCTGCACCGGCGCGCCACCTTACAATTCACCGAGCGCCGCCCAAAGCGGCACATGGCCGGCGAGTTTGTCGAGCAGGCGTTCGAACGCCTTGCGCTCCGGCTGCGTCAGGCAGGCAAGCATGTTGCGCTCGCGCTCGCGCAGCGCTGGAATGTACTGCGCATAGAGCGCGCGGCCGGCCGGTGTGATGAACAGAATCTGGCGCCGGTTGTCGGTGCTGTCGGCTTCGCGGCGCAACAGCTTTTTCTTCTCGAGCGCGATGATCCCGCGGCTGATATTCGCCTTGAGGTGGCCGGTATATTCGCAGATGTCGCTTGCGGTCACGCCCTCGCGAAAATTCAGGAAGATCAGCGTGACGATCTCGGGACGGGTCAGGCCGAACTCCATCTCGATCTTCCGGAATGAAGGCTCGCGGTAGAAGTTCAGCACGTAACCCATCTTGTAGGCGATCTTGATCTCGGTGCCGCCGAGCACGTCGGCGATCGCGCCGGCCGCACCCTGACGCGCGGTGCGGGCCGGTGCGGCCTTCGGTCTAGATAGTCTTATATGTGACTTTTTTAGTCTCATCTGTGACTTTCATCTTGCATCAGAATCGGTGCCACCTTAGCATCGCCGGACAACAAGAAAGATCAATGCGAGCGACAGGGAGGGTGGCATGGACGCCGTGCCGGCCCAGCGGGAATTCATGCCTGGGTCATAAGACAATGCGCCGCCTGCCTTCTACGCGGGAGCTGCGGCCCATCCCATCTATGTCGATCACATCCGTCCGACTGAACGCGTGCCCGGCAAGGCGCCTGTCGTCATGGTGCATGGGGGCGGCCATACCGGCGCCTGCTATCTGGCGACGCCGGACTTGCGGCCGGGCTGGGCGCCGCGCTTCGCCGCCGCGGGCCGCAGCGTCTTTGTGCCTGACTGGCCGGGCCACGGCCGCTCGCCGATGGGGTCGGACTTTGCAAGGCTTGGCACGCAAGATGTCGCAAGCGCGCTGCTCGGACTTCTGGAGCGGGTCGGGCCCGCGGTGCTGCTGGTGCATTCGGCCAGCGGACCGATGGCGTGGTGGATGGTGGAGCAGCGCCCCGATCTGGTGGCGGCGGTCGTCGCCATCGCGCCGGGACCGCCCGCGAACCTGCTTGCAGACCTGCCCGACGATCCAGCCGCCATTCTGCAGCTGCGCGACGACGCGCGCGCGGGCTGCCCGGTCTATTCCGGGGAGGACAGGCCGGTGTGGTTCGGCGCCGAATTCGCCGCCGCCTATTGGGCGAACGCGCCGCGCTTTCCGAGCCAAGCCTTCGGGAACTACCGCCGTTCGATCGTCCCGGAGAGCGCGCGCATCCTCAACGAGCGATTCAACATCGGCGGACGCGGCTTGAGGATCAGCGATCCGGCCAGTCTCAAGGAGCACCGGATTCTGATCGTGACCGGCGATCACGACGCGCGCCACCCCCGCGAGGTGGACGAGGCGACGGCGAGGTATCTCGGCGCGGAGTTCGTATGGCTGCCGGAGCGCGGCATCCGCGGCAACGGTCACATGATGATGATCGAGGACAACAGCGACGAACTCGCCGCGATGGTTCTCGACTGGCTCGACGCCAACGGCTGCTGACGCAAGACCACCAGAAAAGACCATCAGAAAACGCTTATGGGGAGGAAATCCAGGATGAGGCTGAATGTACTCGGCGTTGCACTCCTGACCGCATTGCTGCCGGCCGCGGCGCAAGCCCAGATCAGCGGCGATGTCGTCAAGCTCGGTGTTCTCACCGATCTTGCCGGCGTGACGGCCGATATCACCGGCAAGGGGTCGGTCGCCGCCGCCGAGATGGCGGTCGAGGAAATCGGCGGCACCGTGCTCGGCAAGCCCGTGCAGGTGATCTCGGCGGATCACCAGCACAAGGCCGACATCGGCCTCTCGATCGCGCGACGCTGGTTTGACGTGGACGGCGTCGATGCGATCGTTGACGTGCCGAACTCGGGCGTCGCGCTCGCGGTGCAGAATGCGGCGCGCGAGAAGAAGCGGATCGCGCTGTATTCCGGCGCCGGCACCACCGCGCTCACCAACGAACAGTGCTCGCCTTACGGATTCCACTGGACCTATGACACCTACGCGGTGTCGCACGGGACGGCCTCGGCAGTTGTGAAGGCGGGCGGAACGTCCTGGTTTATCCTCGCCTCGGACTATGCATTCGGGCACCAACTCCAGGCCGATGCGACCAAGGTGATCGAAGCCGCCGGCGGCAAGGTCGTAGGCGCCCTGCGGCATCCGCTCAACACCGCGGATTTTTCTTCCTTTCTGCTTCGCGCGCAGTCCTCCGGCGCGAAGGTCATCGGCATCGCCAACGCGGGTAATGACACCACCAACACGATGAAGCAGGCCGGAGAGTTCGGACTTGTGCAGGGCGGTCAGAATCTCGCCGCGCTGATCTTCTTCCTTCAGGATGTTCATGCCCTCGGATTGAAGGCGACACAGGGCACCTATCTCACCACCGCCTCCTACTGGGACGCGAATGAAGCGACGCGCAGCTGGTCGAAGCAATTCATGGCACGAACCGGGATGATGCCCTCGATGCTGCATGCCGGCGTCTACGGCGCGGTTCGCCACTATCTCAAGGCGGTCGCCAAGGCCGGCACCGACGACGCCGATAAGGTCGCCGCGGAGATGCGCACCATACCGGTCGATGACGTCTTCTCGGAGAACGCGCAGATCCGCGACGATGGCCGTGTCACACGCACGATGTATCTCGCGCGGGTAAAGAAGCCCGAGGAATCCCGCTACCCTTGGGACTATCTCGAGATCGTGCGCTCCATTCCGCCCGAGGAGACCGTGTGGCCGCTGTCCGAGAGCAAGTGCGCGCTGGTCAAGAACGCGACCCGCTGAAGCCTTTACTTTCGCCCGAGCGAGAAGCTCACCCTATCTTTGCATGGGGTTGTTTTCGCGATTTTGCGTCCCGGCCCCTAACCCTATTCGTTCGGGACGCCGGTCGAGCCGCGCGTCGTCAGCTTGCTCCCGGCAGTCTGCTTTGCCAGATGCGCGCTCGGCGGCACGACGTCGCTGGCGAGGCCCAGCCACGCCAGAAAGCGAATGGTGAGCCAGGTATTGTCCATCTCCCACCAGCGATGACCATGGCGCGCCGAGCGCGGATCGGCGTGGTGGTTGTTGTGCCAGCCTTCGCCGTTCGAGATCAGGCCGACGATCATGTTGTTGCGGCTGTCCTCGTCGGTCTCATAATTCCGGTAGCCCCAGACATGCGTCACCGAATTGACCGCCCAGGTGATGTGCCAGACCAGCACGGTGCGGACGAAGACGCCGAACAGGAGAATGCTGAGGCCGGTCTGGGTTGCGTCGGCCGGCGTGGCGCCAAACAGCCACGCCACAGCGAAACCGGCGGCGAAGAACAGCGGCATCTGGATGAGATTGATCCAGATCAGCCAGTGATGGCGTTCCAGCGCGACATAGAAGCGATCGCGCAAAATGTCCTTGGCGTAGCGCTCATAGATCCCGAGCCGCGACAGCTCCGGCTGATGCACCAGGATCCAGCCGATATGGGCCCAGAAGAAACTTGCCAGCGGGCTGTGCGGGTCCGGCTGCTGGTCGGCGAATTGATGGTGCCGGCGGTGGATCGCGACCCAGCGCGCCGGCGTTTCCTGCAGGCAGGACATCGCGATCACCACCATCGCGTGCTCCAGCCATTTCGGGCATTTCAGGCCGCGATGGGTGAGCAGCCGGTGGTAGCAAAGGTTGATGCCGAACAGCCCGCACAGATGCGTGCCCACGATGGCGACGATCAGGCCGCTCCAGCTGAAATAGCCTGGCAGCAACGCCAGCAGCGCCAGGGCGTGGTAGGCGCCGATCCCCAGAATGTAGGGCCAGTTGAGCTGATACGGCAGCACGCCGGCCGGCAGCAGCAGCCTGGCGCTTGGGCGCAGGTTAATCGGGGCGTCAGGGGTCAGCACCGCAGTCTTGACGGTCGGCCGGGGAGCGGTCGTCATAAGGAAGTTAGTTCCATTCTGCGGCGAGGCGCCGTCGGCGGCGCAAGGGAGCGATTCCTCTTATACGGTTCGCGCTGGCACCGGGGTCTAAAATCTGGGGCTAATTGACGCTGGATTCTCGAGAAAAATTGCTGGAGAATCAGCTGACTAGCAGCCCCCCGAGGCAGATGGATCGGATTTCGCAGGGTTGATTGACATTCTCCCCCGCGATGGCTTAGAAACCGCCCCGTCCCGGGCGGTATGGCCGCTGGCGGGAAAAATCTCATTTTCCCACTTTCGGGTAGCGCAGGTTCGGCCTCCATCACGGCCTTTCAACGCATCAGGATTGTCCCATGAAGGTCCGTAACTCGCTGAAATCGTTGCGCGGTCGCCACCGCAACAACCGTCTGGTCCGCCGCAAGGGCCGGGTCTACGTGATCAACAAGGTGCAGCGCCGCTTCAAGGCCCGTCAGGGCTGAGGTCGGCTTTTCGCCCTTAGATTCCGTCCCGCTTCACAGGTCTTTGACGACGTGCTGCTTTGCAGCGCGTTTTTGTGCGTCTAGACTTGCCCCATGGCTTTGAGATTCCTGCAAGCTCCTAACTGCCGGATCGCGATCCTTGTCGCCGCTGTCATGACAGCCGTGCCGGTGATGGCGTTTGCCCAGAACGACCCCCGGATCATCCCGCCGCCCAAGCAACAGAAGAAGCTGCCGGAAGCGCCGAGCAAACTGCCGAAGGTCGGCGCCGATCGGACGCGCGGGCTGGATTTCCTGTTCGGCGCGCTGAAGGCTGCGCCCGATGAGGCCAGCGCCAAGCATGTCGAGGCGCGGATCTGGGCGCTGTGGATGCAGACCCCGAGCGATACCGCGGCGCTGTTGATGGTGCGCGCCAAGGCGGCCATGGACGCGCAGAAGGCCGACGTCGCGCTGAAGCTGCTGGATGCCGTGGTCAAGCTGCGACCCGATTATGTCGAAGCCTGGAATCGGCGCGCGACGCTGTATTACCTGAAGAACGATTACGCCCATTCGCTCGAGGACATAAGGCAGGTGCTGGTCCGCGAACCGCGCCATTTCGGGGCGCTGGCCGGGCTCGGCATGATCATGCAGGACATCGGCGAGGAAAAGCGCGCGCTGGAAGCGTTCCGCAAGGCGCTCGCGGTCAACCCGTACCTCGAAAAGGTGCCGGAACTGGTCAAGACGCTGACCGAAAAGGTCGAGGGCCGCGATATCTGATTCAATCAGAAGCGCTGCGGTCCGTCGCGGTTAACCCTGTTTCCGGACAGGCCGGAACGTTTCCCGCCAACGCATTATTATCGGCCGTCAGCTTGTCAGGAGCGAAGCCATGAAATCATTGCTGCTGGCCGGCGCGGTGATTGTCACTGCCGGCACGAGCGCTTTCGGCGCAGACTATTGGGTGGTCGGCGACCGCGCGGCCAACAAATGCGAGATCGTCACCAGCAATCCAGTGATCAACGCGCAGGTCGGCGGAAATATCTGGTTCGGCAGCGGACCCTATCGATCGCTCGACGATGCCAAACTCGCACGCACGACCCTCAGCGCTTGCCCGAAGGTAGAACAGCCTTCCTCCGATGCGGGGGATGAGGACAAGTCGGACTAAACAAGTCGGACCAAATCAGGCTGAAGCGTTTTCAAGCCAAGCATGCCCTCGGATTTGGATCCGGGGGTGGATACCGTTTCGCGTAACGTCCTAGTGCAGCACGTTGCTGCCGCGCGCCATGCCGTCGAGGCCTGCCGCCGCGTAGAACTGCGCCAGCTCCGCTTCCAGCTGTTCATTGACCAGCAGCAGCGCCTTCAGCGCGCCGCGCAGGTCGCCATTGCAGGTCGCTACGATCTGGTCGATGGCCGCTTCGCTTGCGTCGGAAATCATGGGTAGTCCTCCGATTGTACCGTGGAACAATGTGTGGTCTTCGCCTGCGTTCCGGTGAGTTTTGGGTACAAGTTTCAGGTTTCGGCCACACCTCGATCAAACACGTCGACACATGGCGAAAGTGTTAGCGTGAATGTATAAAAAGCCCAGTGACGGCAGTATGACCCCGCTATCCACAGGGTTGGGCGGTCTGTGGAGAACTCCCGAAACCCGCACCCATTCCGGCCGTATCTCGTTGGTGCCAAAGATCATTCGGACATTCTCAATGGTGGTAGCGATTGTCGTGGCGACGCTGGCGATCCTGGCGTTGGTCACGCAGGGTGGGGTGTGGCTGACGCAGCGGGCCCATCCCGCCCAGGGCAGGATGGTCGAGGTTGCCGACGCGACCCTTCATGTTGTCGATATCGGCCCGCGCGATCCGGCCAGCCCTCCGATCGTGATGCTGCATGGCGCCAGTTCGAACCTGGAGGTGATGCGCCAGCCGGTGGGTGACCGGCTTGCGAAAAGCCATCGGGTGATCCTGATCGATCGTCCCGGTCACGGCTGGAGCACGCGTGCCAATCTCGGGGATTCAACGCCCGCGGTTCAGGGGCGGATGATCGCCGAGGCGCTGGCGAAACTCGGCGTCACCAAAGCGATCTTCGTGGTGCATTCCTGGGCCGGTGCGCTCGGCGCACGCATCGCGCTGGATTATCCGCAAGTGGTCGCCGGCATGGTGATGCTGGCGCCGGCCGCCTATCCCTGGCCGGGCGGGGTCGGACGCTACAACGAACTCGTCGCGACGCCGGTGATCGGCCCGCTGCTGGCGTACACGATCACGCTGCCGCTCGGCACATTGCTGATGGAATCCGGTATCCGCGGCGTGTTCTTGCCGCAGCCGATGCCGGCTGGCTTCATCGACAGCACCGCCACGCGCCTGTTGCTGCGTCCGCGCGAGTTTATGGCCAATGCGCGGGATCTCTCGACGCTACGGGCCGCCATGGCAGAACAGTCGCCACGCTACGGGGAGATCAAGGCGCCGATCACGATCATCGTCGGCGATGCTTCCGACAAGACGGTGTCAACCCACATCCATTCGCGGCCGCTCGCCGCCGTCGCGCCGAACGCGAAGCTGATCGTGCTCCCTGGCGTCGGCCACATGGTGCAATACGCGGTGCCTGATCTTGTGGTCTCGGAGATCGAGGCGATGATTGGCGGCATGGCGCAGAACACCGCCGCCGCAGCGAACTGAAGCGTTTTTGAGCGAAGCGTGCCCTCGGCTTGAGCCGGCGCGGCAAGCGGTCGGCGTCAGGAAGACGCATCAGACAAGAAGCTGGAGCTCCGGTTCTGGTTCAATCAGAACCGAAGCTCTGCAATCGCGATATTGGCGGCCGCTACTTCGTCTTGCCGTCCTTGTCGTATTGCACAAGGAACGCCCAGAGGTCGTTGGCCTCTTTCTCGTTCTTGATGCCGGCGAACACCATCTTGGTGCCGGGAATCTTCGCCTTCGGCTCCTTGATGTATTCGAGGAACACATCCTTGCCCCAGGTAATGCCGGAATTCTTGTTGGCCTCCGAATAGGAGTAGCCTGCCGTGGTGCCGGACTTGCGGCCGTCGAGCCCGTTCAGCTCCGGCCCGACCTTGTTCTTGGCGCCTTCGCCGATTGCATGGCAGGCCATACACTTGTTGAACGAGGATTTGCCGGCGGTGACGTCCTGCGCCAGCGCGCCCGACACGGCCATCAATGAGGTGACAACAACCAGCGTACCCAAGATCGGTGTTTTCATGTGGTGCTCTTCGTCTCTTTCCCTAGAGGTCGATTGCTTTTGGCAGGCTCGTTCCGATTGGACAAGCCACGAAACTTTGACAGGTTCCGGCACCGCAGGCTTGCCCGAGAGCGAACTCACGATTTGGGAGAGGCAATCCGACATTGGTGTGATGGCCTACCCAAATGCGCCCAGACGTGCTTGATTTACCGCGACAAATCGATAACGCGCTAGGCCCTGGAGGAAACGCATGGCCATTATGATGCCGGCCTCCGATCAGGCCGTTCTGGATCGCCGCGACGCCATTGTGGCCGCATTGCGGGGGATCGTGCCGGGTGAGGGCGTGATCGACAGCGCAGCCGAAATGCTCCCCTACGAGTCCGACGGCCTGATGGCCTATCGGCAGCCGCCGATGGTCGTGGTGTTGCCGGACACGACGGAGCAGGTCTCCAAAGTCCTGAAATATTGCTTCGAGCAGGGCATCAAGGTGGTGCCGCGCGGCTCGGGCACCTCGCTGTCCGGCGGCGCGCTGCCGCTGGCCGATGGCGTGCTGCTGGGTCTCGGCAAATTCAAGCGGATCCGCGAGATCGATTTCGACAACCGCGTGGTGGTGACCGAGCCCGGTGTCACCAACCTCGCCATCAGCCAGGCGGTGGCGCATGCCGGGTTCTATTACGCGCCCGATCCCTCGTCGCAGATCGCCTGCTCGATCGGGGGCAATGTCGCGGAAAATTCCGGCGGCGTGCACTGTCTGAAATACGGCATGACCACCAACAACGTGCTGGGCTGCGAAATCGTGCTGATGTCAGGCGAAATCCTGCGCATCGGCGGCAAGTCAGCCGAGAATAGTGGCTACGACCTGATGGGGATCATCACCGGCTCCGAGGGCCTGCTTGGCGTCATCACCGAGATCACGGTGCGGATCCTGCAGAAGCCGGAAACCGCCCGTGCGCTGATGGTCGGCTTCGCCGAGGTCGAGGCCGCCGGCGAATGCGTGGCCCGCATCATCGGCGCCGGCATCATTCCGGGCGGCATGGAGATGATGGACAAACCGGCGATTCACGCCGCCGAAGCCTTCGTCCATGCCGGCTACCCGCTCGATGTCGAGGCGCTCCTGATCATCGAGCTCGATGGTCCCGGCGTCGAAGTCGATGAACTGATCGGCCGCGTCGAGGCCATCGCCAAAGGCTGCGGCTCCACCACGCTGCAGATTTCCACGTCTGAAGCCGAGCGCAACCTGTTCTGGGCCGGCCGCAAGGCGGCGTTTCCGGCCGTGGGCCGGATTTCCCCTGATTATCTCTGCATGGACGGCACGATTCCACGCGGCGCGCTGCCCAAGGCGCTGGCGCGCATCCGCGATCTCTCGGCCAAATACGACCTGCGTGTCGCCAATGTATTTCATGCCGGCGACGGCAATCTGCATCCTTTGATCCTCTACGATGCAAACCAGCCCGGCGAGATGGAGCGGGCCGAGGCGTTCGGCGCCGACATCCTGCGCTGCTGCGTCGAACTCGGCGGCGTGCTCACCGGCGAGCACGGCGTCGGTATCGAGAAACGCGATCTGATGCCGGAAATGTTCAGCGAGATCGACCTCAACCAGCAGCAGCGGCTGAAATGCGCGTTCGACGCCCAGGGCCTGCTCAATCCCGGCAAGGTGTTTCCGACCCTACACCGCTGCGCCGAGCTCGGCCGCGTGCATGTGCACGGCGGCCGGCTGGCATTTCCCGAATTGCCGCGGTTCTAGCCGGATATTCCGGCTTTCGATCCAGAGCGTTTTCAAGCGAAGTGGATACCGGTTCGCGTGTAAGAAAACGCGTCAAAACAAAAAGATAGGGCCCCGTTCAGATTCCATCGGAACGGAAAAGGCGACGTGGTGCTCGCCTTCGGTGCGTCAGCACGGAGAAAATGGTCCTTTCCTGTCCGTTGGTGTTCAGGCTGGAATCGGTGCGACGTCGTTGCCGTGCAAGAAATTGATGCTTTCCCGCCAAAGCGCCGGACGCATGGCTTCCAGATGCATCAAATGGGTGCCTCGGCTGATCTTGATGTCGCGCTTCACGGGTGCTTGCGTGAACGCGTTGAATAGCCACCGCGCATCATTATCCAGCATCAGCCCATCCCATTCGCCGCGGATGATTGCGACCGGCGATTTGACCTGGGTCGGGTCGTAGGCAAGCTGGCCGTGCCACGCCTTGATAATCTCACTGAACGGACCGAGGGGTGTCTTGACGCCGGCAGGATCGCGTGAGCGGCCCTCCGGATCGCTGTCGAGATACAATTGGCTCCATTGGTCGAAGTGAACGCGCGAAAGCACCGGCGGCTCATGCGCGGGCACATCTTCGATGAACCTGTTCCACTGATCCTCCGTGGTCACGATGCGCCACGCAGGGAGCGCTGCTGGAGTTTCATAGCGCCGCGGCTCGCGTCGCCCGATCGGCGCGAACAGCACGAGCCGGTCAATCAGCGCCGGATGGGCCGATGCGAGCAGGCTCGCAGGCATCGAACCCCAGGAGTGTGAGATCAGCGAAAGTTTGTCGACATTCTGGTGGCCGAGGATGAAGCGGACTGCCGCTTCCAGTTGCTTCGCCGCATCCTGGGCTACGCAAAGCGGAGCGCTGTCTCCCGCCGGCTGATCCATTTCCGGATAACGGCCGGAGTGCCCGAAGCCGTAGAAGTCCAGTCCCCAGACATCGAAGCCGGCCTCCGTCAGCGCGTCACGCCAGGATTTGCCGTCAAATCTGTGCGCGATGGAAAGCGCGGATGGAAAGGTCGCGCCATGGACGTAGAGCACGACGCGACGCGGCCGGGATTCGCTATTTGGAACAGGCAGGAAGCGAAGGAACAGCGACAATCCCTCGCGCGGGCCAGGAAGCCGGAAATGCTGTTCCCGGGGGTCGAGTTTTGGCGCGGCCGAAACATCCGTCATGCGATTACCTGACCACGATTTGCGCTGATGGAACTTGCTTCGGAAACATCCGGCAGGCGCGTGAAGGTCCAGACAACCATCGCGCCTCGCCGGTATCAGTTTCCGCCGATCAATTCGATCACGGTCGAAGTGATGGTGCGTCGCAAGCCTAAAGCAAGGTGTATTGCATGCGCTCACGCTTGGTGAGAAGCGGCAGTGCTTCGCGGGCGATGTAGGTGTTGAAGTACACACTTTCCTGATGCGCATCGAACGCGGCCTCGTCACGGAACAGTTCGTAGAACAAAAACTGCGCCGGGTTTTCCTTGCCGCGTCCGATCAGGAACAGCTTTACGCCGAGATCGCGCTGAGCCTCAGGCAAGAAGCGCTGCAGAATATCGGCCACCTTGTCCGCCTGGCCTTCTTTGGCTTCCCATTGTGCAACCACCAGCAAACCACCGCCGCTGATGGCCTCACTGACGGTCTCCTTGTCCATTGCATATTGACTCACGTTCATCGCTCCCTGGTTTTGCTCGGATCGAGATGATGAAATGGCGAAAGGCGAGAAGTTGACGATCGCCATCACTGCACCGAATGTTCCGATTACCGATCGTCGGCTAAGCATTTCGGTGAGCGGCGGTTCGCGCCGCGTGACATTCGAACTCTGCATAATTTGCTCCATCGATTGTTGTCGGTCGCCGACCAACGCGACCTTGCATCGATGGTTCGCAGGATTCAATTCGGCCGCGGTCGAAGTACTCCCGTAAGATATAGTTCGATCGTAATCGAAGCGTTCAGGTGGAACGGCGTGCGAAAGAGCGCGTTGGTGCCCGACCGAACCTGGAGGCAGCAATGGCGACCATCGTCCCGCAACTCGCCGAAATCGCCCAACTGGCGGCGGACCCCGGTCGCGCCAATATTCTGTCGGCGCTGATGGATGGGCGCGCGCTCACTGCGGGTGAATTGGCTGCCGTCGCCGGGGTCACCCCGCAAACGACGAGTTCGCACCTCGCGAAGCTCGTCGAACGCGAGCTCTTGACGGTCGAAAAACGCGGGCCGCGCCGGTTCTATCGGCTGGCGACGCCACTCGTGGCGCGGATGCTGGAAGGGATGATGAATGTGGCTGTGACCGGGCCGCCGCGATTCCGGCCGCCGTCAAAAATCGACGATCAGATGCGCAGGGCGCGAACCTGCTACGATCATCTGGCGGGCGAACTTGGCGTCACGCTCACCGACAGCATGATCGAACGCGGGCATCTCACGCTTGAAGCCGACGCCGGCGAACTGACCGCGCAGGGATCGACGTTCCTGGCCGGCCTCGGTATCGATCTCAATTCGCCCGGCCGCGGCCGGCGAGCGTTCTGCCGGCCCTGTCTCGACTGGAGCGAACGGCGGCCGCATTTGGCGGGACGGGTTGGCGCGTCGATCGCAAATCTCGCCTTTGCGCGGGACTGGATACGCCGGCGGCCTCAGGGCCGATCGGTCGAAATCACCGAGGACGGCATCGCAGCATTCAGGGACTTGTTCGGGGCGCGAATTTGATTTCGGTCGCGAATTTGGCTACCCGCTAAGGCGTGGACACTCTCAAAGTACGTGATGCCAAGGACGTCGAGCAGGTGGTGCGGGCGGCGATCGCCAGCGAGCAGCCGCTGGAGATCGTTGGCCATGGTTCCAGACGCCTGGTCGGCCAGCCGATGGCGACCAATGCCCTGCTTGAGCTGTCGGCGCTGAACGCAGTCATCGCCTATGAGCCGAACGAGCTGATCATCACGGTCCAGGCGGGGGCGCCGCTTGCCGATGTGCTGTCGCTGATCGACTCTAAGAACCAGCAATTCGCGTTTGAGCCGATGGACACTTCGGCGCTGCTCGGCGTCTCCGGCGCCGGCACCATCGGCGGCATGATCGGCGCAGGCCTTGCCGGCCCGCGCCGCATCAGGGCCGGCGGCGCCCGCGATCACCTTTTGGGGGCGCATGCGGTGTCCGGTTTCGGCGACAGTTTCAAAACCGGGGGTAAGGTGGTGAAGAACGTCACCGGTTACGATCTCTGCAAACTGCTGGCGGGGTCGTGGGGCACGCTGGCGGTCATGACGGAAGTGACGCTGAAGGTGATGCCGAAACCCGAAAGCGAACGCACGCTGGTGCTGAGCGGGCTCGACGATGTCACCGCCAACCGGGCGATGACGGCGGCACTGGGCTCGCCCTACGACGTGTCGGGTGCGGCGCATCTGCCGTATCAGGCGTTCCGGCCCGCGGCCGGCGCCTTGGCCGGGCTCGGCGCGCCGGGGCAGGCGGCGACCCTGCTGCGGCTGGAAGGCATCGCGGCTTCCGCCGCCGACCGCGCCGGCTCGCTCGGCAAGACTCTGGCGCCGTTCGGCGCAGTGGAGGTCCTGCAAGACGCTGTTTCGGCCGCGATCTGGAGTTCGATCCGCGATGTCCTGCCGTTTGCCGCCCAAGGCGCGCTGGGGGCGTGGCCGGTGTGGCGGATCGTGTGTCCGCCGGCTTCCGGCGGCGCGCTCGGGCAGCAGCTTGCGCGCGACACCGGCGGCGACGTGATCTACGATTGGGGCGGCGGGCTGATCTGGGCAGCGTTGCCGCCCAGGCCGGACGCGCAGGCGGCGCTGCTGCGGGCGCGCGTCGATGCCGCCGGCGGCCATGCGATGCTGATCCGGGCGTCCGAACTGGTGCGGCGCAATGTCGACGTGTTCCATCCGCAAGCCGGCGGCGTGGCCGCCTTGAGCGAGCGCGTCCGCCTGAGCTTCGATCCCAGGAACATCCTCAACCGGGGCCGCTTGCTGCGGGCGGTCGCGACATGAAAACCGAATTCTCACTCGCCCAACTGGCCGATCCTGACATCGCTGAAGCCGACAAGATCCTGCGGGCCTGCGTGCATTGCGGGTTCTGCACTGCGACCTGTCCGACTTACGTGCTGCTCGGCGACGAACTCGATAGCCCGCGTGGCCGGATCTATCTCATCAAGGAGATGCTGGAGAAGGACCGCCCGCCGACCAAGGAGGTGGTCAAGCATATCGACCGCTGCCTGTCCTGCCTCGCCTGCATGACGACCTGCCCATCGGGCGTGAACTACATGCACCTGGTCGATCAGGCGCGGGTCAGGATCGAGCGGGATTATTCCAGGCCGCTGGGCGAGCGGGCCTTGCGCGCGGTGCTGGCCTTTGTGCTGCCGCGGCCGGGTCTGTTCCGCGCCAGCATGATCATGGCGCGGCTGGGCCGGCCGTTCGCGGGCCTGTTGCCGACACCGAAGACCGCACCGCCGACACCCACCCTGCTGCGGCGGATCAAGGCGATGCTGGCGCTTGCGCCCGGCAGCCTGCCGGCGCCGGGACCTGCCGCCGGCAGTGTTTTCCCGGCCATTGGCGACAGACGCGGGCGGGTCGCGCTGCTGCAAGGCTGTGCCCAGCAGGTGCTGGCGCCGCGCATCAACCAGGCCGCCATCAATCTCCTGACGCGCCACGGCATCGAGGTGGTGCTGGTCAGGGACGAACAATGCTGCGGCGCGCTCACCCATCATCTCGGGCAGGACGGCGACGCACTGGCGCGCGCCCGCGCCAACGTCACGGTCTGGCAAAGCGAAGCGGAACAAGGTGGCCTCGACGCCATCCTGGTGACGGCGTCAGGCTGCGGCACGGTCATCAAGGACTATGGTTTCATGCTGCGCGAGGACCGCGAATTCGCCGGTCCCGCTGCACGAATATCCGCGCTGACAAAGGATATCACCGAGTATCTCGCCGGCATCGATCTGCAGCCATCGAGCCAGCAAGGCGACGTCACCGTCGCCTATCACTCGGCTTGTTCGCTGCAGCACGGACAGAAAATCACGCACGCGCCGAAAGAATTGCTTTCCAAGAATGGATTCGTGGTGAAAGATGTGCCCGAGAGCCATTTGTGTTGCGGTTCGGCGGGGACCTACAACATTCTCCAGCCTGACATTGCGAGCAGATTGCGCGATCGCAAGATCGCCAATATTGCGACAGTCAAACCGGACATGATCGCTGCGGGCAATATTGGGTGCATGGTGCAGATTGCCGGCGGTACGTCAGTTCCTGTGGTGCACACGATTGAGCTTCTCGATTGGGCGACAGGAGGTCCAAAACCTGAATTGAAGGGGTCTGGACTGAGGCCGGCATTGAACTAATCGATCGGCCGACTATTCGAGCGCTCGACTGACACGACCAGCGGCAACAGGAGGACCACGATGGCTAAAGCGAAGAAGAGCAAGAAAAGCAAGAAGGCTAAAAAGGCCAAAAAGGCGGTAGCGGCGAAGAAGAAATCTGCGAAGAAGTCGTCGAAGAAGGCCGCCAAGAAGTCGGCAAAGAAATCGGCCAAGAAGGCTTCGAAGAAGAGCGCAAAGAAATCCGCCAAGAAGGCAGCGCCCAAGAAGGCTGCCAAGAAAGCCGCCAAGAAAGCCGCCAAGAAAGCTGTGGCGAAGAGCCCGGCGAAGAAAAAGAAAGCCGCCGCCAAGCCTGCTGCGTCCAAGCCGGCAGCCCCGGCGGCGGCTCCGGCGCCAGAGCCCGAAGCTGCGCCCGCTCCGAGCTGGGCAACGCCGAGTTCGGAGTCATCGACCCCGTCATGGGGCTCCGGCTCGTCCAATGGCGGCGATCAGCACTAGGTCGTCCGCGACCCGTCAAGGTTGATTGATCGGAAAGCCGCAGCGTCCACCGCTGCGGCTTTTTCCTTGAGGCCGGCTGATCAATCTCACCACGGATTTCTACGGAGGCTGTTGATTCGGCTGCTGTTCAGGCAAGCGGGGGCTGATTCCTAGTTTTGCCGGTTCCAGATGTCGCCTAACGGACACGAGGACCGCCAAACTTGTTGTGGGAATGCAACACCCGCAGACAACATTTTCCGAAACGGGTAGAACGCCTAAAAAGGCGGCAGATGATTGTCTTTTTTGCTTCACGCCCATGACGGCAAGTCCCAGATTGCAATCAGAATTTGGTTGCAGTCGGTTATCGCTTGCCCTGGGGGGCCACCGGAACGGGACTGTTCTAGAAGGTGATGGGGATCGTCATGAAGAAACTGGCTTTGTTAGCAACGGCGCTGGCAATGGTATCGGGTTCGGCTCTCGCGGCAGACTTGCGTGTCAAGGCTGTGAAGGCCCCGCCGCCTGTCGCGTTCGATCCCTGGGATATCGCCTTCGGCGCCGGCATCACCAACGATTACATCTTCCGCGGCATCACCCAGTCCAACCACAAGCCGTCGGTCAACGCCTATTTCGAGCCGCGCTACAACGTCACCAAGGACTTCCAGCTGTATGTCGGCCTGGGCGCTGCCAGCATCTCGTTCCCCAACCGTGCCGCCGCTGAAGTCGACGCCTACGGCGGTGCCCGCCTGACCGTCGGCGCCTTTGCCTTCGATGTCGGCGCCTGGGGCTACATCTATCCGGGTGGAACCTGCCAATACGGCGGCGGCGCCGTCGCCGATTTCGCCGGCGTTCCGCTCAGCGCTGAATGCCAGGCTAACACCCTGCTCAATCTCAACGTGCTCAAGAAGGACGTCAGCTTCTTCGAGGTCTACGGCAAGGTGAACTACACCTTCAACGACAACTTCTCGCTGGGCGGCACCGCCTATTATACGCCGAGCTTCCTCAACAGCGGCGCCGAAGGCACCTATGCTTCGATCGTCGGCAAGGCGATCGCGCCGAGCGCCTGGTTCGGCACCAGCGGCCTCGGAATGTACGTGTCGGGTGAGTTCGGCCGTCAGTGGCTGGGCACGTCGGACTCGTTCTACGGGACCGCGGTATTCCCGAACGGCATCAACTACGCCGACTACAACACCTGGAATATCGGCATCGGCTTCACCTACAAGGTGTTCACGCTGGACTTCCGTTACTCCGACACCAACCTGTCGAAGGGCGATTGCAACGCCTTCACCAGCGACTTCACCGCGCGCGGCGAAATCAACGCCTTCACCGGAACCAATGTCACTGCGATCAATCCGTCCGGCGTGGGTTCGAACTGGTGCGGCGCAGCCGGCATCGTCAAGCTCTCGGCTGACCTGACCGCGCTGACCAACCTGAAGTAATATCTCTTCGCGAAGATCTGGGGGCGGCAGAGCAATCTGCCGCCCCTTTGCTTTTGGGGCGGCTCCGATGCAATGGGATTGGCGGCGCACCGCGCGCGCGATCTATCACCGGAGGCGCAGCCGCGCGAGCTGATCGGCGGCCAGGTCATCAGCGCTAGGAGGTGGCTATCGGGCTTACGCCGGCTGGGCGCTGACCGCTTCCCGCAGCGTGAACCGGTCGCCGTCGCGGACCATGGCGACGTGGCGCTGGTGGAAGGCCTCGAGCGTCGAGCGGTGGCCGATCGAGACGATGGTGGTTTGCGGCAGTTTCGAGCCAAGCAAATTGTAGAGCGCGGCTTCCGAGGGTTCGTCGAGCGAGGCGGTCGCCTCGTCGAGGAACAAATATTGCGGCGCGTGCAACAGCGCGCGCGCCAGCCCGAGGCGCTGCTGTTCTCCAAGCGAGAGCATCCGGTTCCAGTGCGATTCCTCCTCCAGCCGCCCGGCAAGCTTGGGCAGGCCGACCAGGGTAAGCGCTTCGCTGACCCGATCGGCGCTGAAGGTTTCGGTTGCGCCGGGATAGGCGATCGCCCCATGCAGCGATCCGATCGGGAAGTAGGGCCGCTGCGGCAGCATCATGACAGACGCGCCGTCCGGAATGGCGATCGAGCCGCTGCCGAACGGCCAGATGCCGGCGATGGCGCGGAACAGGGTCGACTTGCCGGAGCCCGACGGGCCGGTGAGCAGCGTACGTTCGCCGCCGCGGAGGCTTAAGGCATCGGCCGAGACCAGCGGCGTGCCGTTGGGCAGGCGCAGCGTGAGCTCGCGCAGGTCGATCGCCGTGCCGCCCTCCGATGCGACGACGTCGATCGATTCGCTCGATTTCTCCAGCGCCGTGGCGCTCGCGATGGCTGCTTCAAACCCGTCGAGACGGGCGACGATGGCGCGCCAGTCGGCCAGCGTGCGGTAGATCGTGACGAAGATCGACAGCGCCGACTGCACGCTGCCGAACGCGGACGCGGTCTGGGTCAGGCCGCCAAGCTGGACCTTCTTTTCGAAGAAGGCCGGTGCCACCAGGATGTATGGAAAGATCACCGCGGCCTGCGAATAGCTCGCGGTGAACGTGGTCAGCCGCTTGGTTCGGCTCATGATGCCGTACCAGTTTTCGATCACATGGTGGAAACGCGCCCAAAGTCCCAGGCGCTCCGCGCGCTCGCCTTGCAACAGCGCGATCTGCTCGGAGTTCTCCCGTGCCCGAACCAGGTTGAAGCGGAAATCAGCCTCGAATTGCTGCTGCTTGAAATCAAGCCGCACCAAAGGCGAGCCGATCCATTGCGTCAGCGCCGTGCCGAGGACGGCGTAGATCAGCGCGCCCCAGACCAGGTAGCCCGGGATGGCGTACTCCTTGCCGAACAGGTGCAAGGGGGCTGCTGCCGACAGGCCCCACAGGATGATGACGAAGGAAAGCAGCGTCACCACCGAATTCAAAAGGCTCAGCCCGATATCCAGCGTCCGCTCGACGAACAGTCTTACGTCATCGGCAATGCGCTGGTCCGGATTGTCGGCGGCGTCGCCCTGCAATTGCATGCGGTAGTGATTGGCGCCGTGCATCCATTCGCCGAGATAGTGCCGGGTCAGCCAGCGCCGCCAGCGAATCTGCAGCCATTGATTGAGGTACAGCTGGTAGACGGCAAGTACGACGGCGCAGCTCGCCAGCACGCAAAAGACGCCGATCTCCCTGACGAAGACGTCCCAATTGTATTCCTGCAGCGCGTTGAAGAAGCGATTCTGCCACTGGTTCACGAGGACGTCGATCGCCACCAGCGCCAGTTGGATGGTGATCACGGCAGCGAGCAGCGCGCGGCCGGCCCATTTGTCCTCGGAACGGAAATAGGGAGCGGCGATCCGCCATACGGTCGCGAGCGTCGAGCGGATGTTCTTCACGATGGTCTCCGGGGAGGGGCCCTTAAAGGCCTGAAAGAATGGAAGAATTGGACGTTGGACTAAAGTCGTAGATTTTGCGGCCTGCGGCGACTTGTCGCGGGGGCCAGGCAGACCCTAGCATGGCTGTCACGGCGAGGGGCGGGGGACCTCTGGACTTCGCGAGGTTGTGAGCGGGTTTCGGCGAACTGCCGAACCAGCAGTCGATCTCGCGGATGAGAGCAACGCTTCCGCAGGCGCCAGGCACACCAGACCGTCCACACGGCCGGGTGCCCAATAATAATCCGGGGAGAATCCGAACATGTGGAATCAAGTCTACAATCCGCTGGGCAACGCGACCTTGTCGACGCTCGCCGCTGCCGTGCCGGTGGTCACACTCCTGGTGCTGATCGCCAGCGGCAAGGTCAAGGCGCACATCGCGGCCATCATTGCGTTGATCGTCGCCAACATCGTCACCATTGCCATCTACCACATGCCCGCGGGCATGTCGGTCCGGGCATCTCTGCTCGGCGTGGTGGTCGGCTTCTTCCCGATCGGCTGGATCGTCCTCAATGTCATTTTCCTCTACCGCATCACGGTCGAGACCGGCCGCTTCGAATTGTTGAAGCGCGCCATCGGCGGGGTCACCAACGACCGTCGCCTGCAATTGCTCCTGATCGCGTTCGCCTTCGGCGCATTTTTCGAGGGCGCGTCCGGTTTCGGCACGCCGGTCGCGATCACAGGCGCGGTTCTGATCGGGCTCGGCTTCTCGCCGCTGGCGGCCTCCGGCCTGTCGCTGATCGCCAACACCGCACCCGTTGCCTATGGCGCCTTGGGCACGCCGATCCAGGGCCTGGCCCAGGTCACCGGCCTCGATCCCTATATTCTCGGCGCGATGGTCGGCCGGCAATTGCCGCTGTTCTCGCTGATCGTGCCGTTCTGGGTGGTGTGGGCCTTTGCCGGCTGGAAAGGCATGAAGGACGTGTGGCCCGCGATTCTGGTCACCGGCGTCACGTTCGCGATTCCGCAATTCGTGATCTCGAACTACATCAACCCCTGGATCGTCGACATCGGCGCTTCCCTGATTTCGATGGGATGCCTGATCCTGTTCCTGAAAGTGTGGCAGCCCAAGGAACTCTGGTTGTCGCCCGCCTTGCGCGGCAAGGATGAATCGGCCGCGACCATGACGACGCCGAAGCCGATGGACAGGACGCCGCTCACGCAAGGCGAATTGTGGAGCGCGCTGCTGCCGTGGATCATCGTCTGTGTGGTGATGCTGATCTGGGGCAATGGCGGGTTCAAGAGCTGGGCGAACGCCAGCTTCGTCTGGAAATATCAGGTCCCCGACCTGCACAACCTGATCAACAAGGTGCCGCCGGTCGCCGCCAGGCCAACACCGGAAGCCGCGCTGTTCGACTTCACCTATCTGTCGTTCACCGGCACCGGCATGCTGATCGCCGCGATCATTTCCGGTTTCCTGATGAGCTTCTCGCCGGCGAGGATGATTGCGGAATACGGCCGCACCATCAAACTGTGCGCGATCTCGCTGATCACGATCTCGGCGATGCTGGCGATCGGCACGCTGACGCGGCTGTCCGGCGTCGATGCCACGCTCGGTCTGGCCTTCGCGGCAACCGGCGTGCTCTATCCCTTCTTCGGCACCTTGCTCGGCTGGCTCGGCGTGGCGCTGACGGGATCGGACACCGCCTCCAACGTGCTGTTCGGCAATCTGCAGAAGATCACGTCCGAGCAGCTGGGCCTGCCGCCGATCCTGATGGCCGCCGCCAATTCCTCCGGCGGCGTCATGGGCAAGATGATCGACGCGCAATCGATCGTCGTCGCCTCGACGGCGACCAACTGGTACGGCCACGAAGGCTCGATCCTTCGTTATGTGTTCCTGCATTCGATTGTGCTGGCCTGTCTGGTCGGCGGACTGGTGACATTGCAGGCTTACGTCTATCCGTTCACGTTGATGGTTCTGCAGTAGGGCGCAACCAAGGCCCGGCCATTGATCCCCGCGGCATTGTCCGCGGGGATTTTCCTGTTTGTACGGCGTCCGATTCACTGTGTGCGCCAGCTCACATTCAAGCGATGATGCCTGCTGTAGTTACGGACAGCCGAAGCAAATGGGTCCAGGAGCTTCGCGCAGGATGCAGTTGTAGCTCAGTTGGTTAGAGCGCCTGTCTGTGGAACAGGAGGTCGGTGGTTCGAGCCCACCCAACTGTACCAACAAAAACATCATCTTAGTTTGTAGCAATCTTCCGGAGTTTTCTCCGGGGTAACCTGCCGGGTAACGAAGCCATCATTTGCATGGGTGTGAGTTTCCTGGCTCGTTCTGGTTACGTTCGGTGCGCGCGAATGGGGAATACATATTTCACAAACCCAAAGGTGGTTTGGATATCCACACTCTCCGCTTTTAGGAGACTCCTCACTCTTGAACGGTGAGCGCAGTTCCGATACAAGGAACACATGTCGAACGGCGATTCCATCAAATCGGCCATTGAGGCCATGAACGCGGAAAAGGCGCGGCGGCTGGCGGAAGCCGCAGCCGAGATCGACCGCGACATGGCTGCGGACATGGCCGAATTGGAGCGGCTATCTGTGTTGGCCGCCAAGTATAACCTGCGGGTGGTCAGTGCAGATGCGGGCGGCCACATTACAACCGACCTAGCCGCTCTTACCGGCTCCACGACGATCAGCCACAACGGCATGACCGTTAAACTGATCTCCGACAAGTCCTGCGTCCAGACCCTAGCCGAATTGGCAACGATTTATCGCTCTGATGAGCGGTCGCCGTATCGCGCGCTGCGCTTCAAAGTGCGCGACGGCTACGACAGCATTATCAACCGCATTCTTGACGAATGCGGCCATATGTGTCTGACCGAATTGAACGCCGATGGCATCCAGCACCTTTATGACCGGTGGTCGGATGGCGGGACTAAACTCGCGACCGGTCACACGATGATGACGAGGCTTCGTGGCCTTTTCAGCTTTGGCACCACGACTCTTGATGACCCCGGCTGCCAGCGCCTCAGCACGATTATGAGCAAGATGCGCTTTCAGAACCCTGTGGCGCGCACCGAACAACTTACGCCCTTCTTGGTCAGCTCTATCAGAGCGAAGGCCCACGAAATGGGGAAGCCCTCTATCGCGCTGGCGCAAGCTATTCAGTACGAACTGATGCTCGCTCAGAAGGATACGATTGGGGAGTGGGTACCCGCCTCGGAGCCGGGAGAATCCGACATCGTCGTCGATGGGACCAAGTGGCTGCACGGAATTCGTTGGTCGCAGATCGACGACAATCTGATCCTTCGCCATGTGACAAGCTTCCGGCAGAAGAGTGTCGAGATAGATCTGAAGCGCGCACCGATGGTTATGGCAGAGCTAGAGATGCAGTTCGGCGGAGTACTACCCAAAACGGGACCGATTATCCGCTCTGAATGGAATGAAAGGCCTTGGTCGTCGGCGGAGTTTAGGCGGTGGTGGCGGAAGATTGCTGACGCCGCTGGAGTGCCGAAAAATATCAAGAACATGGACAGCCGTCCGGTGGAGCATCGCTCTGTCACGACGCGCAACTCACTGAACGCAATCCAGCGTCGGGAAGGGGTCGTCCATTGACACAAAACGGCGGGCAATGTCCGCCGTCTGAATCCTTCCTGCACGCAGGCCGTAGCACTGATGCAGGGGGTCTCCCGGGCGGCCGGGTATGATGGTCTTCGCGGGCCGTCGTCTAGGACCGGGGGAGCTGCGGAAGCCCCCGGGAAGGAGGTGGATTATGCAACCACCATAGAGTAGGCGTGGCGCGTTACCGGTCTGACCACTGGTAGCGCGTCACGCCCCTATTCTAGTAAAGCATTGAATAAATGCAAGGAATCCTGTGGGTAAACCCCAGCCTGGCGCACGATATAGGGAAGCTAAGGCCCAACGCGGTTCCTGCCCGGGGTGGTGGAGCGCGACAGGCTTGCTCGAGAAACGCGCAGAAATGGCCTTTTAACAAGAGTAGCAGCGTCCCCTTAGAAGGCTCTGACCAAAACGTAAGGCCCTCTCACGGCCTATTTCATTGCCCCACGCTCTTGCCGGATACAGTTTTCGCGGTCTCACTAATTGCCCGTGGTTCTTCGGGGGAGAACAGAGTCGCACCCGGCGGGTTAGTGCTCCCAGCCGTGCGCGTCGCCACTTTTCGCACTGGCCTGTTTAGACCCCATGGGCGGGCTCAACACCAGTGACTATCCGTAATCGTCCGAGGTACTGATCTAATGTCCGTTAGCGTACAACTGCCGTCATGATGCGATTCAAAGACACTGATCCCCAGCCTGCGAGAGTTGCGGCGACCAATGCTCGCGGCAATGAGGCAACTTGGCTCATCGCCCATGGTCTTTGCCTATAAATGCGAACCGTGCGCTTTCGCCATTCAGTAGAGGCAGTAAGTGCGGCCTCTGTTGTCCAATAGGGCACGAGACGTACGCCAGGCTAACCCTTCGGCCCTCCCATCAACCCGAGCTGAGTAATCGTCGTATCTGTAGTGACGCGCTCGTCCAGCCATCTGAGTGCAGCATCTCGCTGAGCTGGATTCACGTGAGCCGCAATCGCATCGATGATCACTTGCTCGACTTCATCGTCATAGCCACCGTACGTGCTCTTGGCCTACATCCATCTTTTTCAATATCCAGCCGGGCAGGTTGTGGCCCAGACATGGATTTTGCCCGTTGCCAATGGAGACCGCGCCGATCGCCGAGCCATCGCCGAGCACGATCGGTGACCCGCTCATACCGCTCTCGATCGCACCATCCGATACCCATAAAGGTCCCCCTAGATTGCGCACGGTACAGCGCCGCCACTGCATATCAAGCGAAAGCATCCAAGCAGCCTCGGATTTGCGACGGCGCACTTCGCTAATAGCAATCGGATCGACGCCGTCGAGGAGCGCGTTGTACGCGTCCCTTTGGTCGTAAAGATCATCATGAGAGGGTGGACCCAGCACCGCAATGTCTGCGATCGGATCGACGAACAAGCACTCAATCCAAACCGTCGGCTCCTCTCCCACCGGGCCGACAAAGTTTGGATAGGTTCGCTCTTCGTCATAGGACGCAGCATGGCTTGGCGGAAGGCGGGGCAGGCCATGCGCCGCCGTTACTACTAATTTTTCCCGCTCGACCTGCACGACAAAACCACGACCATTGCCAACCCTCACAATCGAGGGCACGATGCGATCAAGTTTCATGATGCCTATTCCTCCGCTTTAGGCATTACGGCAATCGCGGAAGCATAAGGATAATTCGCGCCATTGCAGCTTTGAAGCGGTTTTGTTGCCCCATCCCGGGAAACGGCACCGCGAACCGTTGAGCGTCGCTACCAGCTGCAGTTGCCGCAGCATCGACAATACTTTTGATGCCAATCATAAGTGAGACGATCGCTAACGGCTTGTATTCCGCAATTCGCGCCGCAAGGCTGGCCTGAGCACCCAAGCATTGCGCGTCGCGGTCTCGCTTCGTGAGATGATTCACCGGCGTTAAGACCAAATCGTCGAGATACCAGCCGTAGGCTTTGAAGCGTCGGAGAAAATCATCGTTTACGCCAAGCGCCTGTTCGACGACGCGCTTCATGTGAGTCAACATGGCGTTGTTGCCGTCGTAGAAAAAATCTCCGCTGACGGGGGCGGATTCACCCACGAATAACGTAGTAATAGTTGCCGGGCGAAATCTTGCCCGAGTGGCTTCGACAGCTTCCAAATCGTGGCCCATGTGCGCCGCCCGCCACCTGTCGGTCGAGTTGCAAATAGGCTAGCATAGGCAGCGCTTTCAACCAGTCGATTCTTTACCCTTCGGTTTGATAAAGTCATTTTTCAATGGCATCATTTTCTGAATTCCTTTCGACGTTCGATGCCGACATAAACCGGCGCGGAAGGCAATTCGAGCGCTTTGTAAAATGGTTTTTGAAGAATGATCCTGAATGGGCGACGCAAGTCGACTCCGTATGGCTTTGGGATGAATATCCCGGTCGATGGGGACGGGATTGCGGTATTGATCTAGTTTTCAGGAGCAAAATTGGAAAGACGTGGGCAGTACAAGCAAAGTGCTATTCCGTTAATTATGATATTTCAAAGAACGACGTTGATACGTTCCTAAGCGAATCCAACCGCAAGCAAATTGATCACCGGCTCCTAATCGCGACTACAGATCGTGTTGGCGCAAATGCGCGGCAGGTTCTTGATGCTCAAGAAAAGTCGGTTGTCCGGTATCTATTGTCGCATCTCGAGAGTGCTGCCGTCGAATTTCCGACCAGCATACAAACCCTATCTTACGGTAAGCGTAAACAACCGCCCGAATTAGATCGACCGCATCAAATAGAAGCCGTTGATGCTGTGTTATCCGGTTTCCAGAATGCCAGTCGCGGGCAGCTCATTATGGCTTGCGGCACAGGTAAAACATTTGTCTGCCTGTGGGTGAAAGAACGGCTGAAAGCCAAGCGAACCCTCGTTCTCGTGCCGTCGCTTGGCCTGCTCTCGCAAATGCTGAATGAATGGACGTTTGCCGCACGTGAGCCGTTTGACGCGCTGTGTGTATGCTCGGACCGGACAGTCAACGCTAGGGACGACGACGAAGCAATCAGCCGGGCTGCTGACTTTGCATTTCCTGTTACAGATGACGTTAATGAGATCGCCGACTTTCTGAAGGCGGACACGGATCAAGTTATTTTTTCGACCTACCAGTCATCGCCGCTGGTTGCTCAGGCGCAAAAACGCCCTGACGTGCCACAGTTTGATCTGGTCATCGCAGACGAGGCGCATAGGTGTGCCGGTAAAAGCGATACTGTGTTTGGGACGGTTCTAGATGATCGGCTGATCAAGAGCGATAGGCATCTGTTCGCCACTGCCACGCCCCGCGTTTATCGAACGGGCCTGAAAAAGGCGGCTGAAGATTTCGGTGTCGAAGTCGTTGACATGAACGACGAGGAGCGTTTCGGAAAGCGGTTTCATACCCTGACGTTTGGCGAGGCCATCAAACGAGAGCAGCTCACCGACTATCGCGTGCTGATCGTTGGTGTAGACGACGAACGCGTCAAGGAGTGGATCGAGAACCGTCGGCTTGTCGCAACTAGTACCGGGCTTGCAACCGACGCCAAATCGCTGGCGGGACAAATCGGACTGCTGAAAGCAATCAAGGACTGGAATCTTCGCAGGTTGATCTCCTTTCATGGCCGCGTGAAGGGAGCGCGCATATTTTCGGAGGATATCGTCGAAGTCGCCGAATGGCTGGATGACGATCACAAACCCTCGGGCAATCTTTGGGCAGACCATGTCTCGGGTGAAATGCCTGCCATCGTCCGCAGGCAGAAACTCAAGCGACTGAAAAATGTCGGCAACGGCGATATCGGGCTTCTATCGAATGCGCGTTGCCTGTCGGAAGGCGTAGATGTTCCGGCGCTTGATGGTGTTGCCTTCATCGATCCGCGAAGAAGTGAGATCGATATCATCCAATCGGTTGGACGTGCGATCCGTTTGAGCAAGAACAAGACAATGGGGACTATCGTGATCCCTGTCTTCATCGAGCAGAGCGACAATGCGGAAGAGACACTGGAAGCCAGTGATTTTAAGCCGATCTGGGACGTGCTAGAGGCGCTGAAATCGCATGACGAAAGGTTGTCGGATGAACTCGACCAGCTGCGGATTGAACTGGGCGCGAAGCGCCAAAGGACAGTTGCAGAGGGTGATCTGACGAAGATCGTATTTGACCTTCCTACGTCAGTGAATGGAAGTTTTGCCCAATCACTACGTACTCATGTTGTCGAGCAAACAACTGAATCATGGATGTTCTGGTACGGGCAGTTAGAGGGATTTGTAAAGAAACATAGTCATTGCGGTGTTACTTTGCGCTACAAGACTGAGGATGGCTATCAGCTTGGTAGGTGGGTTGGAAGCCAGAGAACAAAGAAGTTGACGATGGACCCAGATCGTCGGCAACGCCTAGAGGCACTGCCGAGTTGGTCATGGGACGTCTTTTCCGATCAATGGGAAAAGGCATTCTCTCAGCTCGAGCAGTTTTCTGAACGAAACGGGCATTGCCGTGTCCCCAGACTCTACAAGAGCGATGACGGTTTCGTACTCGGCTACTGGGTTAGTGGACAGCGAAATGCGAGGGATTCAACAGACCCAGATCGTCGGCAACGATTCGAAGGGCTGCAAGGCTGGTCATGGGAAATCTTTTCCGACGTGTGGGAAAAGGCATTCTCTCAGCTCGAGCAGTTTGCTGAACGAAACGGGCACTGCCGTGTGCCCAGATTCTACAAGGGCGATGACGGCTTTAAGCTAGGATCTTGGGTTAGCCGTCAGAGAACTTTTAATACCCGGGGCAGGTTGGACCCTGACCGTCGGCAGCGCCTAGAGGCGTTGCCGGGTTGGTCATGGGAGGTCCCCTCAACTCGGTGGGAGGAGGGCTTCGCTCAGCTTAAACAGTTTGCAGACCGAGAAGGGCATTGCCGAGTTTCTCCGGGTTACAAGACCGAAGGTGGCTTTGCGCTCGGAACGTGGGTTAGCTATCAAAGACTGGTTAAGACTAAAAATGAACCTGGCCGTCGTCAACGGCTAGAGGCACTCCCGGGTTGGGTTTGGAAAGTAGAAAGATAACACGGCACCCTACAGATGCGGGTTGTCTTGTCGCTAAGCCCATCAGAGCGGGGGCAGATCGGCTACTGACTATGTTCGCCGACGGTGAGCTACAGGCGAACCACTGAGTGAAGTGTTGTTGGCTGCCCTATCAAGCACGAGATCGCCGGAATTCCGCGCTCGGAGTATGCTAACGTGGGTCCATTAGCATCAAATGGAGATTCATATGCCCGCCTATTTTATTGTCCAAAGCACGATCAAGGACGAAGCGCAGTATCAGAAATACGTGCAAGCCGTCGTGCCGTTCATCGGCAGCTTCGGCGGAACGCTAGTTGCCAGACGCGCAAAAGTGGAAGTGCTGGAGGGGGAGCATGACGAGCGGCCAGTCGTTATGTTTGAGTTTCCGAACATGGAGGCGATCCATGCGTTTTGGAATTCGCCAGATTACGTTCCGATCAAGAAGCTGCGCGAGGGGATAGCCACGCTAAACATTTGGGCCTTTGCCAGCTCCTGATCGTTTGGGTCGCGAGGCGGCATCGAGCGCTTATTCGGTGGAGATTGAGAGTTTTGATGGGTTCCGCTGTTTTCCGGATGGGTCCATTAGTTATTCAATAACTTTAGAAAGTGGTTCGTCATGTGTGTGCAACTCGTCGAGCAAGGCCTGGGCTTGCTTCAAGTCCAACGTTTCAAAGCCTTCGGTGAACCAGCTGTAGATCGGAGTCAGAAGTTCTCGGGCTTGATCTCGCTTTCCTTGATCGCGCCACAGCCGGGCCATGCTTATCGCCGCGCGCAGCTCCCAGGATTTCGCCTGTTGTTGGCGCGCGACGGCAAGGGCACGCTCGAAATACCCCTCAGCTTTAGCTACATCCGGCACAGGCAATATGAGCGCAATTTCACCAGCAATTCGCTGCGTTTCAGCTTGCCACCACCACGACTTTGTTGTTGCTGCAGCGCTCATGGCGTCGTCAATACAGCGCGCGGCATTTTCAAACTGATTGAGGTCGGCGTAGGCGACTGCCAAATACGATAAATATAATGGCATGAATAACGTCGAGCCCGTCGAACTCGTAGCACCGATCCCGCAGGCGATCATTTCGACTGCGTTCCGGGGGCTGCCGGTCAGCGCAAACACGAAACCTTTAATGATCGTGCCTGGCGCTTTCCACAGCAACGCGCCTTTTTCGTCCGCCAAAGCCACTACTTCATCAGCTTGCGCGTTTGTTGTCTCATAGGCCCCACATTGGATGCAGGTCAAGGGCACGTGGCTCAACGCAAACATCAACGTCGTGGCTTGGCCAATCGAGCGTGCATTCTTGAGTGCAAGGTCTGTGTCTGCAAGCGCAGCCTCGGGATAGCCGAGTAACCACAGGGCCAACAACCGAAATGATAAGCATGCCACTTCGATGTCTTGGCCAAACCGCATCGCCAGTGGACGATGCTCGATGGGATTATAGAGCGCGATCGCCCGATCGTAATGCATCTTAGCTTCCGCGATGTCCCCAGTAAGCAGCAGGGAGCTGCCCATGAGACGGTGCCCTATCATGCGCGGGACGGTCTCTCCTTTCCTTTCTGTAAGCGCGAGGAACTGTCCCGCGAGCCCGCAGCAGACATCGCCATTGAACGCCACAAAGCTTGAGACCCAGGAGCTGTAGAGGACCGAGAACAGCAGCAATGGGTCTTCAGGAGGCTCTCCCAGTGCCTCCGCTCGCTCGATAGACACGCGCGCAAGATCGACAGCAACCTTAGTCTCGGCAGCGGCATAGCCTTTCGTGTGCATCATCGCAGTGGCAAGCGCGACCTGGAGCTTGATTTCTTCACGGCGCAGCGCGGGCGTCGTGGGCAAAGTGGCGATCTGGTTGAGGGCATGATTAAGCTGAGCTGCACCTTCGAGCAGGGCCGAGCGTGCCAGTGACCGTTGTCCCGCCTCGCCCCACAGCGCCGCCGCCTTCTCGATCAGCCCAGCCTCGGTGCAGTGATGTGCCAGCAACTGCGGCTGACTTGCGGTCACGTCCGCAAATTCGCCCTCAAGAGTATCGGCGATGCGGACATGAAGCGCGCGCCTCGGCCCCGTAGCAGCGTGCTGTAGGCCGCGTCCTGCACTAGTGCATGCTTGAACAGGTATGTCGCATGCGGCGGCATGCCCTGCCGGAACAGCAAACCAGCCGCAATTAGACGGTCGAGTTCCGTTCCTAGCTCCGCGTCCGGCTTGCGGGTCACCGCAGTCAGCACGCGACTTCCGGCCTACCTAGGTGAATGGGACATTCTCAGGATAGGCGGTCAAGTCTCAAATTGCCTGTCCGGACGCATTAGGCGTTGGCCTGGCGATACCGCGCAGTGCCTCGTCTCAATTGAAGGTATGCAATCTAAGTTTCAGCGAATTATCCGCTTGGCGCTCGAACACGTGCGTAGCGATGCCGGAAAAGTCCGCAGGCTTGCCATCCTTGTCCTTGCCTTTGGCGCTCCACTTTGCCGTGCCATATATGACTTTGTCATCGCCCCCGGCGTCGATCACTTCAAGTTTGTGGTTCGTTACGCCGTTGGCGTGGAGCCCAGCAAAAAACTTTTCGATCGCCGCCGGGCCCGAAGCAACCTCATGAGTTGGCGGTAGCACCTTTGCGTTCGGCAAGTATGCGGCGGCAATGGCCTTGGCGTCGCTCTTGTTGAACGCCGCATCCCATGCGGCGTAAGCCGCCGTGACATCGCTTTTGGCATCAGCGGCAAACAACTCCACCGGAGCAACTGTCAGCATCAATAGAGCGACGGCAGATGCGTGAATCAAGCGCATGAAATCCTCCCTTAAATTCTCACTCTATTATTGCCTTTGATTTTTGGGTGAAGGTTATGCTCGCGGTGTTACAACGTAAAGGCCAGTTCGCCCCGGAAGAATACCGTCAGCGACACTGCCAGAGCCCGCCTGGCCGACGCACTTAGGCTTAAAGGCGGCAGCGGTGCGCTCCATTGCTTGCGCCGAGCGGTTCCACAGCGGCCCGTCAGTGGATCAAACATGGCCTTAGAGCCTTTCGCGTAAAATTATCTCCGTTGGGAATAGACGGTAGCCTCCCGGCCTGCGTTGATAACTTTCTTTCGCTCGATTAAACCGTCCGCCGCCATGCCTCCCTATTTCTCTTTGGCGGTGACATGCGACCACAAAGAAACGCGCTTCCAGATTTCGAGAGCAGTGATTGCGTTCTCTTCGCCAATGGGTATGGAATTGATCAACTCGCGGGGGTAGGCATTCGATTGATCTCGGACAATGGCCTTACCTTGCAGTTGAAATACTGACGAATTGCCTGAGGCTGTTGACCAGCGGGCCAGCCTGAGTTGTCTATGCACAGCGCCTCACTCTCACGCTGTTATTTCCCAGAGTGGCCGATGAGCAACAGAGTACATCTTCCTGCTCGGCAATCGCACATTTCAGTTTACGCGCGTTTCGTTTCGCTCTTTGTTTCATGTACCGGGGCTGGCAGCGTTTCATACTTATCCATTTCAAACCCGGCGAGCCGCAGCGCGCCAATGCTTGGGGCTTTTGGGCAACCTCGGGATTCTAAGCACCGCCACCAACCGGCCTAGAGTAGGCGTCGCCCAGTGGCCGCTTCCAGAGGCCCTTTGCCGGTGCAAGCAGCGCCCGCACGTGCATTTTTTGGGCTTCCGCTGAAATTCGCACCGCACGTAAAGGCACCCCACAGCGGCTCCCGCGCGCAGCACAAATTTCGCAAAAATCCATTCATAAGACGCCTTTCATCGCTGCAGAGTTGGGCGCCGATGCCGACCCGTTCATGTTGCATCTTTACGCCGCGCTGGCTGAAAAAGAGCGGGCTCTCATTTCGCGACGCACTCGCTGCCAAAAAGGCGCAAGGCGCTAAACTGGGTGGGCTCAACGCGAGGGGCATCGCGAACCGCGTCGAGGCGTTGGAACGGGCCGAGCAGTTGCGTCCGATCCTCGCTGAACTCGCGGGCACGTCCGCGCGGTGCACGCTACGACGGATCGCGACGACCCTGGATCAGGTTTCGGACATCCGGCTGCTACATCTAGCAAGGCTCGATGACGGCGGCCGGATCATGGCCTGCCTCAAGGCAATGCTGAGAGCCGTCGGCAGCGCGCGCATGAGCGACTATCAGGATGCCGAGGCGATGCTCGAAGAGTTTCGGCCGCTCGTTGACGCAGCGCGGCGGCAAAGTTTCAACTGAGGCTTATCGGGTGTCCGTCATGAGAATGCATCTCTGGTCCGTTCTAGCCCTTCGTGGCGCTGCACAAAATCTGAGAGCGAAGACCTTATTAGATCGCACATCTGAAAATTGCACGGCGTCAATTCTCGCGAAACGTCCTCTTACCATCGCTCGGCAACGTCGCCGTGCGGGGGGACGCGGAGTGTCCTTCTCCCCGTTGCGTTGCACACTTGCTTCGCCGTTGACGTTTGCGTCGATTGGTTTGTAAGGTTCGGTCCGCTGTGTGGCTTGGCCGGGAGAAGGGTCGTATGAACCGGTGCAGGTCGGCCTGCCCCATCACCTAAAGAATTTTAAGCTATTTTTTCAGTTCTTTGACGACGTGAAAGGAATTGCGATGAAAAGCCGTTTTCTACTAGGTGTCGTGGCGAGCGCATTGCTGTGTTTTGCATCGTCTGCTGAAGCACAATACGCGCGACAGGCTATGCTTCCGTTCGAGTCCACCAACGTTTCTGCTTCCGACTTTCTGCAAGGGAAGAAGGGCACGCCGGTCATGATCGCCGGGCACTTACGACTGCCGAAAATGGAAGGCAAACAGCCGGTCGTCGTACTGATGCACGGCGCGCCTGCGGTCGGCGGAAGTGAAGCCCAGGTCGATACCTGGGCTCGTGCACTCAATGAAGCAGGAATCGGCGCCTTTGTCGTCGACAGCTTCAGTGGTCGCGGCGTCAACTCATTCGCGGATCTAGGCAAAATCTCACCGCTTGTGAGAGTCGCCGATGCCTACGGTGCGCTGAATACCCTTTCCAAACACCCGCTGGTCGACTCGTCTAAGATAGCCGTCATGGGATTTTCCCATGGTGGACCTTCAGCCATCTACTCTGATGTGCAACGCTTCCAGAAGATGCTGGGGCCCGACGCGAAGTTCGCGGCGCACATCGGCGTCTATCCGATCTGCAACGTCGCATACAAAGACGATGCCGAAGTTACGAGTCCGCTACTCTTGCTGCACGGCGCGGCGGACGATTGGGTTCCGTCGAAGAATTGCAAGGAATATGCGGATCGCCTCACGAAAGCCGGCAAGCACGTGCGATACATCGAGTACCCGGATGCGCACCATGTGTTCGATGCTCCCGTGTTCAAGCAAGAAATGAAATTTGCTCAGATCAATTCTCTACGGAAGTGTCATTTCGCTGAAAGTGAGGGAGGCATCATCATCAACGCCGAGTCGAAGCAGCCGACTGGACCGAATGATCCCTGTTTCGAGAAAGGGGTCACGGCGGCCTACAACGAAGCTGCCACGAAGAAGGCGCACGAAGATGTGAAAGCTTTCCTCAAAGGGGTCTTCGGAAGCTAGCCTTGCAACGCGGCGGCCTCAGTTCCCCGGTGTCGGCCCACTTTTGAACTTAACTTCGGAACGAATGAGTTCGGCGTAGCTTACCCTGCCGGAGGACTGCAACGAGGCAGTAGGGGAGAGGCTAAGTGAGCGATCGCGTCACGGTGCTGGTTGTCGAAGACGACCAGCTTATCCAAGCTTTGGTCGAAGAGGCTCTTTCAGACGGTGGCTTCCAGTCAGCCATCACAGCATCCGGCGAAGAGGCAATTGCGCTTCTCCAGGGCAACAAGTCTCAATATCGGGCGGTCGTCACTGACATCAATCTTGCCGGTAAACTCGAAGGCTGGGACGTTGCTCGCACCGCCAGAGAAGGCGACCCGTCCATGCCGATAATCTATATGACCGGCACCAACGGCGAGGAATGGGCGGCCAAGGGTGTGCCGAATAGCGTCCTGCTCGCTAAGCCATTCGCGCCAGCGCAGCTTGTGACTGCCATTTCCACACTGCTCAATACGGTAATCCCGCTAGCCGCACCGACAGAGTAAGGCCGCCTCAGTTGGCGGCCTCCTTCATTTGATCTGATGCGATACCATGTCGCCTGTTGGTACTTTTCGGAAGTCGTTCCCCCGATGCGCCATGTGCGCTGTAGGGAGCAGAGCGGAAGTCGCCTCTCCCGGGCGCTCCGACAGCTTTCGACCCAGGAGAGGACGACTACTCTAGCCCAATGGCTACCGAGCATGCTTTGATGCGTCCGCAAACGAAAACCATGGGGAAGCGGATGCGATACCTGATTTTGGGTGCGGGCGCGCTCGGGGGATTCTTCGGCGGAATGCTAATCAAGGGCGGCGCTGACGTGACTTTTCTCGTTCGGCCAAAGCGCGCCGCGCAACTTCAGCACGATGGACTGGTCGTAAAGCTACAGGACGGCAGTGAACTCCGTACGAAGGTAGTGACGGTCCAGCAGGGAGACCTGAACGGGACCTACGATGTTATTTTGCTGACTTGTAAGGCTTACGATCTTGATGGTGCCGTCGATGCCATCGCTCCGGCAATGACGGACCAGAGTGTAATTTTGCCCGTGTTGAACGGCGTGCGTCATATCGACATTTTGACGAAAAGGTTTGGCCAATCTCGTGTTCTGGGTGGCCTCACCACCATCAATGCTGCCCTCATGCCAGATGGAACGGTCCAGCAGAGTCCGCTCCGGATCAATCTCAATGCAATAGGAGAGCTTGACGGTCGTACTTCCGACCGCTGCACAGGCATCAAAATGTCCCTGGAAGCTGGCGGGATTCCCATCCAGATCAGCGACACCATCGTTGCAATGATGTGGGCCAAGTTTTTCGGTTTTGTTATTAGTGCGACGATAGCTAGTTTAACAAGGTCGCGAGCAGGAGCGGTTGCCGCGTCAACTGCCGGATCGCAGTTCGTCTCTGCCGTAATCGACGAATGCGCACGGGCCGTAACGGCGGCTGGCCATCCACCAGCTTCCCCTCCTGCCCCTGATACAGCTAGCATTATGCGTGCTATGTTTGCTCAACCAGGATCGACCTACGGGCCATCGCTGCTGATCGATATGGAAGACGGGCGGCCTACCGAAGGCGAACACACGGTTGGTGATCTGGCGGAACGCGCGGTCCAAATGGGCATCAGCGCTCCCCTCCTTACGGCGGCGCGATGCAATCTACAAGCATACGAAATCAACCGTCAAAAGTTGAAGTGGGTCGTTACTTCCGAGCTGTCGGGCGGATTGCAAATTCATTTGAGGGTATGAAACATGCGCTTAGAGGGAAAAGTTGCCGTTATCACGGGTGCCGGACAACAGCAGGGAGAGAATATCGGTAATGGTCGGGCTGCAGCGGTCCTTTTCGCACGTGAGGGTGCAAAGCTGCTGTTGGCAAATCGGAGCATGGCGTCCTTGGAGGAGACCCGTGACCTTTTACGCAAGGAAGGTTTCGACGCCGAATGTATGATTGCCGATATTAGCAAGGAGGATGACTGCGCGGCACTCGTCAATACAGCCACTTCGAAGTTTGGCCGCATCGATATTCTCCACAATAATGTCGGTATTGGTGCGCTGGACGGCGATACGGTGAATATCGAGAGGAGTGTTTGGGACAACGTGTTCAATGTAAATCTTGATGGGGCTATGCTGATCAGCAAGCATACATTGCCGATTATGCGGTCGCAGAAGTCTGGGAGCATCACACACGTTAGCAGCGTCGCTGCCATCGCTTCATCTCCGCTGATAGCCTACAAGACATCCAAGGCTGCATTGCACGAGTTTGTCCGATGGCTGGCATTTGAAAATGCGCGGCACAACATCCGTTGCAACGTGCTGATGCTTGGCATGATTGACACGCCAATGGCAATTGAAGGTTATCACAAGGTGACAGGAACGCCGCGTGATACCTTACGCAAGCAGCGAGATGCACAGGTCCCGATGGGCCGGATGGGTACGGCCTGGGAGACGGCCAAAGTTGCATTGTTCCTGGCCTCAGATGATGCGTCCTACCTTACAGGCGCAGTCATTCCCGTAGACGGCGGCATGCACACTCGCGTAGGATAACAGCCGTCGTATCACTCAGTCGTTGGCACTTTTTGGGCCTCGCGGCTGATCGTTCCGTGGACAAGCGCTGACGCCACGGCCGGGTTTGCGACGCGGCACTTACATCCGCATCAAGTGCGACGACCATCGACATCTGATACTCTAAAGACCCTCCCCTCGAACGCCATGGAGGATCGGATGAAGCGTCGCGAGTTCATAGCGGCTACTGCGGCACTACTTGTTTCGCCACGGCGTTCGCTCGTGCCGACGAGGTGATCGAATAGACGGAGCGGACAATTGCAGGGACGCTCGGCTCCGCAGATTACGAAGCCAAGCATCTTTTTTGGGTTATTGAGCCGTAAGGCTTGGTAGCCCGTGAGCTTTCGTCACCGGCGGCGGATTCCACTTGCCCGTCAGCGCCTCGGATTTAGGAGCATACAGACGCATCGTCAGATTGAATGAACCCTTGGGCGCAGGCAGCCAATTGGCTTCCATGTCCTTTCCGGGACTTTCGTTCTGGAAATACAGATCGAGCGAACCGTCCGCATTATACTTGAACGGCATCCAGCTACTAACTGCGAAGCGGTTCAGGACATTGCCGACCTGAAAACCCTCCTGATCGTAGAGAGTGATTGACCAGAACGCATCTACAGGGGGCGCTGCACCTTTTTCAAAGGTGATCGTGTATTTGTTTGCGCCGTCGAGCGGCCTTCCGCTTTCGTCACCCAGATTGAGAGGATAGATGGCGTCCTCCACCACATTCGCGCCAAGCCCCTGCTGCGAAAGAATTGCCCGCTTCAGGTAATAATTGCCGTACACGCCCACTGTGTCGGTATTCATCGACCAGCCGTTCACTACGCGTGCTAACGTGGGCAACTTCCAAACCATCAACTTCTGCCCGGCCTGCGGCGCGCTCTCAAGCGCCTTTTGTACCGCTGGATCGAGTTTGCTGATGTCAAAGCTCTTACCGACCTCGATGCCGATCTTCTTCATTCGAGCGAGGATCGGCTCGTCGGTAATGTGGGGTGGATGTTGCTTGAGCAATTCGGCTGCGTAGGCGAAATACTTTCCTGCCGACATAGTGTCTACTTGGACCTTCGGCGGCGTCTTCATATCGACGCTGGGGTCCGGCTTGAACTCTACTGGCTTTGGCGCTTTACCAACCTCGGAGAGAAGGGTGATCTTATAACCGGCCTGAATTTTACGGACCGCATCATAGTCAGGCGGGCCATCGGTTTTGGTGCGACCGATAAGCCAAACATAAGGTGTCGGTGCCTTGATCTGCGTCATCCCGCCAGGGACCGTCCCGTTCCAACCCGGAGGCGTTACCAGAAAATTCCCGGCTTTAGTGCCCGTGGTGCGCCAGCCTGGGGATGCAAAAACATCCGTCCACATGTCCAGCATGGGGAGTAGGTAGTAGCGTCCATCGGTATCCGGGGCTGAGATAACGACGGGCTCTTTGGTCATGTCCAGCCATGAGGCGGAGTACAGCGTATCGAAGTTTGACCGCACGACACCTTTGAAGTCCGCAGGCGGGTAGGCAGGCACGTTCATGAACGTATTCATCGGACTTTTGAAGTCGCTGGTGCCGTTGGTAAATTGCTTTCGAGAAACGTCCATAGACAGCAGCGGGTAGAAGTAAACATAGGCATCCACCGCGATAGACTGCGCTTCCTGTTCGGTCAGCGCGCTCTGTGCGTTAGCGACTAGCGGAAGTGTGGGAGCAATCAGGAACCCCAAAATAACGGCAGCCGTCAATTTTTTACTCAATTTGTGTCCTCCTATGCGCGAGGTTTGCGATCTATTGAACGTTAGATACTGATCGACGAACAGACTATGCAATTTTTGGCCCTTGCGTATCCGAATTGTCAGTCCGCATGCCTACCGGAGGGAGCCGCACGGCTGGGTTTGGCCTTTTGAGGCATGCCGACCGGCCGTGACTATGTCTGCTTTCGGGTGCAGATCGCAAGTCATCGGCCAAGACCCACCCGAAAGAGGCAATTAGTTGACAACTCAATTTTAGTTGACAACCTGGGGCGCGGACTCATTAGCGCGCAGCCATAGCCTGATTGATCCGGTTGAAGAACCGCTCGACCCGGTTCCGATCCCGGTAGAAAACAATGTCTTCGGATTGCAACGCGCTACGACAGGCTTGCCGCCAACTACCTTGCCTTGGTCCAGCTTGCATCACGCAGCGCGTTGCGAGAGAAATCAAAGTTATCTGGGATAGCGGCCGGACAAGCTACTTCCGCGACCTCCCGGCCAATGTTCATACGGCGTGACGGCCCTACCTGGCCTTGGAATACACGGGCACGGTACCAATCTCACGGCCCGCGTCGTTGATGATGGCGTTGCGGCGCTCAGGGTCGTCTCTGGGCTTGTCGATTGAAACTCCTACGGCCAACACCGTCGCTCTGATGAGAGCGGCGGTATCGTCGTCGCAAACAACCTGTTGCATCAAAAAGCCTGTGGCCGCTCTTACCGTCAAAAGTAGCGGGGCATGCAACCTCCATGTTGCCAAGCTCCTGCAAACAGCAATGTTCCGATATAAGGCCGCCCCTCCACTCTACGATCTGTTGACGCTGGGAGAGGGCAAAGCAGAATTTCAACAGGTCACCTCGGATAGGTCTATCCCGAAGAAAACCAGGGATTGGCGCGCCCCACGGACTTCAAATAGAGGCAACTCTAAGAGGACTGCAGGAGGAGCCGTTTCTGACTGCACAACATCATTTAGGCTTCGCGTCATGGCGAACCTGACGTGTCTATTTCTCATGGTTGTTGCCGCTCATTTTTTCCTGTTGCTGTGCAGATTGTGCCATTATCGGTATATCAGCTACCCGACGACAGGTGCGTTCGTAATTGTGCTGATGTGCCCCCGCTTCAAGCGTGCAATGATAGCCGCAGCCCCACGGATACGGGAGGGTGCGATGGCTTCCGTTGATCTGATGGTTGCCGCGCTTGATTGGCTTGATGCCTATCGTGCGGGCGACCTTTTCATAGTTGATTGTTATGCCGAAGATGCTTTCGTGCATTGCAACTGCGGGGACAAAAATGAATGGCGCGGCACGGACGCCATTACTGCGTACTGGCACCAATGGCTGGTTGAAAAGCCGCCCGGCGACCTCATCGACTTGCAGTGGAACGGCAGCGATGTTGTCCTCGACTTCCGCGTAGCGAGTGGTGTCGTACGGGCGTTGCTGACGTTCGATGCCGACGGGTCGCTTCTGCGTAGTCAGTGCGGCCCGCTGAATAATCAGGTCGCGACTGCAATATAAATGGCGAATCCGTGTTGCTTTATGGGAAATTGCGAAACGCCCGTTCGCGCGGGCGAGCGTATCCGAAGCGCGCGGCCGCTCGCTTCAGTCGTAAGTGTTAGGATTGATGAGTAGCTGCCGGTATTGCTGTTTGACCGTCTCAAAGCACTCGCAGGCGCTGTCCTTCAAGCCTTCAACGTCCATTATTTCTATCCGGCCTCTCGTGTAGTTGATCATCCCGGATGCCTGAAGCGTTTTGGCGACAGTGGTTACGCTCGTCCGTCGCACACCAAGCATTTCACCAAGAAACTCTTGGGTAAAGGGAAGCTCGTTGCTTCCCGTTAAATCGCGGGCGCGCAGAAGCCAACGGCAAAGGCGCGCTTCAACTTCGTGGTTTGCCATGCAAGCCGTCGATTGCTGGGCTTGGGCAAACAAGGTTTGTTCATGACGCATTACAATCGAAATCAAATTCTCCGATTGCATAGCGATCCGTCTGAAAACCGTTGGATCGCAGGACAATGCGTCGCCACTCAGTTGAACGATGGCTCGGCTGAGGGCAATCTTCCCATCCAGGGCTGATGCAATGCCAACTGCTCCATCACGACCCACCATCGCGGCTTCGGTCGTTTCGCCGGTTGCAAGCGTCACAACCAGAGAAATGACCGCATTTGTCGGAAAGTAAATCGATGGAATGGCGTCGCCGACCTCGTAGAGCACTGTCTTTTGCTTCAGATAGGTAGGCTTCAAGTGGGGCCGGAAAGCGGCCAATTCCCTTTCCGCCAGGGATGCCAAAATCACATTAGAAGTGTGCAGCATGTTTGCACTCCCTTCACGAGGCGGGAGTGCAAACATGCAAGAACTCTCGGTGCCAACGGCCCAGTGTCTCGGTCGGCAGTGGATGGACCATAACACTCCACCACGCTTGAAAGCGTACGGTAGACGACTCTCCGCCTGATGATTTTCCGTTTCTGCGAGCCACTTTTTCATGCTGTGGCGCACAATCAGCCGAACTTGAAATCGCAATTTCCGAGTCGTCTGGCGGACAGACGCTCCTGATTCGAGAGGAATAAAACTGGCAAGGGAGGCAGCCGTACCGGGAGAAATTGCCATGGCGCAGGTACGCCGACGGATCAAACACAAAACCACATTTGAAGAGCGATTAGCAGAAGAGGCTGAACGTTTCCGGCGGGCGGCTGAAAAGCAACCAGTCGGCAGCGCGGCACGCGAGCTGCTTTTGCACCGTGCGTGTCAGGCCGAAGCGGCATCTCATATGAACGATTGGCTGAAATTGCCAAGCCTGCGAAGCCCTAAATAGCCATGCCTTGGGGATACTATGCCTATGTCATCGGTGACGACGGACATATTCGAAATCGCATAGAAGTGCGGTGCGGAAATGACGATGAAGCCAAACGCTGCGCCGAACAGTTGGTCGACTGGTATGCGATAGACGTTATGGCAAGAGACGCGCAAGGTAGCGACCTTCAAACCCAAGTCTGAAAAATGAAAGCTCTCACATCCAAAGCTCCGATCCTTGTGCAGGTATCAGACGTGCTGCAACGCGCACGGAAGCTTCCGCCTGGACCGGGTCGTAATGACCTTCGGCAACTTGCGCAGGGTTTGCTGAAGCTTCACAGGGCGGGCATGCGGGCAGACGGGCAGATCATTGAACGGTCGCCGTCTCCCTTAAACTAACGCTTTGCTGATCAGGCCTACTTTTGAGAAGAGCAGTCGGCTGCCGGTTGCTCACCATCCGCGACGTCTGGGTTTGGCACTTTTGAGACATGCCGACCCCGCCCTCCGCATCAAGTGCGACGACCATCGACATCTGATACTCTAAAACCGTCTCCTCGAACGACATGGAGGATCGGATGAAGCGGCGGGAGTTCATCATTGCACTCATAAGTGCGGCATCCATGCTGCCACAGGCTGCATGGTCGCAGAATCCGACGAAGGTGTATCGGATCGCAATAGTGCATCCGTCACATCCGATAGCTGAGTTGAGCGAAGCCAGCCGGTTCCGTTACTATCGCGATTTCTTCGGGGGGCTTCGCCAGCTCGGGTATGTCGAGGGACATAATCTGGTGATCGAGCGGTTCTCGGGCGAAGGTCGGGTCGACAACTATCCTAAAATCGCCCGCGAGGTCGCAGCTCGCAATCCAGACCTTGTATTCGCGATCAGCGTTTCGGTCGTCGCTGCGTTTAAGGAGACATCGTCAACTATCCCGATTGTTGCCATGACAAGCGATCCAGTCGGCCACGGTATTGCAGCGAGTATCGCTCGGCCAGGTGGAAACATAACAGGCGTCACCGTGGATGCCGGTCTGGAGCTTTGGGCAAAACGCCTTCAGCTGTTCGAGGAACTCGTTCCAAGGATATCGAAACTCGGAATAATTGCTACACGCAAGAACCCGGAAGGAGCCGCAATGAAGGAGGCGGCTGAGAAAGCGGGCATCACGGCGGTTGGTCCATCCTATATCGACAGTGGGACTGATGAGGAATACCGATCTCTCTTCGCCACTATGTCGCAGGCGGGCGTTGACGCCCTTTTTGTTGACGGTAGTCCAGAGCATATCACAAAGCGACAACTGATCGGCGAGTTGGCTGCGAAATACCGAATACCCGCCATCTACCCCTTCCGTTCGTTTGTTGAAGCTGGTGGGCTCTTGGCCTATGGCATCGATCTCGTGGAGATTTTTCGTCGGGCCACTCGTGTCATTGATCTAATCCTAAAGGGCGCGAAGCCCGCTGACATTCCTTTCTATCAACCCACCAAGTTCGAGCTATCGATCAATCGCACCGCCGCAAAGGAAATCGGACTGGTAGTTTCGGAGTCGCTGCTCGCACGGGCCGACGAGGTAATTGAATAACTGTCCGATGTCAGCTTTGGCACCTTTGAGACATGGTGCCTATCCCCGAGAATGTCCGATCACCGAAGTAGACCGGAAGTCTCCGTGATCCGGCCAAAGCGACGCGAACGACTCGAGACGGACATTGGCCTAGCACCAGCATGTTCGCTGGGCTTACGTGCGACGCCCCCTAGTGGACACTGGAATGCCACACGGCGCGCTATGCTGGTTGTAATCTTCGATGTCGGCTTTTCGGCTGTTTAGCGGACATGGACCGCGCGCCTCGACTGATGTCACCTTTAGGCCAGGAGGCCGCACGTCAACGGAAATGGAACAATGTCCAAGCGAACTGATTGGAAATCGTTACGGCTTGGCTGGGATAGACAAGGAAGTATTCCTATCAGGGACGGAGGAGCAAAAATGGACGATGAACGAAAATCATCAAAAGCGGGGGAACGTGCCGCTGAAGGCTTGCGCGAGGCGGCTGCTAAGGAAGAAGCGAAAAAGGAGAGCAAGACGGGGCACGATCTAGCTAAGGGGGCTGATCGCTTCGAAGAACGCTCTAAAAGCTCCGATGGCAAAAGCGCAAAAGAAAAACAGAAAGGCTGAACTGATCGAGTTGAGCTTGGGCGGTGCCAGCGCCACGTCGTGGGGCGGATGCGATGGTGAAAGGTAGTTTCAACAGCTTATCGTGGCCAACCTATTCGAAGTGGCCCGCGAGACAGATCAAGGTCCGCGTATAAACGGGCCGCTGTCATTAATCACCACCGTGACAGAGGTACATTCCGAGGTTTGTGAGCGTAACGTGCGATCCAAATGTAGCGTGCGATGCGATATATCCACTTGGAGAGAATGGCTGGCCACTCGCCGTCCGCCGCTCGTTGCGCGTGTCCAGCCGCCTAGGGGCGCTGGGGCCGTTCTTTTGGAACCTCGCGACGCTTCATGAGTCGATTCGGCGCTCCCGGATCGATGTCCCCCTAAAAGCCACCGGGAGAAAACCCCAACTGGGTTGGCGGCTCTAGCGCGTCCCGCTGGGGCCGTTTTTGATTGCAGTTTTAAAGCTGGAGAGGAAACCGAAGAGACCGCAATGAGGTACTCCGGACTAGTCCCGAAAATCAAGCGAGCTGCGTAACTTACGCAGGCCGTCGGCAATCCGCCGTTGCCGAATCGGTTGGAATGGGCTGCCCCAGTGCACGCCAGTAGGCTGAGGCCGCTTATCCACGGTTCAGGGAAGCTCAATTGAGTTTTTGATCCTTTTCGAGAACTTCAGCGCGTCCTGTCTGCTCAACCTGTTGAGCAAATGTTGAATGCGTGACGGCGCGTCATGCTCGTGTTTTGAGAGATGCATCCGAAGCCGATGCCCTATTTCCTCTCGGATTTCGGCGTTGTGGTCTGAATCGGGGATGTTGGGGACGTTTCTGTGGGACATTGCATGGCCTCATGCATTTGCCCTGCCTGAATAGATCACGCGGGAGCTAGACAATCGTTCCGGCACAAAAGTACGAAAGTGAACTTAATGCGCCCAGGCTATAACGAAAAGAGTCCGCCAACAGAGTCGACCTTACTCCTTATTCAGCTTCCGCATTTGCTCGCGAAGCTCAGCTTCCAGAATGCGGATCATCTCGGCTGTGGGTCCCTCACGGAACTCCGATGCCAAATCGCGGCATTTGGCGAGCTTCTCCTCGATTGGGTGTTTTTCCCGATCTCGGTCCATGAACATAGGGTGCCTGGAAAGGCTAAAGGTCTCAAATGCCCGCGTTTCAACTAGGCCCGATGTTCCGACGCGAGTGTGCCGGGAGCGGTGGCCCGGGCCAGCACGACGGCATAATCACCGCAAAGGACGATGTGGGATCGTACCGCACTGGAGGCAGCCGGTTATTCAGGATAAAACCTTCACCGCGCTGGCCCAATTTGTGTGGAGGCGGTTACCCGCTTTTCAATTGAGAACGCCCTTCTGCGACCGCCCTGATCGCCATGTTGGTCAGCCGCATTCGACTCCTCACGCCCGCTCGCCATGCGTTCGCTATGGCGTTAGCGGCTAAGGTCTGCGCCTCCCGGAAATTCACGGCTTGCTCGGTGCGAATGAGATAGTCCATCGCGATATCGAGCGCTTCGTCCATCACGTTGTCGAAATCACCATGCGGCCAAGGGTACATCGAACGAACCGGAAGCTTGCCTGCTCATCAAGATTGCTGCGTGACTTGCCCGACGCGGGGGGTATCGGCCAGCTCTAACCTCTCGGCGTCTTTATCGAACTGTTTGGAAAGCTCCTTGAGCTGCGCGCACGCTTGGTTGTCGCTGACGCTCAATGCGAGGCGTTCCGCTCGTCGGGCTTGGTCTCTGAATTGTTCGCTTTGCTTGCTCATTCTGAGCCTCGCGCTGAGTCCGGTAACCGACACAAGATGAGTTCGTTCCGGTCGTGCGCGATTCGCGAAAGATTAATTTCTAGCCTTGAATGTTACGGAGTTGTTCCGCGAATGGAACTTCGCAAGCTGGCGTGCTTTTAAGAAACGCGCCGTGTCGGGTGCCCGACCGTACGCCATCAAAAATGCAGCTAAAAGTAAATGCGATCATGATTTAAGGTAGGCACCGTACCTTATGCCTAGCAACGAGATTAAAAATCTGCTTCTTGCGGCTCTTCCACGAAATGCGTTTGAAGCGCTGCGTCCCGATCTCGTCCATGTCGAACTGGAAAGCAGAACCCCAATCTATCTTCCAGACGATGAGGTCGAATGGGTCTATTTTCCCTCGACCGGCATGATCTCCATCTTACAATCCACGGCGGACAGTCGAGGCATTGAGCTTGCTACCGTCGGTAAAGAAGGCGCTCTTGGGGCAATTGCCGGGTTCGGATTAAACCGCGCTCTAACGGCAGCGGTCGTTCAAATGCCTTTGACCGCACTGAAAATATCGGCTGTCCGCTTTCGAAAACACCTTACGCAGTTTGCTTCTCTCCAAGAAATGGCTCTCAAATCCAATGAAGTCATCTTAGCGCAGACTCAGGTCACGGCGGCCTGTAATGCGCTTCACAATGTAAAACAGCGGTTTTGCCGGTGGTTGCTGCAGAGCTGGGATCGTTCGGAGGGCGACACCATTCCGCTGACCCAAGAATTTCTGGGCGAGATGCTAGGTGTAAGAAGAACATCGGTTACCGAGATTGCATCGCAACTGCAAGCTGAGGGTATTATCCGATATCGACGGGGAAACATCGAAGTTGTTAAACGCCGGGAACTGGAGAAGCGTTCTTGCGAGTGCTTCCACGCAGTTCGCCGGGTTGAAAAGGCAATAATGGGGATTGAGCTAAAACCCTAGAGCCTTTCTCTAAGTCGCACTTCCCAGAATCAATAGTCATTCGCGTGCACAGAACCCTCGGTGCCCTGTGCGACACGCGGCCGTTAGGGCCCTCGTATGAAACACCGGCATGCTTGTCTTCTTAGCCGCCCATGGTACGCCCCGTGAACGGTCATTATCAGCTCGGGCAGCTTTGCTCAGAGCTTAATTCTGAGCACCTCGTCAACGCATGCGGGCAGAGTCGGCGGAATGATCAGAACAAGTGCCTTCGCAGTTCTAGATTGACGACCAGTACGATCTTTGGTGCTTGCTTATTGCCTGCATCGCACCACGCGCATTCCTATTCAATCACCTCGTCGGCGCGAAGGAGGAGAGAAGCGGGAATTTTGATTCCCAAGGACTGCGCTGTCGCCGCATTGATTACCAATTCGAACGCTGTAGGTTGCTGAATAGGTAGATCACTCGGTCGAGCACCTTGTAAGATGAGAGCCGCGTAGATGCCGACTTTTTGAGAATTTTTGGCAAGGTTCGGCCCGTAACTCATCAGGCCGCCAACCGCCGGAAATTCACGGAATTCGTAGGTCGCCGGAAGCGAATGCCGGTTCGCCAATGCGACAAGTTGCATGCGCAGGCTCACAAACAGCGCATCGTTGCTGACGAGAACGGCACCGACTTGAGCGCTGACAAGCTGCGTGAATGCTGGTTCAAGGTCATTAACGTTGCGCGCCTTAGCGACCACCAAGGGCTGGCCGGTCGAACGGGCAACGTTCTCGATCTCCAGCAGCAAATCTTGATTTTCGGGGTTTACCAAGAAGCCTACGGTCGCGTTTTGTGGAAGGAGCTCCCGTATTAGTTCAAGCCGTTTAAGGGTGAGCGTTGCCGTCATCATGGCTATGCCGGTGGCGTTGCCTCCGGGATGTGCGAGGCTTTTTGCTAGTCCAATCTTCATTGGGTCCGACGCGATAGTGAATACGATGGGAACGGTTGAAGTAGCACGCATGGCGGCGAGCGCGACAACATTGCCTCCCACCCTGATTAAGGCCGGGTTGAGGCGCAGGAGTTCTTGTGCCAGCTCGGGAAGCCTATCGTAGTTTCCTCGTGCCCACCGATGTTCTATCATGACGTTTTTTCCGACGACGTACCCCCTTTCCGCGAGACCTCTCTCGAACGCTGCCTCAATATCCGGGACCGGTGAATCACCCGCGCTAAGCACACCAATGACCGGGATCGTTGGCTGTTGCCCTTGAGCCACTAGCGGCCATGTCGCCGCCATGACGCAGGGGAGAGTAATGAAGTCGCGCCGCCTCATGCCCACTCCGAAGGTCAGGTGACGGCATCATAGCCCATCAGTCGCATGCATGATAGCTATTCGATCACCTCGTCGGCACGAAGGAGTACGGACGGAGGCGCCGTCAGGCCGAGCAACTTCGCGGTCCATAGATTGATGATCAAATCGAATTGAGTGGGCTGCGCAACTGGCAGATGGGCCGGTCGCTCTCCCTTTAGAATCCGATCATACGTCGCACTTTGTCTCCAAGCGCAGGCGAGTTAGCACTGTACGACATCAGCCCGCCGCTTTTAGGAAATTGAAGAGCCACAGATGCCGATGGCAGCCGGCATTTTAGGAAAAGTTCAGCCAGGCCCGTTTGGAGCAGTGTCGGCTGAACGACCACAGCGTCCGCTCCATTCTCTTGGATCTTCCGAAGTATCGGGTCAAGTTCATCTGCCGAGGTTGCTTCCACTCGTTCCAGTTCAATGCTCAGCCTGCTTGTCGAGCCCTCAACGGCCGACAGGAAGGGCCTTGCGAATGGATCGGCAGAATTTATCAACACAGCAAGACGAGAGAGACTTGGAATTATCTCCCGCAAGAGCTCAACATTCTTCGAAGCGACTTCAGCCGCGATGCCAGATGTGCGCGTTATATTACCGCCGGGACAAGAACGGCTTTCTACTAGACCAGTGGCTACAGGATCGCCCGCCGACTGCCATTGCCACCTGTTCCCGAAATTTGCGTGCGAATGTCGGCTAGCGGACAGACAAAGTTCGGACCAAGAAATTAGCGTTAGGGAGTTGCCAATCCAGGATGGTACTCGACTCTTTGATTGCTCGACCCCTCTCAAATTGCCCGGCCTTTGAGCCGGGCGTTTTTTATTAGTGGGGTGTGTGAAATCTGCGAGGATGGCGCGCATCGCTTGGGCGATCATGGCCAAAGGAGGATACTCTCGAGCGCCGGAACTTGCTGTAGCCGCCTGAAGAGGCTTGGCAATGGGAGCATGAGGCGACAGCGGAGCAAGACAATCGATTGCGAGGGTGATGAGGGCGTGATGTGAAACGGTCGAGCCGTCGATTGGGACACCCCGCTTCTGGGTCATGGGCGTCAAAGCCCGGGCGATAGATTGGGACCCGATCCGCGAACTACATCAGGGCCAGCGGTCATGGTGCCGCGCAAACAGGCCGGACAAATGACTTGCACCCGACCGCAAGCCGAACGTCAGGATCTTCTTGCAATGCGGGCGTCGTCCACACATGACCCCAAAGCGGAAATAGGCGCTCTCAGACCGGTCTCGGCTTGAAAAGCGGGCTCGTTCAAAGCAAACTTGGTCGCTTGAGGGCTTGGGGGCACACCATGACATTTGTGACCAATCGCGGCGTACGTATTCACTATCAAACCATTGGCGAGGGTGATCCTCTTGTGTTGCATCACGGGCTTGGTGGAAGCGGGGCGGACTGGATTGATCTCGGTTACGTTGACGCGCTGAAAGATCGGCATCAAGTGATCCTGATTGATGCAAGAGGTCACGGACAAAGTGACAAGCCACACGACCCAGCAGCCTATGATCTGGTGGTTCGCGCATCCGATGTCGTCGCGGTACTTGACGGGCTGGGACACCGTACATCGAATTTCTTTGGCTATTCGTACGGTGGAAACGCAGCCTATGGCCTCGCCCAATACTATCCAGAACGGATCAGATCATTGGTAATTGGAGCCGCCCACCCATACGCCGAGAACTTGCAGCCCTTCCGTGACCTGTTTCCGAGCGATCAGGCGGCATTGGCTGCATCAATCGACAAGATTTTTGGGCATCTCGTACCTAACAGTTGGCGCACTAGACTTGTTGCAAATGATGTTGCTGCGATCCACTTGGCTGCGCGGGATCGTTCGTCGATAGCCGATGACGCATTACCGAAGATGACCATGCCCTGCTTGTTCTTCGTCGGCGAATTGGACCCACGCTTGGCGGCAGTCCAAGAGTGCGCATCGCAGCTAACGAATGCTACACTGCTCGTGTTGCCGGGTTGCGATCACATGACCGCTCTAGGACAAACTGAGACCGTTGTGGCGCGCGTTAATACGTTTTTGGCATCTAGCCGCTGACAGTCCACTCGTGGCACTTTTCGGACCTGACAGGCTCAGACGATGTCCGTTATTTAGGGCAAAGCCGACCTCCCGGTTGAGCATCCGTACTTCTGAGTTTGACCCATCTCGGACCATCCGAAGCAAAATTCCGATGGCAACTGTTGACCTAAACTGTGCTCCGACGCCGCATACCGTCCTGTAATGTACTGTGGTATGTTTCTAACCACAGCATTGGACGGGCTACATGGAACGCCGCGCGTTCTTTACCTTACTAGGGGGCGTAGTGGCGTCACCTTTTGTTTGCCCACTCGTCGCGCGTGCGCAGGGGAAGACATGGCGGCTCGGCTTTCTCACACCCGGAGCAGCCGAGACCAATAATCCCGGGAGTGTGCGACAAACAACCCTGAAAGTACTCGCGGATCGAGGGTTCAGTGAGGGACGTAACCTTATCTACTTGCCTGCGGGAGCCGATGGAAATTTGTCGCGCCTCCCCGGGCTCGCCAAAATGCTTGCTGAGCAGCGTGTCGACGTAATCATAGCAGTAGGCGCGCTGGCGGCTCGAGCCGCCATGAGAGCGTCCCCAGGGACTCCTGTCGTTCTGTCTTTTTCCGGTGACGATCCGGTGCAGGGCGGCCTCGCGGCTAGCTTGGCCCGTCCCGGCGGTTTGGTCACCGGTATCTTTTTTCGGGGTATTGAGACAGACGCGAAGCGGCTCGAGATCCTTCGCGAGGCTGTTCCCGCCGCACGCGTGTTCGGCTTTCTCGCGACACCGACGCTGGAGCCCGAGCGCTCAGAACTTCTCGCGGGAACTGCCGCCAAGCTGGACATTTCGCTGGCGACGCGTGTGGTCCAAAGTCCCGCTGACTACGTGGCCGCGTTTGATGCGTTCCACGCTGAGGGTGTAAGCGGAGTGCTGGTCATGGGGTCAATAATCTTTGCTGCCGATGCACCGATTGTATCCCAGCTTGCGACGGAGCGTGGAATGGCAACCATTTGCGAGTGGGACCACATGGCGCGGGCGGGGTGCATGTTGGGATTTGGACCCGACTTGGTTGGGCTAAGACGGCTCACAGGGGATTACGTGGCAAAAATCTTCAATGGTGCGAACCCTGCCGATCTTCCCATCCAACTGCCGGACCGCTTTAATCTTACAGTGAACCTTCGTGTCGTGGGGCAACTGAAACTGCAGCTTCCCACAGTCTTTCTCGGCCGCGTCGACGAGGTGATAGAATAGTAGCCGCGACTTCTGAGTTTGGCACGAAGGGGAAGAGCCGATCCGATCTGGCGATATCCGTTGACGGGGGTAAACCGAAAGTGGCTGGCCCACCGTCAAACAGACGCGATCCATGTGGTGGACGACGCCCGCTCCAGGCATCGAATGTGCCAAAGGGGCGATCGTTGAACAACGAATCACCGGAGGGGGTCGTCCACATGCATGTAACGCTGATCTCGCCAAGAACGTATTCCAAGTTCACTGCGTGGATAGTGCGGGCAAGGTTATCTTCACCCGACAGTTGCGGCGCAAGCACCGTGCGATTGATTGGGACCCGATCGGACTACATCAGGGCCAGCGGTCACGGTGCCGCGCAAACAGGCCGGACACATGACTTGCACCCGACCGCAAGCCGCACGTCAGATTCTTTTTGCAATGCGGGCGTCGTCCACACATGACCCCGAGCAGTCCTAACATCTGGATCGCGCGGTCCTGGTACGAAAACAAAAAAATTAGGTCAAAGCTGCTGCCCGAATGAGCTATCTCCTCCGGTCGGCCGCCTGGAAAGCTGCTACCCAAGGATCGTTCACAGGGCTATGCTCTCCTCCAGTGCCTCAGTCACCAAGGTTAAGTTTGATTCTAACGTTTGGGTAGCGCGCGCCGCTAATCAGTATGCGTGGGGAGGTTACGATGACACCATTCTCCCGTCGCCGTTTGCTCGACATTGCTGGCTCTATAACTGCTGCGTCTGTTCTCAGCGCACTGCGCCCCGTCCGAGTTGCGGAAGCGGCGGAGGATAAGAGCACATGGAATGTCAAAGGCCTCTTCATGGAAGCTTGCAATTGCGAGGCAATGTGTCCCTGCGTCGTGGGAAATGCCCCAACCCCCGGCATATGTGGGGTTCTTCTCGGCTACCATATTGAGTCCGGCCGAAAAGGCGATGTTGCGCTCGCTGGATTGAACGTGGTGAGAATGAACTTCTCACCAAGTCATATGGCGAAAGGTAATTGGCGGGGGGCGTTCTACATCGACGAACGCGCCAACCCTGCGCAGCGCGAGGCACTGAGCGCGATCTTCTCCTTCAAACCGGGCGGTGCGTTTGCGGCGCAGGCCGGGTTGGTCGCCGAAGTGCTCGACGTTAAATTCGTGCCAATCACGTTCGCGGGCCAAGGGCGGCAATGGAAGATGGTAATCGCCGGAATCGGGGATGCCGACATTACTGCGATCGAGGGGTTCGACGGCAAGGAGATCCGCGTCGAGAACTTACGCGGAAGAGCGTTTCCACACGTGGTCGCGAAATCCACGCATACCGCGTACAAAGACTTCGATCTCCAGTGGGAGATCAGCGGCAAGAATGGATTCTATGCGCCTTTCGCCTTCAACTCGGCCTGAGATTTTACGCCTGCTCTCGGTGGAGGTTTGGCGCCTTTTGCCGGTAGGAGCCGTGCTCGGGCTCTTGATCGGAGCGGGGTGGGCATACCTTGTCTACATGGCTTGGGGCATGCGCCACATGGATGCCGGTATGGACATGTGGATCATGCCGCAGATGGTGGACTGGGACGCGACCGATCTTGGCCTTGTGCTGCTGATGTGGACCGTGATGATGGCGGTGATGATGCTGCCATCGGTCCTGCCGGTGATCCTAGTTCTCGTCCGCTTCGGCGGTTCTGCGCACGCCGCTGGATTCATCGTGGGATATCTTGTGGCGTGGGGCGGGTTCAGCGTCGCGGCGACTCTCGTGCACTGGGCCCTGCTCAAGGCAACCCTAGTCACGCCGATGATGGAGAGCGCGAGCGTGCCCTTGACCGCCGCTGTACTGGCAGTCGCTGGCCTCTTTCAATTCACTCCATTGAAGCACGCGTGTCTCATCCGCTGCCGTTCGCCATGGGGTGCGGTGCTGAATCCGTCGAGTGCTACAATGGCGACGCGTGAGGGCTTTCGCCATGGCGCTTTCTGCGTCGGCTGCTGCTCGGCGTTGATGGCACTGCTGTTCGTCGTAGGCGTCATGAACCTGCTTTGGATCGCGGTCATTGCCGCCTACGTCATCGCAGAGAAATGGGCGCCGGGCGCGGAATGGTTTAGCCGCGCGGTGGGTGCGCTGTTGTGCTTAGCGGCGGTCGTGGTGGTCGGCGTCGGCGCAAGCTAAGAAGCCGTTCTTAACCTTCGACCCCGCCGACGATCACCATGTTGTCAGGCCCTCTGGCATTAAGCCTCAACGGAAGGAGCGCCTGATATGCCGGTGACTCATACCAAGCGCGCGCCGCTGCGAGCGTGGGAAACTCAACAATGAGCAGGCGGGTCGGCGTCCAGCCCTTATCGCGTCTGACTTCCCGTACGTCGATGTCGGTGGTTCGGACGATGACTCTGCCACTGTAAGGAATTAAAGTATCGAACGCTTTCTCCTTATAGGGCTTCATTGCTTCAAGATCGCCGCCCGGTGGGACATCAAAGATTACGTAGGCTGCCATTGCCTCTCTCCGAATAAAGCGCTGTACGCCGCCTCGCGATCCAAGACGATCAGGAGCTGGCAAAGGCCCAAATGTTTAGCGTGGCTATCCCTTCTCGCAGCTTCTTGATCGGAACGTAATCCGGCGAATTCCAAAACGCGTGGATCGCCTCCATGTTCGGAAACTCAAACATAACGACTGGCCGCTCGTCATGTTCGCCCTCCAGCACTTCCACTTTTGCGCGTCTGGCAACAAGCATTCCGCCGAAGCTGGCGATGAACGGCACGACGGCTTGCACGTATTTCTGGTACTGCGCTGCGTCTTGGATCGTACTTTGGACAATAAAATAGGCGGGCATATGAACCTCCATTCGACACCCACATTTGCATACTCCGAGCGGTGGCGACAGGCGGATCAATCCCATTGGCGCGAGAAACACTCAATTCTTCATGGACCATTCGATAAGCGACTGGTTCGCTCAAGCTATAGCGGACGAAGCCCTGCGACCCATAGCGGACATAAGGCCGCTATTGTTTGCTCAGTGAGGATTAATCCTTCCGGTCCTGGAATGAAGCAGCGCCACAGCGGGGTCATACTTCCATCGCGGCTGTCGTAGGACGTAGGAATCGTACTCAGCGGCTCGCTGGACCCAGATAAAGGACTGCGACTTTCCACAAATGCACCCAAAGCGACATAAGCGCCTACGCTGTAGCAGTGGACAAAGCTCGCCACCCGCCCGGCGATCTTAGTTTCACCGTAATGCACCGCCGTCGTTCTATGGGCAATCAAGGGGGCTGGGGCGATGCTTTCTTCCGAAAAATTGGCGCTCTTTATCGATGGCCTGAGCCTCCATCACACGGCGAAAGCCTTGAACTTCAGCATCGATTTCAAGAGGTTTCTCGCCGAGTTTAGGACACGTGGCGTGCTTGTGCGTGCGTATTACTACACGATTATCGCAGAAGAGTTTCAAACGACTCGGCCCCTCATCGATTGGCTCGAATATAACGGTTTCACAGTGCGTACAAACTCGGTCAAAGAGTTCGATGATGGTGAGGGCCGACGGAAATTCAAGCGCAATATTGGTATCGAACTCGTAGTCGATGCGGTCGAGATTGCGAAGCATGTAGACCACATATTGCTGTTTTCTGGGGAAGGCGATTTTCGTCCCCTCGTGGAAGCGCTCCAGCGCATCGGTCCCCGCGTCACGGTCGTATCGAGTATGCGAACGAACCCTATGACGGTCGCTGACGAATTGCGTCGGCAGGCGGATACGTTCCTTGAATTGGACGACCTCAAGGCTGCAATAGGGCGGACCACCGGGGAGAGCAGACTGCGCAACCAGAGGGATGAGTTCTCGTAGGGACAACATTCCCCACCGGCATTCTCGACATGCCGCGAAGCTGGTAAACCGAATTGAGCATTGGTCTTCATGTCCACCTTTGAGACATGCCCGCATATCCTGAGAATGTCCGTTCACGTGGGTAGACCGGAAGTCGCCTACCGACGCGAATGTAATCGTCGATGTCGGCTTTTCCGCTGTTTAGCGGACATGGACCGCGCCTCGACTGAGGTCACCTTTACGCCAGGGAGCGCACGCGCCTCAATTGAACTGGAACAATGTCCAAGCGAACTGATTGGAAATTGTTACGGATTAGCTGGGATAGACAACGAAGTATTCCTTGGAAAAGCGGTGTTTATCACGGAAGGAGCATAAAATGGATGACGAACGAAAATCATCAAAAGCGGGGGAACGTGCCGCTGAAGGCTTGCGCGAGGCGACTGCTAAGGAAGAAGCGAAAAACGAGAGCAAGACGGGGCACGATCTAGCTAAGGGGGCTGATCGCTTCGAAGAACGCTCTAAAAGCTCCGATGGCAAAAGCGCAAAAGAAAAACAGAAAGGGTGAACTATACAGCAGACCCGCCTAACCGACCAGCGCCCGGCATTGGCAGAGTCCGTTATGTGCGGCAAAGCCGCCATCGGGGCTCGCTTAGTGTCGTTTGATCCGCCCGGCAACGAAACCTCAGCCGCCGCGCCGCTCGCGCACTGAGCGTCGCGCGGGCTTGCCAAGCCCAACGTGCGGCAACCCATGCATACAGCGTCACCACGACGACGGTCTTCACCCACTGCCGTGCTTAAACAGTACGTTGATGACGGCGATCAAAGCGTCCAGGCGTGTCACTTCAGAACCCGCATGCTGCCACGGGTCTTCATGCGCTTAAGCGCTGGGACCATGTCCGACCGCTCCAGTACCATGACGGGCCGGTGAATTGTACTTGCGGGGTGCTGCATCGCTCCGGACTTGAAGTGTTCCCCAAGGATGCGCTGCGCGGCCTCACATGCATCGCGATCCGTGGCCATCTAACCTGGTTACATGTAGTCCTCCTCTTTTTCACTGCAATGCACGGCAGGCTAAGGTGTTCCATGTTTATCGTGCCGGACTTTGGGTTTTACGCCGACATCTCAGTTCGAGGAGCCGGTGCGGTAATAAGCGCCGATCTTGCCTTAGGTTTGTGTAGCGATTTGATCGATGCCCTCGGTAAGGCATGCACATCCTCACTCCGTTAGACCTGTGAGGTAATACAGTTCCATCTCGCCCTTGCCTCTAACTTCTACCGTACCACGTTTCTCAAATTGAAAGGCCTCGCCCAACGCGCGCTTAGTATCTTCAGTCACCTGTATCCTGCCAGCGCTGCCGTGCGATTCCATGCGCGAAGCGGTATTCACGGTGTCGCCCCAGACGTCATAGAACAGCTTGCGAGTGCCGATCACTCCGGCAACGGCGGGGCCGGTGTGAATCCCGACCCGCACCGCCAGATCCTCATGCAATTCGGCGCTCAACTTGCGCGTCACGTCCAGAATCTCCAACGCCATGTTGGCGACGTCAGCCGCGTGGCCAACTTGCGGGTCAGGCATGCCCCCGGCGACCATGTACGCATCACCAATCGTCTTGATCTTCTCCAGTCGATGCTTTTCAGCAAGTCGATCAAATTCAGAGAATACCCGGTTTAGGTATCGCACTACTTCGCGAGGCGGCGACTGGCTGGCACGCGGCGTAAAACCGACAATGTCCGCGAACAGGATCGTCACCTCGTCAAAATGATCGGCAATGATCTCGTTCGGATCATTCTTCAGCCGTGACGCAATCGACGTCGGCATCAGGTTCAGCAGAAGACCTTCAGATCGATCGAGTTCACGTTCCAACGCCGCTTCGGCGTTCTCGAGCATGCGAATCGCGAAATACACCGCCATAAAAATAAGCCCTATCACCCCGCTTACGCACGCTGCCCTGATCCCCATCAGCAGAGTCGGTGAGGCAGGCGCAATTGAGCCCTGCGGGGGGAAATAGAGTTCAACCAGCAGAAACAACACCAAGATGCACACAGTAATGAAGGCCGCGACCCGCACATGATGAGGACCAAAGAAAACGATCGCGGCAGGCGCTGCGAACAGGAAGAAGTGAACGCCGGAAGCAGTCCCGACGATGTAGGCCAAGAGCGCTAGTGCGCCGCCATTGATGACCGCTATCGACAGCATTGCTGCATAGTCGTTGACGCGATGAAGTATGGGAGGGATGACAAAGAGCGGCATCGTCGCCACTATCGCGATCACTAACGGGCGCAGCGCGTGCCAATCCACCGACGCATAGAAGGCAGCGAAGAGCCCGTAAAGAACAAAAATGAAACCGTTGAACGCATTAGTCTGCCGAAGTCGCCGGGCAGTTCCTCTGGAGTAATTGTCTGTGCCGTAATTCACGATTCTGGCCAAGACAGAATTCGATAACATGGACAAATTTTCCCACATCATGTCAGCAACCTCTCGTTGGATGCGGATATGTGAAAAGACTCATTACCATACGCCTCGGGAAGCCACTGTCACTGGACCTTTCCGGGGACTCAACTAGGTACCCAAACTGCGATCGATTGGGGGAAACGGCCGCTACTCCAACAGCATCGCGCTCGGCGTTGATGACGTTGCCCGTCCGAAGCGCGCTTGAAGGACGTTCGTGGCAGGCGGTTAAAGTACAAAACAACTCACTAGATCGGGCAAAAGCCGCAGGACCGTCAAAAGCAAAAGCTCAAACCTAACTGACTGACAAAGAGAAGTCCGAGCGGTTCAAGAAAACCGCTCGTTATGCCATGGCTTGCGCATGGCGGAAGGGACCACTCTTGCAGCTATACTATCCGAACCAGCGCAGATCCTCTATTGTTTGCACTCGGTGTTAATGGTCTGTCTTAGGGTCGGCGGTTCGGCTGTTGATTCCCACCTCGATCTTCGCAATAGACGCGGATTAGGCTATCTCGAACGCCGGACATCGCGCGAACTCGATTTTCTAGATGAGATATCTGGTATGACGGCCACAAGTGTGCAGCTCGTCTCGCGACCAGGGTTTGATCTCCTATCCAACATTTTCAGAACAGCGACGATGGGACGGAATGATAACTCGGATCAGCAATACGCTTTCAAGTGGATTATCGACGGTGAAGAGCTCCTTAGAATGGTGTCAGGATTTCTCAGTGCCCACTTGGGTCCGGAAAATGCTTCCGGGCGGAATGGCTATTGCATTCTTGTTCGTTCAGTCATGCTCTGCTCTCGCCTCGAACAAAATACCGCTGCCGCGACCGCGTCCGATAGAAGTGTCCCCGAGCACGCCCCCGGACAAAGGAATACCTGAGGTTCCTTCTGCCTGTCAGATTTCCCTAGCCGATCACATTGCGATCGCTCCAATTATGCCAACAATTCGAGAGCCAGGTGGATGTGGCGGCGAGGATCTGGTCCGTCTCGAGGCCATTATTCTTCAAAATGGCTCACGCGTGTCCTTAAAACCCGCTGCGGTCGTGCGCTGTCCCCTTGCAAAAGCGATCGCTGAATGGGTCCGGGACGATATTGCTGCTCTGGCGGCGAACGTCGGGGTGCTCCGCGAGATAAACATCGCCGGATCCTATGAGTGCCGAGATAGGAACAGAGCTTCCGGCGAGAGATTGTCCGAACACGCGCGGGCGAATGCGATCGATGTAGTAGGGATTAGCTTGCGCAGCGCGGGACCCTTATTGTTCACGGACAGACTCGCCTCGCGGGACCTGCGAGAAAAAGCACGCATCTCCGCATGCAGCCGATTCCCCACCGTTCTTGGGCCGGGATCGGATGGTTATCATGAAGATCACATTCACCTTGATCTGTTAGAGCGCAAGAGTGGGTACAGGATCTGCCAATGGAACGTATTGAGTCCCTAAACCTTCAAGATGCGGGAACTCGACTGGTTCGAATCGCTTATCGAGTATTGGAGAACGCTCGATGATAGGTCGATGGGTTGGGACTTTGCTGTTGCTTTCGCTGATATCTCCGGCTGTGGCAGCCAGCCTTGATGCCCCGTCGATTAACAATGCCGAATACCGGTCAAAGGCTGCGTCCGAAGATAAGATCGATCCTGCGGTCGTGAAGGCCCAGGTTCTTCTCGACCGCGCTCAATTCTCTCCAGGTGAAATCGACGGAAAGCTCGGCGAGAACGCAGAAAAGGCGCTTCGAGCCTTCGCCGACGCCAAAGGCCTTGCCTCCGATAAACCTCTTACCGAGGAAGTCTGGAAAAAGCTCGTGGAGGCAAGTCCCGACCCGGCCATCACTGACTACAAGATCTCCGAAGCCGACGTAAAGGGACCGTTCCTGGAAAAGCTTCCCGCCAAGATGGAGGAGATGAAAACCCTTGCTGCGCTCAGCTATACCAGCCCGCGCGAGGGGATTGCGGAAAAGTTCCACATGAGCGAAGGGCTGCTCCAGGCGCTGAATCCGGGCAAGAAGTTTGATCGCGTAGGAGAAATTATTGCCGTCGCCAACGTCGGCAATAAAGACAGCAAATTGGGAATTGGACGTATCGAAATCGACAAAAGGCGTCAGACTCTCAAGGTCTTTGCGACTTCCGGTGAATTGCTTGCGTTTTTTCCAGCGACAGTGGGAAGCAAGGAGAAGCCGACTCCGAGCGGCACTCTTAAGGTCGTGTCTGCCGACGCCAATCCCAATTACCGCTACAATCCGGACTATCAGTTCAAAGGCGTAAAATCCAAGGTGGCCTTTACGATCAAACCCGGACCCAACAACCCGGTGGGATCATTCTGGATCGGTCTCTCGGCGGAAGGCTACGGCATTCACGGCACTGCGAATCCTTCCAAGGTCAGCAAGTCTGAATCTCATGGGTGCGTCCGCCTTACCAATTGGGATGTAGGTTTATTGGGGAGGAATGTAAAGAAAGGTACGCCCGTCGAGTTCGTCGAAGAGCTAAAGACTGGCCAAAAGAATTGAATTGCTGCCGTCGGGCGACGCTTACCGCTAGGCTTGGCATCAGCCTATATGACCGGCCTTTCGCAATAATAACGGCTCCAGTGGCGGGGCAGCGAGTGGAGCCGTCTTTTATCGCATGCGCATGGGGATTCACGCACCCGGCAGTTCAGAAGTAATCATTCCTCCGGCGGCGGAAGGTAGTTAGGGCGCGGGCTCGTAAAATCCGTAGCTATAAAAGTACGTGCTGCAGAAAGATCTGCAGACCGCCAAGTCGCTGAAACCGAGCAAGACATCGAGCGGCTGAGGATGTGTCCGAAAGGCGCGCCCGACCCTCACGCGGAACCGATCCAGGAGCGCGCTGACAACCGTGCTCGGCGCCCGTTGGACGTCCGGCCTCATTAATTCTTCGGTCAGTTTGTTGCTGCTCTAGGTATAGTTGACGAGCGCGAATTAGACTGCGCCGCAGCAGACAGAGCGTACTGGTCCAATTCGCTTTTGAACGCGGATCACTGTAGCGGCGTGCCATCTTCCCCCATCTGGCGTCGCTATCTTGCGCTCGTTCAGCGCGGCGGCCATTGCCCGCGCGGACCGGCCCGCGAGTTCGGCAAGGATCGGACGCAAATGCTCGGCGCGTTCCATCGCCTCGTCACGGTTCGCAATGCCCCTTGCGTTGAGCCCACCTAGTTTTACACCCTGAGCCTTTTTGGCGGCGAGCGCGTCCCGAGTGCGACGGGAGATCATCGCCCGTTCTTTTTCAGCCAGCGCGGCGTACAGATGCAACATGAACGGGTCGGCATCGGCGCCCAACTCTGCGGCAATGAACGGCGTCTTGTGCGCCATCAGCCCGCTGATGAAATGGACGTCTCGGCTCAGCCGATCGAGCTTGGCAACGATGATCGGCGCCTTCAGCTTTCGAGCCGCCTTCAGCGCCGCCGCGAGTTGCGGTCGGCGATCGAGTGCATCCGTACCCTTGCCGGTTTCGATCTCCTTGAAGGTCTGGACCAGGTCGTAGCCCTCGGCTTCAGCAAATCTGGCCAGCGTTGCTTGCTGGGCCTCGAGTCCAAGGCCCGATTTCCCCTGGCGCTGAGTCGAGACCCGGACGTATGCAATGGCGGTCTTGGTCATAAGATTATAATCCTACTAACGTATAGCACACCGACGACCGTTGGCGTGTTTCAATCCATCTAACATACTGTAACTGAATGACTTTTTGTGAAATTTTTGTCCGACGCGCGAGCTGCTGTAGGATGCCTTTTGGCTTGGTGGCAAATTCACGCGGAAGCTCGAAAAATTGCCCCTGCGGGCGCTGCTGCACCGGCAAAGGGGTCTCTGGAAGCGGCCACTGTGCGACGCCCACTTGGGTCGGGCCGGAGGCCGCTTGTTGGCGCTACTGGCGCGGAGAATCCGGAAACCCCGGGCAAAGGGAGGCACGGCCAAGAAGTGCTATACCAGCCCGCTGTGGGCTGGAGAATTCTATTTTCGCCTAAATGCCTTGTAAGTAATTGGTTTCGCTGTTGAATTTAAGAATGAGACGGCGTTCAGGCCCGTTGCTGGGCGGCACCGAGGCCCAGTGGCTACAACCACTCAAAACTCGTGTCGTACGCGAGCTCGTCGACTGGCCAATAGGCCATCACCACTGCGTCGGCGAGGTTTGGGGAGCGTGTGCCCTCGGGCTGCTTGTCGATGATTAACTTCATCCGGGAATTCTTGCTCATGGTCGGTTGGCTCAATTCCTTTTCTAGCGTGCGCAGCAAGGGAAGCGTTGAGGGTAGGCTTATCAATTCCATCTGGTCGTACTTAACGCCGTCCCGCACAGCACGGTGCGTGCGCTCGAACCTGAGCCGCAATTTCCACCACGCTTGCGCTTTCAGATTTCCATAGAAGTCCTTGTTGAGCGGTGACTCGTCGTCCTCTGCGATCACGCGCTTGTCCGGGTTGAGCACCGCAGCGCCTGCATTCCATGACACGAGGCCAACGAACTTCGGCATCAGGCCGTCGTCCTTGAGGCGATTAGCCTCGGCCTTGACCCCAGCGCCGACGCCCACCGAGTCGTATTGAAGTTTTATACGCCGCCCTTTGCGTGCGTAGGCCGAAGCAGCATCAAGGGCTCGGCGCGTGGTGATGCCCGTGTCTCGTTCTCCCCACTGCTCAACGGACCGCAGGGTGACACCTTCCCGTATCGCCATTGCGTTACGGTCGCCCCCTCCGTCAGCTACGTCGAGCCCGCCGTAGCACGCGTGCTTGGTCTCATCTCCGAAATCCAGTCTCTCATGGGCGTCTATCGCGGACCGCACCCACTCGGCGGGAATCACCACGCCCTCGACCGAGGCGGAATAGTTTCGATCCACTTCCTGAGCGAATACGTGCAACAGTCCGGCATCGACGGCCAAGCTGCGGCGCTCCTCGTACCAATCCTGGGTCTTGTCCGGGTGATCACTCCAGTTCATCACGAACACGTTGGTCTTGCCTCGAATTGCTGGCCTGCCAGGCTCCCATTCGACGCCTGCTTCGCGCTTGCGGTGGAATACATTGCCCAGACCGTTGACGCTGGAGATGTCGATCTGAACTCTGGTGTTATCTGAAAGGGCTGCTTCGATAGCCTCGGGGTGCTCGTAGTGAGCCGACTCGTCCTTGAAGTAGATGAGAGTACGGCCACCGCGCCCGATGTCGTCGCCGGATTCACCCGTGATGCTGGAGTGATCCGAATAGATGCGCATGTAGGACATCGTCGAGTTGGGATCAAAGCCGGGGGGCCAGAACACCGGCGGCATCGAACGCAGGAGCCATCGCATTTTCTCGAAGATGCTCGACATGTCGCCGATCTGATCGACGCTCGCAGCCTTGCGGCTGCCCCAGCCAATGGTCGCGTCGCGCTCGAACAGAAACAACCAGGCACTGAACGCGACGCACAGCCACGTCGCACCCATGTCGCGGGACTTCTCGATCAAGCCGCCAGTCTCACTTCGCAGACAAGCGTGCAGGAACTCAATGAATTCGCGCTGACGCGGGAACAGCAGGAAGGGTATCTTGGTCGGCCTGTCGGTGCCAGCGTTGCGGGGGTCGAACGTGTAACACCAGTGCTCGATGAACTCGACGGGACGCGTGCGATAGTAAGCGCGGCCGACGGCAGCGCTCTCGAGACTCTCCAGCAAAATGTCGGCGCGTGCGAGGCGCGCCATCATTTCGCGTTTATAATCCGGCGGCCAAACATGCTGTGAAGTGCGATCAAGCATCCGTTGGATCCTGATCAATCATCAACGGCGGCGACGCAACGTCGATCGTTTCGAAGGCGGCCTTGATGCGACGCTCGAAGTTGTTGATCATCTCGTTGAGTGGCATGTTGACGGTTATGTTGGTCGCACCAACACTGCCCACGTGTTTGACGTTGGCTTGCACAGGGATCAATCGCCCGAGCAGGCTCGCGAACACCTCCGGTTTGTTGTCGGCCAGGTACAGAGCATAACCTTCCAGTGTCTTCGAAGCGGAGTGTTTGCTTAGCTCGGCAGCGTTGATGAGCGCCTCTTTAATCTCGCGCGTCATCTTGTTGGGTGTACCCTTGGCGCGACCCACTCTGCGCTCGCCTTTACGCATTGGACGCATGTTCTGGGGCATTCCACGCGGCATAACTAATCTACATTTTTCCTAGTTCAGGTTATCGTGCTACACATTTAATAGCACATTGCCGCCGGTTTGCCCAGTCGCCCAAGGATAGCGGCCGGGTGTGCTGGGCGTGCCGCCCGTAAGGCGACCCTCCGCATAGCCGCCACTAGGCCCGTCAGTCCGGTTGCGGGCGCCACCGGTGCAGGGAATCGCTTGGGCTGCGCCTAAGGCGCCTCGGCAAGGAGGCGCGTGCAACGCTGCAGATTGGCAGGCGTACGGCCTGCATAGGTGGCCCGCGCTCGACGCAAACCCGTAGGCACACCACCGGCCGCGTCTGTCTGTAGGCCAGGCTTTAGCGGCCTACAGACTGCGCTGCTGGGGTGCCCGCCCGTCTGCTGCGCAGTCCCGCAGTCTGTATATAGGTTTCCAGACTGCGCGCGGCCCTGGCGCAGTCTGCGCGGACAATCTGCGCACATACTGCGGAGACTACGCGGTTTGAAACTAAAAAACCTCATCGTCGGCCTCCGCCGGTGCCGCCTTGAGAACCTCGTATACCTTGACCTGCTTCTTGCCCTTGGAGCTATACCGCTCGACAACGCGGATAAATCCCGCCCTGACCAGTTGGCCTAGTGTTTCCTTTGCATGCTTTTTTGACAGATTGTACTCATCCTGCAACAACGCGTCGGCGCGACTAGATTTCGGGCCGTCAGCCGCTGCCGTGAAGGCTTCCCCGTTGCTCCTACCTTGCTTGAGCCGGTCCAAGAATCTCGGAAGCCACTCCGCCGTCAGTACGTCGTTGCTTCGTTGTTTCCACGGCTCGTGAACAAAGCGATAGTCGTCGGTGCCGTCTTCCAGCAGCACCGGGAGCTTGACGCTTTTCTTCCGAAACCATTTCGGGACGGAGTTGACGGTGTAGGACTGCTTCGGATCACCCAAGCGGCAGTATCGCATAAAGGTTTCTTGCTCGCTCTCGGGCAGTAGGTCCTCAGCTTCCGCCTTTGTCATGTTAGCCATGATGATTACGACGCGCGCCGCGTCGGTCATGGCGCTGGTCCCACGCGCGGCGTTCTGATCGTCCACCGTTCCCTTAGACATCTTGTTGGTATGGGAAACCAGCACCACGCCACAGTTTGCGCGGGTCGCGATGTCGTCGGCGGCGTTGTGAAGCTCTTGCATCTCGGCGGAATTTTCGTCGAGACCAGTGTGCAGGCGGATGAGCGGGTCGAGAATGACCAGATCAATACCTTGGTCGATGATGTCCTCACACAGTTCCTCATGAAACGGGGTTCGCTGAGCACCATCATTCTTCGCAGAACCCTTCGTGACCAAGGCGACGTTCTTGCCTTGGTAAATGAACAGCTTGCCCTTCAAACGCTCCTTGAACTTCTCGATGTCGACGGCCTTGTAGCCAACCCTATCAACCTCGATCGCAGCGATGCGCCGCCTTATCTCATCGAGCGGCTCCTCCCCCGATACGAATGCTATCTTCAGATTCTTGCGCATCGGGTGAAACCCCGCGAAGTCTTCGCCTAATGCGAACGCAATCGCTGCCTGGAGAGTGAACTGCGTCTTGCCGGTTCCTCCGGCCGCCGAGATGATGGTCACGGCCTTGCGGAGCGCCAAACCGAGCGCAACCCACGGCGTACCGGTCAGTTCCGAATGCTTGAACTCTAACGGCATCAGAACCGGCTTGCGCTTGGCCTTGACCTCGGCCACGGCCTTCACTTCAAGCTTGGATATGGTGCTCACGATCGCACCCCCGCGTCCAGCATCCTGCGGTAAAGTTGCCACCACGTGGGATCGTGTTCGTCGGCAAGCCGATATATGTTGTCGCCGCAGTGTCCGGGTCCATCGATGCACTGCTCCCAGCCCTTGCCGCCCCAGTCGGCGAACAGATCGGAGCCAGCATCGCCCAATTCGGTTCGGGCTGCCGAGCCAAAGGCGAACTGATACTTCTTATCGAACGGCAGGCGAGCGAGTGCGGCCCATATCTTGAGACGCGGATTGCATCGCTCCCAGTAAGGGTCGGCCAGCTTGGCGAGAGCTACCAGCTTGGCCATGCCGCTGAACCTTGTCGGGGGGCATTTGGTGATCGTGGTCCAGCGGTCTTCCGTCTCGGCTGCGTCGTATTTGGTGCTCTTCCGCGACCAGGCGTGGAGTATGGGAAGACCTTCCTCGCTGCCGCAGGTTGCGTGCCATATCGCCATGGCCTGCGTATTCCAGTCGTCCCACCCGAGGTCCCGGTTCGGAATGGCCCTGCATGCCAGCTTGATCCGCTCGATACTAGGAACATCATTGTCCTCCGGCAGGAGCGACACGCCCTTGCCAGCATCGGACTCCTCCAATGCATCGATCATGACCTCCAACGCTGGATTGCAGGGCTTGGCAGGTCGTGCGACATCCGCCCTTTTCTGCCGCACACCTTCCGACTTGGGCACTATTTCGATCAGCCACGATGGCGCGTCGGCTACGTCGAGGTCGTTGAGCCACCGATACTGGCCACCGCGCGGATGGTTCGACGGCGGTGCAATCACCATGCCGCCTTCGCCTCGAACGTCGATGCCAAGCGCGCGGGTGCCACCCTCGATAACGATCTCGGACGCGCTATTCTTAATCCTCATGCCTGGCGGCAGTCGGAAGTAATAGTGGACCGATCCCGTTGGCGATTGCGCCATTAACGTTGGTGGCAGCGGTCCGTACTTCTCCTCCAAAGCGCTGAGGGCCGCAAAACCGTCGTTCTTGTGATCAGCGGCGGTATCGACGTCGAGGACGAACAAACCGTTCACCGATCCCGTCGGAATGCCGAGGGGATCGTCGGGAAAATTGGTCCAGAGTTTTTGTATCTCAAGCGGGTCTTTTGTCATGGCCCAGTTAAGGCCGTTGGTTTTCTTGCCCGACCAGCGACCCTGCTTGTTCCACTTGCCGTTTTTCAGCGGCTTAAACCGCGCCTGGAACACGAACCAACCGCGCGCGGCGCAGGCCAGCGCGGCGTTGCGATGCGCGCTCATGCTGCAACACCTTCCGTAATCGCGGCCTCGACGATGGACAACCAGTCGGACTGCGGCATCGGATCAAACGTGATGCCAAACCGGTGCTTGATTGCGTTACAGAACTTGCGGTAGTTGCGAAGTTTACGATGCCGAAAATGCGTGTCCGTGCACACGCCCTTGATCGATACTAGCCAATCGGCCGTGCCGCCCGGCCCGCGCCGAAGGCTGGTGATTTCGGGGCGGTTGCCTGTGGTGGCGGTTTCAGCTAGGCTTGGAGCACTCTCATTAAGTACAGCAATGCCCTTTGCCCCGCCCGCAGTTGCCACTGCGGCGGGGCGTTTGCTTTTTTGCGCCATGCTCACGCGACCTCACACGAGCTGATGGCACTGCGCAACATCCGGCTTTTAAATTCCTCGAGCGCGCGGCGCGAGCGAAAGTTTTTCGTTCGGATTTTAATCGGGCGCGGAAATTTTAGGTTCGCATCATTCGTCCAGCGATAGAGCGTCATCGACGTGATGCCGAACTCTTTCCAAACAACAGGGTCGGGCACCAACTCGTCAGGCGGCTGTTTTTGCATGTAAGGCTCCAGCGTTAGCGTTACTAACTGGGGCCAACTATGCAGGTTACGTGGCCTGCCAACTACCGCGCCTCATGTGTCTTCTGTCGCGAAAAAACTCTGCCGATTATCTCGCCGCTTTTGCCGTTTGGCGTCGCCGCTTTTCTGCGACCCGGCTTGGGGGCCCGCTTGGCTTGGCGGCGGCCAGCACTGCTTCAACGGTCAGGCCCGCTGCTTCCTTTCCGAAATATTCCTTGCAGATATCTACGGCAAAGTGTTCGGCACTTATTCCGGCTTGTCTCTCGTCTCGTGTTCGGTTCAGCTTGCCGTACTGCTTCCGCCAAAGCGCCCGAATGTGCCGCGCATATTCTGCGGCCGTCTCGGCGACATCTGCTATCATCTCGTAGTTCGAGTATTTATTCTGCCCTTGGCTCCGTTTGGGCGAAGAAATGCAGTCGGCAAAATGCGGATAAAGTTTCTGCAGCCCCTGAGGATGTCCGGCCCGCGCTTCTTCGATGCAAATTTCTTCCCAGGTCGGTGCATTCGCGTTGGCATCACGATTTTCTTTAACAATACAGTCGTATATCTGATTACTCAGCCAAACCAGCATCTGTTTTCTCCATTGGTTCTGCTCAAGACGACTAGCTTTGGGTGGCAGTCTAAATAAGTCTGGTGCACTCGCGTTCATTGAGGATCCTCCAGCGGCACGACGTTTGCGCCGCCGCCCACCATGTCGTGGAGGCGCACGGACCAGCGCTGCAATGCGTCGGCTTTCTCGGCGGAGAATTCGTGCTTCTGATAGACGGAAACAATTCCACCGAACGAGCCGCTGACGTGATTTAACAGCCGCTCGATCACCGGTAACGACACACCGAGCCCGGCCAAGCCGCTCGCGAATGTTCTGCGCAGATCGTGAACGCGCCATGGCGTGACGGCGCCATTCGTGATCTTTGCCATCTCGGCATCGAGTGTCCTCTTGGCTTTCGAAAAGCCGCTGACTGGCGCCTTGCCGTTGGTGGTGAACACAAACCCGGCCTCGCTTTCGATCAACGGTACGCTGGTGATGACATCGAGTGCTAATTTCGGGAGGGGCAGCGCGAGCGTTCGGTGATTCTTAGTTCTAGTACCGGGGATTTGCCAGATGCCATCGTCGCCAAGCTCACTGCGCATCATGCCGCTCACTTCACGCAGCCTGCAACCGGTCAGCAGCAGTGTCTTGAACAGCGCGCCGAATGCGCCACCAACGCGATCGGCGGCCTGCCAGAATGTCACGATCTCGGCGTCGCTTAATGAGCGCTCGCGAGCTGCGGGTGGCCCCGGACGATCAACCCCGGTCACCGGGTTCACCGTGACGCGACGCTTCCGCCGCAGCCAGCCGAACACGACACTAAGCGCGGCAAATAACCTGCGTGCCCGGCCGTTGCTGCCGTGCTTTCGCGCTTCCTCGACCACGACGTGCACGTCGTGACTGTCAATTACCGCGACCGGCTTGTCGGCCCAGATGTCAGCTAGGCTGCCCTTGATGATTTCCGGCTTGGCAGTCATGAGGTCACTGCCCGGCGGATATCTTAATCCGAGCACAGCTGCATCGTCCCGCCAGCGCCGGGGCCGGGTCTGCCGCTTTGTCCGATATTCGACGAAGAACTCGCGGACGCACGTCCCGAAGCTATTGGCTGCGCGATCGGTAGCGGCGGTGCGCTGGCGCAATTTTTCGGCCTTGCGCTCCTCAACCACATCCACGCCCCGGGCGCGCTTGCGGTCGATCTCCGCGGCGAGCTGCCGGGCCTGCCCTAGGGTAAGCGCTCCGCCCATCACAGGTTCGTCGCTGGTCTCTTCACCGCCGGTATCGACTGGACCCAACGTCACCTTGGCTGTGCGGCCATCAGGCTTGCGAAGGCGGACCGCCCAGCTCATCGTTCCACTCGGTTGGATAATGAGGAAGAGACCTTGAGCCTTGCTATCGGCGATCTCGCGGCGGTCAGCGTGTGGTTTATATTTCTGAATTGCAGCGGCGGTAAAAACTGGCATTTATCCCCCCGGGTAACGGTGGGGTAACGCTTGGTGGCCGTTATATCGCGTTACCCCGTGTGGCTAACATAAGGTAACTTGAGCCTGAAAACTACGCTATTTCAAAGGATAAATGCCGAGGTTTGTTAGCTTGCGTTAGGCCGGGTGGTAGTATGTCGCAGGTCTGTGGAACAGGAGGTCGGTGGTTCGAACCCACCCAACTGTACCAGCCTTTCAAGGCGGTCAAATCAGCTTCCATCACAAAACCCATTTGCCTGGCCCATCGGGCCGAACCAAACGATTTGGTGAACGCAATTTCACTGCGGCCGACGTCGCAAGTGAGCAGCGAGGAATTGCACCTGCGGCGCTGGTTTGCGACTTCAATAAGTGCTGACGATCGTCTTCGCCTTCATCGCCGAGCGGACATCTGAACAACTGTTCAGAAATTTTCCATGAACGATGTCAATGACGCGCGCGTCAAACAGCCATGCACACGACTAGACACATTGACACGATCGACGACGAAGCAATTTCGACGCGCGTCATTGTGGCGCACGTCGAGATGAATGCGCAGTTCGTGTCTGATTTGCCTTGCGAATTCGCTTGCAGGTCCACGCTTCAAGAAGAGGCGAGTGCACCAACGTGTTTCAGCTCACGTTCAGCCGCAGACAACGATCATAGGGTTCGAACTACGGAGCAGATCCCCTGCTACCAGAACCCAAGGAGCTACCATGTCGTTTCGTAAAGCAATCCTCTCTGCAGTCGCTGCAACCGCCATCCTGGTCGCCGGCGTCTCCGCAAGCAGCGCGGGGCATTGGCATCACCATCATGGTCATCATCACCACGGCTGGCATCACCATCATGGTCATCACCATCATGGCCATTACTGGCATTGGCGCCGGCACCATCATCATCATGGCCATCACCATCACCACGGCCATCATCACCACCACGGTCACCACCACCACCACTAACGACAAAAAGCCGGCCGACGCCGTCGGCCGGCTTACCACCTCGGCTGGATCGCTGTTGATCCACTCTGATCACGTCCCTCCGACGCCTGTCGGCAACCGAACATCTGGAGAATGACAATGAAGAAGTTTCTAATGGTTGCTGCGCTGGTGGCTTCGTCCGCCAGTGCCTGGGCGCACGATCACCAGGGCACGAATGGCGGCAGGGTCGAGGATGCCGGCTCGTATCATGTCGAGCTGGTTTCGAAATCCGAAAAGGTCGATCTCTACATCAGTGATGCGAACCAGAAGCCGATCCCCGCAACCGGCTTCAAGGCCATCGGCATCTTTGTCGTCAATGGCAAGGCCCAGCGCGTTGCTATGGAACCTGCCGGAAGCGCGCGGCTTTCCGGAACCGCCAGCGACGCGCTGTCGGCGCAGCCGAAGGGGGTGGTGCAACTGACCTCACCCGATGGCAAAACCGTGCAAGCCAAATTCAACTGAGGTTGGGGTGCCAACCGTAATAGTATTCAGTTTCGAGCGTGGATATACACCCTGTCTGGACCGGCGGCCCCGTTCATCAAAGCCTCGTGAACCGTTGCTGGCCTGAAGACGACAGAAAGATGCAAGACGACTACAAATGGCCCGCAGCACGCGTTAGCCATCTTTAACCTGACCTATGCAGTGCCGAGAGCCCTGTGATATTGTGAGCATGATGAACGCGAACCCAAAGCTTTGGCAGTTTATTTGTGCGGTGATCGTCCTGATCGCCGTTCAATTTGCGCCTGCCTTGGCCCGTGCCCATGCCGACCAGGCCCACCGCCTGCAGGGACATGTCCACGTTCATCATCATGCGGTGCCTCACGGCGCCCATGCGCCGGTGGCGCATCACCTCACCAAGGCTGCGTTTACCAACGACGTCTTTGCCGACGCCTTCACCAAAACCGACGATTCTATCCCGCACGCGCTTATCCTGACCGCAAGTCGGCCGCCGGGCGCAGCGCCGATCGATGCGGACGGATGCGTGGACGGTTGTTGCGGGGCGGGCATGGGATGCTGCGGCGGCGCTGCTTTGGTCGCAGCCTCGCAATGTTTGCCTCCCGCGGTTCATTCGCACCGTCTTGATATCACCGGTGCCGTGCTTGCTTCGGGCATAGAACCCGCCAGCCTGCGTAAACCCCCCCGAGCGTTCACCTGAGCAACGATATCGCGGCGGCACGATGTGCCGGCCGCGCGAGCGAGAACACGCTTCTTCTCAGGTGAGTCATTCAGATGTCTTTTTTGTTCCGTGCCGCGCGGTGCGTGGCGGCTATGTTATTCCTGATCACGGCAGGTCCGGTGCTGGCGCACGAAGGCCACGATCATGGCGCGCCCGCTCCGGCGCCGAGCGCCAGTCTTACGCCGCGTGCCGAGACCGACTCGGACGCGCACGAACTGGTTGCGATTGCGCGCGAAGGCGTCCTCGTCATCTATCTCGACCGGTTCGCAACCAACGAGCCGGTGGATGGCGCCGAAATCGAAATCGAAACGCCCGCCGGGCCGCAGAAGGCCGAAGCCAGGCCGGGCGAGCCCTATCGCCTCGACGCGCCCTGGTCCAGCAAGCCGGGCGCTTACGACCTGATCTTCACGGTCGCGAAAGACGGCAATATCGATGTGTTGCCCGCCCGGCTGGTGATTCCGGATCTTCCAGGGGCGAAGGCCGGACCGACATCGTGGCTCTCGACCTCGGCCATTGCGGGAGAGGTCGGCTATCACTTCAATCACGACGGCCCGGCGCTGTTCATCGCAATCCTGGCCGGGCTTGCTGCCGGCATCGGCGTCATGGCGCTGATCCGGCGGCGTCGCAGAGCGGCGGCAATGGTTCTCCTCGTCGCCGGCGCGTTCGTCCTGTCCAACAATCCATCCCGCTCCCATGACGGCCACGATCACACAGCTCCGACAGCAGCGATGCAGTCGGTTCGCGACCTCGCGCAGCGCCTGTCTGACGGAGGCGTGTTCGTGCCAAAGAGCACGCAACGCATTCTCGCCCTTCGTACCGTGATGACCGAATCCCGCGCGCACCCGCGCGCCATCGAGCTGCCGGGCCGGATCATTCCCGATCCGAACGCCAGCGGCTTCGTGCAGGCTTCCGTCGGAGGTCGCCTCTCTCCCCCGCCGGGTGGCTTTCCGAGGCTGGGGACGCCGGTCAAGAAAGGCGACGTGCTCGCTTATGTCGACCCGCCGATGCAGGCCATCGACGTGTCGGATATGCGCCAGCGCCAGGGCGAACTCGACCAGCAAATTTCCATCGTGGAGCGCCGGCTCGCCCGCTATGAAACGCTGGTGCCGAGCGGCGCCATTGCCCGCTCCCAGCTCGAAGACACGAGGTCGGAGCTGCAAGGCTTGAAAGACCGCCGCGGATCGCTCGACCGGGTGCGGCGTGAGCCCGAAGCGCTGGTGGCTCCGGTCGACGGTGTGATTGCCGAGGGCACGCCGGTAGCCGGGCAGATCGCCCAGTCCAATGCCGTGATCTTCCACATCATCGATCCGACCCGTCTGTGGGTCGAGGCCCGCAGCTTCGACCCGCTGGCGGGCGTTCGCAGCGCGACCGCCAATCTCGGGACCGATCGCATCTTCACGCTGGTCTATCAGGGCTCCGGCTTTGCGGACCGTAATCAATCCATTCCGGTCCAGTTCGCCATTCAGGGCGACCATTCCGGCCTTCGCGCCGGGCAGTTCGTCACGGTGCTGGCCACCACCAATGAGGAAAAGGTCGGGCTTGCGGTGCCGCGGGCCAGTCTGGTGCGCAACGCCAACGGCCAGGAGGTGGTTTACGAGCACGTCGCGCCCGAGCGCTTCGAGCAGCGCCCGGTGCGGGTGGAGCCGCTCGATGGCGACCGCGTGTTCATCGCCACGGGCCTTGCCGGAGGCAAGCGCCTCGTCGTGCAGGGCGCTGAACTGCTCGACCAAGTGCGCTGAGGAGCAGGGCAGATGTTTCGCTTTCTCGTTACACAATCGCTGCGCAACAGCCTGCTGGTCATGGCGGCCGCGCTGGCCCTGGTGTTGCTCGGCATCTTCAGCGCCGGCCGGTTGCCGGTCGACGTGTTTCCCGACCTGAACAAGCCGACGGTCACGATCATGACCGAGTCGGACGGGCTCGCGCCCCCCGAGGTCGAACAGCTCGTCAGCTTTCCGATCGAAACCCAGATGAACGGTGTTCCCGGCGTGACGCGGGTCCGCTCGGTTTCCGGGATCGGCCTTTCGATCGTCTATGTCGAATTCGACTGGGGTACCGATATCTATCGTAACCGGCAGCAGATCGGCGAACGCCTCAACCTGATCCGCAACCAGTTGCCGCCCAACACTGTTCCGCAACTGGGACCGATCAACTCCATCATGGGCCAGGTGCTGCTGGTCGCGGTGACCAGCGACCGGGCCTCGGCGATGGAGGTTCGCGAGACCGCCGATTTTGTGGTGCGGCCGCGGCTGCTCACGATCCCCGGCGTCGCGCAGGTAATTCCGATGGGGGGCGAGGTCCGGCAATACCGGATCGCGCCCAATCCGCCGGCGTTGCGCAGCCTCGGCGTCACCTACGAGCAGGTCGAACTCGCCTTGAATCAGTTCGGCGTCAACACCGGCGGCGGATTTACCGATCAGCATGCCCGCGAATATCTGATCCGCAACATCGGGCGGACCACCAATCTGGACGACCTTCGCAACGTGGTGGTGGCGCAGGTCAATGGCGGACCGGTCTATCTGAAGCAGGTTGCCACCGTCGAGTTTGCCCCCAAGGTCAAGCGCGGCGACGCCGGCTATATGGGCAAGCCCGCCGTCGTCGTCTCGGTCGAGAAGCAGCCCAACGTCGATACGATCAGGCTCACGCGCGAGATCGAGCAGGCCCTGAAGGAAATCACGGCCTCGCTGCCGACAGGCATGAAGGCCGACCAGATCATCTTCCGCCAGGCCAATTTCATCGAGACCTCGATCGGCAATGTCGAGCGTGTCCTGCTGGAGGCCGGCGCGGTCGTCGCCATCGTGCTGTTTCTGTTCCTCATGAACTGGCGGACCACGGCGATCTCGCTGGCCGCGATCCCGGTGTCGATCCTGACAACCGCGGTCGTGTTCTATTTTGCCGGCCTGTCGATCAACACGATGACCCTTGGCGGCATCGCCATCGCCATTGGCGAGCTGGTCGATGACGCCGTCGTCGACGTCGAAAACATCTTCCGGCGCCTGCGCGAAAATCGTGCTTTGGAGCATCCGCGCTCCGCGTTCGATGTGGTCGTCTCGGCATCCCAGGAAGTCCGCTCCGGCATCGTCTATGCGACCGCCATCATCGTTCTGGTGTTCGTGCCGCTATTTGCGCTGTCGGGTATCGAAGGCCGGCTGTTTGCGCCGCTCGGCCAGGCCTACATCATCTCGATTCTCGCCAGCCTTGCGGTCTCCATCACCCTGACGCCGGTGATGGCGTATCACATGCTTCCGCATCTCAAGCGCCTCGATCATGGCGACAGCGCTCTGGTCGCGATGCTCAAGCGCGCCAATGCGGCCTTGCTCGAACGGGTTTTCCACCATCAGCGCGCCCTGATGGTTACCGCACTCGCGGCGGTCGTCATCGCGGCGGCTTCCGCATTCTATCTTCCCCGCGCATTCCTGCCGCCCTTCAACGAGGGCACCTTCACGATCAACATGCTCTTCAATCCGGGAATCTCGCTCGCCGAATCCCACCGCGTCGGGTTGATTGCCGAGCGCCTCGTCCTTGAGGTGCCCGAGGTCAAGACCGTTGGCCGGCGAACCGGGCGGGCGGAGCTCGACGAGCATGCCGAAGGCGTCCATTCGTCGGACCTCGAGGTCAATCTCAAGCCATCAAAACGGCCAAAGACCGAAATCGTCGCTGATATCCGGGCCCGGCTCGCCGTGCTTCCCGCTGCGATCAACGTAGGCCAGCCGATTTCGCACCGGCTCGACCATCTGCTTTCGGGCGTGCGAGCCGAAATTGCGCTGAAGGTGTTCGGCGACGATCTGAACAGCCTGCGCGCGACCGCTGACATGTTGCGCGGCAAGCTTTCTGAGATTCCGGGTCTCACCGACCTGCAGGTCGAAAAGCAGGTGCTGATTCCGCAGCTGGAAATCCGCGTCGATTATGGCCGTGCCGCGCTCTATGGCGTGCAGCCGGCCGCCGTGATCCAGCAGCTCAGCCGGCTCTCGAACGGCCGCGTCATTTCACGGGTGGTGGACGGCTATCGCCGGTTCGACGTCACGATGCGGCTGCCGGACCGGCTTCGCACCACGCAAACCTTGGGCGACCTCTTGATCGAAACGCCGGCCGGATGGATCCCGGCGCGGCAGATCGCCGACGTCAAGGAGACCGAAGGCCCCAACCAGATCCTGCGTGAGAACGGCCGCCGCCGTGTGGTGGTGCTGGCGAACGCCGACGGGACGGCCGACATGACCGACATCATCGCGGCGATCCGCAAGGTGACCGCGTCGACCAGGCTTCCCGAAGGCTTCTACGTTCGGCTGGAGGGAACGTTCCAGGCCCAGGAGGAAGCAAGCCGGACCATCGGCGTACTCTCGCTGCTGTCGTTGTTGCTGGTGTTTGCCATTCTCTACAGCCGCTACCGCTCGAGCGTGCTCGCCTTCATCATCATGGGCAACGTCCCGCTGGCGCTGATCGGGTCGGTCGCGGCGCTCTGGCTGGCGGGCCAGCCGCTCTCGGTTGCGTCGATGGTCGGATTTGTCACGCTGACCGGCATTGCGGTTCGCAACGGCATCCTGAAGATCAGCCACTACATCAACCTGGCGCTGAAGGAAGGAATGCCGTTTGGCCACGATCTCGTGGTTCGCGGCAGCGTCGAGCGGCTGACGCCGGTCCTGATGACGGCGATGTCGGCCGGCGTGGCGCTGGTGCCGCTGCTGATCGATGCGGCAACGCCCGGCAAGGAGATCCTGCATCCGGTGGCCGTGACGATTTTCGGCGGGCTCCTCAGCGCGACCCTGCTCGACACGCTGCTGACGCCCGTTCTCTTCCTTCGATATGGCGAAGCTCCTCTGGAGCGGCTGCGGCGAGGCGCCGAGGGCAAGGCGGGAACGGCCCCGGCAAATTCAGCCGCCGAAGCTTTTTGACATCAACATGCGGAGAATGACGGTGAATGCGAAATTCTTGATGGTTGCGGCCATGTTGGCCTGGTCGACTTGCGCCTCGGCGCACGACGAGAAGGGAACGAATGGCGGGTGGGTCGCGCATGCCGGCTCGTATCACGTCGAACTGGTGTCGAAATCCGACAAGCTCGAACTCTTCGTCAGCGACGAGAACCAGAAATCGATTCCGGCCACGGGGTTCAAGGCGATTGCGATCCTCATTGTCGACGGCAAATCCCAGCGGATCCTGCTGCAGCCTGCCGGGAGCGCGCTGCTTTCCGGCACCGCCAGCGTCGCATTGCCGGTTCAGCCAAAAGGTGTCGTTCAACTGACCGGTCCTGATGGAAAGACGGCGCAGGCAAAATTCGACTGAGCGGATTGCGAAGCAAGACCCGGATCGATCAACCAGATCCCCGCGGCGCAGCCCGCGGGGTTTTCTTGTCGGTGCGGCATTTTGCGCCTCAACCGACGCAGGACAGAAGACCGCTCCGAACCGGACGGCTCTAGAGCATGTTCCGATTGAATCGGAACGATGCTCTAGATTCTTGATTTGACGCGTTTTCTTGACGCGAACCGGTATCCACTTCGCTGGAAAACGCTCTAGCCAATGACATACTTGTTCAATAGAACGGCGCGATATCGGGGTTGAGGATTTTTCGAGAGAGGTTGCATGGTTTCATTCGCGCGCATGGTGAAGCTCGCAGGCGTTGCTTCGGTGCTGCTGGTTTCCGCCGTCCCCAATGCGGCTCAGGCCCAGGCCGACAACGGCTTTCCGTTCGGAATGGAAATGACCATGGATGTCCCGCCGCAGCCCGGCTCCAAGCGGATACCCAATCTGGAAATCGGCGACCGCGGCGAAGTGGTGCTCGAACTCTGGTGCAAGGGCGGCAAGGGCCAGTTTTCGGTGGCGGGCAACACCGTGATCTTCGTCGCCGGCGCGATGGAGAACCGCAATTGTCCGGCCAATCGCGCCCAGGCCGACGACGAACTGATTGCCGCGCTGACCGATGCCGCGACCTGGAAGCGGCAGGGCGATGCGATCTCTTTCATCGGCACCAGAACGCTGCGCTTCCGGCTCAATACGAACTAAAGCGTTTTCAAGCGAAGTGGATACCGGTTCGTGTCAAGAAAACGCGTCAAATCCAGAATCTAGAGCCGTTGCCATTCCGATTCAATCGGAACGGCAAAGGCTCTAGGCGCGCGAGCCGAGCCGGCGGCGGCCGCTACCAGCGGAATGAAAAGAAAACCTTCGGCGGCAGCGGCTGCGGATTGAGCGCGACCCAGTCCAGCTTGGAGGTGAACTGGCGCTGCAATCCGCCCACGATGATGATGCCACCCGCAACGCGGTCGAGTTCATCTGATGTCAATGCTTCGGTTTTGACGGGAGTGAAGTCGGTCATGGCTGTCTTCCCTTGGTTAGGCGCCGCACGATGCTGCGGCGAACCGGATTTTGCCTTTCTCCGCCCCGGCTTGTTCGTGATCCAGATCACGCTTGCCTCGCGATCGTCCTGGCTTCAGGCCTCCCGTGCATAGCGCTTGAGGGACGCTTTGAGGATGCCAAGCATTTCGTCCCTGATGGAATCGCGCGCGCCGCGGGTCCAGGCGGCTGCGAGCGGCAAGCGGTTCATGTCTGATCCCGCGAGCGGAACGAACCGAACGCCACGCGCCGCCATTCGCGACGTCCATCGCGGCACGATGGCAACGCCGAGTTCGGCCGCGACGAGATTCACGATGGTCTGCTTTTCATTGGCAATCTGGATGATTCGCGCCTGCAGCCCGGCCTGCGCAAACAGTTTCATGGTCAGATCGTGGCTATGCGGCCGCGAGCGGCGCTCGGGTACGATCAGCGGCTGTTCGGCAAGATCGGCGACGGTCACCCGTTTTCTCGACGCGAGGGGATGATGGTCCGGCACCGCGACGACGGCCGTCTCGTGCAGGAGAAACAGAAATTCGAGCCGCTTGTCAGGTTTCTGGGGAGGGCGCACCAGGGCCATGTCGAGCCGGCCGGAGAGCAGCGCCGGCAACAGCCGGATCGTCTTGTCTTCCGTCAATCTCACCGTGACGTCCGGCCTCTGTTCGCGAAAATCCGAAAGCAGCATCGGCAGCAGCCCCGCCGCTGCGCTGTCGATCGCGCCGACGCGGATGATCGCGCCCTGCTTGCGGCCCCGCGCCTGGAATTTGACCGCCAGATTGTCCGCCTGCGCCAGCAAGGCGCGGGCCTCCTTGAGCAGGACGACGCCATCATCGGTCAGCGTCACGCTGCGCGTCGTTCGCGTCATCAGCCTTGTGCCGAGATCGTCTTCGAGCAGCCGGATGTAGCGCCCGAGCGCGGAGGGCAGCATTTCCAGCCGCTGCGCCGCACGCCCGAAATGCAGCTCCTCGGCCGCCGCCACGAAGCAGCGAAGCTGGTGCAGTTCCATGTTTCGTCCTCCCCGGGCAGATTATATCAAATATTTGTATAATCGTATGCCGATTGAAGGCGCGTGACCTTTGGCCGTAGCTTGTCCGGAAGCGCTGAAATCAGCCAACCAACCAATTTCAGGGAGCGGTCCAATGCGGTTCAACCGTCGCACGATCCTATCCGGCGCCATCGCGGCCGCGTCGCTATGGGCGTCACAACCAGCCTTCGCGCAGACCGCCTTTCCGGCAAAACCGATCACCATCATCGTGCCGGCGGCGGCCGGGGGGCCGACCGACACCGTGGCCCGCCTCATCGCGGAATCGATGGGCCGAAGCCTCGGCCAGACCATCCTGGTCGAAAATGTCGGCGGCGCCGGTGGCACGCTCGGCATGGCGCGCGTGTCGAAGTCGGCCGCCGACGGCTACACGCTCGCGATCTGGCACATCGCGCACGCCACCGCGCCCGCGCTCTACGACTCCCTCAAATATGACGTCGTCGACGATTTCGACCACCTCGGCCGCATCACCGACGTGCCGATGACCCTGGTGTCGAAGCCGACACTCGCTGCCACCAATGTCACCGAGTACGTGGCGTGGATTCGCGCGAGCGGCGAAAAGGCCGTCTACGGACATGCCGGCATCGGTTCCGCCTCGCATCTTTGCATGCTGATGCTGATGAAGGAGCTCGGCGTGCAGATGAACGGGATTCCCTATCGCGGCACCGGGCCCGCCATGAACGACCTGCTCAGCGGCCAGTTCGACGTGATGTGCGACCAGACCACCAACACCACCAACCAGATCAAGGAAGGCAAGATCAAGGGCTTTGCGGTCACGACCAAAGCCAGGGTCTCGTCATTGCCCGACCTGCCGACGCTCGATAGTGGCGCCGTCAAGGGTTTCGAGGCCGCAGCCTGGCACGCCTTGTGGGCCCCGAAGGGATTGCCCAAAGACGCCACTGACAAGCTGGTCACAGCCCTTCAGGCTGCGCTGAAAGACCCCAAGGTGATCGAGCGGTTTGCCAATCTCGGCACCGAGCCGGTCGCGGCGGAGCTGGCGACGCCGGCGGCGCTCAAGGCGCATCTGACAGCCGAAGTGCCGCGCTGGGGCGCCGTGATCAAGGCTGCAGGCGCCAAGGGAAACTGAGCTCGAAATTGAACCCGCCGCCGCAAGCGTGCGGTCACCCAAAGCTGACAACGACATTCGCAATCCGGAGACCAATCGATGAAGACGTACGCCATAGCAGCCATCCCGGGCGACGGGATCGGCACCGAAGTCATTGCCGCAGGTGTCGAGGTGCTGCACGCGCTGGCCGAGCGCGACGGCAATTTCAAATTCAAGGTCGATCATTTCGACTGGGGGTCCGAATACTACAAGAAGCACGGCATCATGATGCCGGAGGATGGCCGCGACCAGATCAGGAATCACGACGCGATCCTGTTTGGTTCGGCCGGCGCGCCTGATGTGCCCGATCATATCACGCTGTGGGGGCTGCGGCTCGCCATCTGCCAGCCGTTCGATCAATACGCCAATGTCCGCCCGACGCGGATCCTGCCCGGCATCACCAGCCCGCTGCGCAACGTGCACGGCAAGGAACTCGACTGGGTGATCGTCCGCGAAAACTCGGAAGGCGAATATGCCGGCGTCGGCGGCCGCGTCCATAAGGGCCTGCCGCTCGAAGTCGCAACCGACGTCTCGATCCTGACCCGTCCCGGGGTCGAGCGCATCATGCGCTTCGCCTTTAGGCTCGCACAGTCGCGGCCGCGCAAGCTGCTCACCGTCGTGACCAAATCCAACGCCCAGCGCCATGCCATGGTGATGTGGGACGAGATCGCCACCGAGATCGCGGCCGAGTTCAAGGACGTGACCTGGGACAAGATGCTGGTCGACGCGATGACCATGCGCATGGTCATGAAGCCGGAGACGATCGATACCGTGGTGGCCACCAATCTGCATGCCGACGTGCTGTCGGATCTCGCTGCCGCGCTCGCCGGCTCGCTCGGCATCGCGCCAACCGCGAATCTCAATCCGGAGCGGACCTATCCCTCGATGTTCGAGCCTATCCATGGCTCGGCCTTCGACATCATCGGCAAAGGCATCGCCAATCCCGTCGGGACGTTCTGGTCATCGGTGATGATGCTGGAGCACATCGGCGAGCCGGCGGCCGCGACGCGGTTGATGCAGGCGGTCGAGCGTGTCACGGCCGACCCCCGCTTTCACACGCCGGACCTCGGCGGCAAGGCCAGGACCGACGAGGTCACGGCCGCGGTCGTTGCTTCCATCCACGGCGCAAACGACTGATCGCGCTATCCGTCGCGGCGATCCGAAACGAAGAAAGGGCGACCTTGCGGCCGCCCTTTGCATTGCCGGTTTCCTTTGCAGGTCCGGCAAAGTCCATCAGGTAACCCGGGTCACACCGGTGGACTGGCCGTACTTGTTGTGGCCGACAATGTACCAATGGCCGCCCATTTGGTAGTAGGTGGCCTTGCCGCCGGTGACGGCTTCGAGTTCGTGGTCGGCAAGTGCGCGCGTGTCGAGGGTACCGGCATTCCTGATCCTGGTATTCATCGCAGTATCTCCCTTTGCTCCGGGCGGCGCGACCATCGCGTCCGCTGTCCGGTGAGGAGGACAATGCCTGCTGCCGCGCCGGCGCGCTGTTCCCCAGGTGACAGGCGGGGGCGGGCGAGGAAATGCGGGGCCGGGTAGCTCCCGCACCGGCCGGCTTCGAAGATTTCGGTCTGGCTTCAGCTTGCGGAAGGTCTCAATAATCAGGAGTATTCACGCGCCAATTCGGGAGCCAAATCCCGGGATAAATAATTGAGGGGAGACGCCTATGACGGCTTTCACGCGCCGCGATCTGTTGTCGGCTGCCGCAGGCGCGGCAGCAGCCACGAGCCTGCCGTTCAATCAGCCCACCCGCGCCGCCACGCCGCCAGCGGGCAAGCAGACCGCCGGCTGGTACCGCTACAAGATCGGCAGCATCGAGGTGACGGTGGCCACCGACGGCGTCAACCGGTTCAAGATGGCGGAGGATCACGTCACCAACATCAAGAAGGATGTGGTGAACGCCGCGCTCGCTGAGGTCTTCATGGAAAAGGACATGATGACCACGCCATACAACCCGATCGCCATCAACACCGGATCGAAGCTGGCGATCATCGATACCGGCACCGGCGAGAGCAATTACAAGAAGAGCAACGGCACCGCCGGCCAGTTCGTGACCAACCTCGCGGCCGCGGGCATCGACCGCAACGCCGTCGATGTCGTGATCATCTCGCACTATCACGGCGACCACGTGAACGGCCTCCTGATGGACGACAATTCACTGACCTATCCGAACGCCGAGATCCTGGTGCCCGCCAGGGAGCACCAGTACTGGATGGACGACGGCGAAATGAGTCGCGCCCCCAAAGGCCGTATCGAGGGCGTCTTCAAGAATGCGCGGCGGGTCTTCACACCGGAGGCTCTGAAGCGTGTGAGAACCTATGAGGGAGGCAAGGAAGTGATTCCCGGCGTCACCGCGCAGGGTACGCCCGGGCACTCGCCCGGCCATAGCTCGTTCGTGATCGCTTCAGGCCCGGACTCCGTCTACGTGCAGTCCGATGTCACCCACGTGCCGTTCCTGTTCGTCCGGCATCCCGACTGGCACGTCTTTTACGATCAGGACCCGGCGATGGCGGAAGCGACCCGCCGCAAGGTTTACGACATGCTGGCGGCCGACAAGATGCGGGTGCAGGGTTTCCACTATCCGTTTCCGTCGCTCGCGCATGTCGAGAAACACGGCAGCGGCTACCGGGAAATTCCGGTGATGTGGAATCCGAATATTTGACGGGGGGTCGGTGACGCGGCGGCGGGCTCGCTGCACCTCTCCCGCTTGCGGGGGAGGTCGGATCGCATCGGAAGATGCGATCCGGGTGGGGGCTTTCTCCACCCGACGACTCGTGGAGAGAGCCCCCACCCCAACCCTCCCCCGCAAGAGCGGGAGAGGGAGCGCACTTCCTTCGCGGTCGCTATTTCATCCCGCTCACGCAACCGCCGCTATTCCACCTTCAGCCCGAGCTGATGCACGAGCTTGCTCCACTTCTTCTCTTCCTTGTCGATGTCGTCGGCGTACTCGGCCGGCGTCGAGGCCAGGGGATCGCCGCCTTCGAGACGGATGCGTTTCTGCACCTCCGGATCGCTGACAAGTTTGCGCAGCTCGGCGCTGAGGAGTTCGACGATCTCAGGCGGCGTGCCTGACGGCGCCAGCAGCCCGTAATGCAGCACGGCTTCGAAGCCCGGCATCCCGGACTCGTCGAAAGTCGGCACGTCAGGCAGTAGCGAGAAGCGCGCCTTGCTGGTCACGGCGATGGCGCGCAACTGGCCGGCCGCGATATTGCCGAGCGCCGGCGGCAGCACGCCGAACGCGACAGGCACATGGCCGCCGAGCAGGTCGTTCATCACGGGCGCCGTGCCCTTGTAGGGAATGATAGCGGCATCGATACCGGATTCGGCCTTGAACAGTTCCGCGCACATGTAGCCGCCGGTGCCGACCGGCGATGTGCCGATATTGAGTTTGCCCGGCTCCTTTTTTGCGAGCGCGATCGTTTCAGCAACCGTCTTGGCTGAGAACGACGGGTGCGCGAGCAGGGCCACCGGCATCGACGCGACGAGACCGATCGGCGCAAAATCCTTGCGCGGGTCCATGCCGAGCTTGGTGTAGAGGCTGGGATTGATCGACAGCGTCCCGGTGTGGCCCAGCAGCAGCGTGTAGCCGTCAGGCGCGGCGCGCGCGACAGCGCGGGTGCCGATGGTTCCTCCGCCGCCGCCGCGGTTGTCGACGGTCACGGTCTGGCGGAACGTGTCCGACAGTTTTTGCGCCACCACGCGCGCCATGGCGTCGACGCCGCCGCCGGCCGGGTATGGGACGACGAGCGTGATGCTGCGCGCTGGAAACTCGGCGGCATGCACGACCGCGCTTGCCACCAGCGGGCCTGCGAAGGCGATGGCGGATGCAACGGTGATCACGGCATTCATGACATTGCGACGATGTGAGAGCTTAACCACCAGATTGCCTCCCTCCAGCGATGTCGATCCACGTTCTTATGGGTGGCCTCATTTCACCGCAAGCCCGGCGCGTAGCCGCGGATGACGGCCAACCATAGGCCTGACCTTGAACTGCCTGCCAAGGCCGCATAGGTTCGGTGATTGGAAACGCCTGCCGGGCAACAAGCAACAAGAGGGATACCCCCCAGTCGATGAGCTCCGCGTTGCGGCGCCCTTTTGCCCACCGCCGGGGCCTGATCATCGTCGCGACCTTGGCCACGGCCTATGTCGCCAGTCATTTTTTCCGCGCCGCCAACGTCACCATCGGCCTCGACCTGATGCGCGACCTCGCCATCGGACCGGAAGCCTTGGGCGCGCTGACGGGCGCGTTCTTCTTCGGCTTCGCCGCGATGCAGATCCCCTGCGGCCTTCTGTTCGACCATTTCGGCCCGCGGCGCACCGTGGCTTGCATGCTGATCCTCGCCACGACAGGCGCTGCGATCTTCACGCTGGCGCCCAGCTGGCCGGTTCTGCTCACCGGCCGCGTCCTGATGGGCGCCGGCTTCGGCGTCATGCTGATCGGCAGCATGGTGGTGATCTCGCGCTGGTTTCCACCGGATCGTTTTTCCACGCTCACCGCCATGGTGCTGTCGATCGGACTGCTCGGCAATCTCTTCGCCACCACGCCGCTGGCATGGGCCTCGGGGGCCGTCGGCTGGCGCGCCGTGTTCGGGGCTGTCGTCGTCTTCATCGCACTCGCCACCATCGCCGTGTGGCTGGTGGTGCGCGACGCGCCGCCCGGCCATCCGTTTCTCGACCGCACCCCGGAGCCGCCACGCCAGATGCTGCAAGGCCTGATCGAGGTGCTGGGCAACCCGCGCCTCCGGCCGATCCTGGCGATGAATTTCTGCAACTATGCCTGCACCTTCACCGTTCAGGGCCTGTGGGGCGGCTCGTTCCTGCGCGAGGTGTATGGCATGAGCCCGATCGAGGCCGGCAACGTGCTGTTGGCCGCCGTGATAACCTACCAGCTCGGCATCGTCGCCTTCGGCCCCCTGGACCGCGTGCTCGACACGCGCAAATGGATTGCCATCGGCGGCACCATGGTGACCATATCCATGCTTGCGACGCTGGCGCTCGCTTCCCGCCCGCCGGTCTGGGTGCCCGTCGGCGCCATCGTCGCCATCGGTTTCTTCAGCGCCTCCAGCACCATGGTGATGACGCATGGCCGCGGCATCTTCCCGGACCGGCTGATCGGCCGCGGCATTGCGACCATCAACACCGCCGTGATGCTGGGCGTCGCCTGCATGCAGACGTTGTCGGGCATCATCGTCGGCGGGTTCGAGCCCCTGGCCGATGGCGCCCGCTCCGAGACCGCCTACCGCGCCTTGTTCGGCGTGCTTACCGTGGTGTTGATATCGGCCGTTGCGATCTACAGCCGCTCGCAGGACGTCAGGCCCAGCGACGAAATGCGCGCCCGGGCGGCGGCGTGATGCCTCAACGCGGCGGCCCACGTGGCTTGCCATGATGCGGGTAAACCTGTGAACATGCCGCCATGAACCTCGGCGCGCTGAAAAGCAATATCCGGCGGCTTTACGAAAGCGACACGCCGCTCGGCGTCCGCTTTCGCTACGCGCTGCTGGCGTTCGACATCGTCACGGTGCTGTTCATCGTCGTAACGTCGTTCCTGCCCCCAAGCGAGATCGTCGAAACGCTCGACGTCCTGTTCGGCGCGGTGATCCTGGCCGATTTCGCCGCGCGCCTGTTCATCAACCGTCGTCCGTTGCGGGCATTTACCCGCATTTCGACCTGGACCGATCTGATCGCGATCGCCTCGTTCCTGGCCCCGCTGGCGGGAGAAGCGGGCGGCTTTCTGCGCATCCTGCGCACCTTGCGGCTGCTGCGCGAGGTTCAGATGCTGACCCGGCTGCGCGGCGACAGCACGTTTTTCCGGCGCAACGAGGAAGTGATCTTCGCCGTCACCAATCTTGCGGTCTTCATTTTCGTGATGACCGCGATCGTCTACGAGACCCAGAAGTTTCGCAACGAGCAGATCACGAATTATGCCGACGCGCTGTATTTCACCGTCACGGCGCTGACGACGACCGGCTTTGGCGACATCACCCTGCGCGGAACGGTCGGCCGCATGATTACGGTCGTGATCATGATCTTCGGCGTGACGCTGTTCTTCAATCTTGCCCGCGCGCTGCTGTCTCCGAGCAAGGTGCGTTTTCCCTGCCCCTCCTGCGGCCTGCAGCGCCATGACAGCGATGCCGTGCACTGCAAGGCGTGTGGTGTGGTGCTGAATATTCCTGACGAAGGGGCGACGTAGCGAGCCGTGCGGCGATCAGGATGGCCTCGCTTTGGGGCGGCATCAGGAATGATGCGATCGGGAGACTGACCGTCGAAACTGTCCCGGTGGAACGCCGAACTCGCGCTTGAATGCGCGATTGAAGGCAGCCTCTGAATCATACCCGACCTCCGACGCGATCTGGAGCACCGCGTCGCGCGTCGTCTGCAGCATCCTTGCAGCCAGCTGCAATCGCCAGCGTGCGAGGTAAGTCAGTGGCGGCTCGCCGAGGAAGCGGGAGAACCGCTCGGTGAGAACCGAGCGCGAGGTCGCGAGCTCGGCGGCAAGTTCGTCCAGCGTCCAGTGATGCCGGGGCTTGCGGTGCAGAAGCGCCAGCGCGCCGCCGACGACCGCATCCCGCGCGCCCGCAAGCCAGCCGGTCTGCTCCGGTGGCAACGCCTCCATATAGCGGCGAATGGTCTCGATGAAGAGCGCCTCCGCCATCTTGGAAAGCAGCACCGATTGTCCCGGTCGCGCCGATCCGGCCTGCGAAACCAGGTGACGAACCGAGCTCTCTAGCCATTCGCCGGCCGGGTCGCCGCGAAGATTGATCTTGATCATCAGCGGCAGGCCGGCAAGGAAAAGCCGATCGGCATGCCGCTCGCAGCCGAAATAGCCGCAGACAAATCGGGTCATCTCGCCGCCGCCGCCCAATCGCATGGTGGTCTGACCGCCCGCCAGGAATTCGGCGAGCGAGACGCCGCTGTCGATCAGGGTTGACGGCGAGCCGTTCGAAACCGTGTGGGCATCGCCGTGGGCGATGATCAGGATGTCGCCCGCCGTGACAGCAATGTCCTCTTCACCGGGGAAGGTCACCACCGCTTTCCCATCGGTGACCAAATGATAGCTGACCAGTCGCTCGGTCCCGGGGGCCAGCACGTGGGCGACGTCCTGCAAATGCGGCACGCTGAACCCCCAGGGAGCGGTGCACTCCGCGTGATAGAAGATCGCGCCGGTCATGCGCACCGACGCCAGGGCTTCCGACAAGGCATCCATTTACTTGCTCCGGCCGACGGCGGAACCTTCTGCCAAGCAAAGAAGCACGGATTTTCGGCAAAGTTTGGAATTTGAAGCTCTGTCATGTTGATCCCCTGAAGGTCAGCGTCGCTGCCAGTTAGCCATGCGGCAAACGGCCCGCGCGCAAGCACTGAGGGAGATTTCGATGGGCAAGGCATTCGATGTGATCGTCGTGGGTGCGCGATGCGCCGGTTCCTCAACCGCAATGCTGCTGGCCCGCAAGGGCTACCGCGTGCTCGCGGTCGACCGTGCATCGTTCCCGAGCGACACCGTCTCAACGCATATTCTGCATCCCCTCGGGGTGGCTGCCGTCTCGCGATGGGGGCTGCTCGACCGCCTCATAGCGACCGGATGTCCGCCGATCCACACCTACGCCTTCGACTTCGGCCCCTTCACGATTGCCGGCGCCCCAGGCACCGACCAGCATCCTCTCGCCTATTGTCCGAGGCGGACGATCCTCGACAAGCTGCTGGTCGACGCCGCTGCCGAAGCCGGCGCGGAGATCCGTCAGGGCTTTACGGTCGAGGAGATCATGATCGAAGGCGGGCGTGCCGTCGGCATCAAGGGGCGATCAAAGCAGGGCGGGTCGGTCACGGAGCACGCCGCAATCATCGTCGGGGCCGACGGCCGGCATTCGATGGTGAGTGAGGCGGTTCAGCCGGAGCAATACCGCGAGAAGCCGCCCTTGCTGGCGGGTTACTACAGCTATTGGAGCGGGCTGCCGATGAACGGCCGGCTGGAAATTTATAGCCGCGATATGCGCGCGTTCGCGGCAGTGCCGACCCATGACGATCTGACGCTTGTGATCGCCGGATGGCCTTACGCAGAGTTTGCAAAAAACAAGCAGGACATCGAGGGAAGCTACCTGAAGACGATCGAACTGGCGCCGGCCTTTGCCCAGCGCCTGCGTAGCGCGACCCGCGAAGCGCCATTTGCCGGCGCCGCGGTGCCGAACTATTTTCGCAAGCCCTGCGGCCCCGGCTGGGCCCTCGTGGGGGACGCCGGCTACAACAGGGACTTCATCACCGCGCAGGGCATTCTCGATGCGTTCCGCGACGCCGAACTCTGCGCGAGCGCGCTCGACCAGTCGTTCTCGGGCGCGCGCCCATTCGAGGATGCCATGGGTGAATATCAGCGCACCCGGGACGCGCAAGTCGGGGCGATGTACGACTTCACTTGCGAACTCGCGACGCTGGAACCTCCGCCGCCCGAGCTGCAACAACTGCTCGGGGCAGTTCACGGCAACCAGGCGGCCATGGACGGATTTGCACGCCTCAACGCCGGCACGATATCGCCGACTGAGTTTTTTGCACCCGACAATGTCGACGCGATCTTCGCCGCAGCGGCTTCAAGGGCTACGGGTTAGCGTGCTTTGCCTTACGCCTCACTCTTCGCTGGCATCGGGCAGTTCGGCGAGCCGCGGAATCAGCCGAACCTCGATATTGGCTTCGTTCAGCATTTGGCCGGAGATGGAGAAATCCTCGGCCCAGTTCGAGTTCGGCCGGTCGGGTGCGTAGGCGACGAGCGCCGTGATGCCGCATTGGATGATGGCCTTGGTGCACTCGACGCAGGGAAACCAGGGAACGTAGATGGTGCAGCCCTTGAGCGCGACGCCAATGCGGGCCGCATTGAAGATCGCATTCTGTTCGGCGTGGCAGCTCCAGATATATTTGGCGCCAGTGATGCGCGAATGGCGCTCCTCGAGGTCATCGCGAACGCCGCGCGGCAGCCCGTTGAAGCCGGTCGAGCGGATTTCATGATCCGGCCCGACGATCACGGCGCCGACGCGCCGCCCTTTCTCGATACTCCAGGAGGCAAGATGATGCGCCAGGAGCATAAATCGCTCATCCCATTTTGGATCCAGCAATACCGTTCCCTCAAAAATCAGTGCGCTCTATGCGCCAATGTTCCACCATCAACCATGGCGAGACAACAGCGAGAGCATCCACATCCCGTTAATGCCCGTGTGGCCGCGGTCAGCACCTGACAGTTTTAAGCCCGGCGGTAGCCGCTTGTCGATGACTGCTTGGATCGTAAGCTTAACGCCTGGATACGCCTATTCCTCGTCCGCGCCCGGCGCCGGCCTCAGCATGAAATGCCCGAACGCCGAGGCGATCGGTTTGGTCCGGTCGTCCTGCCAGGCCTGCGCCTCGAAGGCGACGACGCGCCGGCCCTGCTTGACGATCGAGACGTTGGCGTAGCTGTCCAGCGCGCGGCCGGAGCGCAGATAATTGATCGTCAGCCCGATCGGCTTCGGCAGCGACACGCCGAGTTCGCGCGTCACGCCGACGATGGCGGTGGTTTCGAGAAAAGCGCCGGTCATGCCGCCATGGATCGCGGGCAGGATCGGGTTGCCGATGATCTTCTGTGAGAACGGCATCACCAGCGTGCCGTCGTCACTGACGCGGATGCCGAGGGCGCGCGCGAACGGGCTTTGGGCGAACGGGCCGGTCGGATCTTCCGGCGCTTCAAGCGTCGGCAGCGCGAGATCCTCCCTCGAGCGGCCCTTGAGCATGTTGGTGCGGTTGGCGCCGACCATGAAGCAGGCCGTTGCGGTGGCGACCGGATCGTCCTCGGTCTCCTGATAGGCGGTCGCGCGCACGAAGGCGATCGAGCGGGTGACGCGGTAGCAGATCGCATGCGCCCTTATGTCGAGGCCGGGCGTTGCCGGCTTCAAATAGTCGATGCGCAGATCGAGCGTTGCGATCGCGCGCGTGCCGTCGAGCGCGAGCTGGACCGCCATGCCGCAGCTCTCGTCGAGCATCGCGGTGACGACGCCGCCATGAAGCACACCGGTTCCGGTGTCGCCGACGAAGACCGGGCGGTAGGGCAGGCTCGACCAGGCTTCGCCAGGGGCGGCGCGGTCGAGCTGAAGCCCGCTGATGTGCCCATAGACGGAGCGGTGGCTCTTGATGGCGTCGGCCAGTTCGTCAAACGGCAGCGGCGTGTCGACTTTTGATGCTTCGGACATACGGACGTTCTAGACCATATTGATGGACGAGCCAAAGACGGCTCAGCCGTTCGTCGCGTGCACGCTGGGCTTCCGTCCCGAGTTCCACTTTCCGCCGAGCGCGCGCTCGATCTGCGCCGCCAGCTGCAGCAGCAGGCTGTCATTGGCCTGCCTGGCTTGGGCCTGAATGCCCAGCGGCAGGCCATGCTCATGCTGTGCCATCGGCAGCGAGATCGCGGGAATCCCGCACAGATTGGCGAGCGGCGTGAACGCAAAATTGCGCCACAGATTGCCGAACCAGTCCAGCACCGACGGATTGTCCGAGATGGTCAGATATTCCGTGGTGCCGACCTTCGGCGTCGGCAGCGCAGTGATCGGCGTCAGGATGATGTCCCAATCCTCGAAGAATGCGCCGAAGCCGCGCGAGGTCGTGTTGAAGACGGCCTGCATGCGCGCCCGCTCGGCGAAGGTCGTGTGCCGGCCGGCTTCCCAGATCCGGATGTTGACCGGTTCGATGAGGTCCGCCGGCGGCTTTTCGAGCCCGCGGACGGCGAGCATGTTGCTGATGACCACCGCAAAATTGCTGATGTAGCAGGTGGTCTGGGCTTCAAACGCGGCGCGGTAGTCGACCGCCGGCAACGCGTAATCGACGTGATGGCCGAGGCCTTCGAGGAATTGTCCGGCCTTTTTCAGCTCCGACGCGATCTGCGGTGTCGCCTGATAGTCGCCCCATTGGTGCGAGAGCGCGATTTTGAGCCTCCCCGGATCGCGCTTGATCATGTCCTGATAGGGCTCCGGCGCGGTCCAGAACGGCATCAATTCGCCGGGCGCGGGACCGCGGCAGGCATCGACGAAGGCGGCGGTATCGCGCACCGTGCGCGACTGGCAGCCCTGGATCGACACCAACCCGCTCAAGTCAGAGAGATGTGGCGCGAGCGAGAACACGCCGCGTGAAACCTTGAGACCGATGTTGCCGTTGACGCCGGCCGGAATGCGGATCGACCCCCCGCCGTCGGTGGCATGCGCGATCGGTACCGCGCCCGCCGCGACCATCGCGGCGCTGCCGGCCGACGATCCGCAGGTGGTGTAGTCGGTATTCCATGGGTTGCGCGTGACGTAGACGGCGGGATTATCAGCCGAACTGCATACGCCGAACTCCGGCGTGGTGGTCCGTCCGATCAAATTGAGTCCGGCCTGGCGCATCTTCGACGTCAGGAACGTATCTGACGTGGCGCGGTTGCCGCGCATCAGCAGCGATCCCATTTCCTGCAGGCGCCCGTTCATGGTCGGACCCAGATCCTTCATCAGGAACGGCAGGCCGGCAAACGGCCCCGCAAGATTGGCGCCGGCCTTGGCGGGATCGTCGATCGCGTCCTCGAACACTTCGACCACGGCAGACAGCGCCGGATCGACTTTCGCGATGGCCGCGGCCGCCTGGCTTGCCAATTCCTGCGCCGTCAGCTCGCCTTTCCTGACGCGCTCCGCCAGCGCCACGCCGTCGTGCTGCGCCCATTCGTTCCAGTTCATCGGCAAAGTCATTCGGTCGATTTCCTTACGCGCGGCGTCCTAATGGGACGCCGCTTCATGCGCCAATCCGGTTTCCTGTATCGCCGGCATCCACAACCGTGCCAGCACCGGGATCACCAGCAGGCTACAGATCGGGGACAGCAGCATTCCGCCGACGATGACGCAAGCCAGCGGTTGCTGAACCTGCGAACCGATTCCGGTCGAGAACGCCGCCGGGACCAGGCCGATACAGGCCGACAACCCGGTCATGAAGATTTGCCGCATCCTTGTTTCGGCGGCGCTGATGATCGCGTCCTCGGTTCCCATGCCTTCATCGATTTCGCGCCGGATATAGGACATCAGGAGAATGCCATCCATCGCTGAGACGCCGAACAGCGAGATGAATCCGACCGCGGCCGAGACGCTGAAATTCAGGCCGCCGATATAGAGCCCCAGAATGCCGCCGGCCACCGCAAAGGGGATGCCCGACAGCGCCAGCAGACTGTCGCGGATCGAATTGAACAGGCTGTACAGCAGCATCAGGATCAACAGCAGGCTGAGCGGCACGATCAGCGCGAGCCGCTTCTTGGCGTCGACCAGCGCGCCGTATTCGCCGGACCATTCCATCGAGTAGCCTTGGGGAACCGGGACCTTCTTCGCGATCCGGTCCTGCGCCTCGACCACGGTCGAGCCGAGATCGCGGTCGCGAACGCTGTATTTCAGCGGGATGAAGCGCTGGCTGTTCTCGCGGTAGATATAGGCCGCACCGCTGACGAGCTTGACCTCGCCGAGGTCGCCGAGCCGGATATAGGCGGTCGGCGTCTTCGGATCCGAATTCGGCAGCGCCACCGGGATCGCGCGGATGGCATCGACATCCCTGCGGAATTCGGGCGCCAGACGCACCGTCAGCGCGAAGATCATCTCACCTTCATAGACCTTGGAAACCTCCTGGCCGCCGATCGCGGCCTGGACCACGGAATTGATGTCGCTGATCGAGAAGCCGTAGCGCGCGGCCTTGGCGCGATCGATCTGGACGACCAGATTGGGCTGTCCGAGCAGATTGAAACTGGCGGGATCGGCGACGCCGCGCACGCCGGAGAGTTCGGTCTTCACCGATTTCGACAGCCGCTCCAGCTCAGTGAGGTCCTTGCCGAAGATCTTGATCGAGTTCTCGCCTTTCACGCCGGAAACGGCTTCCTCGATATTGTCCTGGATGTATTGCGAGAAGTTGAAATCGATGCCGACGAATTCGCGGTTGAGCTTCTCGCTCATCTGCTTGACCATCTGCTCCTTGGTCAGCCCCGCCGGCCAGGTGTCGGCCGGCTTGAGCGGGACAAAGAACTCCGCGAGGAACGATCCATCAGGGTCGGTGCCTTCCTCGCCGCGACCCTGCTCGGAAAACACGGTCTGGACCGGCGGGTAGCTCGATATGATGGCGCGGATCTTGGTCACCGTTTCCATGCCGGCTTCGAGCGTGATGGTCGGCGGCATCACGGCGCGGATCCAGAGATTGCCTTCTTCCAGCTTGGGCAGGAATTCGGTGCCGAGCCGGAAACTCAAGCTGAGGCACAGCGCGAGAAACACCGCGGCGATCACAGCTGACCTTCGATAGTTGCGGACCGCGGGCACCAGGATGGCCTGGTAGACGGTCCGGATATGGCGGACCACGAAGGTTTCGACTTCCCTGACATGGGCCGGCAGCAGGATCGAGGCCAGCACCGGCGTCACGGTGAAGGTGGCGATGACGGCGCCGAGCAGCGCATACGCATAGGTGCGCGCCATCGGCCCGAAGATCTGGCCTTCGACGCCCTGCATGGTGAACAGCGGCAGGAAGGCCGCGATCGTGATGATCACCGAGAAGAAGATCGCCTTGTCGACTTCGATGGCGCCGGTCAGGATCCGGTGCAGCTTGTCGCTGAGCCGCGCCCGCCGGTCCGGGGCCACCCCCGGCGTGTGGTGGGCGATATGGCGGAAGATGTTCTCCACCATGATCACGGTGCCGTCGACGATGATGCCGAGGTCGATGGCGCCGACCGACAACAGATTGGCGGACTCGCCCCGCATCACCGTGATCATGACGGCCAGGAACAGCGCCACCGGAATGTTCGCCGCGACGATGACCGCGCAGCGCAGATCGCCGAGAAAGACCCACTGGATCAGAAAGATCAGCGCGATCCCGAACAAGAGGTTATGCAGCACGGTCTGCACCGTGATCGCAACGAGATCGCCGCGGTCATAGAACGGCACGATCTTGACGCCTGACGGCAGCGATCCGTCGGTGTTGATCTTCTCCACCGCCGCGCGCACGCGCTTGACCACGTCCATGGTGCGTTCGAGCTTCTGCATCAGCACGATGCCGGTCACGACGTCGGTCTTGTCGTCACGGCCGGCGAGACCGAGCCGGGGCGCGAACCCGATCTGGACCTTGGCGACGTCGGATACCAGCACCGGGACGCCGCCCTGCTGGGTCAGCACGATGTTGCCGATGTCGTCCATCGAACTGATGACGCCGATGCTGCGGACATTGACCGACTGTTCGCCGATCGAGATGGTGCGGCCGCCGACATTGGAGTTGCTGCCCGAGATCGCGGTCATGATCTGCGGCAGCGTCAGCCCGTAGGCCATCATGCGGTCGAGATTGATCTCGGCCTGGAATTCCTTGGTCTTGCCGCCGAGCACCGCGACGTCGGCGACCCCTGGCACGATGCGCAGCTTGCGCTCGACCACCCAGTCCTGCAGCGCCTTGAGCTTCATCACGTCCATGCCCGGCGGGCCGACCAGCTCGTAGCGGAAGATTTCGCTGATGCCGCCGGCGGGCGAGATCACCGGCAGCACGCCGGCCGGCAGCACCGCGTCCTTCAGCCGGTTGAGGGTCTGCTGGCGCACGAAATGATAGTCGCGGCCGTATTCGAACTGCAGGCGGACGAAACCGAGCCCGTAGACGGTATTGGAGCGAATGAACTTCAGCCCCGGCGTCGAGGCGACCGCGATCTCGATCGGGATCGTGATGTAGCGCTCGACTTCCTCCGGCGACTGGCCCGCCTGCTGGGCGATGATCTCGACGATCGGCGGCGCCGGGTCGGGATAGGCCTCGATGTTCAGCATCAGGAAGGTGACGTAGCCGAGGCCGAGAAAGGCCGCGAACGCGACCATCACCAAGAGCCGCCGCGACAGGCAAAACGCAATCAGACTACGCAGCATCCGTGGCCCCGGCTTCTTTATTTGACGCGTTTTCTTGACGCGAACCGGTATCCACTTCGCTTGAAAACGCTATCTTCATTGACGCCACTCGTTGTCGACGAAGATCGCGCCGCGCGCGAGGACTTTTTCTCCGGCCTCGAGGCCGCTGCGAATTTGCGTCAGGCCGTCCTGCTGGATTCCGATCTCGACCGGGCGGCGTTTGAAGAGCAAGGGCTCGGTCTCGACCCAGACGGTGGCCGCTATCGCCCTCGCGAATCACAGCGTCGGTCGGCACCGCGGGATTTCGCGATGTTTCACCGATGCTGATCCTGAACATCGCGAACATCTCGGATTTGAGCGCATGATCCGTATTCTCGATCTCGGACCGGACCACGACACGGCGCGTCGTCAGGTCCGACGTCGCGTTGATGGCGTTGATGCGGGCCTTGAACACCCGGTTCGGCACCGCGGAAACCCTGGCCTCGATCTCCTGGCCGATCCGCACCTGCGCGATATCCTGCTCGAAGATCTGCGCCTTCAGCCACACCGTCGAAAGGTCGGCGATCGTGTACAGGGCCTCGCCGGAGTCCGCTTTGACAAATTGCCCCGGTCCGACCTTGCGCGAGACGACGGTGCCGTCGATCGGCGCGGTGATCGTGGTCACGCGGCTCAGCATGCCATCCTGCTCGAGTTTCGAAATCTCCGCATCGGTCCGGCCTAAAATCCGCAGGCGGACGCGGGCGGCTTCGAACGCCGTCTCCGCCGATCGCATGTCATGTTCGGCGGCGGCAAGCTGCGCCTCGGCCTGCTGCAGGTCCTTGGAGGGCGCAGCCTTGCCTTCATGGAGATCGCGAACGCGCTTCTCGAGGATGACAGCCAGATTGTGCTGGGAGCCTGCCTTGCGTCTTGCCGCCTGGGCGGCGATGAAGTCGTTCTGCGGGACCAGCTGCTCGGGGCTGTCGATTTCCAGCAGCGGATCGCCCTTCTTGACCCGATCGCCGAGCTTGGCAACCAGACGGGTCACCCGGCCCGAGAACGGTGTCAGGACGATCGTGGAGGCATCCTCATTATATCCGATCTGGCCGATCGCCGATCTTTGCGGGCGAAACGCAAACGTCTCAACCTTCGCGACCTCCAGCTGATGCATTTGATCAGGGACGACCCGGACAAAGTCCGCCCCCTTCATGGTGCCTTCGGCCAAAGCAACCGATGTCACGGCGGACGATGTCATCAACGACACGCCGAACAGGGCAATCAGCCAGGAAAAATGCGTTTTCGCCTTAATTGACATACCCCGGACGATACCCAGCCGCGCAACCCAAAACAAAGAAATTCGCGCGGACCAAAGCATGCCGGCCGGGCCGCAGCTAGGGGCGTTGAGGCTCAAACCACCGGAAAGGCAGCCGCATCAAACCTCAATTGCCGAGCGTGATGTTGGCTTCCTGAATGATCCCTGCGAACTTATCCGATTCCGAACGGACGAAGGCGCGCAGCTCGGCATCGGTCATGCTGCGGGACACGATGCCCTGGATCGCCAGTTTCTCGGTGATATCGGACCGCTGCATGATCTGCGGCATCACCTCGGCGAGACGGGCGAGGATCGGCGGTGACGAGCTGGCGGGTGCGAACATCGCAAACCAGTTGAGGAGCTCGTAGCCGGCCAGTCCCGGAGCATCGCCGAGCGGCGCGACATCGGGCAGTTGCGGCATGCGCTCGCGCGAGGTGACGGCGACCGCGCGGATCTTGCCGGCCTGGATCAGCGGCAGCGCGGCGGCGAGGCTGCTGAAGCTCATGGTGACGGCGCCGACCGCGACGTCGGTTACCGCCGGCGCCGAACCGCGATAGGGCACGTGCTGGACGTCGGTGCCGGCCATCTTGTTCATCAGCTCGCCGGCGAGATGCTGCGGATTTCCCACGCCCGAGGACGAATAGCTCAGTTTGCCCTTGTTGGCCTTGGCGTAGGCGATCAGGTCCGCCGGCGTCCGCACCGCCGACGCGTCGGCCACGACGACCACACAGGGCACAATGCCGGCGAGCGCGATCGGCACCAGCTCGGTCTCGGGCTGATAGGTCATCTTTTCCTTGTAGAGATGTTTGTTGACCGCGATCTCGCCCGAAGCCGCCATCAGCAGCGTGTGGCCGTCATTGCCCGCCTTGGCGACGGCCTGGGCCGCGATCATGGCCGCCGCGCCGGCGCGGTTCTCGACGATCACGGGCTGCCCCAACACCTCCCGCATCGGATCGACCACGAGCCGCGCCACCAGATCGACGCCGCCGCCGGCCGGATAGCCGACGAGAATGCGCATCGTGTGATCGGGATAGCCGGATTGGGCCAGTGCTGGTTTGCCGCCCGTGAGCGCCGCCGCACCGGCCGCGATGAACAAACGGCGGGAAATCATGGTGGTCTCTCCCAATGGGTCGCGCTTATAGGCGATTTTCCCGCGGCCTGCGTGGTCCGCACAGTTTACGAAATTGATCATGCCGACACTAGTCGGCGTGACATTGTAAACGATCGAACCAGTTTGTCCTACGGTCCTGGGATGATGGTTCTTAAAGCCTGATCGCCTGCCGGCGTTATGCAGTACGTCCGGCCGTCTGGTTGTTTTTCAATCCAGCCTTTCGCAAACATTCCCGCAATAACCTGCTTCCCTGCTGGATGCATCTGTTCCGGCTTGAGCCCGCGTGTTGGGCTCATCTTTTGTAACGCAGTGCGCTCGGTGGCGTGCGGAATATGACTGGGTCGCGCTGGCATTCAATTCCTCTTGGTCTTCAGCCCCAGCTCTACACGCTTCGGGGCATTCGCTAATATGTCAGCGGCAGCACGCGTTGCACAATCGCGCCGAGGCAAACGAGCACCACGAGCAACTTGAGCAGATTTGCCAGTCGGCCGTCGGTGGCGAACTTGTCGATCGCCCAAAAGCAGATTGCGCCGACGACGACGATAATTAAGACCCCAATCAAAACTGAAATCATGTTGCCCTCGGAGTGTTGTCGATTCCTATTTCGCCTTCGCCTTTAGACCCAGTGCCACCAGGCGGCGGATGGCGTGCGCTCGGGTCAGCGTTTTGTCGGATGACGATGCAATCCAGGCATCAATTGCGACCAGTTCGGAAGGGTGCCAGCGCTCGCCAACCTGAACGCCCTTGCCAGTCGGCGGCGGCCCCCGTTTTTTCTTTGGTACCACACCTGTCTTTGCCATAAACCATGGTACCATAGAAACAAGCCGGGCCGAAGCTGGAACTTCCCCTCCGGCGCTTGCTCGAAGAGGCCGCAAACTGAGGCGCCGCTGTTCGGTTTAGACCGCTTTCGAAAGAAATTTGTATTTCCCTGGGAAGAGGTGAGGGGGCTCCGGTATTCGGAATTACTCCGAAGGCACACCTTTGTCGCGCATGCCTTGTTCGGTCTGGTTCGTCATCATTGTACTGCGCGGGCGGATTGAGCCGGAGGCGTAATCCGCCATCTGTATTGGCAACGCGAGATCTGCCTTAAAGGCCTGCCCCTTGGATATTCGCAATACCCTCATTTCCGCCTCTCATGAGGTCGAGCAGGCTTCCGCCTTCCAAATAATTTCCGATTTACGGAAATTGCTCTTGACAGCTTCGCTAAATCAGAATATATCGGTTTTGTCTCATCCCTTCACGAGGGGCGTATCGCGATCGTCACGGACGTGGGGTGGGATGCGGTGGACGCCGATGTTGCGCTTGACGGGCGCAGCAGAGGCGTACGGCGAAAGCGTGTGGTCCTGGCGCCCGTAACGGCGTCAAGTCTTGCGGAGCGATCCGCGAGGCGACGGTGGCAATAGAGGCCGTCTCACCGGGGAGATCACGTCATAAGCCGTAAAGCCATTGCGCAGGGGATGTCGGATGTTCTCCGCTGCCCTGTATGCTCATGTGCAGTGTTCTTAGCACAATTCGCACATGAGACCGCGGGTGCAGCGCGCATCCGGCATTCCCTGCTCCCTTGTTTTTGGGAGAAACGGCATCAACCACTCGGGCGCATGGCGTCGCGAGATCGCGAATTCGTATTCAGGTGTCATCGCCCGGCTTGACCGGGCGACCCAGTATTCCAGAGACGTCAATGATTGAATCGATCGGCCGCGGCGTACTGGGTCCCCCGCTTTCGCGGAGGACGACAGGTGGGTGCGGAGCGACACCGACTCCGTCATTGCGACCCATAGGCTCGCAATGACGCCCTGGCTGTTTGAAAACCAAATCCGAAAGTTTCACTGCATCGAGGCCGCAATCTTCTCCGCCGACATCAGGACCGGAAAATTGGTGTTGGCGCAGGGCACGACCGGGAAGATCGAGGCGTCGACGACGCGCAGGCCCTGCACGCCCTTGACGCGGCCCTCGGTGTCGACGACCGACATCGGGTCCTCCGGCCGGCCCATCCGGCACGAGCACGAGGCGTGCCACACGCCGATGGTCCCCTTGCGCACGAAGGTCTCCAGCGCCTCGTCGTCGTTGATCACGTCGTCGAACGAAAATCCTTCGACCACGAAATTGTCGATCATGTAATGGCGCAGCGCCGCCGGGCCGTCCATCAGGGTGGCGGCGATCTTGGTGAGGATCCTGTTCTTGTTGTTGACCACGCCGATCTTGCGCACGCGGTCGGTATAGGAGGCCGGAAACGGCTTGTCGGTGACCGCCCTGACGGCGTCGCTCATTTGCACCGCCGCCATCTTGCGGAAACCGCTCATCAGGCGATCGAGGTCGCGCCGGTCGGACAACAAATTGAACTCGACGATCGGTTCAGCCGCCGGGTCGCGCGAGGCGAGCTTGACCTGTCCGGTTTCGGAATAGGTCTTGTTGACGAATGTCAGGGCCGAGCCGATTTGCTCGCCGACCGCATGCCAGGCCGATTTGCTGAGCACCACGACGAACATGTCGCCCTTCGGCACGCCGGGCAGCCCGGACGAATAACGCAAGCCGACCTGCATGTGACGCCTGGTATGCCCGTTCATGCGCGCGCCGCGGCGGACAAAAGAGGATAGCGAAATCGAGGGATGATCCATCAGGCGCTGGCCGACGCCTTCAAGTCCCATCAGCACGGGAATGCCCATGTCCTTGAGATGACCGACCGGGCCGATGCCGGCGCGCAGCAGATGCGCCGGCGAATGGATGGCGCCGCTGCACAGAATGATCTCGCGGCCGCGGAATTCCTGCTCCTTGCCGTCGACGAGGGCCTTCACGCCGACGCACTGCGTGCCTTCGAACAACAATTCCCTGACCTGCGTGTTGGTGGAGATCGTGAGATTGGCGCGCTTGCGCGTTTCGCGGTCGAGATAGCCCATCGCGGCCGAGACGCGTTGCTCGGCCTGGTTGGAATGCGTCACCGGGAAATAGCCGTCGACGAACTCGCCGTTCTGGTCCGGCAGGAATTGATGGCCGGCTTGCTGGAAGGCGTCAGCGAAAGCCTGCGAATGCTTCGTCCAGTGCTCCCGCGGGATCCGGCGCACCGGGATACGGCCGTCCTTGCCATGGTACGGTCCGTCGAAATCAAGATCGCGCTCGACCTTTTTGAAATAGGGCAGCACGTCCTTCCAGCTCCAGCCGGTGGCGCCCCGCGTGTCCCATTCATCGTAGTCGGTCGGCGCGCCGCGGTTGGCCATCTGGCCGTTGATCGAGGAGCCGCCGCCGAGAACCCGCGCCTGCTCGTATTTGCGTAAGGGAGGACGCCCCTCGTTGGGATTGTTATGGCTGACGATCTGCGTCGTGACCTTGAGTTCGGTCCAGTGGAAGCGCGGATCGAAATAGGCGGTGCCCGGATAGCTGTCCCTGATCTCGGCCGGCTCGTTGCCGGGCGGGGTGTCCTGGCCGGCCTCGCACAGCAGGACTTTATTACTGCTTTTCGCCGACAACCGGTGCGCCATGACCGAACCTGCCGAGCCGCCGCCTACGATGATCGTGTCATACACTTTGGCATTCCCTCTATTTTTTTGTTCTCTTGTTGATCTCGTTGTTGCCGGGAGGCTAGCGCGGCTCCGCGCCCGGGTCACGCCGGCAGAGTTAGCCCTCTCGCAAAATCATGTCGGCGCAGACACCGGCCGATTGCACGACGCCGGTGTAGCCGCCGAAACCGGCATAGGCGGATGCCAGATAAAATCCTGATACCGCCGTGCGCGGCGAGCGGAACGGATTGCTCCAGATCGTCTGTGGCGGGGTCGGCGCAAATCCGTAGACGGCGCCGTCAGGCGCGTTGAGATATTGCCGCACCGACAGCGCGCTGTTGAACGAGGATGCGACGACGGCTTCGCCAAGCCCCGGATAGATCGAGGAGAGATAGCGCACGATCGCCTCCTGCCAGCGCCCGCGCTTCTCGCGATAGGCGTCCATGTCGGAGGCGTCCCAGTTCGACAACAAATCGGGGCCGAGGATCGAAAGCACATAGGGCGGCGCCGGCACGCCGGAATCGATCGCGGCATAGTCGACCACCGACATCGGCGGCATGCGCTCGCCGGGCTCTTCCGCCATCAGCGTGGCGCCTTGCGCGTAGTCGGTCAATCGCTTCATCCAGGGCGGCAGCAACTGCGTGGAATAGGCGGCGATGCCGAATTCGCGCGGCGGTTTTGATAGCCCCAGCGTCAGCGCGAACAGCGAGGTCGAAGGCGCCTGCCGGGCATAGCTTTGGTTCAGCTGTTCGGCGGCGTCCGCCTGCATCAGGGGTTCGAGCGCCGCGGGCGCGGCGTTGCCGATGATCCGTGCGCATTGCACGGTCCTGGGATCGCTGCCGTCCTTGGCGGTGTGGGTGATGGATTTGGCGCCGTCGCCGAGCGCAATCGCGCTGACGACACGGCGCACCAGAACTTCGCCGCCGGCCACCTTGATGGCGCGGGCGAGCGCGCTGGAGAGCCGCTGCGAGCCGCCCTGCACGTAGCGGCCGCCGCTCTGCAGATAGCTGCCCTGCGCCATCGCGAAATAGATCCACCACAGCGTCGTGGGGTCGTCGTGGAAATAGGACAGGTTGGCGGCGAGGGCGCATTTGACGGCTTCATTGTCGCCGAATACGCGGTCGAGCTTTTGCGACAGCGACAGTTGCCAATCCGCGGCGTCAGGCAACAGCTTTATCAGGGCGCCCAGACGGTCGCGCGAGGTTTCCGTTGCGTGGTCGCCGTGCGAGAACCGGTTCATGACGCCGACGATCGTTTGCATCTCGCCGAGCAGTTGATCGATGCCGGCGCGGGCCTCCGGGAAGCGCTCGGTCAACGCACGGCGCGCGGCGTCGAAATTGTCGGGCATCAGGAACGGCGGATCGAGCGGGCCGCCGCGCGCCTGGTAGAACGCACCGGACGGAATCCATTTGACGGCGTCGATCACGCCGGCACGCGTCAGCACGTCATGTTTGGGGTCGCGCGGGTCGTGCGGGTCGCTGGTCTCGTGCAGCGATCCCTCGACAAAGAGTTCGCCGGATTTGTAGCTCGACGCCGCACCGCCGACGGAATTGCTGCGCTCGACCACCAGCACCTTGCGGCCGGCGCGCGCCAGGATCGCTCCGGCAGTGAGGCCGCCAAGGCCGGCGCCGACAACTACGACATCATAACGTGTCATTCAGCGTAGAACCCTGGAAGCCATTGCAAGATCAGGGTGTTTCATTGCCGCTCGGGTGCGACATGTCAAATGCGCTGACCGCATGGAGCGGTGCGCGGAAAGCCGCCTTCAGGGATTTAGAAAGGATCGAGAAAGGGAACGGCTGGAAACCTCTATTTCCAGGTCGATTTGTCGATGTCCCAGCGCTGGCCCTTGAATTCTCTGGCGAGGGCTTCGACCGAACCATTATCGTCCTCCGGTTCGCCGCCTTCCTCCTCGCCGCCGGCGCCTTCGGACAGGTTCAGCTTGGGACCTGCGCCTTCGTCGATGGTCGACGTCACCGGGCTCGAGATCCACAGCATCAGCCGGTCCGATGCGCCGGGTTTGTCGGGCGAGACCAGCGCGGTGACCTCGATGCTGTCGGTGAGGCCGAGCGCCGGGTAGATCTCGCTCGGCCGCTTGAAGGTCAGTGTCAGCTTGCCGGTGTTGGCGTTCCACGTCGAACCCGCCGCCTTGGCCGCGAGCGTCTTCGACAGCACCGCGGATACTGCGGCGGCGATCTTGTCCTTGTTGATCTTGTCGCCATCGCGCCAGTCGGCGGCGGCAAAACGGATGGTGCGGTCCATCTCGACGATGCCGGTGGTCCATCCCGCGGTGACCACGCCCGGTGTCGCCTTGGCCTTGGCGATCAGCGCCGCCGACCGCTCCGGATCGGCGGTGAGATTGATGGTCTGCTCGCCGGCGCGGAGCGCGTCGCAGGAAATCGACAGGCTGCTCAGGCCGAGCTCCACCTCCTGGCCCTTCAGGCCCTTGAGGAAATCCAGCGCCGCATCCAGCTTTATCCGCACGCCGACCGATTCCGGCGATACTTCGGTGAAATCCTTCGGCGCCGGCGTGATGCCGTCATCGGTGGTCTGGTTGTCCAAAAACTCCTTCTCGCTGAGATCGGAATTGTCGGTCGAGGCCACTTCCGTCACCGCCTGGCCGATGGTGATCCGGCCGCGGAATTCGAAGCCGTCGGCGCTGGCCTTGCGCGCGAGGTTCACGGTGACCGGCAGCTTGTCACCGATGCTTTGCGTCGAGCCGGTCAGGGTCTGGCCGCTGACGGTGAGGTTGGCGACGAAGCGGTCCTTGCGCTCGGAGCCCTTTTCGACGGGGTAGCAGACGTCGAGCACGGCCGCGGTGACGGTTTTGCCCTGGCGGATCTCCTTGAGGACCACGTCGGCGTTGCCGCTCATCAATCCGTCGATCGAGGTGAAGTACCGGACTTCGCTGCCGCCGGGTGCCGGTGCTGCCTTGGAGGGGAGCTTCATCTGGGCGACAGCGAGATCCGGGGAGACCGTCACCAGACCGAACAGGCAGAGCAGGAGTGCGCGCATGGGAATTCCTCAAGGGAGAGAATCAGCGTCGTCGTAAGTAGCAAACCTCCCAGTCATTTCCCCAAAAAAGAAGGCCGCCCGGAGGCGGCCTACTATGATTGTTGGCATTGGTCGGCGGGGCTTAGAAGCCCATGCCGCCCATTCCACCCATGCCGCCGCCACCGCCGGGCATTGGCGGGGCCGGCTCCTTCGGCAGTTCGGCGACCATGGCTTCGGTGGTCACCAGCAGGCCGGCGACGGAAGAAGCGTCCTGCAGGGCGGTGCGCACCACCTTGGCCGGGTCGATGATGCCCTTGTCGACCATGTCGACATACTGCTCGGTCTGGGCGTCGAAGCCGAAGGTCTCGGACTTGTTCTCGAGGATCTTGCCGACCACGATCGAGCCCTCGACACCGGCGTTCTCCGAGATCTGGCGAACCGGAGCTTCTAGCGCCTTCAGCACGATGTTGATGCCGGCCTGAACGTCGGAATTGTCGTTCTGGATGCGGCCGACCGCCTTCTTGGCGCGCAGCAGCGCCACGCCGCCGCCCGGCACGATGCCTTCCTGCACGGCCGCGCGGGTTGCGTTGAGCGCGTCCTCGACGCGGTCCTTCTTCTCCTTGACCTCGATCTCGGTCGCACCGCCGACGCGGATCACCGCGACGCCGCCGGCGAGCTTGGCAAGGCGCTCCTGCAGCTTCTCGCGGTCGTAGTCCGAGGTGGTTTCCTCGATCTGCGCCTTGATCTGGCTGACGCGGGCTTCGATCGCCGGCTTCTTGCCGGCGCCGTTGACGATGGTGGTGTTCTCCTTGTCGATCACCACCTTCTTGGCGCGGCCGAGCATGTTGACGGTGACGCTTTCCAGCTTCATGCCGAGTTCATCGGAGATCAGCTGACCGCCGGTCAGGATCGCGATGTCTTCCAGCATCGCCTTGCGGCGATCGCCGAAGCCCGGCGCCTTGACGGCGGCGACCTTCAGTCCGCCGCGCAGGCGGTTGACCACCAGCGTCGCCAGCGCCTCGCCCTCGACGTCCTCGGCGATGATCAAGAGCGGACGGCCGGACTGCACCACGGCTTCCAGCACCGGCAGCATCGCCTGCAGGCCGGAGAGCTTCTTCTCGTGCAGCAGCACGTAGACGTCCTCGAGCTCGGCGGTCATCTTTTCCGCGTTGGTGATGAAGTAGGGCGACAGATAGCCGCGGTCGAACTTCATGCCCTCGACGATGTCGACTTCGGTCTCGAGCGACTTGTTTTCCTCGACGGTGATGACGCCTTCATTGCCGACCTTCTGCATCGCCTGCGCGATCATCTTGCCGATGGCGGCATCGCCATTGGCCGAGATGGTGCCGACCTGGGCGACTTCGGCGGAGGAGGCGACCGGCTTGGCGCGCTTTTCGATGTCCTTGACCACGGCCAGCACCGCGATGTCGATGCCGCGCTTCAGATCCATCGGGTTCATGCCGGCGGCAACCGACTTGGCGCCTTCGCGCACGATCGCCTGGGCGAGCACGGTCGCGGTGGTGGTGCCGTCACCGGCGGTGTCGTTGGTCTTGGAGGCGACTTCGCGCAGCATCTGCGCGCCCATGTTCTCGAACTTGTCCTCGAGTTCGATCTCCTTGGCGACGGTAACGCCGTCCTTGGTGATGCGCGGGGCGCCGAAGCTCTTGTCGATCACGACGTTGCGGCCCTTCGGGCCGAGCGTCACCTTCACGGCGTTGGCGAGGATGTCGACGCCGCGCAGCATGCGGTCGCGGGCGTCTCCGGCGAATTTAACGTCTTTGGCAGCCATTTTATGAACTCCTGAATGATTGGATACGGTCGCTCGCCGCGTTTCCCTTGCTGTCATTGCCGGGCGTAGCCGTCTGAAGGACGGCGTCGCTTCCGCTCGCCTATGACCCGGCAATCCATCGCCTGCGCAAGACTCTTCCGAAGCGGATGGATGCCCGGGTCAAGCCCGGGCATGACAAATGAGGGTGCGGCGGCAGTCAGGCGTGCTTAAACCAGCACGCCCATGATGTCGGATTCCTTCATGATGAGGAGTTCCTCACCGTCGAGCTTGACCTCGGTGCCCGACCATTTGCCGAACAGCACGCGGTCGCCGACCTTGAGGTCGATCGGGATCAGCTTGCCGGCTTCATCCCGGCCGCCCGGGCCGACGGCCGTGATTTCGCCCTGCGAGGGCTTTTCCTTGGCGCTGTCGGGAATGATGATGCCGCCCTTGGTCTTCTCTTCGGCGTCGATACGCTTGACCACGACGCGGTCATGCAGCGGGCGGAATTTGGATTTGGCCATGAGGTTTCCTCTTTGGAAGGCTTGGTTTCAGGTCTGATTGCCGTCAAAATGGCTGCTAATGCCGGGTATTCGACACCGTCCCGGGCGGGACGGCCAAACTCCTTACTTGCCTTAGCAATCGTCGCATTTGAGTGCTAATGTGTGGCTCGGGGAATATGGCTTGGCGCCGATCCTGTCAAGCAAGGGGGTTAAGGCCCAAAAAAGGTTAAGGCCTTGGTGAGGCCAATATAGGATGCTCCCTGGGAAACCAAATCGGAGCGGCGGCGTAATTTGATGGACGTCATTGCTCCGGCACGTGTTTTACGGTTGGCTGCAGGACGGGTGCGGCCAAAAAACTTGTTTGGGGGAATGCGATGATCGGGTCCGGTACTGCGCGCGTGGTTGCCAATCTGGCGATCGCCTCAGCGCTCACAATACTCCTGGGAGCATGCAGCAGCATGAGCCTGCCGTCGCTGTCATCAAGTTCCGCGCCTCCGCCCGAGCCGGGCGTGGCTCCCGACATGCCGGCGACCATCCGCTCCGACGAGATCGTCGGCCGCTGGGGTCTCGCCTCGTACCAGAATCCGAACGACCGGGCCCGCACTGAAAAGATGGCCCGCGATCAGTGCAGGCAGCCTTATGTGATCACCGCCGGCACCTCCGGGGGCGTGGTCATGCATCTGGCCGACCAGGCGACCCCGCAGGAACTGCGCCTCAAGGGCTCGCCGAGCGGCAAGAACTATATCGGCCCGGCCGGACCGACCCCGGGCGAGCAGGACCGCGAGATCGTCTCGTTCGACGGCCGCGTTCTGGTGACCCGCTTCGTCGACAAGGATGCCGGGGTTCGTTACGGCAACATGGTCTATGTCCGCTGCGCGCCGCGCGCCTGAGCCGACAAAAGCCTTAACCTCATCCGCAATAAAAAAACGCCGGCTTCGCGCCGGCGTTTTCTTTTTCACGATGTGACGCTGCCAGGAGTTGCCACCCGGCGCGCCGGAATATTAATCGAACAGCGCGTCGATATCGTCCTGCGAGGCATGGCCGACGTCGCCGTCGAGCTTCGGACCGTTGAGCAGCTTGGCGTCGCCTTCACGGGTATCGACGATCGGGGTCGCGTGCGCCTTCAGCGCGTCGACGCCACCCCAGATGTCCATCATGACGTTGATGTGGTTCTCGATGAACTTCATCGTGGTCATCACTTTGCTGATGCGCTGACCGGTGAGATCCTGGAAATTGCAGGCTTCGAAGATCGCGATGACGCGTTCCTGGATTTCCTCGCTGAGCAGCTTCTGCTGGTCCTGCGAAGTGTTCTTGGACAGCGCGGTCGCCGCCTGGTCGATCGCCTCGGTGGCTTCGAGAATCTGCTGCGTGGCCTGCTCGGTACCGCCGACGACGGCGCCGAGTTCACCATTGACCTTGGCCATTTCGCCGCCGTCAAAGCTCTTGCCGTGCAGCGTTGCGATTTCGCGCTTGGTGCGGTTGATGGCGTCGTGAATGAGGTCGAGTTCGACCTTGAGCTTTTCGCACTGCTCGATCTGGGCACGATAGGTTTCCAGCAGCGCCTGGGCTTCGGCAACCTCGCGCGCCACCGACGCTTCCGCCGATTCAGTCACGACGGAACGGCCTTGACCGCCCGCGGCCATCTGGGCGCGGATCGAGCGCAGCTCGCTCATGATCTCGCGATGCATCGGGCCGATGTCGCCGCCTTCGGCAACCGCGGACACCGGCATTGGCACGTCGCCCAAAATGGCTTGTTCGATACGAAAACGTTTGCGATTAACCGACATGTTTATTCCCACCCCTTACTCCGTGAGCTGTTTTAGACAGATGCGATTTAACGTGAGGTTCACGCGGGGAACACATCGCGGCGTAGTCTTCCGCGGGGCGCACACCAGGGATTAACCATGTGTGCGCGGCGTTCACTCAAAATAAACGCTACCGGACAAATCAGCGCGCAATCGGCGACGTGGTGAATCGAAACGCCGTTTCTGTTTACCAAACCGATGTGGTTTTGACCCTTTATTGACCACGTGCAACGGCGCCGCTCAGGCGTCGCCAAGATCTAACAGTGACGAAACAGTACAGAGTACGTCGATGTTCAGAAAAATGTCTCTCGCGCTCCTTGCGGGCGTGTCGTGCCTTGGCTTCTCCGATTCCGCGTTGGCGATCGACGCCTCCCCGCTCGCCGAACCCACCGTGATCTACGCCAATCAGCCCGCGCAACCTGCGCCGGTACGCATCGCTTATGCCGAACGTTCGCAAATGGGCGGCGGCTTCATTGAATTCCTGTTCGGCGATGGGCCGGTGCAGGGCGGCCGCTATCAGCAGCAGCCGGATTACCAGCAGCAGCCGGGTTACGGATATGGCGGACGGCGCGGCACCCTGCCGCCGATGGATCCGCAACAATCGATGCGTCAGCAGCAGGAAGAAGCGATCGAGCCGGCACAGCGCCCGGTCGATCCAAAGTACAACAAGCAGGTTGTCGACTATCACGGCAAGGAAGGTGTCGGCACCATCGTCGTCGATACGCCCAACAAGTTCCTGTTCCTGGTGCAGGGCGACGGCAAGGCGCTGCGCTACGGCATCGGCGTCGGCCGTCCCGGCTTCACCTGGTCCGGCGTCAAGACGATCTCGGCGAAGAAGGAATGGCCGGCCTGGACCCCGCCGCCGGAAATGCTGGCACGGCGTCCCGATCTGCCGCGGCACATGGAAGGCGGTCCGCAGAATCCGCTCGGCGCCCGCGCGATGTATCTGGGATCGACGCTCTATCGCATCCACGGCTCCAACGAGCCCTGGACCATCGGCACCAACGTCTCGTCCGGCTGCATCCGGATGCGCAATGAGGACGTGATCGATCTCTACGGCCGCGTCGGCGTCGGCGCCAAGGTCGTTGTGATCTGAGCAATAGCGTTTTCGCGCGAAGTGGGATGCCGGTTCGCGTAAAGAAAACGCGTCAAAAGTAGAGTCTCCAAACCGACAAAAGCAAACGGCCGCTCGATCGAGCGGCCGTTTTCTTTTTCAGACGTGGCGCCGTTCAGGCTTAATCGTCGTCGCCGCCGCCGTCACCATCGAAGCCGTCATCCATGTCGTCATAATTGTCGTCGTTCGATGCGTTGTCGAAGTATCCGCTGCGTGAGCTGTCACCGCTGTTGTTGTCGTCGAACAGCCCGGTGCGCGAACTTCCGGACGAGCCGATGTCGTTGGCGCCGGCCTCCCGCGCCAAATCGCCGCCGGATTGATCGCTGCCGCCCGGCCGCCGGTCTTCGACGCTGCCACGATGACCACCGGAATCGCCGCCGAAAGCCGCCTGCTGGTTGCCGCCGCCGCCCATCATCGAGCGGATGCCGCCGAGCAGCATCGATCCGCCGACCACGCCGGCCGCTGCCGCCGCTGCCGTTCCGAGGAACGAGCCGCCGCCTCCGCCGCCGAGCGGCGGCGGCTGTTGCGCGCCACCGTACGGTTGACCATAGGCCGGCTGCTGCCCGTAGCCGGGCTGGCCGTATTGTCCGGGTCCTTGTTGTCCTTGCGTCTGTTGCACCACCTCGCCGCTGTTCCAGACCGGGCGGCCGCCCATGCCGGGCGAGCGGACGTTAGGTACAGAGCCTTGGGGCATCGAGCCGCGCGGCTGGCTCTGTCCGAAGATGGTGTCACGCATCGAATCGAGGAAACCGCCGGGTTGATTCTGTTCGCCAGCGTGTCCGGCTTCCAGTTGCTGGATGCGGTCGTTGGCGCGCTTCAGCGCCTCGTCCTGCACCAGCGCCGTCTGCACCAGCGCATAGACGGCATTGGGCGCACCACGCAGGCCCTGCACGATCGCGGACATGGCTTCGGGATCGCGCGGGGTGTTCTCCAGCTTGGCAAGGCGGTCGAAAAGATCGTCAATCAGTTGGCGTTCTTGCGGTGTCATGGCGTTCTCCATCGCATCGAGTGCCTCGAAGCGCGGGGCAGATGTAGGGCGGAGTTTGTGTCGCAAGTAGTGGGAGGGCAGATTAAATTTCTGTATGCGACAAAACGACCGGCCGGTTTATTGAGCAAATTCAAGCCAGTGTAACATTGTTCCGCGCCAGCAGCGGCGGCAATTGCGCGCCGGCGAGAAACGCGTGCTCGCCTTCGCGCTGGGTGGTCAGGGGATCGAGGCTGATGAGGGTTTCGTCGACAAAGCCCGGATGACACATCACGAGCCCGCCCTCCGGCATGCCCTGCAGGAATTGTCCCATCAGGACGCCGAAATCGGGCGTCTTCGAAAAATCATAGGCGCCGGCAAAGGCCGGATTGAACGGGATACCGGCACGGGTGGCGAGCTTGCGAAACCGCGAGCTGAGAACATCGAGCAGCAGCGCCTTGGGCGCGCCGAGCCGTTTGGCCAGTGGCTGCAGGCGTCCGCCCTGGCGAACCCAGGCGGCGGGCGCGGCCTGCTTCACCGCGCGCAGAAACGCATCGCGCACCTGCGGGAAGAGCTGCGCATGCTGATGGCCGTCGACGAAATCCGGCGGGCGGCCGAACAGATCCTGGAACGCCGCCAGCTGATCGATCAATTCGGCATGGATCATTTCAGGGTCGAGCCGCCGCAACAGGCCCGATCGCAGCATCGCCGGCAGCGGCAGAAACATGCCGCCATCGGTCGGTCTGAAGTGCATCGTCAGCGGCCGGAACGGCGCGGTCAGCGTTGCATGCAGGCCGATCGCGCAGCGCGGGCTGCCGGCGGCGGCGTCCTGCAGCGCAGTGACCTCGCCGCGGCCGATCGCCGGGCCGACCACCATCACCGATGTCGCATTGAGCCGGCCCTGGCCGATCAGCTCGCGAATGGCGCGATTGACGCCCTCGCTGATCCCGTAATCATCGGCGCACAGCCAGATACGGCGCGGCGGCGCGGCATCGTTCATTCCGCGGCGGTCCGTTCGGGGCTGGTCCGTTCAGAGACGCTTGCGGTGGTCGTTTCGTCCGCGTGCTTCTCGGAGTGTTCGGCGACGAAATAGATCGGACGCGCTTTCAGCTCCGACAGGATCTTGCCGATGTATTCGCCGACGATGCCGATCATGATCAGCTGCACGCCGCCGATCGTCATCAGGCCGATCACGAGCGAGGGATAGCCGGGGACCTGCTTGCCCGTGGTCAAGACTTCCCAGAGAATGGTCAGGCCGAACAGAAAGGCGCCCACGGCGAGCAGCACGCCGAACAGGCTGGCAAAGCGCAACGGCGCCACCGAGAACGAGGTCAGCCCCTCGATCGACAGGCCCACCAGCCGGCCGGCGCTGAAGGTGGTGACGCCGTGCGCGCGCGGCGCCGGCTCGTAATCGACGCGGATCTGGCGGAAGCCGATCCAGCTCGCCAGACCCTTGAAGAAACGATTGCGCTCGGGCAGCTGCTTGAGCGCTGCCGCGGCGCGCGGCGACAGCAGGCGGAAGTCGCCGGCATCCTCGGGAATTTTTTGCCGTGCGCCGTAGTTGATCAGCGCGTAGAAGCCGTGCACGGCCAGACGCCGCAGAAACGATTCATTGTCGCGATGCGCCTTTGCCGTATAGACGACGTCGTAGCCGTCATCGATCCAGTGGCCGACCAGCTTCTCGACCAGGGTCGGCGGATGCTGGCCGTCGCCGTCCATGAACAGCACCGCGCCGCGCCGCGCATGGTCGAGCCCCGCCATCAAGGCGGCTTCCTTGCCGAAATTGCGCGACAGCGACACCACCTGAACGTCGAGCGCGTCGGCCTTCAGGGTGCGCGCGATGCTGAGCGTGGTATCGGCGCTGCCGTCGTCGACATAGACCACTTCGCTGGCGAGGCCGTAACGCTGCCGCAATGTCCTGGCGAGGCCGATCAGCCGCTCGTGCAGCAACGCGAGCCCGGCGGCCTCGTTATAGACAGGCACGACAATCGACAGCCCCCGCGCTGCGGCGCTCGCCGCGGTGGTGGACAGGCCGGAAACGTCAGAGCCAAGCGTCATCGATCAGGTTCCAAATCATCCATATGTTTTGAGCATGATCTCTTCGGAAAACCGGTGTCCACCTTTCCGGATCATGCTCCCAACAGCATATGTTACTTGCCACTAGCTGTCGCTACGATGAACGAAAACAAGAGCCGCTTTGAAAACACAGCCGCCTTATTGTCGCAGGAACGCCTCGAGCCTGGCGAACAGCGGGTTCTCCCGGTCGAGCACATAGTCGAGGGCAGCCACCGAAACCGTGTCGGCGCCGTGCTCGCGCAGGAAGCTGCCGAGCGCGTAGAGCTTCGACGGCGGGCAGTGCAGCGTCAGCATGCCCGACGAGGTCGGGCCGCCGAACGGGGCGACGACACCGAAGCGGTTATGCGCCTCGGTCAGCAGCCTGTCGTTGCAGCCGGCAAAGCGGGTGCGGACTTCGCGATATTTGCTGGCGCGGGCACGTGCGGCGATGTGATCGAGGATGACGCGCGCGGTCTCGCGCGCCCCGCTCGACCAGTCGGCATCCTTTGAGGCGACGAGGTTGGCCTGGCTGCGCAGGATCACGCCGTCGTCGAGCACCTTGAGGCCGTTGGCGACAAGGGTGGCACCCGTTGTCGTGATATCGACGATCATCTCGGCGGTGCCGACCGCGGGCGCGCCTTCGGTGGCGCCGGCGCTCTCGACGATGCGGTAGTCGACCACGCCATGGGTGGCAAAGAAGTTCCGGGTCAGGTTGATGTATTTGGTCGCGACCCGCATGCGCCGGTTATGCTGCGCGCGGAAACCCGTCGTGACGTCGTCGAGATCGGCCATGGTGCGGACGTCGATCCAGGCCTGCGGTACCGCGACCACGACATTGGCGCTGCCGAAGCCGAGATTGTCGATCAACAGCACGCGCTTGTCGGCGTCGACGATGCTTTCGCGCAGGAGATCTTCGCCGGTCACGCCAAGATGCACCATGCCGCGGGCGAGCTGCGAGGCAATCTCGCTCGCCGAGAGATAGGCGATCTCGACATTGTCGAGCCCGGTGATGGTGCCGCGATAATCGCGCGCGCCGCGCGGCTTGGCGAGGCTGAGGCCGGCGCGCGAGAAGAACGCCTGGGCTTCTTCCTGCAGGCGGCCCTTGGAGGGAACGGCGAGAACGAAGGGCGCGGTCATGATGCGTTCCCGACCGGTTTGCGGAGTTGCGTCAGGGCTTCGATCCAGACCGAGAAGCCGACCGCCGGGATCGGCGCCGCCGAGCCGAGCTGGGTCATCAGCCCGTCATAGCGCCCGCCCGCCACCAGCGGCTCGACGCCGTTGTCCTTGACGTGACCTTTGGCGTGCAGTTCGAATTCGAAGCCGGTGTAGTAGTCGAGGCCGCGCCCGAAGGCGGTCGAAAAGCGCGTCAGGCTGGTGTCGATGCCGCGCGCGGCCATGAAGCCGACGCGGCTTTCGAGCTGATCGATCGCCGCCGTCAAATTGAGGTTGGTGTCCTCGGCCAAGGCGCGCAGTTGCGCCACGGCGTCATCGGGATCGCCCGCGATGGCAAGAAAGCGCTTGATGGTCGTGAGCGCGTCGCGCGGCAGCGCGCCGCTCTTGAGCGTCGATTGTTCGAGAAAGCGGTCGGCGATTTCGGCGACCGTGCGGCCGCCGACATTGGTGGTGCCGGCGATCGACATCAGGTCGGTGACCAGCGCCAGCGCGGCCTTGCGGTCGGAGCCGGCAAGGGCTGCCAGCACGCCTTCATATTCGTTGCGGCCGGGGGCGGTCACCAGTGTCAGCTGCTCGATGTCCTGGGTGAGGCTGACCTTGCGGTTGAAATCCTTGATCAGCCGCCGCTTCCAGACCGGATAAAGCTCGAGCGCATCGATCAGCGCGGTGAACAGCGCGACGTCGCCGGTGCGGATTTCGACATCGCTCAGGCCGAACGCCGAAGTCGCCTCCAGCGCCAGCGCCAGCATTTCCGCATCCGCCGCGGCGCGATCCTGCCGGCCGAAGGATTCGATGCCGGCCTGCAGGAACTGGCTCGGCTGGCCGTCGCGATAGCGGAACACCGGCCCAAGATAGCTGAAGCCCGCGGGCTGGCCGGCGCGCCCCGAGGCCAGATAGTCCCGCGCCACCGGAATGGTGAGGTCGGGACGAAGGCAGAGCTCCTCGCCGCTGGCGTCTGATGTCAGATAGAGGCTCTTGCGGATGTCCTCGCCGGAAAGGTCGAGGAACGGCTCGGCCGGCTGCAGGATCGCCGGTTCAGCCTGGACGTAGCCGGCCTGCGCAAACGACAAAAGCAGCGCGTCCGCCCATGTGGCGGACCCGGCGGCACCATCGATGGCGGCGGTTACGGTCATTTCGCGTCCAAATATCCCGAAAAACGGGTTCCAAGAGGTATCAAGCGTTTATTGGCGGAGGCCTTAGCATGGCCCGGGCAGGGTTTCGACAGAGATTGGTGTCGTCGCTTAACGCGGGGTTCAATGAGGCTTAACGGCCTCGGCTGCCTAACCCGGTCCGGCCCAGTCGCCGAGCGCGGCCTGCACCAGCGCCAGCGCCGCGACGCCGGCCGTATCGGCGCGCAAAATTCGGGGGCCGAGCGAAAGCCGCAGCGTTCGCGGCTGGCGCAGCAGCAGCGCGCGTTCTTCCTCGGCAAATCCGCCTTCGGGTCCGATCAGGATGTCGATGCCGTCAGCCGTTAACCCGCTTTGCAGCGCCTGCAGCGGCGAGGTGGTTTCCGCCGCCTCGTCGCAGAAAACCAGGAGGCGCTCCGGCTGGCGCTGGCCCAAATAGCGATCGAGCGGCATCGGTTCGGCAACATCGGCCAGGCTCAGGATGCCGCATTGCTCGGCGGCCTCGATGACATTGGCGCGCATCCGCTCGCCATTGACCCGCGAGACCTGGGTGAAACGCGTCAACACCGGCTGCAGCTTCGAGGCGCCCATCTCGACCGCCTTCTGCACCATGTAGTCGAGCCGGGCATGTTTTAACGGCGCAAAGACGTAGGCGATGTCCGGGAGCCGATCCTGCGGCCGGTTCTGGACGAGGATCTCAAGGCTGTCGGGCCGCTTGCGCCCGATAATCTGCGCCTGCCATTCGCCGTCGCGGCCGTTGAACACCAGAATTGATTCGCCGGCCGATAGCCGCAGCACATTGCCGAGATAATTGCTCTGGTTGCGCTCCAGCGGGACCTTTTCGCCCGGGCTCAGGGGGGCATCGACGAACAGGCGAGGGGCACGAAAATCGAGTTCAGGCATCTGTGATTGTTCCGTTTCGCGCCGGTTTTAGCCTAAAGGGTTAGAATCCGGGGACAATTTAATGATTCGGTGCGGCCCAGCGCCGCGCTGCCGCCTAAATCCACGGGTTGTTAAGGGCCGGCAGGAATCGTAAAAAGCCCCGTCGGAATTGTGCTTCGATCGGAAGTCGCCCGGGCCCTGCTGGACCTTTGCCGGAGAAACACCTTTGATAATCCGCCGTCTCATTGTGCCCCTGACGATTGCCGTCGTGACCATTCACGCGGGGCAGGCCTTTGCGCAGACCCCATTTCCGGCGCCACTGCCCAACGGACAGGCTGCACCCGCAACCGCAAGCAGCGCGTCGCCGTTCCCGCCGGTGAACGGCGCGGCGCCTGCGGCATCGGTGGGTGGTCCTTCACCGTTCCCGTCGGCGGGAGCCGCCCCGGGCGGGGGCTCGGCATTCGACCGTGGACCGCCGCCACAAGCCAGCGGCGCGGCGGATGCCTGCATGAAGGGCTTCGTTCCCTTGCGCGAGGACGCCGAGAAGCGCGGCAAGCTGATCAAGGCCGCCAGCGATCGCAAGGCGTCGCCGGACGAGGCCTGCAAGCTGATCGGCAGTTACAGCCAGGCCGAACTCAAGATGATCAAATATGTCGAGACCAACTCCGCGAAATGCGGAATTCCGCCGCAGATCGCCGAGCAGCTCAAGAACGGCCACAAGAACACCGAGAAAATGCAAAAGCAGGTCTGCACGGTTGCGCAGCAGGGAGCACAGGCGCAGCGCGCGGCCGCGCCGAGCCTGAGCGAAGCGCTCGGCTCTTCGGCGGCGCTGCCCGAGGCGCAAACCGTTCGGAAGGGCGGCAGCACGTTCGACACGCTGAACGGCAACGTTCTCACCCGATGACCGCCTCCCGATGAGCGACGTCACGGCCCGCGTTGCCGACGCCACCGGCAACTGGGTCGATACGCGCGCGCCGTCCTGGTCGCGGCCCTATCTACGCCTTTCCCGTTTCGACCGGCCGATCGGCTCCTGGCTATTGCTGATGCCATGCTGGTGGTCGGCGGCGCTGGCCGCCGGCATCGGGCGCGACGCCGGTCAGTTGCTGTTCGTGATCGTGCTGTTCTTCATCGGCGCCTTCGTGATGCGCGGGGCGGGGTGCACCTGGAACGACATCACCGATCGCGACCTCGATGCCAAGGTCGAACGGACGCGGTCGCGGCCGATTCCCGCCGGGCAGGTGAGCGTGCCGCAGGCACTTGCATGGCTGGTGCTGCAGGCGCTGATCGGGCTCGCCGTGTTGCTGCAGTTCAACCGCTTCGCCATCATGACCGGCATCGCGTCGCTGATCATCGTCGCGGTCTATCCCTTCATGAAGCGCATCACCTGGTGGCCGCAGGTCGTGCTCGGCCTCGCCTTCTCATGGGGCGCCTTGATGGGATTTGCGGTCACGCTCGGACGCATCGACCTCACGGCGCTCGTGCTCTATGCCGGCTCGATCGCCTGGGTGATCGGCTACGACACCATCTACGCGCATCAGGACGCCGAGGACGACGCGCTGATCGGCGTCAAATCGACCGCGCGTCTGTTCGGCGCCGCGACCCATCGGGCGCTGGTCGTGTTTTATTCACTGGCGGTGGTGCTGATCGGCGTCGCGATGGTGCTGGGCGGGGCGCGATGGCCGGCATGGATCGGCTTGGTCGCGTTCGCTGTTCATCTGGTCTGGCAAATCCGGCGCCTGGACATCAGCGATCCCACGCTGTGCAAGCGCATCTTCCACTCCAACCGCGATGCGGGCCTGCTGCTGTTTGCGGGACTGCTGGTCGATGCGGTGATGCGCTGAAGCGTCGTTCGTAGGGTGGGCAAAGGCGCTCTTGCGCCGTGCCCACCATCCATCTCCGAGTCTCAATGAAAAGGGTGGGCACGCTTGCGCTTTGCCCACCCTACAAGATCGAACGACCTCAATCCCTTGCGATGATCTCGCGCTCGCCCTGGTGAATATTCGCGGGGTTGAGCAAGTCGCCGGCGCGGCGGCGCACCAGGAATTTCGGGCGGCGGGCGCGGATCGCGTTGTGGCGGCGGCGGCGCTGGGCCGGATCGCGGCGCTTGTCCTCCGGCAATAGCGGAAGCGCGAAGATATCGCTCCACATCTGCCAGGCGGAAGAAATCTCCTCGGCATCGGAGCTGACGCCAAGCGGAATGTTCAGCGAAGGGTCGCGATGCACCAGCACCAGCATCTGCGCGTCGTCGAGACCGCGCAAAGCCACGCCGAGAAAATCGCTGACGCGAACGTTGACGGCCATCTGCATGCCGCGGATAGCACGGCGCAGCACGACGCGTTCGCGGTGAAGTTCGATCTGCCGCACACCGCCGTCGGCGCGGGTGTCCTGCGCATCGAAGCGGACCGGAAGGGAAAGAGGGTCGAGCCGCAATACGCGGCCCGACCCGGCGGGATTGATCCCGCTTGTTGCTGTTTGACGCCTCACGGCTTTTAGTCTCCCCGCCGGAATTATGTTCCCGGTCGATGCGTGAGACCTTAGCCGAGCGGTTTCCGTTTTGGCTTAAAAAGGCTGGTTAACCCGAGGTCACCGGCGTTGCTTCTGCCCGCATGATTGACAAGAGCTTGGCGCGCATGATTGACGAGTCCTTGATTTGAAGCCGAAAATGATTGGCTTTTGAGGCGTCAAAATGCTTGAAATCCCCGTGAATCAGGCACATCTGATGGGTCGGCTGATTTGCGTCCCAACTCGCTTCAATGTCAGGGATTTTGTTTGTGAACTCTTCACCATCCAAGCCTTCATCTTCCGCGACCTCCGACCTGTTCGACCAGTCGGCGCTCTCGACACTGGCGCAGCAGCTGGTCGAGGCCGCCAGGCGCGCCGGCGCCGATGCGGCTGATGCGGTCGCGGTGCGCGGCGTCAGCCAAGGCGTCGAAGTGCGCGATGGCCGCGTCGAGGAATCCGAGCGCTCGGAAGGCGACGATGTCGGATTGCGCGTGCTGGTCGGACAGCGCCAGGCCGTGGTCTCGACCAACGACGTCAGCGGCGATGGCATTTCGAAACTCGCCGAGCGCGCGGTCGCGATGGCGCGCGTCGCACCCGACGACAAATATGTCGGTCTCGCCGATCCCTCACTCCTGGCACGCGAGTTCGCCGATCTCGATCTGCTCGATCGCACGGTTCCCTCGACCTCCGAACTGGAACGCCGCGCCGTAGAAGCGGAGGCCGCGGCGCTTGCGGTCAAGGGCGTGACGCGATCCGGCGGCGCGTCGGCATCGAGCGGCATCGGCGGCATGGTGCTGGTGACCTCGACCGGGTTCCACGGCTCGTATTTGCGATCGAGCCAGGGCATCTCGATGACCGCGATATCAGGCGAAGGCACCGGGATGGAGCGCGACTACGACTACACGTCGGCGCCGCATGCCTCCGATCTCGCCGCGCCCGAAAGCGTCGGCCGCAAGGCGGGCGAGCGCACGGTGGCGCGCGCCAATCCGCGCAAGGTCGAGACCTGCAAGGTGCCGGTCGTGTTCGATCCGCGGGTCTCGGGATCGCTGGTCGGCCATCTCGTCGGCGCCGTCAACGGCGCTTCGATCGCGCGCAAAACCAGTTTCCTGAAAGACCGCATGGGCGAGCAACTGTTCGCCAGGAACATCCGCATCATCGACGATCCCCTGCGGGTGCGCGGATTGCGTTCGCAGACCTTCGATGCGGAAGGCGTCACGGTGAAGAAGCTCGCGATCATCGACGAGGGCGTGCTGACCTCGTGGCTGCTGGACACCGCGACCGCGCGCGAACTTGGACTGGTCACGACCGGCCATGCGCATCGCGGCGTGTCGTCGTCGCCGTCGCCGGGGTCGTACAATCTGCACATGGAGGCGGGCGAGCCGACGCCGGCCGAGTTGATCTCTGATATCAAGCAGGGCTTTTACGTCACCGATTTGATCGGCTCCGGCGTCAACGGCGTCACCGGCGATTACAGCCGCGGCGCGTCCGGCTTCTGGATCGAGAACGGCGAGATCACCTATCCCGTCAGCGAGGTGACGATCGCGGGCCACCTCTTGCCGATCTTCAAGTCGCTGACTGCAGCCAACGATCTGGAATTCCGCTATGGCGTCAATGCGCCGACGGTGCGCATCGAGGGTTTGACGCTTGGCGGACGCTGATACGCTGGGCACGACAAACGCGCGCGACGCCGCGCTGCTGACGGAGACGGTGCGCGAGGCGGGGGCGCTGGCGCTGTCGTTGTTTCGCACCGAGTTGAAGAACTGGACCAAGGGCGCCTCGTCGCCGGTGTCGGAAGCCGACATCGCCGTCAACGATCTCGTCGAAAGCCGGTTGCGTGCGGCAACGCCTGATTATGGCTGGCTGTCGGAAGAAAGCGTCGACGACGACACGCGCCTCGGCAAGAAGCTGGTCTGGATCGTCGATCCCATTGACGGCACCCGCGCCTATCTGGCCGGCCGCGAAGACTGGTGCGTGAGCATCGCGCTGGTGGCCGATGCGACGCCGGTGCTGGCGGCGGTGTTCGCGCCGGCGACCGACGAATTCTTCTTCGCGATGCGCGGGCAGGGCGCCACGCGCAACGGCAAGCGCGTGCTGGCGACCGCAGGCACGGATCTGGATTTTTCCCGCATGGCCGGCCCCAAGCCGCTGGTGCAGCGGCTGAGCCCGTCATCCGATGAGATCACGCTGTTTCCGCGAATCGGCTCGTTGGCGCTTCGGCTGTGCCGGGTCGCCGACGGCAGCCTGGACGCCACTTTTGCGGGCGGTCAGAGCCGCGATTGGGACCTTGCGGCGGCGAATTTGATAGTGCACGAAGCCGATGGTAGGATGACGGCGCTCTCGGGGGACACGATTGAGTACAATCGCCGGGAGGTGACGCACGGGGTGCTGGTGGCTGCGGGACGTGATCGGCATGCACGCATTGTCGAGCATTTTCGAATCCGTCCGCTGCCCTGAACACGCCGGACCTGCGTCACGGTTCGTCACGCCACTCATCATGCGATACGCCTCAACAACCTTGCTTGCCGGGCACCTCGTTAGGAACAACCATCATGCCAGATAGTGCCCCGCCGCAACTGCTTCATCTCGTCATCGGCGGCGAGTTGACCGACCTCGAGCACACGACGTTCAAGGATCTCGACCAGGTCGAGATCGTCGGCGTGTTTCCCAATTACGCCACCGCCCATGCGGCCTGGAAGGCGAAGGCGCAGCAGACCGTGGACAACGCCCACATGCGCTATTTCGTGGTCCACCTCCACCGGCTGCTCGATCCGGGACAGGATACGAAGCAAGACGCGAAGCCTGCCCGTTGAAACGTTTCCTTCGCGATTTGCTGCGCAGCAGCTGGCTTCAGCGCGCGCTCGGTGTGCTTGCGGCCGAATATCTGCGGCTGGTCTGGATGACCAACAAGTTCAGCTACGAACCGGCTGACGTCTATGACAAGGTCGAGCCCGTCATGCCGGCGATCCTCGCCTTCTGGCACGGCCAGCATTTCATAACGCCGTTCATCAAGACCAAGAAGAGCCATCGCGCCAAGGTCCTGATCTCGCGGCATCGCGACGGCGAGTTCAACGCCATTGCGGCCGAACGGCTCGGCATCGGAACCATCAGAGGTTCCGGCGACCATGGCGGCGCGTTCCACCGCAAGGGCGGCGTCGGGGCGTTCCGGGAGATGGTGCAGGCGCTGGAGCAGGGGTGGAATGTCGCGACCACCGCCGACGTGCCGAAGCGGGCTCGGGTGGTGGGGCTCGGCCTCATCATGCTGGCGCGGGAGTCCGGGCGGCCGATTCTCCCCTTTGCGATGGTGACCAGCCGGTTCATCCGGTTGAAAAATTGGGACTCCTCCACCATCAATTTGCCATTCGGCAGGGGTGCCGTGGTAGGCATCGATGCGGTTTTCGTGCCGCCCGACGCCGACGCAGAAACCATGGAAAAGCTGCGCCAACAGGTAGAGACTTATCTGAACGAAGCGACCCGTCGCGCCTACGCGGCTGTCGGTCGTCCGGAGGCCGCCCTTGGTTAATTCGCTGCCGCTGCCGCTACCGCTGCGCGTCTACCGGAGCCTGTCGTCCGCGATGGTGCCGCTGGCGCCTGCGTTCATCAACCGGCGGCTGAAGCTCGGCAAGGAAGATCCGGCGCGCGTCAGTGAGCGCCGCGGCGTGAGCGCCGATGTTCGCCCGGTCGGGCCGCTGGTATGGATTCACGGCGCCAGCGTCGGCGAGGTGCTGGCCTCGGCAGCGCTGGTCGAGCAGCTGCGGGCGCTGAACCTGCGCATCCTCCTCACCTCCGGCACGGTGACCTCGGCGGCGGTTGTCGCCAAGCGGTTTCCGCCCGACGTCATTCATCAATATGTCCCCTACGACTCGCCACGCTATGTCGCGCGGTTTCTCGACCATTGGCGTCCGTCGCTGGCGCTGTTCATCGAGTCCGATCTGTGGCCGAACTTGATCCTGTCGAGCGCGGCGCGGCGCGTGCCGATGGTGCTGATCAACGGCCGCATGTCGTCTCGCTCGTTTCCGCGCTGGCGGCGGGTCTCCGGCACCATCTCGGCGCTGCTCGGCCGGTTCGAGCTGTGCCTCGCGCAGTCGGAAACCGATGCCGACAGGTTTTCGACGCTTGGCTGTCCCAACGTCGTGACGACAGGCAATCTGAAGCTCGACGTTCCAGCACCACCGGCGGATCAAGCCAAGCTGGAGCGGCTGATGTCGATGACGCGCGGCCGTCCGGTCGTCATCGCCGCCTCCACCCATCCCGGCGAGGACGAGATGCTGGCGGAGGCGCACAAGACGCTCGCCGGATTCTTTCCGAACCTGCTCACCGTGATCGTGCCGCGGCATCCCGACCGCGGCGAGGCGATCGCGCGCATGGTCGAGGCGACTGGCCTGCATGCGTCGTTGCGTTCGCGCGAGGAATTGCCTGTCGCTGCGACCGACATCTATGTCGCCGACACCATGGGCGAGCTCGGGCTGTTCTACCGGTTGTCGCCGATCGTGTTCATGGGCGGATCGCTGGTCGAGCATGGCGGACAAAATCCGATCGAGGCGATCAAGCTCGGCGCCTCGATCGTCCATGGCCCGCACGTGTTCAATTTCGGCGACGTCTACGAGGCGCTCGATCGGGCCGGTGGCGCGCGAAAGGCCGACACCCAGGAAGCCCTGGTCAAGCAGCTCGGTCAGCTGCTCGCCGATCCCAGGGCGCGCGAAGTATCGCTTGCCACCTCCGAGCGCGTGGTCGAACAGCTCGGCGGCGCGCTGGATCGCACGATGATCGCGCTCGAGCCGTATCTGTTGCAGCTGCGGCTCGAAATGGGAGCCGCGAATGCGTGAGCCGCGCTTCTGGCACGGCCCGCCTTCCTTCAAATCCGATCTATTGACACCGCTCGCCGCCCTCTACGGCGCCATCGCCGCGAGACGGATGCAGCGCGGGGGGCTGGACGCCGGCGTCCCCGTCATTTGTATCGGCAATTATCACGTCGGCGGCGCCGGCAAGACGCCGACGGTGCTGGCGCTGGCGAAGCTGCTCCGCGAACTCGGCGAAACGCCCGTCGTGCTCAGCCGCGGCTATGGCGGAAAATTGCGCGGCCCGGTGCGGGTCGATCCGGAGCGGCATGCCGCCGCCGATGTCGGCGATGAGCCGCTGATGCTGGCGGCGACGCTGCCGGTGGTGGTCGCGCGGCAACGCGCCGACGGCGTTCCGCTGGCGCGTTCGCTGGCGGCGTCCGTGATCCTGATGGATGACGGTTTTCAGAATCCCTCGGTCGCCAAGGACGCCTCGCTGATCGTGATCGATGCCGGCCGCGGCCTCGGCAACGGGCAGGTGTTTCCCGCAGGCCCCCTGCGCGCGCCGCTAAAGCCGCAACTGGCGCGCACCGATGCGCTCATCATCGTCGGCAACGGCAAGGCAGCGGACGGCGTAGCGGCCGATATCGCCGCGCAGGACAAGCCGGTGCTGCGCGCGCGCCTTGTGCCGAACCAGGATTCTGTGGCTTCGCTGCGCGGCAAGCGCGCGCTGGCCTTCGCCGGCATCGGCGATCCCGCACGGTTCTTCGGCACGCTGACGGCAAGCGGCGTTGACGTGGTCCGGCAGCACGCCTTCGCCGATCACCACGCGTTTTCCAGGGCCGAGATCGGCAGCCTGATCGCCGAGGCCGGCCGCGATGCGCTGACGCTGGTGACGACGGAAAAGGATCTGGCGCGGCTGAGACTCGGCGGCGGATTGCCGGATTGGGCGACAGCGATCGTGCCGTTCGCGGTGACGCTGGAGTTTGAGGACGGCGCGAAGCTGAAGAGGTTGGTGACCGATCAACTCTTCAAGGCGCGCGAGAAAAAATTTCGTTCCGCGTCGTCCCGGGCTTGACCCGGGACCCATACGCCGCGGCCCATCCGTGAGAGCGCTGGCGTTAAAGACCTTACTGTTACAATGACCGCCGCGGCGTATGGGTCCCCCGATGCGCAATTGCGCATGAGCTCAAGGCCGGGACGACGGCTGTCTTTATCCTTCCGTCTTCAGCGCGCCGGGAAAATGCCGCTGCAGCACGGCTGATGGCACCGAATAGGCTTCCTGCAGATCGACGCTCCAGTATTTCAACTCGTCGAGCGGGATTCGCACATCCGATATGGCGCAGCGCACATAGGTTCCCGGCGAGACCACGCGGAAATCGCCATCCAGATATTGCACCTGCGCTTCGCCATGTCCCGAGGGACCGAATTTATTCAGCACCGTAAACTCTCCGGCAGGTCGGCCAACTCTAGAGGGCCGACTAAAGTGTATTTTCCAAATCCGATCTATCACAGATAGGTTGGGCTGTCCGCTCCCGAAACCCACCTGCAAAAAACCACTTGATTGTGATGAATTTCCGCCGATTACGCATGATAACCTCCTGATTATGGTACGCTTTGCCCCAAGCGCCATAACCACCCGGCGAACACGGATGCGCCCAGCGACGCTGCTATTCCTGACGCTGTTTGCCGCGGCCTGCGCTGGCGTGCACGCCACTTCGGCCGCGCCATTGCCGGCCCCCAAACAGGTCGATATCCCCGCGCCGAAGCTCAACTTGCACGCCCAGCTCTACAAGCCTGACGGCGACGGTCCGTTTCCGACCGTGATCGCGCTGCATGGCTGCGGCGGCCTGAGCGGGCATTCCGAGCTGGTGCTGTCGCGCTACCGCGACTGGGTTGAACAGCTACTGAAGGCGGGACATGCGGTCGTGCTGCCGGACAGTTACGGCTCGCGCGAACTGGGCCCGCAATGCCGCGACAAGGAGCGCCGCGTGCTGGCGCGCCGCGAGCGGGTGGCCGATATCGTGGCGACGCGGCGATGGCTGGCGCAGCAGGCCTGGGTGGCGCAGGATCGCGTCAGCCTGATGGGGTGGGCGAACGGGGCCAGCGCGCTGTTGTGGGCGGTGCGTCCGCAAGCCTGGCGCCATGACGGGCCGGATTTCCGCTCGGCGGTCGCGTTCTATCCGGATTGCCGGATTTCCGCCGGCCTCGGCTGGAGCGCGCGGATGCCGACGCTGCTGCTGATCGGTGCCAAGGACGACGTCAGTTCGCCGTCGGCCTGCCGCCAGATGGTGGACGGCGCCCGCGGCCGCAGCGCGCTGGCGCGGATCGAAATCTATCCCGGCGCGCCGCACGATTTCGACCGCGCCAACCTGCCGCTCCGTGCGCTCGGCGGCGGCGATGCCGGCCAGCCCGAACGCGGCCACATCGGCACCGACGCCGAGGCGCGCATCGATTCGCAAAAGCGCGTGGCGGAATGGCTGGCGCGGTGAACCCAAGAATGTCATTGCCGGGCTTGACCCGGCAATCCATCTCCTTGGAAAAGCTTTTTGCGAAGAGTGATGGATGCCCGGGTCAAGCCCGGGCATGACGGGAAGAGATTCCCGCCTAAAACAAACTGCCCTGATCGACCGGCTTGACTGCGCGCTTGGGCGCAAGTGTCTTGGTTTCTCGCCGGGCAAGTGTCGGCTGGCTCGTCGGTGCCGACGACGTCGCCGCCGGCCGGTCCGCATCGGCTGTTGCCGCCACGCGGCCATCGGCGAATTCGATCGAGAGCGGCGCGCCCGGCCCGATCGAGGCGGCGGCATGCACGGCGTGGCCGTGTTCGTCGCGCACCAGGGCAAACCCGCGCGCGAGTACGCCACGGTATGACAGCGCCGACAGCAATTGGCCGCTATGATTGATGCGGGCGTCGAGCCGCTGCAATGCGGTCTTGAGCGCGCGGCGCGCGCGCTCGGCGAGCCGATGCGTGCGTTCGCGGTCGCGCGCGATTGCATTTCGCTGTGCTTGCGCGTTGGAAAGTTTCGACGCTTTCAGCCTGACTTCAAGCCCGGCAAAGCGATCGCGCCGGTTGCGCAGCAGCGCGCGCGCGGAAAGCCTGATGCGCTCGCCGGATACGGTGAGACGGTGCCCCGCCTGCGCGACCTGTCCGCGCAACACCTTCAATGTCAGGCCGGCGCTGAGCTGCGAGAAACGGCGATGATGCGCGTTGGTGTTGGCTTTCAGGCCGCGGGGCAGGGCGCTACCTGCGCTGTCCAGCCGCTGCCGTGGGATCGCCAATAATTCGCTGGCTGCGGGCAGGGCGCGGGCCGCGGCGCGCAATTCATTGCGGCGGCTTTCCTGGCCGCGCAGCCAGCACACCATGGTGCGCCGCGCCAACCCTGCGACCTCGACCAGCAATTCGCTGCGCACCGGCACCGCCATTTCGGCGGCCGCCGTCGGCGTCGGCGCGCGCTTGTCGGCGGCGAAATCAATCAGCGTGATGTCGGTCTCGTGGCCGACCGCCGAGATCAGCGGGATCATGCTCTCGGCCGCGGCGCGAACCACGATCTCCTCGTTGAACGACCACAAATCCTCCAACGAGCCGCCGCCGCGCGCGACGATCAGCAGATCCGGCCGCGGAATTTTGCCGCCTTCGGGCAGCGCGTTGAAGCCGCGGATCGCGGCCGCGACCTGTTCGGCCGAGCCTTCGCCCTGGACCTTCACCGGCCACACCAGCACGCGGCGCGGAAACCGGTCTTCGAGGCGGTGCAGGATGTCGCGAATGACCGCGCCGGTCGGCGACGTCACGATGCCGATCACTTCCGGCAGCCACGGCAGCAATTGCTTGCGCGCCTCGTCGAACAGGCCTTCGGCGCCGAGCTTCTTCTTGCGCTCTTCCACCAGCGCCATCAGCGCGCCGATGCCGGCGGGCTCGATGGCTTCAATGACGATCTGGTATTTCGACGAGCCCGGATAGGTGGTGAGCTTGCCGGTCGCGATGATCTCGAGCCCCTCCTGCGGCTTGAACCGCATTCGGGAATGCACGCCCTTCCAGATCACCGCCTCGATCTTGGCGCTCTCGTCCTTCAGCGCGAAATAGCAGTGTCCGGAGGAATGCGGCCCGCGGAAGCCGGAGATTTCGCCGCGGACCCGGACATGGCCATAGGCGTCCTCCACCGTCCGCTTCAGCGACGAGGACAGTTCCGAGACGGTGTATTCGGGCGCGTTGAGCAGGGGTTCGGTCGCGGGCATCTCGTCCAATCGAATCAGGCTTTTGGAGCTTCCACGCAAGGTAGGGATTTCGCCCATCCCCGCCAATCTAAGCTTGCGTTGCAGATAACTCTGTAATATAGAGTTCTCTAAGATGAACCGAATGATGAGGAACGACCATGTTCAGGCAGTTGGTACGCGGCAGCTTCAGCACTTTGAAATGGGCGCTCAGCGCCGTTGGCGCGATCGCTTTGCTGATCACGGGGCTGGTCGCCACGCCATTGACGCGCCCCCCGGAGCTGCCATCGATCTCGGCTGCCCGCGGCACGGTTGATCTCAGCACCTTGCCCGCGGTCGAGCGGTTTCAGGCGCGAGACGGCACTGCGCTCGGTTTCCGCCACTATGCCGCTCATGGCCCGGCGACCGGCCGTGCAGCGATCGTGGTCCACGGCTCCTCCGGATCGAGCGGCGGAACTATCCACGCGCTGTCCTCTGCGCTGGCCGCGCGCGGCGTCGAAACCTGGGCCGTTGATATTCGCGGCCACGGCACGTCTGGCACCCGCGGCGACATCGGCTATGTAGGCCAGCTCGAGGATGACCTCGCCGATTTGGTCGGCATTATCCGCAAGACTGCGCCCGCCAAGCCGCTGACGCTGGTTGGCCATTCCTCCGGCGGCGGTTTTGCGCTGCGCGTCGCGGGCTCGTCGATCCAGGACCTGTTCGAGCGTACGGTGCTGCTCGCGCCCTATCTCGGTCACGACGCTCCGACCGGCCGGCCCAATTCCGGCGGCTGGGCCAAGGCCGATGTTCCGCGCATCGTTGGTCTGCTCGCGCTGCGAACCATCGGCATCACCTGCTGCGACGCGCTGCCGGTGCTGGCGTTCGCAGTGCCGCCGAATTCCGAGAAGAACCTGGTCGGAACCTACAGCGACCGCTTGATGCGCAATTTCGCGGTCCGCGACCGCGATTTCCGCCGCGATTTCGCGGCGGCCAGGAAGCCGATCACGATCATCTCCGGCGCCGATGACGAACTGATGTTCGCGGACAAATATGCGCCTTCTGTGCATGCCGTCGCGCCCGCGGTTGACGTCAAGCTGATCGATGGCGTCAATCACATGGGCATCGTCAGCGTACCCCGCGCGGTATCTGCGATCGCCGAGGACGTCGCCACGCGCGGCATAACCGGGTCGTAACCGCGATCGAGGGGAAGGCGACATGATCGACAGCCAGCAAGCTTCCGAGGCGCTCGCGGATATCAGGGAGATCGCGCGCCGCGTCCGCCAGTCGCGGATCTACAATCTGGCGAGCCTGTTGATGATCATGTGGGGCGCGCTGGTGTTCATCGCCAATGCCGCCTCGTTTGGCTGGCCGCGCCATGCCGGCTACATCTGGATCGCGGTCAATGTGGTCGGCCTCGCGGGCTCGTTCGTGGTCAGCGCCTTCACCCATTCGCGGACCGGCGTGCGCACCTTCGACCTGCGGACGCTGATGGCGTTCCTGCTGTTCTTTGCCTTCGGGCTCGCCACCTGCATGCTCGCCCATTTCGGGCCGCGCGAACTCGGCGTGTTCTGGGCGATCTATTTCATGCTGTTCTATACCATCGCCGGGCTCTGGGTCGGTCTCGCCTTTGTCGTCATCGGCGTCGGCATCTCCGCGCTGACCTTGATCGGCTATTTCCTGGCCGGCAACTGGTTCGAGCCGTGGATGGCGGTAGTGAACGGCGGCGGGCTCGTGCTGGGCGGTCTCTGGATGCGCCGGGAATAGCGATGACGGGGCTCGACGACATCATCCACCAGCCGCTGCGCTTGCGAATCATGGCCGCCTTGAACGCGTTGCCGCCGGGCACCGGGCTCGAATTCGCCAAGCTGAAAAAGCTGACCGGCGCCACCGACGGCAATCTCGGCGCCCATATCGAGACGCTGTCGAAGGCCGGCTATGTCGCGGTCGACAAGGCCTTCGTCGGCAAGAAGCCGCAGACCACCGTGACCGCGACCGCCGCCGGCCGCGGCGCCTTCGCCCGCCATGTCGCGATGCTGCAGGAAATCATCGCGGGGTCGGGAAGGTAGGCATAATCTATCCGTCATTCCGGGGCGATGCGAAGCATCGAACCCGGAATCTCGTGCTGGGGACGCCGGCATCAAACAATCTCGAGATCCCGGATCGGCGCGCAGGCGCGCCGTCCGGAATGACGGTCGTTCGCTGTTGATATCCCCTTGCAGACGGCGGGAGATTCGTGCGACCGACGGGCCATCGGTCCCCACATCTGGCTCCAGTCATGAACATCCTCCTGCTCGGTTCCGGCGGCCGCGAACATGCTCTGGCATGGAAGATCGCCGCGTCCCCGCTGCTCACCAAATTGTGGTGCGCGCCGGGCAATGCCGGCATCGCCAAGGATGCCGAATGCGTCGCGATCGATATCACCGACCATCCGGCCGTGGTCGATTTCTGTAAGGCGCACAAGGTGGATTTCGTCGTGGTCGGCCCCGACGCGCCGATCGCGGCCGGGATCGTCGACGATCTCAACGCCGCCGGCTTCAAGGCGTTCGGACCGACCCAGGCCGCGGGCCGGCTCGAGAGCTCGAAAACCTTCACCAAGAATCTCTGCCGCGACAACAGCATTCCGACCGCGGCCTATGAGCATTTCACCGAGGCCGCGAAGGCAAAAGCCTATATCCGCAAGCAGGGCGCGCCGATCGTGATCAAGGCCGATGGCCTTGCCGCCGGCAAGGGCGTCGTGGTCGCGATGACGGAGCAGGAGGCGCTTGATGCCGTCGACATGATGTTCGGCGGCGGGTTTGGCGATGCGGGCGCCGAGGTCGTGGTCGAGGAATTCATGGTGGGTGAGGAGGCCTCGTTCTTTGCGCTGTGCGATGGCGAGCACGCGCTGCCGCTGGCGACCGCGCAGGACCACAAGCGCGCCTTCGACGGCGACCAGGGCCCGAACACCGGCGGCATGGGCGCCTATTCCCCGGCACCGGTCATGACGGAAGCGATGTGCGCGCGCGTCATGGACGAGATGATCCATCCGACGCTGCGCGCGATGAAGGCGATGGGATCGCCCTACAAGGGCGTGCTCTTTGCCGGCGTGATGGTGACGAAAGACGGCCCGAAACTCGTCGAATACAACGCCCGCTTCGGCGACCCCGAAACCCAGGTGCTGGTGATGCGGATGATGTCGGATATCTTGCCGGCGCTGATCGCCAGCGCCGACGGCCAATTGAAGAATTTCAGTCTGCGCTGGTTCGACGACGTCGCGCTGACCGTGATCATGGCGACCAAAGGCTATCCCGGCAGCTACGGCAAGGGCTCGGTGATCTCTGGTCTCGACGACGCCGCAAAAGTCGAGGGCGTCGAAATCTTCCACGCCGGGACGATTGAGAGGGACGGAAATATTCTCGCCAGCGGCGGCCGCGTGCTCAACGTCTGCGCCATGGGCAAGACGGTGACCGAGGCGCAGAGCCGCGCCTATGCGGCCGTCGATCGCATCAACTGGCCGGAAGGCTTTTGCCGGCGCGACATCGGCTGGCAGGCGGTGGCGCGGGAGCGCTGACGCCGGCTGCATTCCGCGCAACGCTTCCCCGCGCTTTGGCCCACTGGACACGCATCTGCTGCGCTGTCCAAAATCGCCAAAACGGAGGAACTGCCCGATGGCGATTATCGATTCCCAGGTTCATGCCTATGAGGCGAACACGGCGAAGCGGCCCTGGGCCACAGTGCCGAACTGGCCCGATCACGTCACCGGCGACGAGATGGTGGCGGCGATGGACAAGGTCGGTGTCGACGGCGCGATCTTCATCTCGGCCTTTTCGATGTACCGCTACGACGCCAGCTATGCCGTGGAAGTGGCGCGCGCCCATCCCACCCGGCTCGCCATCGTCAAGCCCGTCGATCCGGATGATCCTGATGTCGCTGACGTCGTCGCCGAGTGGAAGAAGACGCCGGGCGCGGTCGGCATCCGGATCATGCTGACCAAAGAGAACAAGCGCGAGCCCGGTCACCCCGGCATCGACCGCATTGCGCGCGCGGCCGTTCAGCATGATTTTCCGGTGAACCTGCTGTGCTGGGATAATCTCGACGCCGGCACGACGCTGGTCGATCGTCATCCCGACACGCGCTTCATCCTCGACCATCTCGGCATCCTGCAGCCGCGCACGCCGCCGGCGCCCGCGCAGCCCTGGTCCCCTTGGGCCGAACTGCCCAAGGTGCTGGCGCTCGCCAAGCGCAAGAACGTGGTGATCAAGGTCAGCGGCGCCTGTACGCTGTCCAAAGAGCCGTATCCATTCCCCGACATCTGGGACCCGCTGGCCCGCGTGTTCGACGCCTGGGGTTTCGACCGTTGCCTGTGGGGCACCGACTGGACCCGCGCCTTCGCCGTCGTCAATTATGAGCAGGCCGTCACGCCCTTCCTCAAGACGGATCGCCTCAGCGCTACCGAGCGCGCGATGCTGATGGGCGGTGCCTGCGCCAAGGCCTATGGCTGGTCGCCGAAGAAAGGCTAGCGCATTTCAACAGCGGCCCTAGCCCGGGGATTGCAGCCCACTGACCATCGAAATAACCGCACGTGCGAGATCGGCGGGAGAATCCACCAACTGGTCTGCGCCGGCCGTCTCAAGTTCGTCCCTTGTGCCATAACCCCAGAGCACGCCGAGACCGCGCATCCCGACCGCGTGGGCGCCGGAAATATCATGCCGGCGATCTCCGACCATCAGGCTGTGAGACGGCGACAGACCATGCCTGGACAGAATATGGGCGAGCAGCTCGGGCTTGTGATCCAGCTCGCCGCTCGGCACCGAGCCGTGGATGCCATCGAAGTAGGCGGCAAACCCCAGATGCTCCAGAATGCGGCTCGCGAAAATCTCCCGCTTCGAGGTCGCGAGATAGATCCGCAATCCGCATCGCTTCATCTCTGCAAGGGAGTTGCCAATTCCCGGATAAGGCACGCTGCCGAGAAACCCGCTTTCACCGTAGTGCTGACGATAGGCCGTGACGGCTTCACCGACCCGGTCGTCTCCATATGACTGCAGCAGCGTTTGCATGATCTCTTCGAGCGGCGGCCCGATGATGCGTCTTATGTCGAGGGTTTCATCCGGTTCATGTCCAAGGGCGCGCAGCGCCGCCAGGCAGCTTGCTGATATGCCGGGATACGAATCGATCAGGGTGCCGTCGAGGTCCAGAAGAACGGAGCCAGTCATGATCCGACGCTAGCGGCCAAAGCAAACCTGTACAAGTTTGCTTAACTTCGTTCCTGTTTCGGGTCATTCGCTGCAAGGGGCAATGCAGCGGCAAGTCCAGCCATGTCGGCGGTGACGCCGAAAGCGGAAAAACGGGTTAGCGACGTCCGAGTCTTATCCAACGCAGCCACCGCCCTCGTTTCCCGTTACTAGCCTAAGCCGATCCGATGGCTTATTCTGAGGCCCGGGGCAGGCAATGACACCACGTTCTGCAGCAGGCGGCGGATCAAAAAAGCCGCAAAGCCGTACGGCGAAGCCGCGAAAGCGGAGCATTGCGCCAAAGGTCGCGCGCGCTTCCAGGTCAGCGAAAACGGACGTCGAAAATCCAGCGCAAACCGAGATCGAACGACTTGCCCTCGAACTCCAGCAAGCCAGAGAACGCCAGGCCGCGACATCCGAGGTCCTGAGCCTCATCGCCGACGCGCCGACCGATCTGGCGCCGGTGTTCGACCGGATCGTCAGGAACGCAGCGCGGCTCTGCCAGAGCGTGCTGAGCGCCGTCTATCGCCGCGATGGCGATCAGGTCCACCTGGTCGCGCATGATCAGTTTTCTCCGGCATCGGTAGCGGCGGTGCGCAAGGCCTATCCGGCGCCGCTCACCAGCAAGAATCTGATCTCGGTGGCGATCCGCGAGCGGCGCGTCGTGCATGAGCCGGATGTGCTGGTCTCCGGCGGCTACAGCGAACTGCAGAAGACATCGGGCTATCGCAGCATCCTGATCGTGCCGATGCTGCGCGACGAGGTCGCCATCGGCGCGATCGCGGTGATGCGGCTGGAGCCGCAATTGTTTCCGAAGGCGCAGGTTGAGCTCCTGAAGACCTTCGCCGGGCAGGCGGTCATCGCCATCGAGAACACGCGGCTGTTCACGGAAGTGCAGGAACGCACTAGGCAGCTGTCGCAATCGCTTGAAGATCTCCGCGCCGCGCAGGGCAGTCTGGTACAGACCGAGAAATTGGCGGCGCTGGGACGGCTGGTGGCGGGCGTCGCGCACGAGATCAACACCCCCGTCGGCACCAGCCTCACCGTTGCCTCCGCCTTGATCAACAAGACCAAACGATTTGAAGCCGATGTCGCCAAGGGCGACGTGCGCCGCTCGACGCTCTCGGAATTCATTGCGGCCAGCCGCGAGGCGGCGTCGCAGATCATGTTCAATCTTGGCAACGCGGTCGAACTGATCCAGTCGTTCAAGCAGGTTGCGGCCGACCGCAACGTTTCGGACCGCAGGCGCTTCGATCTCGGCGAGGTGACCGAGCAGGTCGTCAGGGGATTGCGGTTCGGGCTGCGAGGTCAAAACCTGACGGTCGCCGTCGAATGCGAGCCCGATCTTGTCATGAACAGCTATCCCGGACCTTACGGCCAGGTGCTCACCAATCTGGTTCTCAATTCCGCGGCGCACGCCTTCCCGGATGGCGGCGGGGGATCGGTCCATATTGCGGCGCAGGCGTCGGGCAAGGGCAATGTCGAAGTGCTGTTTTCAGACGACGGCTGCGGCATGAGCCCGGAGGTCAAACGCCAGGTGTTCGACCCGTTTTTCACGACCCGGCGCGACCAGGGCAACACCGGCCTCGGGTTGCACATCGTCCACAACATCGTGACCAATCGTCTGGGCGGCCGGATTCATCTGGAAACCAAACCCGGTGCTGGAACGAAAATCCAGATCATCATGCCGCGCGAAGCGCCGCGGGAGTCGGCGGCGGAGTAGGGCGGGGCTCTCACGTCTTGTCATTCCGGGGCGCGCGTAGCGCGAGCCCGGAATCCATCAGGCCACATGCACTGTCGCACCATGGATTCCGGGCTCTCGCTTCGCGAGCCCCGGAATGACGGCGGAGAGAGGTGCGACAAATTAACCCGTCGGGCTAAATTCCACTTTCCTCGTCGGGCAAATCAGCGGTTTGAATCGTCGCGTCCCGCCCGACAAGAGGGGCGTGCGCACGTCACGAACGCGCGGCGGGATGCGGTGGACGTTTGTTGCGCCTGACGACGGCGTATACAGGCGTACGGCAAAACCGTGTGGTCCTGGCGCCCGTTGCCGGCGTCAAGCTGTCGAAGAAGCGCGAGCGGAAACGGCAGCGACGGAGTCAACCCAGAACTCGTCTCCGGGGAGAGCGCGGCATAAGCCGTAAAGCCATTGCGCAGGGAAGGCCGGGTGTTCACCGCTGCCCTGTATGCTCGTGTGCAGCCTACTTAGTGCAAACCGCACACGGGACCGCGGGTGCAGCGCGCACCCGGTCTTCCCTGCGCCCTCTCAATGAGAGGGTAAGGAAGTTTCCAGCGAAGCTCGGGCGCAATGCGTCGCGAGAATGCGAAACTGCGTTTCGGATGATGTTGCCAACAACAAACACCGCCGTCGTCCCGGCCTTGAGCTCAGATGCGCAATTGCGCATCGGGGGACCCATACGCCGCAGCGGTAGTTGTTTCGCACGATAGTCGACGGCTTCTTTCAACAACAGATGACCGGGGTTATGGGTCCCGGCGTTCGCCGGGACGACACCTGTATTTATGCGACGCCTACAGCAAATCCCCACCGACAGCGCTCGCCGTCGTGCCATGCTCGCGGAACGCCTTGATGACGTTCTTGCCGATCTTCCACCGGTGCACCTCGTCCGGACCGTCGACCAGCCGCTGCGAGCGCACCTGCGTGTACCATTTGGCGAGCGGCGTATCCTGGCTGAAGCCGAGCGCGCCGTGGAGCTGGATCGCGGTGTCGATCACCTTGTGCACCATGTGGGCGTGGTAGACCTTGGCAATCGAGTTCTCCTGCCGGATATCGAGGCCCTTCTCCGCCTTGTAGGCGATATGGAGAAGCATGAGCCGGCCGATATAGAGCTGCTCGGCGCAATCGGCGAGCATGAACTGCACGGCCTGGCGGTCGGCGAGCAACTGCCCGAAGGTCGAGCGTTTGGTGATGTGGCCGACCGCCATGTCGAGCGCGCGCTGCGCCTTGGCGACGTTATGCATGCCGTGGCGAAGGCGGCCATAGGCGAGACGGTGCTGGCCCATATTGAAACCGTTGCCTTCGCCGCCGAGCAGATTGTCGGCCGGCACTTTCAAATCCTTGATCTCGATCTCGGAGTGGCCGCCATGGATCGCGTCGGCATGCGGCCCCTCGATCGCCATGTTGGCGACGTTGCGCTTGATCTTGTAGCCGGGGTTCGGCAGCTCGACGATGAAAGTCGAGTGCTGCTTGTGGCGCGGCGCGTTCGGATCGGTTCTGGCGACCACCAGCGCCATGTCGGCGACGCTGGCCGAGGACGAAAACCATTTCTCGCCGTTGAGGATGTAGTTCTCGTTGCCGTCCTTCACCGCCGTGGTCTGCATGCCTGTCGCGTCGGCGCCGGCGGCCTTTTCGGTCATCGAGAAGCAGATGCGCTTGTCGCCGTTCAGCAGGGGTTTAAGGAACTTCTCCTTCTGATATTCCGTGCCGTGGGCCAATATCGTCATCATCGAGGCATCGTCAGGGCCCTGCGTGTTCATCGACAGCGCCCCCAGCATGCTCTCGCCGAGCTCCATCTGCACCAGCGCATTGGCGAGGGGGCCTAAGCCCATGCCGCCATACTCCTTCGGCACCCACGGGCACCACAGGCCGCGCGCGCGGGCCTTGGCCCGCAGCGGCCCGAGCACTTCAGCGAGCGGCTTGGTATCGAGTTCCTTTTCCGCGGGGATGCACTCTTCCTGCACCCATTTGCGGACCTTCTCGCGGATCGCCTTGGCTTCGGCCGGAATCTCGAAATCGATCGACATGGCACTTCCTCGCTTTTTGGTTCTTGTTGGGCAGACTTGATGAATGGCATAAACCCCGGACGTGCCAGCGGCAACGCCAAACAATGTTTAAAGCAGCGGCCCGCCGCGAAGGGAGCGCTCACCATGCCTGATCTTGCCGACCTGTTTCCCGGCTATGCCTCCGAATGGATCAACACGTCAGCGGGCCGCATTTTCGCCCGCGTCGGCGGCAAGGGGCCGCCGCTGTTGCTGCTGCACGGATTTTCATCGACACACGTGATGTGGCATCCGGTAGCATCACAACTGGCTGATAAGTTCACGCTGATCATCGCCGACCTGCCCGGCTATGGCTGGTCGGACATGCCGCGCACCGACGAGCACCACACCCCCTACACCAAGCGCGCGATGGCCAAGGTGATGGTCGAGGCGATGGAGCAGCTCGGCCATGTGCATTTCGCGCTCGCCGGCCACGACCGCGGCGGGCGGGTGTCGTACCGCCTCGCGCTCGATCATCCCGGCCGGTTATCAAAGCTCGCCGTGCTCGATATCGCGCCGACTTATGATTACTGGGAGAAGCTGAACCGGCTCTCCGCGCTGAAAATCTACCATTGGGCGTTCCTGGCCCAGCCGCATCCGCTGCCGGAAACGCTGATCGACGGCCACGGCGAGTTTTTCCTCAGGCAGAAGATGGCGAGCCAGACCAAGAGCCAGACGCTTGATGCCATCGACCCGCGCGCGCTGGAGCATTACCTCGCGCCGTTCCGCGATCCCGCCCGCGTCCACGCGATGTGCGAGGATTACCGCGCCGGCGCCTATGCCGATTACGAGATCGACAAGGCCGATTTCGACGCCGGCAAGAAGATCACGATTCCGATGCTGGCGCTGTGGGGCGACGCCGGCGTCGCCAGCGCCGCGACCACCCCGCTCGACACCTGGAAGAAGTGGGCGACCAACGTGCAGGGCGCGCCGGTCGACAGCGGGCATTTCTTGCCGGAGGAGAATCCGGAGGTGACGGCGAGGTTGTTGAGGGAGTTTTTTCTGGCGTGATGTGTGTTGCGGCTCACCGGCAACGAAGGTGCGCTCCCTCTCCCGCTTGCGGGGGAGGCGTAGGCGGCCTACGGCCGCCGTTCTTGGGGTTAAGAACGCCGATGCGCAGCATCGGCTATGGGTGGGGGCTCTCTCCGCGAGTCATGGTGTGGAGAGAGCCCCCACCCGCCGCGCTTCGCGCGTCGACCTAAGAGCGAGCTTCGCTCGTCTCGACCCCCGCAAGCGGGAGAGGTGCACCGTCATCTCCTCACCCTGAAAAAATCCTTCAGCAGCGTCGCCGCCTCGGTCTCACCGACCGACGAATACACCTCCGGCACGTGATGGCAGGTCGGCTGCGCAAAGAACCGGACGCCGGAATCGACCGCGCCGCCCTTCGGATCGGCGGCGCCGTAATACAGCCGCCGGATCCGCGCAAACGAGATCGCGCCGGCGCACATGGTGCAGGGCTCGAGGGTGACATAGAGGTCGCAATCGACCAGCCGCTCGGTCCCGATGGCGTCCGCGGCCTGCCGGATCGCCAATATTTCGGCATGGGCGGTCGGATCGCGGTCGGTCAGGGTCCGGTTACCGGCGGTGGCGATGACCTCATAACCCCGGACAATGACGCATCCGATCGGAACTTCGCCCGCCTTGGCGGCGTTTTTGGCCGTTTTGAGCGCCAAATCCATGAAAGAAGGGGCAGTCATCCCTCGTATCATCGGAAGAAACCTGCTACTAGAAGCGCCTTCAGCAAACGTGGATACCGGTTTTGCGTGAGATTGCGCCTTGAGCCAAGTGCGCGCGCGTTACCGCTATGACAGCCGATCCACATCCGCCTGATCGCCATTTCAGCTACGAACGAGAGACTATTCATGCCCCGCGACAACGACAAAGACAACGATTCCCGCGGCCGGCGTGATCGCCCCGGCGGTGGCCGACCCTCGGGCGGCCAAGGCCGCGCCGGCGCTAGTAAGGGCCGTTCGGGCGCGGCCAGGGGACCTGAGAAGAAATTCGCCAAGCGCGGTTTTGCCGGTAAGGGTGACGGCGACAAGCGCGACGGCGAGCGACGTCCCTATGCCGGCAAGCCAGACGGCGCGCGGTCGTTCGACAAGAAGCCTTATGCGGGCGGGGCTAAGCCCTACGCCGGCAAGCGCGACGGCGATCGTCCGCCGCGCCGCGATTTCGACGCGCCGCGCCCGCCGCGTGGCGACCGGCCGTTCCGCGATCGCAGCGAGGGCAGTGATCGTCCGCCACGCTTCAACCGCGATGACCGTCCCCGTGGCGACCGGCCGTTTACCAGCCGTCCGTCCCGTGGCGACGACGGCGAAAAGCGCTCGTTCAAGCCGCGCGAGGATCGTGGCGGCGAGAAGCGCCCGTACACGCCGCGCGGCGACCGCCCGAACTTCAATCGCGACGACCGTCCGCCGCGCCGGGACCGCGAGGGCGGCCCTCGGGATAGCAAGAGCGGCCCTGGGGATCGCGATAACGCGCGTCCGGCCTCGCGCTTTGGTGAGAAGAAATTCGGAGAGAAGCGTCCCTATACGCCGCGTGGCGAGGGTGGTGGTGAGAAGCGGCCGTACACGCCGCGTGGCGACGGCCCTCGCGGCGATCGGCCGGATCGGAAATTCGGCGGCGACAAGAAATTCTCCTCACGTGGCGCCCCGGACCGCGGACCACGCAAGAGCTTCGGTGCCGATCGCGGCGATTCAAAGCCGTGGCAGAAGCGCGAGGATCGCGGCGATCGGGATTCCCGCCCGCCGCGCGATGGCACGCGCAGTTTCGACAAACCGCGCTTCGACCGTTCCCGCGACGACCGCGGCGGTGAGGAGCGTCCGCGCTTCTCGCGTTCGCGCGAGGATCGTCCCGCCGGCGATCGTCCGAAGTTTGATCGTCCGCGCCAACGCCCCGAAGGCCGCACCGACTGGCGGGAGCATCCGCGCAGCGAGCCGGGTGACGAACGTCCGCGCCGCGAGAACGAGGACGACAGCAGGATTTTTGCAAAACGTCCGGCGTTCGGCGGCCGTGGCGCTTATCGCGAGCGCAAGACCGAATTCGAAAAGCGCGGGCCGAAGCCGCCGAAGGTCAAGAAGTCAGGTGAGCGCATCGCCAAGGTGGTGTCGCGCGCCGGCCTGGCCTCGCGCCGCGATGCCGAGGAATGGATCACGCAGGGCCGCGTCAGCGTCAACGGCCGCGTCATCAATTCGCCGGCGCTCGACGTCACCGCCAATGATGCGATCACCGTCGACGGCAAGCCGTTGCCGCCGCGCGAGCGAACGCGTCTGTTCATGTTCCACAAGCCGCGTGGTTTGATCACCACCCATGCCGATCCCGAAGGGCGGCCGACGGTATTCGACAATCTACCCGAAGGCCTGCCGCGGCTGATCTCGATTGGCCGGCTCGATTTCAACACCGAAGGCCTGCTGCTGCTGACCAATGATGGCGGGCTGGCGCGCGCACTCGAACTGCCCGACACCGGCTGGCTGCGGCGCTACCGCGTCCGCGCCCATGGCGAAGTCACGCAGGCGCAGCTCGATGAGCTGAAGAAGGGCGTCGAGGTTGACGGCGTCAAATACGGCTCGATCGACGCGACGCTGGAGCGTGACCAGGGCGCCAATGTCTGGCTGGTGTTTGCGATCCGCGAAGGCAAGAACCGCGAAGTGCGCAACGTGATGGCGCATCTCGGCCTCGAGGTGAACCGGCTGATCCGGGTCTCCTACGGCCCGTTCCAGCTCGGCGAACTCGCCGAAGGCCAGGTCGAGGAAGTCAAAACCCGCGTGCTGCGCGAGCAGCTCGGCGAGAAGATTGCTGAGTTGGCGGGCGCTGACTTCAACCGGCCGATGCCGGGTGACAAGGAGCCAACGCCTCCCAAGCCCGTGACCCAGCGAGGCGTGATCGCCGACCGCAAGGGCCGCCGTGTGCTGGTGCAGCGCACCGGCAGCGAGGAAGCCCGCGCGCGCAACGAGGAGGAGGCCAACGGCTACGGCCCGCCGCGCCGCCCGCAGCGCGGCTATCACGGCAAGCGCGATCTGAAGCCGCGGGACGAGTAGCTGCGCTATGCGTGTCGTCGGCGGACGGTTGAAGGGTCGTAATCTGGCCTCGCCCTCATCGCGCGAGATCCGCCCGACCGCGGATCGCTTGCGCGAATCCGTGTTCAATATTCTCGTCCACGCCTATGACGATCCGATCGAAGGCGCGCGCGTGCTCGACCTGTTCGCGGGCACCGGCGCGCTCGGCATCGAGGCGACCTCGCGTGGCGCATCATTCACGCTGTTCGTCGACAACGGCGCCGAGGCTCGTGCGTTGTTGCGCAATAATGTCGAGGCGTTAGGGCTGGGCGGCGTGACAAAAGTCTATCGCCGCGACGCCACCAATCTCGGTCCCGCGCATCCGATGGAGCCGTTCTCGCTGGTGTTCCTCGATCCGCCCTACGGCAAGGGCCTCGCGGAAAAAGCGCTGGCCTCGATGCGCGAGGGCGGCTGGCTGACGCCGGGCGCGCTGCTGGTGGTGGAAGAGGCGAAGGCCGCGGCGTTCGCGGCACCCGAAGCATTCGAGGAGCTGGAGCGGCGGGCTTATGACGATACGGAGTTCGTGTTCCTGCGATCACGGTGATCCGTAGGGTGGGCAAAGCGCACCGTGCCCACCATCAAGTGCTGAGTGCCGATGGTGGGCACGGCGCGAGGCGCCTTTGCCCACCCTACAATTCCGTCACCGTCGCCCGAACAGCTTCTCGATATCCGACAGCTTCAATTCCACATAGGTCGGGCGGCCGTGGTTGCATTGGCCGGAGTTCGGCGTGTCTTCCATCTCGCGCAGCAGCGCGTTCATCTCTTCCGGCTTGAGGCGGCGGCCAGCGCGCACCGAGCCGTGACAGGCCATGGTGGCGGCGACGTGCATCAGCCGGCGCTCCAGCGGCAGTGCCTCATCCCATTCCGCCATGTGCTCGGCGAGGTCACGGAGCAGCCCCGCGGCATTCGCCTTGCCGAGCAGCGACGGCGTCTCGCGCACCGCAACCGCGCCGGGGCCAAAGGAATCGATCGCCAGTCCGAACGTCGCCAGTTCCAGCGAACGATCGAGCAGCTTCTCGACCGTGGCCTCGTCGAGTTCGACGATCTCGGGGATCAGCAGGATCTGCCGCTGCACGCCGTTCTTCGCCAGCGAGGCCTTCAGCTTCTCGTAGACGATGCGCTCATGGGCGGCGTGCTGGTCCACGACGATCAGTCCATCGCGGGTCTGCGACACGATATAGGTCTCGTGGATCTGCGTTCGCGCAGCACCCAGCGGACGATCGAGCATGTCGGCGGCGGGCTGCGCCTCGAAGCGCACATCGGCCGTCGGCGTGCCGACATCGAATGCGGCCTGTCCGGCTTCCGCGAACGCCGGCGCCGCCGAGCCGGCGAAGGCGGGCATCGGGCCTGTCGGATAGGAAGGCGAGCTGCGCCAGTCCCAATTGCTTGGGCGCGGCGCGAATGACGGGCGGAACGAGGCGAGCGCAGCACCGTCGGTGTTCGCAGCCGTGCGCCGGCCTTCGCGCGCGAGGCCGTCCTTGAGCGCATGCACGATCAGCGCACGGACCAGGCCGGCGTTGCGGAACCGGACCTCGGTCTTGGCGGGATGCACGTTGGCATCGACTTCCTGCGGCTCCAGCGTCACGAACAGCGCCACGACCGGATGGCGGTCGCGCGGCAGATAATCGGAATAGGCCGCGCGCACCGCGCCGAGGATCAGCTTGTCGCGCACCGGGCGGCCGTTGACGAACAGATATTGCCCGAGCGCATTGGCGCGCGTCAGCGAGGGTGCGGCGGCAAAGCCTTCGACCACCACGCCTTCGCGCTCGCTGCGCACTTCGATCGCGCTGGAACGGAAATCCGCGCCGAGGATATCGCCGAGCCGCGTCAGCCGGCCCGGAGCACCGGGCAGTGCTGCGGCCCAGGTCACCGGCGCGCGCTCTTCGCCGGCCAGCGTAAAGGCGATGTCGGGCCGCGCCATTGCCAGCCTGCGAACCACTTCGCGGATCGCTTCGGCTTCGGTGCGGTCGGTCTTGAGGAATTTCAGCCGCGCCGGTGTCGCATAAAAGAGATCGCTTACTTCTACACGGGTGCCCTGGCTCAGCGCCGCCGGCATGATCGGCGACTTCGCGCCGCCTTCGACCGACAGCGACCAGGCATGCGGCTCGCCTGCATGGCGTGTGGTAATGCCTAATTTAGCCACAGCGCCGATCGAGGGCAGCGCCTCGCCGCGGAAACCCAGCGTGCGAATCCGGAGCAGATCCTCGTCGTCGAGTTTGGAGGTGGCGTGGCGATCGACCGCCAGCGCCAGGTCGGCATGCGTCATGCCGCTGCCGTCGTCGGTGATGCCGATCCGCCGCCGGCCGCCGCCATCGGTGAAGATGTCGACCCTGGAGGCGCCGGCGTCGATGGCGTTCTCGACCAGTTCCTTGACCACGCTCGCAGGCCGCTCCACCACCTCGCCGGCGGCGATGCGGTTGACGACCTGTTCTGGGAGCTGGCGGACGGGCATGGGCTTCGTTCAGGGACCGATTCTGGGCTTGTCGCATTCTAGGCCGCCGTGACGGCAAATGCATTGGGCGGCGACCGAATCGGTTCCCGCTGGGGATGAGCACTGACTATCACATTGAAGATGCTGATGTTCGGCGCCGCAACGCGGGGCTCGCGAGAGCTTTCGCTGTCCACGACGTGGGATTGTGAGGTCGCCTGCGCAGGTATATCGTTTAGAAAAGTTATAAACTGACGGGAGGACTGCCATGTGCCAGCTGTTCGCGCACCAGCCGCAACGCGACTACGAATCGCAGACCCGATCGCTGCGGATCGGTGGCCATTGCACCTCGATCCGGCTGGAAATGTCGTTCTGGGACACGCTGGAGGAGATCGCGGCGAAGGAGGGAATGAGCCTCGCGAAATTCCTTACCAAGCTGCACAACGAAGTCCTCGACCACCATGGCGAGGTCAACAATTTTGCGTCGCTGCTGCGGTGCTCGTGTCTGATCTATCGTTCCAGGAGTGCGTTGGCAGTGAGTGCCGCGGCGATCGCGGAGTTTGGTGGCAATGCGCCCGTCATTCTCGACGCGGCCGAATAGAGCTTGCGCCTTCCAATAGAATGCGGCCCTGTCCGGGACAGGGCCGCATTGTTATTCAGGCAGCTAGATCTCCTTGCGTTGCATCGCACCTGCGATGTGATCCGCCTGCCGGATCGCCAATGAGACGATCGTCAGCGTCGGATTGCAGGCAGCTCCGCTGGTGAACTGGCTGCCGTCGGAAATGAACAGATTCTTGATGTCGTGCGTCCGGCCGAACTTGTTGACCACGCCATCCCTTGGCTTCTCGCTCATCCGGTTGGTGCCCAGATTGTGGGTGCTGGGATAGGGCGGCGTCGGATAGGTCACCGTGGCGCCGATCGCCTCGTAGACGGCGGCGCCCTGCTTGTAGGCGTGATTGCGCATCGCGATGTCGTTGGGATGGTCGTCGAAATGCACACTCGCCACCGCCATGCCGAACTTGTCCTTGGCCTTGGGATCCAGCGTGATGCGGTTGGTTTCCTGCGGCATGTCCTCGCCGACCAGCCACATGCCGGCCATGCGCGGATAGGCCTCCATCGCGGCCGAGAACGGCCGTCCCCACGCGCCCGGATTGAGGAATGCCGCCATGAAGGGCACACCGATCGACAGCGTTTCCATCTCGTAACCGCCGACGAACCCACGCTTTGGATTGTTGGTGGCCTCATCCCGGATGATGCCGGCCATCGTGGTGCCGCGATACATATGCACCGACTTCTCGAACGCCGCGTAGACGCTGCCGGTCATGTGCCGCATGTAGTTGCGGCCGACCTGGCCGGACGAATTGGCAAGACCGTCGGGGAACATGGTCGATGCGCTGTTGAGCAACAGACGCGGGCTCTCGATCGAGTTGCCGGCAACCGCCACCACGCGCGCCTTCTGGCGTTGCATCGCGCCTGACGCGTCGGCATAGACGACGCCGGTCACTTTGCCCGACGCATCGTGCTCGATCTTGATCGCCATGCTGTTGGGCCGTACCTCGAGATTCCCGGTGTCTTCACCCTTTGGAATCTCAGTATAGAGCGTCGACCACTTCGCACCGGACTTGCAGCCTTGGAAGCAGAATCCGATCTGCTGGCAGGCGGCGCGCCCATCGCGGGGCTCGCTGTTGATGGCCATGTTGCCCGTATGCACGGTCTTGTAGCCGAGCTTCCTCGCGCCGGCCTCGAGCACCCTGAAATTATTGTTGCCGGGCAGGCCGGGAATGCCGTTGGTGCGCGTCACGCCCATCTTGTTTTCGGCCTTGGCGTACCATGGCTCCATTTCGGCGAGTGTGATCGGCCAGTCCAGCAGGTTCGCGCCGGGCAATCCGCCATAGGTCGTCTTCACCTTGAATTCGTGCTCGTCGAAACGCAGCGACGCCCCGGCCCAATGGGTCGTCGAGCCACCGACGGCCTTGACGATCCAGGCCGGCAGGTTGGCGAAGTCCTTGGCGACCCGCCAGCTTCCCGACGTGGTGCGCATGTCGGTCCATGCAAGCTGGGTAAAGCTCTCCCATTCGTCGTTGACGAAGTCATGGTTCTCGATGCGGGCGCCGGCTTCGAGGATCACGACGTTGACGCCCTTCTGTGCAAGTTCATTGCCCAATGTTCCGCCGCCGGCGCCTGAGCCCACGATCACCACCACGCCGCTATCATTCAGATCGAATTTTGCCATTTGGATTTCCTCCTCACCGCTGTTTGTTGAGTTGCCTGGGCCTAGACCTTCGGCAGCCAGTCGATGTCGGCGAAGCCACGTTTGATGTAGCCGCCATGCTCCGCGGAGGAACCTTCGTAACCGAACTTCGGCCACAGCTCTTTTTGGTTGTAGAGCGAGACGACGAGGTCGCCACGAATCTTCTGGAAGAATGCGGTCTGCTCGATCCGCTGCAGCAACACCACGCGGTCCGCTTCCCAGGGCACCTGGGCATAGGCAACCTTGTGTCGGTCGTTGGCGTCCTGATCCAGCCGCGTGACGCCGTCATTGATCAGCGACTTCACCGCCGGGTCCTTCGCCGCCTTGCCGTCCCATGGCTTGATCGCGGTGATGTAATAGCTGTCGCCGAGAAAATCGTGCGGATAGATATCGCGCGCCATCTTGACCAGCGTCTTGAGTGTCGCAGGGGTCAACGACGTGGCACCGTCGGCCCAGGCTTCCCCAATGCCGAGGCCTGTGCTGGTAGCAATCGCAACGGCCGGTACCGCGGTTGCCGCGCCTTGGAGAAAGATGCGGCGATTGTATTTGCTTCGACGATCGACTTCTCTCATGGGTTCCTCCATTGAACGTTTTATTGATTGCGACTAACCGAAGCGGCCACCCCGCTGGATCACTTCGATCTTGTAACCGTCGGGGTCGGTGGCGAAGAAGAAGCGCGCCAGCGTCCGGCCGTCATGCTTGAAGTCGCGCAACGGTCCGGGAGATAGCTTCTCTCGTTCAAACCTGACGTGTTCGGCATCGACGTCGTCGACGACAACGGCGAGATGGCCGTAGCCATCGCCGAGGGAGTAGGGCTCCTTGCGATCGTAATTGACGGTCAGTTCGACCTCGAAGGGCGAGGAGGGATGGCGCAGATAGATCAGCGCAAAATCCGGAAACTTAAGATGATCGGCGACTTCGAGCCCGAAGGCGCGCGCGTAAAAGTCCAGCGACTTCGCCTCGTCGAGCACGCGGATCATCGAATGAACGGGTTTTGCCATTCAGTTCAGCTCCTTTGGGCAGGCGATGATGGCCGTTCGCGTGCACAGAATTTAGGTCGCTGTCCGCAAGCGGTGGTAGTAGCGGGCTGTTTCACGGCAGAACAAAAGCGGCCGGGTTCCGGAAACGGGCGAGATCGGGGTGCTAAAAAACTTGCCAGTCCGCGAACCGAAAGCCCGGCGGGGCGGCTCTATGACACGAGAACGGACAGTTCTCTCGTGAAATCAAAGGAGCTAGAATGTTCTATCGCAAGAATCTGCCGGGCTGGGAGCGGGCGATACGGGGTATCGGGGGCATCATGATGATCGCCTATGGGCTGATGGCGATGCCGGGCACGATGGCCGGCTATGCGATCGCCGGCGCCGGAGCGGTCGCGATCGCGACCGGATTCCTCGGCTTTTGCCCGATGTGCGCCATGGTCGGCCGCCGGCTGCCCTCGCCATGAATGCGCTGGTCCGAACCAGCCGCTGCGATCCCGCCCTGGTCGAGGCGGCGCGGGGCGGGGACGCCGACGCGCTGGTGTCGCTGATATCAGCGGCCCAGCCTGACGTCCGTCGCTACGCGGCGCGCAACTGCCGCGCGGCCGACATCGACGATGCGGTTCAGGAAACGCTGCTGCTGCTGTACCGGCGCGTCGGAACGCTGCGGGCGGTGACGTCGTTTTCGGCGTGGCTGTTCGCGGTCGCGCGGCGCGCCTGTCTGCGGCTCCTGCGCCGGTCGGTCGGAATGGCCGACGCGCCGGCGGAAGACACTGAAACGCGTCTGGCGCATTGGCGTCCCGAAGACCTTCGCATCGACCTTTCGCGCGCCATCCAGTCGCTGCCCGAGCATTATCGCGAAGTGATCCTGCTGCGCGACATCGAGGAATTGTCGATTGACGAGATCGCCGGCGTGCTCGGCCTCTCTCGCGAAAGCGTCAAGGCCCGCATTCATCGCGCGCGGATCATGATCCGGGAATATTTGATTCGCGACTGACACAACGACAGTTCCACGCGCCGCATATTGGGTCGATCCGTGGCCAAGTTTTCGTGAAATTGCCCCGAAATCCCTAAACGAAGACCACACGGCGCGGATTGTCTGGTGCGTGCGCCGTTCGCGACAAATTGCTCTGTGCGATGGGCAGGTCCGGACGGATGGCGCGTGGAACAACCGAACCGCTCATCGCGATCAAACCCAGGAGAACTGAATGAAGTTAGTAAAAACCTCGGCGATCGCGCTTGCCATCTCGGCCATGGTGGCCGGTCCCGTGCTGGCGCAGGGTACCTCGTCCGATAGCAAGATCCGCGGCGGCATGCAGGGCAAGAGTCAGATGCAGGGCGGGACGTCGGCCACCGACGACGAGGAACTCAGTGCGCAGCCGAGTGCGGCCGGACAGAAAGCTGCGAAGACCGGTGCGAAGGGCACCGTCGGCGCCGGCAGTGGCGCGGCCAAGGGCACTGGCGGTACAGCCGGCGATACCGCGACCGGCGGCAAGCGCTACTAGAGCGTTTTCCAGCGAAGTGGACACCGGTTCGCGTGAAGAAAACGCGTCAAAACAAGAATCTGGAGCCACGTTCCGATTCAATCGGAACGGGGTTCTAGTCCCGCGCGAGCTTCAACAGGTTCCAGTTACAACTCGGAAACTCCGGTCGCGCGTCGGCCGGAGTTTTTTCTGACTCGATCAGAACCGAAGCTCTGGCGCAGCAGACCAATGCCCGCCGCCAACTCCGTCAGTCGTCGAAGCGCACCGCGCCGCGCTTCGACTTGACGTCGCTGCGGCTCTTCTTGCCTTCCAGCCGCCGCTGCTTCGAGCCGAAGGTCGGCTTGGTCGCGCGCCGCGGCACCGGCCTCACCATGGCTTCGCGCAACAGTTCGAGCAGCCGGTCGATGGCATCGGCGCGGTTGCGCTCCTGGGTACGGAAGCGCTGGGCGTGGATCACGATCACGCCTTCCTTGGTCATGCGCTGGCCGGCGAGCCGGTTGAGCCGCAGGGCGGCGTCTTCCGGCAGCGTGATCTTGCGCGTGTCGAAGCGCAATTGTGCGGCGGTCGAGAGCTTGTTGACGTTCTGCCCGCCCGGACCGGAGGCGCGGACAAAGCCGATCTCGATGTCGTTCTCGTCGATTGAAAGGTCGCGGGAGACCCGCAGCATGGCGTTCACCGGGCGTGGATTAGAATCGGTGCGCGCAAGATAGCGTTTTTGGACAGAAGTTGCTCTGTCAGTTCGCCTTCGGCGGCGGGGCAGCAACAGCCGGCTGGGCGGCGGCTTGCGGGGCGCGGCCGACGATCACGGTGAGCAGGCCCTTGCCCCACAGCCGCTGTGCGGCCTTTTTGGCGTCGTCGAGCGTCACGGCATCGACGAGGGCGTTGCGCCGTTCGATGTAATCGATCGGAAGCTTGTCGAGCTGGTACTGCAGCAGCGCTGCGGCGAGCTTCGAGGAGGTATCGAGCGCCAGCATCTGCGAGCCCTTTAAATAGGACTTGGCTTCGTCGAGCTCCTTCTGGGTCGGGCCGTCCTCGGCGATACGGCGGATCTCCTTTTCAACGGCATCGACCGTTTCACCGGCGCGGTCGGCGCGGGTGCCGGTATTGCCCACGAACAGGGCGGAGCGGTCCATCCAGAGCAGGGATTGAGAGATCGAATAAGCCAGCCCGCGTTTTTCGCGGACTTCCTTGTAAAGCCGCGACGATGATCCGCCACCGAGGATGTGGTTCACGACATAGCCGGCCATGAAATCCGGATCGTGGCGGCGGATGCCGGGACCGCCGAACATGACGACCGTTTGCGGCACGTCGAGCGGAACGAAGGCGCGCTGCGGCGGCGGGGCGGCCTGGATTTCGGCGACCGGCGTCAGGCCGGCTTTGGCCGGCAATCCGCCGAACGTCTGGTCCAGGAGCTTGCCGAGCGTGTCGGCGTCGACATCGCCGACCACGGATATCCGCAATGTGTCCTTGGCGATGATGCGGCCGGCATAGGCCTTCATGTCCGACACGTCGATCTTGGGCACGCTGTCCAGCGTGCCGTTGGACGGACGGCCATAGGGATGATCGCCGAACGCGACTTCCAGGAACTTGCGGCTCGCCAGCGAGGAGGGGTTGGTGGTCTCGCGCCGCAGGCTGGAGATCACCTGCGCGCGGATGCGCTCGACGTCGGCGGCGTCGAAACGTGCCGAGGTCAATGCCAGCTGCAGCAGGTTGAAGGCTTCGTCCTTGTTGTCCTTGAGCATGCGCAGCGAGCCGCGGAAATAATCCCGCGTCGATGAGAAGCTGAGCTCGATGGCGCGGCGGTCAAGCCGCTCGTGAAAGGTCTTTGAGTCGAGATCGGCAGCACCTTCATCGAGCAGGCCGGCAACCAGATTGCCGGTGCCGGGCTTGTCGGCGGGGTCCTGGCTCGAGCCGCCGCGGAAGGCATATTCCATCGCGATCAGGGGCACGGTGGCGTCCTGCACGAACCAGGCTTCAATGCCGCCGGGAGAGATCAGGCGCTGGATTTTTGCGGCGGCGTGCGTTGGTGCCGAGGTCAGCAACAGCAGTGCCGCGAGGGCGGCAATGGCCGATGTGAAGCGCTGCGCGCCAATCGAAAAATGGATCACGAGCGCTTCTCCTCGCGTTTCGGCGTGGGGTCCTTGATCAGATAACCCGTCACCGAACGCTTCTTGTCGAGCCATTTATGGGCGGCGTTACGGACCTGTTCGGCGGTGACGGCGCGGATGCGATCAGGCCAGCTGCGGATGTCCTCGATGCTCAGGCCGGTGGTGAGCGCGCCGCCATACCAGCGCGCCAGCGTCGCCTGATTGTCCTGCGCGTAGATCGCCTCCGCGATCAGCTGGGTCTTGACGCGTTCGATATCCTCGGCGCGGGCGGGATTCTGGATGACGTCCGTTATCACGTCGTCGATCGCCTGCTCGACTGCCGAGAACTCCACCCCGGGCTTCGGCGAGACCGAGATCGAGAATTGCGACGGATCGAGCGAGGTACCCTGATAGCCGGCACCGGCGTTGATCGCGAGCGGGCGGTCGATCACCAGCGCGCGGTAGAGATAAGAGTTGGAGCCGCCGCCCATCAGTTGCGCAAGCACGTCGAGCGCCGGGCTTTCGCCGGCGGCCGCGGTCGTGGAAGAGGGAACGAGGTAATAGCGCCGCAGGCCGGGCTGTTCGACGCGGGGATCGGACAGCGTCACGGTGCGCGGTGCTGCGGGCACCGGCTCTTGCGGACGAATGCGCTGCGCGGGAATTGCCGGCTGTGCGGGCACCGCGCCATAGGCGTGCTCCACCATCGCGCGGATCTCCTTGGCGTCGACATCGCCGGCGATCACCAACGTGGCGTTGTTCGGCGCGTAGAAGCGCTTGTAGAACGCCAGCGCGTCCTCGCGGTCGAGCTTCTCGATCTCCTGGCGCCAGCCGATCACGGGGCGGCCATAGGGATGGTTGAGATACAGCGCGGCCATCATCTGTTCGTTCAGCCGCGCGTCCGGGTTGTTGGCGACCCGCATGTTGTATTCCTCGAGCACGACGTCGCGCTCGGGCAGAACATTTTCGTCCTTCAGAATGAGGCCGGTCATGCGGTCGGCCTCGAATTCCATCATCCGACCGAGCTGCTCGCGCGGCACGCGCTGGAAATAGCCGGTATAGTCGACCGAGGTGAAAGCGTTTTCGTTGCCGCCGATCCGGCGCACGGTTTCGGAGAATTCACCGGCGGGATGCTTGGCGGTGCCCTTGAACATCAAATGCTCGAGGAAATGCGCCAGTCCCGATTTTCCCGGCGTCTCGTCGGCGGAGCCGACCTTGTACCAGATCATCTGCGTCACGACGGGGGTGCGGTGATCGGGGATTACCACCACGTGCAAGCCATTGCCGAGCGTGAAGCTGGCGGGACGCTCCGACGTCACCGTGGTCTGGGCCGGCGCGCCGCTGCTGGAAAAAGCGATTGTCGAAATCAAAGCGGCAGCGAGCGAAACGGCAAAGCGATGGGGGGACATCATGACCTGTCTGGAAGCCCGAACCCAAGCGTTCGGGACAAAGCCGCGGGATCGTACACCGCGCGTATCACGCCTGATGTCACGATGCAGAGAGCAAAACGCCTGGCGGTACCAACAGCGGTCCTCACCGGTGAGGGCGCGGAGCCGAAATTGGCGTCAGCGTTCCTTGCCCGTCATGACGTCGTAGTTCTTGTTCAGCGATTCCTTGGGCCCGGTGCCGTAGGCATAGTTCGGCGAGGGCGTCTGGTACCCAGCCGGAGGCTCGACCAGCGACTGCCGCGGCGGTTCGCCCTTGAACTCCGCCGACTCGGACTTGTTGCCCTTGAACATACCGAACAAACCGCCTTCATAGCCGAGCTGCGATGGGCTCAGCTGGGGGGCGTTGTTGGTGGTGCCCGGCTGGATCGGATCGTTGTTGGTGCGCGTGGGCGCGGCGGTCCTGCCGACATTGAGTTCGGACGGCGTCAGGGTGCGGGCCGACAGGGTCGGGTCCTTGTTGTCTTTCTTGCGGGCCGCGATCGCAGCCCTGCGGCGCGCCTCGTCCGGATCCTTTGGCCAGTTCGGCGCGTTCGCGGCGGCCGAGGAGCCGGCCGGCCGCGGCAGATCGAGTTTCGGGGGCACCACCAGCGGAGATCGCTCGCGGTACTCGATGCCCTTGCTTTCCATGTTCGTGCCGCCGAGGCCGCTCATGATATTGCCGATGATCTTTTCCTCGAAGGTCCTGTCGTCTTCGTCATCGTCATCGGCCGCGCGCACGGGACCGGCGGCCATCACGAGGCCGACGCCCAGGGCAATGGCGGCGAACCGCATCGCCCGCGTCAGCGAGGTTGTCTGCACCATCCAGAAGCTGGCTTCGGTCTCGCGCATCGCGCTCGTTCCCATTTCAAATTTCCGCAAAACTTGCAAACTTCTACAAAACTTGCCGGCTGGCCTTGAGGCACAATCCCGAGTTTGCGAGGCAATATTACCGCCAAGGAGCCGCAACGGCCCGTATCGACCGGGATCAGGGCGCTTTTGCGGCGGGTACCCCCAGGAAGGAATCATACAATAGGGCTGCTACCCCGGCAACAATGGCCACATCGGCCACGTTAAACACGTACCAATTGAAGGTATTTCCCCCGATCTCGACGTGGAAGAGGGCAAAATCGACCACCGCGCCATAGGCGACCCGGTCGATGGCGTTGCCAACAGCCCCGCCGATGATCAGGCCGAGCGCCACGGTGGCCAGCCAATTGCGCGAGTGGGCCATCCAGACCGCCAGAACGACCACGGCCACCGCCTTGATCGCGGTCAGGATGGCCTGGGCCAGGAAGCCGTCGTTCTGGAACCAGCCGAAGCTGATCCCGACATTCCAGGCCAGCACCAGATCGAAAAACGGCGTCACCTTCACCGCACCCCGCCGGCCGATATCGAACACGAACAGCAGCCAGAGTTTCGAGGCCTGGTCGAGCACCAGGGCTGCGACGGCGGCGATGATCCCGGGGCGGAGGTGAGGGCTCATGGGCGTGACGCCAGCACAATGCAAGCTGTCGTCCCTGCGAACGCAGGGACCCATACGCCGTGCTGGTTATTGGTTGAAAGACCGTGGATCATCTTCCTTGTTCTATCTCAGACGCCGGTGGTTATGGGTCCCTGCGTTCGCAGGGACGACGATAGGATCTTAGACTCGCACTCCAGAATCCTAGACGCCCACTCCGAGCGCTTTCCACTCCCGCAGCGCCTGCGCGTCGCGCGGCGAGACATCAGGATATTCGGCGTCGTCGCCCACGGTCGGCAGGATCTTCCACGACCGCGCGCATTTGGTGCCGACGGCCTTTTCGACCACGACCGCGACGCCGGGAACGTCGGCGAGGGTGAAGGCCGCGGCCGGCGCGTCGTCGTTGGTCACCATCGCATTCGAGGTGATGCACACTTCGGCCAGATCGACGTCGAACAGCGTGTTGAAGATCGCCTTGTCCGACACATAGACCAGAGGCGACGCTTCCAGCGACGAGCCGATGTTCTTGGCGGCGCGTTCGAGTTCGAGCGCGCCGGTGACGACGCGCCTGACGTTGCGGATGGTTTCCCATTTCGCAGCCAGCGCATCGTCGCGGAATGAACCCAGATCCGTCGGGAACAGCGTCAGGTGCACCGACGGCGCGGCGCCCGGCCGGTACATCCGCCAGGCTTCGTCGGTGGTGAAGCTGAGCACCGGCGCCAGCCATTTCAGGATCGAGTCGCAGATGATGTCGATCGTGGTCAGCGCCGCCTTGCGCACCGGCGAGGACGGCGCGTCGCAATACAGCACGTCTTTGCGGATGTCGAAATAGAACGCCGACAATTCGGTGTTCATGAACGCCGACAGGCTGGCGACAACCGTCTTGTAATCGAACTCGGCATAGGCCTGCCGCACGATCGCGGCTTGTCCGCCGAGTTGATGCAGCATCAGCCGTTCGAGTTCCGGCATCTCCTCATGCGCAACCGCGTCACTGGGATTGAAGTGGTGTAGTGTGCCGAGCATCCAGCGAATCGAGTTGCGCAGTTTCTTGTAGGTCTCGACGGTGTTTTTCAGGATCTCCGCACCGATGCGCTGGTCGTCGGCATAATCGGTCGAACAGACCCACAGCCGCAGGATATCTGCGCCGGAATCCTTCATCACCTTTTGCGGTTCGACGGTGTTGCCGAGCGACTTCGACATCTTGCGGCCGTTCTCGTCCAGCGTGAAGCCGTGCGTCAGCACCACGTCGTAGGGCGCGCGGCCGCGGGTGCCGCAGCTTTCCAGCAGTGAGGAATGGAACCAGCCGCGATGCTGGTCTGAGCCTTCCAGATACATCACGGTATCCTCGCCGCCGTCGACCTTGCGGACGATGTTGCCGAGCGTGGGGAAATTCTGGTGGTCTTCCAGCACGAAAGCATGCGTCGAGCCGGAATCGAACCAGACGTCGCAGATATCGTCGACCTTCTTCCAGTCTTCGCTCGCGCGGGACCCAAGAAAGCGTTCGCGGGCGCCGTCCATGTACCAGGCGTCGGCGCCTTCCTCCATGAAGGCCTCGGCGATGCGCTGGTTGACGATTTCGTCCAGCAGGATTTCGGCGGAGCCGTCGCCCTTTTCGCGCACGAACACCGCGATCGGCACGCCCCAGGCGCGCTGGCGCGAGATCACCCAGTCGGGGCGGCCGGCGATCATGCCGTTGATGCGGTTCTGCCCGGCGGGCGGCACCCATTGCGTCACCGAGATCGCATGCAGCGCGCGGGCGCGCAACGTATCGCCGGGCTTGGTCTTGCCGTTGTCAGCGATGTCCTTGTCCATCGCGATGAACCATTGCGGCGTGTTGCGGAAGATCACCGGCTTCTTCGATCGCCAGGAATGCGGATACTGATGTTTGAGGCGGCCGCGCGCCAAGAGCTTGCCGCCTTCGATCAGCACCTTGATCACGGCTTCGTTGGCGTCGCCCTTTTCGCCCTTGTCGTTGATCACGCGCTTGCCGGTGAAGCCCGGGGCGTGGTCGGTGAAGGCGCCGTTCTCGTCGACGGTATAGGGGATCGCGGTGTTGATGCCGCGGCTGTCGAGTTCGCGCGCATTCGCCATCCACGCATCGAAGTCTTCGCGGCCGTGGCCGGGCGCGGTGTGCACGAAGCCGGTGCCGGTGTCGTCGGTGACGTGGTCGCCGGGCAGCAGCGGCACGGTGAATTCGTATCCGCCGCTGAAGCCTTTCAGCGGATGGGCGCATTCCACCGCGTCGAGCGTGTCGGCCGGCAGCTCGCGCACCTTCTTGTAGGCGGTAACGCGGGCCTGCTTGAACACGCTCTCGGCGAGCGCGTCGGCGAGGATCAGGAGGTCGCCGTTCTTGGCCCAATTGTCCGCGGGCGCGTCGGTGACCTCAAACAGGCCGTAGGCGATCTTCGGCGAGAAGCTGATGGCGCGGTTGCCGGGCAGCGTCCATGGCGTCGTGGTCCAGATCACGACGGACGCATTGGCCAGCGCGCCATGCGCCGGCGAGGTGACCGGAAACTTCACCCACACCGTATCCGAGGTGTAGTCCTCATATTCGACCTCGGCCTCGGCGAGCGCAGTCTTCTCCACCACGCTCCACATCACGGGCTTGGAGCCGCGATAGAGCGTGCCGTTGGCGGCGAACTTCATCAGTTCGCGCGCGATCTGGGCTTCAGCGGGATAGCTCATGGTGGCGTAGGGATGGTCCCAGTCGCCGATGATGCCGAGCCGCTTGAACTCCTCGCGCTGCACGTTGAGCCAGTGCGTCGCATAGGCGCGGCATTCCTTGCGGAACGCCACCATCGCCGTGGAGTCGCGGAAGTCGGGCTTCGGCTTGCCCTTGGAGCGGTAGTTCTCTTCCTCGATCTTCCATTCGATCGGCAGGCCGTGACAGTCCCAGCCCGGCACATAGTTGGAGTCGAAGCCGAGCATCTGCTGGCTCTTGGTCACGACGTCCTTGAGGATCTTGTTCAGCGCGTGGCCGATATGGATGTTGCCGTTGGCGTAGGGCGGGCCGTCATGCAGCACGAATTTAGGCCGCCCGTCGGCCGCCTCGCGCAGCTTCTCGTAGAGGCCGATCTTGTTCCAGTGGTTGAGGATTTCCGGCTCGAGCTTGGGCAAGCCGGCGCGCATCGGGAATTCCGTCAGCGGCAGGAACAGGGTCTTGGAATAGTCTGGTCCTTCGGATTTTTCGGACTTTTGCGGTTTTTCGGACATGAATGCTCTGGTTTGGCTGAAAAGGCGCGAGATACGCTGGTCATTCGCGGGGTAAACGGGGAAATCCCGGTCTTGCGCCGAGCCAAAGCTCAGGCGGAAGCCGGGCCGCTAATGGGGATGGTGCGCCGCGCAAACATGGGCTTTCCATAGCAGCCGGAAGGGGAAACCGCAAAGCCCTGCAGGGGTGTCCCCCCGCATCTCAGGACGACTGTTTCGGCCTTGCCGGGTTTCCCGTGACGGTCACGTCAGCGCCGACGTCGCGCGTGACCACGCTGCCGGCGCCTATCACGGCACCGTCGCCAATGGTGACTCCCGGCAGGATTATGGCACCGCCGCCGATCCAGACGTCGCTGCCGATCCGGACCGGGCGCCCGAATTCGAGGCCTTCGCGCCGAGTCTTGGCGTCGCGGGGGTGGTCGGCGGCGTAAATCTGCACCGCGGGCCCGATCTGGGTGCGGTCGCCGATCGATACTTCGACGACATCCAGGATGACGCAGTTGAAGTTCATGAACACGCCGTCGCCGATGCGGATGTTGTAGCCGAAATCGCAGAAGAACGGCGGCCGGATCACGGCATCCTTGCCGACATGGCCGAGGCGTTCGCGCAGCAGCGCGTGCCGCTCCGACACCGGCTGTGCCAGCGCCGCATTGTAACGCACCAGCCAGGCCTTATTGACCGCCTGTTCGGCGCCGAGTTCGGCGTCAGGGCGATACAGTTCGCCTGCGAGCATCTTCTGCTTTTCAGTCTTGCTCAATCAATCACTCCAAGCTTCGGATACGCATCGGGTGCGGCCGCGAGCGCGGCGCGGGCCCGGGCGCTGTCGTCGTCCATCTGGCGGATCAACGCCTCGATGCCGTCGAATTTAAGTTCATCGCGGATGAAGGCGATGAAGGCGACGTCGAGCACCGAGCCATAGAGATCGCCTTTGAAGTCGAACAGGAACACTTCCAGCAGCGGTGCGCCATTGTCGAAGGTCGGACGGCGGCCATAGCTCGCCACGCCGTTGAGCCGTTCGGTTCCGAGCCCGACCCGCACCGCATAGATGCCGTGCTTGAGCGCGCAATTCTTGTCGAGGCGGATGTTGGCGGTGGGATAGCCGAGGTCGCGGCCGCGCTTCTCGCCATGGATCACCTCGCCGGTTGCAAACCACGGTCCGCCCAGCATCGCGGTGGCGTCGTCGATCTGGCCCTCCGCCAGCGCCATGCGGATGGCGCTGGAAGACACCGGCCGCTCGGCGATGTCGACATGGGCCTGGACATCGACTTCGATCCCGAGCCGCGGCGCTTCGCTGACCAGAAGGCTGGGCGAGCCGACCCGGCCCTTGCCGAAATGGAAGTCGTAGCCGACCGCGATGCCGCTGATCCCGAGCCGACCGATCAGGTCATGGTGAATGAAATCTTGCGCTGACGTTCCGGCGCGGCCCTTGTCGAAGGTCATCACCACGGCGCCGGCTAGCCCGGTGGCGGCCAGGAGCCGGAGCTTGTTGGTCTCGTCCGTGAGGCGGAATTGCGGGCTGTTCGGGCTGAAAAAACTGCGCGGATGCGGCTCGAAGGTCACCGCAAAAGCGGGTTTTCCGTGGGCGTGCCCCATGTTCAGTGCAGCTGATATCACGGCCCGGTGACCGAGATGGACGCCGTCGAAATTGCCCATGGCGACCACCGCCCCCTTGGGGATGTCGGCGGCGGGGGTGGTGTCTCGAATAACGGTAAAACCAGTTGTCATGTGACGGATTCTTGCAGGATTCTTGCGGGTTCTAAAAAGACCTTGGGCCGCGATGCGCGCGGCCGGACCGTGACGTGGGGGCGCGGGCGAAGTCAAGCCGGACGGCTTTGGTTCAAAACCGAGGCAATCCACCCGCGCCCGATTAACGCGCTGTTTAACGCCTTGATGCTAGGGGTTGGGCGAGGACTGCGGGTCGCGCAGGCCTGCCGATTTTTAGTGGCATAAGCGTTAGTGGGGGAAGAGATGGCGGTTGATTTGTCGATGTCGGTTCTGGTGGTCGATGACTACAACACCATGATCCGGATCATCCGAAATCTTTTGAAGCAGCTCGGCTTTGAGAATATCGACGATGCCAGCGACGGTTCGGAAGCGCTGAACAAGATGCGCGGCAAGAAATACGGGCTCGTGATTTCCGACTGGAACATGGAGCCGATGACCGGCTACGACCTGCTCAAGGAAGTCCGTGCCGATCCTAACCTCGCCACCACGCCTTTCATCATGATCACGGCGGAATCCAAGACCGAGAACGTGATCGCGGCCAAGAAGGCCGGCGTGAACAATTACATCGTCAAGCCGTTCAACGCGGCGACGCTGAAGACCAAGATCGAGGCGGTCTTCCCGGATATGGCGACGGCGTAAGGCGCCTAGCGGCGATTAGCATCCAAATCTTCGTCATGGCCGGGACAAGCCCGGCCATGACGAAAGCTGTTTCAGCCGCGCGCTACCACTTCAGCTCCCGCATCAGCGCCTTTGGCGGATGGCCGAACAATTCCCTGACCGAGGCCGGGTCGAGCTGGTCGATGCCTTCGAATTCCTCGGAATGGATGCCGCGGGTCACGAACAGGCAGTCGATGCCGAAACCCAAGGCCCCGGTGAGGTCGGTGCGGACGGAATCGCCGATCGCCAGCACCCGGTCGAGCGGGGCCGCATGGCCTCGGTGTTCGGCGGCGAGCGCCATCGCGCGTTCATAGATCGGCCGGTGCGGCTTGCCGTAGAAGATCACCTCGCCACCGAGTTCGCGATAGAGTTCGGCGATCGCGCCCGCGCAATAGACCAGGCGGTCGCCGCGTTCGACGACGATATCAGGATTGGCGCAGATCAGCGGCAGCTTGCGCTCGCGGGCCTGCAGCATCATCGCGCGATAGTCTTCGGCTGATTCGGTTTCGTCGTCGAACGGTCCGGTGCAGACGATGTAATCGGCCTGTTCCAGCGGAGCCATCACCGGATCGAGGCCGCGGTAGATCGAATTGTCGCGCTCCGGACCGAGCCAGAAAACTTTCTGCCCCGGATGGTCGGCGACAAAGTGCCGGGTGAGATCGCCGGAAGAGACGATCGCGTCATAGGTCTCGTCGGCGACGCCGAGCTTGCGCAACTGCCGCTGCACCGAATCGGCGGGCCGCGGCGCGTTGGTGATGAGGATGACGGTGCCGCCGCGCTGGCGAAACGTGTGCAGCGCCGCGCAGGCCACCGGGAATGCCTCGAGCCCGTTATGCACCACGCCCCAGATATCGGAGAGGATGACTTCCACGCCATCGACGAGGTCGCTCAGGTTTTCGACGAACCGGAGTGTGGTCATGACATCGGGCGCCGGTTAGCCCGGTCCGGCGGCGCGGCGCGCCAGCGCGGCATTGCCGGTCGCCCGTGTCGAAGGTTCGACGATCGGCGTGGCGACGGGAGCAGGGGTGCTGGGGGCATTGGAACCATTGGTGCTGTTGGAAGGCGCCCCGCCGGTAGCAGATGCCCCCTCGGGCCGCAACGGCCGGGGCGGCGCGAACAGGAAGCCCTGGCCGAACCGCACGTCGAAATCCAAGAGATCGACCACCGCGCGCTCGCCCTCGATCTTTTCGGCAATCAGGTCGATGCCGAAGCGGCCGAGCAGATCCGACAGGTCAGAGGGGTGAATGTCCGACGTCGAGCTCTGCCTGGGATCGAGCAGCAGCGCCGCTGGAACCTTGATGAAGCGGACGCCGCGGTCGGCGAGTTCCCGCGGTTCGACCCGCAGATCGCTGACATGGTCGATCGAGAAACGATAGCCGCGCTGCGACAGCGCCGCCAGATGCTCGGTCTCGGTCGGGCCGAGGTTGCGGAACGTGGCCTGCTTGAACTCGAGCACGAAGGACGGCGCCAGCGCGCGATTGGCTTCGAGGAAATCGAGGCATTGCGCGAAGGTGGTGGGATTGGCCAGCGTCGCGGCGGAGACGTTGCAGAACACGCCGACATCCTTGTTGCGCACCATCAGGCGGCGCAGCACCTGCACACAGCGCAACATCACCATGTGGTCGATGCGCCCCATCAGGCCGCCGGCTTCGGCGGTGGCGATGAAATCGTCGGCGGCAAGAATCTGGTCGTTGTCGTCGCGCAGCCGCGTCACCGCCTCGTAGAAGCGCACCTTGCGCTGCGGGAGCGTCACCATCGGCTGCAGATAGATGTCGAGCCGGTTCTCCTCGATGGCGTTCTTCACCGCGGCGAGAAGCTGCGGCTGGCTGCGCGCGGCGGCTTCGGCCGGCGCTGGCGCGGTGACCGGTGCCGGCCTGGCGACGACGGGCGGCGCTGCGGCTTCGGTGGATAATGGCGGTGAGATTTGCGGCTCGGCGACGGGCGCAGCCACGATCGCGGCTGGTGCCGGTGCCGGTGGCGCTGCCGCCGCGCCCGAGGCAAACAAATCCTCATGGCTGGCGACGGAGACCGCGAGCTGCTTGACCAGCACGCCGAGTTCGTTGATCTCGCCGACCACGGCCTGGATGCGGTCGCTGCTGGCGGAATTCGCCGACACCACGCGGCCCTCGACGGCCGCGAGCCGGCGGCCGAATTCGGCGACCTGGCGGGCGAGGTCGGCGGTGCCGCGCGACAGGTCCGCGATCTGGCCGCCGACATCGGAGCGATCGCGCAGCCGCATCGAAACCGCGTTGTAGAGGATCAGGAAGGTCAGCGCCGTCAGCGCCACGATCGCGGATTCGGTTCCGCTGATGCCGGCGACCGCATGCAGGACCAGGCCAAGCGAGGCTGCGACCAGCACCATGCAGATGGCGATAAAAATCGTCGAAATGCGAATCATGTCGCGCGCTACGCCTTCAGGTCCGAACTACCCCACCCGGGAAAACGCGGAAGTTGTCAGGCATCGTCCGGTTTGCGCTCCCCCAAGCGCAATGACCTTAGCATCAATGTTGATTCGCAGGTCTAGTGTTCTTTCAGGAGGCTGGAACCGCCGGTCCCAGCGTATCGGCCATGGCGGCATCGCGGCTGCCCAGCGGCTTTCGATGGCCGACGGTGGTATCGACCGCGGTCTGGTGCTCGATTTCCGAGTTCAGCTCCGCCCCGAACAGCACGACGATGGCCGACATCCACATCCACATCATCAGGCCGATGGCGGCGCCGAGCGAACCGTAGGTCGCATTGTAATCGCCGAAGTTCGACAGATACCAGGATAGCGCCGCGGAACCGGCGATCCACAGCAGGGCGGCAAGCAGCGTGCCGATACCAAGCCATTCCCATCGCGGTGCGCGGCGGCTCGGCCCGAACCGGTAGAGGAATGCAAGCGCCGTCAGCAGCGCCGCGAACAGCAGCGGCCACCGCGCGAGGCTCACGATCAACAGCCTATCCGGGGCCAGACCAACCAGACCAAGATGATCGAGCGCCAGCGGAAACGCCACAACGGCGCCGACCATAACCATCAGGGCGGCGATCCCACCGACGGTGAAGGACAGCGAAAGCAGGTTCAATCCGATGAAGCTGCGCTTCTCTCGTTCGTCATAGACCACGTTGAGCGCATCGATCACTGCCTTGACGCCTGCATTGGCACTCCAGAGGGCAAGTCCGAGGCCGAACAGGAAGGTCCAGCCCAGCGCGGTGCTGCCCTTTTCTAGCACCCGTGCAATCTGCTCCTGCACGATCTGGAAGGAGCCTTCCGGCAGCATCACCGCCAGCGTCTGCAGATTGGCGCCGATGGTCGAGGGGTCGGCGAACAGCCCGTACGAGGAAACCAGCGCGGTTACGGCCGGGAACACCGCGAGCAGGCCGAAGAATACGACGCCCGCGGCTGTGGCGAGCAGACGGTCGTCGTTGAACTCGTCATAGGTGCGCCAGAGAATATCTTTCCATCCCGCCCAGGGAATGCTGAACGGGCTGCGCGCGCGCCGGCCGTGGCCATGCTGGGCGAGTTCGCGTGTAAAGTTGCCGTCTTTCGTCGCCGCGGGGCTTCGGGGTTCGGGCGTGGCAGGATCGAGGGGTTCGGGTGCGAACGTCCGGAAGTAACGCTGCGCGCTCAGGATCACGAGGGTGGTGGCCGCGATCAGGATCAGATTATCCGTATGCTCGGAGCGGGCGCGGGACATCAGACTTCTACGTGCCGTGCCTGCTGCCGCCGGCGCACCGCCGCGTAGCCCAACAAGCTAGCCATCAGGATCAAGCCGATTTGCACGTTTCTACTGTCGTGTCCGGACCGGCCGCGACGGCTCCGATGTCCCACGGGCGCCGCGGGGGCTTGCAGGATCGCCGCAGCGGTATCCCGGACGGCCTCGATCTGGTCGGGCTTGACGGGGCTGGCCTTGAGCGCCACCCGCAAGCGGCTGGTAAGCGACGGGAACTGCGGCGGAGGCCGTTTGAGCTTGACGACGGCTACAGCGGCGCAGATGCCGGCGATGACCGCGAGCAGGCCGCCGATGGCGCCAAACGCCCAAAAAAGTCCGTAGTTGATTTCAACCCAGCGAAACAGCGCTGTCGCGCCGACGAGGAGCGCCGCGATCAGAAAAATACCGGCGGCCGCGAAGAGACCGGCGGCGATGGCGTAGGAGGTGACGGTGCCGGTGGCCTGGTTGGTCCGGTCGCGCAGATAGGATTGCGTCGCGCGCTTGACCTGGTTGAGCTTCAGCGCAATGCCAGCGCGCAACAAGCCGCTCGAAGGCCCGGGCATATCAGTTTTTCCTCCACCGGCGACGGCATGATTGCCTCCGCCATGAATGAACGCGGTTTGTTTTCGAATGTTCCGGAAAGTGACTTACGCCAGCGCCTAAAGATCGTCGGCCGTAATATAAAATACTTCGGCTTCCGAATCCTCGGTGTCGAGCCACATCAGCGGCAATTGCGGATAGGCTGCTTCAAGCGCGGGCCGGCAACGGCCGATTTCGCAGAGCAGCCCGCCATCCGGCGTCAGATGTTGTTTGGCCTCGTCGAGGATGCGCCTAACGATGTCGAGCCCGTCAGCGCCGCCATCGAACGCGAGTTTTGGTTCGACGCGGCATTCGCGCGGCAGCGAGGCCATACCTTCGGCGTCGACATAGGGCGGATTTGAAATGATGAGATCGTAGCGTTTGTCGCCCAGCGGCTTGAACAGGTCGCCGCGGTGCAGGTGGAGGCGATGTTGCAGCCCGTAATCGGCAACATTGTGCGCGGCGACATCGAGCGCATCCCTTGAAATATCGACCGCATCGATTTCGGCGTTGGGGAAACTCCGGCTCGCCAGGATGGCAAGGCAGCCCGAGCCGGTGCAGAGGTCGAGCACATTTTCCACCGCCGCCGGGTCCGCGATCAGCGAACCGCCGGTGACGTCGTCGTCGCCGCCGAAATGGGAATCCAGCAATTCGCCGATGAAGGAGCGCGGCACGATGGTGCGCTCGTCGACAAAGAACGGCAGGCCGCGCATGTAGATCTTGTTGACGAGATAGGCGGTCGGCGTCCGCGTGGTGACGCGGCGCTCGATCAGGCTGAGGATCTTCTTGCCTTCGGCGGCCGTCACCCGCGCGGTCGCGAACGCTTCGAACTGGTCGGGGTGAAGATGCAGGGTTTCGCAAACCAGGAACGCCGCTTCCGATACCGGATCGGTGGTGCCATGCGCGAAAACCAGGTCGGCTTCGATAAAGCGGCTCACCGCAAAGCGGACGAAATCCAAGAGCGTCAGCAATTCACCGGCGCGGACTTTTGGAAATTTCGGCTTGATGTATTTCGGCAGACCGCGTTTGACGGGAGCCTTGCTGGGTTTGGCCATCAGGATTTGGTCCAGCGCGCCGCGGCGTCGTCGTCATGGCCGCGCGCCTCGATCCAACTCGTTCCCTTCGCGCTTTCCTCGCGCTTCCAGAACGGTGCGTTGGCCTTCAGATAATCCATCAGGAACTCCGCCGCCTGAAACGCCGCCTGGCGGTGTGCCGACGCCGCCAGCACCAGCACGATGTTCTCGCCCGGCGTGATGCGTCCGAAGCGATGCACCACGGTGAGGCCGGTGAGCGGCCAGCGCGACATCGCTTCGTCGGTGTGCCGCTTGATTTCGGCCTCCGCCATGCCGGGATAGTGCTCGAGCGTCAGTGCCGCGATCGGCTCGCCGTTCTCGCTGCCGCGGCAGATGCCGCTGAAGGTCACGACCGCGCCGACATCGCTGCGGCCCTTGGTCAGCGCCGCAATCTCCTGAGCGATGTCGAAATCGGCTTGCTGGATGCGGATGGTCGCGGCGGCGGTCATTGGAGAGGTCAACCGCCGGTCATCGGCGGAAAGAACGCGATCTCGCGGGCGCCAGATATCATCGCGTCCGGCTTGACATGGGTATGGTCGATCGCCGCGCGGATCACCTTTGGCTTCTCGAACGCGTAGGCATAGGTCTCGCCGCGCTTGGAGAGCCAGCCGATCAAATCGTCCACCGTGCGCACGGCGGCCGGCGGCTCGACCATTTCCTCCGAAATGCCGATCCGTTCGCGCACCCAGGCGAAATATTTGACCTTCATCCCTCATCCTCCTTGATGAGGTGGTGGATGCCGGCGCGGAAATAATCATAGCCGGTATAGATCGTGACGATCGCCGACGTCCACAGTAGGGCGATCCCGATCATGGTGGTCGGGGCGAAAATCTGTTCGCCCGCCTCGCCGGCGATCAGAAAGCCGATCGCGACCAACTGGACGGTGGTCTTCCATTTCGCGAGCTTGGTCACGGGGACGCTGACCCGGAGCGCCGCGAGATATTCCCGCAAGCCCGAGACCAGGATTTCGCGGCACAGGATCACGATGGCGGCCCACAGCGTCCAGCCATGGATGCTGTTGTCGGCGGCCAGCATCAACAGGCAGGACGCCACCAGCAATTTGTCGGCGATCGGATCGAGCATGCGGCCGAAGGCGGATTGCTGATCCCACGCCCGTGCATAATAGCCATCGAGAACGTCGGTCACGGCGGCGGCGATAAAGAGCGCCAGCGCCACCCAGCGCAGCCACAGCGGGCCGTCCATGATGGATTGGGCATAGACGCAGCCGACCACCACCGGGATGGCGGCGATGCGGGCATAGGTCAGGATATTCGGGAGGGACAGGCTCTTGGACTGGCCCTTGGTGGTTGCGATGTTCATCCGTCTTACCAATACCGCTCAGGCGTGAAGGTCAACCGTGCAGGCCCCAGATGATCTGTCGCAGGCGACGGCCAAATGAAACGCCCAGGTGAACGTCATGTGAATCCGCTCCCTTTAACCCGGTTGCGCATGGAAAAACTCGAAAATCTTGCGGGCGCTTTCGGCGCTGACCCCTGGAACCTTGCCAAGGTCGGCAATCGAGGCCCGCTCGATTTCCTTCAGCGTTCCAAAGTGATGCAGCAAGGCACGTTTGCGTGACGGGCCGATGCCCGGAATCTCCTGCAAACCGGCTTCGCGGATGTCCTTTTTGCGCAGTTTGCGGTGCGATCCGATCACGAAACGATGCGCCTCGTCGCGCAGCCGCTGGATGAAATACAGCACGGGGTCGCGCGGTTCGAGCTTGATCGCCTCGCGGTCCGGCATGAACAGCGTTTCCCGGCCGGCGTCGCGGTCCGGCCCCTTGGCCACGGCCAGCAGCGTGACTTGCGTCAGTCCGAGGGTCTCGAAGATCTGCCTTGCCGCGTTGAGCTGGCCGCGGCCGCCGTCAATAATGACCAGATCCGGCCATTGCGGAAACGAATCGTCGTCGGCCTTGATCTCGGCTTTTGCTTTGGCGGTATCGTCTTCCGGCGGTTTCAACAGCCGCTTGAAGCGCCGCTCCAGCACCTCGCGCATCATCGCGTAATCGTCGCCGGGCGTCAGGCCTTCCGACTTGATGTTGAACTTGCGGTACTGGTTTTTGATGAATCCGTCAGGCCCCGCCACGATCATCGCGCCGACCGCGTTGGTGCCCTGGATGTGGCTGTTGTCGTAGACCTCGATGCGCTTGGGCGCATGCGGCAGCCCGAGCGTCGTGACCATGCCCTCCAGCAGGCGGCCTTGGGTCGCGGTATCGCTGAGCTTGCGGCCGAGCGCCTCGCGGGCGTTGGTCAGCGCATGTGCGACCAATTCCTTTTTCTCGCCGCGCTTCGGCGTCGAGACTTCCACCTTGTGGCCCGCCTTGACGGCGAGGGCGTCGGCCAGCAAGGCGCTTTCCTCGATCTCGTGCGACAGCAGGATCAGTTTGGGCGGCGGCTTGTCGTCGTAGAATTGTGCCAGGAACGAGGCCAGCACTTCCTCCGGCGTGAAGGATTTCTCCGCGCGCGGGAAATAGGCGCGGTTGCCCCAGTTCTGGCCGGTGCGGAAGAAGAACACCTCGACGCAGGAATACCCGCCCTCCTGGTGGATGGCGAACACGTCGGCCTCTTCCACGGTGCGCGGATTGATGCCCTGCTGCGACTGGATCGCCGAGAGTGCGGCGAGGCGGTCGCGGTAGAGCGCGGCAGTCTCGAATTCGAGTTCGGCGGACGCCTTCTCCATCTCGCCGGCCAGTTCTTTTTTGACCAGATGGCTGCGGCCGGACAGGAAGTCGCCCGCCTCGCGCACCAGCTCGGTATAGCCGGGGAAATCGATCTCGCGGGTGCAGGGGCCGGAGCAGCGGCGGATTTGATAGAGCAGGCAGGGCCGGGTGCGGCTCTCGAAGAAGCCGTCGGTGCAGGAGCGGATCAAAAACGCGCGCTGCAGCGCCGTGATGGTGCGGTTGACGGCGCCGGCATTGGCGAACGGCCCAAAATACCGTCCGGGCCGCGACTGCGCGCCGCGATGTTTGAGGATCTGCGGCGCCCAGTGGTCGCCGGTGATCAGGATATAGGGAAACGACTTGTCGTCGCGCAGTTGCACGTTGAAGCGCGGCCGCAGCTGCTTGATCAGATTGGCCTCGAGCAGCAGCGCCTCGGTCTCCGTCGTGGTCGAGATGATCTCGACCGCAACGGTGGCCGCGATCATGCGCAGGATTCGCGCCGGCAGCGGCGCGTTGACGCGGGCGTAGGAGGCAAGCCGCTTGCGGACGTTCTTCGCCTTGCCGACGTAAAGCACGTCGTTGCCGGTGTTGAGCATGCGGTAGACACCGGGCGAGGTCGGCGCCAGGCGCACGGCATTTTCGATCGCGGCATGGCCGACCGCAAGCGGACCTTCGGCCACCGCCTCCGTGGTGTCCTCGGCGGTTTCCTCCGCGGGTTCCGGCAGGCGGGCCTCATCCTCGTCCTCGGCGGCAGACGTCGCCGGATCGAGATCGGCGGGGCCAGGCTCCTGAGCAGGGTCCTTTGCAAGGTCCTTTGGGAGCAAATCCGGCTGGGAACCCCGCTGCGGCTTGCCCGGAGCTTTCGGATGGTCGGTAGAATCGTGATCCATGGGCCTAAATTAAGCGCTGCTGGGCGCCATCGCCAGCGTGCCGGCGGCGACCGAGCCCGCGCCCGGTAACACATTCTTAAGACTGATGATCGGGCGGTAAGAGGGCTTAACAACCCTTTAACTTAAAACTCTCGATAAATCTTACAGGAAAAAAGTGGAATTCCGTAACCAAGCCGGCCTCGGCCGGAAGGGTGCGGCTGTTGCGTGGTGGAGTTGAGTGATGGGCAGCTTTGTTTTGCGGGCGCTGGCGGTGGTCGCCGCAGCCTGGACGATGTCGGCGCAGGCGGCCGACATGAATTACGGATCGCGCGCGCCCTATACCGTCAATCAGCCGCTCAACGCCTATAGCTGGGCCGGTCCCTATCTCGGCGGCAATCTCGGCTATGCCTGGGGCTCGGTCGACAACAACCCGACCAAGCCGTCGGGCTTCGCAGGCGGCGTGCAGGCCGGCTACAACTTTCAGAACGGGCCGTGGGTGTTCGGCCTCGAGGGCGATATCAACGCGACCGGCGCGGCCGACACCTTCGCGCCGTGGAAGTTCTCCAACCCCTGGTTCGGCACGCTGCGCGGCCGGGTCGGCTACGCCTTCAACAACGTGATGTTCTACGGCACCGGCGGTCTTGCCTTCGGCGAACTGCGCGCCACCACGTTCGGCCTGTCGGAATCCCATACCACGGCGGGCTGGACCGCGGGCGTCGGCGCTGAAATGGGCTTTGCGCCGAACTGGAGCGCCAAGGTCGAATATCTCTATGTCGACCTCTCCAACACCAGTTTTGTCATCACCGGAGCATCGAACGGCTATAGCTTCGGGCTGATCCGCGCCGGCGTGAATTATCGCTTCTGAGATCAAGAAAACGCAAAGAAACCATCTGTTGCAGCCTCCCGGCGGCGCCAAGCCGCCGGGATTTTTTTGTCTCGTGGACAGTGCGCAGCGGCACGCCTAAAATTGTTCGATGCAGCCGGGGCAGCCAAGTCTGACCGCGTTGGGCGCCGCCCGCTTGCGCGCGGCGCATCAGGTGCTGGATAACGCATCGATCCTTTGGGATCCGCTGGCGTTACGCATTCTCGGCGACGATATCCAGGTCTCGCTCGACCATGCCCGGGCCCACACGTCCGGGCCACGGTTGCGCTGGTTCATCGCCGCGCGCTCGCGCATCTCGGAAGAAGCGCTGACGGAAGCGGTAAACAATGGTGCGACGCAGCTCGTGGTGCTCGGTGCAGGGCTCGATACGCTCGCCTACCGGACGCCGCTCGCGGGTGGCCTGCGAATTTTCGAAGTCGATTTTCCCGCCACGCAAGCACGCAAGCGCGAGATGCTGGCCGCTGCGACAATCGCCGTGCCGGACACGCTGACCTATGTCGGGATAGATTTCGAACGGCAGACATTGGCCGAAGCACTGGACGCCGCAGGCTTTGTCGCCGCCAAACGCAGCTTCTTCAGCTGGCTCGGCGTGGTGCCGTATCTGACCGAGACGGCGGTGTTCTCGACGCTCGGCTATATCGGGCAGCTAGAGGGCGGCGCTGAGGTGGTGTTCGACTACGTCAACCCCGCAAGCTCGGTCGCACCGGCCGGCCGCGCCGCGCATCAAGCGCTTGCCGAGCGGGTGGCCGCGGTTGGCGAAAGCATTCAGAGCTATTTCGATACCGCGCCGCTTTGCGCCCGCATGAGCGCGACCGGCTTCCGGCATGTCGATGATGTCGGCCCTGACAGGATCGCGGCGCGGTTCTTCCCCGAGAGCGAACGCAACGCACCGGGGCGCGGCGGCCACATCATGCACGCGTCCACGTTCTGAGCCGCGCCTCGCGCTCAGTGGGATTTGGTGCAGGCAAAACTTCAGTCCGCTTTCACCGAGAAGCTTCAGCTCACGCGTCAGCTTACGATGAAATCACCAGGTTGACCGCCTTGGGGCCTTTGCCCTTCTTGTCCGGTTCGACCTCGAATGTAATGCGCTGTCCTTCAGTCAAATCCTTCAATCCGGCCCGCTCAACGGCAGTGATGTGAACGAACACGTCGCGGCCGCCGTCATCGGGCTTGATGAAGCCGTAGCCGCGTTCTCCATTGAAGAACTTGACTGTACCAGTCATGGCCATCGGGAAAACTCCTCCCCCGCATTGCTTTGCCGCTACGCGCAATTCGCGTATCGGCCGACCGGACATTCGTTGTCGGAAGCTTGGCCACCTGAACCGATCGGGTCACGCACCGATCAGTCTGGATTTTTTTAGGCCTTGATCACTCCGCCGCAACCATTCGCGGAAGCGGAACGTAAAGCCAGTCATAACAACCGAGCATAATACGGTTCCGCGCAAATTGACTATGGCTCAATCGTACTTTTCGGCCCAATGCACTGCCTTGAAGGCTTACCTCGAAAGGCTTGCTTTCAAGGCTTGCGTTCAAGACTAGCGTTCAAGGTTTGGGCGTCTCAAGCCTGAAGCGGCCGGCGCCGCCCTGGCCGAGCGGTTTTTCCAATTCGGGTAAAATGGTCTTCAGCTCGCCCGCCAGCGTCCACGGCGGGTTGACGATCAGAAGCCCGGTTGAGGTGAGGGGACCGCCGGCCTGCTGCGGTGCGACGCTGAATTCTAGCCGCAGACATTTCCCGGCCGGCTTGCCAGTCTCAGCCACGGCGGCGACATGCCGCGCCAGGCCGTCGGTGATGCGCCGGCTCTTGACCGGATACCACAAGAGATAGCTGCCGGTCGGCCACTTCGCATAGGCCTCAGCAAAGCCGTCGGCGAGCTTTTCGAACTCGTCCTTTTGCTCGAACGAAGGGTCGATGAGCACGAGGCCGCGCCGCTCGTTCGGCGGCACGAAGGCCGGCAACGCCGTCCAGCCGTCGAGATCGACCACCCGGGCCTGGGTGTCGCGGCGCAGCGCATCGATCAATTGCTTGTGGGCTTTCGGCTCGATCTCGCACGCCGTGAGGCGGTCCTGCGGCCGCAGCAGCGCGCGCGCGATCAAGGGCGATCCGGGATAGGCTTTCAGCTCGGCTTGCGCGTTGAAGGCCCTGACGATGTCGAGATAGGGCGCCACCAGCGGCAACGCATTTTCCGAGAACCGCGCCTGCATCACCCTTGCGATGCCGGTCAGCCATTCGCCGCTGCGGCGGGCCTCGTCGCCGGACAGATCGTAGCGTCCGGCGCCGGCATGGGTGTCGATGACGCGAAAGGCGGCGGGCTTTTCCTGCAGATAGGTCAGCATCCGCACCAGCACGATGTGCTTGATGACATCGGCAAAGCCGCCGGCATGAAAGGCGTGTCGGTAGTTCATGGTTGACCGGCTGACTCAATTTGAGAAGACGCAACGTCTTCTACCCGTCATGGCCGGGCATAGTAAGTCTGCTGCGCAGACTACGTAAACTTGTCTGCGCTCCCGGCCATCCACGTCTTTGATCACCAGACGAAAGAAGACGTGGATGCCCGGGTCATCTAGCGCGAAGACGCGCTTCGCGCTTCTGCCCGGGCATCACGACGAGGGAGGTTTTAACTCCCCCGCACCGGCGGCATCACGACCTCGTCGCGGCGGCAGGCGCGGCGGTCGATTTCCTCGCAGGAGCGGAATTGCAGGTCCTTGCTCATGCAGACCCTGACTTCGCTGAGGCGACGGCTGCTGCAGACGACCGAAATCGCCGAGCTGCTCAGGCCGGGATTGACCTTGATGAAGGCTGCCTCGAGCGCCTCGGGGGCGATTGTCTTCGATTCCGACAATTGCAGGAATTCCTCGGGGATCTTCACCGCGGCGCGGGCTTTGCGGATGTTCTCGAAATAGGCCCGCGCGCCAAGGCCGGAACAGGTGCCGTGCTTGTCCCATTCGTTGAAGATCAGCCCGGGCGCCGGCATCAGGTCCAGCATCGACGTCATGATGTTGCGGTCGAGACGGGGCGACGGCCGCTGGCAATATTCGGGAAAGCCGCGCTCATATTGCGGCCACAGGCCGTGGACCACGAAGGAAAACGGGCGCTCGCACTGGATCTGCGCAGAACGGCCGCTATTGCCGCGTTCGGAGGCCGCCTCGCAGAAGGAGGGCGACCACGACAGGGCCAGCACGTAGAAATCGAACTCGCCAGGGGCGTTTTGCCGGCGGTCCTGCGCGGCGGCGTGGCCCGCGGTGACAAAAACAAGTGCCAGCGAAATCAGCAGCCGCGAAACAATGACCGATGGAAACATCAACCGCTCCCTTACTCGCCAAGCATGACGTACTCGATTACCCGAGCCTAGCAGGGAACCGGAACATTTCAAGAACAAAAATAGCGTTAGGCGCGAATCGGGTAGCGCCGGCCACCGCGATCGAAAAACTCAGGAAGTGTGGGGATAAGCTTAAGGCCGTGCGGCCTTGCAGCCGGGGTTATAGGCCCAGTTGCGGTCCAGCCCGGTGACGCACCATTCGACGCCCTGGCCGAACCCGGCAAAGCCGCCATCCTCGACGATCGAATAGTGCACGTGGCGCACCTTGCCGTCGCTCAGCATCACGTCGCCGGTGCAATAGCGGCGCGGAATGTTGTCGGATTGCCAAGGCCGGAACGTGGTTTCGTGGACCCGGCCATAGGCGGTGATGGTCAGGGGCGAATTCCAGAAGGTGCTTTCCTTCTCGCGGAACTGCGAAATGATGGTCGGCAGCGCCGATTCGCACGGCGCAACGCGCCCGTCATAGCGGGGACCGGACAGCCAGAAATTCAATTCCAGCGGATTGGCGGCCTCTGCCGACTGGCCGAATGCCAGCACGGCAAGTGCCGCAGCCAGGCCGAAGGTTTTCAACGATGTGAAGAGGGTGCGCATGGGAATTCCGCCGGTCATCCAACCCTCCGGACCGTGCCGTGAAGCCCGGACGAGGTCAAGTGCAGCGCGGCAACACCTTGCAGACAAGTAGGGGTTCGGCCGTAACCCATTCTTTTCACAGCCGCCGGCGCACTCTATGGTGGCCCCAGCGAAATGGAGTCGGCAATGCAAAGAATTGGGGCCGCGTGCCTGGTTGCGATGTGCGGGATGCTGGCGGCTGCGCCGGCGCAGGCCGACTGGGTACCGCCGTTCAAGGGTAATGATACCGGCGGTATCATCGCCTATTCGCTGGCCAGGCAGGCGGATGCGCGCCAGCTCGCGGTCGATCACTGCGCTGGCTACGGCAAGGTGGTGAAATTCCTCGCGGTGCAGCCCTATGACGGCGGATACGTCTCCTTCGCCTGCCGCTGGGTGCCCTATGGGGCCAACGCCCGGCCGCTGCGCACGCTCTACTGAGCCGGACCTGAACGCCTCATCCACGACCAGCGGAGCGTGAGCATGGCGCGACAGCTTCATTCATTTTGTTTGGCGCTTGGGCTGCTCGCGATGTGGCCTGCGAGCCATGCCGGCGCCGTCGAGCTGCCGGTGCGCAAGGCCGGCCTGTGGGAAATGAAGGTGGTGCAGACCGGCTCGCCGGTGCCCGAGATGACGATGCAGCAGTGCACCGACGCGACCACTGACAAGGATATGAGCACCTCGTTCTCGCCGATGGCCAAGGACGTCTGCTCGAAAAACGATATCCAGAAGACCGCGACCGGCTATGTCACCGATTCCGTCTGTGGCTCCGGCGGCATGTCGGTCAAATCGCGTGCCGAGATCACCGGCGATTTCAACTCCGCCTACACCGTGAAGTCGACCTCGAACAGCACCGGCGCTCCGGCCGGCGTGCCGCGCGACTCCACCACCACGATCGAGGCGAAGTGGTTAGGGGCCTGCAGGGCCGATCAAAAGCCCGGCGACATCATCATGCCCGGCGGCATGAAGATAAATCTCAAGGACATGGAAAAGCTGAAGGGTTTGCTGCCGAAGCAGCCGCCGAAGTAACCCGCGGGAATTTGTAGATGGGGTAACGGGCCCCGGTCTGCCTTCCAAGCAAGCCGCGCTTGCTACGGCGCTGTTGGGTGCGCGCTTCGCGCGGCTTGCTTGGAAGGCGGGCGGTCGTCCCTCACATGGATGGTGTTTACGGAGTCGAGGATGGACCTCGCTCCAAGCATCAAGGAGAGACGACCATGGAGTATTATGCAGGAATCGACGTGTCATTGGAATGCTCAAGCGTGTGCGTTGTTGATGGGAACGGCAAGATTTTCCGCGAGAGCAAGGTGGCAAGCGAGCCGGCGGCGCTGATCGGTTGGTTCACCTCGCTCGGGATCGGGCTGGGCCGGATCGGGCTGGAAGCTGGGCCGCTGTCGCAATGGCTGTACGCGGTGATGAAGCAGGCTGGGCTCGCAGTTGAGCTGTTGGAGACGCGGCACGTGCACGACGCGTTCAAGGCGATGCCAGTGAAGTCGGACCGCAATGACGCACGGGGGATCGCGCAACTGATGCGGCTGGGCTGGTTCCGGCCGGTTCACTGCAAGTCGGTGGCGGCGCAGGAAGTGAGAGCCTTGCTGACGGCGCGCAAGCTGGTTCAGAGCAAGCTTCTGGACGTCGAGAACAGCCTGCGCGGGATCTTGCGCGGCTTTGGGCTGAAGGTCGGCAAAACGACGGGAACAGATTTTGCTGGACGGATCAACGAGTTGGTGAAGGGGCATCCCAACCTGGAAGTGATCGCAGAAGCGCTGCTCAAGGTGCGGACCGTCCTGCTGAGCGAGTTCAAGGCCTTCGAGAAGCGGGCAGGCAGGATGTCGCTGATGAATGCCAAGGCCAGGTTGTTGATGTCGACGCCTGCGGTGGGGCCAATCATCTCACTGACCTATGCCGCAGCGATCGATGATCCCGCGCGGTTCACATCCTCCAAGCAAGCCGGGTCGCATTTTGGGTTGACGCCGAAGAAGCACCAGTCCGGCGAGACCGACCGATCGGGCCGGATCAGCAAGATCGGCGACGCTTCCGTGCGCGAGGCGCTCTACCAGGCCGCTCACATCATGCTGACGAAGCCGATCAAGGGATGTTCGCAGCTCAAGAGCTGGGCGATGCGGATCGCCAAACGGGCCGGCATGAACAAGGCTAAGGTCGCGCTGGCCCGCAAGCTCGCCGTGATCATGCATCGCATACTCAAGGACGGTGCGCCCTTCAATCCGGCCACCAAGGCTAACGCTGCAACGGCTTAGGAGCAAAAACGACAGGTTTTCGGGCGGGTCACGACACCAGCCTTCCCGAAGCGAAGTCCCTTCGCCGGGACGATGGATCAGGTCAGGCCGACATCCGGGATGTCGACACATCGAACGATGTGATCACGCTTCCGTAGATTGGCCGACCTATCCTCTTACGAACCCCATCAGGCGACGGCCCTTGCGCCGATCCCGTACAGAAGCAAGTTCCCGGCGAGCGGATGACGCAAAAGGGATTGACTAATCGAGGCCCGTTACAGAAGCCCGGATGAAGCGCAGCGAAATCCGGGGGGGCTCGCAGGCGGCGAAACCGTCCCGGATTGCGCTGCGCTTCATCCGGGCTACAGGGCTCTTCTTACACCGGCACCCTGACCGCCGCTCTTAATCCCCCCATCGGACTGTCGCCGAGCGTGATGTCGCCGCCATGCGAGCGGGCGATGTCGCGGGCGATCGCCAGCCCAAGGCCGGTGCCGCCTTCGTCCTGGTTGCGGGCGTCGTCGAGCCGCAGGAACGGCTTGAACACTTCCTCGCGCATGTTGGCCGGAATGCCCGGTCCATCGTCGTCGATCGTGACCGTCAGATAGCGGTGGTCGCGATGACCGGTGATCGAAATCGTATTGGCGTGCCGCGCGGCATTGGAGACGAGGTTGGCGAGGCATCGCTTGAACGAGGCCGGTTTGACGGTCACCACCGGCAGGCCGTGGAACGCCACCGTCGCGGTGTGGCCGTGGCGCTCGGCATCGCTGCGCAACTCCTCCAGCGCCATCGACATGTCGGTCGGCTGCGCGACCTCGCCGCTGTCGCCGCGGGCAAAGGCGAGATAGGCCTCGAGCATGGCGGACATCTCGTCGACGTCCTTGCGCATGCCGTCGACCTCGGGAATGTCGCCGATCAGCGCGAGCTCGAGCTTGAAGCGGGTCAGGATGGTGCGCAGATCGTGGCTGACGCCGGCGAGCATCGCGGTGCGTTGCTCGATCGAGCGTTCGATGCGCCCCTTCATCTCCAGGAACGCCTGCGCCGCGCGCCGCACTTCCCGCGCGCCGCGGGGACGGAAGTTCGGCGCCTCGCGGCCCTTGCCGAAACTTTCGGCGGCGTCGGCGAGCCGCAGGATCGGCCTGATCTGGTTGCGCAGGAACAGCACCGCGACGATCAACAGGATCGAGGACGTCCCCAGCATCCAGAAGATGAAGATCTCCGAATTGGAGGCATAGGCGGCACTTCTTTGCGCGAAAATGCGCATGACTGCGTCGTCGAGCTGAATGCGGATCTCAACGAGGTTGGATTTGCCGACGGTATCGATCCAGAACGGGCGGCGGATCTGACGGCCGATCTGCGCCGACAGGGTCTGGTCGAGCAGCGAGAAGAACGGCTTCGGCCCCGGCGGCGGCATGTCGCCGACCGGGAGGAAATCAACCACGAGCTGCAGCCGCTGCCCGACGAGGCGCAATTGCGCGCGGTCCTTGTCCTGCGGAAAGAACTTGTAGATGTCGATCAGGCTGGCGATATCCTGCACCACGGCAGCCGACAGGCGCCGCGTCACCGTGTTCCAGTGCCGCTCCATGAACACGAACGCGACCACGGTCTGCAGCACCACCATCGGCACGATCATGATCAGGAGCGCGCGGGCGTAGAGGCCGGTCGGCATCCAGCCCTTGAACGCGTTGCCCATCCAGCCATTGACCTTGGAGACCCGGCCGGCGGCGGTGCGGATCAGCGTGAGGCCGGTGTCGAGCGTGCTCATCGCGCTTGGTTCGTTTGGCTCACGGCGACGCCACCAGGCGATAGCCGATGCCGCGCACCGCCTGCAGGAACAACGGATTGGCCGGATCTTTTTCGATCTTGCGGCGCAGCCGGTTGATCTGCACGTCGACCGCGCGCTCGTTGACGGTGCCGCCGCCGGTCAGCGCCGCGCGCGGCACCGTCTCGCCGGGGCTCAGGCTCAGGATGCGCAGCATCTCGCGTTCGCGGTCCGTCAGGTGGATGATCTCATCGCCTTCGCGCAGCTCGCCGCGTTCGAGATGATAGACGTAGGGCCCGAACGCGATCTGCTCCAGCGCTTCCACTGCCGGCGTCGCGGTGCGCTTGAGGATGTTGCCGATCCGCAAGACCAGTTCGCGCGGCTCGAAGGGTTTCGCCACATAATCGTCGGCGCCGATCTGCAGGCCTTCGATGCGGGCTTCCGCCTCATGGCGCGCCGTCAGCATGATGATCGGCACCGAGGATGAGGTGCGGATGAAGCGGGCGAGATCGAAACCGGTTTCGCCGGGCATCATGACGTCGAGGATCAGGAGGTCGAAATGCAGGCCGAGCAGCTTGGCGCGGGCGTCGGTGGCGCTCGCCGCGGTCGTGACGCGATAGCCCTCGCCGGACAGGAAGCGCGACAGCAAGTCGCGGATACGGCGGTCGTCGTCGACCAGCAGCAGATGCGGGGCGTCGTCGGCCATTTGCCGCGGCGTCCGCACGGTAGCTGCGGCGACGGTTGGGTTGGCAGTCGCGTTTGGAATTCCGTTCGGGGTTACGTTTGGGGTTCCTTGGGCCACGGTCACTCCCTTGGCTTCTTTCCGCTGCCGAAGATCGTCTCCAGCACCTTGTCCGGGTCGTCGCGATCGATCATCGCGCGCAGGAACTGCCGCAGCACTTCCTGGCCAGCGGTATCGATGTCCTGCATGGCGCGGTTGATACGATCGGTCTGCAGCCCGGCGAGCTTGCCCACCAGGGCCTCGCCCTTCGCCGTGGCGTAGAGAAGGCGCTGCCTGCGGTCGTTATTGCCGGTCTTCTGCACGATATAGCCTTCGTCCAGCAATTGCTTGAGCACCCGGCCCAGCGACTGCTTGGTGATGCGCAATACGTCGAGGAGGTCGGCGACCTTGAGGCCGGGGTAGCGGTGGACGAAATGCATCACCCGGTGATGGGCGCGGCCGAACCCGAACGCCTCGAGCTCATGGTCGGCGTCGCCGACGAAGTCGCGATAGGCGAAGAACAGGAGCTCGATGATATCCCAGCGCAATTCGCCCGCACGCGGGGCCGGCGACACGCCGTCAGGCCCCCTCGAATCGGGGTCACCGGCAGGCCTTGAGAAATTTATGTCAGTCATGTTGACATATCTTGGGTTCAATGTTACAAAACTACCAGCCACGACGAAACTTTAAGTCGTTTCGGCCTTGGCAACGTAAGGGGCGGCCGGAGTAAGCCAGCGATGGCGGCAACGGCCGCGAATTGGACTACCGTGCGATTGTCGTGCGGCATTTGCGCAAACATACTGGACTTCGGCATTCCGCAAAAGCGTGTCCTCAAGGGACTTGCCAGCGATGGAAACCAGCGGCAAGGCCGGTGGTGGTGAAGTTCGGACCAATCAAGCAAGCAGGCTTGACGAAACAGGCCTGCGCCAGGAAACGCACCGGTTCCGACAGCAGGAAGCAAGGGCGGGAAGCAAGACAATGAGTTTGAAATTCGAAATCCGGCCAACGCCCACTCCGACATCCGAGCAGGAGCGCACGGCAAAGCTCGCGGACCCCGGCTTCGGCCGGGTCTTCACCGATCACATGGCGATCGTCCGCTACAACCAGGCCAAAGGCTGGCATGACGCGCGGGTCGAATCCCGCGCCAATTTTCCGCTCGATCCTGCCGCCGCCGTGCTGCACTACGCGCAGGAGATTTTCGAGGGCCTCAAGGCCTACAAGCGCGACAACGGCGTGAACCTGTTCCGCCCCGACGCCAATGCGAGGCGCTTCAGGAATTCGGCCGAGCGCATGGCGATGGCGCCGATCCCTGAGGACGTCTTCATCGAAGCGGTCGAACAACTGGTGCGCATCGACAGCGCCTGGATACCCGGCGGCGAGGGCAGCCTCTATCTGCGGCCCTTCATGATCGCGAGCGAGACCTTCCTCGGCGTTAAGCCTTCCTCCGAGTACATCTTTTCCGTCATCGCCTCGCCGGTCGGCTCTTATTTCAAGGGCGGACCCGCGCCGGTGTCGATCTGGGTGTCGGAGAACTACACGCGTGCCGCGATCGGCGGCACCGGCGCCGTCAAATGCGGCGGCAATTACGCAGCCAGCCTGCGCGCGCAGGCCGAGGCGATCGAGCACGGCTGCGACCAGGTGGTGTTCCTCGATGCGGTCGAGCGCCGCTACATCGAGGAGCTCGGCGGCATGAACGTGTTCTTCGTGTTTGACGACGGCTCGCTGCTGACGCCGCCGCTCGGCACCATCCTGCCCGGCATTACGCGGGATTCGATCATTGCGCTGGCAAAGGATTCCGGCACGCGCGTGCGTGAAGAGCTCTACACGATCGACCAGTGGCGCAGCGACGCCGCCAGCGGAAAGCTGAAAGAAGCCTTCGCCTGCGGCACGGCCGCGGTGATCTCGCCGATCGGCAAGGTATGTTCGGCAAGCGGCGATTTCCTCATCAGCGGCGGCGCTGCCGGCCCCGTCGCCATGGGAATGCGCAAGAAGCTGGTCGACATCCAGTACGGCCGTGCGGACGACCCGCACGAGTGGATCCGAAAGGTCCTGTAACCGGCGACGGAATTATTCCGCCGCTTCTGAGACAAGCAACGTTTTTTCGACCTGAGCACGGGGCCGCGCGCGCCTCGCGGAGTCGCGCGCCGTGCGCGGTCAAACTGGGAGAGAGGCCATGGGAATTTCCTTCGACAAGATCGATGGTGTCATCTGGTACGATGGCAAGCTCGTGCCGTGGGCTGACGCCAACGTCCATGTGCTGACCCACGGCCTGCATTACGCGAGCTGCGTGTTCGAGGGCGAGCGTGCCTATGGCGGCAAGGTGTTCAAGAGCACGGAACATTCCGAGCGGCTGAAGAACTCGGCCAACATCCTCGATTTCGAGATTCCGTATTCGGTCGCCGAGATCGATGCCGCCAAGCAGCTCGTGATCGACAAGAACAATCTGCCTGACGCCTATCTTCGCCCGATCGCCTGGCGCGGTTCGGAGATGATGGGCGTGTCGGCGTCCTCAAACACCATTCATCTGGCGATCGCCGCCTGGGACTGGCCGAGCTATTTCGATCCGGCCACCAAGATGAAGGGCATCCGCATGTGCCTTGCCGAATACCGGCGGCCCGATCCGCTGACGATTCCGGCGATGGCGAAGGCCTCCGGCCTCTACATGATCTGCACCATCTCAAAGCACAGAGCGGAGCGTGCCGGCTATGCCGACGCCATGATGCTGGACTGGCAGGGGCGGGTCGCCGAATGCACCGGCGCCAACATCTTCTTCATCGCCGATGGCAAGATCCACACCCCGATCGCCGACTGCTTCCTCGCCGGCATCACCCGCGCCACCGCGATCGATCTCGCGCGGCGTCGCGGCATCGAAGTGATCGAACGCCGCATCATGCCGGACGAACTTTCTGGTTTTACCGAGTGCTTCATCACGGGCACTGCCGCCGAAATCACCCCGGTGGCTGAAATCGCCGAGTGGAAGTTCACGCCCGGCAAGATCTCGGAACAGCTGATGGTGGATTTCGCGGTCGAAGTGCAGCCGAAGGGCAAGGCCGTCGCGGCGTAAGCTCTTCCCCTCTCCCCTTGTGGGAGAGGGTGGCACGAACGCAAAGCGTTCGTGACGGGTAAGGGGTTCTCTCCCCACGGTAAGATTTCACGCCGGGGATACAGACCCCTCATCCGGCGCTTCGCGCCACCTTCTCCCACAAGGGGAGAAGGGAAGTGAACTGTTTCGCCCCCTTGCGCGACCAACTCCCGGACTTGCGGATAGCGGTGCGTGAAATGGTGACAATGACCTCAGTCCTCTCGACATGCTCGAAATGCGTCGTCGCGGCCGCCTTCGCGGCGGCGCTTGCGCTTCTCGGCTCCCCTACAACGAGTGTCCGGGCCGAAGACCGTTCCCCCGTGATCGACTTTCGCAATGGCGACCCGGAGATCAATGCCGCGATCGCGCAGGCGCGTTCCACGCTGCCGAAATTCTGGGCCTCCTACGACGCGCCAAAACCGTCGGAGACCGGTCACTCTCTCAAGGCGCGTTTTCCATATCCGAACAACAGCGGCGAGCATATCTGGATGGCCGAGGTGAAGAAGATTGGAGACGGTCGCTATTCGGGCAGGTTCGCCAATGCGCCGCGCCATTTGCCGGGCAAGCGGGCCGGCGACCTGGCCGAGTTCAGGGAGGCCGACATCTCGGATTGGATGTTCCTGCGCAACGGCAAGATCGTCGGCGGCGAGACCATCCGGCCGATCCTGAAGAAGATGTCGAAGGCCGACGCCGATGCGCTGCGCGCCAGGATGGAAACCCCCTAAACGCCGGGCAGGACGTTCTGGCCAAAACCGGCCCGGTGGGCTAAGTGCGAGGGATGGGCTTGGCGAAACGAGCCCACCCTGTTTTTCCCGGTGAGTGCGGCGCCAGAAGTGGCTTTGCCCACCCTACACAAGTTGCAACGCCGCCCATGGCCGACAAATCCAAGAAACCCCAGAAGCTGAAGGCGCGCCTGCCGCGCGGGCTGGAGGATCGCGGTCCCGCCGCGATCTCGGCGACGCTGCAGATGGTCGAGAAAATCCGCGAAGTCTATGAGCGCTACGGTTTTGAGCCGGTGGAAACCCCGGCGATGGAATTTACCGACGCGCTCGGCAAATTCCTGCCCGACCAGGACCGGCCCAACGAAGGCGTGTTCTCGTTCCAGGACGACGACGAGCAGTGGATTTCGCTGCGCTACGATTTGACCGCGCCGCTGGCGCGCTATGTCGCGGAAAATTTTGACTCGCTGCCGAAGCCCTATCGTTCCTATCGTTTCGGGTGGGTATTCCGCAACGAGAAGCCGGGTCCGGGTCGCTTCCGCCAGTTCATGCAGTTCGACGCCGACACCGTCGGCGCGCCGACGCCGGCCGCCGATGCCGAGATGTGCATGATGGCGGCGGATACCATGGAAGCGCTCGGCATTCCCCGCGGCAGCTATGTGGTGAAGGTCAACAACCGCAAGGTCCTCGACGGGGCGCTCGAAGCGATCGGCCTCGGCGGTGAGGAGAATGCCGGACGCCGGCTCACGGTGCTGCGCGCCATCGACAAGCTCGACAAATTTTCCGCCGACGAAGTTCGCAAGTTGCTCGGTCCCGGGCGATGGGATGGAGGCGAAGAAGGCAAGGGCGACTTCACAAGCGGAGCCGGCCTGAGCGCCGCGGACGCCGACATCGTTTTGGCCGTCACGCAAAAACGCGACGACTGGAAAGAGGCAATTGCCGCCGCGGATGCTTATCTCGCCAGGAGCGACGTGGGTCAGGCCGGTGTCAGCGAGTTGGAAGAGATTGCCAAACTGGTCACAGCATCCGGTTACGCATCGGATCGCATCCGGATCGATCCTTCTGTCGTCCGCGGTCTCGAATATTACACCGGTGCAGTCTACGAAGTTGAGCTGCTGCTGGAAACCAACGACGAAAAGGGCCGTCCCGTGCGTTTCGGCTCGGTCGGCGGCGGCGGACGTTACGACGGCCTGGTCTCGCGCTTCCGCGGCGAACCCGTTCCCGCAACCGGCTTCTCCATCGGCGTGTCGCGGCTGCAGGCGGCGCTGACGCTGATCGGCAAGGTCGATACCAAGCCCGCTGTCGGGCCTGTCGTCGTCACCGTGTTCGGCGGCGAAATCGCCGATTACCAGAAAATGGTCGCGACGCTGCGCAACGCTGGTATCCGCGCGGAACTATATCTTGGAAACCCGAAGCACAGCCTCGGCCAGCAGATGAAATATGCCGACCGCCGCAACGCGCCCTGCGCGATCATCCAGGGCTCGGACGAGCGGGCCAACGGCAAGGTTCAACTCAAGGATCTCATCCTCGGAGCGGGCCTGACCGAGATCAAGGACCGCGAGGAATATCTGAAGAAGCAGTCCGAAGCCCAATACGAGGTCGATGCAAGCAAGCTCGTCGATGCCGTGCGCGAAGTTCTGGCGCGCCATGACGTGAAGTGGAATTAGGTCCGTCATACGCGGGCTTGACCCGCGTATCCATCTTCCTTGAAAAGGGATGGATTGCCGGGCATAGGCGAGCGGAAGCGACGCCGTCCTTCAGACGGCTATGCCCGGCAATGACAGTGTGCAAGTACAGCAAGAGCAAAGGGAGAAGAAAAAAATGCCCGAGATTACCGTGAGCATGGCCGCCGGCCGCACCGACGAGCAGAAGGCCGGCATGATGCGTGACATCACCCAGGCGCTGGTCAAGAACCTCGGCGTCGATGCCGATGCGGTCGTGATCCAGATCAACGAAGCCCCGCTCGCCCACAAGATGAAGGGCGGCAAGACGTTCGTCGAACGCGCGGCCGCGGCGAAGAAGTAGTTTCATCCGTCGTCCCGGCCTTGAGCTCAGATGCGCAATTGCGCATCTGAGCTCAAGGCCGGGACGACACCGGTTTTGTGGAAACCACCCATGGACGCACGCGAAATCATAAAAATTGGTATGAGCGCCGAGCGCACCCTGGTGGTGCCGCCGGAGCGCACGGTTGGGCATTTCGTGCCTGATATGCCGATGGTCTATGCGACGCCGATGATGATCCTGGAAATGGAGCTGGCGTCGGGCGATGCCATTCGTGACTATCTGCAGCCGGGCTGGATCACTGTCGGCACCGAGGTCGATATCCGCCATCTCGGCGCTTCGCTGGTCGGCTCGACCGTGCGGACCACGGCAAAAGTGGTCGCGGTGGAACGCCGCGTGATCCGCTTCGAGGTCGAGGCGTTTGAGGGCGAGCGCAAGATCGGCGACGGCCGCCACGCCCGCGGCCTCGTCAATGTCGAGATGTTCAATAAGCGGTTTGGGGCGAAGTAGCTGCAGTCGCCAGCTGCGTAGGGTGGGCAAAGGCGCATCTGCGCCGTGCCCACCATTTTTACGCATGTGTAGCTAGTTGGTGGGCACGCTTCGCTTTGCCCACCCTACGATACCCAGCTACTTCGCCAGGTCCTTCGAGCGCTGCGTCGCCGCGGCCACCGCGCGCGTCATCAGCTTCTGCATTCCGTCAGAACCCATCAGCACTTCGAGCGCTGCCGCCGTAGTGCCGCCGGGAGAGGTGACGTTCTGGCGCAATGTCGCCGACGACAGGTCCGAGCGATGCAGCAGTTCGCCGGAGCCGGCGACGGTTTCCCGCGCAAGCTTGGTAGCAAGATCCTCCGGCAGTCCGGCCGCGACACCGGCGCGCGCGAGTTCTTCGGCGAGCAGGAATACGTAAGCCGGCCCCGAGCCGGACACCGCCGTCACCGCGTCCATCAGGCCTTCCTTGTCGACCCATTCGACCGAGCCCGTCGCGCGCAGCAGCGCGTCGGCGATCGCGCGCTGCGCGGCGCTGACTTTCTTGGCGGCGACCGCAACCGTGATGCCGCGGCCGATCGCGGCCGGCGTGTTCGGCATGGCGCGAACCACGCTGCCGCCGACGATCGCTTCGAGCACGGCAATCGTCGTGCCCGCCATGATCGAGACCACCAGCGTCGAGGATCCTACGAAAGCCTTCAGCGTCGCACCGGCTTCGCGGAACGATTGCGGCTTCACCGCCACCACCAGCGTATCGACCTCGCCGGCATCCTTCGGCGTTGGGTTCAGCCGGATGCCTTGCGCCGCCAGCGCGTTGATCTCGCCGGCAGGATGCGGCTCGATCACGACGACGCGCCGGGGATCGAGCCCCTGAGCCAGCCAGCCGGTCAGCATCGCGCCGCCCATCTTGCCGGCGCCCGCGAGCGCGATGGTGCCGTGGACGGATTTCAGTGCGTTGGTTGTGCTCAAGGTGATCACCACGAATTCGCTGTCGTCCCGGCCCGGTGCGCAATTGCGCACCAGGAGCCGGGACCCATAACCACAGCCGGTTCTAGTGAAGCGAGGGACAGGCCACAAGCAGTTTGCTTTAGCCATTGACGTCACGGCGTATGGGTCCCCCGATGCGCAATTGCGCACTGAGGTCAAGCCCGGGACGACACCGACTATGTGGAGGCGGTTCGGGCTAGAGCGCCTACGCCTCGCCCTCGGTATCAAACATCGCGGCGCTCATGGCTTCCGCGGCGGTCTTGCCGGCCCAGACCACGAACTGAAACGCGGGGTAATAGCGTTCGCAGGCGTGGATGGCGCCAACCAGCATGGCTTCGCATTGCGCGGTCGAGGCGGTGAGGCCGTTCGGCAACACCAGCGCCTGCCGGTACATGATCATGCCGGTGTGGGTCCAGATGTCGAAATGGCCGATCCACAATTGCTCGTTGATCGCTGATATCAGCCGCTGCACTTCGGGCCGGCGCGCGGGTGGAATCTTCATGTCGAAGGCGCAGGCCAGATGCAGCGCCTCGATCTCGCCCATCCAGGTGAAGGAGAGCTGATAGTCGGTCCAGTCGCCCTTGGAGACGATGGTCACCTCGTCTTCGCCGGAACGCTCATACGCCCAGTTGTTATCGCTGGCGATGTCCTCGACAACCGCGAGCGGGTTGTTCGGGGAATCGATAATGCTTTCGAGGAGGGACATTCCGTCTCGACCTTGCCATTTCACGTGAGTTGATACGCACAACGGGGACCGGCGGGCGCGGGAGGTGGTGCGTCGCTGCCGACTGCAATCCCCTGATTATTCCTGATCGTCTTTGGGGCTTGCCGGCTCAAGTGATGTGATTTGCGGAATCTGCGCAACCGACCCCTGAGTCCGTCCACAGCCAATGCGCGGGCCGTCCACAGCTCTTCGTCGTCGTAATTATTAATTTGAGAACAAATCGGAATCGGATTCTGTGGATTGGTGTCGGCCGCCACCGGAAGAGCACCGGCCCGCCACAATGGTTAATTTTTTCTTAACCTGAATTGACAGCCGCTTCGGTCACGGCGCATATTTTTCCACAGGGTGGATACGACCCGCTGCTTGCGCCCCTTCGAGGGTACGGTGAACGTATCGAGCCGTTCGAGGCCTCCTTTGCCCAGCGAACGAGTCAGTAACGCAAGCGCCTGACACACCTTGTTCGCCAATGCAGAGGAAGTATCCCATGCGCGATTTTCGCGATGCCAAGGCTATGGCGCATTCGTTGCGCGAGGCTCTCAAGGCCAAATCGGTTTCTCTCACCCACAGCGAAAGCCTGGAACTTGTCGCCAGGACGTTGGGCCTGCCCGACTGGAATCATCTCGCCGCGCGAATTGAGTCGAGCCTGCCTCCGCTCATGCCGGCCGGAGCAACAAATCCGGTAACCGCGGGCATCCCGATCGTGCCGATGCGGGACCTCGTGGTGTTTCCGCAGATGGTCGCGCCGATTTTCGTCGGGCGCGAAAAAACCCGGCGCGCGATCGAGCGCGCGATGGCGACGGACCGCCGCGTCCTCGTGGTCACGCAGCGGCGCTCGGCCGACGACGATCCGCAACTGGACGCGCTCTATCCGGTCGGCGTCACCGCAGCCGTGATCAATCGCGTGGTGCTGACCGACGGAACGCTCAAGCTGGCGATCTCCGGCCTCGAACGCGCCGCGGTCGGCAAGGCGGTCGCGGACGAATTCCTGGCGGCCGAGATTGCGCCGATCGAAGAGAGTAACGGCCAGACCGACAAGGCCGTCCTGCTGTCACGCCTCGTCCTCGATGCCTACCGGATGTTTGCCAACGTCGATTACTCCAACGTTCCGCCGCAGCTTCAGGCGCGTCTTCACCTTCCCGACATCGGAGACCCCAGTCTGCTCGCCGACACCGTGGCGCCGCTGCTGCCGGTCAGCATCGAGCAGCGGCAAGAGCTGCTGGAAACCAGCGACGTCACCGCGCGGCTTGAGGCGATCCTCGACCTGATCAAGGCGGCGCAAAAGGCGGCTTAGACACGATGAGATTGGGTTGAGCTGTATCCACGACGGCGCGCGCTCCCTCTCCCGCACTTGCGGGGGAGGGTTGGGGTGGGGGTGTCTCCGCGGGCGACACCGATCGTGTGGATAGACCCCCACCCGCCGCGCTTCGCGCGTCGACCTTCGCCGCAAGCGGGAGAGGTGAAGTGAGTCCGCGCGAATCCGCCCGCTGCCCTGTCCCGCCGTCATGGGGATCATGCAGATTCCCGGTGCTGATGGCGCTTGCCGATGCCGCGGCCTTTGGTCATATTTGCCGACAGGTCGTCCATTCCGGGCGGCCGATGTTCTCAGGGCGGGGTGAAAATCCCCACCGGCGGTAAGGGTGACGTAGCCCAAGCCCGCGAGCGCCTTCTTCTCCCGAAGAAGGGTCAGCAGATTCGGTGTGATTCCGAAGCCGACGGTTAAAGTCCGGATGAAAGAGAACGGTTGCGGCGGCCCGCGCGTTTGCGTGGGTCAATCGTCGTTCCGTGTGCCCTGATTCTGGTCCTGAAAGAGGAAAGCCATGAATCAGATGTTGCAAGAGCCTGAAGCCCAAACCCAACAAGCCCAAACGGTGGAATCCGAGATCAGGGTTCCCGACACGCCCGAGCGCCCGCCGGCGCCCGTGCATCCGCGTTTCGTCAAGCCGCAGCGGGTCGCCTTCGTGCAGGCGTCCTGGCACCGCGACGTGGTCGAGGAATGCCGCATCGCCTTCCTCGAAGAGATCGAGGCGCGGCATATTTCGCGTGCGCAGGTCGATCTGTTCGAAGTACCCGGCTCGTTCGAGATCCCGCTGCATGCGCAGTTGCTCGCCAAGACGCGGCGCTACACCGCGATCGTGGCGGCGGGGCTCGTGGTCGATGGCGGCATCTACCGCCACGAATTCGTCGCCGACACCGTGATCAAGGCGCTGATGGACGTGCAGCTGAAGACCGAAGTGCCGATCTTCTCGGCGGTGCTGACGCCGCAGCAATTCCACGAAAGCGCGGTGCACCACGATTTCTTCCGCAAGCATTTCGTCATCAAGGGCATCGAAGTCGCCGAAGCCTGCGCCAACACCCTGCACAGCCTCGAGCGGCTGCGCGGACAGGTCGCCGCGGGGATTACGGGGTAGGGCCGTAGGATGGGTAGAGCGTAAGCGAAACCCATCATCTCACCTCGTCTCAAGTCATTGATGGGTTTCGCTAGCGCTCTACCCATCCTACGATCAGGCCGCGGCGGCGATATGTGCCGCCGCGACCGCAAAAAAATCACAGCAGGGAGCAAGGGCCATCATGACCGGACAAAATCCACCCGATTGGCTCGGCCTGACAGGCCGCGTGTGCGTGGTGACGGGCGGCGGTGGCGGCATCGGCCGCGCCACGGCGCTCAGCCTCGCGCAGGCCGGCGCCCGCGTCGCCGCGATCGACCTCGATGAGCGCGGCCTCGAAACCACGCGAAGTGAACTGCGCCACTTCGGCGCCGAACATTTCGTCGGGCGCTGCGACACCGCGAATGCCGAGAGCGTCGCCGGCGTGTCCGAGGCGGTCGAGCAATCGCTCGGGCCATGCAGCGTCCTCGTCAACACCGCCGCGGTGCTGCGGCCGGGTGGCCTTGAGAATCTGACGCTGGCCGAATGGAACGCGGTGCTGGCGGTCAATCTCACCGGCTACTTCCTCTGCGCGCAGAGCTTCGGCCGGCAGATGCGTAAATCCGGGCGCGGCAGCATCGTTCACGTGTCGTCGATCGCCGGCAGCCATGCGCAGGGCCACAGCGGCGCCTACAGCGTCAGCAAGGCCGGCGTCATCATGCTCTCGCGCCAGCTCGCCAGCGAATGGGGACCGGCAGGCATCCGCAGCAACGTCGTCAGCCCCGGCATGGTGATCACGCCGATGAGTCAGGCGTTCTACGATACGCCCGGCGTCACCGAACGCCGCTCCGCCGTGGTGCCCTTGCGCCGTGTCGCCGTGCCGCAGGATATCGCCGACGCCATCCTCTATCTCGCCAGCGACCGCTCCTCCTACGTCAATGGCGACGAGATCACCGTCGACGGCGGTTACGCCAACATGCTGATGAACCTCGTGCCGCGACCGGGATTTGAGTGACGAAGAGGTGGTCTTGCGCACCCTCACTGCTGATCTCTCAATCACGCTCGTTCAATTTGTGCAATGCGCGACGCGCTTTGCGCAGCGCTGTTGCTTGTCTGCTCGCGTGCGACCTTTCAGCTTAGGGTTGCCAAAGCCGCCGGTACTCCACAAAAAAACAACAATCCGGTCAGCTAATGGCGTGGCGCATCGAGGGACATGTCATGGTGCACCGCACCGACGTCGCCGGGGAATGTTGGGGGCAGGCAAGCCCCGGCAATGACCGCGTGTGCCGCGCTGCACTGAAATCGTCCCCGCCTCGAAAACGATCCTTCGCCCCGACCAATTCTTCATTCGGACCAATGCCCGCTTCTCAGTCAGGCGGCATGAAGTGCTGCCGTCTAACGACGGCAGTCCCGCCGGTCCATGCCATCCATCTCGAACTGCCGACCCCATGAGGCTTTGATACCTGAAGAGGCTTTGACACCAGAACATCCTGCAAGCGTCGCGAAGAAAATTCGACCCAACAAACAAACACAAAGGGAGGATGCAGATGATTTTCTACGGACGATCTATTGTCGGCTGCGCCGCGCTGGCGGTAGCTGCCCAAGTCACTGTCACTGCCGCCGTCTCGCCGGCGCGCGCCCAGAACGCTGCGGCGCTGAATGCCGAGGCGGCCATGAACGACTGGCCGACCTATCACGGCACGTACAAGTCCTATCATTACAGCGGCCTCGACCAGATCAACGCCGGCAACGTCAAGAATCTCGAAGTCGCCTGGATGCATTTTCCGGAGCGCGCCACCCGCGGCCTGCAGTCGACGCCGCTGGCCCTTGACGGCGTGCTGTATTATTCGGGCTCCTACAGCCGCGTCTACGCGCTGGATGGCGCGACCGGCAAGACGATCTGGGCCTATGCGCCGGAGCTCGACGAGGAGCTGGTCGCCAAGCAGACGCACTCGCCGTACAACCGCGGCATCGCCATCGGAGGCGGCAACCTCTATGTCGGCACCGTCGACGGGCGCCTGATCGCGCTCGATCTGAAGACCGGCAAATCGGTGTGGGACACCAAGCTGCTGGATTCCAAGAAGGTGACCGTCGGCTTCACCGGCGCGCCGCTGGTAGTCAAGGACATGGTGATCATTGGTGCGCAGGGCGGCGAGTGGACCGGTCGCGGACCGATCTTCGGCGTGGACGGCAAGACCGGCCAGAAGAAATGGGAATTCTTCACGGTAGCCGGGACCGAAGAGGCGATGAAGACCTGGGGCGGCGAGTCCTGGCGGACCGGCGGCGGCGGCGGCTGGATGCCCGGGACCTATGATCCGGAAACCAATTCGGTGTGGTGGGGCACCGCCAACCCGGCGCCGCTCTACGACTGGTCGGGCGCGGACTGGAAGAAGAGCGGACCGCGGCCGGGCGACAATCTCTATACGACATCGGTCATCGCGCTCGATCCCGATACCGGCAAGCTCAAATTCTATCATCAGGAATTGCCGCACGATGCCTGGGACTTCGACTCTTCCGTCGGCGAGTTCGTCATGATCGAGCGCGGCGGCAAGAAGCTCGTCGTGCACGCCAACAAGAGCGGATACGTCTTCGTCTATGATCGTTCCAACGCCAAGGTCGAGAACGTCTGGGCGCTGGTAAAGAACATCAACTTCGTCAAGGGCATCGATCCGAAGACCGGCGAACTGATCGGTCGCCGCGACCTCGTCGAAGGCAAGGTGGACCCGCCACTGTGTCCGGCCATCGCCGGCGGCATCAGCTGGAACTCCGGCGCCTACAGCCCCAAGAACGGGCTGTTCTACCGGATCGGGCAGGAGTGGTGCATGGAGATGAGCGTCGAGAAGACCACGCCGATCATGGAGCCGATGGCCCAGCTCAACATCGGCGCCACCTTCAAGATCGTGGCGCCGCCGGACGGGCCGGCCCGTGGTCATCTCAGCGCCCGTGATCCCGTCACCGGCGCCAAGAAGTGGGAGGTCGCCTACAAGCAGCCGCCACTCGCCAGCGTTCTGGCCACTGCCGGCAACCTGGTCTTCGTGCCGGACGCCGAAGGCGTCGTGCACGCCTACAATGCCGACACCGGCGAAGAGCTCTGGTCGCGCAACAACGGCATGGGACATAATGCCGGCATCATCAGCTACATGGCCGGTGGCAAGCAGTACGTCGCCGTACCGGCGGGTTGGGGCAGCCTGGTGGCCGATGAGTTCGTCGCGCTCTATGGCGAGCCCTTCAAGAGCATGTCGAAGAATACCGGCGCTCTGATTGTCTACGCACTCAGGCAATAATGGTTGGTGCGGGCGGCAGGGATCTCCTTGCCGCCCTCGCCGTCAAGGCCCTTGCCGCCCTCGCGGTCAAGGCCCTTGCCGCCCTTGCGATCAATACATTGCCGCGCTTGCGGTCAATAGGATGCTGGAATGCGAATACCGTTGCTAGTTGTTTCGACCATCGTCTGGCCATTTCTGTCGACCGCCGCGTTAGCCCAACAGGCTGCAAATCCGCTGCCGCAAGCCGAAGCCTCGCCTGATGACATCGAGGGCGGGAAAATGTTCGCCACCACCTGTGGCTTCTGTCACCAGGAGGGCGGCCGCCATGCGGGCAGGGGTCCGAAGCTGTCGAAGTCCGAGCGCAGCGACGAATACCTCGTCGAGCGCATCAAGAAGGGCAAGGTCGGCGCCATGCCCGCCTATGGTTCGGTGTTCAGTGACGGCCAGATCATCGCGATCCTGGCCTACATCAGAGGGCTTGATGACTAAAGCGGCGTGGAGACCGCGATATCGCCTCTCGCGATGCGCGGCAGGTCTCGCGTTGCTGATGCTCTGGAGCGCGCCGGTGGATGCCCGCTCGCTGGAAGCCGTCATCGAGCGCGGCGCGTTGACGCTCTGCGCCAGCCCCAACGCGCTGCCGTTTGCCAGCAAGTCCGGGCCGGTCCCGGGATTTCAGATCGAACTCGGCGAAAAAATTGCCGGGCAGCTCGGCGTCAAGCTGACGCGGGAGTGGGTGGTCAGCGCGATCCAGTATCGCCGCGCCGATTGCGACCTCGTGCTCGACGTCATCGCCCGCAAGGATACGCCGCCCGCCGGCGGTGTGCGGACCTCGCGTCCTTACCATCGCAGCGGCGTCGTGCTCGCGGTGCGCGGCGATTCACAGGCGTCCTCGCTGGCCGGCCTCGGTCCCGACCAGCGGGTCGGGGTACCCGTCGGCTCGGTGGTCTCGATGACGCTCGCCAAGGGCGGCGCCGCCACGTCTCCGTTCGCCTTCGAGGAAGATATTGTTGCGGCGCTCGCCAGTCGTGAGATCGAGGCTGCCGCCGTCACCCCGATGACGGTCGGCTGGTTCAATCTGCAGCACGCCGACAAGCCGTTGCGCCTGATTCCGGCGTTCGGCGACGATCAGGACCTGAACTGGAATATTGCCGCCGGGCTGCTTCGCCCCGACGACCAGCTGCGCGCGCGTGTCGATGCGGCGATCGAGGCCCTGCTGGCCGACGGCACCATCGCGCGGATCTATGCCCGCTACGGCATCGAGCTGCGACCTCCGCAGTGAGGCGCGGTATCGCGCGATGGGTTGAAGCAAACCTCGCACTTGTGTGAAGCGAGGTTTGAAAATAACCCACCTGAGACATTGGCTCGGGACTTCTTTCCCGCGCTTTGCTTTTAGGACCACGGCGGCTCTTCGCTCGCCCCGGCTGCCTCGTGGTGGGTCGTGACACCCGCCGAACGCAACCCGGTCAGCAATACAGTTCTCACGGAGGCAGGATCAAATCCAATTTCCTTGGCGTTTGGTGGATGTGCTTCGCTGCCCTTCAATCGGAGCGCCAGGTGCAATTGCTCGCAAAGATGCTGAACGACGAGATTGACCTGATCGTCAGTCATGATCGGCTCTCCTGCTGCCAGTTTGCACCCAACTAAGTAGCACACATGAAAATAGGGTGGTACGCGATTGGACCGCCCTTGCGCGCGCTGACGCCGTAATTGAATAGCCCTGCTCTTCGCTGCAGTGCACGAGCCCGCTATTGGCGGCTTTCAGGCCTGCCGAAGCGGCCTGACGACGTCCGTTCATCGGCATTCCCGACAAAGGAACGCCGCTGGAGGAACGCCGCTGGTTCAGGCGCGTTAAAAAAGGCGAAGCAAATCCATTTTGCCCGGTCGTGCTTGTGACGTCGCGGGGTGACGATTTGTCGGCTCAAGCCTTTTCCCTGACGGCGAGCGAATGTCACGCCTGGGGCTGGTCTGGTCGAACAGGTGGGAACAATGAGGATCTGCGGAGTGGTGCGGGTCGGTTTGTTGACCGCATTCATTGCGGCGGCTTGGCTCGGCCAACTGGTCCGGGAGGGGCTCGCCCAAACCCGACCATCCGTTTCTGCGAGTGAACGCGCCAAAGCGCCTGCGCCCAAGGCGAGCGCTCCCAGGAAGGAAGCGGGAGCAGCTGTGAGCCCGTACACCGCAGGATTGGTAACCGGTCCGCCGCAAAGCACCGAGTTCGCCATAACTCAAGACATTGCGACAACCTTGGCCACCGGCCAGGAGACCGGTCCGCGCGGCGAGGTCGCATTGCGGGTGCTCCCGATGGTGGGAAACGGTGGCATCCGTAACATCCTGGACGTGCTTACGCTGGCGGGTGCCGACATGGCGATCGCGCCTGTCGTCCTGGTCGACCGGCTGCGGGAGACAAGGACGATCCCGGACATCCAGAACAAGCTCGTCTACATCACCCCGCTTTTTATCGAAGAGTTCCATCTCCTCGCGCGCTCCGAGATCAGGAGCCTGGCGGATCTTGAGGGAAAGACGGTCAATCTCGGCGAAGAAGGCAGTGCTGCCGCGCTGCTTGGCCGTGAGGTGCTCAACCGTCTGGAGGTGAAGATCAGCGAATTGAACCTGGGGCTGGACGCCGCGCTGGATGGGATGAGGAAGGGGCAAATCTTCGCCAGCCTGCTGGTGTCGGGAAAACCGGTCAACGCGCTCGCCCGCACCGCGCAAATGGATGGCATTCACCTGCTGCCGATTCCGTATTCCCGGGCGCTGCAGCAAGATTATCTGCCATCGACGTTCCGCCGCGAGGATTACCCAAACATCGTTGGGACCGATGAAAGCGTCGACACGATCAAGAGACATCGACGATCACAAGCTATTGGAGGCGCCGGGGTTCGCTGGCGCAGCGCTTGACCACGTCAGCATCTACTTCAACCCGGGTCACCCCGGAGTGGACCTGCCGCATTATCACTTCGTGATCTGGCATGTGACCAGGAAGCAGGAAGCGCGTGTTGCAAAATGACGCGCGCCGACGATGTTCCGTCCTTGCGATAGAAAGGATATGATGGAGCGGATATGATCCGGGACACTCAGTCCTCGGCGGCACCGCCAGACGCATCCCCTCATGGGTTCGCCCCTGGCGATGTCGAAGATGTCGGCCGACTGTGAAGTAGTTTACAGTCCTGTGTTGTTGGCCCGGGCTAGGATGGCGGAAGGCTTCTTTCTTGAAGGAGGCATCAGATGCTCGAGACAATCAGGAACTCCCGATATAGCGCTCGCGGATGGGTGACGATGGCTGGTGCGCTCGTTGTGCTCCGCGCCCTGAATGCATTGCGACAGAGGGGTGAAAGCAAGCGAAGGCCGCCACTCTGGAAACACTTCGACGACACCCATCATTGGGACTCAAGTGCGGAGGAATGGGTCCCCAACGATGATCGTGATCGTGCAACGCATCATGCGTCCCGCACGCCGAATTCCGAGACTCAGGGTCCCTCTCGCTGACCGGGCCCGTCGAGCGGTGCGAGCGCGACAAGTGGCTGGATCGAGATGTGTGTGTCTGCTGGCCGCCTCATAGTGGTCAAGCGATGGGCCGGCGTGGGCTCAAAGCCGCCGGGGCGTTCCATGCGGATGGCAAGCCGCCGGCGTGTGGCCGGGTTACTCATACGAACCACCGACCTTCCCAGCCCCGTTGTTGTGCGACAAAACAACGCGACGGGCAAATCAATTCTGATTTAAAGAAATCGTGTCAAGCCCCGAAATAAAAAATATTTCGCTTTTCACGAAGGGCAAATCAGGGGCATGTTTGTCGCCATCCCGTCCTGGTCAGAAGGGCGTCGGCCGTCGTCACGGACGTTGGGCGGGTTGCGGTGGACGCTGGTTTACGCCTCGACGACGGCGTGGATGAGCGTACGGCAAAACCGTGTGGTCCTGGCGCCCGTTGCAGGTGTCAAGCTGTCGGAGAAGCGCAAGCGGGAACGGCGGCGACGGAGTCAACCAAGAACTCGTCTCCGGGGAGAGCACGGCATAAGCCGTAAAGCCATTGCGCAGGGAAGGCCGGGTGTTCTCCGCTGCCCTGTATGCTCGTGTGCAGCATTTCTTGTGCAAACCGCACACGGGACCGCGGGTGCAGCGCGCACCCGGTCTTCCCTGCGCCCTCAGTTTGAGAGGGCAAGGAAATTTCTGGCAAAGCTCGGGCGCAATGCGTCGCGAGAATGCGAACGTGCGTTCCGCGCACAATGGAGCAACAAACACTGCTGTCGTCCCGGCCTTGAGCACAGATGCGCAATTGCGCATCGGGGGACCCATAACCACAGGGAGAAGTTTTGCGGATGGTCTCTGCTATCGAGGCTTTGTCGAGAGATCACGCTGTATGGGTCCCGGCGTTCGCCGGGACGACATGAAGAGGCGACGTTGCGCCCCTTAATCAAACAAGCTCGAAACAGACTCTTCCGCCGCGGTGCGGCCGATGGCTTCGGCGATCAGCGGCGCGATCGACAGCGTGCGGATGTTGGCGGCCTTGTTGACCGCTTCCGTCGGCAGGATCGAGTCGGTGATGACCAGCTCTTTCAGCCTGGAGCCGGCGATGCGCGCTGCGGCGCCGCCCGACAGCACGCCATGGGAGATGTAGGCGTAGACTTCCTTGGCGCCGTTGGCGATCAGGGCGTCGGCCGCGTTCACCAGCGTGCCGCCGGAATCGACGATGTCGTCGATCAGGATGCAGGTATAGCCGGCGCAGTCGCCGATCACGTTCATGACTTCGGATTCGCCGGCGCGCTCACGGCGCTTGTCGATGATGGCGAGCGGCGCGTTGATCCGCTTGGAGAGGCCGCGGGCGCGCACCACGCCGCCGACGTCGGGCGACACCACCATCACATTGGCGAGGTCGAAGCGTTCCTTGATGTCGCGCACCATCAGCGGCGAGGCGTAGAGATTGTCGGTCGGGATGTCGAAGAAGCCCTGGATCTGGCCGGCATGCAGGTCGAGCGTCATGACGCGATCGATGCCGGCATGCGTGATCAGATTGGCCACCAGCTTGGCCGAAATCGGTGCGCGCGAGCCGACCTTGCGGTCCTGCCTGGCGTAGCCGAAATACGGGATCACCGCCGTGATGCGGCGCGCGGACGAGCGGCGCAGCGCATCGGTGATGATCAGCAATTCCATCAGATGGTCGTTGGCCGGAAACGACGTCGACTGGATGATGAAGGCGTCCGAGCCGCGCACGTTCTCGAGCACCTCGACGAAGATTTCGTTATCGGCAAAGCGGCGGACGCTGGCCTTGGTCAGCGGCAGATCCAGCCCTTCGGCGATGGCCTTCGCCAAAGCTGGGTTCGAATTGCCGGCGACCAGCTTGATGGAGCCATTCTTGGCGGACATCGAGGCCTCTCCCCGCGCCTTGCTGGATACGACGTTCAGCATCTGGGATACCTGTATACCGGCGGGTTTCGATGCGCGAGGAGATATCAGGCAGGTGGCGCGGCTGGCAACCCGTCGCAGCTGTTTTCCCGATTAAAAATGAGCCGATACGGGACTTTACGGGGTAGGCTTAATGGCTGCTGAAGCCCAGCGCGGCGACACCGAATGCACCCTCGGCGGGTGCGGTCTGCTCCACGCTCGCGACCGCGGAGCCGCGGAGGCTGGGGGCCGCCGGCGCGGGCTGCGGTGCTCCCGGTGTGCCGTTGATCATGCCGCTGAGGCCGCTCAGGCCGGCCTGCGCGATCTTCCGCAGCACGAGATCGTCGGCGGCGGCCCAGGCGTCGCGTCCGGCCTTGCCCGCCGGCTCCTCGCCGGACAGCCGCAGCGCGCGCTGCTGGTTGTTGTCGTAGACGTCCCAGACCCAGGCGATCATGGTCTTGCCGCGCACCACCTGCGCCGAGAGATAGCTGCGCACGCGATAGGAAGCGCCGCCCTCGCGCGAGACGATCTGCAGGTTCCGCAGCTTCGATTCGCTGTCGATGACGCCGACCATGCGGTCGAAGACGTGCGGCGGCGGGCCGTCGATCGATTCGAACGCCACGGTCGAACCGCCGCCACTGGTCGCCATCGCGAACGATCCGCTCGCCGCGCCGCCACCGGCGCAGCCGCCAAGCGCGCACGAAACGGCGAACAGCGCCGCGGCGATGATCGCGCGCGGGGCTCGCAGGCAGGAGGCTGGGATGAGGTCCCTCATCGCCCTGCGATATCGTTAAAAAGCATTAAGGTCTAGGGCAGGGAAGCCACAGCAATGGTTCAAACCCAATCACGGTTCCAAGGCGATGGCGTGAACATGCCTTCCGTAATCCGGCTCTTTCCGATGCACCGAGCGGCGGTAGCTGTAGAAGCGTTCGTCGGAATAGGTGTCGACGCCGATGTCGTCGATCATCAGCACGCCGGCATTTTCCAGCCGCATCCGGATGTAGCCGGCAAGGTCGAACATCGAATGGCCGGCGCGCTCCGAAGCAATGAAGTAGGCGGCATTGCCGGCATCGGCATCCAGAAAACGTTCGACGAATTCGCCGCCGACCTCGTAGGAATGCTGGCGGATCAGGGGGCCGATCGCCGCCACCATGCCGCTGCGGTCGGCGCCGAGTCTTTCCATCGCATCCACGGTGGATTCGATTACCCCGGTCAGCGCCCCCTTCCAGCCGGCATGGGCCGCACCGATCACGCGGGCCGTGGGATCGACAAACAATATCGGCCCGCAATCGGCCGCGGTGACGCCGATCGCAAGGCCTTCGGTGCGGGTGACGAGGGCGTCGGCGCGCGGCTTGTCGCCGGTCCAGGGGCCGGTCGCCACCACGGCATCGGGCGAATGGATCTGGTGCACGCTGAGAAAACGATCCGGTGCGACGCCCATCTGCTCGGCCATCCGGCGGCGATTTTCCGCGACGTGGGCGGCATCATCGTTCGAACCGAGGCCGCCATTGAGGCCCTCGTAAATCCCGCCCGATACGCCGCCCTCGCGGGTGAAGAAAGCGTGGCGCAGGCCCGGAATGGCCGAAAGCAACGAGGATCCGTAGGTCATGACGCCTCTTCGCCGGCAGATTCCTGTTCGTCGGACAGGCCCGCGACCGAGGTGAGATGGGGCTCCGTGATCGCCAGCACCTTGAACATGGAGCCCATGCCGCCGCGGCCGCTGTCGGTCAGCCGCTTCAGCGCATTGGAAATATCGGCGGATACTTCCGGCGTGGTCTTGCCCATCAGCGTGAGGGCGCGGGTCTCGATGCCGAGCCGCTTGAGGAACTCGCCTTGCGTCACCGGGCCGTGGGCACGGGCGCCCATGTCTTCGGCGGCGCGCACCAGCGCCTGGAAATCGACATGGGCGGTCACGTCAGCCTGTCCCGGATTCTTCAGGGGATCGGCGAAGCTGTGGCGGGCGATGGCCTGGAAGGTGTCGCCCGCGTCGCTGCGCAGATGGCCGTAATCGATGATCAGCGCCGCGCCGTCCTGTTCGCGAACGCGCTTGGCGATCTTCATGATCTCGGCGTCGGGCCGCCATTCGAACACGGCGCCGACGGGGGCGGCACGCACCAGCGGCGGCAGCAGCACCTCGAAGCGCGGCGTCGGCTCGTCGGCGGCCGCGAATACCAATTTGCCGCCGTCGTCGAGCTTGATCACGCGCTCGTGCCAGCCGGTCTCGCGCTTCACCACCTGGTGGATCGGCAGCACGTCGAAATACTCGTTGGCGAAAATGACCGCGGGGCCCTCGGGCACGTCGTCGATGCTGTCGTGCCAGCTGAGATTGCGAACGCCCGACAGCGTCGCGCGCTGCTTCTCGCGCAGCACCGGATTGATCTCGACGAGGTGTGTGCTGAGCGACTGATAGAGCGGCGGCAGCACCCGCAGCGCGCGCAGCGCGTCCGCCATCATGGTGCCGCGGCCGGGCCCGAGCTCGACCAGCCGCAGCGCCGGCGGCGAGCCGATCGCCCTCCAGACCGAAGCGGCCCACAACCCGAGCAGTTCGCCGAACATCTGGCTGACTTCGGGCGCGGTGGTGAAATCGCCCTCGCGGCCGAGCGGATCGCGCGACACGTAATAGCCGTGGTCGGGATGCATGAGGCACAATTCCATATACCGCCAGACCGGCATCGGGCCTGACGACTGGATCAGCTTCCTGATCTCGGACTGTAGCGGCGAAAGTTCGGTCACGGCCTTCCTTGCCTTAAATGGGCTTCTGCAAATGCTCCGGCGCCTTGCGCCATGCCATCACCACCAGGATGGCTCCGGCAATGATCATCGGCACCGACAACAGCATACCCATTGTCAGCCCGCCCCACAAAAATCCAAGCTGCGGGTCCGGCTCACGGAAGAACTCGCTTATTATTCGGGCAATTGCGTAGATCGCGATGAAACTGCCGAGGATCAGGCCCGGCCGCTTCAGGGCACCCATCCGAATCATGACCGCCAATATCGTAAACAGCAGAATGCCCTCGAGCGCCGCCTCATAGAGCTGGCTGGGGTGGCGCGGCAGCGGCCCGCCATTTGGGAATACCATCCTCCAGGGCACGCTGGAATCGGCCGGCCGGCCCCACAACTCGCTGTTGATGAAGTTGGCGATCCGCCCGAGGAACAAGCCGATCGGCCCGACGCCGGTGGTGATGTCGCCGAGCGACAGGATCGAAATGCCGTGCTTGCGGCAGAACAGCATCACTGCGGCGACGCAGCCGAGGAAGCCGCCGTGAAACGACATGCCGCCGTTCCACAATTCGAAAATCTCGGCCGGGTGCTGCGCAAAGTAGGCGGGATTGTAGAACAGCACGTAGCCGGTGCGGCCGCCGACGATGATGCCGATCGTGACCCACAGGATGAAATCGTCGAGCTGCACCAGCGTGATCGGCGCCGGCCCGCCCCATAATCTCTCATTTTTGACCAGCGACCGCGCATAAATCCATCCCAGTACGATGCCGCCGATATAGGCGAGCGCATACCAGCGAATGGCGATCGGTCCGATCGAGAGCGCGATCGGATCGAATACCGGAAAGGCGATGGTCAGGAAGGGCATCTGGCTCACAGGGCTTTGGTGTAGACGGCATAGGCCACGCCGAAAATCGGCGGAGCGTCATAGGCTTTGACAAAACCCATCTTGAGATACATCGGCAAGGCCACCGTCATGATCGGACTGGTGTGGAGCGCAATCAGCGGTGCTCCGTCGCGTTTGGCCCTGGCGATACATTCCTTGGTCAATGCGTGCCCGATCCCTTTACAGCGAAATGCGGGATCGACGATGAGCATGCGGATGATCGGCCAGCTTTGATCGAAGAACGGGGCCTTGGGACGGTCCGGCCCGAAATAGGCGACCGCGCCGGCGAACTTGTCCTGCAATTCGGCAATGATGACTTCTCCGGTCGTGCCAAGCGCCGAGGTCTTCGACAGGCCGGCGAGCATCGCCGGCCAATCATTGTAGTGATCGCGAAACTGGCCAAAGGCAGCGACGGCTGTCCGATTGAGGTTGTCCGCATCCGAACCTTCATAATCCCTGATTCGGATGTCAGTCATCTCTGCCCTACATCGGAACCTTGCGATCAGGCGGCGAGGTTACGGCGATAGAGCGCCAGCAGCCGCTCCCAATGCCGCTCGGCGGCGTCGCGGTGATAGACCGGCCGCTTCGGGAAGGCGAAGCCGTGATGGGTGCCGGGATAGACCTCGACCTCGTTGTTCGATCCCTTCATGCCCTGCTTCAGCTGCTCGATGATTTCAGCCGGCGCGTAGATGTCGGTTTCGGCGCAGGCGAAGTACAATTCGGCCTTGGTCTTGCCGGCGGCAATATGCGGGCTGTCCGGCTGGTCGGTCGCCAGATGCGTGCCGTAGATCGAGGCTGCGGCTTTCACCTGGTCCGGAAAATGCGTCGCCGCGTTGACCGCGTAGCGGCCGCTCATGCAGTAGCCGACGGTGCCGACGATGGCGGTGTTCGCGGCCTTTTGGGTCGCGGCATAGGCGAGCAGGGCCTTGGTGTCCTCCATCACCATCGGGATGTTGATCGAGGCCATGAACTCGAACATCCGCTTGCGCTCGGGCGCTTCCGGGTCCGGCGGAATCGGCCCCAACTCCATCACGCCGGAGCGGTAATACATATTGGGCAGCATCACGTAATAGCCTGAGGTTGCGAGCCGCCGCGCCATGTCCCGCAGTTCCTCGCGGATCGCGGGCGCATCCATGTAGAACAGGATGACGGGAAACGGTCCGCCGCGCTCGGGATGGGTGATGAAAGTGGTGGTTTTGCCGTCCTTGGTCTGGATGTCGATCTGCTGGTCGATCATGTGCGTTTCTGTTTTCTGATTTTGGTTCTTGGGGCGGGCGCCCGCCACGATTGCAAGGAAAGGAGGGCATGACAAGGCAAACGGACATCACCTTGGCGTTGAACGGCACTCTTGAACCCGGGCGTTTGGATCGCCATTGTCTTGGTGGAAGCAGACCCAGTTGCAGCGACCGGAGCGTTTAGCGATGACCCAGACCAACAATCGGTTTTTCGACGAGATCGGTCGTTTGATGAACGACGCCGCCGGCGCCGCCCAGGGCGTCAAGCGCGAGGTCGATGCGGTTGTTCGCAACCAGGCCGAACGCATCCTGCGCGACCTCGACCTCGTCAAGCGCGAGGAGTTCGACGCGGTAAAGGACATGGCCCGGCTGGCGCGCGAGGAAAACGAGGCGCTGAAGACCCGCATCGAAGCGCTGGAAGCCAGGCTAGGGGGTTCTCAGCCGGCGACCAGTTGAGGGTCTATGTCATGCCCGGGCATAGCCGTTCGAAGAACGGCGTCGCTTCCGCTCGCCTGTGCCCGGGTATCCATCAATCTTCATGAAAAATCCCGCGAAGAGGGATGGATTGCCGGGTCAAGCCCGGCAATGACAGGCTTTGAAGGGGGGCAGAAAAATCCCCTGATTTCCTTGTCATTTTGGTGCTTTGGGGCTAAAAGCCCGCCACGTCCGCAGCCCCCGCACCCCTGGAGGCTTGCTGTCGGACGCTACCGGGCCGCGTTGCGGCCTTTAACTTTTTAGAAAACAAGGACTTAACACGATGGCGACCGTCAAGGAATTGAAGGCGACCGCGCGTCCGCAGAGCGGCAAGGGGGCCGCCCGGGCAGAGCGTCGCGCCGGGAGAGTTCCCGGAGTGATCTATGGCAACAACCAGCCCCCCGTGACCATCTCGGTCGACGACGCCGAACTGCGCCAGCGCATTCTGGCCGGCCGGTTCCTGACCACGATTTACGACATCGATCTCGAGGGCAAGAAGCACCGCGTGATCCCGCGCGACTTCCATCTCGATCCGGTGCGTGACTTCCCGCTGCATGTCGACTTCATGCGGCTCGGCGAAGGCGCCACCATCCGCGTCAGCGTTCCCCTGCATGTGGTCAACGGCGAAGTCTCGCCCGGCGTCAAGCGCGGCGGCACGGTCAACATCGTCACCCACACCATCGAACTCGAGTGTTCGGTCGACAATATTCCGCAGTACATCGAGGCCGATGCCAGCACGCTGGAAATCAGCCACTCGCTGCATCTGTCCGACATCAAGCTGCCCGCTGGCGTGAAGTCGCTGTCGCGTGAAGATGCGACGCTGGTGACCATCGTGCCGCCGTCCGGCTACGCCGAAGAACTCAAGGCGGCGGCTGCGGCTGCCGCTGGCGGTGCTGCGGCTCCTGGTGCTGCTCCGGCGGCGGGGGCTGCTGCTGCGCCCGCAGCGGGTGCCGCTGCTCCGGCGGCGGGTGCGAAGGCGCCGGCGGCTGGCGCCAAGGCGCCTGGCGGCGACAAGAAGAAGTAAGCGAACGCGGGATGCCGCGTCATGCGCCTGTTTGTCGGCCTCGGTAATCCCGGCACGAAGTACGCGAACAACCGGCATAATATCGGTTTCGCGGTCGTCGATGAAATTGCGCGGCGTCATGGTTTCGCACCATGGCGCCGCCGTTTTCAGGGCGAGACGTCGGAAGGCACGCTTGAGCGCGAGCGCGTGGTCCTGCTTAAGCCCACGACCTACATGAACGAGTCCGGGCGTGCGGTGCAGGAAGCCGCGAACTTTTTCAAGCTCGGGGTCGGTGAGATCATCGTGTTTCAGGATGAGCTCGAACTGCCGCCGGCGAAAGTGCGAGTCAAGGTCGGTGGCGGCATTGCCGGCCATAACGGGTTGCGCTCGATCTCCTCGCATATCGGCAACGACTATCGCCGGGTGCGGCTCGGGATCGGTCATCCCGGCGTCAAGGAGCTGGTACACAGCCATGTGCTGTCGGATTTCGCCAAGAGCGATCGGCCCTGGGTCGAGGCGCTGTGCGAGGCGGTCGCCGACAATGCCGGCTTGCTCGCGACCGAGCGCGCCTCGACGTTTCAGAACAAGGTGCACCTGGCGCTGCAGGCCAAGGGATTTTTAGACAAGGGCGATGACGGCGCTGCGTAACGCGCCGCCGACCGCCAGCAACAGACTTCAGGACACGTCATGGGATTCAAATGCGGTATCGTAGGCCTGCCCAATGTCGGCAAGTCGACGCTGTTCAACGCGCTGACCGAGACGGCAGCGGCGCAGGCGGCGAATTATCCGTTCTGCACCATTGAGCCGAATGTCGGCGAGGTGGCGGTGCCTGATCCCAGGCTCGACAAGCTGTCGGAGATCGCCAAATCAGCGCAGATCATCCCGACGCGGCTGACCTTCGTCGACATCGCGGGCCTGGTGCGCGGCGCCTCCAAGGGCGAGGGCCTCGGCAACCAGTTCCTCGCCACCATCCGCGAGGTCGACGCGGTGGCGCATGTGGTGCGCTGCTTTGAGGATTCCGACATCACCCATGTCGAAGGCAAGATCGCGCCGCTGGCCGATATCGAGACCATCGAGACCGAGCTGATGCTGGCCGATCTCGACAGCCTCGAAAAGCGCGTCGACAACCTTTCAAAGAAGGCCAAGGGCAACGACAAGGACGCCAAGGAACAGCTCGACCTCGTCAACCGCGCGCTGGTGCTGCTGCGCGACGGCAAGCCGGCGCGGTTCCTCGAACGCAAGGCGGAAGAAGAGCGTGCCTTTGGCATGCTCGGCCTGTTGACGTCGAAACCGGTGCTCTATGTCTGCAACGTCGAGGAAGGCTCGGCCAAGGACGGCAACAGCTTTTCAAAACAGGTGTTCGAGCACGCCAAGAAAGAGGGGGCGGTCGCGGTGGCGATTTCGGCCAAGATCGAATCCGAGATCGCGACTTTGTCACGCGAGGAGCGCGCCGAGTTCCTCGATACGCTCGGCCTCGAAGAGGCCGGCCTCGACCGCCTGATCCGCGCCGGCTACCAGCTGCTCGACCTCATCACCTATTTCACCGTCGGGCCGAAGGAGGCCCGCGCCTGGACCATCAACCGCGGCACCAAAGGGCCTGCGGCGGCCGGGGTGATTCATACCGATTTCGAAAAGGGCTTTATCCGCGCGGAAACCATCGCCTATGCCGACTATGTCGCGCTGGGTGGCGAAGCCGGCGCGCGCGATGCCGGCAAGCTGCGGCTGGAGGGCAAGGAATATGTCGTCGCTGACGGCGACGTCATGCATTTCAGGTTCAATAACTAAGCATGATCCGGAAAAGTGGGCACCGGTTTTCCGAAAGGATCATGCTCAAACAAGAAATAAAGCGGGATGACTGTTAGTCATTGCGCTCAATGCGTCTGGCCCTGGTCGCGGATTGCGCCGAGGTGCTCGTTGATGCGGAACACAATCAGGATGAATTCTGCGGCGATGCGTGAGAACACCACGCCGACCACGACGCTGGCGATCGAGGACAGCAGCACGATGAATCCGCCGAACGGGCTGATCGCCATCGCAGCTAGCCCTGAGAAAATGCCGGATATGCCGAACAGCACGATCAGGCCGATCACCAGCCAGTAAAAGGTCTTGATGATCGTGGGCGTGATAAAACGGTCCCACTGAAACAGATCCTGAAAATCGAACATCGGTGGTTCTCCCGGCAAGTCGAAAGTGATTCGCGTCCAGCCTCGCTCCTGAGAGCACAGGGCCTAGCTCCGAATGGGGTCCCGAGCAAGCCGAAGGCGGGCACCGGTCGCGACGGTGTTCGCCCCGTCGGGCACGAGCCATGCGGGTGGACGGGTTGAGATTGCTGCAAATAACGGCCACAATCGGGCTTCCGCACTGTAAAATCCCATCATGACAACGCTCACCTTCGAAGATTTCAAACCCGGCCATTTCGGTACGTTCGGACCGCGCCACGTCACGCGCGAGGAGATCCTGACTTACGCTGCGGAGTACGACCCGCAGCCGATGCATCTGGACGAAGCGGCCGCAGCCAAGTCGATGCTGAAGGGCCTTTCCGGGTCGGGCTGGCATCTTTGCTCGCTCATGATGCGGATGATGTTCGACGGCTTCATCGGCCGCACCGCGTCGATGGGCTCGCCGGGCGTCAACGAGATGCGCTGGCTCTCACCACTTCGGCCGGGTGATGATTTGACGCTCGATATCGAGGTCGCGGAGGCGCGAGTCTCGCGCAGCCGTCCCGAGACCGGCATCGTGACGTTCAAGGGTGTGGTCAAGAACGCCGCCGGCGTGACGCTGTGCGAGATGGTGTCGCCGATCATCGTGCGCCGTCGCGCCGATGCCGCGGCGGAATAGGATCTTCGATGCGTTTCTTTGAGGACATTGAAATCGGATCGCGGCGTGAGCTTGGATCGTTCACCTTCACCGCCGAGCTGATCAAGCAGTTCGCCGCGCAGTTCGATCCGCAGGCGTTTCACCTCGACGAGGAGGCGGGACGCCAATCGCTGTTCGGCGGGTTGGCGGCGTCAGGATGGCATGTCGGCTCTGTCTGCATGAAGCTCTTGGTCGCCGACGGCCAGCGTCTGACGCGGGAGGCCATCGCGCGCGGCGAGGAAGTTGCGGTCTGGGGACCGTCGCCCGGCTTTCGCGAACTGCGCTGGATCAGGCCGGTACTGGCCGGTGACACCATCAGTTTTTCGAGTGTCGTCGAAACCAAGCGCACGTCGGACAAGCGTCCCGAATGGGGCATCCTGCAGGCCCGCAATACCGGCGCGAACCAGCGTGGCGAACAGGTGTACTCGTTTTTGGCCACCGCCTTCGTGCCGCGGCGGAACGCGGGTTCCTGACCCGAGCCGGTATGCTTAGCGAACCGTTTTCTTAGTCCGGGCGCAGTTTACCATTCTGCGAAGCAATTTATTTGCTAACACATTTTGAACTTTCTGCCTGCCATATGAGACCTAGGGGAAGTACCGAGGGCACGACCATGGCAGATCGCAGTCACCTGAAACTTGTCGGCTTTATTTTCGCTACCGTCACGCTTTGCGTGATGCTGACGACTGCGATGGTGGTGAAGGGTTATGCCGACGGCGGCTACACGCTCGAGAGCACGTCGTCCGTCCAATAAGGTCAGGCTTTGCTAACCATGGCGCTGGATCGTACCAGCACCTGGAACTGATCGTCGCCGGATCAGCTGTTCCAGATCAGCGTCATCAGCACCACCGCAACCGTCAGCAGTCCGACGAACCGGACCATGAGCGTGCCCATGCCATGTGCCGAATGCGGCAGTGGATGGGTGTTGTTGGGCTGACCGTTTTGCATCTCGTATCCCTGGAAGTTTGCCTACCGTTGGTGGCGGCACCCGTCCCTTGATCCCGACGCGCTGCTTATAAAGTTCAAAACAGCCACATATCAAACGAAACCGCCGCCTTCTGTTGAAGAAGACGGCGGGTGTAGGATTTTTGCAACGGTCTGGAATCAGTAAAAGATCCCGGATCAGCCAAGATCCCGGATCAGCTGTTGCGCAGCCCGTCGGCGGCGCGCTTCCACTGCGTGACGTTGTCGGCGATCATGCGCGTCGACTTCATCGCCGCCTGGCTGAGCTGCGCATAGCCGGAGATCTCGCGCTGAACGCGCTGGCCTTCGGCATGCAGGAGATCGCGCAGGCTCTCCAGTTCCGAGATCAGCTTCTCGATTTCAGCAAGCGAGGTGCCGGCGACGCGCTGGATCAGCGAGTTGACGTTGTTGACGGTGGCCTCCGCGCTGGCATCGAGCGGCACGGTTTCCGTGGCACCGGCAGGCGGACGGCGCAGATAGGCGATGTCGTTGCGGACGAAGTCGCGGATCCCGGCCTCGACTTCCGACACCGCAGCGAGGTTGCTGTCGACGACATCCTCAGTTGATTCAACTTGTTCGGTTCGATTGGTAGCGTTCATCGGCCATTCCTCTGTTTCGCGAAAAGCGAGCGCGGACGTCCCCCGCACGACGAAGTGAAGCGTTCCTATCAGTAGTGCGGAATTTGACCGCATCTGGGCCAATATGCGGCAATGCTGCATCATTCTGAAAAGGATTGGCGAAGAAGTGCAGGGGCTTACCAGCTGCGCTTGAAGCCTGCGCCAAAGCTCTTGTTAACCACGCCCGAGGGGGTCTCGCCGACCGAACCCGAGATGGTGACGCCGTCGAACAGCTTTTGCTCGGCGCCGACCTTGCGCAGCCATTTGTCGTCCGCGGTCGACAGCGTCTGGCCGGCCATGAAGCTCGTGCCGGTGTCGGCGATGCTCAGTCGCGCCGACTGGTCGGTCTCATAGCTGCGGGTCGGATGGCTGATGATGCCGGGCACGGGAACGATGCCCTGCTGGATCAGATTGTAGCTGTTCTGCAGCGTCAGCGAATATTGCTCGTTGAGCGGCAGCGATTTGCTCAGGGAGGTGCCGAGCTTGCTCTGGTCCGCCCCGGGATCGACGCGGGCTTCGACTGACGTCTTGTCCCAGATCGCGCCGACACCCGGCGCTGTGATCGCGGCCCAGGCGGTGCCGGACGATTGCGGCAGGCTGCCGCCATTGGCGAGTTTTTCCGACAACAGCTCCTGGGCCGTCAGCGTGCCTTGCCGGGCAACCGTCATGTCGGCGCCGATCCGCGCATCCCAGAACGGGGTCAGCGATTGCTTGACCGACACGGCGGAGCTGCCGTTCGCCTTTTCGTTCGCCGACCAGGCCATGTCCGCGCTGGTCGCCGCTGCGGCTTTCGACGCGGCGCGGGTTTTTGCGCCAAGCCCGGTCAGGGGCGCGGCATCGAGGTCGAGCTGGCTCCAGTCGAGCTTGCTGACGTCGATATCCTTCATGATATCGAGGTCACTGACATCCGGCGCCGCCGCGACGTCGGGCGCCGCTTCCTCCGCCGTCTCCTCGGTGTCTTCATCGGCGGGCGGCGTTTGCGCCGCCACGGCCAATACCGCGGCCAGGCTGAAGCCGGCCACCAGCAACGGCAGCCTTATCCAGCCAAATCGTGTCGAGGAAATCATAACCCGCCCGCATTCCAAATCAGGCAGAGAATGCGTCGGCGGTGGTGCGAAATTATGGCGAGGGCGCATTCGCGCGCCCTCGCACTCCGTCATGTCCGGGCTACAGCGCCGAGGGCGGCCTCGCTGCTCGATCAAGCGCGAAGCGTGCCTCGACGTGTTGTCGCAACCACGTCTTCCAGGGGCTGGTGAGGAGGACGTGGGTCCCCGCGATTCTCCAGCGCGAAGACGGGCTTCGCGCTTTTGTCCGGCCATGACGAAAGGGATTGGCGGCTAGACCGCCATTCGCGGCAGATGGATGGGATAACCCACCGCCTGCTCGACCAGGTCGAAGGTGTCGACCAGCACGCGCAGGTTGGTCAGCTTGCCGGCCTTGAACTGCGCGAAATGCGCGACCCGCAGGCTGATCGGCTTGTTCGAATCCAGCGCGGTCAGTGAGTAGCGCATCATCGAGGCGGCCGAATCGACCCCCAGCATGATCGACTCGCGGTCGAAGCGATGGACGCGGACGTTCTCGGCGATCTGCCTGACTACCTCGATCACGGCCGCTTTGCCCCGGCGCGAGCCGAAGAACGGAAACATGTCGATCGGGCCATAAATCGCCCAATCGACGTCCTCGTCGAGCAGGGCGTCGAGATCGGCGGGCTGGCGTTCATTGATCGCACGATGCAACGCGCGAGAAAAACGCCAGAGACTATGCTCTGTCATTTGAGATGGTCCTTGAAACTGATTTCAAACGGCAACGGCCCAGGGGGCGTCCGCATCGACGCCGTGCCAGTCGCTAAATTCATTCGTACACTAACAATAGGCGTTTTTCGCTAAAATACAACCGACGTTTTTGCATTGCCCAAATGCAGGATTTTCCGTGTTTTTACCGCCCCTGGCGCCGCTTTTACCGCTCCCGGCGGCGCACCGGCTCGCGCTCGATGGCGATTTCGGCGTCCTTGATCGCGATCACGCCGAACAACAAAGCGCCTGCGATCCCGCCGATTGCGGCGCCCAGCGGCATGAAGGTGAAGAACACCAGCATGCCGTTATAGCCTTCAAAACTCGTGACTTTAAAGATTTCGACCCAGGCGAGCCCGGCCCCGATTCCAAGCGCTGCACCTCCCAGCGCCCCCAACGCCAAACCCAGCAGAGCCAGCAACGCGATCTTCATATGTTCTTTTGCCCCGGAAAAAGCCTTGTGGTGTGTCGCCGCCGGGGCGGTGAGGTTCAACGTCGTCGGGAAAATAAGGCCCGGACGGCCAGGGCCAAAGGCCGGCTCTATTCCGGCTTGTCGCCCTTCAGGATCGCGCTGACGTCGCGCTCCAGCACCTGCTCGACCATGTCGAAAGTGTCGATGATCTCGCGGATCTGGGCGATGCGGCCGTCGCGGAAGGTATAAAACGCCGCGATGTCAAAATGCACCATCCGCTGATTGCTGCGCTTGCGGAAGAACACCCGGATGTTGGCCGCCACCCTGTCGCCCTCGGCGACCAGGATCGGCACCTCGCAGCGCATCTCGGAATAGCGGGCGTGGACGGTGGTCCACATCTCGCGCATCGCTTCCGTGCCCCGCCGATGCCCCATGTGGGGAAGCAGGTCGACCGGGGCGTTGGCGACGAATTCGACGTCGTCGGTGCAGCGCGCCAGCGCGCCCTCGATGTCGCCGCCATAGTAGACGTCGAGGAAATTCAGTAGGCGCTGCCGATGCAGGTCCGCGGTCATCCGATCTTTCTCCGCCGAGTCTCAACCTGCGCCGCGGCGGCCGGTTCCACAGCGAACGCCATAACAAAGCGGCCGATCCGCAAAAGCAGGCACAAAGTCTGACGTCGCCAGCGTGGAAACGGTTCACTACCGCCAGCTGCAAGCCTTCAATCTACACGTGCAGCCGACGCCCGGATCCATTGTGGGCCGAACCGCTGGATTGGCAATGCGAGGAACTACGGAGACCGCTGGCGTACGCTGCACCAGCGCGGCCGACGGTGCGTTCGCGTGCGAATGAAATGGATTCGAATTTCAAAGAGCCAGGCCGTCTTACCGACGATGCCACTCCACACCGTGCTGTCGTCACCCGCCACCGGGTCGGCCGAATGGCCGCCCGATGACAGGCTCCGGTCGGGTGATCCAGTACGCCGCGGCTTATCGGTTCTATCATCGGCGTCTCTGGAATACTGGGTCGCCCGGTCAAGCCGGGCGATGACAGCTGGGTGTGTGGCCGCATTCTCGCGACGCATTGCGCCCGAGTCTTGCTTGAAGTTCTCGCCCTCCAAGAATCCAGAGGGCGCAGGGAATGCCGGATGCGCGCTGCACCCGCGGTCTCGTGTGCAATGTGCACAAGGAAGTGCGCACACGAGCATACAGGGCAGCGGAGAACATCCGACATTCCCTGCGCAATGGCTTTACGGCTTATGGCGTGCTCTCCCCGGTGAGACGGCCCCTATTGCCACCGTCGCCCCTCGGAAGCGTTAGCTCCCGAAAGACTTGACGCCGTTACGGGCGCCAGGACCACACGCTTTCGCCGTACGCTTCAGTCGCGACCGTCAATCGCAACTGTTACGTCCACCGCAACCCGCCCCTCGTCGTGACGACGGCCGACGCCCCTCTGAGTGGGACGGGATGGCCAAAGATATGCCTCTGATTTGGGTGGATGGAAACAAGAATATTTTCGCTTTTCAGAAATTATTGTCTTGACACGATTTCCGTAAATCGGAAGTGATTTGCCCGTCGTGCCGTTTTGCCGCAGCTGGCTACTATTGTAATCGTCGTCCCGGCGAAGGCCGGGACCCATACCCACCAGCGGCAATTGGTACAGACGCTGGTCGTTATCTTCCTTTTTCACCAACGTCCGCCGCGGCGTATGGGTCCCGGCCTTCGCCGGGACGACAAGACTCACAACGCCTCACCCCTGCGGCGTCACCTTGCGGGTGGCGAGATCGATGATGAACTTGCCGCGCTTCTCGTAGCCTTCCGGCACGTACGCCTCGCCGCGCGAAAGCTTGCCGAAAACTTCCTTCGGCCTCGGAAACCCCTTGCGGCAGGCCTTCCTGATCGTGCTCGCGTCGGCATGGCGAACCGTCACGGTCACGGTCTGCGGCCGCGGCCCGGCCTTGATGTCCGAGACCTCGAAATATTTCGAACGCTCCTTGCAGGTGACGACGTTGGCGCCATAGGCGCGAATGGAATCTACCGCGGTGATCAGAAAATCCGGCGAGATGCTGACGTTCCTGCCGTAGTCCTGGGTGAACACGAACTCAGCGACGCCGGTTTCCAGATTGCCCTGGCCGATATGGCCGGTGATGCACATCAGCCAATCCTGCTGCGCGCTCCGGGCCATGTTGATGCAGTCATTGACCTGCGAGCCCGGCTGGAAGCTTCGGAAAATGCTTTTGCCGCCGCTCTGCTCGAACACGACCGAGCCGCCATTGTCGGTCGCGTGCGGCTCGCATCCGCTCTCGTAATTGACCACCAGCAGCGGATTGCCCGCGGCGATGAACCGGCCGCTATGGCGATCTGCGGTCAGCTTGACGTCGCATTCGCGGTTTCCCGCATCCGGATAGTTCTTCGCCCGCTTGCAGGTCGATCCCTCGATATCGGCGGCGTCGCAAAACGTCGACAGCAGCGCACGGTCGGCATCGTCGGCGCGAGCCGGACTGGCGAGCAGGCAGGCGCCGGCAATGGTCAGCGCAACGAAGGCATGAATTTTCGGCATCGGGCAGATCATGTTTCGGTCGGCGGGAACAATTAGTTCATGTTGGCTTGGTCGGCGCAAGGCGGGGCCGCGTTCACGCCGGGAACGAGTCCGGCCTGTCCCGCGTTTCTCCTCCTATCAATGGAGAATCTGATGACCAAACCGCTTGAAAAAACCATTACGCCCGTTCCCGAGGAGAACAGGAGCCACAAGGGCCCCGGCAGCACGCCGAAGGTGCCCGTCGACACCACCAAGGGCCATCGCGACGACGAGAAGAACAACATCAACGAGCAGGGCGACCACGGGAATATGACGCAGAACACGAGCAACCGGCGGTCGGGGTGATCGCTTCAACCTCGCCCCGCTTGCGGGGAGAGGTCGCCCGGCGAAGCGTAGCGAAGTCGGGCGGACGAGGGGGTACAGGTCCGACAATTGCACCGATCTCGCGGTGAGAGCCCCTCACCCCAACCCTCTAAGAGCGAGCTTCGCTCGTCTCGACCCCGTAAAGAACGGGGAGAGGGGGTAACTTGAATCCGTGACACGCATCACGTCACACCCCTGCGCAAGCACCTATCCTGGCGGCATCAACGTCCCCAAGGGGACCACAGGAAGCCGCCGCCATGAACGCCATGTCAGCCCCGAAATCCAACTCGCGGAACCGTCTCGAAGGCTTTGTGCTGACCGCGCTGTTCCAGGGCTTCCCCACCTTCGCCGCCGCCGCGCTGATGCTCAAGCTCGTCGGCAGCCATGAAATCGTCGGCCAGCGCTACGGCGCCGCGATCTTCGTCGTGCTGGCCGCGCTGTTCTACGCCCTGTTGACGCCGTGGCTCGCGCGCAAATTCCCGAAGCGGTTCGGGTACGGCTTCGAACCGCTGTTCTTCGACGCCAGCCTGTCCTTCATCGAAAAGATCGCGCGCTGGCGGACACAGCCGCTGACCTCGCTGCAACTGGTGACCAACGTGATGCTGCTGTCGCTGCTGGCGGTCGGGATCGCGAGCGTGGGGTAGGGCTGTTGTGCGTTAGCTAAAGCGGTTCGAATTCTCATTCCGTCTCCAGTCGTTAAGTTGTATTGCGCGCACACGCTTGGTGGATGAGCCGCGCGGCGACAGGCCGCGCTCTCGACCAACGGAGGTGTATCATGCGCAAGAACAGCGATTACGAAAACCTCCCCTGCTTTCAGCGTCACGCGTAAGCGGCGGAAGTCATTCCCCTCGGAAACCCATGTCAAGCGTGGACGGCGTGTGGTCCATGGCGATGTCGAGCTGATCGAAAAGCTTGGCCGCAATGATTTGTGCCCGTGCAGTTCCGGACGCAGGTTTCAAAGCCTGCTGCATGAAGTCCGGTGCTTATGATGGATCGAACCGGGATTATTACTTTTAGGGAGTATCGGTGGAATCTCCGCCGTCATTCCGGGGCGCCGCGAAAGCGGCGAACCCGGAATCCATAACCACGATCGGGAGTGTGGATTCCGGACAGCCGCTGCGTGGCTTCCGGAATGACGACGACCTTAATCCGTTTCAACAACCGCAAGAAACTCTTCGGCCTTTGCGCGCGTGGGAAAACGACCAAGCTCGCGATAGTCAGGATCGTGTTCGGCCGAACTCGGCGAGCGAATGGCGACAAACTCCGCACCGTCCGGCGCGATAATTTCGGTCAGGTCCTCGCTATGGCACGGCGACATGTGCCGTGCGCCGCAGTGCGGGCAATCGTCGTCGCAGGTGCAGGACCACTCGTCGGTCCAGACGCGCGTGCAACGGGCGCATCGATAGACATTGAGAAACCATGCCACGTATTTCCTCCTACGATCGCAAACGATAATTTCCTCGGGAAACGAATTCGATAAACCCTCGGTCACGTAGAAACTGTAGCTGCTGGCGTATCTTTGGTTTGACGTTCTGATTGCCGGGATAGAGCTTTGCCAGCCTTTCCTCGAAGGCATAGATCTCATCCAGCGTGAAGTCCCGTTTTCCAAGCGCTTCCACGCATTTCATGACGTCGAGCAGCCAGCCTCGGGTCTCCAGTGATTGGTCTCTCAGAAACAGCGTTCTTTGCCATTCCCCGAGAACGGCGTCCTTCGGTCGAATAACACCGCCCTTGACGATGTGAATCTTGCCCGACTCCGGAATCCGGCTGAGCAGGATGTTCGACCCGATCCATCCAGCGCGCCGCGCAGTCGCAGCGAGCGGCTTACGTTCTTCGATAATGTCCCGGACAAAGAAGTGCTTGGGCACGATGAGCAAATTGACGACCGCAAGTGATTGGAGGTCGTAGTTCATCAGCAAGAGGCTTGGATTGTTCTTGGCGGCAAGCCGTTCGCACTTCGTCCTGAACGCGCCGTCCACGACCCTCCTGCCAAATTTGCCCTTCTGGCTCTTGAGTTCAAACTCCTCGCTGCAGGACGGGCAGAAGAAATCGGCAAGAGGACTGTTGTTGGGGAAGGGAGAAATCCTGGCGCCGCCGCAGTGCGGGCAATACGCCCAGGCGCGGACCCACGCCTCCGTCCATGCCTTGGCCTTCTGGGAGCCGCTGCTGTAGCCGGTTTGCGATTCTTCGAAGCCGAGTTTCATGGCGTCAGCCTAGCGAGACTCGCTCGGATTGCCAGCGCGATGGGAGGCGAATTACCAAGTTCGGATATGCCGGATCGCACCAACAAGCTCGCCCGAGGGTTGCACTTATTCGGACGGTCCGCCATGTTCGTTCCTGCCAACGGTCGTCCGCTCGGTGGAGAATTCGCAAGGGGAGGCTATGAACCCTCACAGCTTGTATTTATTGAAGTTGTTCTGGGGCACCGTTTTCGCTGGCGTCTTTCTTTGTTGGTTCTTTTCTTTCTTGAAGCGGGCCGCGAAGGCGAAAGGTGTGAAGTATAACTGGTTCGCTGTTGTGTTGTCGTTTTCCACGATGGGACTCGCCTTGTATCTGATTTTCTTTGCTCAGATTTGAGTCTGGTAAGGCAAGCAGAGCCAACATCTTCCTACCTCTTCTTCCATCCGCCCCGATGCCCCGGTGCGCCGCCGCTCGATCGCGGCGACGGGCCGAATTCCGGGCCAGATTGGCGCGAGTCGGTGGGCTGGAAGATTTTGGTGTTGCCGCTGATGTCGGGCTTGCGCGGTTTGGCGCCGCTGGGGCGGTAGGGCAGTGATTCCGGGCCGTGCATTTCGTCGAGGTGGGGTTTGTGGACTTTGGAGGTGGAGCCACGAGCACCACCCGTGCGATACCCCTCTCCCTGACCCTCCCCCGCAAGGGGGGAGGGAACGGAGGGACCGCCGCTGCGGGACGAGCCGCCGCGCATTCCGCCGCGCTTCTTCGAGGCGCTGGCGGGCAGGTTCGCGGAGTCGCCGTATTTCTTCGTGCCCGCGTACGCCCCGGCCTTCGCCGCGACGCCGCGCTGCTTGATGGTGGGGTCGTCGACCACGGCTAGCTCCGTGGCGCGGAGGCGTTTGACTTCGTCGCGTAATCTGGCGGCTTCCTCGAAATTCAAATCGGCGGCGGCTTCACGCATTCTGGTTTCGAGGTCGTTCAGCACGGTCTCGAAATTGTGGCCGATCGAGATGACGTCGTCGGCCATGCCGCCGTCGCCGATTTCCACCAGCACATGGTCGCGCTCGTAGACACTGTTCATGATGTCGCCGATGGACTTCTTGATGCTTTCGGGCGTGATGCCGTTGGCGGTGTTGTATTCGACCTGCTTCTCGCGGCGGCGGTCGGTCTCGGCGATGGCGCGCTCCATCGAGCCGGTCATCTGGTCGGCATAGAGGATCACCTTGCCGTCGACGTTGCGCGCGGCGCGGCCGATGGTCTGGATCAGCGAGGTCTCGCTGCGCAAAAAGCCTTCCTTGTCGGCGTCGAGGATCGCGACCAGCGCGCATTCGGGAATGTCGAGGCCCTCGCGCAAGAGGTTGATGCCGACCAGCGCGTCGAACGCGCCGAGGCGAAGGTCGCGGATGATCTCGATGCGCTCGATCGTGTCGATATCTGAGTGCATGTAGCGCACGCGAATCCCCTGCTCGTGCAGGTATTCGGTGAGATCTTCCGCCATCCGTTTTGTCAGCACCGTGATCAGCGAGCGATAACCGGCCTGCGCGGTGGCGCGGACTTCGCCGACGAGGTCGTCAACCTGCGTGCGCGCCGGGCGGATGTTGACCGGCGGATCGATCAGGCCGGTGGGGCGGATCACCTGTTCGACGAACACGCCGCCGCTCTCGTTCAGCTCCCAGCCTGATGGCGTCGCCGACACCGCGACCGATTGCGGGCGCATCATGTCCCATTCCTCGAAGCGCAGCGGACGGTTGTCCATGCAGGAGGGCAGCCGAAAACCGTATTCGGCCAGCGTCGCCTTGCGCCGGAAGTCGCCTTTGAACATGGCGCCGATCTGCGGCACCGTGACGTGGCTTTCGTCGGCGAACACAAGCGCGTTGTCGGGGACGTATTCGAACAGCGTCGGCGGCGGCTCGCCGGGGCGGCGGCCGGTGAGGTAGCGCGAATAGTTCTCGATGCCGGCGCAGCTTCCCGTCGCTTCCATCATTTCGAGATCGAACGTCGTCCGCTGCTCCAGCCGCTGCGCTTCCAATAGCCGGCCCTGGTTGTTGAGCTGATCGAGCCGCAGCTTCAATTCTGATTTGATCGACTTGATCGCCTGCACCAGCGTCGGGCGCGGCGTCACATAGTGCGAGTTGGCGTAGATCTTGATGAACTCGAGATCGTCCTGCTTGTGGCCGGTGAGCGGATCGAATTCCTCGATATTTTCGACGGTGTCGCCGAACAGGTTCACGCGCCAGGCGCGGTCTTCATAGTGCGCCGGGAAGATGTCGATGACGTCGCCGCGCACGCGAAAAGTGCCGCGGGTGAAATCGGCCTGGGTGCGCTTGTATTGCAGCGCCACGAGGTCGGCGATCAATTGCCGCTGGTCGATGCGCTCGTTCTTCTTCAGCGCAAATGTCATCGCGGTGTAGGTCTCGACCGAGCCGATACCGTAGATGCACGACACGGAGGCGACGATGATGACGTCGTCGCGCTCCAGCAGCGCGCGCGTCGCCGAGTGGCGCATGCGGTCGATCTGCTCGTTGATCGAGGAGTCCTTCTCTATGTAGGTGTCGGTGCGCGGCACATAGGCTTCGGGTTGGTAGTAGTCGTAATAGCTGACGAAGTATTCCACGGCGTTGTCGGGGAAGAAGCTCTTGAACTCGCCATAGAGCTGCGCCGCCAGCGTCTTGTTCGGCGCCAGGATGATGGCGGGGCGCTGGGTAGCCTCGATCACCTTGGCCATGGTGTAGGTCTTGCCGGAGCCGGTGACGCCGAGCAGCACCTGGGTGCGGTCGCTGCGCGCAATGCCTTCGACCAGTTCCTTGATCGCGGTGGGCTGGTCGCCCTTCGGCTCATATTCGGACTTGATCTCGAAGCGCACGCCGCCTTCAGACTTCTCCGGGCGCGGCGGGCGGTGCGGCGTCCAGACCTTCACGCCGCCGCCTTCGCCCTTGAATTCGGGGCGGCCCTCGCGGATCAGATCTTCCAGCGCATCGGCCGTGGCCTGGACGCCGAGCGCCTCCATCTTGTTGCGCGGCGGGCGCGCCAGCGCGGCGGCGTCTTCCTCTTCGGTGGTGAAGCCGAATTGTTTTGCCAGTTCCGGATCGAGCGTCGGGATAGTGGCTGACGTGCCGTAATTGGCTTGCGGGGCTTCGTCGAGGCTGTCCGGGCTTCGTGCGCCCGGCGGCTGCGGATTCGGGCGCAGCGGTTGCGGATAGGGATCAGCGGAACTCGGCGGGAAGTTCTTGGGCGTCGACGATCGCGCGCGATGCACGGCGGCCTCGCCGCCGGAACGGCGGTCCTTCGAATTGTCCGGCGGCGGCTGCAGGCCGGTGCCCGAGCCCATGCCGGCATCGCCGCGGTTGATCGCAGGATTGAGCAGTTCCGCCAAGGCGGGCCCGATCGGCTGAACTTCCGGCCGGTGAGCTTTGGATTTCGGGGTTTTGCCGGATTTTTTTGGGGAGTCGGGTTTCTTCGCCATGGGGCGAATATGGGCCCAATCGGCGCGCGAAAAAAGGGCAAAGCCGGTGCTGATTTCACCTCGTCATGCCCGGCCTTGTGCCGGGCATCCACGTCTTGGCTGGATGTGTGAAAAAGACGTGGATGGCCGGGACAAGCCTGGCCATGACGGTGTTGATTATTGCAATGTCAGCAGATGTCAGCGTCAGGCGAAGACGTCGCTGGAATCCGCAACCGTCGCGGCCGGCGAATCCGCCTTGACGATGTCGAGATGGATGCCGCCGCACTTCGTGCAGCGCATGGTCCAGTATTCGACGCCAGCCTTGCCGGGGATGATGCGCAGCACCGCGAGGGAGGCGCTGCATTGCGGGCAGTTCGACATCACCTGCCGGGAGGATTGTGTCGCGGGCTCCGGTTCAGGTTGCGACATCGCAGCAGCCTGCTTCAGGCCGCCGCCGTATAGCGTTGCCGGTTCTGGTCGATATAGGCTTTCGCATCCGCGATCGCCGCTTCCGGATCGGACCATGCAAAGCCGACTTCGAGCGTCGGAAACGACAAGCCATCGATGACGACCGGCGCGAGATCGGCTCGTTGTATCCTGGCGTGCCATTGCCCTCTCCCCGCTTCGAACGACTGAATTTCAAAGCCGCCGTAAATCATGGCTGAACTCCCGGCATCACGATCGCCCCCCGCGATCATCCGGGCCTGATCAGACCATGGTTTTTCGACCGCCGGTGTGAACCGGTTCACATCTCGGCGTATTTTCGGGCAGAGGGAACTTCAGCGGCGGGCGGCGATGTGATCGGCGAGCACGGCGGCATCGTCGCCGACGCCGGACAAAAAGGCGGAATACAGTTTCGACAGAAACGGCAGGCCGAGGAAGTAGAGCCCCGGTACCTCTGACACGCCACCCCGATGGACCGGTTCGCCGCTGCTGTCCCTGACCGGAAGGTCGATCCAGCTGAAATCGACGCCGTAGCCGGTGGCCCAGATTACCGCATGGATCTCCTCCTTGCCGAGGTCGATGCGCCGGATCGGTTCGGTGACGCAGGGCGGGTCGGCCAGCACAGTACGGGCGGCGGGGTCAGCGGGCAGATGGAGGCCGTGCTGTTCGACATGCGCGTCCATCATGTCGAGGAAACCTGCATAATAGGCATCGCCGGTCGCGAGGCTCTCGGCCAGGCCGGGGCCAATCTCGAGCACGCCGTCGCGCGCCGCCTGCACCCGTCCCAGCAGCGTGATGCCGTCGGCGGCGAACTTGCGGAAGTCGATGGTGTAGCCGCCATAGGCGCCTGTGATCGACGGGTTGACCCGGATCGGGCCGCGCTGCTCCGCCGTCATGTCGAACAGGCGAAGGGCGCCGAACCACCAGGTCAAATCCTGTCCGCGGTAACGGCGCGGCATGCGGGTGTGCTGGCCGACCGCAAGAAAGACCCGGAGGCCGGCGCGATGCAGTTCGTCGGCGATCTGCGCGCCGGATGCGCCTGCGCCAACCACCAGCACGGCGCCCGGTGGCAGCTGGCCCGGATTCCGATAGCTGTTGGCATGGATCTGAAACACCGGATGATCGCGCAGCAGATCCGGCACCAGCGGCTGCTGATAGGGCCCGGTCGCGACCACGACGTTGTTGGCCTCGATGATGCCATCAGCGGTCTCGGCGATGAATCCGGCATTGCCGCGCTTCAAACGCGTTACCTCGACGCCGCAGCGGATTGGCGGCGCGACGAATTCGGCAAAGGCGTCGATGAACTCCACGATCTCGCCTGATGTGGCGAAGGCGTCAGGATCGCTGTGCGGAAAGGCAAAATCGGGCAGCTGCACCGACCAGTTCGGAAACTGGAATTTCAGCCCGTCCCAACGTTCGCTGCGCCAGCGCTCCGCAATGCGCGCCCGCTCCAGCACGAGGTGCAAAATGCCGCGCTGCTTCAGCCGGTAACTCATCACGAGCCCGGCCTGGCCGCCGCCGATCACGAGCGTGTCGATGCGTTCAATTGGCATGGCGCGGGCCCTTGCGGCGGGCGGCGGGCTCGGCGGCCGCGCGGATGATCCAGCGCCGGAACGCGACAAAGTCGCGCTGGCCGGTGCGGAATTCGCGATAGACCAGGTACCAGCGCATGCCCTTGGGCACGCTCAGCGCAAACGGCGCCACCAGCCGGCCGGCGGCGAGGTCGTCGTCGATATAGGGGCGGATGCCCATCGCGACGCCGAGACCGTCGACCGCGGCCTGCAGCGCCTGGCCGTAGAATTGAAACTCCGGACCGCGCGCGCTGACGCGGGCGACGCTTGCCGCCTTCAGCCATGACGGCCAATCGTCGGGCGAATGCGCGACGCGTAGCAGCGTGGGCCCCTTCAGATCGCCGGGCCGCTTGAGCGAGCTTGCAAGGCGGGGCGCGCAGACCGGCAACAGGTCGGCCGCGAACAGCGGCTCGGCGATCAGCCCCGGCCATTCGCCGTCGCCGAGCTGGATGCCGCAGCTCCAGTCCTCGCCGAACGGCGCGGCGGCGCCGCCGGTGGTGATGCGCACGTCGATGTTGGGCTCCTGCTTGTGAAAATCGGCCAGCCGCGGGATCAGCCAGCGCATCGCAAAGGTCGGCCCGACGCCGATGGTCAGCACGCGGACGGTGGAGGGCGCCGTGACCTGCGCGGTCAGGCTCGCCAGCGCGTCGAAGATCGGCGTCAGCCCGCTCTGATAGGTGCGCCCGGCGGCCGTCGTCACCAGGCGGTTGGCCTTGCGCTCGAACAGTGCCACGCCAAGCCGGTCTTCCAGAAGATGCACCATCCGGCTGACCGCCGCCGCCGATACGTTGAGTTCGCTACCAGCCGCCGCAAAGCTGCCGCTCCGCGCCGCGGCCTCGAATGCCTTGATGCCGTTGAGGAAGAGCAGCCGCCGCATTCGAACCCTCAGGAAAACTGATGCCAGGGCAAGATAACTCAGTTTGCACGCGCCGTCCAAGCGCGGCAGAAGTATGTCAGGAGATTCAAGATGACGCCGCTTCTGATCGCAGCACTTGGCTTGTTGATGGTCGCGACAGCTTTCCTGTCGGGCCTGTTCGGCATGGCCGGCGGCATGATCCTGATCGGCGTGCTGCTGGCCCTGATGCCGCTGCCGACCGCGATGGTGCTGCATGCGATCACGCAGATGGCGTCCAATGGCTGGCGCGCCTTCCTGTGGCGCGCGCATATCAGGTGGCGGCCGGTCGCGGTCTATCTGATCGGCTGCGCACTGGCGCTCGGGCTCTGGTCGCTCTCGCGCTACGTGCCGGACAAGCCGATCGCGCTGCTGCTGCTCGGGGTCACGCCGTTCATGGCGCGGCTGATGCCGGCGAATTTGAAGCCGAACCCCGACAGCATCTGGCAGGGCAGTTTCTACGGCTTCATCTGCATGGGACTGATGCTGATGACCGGCGTATCCGGGCCATTGATGGATACGTTCTTCCTCGGCGGCAAGTTCGACCGCCGCGAGATCGTCGCGACCAAGGCGACCTGCCAGGTCGCGAGTCACCTCGTCAAGCTGGTCTATTTCGGCGGCATCATCGATCAGGCGGCGACGCTCGATCCGGTGCTGGCGGCGGTTGCGATCGCAGCCTCGATGCTCGGCACCACGCTGGCGCGGCGCATCCTGGAAGCGATGAGCGACGCGCAGTTCCGAACCTGGGCGGGACGGCTGATCACGACGGTTGCCGGCTACTACATCCTCTACGGCGGCTGGCTCCTGGTCACGCGCTCCAGCGCGATGGCTTTTTGATAGCGACGGCATTCCGGACGAAGGAGGACCCGATGACCGAGACGACAGACGCACTGGTGCTCGATCTCGTCGAATGGGTGGCGCGCGAGCCGAGACTCTATTCCGAAGTAATCGAGACCTGGCGCACCTCATGCCCGCGGCTGACGATCTGGGAAGACGCGGTCGAGCGCGGCTATGTCGCGCGCCAGCCGGTCGAAGGTCTCGGCGTGCGCGTCGCGATCACCGAAGGCGGCAAGAATTTCCTGCGGGAACACGGCCGGGCGAACTGATCGTTTCCCGCGCGTGCGGGAAGTCATCACATTCGCGCGCACGGCACCAATTCCATTGACTCCACGACGCGACACGACCACATTCATGCATCCGCATCCTTTTTGCGATGCGTGCAATTTCATCAACGCGGGACCGTGCCAATGATCGACCTTCATTACTGGACCACGCCGAACGGCCACAAGATCACGATGTTCCTCGAAGAGACCGGGCTGAAGTACAAAATCTTTCCGGTGCAGATCGGCAAGGGCGAACAGTTCAACCCGGAGTTTCTGGCGATCGCGCCGAACAACCGCATTCCGGCGATGGTCGATCACGAGCCGAAGGGTGGCGGCAAACCGATCTCGGTGTTCGAGTCCGGCGCGATGCTGCTGTATCTCGCCGAGAAGACCGGAAAGTTCCTGCCATCAGATATCTATGGCCGCTATGACGCGATCCAATGGACGTTCTGGCAGATGGGCGGGCTCGGGCCGATGGCCGGGCAGAACCACCATTTCCGCAACTACGCCCAGGAAAAAATCAAATACGCCATCGACCGCTACGTGAACGAGACCAACCGGCTCTACGGCGTGCTCAACAAGCGCCTCGCCGACCGCGAATTCATCGCCGGTGATTACTCGATCGCCGACATGGCGAGCTATCCCTGGATCGTGCCCTACAAGAACCAGGAACAGAACATCGACGACTTTCCGCATCTGAAGCGCTGGCTGGAAACCATCCGCGCGCGGCCCGCGACCGAGCGCGCCTACGCGCTGGCGAAAGAGGTCAATCCGAATTTCGGCCAGCCGGTCAACCGCACCGAGGAAGAGCGCCGGGTGTTGTTTGGGCAAACCGCTGCGGTGGTGCGGTAGGACACATCTCTAGCGCCGTCATTGCGAGCGCAAGCGAAGCAATCCATCGCGCGGCAAGCGAGTGGATTGCTTCGTCGCTTGCGCTCCTCGCAATGACGGTTAGGGTGGTGGCTGACATCGCTTAGGTTCTGCATCTGTGACTCTCAAACTCTTCGAACTCGTCGGCGCCGACGCCGCCCGCCCGTTCAGTCCGTACTGCTGGCGGACGCGGATGGCGCTGGCGCATAAGGGGCTTTCCGCGGAAACCGTTCCGTGGTGTTTTACGGAAAAGGACGCGATCGCGCCGCACGGATCCGAAAGGGTGCCGGTGCTGCTCGACGGCGAAACGTCTGTCGTCGATTCCTGGACGATCGCGAACTATCTCGAAGACAAATATCTGGACCGGCCGTCGCTGTTCGGCGGCGAGGGCGGCCGCGCCATGGCGCGCATGCTGAACTGGTGGGGCGATGTCGCCGTGATCGGCGGCTTGTCTCCGATGATCGTCGCCGACATCCCGTTAAACCTGAAGCCGGTGGACGCCGCCTATTTCCGCAAGTCACGGGAAGTGCGCTTCGGCAAGCCGCTGGAAGAGGTGGTGGCGGGCCGGGACAAGGCGGTCGAAGGCTTTCGCAAATCGCTCGACCCGTTGCGGCTGACCTTGAAGACGCAATCCTATCTCGGCGGTGGGCAGCCGAACTATGCGGACTACATCGTGTTCGGCGGGTTTCAGTGGGCGCGCGTGGTCAGCCCGTTCAGGCTGCTTGAGGAAGACGATCCGGTCTATGCCTGGCGCGAGCGGCTGCTCGACGCTTTCGACGGCATGGCGCGCAGATCGCCGGGATTTGCGGTGTAGGTTCCGGCGCGCGACAGCGACAGCCCGCTTGACAGAAACCGGTCGTCTCCGTCATTCTTTCAGGGCTGCATGTAGGGCGCATCGGCTTTCGCCGAAGGGGCAATGCCCACCTACGTAACGTCAACCGTAGCTGCGCCCATGCCGAATCTCGAAAACCTCAGGAAGCAGGCCAAGCTCGTTCTGCGCTGGCATCGTGACCGCTATTATCCGGTCGCGGCACAGATCAGGTCGGGCCTGCCTCGCTATGGCCAAATGACCGATTCCGAAATCCTCGCGCAAAGCTTCAAGCTCGGCGATGCGCAGGAACTGGTCGCGCGGCAGTATGGCTTCGAGAACTGGCAGGCGCTCAAGACAGGACTCAACACCATGTCAGATCATGCAGACGTCATTTCCACCAAAGCCGTCATATCAGCCGCCGAGCCGCAACTTTTCGTCGCCGATATCAAGGCTTCCTGCGATTTTTTCACCGGCAGGCTGGGCTTCGCCGTTGCGTTCACCTATGGCGAGCCGCCGTTCTATGCACAGGTGAAGCGCGACGGGGCGCGGCTCAATTTGCGTTGCGTCGAGGGGGCGATGATTGACCCCGGTCTGCGCGACCGCGAGCAATTGTTGTCCGCGTCACTCACGGTCGCGACGGCGGAAGCGATCAAGCAACTCTTCCTGGAGTTCCAGGCTGCGGGTGTCACGTTCTTCCAGACACTGAAGCGAGAGCCATGGGGCGCCAGGGATTTCATTCTGAAAGATCCAGACGGCAATCTGCTGCTGTTTGCCGGGCCGGCGGAGTAGTCCGGCAACCACCACGTCATTGCGAGCGCAAGCGAAGCAATCCATTGGCGCCGAGGAGCGAAGTGTGGATTGCTTCCGCCTTCGCTCGTGAGCTACGGCGGACAAGTCGTCGCGTTGCTCTCTTGAGCAAACGCTTCGCGTTTGTCGCCGGCAATGACGGTTGCTACGGGCAGCACAATGCCGCCTAGCCGACATCACCGGCCGCGATAGCTCGGCGGCCGTCGCTCGCTCCAGGCGGCCAGGCCTTCGCGGAGGTCGCTGGTCGGCACCATGGCGGCGAACTGCTCGCTCTCGACTTGCAGTCCTTCGCCGATGGCCATGTTCAATCCGCGGGTGACTGATGTGATGATGCTGCGGACCGCAAGCGGCGAGTGACGCATGATCCGGTGAGCCAGTTGGCGCGCCGCGGGCAGCAATTCATCATGCGGCACGACTGAATTGACGAGACCGATCTCCAGGGCCCGCGCGGGCGAAAAGGGATCGCCGGTTAATAGCAGCTCCAGCGCGCGTTTGCGCCCGGCCAGCCGCGGCAGGCGCTGGGTTCCGCCGAAGGTCGGCGGCATGCCGAGATTGATTTCCGGTTTTGCAAACTGCGCCCGGTCGCTGGCGATGGCCAGATGCACCGCCTCGGTGATCTCGCATCCGCCGCCGAACGCCAGGCCATTGACCGCGGCGATCACGGGCTTTCGGAACGCCTCAAGACGCACCGTCATCGCCTGTCCGCGCCGGACGAAGTCGCGTATCGCCGCATTCGGGCCCTGCCGAACGCTGCCCGAAAACTCCTTGATGTCGGCGCCTGCGGAGAACGCCCGCTCGCCGGCGCCGGTCAGGATCACGGCGCCAATGCCGGCATCGGTCTCGATCGTGTCGAGCGCGGTCATCAAACGATCGATCAGATCGTAATTCAGCGCGTTGAGTTTTTCGGGCCGGTTGAGCGTGATCAGCGCAATCGCGCCTTTGGTTTCGAGCAGCACGGCGTCGGACATGACGGTCTCCGCAAATGTCGGTGTCGGTGGTACCTTAGGCGCGGCATCACATTGTGTATATTCACTGGTCGGTATACATAGACACATGGCGAAATCGGAAACTCCCACCCGCGAGCGGATCGTTTCGGCGGCAAACGCGCTGTTTTACGCCGACGGTATCCGCGGCGTGAGCGTCGACGCGGTGGCGGCGAAGGCCGGCGTCACCAAGCGGACGCTGTATTATCATTTCAAGAGCAAGGATGACTTGGTGGCGGCTTATCTTGCCGGCCGAGACCAGCCAAATCTCGCGCTGTTCAAGCAATGGTTCGCGGAGGCTGACGGCGGATTGCCGGTAAAGATCGAGCGGATTTTTCGCAATCTCGCCCGCTCGGCCCGGCATCCCAAATGGAAGGGGTGCGGCTTCCTGCGCACCTCGGCGGAACTGGCCAACATGCCCGGCCATCCCGCGATGAAGATCGGCGCCGCCCACAAAAAGAAGTTCGAGCACTGGCTGCGCGCGACGTTCGAGGCCGAGGGGATCGCCGAAGCAGCGCAACTCGCCCGGCAGATATTGCTGTTGCTGGACGGATCGTTCGCCGTCGTCCTGCTGCATCGCGATCCCAGCTATATGGAGACCGCAGGTCAAGCCGCGCATGCGCTGACCAAGGCGGCGCTGCCGGCGCGGGGGAAATCGCGGGCGCGATAGATGCGGTAGTCCGTCATTGCGAGCGAAGCGAAGCAATCCACGCCCGCCGCAAGCGGAGATATGGATTGCTTCGCTTCGCTCGCAATGACGGCTACGACGAGCGGCGTCCAAACCCACCGCGCGTTCGCAGCACCTCAAGCACCGCGCCGAGATCGTCCACGACAGCCGCGCATCGGGCGCGCGATTCATCCGTCGGCGGCACCATATCCGGCACCATGATCGTGATCGCGCCGGCGGCATGCGCGGATGTCACGCCATGATTTGAATCCTCGACGGCCACGCAGAACTCCGGGTTCAGGCTGAGCCTGGACGCCGCCAGCAGATACAGATCAGGGCTCGGCTTGCCGCGCGTGACGTCGTCGCGGGTCAGAACATGGTCGAAACGGCTGCGGATTCCGGCCAGCGTCAAATGCGCATCCGCCGTGCGGCGTGACGACGAGGTCACGATCGCCATCGGGCATTCGCTGCCCTGCAACGCATCGAGCAATTCGACGGCGCCGCGCTTCAGCGGCAGGCCGGCGCCAAGAATTTCGTCGCGCCGTGCGATGAAGGCCTCGTTGATCGCGGGCAGCGGAAAGTCCTCACCATAGCGCGCAATGAGCATGGCCTCGCAGTCCGGGGCGGGCAGGCCGACCATCGCATGGCACAGCGTCTCGACAGCGTCGGTATAACCGAACGCGCCGAGCGCCGAGACCAGGCTGTCGAAGTAAACCCGCTCGGTGTCGAGCAGCGTTCCATCCATGTCGAGCAGAACGGCCCGGACGTCCCATTCGCCGGTCACGTTGCGGCCGCGCTCGAGGCGCGCGCCGCCGCCTGGCGCAGGCAAGCCGGGCACAGGCAATCGCTGCCGTCCAGCGGCATCGGCATCCGGAAAGCTTCCTCGCTGCACCAGCACGGCCCGGACAGGCTGCAGGAGAACTCGGTGCCGCAGCCGGCGCAGTCGAGGCGGCGCGAGGGAGGATTGTCTGACCGATTTGTCATGAAACGAGGTGTTTTCTAACCGGGTTTTAATTCGGGCTTCATCCCGAAAGGCGTTATGCTTACCGGCAAATCATATACCGGGGACGTGCTGAGGGAAATCCGATGGCCCGCGATTCGCAAGCCGCATTGGTCGCGCTCAATCGCTTCGGATTCGGCGCGCGCGGCGGCGCATCCGGCGATTTCGTCAATGCGGCCTCCGATCCCAGAGGTTTCGTCAAGGCGGAAATGAGCCGGCCCAACGGCGTGCTGCTTGAAGTGCCCGGTTTGCAGTCAACCGCGGCGCTCGGCAAGGCGGTGTTCGACTATCAGTTCGAGATCCAGCAGGGCCGCGACGCGGCTGCCAAATCGGCGCCGTCGGCTGCGACCGAGGGACCGCAATCGCCTGTCGATGCGAAAGGGCAACGGCGAAATCTGTCGCTGAACAGCATCGCCATGGATATGGCGCCGAAGGAGTCGCCGGCAAAGCCGCAGGAAAGCGCCAATGCGTCTATGACGCCTCCCGAGACGATGCAGCCCGCCGCGCCAAAGCCGCCGCCACAACCGCTCAACATCATTCAGAAGACGTTCCGCGCCGAAGCGCTGGCGCGGCTGCAGCGGGCTATCATCGCCGATTGCGGGTTCACCGAGCGGCTTGTCGTGTTCTGGTCCAATCATTTCTGCATCTCCGCCAACAAGGGCGGGGTGGCGCGGATGTGGGCGGGCTCGTTCGAGCGCGAAGCGATCCGGCCCTTTGTGCTCGGGCGCTTCGGCGACATGCTGAAGGCGGTCGAGCAGCATCCGGCGATGCTGTTCTTTCTCGACAACCAGCAATCGCTGGGGCCGGATTCGCGCGCCGGAAAAAACCGCAACCGCGGCCTGAACGAAAATCTCGCGCGCGAAATCATGGAGCTGCATACGCTCGGCGTCGGCGGCGGCTATTCGCAGGACGACGTGACGTCGCTGGCGCGAATCATCACGGGGTGGACCTATGCCGGACGGCAGGGCCAGCTCGGCGCGCCCGGCACCTTCGTCTTCAACGCCAATGCGCACCAGCCGGGCGCGCAGCGCGTGATGGGCAAGAGCTACGAGTCCAATGGCGTGGCGCAGGGCGAGGCGGTGCTGGCGGATATCGCGCGGCATCCCTCGACCGCAAAGTTCATCGCCACCAAATTCGTCCGTCATTTCGTCGCCGATGATCCGCCGCCGACGCTGGTGGCGCGGCTGGCCGATGTATTCGGCAGGACCGACGGCGATCTCAAGGCGCTGGCGACGGCGCTGGTTGATTCCGACGAAGCCTGGAAGGCGCCGCTGACCAAAGTGCGCTCGCCGTATGAATTCCTGGTCGCGTCCGGCCGGTTGCTGGCGCAAATCCCCGGCGATCCCGGCCGCTATCTCAACGGCCTCAACGTGCTGGGTCAGCCATTATGGGCGCCCGCCGGCCCGAACGGTTTTCCCGACAGCAACGCAGCATGGGCGGCACCTGAAGGCATGAAGCTGCGGCTCGATATATCGGCGCAGATCGCCTCGCGCCTCGCCGACACCATCGATCCGCGCGACCTGCTTGAACTCGTCGCTGCGGACGCTGCGTCGATCGAAACAAGGCGCACGGTCGAGCGCGCGGAATCGCGGCAGCAGGCGCTGGCGTTATTGCTGATGTCGCCGGAATTCCAGAGGAGATGACGCCAATGGAAACGACACCAAGGGAGACGACAACGGATTGCTGCGAAAGCCCGACATCTCCTTCGCGCCGCGCGATGTTGCTCGGCGGCGCTTCCTTTGCGGCCTGGGCTTACTTGCCGAAATTCGCGCGTGCTGCCGATGGGCGAGATCCACGTCTGGTCGTCGTCATCCTGCGCGGCGCGCTGGACGGCCTTGCGACCGTCGCCCCGATCGGCGACCCCGATTATGCCGGCCTGCATGGCTCGATCGCGCTGACGTCGAGCGGACCCAACGCCGCGCTGATGCTGGATTCGTTCTTCGCGCTGCATCCGGCGATGCCTGAATTCGCGCGGATGTACCGCCAGAAGCAGGCCGCGGTGATCCACGCGGTCGCGACCTCCTATCGCGAGCGCTCGCATTTCGACGGGCAGGACGTGCTCGAAAGCGGCTTTGCCGGTCCGGGCCGGGTGCAATCCGGCTGGCTCAACCGTGCGCTGGAATCATTGCCGAAGGGCGAACGGGTGACGAGCGCGCTCGGCGTCGGCCCGACCACGCCGCTGGTGCTGCGTGGCGCGGCACCGACCGTCGGCTGGACGCCCGCGGCGTTGCCGCAGGCCGCCGAGGACACCGCAATGCGCCTGATCGAACTCTATCGCCACCGCGATCCGGCGCTGGCGGCGGCGCTGACGCAAGGGCTCGCGCTCGACAAGGCCGCGCAAGGCGACGACATGAAACCGAAGCCCGGCACCAATGGCGCAGGTGCGATGCGGCTGGTGGCGCGCGGCGCCGCCAAGCTGATGGCGGCCGATGACGGCCCGCGGATCGGCGCGCTCGCCTTCGACGGCTGGGATACCCACGCCAATGAAGGCGGGCCGGTCGGCCGTCTGGCGCAACTGCTGTCGGGCCTCGACGGCGCGCTCGCGGAATTCGAAAGCGGGCTGGCGCCACGCTGGCGCGACACGGTCGTGGTCGTCGTCACAGAATTTGGCCGCACCGCGCGCATCAACGGCACCGCCGGCACCGACCATGGCACCGGCACCGTGGCGCTGCTCGCCGGCGGCGCGGTGAAGGGCGGCCGGGTGATTGCGGATTGGCCCGGCCTGAAGGTAGCCAATCTCTATCAGGCCCGCGACCTCGCCCCGACCACAGACCTCCGCGCCGTCATGAAAGGCGTGCTGCAGGACCAGTTCGGCCTGACTGAGCGCGTGCTGGCGGAAGCCGTGTTTCCGGATAGCGCGTCAGTGAAGCCGATGAAGGGGCTGGTGGGGTAGGGCGGCCCCACTCACAGTGTCGTCCCGGCCTTGAGCATCTAGCACTCGTCGTCCCGGCCTTGAGCCGGGACCCATACGCCGCGGCCCATCGGTGAGATCGCCGGCGTTAGCGACCTTCTGCAACAATAACGGCCGCGGCGTATGGGTCCCGGCGTTCGCCGGGACGACACTGTTTATGTTGCCTCCACTACCCCTTCGTAATCGCATCGATCTCCGCGAGCTCCTGCGCGCTCAGCGCCCAGCTGATCGCTTTCACGTTCTGCTCGACCTGTTCGACGCGGGTGGCGCCGGCGATGACGCTGGAGACTTGCGGGTGCGAGGCGAGCCAGGAGAAGGCGAGTTCGAGCATGGTGTGGCCGCTCTTGTCGGCGAAGGCCTGCAGCTTTTCGACGATGTCTTCGTTGCGCGGCGTGACGTAACGCTCCTTGAGTGCAGGGGCTTTTGCAAAACGCGTGTCGTCGGGCGCCGCGGCGCCGCGCTTGTATTTGCCGGTGAGCAGGCCGCTTGCCAGCGGGAAGAACGGCAGCAGGCCGAGTTTGTATTCTTTCGCGGCGGGCAGCAGATCGTTTTCGATGCCGCGCACCACGAGGCTGTATTCGTCCTGGCAGGAGACGAAGCGGTTGACGTTCATCTGCCGCGCGACCAGTTCGGCTTCTGCAATGCGCCAGGCCGGAAAATTCGAATTGCCGATGTAGCGGACCTTGCCCTGGCGGACGAGATCGTCGAGCGCGCGCATGGTCTCCTCGATCGGCGTCAGGGGATCGTAATCGTGCTGCTGGTAGAGATCGATGTAGTCGGTCTTCAGCCGTGTCAGGCTGGCCTCGACCGCGGACATGATGTAGCGGCGCGAGGCACCCTGCTTGGTGCCGTCCGTGCTCATCGGCTTGGAATATTTGGTCGCCAGCACGATGTCCTTGCGGCGGTCGCCGAGCACGGTGCCGAGCACGGTCTCGGAGCCGCCCATCCCGGCATAGATGTCGGCGGTGTCGAACAGGGTGATGCCGAGGTCGATCGCCTTGTGGATCACCTTGCGCGAGGTTTCGAGGTCGGTGCGCTGGCCGAAATTGTTGCAGCCAAGGCCGACGGCGGAAACGCGCAGGCCGGAGCCGCCGAGATTGCGAATTTGCATGGGAGATCCTGTGGGGTGGGCGAGGGGGCCGCATAGTGGCCCGCGCACCCCTGAGCCCGCAAGATGCGGTCTGACCGCGCACGGCATGCCTGAGCAGCAGTTCCGGCGTAGCTCGGCGTAAAGGGTATGAAAGTGCTGCGAAAAAAGATGCGGCCCCGGTCAGACGCGGCGACTGACGGGGGCCGCTGGGGGCGCGTGATCTGAGACGGGGGGCCTGATCAAACGCAGGCGCAACCTAACCGGGCTTTGTTACGCCCCGGTGACATCTGGATTTATCCACAGGCCGCTCAGAACACCTTGCGATAGACGACAATCCCGGTCTTCTCCGCCACCTTGTCGTAAAGCTGCATCGCGGTGTGATTGGTGTTGTAGGTGAACCAGTACACGCGCGGCGATCCGGCGAGCCTGGCCTGTTCGTAGACGCCGTTGATCAGCGCGCGGCCGACACCTTTGCCGCGTGCGGCTTGGCTGGTGAACAGATCCTGCATGTAGAACGTCGGCTCGATCGCGGTGGTTGAGCGGTGAAGCAGAAAATGCGCCAGCCCGAGCAGTTCGCCGTCGCGTTCGGCGACCAAAGCGTGCACCGGCTCGTAGGCATCGAAGAAGCGCGCCCAGGTCATCGCGGTGATGGCGGGATCGAGCGCGGTCGGTCCCGTCCGCTCGTAGAACGCGTTGTAGCCGTCCCACAAAGGCAGCCAATTTGCGTAGTCCTGTCTTGTGACAAAACGAATCGTTACATCGTCGGGCATGATTGATTCCGTATTCGGGAAGGGAGCGGCGTCGTCGACGCGCGGGCTGATGGCGACAGCCTACAGGCGCCACCGCGACGGATCAATCGGGAGAGAGGCTTTGCCGCGTCGCTGCCGCTATTCGGCGGCGCGCAGGTGCCGCGCCAGGCTGCGTTCGCTGCCGCCGCGCAGCGAACGGTAGTAGTCGGCATTGCCGATGTCGTCGGTATGGCGGACGAGGTCGGTGACCGGCGTATAGCTCAGCATGCGCCCGCCATCGGGCAGCGCCGTGCAGGAAAAGCGCAGCACCTGCCCGTCAGCCATCTTGATGTTGATCGGCGTGGAATCGCCAGCCCGCATCATCTCGGTGCGCTGCGCGATGAAGAGGCTCAATTCGTCTTCCGGCAGCTCGTAGGCGCCGGTGTCGCGGCCGTGATACATCAGCGCGATGAACGGCGGCTTGGCGTCGGCCTGCTGGTCGGACAGCGAAAAATAATCGCGAAAGGCGCGGTTGATGAATTCGGCGCGGGTATCCGAATCGAGTAGCACGATGCCGATATCGACCTGGTCGAGCGCGGCCGACAGCCGCATCGCGGTGGCATGGTGCTTCTGCTCCCAGGCGAAGGCGTCGATCCATTTTTGCCGCAGCATCCCGGTGATCACAGCGGTTCCGACCGCGGTCGCCGCCAGCAGCAGCATGCGCATCAGGTCGGAGGCGTCATAGCCCGGCACGGCGCGATGGTTGAGGAAGAACAGCGCCGAGGACACCACGGCAATCGCGGCGCTGGTCAGGCCGGAGGCGAGCCCGCTGACTGAACTGGCCAATGCCACGATGCAGACGAAGAGCGGCGCGGGGTTCGGAACCGCAATGACATAGCGGTCGACAAGGAAGGCGGCGAGCGCCGTCGCTGTCGTCAGAGCCGGACCGGAGATGGCGCGCCAGTCGAACTGCATGCCGGTTCTCGCTGCCTCCCAAGGCGTTGATCGAGCGGCCGTTTGAGGCCGTTCCCGTTGCGTCGAGAATAAGGCACGCAGTGTGACGGATGTTTCGTTTTGTGGCGGGTTTTCTTTTTCTGTCATTAAGACGGGGTTGACTGCCTGCGCAAAGCTTTCGCGTTTTTAAGTTCAAATGCTATGCGAAACGGCTGGAACCGGGCTCCGCGCCCGCTCGTTAGCGCACGAAATTCATGAGGACATCATGCCGACCGTCTCCCCGCAGATCCTGCCGATATTGATGCTGTTCGCCTCCAACGTCTTCATGACCTTTGCCTGGTATGGCCATCTCAAGTTCAAGCAAAGCCCGCTGGTGCTGATCATTCTGGCGAGTTGGGGGATCGCGTTCTTCGAATACTGGCTGGCGGTGCCGGCCAACCGCTGGGGCAGCGCGGTCTATTCGGCGGCCCAGCTCAAGACCATGCAGGAAGTGATCACGCTGGTCGTGTTCGCGGCATTCTCGACGCTGTATCTGAAGGAGCCGCTGGCCTGGAATCACGCTTTGGGTTTTCTCCTGATTGCCGGCGGCGCGTTTTTGATTTTCCACAAGTGGTAGCAAAGCGTTTTCAAGCGAAGTGGGTACCGGTTCGCGTCAAGAAAACGCGTCAAAACAAAAAGTATCAAAGCCCGGTGATCGAGCGGTAATGATCGAGCAGACTCTTGCCGGAGTCATAGATGATGTTGGCGATGCGCCAATCGTCGTCCGGGCCGATGACGTGAACCAGGATCCGGTGCGGCTGGCCGCGATGCTCGATCTCGACGCGGATGGTGGCCGGCCCCATCTCGTCGCCGGAATGGTGCTCGACCTTGCCGACCTTGATCTCGGCGCCCGGCAGCACGCCCCAGCCGAAGAAGGCGTTGAGCAGCGGGCCGATCGTCTGGCTCTTCGGATATTGCCGCGGCGCCTGCATCAACCGGCGCATGCCGGGCGAGAACAGCGCGTGGAAGTCGTCGTTGCTGGGCGGGGTTTTGGCGGCGTGCAGGCGCGCCTGCTTGTAATAGGTGGTTTCGACGAATTCCCTGAGACTGAGGCCGCCGCATTCGGCGCGGCCGGGCCGCGTGGCGGCGAGCAGTGTCAGGGCTCCCGACAGAGCGAAAACAAACTGGCGCCGGTTCATGCGTTGCGTGTCCGAAAACTGTTGGACCTTGCCTTTGGTCGCAGCTTCCCGTTCACGCGTTCATCCGCGTTTTGGCGTCATCACTTTACGGAGGGCGACACCCGCAGGATGCGTCCGTTGGAGCTGTCGGTCAGCAGCCACAGGGCGCCGTCCGGGCCTTGCCTGACGTCGCGAATCCGCTCGTGCAGATTTTGCAGCAGGCGCTCTTCGCCCGCGACGCCGTTGCCGTTCAGCGACAGCCGCACCAGCATGCTGCCGGACAGCGCGCCGACGAAGAGGCTGCCGGACCATTTTGGAAACAGCTTGCCGGTATAGAACAGCATGCCGGATGGGGAGATCGACGGCACCCAGTATTTGACCGGCTGCTCCATGCCGTCTTTGGCGGTGCTTTCATGGATCTTGCCGCCGCTGTATTCGAGGCCGAAGCCGATCACCGGCCAGCCGTAATTCTTTGCCGTCTTGATGATGTTGAGCTCGTCGCCGCCGCGCGGGCCGTGCTCGACTTCCCAGACGTCGCCCGACGCCGGGTTGATCGCCAGGCCCTGTCCGTTGCGGTGGCCATAACTCCAGATTTCCGGCTTGGCGCCGGCGCGGCCGATGAACGGGTTGCCGGCGGCGGCCGATCCATCCGGTGCGATCCGGATCACCTTGCCGAGATGATTGCCGAGCTCCTGGGCCTGGTCGCGATGCGAACCATGATCACCCAGCGTCACGAACAAATTGCCGTCGTCGGCCTGCACGATGCGGCAGCCATAATGATTCCCTGATGACAGCGGCCCTTCCTGGCGGAAGATGATCTTGGTTTCGTCGAGGCGGCCGGCGGCGTCGTTGAGTTTGGCGCGCGCGATCGCGGTGCGACCGCCGCCGCCGGTCCGCTCCGCAAAGCAGAAATAGATCGTCTTGTTCTGCGCATAGGATTTGTCGATCGCGACGTCGAGCATTCCGCCCTGGCCGGACGCCCACACGTCGGGCACGCCCTTGAGCGCCGGCGACAGCTGTCCTTCCGCGGATACGATCCGGATTCGGCCTGGCCGTTCGGTCACCAGCATCCTGCCGTCGGGGAGGAACGCCAGCGACCACGGATTGACCAGACCCCTTGCAAAGGTGCGCACTTCGAGCGCGCCGGCGGCCGACGGAAACTCCGTCTCTTCGCCGCGGGTGCCGGTGGCGATCACCAAGGTCGCGGTCAGCAGGATCGCTGCCGTCAGCGCCACGGTCACAAGTCCGACAGGTGTCTTCATCTTCGTCCGCCCGCGATGCCAATCATCGTGCGTTGCGCTCGGAAAAGGTCCAATCAGGAAATGCCGGAGTCACGCCGGAATCGGCATGGCCATGGTCACCTTGATCGAGAGCACTGTCAGCGCAACGACGAGGCACAGCGACAGCGTACCGATCGCCAGAGAGGCGGCAATGGCGTTGGTCAGTCGGGCGGAAGCGACTGGCGCAGAGCGGCTTTCGAAGCCGGCCGTGCCGGGCGACCGTGTCATGGGTCTAATTCCTTCAAGACGCGGGCGAATCACCTGCGACATCGGGAAGTTCACAATTGTGGCCGGCAATATTGGGGCGCGAGAGTGCCAAAAATGGCGAAATCACGGCAAAGGTTAACGTTATTCCCGCTGTCCTTAACCTTCGGGCGCCTCTTCAAGCGAACGTGAATCGGACCGCGCCTCAGGCTCCGGCGGCGACGCTGGCGGGGTCCTCGACCTCGGCATCCGGCCGCCAGTCCATGGTCACGAAACCGGGGGTCTGTTCGACCCGCCGCAGCCAGGCGCGGATCGCGGGGAAGGTCGCGAGGTCAAAGTCGCAGCGGTCGGCGACATGGGTGTAGCCGTACAGCGCGATGTCGGCGACGGTGAGCTGGTCAGCGGCGAAATAGGCCCGGGTCTTGAGATGGTTTTCCATCACCTGAAGCGCGGCGTAGCCGCGCTCCATCCAGTCCTCCAATGCGTGGGTCTGCAGGTCGCGGCCGCCCTTGACCAGCGACAGCCAGAAATAGGCCGCGCCGAGATTGGGCTCCAGCGCGTGCTGTTCGAAGAACATCCACTGCAGCGCCTCGGCGCGCTCGACCCGCGATTCCGGCGCCAGCGAGGTGCCGCCGGCGACGTACCAGAGGATGGCGTTGGATTCGGCGAGGTAGCGTCCATCGGCGACTTCCAGCAGCGGCACCTGTCCGCTCGGGTTCATCGCCAGAAAATCCGGCGTCCGGCTTTCACCGCGCAGGATGTCGACTTCGATCGCGCAATACGGCGCTTTGAGCAGCGACAGCGCAAGGCGAACCTTGTAGCTGTTGCCGGAGCGCTGCATCGAATAGAGCTTGTACATCGTATGAATTTCAATCGATCAGTTGCACGTCTATCGCGCGCGGATCGCCGCAACGCGGATAAACAATGATGCCGTTAGGGTTGCGTCGCAAGACCCGCATTATGGAAAAAGTCGAAAACTCTACCGCACTGCACGCGCGCAGAACGCCATGCCTCGACGGAGCGATCACGTGGTCGGGATTTGTGATCGGAACGCTTCAAGCTTTCGCGACATTGTCGATGCGTGCAGGCGCGGAATTTGAAATCTCCGCGAGATGGATCGACGTCTATTCTGAATTGACCTCGGAGCAATCCATCGCGGCACCCGATCGCGCCAGAGGGCTATACCCCGGCGGCGTGCGGGCCGGGATGATCAGGCCGTCGCCCAATCGCCAAGACCGTCGCGGCCGTGCCGGTTTCCTTCGCGGGTTTCCTCCACCGGTTTCCTTGGCCAGATATGAGTCATTTCGGCGCAGAATTTTTCCAAATATTGCGCCGATCGCGCCTGCGACCGCGTAAAATTTGAGCCTTTCGGGCCAAGCTTCTTGCGATGCGGCGCTGAGCGCTTTAGGGTGCGCCGATCCCAACATTTGGAATCACGGATCATTCCCGAAACGGGCACACGTGTGCCCACACACGCCATTCCCAGGAGATGATGATGCCTTTTCTGTCCGCTGCGCTCGACCGTGTGAAGCCGTCCGCGACGATCGCGGTCACGGATAAAGCACGCGCGCTGAAAGCGGCCGGCCGCAACGTCATCGGCCTTGGCGCAGGCGAGCCCGATTTCGACACGCCCGCCAACATCAAGCTGGCGGCGATCCACGCCATCGAGGCCGGCAAGACCAAGTACACCGCGGTCGACGGCATTCCCGAGCTGAAGGAGGCGATCATCGCCAAGTTCCAGCGCGAGAACGGCCTGACCTACAAGCCGAACCAGATCATCATCGGTACCGGCGGCAAGCAGGTGCTCTACAACGCGCTGATGGCGACCATCAATCCGGGCGACGAGGTCATCATCCCGGCGCCCTATTGGGTCAGCTATCCGGAAATGGTGGCGCTGGCCGGCGGCGAGCCGGTGTCGGTGGTGTGCCCGGCGGAGCAGGGCTTCAAGCTGCAGCCCGACGCGCTGGAAAAGGCGATCACGCCGAAGACCAAGTGGATCATTCTCTGCTCGCCGTCGAACCCGACCGGCGCTGCCTACTCGCGCAGCGAGCTGAAGGCGATCACCGACGTGCTGGTGAAGCACCCCAATATCTGGGTGATGACCGACGACATGTACGAGCACCTGGTCTATGACGACTTCGAGTTCACGACGCCGGCGCAGATCGAGCCGAAACTGTACGACCGCACGCTGACGGTGAACGGCGTGTCGAAGGCCTATTGCATGACCGGCTGGCGCATCGGCTATGCCGGCGGCCCGGCCGAACTGATCAAGGCGATGGCGACGATCCAGTCGCAGTCGACCTCGAACCCGTCATCGATCTCGCAGTGGGCGTCGGTCGAGGCGCTCAACGGTCCGCAGGACTTCATCCCCGCGAACAACAAGGTGTTCAAGGAACGCCGTGACCTCGCGGTGTCGATGCTGAACCAGGCCAAGGGCATCGAATGCCCGCGGCCTGAGGGCGCGTTCTACGTCTATCCGTCCTGCGCCGGAACCATCGGCAAGACCTCGCCGTCCGGCAAGGTGATCGCGAATGACGAGGACTTCGTCACTGAGCTGCTGGAGACTGAAGGCGTTGCCGTGGTGCAGGGTTCCGCGTTCGGGCTTGGCCCGGCGTTCCGGATCTCCTACGCCACCAAGACTTCCGATCTCGAAGACGCTTGCAAACGCATCCAGCGCTTTTGCGGCAATCTGAGATAACGCGTTTTGAAGCGAAGCCTGTTCCGCAGATGATGCGGGACAGGTTTCGGTTTGTTTCCAATAATTTCTGTAAAGAAAGCGCGCAAAGGAAACGCGTCAGAATAAAGGCGTGTCAAATCACATCACGCGTAGACCTCATGATGTTTTGAAGTCTTCTTTTTGCAAAGCGCCATGTTTTGGACACGGCGCTTCCTTCCTGTCCCCCGCACATTCAGTTCATCAAGCGGGGACGACACATGCTTTTCGGAAAACGTTTTACGACCTTCGGCATCGCGATCGCGGCGCTCGTTGCGCCGATCGCGAGCGCGGATGCTGCACCGCCGGTTCGCGCCGGCGTCCTGCAATGCCAGGGCGGCCAGAATGTCGGCTATGTCGTCGGCTCCGTGACCAGCCTCGAATGCGTGTTCAAGAGCGAAGGCCGCCGGCCGGAGCCTTACATTGCCACCGTGCGTCGCTACGGCCTCGATCTCGGCATCACCGCGCAGACGCAATTGGCCTGGGCGGTGAACGCGCCGAACAGCCGCGTCAGCCGTGGCGATCTCGCCGGTAGCTACGGCGGCGTCGGCGCCAACGCGTCGGTCGGTATCGGCGGTGGTGGCAACTTCCTCGTCGGCGGTCCGGCCAATTCCTACGCGCTGCAGCCGCTCAGCGTGCAGGGCCAGACCGGGCTGAACGTCGCCGCCGGGATTGCCGACATCCAGCTGGAGCCGTTCCGCGGCTATGGCCCTCCGCGCCGTCACCACCGCCGGCATCATCGCCGCGGTTGAAGATAGTTTTGATGAAAAGGCCCGCGGAAGCGGGCCTTTTTTTGTTGGCAACATCTGCCGTCATTCCGGGTTCGATGCTGCGCATCGCCCCGGAATGACGAGCTAAAGCCCAAATCTGGAACCGCCGCGACTGTTGTGCCATAGAGAGGCGCGCACTTTTTTCGTGCACCTTCTCTGCTCGCATCACATCGTTTCAGCCGGAGATTCTTCATGCATCGCTCGCTTCTCCTTGCCGCTGCCGCCATCGCCGTGTGGGCCACCTCGATTCCCGGCGCCAATGCGCAGCAGGTGGCGCGGGTGCAGGTCGGCATTCTCGAATGCCGCGGCGGCGCCAGCATTGGCTTCATCGTCGGTTCCGTCACCAATCTTGGTTGCGTGCTGCGCGCCGACGGCATGCCGGAAGACCGTTACGTCGCCACCATCCGTAAAGTGGGTCTCGATCTCGGCATTACCCAGGAATCCGCGCTGGCATGGGGCGTGTTTGCGCCGTCGGTGCAGCTCGGGCCGGGCGGCCTCTCCGGCAATTATGTCGGCGCGCAGGGCAGTGCCACGCTCGGCGTCGGCGTCGGCGGAAACGTGCTGGTCGGCGGTTCGGCAAACTCGATCGCGCTGCAGCCGCTCAGCCTGCAGGGCCAGGTCGGCGTCAGCATCGCTGCCGGATTGGAAAGCCTGGAACTTCGGCCGGGACGATGATTCAGTCAACCGACTTAGAAAGGGCCCGCGTGATGCGGGCACTTTTTCTTCAGTCAGTATTTGGCGACGACGCCGTAATTGCCGAGCCTGTAATTGACGCCGAGCTTGACGGCATGAATATCCAGGTTCGTTTCGACGGGGATCCCGACGGAATTTGACAGGGTGCTCGTGTTGCTGATCGTCGTGGTGTTGTCAAACCTCATGAAATTGTACTCCGCTTTCCACGACCAGTTGCCGAGGAAGGCGTTCTCGATGCCGGCCCCCACGGTCCAGCCGACTCGCGTCGCATGAGCGTCGTTACGTATGCTGCGCAACGGAGCTGTCAGCGCGTAGGTCTCGTGCATTACGGCGGCGCCGCCCTTGCCATAAGCCAGCCAGCGGTCCCAGGCGTAGCCCACGCGCCCCGCGAGAGTGGCGGTCCAGTCAACCTCAGTCTTGTAAATGAAGGGGCCGGACCCGCCTGCATCGACAACGGAGTTTGCACCAAGGCTCGCGGCTGAAAGATCCGCCTCCAGCCCGACCACCCAATTACTCGCCTGCCGATTGAAGCCGATTTGCCCGCCACCCACGAAGCCGGTCGGATTTTGCGTGAACGGCGGCGTGACCACGTTCCCGGCGACTGCAAAATATGTGGCACGGAAATCCCGCCCAGCGGCTGCCCAGCCGGCGTGTCCGCCGATGTACAACCCGGTCCAGTCATACGCGCTCGCGATCGGAGCTTTGTAAGCCAGCGATGGCCGAACACCTGCAGCGAGAACGGGGCCGCCGAACCTGTAGTTTATGCCAGCCTTGACGAGGTGAAGGTTTACATCGGTATGGGACGTGACCCCCGTATTTGTTGATACGGAGAGGGTGTTGGTGATGCTGTCGTTGCCGTCAAACCGCATGTAGCTGTATTCGGCTTTCCATGACCAATTATCCAGAAAGGCATTTTCGATACCCACGCCGACCGTCCATCCGAGCCGGGCGACCTTGGCGTTGAGGTATGGCGAATCCGGTGTGATCAGGCCGGGCGCCCTCAGGGCATAGGTCTCGTGCATCACCGCGGCGCCACCCTTGCCGTAAAGCATCCAGCGGTCCCACGCGTAACCGAGGCGCCCGGTCACGCTCGCGGTCCAATCGATGTTCACATCAAAGGCCTGGGTAATCAGCGGAAGTGTGGGAACGGCAACGGTGGTCGAACTGCGAAGCGTGGTGCCGGTAAGCTCTGCTTCAAGGCCCCAGACCCAATCCCCAGTCTGGCGGTTGAAGCCGATTTGGCCGCCACCGGCAAAGCCGTTTGGATGCTGCGAAAAGCCGGGATTGACAACCAATGTGACGACCCCGTTGCCGACAAAGGTTCGTTCGAACGAGCGGTCGGCGCCGGCCCAACCTGCGTGGGCACCGATGTACAGGCCGGTCCAGTCATAAATAGTGGCGATCGGCATCGCCTTATAGGCCGGACGCGGTCCGAGATCGGCCGCGAATGCAGCAGAGAGACTGCCCAATGAGATGGCAGCGGCTGCGAACGTCGTCCGCGATAGATGATGCATGATGTTGCCCTGAACAATTCTGCTGATGAGTCCTGGTCCTGAATCGTCAGGTCCGAATTCGCGAAGTCCTGTTTCATTCTTACCAAGGCCCCAATAATCGCTTTGTCCTGGCTGGCCCTCGATTTGCACCGTGTGGCATCGCCTCCTGATTGCCGGCGAGCGTTGCAATCGCGCCACGGGTTGCGAAACTGGCTGGTACAATTGGTTTAACTGGCACTGTCTGGATCGTCCCGATGCAGCTATTTTATCTTGATCGGGATTAGCTCGAAGCGAAGCGAATTTTCAGGGCATCGCAGGCGATGGACGTTGATGAGTTCGGCGGAAAAGCCGTTGGCGGCAGGATCCAGAAAGTTGTTTTTGCGTCAGAGCAACTTCCGTCCCATCTGAACGGTCAGGAAAAATTCTCGCATTGGCAGGATCAGTGGAATGCGGTTTATGGTTCAGTCGATCATCAGCGCGCGGATGACCGCCCGTTCACGGTGAACTTTGAATTCGTGCCGATCGGCGCGGCTGGTATCGGTCAGCTCGACGGCAGCATCGATCGGATAGAGCGCAGCCAGCGCGACGTCGCTTCCGATGGTGCGGACAATTTTTGCGTCGCGCTTCATAGCGGTCGCTCCGATATAATCAGCATCCAGAACGGGCAGGAGGCGACGATCAGCCGCGACACCGCGGTGCTTCTGACTGCCGAACCCGGCGAGGTGCTCAGAGGTCCGGAAAATGGCTGGTATGCGATCAATATTTCGCGCGCCCGGCTTCTTGCATTGGTCCCAAACGCTGACGACCTCATAGGCAAGCCGCTCGATGCGTCCTCACCGGCGTTGCGTCATCTCGGCCGGTACGTCGAGTTTCTCATGGGCCTGAAGCAGGATGGCGATCCGGCGCTCGACCGGCACATCGAGACCATGCTTGTCGATCTCGTCGCACTTGCGCTCGGCGCGCGCGGCGATCCGCCGGAGATTGCGGTGAGCCGCGGCGTGCGCGCAGCACGATTGCACGACGTTCTTGCGGCCATCAAATCGGGCTTTCACGATCCGGAATTCTCGTCGCAGAGCGTTGCGCAGCGTTTGGGCCTGTCGCGTCGCTACGTGAACGATCTGCTGGCCGAAAGCGGATCTGGTTTCGCCGAGCGCGTGCTTGAGATGCGGCTGCATGAGGCGAGGGTGATGCTGCTGGATGCAGCCCACGATCGATTGAAGGTGAGCGAAATCGCATGGACCTGCGGGTTCAACGAGGTCCCTTACTTCAATCGCCGCTTTCGCCGCCGTTTCGGCATGACGCCGACCGAACTGCGCGAAGCGTCGCGCCGAACGAAATAGGGTGACGAGCCGACCGTTCCGCGAATTTCAATCGCGCGCTGTCGTTGAGCTTACGCGACCCAAGCCTGCACAGCATCGTTGGGCTGGAAAGCCTGGAACCTAGGCCGGAGCGTCAACTTTTCTCCCTCGGCCGCCGCCGCGGGAGGCGGGTGAGCCGGCCGCCCCCCCCCGCGCCGGTCACGATGCAGCGCAGCAACTTTTTCTGACTTGCCAAATCGTCGCGGCGGGCGGAGCATCTGACCCGCCGACCCAATCATGGGCCGAGCTCCAAACAAGGAGGCGGCAATGGGACAAGACGTCAGAAGTCCCCCAGGTACTAAAGAATCGGGTCCACGGTGCATTGCGCTGGTGGGCCCTTTCCAGAGCGGTAAAACTACACTTCTTGAAGCCATATTGGCGCGCACAGGCGCCATCCACCGCGCCGGCAGCGTCGATGCCGGAACTTCGGTCGGCGATTCCAGCCCCGAGGCGCGGCACCACAAGATGGGCGTGGCCTTAAGCGCGGCCACCACGACCTTCATGGGCGACAGCTATACCTTTATCGATTGTCCCGGCTCGATCGAGTTCGCGCAGGACATGCGCGCCGCGCTGCCGGCGGTCGATGCCGCGATCGTGGTCTGCGAAGCCGATGAAAAGAAGCTGCCGCAGCTGCAGATCATCCTGCGCGAGCTGGAGGAATTGGGCATTCCGCGCTTTTTGTTTCTGAACAAGATCGACAAGGCCAACAAGCGGATCCGCGAAACGCTGGCGACACTGCAGCCGGCCTCGCGCGTGCCCTTGGTCTTGCGCCAGATTCCGATCTGGAACGGGGAATTGATCGAAGGATTTGTCGATCTCGCGCTGGAGCGCGCCTTTGTCTATCGCGAACACAAGCCCTCGGAAGTGATCGCGCTGGACGGCGGCAATCTCGACCGCGAGAAGGAAGCGCGCTTCTCGATGCTGGAAAAGCTCGCCGATCACGACGACGTGCTGATGGAGCAGCTCCTGGAAGACATCCAGCCGCCGCGCGACGCCGTGTTCGACGATCTTGCGCGCGAATTGCGCGAAGGCCTGATCTGCCCGGTGTTGCTGGGTGCCGCGACACGCGAAAACGGCGTGCTGCGGCTGATGAAGGCGTTGCGGCATGAAGCGCCCGGCGTGGCCGAGACCGCCAAGCGCCTCAGCGCCTCTTCAGGCAAGGATGCGCTGGGCTATGTGTTCAAGACCGTGCATCAGCCGCACGGCGGCAAGCTGTCGCTGGTGCGGCTGCTCGCCGGGCACCTCGATGACGGTGCGACGCTGCAATCCTCGTCCGGCGAAGCGGGCAGGGTCTCCGGCATCCTCGCGGTCAGTGGCGGGCACGACAGCAAGCGGGCGGCGGCGGAAGCCGGCGAAACCGTGGCCCTCGGCAAGCTCGACGCCATCAAGACCGGCGACACGCTCTCGAGCGGCAAGACCGCGCCGACCTCGCTCGCGCGGGTCGAGCCGACGCCGCCGGTGCTGGCGATGTCGCTGGCCGCGAACGATCGCAAGGACGACGTCAAGCTCGGCCAGGCGCTGCTGCGGCTGAACGAGGAGGACCCGTCGCTGACGATGATCCACAACACGCAGACCCACGACATCGTGCTGTGGGGGCAGGGCGAGATGCATCTGCGCGTCGCGCTCGAGCGGCTCAAGGATCGCTTCGGCGTCAACGTCAAATCGCAGGCGCCGGCGATTGGCTATCAGGAGACGATCCGCAAATCGATCACGCAACGCGGGCGCCACAAGAAGCAGTCCGGCGGCCACGGCCAGTTCGGCGACGTGGTGCTGGAAATCAAGCCGATGCCGCGCGGCTCGGGTTTCGAATTCCACGAAAAGGTCGTCGGCGGTGCGGTGCCGCGCAACTATATCGGCGCGGTGGAAGAGGGCGTGGTCGACAGCCTCGCGCGCGGGCCGCTCGGCTTTCCCGTGATCGATCTCCACGTCACCCTGACCGACGGCTCCTATCACAGCGTCGATTCCTCCGATCTTGCCTTCCGCACCGCGGCGCGGCTCGGCATGAGCGAGGCGCTGCCGCAGTGCCAGCCGGTGCTGCTGGAGCCGATCCACATGGTGGAGATCGTCTGCCCGACGGAGGCGACGGCAAAAATCAACGCCATCCTGTCGGCGCGGCGCGGCCAGATCCTCGGCTTCGACACCCGCGAGGGTTGGGCCGGCTGGGATTGCGTCCGTGCCACCATGCCGGAGGCCGAGATCGGCGACCTGATCGTGGAATTGCGCTCGGCCACCGCCGGCGCCGGCGGCTTCACCCGGCAGTTCGACCGCATGGCCGAAGTGACCGGCCGCGCTGCCGACCAGATCATCGCCGCGAACCGGGTCGCGGCGTGATGGTTTGACGCTGGTCTTTTTCGTCATGGCCGGGCAGAGCCGTCTGAAGGACGGCGTAGCTTCCGCTCGCCTATGCCCGGCCATCCACGTATTTCTTGGTTAGGTGAAGACGTGGATGCCCGGCACAAGGCCGGGCATGACGAGTTTGGCTACAAGCAACAGCTCCATACTGCCACCCCACCCCAGCATTGACACCGCCGCCGCCATGGCCGAATTGACTGCCATGACCCGAGCAACCAGACCCCCCGCCGCGTGCCTGATCGGATGGCCGGCCGCGCATTCGCGCTCGCCGCTGATCCATCATTACTGGCTGCGCACGCTGGGGATCGAGGGCGGCTACGTCATCGAAGCGGTGCCGCCCGACGAGTTTCAGGACTTTGTGTTTCGGCTTTCGCTGCGCGGCTTTGTCGGCGCCAACGTCACCATTCCGCACAAGGAGCGCGCGCTGGCGCTGTCGAAGCCGGACGACCGCGCCCGCGCGGTCGGCGCCGCCAACACCTTGTGGTTCGAGAACGGCGAGCTGTGTTCGACCAACACCGACGTCGAGGGTTTTATCAATAATCTCGACGCCTGCGCGCCCGGATGGGAGCGGGCCGAGGATGCGCTGGTGCTGGGCGCCGGTGGTGCGTCGCGCGCGGTGCTGTTCGGGCTGATCGAACACGGCATCAAGCGCGTGCATCTGGCCAACCGGACCGGGGAACGCGCGCAGGCGCTGGCGGATCAATTCGGCGCGCGCGTATTGCCGGTGGCGTGGGATGCATTGAGCGAATTGCTGCCGCGCGCGGGACTGCTGGTGAACACGACCTCGCTCGGCATGCACGGCCAGCCGGCGCTGGAACTCGATGTCGGCCGGTTGCCGCAGGGCGCCGTCGTCAGCGATCTGGTTTACGTGCCGCTGGATACGCCATTGCTTGTCGCTGCGCGCCAGCGCGGGCTGCAGACCGCCGACGGGCTCGGGATGCTGCTGCACCAGGCGGTGCGCGGCTTCGAATTGTGGTTCGGAAAGCGTCCCGAGGTGACATCAGAACTTCGTGCGATCGTCGAGGCCGATCTCAACAAAGTTTGAGCGGGAATATCGTTGCGGGAATTGGGGTCAATGGCTACGTGGTGGCCTACCGGAGATCTCTCATGCGCAACAATCTGTCCAAGCATCGTTCTACACTCATTCGTCCGCTGCTCGCCGTCGCGATGGTGGCCGCGTCCACCATCTACGCCATCGCCCAGCAGCCGCCGACGCGGGTTCGCGGCACCATCGAGGGCGTCGCGGGCGACGTGCTTGCGGTCAAGTCGCGCGGCGGTGAAGACGTCAAACTGCACATGACCGGCGATATCAGGGTGGTCGGGGTTACCAAAATCTCGCTGTCCGACGTCAAGGTCGGTTCGTTCATCGGCGCCACCACGGTGCCGGGACCGGACGGCAGCCAGAACGCGGTCGAGGTGCATGTGTTTCCCGAGGCGATGCGCGGCACCGGCGAGGGCTCGCGGCCGTATGATCTGCGCCCCAACAGCACCATGACCAATGCGACGGTGGATCAGTCGGTAGCCGGCAATGACGGTCACACGCTGTTGATCAAATATAGGGGTGGCGAGAAGAAGGTTCTGGTCTCACAGGAGACGCCGGTCGTGACCTTTGTTCCCGCCGACAAATCCGATCTCAAGCCTGGTGCCAAGGTGATCGCGGCCATCAAGCAGCTGCCGGATGGCTCGTTCGAAACCAACCGCGTCAGCGTCGGCCGCGACGGGCTGACCCCGCCGATGTGACGCGCAGCGTCATTCCGGGATGGTCCGAAGGACCAGACCCGGAATTTCGAGATTCCGGGTTCGCGCTTTGCGCGCCCCGGAATGACTATGGGAATACGCATTCCCTCCCGGTGTTCGCGTTGAGGGGACGCTCAAGGACATCGGAAGGGATACCGCCATGCGGATGACGTCACGCCTGCTCGCTGCTGCATTGACATTTGCCACCGTGTTTGGGGCGTCCGCCTGGGCGCAACAACCGCCGACACCGACGGTGCGGATCCGCGGCACCATCGAGGCCGTCGATGGATCTGTCCTGTCGATCAAGTCGCGCGAGGGCGCCGACCTGAAGGTGCGCATGACCGACAATGTGGCGGTGTTCGGTGTCGCCAGGACCGAACTGTCTGACATCAAGGAAGGCTCCTACATCGGCGTCACCGGCCTGCCGGAGCCCGACGGCACCCAGCGGGCGGTTGCCGTTCACATCTTCCCCGAAAACCAGCGCGGCGCCGCGGAAGGTTTCCGGCCCTGGGATGCGCGCCCGAACTCGACCATGACCAACGCCACCGTTGCCCAGACGGTCAAGGGCACCGATGGCCAGAACATCCTGGTCAAGTACAAGGACGGCGAGAAGAAAGTCGTGGTGCCGCCGGATACGCCTGTTGTCACCTTCGTCGCGGGCGACAAGTCCGAACTGAAGCCGGGTGCCAAGGTCATCATCTTCAGCGCGACGAAAAAGGAAGACGGCACGCTGGAAGCCGCCCGCGTCAATGTCGGCCGCAACGGGATCGCACCGCCGATGTGAGGCGCTTTTTTTTCCCTCTCCCCTTGTGGGAGCCGAGACGAGCGAAGCTCGCTCTTGGGGTGGCTTCGCGAAGCGAAGACGGGTGAGGGGTTCTCTCCTCACGGTAAGGGTTGCGATGAGGATAGAACCCCTCATCCGGCGCGCTTCGCGCGCCACCTTCTCCCACAAGGGGAGAAGGGAAGTAAGGAGCCGGGACGACGAGAATTTTTGTGGCCCCTAAATCGCCAGCACGTGATCGTCGATTTCGGCGATGGTGTTGACGCCGCACAGGCCCATCGTCACCAGCATTTCGTTGCGGATCAGATCGAGCGCCTTGGCGACACCCTCTTGTCCGCCGGCGCCGAGGCCGTGGACGAAGGCGCGGCCGATCATGCAGGATTTGGCGCCGAGCGCGAGCGCGCGCATGACGTCCTGGCCGGACCGGATGCCGCCGTCGAACATGATCTCCATCTTGTCGCCGACCTCATCGACGATCTCGGGCAGCACCTCGATCGACGACGGCGCGCCGTCGAGCTGGCGGCCGCCATGGTTGGAGACCACCATCGCATGCGCGCCGGTCTTCACGGCCTCCTCGGCATCCTCGACGTCGAGAATACCCTTGAGGATCAGCTTGCCCGGCCAGATCGAACGGATCCAGTCGACATCCTTCCAGCTCAGCGTGGTGTCGAACTGCGCGTTGGTCCATTGCGAGAGCTGGGTGATATCGTCGGTGCCTTTGACGTGGCCGGCGATGTTGCCGAAGGTGCGGCGCTTGCCGCGCATCACGCCGGCGACCCAGGCCGGCTTGGTCGCGAAGTCGATCAGCTTCGACAACGACCATTCCGGCGGAATCGTCATGCCGTTCTTGATGTCCTGGTGGCGCTGTCCCATCACCTGCAGGTCGACGGTCAGCACCAGCGCGCTGCATTTTGCCGCGATCGCGCGCTCGATCAGGGATTTGATGAAGCCGCGGTCCTTCATCACGTAAAGCTGGAACCAGAACGGCTTGTCGACATTGGCGGCGACGTCCTCGATCGAGCAGATCGACATCGTGCTCAGCGTGAACGGAATGCCGGCGGCCTGCGCAGCGCGGCAGGCGGCGATTTCGCCGTCGCCGTGCTGCATGCCGAGCAGTCCGACCGGGGCGAGGCTCAGCGGCAGTGCGGCCGGCTCGCCCAGGATCGTCGTCGACGTATCGCGCCTCGACACATCGACCAGGATGCGCTGGCGGAACTTGATCGCTTCGAGATCGGCGCGGTTGGCGCGCAGCGTGTCCTCGGAATAGGAGCCGCGATCCGCATAATCGAAAAACGCCTTCGGCACCCGGCGCTTGTGCAGCTGGCGCAGATCTTCGATGCAGGTAATGTGCTTCATGGACGATCCGGCCCCTTCTTGAATTTCTTGTCTGTGTCGTCATCTAGCATGGTTGGTACCTCAGCCAAATCAGGCTTGCGGAACCCTGCGGTGAGGACATTCCATGACCGGATCCGATCGTCATCCAAAGCCTGATCTCAAGCCTGTTCGCACGCCCCGCGAGAGCGCCGAAAAGCGCCGTTTGGACGAGGCCCTGGAGGAGGGGCTGGAGGAGACTTTTCCGGGCTCGGACGCCGTGAATGTGACCCAACCGGCGCCGTCGAAGGGCGACCATCACATCAAGCGGCGCGATTAAGGAGTACCCAGGAAGCGGGCGGGTTGAAAAAGATATTGTTTTGCAATGGGTTAGTCGCCGATCTCGATTTCCGATGCCGGTAATGATTCATCATATTTTTTGAAGCCATTTTAGCGCCCGAGAGACTATAAGGCCGGTGCACGCTATGATGGTGGGCGTTCGCTGCTTCTTGCCGGATGGCTTAAGAGGCGCGGAATTGCTGGGGGGTATATGAGCCGCAAATATTTCGGTACCGACGGAATTCGGGGCCGTGCAAATGGTCTGATCACGCCGGAGCTCGCACTCAAGGTGGGGCAGGCGGCCGGCCTGGTGTTTCAGCGCGGCGATCACCGCCATCGCGTCGTCATCGGCAAGGACACGCGGCTGTCCGGCTACATGATCGAATACGCCATGGTCGCGGGCTTTACCTCTGTCGGCATGGACGTGCTGCTGCTCGGTCCGATGCCGACGCCGGCGGTCGCGATGCTGACCAAGTCGATGCGCGCCGATCTCGGCGTGATGATATCGGCCTCGCATAATCTGTTCGAGGACAACGGCATCAAGCTGTTCGGCCCGCAGGGTTTCAAATTGTCCGACGACGTCGAGAAGCAGATCGAGCAATTGCTCGACGAGCCGATCGACCGGCGTCTGGCGCAGAGCGCCAGCCTCGGGCGCGCCCGCCGCATCGACGGCGTCCATGACCGCTACATCGAATTCGCCAAGCGTACGCTGCCGCGCGAACTTTCGCTCGACGGCCTGCGCGTCGTGATCGACTGCGCCAACGGCGCGGCCTACAAGGTGGTGCCGGAAGCGCTGTGGGAACTCGGCGCCGACGTCGTTGCCATGGGTGTCGATCCTGACGGTTTCAACATCAACAAGGAATGCGGCTCGACCTCGCCGGAGGCATTGAGTCGGAAAGTGCGGGAAATGCGCGCCGACATCGGCATCGCGCTCGACGGCGACGCCGATCGCGTCATCCTGGTCGACGAGCGCGGCCATGTGGTCGACGGTGACCAGCTGCTCGCGGTGATCGCACAGAGCTGGAAGGAAGACGGCCGTCTCGCCAAGCCCGGCATCGTTGCCACCGTGATGTCCAATCTCGGGCTGGAGCGTTTCCTCGAAGGCATTGGGCTGGAGATGGTGCGCACGCCGGTCGGCGACCGCTATGTGCTCGAGCAGATGCTCAAGCAGGGCTACAATCTCGGCGGCGAGCCGTCGGGCCACATCATCCTGTCCGACTATGCGACCACGGGCGATGGTTTCGTCGCGGCGCTGCAGGTGCTGGCCGTGGTGCAAAAGCTCCGCCGCCCGGTGTCGGAAGTCTGCCACAAATTCGATCCGCTGCCGCAAATCCTGAAGAACGTGCGCTATCGCAGCGGCAAGCCGCTCGACGACGCCGAGGTCAAATCCGCCATTGTCGATGGCGAAAAACGCCTCAACGGCTGCGGCCGCCTGCTGGTCCGCTCGTCGGGCACCGAGCCCGTGATACGCGTGATGGGCGAGGGCGACGATCGCATCCTGGTCGAGGACGTGGTCGATCACATCGTCACCGCCCTCGGCCACGCCGCCGCGGCTTAGGCTAGCTCTCTCATGCGGCGTTTCTTCCCTCTCCCACAAGGGGAGAAGGGAAGAAGTGCCTGCCAGCGCACCCCAACGCATCGCAGCCATTAGCTATTGATGCTGGTCGCAGCACCGCGCGCGGCGTAGGAACGGGCATTATTGCAAGTCGATATTCGGGAATCTCGCCCTTGAACAAGCCCGTCACCGTCTCCGAGGAAGCCCTCACCGCGCCCGTGGTGATGCCCGACGTGGCGCCGGCGCTCGCCGCCAAGGCGGCCGCCGCAGGGCCGGCCTATATCGTGCTCACCGGGATCAGCTTCTCGCACTTCCTCAACGACACCATGCAGTCCCTGATTGCGTCGGTCTATCCGATCCTGAAGCACAATTACGCGCTGGACTACGCGCAGATCGGCCTGATCACGCTGGCGTTCCAGTTTACCGCGTCGCTGCTGCAGCCGCTGGTCGGACACTTCACCGACAAGAAGGCGCAGCCGTTCTCGCTCGCGATCGGCATGGGGTTCACGTTCTTCGGCCTGCTGCTGCTCAGCGTCGCGCATCAATACGCGGTCATTCTGATCGCGGCCTCGCTGGTTGGATTGGGATCGGCCGTGTTCCATCCGGAATCGGCGCGGATCGCGCGGCTTGCCTCGGGCGGGCGCTACGGTTTTGCGCAATCGGTGTTTCAGCTCGGCGGCAGTTTCGGCACCTCGATGGGGCCGGTGCTGGCGGCGTTGATCGTGGTGCCGTTCGGCCAGCCCAGCATCGCGTGGTTTTCCTCGATCGCGTTTCTGGCGATCGTGATCCTGTGGCGGATCGGCGTCTGGTACCGGCCGCAGATCACGACGAAGAAGTCCGCCGTGGTCGAACGCCATCCGGATGCGCCGGACGCGCGCCGCGTCAAGATCGCACTCGTGGTGCTGGTGGCGCTGCTGTTTTCAAAACAGCTCTACGTGTCGAGCCTGTCGAGCTATTACATCTTCTATCTGATCGACAAGTTTGGCGTCTCGACCCAGGCAGCCCAGCTCTATCTCTTCATCTTTCTCGCCGCCAATGCCGCAGGCGCGTTCTTCGGCGGGCCGCTCGGCGACCGCTATGGCCGCAAATACGTCCTCTGGTTCTCGATCCTCGGCGCGCTGCCGTTCACATTGGCGCTGCCCTATGCCGGCCTGTTTGGAAGTGCGGTGCTGACTGTCATCATCGGGTTGATCCTGTCCTCGGCGACGTCGTCGATCATCGTGTTCGCGCAGGAACTGATGCCGCATCGCTTCGGAATGATTTCCGGCGTGTTCTTCGGCGTCGCCTTCGGCATCGGCGGGCTCGGGGCGGCGGTGCTCGGCAAGCTTGCCGATCACACCGGCATCGCCTTTGTCTACCATCTCTGCGCCTTCCTGCCGGCGCTCGGCCTGCTTGCCGTGTTCCTGCCGAAGATGCCGAAGCTCGCGCGTTAACGAAGCGTTTGCAAACGGCGCGGGCAAGCAAGCGGGTAGGTCAGCATCCGTGTCATTTCCGTCAACGCATCGTTAGGATGTATGGCGGTTTCGCCATTTTCTGTGCTGCAAATGCATCAGATTGCATGCTGCATAAACGCGCGCGCGAAAAATGTGTGAGCGCGATCAGAAAAAGTGGATTCCGGTTTTTCGTCCGATCGCGCTCAAAAATATAAGTGGCGCATGATCTTATCGCCGAACCGCGACGCACTTCGGCGGATCATGCGCAACGGATTATCAACCTTAAAAATTAGGGTTAAGCGCCGCTTAAGCATTTGCTGGCATCGTCCGCCCGTGAGTTTTTGATGTGAGGCCTCCGCAGTCGCCTCACCGGACAAAAGGACGAAGCCAATGCGTAGCGTTAAGTCTCTTCTTGCCGCCGGAGCGGCATCCCTCTTGTCGTCGGTGGCCTTCGCCGCGGACATGCCTTCGATCGCACCGCCGCCTCCGATGGCCTATGCACCGGCTCCGGCGCAGGATTTCGGTGGCTGGTATCTGCGCGGCGACATCGGCATGACCAACACCCAGAGCAAGCTGCACGTCAACGCCTACGACACCCTGCCGGCCAATACGGTCTGGACTCAGAACGGCCATGGCTTCGACAGCGGCATGATGTACGGCGTCGGTATCGGCTACCAGTTCAACAGCTGGTTCCGTGCTGACATCACCGGCGAATATCGCTCGAAGGTCAGCTTCAAGGGCAACGACTTCTTCATGTTCAATCCCGGCGGCGGCCTCGCTGATACCTACAGCGGCGGCTACAAGAGCTGGGTCGGAATGGTCAACGGCTACGTCGACCTCGGTACCTGGTGGTGCATCACGCCGTTCATCGGTGCCGGCTTCGGCGCAGCCACCATCAAGACCACCGGCTTTAGCGATGTCGCGACGTTCCCGGCGTTCGATGGCCGCAGCAGCGCGTACTTCGCCGAGGGCGCGAGCAAGACCAACTTCGCCTGGGCCGTGCATGCCGGTCTTGCCTACAAGGTCAGCAACAACTTCACGGTCGAACTGGCGTACCGCTACCTTGACATGGGTACCGGCATCCACGGCAACGGCCGCTTCTTCGATGGCACCAATGCCGGTCCCTCGACCTTCCAGTACCGCGACATGACCTCGCATGACCTCAAGCTCGGCGTGCGCTGGAACCTGGAAAGCCCACAGGTCTATGCGCCGGCGCCGTTGATGCGCAAAGGTTAATTGCGACTGCCATCTGTTAAGGATTGCGGACGGCGCGGGATCTTCCCGCGCCGTTTTGCTTTTGGCGCGATCGCACCTGGCGCCAGTCGCAAGCAGGAAAGGCGTTTGGCTTTTTCCCGCAAGATCACGTCGCATCGGGGCCTGCGATAACGATTGGTTAGGGTTAACGAGCGATGATCAACGCAAGTTAGAGTTGCTCGATGGAGTATTGCGATGCGTCGATTCTTGCTGGTGGCGATGATGTGTGGCGCGGCGGCTGGCGCGCAGGCGGCAGATATGCCGGACTATCTCCGCGGCAGTTTCACTGACGGGCTGAGCAGAATCGAAGTCAACTGGTCGGGCGTCTATGTCGGCGGCCAGGTCGCGCGCGGCGCTGGGGACATGGACTTCACCAATTCCACCACGGACATGATGACCCGGCTGGTCAACAATTCCTCGGCTGACACGCAGTTCAACGTCTCGCAATGGCCCTTGCTCGGCAAGGCGCATGCGCCGAGCAACTCCGCCTACGGGGCTTTTGCCGGTTACAATTTTCAATGGAGCGACGTGCTGATCGGCATCGAGCTCAACTACAGCCATGGCGCGTTTGGGGCCTCGAGCACCGGCTCGCAGGTGCGGACCGTTACATCTAACAATGTGACGACCAACGTCATCGCCCTCGCCAGCGGTTCGATGCGCGTGACCGATTTCGGTTCGCTTCGCGTCCGCGGCGGCTATGCGGTCGGAAGCTTCTTGCCCTACGCCTTCGTCGGCGTCGGATTGGGGCAGGCCGATATCAACCGCAGCGTTGAACTCGTTGTCAGGTACGATGCGCCGGGTGTGGCTTCCACTTTCGCCCCTCGCATGCTCCTGACCGACAACGCCAATTCTCACTTCGTCACGGGATTTGCCGGCGGTCTCGGCATCGACATGATGCTGTATGCGGGCCTTTTCCTGCGCGCCGAGTGGGAATATCTCCGGTTCACTTCCAGCGTCGATACCACCGTCAACACGGTCCGCGCAGGCCTGGGCTACAAGTTCTGATGGGCTACAGGCTCAGACGACTTGGCCTCAGACTTGGCCTGGTCCGTCGTCGATCCTGATACCGTTGACAGATTTGCCGCAGGCTGTTGCACTGTCGCCATAACGAGGGCGGCCGCGCATGAAAATCTACGGCGATACCAATTCCGGCCAACTGCCTGAAGGTGAAGTGGGTGTGCGACAAACTCGCGCTGCCTTATAGCTGGGTTGCGATCGACACACTCAAGAGCCAAACCCGCACGACCGAGTTCCTCAAGCTCAACTATGCCGGCCAGGTGCCGACGGTCGAATTCGACGACGGCCGCACGCTGGCGCAGTCCAACGCCATCATCCGCTATCTCGCCCGCGGCAGCGACCTCATTCCGACGGATGCGTTCGCCGCCGCCAAGATGGACGAATGGCTGTTCTGGGAACAATACAGCCACGAGCCCTATATCGCGGTCTGCCGTTTCCAGATGTTCTATCTCGGGAAATCTGCCTCCGATCTCGACCCCGACAAGGTCAAGCGCGGCTATGCGGCGCTGGCGCGGATGGAGCATCAGCTCGCCACCACGCCGTTCCTGGTCGGCGACGCCGTCTCGCTCGCCGACGTCTCCCTGCTGGCCTATACAAGACTGGCGCATGAAGGCGGTTTCCATCTCGATGGCTATGCCGCCGTGCGCCGCTGGATCGGCGAGACCGAAAAATTGCTCGGCCTGCCGCCGGCGCGCTGAGTTTCACCGGAAAACCCCATGGCCGCCGTTTCGCAAGTCACCATCCGTCGCGCGCGCCGTGACGATGTCGGTCACATCGTCGTCATGCTGGCGGACGATCCGCTCGGTGGCCCGCGCGAGCGGCTCGAAGATCCGCTGCCGCAAGCCTATTTCGACGCGTTCGAACGCGTCGCGGGCGACCGGAATATCCATCTCGTGGTCGCCGAAGACGGCGAGGGCGCCGTCGTCGGCTGCCTGCAGCTGTGCATCCTGCCCGGCCTGAGTTCGCAGGGCGCCTCGCGCGGTTTGCTCGAGGATGTCCGCGTCGCCAGCCATTGCCGTAGCCGGGGCATTGGCGAGCAACTGGTGCAATGGGCGGTTTCAGAAGCACGCGCCAAGGGCTGCAAGCTGGTGGAACTGCTGACGCATCATACGCGCGTCGATGCGCAACGGTTTTATGAACGGCTTGGGTTCGCGCGCAGTCATGTCGGCATGACCTTGAGATTCTGAGCTTTATTCTTGTGCAAAGTTGAGTCGCGGCGCAGGCAATTGCCTGGAGTAGTCGTGACTCTGCAATCCCATTAACAGGCGATAAACTACCTCGACCTCCGTGATTTTACGGAGAGGAACGTCTCCGCTATGTCAGCGTCTCCCATGGGGCCGTGGGCAACTCTGGGGATTTTCGATGAAGGATTTTTCGATCGTGCGGATCGGCAACGAATATGTCGTGCAGGCTGGCGAGAAAAGCGTTTTGAAAACCTCGAGCCGGCGAATGGCCGCCAGGCTGATCAACGATGCGGCTGGACTGCTGGAGCAGCAGCCGGTTTCGTCCACCGACGTCGATGCTTCAATCACCTGTGATGTCAGGGACATATCGGAAGCGTCCGAAGTTCCTTGACGATCGGGCGCGATTCCCCTAATCACCGCCGCGGGACACCTCCCCCCAACGGGAGGCTTGCTATCTGGAAGGATAGAATATGACCGTAGCGAAGCCCGCTTCGCGGCCCAACGTGCCGCATTTCTCCTCCGGCCCCTGTGCCAAGCGCCCCGGCTGGAACCCCGCAAATCTCAAGGACGCCGCGCTCGGCCGATCGCATCGCGCGAAGGTCGGCAAGGCCAAGCTCAAGCTCGCGATCGAACTGACGCGCGAAGTGCTTGAAGTGCCGGCCGGATACAAGATCGGCATCGTGCCCGCGTCCGATACCGGCGCGGTCGAAATGGCGCTGTGGTCGCTGCTCGGCGCGCGCCCCGTCACCACCATCGCCTGGGAATCCTTCGGCGAAGGCTGGGTCAGCGATATCGTCAAGGAACTGAAGCTCAAGGACGTCACCAAGCTGCACGCCGGCTATGGTGAAATCCCCGATCTTTCCAAGGCCGATCCCGCATCCGACATCGTCTTCACCTGGAACGGCACCACGTCCGGCGTGCGCGTGCCCAATGCCGACTGGATCAAGGCTGACCGCCAAGGCCTCACCATCTGCGACGCAACGTCCGCCGCTTTCGCGCAGCCGCTCGATTTCGCAAAGCTCGATGTGGTGACGTTCTCCTGGCAGAAGGCGCTGGGCGGCGAGGCCGCGCACGGCATGCTGATCCTGTCGCCGCGCGCGGTGGAACGGCTGGAGACCTACAAGCCGGCGTGGCCGTTGCCGAAAATCTTCCGCCTGACCAAGGGCGGCAAGCTCAACGAAGGCATCTTCGAAGGCGAGACCATCAACACGCCGTCGATGCTGTGCGTCGAGGATTATCTCGATGCGCTGAATTGGGCGAAATCGATCGGCGGCCTCAAGGCCCTGATCGCGCGCGCCGACGCCAACACCAAGGCGATTGCCGACTGGAAGGCCAGGACGCCGTGGATCGACTTCCTGGCCAAGGATGCGGCGATCCGCTCCAACACCTCGGTGTGCCTGAAGTTCGTCGATCCCGCGATCACCTCGCTGACGGCTGACGCGCAGGCGGACTTTTCGAAGAAGCTGGTCGCGCTGGTGGAAAAGGAAGGCGCCGGTTACGACTTCGCCTATTACCGCGACGCGCCGGCGGGCCTGCGGATCTGGTGCGGCGCCACCGTGGAAGCCTCCGACGTCGCGCTGCTGACGCAGTGGATCGACTGGGCATTCGCCGAGACCAAGGCCGCGTTGCCGAAGGCTGCTTGATTTCACTTCGTCATCGTCATGGCCGGGCTTGACCCGGCCATCCATCAAACAAGATGGACCCGCGGGTCTCAAGCGCGAAGACGCGCTTCGCGCTTTAGCCCGCGGGTGACGACATCGGTACATCGCCCATCACAGGGAAGCTCACATGTCCAAACCCAAAGTTCTCATCTCCGACGCGCTGTCCCCCGCCGCCGTGCAGATCTTCAAGGACCGCGGCATCGATGTCGACTTCCAGCCCAATCTCGGCAAGGACAAGGACAAGCTCGCTGAGATCATCGGCAATTATGATGGGCTTGCGATCCGCTCCGCGACGAAGGCGACCGCGAAGATCATCGAGAAGGCCAAGAAGCTGAAAGTGATCGGCCGCGCCGGCATCGGCGTCGACAATGTCGAGATTCCCGCCGCGACCGCCAAGGGCATCATCGTGATGAACACGCCGTTCGGCAATTCGATCACGACCGCCGAACACGCCATCACCCTGATGCTGGCGCTGGCACGCGAGATTCCGCAGGCCGACGCCTCGACGCAGGCCGGCAAGTGGGAGAAGAACCGCTTCATGGGCGTCGAGATCACGGCCAAGACGCTCGGCGTGGTCGGCTGCGGCAACATCGGTGCGATCGTCGCCGACCGCGCGCTCGGCCTGCGCATGAAGGTGATCGCCTTCGATCCGTTCCTGTCGGCGGAGCGCGCCAAGGACATCGGCGTCGAGAAGGTCGAGCTCGACGATCTCCTGAAGCGTGCCGATTTCATCACGCTGCATACGCCGCTGACCGAGAAGACAAAGAACATCATCGACGCGGGCGCCATCGCCAAGATGAAGAAGGGCGTGCGCATCATCAATTGCGCCCGCGGCGGCCTGGTCGACGAGCAGGCGCTGGTCGATGCCCTGAATTCCAAGCATGTCGCGGGCGCCGCCTTCGACGTCTTCATCGAGGAACCCGCTACCTCGAACGTGCTGTTCGGCCATCCCAACGTGATCTGCACGCCGCATCTCGGCGCCTCCACCACCGAAGCGCAGGAGAACGTCGCGCTGCAGGTCGCCGAGCAGATGTCGGATTATCTTTTGACCGGCGCGATCTCCAACGCGGTCAATTTCCCTTCGATCACCGCCGAAGAGGCGCCGAAGCTGAAGCCGTTCATTGAATTGGCCGAGAAGCTCGGCTCGTTCGCGGGCCAGCTCACCGAGAGCGGCATCCTCCAGGTGCAGATCACCTATGAGGGTCATGTCGCCGAAATGAAGATCAAGGCGATCACCTCGGCGGTGCTGTCCGGCCTGCTGCGGCCGATGCTGGGCGACGTCAACGTGGTCTCGGCGCCTGTTGTCGCCAAGGAGCGCGGCATGGTGGTCGACGAGATCGTGCGCGCGGCGCAGAGCGATTACGAAAGCCTGATCACCGTGACCGTCGTCACCGAGCGCCAGGAGCGTTCGGTGTCGGGCACCGTCTATCACGACGGCAAGCCGCGACTGGTCGATATCAAGGGCATCCGCGTCGATGCCGAGTTCGGCAAGTCGATGATCTACGTCACCAATGAGGACAAGCCCGGCTTCATCGGCAGCTTTGCCGGTTTGCTCGGCGACGCCAAGATCAACATCGCGACCTTCCATCTCGGCCGCGTCAAGCAAGGCGGCGACGCCATCGCGCTGGTCGAAATCGACGGTGAAATTCCGGCCGACGTGCTCGCCAAGGTGCAGGCGTTGCCGCAGGTGAAGCAGGCCAAGGCGCTGGTGTTTTAAGAGGTATTTTCTCGTCCTCTCTTGGAAAGAGCGCGGGCCAGGTGGATTGGGGGAACCCTCAATCTCCACTTGGCGGGCGTCCTAACCGGCGCGGCTCTAGTCGGGTGGTGCCCTCGTTTCCGCGCTAGATGGAGCTGCGACGCGAGCAAGCAACGGCGGGACGCACAAGCGAGCGGATGCTCGTAATGAGCGAGGCGGAGAAAATTCGTCACAAGCTTCTGGGACCAGATCAGTCACCGGAAAGTGAGCGTGACGAGGCCACGGAGTTCTGATCATTAAATACCTCCACACCAAGGAGGTTCTCATGCCCGCGTATGCTATCCTTACTCTTGCTATTATCGGCGAGGTCATCGGCACCAGCGCAATGAAAGCGTCGGAGGGATTCAGCCGGCTAGGCCCCTCAATTCTTACTGTGTTGGGCTACGCTGCCGCGTTTTTCTTCCTGTCCCAAGTCCTCGATCGGATTCCTGTCGGCACCGCCTATGCGGTCTGGGCCGGCGGCGGGATTCTGCTTGTCGCGATGGCCGCGTGGGTGCTCTACGGCCAACGCCCTGACCTTGCGGGTTTCGCGGGAATGGGCCTGATCGTTGCGGGCGTCTTGGTCCTTAACCTGCTGTCGAAAAGCAGCGTTCATTAGATTGGGTTTGCCAAGTATAATATTCCCCGTGGGGGTCCGAGCGACCTTTGCTCGTCTCAAACCCCTCCAGGGAGCGTAAAATATCCGGCCGATAGCTTCGCCTCTGCCAATCTGTGCCACCCGCCGCGGTGCCGCCTCGCATAAGCCTCACCGAAACCCCAATCGAACCAGTTCCTCGCTCGCAACGTCTCATCACCAGGGGTGGTGGGATTTTTGCGTCGCTGTTCAGCAAGCGGCCTTTCGGAGAGGGAATCCAATGCAGTTTCTAGCCAAGTATCTTGTGACGACCAGCCTCGTCGTGGTTGCGGCGTTGGCCGCAGCTCCGGCGCGGGCGGCCGATGTATCTGCCAGTTCGGCTGTCGATGCCGTCACCGTCTATCCCGACGGCGCCAGCATCACCCGGGTCATCACCCTCGATCTTCCGGCCGGCGACCACTCGGCCGTGCTGAAGGATTTTCCGCTGACGCTGGATCCGTCGTCGTTGCGAGTCGAAGGCGAGGCGGGCGCGAAACTCACCATTGGCGCCATCGACGCCAAGCCGCCGCGCGCGGCGCCGCCGGTCAATCTGCCCGAACTGGACAAGCGCATCGAGGCGCTGAAGGACCAGCGCGCCGATCTGCAGGGCGCGATCAATTCAGCCGCGGCGCGGCGCAAATTCGCCGAGCGGTTTGCCGAAGCCTCGCCGGCCGGGATCGGCGACAAGGGCGAGGCGCGCCCGATCGCCGAATGGCGCGCGGCCTTTGCCGCCGTGGCCGAGGAGGTCGCCACCGCCGACAGCGCGATCCGCGACGCCGAACGCAAGCAGCGCGAGCTTGACCGCGAGATTGCGCGGCTGGAAGCCGACCGGGCGCAGAAGCCGCCGAACAAGCTCGAGGTCCGGATCGAACTCGCCGCGGCCGCCGCGACCAAGGCCACGTTGCGGGTGACCTATGCGGTGCGTAACGCGCGCTGGACGCCGCTGTACGACGCCCGCCTCGACACCGGCGCCAAAGACCGCAAGCCCGCGCTCGAACTGGTGCGCCGCGCCGAGATCACCCAGAACACCGGTGAGGACTGGTCGAATGTCGCGCTCGCCGTTTCCACCGTGCGCACCGCGCGCGGCGGCAAGGCGCCGGATTTGAACTCGCTGATCGTGCAGTATCCGCCGCCGCCACGGGCTGCCGCATCCATCAGCGGTGGCATGGATGCCGCCAAACCATTGGTTCGCGCGGCGCCGGCGCCGATGACGCAGGAGGCACGTAGCAGGGTAGCCGAGGAGCAACAAGCCACGGCAGAAGTCGACGGCTTCCAGGTCACCTTCAAAATTCCCGGCCGCGTCAGCCTCGGCGCCAGCGAGGGCGCAAAAAGCCTGCGCGTGGCCTCCGCGATCATCGCGCCGGACCTCGCGGTTCGCGCCGTGCCGGTGCTGGACCCGACCGCATTCCTTGAAGCCAGCTTCAAGCAGACCGAGGACGCGCCATTGCTGCCCGGTCGGGTCTCGATCTACCGCGACGGCGTGTTCGTCGGCCGCGGCCAGATGGCCGCTGCCGGCAAGGACGAAACCGTCCGTCTCGGCTTCGGCGCCGACGACAAGATCAAGATCGAGCGCACGACAATCAAGCGCAACGAGGGTTCGGCCGGCCTGATCGTGACGACGTCGAAGACCGATGAGCGTTCGTTCAAGACCACCATCCGCAACGGCCACGACTTCTCGATCAAAGTCGCGATCGAGGATCAATTGCCGGTCAGCGAGAACGAGGACATCCAGGTCGAAATGCTGTCGTCCTCGACGCCGCCGACCACGACCAACCTCCGCGACAAGCGCGGCGTTCTTGAATGGGCGTTCGAGGCCAAGGCCGGCGAAGTCCGCGACATCGGCTTTGCGTGGCGCGTGCGCTGGCCCAAGGACAAGGGCGTGGTGATGATTCCGGCGGGCTAGCCCGTCATGGCCGGCGTAGCCGTCTGAAGGACGGCGTCGCTTCCGCTCGCCTATGTCCCGGCCATCCACGTCTTTCTTTGGTGAGAAATAAGCAAGCCGTGGATGCCCGGCACAAGGCCGGGCATGAAGGAAAGTGAGCAATAGCCGCGAGGGCAGACCTGCATCCCGCGGCCTTGCCGCGGTCTATGACTTCCTCTCTGATGGCATGAAGATGCCGAGACCGCCCAACAGGTCCCGCGAACAGGGAGAAGCCGCCAATGCCCTACGAACACATTCTCGTCGATGATCCCCGGCCGCGGGTCCGGCGCGTCACGCTCAATCGTCCCGAGAAGCGCAACGCGCTGAACAACCGCCTGCGGGCGGAAGTGTTCGAGGTGCTGGAGCAGGCCGATCGCGATCCTGACATCTCGATCTCGATTCTGCGCGGCGCTGGTCCCTGTTTTTCCGCCGGCTACGATCTGTCGGCGGATAACCGCGTCGACCAGCCCTTTCACTCGGCCGCAGGCCCCGGCCAATGGTCGCGGCACGTCGTCGAGGGCTGGTTCGGGATCTGGGATCTTGCAAAGCCCGTGGTGGCGCAGGTGCACGGCTATTGCCTTGCCGGCGGCACGGAGCTGGCGACGGCCTGCGATATCGTCTACGTCGCCGACGACGCGCAGATCGGTTATCCTCCGGTGCGGCTGATGTCGCCGCCCGACATGCAGTATCACCCCTGGCTGGTCGGCATGCGCCGCGCCATGGAACTGATGCTGACCGGGGACGCGATGTCCGGCCGCGAGGCCGCCGAATGGGGGTTTGCGACGCGGTCGTTTCCGCTCGAAGAATTAGATGCGCGGACGCTGGATTTCGCCGAGCGCGCCGCCAAAGTGCCGATTGAACTGCAGCAGCTCAACAAGCGCTCGGTGCACCGCGCGATGGAGATCATGGGCGCCCGCGCCGCGATGCGCGCCGGCACCGAAATCCAGGCGCTGGCGTTCACGACGGAGGCTTCCCGCAACTACATGTCGACATTCCGCCGCGACGGTGGAAGCGTGAAATCACAGCTCGACCAGCGCGACGCGACGTTCGGAGATTACCGGACAAGGAAGGAGTAGGGCTTGCTTCCCAACCTCGCCCCGCTTGCGGGGAGAGGTCGGTTCACATCGCAGATGTGATCTGGGTGAGGGGGTACAGGTCCAACCTTTAACACTAACTGTGTCGAGAGAGCCCTCACCCCGCCCCTCTAAGAGCGAGCTTCGCTCGTCTCGACCCCGTGAAGGACGGGGAGAGGGAGGAGTAACGTCTCACTTCGCCTTCAAGAACTCACCCACTTCCAGCAGCACGAACTCGTTGTCGTCGGCCTTGTTCGGATCGCGGCTCGAGGAGAACGGCAGGTTGTTGTCGTTGCCGACGATGATGTGGGTGTCGTCGACGCGGTCGACGTTCTCGATGGTGAAGAACGGGAACGTCAGCACGCCGTCATTGAGCGGCTTCTTTGCCTTCTTGTCGGGATCCTTGATCTTCATCAGGTCGATATAGGCGATCTTGCGCATCGGCTTGCCGGCGTTGGCGTCGTTAAGCTCGACCTTGTAGACGCGTTTGAACTTGGCCAGATCCGGGAAGCAGTTTTCGCCGCGGGTGCCTTGCGGGCATGCCTTGTCCACGGTGCCTTCGCCATTGTCGCGCTCGATGATCAGGCCGGAGGAGGCGTCGATCATGTTGAAGTCGCCGATCGCGTGGCCGTTGGCCTCGAACACATAGTGCCAGTAGCGCCCGGTGAATTTTTCCGCCGCGACGTCGAACTCGAGGATCCGCGCGGCTTCCTTGCCGTCGACCTTTTCAACATCCTTTTTCTCGGCGTCCCACAGCGGGCCTTCCAGCAGGCCATAGAGGAACTTGCCGTCCTTCGATCCGCCAAAGCCTTCATAACCCTTGGAGCGGCGCAGGTTGACGGTGGTGTAGCTGGCTCCTGGCGCGCCCGGCGACTGCACCGACCAATGGTCGGGCGAACGCACCGGCTTGCCGTCGGCGGTGGTGTCGAACACGGCGAGCACTTTTCCGGTCTTGTCGGCTTTGAGGATGTAGGGACCGAATTCATCGCCGATCCAGAAAGTGTCGCCGATGATCTGGAAACCTTCGGTGTCGAAGTCGGCGCCGGTGAGATAGCGCTTGGCGGTGGCTTCGTGGACGATGCGGAACGGCACCTTCTTGTCGGGATCATGCAGGAAGACGGTTTCCTGGCGGTCGACCTTGCCGGTCGCCCAGTCGATCTTGTGGCGGTTCAGATACAGCATCGAGTCGGCCGAGTTATAGCGCGAGCCCATGCCGTTGTCGGTGAGCACCCAGAACGAGCCGTCCGCCATCACCTTGATGCCGGAATGGCCCTGCAGCGGCTGGCCCTTGAAGGGCAGCGCGACGCCGGTCGGGCGCTCATAGGATTTTCCCATCACGCTGCCGACGGCATCCACGCGGCGGCCGGTGGTGTATTTGCCTGATGTCTTGAGATCATCAGGCGCGTCGGCGGGGGCCTCGACAAAGGATTGGGCGGGGAGGATGGCGTGGCCCTTCAGCGTGGCGGGAAACTCGCCTTCGCCTTGCGCAAACGCGGCACCTGTAGCCAGAAAGACCGAGGCGACGGAACAGAGCAGTGACATGCGCATGGTAGTATCTCCTGTGAGAAGCGATGCCGTGTTCTCCGGGGAGCGTGTAACAGCCGCCTGACAGTTTTATGAAACGCCGGTGATGCTGTTGGATAAAGTTGCGGCCTTACGCCGCCGGCGCGTTGTGGGCGGCTACCGGGTCGCGACCGGCCGCATGGTCTGCGGCAGCAGGAACGGCACGCCATGGTCGGTATATTCGACCGTGACGTCCACTTCGAAGATGCGGCGGATGGTTTCGGCCGTGATGGCGTCGGTGCGGCCGCCGTCGATCGCCAGCCTGCCGCGGTGCAAGAGCACGATCCGGTCGGCGAAACGCATCGCGAGGTTGAGATCGTGCAGCACCGCGATCACGGCGGTGCCGCCCCGCGCGCGCAGCTTGGCGGTTTCCACCAGGTCGATCTGGTGGCGCATGTCGAGGCTCGAAGTCGGCTCATCCAGCAGCAGCAGGCCCGGCCCGTGCTGCGCCTCGCCGCAGGCGAGTTGCACCAGCACGCGGGCAAAATGCGCGCGCTGCTGTTCGCCGCCGGACAAGGTCGGCAATTGCCGGTGGCTGAAGCGCTCCAGCCCGACCTCGTGCAGCGCCGTCTCGACCAGCCTTTGCGTGGCGGCGCGGCTGTTGTCGCCGGTGCCCATCGCGACGATCTCTTCGACCGTGAACGGGAAGGTGACGTTGACGTGCTGTGACAGCATGGCGCGATGCTGGGCCAATTGGCGCGGTCTGTAGGCGTCGATGCCGCGCCCTTTGAGTTCGACATGGCCGCGGGTCGGCCGGAGATCGCCGGACAGCATCCGCAGCAGCGTTGATTTACCCGCGCCGTTGGGCCCGACGATCGCGACCATCTCGCCGGCAGCGACGCGAAGATCGATGGCGTCGACCAGGGTCGCGTCGCCGATCCGCAGCGACACCGACCGTGCTTCGAGGATCGGGTTCATAGCCCGACCAGCCCGCGCTGGCGCAGCAGCATGGCGAGGAAGAACGGCGCGCCGATCGCCGCGGTCAGGATGCCGATCGGCAATTCGGCAGGCGCAACGATGGTGCGCGCCAGCGTATCGGCCCCGACCAGCAGGATCGCGCCTGATAATACCGAGGCGGGCAGCAGCAGCCGGTGGGCGGGTCCGATCACCAGCCGCAGCAGATGCGGAACCACGATGCCGACAAATCCGACGACGCCGCAGATCGAGACCGCGACGCCGGTCATCGCCGACACCAGCACGATCGAAATCCGCTTCAGCCGCTCGACGTCGAAGCCGCTGTGAAACGCCTCGGCCTCGCCGAGCACGAGCACGTCGAGCCCACGGCCGATCCACAGGCAGGCGATCAGCGCGAACAGCAGCACCGGCGCCAGCGTGGCGACCTTGGGCCAGGTCGAGCCGCTCAGCGATCCCAGCAGCCAGAAGGTGATGTCGCGCAGCTGGCGGTCGTCGGCGACGAACACCAGGAGCCCGATGCCGGCATTGGCGATGGCTGCGATCGCCAGCCCCGCCAGCAGGAATATCGCAATCGAGGTCCGTCCCGAACGGCTGGCAATGCCGTAGAGCATTATGGTGGTGGCCAGCGAGCCGAAGAAGGCGGCGAGCGGCAGCAACTGGTTCTGCATGAAGTGCAGGTTTTCGCCGAGATGGCTGTTGGTGAACACGATGGCGCTGGCCGCCGCAAACGCGCCGCCGCTGGAGACGCCGACGAGGGCGGGATCGGCCAGCGGATTGCGGAACAGCCCCTGCATGATGGTGCCGGACGCGGCGAGCAGGCCGCCGACCATCGCCGCCGCCGCGATCCGCGGAATCCGGATCGACCACAGCACGAGCTGATCGCGCGCCGCCAGCGGATGCGGCGATGCATCGCTCCACAGACCGAGCGCTGCCGGAAGCCGCGACAGCGGAATTCCCGCAGCGCCCATAGTCAGCGCGATCAGTGCCGCACCGGCCAGCGCCAGCAACAACCCGACCAGCGTCAGCGTGGCGGCGGGCCGCAGCGCGGAGCCGCTGCGGCGCTTCGCGCTCTCCGCCTCGGCCACGGCGGTCATTGCCGGCAATTTGCCGTCAGCGCGGCCGGCGTGAATCTTTCCGCCTGTGGCGCCAGCGCCGGATAGAGCTTGACCGAGAGATCGCGCGCGGCGGCCGCGGTGCGCGGACCGAAGCCAAGCAGATAGAGGCCTTCCATTGCAATGAAGGCCTTGTTCGCCACCACAGGCGTCATCGCGAAGGCCGGATGGACAAAGACGGCTTCGGCTTCTAGCGAGCCCTTGCTGCGCTCGATCGAGAGCACCACGTCGGGCCTCGCCGCGACGATCGCCTCGTCATTGATGATCTTGTAGCCCTCATAGCTGTCGATCGCGTTGACGCCGCCGGCCAGCGCGATGATTTCATTCGCCGCGGTGTTCTGGCCCGCCGCCATGGCGCGGCCGTTGAGCAGCGACATCACGAACATCACGCGCACGGGTTTTGTCACTTTGGCGCGCAGGTCGCGCAGTTGCGCCAGGTCGCCGGATACCGCCGCGGTGAGGCATTCGGCGCGCGCGTCGGCGCCCATGGCGTGGCCGACCAGCTTGATCTTGTCGAGCAGGCCCTGTTCGGAAAAGGTTTCGGGCACCAGCACCAGCGGCACCTTCGCCGCCTCCAGCACGTCCATGGTTTCCTTCGGCCCCGATCCCTGCACGGCAAGCACCAGCGAAGGGTTGAGCCCGAGCACGCCCTCGGCCGAGAGCTGGCGCATATAGCCGACATTTGGTTTGTCGCGCAGCGCCGACGTCGGATAGAGGCTGGTCGCATCGACACCGGCCAGCCGGTCCTCGAAGCCCAGCGCGTAGAGGATCTCGGTGATGGCGCCGCCGATCGAAACGATCCGCGCCGGGTCCGAGATCGTGACGTCGCGGTTGCGCGCGTCATGCACCGTAATGCCCGCGGCCAGCGCCGCGCCGCCAATGGCGAAGGCGCAGGTGGTGGCGAGCAGAGCGAGTGTGCGACAGATTGCCATCAGGGATCACTTGGTCAGGATCAGCTTGTTTTGCGACGTCAGCCGCAAGCGGTAATTGTCTTCGCCGTGCGCAATGATGATCTCGCGTTCGGTTGCAAACAGCTCGCGGCTGTCGAGCCGGTTGCCGCTCATGACAACCGATCGTGCGGCAACAGGGGGAGTCCCTGCTTTCCCGGTGGCGTCTGCGAGTTTGTCTCCGGAAGGTGCGGCCATCTAATTCTGTTGTGCCCCAAAGAAGTTCTTATGATCCAACCTTGTATAGTTGGGCCGAAGCGCAATCCAACCGCGGCAATTTACAATAGATATAAAGTGCGCCCTGCGGTCATTGACCGCTCCGACGCCACCGCTTAACCAATTATGACAGAATGCGGGCCGGGGGGCCTGCGTTCGAAAAGTGGTAGCCAGCAAGCAGCTCGCACGTCGCGCAGCGCCCGCCAGCCAGACCCGAGAAATAGATAACAGGTTGGGGTTGTTATGGCTGACGGGGCTAGGTATCCGCGCGCTCTTTTTTTGGGCGCGTCGGTGGTGTCATTTGCGTTGCTGATGGGCGACGCCGCGGTTGCGCAGACCGCGGACACGCAGGAGACCGGTCGTCCGTCGGAGCGGAAAAAACAGGCCAAGCGCAGACCCGTCAAGCCGCAAGCCGAGCAGGCAGCCGCGCCGGTGTTGAATGCGTATGCGCAGGTCGGCCGCGCACCCGTGCAGTCGCTCGATACCATCACGGTCGCAGCATCGAAGACCGAAGAGCGCGCGATCGACGCGCTGGCGCCGGTCAGCGTCGTGACGCTGGAACAGATCCAGGGGCGTCAGGCCTCTACGGTCGGCGATCTCCTCTACAACATCCCCGGCGTCTGGGTGCAGAATCGCGGCGATGAACCGTCCACCGCAATCAACATTCGCGGCCTGCAGGATTTCGGCCGTGTCGCCGTGGTGGTCGACGGTGCCCGGCAGAATTATCAGCGTACCGGCCATTTCGCGAACGGCTCGTTCTTCCTCAATCCCGAACTGATCGCCGGAATCGACATCGTGCGCGGCCCGACCGCGAACATCTACGGCTCGGGCGCGATCGGTGGCGTGGCCTCGTTCCGCACCAAGGACATCGAAGACGTGGTGCGCCCGGGCGAGCGCTGGGGCGTGGATGCCAAGACGATCCTCGGAACCAATTACGGCCGTGCGCTCGGTTCGATCTTCGGCGGCGTTCACGTCAACCCGAACGTCGATGTGTTTGCCGGCGGCACCTACAGCACGCAGGAGAACTACAAGGACGGCACCGGCTATGAGGTCGCCAATACCGGAAACCGTCTCAACAGCGGTATCGGCAAGCTGACGGTGCGCCCGGCCGACGGGCACGAGGTCAAGCTCGGGGCGATATTCCAGGAGAATATCTACAGCGTCGGCCAGCCGCCACGGCGCGCCGGTGATCCCAATTCGACCAACGCGAACGGCACCAACAACCTCAACGGCACGTCGATCTACGCAACCAATGTGAAGAACTACACGACCACGCTCGGCTGGAAATATTCGAAGCCGGAAGACAAGTGGTTCGATTGGGACGCCAAGGTCTACTGGAATCGGACCGACAACGATCAGATCAAGACGGGGCACACGAGCACGCTTGGGTCGGTCTATTGCGGCGGCCTACCCGGAAATCCGGTCTCCGGCTGTATCGGAAGCAACCGCGGATATCTGCTCGATACGATTGGTGTCGACGTTCACAACACGACGCGATTTGAAACCTACGACTGGCGTCACGCGGTGACCTATGGGCTGGATGCGTTCCAGGACAAGGTGTCGACCGAGGACACCCGCGGTACCTCCGAGATTACGACCCCGGGCGGCCGGCGCACGGTGTCCGGCGGGTTCGTGCAGTGGAAGGCCAATTACAGCTCGATGCTCGAAGTGGTCGGCGCGCTGCGTTACGACAATTACAAGCTGGAATCGGCCACGACATCCTCCGGCGGCGATCGCTTGTCGCCGAAGATCACGATCGGCCTGATGCCCCTGGCCGTGCTGACGCCCTACGTCAGCTATGCCGAAGGCTACCGCGCGCCGTCGATCACGGAGACGCTCGTCAGCGGTTCGCATGTCGGCGCAACCATCAACGACTCCTTCTTCCGCTGTCCGTCGGGCACGCCGGGTCCTGGTGCCGATTCGACATTCTGCTTCGTTCCCAATCCGAATTTGCGGCCCGAGGTCGGCAAGACCAAGGAAATCGGCTTCAATCTGAAGAAGAACGACGTGTGGGTTGCCGGCGACAGCATCCGCGGCAAGTTCAACTTCTTCCGCAACGATATCACCGACTACATCGATCAGGTTGCGTTCGGAACGCCGGTCGTCGTTCCCGGCTTTGGCAGCTTCTTCCCGTTCCTGCAGTACCAGAACGTTGCGAGCGCCAGGATTCATGGTTTCGAGGCCGAAACCATGTACGACGCCAACCTCTGGTTCGTCGGGGTCGCAGGCACCTTCCAGGAGGGCAAGAACCTTCAGACCAATTTCGGGCTATACAGCGTCCCGCCGCAGAAAATCACGACAACGGCTGGTCTGAGGTTCCTGCAGAATACGCTGGTGGTCTCGGTGATGTGGACGTCGGCGAAGGCAAACAGGGACATTCCTGTGACCTATACGCCCGCAACGTCGTACGATCTCGTCAACCTGTATCTTCAATACAAGCCGACGGCCGACCTGACCCTCAATCTCTCTGCCGAGAATATCTTCAACACGTACTACCGGCCTTACGCCATCCCGGTCGGCACCACCGGCGACACGCAGAACGACGTGAAATGGGCGAGTGCGGGACCCGGAATGGTCTTCAAGGGCGGTCTCAAATATCACTTCGGAGGCACCTGATCGAGGTAAGAAGAACCGGCGGTCTCTTGATCGATTGAGAGACGGCCACCATCAACCCTCCGAGCCGTGCTGATGTCCCAGCGCGGCTTAGGGGGGCGTTTCTGCGTTACGATACGATCGGGTCGAACCGGCCACGACGGCAACAAGGAGAATTCTATGTTTATCGCGATGAACAGGTTTCAGGTGAAGTTGGGCCAGGAGCAGGCTTTCGAGACGGTGTGGGCAACGCGGGAATCCTATCTCGGCAACATGGCCGGCTTCGTCGAATTTCATCTGCTCAAGGGTCCGGTCGCCGACGACCACACGCTGTATTCGTCGCACACCACCTGGGTCGACAAGGCCGCGTTCGAAGCCTGGACCCGTTCGGACGAGTTCCGCCGCGCCCACGCCCGCGCCGACAACAAGACCGGCGAAAGCCTCTACCTCGGCCATCCCAAGTTCGAAGGCTTTGAGGTGATCCAGTCCGAGCGCAAAACCAGCGCCGCCGCCTGACGGGAGGCCTGCATGTCGAGCACGCAGAGCGCCGATCTCAAGGCGTATATGGCGGACAATCCGGGCGCGGTGATCGAGGACGTTGCGCGCGAGCGCAACGTCACGCCGCGCGCGGTGATCGATGCGATGCCCGAAACGATGGTGCGTATCGGTGCCGGCAGCCATTTCGTCGCCGCGATGCAGGACATCGCGCAATGGGGCGAGGTGACGCTGATTGTCCATACCAGCGATGCGATCTTCGAGTTCACCGGAGCGATCCCGGCGGGCGAGGTCGGCCGCGGCTATTTCAACCTGATGCAGCCGAAGGGATTGCACGGCCATCTCAGGCATGAACGCTGCGACGCAGTCGCCTTTGTCGAGCGTCCCTTCATGGGCAAGTCGTCTGCCTTCGTCGCCTTCATCAATGTCGATGGCGGCATCATGTTCAAGGTGTTCGTCGGCCGCGACGAGACCCGCGCGTTGCGCGGCGATCAGCTGAAGCGTTTCCAGTCGCTTGCGGACAGCCTTGCTTCGGCAAAGGCGGCCTGACCATCCGCGTTGTTGTCAGCCGGGAGGTGACGATGCAGCAGAATGTGCGCAAGTCGGGATCGAGAAAGCTGGCGGTCTTGATGGCCGCTGGCGTGGCGGCGTTTCCGGCGGCGGCGCTCGCCGCCACCGATACCGCGTTGCTGCCGCGCAATCTCTCGCCATGGAACATGTTCGTCAACGCCGACATCGTGGTGCAAGCCGTCATGGTCGGTCTGGCATTTGCCTCGCTGGTGACCTGGACGATCTGGCTGGCGAAGACGCTCGAGATCAAGCGCAAGACCGCGACCGCCAGGCGGCGGATTTCCCTGCTCGAGACCGATACGGTGCTCGCCGACGTCGAAAAGCAGTGCCGCAACAGTGGCGACGCGGTAGCGCAGATCGTGCAGTCCGCCGCGCGCGAAGCCAGTCTTTCCGACGGCATCGCCGATGACGGTTTCAAGGAGCGGATCGCGCTGCGGCTGGAACGGGTCGAGGCCGCGATGTCGCGGCAGATCGCGCGCGGCACCGGCGTGCTCGCGACGATCGGCGCCACCGCGCCGTTCGTCGGCCTGTTCGGCACGGTGTGGGGCATCATGAATGCCTTCATTGGCATTTCCGAAGCCCACACCACCAATCTTGCCGTGGTCGCCCCCGGCATCGCCGAGGCGTTGCTGGCGACCGCGCTGGGGCTGGTGGCGGCGATCCCGGCGGTCGTGATCTACAACCATCTGACGCGCACGATTTCGGCCCATCGCGCGTTGCTCGGCGACGCCTCTGTCATGGTCATGCTGCTGATCAGCCGCGAGGGCGATCGCGGCTCGTTCCGGCTGGCGCGCGCCGCGGAGTGAATCATGGGCGCTAGATTGGGCACACGCGCAAGCTTCGGCGGCCGGTCGCGCGGCGGCGACGACGATCTTGCCGAGAACCACGAGATCAACGTCACGCCGTTCATCGACGTGATGCTGGTGCTGCTGATCATCTTCATGGTGGCCGCGCCGCTGGCCACCGTCGATCTCGGCGTCGATCTGCCCGCCAGTGCGGTCGAGCCGGCGCCGCGTCCGGACAAGCCGGTGTTCGTTACGGTGAAGCCGGATCTGTCGGTCGCGGTCGGCGAGGACATCATCGCGCGCGACACGCTGACCGCGACGCTCGATGGCGCCACCAAGGGCCGCAAGGACGAGCGGATCTATCTGCGCGCCGACAAGGCGGTCAGCTATGGTGAGCTGATGGAGGTGATGAACCTCTTGCGCAACGCCGGCTATCTCAAGGTCGCGCTGGTCGGCCTCGACGGGCGAAGCTGACCGCGATGAACGCGTTCGCGCTGCATGATGCCACCGATCACGCCGGGGTGCGGCGCTGGAGCACATCGAGCATTGCGATTCTTGCAGCCCATGCTGCGCTGATCGCGCTGTTCATGAACTGGTACACGCAGCGGCCGCCGCCGGGCGCCACCTTGCCCGCGATCATGGTCGAGATGGCGCCGGTATCGGCGGCGCCGCAATCGACTGAGCTGGAGCGCGCGCCTGACCAGTTGATGGAGCAGGCTGACGCCTCGCCGCCGGAGCCGGTCAAGCAGCAGGAGGTGGTCGAGGAGCAGATCGCGCCGACCCCGCCGCAGGAGAAGCCCGAGGTGGTGGCGCCGCCCGAGCAGAAGGTGGAAATGAAGCCGGCGGCCGAGCCTGCCAAGCCCGTCCCGACCGCCACGCCGACACCCGTCAAGCCGAAGGTCGTCCGGCTCGACGCGAAGAAGCCGAGCCAGGCGACACCCGCGCCACGCACCGCGGCGCCGCCGCGTGTTGAGCGCCAGGCCCAGACCGCCTCCGCCGCCAGCGCCGGTGCATCGGCCTCGGCGCTCGCGTCCTATAATCAGCGCGTCCGCGCGCATCTGATGCGTTTCCACCAGTACCCGTCGGGGGCCAACGGCCAGCGCGGCGTCGCGCGGCTGTCCTTTACGGTGAGCCGCAGTGGACAGGTCAGCGGAGGCCGCCTCAGCGGATCGTCGGGCGTCGCCGCACTCGACGCGCAGGCCTCGGCGATGATCCGCCAGGCTTCCCCGTTTCCCCCGATCCCGTCCGAAATCCCGCAGGGATCGATCAGCTTCACGATCCCCGTGGCGTTTACGGTCAGATAATCGGTCGTCTACTCCTTCACCGCGCCGGTCAGCGACGAGACGTAATAGTCGACGAACAGCGAATAGAACAGCGCGACCGGCAGCGAGCCGAGCAGCGAGCCCGCCATCAGCGCGCCCCACTGGTAGACGTCGCCGGTGACGAGTTCGGTCAGGATCGCGACGGGAACGGTCTTGTTGGCGCCACTCTGGATGAAGGCCAGCGCGTAGATGAACTCGTTCCAGGACAGCGTGAACGAGAAGATGCCGGCCGAGATCAGGCCGGGCACCGCCAGCGGCAGCGTGATCCGCCGCAGGATCTGCAGCCTTGTGGCGCCATCGACCAGCGCGCATTCCTCCAGCTCATAGGGGATCGACTTGAAGTAGCCGATCAGCAGCCAGGTGCAGAACGGCACCAGGAAGGTCGGATACACCAGGATCAGCGCCATCGGCGAGTCGAACAGGCCGAACTGCACGATCACGGTGGCCAGCGGAATGAACAGGATCGAGGGCGGCACCAGATAGGCGAGGTAGATCCCGAGGCCGACATAGGGGCTGCCGCGGAAGCGCAGCCGCTCGATCGCGTAGGCGGCCAGTGTCGAGGCGAACAGCGACAGGAAGGTCGAACCGACAGCCACGAACATCGTGGTCTTCAGCCAGGTCGGATACGCCGTGTTGAACAGCAGATGCTTGATGTGGGCGATGGTCGGCGAGGTGATCCAGAACGGGTTGTGCTCCTTGTAGTTCAGAAGCTCCGCGTTCGGTTTGAACGAGGTGATCGCCATCCAGTAGAACGGAAACAGCAGGATCAGCACGAAGCACGACAGCGGCAGATAGATCATCATCACCCGCCGGGCGCGGGAATCCCACGACATGGTATCCGGCGTGGCGCTGGCGACATTGCTGTTGCCCGGTGAGGCGGCTACGTCAGTCATTGGCTTCTCCTTGCTGCCATTTGCGGCGGGCGAGGCCGAAGTAGCTGAACAACGTCGCGAAAACGAGGAACGGGATCATCGACACTGCGATCGCCGCACCCTCGCCGAGCTCGCCGCCGGCGATGCCGCGCTGGAACGCCAGCGTCGCCAAGAGATGCGTCGAGTTGACCGGCCCGCCGCGGGTGATGGCGTAGACGAGCTGGAAGTCGGTGAAGGTGAAGATGATCGAGAAGGTCATCACGATGGCGAGAATCGGCATCATCATCGGCAGCGTGATGAAGCGGAAGCGCTGCCAGGCGGTGGCGCCGTCGAGCATCGCCGCCTCGTAGAGCGAGGGCGAGATGGTCTGCAGGCCCGCCAAGAGCGAGATCGCCACGAACGGAATGCCGCGCCAGATATTGGCGACGATCAGCGAGAACCGCGCCGGCCACGGCGTGCCCAGGAAGTCGATGTTGGTGGTGCGGACGTGCAGCACGTCGACCAGCAAATAGGAAATAATCGAGAATTGCGGATCGTAGATCCACCAGAACGCCAGCGCCGACAGCACCGTCGGCACGATCCACGGCAGCAGGATGATGGCGCGGAGCAGGCTCTTGAGCGGGAAGTGGTTGTTGAGCAGCAGCGCCAGCCAGAAGCCGAGCGCAAATTTCCCGATGGTCGCGACCGCGGTGTAGAACACGCTGTAGAACACCGCGTTCCACCACAAGGGATCCTTCAGCAGGTACTGGAAGTTCTCCAGACCGATGAAGACGCCGCGCTGACCGATGGTGGTGTCGGTGAAGGCGAGCCAGACGCCGAGGCCGAGCGGGTAGGTGAGGAACACCGCCAAGAGGCCGATCGCCGGCGCAAGGCACATCACGATCAGGAACGGCTTGTAGTCGAACAGGCGCACGATCCAGCCCGGTTGCCGCTGCTCAATGATGCGTCGAGGTCGAGAAGGTAGGGTCGTCACAGACATCAGATGGTTGTCCTAGGTGTCCCAGTCATTCCGGGCTGGTCCGAAAGACCAGACTGCAGGTGCGCAATTGCGCACCGGGGAATCTCGAGATTCCGGGTCTGGTGCTTACGCACCATCCCGGAATGACGAAATTTAACTTCTGCAACGGCGCGCCGTTACCGCTCCTGGCGCCGGAAGTAACGCTTCGCACGCTGCTCCGCCTCGGCGGCGGCGGCTTCCGGCGTCGAGGCCCCGGTCGCAACTGCTGCGCACATCTGCACCAGCACGTAATCGGCGCTGACAGCACCCGTTGCGGTCGAGATCGGACCCTTGTAGCCGTCGTAATACGTGCTCTGCATGGTGTTCTTGAAGATCGCGACCTTGGGATCCTCGGACCAGACCTTGGCCTCGGAGTAGGCGGCCAGCGGCTGCGACCAGTAGCCGGAGTTGGCGTTGAGCCACGGCTCGTACTGGTCCTTCTCTAGCATGAATGTCAGGAAGGCCTTGGCGGCGTTGGGATACTGGCTGTGCTTGAACAGCATCGCGTTCAGCGTCAGGCCCGCCATCGGCGAGATCTTGGCATTGCCCTTCGGCAGCAACTGATGCTCGCTGTCCTCGGCGATCGCCTTGGTCGCCGGATCGTTCTTCAGCGAGAAATACAGTGAGACGCCGTTGGCGGTCAGCGAGATTTCCTGCGCGGAGTAGGCGCGGTTGTTGCTCACGTCGTTCCACGACGGCGTGCCGGCGATGAAGGTCGGGTACAGTTCCTTGACCCATTTCAGCGCGGCGATGGTTTCCTTGCTGTTGATGACGATGTTGCCGGATTCATCGAGCAGGGCAGCGTTATGCGACCACAGCACCCAGTTGGCAAAACCGTTGCCGTCGCCCTTGGCGTTGCCGAGCGCGAAGCCGGCAGGCTTGCCGGCCTTCTGCAGCTTCTGGCACAGCTCGAGAATTCCGGCGTGATCTTCCGGGACCGAGTCGTACCCGACCGACTTCAGGATTGACTTGCGGTAGATCAGGGGGCCGGCGGTCGCGCCGAACGGCAATCCGATCCAGGCGTTGCCCTTGCTGCGCTTGCCATAGGTCTGCGCCAGCGGCAGCCAGCCGCCGTAGCGCTTGCCGAGGTAATCGGCGACGTCGCTCAGTTCGACCAGCTTGTCGGCGTAGATGTGCGGCGCGTCGGAGAAGCCGATGATCATGTCGGGGCCGGCGCCGGAATTCGAGGTCACCGCGGTCTGCTGGTTGATGTCTTCCCAGCCGACGAAGTCAACCTTGACCTCGACCCCGGTCTCCTTGGTGAACTTGGCGGCATTGGCGCGGAACACGTCCTCGTCGGCCTGCACGAAGCGCACCGGGCGCAGCATGCGCAAGGATGCGCCTTTTTCGATCGCAAACTTCGGCGCCGGAACATCGGCGGCCTTGATCGGTGATTGCGCCGATGCGCCGGTGGCGGCCAGCGCGGCGGCGGAAACACCCAGTGCCAGCGCCTCGCGGCGGGTAATATCGATCGTCATTATTATCGTCTCCCTGTTTTCTGCTCCCGGCGTTGATCGCCAATGAGCTCGCGGCCTCCGGTTCCTGGCGGAACCAAAGGGTATTTCTTTCTGGTGCGTCTTCCCGGGCGCGGACCGCTCTCCGCGTTGCCCGATAGATAGCGCGTTCAGCCGGCCCTAGCTGTTGGGCCCCCGGTCCATGCTGACAGGTTGCCAGCGACGAAGCGAGGTGTTTTGCAGCACCGATGGATTGACGCAGCTTACCGGCCACATGCCGGACAATACCAGTGACAATTCGTAGCCCACGCGGCGCTTGCGCGCCTCGTCGAATCGTGCCGATGCCGAGGCGACATGCGCCGTCAGCGTGACGTTTTCCATGGAGAGCATCGGGTTGTTGTGCGACGGCGGCTCGGTTTCCAGCACGTCGAGGGCGGCGTGCGCGATCCAGCCCTCCTGCAGCGCCTTGATCAGCGCTTCCTCGTTCACGGTGGCGCCGCGGCCGGTATTGATGAAGATTGCGCTCTTCTTCATCTGCTTGAAGTGCTTCTCGCCGAGCATGTGATGCACCTCCGGCCGCGCCGGGGCGTGCATCGAGAGGAAATCCGACTGCGACAGCACCTCCGACAGGGTCGCCGGGAGCACGCCATGGTCGGAAATCAGGGTTTCCTGGATGAAGGGGTCATAGGCGATCATCCGCAGGCCAAACGGGGCGGCGCGCTTGGCGACCGCGCGTGCCACCCGGCCGAACGAGATGAAGCCGAGCGTCTGCCCCATCAGCCGCGGAATCTTCAAAAGCTGCGGCCGGCCTTCGGACCAGCGACCGGTGCGGACCATCTTGTCCTGCTCGACCAGGCGGCGGAAGCCCGAGAGCAGCAGCATCATGGCGTGGTCGGCGACCTCCTCGATGAAGGTGTCGGGGATATTGGTGACGGGGATGCCGCGTGCGGTCGCGGCTTTGACATCGACGCTATCGACCCCGACGCTGCCGAGCGTGATGACCTTGCAATTATCGAGCGCGTCGATGACCGTTTTCGAGATCCGCATGCCCTTGGCGTAGATGGCGTCGGCGGTGCGGGCGGCGGCGATGAATTCCGCCTCGTTGGCCGGCGCTTCGATGATCTCGGCCCCGATCGGGTCCAGCGCCTCCATTTCATAGTCGTAGCCGCCGCCGGCGACCGTGAAACTCGCGCCTTTCGGCGTCAATATCCTGAATTTCGGCATTTCTTGCTCCCGATTTGACTCTTCGGTGTTGATTATGGCTGCGGCGGCGTGCCGCGGCCCCCCGAATTATAAACGTCCTGATCAGCTTCTCGCACAATCCCGCCGCATAGAGACCAATGCTTTTTGCATGTCCGGGCTTCTACGGAGCGGCTTCGTAACAAAGCGCTAAAGGCTCGCACGATAACGTGCGGCGAATCAATTCGCCAATCGCGTCCCGCGCGCATCCCCGGAGTGCCCCCCCCGTGAAGCTGACAAATCTGAAGATCACCCCCAAGCTCGGTATCTTGGTGGGGGTGACGCTGTTCGGCCTGTGCGCGGCCGGTGTGCTCGCGGGCTACCTTATGCAGCGCGAGATGCTGAACGCGCGCATCGACCAGACCAAGGCGATCGTCGATATGGCGCTCAACATGGCCGCCGGCCTGAAGAAAGAGGTCGATGCCGGCAAGATGACCAAGGAAGCGGCCATCGCCGAGTTCGGCAAGCGCGGAAACACCCTGACCTACGACAAGGGCGCCGGCTATCTGTTCGGCACCGCCTATAACGGCATCACCATCATGACGCCCAATCCGGCGCAGGTCGGTACCAACCGCATGGACGTGGTGACCAACGGCCGAAAACTTTCCCAGGAACTGATGGATGGCGTCAAGGCCAACGGTTCGATCCTGCTCACCTACGAATACATGAAGCCCGGCGAGGAAAAGCCGATCCGCAAGATGGGCTACGCGGTGGCGGTCCCCGGCTTCGACATGTATGTCGGCACCGGCGCCTATCTCGACGATCTCGATGCCAAGCTGAAGCCGATCGCCTGGCTGCTGGGGCTCGCCATTCTCGGTATCGGCTTGATCGCGGGCAGCATCGCCTGGATGATCGGTCGCAGCATCTCAAAGCCGCTCAACCAGCTCGGCGCCAGCATGCAGGCGCTGGCCGATGGCAAGATCGACGGTGAAATTCCCGGTCTCGGGCGCGGCGATGAGGTCGGCGCGATGGCGGCAACCGTGCAGATCTTCAAGGACAATGCGGTGCGGATCCGCGGCCTCGAACAGGCCGAAGCGGCGACACAGTCGCGAGCTGCAGCCGAACGCCGGACCGCGATGGAAAATATCGCCAGCGATTTCGAGCGCAGCGTCAACGGCATCGTCCGCTCGGTATCGACCGCCGCCGCCGGCATGCAGACCACGGCGCAATCGATGACGGCGACCGCCAGCGACGCCAGCGCGCGCGCCGCCACGGTTGGCGCGGCATCGGAAAGCTCGTCGAACAATGTCGGCACGGTCGCGGCCGCAGCCGAAGAGCTGTCGAGCTCGGTGGCCGAGATCTCCCGCCAGGTGGCGCGCTCGAGCGAAATCGCCAGCAAGGCGGTGGGCGATGCCGAGCGCACCAACTCCACCGTCCAGGCGCTCTCCACCGGTGCCGAGAAGATCGGCGAGGTCGTCAAACTGATTCACTCGATCGCCGCGCAGACTAATCTCCTGGCGCTGAATGCGACGATCGAAGCGGCGCGCGCCGGTGAATCCGGCCGCGGATTTGCGGTCGTCGCTTCCGAAGTGAAGGCTTTGGCCAACCAGACCGCGAAGGCGACCGAGGAAATCTCGGCCCAGGTCGCGGCGATGCAGGCTTCCACCAGCGAGGCGGTCTCCTCGATCGGCGGCATCACCGAAACCATCGCACAGATGAGCGAGATCACCGTGAGCATCTCGACGTCGATCGAACAGCAGGGCGACGCGACGCGCGAGATCGCGCGCAACATCCAGTCGGTGGCGGCGGGATCGAGCGAGATCAGCGCCCATATCGGCGGCGTCACCACGGCGGCGGCAGCCACCGGCAAGGCGGCGTCCGACGTGCTCTCGAACGCACGCGAGCTCGACAATCAGTCCGGCATGCTGCGCAACGCGGTCGACGAATTCCTCGTCAAGGTGCGGGCGGCGTAAGCAGTTCTTAGCGCTAACCTCTTCGTGCCCGGGATTTCGCGAAGCGCGTCTTCGCAATGTCCCGGGCATGATGCTTTTGGACCGGGGGCGGGCCTGCTATTCTGCCGTCTTGAGCGAATTCTTCCCGGAAGCTGGCATGACCGATCGACGTGCGCGTCCCATATCCAATTCGGAAGCAGGGGTTCTTGAGCTTCTGCGCCTATTTGGCGACAGCCAGCCCATGGCGGACGAATATGCGGCCTTGTGCCTGCTGAAGGCGAAAGCCCTCGAGCCCGCGCTGAAAGCGTTTGAATATCTGCCCGTCGATACCGCGCGGCGGCCAGGCCCGCTCTCGGGCATTCCGGTGGCGATCAAGGATATCATCGCCACATCGGACATGCCGACGACGAACGGTTCGCCCGTCTATGCCGGTCAGGTTCCAACCGCAAATGCCTGGGTGGTCGAGCGGTTGCGCAATCTCGGCGCGACGATCTTCGGCAAGACGGTATCGACCGAATTCGCCTGGCGGCATCCGGGACCGACGGTCAACCCCTGGAATCGCGAGCATACGCCGGGCGGATCATCGTCAGGTTCGGCGGCCGCCGTTGCCGCGGGCCTGGTGCCGCTGGCGCTCGGCACCCAGACCCTCGGTTCGATCATCAGGCCGGCCGCGTTCAACGGCATTGTCGGATTCAAGCCGAGTTTCGGCGCCATCCCGCGCATCGGCGTGCATCCGCTCAGCCCGTCGCTGGACCACGTCGGTTTCTTTGCCCGGCGGGTCGATGATGTCGCGTTCGCATTGTCGCATCTCGCCGGATCGAGCGATCGCGATCTCCATGGCCGGCCGTTGCCCGCCTTTGCCGTCGATATCGGGACCGGCCTGCCGCCGCTGAACAAACCGCGGCTTGCCGTCGTGCGTTTTGCAAAATGGCCGCGCGTTGAAGGCGAGCAGCAGAAGGTGTTCGAGGCTGCAATCGACCAATTGCGTGGCGAGGGCGCCATTCTGGAGGAGCTTGAATTATCCGAACTGGACGAGGCGAGCTGGACGGCGATCAATTGCATCCTGTCGAGCGAGGCTGCGCCGATATTCGCCGATCTCGTCGCAAATTATCCGGAACGTACCAGTGATCACCTGAAGTCGCTCGTCGAGAGCGGCAAGACGCATTCGGCGACCGGCTACCTTGCGGCCAGAGCGTTCCAGGACGCCTGGCGCCACAGATTGACTTTGGAAATGTCGGGCTATGATGCCGTGCTGACCTTGCCGGCGTTTGGCGAAGCCCCGCGCGGGCTGCACTATACCGGCGACGCGGAATATTGCGCGCCGTGGACCTTGCTCGGCGTGCCGGCCGTCACCCTTCCGGCCGGATTCGGCAAGCATGGCCTTCCGCTCGGCCTTCAGATCGTCGGCCCGTATCTGAATGACCATCGTATGCTGCGGGTGGCGAAATGGATCGAAGGCGCTTTGGGCTTCGAGCCAGGTATTCCGACCGGCCTCGCTTCGTAGGGTGGGCAAAGCGAAAGAGTGCCCACCATTCCTGATGACGGTCAATCGATCGATGGTGGGCACGGCGCGATGCGCCTTTGCCCACCTTACGATCTACCCTCTACTGCTTCTCGATCCCCGCGTCGGCGATCAGCTTTTCCCACAGCACCAGCTGCTCTTTCAGGAACGCGTCGAACTCTTCCGGCGTGCTCGAAAAGGCCTCCATGCCGCGCTCGGCTAGCTGGCTCTTGATGTCCGGCCGCTCGATGACCTTGCGGATTTCCGCGTTCAGCTTGGTGACCATGTCCTTCGGTAAATTGGCCGGGCCGAAATAGCCCTGCCATGAGGTGATGTCGAAGCCCTTCACCGTGGCGTCCATCGTGGGGAGCTGTGGCAACAAAGCGGAGGGTTTCTTGGTGGTGACGGCCATCGCCTTCAGCGCCTTGGCATTGACGTGGGGCAGGCCGGTCGGGACGTCGATGAACATCATCGAGACGCGGCCGGCGATGACGTCGGTCAAGGCGGGCGGCGAGCTCTTGTAGGGCACGTGCAGCAAATCGATGCCGGCGAGGCGGGCAAACGTCGCGCCGGAGACGCTCGCCGATGAACTGCCGCTGGCATAGGAGTATTTGCCCGGCTCCTTCTTCGCCAGCGCGATCAGCTCGGCGACCGAATTGGCGGGAACGTCGGGATGGATCACCAGCATGAACGGCAGGTCGCCGGTCCGCGCGATCGGCGTGAAATCCTTGACCGGATCGTAGCTCATGGTCTTCAGGAGAAACGGATTGGCCGAATGCGTGGTGTTGGTCGTCACGAACAGCGTGTAGCCGTCCGGCGCCGATCGGGCGACATAGCTTGCGGCGATCGAGCCGTTGGCGCCGGCCTTGTTGTCGATCACCATGCTGACGCCGAGCGAGACGCCGATCTCCTTCGAGATCAGGCGCGTCGTGGTGTCGGTGCCGCTGCCGGCGGCGAATGGCAGCACCAGCGTGATGTTGCGGTTCGGATACGGAGCCTGCGCGGAAGCCGTTGATGCCAGCGCGAACAGCAGAGATGCTGCCGCCGCCATGCGCCGGTATCGTTTCAAGGACGCGATCATAGGGTCGTTTCTCCCGGTTGGTTTTTTTGAGGGGTTGGCGGGCAAGCTAGCCTGCCCGGAGGGAAAGCGGAAGCGGTACAGCATGGTCGAGAGGTCGCAGCCGCGCGTTTTCATTTCCGCGCCGAGCCGCGCCTTGACGCGATCACGACGCCGGCCAGCACCAGCGCATAGCCGACCAGGTGAAACAGCCGCAACTGCTCGCCGAGCAGCAGGATCGCCATCGCCGAGCCGAACACCGGCACCAGGTGGAAGAACGGCGCGGCGCGGTTCGGCCCGATCAGCGCCAGGCCGCGGTTGAAGAACGTGTAGGCCAGCGTCGATGGAAAGATCAGGACATACGCCAATGTGGCCAGCGTCAGGAAATCGAATTTCAGCACGGCACCGGTCGAAAACTCCCAGACCGAGAACGGCACCAGCATCATCGCCCCGCAGCAGGTGGTGAAGGAGATCAGCGACAGTTGATGCGTCACCGGGCGGCGCAGCATCAGCGCCGAGTAAAGCCCGAACGACACCAGCGATGAGCCAAACATCACGTCACCCTTGTTGAAGCTGATGCTGGCGAGCGCCGAGAAATCACCGCGCAGGATGATGGTCAGGACGCCCATCAGCGAAAGGGCAATGCCGGCTAGCTGCGCGCCGGTCAGCCGCACGCCGAACAGGACCAGCGACCACATCGCCACGAACAGCGGGCCGGACGACTGGATCAGCAGCGCGTTCAGCGCCTGGGTGTATTGCATCGCCCAGAAGGAGATCGCGTTGTTGTAGGCAAAGCCGATCAGTGAGAGGAACAGCATCAGCGGCAGATGCGCGCGCAAAACCGTCCAGTCGCGCTTGAGATGCGGCCAGGCGAACGGCAGCAGGATCAGGAACACACCGAACCAGCGGATAGTTGTCAGCGTGATCGGCGGCACGTGGTCGCCGACATGCCGGGCCAGCACGATGTTACCGGCCCAGAACAGCGAGGTCAGGGTCAGCAGGATATAAGGCTGGTTGTTGAGCCAGCCGACCGGATCGCGGGCGGGCGGCAGTGGCGCGGGGCTGGTCATGGTCTCGCGGGAGTTGTGCCGGATTTTCGCTGCGCGACAAGGCCTGAGTCTGCAATGCTACTATGGCTGCAATGCTACAATGTCCTGAATCCGTCTGAGCCGGCCGGGAGCACGTCATTTAGGAGTAAGTCACTTAGGAGTAAGCCATGGGCGTCGATCTGTTGAATGTCAGGGGTCTCAAGGAGCTGGCGCATCAGGGGCCGGTCGTGATGGTCAATCTGATGCGGTTCCGCGAACGCTCGCTCGATGGTGACGGCTCGGGGTGGGATGCCTATTTGCGCTACAGCGCGCTTACCGTGCCGATGATCAAGGCGCGCGGCGGCACGCTGCTATGGACCGGCGACGCCAAGGCGGTCGCGCTCGGCGCGCAGGAGGGCAATCAGTGGGATTATCTGGCGCTGGTGTATTACCCCGACGTCGCCGCTTTCATCGACATGATGACATCAGCCGATTACGAAAACCGCTGCGATCCGCACCGCCACAATGGCTGCGCCGAGCACGTGATCATCTGTACGAATGAGGCGTACAGCAAGTTCGGAATTGGGGCATCGGCGTCATCCTGAGAGGATGGCCAAATAAGCGGCCGGTGCTTTTCGGGTCTTGCCCAATAGCTTGAAAAACGATTCGTATCTGTCGTCATGCCCGGCCTTGTGCGGGGCATCCACGTCTTTACTTTACTTGAGCAAGAAAGACGTGGATGGCCGGGACAAGCCCGGCCATGACGACAGAACCCGATAACAATCGTCCTACTTCTTATAGGCAGCGACCACGGCTTCACCGTCGGCGCCGGCCTTCTTCGACCAGTCGGCCGTCAGCTGCTCGCCGATTTTCTCGAGCCCGGACTTCAGCGCGGGAGGTGGCGGCAGCACCTTCATCTTGTTGGCCTGAAGCTGCTCAAGATACCACTTCGCCTTTTCCTCGGCGAGCTTCCAGCCGCGTTCTTCGGCGACCGCGGCCGCCTTGAGGATCGCTTCCTGCGTCGGCTTGTCGAGCCCGTCGAAAGCCGCCTTGTTCACGAAGGTGACGTTCTTCGGAATCCAGGCCTGCGTGTCGTAGAAGTGCGTCATGGTTTCCCAGGCCTTGCTGTCGTAGCCGGTCGAGCCCGAGGTCATGAACGCGTTGACGACGCCGGTCGCCAGCGCCTGCGGCAGTTCCGCCGCCTGGATGGTGATGGGCTGCGCGCCGACCAGTTCGGCGATGCGCGACGTCCCGACATTATAGGCGCGCCATTTCAGGCCTTTCATGTCCTCGATGGTGTTGAGGTCCTTCTTGGCATAGATGCCCTGCGGACCCCACGGCACCGCGAACAGCAGCATCAGCCCCTGCGACGCGAGCTTCTTTTCGACGGCGGGCTTCGACGCCAGCCACAGCTTCTTGGCCGCCGGATAGCTCGTCGCCAGGAACGGGACGACATCGACGCCGAACAACGGGTCCTCGTTCTCATGCAGCGAGATCAGAACTTCGCCCGCCTGCGCCTGACCGGTCGCGACCGCGCGCTTGATTTCCGGCGCCTTGAACAGCGACGCCGCCGCATGCACGGTGATCTGCAGCTTGCCGCCGGTGGCGTCGCCGACGTCCTTGGCAAACGCGGTCAGATTGACCGAATGCGGATTGTCCGCCGGATAGGCCGCCGGAAGATTCCATTTCGTCTGCGCCGTCGCGGGAGCGAGCGTTGCGGAAATCGCAAGCGCCGCGACGCCGGCAGCCATTGCGCACGTTTTAACCAGCCTCAACATGACAATACCTTTCTCTAGCCAGGGAACGCTATCCGCGGCAGCAGCATCACGATATCAGGAAACACCGTGATGATGGCAACCGCCAGAACGAGCAAAAAGAAGAACGGCAGGGCCGCCTTGGCGACGGTGTTGGAATCCTTGCCGCTCATGGTCTGCAACACGAACAGGTTGAAACCGACGGGCGGAGAGACTTCAGCCATTTCCACCACCAGCACCAGGAAAATACCGAACCAGACGAGATCGAATCCGGCCTGCTTCACCATCGGAATAACGATGGCCGTGGTTAGCACGATCATCGAAATGCCGTCGAGGGCCGTGCCGAGCACGATGTACATGACGGTGAGCGCCGCGATCAGCGCATAGGGACTGAGGTGAAGACCGTTCACCCAGTTCGCGAGCGCCAGCGGGATGCCGGTATAGGCCATCGACGTGCCCATGTAGGAAGCGCCCGCCAGGATCAGCAGGATCATGCAATTGACCCGCGTTGCGCCCATGACGCTGGCCCAGAACGCCTGCCAGGTCAGCGCGCCCTGCCACCATGCGATCGCGAGCGATCCCAGCACGCCCCAGGCGGCACATTCCGTCGCCGTCGCCCAGCCCATCAGCAATGACAGAAAGACGAAAGCGATCAGCAGCAGACAAGGGAGCAGGTTGAGCGATTCCGAGATGCGCCTGCGAAAGCTCATCGGCGGGTCGGCCGGCGGCGTGCGCTTCGGATTGGCAAGCGACCAGACGGCGATGTAGCCGGAGTAAAGCGCCATCACCAGCAAGCCCGGCAGAAAGCCGGCGAGGAAGACCTGAATGATGGAGACGTTGGCCTGCACGGCGTAGACCACCATGGTGATCGACGGCGGAATCAGAATGCCGAGCGTGCCGGCGCCGGCCAGCGAGCCGAGGCTCAGGCCTTCGTCATAGCCGCGCTTCTTCAGTTCGGGCAACGCGATCTTGGCCACCGTGGCGCAGGTCGCGGCCGATGATCCCGACACCGAACCGAACACGCCGCAGGCGAGCACGTTGACGTGCATCAGCCGGCCCGGCAGCCAGTTCAGCCACGGTGCAAATCCGCGAAACATTTCTTCCGAGAGCCGCGTGCGGAACAGAATTTCGCCCATCCAGATGAACAGCGGCAAGGCTGCCAGCGACCACGACGCGCTGTTGCCCCACACCGTTGTCGCCAGCACGCTGCCCGCCGGAATGGCGCCGCCGGCGAATTGCATGCCGGCCCATCCCGTCGCCAACAAGGCGACGCCAATCCAGACGCCGCCACCGAGCAGCAGCGCAAGAAATCCCAGCAGGATGGCGGCGATCGAAAGCAGCTCCATGTCAGACCCCGCTCTGCATGGCGCGCTCGACGATCTCTTCGGCGCTCTTTGGTTTCGGCAATTCGTAGCGCGGCGGAAAACCGCGCAGCACGTGGATCAGCTCGTCGACAAAGGCGATGAAGAGAATCACGAGGCCGCCGCTGTAGCCGAGCTGCGGGATCCACAGCGGCACCGCGATGACGCCTTGCGAAATGTCGAAAAACTTCCACGACTGCCAGGTCATGACCGAGGCGTTCCAGGCGAAAAAGCCGATGAAGCCGGTGCCGACCAGCAGCGCGGCGATCTCCACGTAATGGCGGACGCTGTCGCTGAGCCGGTCGATCAAAAGACCCACGCGGATCATCTCGCCGTGCTTGAACGTATGGGCGAGCCCGAGGAAGGCGGTGGCCGCCATGCACCAGGAGATGAAATCGTCGCCCGCCGGAATGTTGATGCCGAGCGGCCGGCCAGCCGAAAGCAGCATCATCAGCACGAAAATCGCAATCAGGAAAAGTCCGGCGAGATAGCCGGAGAACAAATAGAGCCGATCGAGAAACAGGCGGATCATCGTGTGTTCTTTCCCCTCAAGCGCAGATTGCCCGGAAGCAATAGACGTACCACTTCAGCCAACCGTCGCTGGCCGGAAATGCCCCGTCAGCCGTGCTCGAAACGGGCGACTGAAGTCAATCCCGAAAAGCGCGGGCAGGGTTTCCGAGTTGTTCAGAACCGTCAATGGGACGTTCTGGGAATGCCGAAGAAGGCCGCCACGAACTATTTCAGCGCCAGGACGACCTCACCCGCCGCCGGATCGGTGACGCCGAGGCCGCCGCCGAGGTCTTCGAGCGTATCGCGAAAGGAATTGAGGGTCGCGATCATGTTCGGCCGCGCCGCGACGCACGCGTCCATGTCTTTCCACTCGGCGATAATGCAGTAGGAGCGGTCGCCGGTCTTGATGATGTTGGCGTGCGTCAGGCCCGGCCACGTCGCTTCAACGTTCTTGTGGGCATCCAGAAATTCCTGATCGCGTCCTGGTTTCACCCGGAAACGCACCGTATTGAAAGCGGTCATCGGCCTTCTCCCCTCGCCTTTGAGGGGGCCGAGGATACCCAGCCTGCACAGGGTTGGGCAATACAATAGGGGCCCCTGACCCGCCGGGCTCGAGCAGTCCCATACCTGCAATGTGCTGCGGGCCGGCCCTAGAACTTTCGTACCAGATCCGGCGTGATCTCGCTGATGCTGCGGATGCCGAGCAGCGCGAGGTCGCGGTCGATTTCGGCATGGAGCAGGCTGATGGCGCGCTGCACGCCGGCCTCGCCGCCGGCGATCGCAGCATAGAGGAAGGGACGGCCGACCCAGACGAAATGGGCGCCGAGCGCCAGCGCCTTGATCACGTCGGTGCCGCGGCGGATGCCGCCGTCGACCATGACGGTCATGCCTTTCGCCTCGGCCGCAATCTCCGGCAGCGTGCGCAGGCCCGACATCGTGTAGTCGAGCTGGCGGCCGCCATGGTTGGAAAGCATCACGCCATCGACGCCGCTCTCGCGCGCGATCCGGGCGTCGGTGGGCGAGACCAGTCCCTTGACGACGAGCTTGCCCTTCCAGCGCTTGCGGATCAGTTCGACATGCTTCCAGGCGAGCTGGTCGCGGGCGCCGATGTTGCGCATCAGATTCTTGGCCAGCACCGGCGGACCGCGCTGCGCGTCCATGTTCTCGAAATGCGGCATGCCGTGGTTCTTCACGGTGCGCAGCCAGGTGCCGAACAGCCAGTGCGGATGGGTGACCGTATCCCAGGCGACGCGCGGCGTGATCGCCAGCGGCACCTGAAAGCCGTTGCGGATGTTGTTCTCGCGGTTGGGCGGCACCGGCACGTCGGCGGTGACGACGAACGTGTCGTAGCCGGCCGCGGCGACCCGGTCGACCAGCGGCTCGATACGGGCGGGCAGGCCCGCCAGATAGGCCTGGTACCAGGCGGCCGGATTTTCCCGGCGCACGTCCTCCAGCGTGATCAGCGAGGAGGCGGAGAGAATCATCGGCACGTTTTCGGCGGCCGCCGCCCGCGTCAGCACGATGTCGCCGCGATAGGCGCACAGCGCCGAGGAGCCCATCGGCGGAATGCCGAACGGCGAGGCGTAGGTCTTGCCGAACAGCGTCGTGGTCTGGTCGCGGCCGGAGACGTCGTTGAGCACGCGCGGCACGAAGCCGTATTCGTCAAAGGCCGTGCGGTTGTCGCGGACCGCGGCGTCGGTCTCGGCGCCGCCGGCGATATAGCCGTAGAGGAATTTCGGAATCCGCCGCCGCGCCGTCGCTTCGAAATCGTCAAGCGAGAGATAGCGTTTCAAGTGACGTGGAACCGCGCTCGTGGCCCGGGTCACTGTTGCGGGCGGAGCGGTCAGGCCAGCGGATTTATCGAGCACGGCGGAGCAGTCCCTGTTCTTGGTTATTATCGGGGCAAGACGCTACAGCATGATCCGGAAAAGTGCGAAGCGGTTTTCCGAAAAAGATCATGCTCAAACAAAGAGCGCTTTAGCGCCTGGCGGGGGGCGCGGCAAACTTGCTGTTGTTGATGGACTGGCTGAGATCGATCAGCATTTTCCGGGCTTCTTTCAGCGCCGTGTCGGACTTCTTGTCGAAGCTTACGATCAGTTCGCGCATCGAAATCACGGTCGGCAACAGGTCGCCGCCATATTTGTCGCTGCCGAGCCCGCCGAGGAAATCCTTGGTCTTGGTCAGCGCTCCGTCGACCGCGTTGATGCCGTCATCGGCGGTGCCGATGATGTTGCTGATCCGCTCGCCACTGCCGGACAGCGAGGCGGTGAACGTTTCGAAATTGCGCAGCGTGTCTTTTACGGCGACTTCATTGTCGGCGATGATCTTGTCGACGTTGCGCAGCGCCACGCGGATTCGTTCCTGCATGTCCAGCAGTCCTTCCGGATCCGCGGTCAGTTCGGGAATGCCGTCGGCGCCGAGCGGCGGCGGATCGACCGTGCCGCCGGTAAAGGAGATCGCGGCGATGCCGGTCAGGCCCTGGAATTCGAGGCCGACCTGGGTGTCCCGGCGCACCGGGGTGTTGCCGTCGATCATGGTGAGCACAACGACGCGGCGCGGGTGGTCCAGTTGCATCGACACCACTTCGCCGACCCGCACGCCTGCGAAATTCACGCTGCCGCCCTGGCGCAGGCCGGAGGCGGAGCCCTCGAAGATCACCCGGAACGGCGTCTTCTGCTTGTTGCCAGCGAATTTCTGATAGCCAAGGAACGAGCCGAGCGACCCGGCGATCAACGCCAGGGTCAAGGTCCCGATCATCAGATTGCTGGCGCGCGCCATCAGCGAAATCCTGCGAAGCAGGCCCAGTAGATAGCGGATTTGCCGCTGCAAGTCACCGCAACCGGGCTGTCCAAAACTAGCTGGGCTGCTTTCGCGACGCCACAAAAACACCGGTCAGGACCAGCGCAAACCCTAAGAAGTGGAACGGCTGCGGGTGCTCGCCGAGGAAGGCGATCGACATCACGGTTCCGAACACCGGCACCACGTGAAAGAAGGGGGCGGCGCGGTTGGCGCCGATCAGCTGCACGCCGCGATTGAAGCACAGATAGGCCAGCGTCGAGGGAAACAGCGCGACATAAAACAGCGTCAGCAGGTTGGCGGTGTCGATCCGCATCAGGGGCCGTGCGAACAGTTCCCAGATGAACAGCGGGATCAGGCACGCTGCACCCGCGCCGAAGGTGAAGGCGACGAACGACAGGCCATGGATGGCCGGGCGTTTCAGCGACAGCACCGAATAAAGCCCGAAGATCGCCAGCGCCACGGTGAAGATGAGGTCGCCTTTGTTGAACTCGATGTTCTTGAGCGTGGTGAGATCGCCGTGCAGCAGGATCACCAGCACGCCGGCCAGCGACAGCAGAACCCCGCCGGCCTGGGCCAGCGTCAGCCGCACGCCGAACAGGACCAGCGACCACACTGCGACGATCAGCGGCCCGGCCGACTGCAGCAGCAGCGTGTTGAGCGCCTGGGTGTGTTCGAGCGCCCAGTATTGCAGGGTGTTGAAGGCGCCGATGCCGGCGATCGACAGAAAGATCATGATGCCGAGGTGGCCGCGGATCGCGGCCCAGTCGCGCACCAGATGTTTCCAGGCAAAGGGAAGGATGATGAGGAAGGCGAACGACCAGCGCAGGAACGACAGCGTCACCGGTGGGATATGCCCGGCGGCGAGGCGGCCGACGATGGCGTTGCCGGCCCAGCACAGCGCGGTGATGCTGAGCAACAAATAAGGCTGGTTGGCGATCCAGGTCGCGGGCTGGGCGGGCGCGTTGGGTTCGGAAGCAGACATTCGCAAAGACAAGGCCCGGTTCATGACGCCGCGGCCCGCCCGGCGATGCAAGCCGGGCCGGAGAAGGTCGCCCGGCCTGTGTCACAGACACCGATTTGCCGCGCTCATCAATGGGGCAGATGCATCGCGACCATGCGCGGAGGGAGATGTGCGGGCGTTCCGGTTAACCCGCCTGGTCGGGGCCCGCGGCCTGACGCTTGACGATCTGCTCGGCGAGCTGGATCAGCATCCGCTTGGTATTGTTGTCCTGCACTTCGCGGAACACGCGCAGCAAACGCAATTCGAGCAGCGCCTGCATCGTATCGGAATTGGCGATACCGGCTTGCGGCTTTTGCGGCTTGGTCGACGGCGACAGGCCCTCGAACAGATCGTGGGAGACGCCGAGCGCGTCCGCCACCTGCATCAGGCGGCCGGCACTAACGCGGCCCGACCCGTTGTTGGCCATCGGCGTCGGCTGGCCGGAGGCTCCGAGTACTTCCGCAAGATCGTTCTGCGAAAGCCCGAGCGCGAGCCATCGCGCCTTCACCAGTTGATCGATTTGCCCGTCGGTCGACTTGCTCATTTGTCTCGCTCAGCCAATCTTTGACCGTGATTCTTTCATGAAACCAGCGAACAGATTCACCAGCGGCTCGCCCTTGTAGGTTTTCTGCAAATCGTCGGGATGGACAAACTCATCCCGAAACCACGGATATTTGCGGCCGTCGAACGCCTGGATGGTCCAGTCGATCAATTGCTTGACGCGTGGAATGCGCTTCGCATCGGGATGATAGGTGAGCCAGATATCGAGCGGAAACTGGACACCGAGATCGAGCGGGATCAAGGGCCCGGCGATCGCCGGTATGTAGGTCGGCAACCAGCCGATGCCGGCGCCTTTGGAGACAGCCCAGACATGCGCGCTGGAGACGTTGTTGCGCATCGCGACAAAGCCGAGCTGTTCGCGTGCGGCATGCCGTTCGTACATCTCCTTGCCTTTGGTCTGTTCTGATTCCTGAATCACCATGCGATGGTTTTGCTGCAGGTCGTTCAGATCTGTCGGCATGCCGTAGATTTCGACATAGGACGGACTGACGAACGGCATGATGTGAAGCCGGCCGATCTTGACCCGCTTCAGGTTGGGATTGGCGGGCTCCTCGAGTTGCACCGCGACATCGGCTTCGAGCCGGAGCACGTCCGCCGATCGCATCTCGCATTTCAGATCGACCAGCAGTCCGGAATAGACCCGCTGGAATTCGACCAGCCGGGGCGCCAGCCAGAACGTGCCGAGCCCCTCGGTGACGGCAAGCCGGACCTCGCCGGTGAGCGCCGGCGTCGCCCGGCTTAGCGCGCGGTCGAGCCCGAAGGACGCCTCTTCCATCCGTTTGGCGGCGTCCAGAACCGCCTCGCCTTCCGGCGTCAGCCTGATGCCGTCGACGTGGCGGGTCATCAGGGGCGTCTTGTAGGTATTCTCCAGGACTGAAATGCGCTTGCTGAGGAAATTGGCGGACATGTTCAGCTCCGCAGCTGCGGCGCGGAAGCTTCCGGTTCTGGCGACCGCCAGGAAAATCCGGACGAGATCCCAGTTCGCCATTCGTCCCGGCATGTGCGCGCCGCTGTGCGCGCCCCTGCGCTCACCTGAGTGCATACAAATCGCCTCGTTTATCGCCTTCTAATTTAAGGGAACCATATTTCTATTCTTGGCAGAAAACTCAGCCTTACACAATCAAGAGACGATCAATGAACGCGCTCGACATCGATCTGATCAGAAAATCCGCCCGCGAGCACGCTCGCGCCAGCCGCTCGGTTCCCGCCAGCCGGTCTACGGCCCATTCTCTCGAGAGAATGACCAATCTTCAAGTGGCCAGACGCACGGTGATTTTCACCGTCGGGGCCGCCGGCATCGCCTCGCTGGTTGACAGGGCCCGCGCCGACATACCGGGATTAACCAAGAACGAAATCCTCCAGGCGGCGGCACGCCACAACCCCGATATTTTCTGGGCCATCGCGCGAAGCGACCGGTTCGACATCGAAGACCCCAAGGGCGAGGGCTTCCTTGCGGTGTTGCCGCTAACCCATGAGGGCATGCGCCGGCTGCTCGACGGCCGGCTCAACACCAAGGATCCCGAGCTGTGCTACGTCGCGCGGCAATCCGAGCGTCCGGCCGGCATCTATGTCTGGGCGATCCATGCCAAGGGTACGCTCGCGGCAGCGATCCCGCTCGTGCTGCAGAAAATCTCCTCGCCGCTCTACCAGGGCGTCAACCTCTATTCGCGTCCCATCACCAAGGGCGGCCTGCGCGTGCTGGAGCCGCTCGGCTTCCAGCCGGGCGCAAGCTACGAGGAATTGTTCGCGCCGCATCTGCAGATGTTCGACCGCTCGAAGGACCTTCCGCGGGTCAAGCCAATGCCGCCCGAGCCGGTCACCGTCGAGGTCGTCCGCTCGATGGACGAGATGGCGCGGGTCATTGCGATCCGCGGCGCGGTCTACATGGGCGAACAGCATTGCCCGTTTGAAGAGGAATTCGACGGCAACGATTTCTCCGCCACCCATCTGATCTGCCACAAGGATGGTGAGCCGGTCGGCTGCATGCGGATCCGCTACTTTGCCGATTTCGCCAAGCTCGAACGACTGGCCGTCCGCAACGAAAGTCGCAACGCCGGCCTGGCCGGCCAGATCGTGGACACGGCCATCGAGCTGTGCCGGAAGAAGGGCTACCGCGTGCTGTACGCGCATGCGCAGGCCCGGCTGCTCGGCTTCTGGGAGCAACGTGGCTTCAAGCGCTCGCCCGGCCGCAAGTTCGTGTTTTCGGACTTTGACTATGTCGAGGTCAAACTCGAGACCGAAAAGCATCCGCAATGTATCACCCTCAACGATGATCCCTACGTGCTCATTCGTCCCGAAGGCCGCTGGGATAGACCAGGCATCCTCGAGAAATCTACCAGCCGGGGAGTTTGCGAAGCGGCGGATGTCCAATGAGTTCGGTCATTGATCTGCGAACCTATGTCGGCGCCTCGCGTGGCCGCCTGCTGATCATGGTCGACCTGCAGGAGAAAAACTACGCCGCATTGGCCAGGGACAACGCGCGCGACATCCAGCGTTCGATGAACAACTGCATGGCCGCGATCCGGCATGCGCGCGAGTTCGCCATACCGATCGCGTTCACGCGGCAAGCCGAGGGGCGGGGCGATGGCCCGGGCATACTCGAACGCTCGAGCCAGTCGGCCTGGATTTCCGGTCTCGAGCCGCGGCGGTCGGACATGGTGTTCGAGCGCCAGCAGCCGTCCTGCTACAGCAATCATCTGTTCGAAAGCGTGGTCTCGCAGGCCGGAAGCTTCGCCATTGCCGGTCTCGTCGCCGAGGAAACCTGCCTTGCGACGGCGATGGATGCCGCGCGCAGGGAGCACAGCGTCACCTTCCTGAGCGATGCATCCGTGAGCCGGTCGCGGCCCAATACCGATGCCGCCGCCGTGCATGTGCTCGCCACAAGGGCGATCGAACTTTTCGCCGACGTCGCCACCACGGGCCAGTGGCTGGTCGCGACGTCGCAGCGACCTCTCAAAGGGCATCGCTATGGATGAGTTAAGTGCGCGTCGTTTGCGTAATGTGCTTCCGGTGCTGGTAGAGCAGCGCAATTTGCTGGTTTCCGGCGGCGTCTCCTTTGCCGGCCATCTGGTCGATCTTGCGATCATGCAGCTGCGTCTCTCGCTGCACGAGATCTCCGAGGATGAATTATCCGAGTTCTCCAACGTGCTCAGCGGCGAACGCACCGATTGAACCCCTGGAGTATCCGTATGCCCGGACGCAAGTGGATCGTCCTTGCGGTGTTGTTCGCGACGCGTGCGGCCATCGGATTCCAGTTTCAATCGATCGGGTCGGCGGCCAATCTTCTGATGGCCGATCTCGGCATCGGCTATTCGGAAGTCGGCATGCTGCTCGGCGCCTATATGCTGCCGGGCGTCCTCGTCGCATTCCCGGCCGGATTGCTCGGTAGCCGGGGCCGCGAAAAGACGCTCGGGATCGTCGGCCTGGTGCTGATGGCGGTTTCCGGCCTGGCATTGGTTTATTCCGGTGATCTCGCCTTCGCGCTGGCGGCGCGCACGGTTGGCGGGGTCGGGGGCACGATCGTGGGTCTGGTCGCGACCAAGATGGTGGCGGACTGGTTCGACGCCCGCGAGATGGTGCTGGCGATGTCGATCTTGCAGATGAGCTGGCCGTTCGGCGCCATGATTGCGCTGCCGATCCAGACCTGGATCGCCCATTCGCTCGGCTGGCAGGCGGTGATGGCGTCGGGGGCGATCTGTTCGGTGGCGGCGCTGCTGGCGTTTGCGATGATTCCGCGCGCGGCGCAGTCAATTCAGGCGGAGGCCGCCGGCCCCGGACGGCTGCCGCGCGCGGCGCTGATCCCGGTGGTGATATCGGGCGCCATCTGGGGCGCGATGAATCTCGCCTGCGTTCTGTTCTTCAGCTACGCGCCGCTGTTGATGGTGGCGCAGGGATCCTCGCCGACGGTTGCGGCGTCGCTGACGAGCCTTTCGATCTGGTTCACCATCATTGCCATTCCGGCCGGCGGCTATCTCGTGCACCGCGCCGGCCGGCCGATCACCGCAATCATCGCCTGCAGCTTGATCGCAGCCTGTGCGCTGATGCTGTTCGTGGAGAATTTTCATCCGACGATCGCATGCCTGATCTTTGGCGTCGCGATCGGTCCGATGTCGGGCGCGATCCTGTCGATGCCTGCCAGGGTGCTCGAGCCGGCCGATCGGTCGATGGGATTCGGCCTGTTCTATACCTGCTTCTACGTCCTGATGGCGGCCGGACCCACCGTCGCCGGAAGCCTGCAGGACGCCTGGGGATCGCCGTCGGCGGCGCTGGTCGCCAGCGCCGCGCTGCTGGCATCGATGGTGCCGCTGGTCCTGCTGTTCCTGGCCGTCGCGAAGCGCTGTGATTTCGCGCAGCCGAGCCCCGAAGCAAAACTGCGCGCGGTGTCTTGAACCCTCACGCCGTCAGCGCCGGCGCGATCGCGCCGAGCGCCTGCATCGCGTCATCAGGATCGAGCTCGACCTGCAATCCGCGCTGCCCGCCATTGAGGAACACGGTCGCGTGGCCGAGCGCTGTGGCCTCGATCGCGACCGGCACGCGCTTCTTCTGCCCGAACGGCGAGATGCCGCCGACATGATAGCCGGTGAGTCGCTCGGCATCCGCCGGGCGCATCATCTTCGCGGCCTTGCCGCCGAACGCAGAGGCGAGCTTCTTCATGCTGACTTCGCCGTCCGACGGCACCACGACGCAGACCGGCTTGCCGTCGACCTCGGCCATCAGCGTCTTCAGCATCCGGGAGGGCTCGACGCCGAGCGCCTCGGCCGCCTGCAGGCCGATGCTGTCGGCGGTGGAATCATAGACATAGCTGTGCAGCACAAACTTCACGCCGAGCTTTTCCAGCGCCTTTGTCGCAGGAGTGGTTTTAGACATTTGCCAGATTACTCCGCGTTCATGTCGCCGCCTTGGCGCCGCCACAAATTTTTGGGGGATATCAAAGGGTTGTCCTCCTTTTTGACGACCCCCGAAGCTTGCTTCTTGCTTGCCTAGACGGGCTGCTTCCTTTATCCGGTTGGGCTGCCTCGCATGCGAACGGCCTTAAGGCCGTGATTTGGGCTGGGCGATCTAAAGCATGATCCGGAAAGTCGGGCAGTAGTTTTCCGGGGAGGTCATGCTGAAACCACGTGAGCCGCAGGGAAAACCTTAGAAATGGCCAATGTTGTCGTCGTCGGCGCCCAATGGGGTGACGAGGGGAAGGGCAAGATCGTCGACTGGTTGTCGGAGCAGGCTGACATCGTCGTGCGCTTCCAGGGCGGCCACAATGCCGGCCACACGCTCGTCATCAATGGCGAGACCTACAAGCTGGCGCTGCTGCCGTCGGGCGTGCTGCGGCCTTCGAAACTGGGCGTCATCGGCAACGGCGTGGTGTTCGATCCGCAGGCCTTTCTCGACGAGGTCACCCGGCTGAGGGGCCAGGGCGTCGCCATCAGCCCGGAAAATCTCCGTATCGCGGAGAACGTCACGCTGATCCTGCCGCTGCACCGCGAACTCGACGCCTTGCGCGAATCATCCAACGCCGGCACCGCGATCGGCACCACCCGCCGCGGCATCGGCCCGGCCTATGAGGACAAGGTCGGCCGCCGCGCCATCCGCCTGATGGACCTCGCCGACCTCGACACCCTGCCGCACAAGATCGACCGCCTGCTGGCGCACCACAACGCGCTGCGCCGCGGCCTCGGGCTGGAGGAGTTTGACGGCCGCGTCATCCTGAAGGACCTCACCGCGCTGGCGCCGCAATTGTTGCCCTACACCGAGACCGTGTGGCGGCTGCTCGATCTCAAGCGCCGCGAGGGCAAGCGCATCCTGTTCGAGGGCGCGCAAGGCGCGCTGCTCGACGTCGACCACGGCACCTACCCCTATGTCACCTCGTCCAACACCGTGGCGGCGCAGGCCGCGACCGGCAGCGGCCTGGGGCCGAGCGCGGTCGGCTATGTGCTCGGCATCTGCAAGGCCTATACGACGAGGGTCGGCCAGGGCCCGTTCCCGACCGAATTGGACAATGAGATCGGCCGCAAGATCGGCGAGCGGGGCCGCGAGTTCGGCACCAATACCGGCCGGCCGCGGCGTTGCGGCTGGTTCGACGCCGTCTTGGTACGACAAGCCGCAAGAACCTGCGGCATCACCGGCCTCGCCTTGACCAAGCTCGATATTCTCGACGGCTTCGACACGATCGAGGTCTGCACCGGCTACATGCTGGACGGCAAGGAAATCGACCATCTGCCGGCCGGCGAGGGTGCCCAGGCCCGGGTGGTGCCGATCTACGAGACCATCGAAGGCTGGAAGGAGCCGACCGCCAATGCCCGTTCCTGGGCGGATCTGCCGGCCCAGGCCATTAAATATGTCCGCCGGGTCGAGGAATTAGTGGGCTGCCCGATCGCGTTGCTTTCCACCAGCCCGGAACGCGAGGATACTATTCTCGTTCAAAACCCGTTCGAGGCTTAACGAGTTGTTACCCATAAGTCCGCATTGTTGAGTCGTTATGGCTGACTACTACCCGCTGATCGCCCGCGCCATTGCCGGACTGGACCCCAGTGCTCCCGGCGAGAGCCGCCGTGCGCTTTATGAGCGGGCCCGCTCGGCGCTGATCGCGCAGCTGCGCAGCGTGCAGCCGCCGCTGAGCGAATCGGAAATCACCCGGGAGCGGCTGTCGCTGGAAGAGGCCGTCCGCAAGGTCGAGTCCGAGGCCGCCCAGCGCGCCCGCGACGCCTCGCGGCCCGGCGGCGCCGGGGCTTCGCGCGGCGGCGACGCCTTCCGCCGCGCCAATGCGCGCCCGCCTGAATCCGGCGCGCCTGCAGCTAACCCGCCCCGTCCGCGCCCGGCAGCCCCGCCGCCCGCGCGCGAGGGCCGTCCGCCGTCTGGTGACGGCGAACAGCAACGCGCGCCGCGCAACCTGCGGCCCGATTTGCCGCCACCGCCGCCCCGTCCGCCGCAACTGCCGGCGCAGGAGCCGCCGCTGCCGCCGACCCGTGAACGGTCAGGCGCGGCGCGCCGCGGCCCCGACAATTCAGCGCCGCAGATGCCGCAGCCGCCGGGCATGCGCGGCTTCCGCGACATCGCCGCCGACGCCGACGATCTCGGCCGCGCCGCCGCCCAGGCCAACCGCTCGGCGCGCAAGACCTACGCCAACGTGCCCTCGCCCTCGCCGGAGTTCGACCGGCTCGAGCCGAGCATGGAGAACCGCGGCGCCGATCCGGAAGCGCCGTATTCCTATGAGGAGTCGCTCGAGGAGGCCGACCGCTATTCGCCGCAGGCTTCCCCGATGCAGCCGCCGCCGCAGCGTTCGCGGCTGTCGCAGGATCGCGACCGCGAGCCGAAAAAGCCACGCCGGGTCGGCGCGGCTTTCCCGTTCAAGAGCGCGATCGCGGTCGGCATCGTGCTTGTCGTGATCGGCGCTGCGATGGTCGGGGGCAAGTCCGCCATCAACGTGGTGAGCAGCCTGTTCAAATCCTCGCCCGTCGTCGAAGCGCCGAAGGATCCGTCAGCGCCGCAGTCGAAGCCGAAGATCCCCGATCGCGTCGGCCAGCCGTCGTCGGACCAGGTAGCGCCGGTGGCGCAGCGCGTGGTGCTATATGACGAGGACCCGTCCGATCCCAAGGGCAAGCAATATGTCGGCTCGGTGATCTGGCGTACCGAACCGATCAAGGGGAGCGGCAGCCAGAAGCCCGATATCAGCGTGCGCGCCGACATCGAAATTCCCGACCGCAAGTTCAAGATGACGATGTCGTTCCGCCGCAACACCGACACCTCGCTCCCCGCAAGCCACACCGCGGAGCTCACCTTCATCCTGCCGCAGGATTTCTCCGGCGGCGGCGTCGGCAACGTGCCGGGCATCTTGATGAAATCCAACGAGCAGGCGCGCGGCACGCCGCTGGCGGGGCTCGCGGTGAAGGTCACCGACGGCTTCTTCCTGGTCGGCCTCTCCAACGTCGACGCCGACCGCGCCCGCAATCTGCAGCTCCTGAAGGAGCGTTCCTGGTTCGACGTGCCGCTGGTCTACGTCAACCAGCGCCGCGCCATCATCGCGATCGAAAAGGGCGCGCCGGGCGAGCGGGCGTTCAACGAGGCGTTCGCGGCCTGGGGCGAATAGCGGGCGGCGGCGGATTGTTTCGCAACGCTTCCGTCAAGCCTGTCGAATTTTCCGCAAGTTCGTCGTAAGACTGAGACCGCATCTGATCCGGCGATTGGAAGAGGACGGTCCATGAAACGCTATCTGATCTTCGGAGCCATCGGCCCGTTCGTCGGCGGGTTGCTGATGCTGTTCGCGATCACGATGGCTTCCGGCTACTGGGCCCAGACCGATTGGAAGGAGGTCGGGAAATTCTTCGGCACTTTCGCCAAGACGCTGCAATACAGCTATCTGTTCGGCGTCGTGCCGGCGCTGATGATCGGCGCCATCGACGACATCCTTTATCACGTGCGGCGGATTCCCTGGTGGGTGCGGTTATGCATCGTGGGCGCGATCGGGTTCACGGTCACGGAACTGCTCTATGGCTCGCGCGGCCCGGACACCGGCGTGACGCAGTTCATCCTCTACGGGCTGGTCGGCGGCGTGCCCGCGGTGCTGTCGTCGTGGTTGGCGCACAAATATGCCGACGAACAGACGCCGGTGCATTCGACGTAAAATCGCGACAATTTGGCGCGACGGCTGCGCCCGGCGTAGCCTTGGCGATGTGTCCGCCGGAGCTCAACGAGCGAAGGCGGAAGCCGGGGCAGATCAATTTTGATTGTCAGAAATCGTGTCAAGCCAGCACACCCCGTGCGCAATTGCGCACTAGGCCGGGACGACATTGCTGTTTGAAATTGAATCTGAATTCCACGTCATTGCCTGCGACAAACGCGAAGCGTTTGCGCAAGGGAGCGAAGCGACGAAGCAATCCATTCTTGCTTTGCGGCCCGATGGATTGCTTCGCGGAGCCTGTCATCGGGCGCGCGTTCGCGCGACCCGGTGGCTCGCAATGACGGAAGTGGGTTCCTGCGCGGTTGGGACGGACTTCGACGGCCGCACGGGTGCTGACTCAGCAAGTTCAGCGATAATTTGACGCAACTTGCGCACGCCTTTTGCGTTACCATCTGATGGCCATGACAAACGACGATATTTTTGTGCCGAACCGCGCCCGCGCCGAACGTCCCTCACCGGGGCGCGCGAAGGGCCGTGGGCCTGTGATCGACCAGGAGGGGCGCGAAATCCCCGACCCCAGCCTGCGCGGGCAGTTCGAGGGTTTCCGGATCGACTTCGGGAATTCCAGCGCCAACCCGTTCGGCAATCTCACCCGCGAGCAGCGGTTGGCGCGGCTGGAAGCGCTGTCGAAACTGCTCGACGTCGCCTTCATCGTGCCGGGCACCAATATCCGCTACGGCATCGACGGGCTGATCGGGCTGATCCCTGTCGTCGGCGACATCATCACGACAGCGATCTCGCTGTGGGTGGTGCGCGAGGCGCGCGCGCTCGGCGCGCCCTGGTACATCACGACGCGGATGCTGGGCAATGTCGCGCTCGATGGCGTGGTCGGCCTGGTGCCGATCGCGGGTGACGCCTTCGATGTCATGTTCCGCGCCAACGTCCGCAACGTGCGGATGCTCAAGCGCTGGCTCGACAAGCAGCCGCGATAATCATCTTCACACGCCGCGAAAAAATGCCCCCGGACATCGTCCGAGGGCAGACAAGCTCGAAAGCTTACTGTTACGCAGCGTCGGCGTTGGTTTCGGTCGCTGCGGGCGCACGGGGGCGGCGCGTCAGCGGGAAGGCCTCGCTCTCATAGAGCGTGCGGATGCCGCTCTGGTCGAAGCGTGCTTCCTCCACCTGCAGATAGGCGCCGTTCAGCGAGTCCGCCGGCAACTCCTCGATCGCGAAGCGAACCGCTTCGGCCGCGGTGCCAAAACGCCGATATGCAAAGCCAGCCCGCTTCTTCTTGCGGATCGCGGCAGGAAACAGTTCGGCAGCGGTATCGTAGCTGAATGGACGCATGGTTTGTGACCTCAATCTTTTTGGCTCGTTCGTCGAGCGAGTGGGGATTGGATGACGGTGGGCCGCTATCCCGGGCGGCGCGCCGTGCACGTCATTTCGACCCCCAATATAAGCCTGTTTGACAGAAATGCGACTCCTGATCCGCAGATCGGGGGTGATGATGAATTCGCGCATGGCTGGCTTTGGGCCCGTTTCGGACCGAAATAAGTCCTGTTATTTCAATGGGCTACGAACCCTAAAGTTTGCCGAGCAGCACCAGGATGAGCAGCACGATCAGGATCACCCCGACAAGCCCCATGCCGGAATGGCCGAGACCATAGCCATAGCCGCCAAAACGGCCGGAGAAGCCGCCCAACAGGAAAATAATCAGGATGATGATCAGTATCGTGCCAAGCGACATGGCAGCCTCCTGAAAGCGTGGCCGGCGTCAGGTGAAAACGCCCCGCGGCCCGGAGCAAAGCATACTCCAGGCCGCGAGTCCTCGCTCCGCCGAAAAGGGGAAATTGTCATTCCGGGGCGCGAAGCGAACCCGGAATCTCGAGATCCCCCGGTGCGCAATTGCGCACCTGAGGTCTGGTGCTAACGCACCATCCCGGGATGACGCGCTTAGCGCGTCATTTCTTCGTCTCGTCGATCGGCAGCACCTTCAGCGGCGTCGCATAGGGCTCGACGCGCAGCGAGTCCGTGGCGAGCAGGCCGATCTTGTGCAGCGGCGCCTGTTCGAGGTCGCCCGAGGCGGACTTGTGCACGGCGTAGCGCCAGACGCTCATCGAGCCCTTGGCGACCAGCATCTTGGCGATGCCGCCGGCGTTCTTGCCGTCCATCTGCGCCAGGTCGTCCTCGGCGATGCCGATGACGATTTCATCTTTCGCGGTAATGACCTTGAACAAGGAAACCTTGTCGGCGGCAAAAGCGGGCTGGATCACAACGCTCTCCATGATGAGGGTGGCTGCGCCGAGACCGAGCAGCAGACGTTTCGATATTTGCATTAAACCTTCCTTGATTTGCGCGCCGGGCAAACCGGAGAAGCACCCCTGAAAAATGAAAAACCCCGCGCGACCAGCTCTTGGTCGCACGGGGCAGGAAATGAGTTCGAATGTTAGGTGCGATTATTATCCATCTGTCGTCATTGCCGGGCATAGCCGTCCGAAGCACGGCGTCGCTTCCGCTCGCCTATGCCCGGCAATCCATCATCTTGAGAGAAGTCGATGGATGCCCGGGTCAAGCCCGGGCATGACGAGTGAGGGACAACAGCCGCCGCAGCTATTTCGGCTGCAGTTTCAGCGCGGCCGAATTGATGCAGTAGCGTAGGCCGGTCGGGCCGGGGCCGTCTTCGAAGACGTGGCCGAGATGGCCATTGCATTTCGAGCACAAAACCTCGGTGCGGATCATGCCGTGGCTGACGTCGCGTTCCTCGTCGACATGGCTGTCGACGGCGGGTGCGGTGAAGCTTGGCCAGCCGCAGCCGGAATCGAACTTGGCGTCGGATTCGAACAGTGTCTGCCCGCAGCCGGCGCAGGTATAGGTGCCCTTGCGGTGCTCATGCTCGTATTCGCCGGAGAACGGCCGCTCGGTCGCCTTTTCGCGCAGCACCGCATACTGCATCGGCGTCAGCTCGCGGCGCCACTCGGCCTCGCTCTTCTCGACCTTGGTCTTGGTGTCGGACATGGAGTCTCCTTTTCATTTAATCGTCATTGCGAGGAGCGAAGCGACGAAGCAGTCCATACTTGCGGTGCCGCTATGGATTGCTTCGCTTCGCTCGCAATGACGGGAACTAGCTCCTCAGTTGCTGGCCTTCGCACTGCTCACCAGCGTCGGCTTGTCGAGGTAGTCGCTCGCAAAGATCTTCTTGAGGTTATGGACCTTTGGGATGTCGTTGAAGGCAATATAGGGCTGGTTCGGGTGCAGCGTCATGTAGTCCTGGTGATAGGCCTCCGCCGCATAAAACGCCTCCAGCGGACCGACCTTGGTCACGATCGGCTTCTTGTAGACCTTGGCGGCGTTGAGCTGGGCGATATAGGCCTCCGCGACCTTTTTCTGCTCGTCGCTGGTGGTGAAGATCTCCGAGCGATATTGCGTGCCGGTGTCCGGGCCCTGGCGGTTCAGCTGGGTCGGATCGTGCACGACCGAGAAGAAGATCTGCAGGATCTTGCCGTAGCTGATCTTGTTCGGGTCGTATTTTACCTCGACCACTTCCGCATGCGCCGTGGTTCCCATCGAGACCAGATTGTAGTCGGCGCTCGCCTTGGTGCCGCCGGCGTAACCGGATACGGCGTTGACCACGCCCGCGGTGTGCTGGAACACGCCCTGGACGCCCCAGAAGCAACCGCCGGCAAGGACCGCGGTCTGGAGGCCGCTGGCCGGCTGCACGTCGGCGGCGGGCGGGGGAATGATCACGGCTTCTTCCGCGGCGTGCGAGGAGGTGACGGCGAACGCGGCAATGGCGAGCGCGCCGATGGCGGCGGCGCAGCGCGAAAGGCGGCTGGATCGGCGAGGGGACATGGTTTCCTCTTGGGGCTGTTGGAAGGCAGTTTAGAGCGGGAGCCGCGTTTCGCAATCGGCGCAGCTCCCTCCGATACGCCGAGATACGGGCCCAGGCTCATTTTGTTACGGCCGGCGACACACGAGTTCGTGAATAAAACCGCGCCGGCGCAACACGTTAGGCGCGATGTTTGGCCACGCTTGACCGGACCTCGCACAGCTTCCCAAAATGAACCGCCGGCAGCATCCGGCGACCAAAAGTCATGCGCCGGAGCGTTTCACTGATGTTGCGCACCTTTTTCCTGGTCATCGTCACGCTTGTCGCCGCCGGCTCCGCGCGGGCGGCGGGCGAAATCGACACCTGCCGGAATAAGGATGCGGAACCGGTCGCAAGACTGGCCGCCTGCGAGACCGTCATTGCCGACAACAAAATGCCTGCCAAAGCCAGGGCGGGCGCTCTCGCCGTTCGCGGCGAGGCGCTGATCAAGAAGCGCGACTATGACGGCGGGATCGCTGCCTATACCACGGCGATCGATCTGGTTCCCGATAACGCCGGATACATCAACATGCGCGGCCTCGCCTATAGCAGCAAGGGCGAGGACGAACGGGCCCTGGCCGACTACGCGCAGAGCTCGAAACTGCAGCCGAATTTCTCGAGCCCCTACAACAACCGCGCGCTTATTTTCATGCGTCAGGGCGACCTGCAGCGCGCCCTCGCCGAACTCGATTCCGCCGTCAGGCTCGCGAACAACGACGCCAGCCGCTACAATCACCGCTTCAACCGGGGGCGCGTGCAGACGTACCGCAAGCAATACGATGCGGCGCTCGCCGATTTCGCAGAGGCGAAAAAGATCAATCCCGATGCCCCGCAGGTCGCGGCCTACCGTTGCATCACCTACACAGAGATCAGGAAGTTCGACGAAGCGATCGCGGATTGCAACGTGGCGTTGGTCCACACGCCGAATTCGGTCTATGCGATGACCAGCCGCGGCAATGTCTATCTGGCAAAGGGCGACCTCGACGCTGCGCTGAAGGATTACAACGAGGCGCTCAAGATCAACCCGAACAATATCCGCGCCCATGCCAACCGCGGCAAGGTGTTCGAAAAGCGCGGCGACCTCGCCGGCGCGCGCGGCGAATACCGTGCGGCGAGCGCGGCCCTGACCAAGTTCGATGATATCGATACCGCCATTGCGCGCCGCTTCGCCAAGGAGCGCCTGGCGGCGCTGACGACCGCAGCTCCCGCATCATCAGGTCCGCGCAAGGTCGCCTTGATCGTCGGCAACAGCGCCTACAAGAACGTGCAGCCGCTCGCCAATCCGGCGCGCGACGCCAAACTGATCGCGTCCACGCTTCGCGACCTCGGCTTTGCGACCGTGACGCTGGCGCCGGACCTCACCCGCGACAAGTTTTTCGCGGCCCTGCATGAGTTCGGCACGCAAGCCGAGAAGGCCGATTGGGCGGTGGTCTATTATGCCGGTCACGGCATGGAGATCGGCGGCGTCAACTATCTGATCCCGACCGACGCCAAGCTCGCCGCCGACCGCGATGCGGAGACGCAGGCGGTGGCGCTCGAGCAATTAATCGCCGCGGTTTCCGGCGCGCGCAAGCTGCGGCTGGTGATACTAGATGCCTGCCGCGACAATCCGTTCGAAAAGAACATGCAGCGGACCATTGCGCTGAAGCTGGTCAACAAGGGCTTTTCCAACATCGAGCCGGAGGCCGGCTTCATGGTGGTCTATGCCGCCAAGCACGGCGAGACCGCGCTCGACGGCGATTCCGTCAACAGCCCGTTCGCAACCGTGCTGGCGCGTGAACTCAAGACGCCGAAGGTCGAGGTACGGAAACTGTTCGACATCGTCCGCGACGACGTCTGGACGATGACCAAGCGCGCACAACAGCCCTTCACCTACGGCTCGCCGCCGGGCAGGGAAGATTTTTATTTCGTCGCGGAGAAGTAAGTCTCGCCGTCATGGCCTGCGACAAACGCGAAGCGTTTGCGCAAGTGAGCGCAGCGACGAAGCAATCCACATCTTCCGCGCTGCTGGTCCGGTCAGAGCCGTAGATGCCGCTTTGTTGCCTCACCATCTCGAAGCGGGTGCGCGTCTGAAAACATTTTCTCTGATGTTTGGAGCGTCAGATTTTGACTTCACGCCAGGTTGCTGCGGCCGCGAAAGCTAGAATGATAACAAGGATGTAACAGTTTTTGCCTTCATTCTTCCTTTGTCACAGGCCCGATCCAACTTCACGCATTTGCAATCTTTGATTGTAGTGATAGGCTCTTACCTTTAGGCCCGGGGCGAGCGATGAAGAATTCCTATCAAGCCACAGGTACCAATTCCAAAGCACCATTCACTCTTAAAATTCATCGCGGCGACGGAATGGTGTTGCTCGCGATGAACTGGCGAAGCGGCAAGCCACCGCGCGATTTCGTCGGTTTTGCAATCGAATACAAGGAACCGAAGTCGGATCAGTCTTGGCCGGTGAGAAATCGCATTGGTTTCCCGGGTCAGCGCAAGAAACCGACCGACCCGACGATTCCGAGCACCAGAGCGCCTTTTCAGAAGTTTCGTTGGGTGCACTTTCCTTTCAATGCGGACAAGCAAGGCGATTTTCATTACCGCATCACGCCCATGTTCATGGATGAGGGTGGGACGTTGAGCCGGGGCGAACCGCAGGAGGCCTCGATCGCGTTGATGCGCGATACCATTCCCGGCAAACTCAATGTCGCTTTCACGCGCGGCTATGTCTCATCGCAAGCCTTTGTCACTAATTTTGCGCCCGATCGCAAACTCGGCACGCTTATTCCCGACAACGCGAAAGATGGGTTGGGCTTCAAACCAACCCATAAAAAGGCCAAGGAAGCCCTTGAGTGGATGGGTTTTGAAGCGCGGAAGTCGATCTTTGAGGTGCTTGATGAGGCAATCGCCGCTAAAGCCGAAGTTCGCGTCATTGCCTATGACTTTAACATGCCCGAAATCTTGACGCGGCTCGAAAAGCTCGGAAAGCGGCTCAGGATCATCATTGATGATTCAAGTGCAAAGGGCGGCGGGCACAAAGCCAAGGATTCGCCCGAGAGTGTCGCCGAGAGGCGCCTACGCAAATCCGCGGGTGCCGCCAACGTCAAACGCCAGCACATGGCCAGTTTGCAGCACCACAAGTCTATCGCGGTTTCCGGCAAGGGCGTGCATAAGGTTGTCTACGGCTCTACCAACATGAGTTGGCGCGGATTCTATGTACAGTCCAACAACGCCGTCATCGTCAGCAGCAAGCCCGCGGTAGATGACTATTTCAAAGTTTTCGAAAGCTACTTTTCGGCCGACAGCGCCGGAGACTTTCGCGATGCCAAGGCGTCTGCGGGCTTTCGCAAACTTGGCATAACCGGACTGGACGCGAAGGTCGGATTTTCGCCGCACTCTGAGGAGAACGGACTGCTGGCGTTGGTCGGCAAAGACGTCGCTAAGGCAAAATCCAGTGTGCTTTTCTCGCTCGCATTTCTCGGGCAAACCAAAAAGGGGCCAATCGGCCCCGCGCTTGGCCGCGCGATCAAGAGCAAGACGGTGTTCACCCTGGGAATAGCCGACGCGCGCGTCAAGGAAGGAAATCTCGGCGTGACGGTCCTGACCCCCGACAATAAGCGGCGCGTGGTTCGTTCATCTGCTCTGACCGGCAATGCGCCGGCCCCCTTCAGCACCGAACCGTCCGGGCTTTCCGGCAGCGGCGGTCAGCACCGCGGCACGCGCATGCATCACAAGTTCGTCGTTCTGGATTTCGATACCGATGACGCGCGAGTATATTTGGGCTCGTACAATTTTTCCGAACCTGCAGACTTCGACAACGGCGAAAATCTGCTGCTGATCAAGGACCGCACGGTTGCGACAAGCTACATGATCGAAGCGTTGCGGCTCTACGACAGCTACCGGTTTCGATCGGCACGGGAAGACCAAAAGGGGAAAGCTACCAAGGTGCTCGAACTCAAGCTGCCGCCCAAAAAGCCTTCCGAGAAGCCGTGGTGGCAGAAAGACTGGGATGATCCCATCGGCAAGCGGGATCGCGAGTTGTTTTCCTGAAGCGCTTTATCCTCCCGGGCGCACTATTGCGGTAGACAGGACTCGGCACTCCAAACCTGCCGTTCTTGCGCTGAAAATGCACCGAGGCGCTCGGCCGGATGGCCTTGGACAGCACTCGCCGCTCCGGACTGGATGGATTGCTTCGCTTCGTTCGCAATGACGGAGAGGGAGCGGGTAAATCCCGTTACACCACCACGCTCAGCCGCTTCGCCGCGCGCGTGATGCCGGTGTAGAGCCAGCGCGCGCGGCTGTCCTGGAAAGCAAAACTTTCGTCGAACAGCACCACGTCGTCCCATTGCGAGCCCTGCGACTTGTGCACGGTCAGCACATAGCCGTAGTCGAACTCGTCATAGGGCTTGCGCTGTTCCCACGGGATGGTCTCGATGGCGCCGCCAAAGCAATCGCCGCGCACCGAGACCTTGGTCACCTTGTGGCCGAAATCCTCATCGGGCGACAGCCGCATGGTGATGATCTTCGATTTCGACTGCGCGCGCGACTTGACCCGCCACAGCCCGCCGTTGAACAGGCCTTTCTTGCGGTTGTTGCGCAGGCAGACCAGCTTGTCGCCGGCGACCGGCAAGGGATCCTCGATGTTCTGCTTCTGCCGCACCCGCATGTTGTAGGCGCGGCGGGTATTGTTGCGCCCGACCAGCACCTGATCGGCCTTCATCACCCGGTCCGGGTCGAGTTCGTTGCGCGACACCACCTCGCTCTCGCCGTGGCGGCCGATTTCGAGTTCGCGGCCCTCGCGGATATCCATCGACATCCGCACGATCGGATCGTCCTGGGCCTGGCGATGCACCTCGGTCAGCATCGCGTCGGGCTCGCTATCGGTGAAGAACCCGCCGCCCTGGATCGGCGGCAGCTGCGCGGGATCGCCGAGCACCAGCAGCGGACAGTCGAACGACATCAGGTCGCGGCCGAGCTCGGCGTCGACCATCGAACACTCGTCGATCACGATCAGTTTTGCCTTCGAGGCCGGCGCGTCGTCCCAGAGCTCAAAACTCGGTTGCTCGACGCCGGATTCACGGGCTCGGTAAATCAGCGAATGGATCGTGGAGGCGTTGTCGCAGCCCTTGTTGCGCATCACCAGCGCGGCCTTGCCGGTGAAGGCCGCGAATTTCACCTCGCCATCGACGCCGTCGGCGATGTGCCGCGCCAGCGTGGTCTTGCCGGTTCCGGCAAAGCCGAACAGCCGGAAAACCGGCGGCGTGCCGTTCTTGCCGGGCTTTGCCTTCATCCAGTCGGCAACGGCTTTCAGCGCGGAATCCTGATGCGGCGTAAACGTGGTCATTTGGTCTCGGCGGAGGGGCGAGCGGGCGGTGATCGGCCGCGACTCAGGCAGACCCTCAAACTAATCATTCGCGCGTTCCATGCAAGCCGGCTTCCGCTGCGCGGAATTGGAGTTTCATGCCCGAGGCTAGACTTGGGCAGCGCGGCGAATACACTGCAACAAAACAACAATCGGGAGCGACGTCATGAAGTTCGGCATCTTTTATGAGCTGCAACTGCCGCGCCCGTGGGAAGAGGGCGATGAGCTCCGGCTCTACCAGAATGCCCTGACGCAGCTCGAAACCGCCGACCGGCTCGGCTATGACCACGCCTGGGTCGTGGAACATCATTTCCTGGAAGAATATTCGCATTCGCCGTCGCCCGAATCGTTCCTCGCCGCCGCGTCCCAGCGCACCAAGAAAATCCGGCTCGGTCACGGCATATTCCAGCTCACCACCAACCATCCCGCCCGCGTCGCCGAACGGGTCGCGGTGCTGGATCTGCTCAGCAACGGACGCTGCGAATTCGGCATGGGCGAGAGCGCCTCGATCACCGAACTGACGCCGTTCGGCCGCGACATGGAAACCAAGCGCGAGGTGTTCGAGGAGGCTGTCGCCGCGATCTTCCCGATGTTCACCAAAGTGGGCACCGAACATCACGGCAAATATTTCGACATCCCCTTGCGCAACGTGGTGCCGAAGCCGGTGCAGAAGCCGCATCCGCCGCTGTGGATGGCGTGCTCGCAATTGCAGACCATCGAACGCGCCGGCGAGAACGGTTTTGGCGCGCTGGGCTTTCAGTTCGTCAGCGCCGAAGCGGCGCATGCCTGGGTGCACGCCTATTACAACGCGATCACCAAGCGGCTGAAGAAACTCGCGGACTACCAGATCAATCCGAACATGGCGCTGGTGTCGTTCTTCATGTGCGCCAAGACCGACGAGGAGGCGCGGGCGCGCGCCGATGGCGCGACCTTCTTCCAGTTCGCGCTGCGCTATTACGGCGCGTCGCAGAACCGGCAGCGCCCCGACCCCGGCACCGTCAACATGTGGGACGAATACAACAAGTGGAAGCGCGAAAACCCGGAGGCGCAGGAAGCGGCCCTTCGTGGCGGCCTGATCGGTTCGCCGGAAACCATCCGCAAGAAGCTGCGTCGGTTCCGTTCCTCGCATATCGACCAGGTGATCCTGCTCAACCAGGCCGGCAAGAACAGCCATGAGCACATCTGCGATTCGCTGGAATTGTTCGCCAAGGAAGTGATGCCGGAATTCCAGCACGATCCCGAGCACGAGGCCTGGAAGGCCGGCGTGATGAGCGGTGCGATCCAGCTCGAGGAAATCGACACCGAGGCGTTCAAGGACCGCTACGGCAAGCTGGCGGTCAGCGTCGCGCCGACGCAGAAGGTCGCGGCAGCGGGATAGCGGGCACGCCGAGGTCGCCTGGGGAAGTCTTGATCAGGAGGCGTCGAACAGCGCGATAGCCCGTTCCCTGACGGCTCCGCCGCTGCCACCCTCATGCGCGATCAGGACGTAGTCCGTGCAGGGCGCTCCCGATTTTGCGGTGGTGAAGCGTCTGCGGACCTTCGCGCCGTGCACAATATTGAAGTATAGCGCCGCGCTCTCATCCTCCAGCTGTCGGAAGCATGAGAGTTCCTCGCGTGCTCCCGCGAGATGCCGGATGGTGTAATGCGGGATCATGTCTGATGCAGCCCAGTACGTTTCGTTGAGTGGCCTTCCGCCGGGAAGTTCAGAATTTAGTGAAAGCCCCAGACGATCATCGCTAGCAGCGCCGCCTGGCAGATGATCGCTGCCGCCATTTTGATTGGATAGATCGTGCTGCGTTGAATCATCGGTCACCTGATGCGCGTGCTCGCTTGGTCGGAAGTATGGGCCGGCACCGGATGCCGGCCCGTTCGTTCGGGTCGATACGTTGGCGTCAGTTCGATCCGGCGGCTGCTGCCGTAAAGCTGCGATCGACGGCCTTGCCGACATCGAGCGTCTTGGAGAGGATGCCGTAGCGGGTGGCGCGGTCGGAGGCTTCCTGTACTTCCTTGACGATGTTGGCATCGATCACGATCGGGCTGGTCTTTTGCGCGGTGTAGGCGCTGAGCAGCACGTCTTCCGGCAGCTTGGTCAGCTCGGAGGTGTTTTTGGCATATTCGGGCAGGTGATCGAGCGACCACAGCCGCGCCTTGTTGAGCCGCTGCACGAGATCCTGCACGGCCGCCCGCTTGGTGGCGATGGCGGAATCGGATGCCACGATGAAGGTGATGGTTGGCGTCAGGCCTTCGCCGTTGGCGACGACGCGGGCCTTATCCTTCAGCGTTGCGTAGGACACGTAGGGTTCCCACACCGCCCATCCGTCGATCGAGCCGGCGACCAGCGCGATCTTGGCATCGACCGGTCCGAGCGGCGCAAAGGTGGCGTCGTCGACCTTGTATCCGGCTTTCTCCAGCGTCGCGTCGATCAGGAACTGGCCCCAGCCGCCGCGCGTTCCCGCCAGCCGCTTGCCCTTCAAATCCGCGGCCGTCTTGATCGGAGAATCCTGTCGAACGAGAATTGCCTGCGTGCTGGCGTCGGATCGCGTGCCGCCGATCGCCTTGATCGGCGCGCCGGTGGCATAGACGGTGAGGAAGGACAGGTCACCGGTATAGCCGACATCGAGCGCGCCGGCGTTCAATGCTTCGAGTATCGGCGCCGCGGCAGGAAATTCCGACCATTCGATCTTGTAGGGAAGATCCTTCGCTAGTCCCGCGATCTCGAGCAGCGAACGGTTGCCGCCCTTCTGGTCGCCGACGCGCAGCGTCACGGTGTCTGCCGCCATGGCCGATGCTGTTATCGCCAGCCCCAGCGCCGCGCCGAACAGCGTGGCGCCAAGTTTGCGGATGCGTAAGCGCGGTGTTGATTCGAGTTTGTTCATGCCTTTGTTCTTTCCGGTGTGATCCGCCGCATTGCATGACGCAATCAGCGATGCACCAAGCGTACGAGCGACGGCTCCGCAGTCAATGAAATGCCTGACTGAATATTTTGATGCGTCGGCAATGATCGTCTCGCTACCCATGCGAAGATGAAAGGTGTCTGCTGTGAGTCTTGAATCAGTTCGAATTCAGCAGAATTGAATTGACGCATGGTCGCTGCATAACTGGTGAGCGCGCGAAAACCGTTTCATCGCACGACGATATCAGCGTGGAGATAATCTCTCCGTTCGCTTTCACATTCAAAATTCCATTTCATTGACGACGGCGTTGCTGCCGCGCATCATTTGAACGTCAGATCAAAGGAGGCGAGATCGGAGTCTCGCCGGAATTGAACCGAATAACCGATCGCCAGTGTGGAACATAACGGGCCGCAGCATCGACGTGCTGCGCCGACGGCGGCGCCATGCCGTCTTGAGAGCAGGAGTGCAGGATGTCACGGGATGAAAAGAATGGCATAGCGCGGCTGGATCGCCGAACGTTGCTGCGCGGCGGGGCTGCCGCGGCGCTGGCCGCACCGTTAGGCGTGTTCGGCGCGCAGGCCTTTCCGTTTCGTGCGGCCACGCCCGGCATCGATTTCTCGGAGTTCCCGATCTGCAGGACCGCCTCCAACGCGCCGGCGCTATCAGGAGCGCCTCGGAAGCTGAAATTGTCGTGGAATGCCGGCGCGGTCTGCCTCGTGCCGGTTCCAGTGGCGATCGACCAAGGCATCTTCAAGAAGCACAATCTCGACGTCGAACTGATCAACTACAGCGGCTCGACCGATCAGTTGCTGGAGGCGATCGCGACCGGCAAGAGCGACGCGGGGCTCGGCATGGCGTTGCGCTGGCTGAAGCCGCTGGAGCAGGGGTTCGACGTCAAGATCGCGGCTGGAACCCATGGCGGCTGCATGCGCGTGCTGTCGCGCACCAATTCCGGTGTCGACAAGCTGACCGACCTCAAGGGCAAGATCGTCGCGGTCGGTGATCTCGGCGGGCCGGACAAGAATTTCTTTTCGATCCAGCTTGCCAAGCAGGGCATCGATCCCAACAAGGATGTCGACTGGCGCGCCTATCCCGGCAATCTGCTGCAGCTCGCCGTCGAGAAGGGCGAAGTTCAGGCGTTCCTGGCCTCCGATCCGATTGCCCATATCTGGCTGAAGGACTCTGCCTACAAGGAGGTCGCGTCCAACCTCGACGGTGAATACAAGGACAAGACCTGCTGCATCCTCGGCTTGCGCGGCAGCCTGGTTCGCGAAGAGCCGCAGGTCGCGCGCGCCATCACGCAGGCGCTGCTCGATGCTGCCATGTACACCGCACAAAACCCTGACGTGGCCGCGGCTTCGTTCCAGCCTTACGCCCCCAAGACGGCGAGCCTGCAGGATTTGCAGGCCATGGTCCGCTACCACACCCATCATCACCATCCCGTCGGCGAAGTGTTGAAGCGGGAACTGAAGGCCTATGCGGACGACCTGAAGAGCGTTTCGGTTTTCAAGGCCAGCACCGATACGGCGAAATTTGCGGAGCGGATCTATGTCGACGTATTCGGCGTCTAAGACGGTCGCACTGGCGCAATCGGCGGAGGAAGGCGCAGCACTTTCAGGGCGGCCGCTGTCGCTGGCGTTCTCGTTTCCGGCAGGTGGCACCGGCGTGTTCGCCAGCCTGGCATGGGCCGGGTTTGGCATCTCGTGCCTGTGGTGGCCTGACATCGGCGACTGGACGCGCACCCATCAGCTTGCCGCCGCTGCCTTTGCTATCTCCGGCGCCATTTTCCTGGCGACGGTGGCGGGCAGCCGGCTCGGGCGGTTCAATGCCGGCCTGCAACGGCGTGCGCCGTGGCTACTGGTATCAGCGTTGTTCCTGACGCTGTGGGAAGTCGCGACCGCAAAGTTCGGGTGGCTGCCGCTGCCGTTCTTTCCGCCGCCGCAATCCATCATCGAAGTCTACACCGATGATCTGCCCAAATTGCTCGACAGCATTTTTGCTTCCGTAAAGCTTCAGCTCGGCGGATATGTCATCGGCGCCACGGTCGGCTTCCTGACCGGCGTGTCGATCGGCTGGTCGCGCAGCGTGGGTTACTGGGTGCATCCGGTGCTGCGGTTCATCGGCCCGTTGCCGGCGACGGCGTGGCTGCCGATCGCGTTCTTCACCTTCCCGTCGAGTTGGAGCGCCTCTACGTTCCTGATCGCGCTGGCGACCGGATTTCCGGTCACCGTGCTGACCTGGTCCGGTGTCGCGAGCGTCAGCAACGCTTATTACGACGTGGCGCGGACGCTCGGCGCAAAGCCGTCGTTCCTGGTGCTGAGGGTCGCGATTCCCACCGCATTGCCGCATGTGTTCGTCGGCCTGTTCATGGGCCTCGGATCGTCGTTTGCGGTTCTGGTCGTCGCCGAGATGATCGGCGTCAAGGCCGGGCTCGGCTGGTATCTGCAATGGGCACAGGGCTGGGCGGCGTATGCCAACATGTATGCCGCGTTGATCGTGATGTCGCTGCTGTGCTCGGGCGCGATCACGCTGCTGTTCCGGACGCGCGACCGCCTGCTGATCTGGCAGAAGGGAGTCGTCAAATGGTAGCGCATGCTTTGGCCGAAGTGGTCACGTATCCGGCCGTCGGCGCCTCGCTCGATGTCGAGCGCATCAGCCACGCCTTCGACATCGACGGCAGCGTGTTGCCGGTGCTCGACGATGTGAATTTCAGCGTCAAGCCCGGCGAATTCATCGCGCTGCTCGGTCCCTCCGGCTGCGGCAAGTCGACCTTGCTGCGGCTGGTCGCGGGGCTCGAGGCGCCGCGATCAGGCGTGCTGCGCGAGGACGGCGATCCCGTCACCGGACCGTTTCCGTCCCGCGTGGTGGTGTTTCAGGATCCGACGCTGTTTCCGTGGCGAACCGTCTGGAACAACGTCGCGCTCGGGCTGGAGGCGCAGGGCATCCTGAAGACCCAGCGCCATCGTGTCGATGCCGCGCTTGACCTCGTCGGGCTGTCGCAATTTCGCAACGCCTATCCGCATCAATTGTCGGGCGGCATGGCGCAGCGCGTCGCGCTGGCGCGGGCGTTGGTGAACGATCCAAAGATCCTCATCCTCGATGAGCCCCTCGGCAAGCTCGATTCGCTAACGCGGATCACGATGCAGGCCGAAATCGTCGCGCTGTGGCAGCGCAAGGGATTCACCACGCTGCTGGTGACCCATGACGTCGAGGAGGCCTTGTTCCTCGCCAATCGCGTCATCGTGTTCAGCGATCGTCCCGCGCGTATCAAGGCCGACATCGCGGTCGATCGGCCCTATCCCCGGCACCGCGGCGATCCCAGGCTGGCGGAGCTTCGCCGCAACATCCTTGGCCTGCTCGGATTGGACGCCACATGGTGAGTGCAATCAACAGTTCGATACGCAAGGAGTCGCCGGCGGAGGCCGCGCCGGTGCCGTACGATTGCGCGCGGGCGCTTGCATCCGAATTCGCGGCACGGGCGGCGCAGCATGATCGCGACGCCAGTTTTCCGCATGAGAATTTCAAGGAGCTTGCCGAAGCGGGATTGTTGGCGCTGACCGTACCGACGGCGCTCGGCGGCCACGGCGCGGGTGCGCTCGACACGGCGCGCATCCTCGGCATCTTCGGCAAGGCCGAGCCATCGACGGCGCTGGTGCTGTCGATGCACTACATCCAGCATCTGGTGATGGCGCGCAGCACGCGCTGGCCGGGGCGTCTGTCCCGCAAACTGGCGCGAGAGGCGATCGATGGCGTGGCGCTGATCAATGCGCTGCGGGTCGAGCCGGATCTCGGCTCGCCCGCGCGCGGCGGGCTGCCGGCGACAACCGCGCGAAAGACCGAGACGGGATGGCGGCTCAGCGGCCGCAAGGTCTATTCGACCGGCGCGCCGATCCTGAAATGGTATGCGGTGTGGGCAAAGACCGACGAGCCGGAAACGCGCGTCGGCCTGTTCCTGGTGCCTGCGGGATTGCCGGGCACGCGGATTATCGAAACGTGGGACCATCTCGGCCTGCGCGCCAGCGGCAGCCATGACGTCGTGTTCGAAGACGTCGTGTTCCCGCTCGACCATGAGATCGATGTCCGCACGCCCGAGGAATGGCGGGTGCCGGATTTCACCCAGTCCGTGGTGCATGCGATCTTCGTCGCCGCGATTTATGATGGCGTCGCCCGTGCCGCGCGCGACTGGCTGGTCGATTTCCTCAGGAATCGGAAGCCGTCCAATCTCGGCGCATCGCTGGCGACGTTGCCGAGGGTGCAGGAGATCGTCGGCGGCATCGAGGCGCGTCTTGCCGTCAATGCGCGCCTGATCGACAGTTTTGCCGGCGATTTCGACGATGGCGTGCAGCTCAGCGCGTCCGAATCCAGCATCGTCAAGCTCACGGTCACCAACAATGCGGTCGTGATTCTCGAGGATGCGCTGTCGCTGACCAGCAATCATGGTCTCACCCGCGCCAATCCGCTGGAGCGGCATTATCGCGATGTCCTGTGCGGGCGGGTTCACACGCCGCAGGACGACGCCACCCGCGTCAACGCCGGACGTCTGGCGCTCGGCGTCTGAACATCAACGAACCAATCCCAAAACTCTGGAGCAAGCCCATGTCAGTGGAATTCATCGGATATATCGGCAACAATTATTCGTCCGAAACCGTCGTGCGGAACGGCCCGATTCTCGACCGTCACTACATCGAGACCGTGGCGAAGGCACATGAGAACGCAGGCTTTGATCGCGCCCTGCTGGCGTTTCACTCGACCACGCCTGACGGTCTGCAGATCGGCCAGCACGTACTCGGCGTGACCGACAAGCTCAATGTCCTGATCGCGCAGCGCCCCGGCTTCACCGCGCCGACATTGCTCGCCCGGCAGCTTGCGACCGTCGATCAGCTCTCTGGCGGCCGCGTCGCCCTGCATGTCATCACCGGCGGCAACGCCACCGAGCTGCGGCAGGACGGCAACGTCATCGATGACAAGGACGAACGCTACGCCCGTACGAGCGAGTTCCTGGATGTGGTTCGCGCTGAATGGAGCAGCGAAAAGCCGTTCACCTATGAGGGGAAATATTATCAGGTGCAGAACGGCTTCTCGCAGCTGAAGCCGTATCGCAGCGAGGGCATTCCGATATTCGTCGGCGGTGGCTCCGATGCGGCAATCGAGGTCGCGGGCAAGCATGCCGATACGTTCGCGCTGTGGGGCGAATCCTATGCGCAGGTGCGCGATGTGACGTCGCGGGTTCGCGCGGCAGCCGCGAAGCATGGCCGGCCGACGCCGCGCTTCAGCCTCTCGGTTCGCCCGATCCTCGCCGATACCGAGGAGAAGGCCTGGGCCAAGGCCGATGAAATCCTGGCCCGCGCCACCGCGCTGCAGGACAAGACCGGATATCGCAAGCCCGCGGACGGCCATGCCACCGCCGGTGCGAAGCGGCTGCTGGCGCTGGCCGAGCAGGGGACCCGAATCGACAAGCGGCTCTGGACCGAAATCGCAAAGCTCACCGGCGCGAACAGCAACACCACGGCGCTGGTCGGCACGCCCGCACAGGTCGCCGAAGTGTTCGGCGATTATTACGATCTCGGCATCAGCCGTTTCCTGATTCGTGGCTTCGATCCCCTGATCGATGCCATCGACTACGGCCGCGAACTGATCCCGCTGACGCGCCAACTGATCGCCGGACGCAGTGTTGCCCGCGGAGTGGCCGCAGAATGATGCGCAATGTTCTCATTGCGGGCCTGCTGCTGGGTGCGATTGCCTCGGCGGATGCCCAGACCACATTGCGGGTCGGCGATCAAAAGGGGAATTCGCAAGCCGTGATGGAAGCGGCCGGCGTGTTGAAAGATGTTCCGTACAAGATCGAGTGGAAGGAATTCGCGGCTGCGGCGCCGCTGTTGGAAGCGTTAAGCGCGGGCGCGATCGAAACCGGCCTGGTCGGCGACGCGCCGTTCACCTTCGCTGCAGCGGCCAATGTTCCCGTGAAAGCCATTGCCGCGATCCGGCAAACGCGCGAAGGGCTCGCAATACTCGTTCCGAAGAACTCGCCGATCCCTGATTTCGAAAGCCTGAAAGGCAAGAAGATCGCGACCGGCCGCGGCTCGATCGGTCATCAACTGATTCTTGCCGCGCTTGAATCGAAGGGGTGGTCGACCAGCGACGTCCAGATCGTGTTCCTCGCGCCATCGGACGCCAAGGTCGCGTATACGCAAGGCTCCGTCGACGCCTGGTCGACATGGGAGCCTTATGTCAGCCAGGAGGAAGTGTTGTTCCAGTCGCGGCGCGTGATCACGGCGGAGGGGCTTACGCCGGGACTGGGATTCCAGGTCGCGACGCCGAACGCGATCCGCGACAAGCGGCCGGAACTGGAAGATTTTGTCAGGCGGCTGACGGCGGCGCGGGCGTGGTCGCAGACCAATGTCAGCGCTTATGCCGAGACGTGGGGCAGGCTGATGAGCATTCCGCCCGCGGTGCCGCTGAACTGGCTGAGCCGGGCGAAAGTCCGTGTTGCGCCGATCGATGACGGCGTTGTGGCCGACGAACAGCAAACCATCGATCTCTATTTCCGCTCGGGCCTGATCAAGCAGAAGCTCAACGCCGCCGACATCGTCGATCGATCGTTTTCCGGAGCCATCGGCAAGGGCGCGGGTCTTTAAACTGGAGAACGCGGTCCGCGCATCAAGTCTTTCTCCGACCGCGCCAAATTTCGAAACGGTAGTCGGCTTGTGTGGAACTATTTTCTGAATACCATTGTCGATAGCAATGCATTTGGAAGAAAGTTTCACATATGAGCGAAGTTGTTACCTCTGCCCCGGAACAGACCCGCCGCATCGACGCGATCGACCGCAAGATCCTGCGGGTGCTTCAGGAGGATGCATCGCTGTCGGTAGCCGAGATCGGAGAGCGCGTCGGGCTTTCCTCCACGCCGTGCTGGAAGCGCGTCCAGCGCATGGAGCAGGAGGGCATCATCACCGGCAAGGTCGCGCTGGTGGACCAGAACAAGATCGGCCTCGGGCTATCGGTGTTCGTCTCGGTGGAGAGCGACGATCATTCCGATGCGTGGCTGAAGAAATTCGCAGCCGCCGTCAGCGCCATGCCTGAAGTGATCGAGTTCTATCGCATGGCCGGCGACGTGGACTATGTGCTGCGCGTCGTGGTCGCCGACATGCGGAGCTATGATCTTTTCTACAAGAAGCTGATCGGCGCGGTCGCGCTGAAGAACGTGACCTCGCGGTTCGCGATGGAAAAGATCAAGTCGGTTACCGCATTGCCGGTTCCGGCATTCGAGGCGGCATAGAAGCCGCGAATGGACTGCGCTCCCTCTCCCGCGCTTGCGGGGGAGGGCTGGGGTGGGGGTATCGCCGCGAGTCGTATTGAGGAGAGAGCCCCCACCCGGATCGCATCTTCGATGCGATCCGACCTAAGAGCGAGCTTCGCTCGTCTCGACCCCGCAAGCGGGAGAGGTGCAGCGAGTCTGCCGCCACACCATTCATCCCAACATCATGCCACCGCCTCTATCAATCGCGCTTCGGCGTCCAGATCTTCGCATCGCCCGCGTTGACCTTTACCGGCAGCAATCCTTCCGCAAAGAACGCGTCCGCAATGCGTTGCTGTTCGGACAGGCCGGACGCCGAGACAATTCCGACCTTGTAGGAACGGTGGCTGTTGGCTTCCTTCACCGTCGCCGCATCGATGCCCCAGAGGCCCGACAGCAGTTTGGCCGCGTCATCCTGATGCGCCTTGACCCATCTGCCGGTCTCGTCGAGCTTGCCGAAGATGGCATTGAGCACGTCGCCGCGCCGATCGGCAAACGCAGCCGAGGACAGATAGTAACGCTTGTAGCTGGCAAGGCCGTTGCTGCCGTCGGACAGCACCCGCGCGTTGGATTGACGCCGGGCGCTGGTCAGGAACGGATCCCAGGCCACCCACGCATCGACATTTCCGCCGATGAAGGCGGCGCGGCCGTCTGCCGGGGTGAGGTAGGCCGGCGAGATATCCTTGAAGCTAATGCCCGATTTGGCGAGCGCGGCGAGCAGCAGGAAATGGCTGCCGGCGCCTTTCGTCACCGCAACCTTCTTGCCCTTCAGGTCGGCCAGCGTCTTGATGGGCGATTCCGCGCCGACCAGAATGGCCTGCGCCGACGGTGAAGCGGCTTCCTCCGCGATATAGGCAAGCCTGGCGCCTGCGGCTTGCGCGAACAGCGGCACGGTATCGGCGACGTCAGCGCCGAAGTCGATGTTGCCGGTGTTGATCGCCTCCAGCAGCGGCAAGCCGCTGGTGAATTCATGCCAGGAGACGCGAACGCTGAGCGGCGCGAGCGCCTTTTCCAGCTCGCCGTTGGTTTTCAGGATGGCCGTCAGCGTCGAGGATTTTTGATAGCCGATGCGAATCGTATCGGATGGCGGCGTCTGCGCGGCCACGGATGTTGCTGAAACGGCCGCGATGGTTGCGATGGCTCCGATAATTGATGCGGTACGGTTACCCATGGAATTTGATCTGCCTGAAATTAAAAGGATGCAGTCAAGCTAAAGACGAGGCGACCTCAGTCAACAGAACCGCCGTCTATTGTTGTCAGGCGATCGGCATGACGATGCTACGCCGGCCGCTGTTCGCAGAGATAAATTCCAAGCGGCATATTTGCCAAGCGTTCGTCGATCCCAGCGGCGGTCGCTTATGACTCCGGGTTGATCAGGTTCCGCCGCTGCCTAATGCAAGATTAACGAAATGGTGTCGGGCAAGCGTCAAGAAAAATGCGTCGTTGCAAATCGTGTTCCGGCAATAAACACGTCGTCACGAGCCAGACCAGCAGTGCCGTCATTGCTATTTTTGCAGAGCACTCGACAGCGTTTCAAAGCGCCACCATCATCTCTTGCATCGCATGATCGCGCATCGCCGCGAGCATGATCGTTCAGGAGAATGTGATGAAGCGTCGGGAGTTTCTCGGATTGTCGGTTGCCGGTGCCGTTGTCGCGCTGTCGCCGCGGGCGCGGGCGCGGGCGCAGGCGCCGGTGAAGGAAATCCGCATCGGCTATCAGAAGACCGGCGTGCTCGTGATCGCGCGGCAGCAGGCTATTCTGGAAAAGCACTTCGCCACGAAACAAATTTCCGTCAAATGGATCGAGTTCACGTCGGGCCCGCCGTTGCTGGAGGCGATGAGCACAGGCAGTGTCGATCTCGGCGCGGTCGGCGATACGCCGCCGATCTTTGCCCAGGCCGCCAATGCGAACATCGTCTATGTGGCGGGATCGCCGATCACCAACGGGCAGGGCATTCTGGTTCCCGCCAATTCCACCATTCGCTCGATTGCCGATCTGAAAGGCAAGCGGATCGGATTTGCCAAGGGCACCAGCGCCCATAACGTCCTGATCGCGACGCTGGAAAAGGCCGGTCTCACCTACGCCGATATCACGCCGGTCTATCTGTCGCCACCCGATGCCGGGCCGGCCTTCGCCAATGGCAGCATCGAAGCCTGGGCTATCTGGGATCCATACTTTGCGATCGGCGAGAAGAAGCAAAACGGCCGGATCCTGATCAACGCCTACGAGGTCGCCAAGACCAATTCGTTCTATCTCGCCAACCGCGATTTCGCGAACACCAACATTCAGCACACCCGCGACATCATCGCGGGCCTGGCGGAAGCCGCGCGCTGGGCGGAAGGAAATCGCGACGCCGTGGCAACTGCGCTCGCCGCCGTGACCGGCGTTCCGCTTGATGTCCAGACCGTCGCGGCCAACCGGGCCTCGTTCGCGATCGGACCGGTGACGGAGCCGATCATCGAGACCCAGCAGGCCGTCGCCGATCGCTTCTTCAAGCTCGGGCTGATCCCGAAGCCGATCGTGGTTCGCGACATCGTCTGGCGCAACACCCAGACCTGAATTCGAGAAAAACCATTCCAATCGACGCAGAGGATTTCATCATGAAGCGTTTCATCAAACGCCTGATCGCGAGCGCCATGCTGTCTCTCGCCATCGTCGGCTCGACGGTCGGCCTCAGCTACGGGCAGGACAAGGTCGTCCGCATCGGCTTCCAGAAATACGGCAAGCTGGTGCTGCTCAAGAGCAAGGGCACGCTGGAGAGCAAGCTGAAGGCCGCCGGCTATCAGGTGGTATGGACCGAGTTTCCCTCCGGGCCGCCGCTGCTCGAGGCGCTCAATGTCGGCGCCATCGATTTCGGCAACACCGGCGAAGCGCCGCCGATCTTCGCGCAGGCCGCAGGCGCGCCGATCCAGTATGTCGCCTATGAGCCCCCGGCGCCGAAGGGCGAAGCCATCCTGGTGCCGAAGGACAGCAAGCTCACTTCAGTTGCCGATCTCAAGGGCAAGAAGGTGGCGCTGAACAAGGGCTCCAACGTCCACTATCTCTTGGTGAAGGCGCTGGAGAAAGCGGGTGTCAAATACTCGGAAGTTGAGCCGGTGTTTCTGGCGCCGGCCGATGCACGCGCGGCGTTCGAGCGCGGCGCGGTCGACGCCTGGGTGATCTGGGATCCGTTCCAGGCCGCCGCTGAAGCTGCCACCGGCGCGCGGACGCTCGCCGACGGCACCGGCATCGTCTCGAACTATCAGTTCTACTTCGCCTCGAAGAAGTTCATTGGCGCCGACCCTGGCATCGTCGATCTCGTGCTGGCCCAGCTCAGCGAAGTCGACGATTGGGCCAAGGGTGACATTCACACCGTCGCCGAGCAACTGGCGCCGGCAATCGGGCTGCCGATACCCGTCGTTGAAGTGGCGTTGAAGCGGCAGTCCTACGGCATCAAGCCGATCACCGACAGCGTGATCGCCGACCAGCAGCAGGTTGCCGATACCTTCTTCGCGCTCGGCCTCATTCCCAAACAGATCAAGATTTCCGACGCGGCACGGAGGCCGGGTTCATGAGTGACCAATCGAACGCCAATATCCTCTGGTTCCTGCCGACCCATGGCGATGGCCGCTATCTCGGCACCACCACCGGCGGCCGTGAAGTGAACTTCAATTACCTGCGCCAGATCGCGCAGGCGGCGGACCAGCTCGGCTATTACGGCGTGCTGCTGCCGACCGGGCGAAGCTGCGAAGATTCCTGGGTGGTGGCGTCAGCCGTCGCGCCCTGGACCGAGCGATTGCGCTATCTGGTGGCGGTGCGGCCCGGCCTGCAATCGCCGAGCGTCGCCGCGCGCATGACCACGACGCTCGACCGGCTGTCGAACGGGCGGCTCTTGGTCAACGTCGTTACCGGCGGCGATCCCGTCGAGAACAAGGGCGACGGCATTTTCCTCGATCACGACGCGCGCTATGCGGTGACGCGCGAGTTCCTCAACGTCTATAGTGACCTGCTCGCGGGCAAGACCGTCAATGTCGAAGGCAAGCACATCCGCATCGAGGATGGCCGGCTGCTGTTTCCGCCGGTGCAGTCGCCGCGGCCGCCGCTGTATTTCGGCGGATCGTCGGATGCCGGCATCGATGTCGCGGTCGACACCGTCGACAAATACCTGACCTGGGGCGAGCCGCCGGCGCAGGTGGCCGAGAAGATCAATCGCGTGAAAGCCGTCGCGGACGCGCGCGGGCGAAAACTCTCGTTCGGCATCCGCCTGCATGTGATCGTCCGCGAGACCAACGCCGACGCCTGGAAAGCGGCGGATGAATTGATCCAGCATGTCACCGACGAGACGGTGGCCTCGGCGCAGAAGATATTTTCCCGAATGGATTCGGTCGGCCAGCAGCGCATGGCGCAGTTGCATGGCGGCAGGCGTGACAAGCTCGAGATCAGCCCCAACCTCTGGGCCGGTGTCGGTCTGGTGCGTGGCGGGGCAGGGACGGCATTGGTCGGCGATCCCGCCACGGTGGCGGCGCGGATCCGCGAATACCAGGATGTCGGCATCGATACCTTCATCATGTCGGGCTACCCGCATCTGGAGGAAGCCTATCGCTTCGCCGAACTGGTGTTTCCGCTGCTGTCGCTGAAGCAGCCGAACAATGTGACGCCGATCCGCGTCAATACCGGCCCGTTCGGCGAGACCATCGCCAACGAACATCGTCCCCTCGTCAAGGCATCGCAATCATGAGTCTGATCGAAAGTCTTCCGCGTGTCCGACGCCTGCGCTTGCCGCGGGCCGACGGCCTCATTCCATGGATCGTGCCGCTTGCGATCATCCTGCTCTGGCAGGTGGCTTGCGTCACCGGCTTCGTCTCGGCGCGGGTGCTACCGGCGCCGAGCGATGTGGCGCTGGCTGGATGGAAGCTGCTGCTGTCGGGTGAACTGGTGCGCAATATCTGGGTCAGTTTCTGGCGCGCCAGCGTCGGCTTCCTGATCGGTGGCAGCATCGGCTTTACCTTCGGCCTCGCCAACGGCCTGTCGCAGCTATCGAGCAAATTGACCGACACGACGTTGCAGATGGTGCGCAACATTCCGCATCTGGCGCTGATCCCGCTGGTGATCCTGTGGTTCGGCATCGATGAATCGGCAAAACTGTTCCTGGTCGCGCTCGGCGTGTTCTTTCCGATCTACCTCAACACGCTGCACGGCATCCGCACCGTCGATCCGCAGCTGATCGAGATGGGCCGCATTTACGGCATGACCGACGGCGAATTGTTCCGCCGGGTGATCTTTCCGGGCGCGTTGCCGTCGATCTTCGTCGGCCTGCGCTTTGCGCTCGGCATCATGTGGCTGACCCTGATCGTGGCGGAAACCATCGCGGCGTCGTCCGGCCTCGGCTACATGGCGATGCAGGCGCGCGAATTCATGCTGATCGACGTCGTGGTGCTCTCCATCCTGATTTATGCGTTGCTTGGCAAGCTTGCCGACAGCGCGTCACGCGCGCTGGAGCGGCTGACGCTGTCCTGGCATCCGGCCTTCCAGAAACATTGAGGATTACAATGCAAGAAGCTCTTCGTTTTCGCGCCGCGGACGCCGAGGCAGTCGACCGCGCCGATTTCATCGAACAGGCGCGTCAGGTGCGACGTGGTGCGGAAGCTCCAACGCGCGGGCTTTCGCTGACAATCCGGGGATTGCGCAAATCGTTCGGCGACAACGAGGTGCTGCGCGGCATCGATCTGCACATTCCGGCAGGGCAGTCCGTCGCCATCGTCGGCCGCAGCGGGTGCGGTAAGAGTACGCTGCTGCGGCTGATCGCGGGCCTTGAAACGATTACCGCGGGGACCATCAGTTTTGGCGAGGAAACGCGCGCGGAGGACGTCCGCGTGATGTTTCAGGAGCCGCGGCTGTTGCCCTGGGCCCGGGTGCTCTCGAACGTCGAGGTTGGCCTCGGCCGCGAGCGGACCTCGCCGGACGCGCAGGCCCGCGCCGACAGCGCGCTGGTCGAAGTCGGCCTAGACGACAAACGGGCGCAATGGCCGGCGGTGCTCTCCGGCGGGCAAAAGCAGCGCGTGGCGCTGGCGCGGGCCCTGGTCAGCCGCCCGCGCGTGCTGGCCTTCGACGAACCGCTCGGCGCGCTTGACGCGTTGACGCGGATCTCGATGCAGCGGCTGCTGGAGCGGGTCTGGCAGGATCAGGGCTTCACCGCGATCCTGGTGACGCATGACGTCGCCGAGGCCGTGGCACTGGCCGACCGCGTTCTGGTGATTGAGGACGGCCGCATCGCGCATGACATCGACGTCAATATCCCGCGCCCAAGGCGTCGGGGTTCGGCGGAACTCGCCGCGCTGGAAGGCTCGATCCTGAAGAACCTGCTGCAAGGCACCGAGGACACTTCCGACCTGTGAGGCCATGATGAACTCCGTTGTCCGGCATATCGCGATCGACCGTCAGGTTTCCCAAGAGGTGCCCCGCGCGGTTTCTCAAGACGATTTCCGCGGCGCCATGCGCCAGTTGACGGGCGGGGTGAGCGTCGTTACGGCGGGGCGAGGCAAGGATATTTCAGGGATGACGGTGACCTCGGTGTCGTCGCTGTCGGTCGATCCGCCGGCGCTGATCGTCAGCGTCAACCGGAACGCGTCCTCATGGCCGCTCGTGCAGCGCTACGGCTTCTTCGGCGTCAATATTCTGACGTCGGACCAGATCGATGTCGCCGAGCGCTTTGCCGGCAAGGACGGGCTCAAGGGCGCCGAGCGGTTTGCCGGCGCCGAGTGGAAGACGCGCGCTTCAGGCGTGCCGCTGCTGGTGGGCGCGCTCGCCGCGATCGAGTGTGAGGTGGAGGAAATCGTCGAGCGGCATTCCCACGCGATTCTGATCGGCCGCGTGCTGGACCTGCAGCTCTCGACCCGCACCGCGGCGCTGGCCTATTGGCAGGGGCAATACGTCGCGATCGATCGCGACGAAGACGCGGTCCGGCTGGCGGAGGTCAGCGTCCCCGCGCCACGAGCCCCTCGCGATAATGTCAGCCGGTCTAGTTCAGGATCGCGCTGAGGCTCGCCGGTGAGTCGATGATCACTGTGCTGCCACGCACGCCTCGCCACAGAGCGGTAATGGTTTGCGCTGCACCGGCCAACGGTATGTTGACGATCAGCGTGGTTGGTACGCGGCCGGTGTTAGGTACGACTGGCATGCCGCTCGTGAATCCTCCCACGACCGGCGACACGGCGCCATTGATCGCGATGCCGAAGATTCCGCCAGGTGACGCTGGACCCTCGGCGTAAACATAGGGCAAGTTCAGGATAATCAACGCGGAAGTGCCGACGCCCTCCGGAATGCTGAAGGTGAGCCCGGGAATCGGTACGTACGAATCGGACGTTGTCGACTGCGTCCCGCTCGTCTGCGCATATATCGTCATATCGCTCTCCCGTTGCCTGATAAAAGCATAGCAACAAAAGGTTGTGCGAGGCAAATGGAATCGCGGACCGGAAAATGTGAAAATTTGGTGACGAGGGACCGGCGCGGACTGGTCGTGGCCATGGTGTTCAGCCGCCGCACGGATTAGAACGCTCACTTCCGCCCGGAATGAGAGCGCGCCTTGGAACGCAGACTTTCCAAAACTGTTTTGCCGCTGCGGTGGTTTTGCCGGCGCGACGTCGCGCGCCTGATCCGATACGGGGTGGTGGCCCGATGAAGCGTATCGCGGTCTGGGCATTCTACGGCGTCGGCGCGCTTGCGATCGGCTATCTCGCGCTTTACGCCTATGCGGTCTTCACCGGTCGCGATCTGCAGCCTGGCGACCCCATCCACATCTTCCGCAAGCCGGACGCACCGAGTTATTCGTGATGTCGAAGCTGAGGTAATGCACAGTAGCGATAACTCGAGGCGTCATTCCAGGGCGATGCAAGGCATCGAACTACGATGTGCAATTGCACATCGGAGAATCCCGAAATTCCCCGATGCGCAATTGCGCATCTGAGGTTTGGTCCTTCGGACCATCCCGGAATGACAGTGGTTATGTAACTACCCCGCCGCCGCAAAGCGCTGATAGTCGCCGGCGCCGGCCGGCGTGATCGGTATGCCGCCGTCGGCATATTCGTTCAGCTTGTTGCGCAGCGTGCGGATCGAAATGCCGAGGATGTTGGCCGCGTGGGTGCGGTTGCCGAGGCAATGCTTGAGCGTCTCCAGGATCAGGTCGCGCTCGACGTCGGCCACGGTGCGGCCGACCAGCGCGCGCGTGACCTGTTCGGCGGCGAAGGTGGCGTGGGCCACGGCCGGTGCGGTCTTGGCGAGGTCGAGACGGTCGCCGTCCGGGGTCAGGATCGCGTCGGCGCCGATTTCGTCGCCCTGCGCCATCAGTACCGAGCGGTGCATGGTGTTTTCCAGCTCGCGGACGTTGCCCTGCCAGCGGTTGGAGGTCAGCACCCGGCGCGCCTCGCTGGAGATCGGGCGCAGCGGCACGCCATTGGCTTCGGAATATTTCTTCGCAAAATGGTGCGCCAGTTCGATGATGTCCGCCGGCCGGTCGCGCAGCGCCGGGATCTTCAGGTTGACGACGTTGAGCCGGAACAGCAGGTCCTCGCGGAAGGTGCCTTCGCGCACGGCGTCGGCCAGGTTGCGGTTCGAGGTCGCGATGATGCGGATGTCGACCGGGACCGGCTTGGTGCCGCCGACGCGGTCGATCACGCGCTCCTGGATCGCGCGCAGCAACTTCGATTGCAGCCGCACGTCCATCTCGGAGATTTCGTCGAGCAGCAGCGTGCCGCCGGTGGCTTCCTCGAACTTGCCGATGCGCCGCGCCACGGCGCCGGTGAAGGCGCCCTTTTCGTGGCCGAACAGTTCGGATTCAAGCAGGTGCTCGGGGATCGCCGCGCAGTTGATCGAGATGAACGGCCGCTTGGCGCGGGCCGAGCGGGTGTGGACGTAGCGTGCCAGCACTTCCTTGCCGGTGCCGGATTCGCCGGTGATCATGACCGAGGCGTCGGAGCCCGCGATCTGCTGTGCCAGCTTGACGACCTTGCCCATCGCCTCGTCGCGATAGATCAGGTCGCGGGAATCGTTGGCGACGGCGGCGAGCACGGCGGCGATCAGTTCCGGATCGGGCGGCAGCGGGATGTATTCCTTGGCGCCGGCGTGGATCGCGGCGACCGCGGCGCGGGCGTCGTTGGAGATGCCGCAGGCCACGATCGGCACATGGATGTGTTCGGCCTCGAGCCGCATCACCAGATCGCGGATATCGAGCGCGACATCGACCAGCATCAGGTCGGCGCCCTTGCCGCCGCGCAGCACCGCCATCGCCTGTTCGATCGTCTCGGCGTGGGTCACCGAAGCGCCGTTGTCCATCGCGATCTTGGTGGCCGTGGTGAGCTGGCCCTTCAATGTGCCAACGATGAGAAGCCGCATCATAGTCTCCTGTTCGTCTGTTCGCGCAGCTTGTGCGCGTGCCGTTGTTTAGTTGCGTTCCGCCTTGATGATTTCCGTCATGGTGACGCCGAGCTTGTCTTCCACCAGCACCACTTCGCCGCGCGCCACCAGGCGGTTGTTGACGTAGATGTCGATCGCTTCACCGACGCGGCGGTCGAGCTCGAGCACGGTGCCGGGGCCGAGCTTCAACAGCTCGCCGACGTCCATCTTGGAGCGCCCCAGCACCGCCGAGACCTGCACCGGCACGTCGAACACGGCCTCCAGGTCGGCCGCGATGCGCGAGGCCTGTTCGTCTTCATTGTAGGCCAGATCGTCCGCGGGCTCCGCGGCTGACGCGTTGAGGTCTTGCAGCGGGACCTGTGTGTCGGTGTCGCTCATGGTTCAGTCCTCACGGCCTTCCGGCCTGATCGCGGGACGCCATGTAGCGCCCGACTAGTTCGTTGATCTTGGCTTCGATGGCGGCTCGCTCCAGCACCACGCCGCCGTCGGCCCATTCGATCCGGCAGTCGCCGGTTGCGATCCCGGGCTCGGCCAGGATCACCAGCCGGCCCTCGAAGCCGCTCTGCGTGGCCTGCCGCTCGATCTTTTCGCGCGCGGCGTCGTAGAGGGAGTCGTTGATGCGGACCACGAGGTGCGGCGTCGCGACCAGATGCGAGAAGCAGTCGCCCACCAGTCCCGTGATCTCGCCGAGCGGCTCGGCGGCGATCAGTTCGCTGCACAGCTTGCGGGCCACCGCGACCGCGACATCGACCGCCTCGGTCTCCATCCGCGCCTCGATGCCGCCAAAGCGCGAGGCGATGCCCTTGATCGCAATGCCGATCTCCTCCAGCGCCAGCGCGGCGCGGCGGTCGCTTTCGGCCCTGGCCTCGCGTTGCGCGGCCTCGTAGCCATCGCGATAGGCGCGGGCCTCGGCCGCGGCGATCTTCTGTGCGATCTCGGCGGGCGTGGCGGGGCGCTCGCGCGCCTTGTCCGGCGCGCCGAAGTCCATGTCGAACAGGAATTTTGCGGGCGCGGCCATCAGTACACCAGCTCGTCGTCGGCGCGGTTCTTGGTCAAGGTGATTTCACCCTTGGCGGCCATGTCCTTGGCGAGGTTGACGAGCAGCGCCTGCGCCTCGTCGACGTCGCGCAGCCGCACCGGTCCCATCGCGGCCATGTCGTCCAGCAGCATCTTGCCGGCGCGCGACGACATGTTGCCGAGGAAGAAGCTGCGCACCTCCTCATTGGCGCTTTTGAGCGCAATGCCGAGCTTGTCCTTGTCGATGTTGCGCATCAGCGTCTGCGCCGAGGCGGAGTCGAGCTTGATCAAATCGTCGAAGGTGAACATCAGCGCCTTGATGCGCTCGGCGGATTCGCGGTTTTCCTCTTCCAGCGAGGTGATGAAGCGGGTTTCGGTCTGGCGGTCGAAATTGTTGAAGATTTCGGCCATCACCTCGTGGGCGTCGCGGCGGCGGGTCTGCGACAGGTTCGACATGAACTCGGTCCGCAGCGTCTGCTCGACGCGCTCGATGACTTCCTTCTGCACCGCTTCCATCTTCAGCATGCGCCCGACCACGTCGAGCGCGAGATCCTCGGGCAGGATCGCCAGCACGCGGGCGGCGTGCTCCGGCTTCAGCTTCGACAGCACCACGGCGATGGTCTGCGGGTATTCGTTCTTGAGGTAGTTGGCGAGCACCTCTTCCTGCACGTTGGAGAGTTTCTCCCACATGTTGCGGCCGGCGGGGCCGCGGATTTCGTCCATGATGCCGGTGACGCGCTCGCTCGGCAAATATTGCTGCAGCAGCCGTTCGGTGGCGTCGAAGGTGCCCATCAGGGCGCCGGAGGCCGACATCCGCGAGACGAATTCGAGCAGCAGGTCCTCGACCACGTCGGCCTCGACGGTGCCGAGCGTCGACATGTGGATCGACAGTTCGCGCACCTCGTCGTCGTCGAGCAGCGCCCAGACCTTGCCGCCATATTGTTCGCCCAGCGCGAGCATCAGGATGGCGGCGCGCTGCGGGCCGCTCAGCGGCTTGCCCTTCGGCCTTGTCGCCTGACGGCTCGCCAGCGCCGAGATGACGGTGGTGATGTCGTTGGCGTTGGTGGTTTGCGGTACGGCCATGTCAGCTTACTCGACAGGTTCGGTGAGCCATTGACGAACAATGGAGGCGGTCTCGTTCGGATTTCGTTCGGCGAGTTCACCGACCCGGTGCACGGCCTGGGCGTGGACCTGGCCCTGAACCTGGGCGACGTCGATCAGCGCTGCGGCGCCGCCAGCGGGAATCAGGGCCTGGCCGGGCGCGCCTTCGGAGGTGCCGTCGGCCAGCGCCGGCAGCGCGGCGCCGCCGGCCAGCGCGGGAACGGCTTCGGCGGCCAGGATGCGCTTGACCAGCGGGCGGATCACCATGAACAGGACGACGAGGCCGAGCAGCATCATGACGCCAAGCTCGATGACGTACATGACGTCATCCTTGGTGAACTGGAACATGCCGAGCAGGCCGGTTGGCTCGGCGACCGGGGGCACCGACGGGGCTTCGGCAAAGCGCAGGTTCACGACCTCGACCTGGTCACCGCGCTTCTGGTCGAAGCCGATCGCCGAGCGAACCAGCGTGGCGATGCGGTCGAGCATTTCCTTGCTGCGGTCCTGATAGACCATCTCGCCTTTTTCGTTCTTGGTGTAGGCGCCGTCGACCAGCACCGCGACCGAGATCTTGTTGACCCGGCCGGCCTCGGTGACTTCGGTCTTGGTGACGCGGGAAATCTCGTAATTGTTGGTTTCTTCGCTCTTCTTGCTCTGGTCGCGCGCCGCGACGCCGGCATTGGTCTGGTTGCCGGGCAGTTCGTTGTTGACCGTGACCTGGCCGGTGTCGCCGGCGGTGGCCGAGGATTCCTCGCGGGACTGGCTGGAGCGCAGCACGCGGCCTTCGGGATCGAACTTGTCCGAGGTCTGGGTGACCTTGTTGTAGTCGAAATCGGCGGTGAGCTGGACGCGGGCGCGGCCCTGGCCGACCACCGAGGAGACGATCGCCTCGACCTCGTTGCGCATCCGCTTCTCGAAGGCGGTGCGGCGCTCGTCGCCGCTGGCGCCCTCGGGATTGCTGCTGGCGCCGTCGGCGAGCAGCCGGCCGCCTTCGTCGACGATCGACACCCGCTGCGGCTTCAGCCCGTTGACGGCGGATGCCACCACGTGGCGGATGGCGCGGATCTGCTGGGGCTCGAGGCTGCCGCGCACCCGGACCACGATGGACGCCGACGGCTCCGGGATTTCGCGCGAGAACAGCGGCCGTTCCGGCAGCACCAGATGGACGCGCGCAGCCTGGATGCGGTCGATGGCGCGGATGGTGCGGGAGAGTTCGCCCTCCAGCGCGCGCAGATGATTGATGTTCTGGACGAAGCTGGTGGTGCCGAGTGCGTCGGACTTGTCGAAGATCTCGTAGCCGACGCCGCCGCCCTTGGGCAGGCCGCCTTCGGCCAGCTTCATCCGCAGCCGCGTCACCTTGTCCTTCGGCACCATGATCACGGCGCCTTCGTTGCGCATTTCGAAGGGGATCGCCTGGCGTTCCAGGTCCTTGATGATGCTGGAGGAGTCTTCAGCCGAAAGGTCGGTGAAGAGGGTGGTCATCTGCGGCGTCGTGACGCGCATGATGACGAACGCGAAGAAGCCGATCAGGGCTGCGGTCACGGCGACCATCGCCATCAGCCGCGACGCGCCAAGGCCTTTCAGGAAAGCAACGAGACTTTGCACCAACCGCCCCCAGGGGTTCGGCCCAGATTCGTACCCGGGGACCGACTGGGCAATTATTGCCTAGGGGATGGTTTCCATATGGTTAACGACCGTTAAAGTCGGTGAAGAAGTTTGGGCATGAAAAAAACCAGCTTCGCAAAACGAAGCCGGTTTTCATCAAATCTTCCGGTTTGGAGCGTTTATTGCCGGTATTGCTGGATGCGGGTGGTCCGCAAGCCTGCAAGGCCATGCTGGTCGATGGAGAACTGCCAGGACAGGAACTCGTCCACCGTCAGCGTGTAGCGGCTGCAAGCCTCCTCGAGGGAGAGCAGGCCGCCGCGAACCGCGGCAACGACTTCGGCCTTGCGGCGGATCACCCACCGCTTGGTGCCGGGCGCGGGCAGGTCCGCAATTGTTAATGGACTTCCGTCAGGCCCGATGACGTATTTTACCCTCGGGCGATGGGGTTCTGTCATGGCGTACTCACAAACTCTCAACCACTGAACTCACCCTGATAACCTACGCCGTGCGACTTAAAATTTGCCTAAGCCCAAGGGTTCAATACGAATCTCGTTGGAAATGGCTGGAACTGGGGCCGGGGAGGCGTCTGGGGAAGACGGTGAGGCGGGTGGGCGGATTGGAGCCGGGGAAGAGATTCCTACTGGCTGATACTAGCCGCGAGTTTAATTAGGGCGTGGACTCATTAGCGCGTAGCCAAATTCGGATTGATGCGAGCTTGATAAACGCCAGATAGTTGGCTGCGTGTTTGTCGTACCGGGCGACACGCCGACATTGCTTGATCTTGTTGAAGAACCGTTCGATCAAGTTCCGCGCACGATACAGATGCGGGCTGAAGCAGATCGGGTCCGTGCAATTCGTTTCGGCGGAATGTTCGCCCATGCTCCTTGCTGGCGGGCAAACTCCCTGATCCAGTCCGCGTCGTGTCCACGAGCCTTGAAGGCCGCACGCACATGTATGGCGCTCGGGATCAGATGAGACGGGATTCACTACGTCGGAGCGGTTTAAAGGTGAAAAGTCTCTTCACTGCGTGCCATATGCGGAACCCGACCGGCTATTGACCGCTTCGGAGAGGGGCGTCAGGTTCCTGTCTTGTGTCATTGAGATTCAAAGCATGAATAGCAGCACTGCGCGTCTTCATTCGGCGATTGAAGCGATTTATGACGCCGCGCCAGAGCCGGCGAACTGGCCGCAGGCCCTTGACAAGATCGTCGGTTGTTTTGACGACGTCGGGGCCATCCTGCAGTGGCGGAAGGACGACGGCACGTTCGGCACCATCGCTACTGAAAGTTTGATGGGCGCACAGCAGGATTACATCGAAGGGGGCTGGTCTCAACGCGACATAAAAGCCAATCGCGCCATCGAAAGGGGATATTTCTTTAACGGAACTCCGTTCTGCGATCGTCACGTCTGCTCGGAGGACGAACTACGGAGCGATCCGTTTTGTGCGACGTTTTTGACAAAACATGGTCTCGGTTGGTTTGGCGCTGTCGCGGTGTCGCCGCATCCGCAAATCGGGGTGCTTCTAAGCATCCAGCGGGACTTGAAGAAAAAACAACAATATTCGGATGATGAACTTGATAGCTTGGCTCATCTCGGGCGCCATGTCGAAAAATCACTGCGATTGTCGATTAGGTTGCTGGAGACCAGGGCGACCAATCTCGCCGTCGGCGAAGCCCTTGCCCGCATCGATGTCGGCGTGTTCGCGCTGGATTCAGGGGGGCGCCTATTGTTTGCCAACTCTTCGGGACAGCGACTGGTCGGCAATGTGCTCGAACTAGTGGATGACCACCTGCGCATCAGGCATCGACCTTCGCAAAATGCGTTTGAAGGCGAAATCGCTCGAACGACCGTGAGTGACTCGCATGACCTGACCTCCCGCTCCAAGCCAATCATTGTTCAATCCAGATCCTCCAAGCAACGATGGGTTTTCTACGTATTGCCGATTGCAGGCCCGTCGAATTTGACAGAAGAGTTTTTGACACGGACCCGGGCAATCGTGCTGGCTGTTGAACAGAAGATCGGCGAGCCAGCCGATCCTGCGCTGGTTCGCGACGTGTTCGGCTTGACGCTGGGAGAGGCCCGTGTCGCCGCCTTGGTTGGTTCGGGAGTGGCGCTGGAAGACACGGCCGCGCGCCTCGGCGTTGGCAAGGAAACCGTCCGCACCATGCTCAAGAGCGTTTTTCGAAAGCTTGGCGTATCCCGCCAGGCTGAACTCGTGGCGCTGCTCGCGCGGATGATGTTGTCCTAGCCCATGTCTCAGGGCAAGCCATCATCGAGGGGGCCATCTACCGACTACCGACGTGGCTGCGTCGCCTTGCGCGTAAGCGAAATCTCGCGGGCCGCGTGCGACAAATCAACCCGTCGGGCAAATCAATTCTGATTGTCAGAAATGATGTCAACCCCCGTAATAAAAAATATTTCTGTTTACCAGAATGAAAATCAGGGGTATGTGGTTGCCCATCCCGTCCTGGTCAGAAGGGCGTCGGCCGTCGTCACGGACGTTGGGCGGGTTGCGGTGGACGCCTGTTTGCGCAGAGACGATGGCGCAGGTGGGCGTACGGCAAAACCGTGTGGTCCTGGCGCCCGTTGCAGGCGTCAAGCTGTCGGAGAAGCGCAAGCGGGAACGGCAGCGACGGAGTCAACCAAGAACTCGTCTCCGGGGAGATCACGGCATAAGCCGTAAAGCCACTGCGCAGGGAATGTCGGATGTTCTCCGCTGCCCTGTATGCTCATGTGCATTTTGTGTTGTGCTAATCGCACATGAGACCGCGGGTGCAGCGCGCATCCGGCATTCCCTGCGCCCTCAGTTTTTCGAGGGCGGGAAATTCCCAGCAAAGCTCGGGCGCAACGCGCCGCGAGGTTGCGAACACATATTCAGCTGTCATCACCCGCGCATGCGGGTGATCCAGTATTCCAGAGGCGCTCATGATTGAACCGAGAAGCCGCGGCGTACTGGATCGCCCGGTCAAGCCGGGCGATGACGGCAAGGTTGTTTGACAATTGAATCCGAAGTCTCACTCCACGTCGTCCCTGCGCACGCTCAGATGCGCAATTGCGCATCGGGGGACCCATACCGCGTTGTGCTCACGAATAAGCAGGATAGATGAGGCGTTCTTCGCAAAACCATAGCCGGTGGCTATGGGTCCCTGCGTTCGCCGGGACGACGAGGACGAGAGCGCGACCCGTCAGCTTGTAGCGCTAGCTAGAGGTCGAAGGCCGCACCACGCGCTTGATCTTGTCGGTGGTGTAGCTTTGCCCGCCGATCGAGAGCAGCGGCGGGGAGGCGCTGAGGTCGACCGAGTCGACGACGCCCTGGACTTCGGTGGAGATCGAGACGTTGTTGCCTGAACTGTCCTTGCCGGTGGCGGTCAGGGTGTAGGTGCCGGCCGGCCACTGCACGCCGTCATTGCCCTTGCCGTCCCAGACGAAACTGGAGCCGCCCTGCTTCAGCGTGTAGCTGCCGGAATAGGCCGTCAGTCCCGTCGAGTTGGTGATCGTGATCGATGCCGTGGTGTCTTTCTCCGACTTGAAATTCCAGGTCGCCGATTTGTCGAACTGCGCCTTGCTGCCGTCGACCGCAACCGTGTTGCCGACATATACCAGCGCCTGCGTCGCCTGCGCGCTCTTTTCGATTTCGATCAGCGACTTCAACTGCTCGTTGGACCGCAGCTGCTGCTCGACGCCGGCGAACTGCACCAGCTGCTGGGTGAACTGGTTGGTGTCGAGCGGATCCATCGGATTCTGGTTCTGCAGCTGCGTCGTCAGCAGCGTCAGAAAGGTCTGGAAATTGTCCGCGATCCCCGTCGTCGCCGTCGAGGACGTGGAGCTGGTGGAGGTCGAACTGCCCGTTCCGGCCGCCGACACGATCGGTGTCGGCATGGTTGCTTCGATTGCCATAACGTCTCCGTTAAACCCTGATGTCCACGCCGCCGCTCGCTCCGAGCATGCGGCCATAGTTGCGGCCGGCAACCGCCGCCGGAATGCTGTCTTCTTCGCTGACGACCAGCCGATGGGCGTTGGGATTGGACTGGTTGCCGTCGTTCTGGCCCTGCGAGGATTGATCGCGCAGGCTGAATTGCAGCCCGCTATTGCCGGTCGAAAGCCCGGCATTGTCGAGCGCGCGCTGCAGCTGGTTGGCGTCCTGGCGCAGCATCGACAGCGTCTCCGGCCGTTCCACCGTCAGATGCGAGGTGACCTGGCCGTTGCGATCGACATCGATGCGGACGTCGATGCGGCCAAGCTCGGCCGGGTCGAGCCGGATTTCGAAACGGCTCTTGCCGCTCTTGGCGGACGCTGCGATTTCCATCGCAAGCCCGCTGAGCGGCACCGCCGCTGATGTCGCGACGGCGACGTTGAGCTGGGGGGCCGGGGCCGGCGTGGTGGAAGATGCCGGCTGCTGCGTCTGGATCGCGCCTGCGGCCTGGAAGCCGTTGTTCGATGCGCTGACCAGCGTCTGGCTGGCGTCGGCTGTGACCGGATGCGCATGGGCGGCTGCATTGGCCGATGGTGCCGGCGCGCCGTTGCCTGCGACATCAGCCTTGGCGGCGTCGACGACGCCGTTCTCGGCTTTCGGCTGGCCTGCGACCTCCGCCTGCGGCGTGACTGATGGAACGATGGTGCCGGGCGCCGGAGCCGCGGGGCCAGCGGTCGTGCCGGCAGCCTTGTCGGACTCGCCCGATGTCGCAGTGGCTTCCTTCGTGGCGACCGTCGTCTTGGCTTGCGTTGCGTTTTTCGACGCGCCGGCAGCCGTCGCGGCTGCGGATGCAGCCAATGCGATGCCTGTTCTGACCGTGGTGTCGGCGGGCGTGGCCTGCGCGGTGACGGCGACGCTGACCTCGGTCTGCGTATCGATCTTCGCGCCCTCTGTCTTGGCGGCGTTGGCGGTCGCTGCCGGATTTGCGCTGGCATCGGCCGCCGGAGCGGCTGCTCCGGTGAGCGAGGCAGCGGCGGCAATGGCGGCCGCGGCGATCGCAAGCGGCGCCGTCGCGGTATCGGTCGGAGCTTTTGCGCTCGAGGCTTCCACTGTTGCCGTGGCGACGGGAATGACTGATGCAACGGCGCTGGCCGTCACCAGTGCTGCCGTATCCTGTGTCGCTTCGGTCTGATCGGTGGCCGCAGCGCCTTCGCCGGAAGCGGGCTTGCCTTCCGCCTTGGTCTCATCCGGTTTCGACGCGTCGGACTTGGAGGAATCCGATTTCGGCTTGGAGCGGCGGGTTGCGTCGGTGTTGGTGTCTGCTTCGGCGTTGTCGCGGGCGTTGCTGCCGGCATCGCGGCCGCTGGAATCCTGGCGTGCGTCGCTGCGCGCGGCCTTGTCGGATGCCGCTTTGTCCGAAGCCGCCTTGTCCGATGCGGCGGCGTTGTCGCGCGCCCGGTTGTCCGCCGGGATTTGCGAATCATCGGCGCGTCGCGGCGCAGAGTCCTGGGTACGGTTGTCGCTGTTGGCAGCGGCCTTGTTGCTGTCGACCAGCGCGGCAAAGCTGTCGTTTCCGGCCGTCTGGTCGGAATCCGGCCGCCCCGACCTCGCCGTCGCGCCTTGAAAAGACACGTTTGCCAATAGTTCTGACGTGACACTAACCACGGGCGACCCTCGCGCTGAAACCTTGGCTATCCCTGAGCAAGGACCGGGCCACGCTGAAGTCTGCAAAAACATTGTTTTATTTCAATATCTTAGAGTGGAGCCGGGTCGGCCACAAAGGCCCTGGGCCGGCCCCTTTTTCTGCCCGGCGGCAAGATTTGCCGTCTATTGCCGGGCCAAACCCGGTCCGGCTGATTGCCTCCCGGGAATACGGCCTATATTAAAGAGCGGGCTTCCGGTCCGGCCAAAAAGGGCCGGACCGGGCCTTAAGGCCTTATATGTAAAAGGCTTTTTTGAACTCTTGCCGCGCGGCGCTGCCTCGCGATTGAAGCCGATTGACCTGCCATGCCGAACAGTCTGGACCTCGAAGGCCGCCCCCAGGACACACGGATCGTGGTCGCCATGTCTGGCGGCGTCGATTCCTCGGTGACGGCTGCCTTGCTGAAGTCCGAGGGCTACGACGTGGTCGGCATCACGCTGCAGCTCTACGACCATGGGGCGGCCACCCATCGCAAGGGCGCCTGCTGCGCCGGCCGTGACATTCACGATGCCCGCAACGTCGCCGAGCGGATCGGCATTCCGCATTACGTGCTCGATTACGAAAGCCGTTTCCGCGAGTCGGTGATCGACAATTTTGCCGACAGCTACGCGCTCGGCGAAACGCCGGTGCCGTGCATCGAGTGCAACCGCTCGGTCAAGTTTCGCGACCTGCTGTCGACCGCGCGCGAGCTTGGCGCCAGCGCGCTCGCCACCGGACATTATGTCGCCTCGCGACGTCTCGCTGACGGATCGCGGGCGCTGGTGTGCGCCGCCGACGCCGATCGCGACCAGAGCTATTTCCTGTTCGCGACCACGCGCGAGCAGCTCGACTATCTGCGCTTTCCGCTCGGCGACATGACCAAGCCGCAGGCGCGCGAACTGGCGCGGCGCTTTGGCCTCGAGGTCGCCGACAAGCAGGACAGTCAGGACATCTGCTTCGTCCCGACCGGGCGCTACACCGACATCATCGGCCGCCTGAAGCCCGGCGCGATCGAGCCCGGCGACATCGTCGATCTCGACGGCCAAATTATCGGCCAGCATCAGGGCATCGTTCATTTCACCGTCGGCCAGCGCAAGGGACTGGGCATCGCGTCAGCCGCGCCGCTCTATGTCGTCAAGCTCGATGCCGCCAGCCGCCGCGTCGTGGTGGGGACCGCGCGAGGCGCTGCGGATGGACCGTATCCAGCTGCGCGACGTCAACTGGATCGGCGACGGCGCGCTGGAGCGCGTGATCGGCGCAGGCATCGAGATGTTCGTGCGCGTGCGCTCGACGCGTCCGCCGCAGCCGGCCTGGCTGCGTGCGGTCGACGGCGGCTATGAGGTCGAACTCGTCGCCGGCGAAGAGGGCGTTTCGCCGGGCCAGGCCTGCGTGTTTTACGACGCGCCCTCGGGGCAGGCGCGCGTGCTCGGCGGCGGATTCATCAAAAGTGCGACCGCGCGGAACGCCGCGGCGAGGGCAGGGGTGGCGGCAACTTCACCACCGCTTGCCGAGGTGATGCGCGGCTAAAAAAATGCGGGGCATAAGGGCGGGGGCTTAAGGGAATGACTGCGGACATCGACCGCGAGGGGGTCGAAAAGGCTTATGGGCGCTGGGCGCCGGTCTACGATCTCGTGTTCGGCAAGGTGTTCGAGCACGGCCGTCAATCGACGATCGCGGAAGCCGACAAGATCGGCGGACGCATTCTCGACGTCGGCGTCGGCACCGGATTGTCGCTGTCGGATTATTCGCGCAGCACCAAATTGTGCGGCGTCGATATTTCCGAACCGATGCTGCGCCGGGCGCAACAGCGGGTTCGCGCGCTCGGTCTCTCCAATGTCGAAACGCTCGCGGTGATGGATGCCAAGAATCTGGCGTTCAAGGATTCCTTCTTCGACGCGGTGGTGGCGCAATATGTCATCACCGCGGTGCCGGATCCCGAACGCACGCTGGATGATTTCATCCGCGTGCTGAAGCCCGGCGGCGAACTCATCCTGGTCAATCACATCGGGGCCGAAAGCGGCCCGCGGCGCGTCTTTGAACTTGCCTTCGCGCCATTGGCGCGGCGGCTCGGCTGGCGGCCGGAATTCCCCTGGGAACGATTGACCAATTGGGCTGCCAAGCATGGTGGCGTCAGTCTGACAGAACGGCGGCCGATGCCGCCGATGGGGCATTTTTCGCTGATCCGCTTCCGCAAGTCCTGAAATTGCAAGTCCTGAGATTGCAAGTCTTGAAATCAGCCGGGAACCTCCGCGGCCGCGGACCGTTTTCCCTGCATGGCAATAAAACGCTCGCTCTTTCTGTCGTGTGTTCTGATGGCGGCCTCCGGCGTGGCGGCGGCGCAGGCCCCGCCGAGTCCGGCCACTCCCCCGGCTCCGACCGCGCCGCCATCGCTCGCGCGGACCGCCAATTGCGCGCCGATGCATCCAGCGCCGCATTCCGGCGCGGCAGCACCGGAGGGCACCACCACCGGCCAGCGGGCCGAACCGCTCGGCGAAAGATTGGCCCGTTCCGACGGCGTACTGTGCCCGCCCGCCGGCATTGATCCCGAAATGCATGCACCGGCGCCCGGTGGCGGCAAAACGCCGGTGATTCCGCCGCCCGGCAGCCCCGGCGGCGACCAGTCGATCCGGCCCAAATAGCGCCGTTTGCAGGCACTTTTCGAACCAAGCAGGTTTGCTTGACAGGTCGGCGACCGACTCCTTATATGCCGCGCGTTCGCGACTGCGGTATATTAGAGCCGTGACGGTGAACCGTGGCGAGGTAGCTCAGCTGGTTAGAGCACGGGAATCATAATCCTGGGGTCGGGGGTTCAAGTCCCTCTCTCGCTACCACCTTTCCCCACACCCCTCGAACGTTGTGGGGGTAGGCCTGCTCCCCGAGCAGTGCGTTCAAGCGTCCGACTATCTCAACCGTGACCCCGCCCGGATGTGAGGGGTTCCGGAATACCGTTACTGTCTCGACGAGATCTCTGATTGCTTCCGCGGCCTCAGAATCCCCCGCATTTACGCCCTTCGACAATGCATCCTGAAGATGGGCCAGTTGTTGCTCATAGCGCGCAAGTACTGCCGGATGGAGCGAGATGACATCATCGACCGTGGGCTCGGCATTCAACTGCTTCGCGACCTGCTTCCGCTCTTCGTCTAAGACACTCGATCGCGGCCCGAGCACCGCTGGGTCACCGTGCCCTTTTGCTATCGCGTCCACGAGCCGGTAGATCTCGCGCTTGAGCTCGCCGAGCCGCAATTTGAGGTGAGCGCGTCTAGCATTCGTCTTGGCGGAAAGACGTTTGCGCTCATCATGGTAAGTGCGCACGTATTCGGCAATCACGCTTGGATGCCGCATCTCGGCCTTCAGGCCGGCAAGGACAGCACCTTCCACAGTCGTGAGATAGAATGTCTTTGCATCCCGACACGCACCACTCTCCGTTGCAGCTGAACAGCGGATGCGAATGCGTCCCGACTTATCCTTGCCGTTGGTTGACATCCCTGAACCGCATGCTCCGCAGCGGAGGAGACCGGACAGCATGTGGCGCGGCCGCCGCTGATGGTTCGGGTGGGTAATCCCGCGCGCCTGTTTGCGACTCTGCGCATCGTCAAATAGTTTTTGAGAGATAATGCGCAGATCTGGCACGTCCGCAGCCTGCCAGTCGTTCTTGGCGTTCGGACGCGATAGTCGCTTCCCTGTGTCAGGATCTTTGATCATCCGCACTTTATTCCAGACGAGCCGCCCCGCGTAGAGTTCGTTCTGGATTATGCCCGTGCCACGCCGCAGGTTGCCGTTAATTGTCGAGGCGTTCCATGAACGCCCGCGCGGCGGCGATATGCCTTCGTTGTTCAGATCGTATGCGATTTCACGAGGTGTCTTTCCAGCAACGTACTCCTCGAAAATCCGCCGGACGATTTTAGCTTCGGCTTCGACAATGATCCGCTTGCCCTTTTCGCCGACTGCAGGAGCATAGCCATAGGCCTTCCCACCTGCATTGAGGCCTTGGCCGATGCGACCAGCCAGGCCTCTGCGCACCTTGTGGGCATTGTCCTCGCGATATAGCTGACCCACCAGTCCGCGAAGTCCAACCAGGACTGTGTTCACGACGCCTTCGTGGACGGCACGTATTTCAATACCGAGAAACGAAAGCCGCTTATGGATACCGGCGAGGTCTTCCATATCGCGCGAGAGGCGATCGAGAGCCTCGACGACCACGATGTCAAAAGATCGGTCTCTTGCTTGATCCAATAGACGGAGTAAGCCCCCCGTCCCATTATGGAGCCGCCAGAGCGGGCTCTATCCTCATACACTTCGATGATGTTTATATTTTCGCGCGACGCGTAAGCCCGACAGAGCGTGATTTGGTCCTCGATCGATCTCTCGTTTTGCAGGTCCGTCGAGAACCGGGCGTAGATCACCGCTTTCTTGATTGAAGGTTCCGGTGCTGACCTGATCTCGTTCATGATCTTCCCTTGCCGCTTGGCGTGCCAATGCCCGTGCAAGGCGTAGAATCGCCTCATCCGGAATCGACTGCAAGGGCAATTTTGGTGTTCCGCGAGGCACGATCAAACGCTTCGCTGATGGCAACGGCACAGCATGATCGGTTGACCAGACTCACGCGAGTGCTGATTGCAAACCGCACGACTGATATTGATCTCATCTCTAGTCATACGCTAAGCGTGCAGCCGCGCGTATTCGGCTGAAAGTTCAAAATCCCTTTTGTCGTAGAATCAGAAACCGTAGCGTGCGAATCGGTCGGCGTCCTTTCGATGGTTTCGTAGACCCAAGTCGGCAGTACCAACAAAAGAGCACGAGGATCCAGGAGCGAACAATCTTCCGAGACGAGTAGGAACCTGAAACCAGACCGTTATGAGCGGCAGAATATCGATCACCTTCTTTTGCTGCGTTTTTGTTCGATTTCGATCGCGTTCGTTGCGTTCTGATGAAGTTGTTTCTGGTGCGAAACTGGTGCGGCGTTTCTGAAGCCTGATCCCTAACGGTTCTGTATTGAGACTTCAGCTGCACAATCGACGTGGGCCAACCCCTGCATCCCTGGGTCAAAATGGTGAGCGGCAGCTTCTGGCGCAAAGCGGTCCATCACGAAACATAGCCGACCGTTGACGGGCCGTGCGATGAACAAAGCAGCAGTGCGGGTTCGCCTGTTTGTGCGATATTGCCGCCAAGTCTACGATCAAAGAGGAGAGACCATGGCCCGATCGAACGGGAAACATTAATTTGCGGGCACTGGACTACGGCAATGAGCGACGAAGCGGGGCGTTTCTGGTGCGGTAGTTCAGTGGAGCAATGAAGCAGGACGAACTAACCCATTGATTTTTGGTGGGCCCGGCAGGACTCGAACCTGCAACCAGACCGTTATGAGCGGCAGAATATCGATCACCTTCGTTGATTTTGCTGCGTTTTTGTTCGATTTCGATCGCGTTCGTTGCGTTCTGATGAAGTTGTTTCTGGTGCGAAACTGGTGCGGCGTTTCTGAAGCCTGATCCCTAACGGTTCTGTATTGAGACTTCAGCTGCACAATCGACGTGGGCGAACCCCTGCATCCCTGGGTCAAAATGGTGAGCGGCAGCTTCTGGCGCGAAGCGGCCGTTAAAGGCGTGGCAATTCTGCATCCTTGGTGATGCGACGCGGTTCGAACAGAAAGGATTATGCTTGAGAAAAGCAGCCCGGCCTTGCAGGCCAGGCCCAAGTCTGGGAGGAAACCGTCACTCAAATGAGGTCAAGTAATACTAGCCGCCGGGCAACGAATGTGTTGGTGGCCTTGGCAGGAACAAAGATCGCACGTTGTGTGCAGCATTTTGTGCCGAAGCGGCGATTGAAACAGAAAAACTTCCGAATTTTAATTCGTTATGTCTGCACCATCGACCGTGCCATCCTGGTGGACGCTCGTTCCGCTTCAAGCGGACAGTAGGGAAATTGAACTGCAAGGCTATGAGGTATCGATTGAAGCGTTCTAACAAGTTCGCCAGCCGGGCAATGGTCTTAACTTACGTTGAAATTAGCATGCACGTCTACGTGCGGTGTCCCCAAAATCAAAGTCGAGTCTGGTTTTTCCGAAACCGTTGAGCTTTCGCACCTCGCCCTTGCAGCCTTCTCTCTATGTCTCGCGCCTGCGTAGCACGGTTTGATTTCAACGGGGCGCGATGAATCGATAGGAAGCATGGTCTTGTGCGAAATCTTTTTGAGTGCGAGGTTGGACTTGATGCTTGAGACGCCAGGAATTCTCGATAGTTTATTGACGATGAGGTCCTCAAGGTCCTCGATATCCGCCACCAGGACTCGAAGAAGATAGTCGCTGTCTCCCGTCATGAGATAGCATTCCATCACTTGGCTCATGCGATCAATTGCGCGAGTGAAATTGTCAAGCGACAGCTGAACTTGCTTTTCGAGCTTTATGTGAATGAATGCAGTGACACTGAGACCGAGCACGCAAGGATCGAGAACCGCGATTCGGCGATCAATGACGCCAACGTTCTCGAGATGTCTGACTCGGGCCAGACAAGGTGATGGAGAGAGATTTACCCGCGTGGCAAGTTCGACGTTCGTCAAACTCGCGTTCTGCTGCAGTTCGTTCAGAATTTTGATATCGATCCTGTCGAGTGACATCACGGTCATATCGTTGTCCTCCTAATGGACAAATGGCTCGGTACCGAAGCTTCTCCTCCGCGATTGACGCGAGGTGACATCTCCATGACGAGAATGCTAACTCGTCCTGACCGTGTAGAATTTCGACAAAATGCCGACTTATATCGAAAAACTGACAGAAGTGACCCAAGCTAGCCGCGTTTCTTCGCCCTAGGCGTTTGCTTCCAAGGACTACTCTATCGAAGGCTGTGTACGGGCGACGCTTCCGTGCCCCTTAAGCGGAAGCTTGTTGCAGCACAGAATAGGGCAAAGCCGAGCGTCGCAGGTCGTTTCTGTCGTCGAGTGAGGAAATAGCAGATTAGTTCGGCAGACTATTCGACGAAGCCTCGAATACGGTCGTGAACATGGACCGTTCCGATATCCTCATTATTGAGCGTGAACTCGACTTGGTCGTGATGACCATGAATCGCCCGCCCGCTAACGCCTTGAACAACGACCTCATTTCGAGTCTTTTAGACAATATCCGTGCGTTCGCAACCGAGCCGTCGCCGCCGGGCATAGTTCTAACGGGGAAGGGCGATCGCTTCTTCAGCGCGGGCGGTGACATCAAAGAAGTCGCCAGTGTCGAAATTGCTACCCCGCGATTGAGGGCTTTTCACGCGTGGCTCTGCGAGCTGGAGCGGTATCCGGGCCCAGTCGTTTGTGCCGTGCGCGGATATGCTGTCGGCGGCGCTTTCGAATTCTTGCTCCACGCTGACTACATTGTCGCCAACCAGGAATGTCAGGTCGGTTTCCCGGAAATAAATCATGGCCTTCTGCCGGCCGTCAAAGGTATGCGCCAGGCCGTGCAAATGCTCGGTCGTCGCGCGGCGCAATCGTTGTTGTACTGGGGCGAGCTAATCGATGCGTCGAAGGCAATAGAGATCGGGGCAATCGACGAGATCGTCGAAACCAGCAAAGTAAGGGATCGAGCAATCTCGGTTTGCCGCCAGCTTCGGGGAAAGGATAAGAAGCTCTTTGCCGCCATAAAGCGGTCGCTGAACTTGACCGGGTTGATGGACGATGATGCGCTCGACGCAATGACTATTGACGACCTAAAGGAATACCTCGGCGAGAAAGCTTCCGCAGACGCGCGCGCGCGCTTTCTGGCAAAAAACATAAAGCAATCCTGAATGACTACGACCGAGTATAATGACGAGTTGCGTCTCGAACTTATGACCTTTGAGGACGTCTCTGCCGCCTTGAAGCGTGGGTTTGATACAGTGGTTGTGCCATGTGGCGCAGTTGAGCAGCATGGGCCGCACCTACCGCTATGCATGGACGCTGATCATGCGGAAGCCTTGGCCGCCTTGGTCGCGCGGCGACTTGGTCGAACGCTTGTTGCGCCGACAGTAAGAGTGGGCTGTTCTTCTCACCATCTTGCGTTTGCCGGCACGATATCGTTTCGTCCCGAAACATTCGAGGCGATCTGCCGGGATTATTGCACGAGTTTGGCCCGCCACGGCTTTTCGAGAATTATTCTGTTCTCAGGGCATATCGGTAACTTCCCAATTCTCCGCGAGATACTTCCCCGATTGCGAAGCTGCGTAGCCCAGCCGATCAGGATCGACGCATTTGTCGATTCGGAGAGTTGGTTGGATCGATGGCGCAAGGCCGTTGAGATTTCCGGCGGCGATCCTGCGGCAGTAGGCGGGCACGCCGACATAGCAGAGACCTCGCTGATGATGAAACTTCGTCCCGACAGTGTGCGGGCCGACCGATTTGAGCCCGGCAACCTCGGTTTGCTATCGCAAGAGCAACTCAAGTTGATGTGGAAAGATGGGATCTCGTCGATCACCAAGAATGGAATCCTCGGCGATCCTCGCGGTTCGACCGTGCAGATCGGTGATAGCTGCCTTGAAGCGATAGCTGACCTCTTGGTCGGCTCCTTCAAATCGTAGAATCCATAATCGGCTCAAACATCTTAGCGTAACAGCGGCTGCGCCGAACCCTCGCCTGGGACGGAGCATCGTCGTCGCGCGCGTTCAACGTTCGCCGATACCCAACGCTTATTCAGAAATAAAGATCGACTTCCAGACCAGTCGTAGCCGCCAGCAAGTCCGCTGGGCGCGTTTCCATTCACCAGACAGCATAAAATTCGGAAAGTGGGGCGGGAGCGAACCGTATTCAGGGGAAAATATCGTCCGGTCTGCAGCATTGTGTCTTCGTCACGAACACCGGAAGGAAGTTAGAATGGCACTCAAATTTGGGTTCTGGTCGGAGCAGGAAACCCAGGTCGGGCACAGCTATGCTCGCAGGCTTCACGAACTCGTAGATGAGGCTCGTCTCGCCGAACAGATGGGCTTCGATTCCATCGCACTCTCGGAGCAGCACGTCGCCCTCGGCGGTATTTCCAGTTCAGCTCCTGAAGTAGTGTTCGGCTATCTCGCTGCGGTCACTTCGCGCGTCAAGCTGCGCTCGGCCGTCACCCTCATGCCCCAACGCATCAACCATGCCCTGCGCAACGCGGAGCGCTTGGCGGTCACCGACATTCTTTCGAATGGCCGGATGGAATTCTACGGCGGTCGCGCCAATACGACCATTGCGATGCGGGCGTTCAACGTCGATCCCTCAGAAACTCTTGCCCAGATGGAAGAGGGGATCGCATTGCTTCGCAAGTCAATGCGCGAGGACATCTTTACGTTTGAAGGTAAGTACTACCAGGTGCCGCCGCGTATGCTGGTGCCGAAGCCACTCCAGAAGCCGCATCCCGTGATCGGTATCGCTGCCACCAGTGAGCGTAGCCACAGTTGGGCGGGCTCAGAAGGCCTGGCCGTAATGAGCAGCTGCATCTACCAGGGGTGGGAAGCACAAAAGAAGCTGTTCGATGCCTACCACAAAGCATGGAAGCGGGACGAGCTTGGCCCGCTCGACCGCCCACGAAAGGGTATCCCGCTGTTTTTTGGAATCGGCCCCACGGATCAGAAGGCAAAGGACGATTTCGCCGAACCGTTGATGCACTACGCCCGCATCTCGACCGACGCGTACCCGCGCCTGGCTAAGCTCGCCGACGACTATGCATACATGAGCGAGAGCATTCCATCCATGGAGCGGGCAGGGCGGGACTGGGACTATCTCCTAAATCATTCCGCCACCACGGTCTGCGGCAGTCCGGAGACCGTGATCAGACAAATCGAGCAATACCAGGCGCTCGGCGTGGATGAGGTCCTGCTGCACCTCGACTCGGTGCCGCACGAAAAGATCATGGAGGCCATCGACATGGTCGGACGCTACGTCATCCCTCATTTCAACGACAAGAACAACGTTGTTCGTCCTACCGAGGACATTCTCGAGACTATTCGGGCGATGCGCCCGCAGAAGTCAGAGCCGTTGAAGGCAATACGATAAGGAACAAGAACATGTCGCAAGCGAACTACAAATTTCTCCTCGTCGAGAAGCGTCCAAGCGGGGTCGCTGTTGTCACGATGAATCGCCCCGAAATCCTGAATGCCGTCAATTGGGATATGCACGATGAGCTGGAGCAGGTGTGGGTTGATCTCGACAAGGATAAATCGGTCCGGGCGATCGTGTTGACGGGGGCCGGTCGTGGCTTCTGCTCGGGAGGTGATCAAAAAACCCTCGACAAGGGGACAATTCCGTCGGCGACCCGCGGTGGACGTCACCTCGTCCGGAACATACTCGAGGTAGAAGTTCCAATCATCGCCGCTGTTAACGGTGTAGCTGTTGGTCTTGGTGCGACGCTTGCTCTGATGTGCGACGTCATTTTTGCACATTCAACTGCCCGATTTGCCGATACCCATGTCACGGCCGGCGTTGTGGCGGGTGACGGCGGGGCGGTTATTTGGCCACTTCTGATCGGTCCGGCTCGCGCCAAGCATTACCTCATGACCGGCGCCTTTGTGTCCGCCGAGCAGGCTGCCTCGATGGGCATGATCAACGAGGTCGTATCAGATCGCGACGTCCGTGAGGTCGCCATCGAATACGCAGAAATGTTGGCCAGCGGACCGCGAGACGCGATCAATTGGACCAAGTATTCGGTAAACAAAATCGTCAAGGAGTTTACGCATCTCCTGCTCGATACATCCGGTGCGCTGGAAACCCTGACATTCGCAACGCCCGAGCGTCGCGAGGCGGTGGCGGCCTTTGCGGAGAAGCGTAAGCGTTTCGCGGAGCGGCAAAAATGAACGTAGCGTCCATCACCTCGGGCGCGCAGCTTGCCTCGGTAACGCTTCCGCAGCTTCTGCAAGCACGACTTACCGAACGGCCCAAGGCCGTCGCGTATCGCCAGAAGCGCGCCGGCGAATGGATCTCGGTGTCGTGGCAGGATTATGCGACAAAGGTATGCCGATTGGCATGTGCCCTTCAGAAGGCCGGACTCGAGCGTGGTGACCGTGTCGCCATCATGGGAGACGCGTCCCAGGAATGGTTGCTTGCCGACATGGCCACCATGTGCGCCGGCGCGGTTACCGTAGGCGTCTATTTCACGTCGTCCGTCGAGGAAGTTGATTATTACCTCGACGATTCCGGAGCCAGATTCGCCTTCGCAGGAGATGCGGTCCAACTACGAACAATGCTTTCGGCGGGCGGCGCCGCGGCGCTTCGGAAGATCGTCGTAATGGATCCGTCGTGGGACGGGGAACCTGGAGCTAAGAATGTTCTTTCGCTTGCCAAATTTCTCGAACCCATTTTGCTCGATTGCGACACGTTCCTTCGCGATCAGGTCTCGCTCGCCAGAGCAGACGAACTGGCCAGCATAGGTTACACGTCCGGTACGACAGGCTTCCCGAAGGGGGCAATGCTGTCGCACCTCTCATTGCTTGCTGGCGCTCATGTAGCGACGACTTTCTGCCCGATCATGCGGTCAGAGACGCAACGGCTTGTCGTTCACCTGCCGATGTCTCACACGGTTGCTCGAGCCCAGGCAACCACGTTGCCGCTACTGTCCGGCGTGGTTCCTCACTTCGGTGAAACGACCGCCGCGTTCGCACAGACAATCAAGGAAGTGAAGCCAACGTACTACATGGCTCCCCCTAGGTTCTACCAGAGGTTCGCGACCCAGATACTCAGCATGGTCAATTCGGCAAGCGTCAAAAGAAGGAAAGACTATCAACTGGCGATGCGAATCGCCCGCAAGGCACTCGACGATCGCCAGGCGGATAGGGCGCCGGACCCGTATTTGAGTGATCTCTTTCTCGCGTGCAGCAGGCACATCTTCCGCCCGCTGTTGGCGGAGGTCGGCTTTGACGAATTGAAGATCGCCTACACTTCATCTGCTCCGATGCCCTCTGAAGTCATGACACTTTGGCAGCTATGGGGCCTTAATCTTAAGGAATGCTACGGCCAAACCGAAATGGTGGGAGGCAATCTCGTCCAGATGGTAGACTGGCCGAAAGCCGGCAACGTGGGCATTCCCGTTCAGGATTCGGCTTGGGAAACCGCAATACTCGAAGACGGCGAGTTGATTGTTCGCGGACCGGGCCTGTTCACCGGATACTGGAACAAGCCCGAGGAAACGAAATCAACTCTGCGGGACGGATGGCTGTACACGGGCGACATCGCCGAGATCGGAGCGGACGGAAATTTCAAGCTGGTCGATCGGAAGAAGGAAATCATCAACACGTCCGGCGGAAAGACGGTGAGCCCGACTCAAATCGAGAATGAGATCCGACAAAGCCCCTACATCTCCGAAGCAGCGGTTATCGGAGAGGGCAAGAAATACCTGACCGCTCTTATCGAAGTCGATGCCACTGCGACAATGGATTGGGCTAAATCGCGGGACAACGATATCAAGCAGTACGCGGATCTCGCCAAGTCAGAGATCGTAGTGCGAATGATCGAGGGAGAGGTCGCCAAGGCCAACAATCGCCTGGCTCGCGCCGAGCAGATCAAGGCATTTCGCATCCTCCCTGAAGAGCTCTCTCCGGAAAACGGCGTCATGACACCGACGCGAAAGAAGCGGCGCAGGCAGCTCATGGAGCGATATCAATCGCTCATAGACACGCTCTACGACGAATCCGAGGAGAAGTTGATCAAGGCGCAGGTCGGTTAATCAGGGGCGGAAAGGTCAGTGCACGATGAAAGTAAAGCACGTCTATCTCACCGCTAGTCAGCCGGCGAGACTTGCGGAGTTCTACGAGAAGGCAGGTCTCTCCATCCGTTTCGCGGACGGTGAACGTTGGATCCAGTTTCGTACAGAAGGGGCCGCCTTCTGCGTTTCGGGAATTGAAGAATCTGCGGCGGCTGCGTCTTCAAATGCGGTCGTGGTCTTTGAGGTCGACAAGCTGGAACCGGTCCTCGACCGAGCTATCGCAGCAGGCGCCACGATCGTCGCTCCGGCTCGGGACATGGGTAGTCATGGACGAGTAGCGCAAATTTGCGACCCGGATAACAACGTTATCCAGCTCTTCGAAGCAGCGACGAAACCGAATGGATAGCATGATGCCGACAGCACTCTTGCATAAATCTCGAAGCGATCTTGCGGAGCGGAGCATGATGAACGAGTTGATGTCAGCGGATCCGACCGAGGGTCTCGATGGTGGTCACCTAATCGATGGTGTCTCCTTCAAGACGGCGCTTAGAAACGTTAGCGGGAGCGTGTCCATCGTAACATCCGGCCGCGCTCCGGAGCGGCATGGCCTAACCGTCACCGCCGCATCGTCACTTTGTGTCGACCCTTCGACCGTCATGATCTGTGTAAACAAATCGGCTGGCGCTCACGACACCATCGTGAAGACCAGGTGCTTCGGTTGGAACGTGTTGACCGTCAGTCATGTAGACCTCGCGAAAAAATTTGCGGGAATGGATGGAAGCAAAGGGGACGTACGTTTCAGTGATGGCAGGTGGACGGAACTGGTATCTGGCTCGCCAATCCTGATCGGTTCGCTGTGCAGTTTCGATTGCCAGGTCATTGGCATGCATCCGGTGGCAACCCACACGGTGTTCTTCGGAGCGGTGCTGGGCGAGGTGCACCAGGACAATTACGAAGGCCTCATCTACCGACACGGCAAATTCGCGGTTCCACAAGTCCTTCCCGAAATAGGCTGCTGAGTCTGCTTCGGAGCAAGCGTACGTCTTACAGGCACATATAACGGGGGAAGAACAGAGATGCGGGACATCATCGGTAGGGGTTTGACACGGCGAACCGTTCTGGGTGGCAGCCTTGCCGTGGCTGCCGGCTTGGTGCCGTGGCGGGCAGCCGCTGCCTCACGCACGGTCAAGGTCGGTTCGATCATGCCGAGTAGCGGCGTCCTGGCGTTTCCCGGGCAGTCCTGCGTTCGTGGCATCGATCTTGGAGCCAGATTTGCCAAGGAACGGTTCGGAGTCGAATTGGAGGTCGTTCACGCCGACACCCAAAGCAAACCGGAAAACGGTCGTATCGCTGCGGATAGTCTGATCAGGCAGGGTTGCACAGTGCTTATAGGAGCGTGGGATTCGGGAGCAACGATCTCCGCGCTGCAGGCCGCCGAGGCGGCAAAAGTGCCCATGGTGGTCCACATCGCAACCGCTACGCAGGTGACGTCCCAGGGATTTACCCAGGTTTTCCGGTTCTACCCGACCTCGTTGACAGTTGTCCGAAAGTCGCTCGTTGAGTTCAAGGCCATGCTCGCGGGGATTGATAATCCACCGCAAAGTGCCGCGGTGCTGCACTTGAACAACACGATGGGTCAGTCCACGGCGGCGAGCATCGATCAAGCCTGGAAAGAGTCCAACATCCCTGTAAGAATTATCGAATACATCCCCTACGACGAAAAAGCGCGCGATCTGTCCGTTGAGGTCGCGAAGGCAAAAGCGTCCGGCGCAGACTCATTGATCAGCGTCACGCGTGTCAATGACGCCATCATGGTGACCCGCGAATGCGTAAAGCAGGGATGGAATCCCAAGATCATTTTTACGCCCAATGGAAACGGCGTTCAGGACAAGGCGTACTACGAGGCGTTGGGTAAATATGCTGACGGCGCGTTGGCGTCGACCATGTACTACAATCCGAAAGCGCCGGACGCTGGCGCGATTATCAAGAGATTTGAGACGGATTACCCCAATCAGTGGCTGGATGCTAATTCCGGTTGTGCATTTGAAGCAGTACAGATTGTCGCCGATGCCGTAGTCCGTGCAAATTCGTCGGCTTCGGCGGACATCCATGCCGCGCTCAAAAAGACCGACATGGCGCCAGTTCTCATGAACAGCGGCAAGATCAAGTTCGACGAGACCGGTCAGAACATCAACAGTGCCATCACGATGCTGCAGGCGCAAAAGGGGAAGCCACGAGTTATTGCACCGCGCGACATCGCCGAGGCAAGCATTCAGTATCCTGTCCAGCCATTCGAGGCTCGCTGATGGCATTGCTTTGGACAAATGTCGTCTTGAGCGGCGTCCTGATGGGGTTGGTCTACGGGCTGATTGCGTTGGGACTTACCATCATCTTCGGCGTCATTCGCGTGGTCAATTTCGCGCATGGAGCTATGGTCGTATTTGGTCTTTACATCGGATACTTCACGGGATTGTGGTGGGGTATGCCCACCATCGTAGCGGCCCTGATCGCGGGCGCCCTGATGTTCGCGTTGGGATATTGCTTGGAAACCGTGATCGTCAAACGGTTCGTTACCAGGCCGCATCACGTGCAATTCATCGTATTTATCGGTCTGTCGCTGCTGTTTATGGGCGTGCAACTTATTTCATTCGGCCCTGATCCAAGGCCGTCCGTATCGCAGTTGTCGTTCCAAACCATCACCTTCGGCAGCATTCGAGTCGACCTGGCGCGTTTACAGGCCGCCGGCGCCACCACTGTCCTTATCCTGGCTCTGGCTGCCTTTCTGAAGTACTCCTCTTTCGGACGATTCATCCGAGCTGCGGCCGACAACCGCCTGGGTGGTCTGATAGTCGGTATCCCAATTCCGCAGATCTACGCAATCACGTTCGGAATTGGCACTGCCTGTGCCGGATTTTCCGGTGCGTTGATTTCGCCCTTGTTCGATGCGCAACCATATCTTGCCGTCGATTTCACGTTGTTGGCTTTCGTAACGGTCATCGTCGGAGGACTTGGGAGTTTCGTCGGAGCGCTGATCGGGGGATTAACGATTGGTGTGACTGAAGCGGTTGCGGCGCTCTTGATTGCCCCCTCCATGAAGACGGCCTTTTCCTATGGCCTGCTGATTTTGGTGCTCATTCTGCGTCCGAGGGGATTCTTCGGTGCCAAAGAAACTTGAACCCAATCGCGACCTTGCCCAGCTTGTGGGAAGCGTCTTCGTATTTCTTGTCGTCGCGTTGCTCGGGACAGTATTCAACCCCTACCTGATCTCATTGCTGACGATCGTGTTCCTGTTTGCGTTTATAGGGCAATCATGGAGTCTCATGTTGGGTCTGGGCGGCCAGCTTTCCATAGGTCACGCCCTATTCGTTGGTATCGGAGCCTATTCTGTCGCGGTGCTGAACATCAGGTACGGCCTCAGCCCCTGGATTGGTCTGGTTGTCGGGTCACTTATCGCGGGGGCAGTCGGAGCTGCCTTGGCATGGCTCAGCTTCCGGTTCGAGGTGCGTGGAATCTATTTCGGCTTGTTGACGATTGCTGCTGCTGAATTTGCTCGAGTTTTGTTCAGCGGGTGGGAGTTTGTAGGTGGAATGCAAGGTCTCTTCTTCCCCGCCCAATCGGGAGAAAACTCACTTTTGATGCTACGGGGCAACGCCAAATTCTACTATTTCGTCTCGCTCGCAGCGGTCGCTGCCGGAGTAGGGGTAACTGCACTCATACGAAGATCGTTCTTGGGGTATGTTTGGAGAGCGATGCGTGACGACGAAGATGCCTCAAGAGCGCTTGGGGTGAGGACGTTCCTTCACAAGGTGTTGGTCGTATCCATATCGGGGGCTTGGGCGGCCATCGGCGGTGGCTTACTTGCCTTGGTCCAGGGATCGATTTTCCCCGATTCGATAATGGGCATGGGTATCTCAGTCGACGTCTTGATAGGGCCTATCGTCGGTGGATTGGGAACTGCCTTCGGACCGTTGCTGGGAGCTCTGATCATAATTCCGATGGACCATTTGATGAGTTCTCTTAGCGATATGATCGGTGTGCCAGGATTGAACAACGTTGCCTACGGTGTCGTTCTCATCGCAGTTGTCTGGTTCATGCCGGATGGTATTTGGCCGCCGCTATTCAGTTTCTTTAGGTCGTTACGCGGCTCGTCGCGGAGCCATGCTGTTCAGGCGAAGGAAGTCAAACCATGACTAGCCTTCTCGAAGTTACCAATATTTCGAAGCGTTTTGGCGGGTTACTTGCGGTCGACAATGTAAGCTTCAACTTGAGAAGCCGCGGAGTCACTGCACTTGTCGGACCAAATGGAGCTGGCAAGACAACGTGCTTCAACCTTATATCTGGAGCCCTTCAGCCGACGGCCGGTACAATTCGCTTTGAAGGTGGTTTGATCTCCGGTCGCCCAGCCGAAGCGATTTGTCGTCTCGGAATTGGACGCACGTTTCAGATCGTTCGGCCAATGCGCGATATGACCGTTCTTGAGAACGCGATGGTGGGGGCCTTTAGTTGGACCAGGAAAGTCGCGGAAGCAAGAGAGACCGCGTTCGACTCGCTGGAGACCGTAGGTCTTGCCGGTAAGGCAAAATCGTCGATCAGTCAATTGACGCTGCCCGATCGAAAAATGTTGGAAACGGCGAAGGCGCTCTCGACGCGACCTCGCTTGCTGCTGCTCGACGAGGTGATGGCCGGGCTCCGTCCGACTGAGGCTGCGTCCGTGGTTCGTGTTCTGCGGCGTCTCGTGGAACGAGGCCTGACAATCTTGCTCGTCGAACACGTGATGCGAATCGTGATGGAAGCCGCCGAGAACGTAGTTGTTCTGCACCACGGTGCAAAGATTGCCGAAGGAACTCCAGAATACATCGTCAAGCACCCGGAAGTTCTCGCTGGATACCTCGGAGATGGGTTCGGTGGCTAAAGATCCAGTACTAATCCTAGACCGCTTGAGCGTGAGTTACGCCGGATCGGTAGCCCTCAATGGCGTGTCGCTCGCTGTCCAGGCGGAAGAGCTTATCTGTGTCATTGGCGCCAATGGCGCCGGCAAGACTTCTCTGATCAGAACGATCGCCGGCATTGTACGTCCATCGAGTGGACGAATCCGTTGGTGCGGCAGGGACATCACGGGGATGTCGCCTTGGGAAATCTGCGAACTCGGTATAGCCCAGGTCGCGGAAGGCCGGGAGCTCTTTCCTTCACTCACCGTGGAGGAAAATTTGCTGATTGGCGGATCCCTAAAGCGAGCCCGCGGTCGGCGAGATGTCAATCTGCGGCGCGTTTATGAGCTGTTTCCAAAGTTGGATGAGCGGCGTCGTCAGTCTGCGGGAACTTTATCGGGCGGCGAACAGCAAATGGTCGCGATAGGCAGGGCAATGATGTCCGAGCCAGAAATGATAATGCTGGACGAGCCATCAATCGGACTTTCGCCCGTATTGACCGGTGTGATGTTCAACGTCGTCAAGGCGCTTCACAGTCAGAAAATAACGATTTTGTTGGTCGAACAGAATGTAGCCAGCTCGCTCTCAATTGGCGATCGGGGCTATGTACTCGAAAACGGAGCCGTCGTCCTCGATGGAACGGGAAAGGATCTGCTCTCTAACGACGAAGTCCGACGCGCCTACTTGGGACTGTAGTCGAAGGGTTGCGGTCCAGCCATTCTGGACCGTTCCGCGAGAAAGCGTCTCGGGCTTGTGCCCATCGTCTTCTTGAACATCGTGATGAAAGCGCTCGGTGACTCGTATCCTAAATCCAGCGACACGGTTTGGACAGAGGCTCCCGCAGATAGGCGCTGCAAAGCGACCAGAATGTGAAGTCGCTGGCGCCAACGCCCGAAGGTCATGCCGGTTTCTTTGAAAAGCAACCGTGCAAGAGTGCGTTCGCTCATTGCGTATCGAGCGGCCCAGTCTTCGACGGTGCTGCGGTCTCCTGGCTCGCGCAAAAGCGAAGCTGCTAACTGCTGAAGTCGGATATCCGCCGAGATTGGCAGATACATCTGTTCGGTCGACATTTGGACCAGTTCGTCAAGGAGAACACAGCCAAGTCTGCTAGTTGGCCCTTCCATCGGATAGAGCGGGGGAAATACGGCAAGCCTATGTATTAACTCTCGAACGAGAGGCGATATCGTAAAGGTGCAGCAAAAGTTCGGAAGCTTAGTTGCGGATGGATCGATGAAGACGACGTAAATCCTGCCGAAATCAGCGACACAGTTGCTGTGTAGTACGCCTGCTGGAATCCAAACCGCGCCTTGAGGCGGCACGATCCAGAGTCCTCCCGTAGTGCGGCACATGACCGATCCTCGGGAAGCGACTACAAGCTGGCCCTTTTGATGGGAATGAAGCGGAAGTTCATCGTCGTTCTGGCCAGCCTCGAGGCATAGGGAGACGACAGGGCGATCGAAGTGATCCGGATCAATGGGAGTGTAATTGATCTGCAGATCCGGGATTTTCATCCTTGGTAGAGGATAATCGTCGTCAACGATGAATGTCTGCATTGCTTTCGCTCGCATGCGTCAAAACGACGTCAAACTACCACCATTGGCCCAGGCGAGGGTCACCTAGCTCACAGGAACCGTCCCCATTGCACAGCATAGCGGCCTAGGGTAGCTGCGGCCACGAAAAACGACGGGGAGACGCGTTGCCCTGCGGCCCCTGATGCGGGCAGCCGCGCTCCAGGACTCGTGCCCGATTACAATCCACCCGAACAAGAACCCCTCGTGTGGCCAGCCACCAGCTCACGCGTTACTTGGAGAGGGCGTGCTCCTGTCGCTTGTCCCTACTGGGCGGGTGACCATAAAACTTCTTGTATGCTTGAGCAAAGGCGCTTTCGTTGGCATATCCGACCTCGATCGCAATATCGAGGAGACGGCTTCCACGATGCTGTAGTTCGAGCGATCGTGCCATGCGAACGTAATGACGCCATTGCTGGAATGAGAGGCCGGTATGTATATGAAAAAGGCGCTGTATTGTCTTCTCACTGGCACCTACGACCCGTGACCAGGTTGTCAAGGAACGTTTGTCGGCGGGGTTCGCTTCTATAGCGCGGCAGATTGGATTTAGGCGGCGTTCTCCTGGGTATTTCTACGGCTCGGTTCAGATGCACAGCGTGCTGCATCTCATCCATTAATATTTTTGCTCTGTCTCGGTCTGCGGCTCGACGGTCTGGATCCCGAAACCATGACTCGGCGTCAAGAATGAGCTCTCTGAATAATGGCCGCACTTGGAGAATCTGCGCAGAAGGGCCGTGGAAGAAGGCGGGATCGACGTAGACGCTGTGATACCGATATGTCTGATTGAGAATGACAGAGTGCAGTACGTTGCTTGGGATCCACGCAGCCCGGTCGGGCGCCAGACGGATAACCTTATTGTCCAGTTCCAGAATCAGGACGCCAAGCTGCGGATAAATAAGCTGGCCTTCGAGATGCTGATGAATGGGCCCGTCCACCTGCTTGCCCTCGCGGACAATCGATACCAATGGTGCTTCAGAGGCTGAACTGAGAAACATCATTATGCGATTGTCCGCTTTTAGATGAAGTTTGACCGATTTAAACGGGTGAAACGGGTAGCCCACGCGTACCTTCAAAGCACAGAAGACAACAGCTGGGGGCTAATGCTGAGCAGATCATAACTCCGTCCGGTGCCGGCACACAATGCATTTCCGAATGAAACTATGATCGAAATTGCCGCCAACTCTCGAACGTGCCGCCACATTCCGAATGGTGGTTTGTTGTCGACGAAGATCCTAAGCGGAACTTGCGCAAAGGTGCGGGAGGTTTTGTTCAAGGCGATCGTTTCGAGTGAGCGTGTTGTTCGGAGTTGTCGTTCGGTGTCACTCTCTCGCTCCCACATCGCATTGCCGCCGACCACAAAGGCAGAATTTATGGCGACCGCGGCATGAAAACGACGCTCACGCAAACTGCGTCTCACTGGGGCGTGTACAACGTCGAGACGGGCGAAGCGGGTGCGATCCTCAACGTGCATCCGTTTGAAGGTGACCGCGAACCGTCTGTTTTGATCCGGGGCCTTCAGAGCATGGTGCGCAGTTCGTTGCGGATCGACCAGCCCTACGTGCGTCAAGGCTATCTGCGCAACCCCGGTGCCAAAGGTCCGCACAATCGCGGTGGCGAACCGTTCGTCCCTGTCTCTTGGGATAGAGCGCTGGATCTGGTCGCCGACGAATTCCGCAGAGTAAAGGCCGAACACGGCAACGAGGCCATCTATGGAGGGTCCTACGGATGGGCGAGCGCCGGGCGGCTCAACCACGCGCCGAGTGTCCTCAAGCGCTTTCTTGGCCTTTATGGCGGCTATGTCGACAAGCGTGGCAACCACAGCTTCGGGGCAGCCCTAGCGCTCATGCCGCACGTGATCGGGTCTGCCGACATCCCCGACATGGTGACGTCCTGGCGTAGCGTCATCGAAAACAGCGAACTCGTGGTTATGTTTGGCGGTGCGCACGTCAAGAACATGCAGATCGATTCCGGCGGAGCCGTCACGCACGAAAACAACTCAGGTTTCATGCGCGCGCGTGCTGCTGGGGTCAAGTTCATCAATATCAGCCCGTCGAAGCGCGACCTCACGGATGCCGTAGAAGCCGAATGGCATATGATCCGCCCGGGCACCGATACTGCGATGATGCTGGCGATCGCCTACACGTTGGCCGTTGAGAGACTGCTCGACCGAAGGTTCCTCGACCGCTACTGCGTTGGATACAAGCGGTTCGAACGTTACCTTCTCGGCGAAACCGACGGCCAGCCAAAAACACCGGAGTGGGCTGCGGCCATCACTAAGGTCGATGCAAGGTTCATAGTCAAGTTGGCACGGCGGATGGCCTCGTCGCGGACGCTGATTGCAACAAGCTGGTCCGTCCAACGCGCGGATCATGGCGAACAGCCCGTATGGATGACCGTAACGTTGGCGGCCATGCTTGGGCAAATCGGGAGGCCCGGCTGCGGCTTTGCGCTGGGATTCGGTGCGACGAATGGGAGCCTGGCGTCGCGATTTAAGGATATCCCGCGTCCGACCATTTCGCTGGGCCCCAACGCCATCAAATCCGTCGGGCCGGCGGGCCGTACCAATGACTTACTGCTTCGACCCGGGGATGAGCTTGACTTCAACGGCATGAAGATGAAGCTCCCGGACATTAAGCTGCTCTATTCGGCCGGCGGCAACCCATTTCATCACAACGCTAATATCAACCGGCTCGTGCAGTCGTGGCAGCGGCTCGACACGGTGATCGTCAACGAGCCATGGTGGAATCCGGCGGCCAAGCACGCCGACGTCGTCTTTCCGGCAACGACGACGATGGAGCGCAATGACATCCTTGCAGCCGAACAGCAAAGCGCTTGGATGGCGATGAAGAAGGTCATTGAGCCGTACCGGGGAGCCCGCAACGATTTTGACATTTTTGCAGATCTCGCATCGCGCCTCGGTATCGGAGACGCCTACACCGAGGGGCGCGACGAGATGGCATGGCTCCGGCATATGTACGATGAGGCGAGATCGACGGCCGTCGAACGCGGCTATGGACCGCCGCCCTTCGATGAGTTTTGGGAGAAGGGGAGCTACCACTTCCCACTCCCTCCGTCCGACAACCCGCTGCTCGCCGATTACGTCGAGGATCCCGTCGCCAATCGACTGAAGACGCCTTCGGGCCGGATTGAAATATTCTCGGAGAACGTCGACAGTTTCGGTTACGACGATTGTCCGGGACACCCGACCTGGCTCGAGCCCGCGGAATGGCTCGGGTCACCACTCGCCAGGCGCTTTCCCTTTCACCTGCTCTCCAATCAGCCCTCGAAGCGGCTGCACAGCCAACTTGATGCATCACCGGAGAGTCGTAAGACGAAGATACAGGGTCGCGAGCCGATCGAGATCGCGCGCGTCGACGCAACAGCCCGCGGATTCAAGGACGGCGACATCGTCCGAGTATTCAACGATCGCGGTGCGACGCTCGCCGGCGTGCGGGTAGTCGACGATCTCTTTCCGAGTGTCGTGATGATCGCGACAGGCGCATGGTACGATCCCCAGTACCCGGGGCATCCGGGTTCGTTGGAGAAGCATGGTAACCCCAACGTCCTTACCCTAGACAAGGGCGCGTCCCGAGTCGCGCAGTCCATTGCGGCACAAACTGTCCTCGTCGGCATCGAGCTCCACGAAGGTCCGCTACCAGAAGTTACCGCGTTCGACAGACCGCCAATCATCGACCAGCCGCCCGATAATGAAACGCTCAAGCAATGACGAGTGGGCTGACCTTGCGAACAGCTGAGCGGTTTCGATTCGCTCGTAATCCGTTCGTCCACAAGACGAGGGGCTCTTGGCCCCGCAACTTATCCCAAAAGGCCACCGGCCCACGTGGAGGACCAAATGCAATCCGGATCATCGGGCAAAGGGAGAGGGACTATGCAAGAAATCAAGAAGGGCGGCCTGACGCGCCGGATGTTACTTGGTGGCAGTTTCGGTATTGCCGCCGGTCTGATGCCGCGGCGCGTGATGGGCGCGCCGCCTAAGGTCAAGGTCGGTGCCATCATGCCGAGTAGTGGAATTTTTGCTTTCCCGGGCCAGGCTTGCGTTCGCGGTATTGACCTCGGAGCGAAGTTCGCAAGAGAGCGATTCGGTGTGGACATGGAGATCATTCACGCGGATTCGCAGAGTAAGCCGGAGAGGGGACGCGTGGCCGCAGAGGGCCTGATTAGGCAAGGTTGCACAGTTCTTATTGGGGCGTGGGACTCAGGTGCTACCATCTCAGCCCTTCAAGCTGCCGAGGCCGCTAAGGTTCCTATGGTGGTTCACATAGCGAGTGCCACACAGGTCACATCGCAAGGATTCACTCAGGTTTTCCGCTTCTATCCGACGTCATTGACGATTGTTCAACAGTCATTGAATGAGCTTAAGACCATCATTTCGACGATCGATAATCCGCCCAAAAGTGTTGCTGTCGTCCACTTGAACAATACGGCGGGTCAGTCAACGGCGGCGAGCATAGACCAGGCTTGGAAAGACGTTGGTGTCTCGCTGAAGATCGCGGAGTATATTTCTTACGACGAAAAAGCACGAGACTTATCCGTTGAAGTCGCGAAGGCGAGGGCGTCCGGTGCGGAAGCGCTCATGTCCGTGACACGAGTCAACGACGCCATCATGATCATTCGTGAATGCGTGAAACAAGGTTGGAACCCCAAGCTGATCTTTTCTCCAAACTCAAACGGCGTCACCGACAAAGCTTACTATGATGCGCTGGGCAAGTATGGTGATGGCCAGATCCTATCGACGATTTGGTGTAACCCGAAAGCTCCTGATGCCGAAGCAATACTTAAGAGGTTCGAGACCGATTATCCTGACCAATGGATGGACGCCAATGCAGGATGCGCTTTCGAAGCGGTGCAGATTGTTGCAGATGCTGTCGTCCGTGCAAATTCACCGGCTTCGCCTGATATCCACTCTGCGCTCAAGATGACCGATATGACGCCGATCCTCATGTACAGCGGTAAGATTAAGTTCGATGCAACAGGTCAAAACATGAACAACGCCGTGACCATCCTTCAAGGGCAAAGGGGCAGGGCGCGCGTCATTGCACCGCGGAGCATCGCCGACGCAGGCCTGCAGTATCCGCTCCCACCGTTTGAGGCTCGATGAGAGCATCGCTACGGAATAATAAGCTTCATCCCGGAATCGAGTTAGGACGAGCGTGCTTAGTCAGTCGGTCTGTTCTATAACGTCAGACAGGTGAGCGGCCGCTTCTGGCGCAAAGCGGCCGCTGAGATGTGTGAAACTTGATCTAGCTAGCTTTCGCTGGCTGGACCTAGCTTAAACTTCCCCATGATGGATTGGAGCGAGTGTTTAGTTCTTTCAAATAGTTAGAAGGCGGCGTGTGCACGACGTGTGCACCGAGAGGTCAAAGAAAATCCAGGGACGAACAACGTGAGCAGGTTGAACTGAACGCGCTGCGGACGTTCAAGCTATTTGCGGGATCAACTAAGAACGCGCCGCGCGTCTAGGATCTGACTGTTCCGTCCACCATCACTTCGATGAGCTTGGTGCCCGGCCGATTGAAGGCCGATGAAAGAATCGACGGCAAGTCGTCCCCGACGGTAACGCGCACGGCCTCCACGCCGAGTGCCTTGGCCATCGCCGTGAAATCAACGGACGGATCCTTGAAATCCATCCCGACGAAGTGGTCGTCGCCGTGGAATGCGAGCAGGCGCTGCTTGATGATCCGATAGCCGCCATTGTTTATCAGCACTACCGTCAGCGGAAGCTTGTGATGCGCTGCCGACCACAGCGATTGAATTGAATACATGGCGCTGCCGTCACCCACATAGCATACGACGGGTCGCCCCGGATTGGCGAGGCTGGCACCGATGGACGCCGGAAGTCCCCACCCGATTCCTCCGGATGCGAGGGCATGGTAGCCGTAGCGGTCCCGGTGCGCCCGCAGAGATGAGATGTAGCGAGACGATGTCAGGCCCTCGTCAACCAGGATTGCGTTTTCAGGCATGGCCTCGACGACTTGAAGAGCAAGCCAGTCCGGATCGATGGGATATTCTGTGCCCTTCGCTGAGATTTGAGCGACTAACTCCCGACGCTTCGAGGACCAGTTATTGGCCGTCAATCCGTCCAGGCCGCTTCGTGCCCGGCTGCGCAATGCGGCGCTACCAACTGACTCGAGAGCTGGAATCAATACACGCAGCGTTTCCCTGACGTCGGCCTTGAGCGCAATTTCGACCGGAAAGTTCTTGGCCAGGTCAAAGTCGACAAGCCCGATTTGGACAATCGACATCCCTTCAGGGAGAGGTGCGCTTTCGCTGTAAACCGACATCCGAACCGGATCCGCGCCGAGCACGATCAGCAAATCGTGAGCGCCGATGATTGTACTGGTCTGCCTCTGGACCCGCGGCAACGGCCCCATGAAGCAGGCATTCTCAGACAGGAAATGAGCGCCGTAGGCGATGGTCTGTTGGTAGACGGGGCATCCGAGGGTCGTTGCAAGGCACGCAGCCTCTTCGAGGGCGTTGCTCTTTACGATCTCGTCCCCCACCACGATCACCGGGCGGTCGGCTGCCAAAATCCGACGAGCCAGCGCCTCGAGCCCTTCGGCGGACGGCGCAACGCGCGTATCGACCCGCGTCGAGTGGCCCAGCTCGATGCCGGCTTCCGCGTTGAGGATGTCGCCGGGAAGCGAGATGAATACGGGTCCCGTGGGGGGAGTGGTTGCGATCTTGGCCGCCCGGCGCACGATGCGGGGCAGGTCTTCGAGCCGAGTAACCTCGACCGCCCATTTAACCAGCGGCTCGGCAATCCGGACAAGCGGTTCGTACAGCAGGGGCTCCATCAATCCATGGCCCTGCTCCTGCTGTCCTGCAGTGATAATCATCGGTGTACCGGTGAACTTCGCGTTGTAAAGCGACCCCATGGCGTTGCCGAGACCCGGTGCGACATGGACGTTGCAGGCGACCAGGCGGCCGGATGCCCGGCTGAATCCGTCGGCTATCGCAACCACCAGGCTCTCCTGCATCGCCATGACATAGGTCAGCTCCGGATGATCCTTCAGCGCGTGCATGATGGGAAGTTCGGTCGTGCCGGGATTTCCGAACAAATGGGTGATGCCCTCATCCTTCAGCAGGGCCAGGAAGGCCGAGCGGCCGGTGACGCGATTCATGGGTGGCTCCGGTTCATTAGGCAAAAAAAAGTAAAGGTCATCGCCCCGACCTTGCTGCAGGCGATGTTCGTTCTGTTTCGATCGGCAGCGAACGCCGAAAGGCAAAAAAAAGCCCCGACCTTTGCAAGGCGGGGCCCCAAGTCTGGGAGGAAACGACTATTGGCCGAGCCAAACCTTCGGTGCCTGGAGGGCTACTTGCGCCGCCCGCACTTCAACTTCGGCCTGAGTGATCGAACTCACGGGATGGTCGATGACGATCGGAATCAGACCCTGCATGCCGATGGCGGTACGGGTCAGCTCGGTCTCTCGCTCGAATTCGGTGGTGATGATCGCTGCTGAGGGGATGCCGAGCTTTTCGAGAGCGACGGAATCGCGGATGCAGCACGAACAGCAGGAACCGCAGTCGCCGATCGCCGTCAGTACGATATCGTTGTTTGCGGCGATCTCGGCGATGAGTTCCGGAGCCGCATCCTTCGAGAAACTGTGCTTCACGTAGTAGTTGACCTTGGCAAACCTGAAGTTCATTTCCAAGGCCGCCGTCGACGTGCGCAGGATCTTGTTCGCATTCCACTTGGAATTGTCGAGAATGGCAAGCCGCAGTCCGTCCAGTTTCTTCACGCGCGCCGCGATCGGAATGTTGGCCGATTCCACGACGCCGCGCGGATCGAATACCAAGAGCGTGTTCTTGTCGGTAACCTTCATCAGCATGTTCATTTCCTCCCTGGTTAAAGCGCGCATACGCCGTCGGTGCAGCCGTAGTCGTCCGGAGCCGACGTCGGGTCGATGGCCTTGAGGACCGGAGTGTTCATATGGCCCCATCCGGGTATGAAGGCCGAGAACCGGCCGGCATGTCCTCCCATGATGAAAAGATGGATGTTGTCGGCGGACGGCACGATCGGAATTCTGGTGTCGGGATCCCGCTTCAACCACTTCGGCAGGTTGCGATTATAGACTTTGCCGTAACGGTGATCGCGAGAGATGGCCTTGAAGGCATTTCCGGAGTTCATCCAGAGATAATGCCGGATGTCGGAACGGGTCCAGCCGGCCTTCGCGATGTCCTTGGCGTGTTCGAGGCCGAGAATGACGGTACAATGCCCGCCCAACACCGCCGAGTTGGATGCGATCGTGCTCATCGCGGAGCACATCGTGTCGAGGATACCCTCCGGATCATTGCACTGATGGTCGGTGACGCTATGCGGCGCCTCCGCGGCGATTGCGAAAACGGTGGAGTCCTCGGGACGATAGCCGTGCTCGACGTGATAGGGGGCGAACGGACTATCGGCCTCGTTTTCGGCGACGCAATAGGTGTACTTGCCCGGATGGCCCAGGGTGCTCTTGTCGAAATCCGGGGGCCAGCCTCCGCCAACGTTGAGCATGATCAGACGAACGGCGCGGCCGATGGTGGCGTTGGCGCGATTGCCGGATCCGAATGCATTCGGGCCGCCGTTCATCCCGACTTCCGCGGCGAGAGGGCCGTTCACGATGATGAGCGGAGAGGCAACGTGGGTGGTCGCCTGGACGCCGTTCAGATTGAACTCGCGATCGGTCAGAGCCAGCACCGCCGCGCGGACGATCGGAGCATATTCGGGACGGCATCCCGCCATCACCATGTTGACCGCGAGGATCTCCCGGGTGAGGGCGCCCCAACGCGGTGCTACCTTGCACTCGACGAACTGCGGATCGCCACCCAAAGCCGCAACGATCGCGTCGACTTTCTCCTGGGTCGGGGGGACGACCGGGAGTCCGTCGGACCATCCGCGGTCGTAATAGAGTTCGATGAGGTCCGTGCCCGTCGGTACGGTCTCGATGGCCACCGAAGCGCCAACCTGTTCCAATGTCTGCGTCGCCATTTGCTCGCTCTCCGGCTGTTTCAACCCGGAGTCATCCTAGGAGCAATTGCTTATATGCCAAGAAAAACCTGATAGCCGAGATTAATACGGTTGGGATATATATTCGACCCTCGGCTATTGTCCGGCTTTGTCCCACGACCCTTTGATCAACGACATCAGGCCGGTGGCGGCAGGGGAGGGTTCTCTTTCCTTCAGCGTGATGATTCCGAGATCACGCGCAAGCGGCCGTCCGCGGATTGGTACGGCACTCAATTCTTTTCCCAGGAAACTCGCGACGCCGCTCTTGGGGGCGATCGCCAAACCGATGCCGGCGCGCACGAAGCCGAGCATCGTGGCGAACTGCGAGACGGTAACGACGTGGTTCAAGGTCAGCCCCACCGACGAGGCGGCTCCGTCGATGACGCGCCTCGTCCTTGAATCGCTGGGCAGCGAGACGAGAGGCGCGCCTTTGAGATCCGAAAGCGACAGGCTCTTCTTCTTGGCCAATTCGTGATTTCTAGGGAGCACGACCGTGAACTGCTCGCTGCCGACGCGGACCGAGAGGAACGGGACGGGCAAGTCGTCCAGATAGGTGATACCGAAATCCGCCGCTCCGCTGCGCACGTCTTCAATTACCGTTCCGTGGACACCGTCCCGAACGTGAAGTTCGATGCCCGGATGACCAAGGCGGTAGGCCGAGACCAGCCCCGGAAGCTTTCCGTTCGCGACCGACATGATGCTCGAGATTATGATCTGCCCCCGGCGCTGATCGGAAAGTTCCCGCATGCTGCGAAGCGTGATCTTCAGATCGTTCTGAATCCGCGCGGCGACCGCTACAAATTCCTTGCCCGCCGCAGTAATCTGCACCGAGCGCGTGCTGCGGTCGAACAGCTTGATACCGAGAACGTCTTCGACGTGCTTGATCGTACGCGTCACTGCAGGCTGCGAGGTCTTGAGCAGCGAGGCGGCCGCGATGAAGCTCCCGTATTCTGCCAGCGCGAGCACGGTCTGTAGTTGGCGCGAGGTTAGGTCCGGCATTGCCAAGGGAGTCATGATTTATATCCTTTTTGGAATTATCGATGGTATCAGAATTTTCTTGATATAACCAGCCTTTCATCAGACCGTCGCCCCGCAGCAGTGTGGAGCGACCATGGGTCAGACAGAACGGGCAGGGCGAGCGACGACGTCTCGCGCCCAATTCAAGTGGGACGACGCGTTTCTCCTGGAACTTCAGCTCACTGAAGACGAGCGGATGATCCGTGATACCGCTCGGCAATATGCGCAGGAAAGACTGCTTCCCCGTGTGACCGACGCCTACCTCGAAGAAAAAACCGACCGCGATATCTTCCGCGAGATGGGCGAACTCGGGCTGATCGGCGTGACATTTCCTGAAGAGTACGGCTGCGCTCACGCAGGCTACGTCTCTTATGGGCTGGTAGCCCGCGAGATCGAACGTGTCGATTCCGGCTACCGCTCCATGAACAGCGTCCAGTCGTCGCTGGTGATGTATCCGATCTACGCGTACGGCGACGAGACGCAGCGCAAGCGATATCTACCGAAGTTGGCAAGCGGCGAATGGATCGGCTGCTTCGGACTGACCGAGCCTGATGCCGGGTCCGATCCCGGCGGGATGAAAACCCGGGCCGAGAAGGTGGCCGACGGTTATCGTCTGACCGGCACCAAGATGTGGATTTCAAACGCGCCCATCGCCGACGTGTTCGTGATCTGGGCGAAATCGGTTGCGCACGATAACCAGATCAGAGGGTTCATACTCGAAAAGGGAATGAAGGGTCTGTCCGCTCCCAAGATCAAGGGCAAGCTGTCGCTGCGGGCGTCCATTACGGGTGAAGTCGTGATGGACGGCGTCGTGGTTCCCGAGAGCGCGCTGCTACCGAACGTCTCCGGGCTGAAGGGTCCGTTCGGTTGTCTGAATCGGGCGCGCTACGGCATTTCCTGGGGCGCGATGGGCGCAGCGGAAGATTGTTTCCATCGCTCGCGCCAGTATGTGCTCGACCGAAAGCAGTTCGGCCGGCCGCTGGCAGCGACTCAACTGGTTCAGAAGAAACTCGCGGACATGCAGACCGAGATCGCGCTGGGTCTGCAGGCCTCCCTGCAGGCCGGCCGGCTGATGGATTCCGGGCAGATGGCGCCCGAGATGATCTCCCTCGTGAAGCGTAACAACTGCGGAAAGGCGCTGGATATCGCGCGCGTAGCCCGTGACATGCACGGCGGCAACGGAATCTCAAGCGAGTTTCAGGTGATGCGCCACGCGCAGAACCTGGAAACCGTGAATACCTACGAGGGCACGCATGACGTTCATGCGCTGATCCTCGGGCGAGCAATCACCGGCATACAAGCCTTTTCGTGAGGAAGCCATGAACGCATGTCTGACCGGCCTCCGCGTTCTGGATCTCAGCCGCATCCTTGCAGGACCGTGGGCGACCCAGCTTTTGGCCGATCTCGGCGCCGACGTGATCAAGATCGAGCGGCCGGGAGACGGGGATGACACGCGCGCCTGGGGACCGCCCTTCGTCGTCGGCGACAATGACGGCGACCTGTTCAGTGCCTACTACCTGGCCGCCAACCGGGGAAAGAAATCTGTCGGAGTAGACTTCAGTTCTTCTGAGGGCCGCGGGATCGTCGCGTCGCTCGCGAAGTCTTGCGACGTCGTCGTTGAAAACTTCAAGGTCGGCGGCTTGAAGCGGCTCGGGCTCGACTATGACGCGCTGTCCGCCATCAATCCGGCGCTCATCTATTGTTCAATCTCGGGCTTCGGTCAGACCGGTCCCTATAAGGACAAGCCCGGCTACGATCTGCTCGTACAGGCCATGGGCGGCCTGATGAGCATCACCGGCTCCCCTGACGGCGAGCCGATGAAGGTCGGTGTCGCCGTTGCCGATATTCTTACCGGCTTGTACGCGACTGTCGCGATTCTGGCGGCACTCAACGAGCGACGTGGCAGCGGCGTGGGCCAGCATATCGATCTGGCTCTGTTGGACGTACAGATAGCCACCCTGGCGAACCAGGGAATGAACTTTTTGGCGTCGGGAAAGGCGCCTCTCCGTCACGGCAACGCCCATCCGAACATCGTACCGTACCAGGCATTCGCCACCAGCGACGGACACATCGTGGTGGCCGTCGGCAACGACGCCCAGTTCGCGCGCTTCTCCGCGATCCTAGGGCTCCCGGAGTTAGCGAATGATCCGCGATTTCAGAAGAACTCCAACCGCGTCCACAACCGCAGCGAATTGATCGAGCTATTGAGCGCAAGAATCCGTACTTTCCGGAAAGTCGATCTGCTGAGCAAGCTGGATGCCGAGCTCATTCCGGGCGGGCCGATCAACGAGATGCACGAAGTCTTCGCGGATCCACATGTCGAGGCGCGCGGCCTCGTGGTCGAGCAGAATCTGTCACCGGACGGTTCACCCACGAAGATCCTCGGCAATCCCATCAAGTTCTCCCGGACACCGATCGAATATGGGCGTGCGCCCCCGCGATTGGGAGCACACAGCGCGGAGGTTCTCCGCGGCGAATTGAAAATGCTCCAGTCCGAGCTGGACCGTCTGGTCGAACAGGGGATCGTTTCGAAAAAACATCGCCTAAATCCGCCGACAGAAGCGGGGCGCATCGAGGGAACAAGGAGGACGCATGAGCAGGACTAGAATTTCGCGCAGAACGGCGCTGGGAGTGATCGTAGGTGCAGTCGCAGCACCGGCTGTCGCGAGAGCGCAGCAGGCCACGGAGGTTCGGGCCATCATCCAGTACGGCGTATCGTACTTGCCGCTGATGATGATCGAGGAAGAAAAGCTGCTCGGAGCGGCACTTGCTGAGCAGGGCGATCCCAGGATCGAACTGAAACTTCAGCGGGTGAGCGGTTCGACGGCGGTGAACGAGGGACTGCTCGCCGGCCTGGCAGATATGGGCGTGATGGGAGCGCCGTCCCTGCTGATCATAAACGAGAAGACCCGCGGCGGCGTCAAGGGGCTCGCCGGCGCGTCGTCGTTTCCGATGGTGCTGAATACGGTTCTCGATCGCATCAAGACCCTCGCTGATTTCACGCCGCAGGATCGCATCGCGGCTCCGGCGATCACTGCGCCACAAAACCTCTGTCTGCGCATGGCGGCGGAAAAATATCTGGGCGATGCCAAGAAACTCGACACGAATGTCGTCGCACTGCCGCATCCGGACGCGATGGCCGCGATGCTGTCCGGGACGGAAGTGGTGGCTCACTTCACCAATGCGCCTTTCGCGCAATTTGAAGCGGACGACAAACGGGTGCATCGCGTTCTGAGTTCGGAGGAGATACTCGGCAAGTCGGCGACTTTCGTTCTACTTGCGGCCAACACCAAGTTCGTCGAGCAGAATCCGAAGGTGTCCGCGGCCATGGTGAGGGCAATGGATACCGCAATCGCGCGCATTGCAGCGGATCCCACGAAGGCCGCCGCGCTCTACCTGAAGCTGGAGCCATCAAAGTCCATGACGCCCGCATACGTGGAGAAGATACTGCGCGATCCCGAGAATATCTTCAGCGTGGCGCCGGGAGGCGTCATGGCCTACGCGGAGTTCATGCAGCGCACCGGTCAACTCAAGACCAAACCTACGAAGTGGCAGGACGTATTCTTTCCGTTCATCCAAGAACGCATAGGGAGTTGAGCATGAATATGATGAATCAGCCCCAGGTCAAGGACGCCCGCAACCTGCCGGATATCAAGCCGGTGCTGAGCCTGAAGGATGTGACGCTGCGGTATCAGACCGATAGCAGTATCGTGACCGCGGCTTATGACGTCAGCTTCGATGTCTATCGAGGCGACAGGTTCATCCTGCTGGGCGCGTCCGGTTGCGGGAAGTCATCGCTGTTGAAAGCCGTCGGGGGCTTTCTGAAGCCTGCGTCCGGGGAGATCAGGCTCGACGGCAGGATCATCGACGCTCCGGGTCCGGATCGCATGATGGTGTTCCAGGAGTTCGACCAGCTACTTCCGTGGAAGACGATTCATCAGAACGTGGCATATCCCATGCAGAAGGTCGGGCGATGGTCGTCGTCGGAAATCATGGACCGGACCAGACTATTCACCGCGAAGGTGGGATTGGAGAAATTCGCCGACGCCTACCCGCATACGCTTTCGGGCGGAATGAAACAGCGTGTCGCCATCGCACGCGCCATGGCGGTAGAGCCCAAGATCCTGCTGATGGACGAGCCGTTCGCGGCACTCGACGCCCTGACCAGGCGGAAGATGCAGGACGACCTTCTGGAACTCTGGAGCGACACGCGTTCGACCATCCTCTTCGTCACGCATTCGATAGAGGAGGCGGTGATCGTCGGCTCGCGCATCCTGGTGCTGACGCCGCATCCGGGTCAGGTGCGGGCGGAGATCAACGCCCATCAATTTGCCTATGCCGACCAGGGGGGCGGCGAATTCGGAACTCTCTGCAGTCGCATTCACCAAATGCTTTTCACGCCCTGTCCCCGGCATCCGAAAGGATAAAGTATGACGACTATCGATCGTGCCGCAGACATGGCGCTTGTGCTTCCTCCCATTCGCGACGAGTTCGAGCTCCTGAGCGTGGTCGAGCCGGCCGCCAATGCCGAAATTCCGCTTCCGCTGCACGTCCAGATCTTTCAGAGCACCGTCGTCAGGCGCCTCATCGTCGTCGGCATCCTCGGTGCTTTCTGGGAGGCCTACGCGACGTATCTGGATAATGCGCTCATGATGCCGCGCCTTTCCGAGGTGATCGTCGCGCTCGTCTCGTCGCTGGTATCCGGCAGCCTGGCGATGCGGGTCATGATGACCCTGAAGGTGCTAATGATCGGCTATTCAGCCGGCCTCCTGGCGGCAGCCACGCTGACGATCTTGGCTTCCACCACCCGCTTTGGCAGCGACGTGCTGTCCACATTGACATCGATGTTCAATCCACTGCCTGCCGTGGCGCTTCTACCGCTCGCCTTGCTGTGGTTCGGCCTTGGTATGGGAAGCCTGGTGTTTGTCATCATCAATTCCGTGCTGTGGGCGGTCGCGCTCAGCACGCATACGGGCTTCCAATCCGTGAGCGAGACCTTGCGGATGGCGGGTCGTTGCTTCGGACTCGGAGGCCTGTCTCTCGTCGCGGAGATCCTGATACCGGCGGCGCTGCCGTCTATTCTCGCCGGCCTGAAGATCGGCTGGGCGTTCGCCTGGCGCACGCTGATCGCGGCAGAGCTGGTGTTCGGCGTTAGTTCCGGACAGGGAGGTCTTGGTTGGTTCATCTACGAGAACCGCAACAATCTCGAGACGGCGAACGTGTTCGCGGGATTGCTATGCGTGATCCTGATCGGCCTCTTCGTCGAAAGCGTGATCTTCCGGACTATCGAGCGCCGAACCGTGCGGCGGTGGGGAATGCAGAAGTTCTAAATTAACGAGGTTAGACATGTCGCGTGAATTGAAGACCGACGTTATCATTCTGGGCGCGGGGCCGGCCGGCTACACCGCTGCGATTTACGCAGCGCGTGCGAGCCGCCATCCGATCCTTCTCACGGGCATGCAGCCCGGCGGACAACTCGTAACGACCACGGATGTCGAGAATTATCCAGGCTTCGTCAATGTCATCCAGGGCCCCTGGCTGGTCGAGCAAATGCAGGCCCAGGCCGAGCACATGGGTACGCGCATCATCTACGATCACATCGTTTCGATCGAGACGGCGTCGCGGCCGTTCCGGCTCTTCGGAGACAGCGGAGACGTCTATATCTGCGACGCGTTGATCTATGCCACTGGGGCGCAGGCCAAATGGCTCGGAATTCCCTCGGAGGAGACATTCCGGGGCTTCGGCGTCTCGGCGTGTGCCACCTGTGACGGCTTCTTCTTTCGTGAGAAGCGGGTGGCCATCGTGGGCGGCGGCAACACCGCCGTGGAAGAGGCGCTGTATCTCGCGAATATCGCGAGCGGCGTTACGTTGATCCACCGTCGCGATACGCTCCGCGCCGAGCGTGTGCTTCAGGACCGCCTGTTTGCTCATCCAAAAATCTCGATTCGCTGGAACAGCGAGGTTGACTCAATCATCGGTGAGGAAAGGCCCGCAAAGGTCGACGGAATCATGGTCAGGAACTGCCTCAATGGCAGCCTTGACAGGGTCGACATCGACGGCGTCTTCGTGGCGATCGGACACGCGCCGGCGAGCGGTCTCCTTGAGGGGAAGGTCGATCTCCATGCCGATGGATACATCAAGGTAAAGCCGGGAACGACCACCACCAGCGTGCCGGGGCTGTTTGCTGCTGGTGACGTAGCCGATGGCGCCTACCGTCAGGCGGTAACGGCCGCGGCGCTCGGATGTATGGCGGCGCTCGAAGCAGACCGTTTCCTTACGCTACATGCGGCTTCGAAGAAAGCGGACGCGGGTGCGGTCGCAGCATTTGCTTGACCGAAAAGGTATACGGCATGCCGGTTGAGACCAGTTCTGTTTTGGTAAAGTCTGCGATTGGTCTATTACGAGATCCAGATCGGCTGCAACAGGAGGTGATCGGTCCGAACGTGGGGAGCGAGGTCTGATCACCGACCCGGAGGCCATGCAGCCGCATCTGGTGACCTGGCGCGACAATTGGGGAGGCCGTGTGCCGGCGGTCGTCCTGCCGGCGACGACCGAGGAAATGGCTGCGGTCGTTGCCATTTGCGCCGCAACAAAAACCCCGATTGTGCCGCAAGGAGGGAATACAGGCCTTACAGGTGCCGGGCAGCCTCACGATGAAACGTGCTTTCGATCCTGATGGCATCATGAATCCGGGCAAATTGCTGACGATACCGGACAGACGCTCCTGGCCTGCAAATCGGACCGGGCGCACCAACACGCCCCTGGCGATGAACGATTGGAAAGGCGCGTTTCGCCTGCATCACCCAGCGGACGTCACACCGTTGTGCTGGTTTGCGAACGCCGTACGCGCGGGGCAGAGGGGGACGTCAGTTCGTCGTCGATAAACTCCATTCGGTCCTTGCCCCAAAACATCTCGTCGCCGACGAAGAAGGTAGGCGCGCCGAACACACCGCGTTCCAGGGCGCGATCGGTCTCGGAAACGAGTTCGTCGCGGATTTCATCGCTTTCGACCAGCCTTTCGAATTGGTCCTGATCGACCCCTAAGCCGGACGCGATGGGCTTAAGGCCGGCGATCTCACCAACAGAAGCGTCGTTTCTCTCCCAGTATGCGGCGAAGATGTGCTCCATAAACTCCCACTCCCTGCCGAAGCGGCGCATGGCGAGCGCGCCGCGCAGTGCCGGACTCGTCTTCATCGGGAATTTCGTCGGCATGCTGAAGGGCAAATCATAGCGTTTGGCCCACCTCATGAGGTCGACCTTCCGCGCGCGAAGCTTCACCTTCGGCTCCTCCATCAAGACATACGATTGTTTGCGGAACACGTAGCCGAGGTTGTAGGGGTGCGGCACGACGTTCGCGCCATGCTTTTCCGCCACAGGCTTGATCAGATGAAGCGCGAAATAGCTATTGGTGCTTCCAAGATCCCAGTAAAATTCGATCGTCTTGATCATGATGCGTCCTCCTAGCTTTCCGTTGGTTTTGCCGCGTCGCTGTCACGATGGCTAGGCGCTGCCGAAAACTGGTTGCTTCCGAACAAATTGTCCCAGGCCTTCCCCATCGGCGGATTCTTGTTCTTTTGAAGCCGCTCATCCAACACGGCCAGTCCGCGCTGGACCGCTGGGCGTTCTCGGACGGCGTTGTACCAGCGCTGTATCGCCGGGTAATCCTCGAGCTTCTGTCCCTGCCAAGAGTGCGCGCGAAGCCATGGATAGGCAGCCATGTCCGCAATGGAGTACTCGCCGGCTAGATATGCATGATCTGACAGCCTGGTCTCCATGACGCGGTAAAGGCGGGCGGCCTCGGACGTATATCTGTCGATCGCGTAGGGAATCTTGTCTGGCGAATATTTACGGAAATGATGAGCCTGGCCCAACATCGGTGCCATGCTGGCCGCCTGAAACATCAACCACTGTACAACATCGAATCTTGCAGCCATGTCCTGTGGTAAAAACCGGTATCCGGCCTTTTCCGCCAGATACAACATAATTGCTGCGGACTCGAACAGCTTATAGGGCTTGCCGTTCGGCCCGGTGGGATCGATGAGCGCGGGGATTTTGTTATTCGGGCTGACCTGCAGGAATTCTGGAGCAAACTGCTGGCCCTTGCCGATGTGGACGGGTTCGACCGCATAGGGCAATCCAAGTTCCTCCAGAAGGATCGAAATCTTGTAGCCGTTCGGGGTCGGCCAAAAGTACAGCCTAAGCAAGACGCGCCTCCCTGGTAGCCTCTCTCGGACTTGCGAACGCTATGCGAGCCTCAAAGCGTCGTCCAAGACGATCCAAGACATAGTTCATTCGCAAAACGACTGGCGGGCCAGGTGCATAGGTCGCAATCCGTCTTGATAAAGTTGTGTTTCATATTGGACCGCCGCCAGGCGGGCGCTTATCCCATGAGGAACGGTTTCTTGGAAAACGCGTGTGGAGGCGTCATGGCGCTGGATGGAATGCTTCAGATGCTTTCGGGTATCAAAGTCATCGACATGACGCAGTTCGTCGCCGGGCCCACCGCATCGCGAATTCTTGCCGAGGTTGGGGCCGATGTGATCAAGGTCGAGCTTGCCCCGTTCGGTGACCGGTCCCGCGTGCAGGGCGTAAAGCCGAAGCAGCCGGAGGAGGGGGCTGCACCGCACAGCACCTACTTCTTCCAGCACAACCATTCGAAGCGTGGAATCGCGTTGGATTTCAAGAATCCGAAAGCGCGCGACATCCTCAAGCGCCTGATCGAACAGGCGGACGTCCTCGTCGAGAATTTCAGCCCTGGCGTCATGGCGCGGGCGGGCTTGGCTTACGAGGATCTGAAGAAGATCAATCCAAGGCTGGTAATGTGTTCGATTTCATTCGCCGGTCAATCGGGACCACTCAGCGGGAAGCCTGGCTACGACTATATTGGACAGGCATATGCTGGCGTCACCGGAATGATCGGCGAGCCTGACGGTTCTCCCGCGATGGTGACGATGGCGATCGGGGACGTCTCGACGGGCGTATCCGCCGCGATGGCGATCGCGGTTGCCCTCTTTCACCGGGAGCGAACCGGGGAAGGGCAACATGTGGAAAGTACTCTCTTGGATACCTACTTCCATATGCATGAGGCGAGTATTCCGCGCGTCTCCATGCTGGGAGACAAGTACACCCAACAGAGGACGGGCTCCCAGCATCCCGATGGAGGGCCAACAGGCATCTTCAAGTGCGGCGACGGACAATACATCACGCTCATGTCGCTGGCCCATCAATGGCCGCAGCTTATCAAAGCGCTTGATATGCCGGAGCTGCTCGACGACGCGCGTTTCGCCACGGCGAGTATGCGCCGCAAGAACAACGGTCTATTGAAAGATATTCTCGAAGGATGGCTGGCCTCGGTCGGTTCAAGGGCGGCTTGCCTCGCCAAACTGGAAGAACAAAGGATTCCTTCCGCTCCCGTGCTTAATCTGAACGAAGTCATTGCGCTCGAACATTTGAACGAACGCGGTACGGTGCGCACCGCCGTCGATCCGCTTCTCGGGTCGTTCAAGATTCCAGGGATGCCGACCCGCTTCTCGGCCTGGAAGGGAACGGGGCAATTATCCGCCGCGCGGCTCGGGGAGCATAATACCGAGGTGCTGAAGGAGCTGGGACTGTCGCCGGGTGAAATCTCCGAACTTCACGAACAAAAGGTGTTCGTGAAGGATGCATCTTTGCGGAATGCCGTTTGATCTATTTTGAGCTGCGGCTTTGCCGCCTTTTGGGGTTGTCTTTCGACCCAGCGGGAGGGACGTCGTCCTTCGACTTCAGGCGCGCTGCCGCCTGGAATAGTTGGCGCACCAAGGAGGAGCGGTCGTCCCAGCGCTTGGCGATCCAAACGGCTGTTTGCGCTTTGGGCTCGCGCAACGATTTGAAGATCAGACCTTCGAACGAAAGACGCTCGAGTGAAGCCGGCAGGATCGATATTCCGATGCCGGCGGCGACCAGGCCCATCATTGTGGGAGTCGCATTGGCTTCCTGGGCCACGTTCGGAGTGAAGCCGGCGTCCCGGCAGAGGTCCACGATTTTCTGGTGAAGCCCGCTGCCGATCGAACGCGCGTACAGGACCAATGGTTCATTGACGAGCTCCAGGAGCGAAATGTCACCGGCTTTCAAAGCCAACGGATGGTCGGACCGCATGACCACCATCAGCCGCTCCCGGGAAATCTCGACTGACTGAATGGATGCGGGCTTCGGCTGCAGCGGACGGACAAACCCCACATCGAGGCGCCCATTGAGAATTGCGTCCACCTGCTGGTAGGTCGGCATTTCCTGCAGCACGAGATGGATCATCGGGTGCTGCTTTCGGAAGTCGAAGACCAATTGTTGAAACTCGTCGACGAACGGTGCGGAGCCGAAGAATCCGATCTTCATCTCGCCGATCTGTCCCTGATGCATTCGTTGAGCGAGGGCCGCGGCGCTGTCGACCCTTCCCAGGATATCGCTCGCCTCCTTGAGGAAAAGTTTTCCCGCTTCCGTCAATTCAACCCGGCGGTTCGACCTTTCGAATAGCCGCGCGCCGATCTCGCGCTCCAGGGCGAGGATCTGTTGGCTCAATGGTGGTTGGGAGATGCCTAGGCGTTCGGCAGCCTTCCCAAAATGAAGGTCCTCCGCGACGGCAACGAAGTACCTGATATGCCTCAGCTCGATGTTCATCGCACGAGACTACCAGAAATTCGTGATCCGCAGGAAGCAGGTATCCCAAGCATTCGTCATACGTATCGAATGGGACCTAATGGGTATTGGACGATTTGTTCGGGTCCGATGAAGGTGTCGCGGAATGCGCAAGTTTGGAGTCGAACGTGGCTACAACAAGTGACCGCCCCGCGAGCGGGCTGGACGGCTCCGTCGATCTGAGACCGGCCATTCTGCAAGGCATCCGCGTTCTTGACCTCAGCCGTTTCCTTTCCGGTCCGCAAGCAACGTTGTTTCTGGCGGGTATGGGCGCCGAGGTCATCAAAATCGACGAGCCGCGCGGTGGCGATCCGACCTTCGGTGCGCCCCCTTATTTCGGTGCAGACGGCGTTACGTTCGACCGGCGGTCTGACGGAGATCTCGGCATCGCCTATCTCAAACGCGCCCGCGGCAAGAAGTCGATCACGCTCGATCTCAAGGCGGCCGAGGGAAGGGACATCCTGTTACGGCTCGTCCGCGAGGCCGACGTGCTTGTCGAGAACTTCAAAGTCGGAGTCACCGACCGTCTAAAGATTAATTACGAGACGCTCCGGGAGGTTAACCCGCGGTTGGTGTACTGCTCGATCACGGGCTACGGGGCAACCGGACCGGACCGTCATCGGAAGGCGTTCGATCTTATGGTGCAGGCGGCGACCGGTATGATGAGTATCACGGGCGACCCGCCCGGGTCGCCCAGCAAGACCGGTGCATCACTGTCGGACGGTATCGCGGGGACGTTCGCGTTGGCGGGCATCCTCGGTGCGCTTTATCAGCGGCATGCCACCGGTCTCGGTCAGTTTGTCGATGTTTCGATGGCCGATTGCCTGGTGTCACTGATCTTCGATGAGCCGTTCGAGTGCTATAGCGAGCTTGGGTTGGCTCATCGTCAAGGCAACCGGATCGCGAGGTTCTCGCCTTTCAACACCTACCCAACCGCCGACGGTTCGGTTGCGATAGGCGCTGGAACGTCGAGCGACTGGAGCAAGCTACTTAAGGTCATGGGGCGCGAGGATCTCTTGGCTTCGTTCGACTTCATGAACGCGGGTTGGCGCATCGAGAACAACGACAGGGTCGATGCAATCGTCGCGCAATGGACACGTAGCCGTCGGACAGAACGAATCATTGCCGAACTGGACAGTGAGGACATCACGTGCGGGCCGATCCGTTCGATCGAAGAGGTGGTTGCCTGGGAGCATCTGCGCGACCGTGGCATGTTCCAGCCGGTCCGCAATCCGAACTTTCCAGCCGCCGATGGGCCGCTGGCGGCGGGCTTCCCGCTGAAGTTCAGTGGAGCGGACGTTGGACACGAAACCCGTGTCCCTATGCCGAGCGAACACAATCTCGAGATCTACGAGAACCTGCTCAATCTCTCTCGCGCTGAAATCGAAAGGCTGACGGAGCTGGGAGTTGTCTAGCTTCGATGCGCGGCCATTCTATGATCGCAACTAAAAGTAATTAGAAGAGAGGAAGCTACATGAGGAAAATACTTTGTGTATTGTCAGCTTTGTGCTGGCTTTCGGTGCCTGCCCTCTCGCAATCATATCCAGACCGACCGATTACCATGATCGTGCCGTACGCGGCCGGTGGGCCAACCGACACGGTGGCACGCATCGTTTCGGAGAAGATGGGTCGCGAATTGGGCCAGCGCGTGATCGTCGAGAATGTAGCCGGAGCGGGCGGTACGCTCGGTTCGGCGCGAGCGGCCAGATCCGAACCTAACGGTTACACTTTGCTGCTCAATCACATAGGGATGTCGACAGCGCCCACTCTCTATCCCGGTTCGACCGATCCGCTCACGGCCTTCGAGTTCATCGGGCTGGTGGCTGATGTCCCGATGACGATTGTTGCACGACGCTCGTTTCCGTCGAACACCCTGCAGGAGCTGGTCGAATACGCCGTCAAACAGGGAGATAAGGTCTCCTACGCCCATGCAGGCGCCGGCACGGCCTCGCATATCTGCGGCATGCTATTTGCGGCTGAAACTGGCGCGCAACCTTTGACTATCCCATACAAGGGGACGGGCCCGGCCATGATCGATTTGCTTGGAGGGCAGGTGGATTTCATGTGCGACCAGACGACGAATACGACGAACCAGATTCAGGCGGGAGAGATTCGGGCGTATGCCGTCACCGCAGCCCACCGAATACCGGCATTGCCAAACGTTCCCTCCGTGAATGAGGCGGGCCTCGGGAAGATGGAGCTCTCGATCTGGCACGGGATCTACACGCCCAAGGGGACGCCGCAAGAGGTCAGGCGAAGGCTGACATCTGCGTTGCAAGCTGCGCTCGCGGACACGGCCGTATTGGAGCGGTTTCGTCAGCTCAGTGCGCTCGCTGTTTCCCGTGAGGAGGCCACTCCGGAGGGGTTGAAGTCAAAACTGACAGCGGAGACCGCCCGCTGGAAGAAAGTGCTGGCCGTCGAGACTCAAAAATAACTATCTCCGCCGGACCGGGCCGATGATTGCCGGCAACCACACCGACAGCTTAAGCAGGCCTTCTGCGTCTGCATAAGGCATTATACTTTATTGGCTTCGAGCTTCCTCACTTTCCGGCGTTGCCGGACTTTGGATCGTTCTGCGAGGTCCGAGCGGCGGCTCTTGGCGCAAGGAAGACATCGCGTATTCTGAGCAAACGTCAAGAAATACCGTCGCGCGCCACGTCCCCGGGGCGTTCGCTGGTTGTAATTCTAGCTTTCTGACGCGGGCTTGTAGAGCGCACTGGAGAAATTCCCCTGATCGTCTTTTGCTAACAAGCCGAACCTGCCATGCAGGCCGCGCACCAATGTGATCAGCATGCTTCGGATCAAACACACTGGAGATTCCTTTCGCGCACCGGAAGATCACCAAATGTGCGCGAGCCGAACCGCAAAAGACAGTTTTAATTAGGTGCACAGGGTGCGCAGTTATTAGGCAATTGCCTCTAGACAGGGCTCGGGTAGCAAAAACGGTCAAGCACGCGTTTCCGAAAAATCGTTGCGTTTGAATGAGTTTTCATTTGGCACGCCTTCTGCATTAATGTGTTTGAGTTGGTTGCTAGGGTTCCGGCTTTGCACAGTGCAGGGTGCTGGTCCGAGAGCGGCCGCTTGTGGGGGAGACATCCCCACAGGTGCACGGCGGGACAAAAGCCCGGGAGACCTCGTTGGCCAAGGGATTGGCGGAGCGATGGTCTATCGCCATTCCCTTTTTGTAATTTTTTACAAGAGGGATCTGCAATGAACAAACTCACATCCTTTCTCCGCTCCGTCGTTGTTGCCGCGGCGCTGACGGCAGCGCTCACCTCGATTGCCTGTGCAGCACCGAAGAAGGACTTCAAGATCGCGTGGTCGATCTATGTCGGATGGATGCCTTGGGGCTATGCGGCGGATACCGGCATCGTGAAGAAGTGGGCGGACAAATACGGCATCACGATCGAAGTGAAGCAGTTCAACGATTACGTTGAGTCGATCAACCAGTACACCGCCGGCGCCTTCGACGCAGTAACCATCACCAATATGGATGCCCTGTCGATTCCCGCGGCCGGCGGTGTCGATACTACCGCCGTCATCATGGGTGACTTCTCCAACGGCAACGACGCGATCATCCTGAAGGGGAAGTCCGACCTTGCGGCAATCAAGGGCCAGAAGATCAATCTGGTGGAGTTCTCGGTCTCGCACTATCTGCTGGCACGCGCGCTTGAGACCAAGAAGCTCGCCGAGAAGGACATCAAGGTTGTCAACACCTCGGATGCGGATCTTGCGGCAGCTTACAAGACGCCGGAAGTGACCGCGGTGGTGACATGGAATCCCATCGTATCCGAAATTCTCGGCGCAAAGGATGCGAAGAAGGTGTTCGATTCATCGCAGATTCCCGGCGAGATCATGGACTTGATGGTCGCCAATACCGCGGTGGTGAAGGAAAATCCGGACTTTGCCAAGGCGCTCGTCGGCATCTGGTACGAGACGATCACCAAGATGAATGCGGCAGGTGCTGATGGCAAAGCGGCGAAGGAAGCCATGGCCAAGGCGTCCGGCACCGATCTCGCCGGCTTCGACAGTCAGCTCGCATCGACAAAACTGTTCGACAAGGCCGCGGACGCGGAAGCCTTCACCAAGAGCAAGACTGTTGGGGCAACGATGGACCGCGTGCGCAAGTTCCTTTTCGAAAAGGAGCTGCTCGGAAAGGGCGCGAAGTCCGTTGACGCTGTTGGCATCGAGCTTGGCGACAAGTCGGTGCTTGGCGACAAGGCCAATGTGAAGCTGCGCTTCGATGCTACCTACATGGACGCCGCAGCGAAGGGCAAGCTCTGACCGGAGCATTGGATGCAGCTTCGACAGGAGCACGGCCATGCGACTCGTAAACATCCGGCCGGGCCGGCAGGTGCGGTTCTATCTCGCCGCACTTCCGTTCGTGCTGCTGGCGGTCGCATACTTTCTCGGTTCTAATGCGAGGCTGACGGAAAATCCGAATGACAAGTTGTTGCCTGCGCTGTCGAGTATGGCGCAGGCGGTGAAGCAGATGGCATTTCAGGCCGATACGCGTACCGGCGCGTATCTCATGTTATCCGACACGGTCGCGAGTCTCGGCCGACTGGCCTCGGCGCTGGCAATCTCGACTGTCGCCGCGCTGGTTCTGGGAATTGTGGTCGGACTGTTGCCGGGCGCGAATGCGTTGCTCGGTCCGTTTGTTTCGGTGACGTCGATGGTGCCGCCATTGGCGCTGCTTCCCATCCTGTTCATCGTCATGGGCCTCGGTGAAAACTCCAAGATCGCGCTGATCGTGATCGGAACTGTGCCCTGTATCATCCGCGATCTCGCGATGAAGGTGCAGGAGCTGCCGCGCGAGCAACTAATCAAGGCGCAGACGCTTGGCGCATCGACATGGCAGATGGCGCTGCGCGTGGTGACACCGCAAATCCTGCCGAGACTAATCGACTCGCTGCGGCTCCAGCTTGGACCTGCGTGGCTGTTTTTGATAGCCGCCGAAGCCATCGCCTCCGATTCTGGACTTGGCTACCGCATCTTTCTGGTCCGGCGCTATCTCGCCATGGACATCATTATTCCTTACGTGATCTGGATCACCCTTCTTGCCTTCCTGATGGATGCCGGACTGCGCCTGCTCCAGCGCAAGGCGTTTCCCTGGTTCGCGTCGGTGAGGGCGGAATGAGCGGGATCCGCTTCGACAATGTCTGGAAGGAGTACGGTGATCACATCGTGCTCGAACAAATCACGCTCGACGTCGAGCCACGCGCATTTCTCGCGCTTGTCGGTCCCTCAGGATGTGGCAAGACTACGTTTCTGCGCATGCTGCTTGGCGAGGAAAGCCCGACGCGCGGGAAAATTCTCGTGGATGGTGTGCCGCTCTCTCCTGAGCCCAATGCCGACCGCGGCGTGGTGTTCCAACGTTACTCCGTCTTTCCGCATCTGACCGTGCTGCAAAATGTCTTGCTGGGACGTGAGTTGCAGCATGCCAGGATCGTCAGCCGCCTGTTCGGCGCCGCGCGCCGTGCCGCGGTCGATGAGGCGATGGCCTTGCTCGCGGAAGTGGGATTAGCCGGGCAGGAAAACAAGTATCCAGCGTCGCTTTCGGGCGGCATGCTGCAGCGGCTGGCGCTGGCGCAGGCGATCATGCGCGGTCCCAAAATTCTTCTGCTCGACGAGCCGTTCGGTGCGCTCGACCCTGGCATTCGTGCCGACATCCATGTGCTGATGAAGCGGCTATGGAACGAGACCGAACTCACGGTGGTCATGGTTACGCATGATCTCAGCGAAGCCTTCCGGCTGGCGACGCGGGTGATCGCATTCGAGCGTAACCGCAACCGGCCCGAGGAACGCGAGCGCTACGGCGCCACTATTTCGCGCGATCTCGAAATCTTTCCTCGCCGCACTGCCGAGGTGCGGCAGCTTGCAACATTCCGCTCTGGCCGGGACGACCCGGCCAAAAAAGGAGCATGAGCCGGGACGGCCCGGCGTGTCTGTCTGAGAAGGGCAAACCATGATCCTGACCAACGAGCAGCAGGCCGAGGTCGCGGCCAACAGAAAGCGCTACGAGGAATTGAAAGCGGCGGGGCAGGGCCACGCGCCGCGTGCCCTGCCGCCGCCGACACCGCGCGACGGTGCGGCCATCGTCGCATCGGCGATCATTCATCGGGAGATCATTCCCGGCGGCTGGTACTGGACTACGCGGCTCAACTGCGGTGAGGCGCTGCGGCTTATCACCACCGGAGGTGCATCCAGCATCTGTCTGCTGGCATGGAGCGCGGCCGATACAAGCGAACGGTTGAATCATGCGGATACCATCAAGGTTCAATGGGCGGCCAGCCTGCGCAAGGGCCGCGTCATCCTGTCCGATATGGGCCGCGTGCTGTTCAGTATTGTGGAAGACACCACCGGCGGCGCGCATGACGCGCTAGCGGGCGGCTCGACAACGGCAACCAACGAAACCCGCTACCACACGCGTACCCTTCGCAATACGCGCGATAATTTCATTCTCGCGGCCGGGAAACTGGGCCTTGACCGCCGCGACGTTCATCCGTGCATCAGCTTCTTTGCGCCGGTGAATGTCGACGCCGAAGGACGCTTCCAGTGGGACCCAAGCCGCCGGCAGACAGGCGATTTCATCGACCTGCGCGCCGAGATGGATGTGCTGGTGGCGTTGTCCAATTGTCCGCATCCGCTGGACCCGTCGCCGACCTATGCGCCGGGCGATGCGGAGATTGTACGCTATCGCGCAGGACGCGTGAGGGCCGACGACCTTTGCCGCACGGCAAGCGCGGAAGCCGCGCGCGCCTTCGAGAACAACGCCTTCTTCCTTAATTCCGGCGCGGAGGCGTGACCATGGCGATTCATTCAGTACCCGTCACTGGGCGCGTTGTTGTCGACGTGGAAATTCCCGCCAACGCTCCGTGGTCAATCGTTATTCGCAAGGGACAAACACTGCGCATCATCGACAGCCACGGCCAGCAGGCGGTAGATACGCTGTTCTATAGCGCCGACGACTATCAGGAGCGTTACAGCGCCCAAGACACCTTGCGCGCGCAAGCTTCCGCCTATGTCAGCACCGGCACCCGCATCATGTCCAACGAGGGGCACGTCATGCTGCGCGTCACCGCGGACACTTGCGGCTTGCACGATACGTCTGCGGGCGCTTGTTCGTGTGAGAGCAATACCGTTCGTTTCGGTCATGGCACGAAATATCTCCATGCCTGCCGCGAGAATTTCCTGATCGAGGCGGCGAAACACGGCATGTCGAAGCGCGACATCGTGCCGAACCTGAACTTCTTTATGAACGTGCCGATCGATCCGTCCGGCAATTTCACTGTGGTCGACGGCGTCTCAAAGCCCGGTGACTATGTCGAAATGGTCGCGGAGATGGACGTGCTGTGCCTGATCTCCAATTGCCCGCAGATCAACAATCCATGCAACGGCTTCTTTCCGACGCCGATCCAGGTGATGATCTTCGAAGCGCAAGAGGACTGATCGCATGTTCAGCAAAGTCCTGATTGCCAACCGCGGCGAAATCGCTGGGCGGATAGGCAGAACACTGCGCCGCATGGGCATCGCGTCGGTTGCCGTCTATTCCGATGCCGATCGGTTCACTCGGCCTGTGCTTGACGCGGACGAGGCGGTGCGAGTCGGTCCCGCGCCGGCCGCGGAGAGTTATCTCAACGACGATGCGATCATCGCCGCGTGTCTGAAGACCGGCGCGCGGGCGGTGCATCCGGGTTACGGGTTTCTCTCGGAGAATCGCGGTTTTGCCGAGAAGCTGGCCGAACATGGCATCGCGTTCATCGGGCCGCGTCCGGAGCATCTCGATGCGTTCGGGTTAAAACACAAGGCCCGCGAGATCGCGCGGTTAAGTCGCGTTCCGCTTCTGCCCGGGTCCGGACTGCTCGAGACCGTCGAGGAGGCGTTGGCTGAAGCCGAAAATGTCGGATATCCGTTGATGCTGAAAAGCACCGCAGGCGGCGGCGGCATCGGCATGCAGCTTTGTTATGATGCCGATACACTCCGTGAACGCTTTGCCGCCGTGCAGCGCACGGCGCGGGCGAGCTTCGGCGATGCGCGGGTTTATCTGGAGCGGTTTGTCGCCGAGGCGCGGCACATCGAGGTGCAGATATTCGGCAACGGCAAGGGCAACGTGGTGGCGCTCGGCGAGCGCGACTGCTCGCTGCAGCGGCGCAATCAAAAGGTGATCGAGGAAACACCTGCGCCGGGTCTGAGCGATGAGATACGCGCGAGACTTCATGAAGCAGCGGTGGCGCTCGGCAAGAGCGTTGCCTACGAGTCCGCTGGCACGGTGGAATTCATCTACGACGTTGAGCGCGAGGATTTCTACTTTCTCGAGGTCAACACCCGACTTCAGGTCGAGCATCCGGTGACCGAGGCCGTGTTCGGCATTGATCTGGTTGAGTGGATGGTGCGGCAGGCCGCCGGTGAGGATGTATTGGGTGGATTGAGTCCGCTTGTGCCCAAGGGCGCGGCCATCGAGGTGCGGGTCTACGCAGAGAATCCCAATGCTGGCTTTCGTCCCAGCGCCGGACGCCTGACCCGTGTCCATTTTCCGAAGGATGCGCGTGTCGACGGCTGGATCGAAACCGGGGTCGAGGTCACGCCGTTTTACGATCCCATGCTGGCGAAGGTGATTGTCGCGGCGGACACGCGCAAGGACGCGATGGAAAAGCTCGTCAGCGTGCTGGAACGCTCAACCGTCGCTGGAATCGAAACCAACCTTGGCTATCTCCGCGCAATCGCCAGCTCGGAAGTCTTCCGCAGCGGGCGCGTCGCTACCAATGTGCTGAACAATTTTGTGTTTTCCCCGCGGACCGTCGATGTGCTGGCTCCCGGCGCGCAATCCGGATTGCAGGAATTGCCGGGCCGGTTGCATCTGTGGCACGTCGGCGTTCCGCCGAGTGGCCCGATGGACGAGCGTTCGTTCCGCTTGGCCAACACCATCGTCGGGAACCCCGAGACGACAGCCGCACTGGAATTGACCGTCAACGGGCCGACATTACGCTTCAATGCGGACGCCACCATCGGTCTTGCCGGTGCGCAGATGTCGACGAAGCTCGACGGTGTCGCGGTCGAGCATGGTTCACCCGTCGTAATACGGGCGGGTCAGACGCTTGCGGTCGGAAAAATCGAGGGCGCGGGCCAACGCTGCTATCTCGCCGTGCGCGGCGGATTCGACGCACCGGAGATTTTCGGATCACGCGCGGTGTTCACACTCGGCATGTTCGGCGGCCATGCCACCGGCGCGCTGAAGGCGGGAGACGTGTTGCATATCGCTGCGAATACCGGCGGTTTGAAGACGCCGCGCTCTTTGACCAGCACTCAGCGCCCGGTATTGACCCGCAATTGGGAGATTGGAGTGATCTACGGGCCGCATGGAGCACCCGATTTCTTTCGCGACGATGACATCGCAACATTGTTCTCCGCGCAATACGAGGTGCATTTCAACAGCGCGCGCACAGGCGTGCGGTTGACGGGGCCCAGGCCGGCATGGGCGCGAGCGGACGGCGGTGAGGCGGGGCTGCATCCTTCCAACATCCACGATAATGCCTATGCGGTGGGATCAATCGATTTCACCGGTGACATGCCGATCATTCTCGGCCCTGACGGGCCTAGCCTCGGCGGTTTCGTTTGTCCTGTCGTAGTGGCGCGCGACGAACTCTGGAAAACCGGGCAGCTTCGGCCCGGCGACACCGTCCGTTTCGTTGCTGTTACCCGGAAAGACGATCCGGTTGGCGGGCCACTGGCATTGAATGGAAACCCGGCTCTCGGATCGGCCATTGTTGGACGTAGCGATGACGGGCCACTCCCGGTGATCTATCGGCGGGCCGGCGATGACAACTTGCTGGTCGAATATGGTCCGATGGAACTCGATATCGCGCTGCGGCTTCGCGTTCATGTTCTGGCAAAAGCTGTCGCCAACGTGAATCTGCCGGGCGTCATCGACCTCACGCCCGGAATCCGATCGCTGCAAATTCACTATGATAGCAATGTCCTTTCGCGCCGGCGCCTGCTTGATGTTTTGAAAGAGCTCGAACGGAGCCTGCCGCCGGTCGATGCCATGAAAGTGCCGAGTCGCATCGTGCATCTGCCATTGTCGTGGAACGATCCGGAGGTCGTAATGGCGATGCAAAAGTATCAAGAACTGGTGCGTGCCGACGCTCCGTGGTGTCCATCGAACATCGAGTTCATCAGGCGCATAAACGGCCTGGATAGTGAGGACGATGTTAAGCGGATCGTGTTCGATGCCAGCTATCTCGTGCTCGGCCTGGGCGATGTTTACCTTGGTGCGCCCGTGGCAACGCCCGTCGATCCGCGTCATCGGCTTGTCACAACGAAATACAATCCGGCGCGCACCTGGACGCCGGAAAATGCCGTGGGCATCGGCGGTGCCTATATGTGTATCTATGGCATGGAGGGGCCGGGCGGCTATCAATTGTTCGGTCGCACGATTCAAATGTGGAATACATGGCGAACCACGCCGGTGTTCAAGCCGGGGCATCCCTGGCTGCTGCGATTCTTCGACGAGATTCGCTTCTTTCCCGTCAGTGCGGAGGAATTGCTGGAGGCTCGCGCGGCGTTTCCGCACGGCGCCTATCCGCTAATGATCGAAGAGGGCGAATTTTCCTACGCTGATTATGCCAGGGGTCTGGCCCGTGACCGCGACGACATTGCGACGTTCAAGCAGCGGCAGCAAGCGGCCTTCGAGGCCGAACGTCAACGCTGGAAGGATATGCGTATCGATAAGGTGCCGGACGATATCGGAGTAAGCGCAGGCGCTGATGCCGAGGATATTCCGGATGGCAACACAGGCGCGTTTTCGGAGGTGCCGGGCAACGTCTGGAAAGTTCTGGTGGATGAAGGCGCAGATGTCGCGGCTGGCGATGCGCTTGCAATCATCGAGTCGATGAAGATGGAAATCAGCATAGTGGCTCCCGTCGCCGGTCGCATACTATCTATCCGCATCAAGCCCGGGCAGACATTGCGCGCAGGCGACGTTGTGGCAGTGATCAACTCTTTCTAAAGGGAGTTGGCGATGATGGGGGCGGACGATAGCCAGGGCTACTGCCGGCGCGAGGCGGATGGGCGCCTTGGCGCAACTGATAAGCAAATGGTAAATCGAGCCAGTTCTTGACTGATAGGGTATGAGTGAAAAGCTTATCAGTCGTTCAATGACCGCTGCTGGCGCAAAGCGGTCCATCACGAAACATAGCCGACCGTTGACGGGCCGTGCGATGAACAAAGCAGCAGTGCGGGTTCGCCTGTTTGTGCGATATTGCCGCCAAGTCTACGATCGAAGAGGAGAGACCATAGCCCGATCGAACGGGAAACATTAATTTGCGGGCACTGGACTACGGCAATGAGCGACGAAGCCGGGCGTTTCTGGTGCGGTGGTTGAGTGGGCAATGAAGCAGGACGAACTAACCCATTGATTTTTGGTGGGCCCGGCAGGACTCGAACCTGCAACCAGACCGTTATGAGCGGCAGACTATCGATCGGGTTCGTTGATTTTCCTTTGTTTTTGTTCGATTTCGATCGTGTTTGTTTTGGTTTGTTCAGGTCGTTTCTGGTGCGAAACTGGTGCGGTGATAAAACGTTTAGGGAATTTGGGATCGTGCACCGGATTATCGCCCTAGGACCTGCTAACTCTTAATCATCGGGTCCCAGGTTCGAGCCCTAGTGCGCCCATCAAATCAATGCCTTAGCGAGGGAAATCGTTTGAGCAGCTGACTCCTCAAACGGTTATTTTGGGAGAGGGCCAAGCAGTGCTCCGTCGGCCGCGCCGCTTCTGCTACGTGTCCGCTTGCGGCGGCATAGCTGACATGGCCTGACTTGCCGCTTGGTCGCTCGTGTAGCGAGTGAGCCAACGGTCAACGTCGGCTCTAGGTGAGCGTTGCTTCCTGCTCGATAAGCGTCGCGTAGCACTCGCAGGAAAGCCGTTCCAGCTGGGCGCGATCCAGGATCGTAATCACCCCGCGCGCGTAGGTGATGGCGCCCTTGTCCTGCATTTTGCGTGCGACATCCGTAACAGAGGTTCTGCGCACCCCAAGCATCTCGGCCAGCAACTCCTGCGTCAGCGTCACGGTGTCACTTGCGGCCCGATCGGATGACTGTAGCAGCCAGCGGCAGAATCGCTCTTCGATGGGGTGCAGCGCATTGCAGGCAGCGGTGATCCGCGCTTGGGTCAGCATGACCTCATTATAGCGAATGCACAGATCTCGAACTGCGTCGCTCGCGGCGACAACGCGCCGGAACGCCGAAGCGGGGATCCTGCTGGCAGGAAGCGGTAACTGGACCACCGCGCGAACCAGCGACCTGTATAGTCCCAACCCGGCCATGGCGCCGACCACGCCCTCGCGTCCCACGGTCGCGGTTTCGATGGCTTTGCCATCTCGCATCACGGCTAGCAGGGAAACCATGCCGCCACTGGGAAAGTAGATATGATCGACCTCCTCGCCGGCTTGATATAAGACCTCGCCCTGCGCCATTGACACGTGCGTCAAATGCGCGGCCAAGATGTCGAAATCCCTGCGCGGCAATTTAGCAAGTAACTTGTTGTCCAGCGAGTTGGCCGTAGGCGTGTGCAAGAGCGGCTTTCCGGCTCGATCGGTCGAGCGGCGATACCGCAGGGGATGGAATGCGCGCTCCGAGGGGGCGCTCCGCGGGAATGGCTGATACTAGGATCGGCACAATGCCCTTGTCGGTCCGGTACCTGCTTCTGAGGGGACATCCGCAGACTTATTGCAGGCAGGGAAAATATAGCACATTCGGGACAATCTGTCGGACTATTACTCCTCTGGTCGCGCTAGGTGTCCGATAACCGACATGGACGCCGATTGGCTTCTTTACGCGAGATGTGTCATCTTGGCTGACACAGTGCAGGAAAAAGCTTTGAAATTGCAGCTATTCTGCCGAATCGCTTCGGAACGAACTGTCCGCCCGTAAGTTCGTCCACCAGCACAGCCTTTGTCCGGTATCCGACACAGGAAAGGGCGGCGCGCAACATGCAACAGTGGTACAGGCTAATGCAGCGAGAAGCATGCGGTCGACCCGCCGTGCTCATCGTCGAGGACGAGGTATTGCTTCGATGGTCGACTGTCTCGGTGATCGACGAGACGGGGTTCAATGCGTTCGAGGCCGGGAGCGCTGTCGAGGCCATTTCGATTTTGGAACGGCAGAGCGACGTGTGGGCCGTCGTCACCGACGTCCAAATGCCCGGCTCAATCGACGGCCTTAAACTTGCGCATTTGATCCGCACCCGTTGGCCGCATGTTAAGATCGTGATCACTTCCGGAAGAGTCAGGTTACGCGAGGACGATATGCCGGCCGGCTGTCAATACTTGCATAAGCCCTATGACCCCTCGCAGCTCATTAGTATCCTCGAGGCTTGGGTCACTGAGTAGAAGCTGTATCCTGTGGGAAGATGTCCGGTACCGGACAGACGCACATCCCTAACAAACATTAATCTCTCAGATAGCAACGCCCTTCACCAAATTGGGGAAAGGAGCGCGTCATGGAGAGACGCCGTTTCAAGCAAGAGACGCCACTAGACCAGCGCCTCGAAGATCACGCAAAGCGCCTGCGAAAAGAGGCCCGAGGTACGCCCCCAGGTATCAAACGGGACGAACTGATACGGCGCGCGAGACAGGCTGAAACCGCCGCACATATCAGCGAATGGATTTCGTCCCCGGGACTACAGTCGCCCAAGTGAACGAGTACCGCGCATATACGATGGGCCATGACGGGCACATCAAAAGCTCACGCGCCTTCGTATGCGAGAGCGACGAAGATGCTACCGTGTGGGCAAAGCAGCTGATAGACGGACACGACATTGAATTATGGAGTGGCGAACGCTTTGTGATCCGGCTGGCCCATCAAAAAGAGAAGTGAGCTACCACAGGTGGCGGTTCACTTGTTCAAGCACCTTCGTTTTCCGTACCCGGCACTTAGATTGCTTCGAAGCGGAATTTGATCCGCTACCAAGCGACTTTAGTAAGGGACCGTCCGGCCGGCCGTTGGGTTTCTGAAATCGCTGGCCGAAACCCGACGCCTCGCTGCGCGGCAGGAGTGGTGCTACCAGCACGTCCAGGCTCTCATGGTTGCGATCGACCAACGCGGAAGCCGCGACCGGCAACCGCTCCTACCCGAAGGTGAAACACTCGAGTATTCGCACCCGAGTCGATCACTTAATGCTGAGACGTCCTCAACCATGTCGGACGTCTGGGCGCCGCGGGCGCGGTGGCCTGGTCGTGCCACAGGTACCAGGCCAGCTTGGCGCACCCGCCGAGCCCGTAGAGAGGCTAAATTGGACGACGAATTCTACAAGGAAAGAGCTCGGCACATACGAGAACTCGCCGACAAAGCCTTGACCTTTATCAGGAAGCGCTTGCTGGATTTGGCCGGCAACTACGATTCAATCGTGAGGGGACCATCTCGTACAATGGCCACCATGCCTCCCATTCTGCCGGGTGTCCCAGCCGGCAATAACCCGCCGTCTGATACGATGCAGAGTCGTCCGCCGGCCTATCTCGGCGATGGGAGCTCCGGCGGCTTCTGAAGGGCCAAACCCGCTGCCCCCGGTTATGAATCGGCAGCTTTCTTGCTCGCCAAATCCTTCTCCCAGCCGAATACCGATCGGCCGTCCAGCGCGGGAGAGGCCGCGCGCTCAACAGCCATGAAGGCTTCCAGCGACGGACCCTCGGCGAGGCCCTCAAGCCGACGCGCCTGGTTGTCGAGGCGCTTGAGGGCCTGCATCTCCTCATCTCGTCCGAGCTTGGCTTTCTGTACGGCAGACTTCATCACGCGGATGGTTTCATCGTAGACTTTGAGGGGAACCGGGTAGGGGTGACGATCCTTCCCGCCGTGCGCCAGCGAGAAGCGGGCGGGATCCCGGAAGCGATAAGGCGCTCCGTGCACCACTTCGGCGACCATGGCCAACGACCGGACCGTACGCGCGCCAACGCCAGGCGTCAGGAGAAGATCGGGAAAGTCCACGGGGCCACGCTCGGCTGCCGCGGCGAGCGTGCCGTGGAGCCGCCGCGCAAAGACGTCACCGGAGCGGACGTCGTGGTGTGCCGGCATGGCGAGATGGGGGAGCAAGGCTTGCGCCGGCGCCTCGCCCGAAAGGGCGGAAAGCTCGGAAACGATACGGTCCGGGCCCAGACCGGTCAACAACTCCAACTGGGCGGTACGAGAGGTCTCGGCGCGCTTGTCAGTTAGGTTCACGATCTCACCCTGCACGGGACCGTCGATCGCACTATGCGGTTCGTCGACGAAGCTCTTCAGATCCTCAGAATGCCAATGGTACCGCCGCGCCTGCTTGTTGTCGCCATTCATGCCCTGCTGCACAACCGTCCATTTGCCGTCGTCGGTCACAAAGAATCCATGCAGGTAGAGATCGAAGCCGTCCTGGACGGCGGCGCTATCGACTTTGGCGACGAGGCGGCTTGCGCGGGTGAGCCTGGCGCCATCAAAACCGACGCGTTCACCAAGCAGGCGCAATTCGTCGGGCGTCTTTCGCGAATGCTGGCCTCGGCCGCCGCAGACGTGGATGCCGAGTTCATCCGAGAGCGGTTGCAGCCCCCGCTTCAGGGCGCCGATAACGCTGGTCGTGATGCCGGACGAGTGCCAGTCCATGCCCATGACGGCACCGAACGACTGAAACCAAAATGGATGTGATAGTCTTTGAAGGAATTCGTCCCGGCCGTAATGGTGGACGATCGCCTGCGTAATGATCGCGCCGAGCGAAGACATGCGCTTGGCCAGCCAAGGCGGCACGCGTCCGCCATGCAGAGGAAGAATTGCGGTGCCGGAGCGTCTTACCATCGAATCGCAAAGTCCAAGGATGCCCGAACCGTATCAGGCCGGCGCCCCAAGGTCAGGTTCATAGCCCATCGTGCGAAATGTAATGGAATACCGCGGTGCCTCTACGGCGGGAATGCTGTGTTCCCACGTCAGTCGCGAGGGGCCAGACATCGTGTAAAGCGAGCGAGGTTCAGCATCGAGCGTAAAGCGCTCCCACGACTTACGGGCGGGTCTGCGGAATCGGAATTTGCAGGCGGCTCCGAGGGAAAGGCCAAATATCCTGTCAAAGTGGGGCTTGTCGCGGTGCCAGCCGATGCCGACGCCGATGCCGTATTCAGTACAGAGAACCTGCTGGATTCGGGTTCCAGGACCTCCGAAGGTCTCGACGCTTGTGACGATTTCCGCCAGCCAGGCGGGAATCGGCTCGGCGCGCTTCAATTGGCGCTGGTCATAGTCGTAGCGGAAGCCGAACGAAGCTACCCGCCGCTTACCTTCAAACTGGCCGAATTGAAAAGGCTGAAGTGGCAAGGTCCGGATACACTGAATAAGTTCCCTTTCGATTGCAGGCGATACGAAGTCGGCTGCGTAGCGCAGCCCTTCCGGCTCTGCACGCACTTTATCAAACAAGGCCAATTGCTCGGACACGAAACCTCCATGGGCGCATGAAACGTATGTAGGTTTCCACGGCGCGTGTTGAAGGGCGGGCCTACGCCGTTAGGGCTGTTCGCAGCCAAGGTGATTGTCAAGAAATCGGAGTAAGTCCGGATATCGCTGGCGCGCTCAGCACCTGTCCCTCAGGCCCAAATATGGAGCCATGGCAAGGACAGTCCCAGCAACTCTCAAAGCTATTCCAGTGTAGATGGCATCCGAGATGCGTGCACGCGGCGGAATGCTGGTGAATGATTCCGTTGGCATCCCGGTAGGCCGCGACCTTCCTTAGCCCTTCGCGTATGATCGCGCCCTGCCCAGGCTCTAGTTCATTCGCAGAGCTGATTTCGCCCGGGGTCACATACTCTGCCAAATTCTTGAGCGCCGTGCTGTTTTCCATCACCCAATTTTTGGCTGCCTTCAGTGGCTTGCGGTCGGGCGTATAAAGTTCTGCCCAATTGCTTTCGCCGCCGGTAACGAGGGTTGCATTCAGCATTGCACCCATCACGCCGTGCGTCAGGCCCTGTCCGGAGTCGCCGGTGGCGACGTAAATGTACTCCGACCCCGGGTTTTTGCCAATGAAGCCCGCGTAGTCGATCGTATCGAGTACCTGCCCCGACCAGCGATGGGTGACATCCTTCAGCATCGGCATTTTGCCGCGCGCCCATTGTTCCAGGCGCTTGAAACGCTCGTCCGCGTCATCGGCTTCGCCGCTCTTATGATCCTCGCCGCCAACCAGCACGAAATCCATGCCCTTGTCTCCGGGCTGAAGGCGCACGTAGTGATAGGGTTCTTCTGTATCCCAATAGAGCGCATCCGGTAGGGCGCCGCGATCGATTGCGAAAGCAATGACATACGTTCGGTAAGGCGCCGTTTTCGAATGCAGCGCCACGCGGTCAACGATCGATGAATTGGTGGCAACAACGGCATGGCCGGCGCGGATCAGGCCGCGCGCGGTCTTGACCGTCACCGCGCCATTTTCTTCGACGATTTCATCTGCGGCCGTATCTGCAAAGAAGCGAACCCCGCGCTTGACGCAAGCGTCAGCCACTCCCGCCAGATATTTAAGCGGATGAAATGTCGCCTGTCGGGGGTAACGCAGCGCGTGTCGGCTGTCGCATCTGCTCAAAGGGACGCCGACCAGACGCTCGACGGACGCACCTGCTGCCCGCACTGCATCGAGTTCCTCGTCGATCACGTCGGCGGGCATATCGTCGCCCTGAAACAAGTAGCCGTCGAGACGGCGAAAATCGCAATCGATTCCTTCGCTCTTCTGTATTTCTTCGATGCGGTCTACTGCCGCGGCCTGGCTTTCATAATAGAGCCTCGACTGATCTTCCCCTTTGATCTTTTGCATCTCGCTCATCAGGTCATCGCACAGCGGCGCCAAGTGAGCGGAGGTACGCGCGGTCATACCGCCTGCAATCGGTCCGCGATCAATAACGATCACCGACCGACCGCGCTGGCTCAACTCATAGGCCGTCGACAGGCCGGCAATGCCGCTCCCCACGACGACCACGTCGCACCGTTCGTTACCTGCCAAGGGAACGGCCTGAGGCGCCACGGTAATCGACATCCAAAGAGATTTGCTGGTCATTGAAATTCCTCGCTTCAATGCATGCAACGGCTTGGCGTATCGCCAGTTCCAACCCCTGCCAGGACGCGAGACGAGGCTAGGGCCGACTGCCAGGAGAAGGAACATTCAGCGAACGCCCAAGTTATTGCGATCGAAAGGAGCGTCATCATGAGTAATCCAAAAACAGAGTTGACCGACAACACTCAAAAGGATCCCGACGAATGGGTTTCGGGCGATGATCCGATGACCGGTGCTCAAGCCTCCTATTTGAAAACACTCTGCGAGCAGGCGGGCACGCCCGAGAAGTACGCCGACGATCTCACCAAAGCTCAAGCGTCAAAGCTGATCGATGAGATGCGGGAAAAAGCTAACATTTAGAGGAGAAACCATGGACGAACCAATGATGACCGAGGCGCAACGGGACGAACTCAAGACGCTGTGCCAGAAGGCGGACGTTCCGGACAAGTCGGGTGAAATGCTGACCCAAGAAGGGGCGCAGCGTTTCATCGATGATCTGAAGAAGCAGATGGGCGAGCGAAAGTAGAGAGATGTCTGACCTCACAGCTTGCGAGATTGTGGGCTTCCATCCGGACTTTAACCAGCATCCCGGATCTTGAAGCCGATCAGCATCGCAACCAAGAGAAAGCCGACGGCGTTCGCGACGATGATCACGAGATCGCCTTTGAGGATGCCGTACCCGATCCACAAGGCCAGTCCAGCTGCGAGCACCGCAAGCGTTTTGGACGAGAGGTCGTCGGTTGATCCTGCTGGAAGCGCTTTCTTCACTTGCGGGATGTAGGAAAGCGACGTTAGGGCAGCCGCCAAAATGCCAATGATGGTAATGAGCATGCAAGGCCCCTTGCTCTAACGTTTGGGCAGTAAGATTCTCTTCAGCTTCAGTGCATCAATCGGCGCGGCGCTCTTTTGGTCGTTATCGAAGAATACAAATACGTCACACCCTTGCGCTTTCCACGAACTGATACGCTTGGCCCATTCCGCCAAGACATCTGTTGAGTAGTGTCCCTTGTACCGTCCGCTAGGACCATGCCCTCTAACATAGACGAAGTCTGCGGTACGCCTCCAAGGCGCCGGCGCATCATGATGGTCGGAGATGCATAGCGATATGTTGTCCTCCGAGAGGAGGCGCATGATTTGTGGCGAATACCAACTGGGGTGCCGAAATTCGATGCTGTAACGTCTTTTCGGCGAAAGCATGCGCAGAAATGCGGTTAGGCGGTCCGCGTCGGCCCTGAAGTTGGGTGGCAATTGGAAAAGAACCGGAGCGGCCTTTTCGCCCAGTAACGACAGACGACTCTCCATCAACTCGAGGCTGTTCACCGAGTTAGCCGACAGCCGCTTCCAGTGGGTGATGAATTTCGACGCCTTCCATGTGAAGACGAAGTTCTTGCCGGTCTGCTCCTTCCAGCTTTTGACGGCAGCCGGCGTAGGTGTTCGATAAAATACGCCATTGAGTTCGGCGGCTTCGAACTGGCTTGCGTAATATTGAAGCTGCGCCTTGATAGGCAGTCCCTGGGGGTAAAAACGACCCCGCCAAGAATCATAGTGCCAGCCCGAAGTGCCGATCCGAACGCGGGCCATGATTATTCCGGCGGAACACCGCCGCCAAGTCCAGCATTCATCGACCTGCAGCCGATCATGGCTTCATGACCACTTTGATGCATCCGTCCTGCTTGGCGCGGAACTTCTTGTAGAGTTCAGGTCCTTCTTCAAGTGTCGCCCGATGGGTGATGACGAACGACGGATCGATCTCGCCCTTCTCGATACGTCCGAGAAGCTGGGGCAAATAGTGCTGGACCGGCGTCTGGGCCATACGGAAGGTGAGTCCGCGGTTGATGGCCGATCCCATCGGAATCTTATCCAGCAGTCCGCCGTACACACCGACGATCGACACAGTGCCAAAATTACGACAGCAGTGGATTGCCTGCCGCAGGACATGCGGACGGTCCGTTCCCATGAACGTCGCGACCTTGATACGGTCGACGACGGCGTCGAAGCCGGAGCCAATATCAGGTTCGGTGCCGACGGCATCGATGCAGGCGTCGGCCCCGCGGCCATTGGTCATTTCCTGGATCCGGTCGTAGATGTCCTCTTTCCTGAAGTCCAGGGTGACGGCACCGGAGGCTTGAGCGAGGGCGAGACGCTCCGGCACGGTGTCGATGGCGATAACCCGTTCTGCGCCGAGCAAGAACGCGCTCTTGATGGCAAATTGTCCGACGGGACCGCAGCCCCAAATGGCCACCGTCTCGCCGCCTTTCAGATTGCAGAAATCGGCGGCCATGAAGCCGGTGGGGAAGATATCCGACAGAAACAGAACCTGTTCGTCGCTCAGGCCCTGCGGCACCTTGATTGGGCCGACGTCGGCGTAAGGCACGCGGAGATATTCCGCCTGGCCCCCGGCATAGCCGCCGAGCATGTGGGAATAGCCGAAGAGACCGGCGGGAGAGTGCCCCCACAGTTTCTCGGCAATCTTGTGATTGGGGTTGGAGCGTTCGCAGCCTGAGAAAAAGCCCTTCTTGCAGAAGAAGCATTCCCCGCAGGAGATCGTAAAGGGAACCACGACGCGGTCGCCCACCTTCAGTTTGTTGTTTTCGGAGCCGACCTCGACCACCTCGCCCATGGTCTCGTGGCCGAGGACATCGCCCTTTTCCATTGTGGGCATGACGCCGTCGAACAAATGCAGGTCCGAGCCGCAGATGGCGCAGGCGGTGACCTTGATGATGGCGTCGCGCCCGTGCTCGATCTTCGGGTCCGGCACTGTGTCGCATCGAATGTCATTCTTGCCGTGCCAGGTCAGCGCTCTCATCCCAAATCTCCGTACCAAATGTGTGTCGGGACAAATTCGGTGGCGAAAATCGGTTCCTATGGTTTGCGGAACGACAGGCAAAAATGAGGGTTAATGATCGAATGGCACCACAAGGAGATCAATCATGTCCCGACCTTTCGCGATCGTCACCGGTTCGTCTACGGGCATCGGCCTGGAACTAGCCAAGCGCTGCGCAAAGGAAGGCTACGACCTCTTGATCGCAGCTGACGAACCTGAGATCGAACACGCGGCGGCTTCCCTTCGAGCCGGCGGTACCGAGGTCCAATCCCTCCAGGTCGATCTTGCGACGACTGAAGGAGTGGACAAGTTATATGCTGCTGCGAAAGGCCGTCCCGTAGATGCACTCTTGGCGAACGCGGGGCGCGGCCTCGGCCATGCGTTCCTGGACCAGGATTTGGGGAAGGCGCGGCAGGTGGTCGACACCAACATCATGGGCACGATCTATCTTATCCATAAGGTCGGCAACGACATGCGGCGCCGAAATTCCGGAAGAATCCTGATCGTGGGATCAATCGCAGGCTTCACCCCCGGCAGCTTCCAGGCCGTCTACAACGGCACCAAGGCTTTCCTGAACTCTTTCTCCTTCGCGCTTCGCGAGGAACTCAACGATACCAAGATAACGGTCACCTGCCTGATGCCGGGCGCCACCGAAACGGAATTCTTCCGCCGTGCGGAGATGATGGATACTGCCGTCGGGACAGCCGAAAAGGATGATCCCGCTGAGGTCGCCAACATCGGTTTCGATGCCATGATGAAGGGCGAAGGCGATGTGGTCAGCGGGTTGAAGAACAAGGTCCAATCCGCGGCTGCGAATGTAATCCCAGCCGGCGTTCTGGCCAGTCAGCATCGTAAAATGGCCGAGCCCGGCACCGCAAAAAAATGACAGATACCTTCCCGGACGTGGATTTCCATTGATATCGGGGGACAGATTCTCCGATTGCGCCGGGACCGCCAGGCGATGGATCGCGGCCGCCTATCTCGGGCTCCTCAGCAGTACATTTTCTACAATTGTCAGCCAGCTGTCTGCCGCCAGAATTGGCCGCGATGGGCTGGTAGACTGGATGTCGGTCGCAGCCATCCCGACCCGCGACTGGGCGTTGAGCGCGGAACCATCGATCGGCGCGGTCGTGGTCGGCATCGCATTTCACCAATGGGCCGATTTCTCCTGGGCGCTAGTCTTCTTCGGGGTTCTCGGAAGGTGGACCGCCACGCGAGGCCCCGCCTGGCTTGCCCTCGCGGCTGTGCCTTGGGCCATCCTGACCTCGGCGCTCGAATGGTTCGTGCTGGTGCCCTTATGTCCGTTTTGGCAGCCGATCTTCACGTTACAGCAGCCCTATTGGATCGGCTTTCTGGTCCATCTCTCGTCGGCATCCGTGTACCCGCTATTCGCCTGGCTCTGTCGCTCGCCTTCGGAGCGTTGGTCATTCAAAGGACGGACATTCCTTCGAATATGGAGCTTGGCCGCCATTGCCGGGATCCTGCTCCTCGGGACTTTTGCACTTTTCGCCGCCTACGATCGCGAACTGCCTTGGAGCGGTCGGGATCCCACCATCGACCAGACGTTCATCCGGCATATGTTGACCCATCACGAGCAGGGAATTCTGCTGGCCGAAATTGCTGCGGAGAAGGCCAGCAACTCTCATCTTCGCGCCCTTTCGAAGCTTATGGTAGCGAGCCAAAGGGGGGAGGCCAGGATTCTCTCACATTGGTGGGCGAGCTGGTTCGTGGAACCGAGGCAGGTCTGCTCAGCGCGGGAGCGCGAGTTGATGCCCGGCATGCTCGACGTGGTGGAGGTCGAGAGACTTGGATCCACAGAAGCATCCTCTTTCGACGTCCTATTCATCGAACTCATGACCCGGCATCACAAGGGAGCAGTCGCAATGGCAGATGCTCATCTACGCGATGGGAGCGACCCGCGGCTTCGGATCATGGCGCATGCCATCCGTCATGAGCAGCAAGGGGAAATCGCGCTGATGCACGGCGTGAGCGGCGGACGTGCGGTATTCGCCGCTTTCCGAAACATGTTTGCTGACAACGTGAATTCCGCCAAATTCTAGGTGTGATCGAACCTTCCGAACCGGGATAGGATGCGAAGATCGACATCGCCTACCATGCAAACCTGGCTTAGATCGTTGATGCCCAGAGGGTGTCCACCTGGACGATCGTTATCCCTTTCGGGTCGTTCCCAATAGCCTTGGCGCTCCCGGCGATTGCCTTCGACGAGCTTGCCGTCGCCCAATTCACCGCCGCACCTTCTTGGTCTTGCCGATAATGTTATCGCTATCCTTCGACATCCGCTTTCCTTCTGTTCTCAATGAAACTGATCGCACAACAAGCCATGACCCGGCGTTCCTTCAGCATGCTAGAAGGAGCTTAGGTCGGCCGGAAGTACGTTCGCGCGGGCCCCGGCGACCACTCGCTCAGTCTTGACAACGGAGTCGGCGTGGACGGCCCTCGAATCCTTACCGCCGGTCAGAGATACCCGATCACGAACCAGCCAGCAGTTCCGCGTACTCGCCGTCTCGCCATCCCCCTGGGTTCTCCGCACCGCGCCCCGGTCGTGCTTTCATTGGCGGGTGTTCGATCGGTTCCATGACGGGCCGATGAACCTGGAACCAGCCAGGGAGTTAATGGTGGCAAAACCATTTAAACAAAGTTCTGCGGCTTACCCCAGACGTCGCCCCGGACGAAGTGATGGCTCTAGTCAAGGTCAGACCTACAAAGCCCGACGTGCTGATCGCGCGGACCGTGGCACGCAACACCAATCAGCGCGTCGAGGGGATCCCGCGGGGGCTTACCTGGGCTGCCGACGAGAAGATCCTCTTGCTTCTGGCTACCGCCGGATGGGTCGCAACCCGCAGCAGGTCTGAGGAACTGCAGCGAGTCGGCAATCACGGGCTCCTCGTCGCGGTGGCGGCTTCGCTGATACCCCATGCGATGAAGTCGGTGTTCGACCAGACCCGCCCTGACCGGAAGACGGTACTCGGCCATGTGCACGGCGTCTCTTTCTCCGGCAGGCGCGAGGATGCTTTCCCGTCCGGGCACGCCCTCCACATGGGCGCGCTGGCTTCCGCTGCGGGCACCCTGCCGCCTCTGCCGAGGCGGGCAATCCGCACGCTGGCGGTCGGTCTTTCGCTGACGCGGATCGTCGTGCTGGCGCACTGGGCCAGCGACGTGGTCGCGGGCTTCGCGCTCGGCGCCATCACGGAACGGCTGTTGCGCTTCTGGACCGGCTATCCGCTGCGAGCATCGAGGGAAGATGAACATGCCAATCCTTGAGGACGTGAAGGCGTACATGCAGCGGGCGACTGGGCTGCGACGCCCAGGCAAGAAAGAAGCTCCAGAGCTCGCGCGTGCGAGAAAACCTCATACCGTCAGGTTCAAGGATGACGGTCTCATCCCCAATCATCCTTGCTGGCCCTTCGTCATCTATCGGAACGCCGTCGATCTCGGCGACGATCACGATCCGGCGGCCGTGATGGAAGACCTCTTCGAGGCCAACGGTTGGGGCGATACCTGGCGCGATGGTATCTACGACTACGTCCACTACCATTCCAGGATCCATGAGGTGCTCGGCATCGCGCGCGGCAAAGGTCGGGTGCGCTTCGGCGGCAACAAGGGCCGAATCTTCACGCTCAAGGCCGGTGACATCGTGATCGTGCCGGCCGGGACCGGCCATCAGTGTCTCTCCGCCAATGAGAACTTCCTCGTCGTCGGGGCCTATCCGCCGGCCGGGACCTATGACGAATGCACGAAAGTTGAGGATCGCCCTCGAGCCCTGAAGACGATTCCGAAGGTGCCGGCGCCCGAGAAGGATCCTGTATACGGCAAGAGCGGTCCGTTGGCCAAACTCTGGAAGAGGCCGAAATGACCGAGTACCTCGTCCGCTTTCTGGTCGGCGGGATTGTGGTGTCGGCTTTCGCGGTGCTCGCCGATGTTCTGAAACCCAAAAGCTTCGCCGGGCTGTTCGGAGCAGCGCCTTCGGTGGCCCTGGCGACCCTCGGCATCGCGATCTACCAGCACGGGCCATCCTATGCGGCCTCTCAGAGTCTCTCAATGATGGCTGGCGCAATCGCACTGGTCATCAACAGCGTCGTCGTCTGCCAATTGTTGATTAGGGCACGCATACGAGCACTGTGGGCAACGATGGCATCGGTCGTGGTGTGGCTAATCGTTGCTTTCAGCTTGTGGATCATCGCGGGAATGCAGACATGATGGCGCCGATCCGCATTTCTTCGTCCTCGCTGCGGCAAGGTCGCTGGTACGAATACGTGATCCGTTTCGCGCTCGGAGGAGGCGCGACGGTCTTCACAGGAATTATCAGCAGTCGCTACGGGGCTTCCGTCGGGGGCCTCTTCCTGGCCTTGCCGGCAATCTTTTGCGCCAGCGCGACGCTCATCGAAAAGCACGAAATTCGACGCAAGCGCGAAGCGGGTCTCAGCGGCGTACGGCGCGGACAGGAAGCCGCAGCACTCGACGCCGCCGGTGCCGCCCTCGGAGCCCTTGGAATGCTCGCCTTCGCCGGAGTGTTCTTGTGCCTGGTCGAGCGCAGCGTCGCCGCTGCCTTCGCTGCAGCTTCGCTGGCGTGGATACTCGTCTCGGTGGCGGCCTGGTTCGTTCGGCGGAAGTTGAGATTTGCCCGGCGGGTTGTCCGGGAGACGAACGGCTCTGCGATGCCGCGAAGGCGCTCGTTCTGAGGATGGAATGCTTGGTCCCAGGCGGGCTTGCCGGCTGATCATGCCCAGCAAACTTCCAACCACCATTTTGATGCCGAAAGCCCCGCTCATCAGCACACCAACTGACGCTGTCGGCCAATCAGGTTCGATTGTACTCGTAACGGTCACGTACGATCTGGTCTGTCATCCGGTGCTGGCGTCGATTGGCAATTCAGCGTTCCATTTATCAAGGGAACCAGGAGCACGAACGCGCTGATGAAATAAACGCTTCCATGAGACCTCCGGCAAGTCCCATCGGGCAAGTTAATGATGTAGTGAAAAACGCGGTAAAAATCTCGTGGTTCCTCCCGATCCTACATCAGCCTTTTGAGTTAGGTTCCAGGCAGACAATGCCGAAAGAATAAACAAGGGAGTTTGGGCTCGATCAAAAGGCCCCGGCGATTGAAAATATGCGCTTGGGAAACAACTAAAGCGAACCGGGACAGTCCTTGCAGCCCTTCAGGAAGGACGACGAGCCTCGAAACGAGGGATATCAATGTATGCTTTGTTTAAAGGCGAAAAACAGATTGGAAACCCGTTCCCAACCGAGAAAGAAGTGTGGGAGGCCGCATTGAGTGAAGGCCTTGTCTCCGACATTCCGGTAGCGGACGAGGAAGGCGGTCAGGTTATTCCGAAAGGATACCACGTCGCACATGTCGCCGATGTTTGATTGCGATGGCTGCGGCAAAGTTCGTAGCAATGAGCCGAGACGCCGATCTTATTCAAACCGTCGCAACTATCCGTAAGCGTGCCGTCCGGCAAGGACGGCCACGCTTTCTTACGAATTTTTATCTACTCCCAGGCTTGACCTCTCTGGCCGCCTCTCAAATTGCAGCCAGCTATTGCCTGACGGCTCTCATGAGAGGGCGGCTTCGCTTTCGCGAGCCGCCCGGCAAAATCAGCCGACATCAGGCAGCGGTCGAGGCTTTCGCGTTGACGCCTTTGCGCAGCGCAACCGTGTTGAGCTTGGTGTTCGCCGCCTTCTCCTCGTTCAGGTTCGTTGTCAGAAAGCGCACGATGTCGTCGTGGCCGAGTTCTTCGGCCCATGCGATCAGCGTCCCATAACGACAGATTTCGTAGTGCTCGACAGCTTGCGCATTCGCTACGAGGGCCGCGTCCAACACGGTTTTGTCCTCGATTTCACCAGCCGTCTCGTCGGCCTCTTTGATGATACCGTCGATGGCTGGACAGCTGGTCCCGCTGGGCTCCTTGCCTAGCTTTTCGAAGGCTTTCTGAAGCCGTTCGACCTGCTTGTTGGTTTCTTCGAGATGGCCCTTCAAGCCGGCGACCAGGTCGCGGTTGGTGGCTTTCTCGATCATCTTTGGGAGCGATTTGATAATCTGCTGCTCGGCGTAATAGATGTCCTGAAGGCCGTGAAGCAGCAAATCCTCCATGGTTTTGATGTCTTTGGTAAAAAGTCCCATTCGAGCCTCCTTCTGCAATGATGGCAATGGAACGCCGAGGCCCGTTCGCGGTTCCTTTCTCATCGACAGCAATTCCGGAGGGCCAATGACGGACAGACTGGAACGCTTCGCGGGCTTGCTCGGACGGGCGGCTATGGATGTTTGGGGCGACATGCCGCGCGATATTCAGGAGGCCTTGTTTGAAACGGCCATGAAAGGCCAGGACGCGGAACGGGAGGAATTGGCCCGCGTCCTGCACGACCGTCACCCTCGAACCTTGCATCCACCGAGGCGCGATCTTGAAGCAGAAAGGTCTGCCTGAAGGTTACCTCATCGAGGGCGTAAGGGTATGGCACTGCCGCAATCACTCGAACCGATTTCGAATGCCGTCCATCTATCCATCGACATGCAGAATTTGTTCGCACCTGGGGGCATCTGGGCGACTCCCTGGATGGAGCGGGTGCTGCCGGCGATCGTGGCAGTGGCGGAGCTTAATCCCCAGCGCACAGTGTTCACCCGATTTGTGACGCCTCTGCACGCACAGGACAGGCCGGGCCGATGGCAGCGATACTTTACGAGATGGGAATGTGCGACACGCTCTCGTCTGCCTGGCGCGCAGCTTGAGATCGTATCCCCGCTATCCCGCCTGATACCCCCGGCCACGGTCATAGACAAGCCCGCTTACTCCGCGTTTGCGGAATCCGGGCTTACCGCATTTCTCCACGATAAGAGCGTCGACACTCTTATCATCACCGGTTCGGAGACCGACGTGTGCGTGCTGGCCACCGTGCTCGACGCGGTGGATCTGGGCTTTAGGACCATAGTGGTCGAAGATGCCCTCTGTAGCTCGTTCGATGAAGGTCATGATGCGCTGATGACGCTTTACCGCAACCGCTTTTCAGAACAGGTTGAATTGATGACGCAGGCGCAGGTAGCCGAGCTTTGGCATGACCGTTGAGACACGATTGCTCGGGCATCGAATGCCAAACAGGAAGCGAAGCCGTCCGTGATGGGCCGTAAAATGAACTTTCATTCAATCTACAGTCACGGCTTCGCGCGGGTTGCGGCCTGTACGATTGCCTCCAATGTGGCCGATCCGAGCGCAAATGCGACCGCGATAATGGATGCTGCGAGAGCGTGCCACGAGAAATCGGTCGCTGTAGCGGTATTCCCCGAGTTGTGCCTTTCGGGATATGCCATTGAAGATCTTTTGCTGCAGGATGCGCTTCTCGATGCGGTCGTGCGTGGGCTGACCGCCGTCGTGGAGGCGTCGACTAGGTTTATGTCGGTCTTGGTCGTGGGCGCACCGCTTCGGCAGGGCAGTCGAATTTACAACTGCGCTGTCGTAGTCCATCGCGGGCGGGTCCTCGGCGTCGTGCCAAAAACCTACCTGCCGACCTATCGCGAGTTCTATGAAGCTCGTCACTTCGGATCGGGGAAGGACATTGTCGGTCTCGAAATTTTGATCGACACGATACGCGCACCCTTCGGTACCGATCTGACGTTCGAAGCTAATGACGTGCCGGGTCTGGTCATCGGGATCGAAATTTGTGAGGACATGTGGATACCCGTCACCCCGGGATCCGAACTTGCGCTCGAAGGCGCTACCGTACTCCTCAATCTTTCCGGAAGCCCTATTACGATAGGTCGCGCTCGCTCCCGCGCACTCTTGTGTCAATCGACTTCAGCCCGTTGTCTTGCGGCCTACGTGTACGCGGCCGGGGGTGCGGGAGAATCCACGACAGACTTGGCGTGGGACGGTCAGACGTCCATTTTCGAGAACGGCACCCTTTTAGCTGAAGGCGAGCGCTTCAGGCAGGACGGACAAATCACGGTCGCCGATATTGACCTAGACCTCCTGCGGCAAGAGCGCGCGGCCATGGGCACGTTTCATGACAACCGCTTGAATTCAAGGAAGCGAACTCCATTCCGGCGTATACAGTTCTCGGTGAATCCGCCCGAAGAGAATATCGGGCTCGCTCGGACGGTGGAACGCTTCCCGTTTGTGCCCAGCGATGAGAGCAGGCTCGAGCAGGATTGCTATGAAGCATACAACATTCAAGTCGCCGGACTTGTGCAGCGTCTACGCGCGATCGGATCGCAGCGGGTGGTGATCGGCGTATCCGGCGGGCTGGATTCCACGCACGCGCTGATCGTAGCGGCGAAGGCGATGGATCTTCTGGGTCGCCCACGGACCAACATACGGGGACACAAAGCAAGAGCCAGGCGTGGGCCTTGATGCGAGCGCTTGAGGTCAGTTCCCAAGAACTGGATATTCGGCCGTCTGCGACGCAGATGCTCAAGGACATGGGCCACCCCTTCGGTAAAGGCGAGCCCGTTTATGACATCACGTTCGAGAACGTGCAGGCGGGATTGCGGACTGATTACCTGTTCCGTCTGGCAAACCATCACGGGGGCCTCGTCATTGGCACGGGCGATCTTTCGGAATTGGCTCTCGGATGGTGTACTTACGGAGTAGGGGATCAAATGGCCCACTACAACGTAAACTCCGGCGTCCCGAAGACGTTGATTCAACATTTGATCCGGTGGGTCATCTCGTCGCGGCAATTCAGCGACGACGTCTCGCAGACCTTGCGCGCTATTCTGGCAGCGGAGATTTCGCCTGAACTTGTTCCAGTAGGGGAAGGCCAGAGACCGCAAAGCACAGAGGCCGCAATCGGCCCCTACGCGCTGCAAGATTTCAATCTGTATTACACCCTGCGGTTAGGGTTCCGTCCGTCCAAGATCGCATTCCTGGCGATGCACGCCTGGCACGTTGATGCAAAGGGCGATTGGCCGTCCGGTGTGCCGGCCGATCAGCGGCATGACTATGATCTGGTAGCCATCCGAAAGTGGCTGGAAGTGTTTCTCAGACGGTTCTTTGCGTTCAGCCAGTTCAAACGATCTGCGATGCCAAATGGTCCGAAGGTTTCTGCAGGCGGTTCGTTATCACCTAGAGGCGATTGGCGGGCTCCTTCCGACGGGAATGCGGCTGCATGGCTCGAAGATCTTGAGCGCAACGTTCCAACGTAAACGTCTGTTCTCGGACGCAGTTAAAGCGCGGGAAGCGGCTTTAGGCTGGACGAGGGAAGCTCGACAATTATGGGATCGCCCGGTGCAATCTCTCCAGGCGCCTTTGCCACGCCGAGCACGCCGCATCTGAACATGGGCTGTTGGTGCTTCATGATCATAGCTCGCTTCAATCCCTTCTGAAATCGGTCGATCAGGGAACACGGTGTCCGAAGCCCCGTGAGCTCGACAACCGCTGAATGCCCTAGTCGTAGTCGAGTGCCGAGCGGGAGTTTAGTAAGATCCAGTCCTGCAGTAGTTATGTTTTCGCCGAGGTCACCGGGCGCGACGTTGAAGCCGCTCGAGCCCAGCTCGGTGAACAGTTCGGAAGCTATTAAATGAACTTGCCTGTTGTTGGGCATAATCGGCATCTTTCTAGCCAGATAGCGATGCTGCATAAAGCGGCCGGCGTGGGCGTCGCCTTCCACGCCATAGTCCTCGACAAGCGTTATGGCCTGTCTGGTGCGTTTGCTAAATTCGTGTTTTGCCTTTGACGCTACGGCAACGACGGTGCCCCTTAGGACCGTACTTATAATTGAATGGGTCATGTTCTCATGGAGGTCGAGTCGCTAGACATTCGTCATTCCTGCTTGCCGAAGAGGCCGCCGACGACTTGCTTTGCCGTTTCACTGATGATGTGGCCGGCTTCGTCGTCGCCTTTAGCAATCGACGACATGAATCCCCGCGCCTGCGTGAGCGTCAGGTGTGGCGGCAGAGGTACGACTTCAGGGTCGGTTTTGACTTCGATCACGACCGGCCGATCGCTCGTGAGGCTTTCTTGCCAGGCCAAACCCAGGTGATCAGGAGAGTCCACGTAGATGCCCTTGAATCCGAGCATCTCGCCGAATCTGGCGTAAGCGAAGTCGGGAATGTCCTGTGAGGCATTGAATTTTGGATTGCCTTCCATCACGCGCTGTTCCCAAGTAACCTCGTTGAGATCCTGATTGTTGAATACACATACAATCCAGCGCGGATCCACCCAGCCCTTCCAATATTTCTGGACCGTGATGAGTTCGGCCATGTTGTTCATCTGCATGGCACCATCCCCGACGAGCGCGATCACCGGTCGGTCAGGATGGGCGAACTTGGCGCCGATGGCGTATGGCACGGCCGCGCCCATCGACGCCAGGCCGCCCGAGAGCGATGCTGCTTGACCCTGCTTCACCCGATAGTCTCGGGCAAACCAGTTGGCGCAGGATCCGCTGTCGCAGGTAATGATCGCGTTTGCCGGCAGCAGGGGCGACATTTCCCAGATCACGCGCTGCGGGTTTACTGGATCGGCCTTCGCCATCGCGCGCCCTTCCAGCTTCTTCCACCATGCGCCCACGTTGGATTCGACCTTTTTCGACCAGTCGCGGTCGTCCTTGCGTCGGATCAGAGGAAGTAGTGCCTCCAATGTATCGGCGGCATCGCCGTGCAGATTGACTTCTGCAGGATACCGCAACGAAAGCATCGAGGCATCGATATCAATCTGCACGGCGCGTGCGGCGCCGTCCTTGGGCAGAAATTCGGACCAAGGGAAGCCGGTTCCCACCAACAGGAGGGTGTCGCAACCTTGCATCAGGTCCCAACTCGGCTCGGTGCCCAGGAGCCCGATTGCGCCGGTGACGAAGGGGAGGTCATCGGAGAGCACATCTTTTCCCAGCAGCGCTTTTGCGACGCCTGCGCCCAAGCGTGTCGCCATTTCCGTCAGATGAGGCGCCGTTCCACGAGCGCCGGCACCTATCAGGATCGCAACCTTGCTGCCAGCGTTCAGGACTTCCGCTGCCTTGGCGAGATCGGCCTCTTCCGGCACGATCTTCGGCTTGCTGTAACCGATGCCCGAACGGGTGAATCCGTGGGCGACAGCGGGCTCTTCGTAATCCTCATTCTGAAGATCTTTCGGCAGGACCAGGACGGTGGGGCCGTTTGATGCTCTCGCTACCCTGACGCATCGATCGATCAGATGCCGCACCTGGGCCGGTGCAGAGGCTTCTTGTGCGAAAAGGGCCGCATCCGAAAACATGCGGTCCAGGTTGAGTTCTTGTTGGTAGTTGGCCCCCCGGACCGTGGCCTCAGCCTGTCCGCAAATCGCCAGAATGGGCGCGTGGTCCAGTTTGGCGTCGTACAGGCCCGTGAGCAAGTGCGTAGCGCCGGGGCCGCCGGTTGACAGGCAGACACCGAGCTCACCGCTGAACTTGGCGTGGGCGACAGCCATGAAAGCCGCCATTTCTTCGTGGCGGACCTGAACAAATTCGATCTTGTCGGCTCGTTGAAGCGCCCCGATCACACCGTTGATGCCATCACCGGGATAACCGTAGATGCGCCGAACGCCCCAAGCATGCAGCCGCTCGACGACGAAATCACCGACTTTCATCTCACAACTCCGGACTGGCGGGAAGCGATGCGCCGGGCTCGATCAGGCCTTGCTGTTTGAGTTCTGCCCAGACATCGGAAGGAATCTTGGCCTTTAGCGAGTTGTAGTCTTACTGAATCTGCTCCGCGCTTCGCGTCCCCACGACCAAAGCGACCGCGATATCCGCCGCCGCCGAGAACTGAAACGCAGCGCTGCGTAGATCGACGCCGTACCGGGCGGCGACTGCCCTGAGTCTGTCGCGCTTTTCGATCGCGGTCGTCGGAATTTTGGTTCTTCGAAGCCTCGAAGAGCTTTCCCACTTTGGAGGAAAGTAAGTAATCCTCGCGCTTTTGATTGTGCAGGAAATGACCGAAGCGACGCTCAGACAATCCAAAGCCATACCAGCGACCTACGTCGAAATACCGCATTCCCACTGCCCTAGCAGCTTCGAGGGTCGCCCCGGCGCCCTTGTCGGTATGCTTGTTGAACTCGTTGCCGAGGGAGGCTCCCCCCAGTCCGAAGCGAAATTTCGGTTGCCGCGCGAGATTACTCATGAGAAATGCTCAATACTTTCCTCGTCCGAACAAAACAGCGCTCTAACGGACGGGTTCCATAGCGCGAATTCTAAAACCGCCCTTCTGAAGACGCCGCTGCGTTGGGCATACCCGGTTGCGGGCCGACCCCTGCGGGAACCGGTCATTCCACGAAGACTTTCCTTATCCAAACCGCCGCGGCCGTTTGCGCGCGGCAAGGAGGTCTGGATGGAAAAGTCGCTGGTCGGCAGCAGGGCCAGACGTGACACGGAAGTCGACGGCGGCTTCGTGCAAGTCCGCGGAGCCCGCGAGCATAACCTCAAGAACGTCTCGCTTGAGGTTCCCCGCAATGCCCTTGTTGTCTTCACCGGCGTGTCCGGATCGGGAAAGTCGTCGCTCGCGTTCGGGACGCTGTATGCCGAAGCTCAGCGGCGCTACCTCGAATCCGTCTCGCCGTACGCCCGGCGCCTTTTCCATCAGATGGCGGTGCCCGAGGTGGATTCGGTTGAAGGGTTGCCACCGGCTGTGGCCTTGCAGCAGCAACGCGGCTCGCCGACCACCAGATCATCGGTCGGAAGCGTGACGACGTTATCCAATCTGCTGCGGATGCTTTACTCGCGCGCTGGAGACTATCCCCGAAATCAGCCGCTTCTTTACGCAGAATCGTTTTCACCTAATACCCCCGAGGGCGCCTGTCCGAATTGTCACGGCATCGGTCGTGTGCATGAGGTTGACGAGCATTCGCTGGTGCCAGACGACCGGTTGACCATTCGCGAGCGGGCCATCGCGGCATGGCCGAGTGCCTGGCAGGGCCAAAACCTGAGGGACATTCTGGTGACGCTCGGTTACGACGTGGACAAGCCGTGGCGGGAACTACCGAAGAAGGATCGGGACTGGATCCTGTTCACCGACGAACAGCCAACCGTGCCGGTCTACGCCGGATACACGGCGGCGGAGACCAGGCGGGCACTGAAACGGAAGGAGGAGCCCAGTTATCAGGGCACCTTTACCGGTGCTCGAAAATACGTGCTGCAGACCTTTGCCACGACGCAAAGCGCGATGATGAAGCGACGGGTGGCGAAGTTTCTCTCAAGCTCGGACTGCCCGGTCTGCAAAGGCAAGCGGCTTAAACCCGAGCCTCTCTCAGTGACCTTCGCGGGAAAGGACATCGCCGAAATTTCGCGACTGCCGCTCAAACAGCTGCGCGAAGTGCTCGGCCGGGGTCTCGGCAGCCGAAAAATGAACTTGGCCGAGCATCCTGAGAAGGCTCTTGTCGTACAACGGATAACCGAAGACATATCTGCACGTCTGGAAGTACTGCTCGATCTGGGTCTCGGCTATCTGACTCCCGAGCGCAGCACGCCGACGTTGTCGCCGGGAGAGTTGCAGCGGCTTCGGCTGGCCACGCAAGTCCGATCCAATTTGTTCGGTGTCGTGTATGTTTTGGACGAGCCGTCGGCAGGGTTGCATCCGGCGGACACCGAGGCCCTGTTGCGCGCCCTGGAGCGCCTGAAGTCGTCCGGAAATTCGTTATTCGTCGTCGAGCACGAACTCGACGTCGTGCGGCGCGCGGACTGGATTGTCGACGTCGGTCCAGACGCCGGTGCGCAGGGCGGCCAGATCATGTACAGTGGCCCGCTGGCCGGCCTCGCGGACATGCGGGAGTCCCGTACGCGGCCCTACCTTTTCGGCCAAGCCGACAGGATTGCTAAGATGCCACGCGAGCCTCGCGGCTGGCTTAAGCTCCGCGGAGTGACACGCAACAATCTGGATCATCTGAATGCGAATATTCCCTTGGGCGTCTTCACGAGCGTCACGGGCATTTCCGGGTCGGGCAAGTCGAGCCTTATCAGTCAATTCCTCGTCGAGACCGTCGGCGACAAATTGGATCAACGCAGTGAGCCGCCGGATGAGGATGATCGACTAGAAGCGATGGTGGAGACATTAGGCGGCGAGATCATCGGCGGTCTGGAGAAAATTAAACGGCTGGTGGTTGTTGACCAAAAGCCGATCGGTCGCACGCCGCGGTCAAATCTGGCGACCTACACCGGTCTCCTCGACCATGTCCGCAAGCTCTTCGCCGCCACCAAGCAGGCGCGCGCCAGACGATACGACGCGGGCAGGTTCTCTTTCAACGTGGCAAAGGGCCGTTGTGAGACATGCCAGGGCGAAGGGTTCGTTTGCGTCGAACTGCTCTTCCTGCCCAGCGTGTATGCGCCCTGTCCGACATGTAAGGGGGGGCGCTACAATGCCAAGACCTTGGAGATCAAGATCCGGGACAGGTCTATCGCGGATGTGTTGGCCATGACGGTCGATGAAGCGTTCGGATTCTTTGCGGACGAGGATGCCCTGCGCCGATCCCTTGGTGTGCTTCGTGAAGTCGGTCTGGGATACATCCGATTGGGGCAATCCGCCACGGAACTGTCCGGTGGGGAGGCCCAACGCGTCAAGCTTGCCACCGAGCTCCAGCGCGCGCAACGAGGCGAAACGCTTTACGTGCTCGATGAACCGACGACGGGGCTGCACCCGTCGGACGTAGCGAAGTTGATGAAACAGCTGCACAGCCTCGTCGAAAGCGGCAACACGGTCGTCGTCGTCGAACATGACATGACCGTCGCCGCGGCCAGCGACTGGATCATCGACATTGGGCCTGGAGCAGGCGACGAGGGCGGCCGCATAGTGGCTTCAGGACCGCCCAAGCAGGTCGCATCAGAAACGCAGAGCCGAACGGCGGAATACCTTGCCGCTTCTATTTGACGAGGTGCCAAGGCGGGTGCAAGTTTTTAGGACCGGCCAATTGGCAGGTCCTCGGGCGATATCGGTCCGCCGTGATTTGGAGAATGACGAAGCCCCATGATTCATCACGTCTCGCTTGGTTCCAACGACATCGCAAAGGCGCGGGCATTCTACGACCAGCTCATGTCGCTGATCGGCTTTCGGGTATTGAAGGCATCGGCCACTGCCGCCCATTACGGGGCATCCGATATCGTCTTTAGTCTTGAAACGCCGGTCGACGGTAACCTCGCTTCGCCCGGTAACGGCGTCCATGTCGCCTTTCAGGCACCTGACCGAGAAACGGTCCGGCGCTTTCATGCTATGGCGCTGGAACGGGGTGGGCAGGACGAGGGCGCGCCAGGCATTCGCGCCAACTACAATGCCAACTATTATGCGGCGTTCGTGCGCGATCCCGACGGCAATAAGATCGAAGCCGTGACCTACACAGCCCGTGAATGCTTCGACGCGATAGCTTAGTCTCGCTTGCTTTCCCCCGCGCTTCTCCACCTGCCTGCTTTGGTTCCTATGTACGCAAGCCGACCTGGACCGATCTATAGCCGTAATGGTCTTGCGCACAGGCGGGATAAAGCGGCAATCTGTGGCGGATGGGCTGGTGGGACGGCCCGCGTACCCGCGTGGGCTGACGGTGAACTTCCAGGTGACAGTTCTGAAAGTGCTGGTGAGCTATCCCGACGGCTTTGCAAGCTTGTCGGAGCTCAAACGTGACGTGGCCATCCTCGTCACCAGCGGACGGGAGTGGTCGGAACGCACCACAAAGCTGGCGGCTCGTGTACCCGGGCTCGAAATATTCGGCCAAGGTCTGGTCGAACGGCGCGACGGTGGCTGGCAGATCACCGACGCGGGGCGGACCGTTCTCGCGCGAATGGAGGCGCAATCCGAAGCCGCCGTTGACCCGCAGGTTGCCGCGCCGGGTGCGCCGGCTGCACAGCCCGCTCTTCTAGCCATCTCGGGAAGCGAACGCCGTCGCCAGCAGCGCCGAAAGCGTCGCCGGCCCTCCTCCAATGACGCACGCCATTCATTCAAGGCGTCATAGTCGGTACGGTTTGGCTCGGGGCCGTCGACGCGAGCGCGAGGCCATCGATTAACGTTCGCAAGGCACGAACGCGTTTGCAATATCGAATTAGGAACTCTTGGTAACCATGACGTGTTGGTGGGGACCCGGCCGAAATGTGGCTCATGGGCGCAATTTCCTTGCTAAGGAAGTGAGGGCGGGGCGCACGCGAAAGGAATTTGGAATGCATCGGAAGGGAGATCGCATAATGCGTTTGCCGTACTTGATCATTGCCACGGCATTGACGTTCGCTCCAGCAATTGCCGATGCTGGCGGCACGGAATGGCGCCGCTATGTAATCCCGACCACGGGAGCCAGCATCGATATGCCGATATCGATCTTCAGTCGGGATGGTGGACGTGCGGAAAGCGGAGCGGGGCGGCGTTTTTTCACTGATGACAATCGGGCCGATCTCACAGTCCAGTCCATTCCGAACCCTTCGAGTGATTCTCCTGCCGAATTCCTGGCCAAGAAGCGGCCGCCGGCCGGCATCATTTACAAACGGATTACGCCTTACTTTTTTGTGGTTTCCAGCATTCGCAATGATCGGATCTGGTATAACCGTTGCAATCGCGGCGACAGGGTCATGAACTGCGTGATGATCAACTACCCAGCCGTAGAGAAGCGCGGCTGGGACGGGGTGGTTACACGGATAAGTCACACCCTGCGAGGTTAGCCCCGCCGGTGGCCATTTTCGGCACTAGAAAAAGCTTGAATATTACGTCTGAATAATTGCGGATTGCCAGCAATATACTCGGCCCAGAGTTCCCTCATAATTCTCTCTACGTCATCGGAGTTGAAGTTACTTCCATCTGGCTGCTTGCTGCCGAGTCGACCCATACGTAAGATCCCCGAATACGGGTCGCCGGGGCATGGCGTAAAGGCCGCATCCGTTGGCTCGTGGATAATTCCTTGCGGGGAAATGTTAAACTGGTCGCGCCTGACGAGGCAGCTATCCATGATCGTCTTCGCATTCTCCGGCACTCAGTTTCAGTTTCCTTCTCAAGCCGAGTAAACCGGGCAACTCCCGAGTGAGAATGCCATGCTGTATTGCGGCTCCCGCTGGGCCACGTCGATTAACGGGTTCGCTGGCGGTTTTCAGAACACTTCCTGACATAAAAGATCCCAGCACGATTTGTCGCTAGTTACCGAAGAAGCCGAAGCCGGCACTTTGCCGACGTTCATCGCCACTAAAGGCCATAATGGGCGCGTCCTGCCGTTCGGCCTGTTCTATCTGCAGCTCGCGCTTAGCTTTTTCTGCTTTCCACTTTGCTTTGCGTTCGGCGTATCGCTTGCGAGGCTCCCGCTGCTCCGCTTCAGCCTTTCTGGTAGCTATCTTCTCGACTTGCTTTTCCACGGGCGGCTCGGCTTCCTTTACCGGCCGTATCTCCGATGGCGGTTGCGGCGCGGCGACAATCTGTGGCGGTGGCTGCGGCGGCTGCGCTGCCTCGGCTGAGGTGGGCAGAACTGTTCGGACGGCCGATGGCGGTTCTGGAACAGAAGCGACGTTCCGATACCCAATTGGTTGGTTCAGCGCCGATTTGGCCATCATGAGCCCGCCGCCAAATCCTGCGCCAAGAATGATGAAAGTGGTTCCCATCCCTGCGAAGAAAATGCCCGCGTTCGATGCCATGACGGCGTCTCCGTTGATAGAAGACGAACGCGGAGATCTCCAAAAATGTTCCGGCCTAGGAAAAAGTGGTAATAGCCTCCCATGACGACATCGCAAGCGCCGTTGGATTCGCGTTTTCAGTTCCGGGCCGGAAGGCGATCACCCACCGAATCTTGAAACAGGGCAGACCTGATGACTGCATGACCCCCGCCGGCATTCGGTTTACCCAAAGCTTCGTAGTGGCGGAGATACTCCTGCGCCATTCGCCTTGCGGCAAATCTCTGCTCGAACTGCCGGCGCACCTGCCGCCGATCGAGTTCGGAAAGCCTGCCAATCGCCTGTAGAGCTTCTGCTTCCCCCGATACGACAAAGCCGGTAATGCCATCGTCGATGACCTCCGGCACCGAGCCGGACTTGAAAGCAATGACGGGCGTGCCGCAGGCCATAGCTTCGATCATAACGAGACCGAACGGTTCTGGCCAATCGATGGGAAACAGCAACGCAGCCGCGCCCCCCAGAAAGTGCTGCTTCTTTTCATCATCGACCTCACCGATAAGCTGGACCTGATCCCCGTCGATCTGCGGCTCAAGCTTTTCCTTGAAATATTTCCTTTCGCCCCGCGGTACCTTCGCGGCGATACGAAGCGGCATTTTGGCGGCATGGGCAATCCGGATCGCAGCTTCCGGCCCTTTTTCCGCCGTCAGCCGGCCCAGGAAGGCGAGGTAGGAGCCGGGTTCGAAGGACGGCCGGAACAGGTCGGTCGGCAAACCGTGGTAAATCGTGCCCAGCCAATTTGCCTCACTCAGGGGAGCGCGCTGATCATCCGATATCGAAACGAACGGCGCGTCGGGAAAGAGGCTGACCACGTCAGGAAAGCCCGGCAAATCCATCCGTCCATGGCAGGTGATCAAAAAGGGCACACCGAGCCGGCTAAGGAGCGGCAGTTGCAGCCAGTCGATATGCGTATGGATGACATCGAATTCAGTCGCGCGGCGGGCTACCGCTTCCAACAATGCTGCCTGGGCAACCATTGGGTCCGTCCGTGGGCGGCCGAGGCGTAGGGCCTGAGGCCAAACGGAATGGAGCTTAGCGGCGGTCTTCGAGTCCCCGCTGGCGAACAGCGTCACGTCATGCCCCAAGCTTACCAGTTCATCGACCAGCCACGCTACCACCCGCTCGGAGCCGCCATAGAGCTTGGGAGGAACACTTTCGGCCAGAGGCGCTACCTGGGCAATTCGCATCGGCTTTCCACCATTTAGGTATCACTCGCGAATCCAAACCGGTCAGACCACCGGCCGTTCGTATTTGGCCAGCAGGTCGAGCCAATCCTCTAATAGCCGGCTCATCAGAAAGTTCTGCCGCACGCTTTCTTTCGCCCGCGAACCGACTTGCTCGCGGAGCCGCGGGTTCTTCAAGAGCTGGACGATTCTTGCGGCCGCCTGATCGGGCGTACTCACCAGAAACCCGTTCCATTCGTCCTTGATCTGGTGCCGGATGCTTCCTACGTCGCCGCCGATGACGGCGGCGCCCTTCCACATCGCCTCGGTCACCGTAAGGCCGAAGCCTTCGCGGGTCGACTTCTGCAGGACGACAGCAGCGGCGCGCTGCAGCGCATTCACCAAGGTTGGATCATCCACTGCGAGAACAATGATGCTTTCATCGGCAACGCTCTTGATCGTCTTGAGGATTTCTCCACCTTCAGGATCGTCGGTGGCATTGTTGCCGACAAGCACGAGCGTACACTCCACTTGATCTCTGGCTTTTCGGAAGGCCTCAATCACGCCCATCGGGTCTTTCCATCGATCGAACCTGGAAATCTGCGTCACTAATGGACGATCTGTCGGAATTTTGTAGTTGCCCAGGAATTCTCGAATCTCCCGATCTGACAGGTCCCGGTTCTTCGCGGAAAACGGATCGATCGATGGGGTAACGAACTGCTGGTCGATCTGAAGGTCCTGGCCGTATTCGGGGAGCGAGAAGATGGCACCGTTATACTGCTCGATGAACTGGCGCAGATAGGTCCAGACCGGCGCATGCGGCGACGAAAGATCGACGTGACATTGCCAGAGCCAGGGCATTTCCCGATCGGCGAAATGTGTGATCAACGGCAGAGGCTGAGGATCATGCACAACGCACACGGGGATGGATCGAGCGACCCTCCCGGGCGCCTTTTACACTTTTTCCCACTGCAATAATTCCGAAGGCGCCCGGAAGTTGCCTCCGCCTATGACGTGCTAGGGAATTGAAACGGGATGAACGTCTGTTCATCCCGGCGCGATTTCGGTGGCGCAAAAAACCCCATGCGCAGACGAGGTTGCCGCAAGCCGACAAACCTTCCGACTGGGAACAAGTGGCAATGGCTGCAGTTTTGTAATTTGTCGCATTCAGCGACTGGAGAAAATCGATGAAGAAATTGATTTTGGCGGCTGCGGCAGTCGCTTTGCTGTTAACCGGCGCAACGGCGCAGACCACGGTTACCACCGGCGCCTCGCGTGCCACGGTTCAGATCGAGCCAGAGGCTCGTACCAGGATTAGGAGCTATGTGACCGAACACAAGATTCGTCCGGTTACGGTCAAGGAGCGCATCGCCGTCGGCGCGACCGTGCCAAGCGATGTCGAACTGGTGCCGGTGCCGTCCGATTGGGGGCCGTCGCTCACGAAGTATCGCTACGTCTATTCGAACAATCGCGTTCTGCTGGTGGATCCTGGCAGCCGCGCGGTAGTGGAGGAAATCGACTGACGTGATCTGGCTGCCTGCGTTAGCAGGCAGCCATCGAGCGGTTCTCGATTTGAGGCCAAGATTGGCGGTGGTCTTGACGTGCCTCGTGCGGACCCGTATGGCCGCCGTCGGGCTCCGAATGCGGGCTGCGCTGCACGGCCGTTCATCAAGATTAAATTCGAGAGCCATTCGTTCGAGTGAGGTTTCGTGAGGAACCCACACCTTCCTGCGGCGGTTGAACGCTTCAAGAAACCAGGAAGGAGACGACCATGAAGAAGACTGCATTGGCACTAGCTGCGGCCGTCACCATTGGCGTCACTGCTGTGGCGTCGCCGTCACCAGCTGAAGCACGGTGGCGTGGTAGCTGGGGTCCTGGAATCGCCGGCGGCCTCATTGGCGCTGCCATCATCGGTGGCTTGGCTTCCAGCGCCTACGCCTATGGGCCAGGCTATGGGTACTACGGCTATCCGTACGCTGGCGGCTACGCGCCGGCCTATTACGACGGTTATGGCCACGGTCCTTATCCGTGGGGTGCCTATACAACCACCTATTATAACGGGTACTCGCCGGCCTATTACGGCTATCGCTACCGCCGAGTTGTTCGACCGGCGTTCGCCTACTACGGCGGCGCTTATCCGCGGCGTATCTATCATCGCCACCGCTGGTGAACAGGCTCGTAACGCTAGGCTCGGCGCGCGCTCACTAGCGCCGAGCCTTGGTTTCCGGGCTTCTACGAGCGATGACAATTTAACGCTGGAACCGTGGGGTCATGGCCATGAGCGCATTACATAGGTGCGTCGCGGCATGGAGTTTCAAAGCCTGTCACCGACGGAACGATCGCATCTCCACCCGGTTTCTTCGGACGCACTCTCGCTTCTTGAAGCACGTCGGTCTGTCCGACGCTTCATTCTCTTCGGTTGAAGAGCAAGCGAGCAACTCACGAGGAGGAGTAGATGACGAACAGAATGAAGAGCAGATTTCTGATTACGACGGCGGCGTTGCTCGCTGGCGCAAGCCTTGCGTCCGCGCAAGGTCCGATTGGCGGGGCCGGCGGCGGCGCAGGCGGCGAAAAGGGAATGTCGCAGAGTTCGCCCGGTGCTTCGCGCAGTGAAGGCATGACGCAGGGTCGTGCGACGGAATCCCGCGAAGGTAGCCGGGCCGAGGAGTCTGGACGCGCGCAACGCGATGAGCCTGGCATGCGTGACCGTGGTCGCGCCGAGGGCCCGCGCGACAGCAGCAACAAGGGTCAAACGGTGGGTCAAGGACGATCCGATCGCGACGATGCGCGGCACTCGCAGGAGTCCGGCAAGGAGCAGCGCGACTCCAGCAAGGATCGGGCACAGCAGCAGGGTCAGAAGGACCAAGCGGTGGGTCAGGGACGATCCGACCGCGACGATGCGCGCCGCTCGCAGGAGTCCAGCAAGGAACAGCGCGACACCAGCAAGGATCGGGCACAGCAGCAGGGTCAGAAGGACCAGGCGGTGGGTCAAGGACGATCCGACCGCGACGATACGCGGCGATCGGAGGATCGGACCCGTGACAAGGGCAATGCCGATAGCAAGCAGGCCCAGCAGCCGTCTCGTGAGAACCAGAGCGGATCGGGCCAGAACGCCCAGGATCGAAACTCGAGCTCGGGCACCGGCCAGAATGTGACGCAGGGCCAAACCAACGCGCCTGCGCCGGGTCCAGCCGCCGCGCCCCCGCAGGCTCAGACACCACCACCAGCGCAAGGCCAGGCCGCAGCGCCTGGGCAGGGCCAGACGACGGCCGCCAGCCAGACCCGCACCAACTTGACCGCGCAGCAGCAGACAACGCTACAGCAGTCGGTGCTTCAGGCGAGCAACGCCCCGCGCGTCAACGCGAACTCCATCAACTTCCAGGTCCACACCGGCGTAGCATTGCCTTCGAGCATCTCGGTCGTATCGGTCTCGACCTATCCGGCGCTGATCGATGTGTTCCCTGCGTACCGCGACTACAGTTTCTTCGTCGTGGAGGATGAAGTCGTGTTCGTCGACCGTGACCGGCGCATTGTTGACGTGGTCCCCGCCGGCCCGCGGACGCGTTTTAGCGGCGGCGGAGGCGGTCAAGGCAGCAGTGCCAGCGTCGCCGTGGTCGACCTTCCGCCCGACGACATCCGGGTCGTGCAACGTGTGTTGATCGAGCGTGGCCTTCTACGCGGCGAAGCCGACGGCATCCTGGGTACGCAGACCCGCGAGGCCATCAGCGTGTTCCAGCGGCAGCAGGGCATTCAGGTAACTGGCAGTATCGACGCCCGCACGGTGTCGTCGCTTGGCGTGTCCGGCCGGCTGAGCCAGCAGGCGAACCAGAGCATTGGCCAGTCGCAGTCGTCGACGACAGGCGCTCAGACGTCAACGAGCGGTCAGGGACAGGCCGGCACTGGCCAGGTTCAGACGGGCCAGCAGCAGCCGAGCCAGCAGAACGCGACAGGCCAAGCGCCCAACCATAACCCTGGCCAAGCGGCCACTACACCCGCTCAGCAGAACCAGCCGTCAACGACGACGGGCCGGAGCACCGCTCCAAATCAGCCGAACACGACGGGACAGGCTGCCCCGCAGATGCAGAGCGGAAATCAGCCGACGGTGAACCAGAACCCGTCCTCCGGACAAATGCAGGGCACGGGTTCGTCACCAGGTCAGGCGACGCAGGGCAACACGCCCAGCAGGTAGAGCAACCTTGGGAGCCCCGCATTCGCGGGGCTCCTTTCCTGCTACGAGGGCGGCGTTCAATTCGCAAGTCTTGCCTCATTGACACGCGAGAAGGAGGCGTGCGCGCGGACGACACCTTTCGCCGGTAACGTTTCGGAGGTGCTATGCATCCGATGCGAGAGAAGGCGAATGCAATGCTAGTACAAAAAAGTCAACGAGCGTTTGGGAGTGGGGCTATCTGACGAGCGAACCCGTTCGTATCCGTGATCGTCATGTCAGTAAAAAGCCCCGCCGAAGCGGGGCTTTTTATTGGGGAGCTACCAGGTCTGGCGACCGTACCAGTCGTCCATCTCCTTTTGCGCCCGGTCTTTCGCATAACCATACCGTTCCTGAAGTTTTCCCTGCAGTTGGTCCTGCTTGCCAGCGATGACATCGAGGTCATCATCGGTCAGTTTTCCCCACTGCTCCTTCACCTTGCCCTTGACCTGCTTCCAATTCCCTTCGACACGATTCCAGTCCATGGCTGCCTCCTACAGTTGGAGAACACGTAACGTGGTGCCGCGCATTCCGTTCCGGGCCGGTCTGGCCGCCGTAGAACAGGATCCGGTGCCGGGCTCGAAGCAGCCCCTTGCGTATTGGTTGCGGGTTTGTGGCCCATGTCGTTCTGGCAATTGTTTGAGCGTCACTGGTTGGAACGCAGTCCCTTGCGGAGCGTTCTTCGTGCTGTTCTCCCGCCCGATGTCAATTGGGCGTGACTGCATTCCCATGGAGCCGGCCATGCATTTCCTGATAAACGGCAAATCTTTCGATTTCGAACTGGATGCTCGTGTTTCACTACTCGATCTCTTTCGCGAACACATGGGGCTCACCGGCACCAAGAAGGGGTGTAATCAGGGTGCCTGCGGGGCTTGCACAGTGCTGGTCGACGGTGAGCGGATCAACGCCTGTCTCGCGCTGGCGATACAGTATCAGGATCGGCCTATCATCACGGTTGAGGGCCTCTCACAGACCAACCATCTGCATCCACTGCAGCAGGCGTTCATAGAGCACGATGGCTTTCAATGCGGTTATTGCACGCCAGGCCAGCTCTGCTCCGCGGTCGGCATGGCCGACGAGATAAAGCGAGGAGTGCCGAGCGCTATCACGACTGACCTGGCGGCCGAGACGATTGGGCTCAACCATGACGAACTCCGCGAGCGGATGAGCGGCAACCTTTGTCGATGCGGCGCATACAACGGTATCGCTGAGGCGATTGCCGAGACCTTCGCGAAGGAAAAAGCATGATCGAATTCAGCTATGCGCGTGCCGAAGATGCGCCCGGGGCAATCCGGCTATCCAGCTCCGCCGCCCGCCCCAAGTATCTCGGCGGCGGCACTAACCTCGTCGACCTAATGCGCGAGACGGTCGAGCGACCAGATGCGTTGGTCGACGTGACCGGGCTTTCGTCCGATATCGAGGCTCGCGACGACGGCAGCCTGCTGATCGGTGCCGCCGCGAAGAACACGGCGGTTGCGGCAAATCGAGTGGTGCGAACGCATTTTCCGATGCTATCGCGCGCGCTGCTGTCGGGCGCGAGTGGACAGATTCGCAACATGGCGACCGTCGGAGGCAACATCCTGCAGCGTACCCGATGCACCTATTTCTATGACGACGCCAGCCGCTGCAATAAGCGTGCACCAGGTGCCGGATGCGATGCGATCGACGGTTTCAATCGCTATCACGCGATTCTTGGTGCATCGCCGTCATGTGTCGCGACCCATCCGTCCGATATGTGTGTTGCGCTTGCAGCTCTCGATGCGCTCGTTCATCTCGAAGGACCCAATGGCAGGCGGATGTTAACGTTCGTTGACTTTCATCGGCTCCCGGCCGGCCGCCCCGACGTCGAGACCGAACTCGGGCCCCACGAGCTGATCACCGCAATTGAGCTTCCGGCGCTGCCATTTGCCACACACTCGACATATCGCAAGGTACGCGACCGGGCGAGCTATGCTTTTGCGCTGGTTTCCGTCGCCGCCGCGCTTGACCTGGGTCCGGATGGCTCGGTTCGCGACGTGCGGCTCGCATTAGGCGGTGTCGCACACAAGCCCTGGCGAGCCTGGAAGGCGGAAGTCGCCCTGCGAGGGCAGCAGGCCACCCCTGACAGTTTCCGCGCTGCCGCCGAAGCAGAATTGGCCGAAGCTTCCGGCTTGCGCGACAACACCTTCAAGATTGAACTTGGCAAGAGAGTAATAGAAGCCGTGTTGAGCGAGTTGGCGGGAGAGTCCGCATGAGCATCGTGGAGAAGGCCATCCAGACTGCCATCCGCCTGACGCCAGAGAGTTGGCTTCCCGGCGGCACTCCCGATCCGCTGATGCACAAGCATGGCCTGATCGGCAAGCCGGTGTCGCGGGTCGATGGGAGGCTGAAGGTTGAGGGGAAAGCGCGCTTCGCCGCTGAGGTGCCGCTTGAGGGGCTGGAGTACGCGGCTCTGGTTTATAGCAGCATCGCGCGCGGGCGGATTGCGACGCTCGATACGGCCGAGGCGGAAGCCTCGCCGGGCGTCACGCTCGTGATGACGCATTTGAATGCCCCCCGCATGAAGCCGCCGCCGGTGATGATGTCCACGCCCAAGGCGGCCGGCCCGAGCGATCTGCCCATTATGCAGGACGGGGAAGTTCACTGGAATGGTCAGCCGGTGGCGCTCGTGCTCGCCAAAACCCAGGAACAGGCGGATCGCGCCAAATCGTTGGTGCGCGTGGCGTACGATCTGGCGCCGGGGGTGGTCTCCTTCGATGAGGCAAAGACACGTGCTCGAACCCCCGACAGCATCCTGGGAGAGCCGCCGTCTATCGAAATCGGTGACGCCGAGGGGGCATTGAAGCAGGCAGCGTACAAGGTCGATCTGACTTACCGCACGCCGCGCTATAATCACAATGCTATTGAGCTGCATGCGGCGACAGTGGCTTGGGATGGCGACGAACTCGTCGTCCATGACGCGACGCAGATGGTGAATGCCACAGCCTGGACATTGGCCCAGGTGTTCGGGCTCAAGGAGGAGCAAGTCCGTGTTCTCTCGCCCTATGTCGGCGGCGGGTTCGGCGGCAAAGGACTGTGGGATCATCAAATTCTCGCCGCAGCGGCGTCCAGGCTCAGAGGGCGCCCGGTGCGGATCATGCTATCGCGTGAGGGCGTTTTCAGGATCGTCGGCGGCCGGACTACGACCGAGCAGCGCGTCGCACTCGGCGCCAAGCCAGATGGCACGTTGGCCGCGCTCGTTCATACCGGCGTTGCTGCGATGACCACCCATAATGCCTGCCCCGAACAGTTCACCTTTCCGGCGCGCCATCTCTACGCCGCCGATACGATCAAGGTTGCGCAACAGGTGGCCGACATGGACATGCTCGCGAACACATTCATGCGCGCGCCGGGAGAATCCGTCGGCACCTATGCACTCGAATGCGCGCTCGACGAACTTGCGGAAGCGATGAAACTCGATCCTATCGAGCTGCGTCGGCGTATCGAGCCCGACAAGGATCCGACATCGGGCGCACCATTCTCCTCGCGCAATCTCATAGAGGCGTACCGGCGCGGTGCCGAGCGGTTTGGTTGGGACAAGCGGGTCGCTACGCCGCGTTCCCGACAAGAGGGCGAATGGCTGATCGGAATGGGATGCGCGACCGCCACCTATCCGTATTATCGGATGCCCGGCGGCGCAGCCCGCATTCGGCTCACCACCGACGGTCGCGCGCTTGTTCAGATGGCCAGCCATGAAATGGGCATGGGCACTGCTACGGTGCAGGCGCAACACGCCGCCGAGCGGCTCGGTCTTGCATTGGACGATGTGACTTTCGATTATGGCGACACGTCGCTGCCATCAGGCACGCTCGCCGGTGGCTCGTCGCAGACCGCCTCGATCGGGGCTTCCATCATCGCGGCGACTGACGCCTTGACCAAAGAATTGCTCAAGCTGGCCGGCAACGATTCCCCGCTGGCGGGCCTAAAGCCAGAAGAGGTCGAGGCGCGCGACGGTGGTTTGTGCAAATGCGACGAGTCGGATCGGTGGGAGAGCTACGTCTCGATATTGCAACGCGCCAAACGCGATGAGGTGGTCTGCGAGGCGGACGCACCGATGCCGCTCGAGGTGCAGAAGTATTCGATGCATTCGTATGGTGCGCAGTTCTGTGAGGTTCGCGTCAGTGCGGTCACCGGGGAGACGCGCGTGTCCCGCTTCCTTGGATCATTTGATACCGGCCGCATCCTCAATGCCAAGCTGGCGTCAAGCCAGTTCAAGGGTGGCATCATCATGGGTCTGGGCCTCGCGTTGACAGAGGAGACGTTGTTCGATGAGCGCTCGGGCAGGATCATGAATCCGTCGCTCGCCGAGTATCATGTTCCGGTTCAAATGGACGTACCGGCGATCGAGGTCATCTGGAACGACATCCCGGATCCGCACAGCCCTTTGGGGGCTCGCGGAATAGGCGAGATCGGCATTACGGGTGTGGGCGCCGCCGTAGCAAATGCCGTCTACAATGCGACGGGCAAGCGCATTCGCGAGTTGCCGATTACGTTGGATAAGTTACTTACACTGGGATCCTGACCCAGTTGTGAAAGCCGATCGTTGCCGGCACATGTGAGGGCCCGTCACGTCGCAGATTGCGATGAGTGTCTTTCAAGCAGGTTAAGCGGATTTTCATTGCCGCTTGCCATTTGAGGTCCACCAAACGAGAAAGCTAGGAGTCAGCGCGCGGACCAATCTCCAGTCCAGCTTCGGTCAGTGCCTCAATAACGCATTTCGCTATCTGTTTGGCTTCCTCCAGTCCGATTTTCTCGTCCGGACTTTCATTCAAGCACTCAGAGACTGCCGTCGCAATTATCGAAATCACCTGATGCTGATCAACCATCTTACGCTCCGTGCTGCTAAGATCGTTTTGCACGAAACTTCAAGGCACCCTGGGGATCAATTGCGGTCATCCAATAGGTCAAAGGAAATGGCCCGACCGCTAGGTCGGGCCGCTCCGTTCAATACTTGAATTCCGGCATCGCCTTAAGCTGATCCTTGGTGGCATTGTAAACCACGTGATCGGGATACCAGTTGGTGTTGCGGGCCGTCGTTGAGGCCGCGCCCGTGGTCGTAGTCCGCACGCTGCCGTCGGTCGCTGTGCGTGCGTTGCTGTCCACGCTCGTCGCCGGGGCGGCGACAGGACGGTCCGAGGCGGTGCTAGCCGACCGCACTGGTTCGTTCACCCATTTCAGCTTGTCGTATGCGACGGCCACATAATGCTCGCCCATTCCCAGGAAGCCGCCGACGCCGATGATGACGTTCGCGACCTTGCCCGACTTATCGAGGATGATCTCGCTGATGTCGCCAATCTTCTCGTTGGCTTCGTTATAGACGTCAACGCCGACGAGCTTGGACGCGCGCCATTCGCCTTCCCGGTGTGCGGCCGCAGCGCGCAGCGTAAGGAAAATCGAGAGAGCGTTCACAGGGAAAGACGGCCCTGTTAGGATTGGAACCATTCCAACGGGAGTTTCATTGATTTGCCAACACGGCGCGCTCCCGTGTCGCGTTGGCTCGCGCATTGGTAAATTGAGGTGTTGGTCCCGGCTGGCTTGGCATTTTCAAACGTTTTGATCGGCGCCGTTGTCGTCGGCGCCCTGTATTTCACGCGTGAAATTCTGGTCCCGATCGCGCTCGCCGTCCTTTTGAGCTTTGTCCTGTCGCCACTCGTGAAGGCGCTGCAACGCGTGAACCTGCCGCGGTCGATCGCGGTGCTCGGCGCGGTGAGCCTGGCACTGGCCATCGCGCTGAGCCTTGCGGCGATGGTGATGATCGAGGTCAACCAGCTCGCAAACGACCTGCCACGCTATCAATCTACATTGGGCGAAAAAATCCATAACCTGCGCGATAAGGTGGGTAGCGTTGGTGTGCTCAGGAACGCATCCAGCCTGCTGAAGGACCTGGACAGGGAATTGAAATCGCCCGCACGGGACGACGCTCAAACGGCCGCGCCCTCGCTGCCAGACGGCCCGGCAAAAGCCCCCATACCCGTCGAAGTCCATCAGCCAGATCCGGCCGCGTCTGAAGCATTGATCGCCATACTGCGGCCGCTCGCTGGTCCCTTCACCACCACGGGAATCGTGGTGATCTTTCTGATCTTTTTCCTCTTTCAAAGAGAGGACTTGCGTGACCGATTCATCCGGTTGCTTGGCAGCGAGGATCTGGAGCGGACCACAGCCGCCCTCGACGATGCAGCGCAGCGCCTGGGAAAGCTGTTTCTGACCCAACTCGTCTTGAATGCGACTTTCGGCGTAGTCATCGGCGTTGGCTTGGCCGTCATCGGAGTTCCGAGCGCGCCTCTTTGGGGGCTGCTGGCGATGGTTCTTCGATTTGTACCTTACATCGGCGCCATCCTGGCTGCCGGTTTGCCGATCGCGTTGGCCGCGGCGGTCGGAAGCGATTGGACAATGACGTTCTGGACGGTGATCTTGTTTACGGTGGTTGAACCGCTGACCGGACATGTCGTCGAGCCTTTGGTTTGCGGGAAAGTGCCGGTCTGTCGCCGGTCGCGGTGGTCGTCGCCGCGTCATTCTGGACTTGGCTATGGGGGCCTTTGGGCCTGCTGCTGTCGACCCCGCTCACGCTTTGCCTGGTCGTCTTTGCTCGGCACGTCGAACGCCTGCAGTTCATCGACGTGATGCTGGGAGACCAGCCGGCGCTGACACCTCAGCAAACCGCATACCAAAGAATGCTGACGGGCGACCCGCTTGACGCGATCGAACAGGCCCGGTCGTTCCTGAAAGACGGCACCGCCCCGGCTTATTACGAAGACATACTGCTTGGCGCCTTAAGATTGGCCGAGGCCGACGCCGCGCAGGGTCGGCTGGACGACGTTCGGCTCGAAAATATCCACGAAACCATCTCCGAGATCATCGAGGATATCGCCTCGCATGAGACCGGTCAGGCGAGGGCGATTGACAAGGCTCCTGGCCGGAAAGCAAAGATCGTCAACATAGACGCCCGTAAGCTGGGCAAGCCGGTTTTCTGCATACCCGGGCTGGGGCGGCTCGACGATTGCGCTGCGCTAATTGTCGCAGATGCGCTCAAGCGTGAGGGATTCAACGCGCGCGTTTCCGGCGCCGACACCGAAATTGATGCCGGCAACGCGGACACGATCTGCGTTTGCTTTCTGGAGGAAGTCTCGGGCGCGAGGTTGTCGTTTACGGTCCGAAAGTTCGCTCGGCGGGTACCTTCGGCCACGATCATCGTTTGCCGGTTGGGAAATCAGATCGAAGCCGAAGAAGAGCAGACGCGTGATGAGGATGCGCCGCGCTCGCTCGCTTCCGTTATCGCCGCAGTAGCCAAAAACGCCAGTGTCAAAACGCGTCGGGAACAATAGGCAATGTCCGAGAGCTCAGGCTTGGCACAGCGCAAGGAATGAAGGTCATGCAACAGACAGCCGATCGATCGCTCCGGGAGCTTCAACGTGAAACCGAGCAGACGCGCGCCGGTCTGACCCATACGGTCGATCAGCTCAAGGCGAGCGTTACGGATACCGCCAGCGAGATTCGGCAGCGGATCAGTCCCGAGCACATCAAGGCGGAAGTATCGAACTATGTCCGCTCCAAAGGCGAAAGCATGCTGGAAGACATAACGGCTGCTGCGCGCCGCAATCCGATGCAGGCGGTAGCCGTCGGCGCAAGCCTCGCCTATCCATTGCTGAGGTTCGCAAGGTCTATTCCGTTGCCCGTGTTGATGGTCGGGGCCGGACTATTCTTCGCCGGCTCCAAGAGCGGACAATCCATCACACAAAAAGCCTCCGACATGGCGTCCGACCTGACGGACGAAGTCGGCCGGCGCAGCCAGGAGGTCTCGGCGCAAGTCGGGATGACGGTCAGTGCCGCAAAGGATGCGGTTTCTGATGCCGCCGAGCGAGTCGGGGGAGCGCTATCCGCCGGAGCGGACCAGGTTCGCCGCACCGCAACCTCGCCGACCGCAGAGATGAGTTTGGCAGACCGGTTAAAGGATTCGGCCGCCTCTGCCGGGGACGCGATCAACACGCGTGTGACCGGTTTGAAAGAGGGCGTATCAGACCTCGCCAGTTCCGCGATGGATTCGTCGCGTATTATCGCCGGCGACGCAGCCGCTGCCGCGAAAAGCGCGGCCTCGTCTGCCGCGGATAGGGGACTGGAAGCTGCGCGGGATGCACGGGACAAGGCATCGGATTATTCAAATCGCGCCGGAAAGACCTTGGTGGACACGATCCAGGCCAATCCCCTTTTGGTCGCGGGCGTCGGCTTGCTGATCGGGGGGCTGATCGCCAGTGCGCTTCCCAAGAGTGAGCTGGAGGAGGATCTCGTTGGCGAGGCGGCCGCTGCGGCCAAAAGGCGGGCGAGCGAAGCCGCTTCCAAAGGCTTCGACGCTGCCAAGGGCGTAGCAGGCGAAATCCTTGAGAACGTGGCGCGGCAGGCCGGTGCGGAAGGCCTGACGCCAGACCAACTCGACCAATCGGCCCGCGATCTTGGGCAACGCGTCAGGCGCGTGGCTGAAAGCGGGGTCACGACCGCGTTCGATCCGGACAAGTCATCTCAAACAAACACCGGCGGAGGAAACCAACATGGCTGATCCTATTGGCACTGCACATCAAGGCCTGGCGTCTTCCGGCCAGGGCTCGGCAAGAGCGAAATTCGACGAGGCCGCAGCATCGACCAAAAGTCTGGGCGAGCAGGCAATGTCGGCCGGCCGGGACCTTACGGACAAGGCAAAGGACATTGCTGAAACCTCGACCGACGCCATCAAGGGCCAGGCGTCCGATCTGATCGATGCCGCCAAAGATGTTGCCTCTCAGGCCACCGACAAGTTGAAGGACGCGGTCAACGATCGAAAATCGTCGGGCGCGGAATACGTCGGCAGTCTGGCGAATACAATCCGGCGCGCGGCACGGGAGTTCGATAAAGACCTCCCCATCGCCGGCACCTATATCCGAAAGGCGGCTTCCCAGATCGAGGGCGTTTCCGATCACATTCGCAACGGCAATCTGAACGACGTGGTTCGAAACGCGCAAAACTTTGCGCGCCGTCAGCCGACGGCATTCCTTGGTCTGGCGGTCCTGGCCGGTTTTGGAGCCGTTCGTTTCCTCAAGAGCTCGTCAGGCGATGAGGGGACGGATTCCGCAAGCAAGCCAACGGGCGGCCGTTCATCCGAAGACAACCGAGGATACCGCGATGACTTCGCGAACTGATCGCTCGATCCCGGAATTGTTCAGCGACGCGTTCGCTCAGCTTGCAAAGTTGATTGGCAACGAGTTTGCACTGGCTCGCGCCGAACTGTCCGAAAAAGCCGGACAGGCGGGGAAAGCGGCCGCCATGATGGGCGCGGGCGCGGTGATCATGATTCCCGCTCTCGTCATGCTGTTGTTCGCCGCGGCGGCGGCGCTTATGCATGCCGGCATTTCGGACCCGCTCGCATATCTGATCGCTGGTGGTGGTGCCGCCATCGTATCCCTTGGGCTTATTGCGGTCGGGATCAACCGCCTGTCCGGCGATGCGATGAAGCCGACGGCGACGATTCAAGAAATCGAGCGTGACAAGGCGGCAGCGAGGGAGATGGTTCGATGACCGATATGACTGAAAAAGGCTCGGACTTTATCAGGGATCTGGGGGATGCAGCGCGCCGCAATCCGGTCTCTGCGGCCCTGATCGGAATGGGGTTGGTATGGTTGTTCGCCGGCAAATCCGCCGTAGGAGGGGGCGATATCCTTCATAGGACAGGCCTGGATCGCCTTCCGGACGCGGCAAAGAACACGGTGAACGCCGCGCAGGACCGTCTTGCATCCGCTGCAGACGCGGTCCGTGAGACAGGCAGCGACGGTATCGAAACCGCGACCCGCATGGCCTCGGAATATGCAAAGTCTCTGCCGGACTCCGCCGATGTCTTTGGCAACGTGCGAGAAAACCTGACAGACCTGTTCAAGGCCCAGCCCCTGGCCCTCGGCGCCATCGGATTGGCCATCGGTGCCGGCATTGCCGCGGCCTTGCCGGCCACGGAGATCGAAAATTCCTACCTTGGCGAAACCAGCGAAACCCTCAAAAGCAAGGCGGCCGAGATCGCAGGGGACCAGATCGAGAAGGCCACTTCGCTTGCGACGGACGTTGTCGAAACAGTTGCGGAAGAAGCGCGCAAGGAAGGCCTCACGATGGATGGCGCCAAAGCGGCGATGAGCGACCTTTCAGGCAAGGTCGGCCGGGTTGTCGATGCGGCGGGAAAGAGCGTGTCGGAAAGCGCGCGATGAACTGGAAGTTTGGTCGATAACTAAAAGGGAGGAAAAATGAACGGTATTATTTATCTGGTCGGACTGGTTGTCGTGATCCTGGCCGTGTTGTCGTTCTTTGGGTTGCGGTGACATGGTGAAACCGATTGAACCCGCGACTCCCATGGGAGTCCTCCCGAGATATCTGCATTGGACGCCGGTGATCCTCGGCGCGCTGGTAGCAACCGCGCTTTCGTCGATTCTGCTGGCCTTTGGTGCGACGATCGGGCTCGGCATCTCGTCGACCGCGCCGACCTGGCGGGACGCGTCCGCTGCACTCTGGATTCTGTCGGGCCTTTATCTCATTATTCAGGCCGCACTGAGTTTCGGAGTTGGAGGCTATCTTGCGGGGCGGACCAGCTTCGGTCTGGCGGCTTCGGACAGCACCGAAATCGAACATCGCGACGGTTTGCATGGGCTCGCCGCCTGGGCGCTCGCCGTGGTGCTGGGCGTGGCGCTGGCGGCGTTGCTTGGAAGTGCGACCCTGACGCGATCCGGCAATAACGTGTCCTCAGCACGAACCAGCGCTGCGGAACCGCTGCTAAGCTATGAACTCGACCGCCTGTTCAGGCCATCGCGTCGCCCTGCGAACGCGGACCTTTCGCAGGAACGGGCGGAAGCGGGAAGAATTCTACTGACGTCATCGAGCCACTCCGGGATGAGCAGTGAGGATCGAACCTATCTTGCTCAAGTCGTTGCGGCGACCACCGGTCTTGCCGGACCGGATGCGGAAAAACGTGTCGACGGCGTGATTGCAAGCTCTCAGTCCGCGATCGCGAAATCCCGCCGCAGTTCGGTGATCCTCGCGTTCTCCGTCGCTGCGGCTCTGTTATTGGGTGCTGTCATCGCATGGGCCGCCGCCGGCATCGGCGGCCGCCACCGTGATGGTGCGCCGGTGCCGCACTGGATGGGTGTCCATGGCTCCGGAGGTGCCTATCGACGCGAAATCGCTTGAGAAGTTAAAGGGGCGAGGTTGATCAGATGAAAAACTTCAACCTCGCCCCCGATGCCGTATTGATCGCATGCCCAAAATGCCATGCGTGGCCGATGGCTATAAACATCGTGAAGCCATCCTGGGCGTCTCGGCCGACGATGCAATTTACCTGCGCCAAATGCCATTCCACCTCTGATCAGAAAAGCGGGCCTTCTCTATCGGGTTCGCCGGCCCATCCTGATATCGACCGCAGCTGATGTGGCGGCAGCCAGGCATCGTCTGCGGTGAGCACAGCGCGATTTGCTTCATTTGTAGAACAAGCAGTCCGCGGTTTTTGGAACCCTCGCGTCGGCCGGTCGTTGAGACCCTGCACCCATCGTTAAAACCCTGCATGCGAAGGCAAGGCGATGTCTGAGGTGTGGAATATTCTCAAGTCTGCTGTCACCGGCTTTATCGCCAATGAAGCCCTGACGAGGGGCGCGGCAATTTCCTTTTACGCTGTTACGTCACTGACGCCCGTGCTTCTGATCGTGGTGGCGGTTGCCGGCATTGCTTTCGGGAGCGACCTGGTACGCGACAGCTTGATCCGGGAAATGAGTGGCGTTCTCGGGCAGGAAAGCGGCGATTTGGTCAAATCGATGCTCGCCAAGTCAAGCGATCCGAAAACCGGTACTTCCGCCACGATCTTCGGGGTCGTCATGCTGCTGGTCACAGCTTCAGGCGTGTTCGGAGAAATGCAGTCCGCGTTGAACAAGACCTGGAAGGCAAAAGCGCCGGACGAGCCGGTTTTTTCGCTAATCCGCAGCCGCGCCACGAGTCTGGGCCTGGTCGGCGCCCTCGGCTTTCTGCTGATGGTTTCCCTTGCCGTCAGCACAGGCCTTTCCGGACTTGCTGATTACCTTGGTAGCAAAAATACATTGACCCCTTTCATCCTGTCCTGCGTCAACACGCTGGTTTCGGTTGCCCTTTTCACGGCCCTGTTTGCAGCCATCTATAAGGTTCTACCCGATACCCCCATCGGATGGCGGGATGTCGGCACCGGAGCGTTTCTGACGGCACTCTTGTTTACCGCGGGCAAGGGACTGATCGGTTGGTATCTCGGAACGACGGCGACGAGTTCGGGTAACGGAGCCGCGGGCGCCTTAATCGTTATCCTGCTCTGGACATACTATTCCGCGCAGATTTTTTTGTTTGGGTCGGAGGTGACCAAAGCCATTGCTGACGTTTGCCGCAAACCCATGGCTTCTGAGGTGCGTCGCATCGATAATTCTTCCGAAGTGGCCCGAAGCAGATCTTCGTAGATCAGCCCTCATGACCCTAGTCGGCCTGGCGAACGTTGCGCCGTCCTGTCAGGCACCTTGGCGGCGCCGAATGAATCGCCGATTGAAACAATCTTGTACCACCCCGTTTTATATCAAAAGAGGTGGGCTATGGATGAAATCGAGGATCCCGGCGACCTGGAACGGAAGATCGACCAAGCGAGCCGGATCGCCTCCAGGGTGAATGACCCGACGACCTATCAGCGCCTGGCCGCTTGGGTCGACGAGCTAAGGCAGAGGCTGCAAAAGGGTCTTGCTGCCAGGCGGGCTCGGGAAAGAATCAGAATACGCGCCCACGAGCTATGGGAACAGCACGGTCGTCCAGTTGGGAGGGATGAGGAGTTCTGGCTCCAGGCGGAATCAGAATTAAGCGAAGATCGAAGCGAGTAAGGGCAGCCACGCGCGCGCGTAGAGAACGGCTGAAGCAGGCCCGCGTTCTATTGCCATGGGAAGAATAGTGCCGGTAACCGCCGACACGTTCCTCAACGTTCCCGTGTTCGTCTCGCATCTGTTCTGGAGAATCTCGCGAGCGGGTTCAGACGCTCTAATCATGGCCTGGAGATTCTTTTTTCTCTGCGAACTTCGTACCAAAACCCGGAAGTCCGGCGTTGTAATTCTCCTCAGGTCAAAGGGTTTTGCAGATAAGTTCCAAGGCCGATGCTACGATAGCTAGGTCGATGTCGACCTCAAGCCCTGTGCTGGGATCATTCCAACTGACACGTGGATGATCGGCAAGATCGAGATTTACTGCGCCCGGATGAATCCAAGGAAGCGTAGAAAGTGGATAACTAGTATTTTGTTGGCGATTCGCAGCAGCCAGGTTCTCGAATGACGATGGAAGTCTCGTGAAGAAAAGCAAGCAGGTCGGCGCCAGCGATGCGACCAGGAAAAGCGCGACCAAGAAAGGCAAGAAAGTCTCGGGTTCGGTGATCTCGACGTCCTCGCCGCTCGGCATGTTGGCGCTCCATCTTCGCGAGCAGTGGAAAAAGTCCGGTCGTGACGGGTTAGTGTTTCTCGCTGAAGACGAGAACAGGGCCGAGCGGCTCGGCGGCATCGTCCATGCACTTGATCCATCGCTCGATGTTCTCGTATTCCCTAGATTGAATACGTTGCCCTTCGATGGGCTGGAACCGTCACGCGAGATCGCTGGCAGGCGGAGTTCGGTCTTGCGCCGTCTTGCCAGAAGAAAGAAGCCGATTCTGCTCATCTCGACGGCAGAGGCGATCATGGAGCGGCTGCCCTTGCCGACGAGTTGGTCGCGCATCAGCCTAAGCCTCAAGGTGCGAGCGTCGTATGCCGAGCAGGACCTCAAGGCACGCATTGCGGAATTGGGCTACGATCTCGACGAAGAGGCTGAATATCCGGGCGCCGCGCTCTTTCACGGCGCGACGTTCGAGATCTTCCCGGCCGGTGCTCTCGGGCCGTACCGGATCGAGCATTCCGGCGGTGCGATCCGCAGAATTGTTGCCGTCGACCCGAATGAGCACGACGTCATATCCGATTACAAGGAACTGGTTATTGATCCGATGTCAGAACGCCTCGCGCTGGGCGGCGACCGGGCGCAGCGGGCTATCTTCCCGGACTATTTCGATCGCGCACGTTGGATCGCGGATGCAAAAGTTCCGGCCCACGCTGACAGCTGGCTGAGTACGATCGAGGAGGCGGCCGGCCGCAGGGATGCGGAACGCGAGTATCTAGGGCGAGGCGACTGGAAGAAACTGAAGAAGCGCACGATTGTGCTTCCTGCCAGGGCGGCGTTTGTGGCCACGCCCGACTTCTCGAAGGTCGCGGCACCGAGGAAAGCGCTTCGCGCGTTCGTGGCCCGTGCGGAACGCGCCGGATCTCGTTTGCTCTTCGTCGCCGCTGTCGAAGACGATCTGCGCGCGATGGAGCGCATGAGTGGGGTCAGGGCAGAGCGTTTCGCCAACTGGGACGAGGCGGCGGAGGCCAGAAGACGCGAGGGCGCGCTGTTGGCCGACTTCGACGCGGGCTTTTTCGCTCGCGGGAAAAAGCAGACCTTGGTTGTGACCGCGTCTGACGTGCTCGGTAGTCGTGCCCATCATCCGCAACCGATGGCCAAAGCCTGGACAGTCGCCTTCAATCACCCTGATATTCCTGAGCGCGGCGCGGCCGTCGTTCATCTCCAGCGTGGCTTGGCTTTGCTTGATGGTTTGCAGACCCTCGACATGGGCAATGGTACAAAGCGCGAGATGATAAGGCTCGAATTCGCAGGCGATGATGCTGCGTTTGTTTCTCCGGCCGATCTCGCCTTGATCTGGCCCTACGCCTCAGAGCCCGGCAAGCTCACATTGGACAAGGCCGATGGCAGCACGTGGTGGAACAGACGTGGGGAGGCCGAGCAGGAAATCGAAGCAGCGGCCAAGCAGCTTGCGAAACATATCGCCCAACGACGGCGCCGGCGTGCTCCCAAGCTGGTCGCTCCGGGGGCGGCCTATGAAAGATTCGTCGCGCGTTTTCCCTGGTTCACGACGGTTGATCAGGCCAAGGCGACCCGGGACGTGCTGGACGATCTGGCGGCTGGTCACCCGATGGACCGGGTGGTCTGTGGTGATGTCGGCTTCGGCAAGACTGAGGTCGCCTTGCGGGCGGCGGCGGCTGTCGCGCTGTCAGGAAAACAGGTCGCTGTTGCGGTTCCGACCACCGTCCTGGCCAGACAGCATGTCGAGACGTTTCGCAAGCGGTTCGGCCCCTTTGGAATCGAGGTGGCGAATTTGTCGCGAGCGGCAACGGCAGCGGAGATACGGGATACGAAGGAAAAACTCTGTCGCGGTAAGCTGAAAGTCGTTGTCGGCACACAGGCTCTCGCCTCGGCTGACGTGAGGTTTGCCGACCTCGGTCTCGTCATCATCGATGAGGAGCAGCATTTTGGTGCGGCGGAGAAGGCGAAACTTTCAGGCCTTGCGAAGGGCGTCCATACCCTTTGGATGAGCGCCACGCCGATACCGCGCACGCTGGCGGCGGGTCTTGCAGGATTCAGGGACCTCAGCGTTATTGCTACGCCACCAGTTCATCGGCTGCCGATCGTCACCAGGGTTGCTCCGCTATCGGACGCCGCGATCGCCGCGGCTTTGCTGCGTGAGCAGCGACGCCACGGGCAGAGTTTTCTGATTTGCCCCCGTATCCAGGATCTGGAGCCGATGCTCGCAAGGGTGAAGTCGACGGCTCCGGAACTTCGCATCGTATGTCTCCATGGTCGGTTGCCAGCCGCAGATATCGACGATCGAATGATGAGCTTCGTCGAAGGTGAAGCAGACGTGCTGCTGGCGACCAATATCGTGGAGAGCGGCCTCGACATTCCCCGGGCGAACACCATCGTCATCTGCTGGCCGGAGAAGTTGGGTCTGTCGCAGCTTCATCAGCTAAGGGGCCGCGTCGGACGGGGCGGCACGCGTGCTTTCGCGTATTTGTTAAACGAGTCGAACTCCGAACAATCCGAGAAGCGTTTGGCAGTGCTGGAAGAGTTCAGCAAGCCCGGCGCCGGCTTTGCCATCAGCGAGCGTGATCTGGATCTCCGGGGCGCCGGAGACCTCCTCTCCGAACAGCAGTCTGGGCATCTGCAGGTATTCGGGCCGATGCTCTATAGCCATCTTGTCAAGCGGGCGTCGGAGAAGGACACCGACCGTGGCGCCGAGCTGTGGGTGCCTGATCTGAACTTGCCGATCGCCGACATGCTGCCCACGGGCTACGTACAGTCGGACGCTGTTCGCCTGGAAATCTATGGCCGAATTGCCAGATGCCGCACCGAGGATGATCTCGAGGATTTGGAGGACGAAACCGCACGTCGTTTCGGCAGGCTGCCGCCGGAAGCGCGCGACTTTTTCGCGGCCGCAAGGCTCAGGCTCGATTGCAAGCGGCGTGGCATTATGAGGCTCGACGTCGGCCCCGAGGCTGTTGCGGCGACGTTTCTCCCTGGTCGGCTTCGTAAGTCGAGAGCGAAGTCGCTAGAGCGCGAAGGCGATCGCGTGGTCTATATCGGCAATCGTAATGCGAAGCCGTTCGAGCGAATAAGCGACTTCCTTGAGTTGCTGGACGAGTAGTTGGCTAGAGCCGTTTCATAACATTCGATGAGGGAATGGCCGCTGTTGGCGGATTTTGTTGAAAAACTCGACTGTTGAAGCCGAAGGAGATCGCTTATCCATTCCCCTTAGCGGGTGGAGACTTGAATCGATGATGGGTCCTCGGCAGGTCGATCAGGCGGCACTGTTTTATGAGTTCTCACTTGAGCGACACGTTCCGGCCGGCCACTTGCTGAGGTCTCGCTTTGTCGATTTGTCAGAAGTTCGCGGCCATCTGGCGCCATTTTATAGCTCGACCGGCCGGCCTTCGATTGATCCCGAACTGCTCGTCCGGATGTTGCTGGTTGGCTACTGCTACGGCATTCGCTCCGAACGGCGGTTGTGCGAGGAGCTGCACCTGAATCTCGCCTACCGCTGGTTCTGCCGGCTCGGCCTCGATGGCGAGGTGCCGGACCACTCGACTTTCTCCAAGAATAGGCATGGCCGCTTCCGCGATTGCGATCTGCTGCGTAAGCTGTTCGAGACCGTAGCCCGACGCTGCATGGCAGAAGGGCTGGTTGATGGGACGGCCTTTGCTGTCGATGCCAGCCTGATTGCCGCCGATGCCAACAAGCAGCGCTCTTCTGCCGGGTCTGATGATATCGACTGGGAGGCCGTCGCCAAGACGCGCCGATCCGTCCGGGAACATCTCGATACCCTGGATGAGGCTGCCTGGGGCGCAGCCAGCGAGACGGTACCGAAGTTCATCTCCAGATCGGATCCGGCCGCGCAATGGACCGGCGCTCACAAAGGGCATGCCTTCTTTGCCTACGCCGACAATTACCTGATCGACCTGAAGGCAGCGATCATCGTCGATGTCGAGGCGACGCGAGCTATCCGGCAGGCCGAGGTCGGTGCGGCACGCACAATGATTGAGCGCACCGAAGATCGCTTCGGGCTCTGTCCCGAGCGCTTGGCCGCCGACAGTGCTTACGGCTCAGCCGAGATGCTGGGGTGGCTGGTTAACGAGCACGCGATTGAGCCGCACATTCCGGTGTTCGACAAGTCGGCCCGGGACGACGTTCTCCCGCGAAGACTTCGCCTACGATCAGGAACACGATCTCTACGTCTGCCCAGCCGGCAAGGTACTGAGCTCTACCGGAACTCTGGTGAATGATGGGGCAACACTGCTCTACCGCGCCAGCAAATATGACTGCGATGCTTGCGAACTGAAGCCGCGGTGTTGTCCGAAAATGCCTGCCCGCAAGGTCCCGCGTTCAATCCACGAACAGGCCCGAGACGTTGCGCGCGACATCGCGAAGACCGATGCCTATGTCAGGTCGCGCCGTGAGCGGAAGAAGATCGAAATGCTGTTCGCGCGTCTGAAGCGCATCCTGCGCCTCGATCGGCTCAGGCTGAGAGGTCCATTTGGTGCTCAGGACGAGTTCCTGCTGGCTGCCACCGCCCAGAACCTCCGAAAACTGGCAAAGCTGATCCCGCTGCGTGGCCCAATGCCGGCCTGAGAGCAAACAAACTCACGTGCGCCCTGATTCCTTGCAACATCCCAAACATTTGGGACGCCGACTTCTTCAACACAATCGGCGCAAAGCGGTCCATCACGAAACATAGCCGACCGTTGACGGGCCGTGCGATGAACAAAGCGAGCAGTGCGGGTTCGCCTGCTCGTGCGATATTGCCGCCAAATCTACGATCAAAGAGGAGAGACCATGGCCCGATCGAACGGGAAACATTAATTTGCGGGCACTGGACTACGGCAATGAACGACGAAGCAGGGCGTTTCTGGCGCGGTGGTTCAGTAGAGCAATGAAGCAGGACGAACTAACCCATTGATTTTTGGTGGGCCCGGCAGGACTCGAACCTGCAACCAGACCGTTATGAGCGGGAAGGGGGACCCGGAAAATACTGAAAACATGGATGAATTTGGCGACGATTGGTAGCGTTTGTTCACGTTCGGTAGCGGCGTGGCGTTGGTTTAAAGTTGGTTGGCTCCGGATCGAGTTATTCACCGTTTGGTCTGAAGCCTCTTGTCATCGGTTCCCAGGTTCGAGCACTGGTGCGCCCACCGAGCTCTTCAGGTCATGCTGCTCCTTGCTGGCTAGCGATGGATGCTGACTGAACACGTCCTGCACACAAGTACGATGATTGCGATAGCACAAGCAGCAATCTGGGAAGTCCGAACTCGCCCTGGAAAAAATCTACCCCCCGACCCTCGGTTAGCCGCGTTCGCGCGTCGCTTTCGCCATTGTCTCGAGAGTCTCGGTCCCGTCGGAGGCGCCGGTGTGGCAGTGCAGGATCCCATGCAGGTCCCTGTCCCTGACGAGTTTCGGCAACTTTCCCTTCAGTGCCCGCTCGATCTCGTCGCGGCCCTCGCGCAATTCCGGCTCGATGAAAGGCAGGCCAAGCGCCCGGTAGATGTCTTCCTCCTTGGCGCCCCTCACGCTGCGGCCCTTGTGAAGTCCGTCCGCTTCGAGCCGCATACGCTTCTTCTGAGCCAGAGCCCGGACGCCGTCCAGATGCGCCGCCGAGCCCGTCGCCTGCAGCAAAGCCGCACCGAAATGTTTTCGGTCAGATGAACCTTCAGCCCCGAGGAATCGAGCACGGCCGGCTCGTTTTCGGACGGCGGAGCCTCGGCCACTAACGCGAGATCGCCGACCAGCTCGCAGCCGCGCCGGAAGTCACTGGCAACGGTGAGCCGGGCCGGGCGCTGCGCAGCGATGCCGTCGCGTGCTCAAGCAGGGCCGCAGCGCGATACAGGTGCAGCCGTCCGCCGCCGCTCTTGGCGATGGCCAGGTTCTGCAAAATCAGGTCTGCAGCGCCGCGCCGAGCCTGGCCGAGGCGTCGCACTCCGGTTTGAACTGACCACCGGCGGTATCGTCAGGCGCATTCCCAAGGATCAAGTTGCTGATTCTCCCCGTAAAGGGGCGGGATTACTCTGCCCGTCTTCTTCAGAACGTCGCTTTTGGTCCTTTCGTTGCCAATCATCAAGCGTCTTGCGAGGAACGGTTTTCTCCGCCGGCTGTGCTTGATCCCGATCATTAACGACCTTCATGATTCGCCTCCAAAGCCTTCCTGAATTATTGATTCGATGCCGCGCGGCCCCCGTCTACGCCGCCCTGCGAGAGCGTTGCGTTGGCTGCCCGGCGAACTCACTGTCGTCGGCGACGCCGACGCGGTGCCGGTACACCATTTCCCAGCCTTTCCACCCCGTAAACAAGAGTCCGGCCACTGCAATGGCCGACAGGATCAGACCTTTGGGAACGATTGCCGACGTTCCTTCGCTGTATCGAGCATACCAGTTGTAGAATTCGACCAAGACGACCAGAACATTGCCGCTGGCGTGGAGCCACGCGTCATTCAGGCTGCGGATACGCTGATCTCCGAGCACGTCGACCAGACCTGCGATAGCCGCTAGTGCAGCCATCACCAGAGCCGCACCCAACAGCCATGTCGCGGATGTCGCAACCGTCGTATTGCCGTTGCTCCAGAACACGACGTCGCACACCAACGTAGCGACGAAAAAAGCGATCGGGAACGGGATCAGCATTGGATGGACGGGGTGCCCAGCGACGCTCGCGGTACTTCGCGGGTTGCTCATGAAAGCCTCCTCTTAGTTTCCGAATTAACGTCCACTTGAGGACGGAAGTTCCTAGCAAGCTCTCCGATGCGAAACTCTGATGCTGTCGGTGAAGGCGGAAGCGAATGCCGAAATCTGCTGGCCCGCCTTTGGTCCGCCCCTCGGGAAAATTCGGACAAGCTGACGCGACAGGATCAGATCGGCTGCAGGTGCTCGGCACATCATCCCGCGCAGGTCGCTTCGAACTGATAGAAAGAAGTCTCTCTGCCGAGGCGCCCAGGATACGGGATCACGGCACCCGAACCGGCTCCCGCGACCTGCATGCGCAAGTTCTGTTATCGGCGCCACACCGGAGCGTCGAACGGCGACGACGTCGCCGGCGACCGAAGAGCTGCCTTGGGGACAACTACCCCACTAAGCTTGGCGTTATGGAGGGCGTAGCCGAGGCGCGTCCCCGTCTCACCAGCGCCCATCTAACGGGTGAACCGCGGACCCAGCGCCCTGATAGCAAGCCCAGGGGCCGATTGCTTGGACTCAATTGCAACGATGGCCTTGTTGGCGAGCCATATGCGATGCCGGCACTTGCGATTTGCCGCGAGCCACTCGTCAAGAATAATGCGCGCGCAAACCGCCTCAGTCATCGAATATGGGTAAGCCTGTCTAGTTGCTTCCAGATAGGCTAAGGCGATGTCCAGTGAGGACTGAAGGACCGGGTCGGGCTGTTCGAACGGCCACGGGTACCGCATGACGCTTACTCAACCGTGATCTTTTCAGCAGGAACGTCATCGCCTTATCTTCGTTCCTAGCGCGGGCCACCACTGGTCATGGGCGGCTCAAACACCGGGCGGCCCCTTAAAAGGGCCGCGGGCCGTCCGGCTCCTCGGCTCCTGAGACCATGATCTTCGGCGGCGGTTTTTACCGGCTTGGGAGACCGCTTCCGACCGCACCTGGAACTTCGATTGTAGTTCGGCGCGACTTGCCAGCCAATCGAACCGGGAGACCCCGGCGTAGGCCGATATGGGCTATTTGTTACCGCCTACTGGCGAGCGCCAACGCCTCGTTGGGTGCTTGCCCCGATGAGGAAATTAGGCGACATCGTCCCTGCGAGCGAGGATGACGTCCGCAGCGGTTGCGGCATATCACCGATTGAACTCTTCAACGTCCACGCGCTGACTAGCGACGGGTACGCGCTGTTGGAATTGCGGCGGGCGAGTCTCTCTGCGCTCGCGCGGAGGCCGCTCGGACGGGTCCCGGACCACCTTAGCCCGCAGCTCCATCAGGTCAGTGAAAGTGTCCGCCTGCCGACGGAGTTCGTCGGCGACCATCGGCGGCTGGCTGGCGATGCTGGAGACCACCGTGACGCGGACGCCGCGGCGCTGCACCGCCTCGACCAGCGAGCGGAAATCGCCGTCGCCTGAAAACAGGATCATCTCGTCGAGATGCCCGGCTAGCTCCATGGCGTCTACCGCGAGCTCGATATGCATGTCTCCCTTGACCTTCCGGCGGCCGGAGGCGTCGACATATTCCTTGGTCGACTTGGTGACGACGGTGTAGCCGTTGTAGTCGAGCCAGTCGACCAGCGGGCGAATCGACGTGAATTCCTGATCCTCGATGATGGCCGTGTAGTAGAAAGCGCGGAGCAGGCTGCCGCGGTTTTGGAATTCGCTCAGGAGGCGCTTGTAGTCGATGTCGAAACCGAGCGTCCTAGCCGTGGCGCGAAGATTGGCGCCGTCGATGAAGAGGGCAATCCTGGGTGATGCGGGCGACATTCTGTGGCGCTCGAATTGGCCAATGCGGGCCGTCCGCACGGGCGCTGGTTAACCGAAGCGATCCGAAGTTGAGATTGGGGCGGCCTCAGTCGCCGCTCACATTGCTCATGACCCAAGATCAGGCGGGAGCAAACGCGCTCTCAGTCATCGGACCTTGCCCAAGGAGCACCGATGATGGCGCTGATCATACCACATATGTCGGGTGCCCGTCATTAAATTTCACGCCTTTCCGATGGGGCAAGCTGTTCCCAGTTGCGCGAGATTTTCCAAACCTTTTTCATGAACACTTGAACCCGCTCTGCGAAACAGAGACAGACGACACGATGCCGGACCAACTCCCTCTTTCTGAAATTCGACTGAGAAAGCGTGGCCGGGCCTGTCAAGTGGTGCCTGTGCACGACCGACGGCCGCGCGTCATGCTGGGATCGGCGGGTAGCCGGACCGCCGCCAGGTACCAAGCCAATCGTGCGCTGTTTCTTATGCTGCTGGCTTCGGTCTGTCGACTGCCCCCGCGGGCGCATTTCGCGGTGCAGCCGTTTAACAGCCGCGTGAGACAAGTTCCAGCGACGAAAGCTGGTCGGCGCGAGAGATCAAATCGGTCCTGAGGAAAGCTGGTCGCCAATCGAAGTTTCAGTTCCAATCCGTAGATTTACGGAATCCAAATCGCGCCGCCACCGTGCTCTAGTATCGCGACACCGGGCAGGCGCAATTTCATCAGCAATCGATATTTCCGGTGGGCCGCAGGCCGATTGGCTGCGGCCATTTTGTTTTTCAGCTTCCGCCCGCCGGGCCCGCTTTTCCGGACTTCGGCTGCTAAGCACGCTGGAGCACCCCGCCGACGCGCCGGTGAGGCGCGCAGTTCGCGCCGCGACCCGGCCGGCGCTGCGAATCGAAGACTAGCTATTGTCCGCTTCGATCTAGCTCACTCTCGGGAGGCCCCGGTCGTACTCCGATGGCATGCGGAAGAATCCGGGCCGAGCGCTGTCGGGTAACAGAAGGGTGTCGACTTTGAAAATCGGCGCGCTCGGCTTCCAGTTCATCCAGCGCATCGAATCGAGATATGGAATGGGCGGAAGGGGCAGCAGATTGCCGGCGGTGTCCATGGCCAGCTTAGGCGAACCGTCCATGCCCCAGGCGCCGAACGGCATAAGCATTGTCGCCAAGGCAAAGGCGCCGGCCACGATTTTTCGGGTTCGGCCGCCAAATGTCTCCGCACCGGCGGAGTCGAGTGCGCGAGTCCTGATCATCTCATCCTCCCATCGTTGAAAAACTGATCCATGCGATCGTGAGAAGGCTGAGGGCGAACATGAGCCAATGCATTACAGCCGCCCCGCTCTTGCGCGATCGAGATTGCATGCGTGTGCTCATCTGAGTCTCCTTGCTTTGCGTTCCTTTCTCTTTGGTGAGTGGTTAGGGAGCCCGGCCGGTGGCGGCTGGGCTCGGTCTCGATTAGAAGTCTATTGGCGGCGCGGCAGGCTCCGCCTCGGACTTCTTCGGCTTCTCGGCGACCAGCGCTTCCGTGGTGATCAGCAGCGCCGCTACGGAAGCCGCATCCTGCAACGCGGTGCGAACAACCTTGGCCGGATCGATCACGCCTGCCTTGGCTAGGTCCTGGTATTCGCCGCTGGCGGCATTGAAGCCCCAGGTGTAGCTGGAGTTCTCCAGCAGTTTGCCGACCACCAGCGAGCCGTCTTCGCCGGCGTTCTGCACGATCTGCCGCGCCGGCACCTGGATCGCGCGGCGCACGATGTCGACGCCGGCCTTCTGGTCGGCATCCGCGGTCTTGATGCCATCGAGCGCCTTCAAGGCGCGCAGCAGCGCAACTCCGCCGCCGGGCAGGATGCCTTCCTCGACTGCCGCCCTGGTCGCGTGCATCGCATCGTCGACGCGGTCCTTGCGCTCCTTGACCTCGACTTCGGTCGCCCCGCCGACGCGGATCACGGCGACCCCGCCGGCCAGCTTCGCAAGCCGCTCCTGCAGCTTTTCGCGATCGTAGTCGGAGGTGGTCTCCTCGATCTGCATCTTGATCTGGGCGACGCGGGCCTCGATGTCCTTCTTGGACCCCGCACCGTTGACGATGGTCGTGTTCTCCTTGTCGATGACCACCTTCTTGGCGCGGCCGAGCATCTTGAGCGTGACGTTCTCGAGCTTGATGCCGAGATCTTCCGAGATCGCCTGGCCACCGGTCAGGATCGCGATGTCCTCCAGCATGGCCTTGCGGCGATCGCCGAAGCCCGGAGCCTTCACGGCCGCGACCTTCAACCCGCCGCGTAGCCTGTTGACGACGAGGGTTGCCAACGCTTCGCCTTCGACATCCTCGGCAACGACGAGCAGCGGCTTGCCGGACTGCACGACGGCCTCGAGCAGCGGCAGCATGGACTGCAGGGTCGACAGCTTCTTCTCATGGATCAGGATGTAGGGGTCTTCGAACTCGACCCGCATCTTCTCGGCATTAGTGACGAAGTAGGGCGACACGTAGCCGCGATCGAATTGCATGCCTTCGACCACCTCGAGCTCCGTATCGAGGCTCTTGGCTTCCTCTACGGTGATAACCCCGTCGTTACCGACCTTCTGCATGGCGTCCGCAAGAAAACGGCCGATCTCGATATCGCCATTGGCCGAGATGGTCGCGATCTGGGCAATCTCCTCGTTGGTGGTGACCTTCTTGGCGTGCGCCTTCAAATCATCAACGATGGTTTCGACGGCAAGATCGATGCCGCGTTTGAGATCCATCGGGTTCATGCCCGCGGCGACGGATTTCGCGCCTTCCTTGACGATGGCCTGGGCCAATACGGTCGCGGTGGTGGTCCCGTCGCCCGCGAGGTCGCTCGTCTTGGAGGCGACTTCGCGCACCATCTGCGCGCCCATGTTCTCGAACTTGTCCTCCAGTTCGATCTCCTTAGCGACGGTCACGCCATCCTTGGTGATGCGCGGCGCTCCGAAGGATTTCTCGATCACCACGTTTCGCCCCTTGGGGCCAAGCGTCACCTTGACCGCATTCGCCAGCGTATCCACTCCCCGCAGCACCCGGTCGCGGGCGTCGGTGGAGAATTTCACCTCCTTGGCAGCCATGTTTGTTGCTCCTCTCTCCTCAATGACTGTCGGCTTCGCAAGTTGTGGTCAGGCGGCTTTCTTGACCGAGCCGGTCTTGTCGATCACGCCCAGAAGATCGCTCTCCTTCATGATTAAGTAGTCCTGACCGTCGATCTTCACTTCGGTGCCCGATCATTTGCCGAACAAAACCCGATCTCCCGGCTTGACGTCGATCGGGATCAACTGGCCTTGCTCGTTTCTGCCACCCGGGCCCGCGGCGACGATTTCGCCTTCCTGCGGCTTCTCCTTTGCGGTGTCGGGAATGATAATGCCGCCGGCAGTCTTCTCCTCGGCATCGATGCGGCGCACCAGCACGCGGTCGTGCAGTGGCGGAAATGCATGCACATCCTCCATGTCAGTTCAGCGATGTCCAAAAGCCGGGTCTGGCAACCGGGCCCGGCGAAAACGAACTAGGAAGCGAAAAACAACCGTGCAAGTGGTCGTCGGAAAAATTTTGGTTACTCCGGCCGTCCGAGTGACAGCCGCGGTCTCGAACGACGGATTTGGCTCGACCAGTTAACCGGGAAGCTTCCACTCATCGCCCTCGCTCCGTAGCTGACCGCGGATTGAGCCAGTGTGCCCAATGTAGAACGCCCGCCAAGAACGACGAACATGGACGACTTTCGCGCCTGGTGATGGCTGGTCCGGCGGTGCTGTGGGCAGGTCTCATGTTGGTCGCCGGCCTCCTGTTCATTCTAGGTCCGTCCGACGGGTCAAAACCGGCGGAGCTTGAGCCGCCACGCCCGCAGGTCGCTGCATTCGAGTCCTTTGGAGGCGTGGGCGTTATGGAAAGCCAGGGGTCAGCGCCGCTTCTTTTCCTGCTTTCGCTTGGCCTTCATCACGTCCGCTTGCGTCCGATAGGCCTTTGCCAAGTTCAAGAGACTTTCCGAGATTTCGGCATCGGCGGTCACTCTCGCTTTACGCTCGGCCTTGTCCGCTTGCTTTCGCAGGAGTTTGGTTTCCTTTGCCATGGCGCCTCCCGCACGCGAATGAACATCATGCTCTGACTATCCTTCTACATCCATTATATCGCGCTACCTCTGTTTCGCACAGATAGGCGATGCCCTTCCCCTGGGCGGGCCGACGTACTGCGATCGAAGTCAGCTTGCCTTCCTGTCGACGTGCTGGAAGGATGCTGGCGTGATCTGCGGCTCCTCGAGATCGAGCAGTGCGTCGATCGCCTCTTGGAGACGGGAGGGACTCGCCAGCAAGTTGCCCTTCGAGTGCTCCGTCTCGATCTGATAGGCATCAAGAGCCCGGCGCCGCAGGATGTCGCGCTTTTGGGTGGGCGACAGATTGCTGTCCAGCAGCACCTGTTTCGGATCTGCGTAGCTCTCGGCAGGTTCAGCCCCAGGTCCGAACCCGTGGCGGGTCACCTCCGGTCTAAGGGTCCGCTCGATCCATTCCAGCCTCCGTCGGCGGTGCTGGCTGGCGGCGCGGCCTTCAGGCTCGGGATTGTCCGATACCAGGCGTGGCTTCGATCCCTGTGTCGGCAAGTCCTGCGCCGTGTATTGCAGACCTTGGCGATGTGCATATGCGATAGCGGCTTCGGCAGACGGGAACGAAAGTTCGACCTGCGAGAGGGTATCGTCGTCGGCGGTCCAACCCATCAGGGGTTCGATGTACGGGGCCGAGCGGCGCTCGAAACGCAGCTTCCATTGCTGGGCACTCGTCCGTCTCGAAGTCATCGGCGAGGCGGCAGACTTGTAGATCACGGCCTGCGCATCCGCCGGGAATACCGACTTCGTCACCGGCGCCTCTGGAACGGGCCGTCGCGCCGTAAAGTCCGAATGAGCCGATAAAGGCGCGATGTTCATGAACGCCTCCCTCGAACCAGGCGGGCGGGAGCGAGGCTTCCGTCCGCTTCGTCTTACTTTCCGGGTCAGGCCGCCTGCATTGAACTGCCGACCGTTGCTGCCTGTAATGTCGATCAAAGCATCAGCGGCATGCTCCGTATGGCTGCACAAAACTTAGGAAGATGCGATTTAGCTGCAAGGGGTGTGGAGAAGACTGCGGCATCTACCCGCCGACCGAGCAGCGCGTCAAAGTTCGTCACTCCTCGTTCGTCTGGACCATTCGAGCGCCTCGCCGAGCGGCGATGCAATTCTGCGGCCAAAGCGAACGGCCGGGCGCTCATCGCCATTGCACGTTGCTGATCTTGTAAGCCTTTGCGCCGCTGGGTGTCAGAACCTCGACAGTTGAATCTTTGGCCTTACCGATCAGCGCACGGGCAAGCGGAGAGAAGACAGATATCTTGCCCTTTCTAGCGTCAGCTTCGGGCTCACCCACGATCTGCCATAGCCGCTTCTCATTGGTGTCCTCATCAATAACAGTTACCGTTGCGCCGAATTTCACTGTGTCGCCGGACAGCTTGGAAACATCGATCACTTCGGCCCGAGCGAGCTTGCTTTGAAGGTCCGCGATCCGCGCCTCATTGAAGTCCTGCTCAGATTTAGCAGTCTGATACTCCGCGTTCTCGGGCAGGTTCGGGTCGTCCGCAATGGCGTCCTGAATGCGTTCGCCGGTCCGAGGGCGCTCGATCTGGATTCGGTGTCTAAGTTCAGCGTGAAGGACGGCGTAGCCCTCGCTGGTCACAGGCAGCTTCTCATAAGATCTGTCAGTATCCTGATTCATTGGGCACTGCCGAATCCAACGCTTATGTGCGGACGCGACTTCACTCCCATCGCCTGTCCTGCATCGACAATCAAGGTGCGGGGCATCGGTTCCTAGTCGGGTGAAGAAATCCGCCTCGAGGGTATCGCGTCCGATCGAGCTAGCAAGGCGTACAGCCGAAAGGGCGAGGCGGAGTGCGCGCGCTTGAGCAGGAACGCGCGGCGAAGGGACTGCCGGGATGCACGCCGAGTCTCCCTCCAGAGAAGCCATACTGCTCCATCTCGCCGCGAGAGTGGCGTCGGTGTGGCCGGCGCCGGCTGATTTTGGAGTAGGCGACGCAGACGTTCTGGATCCGCGTCGCCGCTCTGATAAGGTCATTGGGCTCGACAGCAACCCACTTGAGACACAAGCCACGGTGTCCGCACTGTTCAGCCTTGCTGAACGGCCGCCTGCCGGCGCACACGGTCGTCTACAAGCTTACGCCTTGCGCCTACCGGATGCTGCTGAAATTGGCGGCCGAAGCTTGCTGCCGGAAGCGGGAAGGACATCCTTGAGCCGCGCCCGCAGTACTCCGCTGACCTTTTGTAACGCCCGAAACTCGATCTGGCGGACGCGCTCGCGTGACACCTTCAGCGTTGCGCCAAGCTCCTCCAGAGTCTTCGGCTGATCAAGCAGGAAGCGCTCTTCAAGGATGTGGCGTTCGCGAGACGACAGGACAGCGAGAGCGTCTCTCAGTGCAGTCCTTAACCGGTTGCGATCTTCCGCTTCCGATAACAGACTTTCCGGGTCCCGCGCCGGGTCAACCAGCCAGTCTTGCAACTGTTCGGAAGCGTCCTCCCGAGTCGTGGGCACGTTGAGCGAAACATCGCCGCGCATCCTTCCATTCATGTCGACCACCTCGTGGTAATCGACCTTCAGTTGGTCGGCAATGTAGTGAACGTGCTCGGGCGATAACTCCTCCTCGCCTGCGGAAATTCGGTTCTTCAGTTTTCGCAGGTTGAAGAAGAGCTTCTTCTGGGCGGCGGTAGTGCCTATTTTTACGATCGACCAGGACCTCAGGATGTACTCGTGGACGCTCGCCTTGATCCACCACATCGCATAGGTAGCGAGCCGAACGCCTTTTTCGGGCTCGAACCGCTTCACAGCCTGCATCAGGCCTACGTTTGCTTCCGAGATCAGGTCGGCGATGGGAAGACCATAGCCGCGATACCGCAGGGCCGTCTTGGCAGCCAGCCGAAGGTGACTTGTCACCAGGCGATAGGCCGCTTCGCGGTCGCCGTGCTCGCGCCAGCGGCGCGCGTACATCGCCTCGTCGGCCGCACTCAATAGTGGAAATGTTCGAATGGCGGCCAGGTAGCGGGGGAGCCCGCGTTCCGAGTTAACCGTCGGCAGATTCGATACAATTGAAAGGGTGCTCATATCCAAATCCTCCTCAGAGCAAAATGGGTGCGAGCTACCGTGCCTGCGCTTAGGCCCGGAAATGGCGCCAAAGCGCAACAAGCCGGTGGCATCGTCAGAATTTCGTAGCGCGCGAATTGTTCCACGAGCTTCCCATCCGTTTTGCCGCAGGAGGCCGTGACGCCAGCTTCGCGCCGACGGGGGGTTGCTCACTCATCCACAGACACCGGGTTTACCCTCAGGAAGAGCACCCCTTGCAGATATCCGGGACAATGTCCTCTGCCCGGAAAGTCCGGGTTCGCACCGTACCTCGGTTGGACGGCGTACGCCGACCAGACACCCCGCTGCGGTGCCTCCGTCTGAACGACCGCGTTGGAACCGCTATTCGACTTTGTCCGTGGCGCGCCAGAACACGGCCGACATTATGAAAGCTGCGAATAAGCCGTACATCGTTCATCCTCCCGCATTAGCCGCCGTTTCCTTGCGGCGGGACCGCCGTGCCAATCCGATGAGGCCTTGGCGGCGGTCGATTTAGGATAGATCTGCGCGGCGTCAAGAAGGGCGATTCGCTCTGGAAGCATCGCCCGGCTGGGCCACTCAGAGAGAACCATCACTGGCGCCGGTTCATACGGACTTCTGGCTCCCCGTCCTGCTCGTCGGTTTTGAAAGTGCCCGTTTGAAAAGGTATCAGGCGCGCTAGCGGCACTCTTGAAATCAAACCAAACTCTTCTAGTTCATGTGGTGCCACCAAATGCGTGGCATCGGAGGCCGTCAGGATTCGGCTGAGGCCGTCGATGATGCCGCATCGCGTGGCGGTTCAAGTCGACGGCAACGACAACCAGCAAATCGGAAAGGAGGCGGCCTGACAAGGTGGTTCAACGCTGTCAAATCCCTGCCGCGCATGGGGTCAAGTGAACATGAGAGGAGGCAAATGCTATGGCACTACGCGACCTAATACCGCGGAATAACGGCTCTCGTGATCTGAGCGTACCTCGCAATGATCCCAATCCGTTCCTCGCGTTTCACCGCGAGATGAACCGGCTGTTTGATGATGCGTTCCGTTCCTTCGATATCACTCCGTTCAGCTCCCGGGCGATGGGGTGGCCGAGCGTCGAAGTCAACGAGACCGACAAGGCTGTCACGGTCCTCGCCGAGCTTCCCGGTCTCCGGGAGAAGGACGTCACTGTCGAATTGCGGGACGGATTGTTGACCATTAGCGGTGAGAAGAAGAGCGAGACCGAAGACAAGGAGCGGCGCTTCAGCGAGCGCTTCTACGGGCGCTTCGAACGTTCCATCCCGATCGATGACGTCGATCAGGACAAGGTCGCGGCGTCGTTCAAGGATGGCGTTCTCACCGTGACGTTGGCGAAGTTACCTGCCGAGCAGCAGAAGGTTAGACGGATCGCCATCAACGACAAGTGAGCCAAGGGCGGGCGAGCACTCTCGCCCGCACAGAATGCAGTGATCACCAATGAAAGGTCACCGAACTCTGACGGACCGGTTACGAGCCGGAGTGATCTCCGGAAACCGAGTGAAGTTGAAAGGAGCCAATGTAAGGAGTTGCAACCATGCACACCGTCTGGAAAAAAGACATGATCGCCGACGCGGTAAATCTTGTGATCGGCGTGGGTTTGTTCTTGTCACCATGGATCTTGGGGCTCTCCGCCGAAAGCCCCACGAACTGGAATGCCTGGTTGACCGGGATCCTCATCGCCGCGCTCGCAGTAGCGGCGCTGGCTGTGTTCGGAGAATGGCAGGAGTGGGTGGCCCTTGCCGCCGGCGTTTGGGTGGCGATATCGCCGTGGGTGCTGCAGTTCTCGGCTAACGCGACTGCTACACCGGTCCACGTTGTTGCCGGGATCGTGGTGGCGGCCGCTGCTGCTCTACGACTCTGGTTTCTCCAGCAGAGCCATCCTCGCGTGACGGCGTGACAAGCGAGGGGAGGCCGCCGGGCCTCCCTTCATCAGTCGTCAGCGGACCGGAGACAGGTTCGAGCACATGGGGCACACCGATGGTGCGCGAGGTGCCTCGAAGACCAATGACTTGACCAGTGATGGCACCACCACCGCGACCGTTCTGGCGGCTGCGATCGTCCGTGAGATGCTACGTCGGTCGAGGGATCTGAAGCGCGGTGTAGAGAGCGACGGCGCTGCTACCGCGAAGGTCGTCAGCGAGATTGGGAGGCTGCCGCCGACCACGACGCGGCCGCCGTACGGCGGAGACCGAGAGGTCCATGCCTGCCGTGAACATGAGAAACATTACGCCGAACTCGGCCAGGAACCGGGTTTCGGCACTTTCCGCGAGAGCATCTAAGCCATGAGGTCCAAAGCAGTCCTGCGAGCAGATAGCCCAGCACCGGCGGGAGCTTCATTCTCGCAAGAATCATCACGGCAGTATGGCCTGCGTAGAATGCTTGTTGGGTCCGATCCGGCAGCCGCATATATCATCGGCGGCGCCGCCCCTATGTCGTCCACCGCACTGACGGTAAAGCAAGTAGCCGAGCAGGGCGAATTCGCGAGATTGCAATAACCAAGGTGTTTCCGGTTATGGTTCTCCGGTGAGGAACGAGTGCCCCCTTATGGCGTTTTTAGGCGGGAGAAGACGACGGCGGATCAGGTGTCGACGTGATGCTGTACCGGAGGCAGTAAATGAGGATCGCGCAGATTGCGCCGCTCTTCGAGAGCGTGCCGCCACGGCTCTACGGCGGAACGGAACGAGTCGTTTCATACTTGACGGAGGCTTTCATCAAGCAAGGTCATCAGGTCACGCTATTCGCCAGCGGCGATTCCATCACCTCCGCCGAGCTTGTTCCTTGCACGCCCCGGGCGCTGCGCCTCGATCCAGGCGCCCGCGACCCGATCCCGCATCACGCGCTGATGCTCGACAAGGTGCGGGAGCGCGCCGACGATTTCGACATCCTGCACTTCCACATCGACTATCTGCACTTTCCGCTATTCCGACCGGAGGCCCGACGGACCGTGACGACGCTTCACGGCCGCCAGGACGTTGCCGACCACATGCCGTTCTACCGCCGGTTTTCGGATATGCCGCTGATCTCCATCTCCAACGCGCAACGGGCGCCATTGCCCAGCGCGAACTTTGTCGGAACCGTCTACCACGGGCTCCCGCTTGATCTTCACAAGCCGAGGTGGACGCCCGCCGGCTATCTTGGGTTTCTTGGCCGCATCTCGCCCGAGAAGCGGCCCGACCGCGCCATTGCCATCGCACAAGCCGCGGGCCTGCCGCTCAAGATCGCGGCGAAGGTCGATAAGGTCGACGAAGCCTACTTCCAAAACGTCATCGCGCCACTCTTGAACGGGACGGACGTCGAATTTGTGGGCGAGATCAACGAGAGCGCCAAGACCGAGTTTCTCGGCCAGGCGGCCGGATTGCTTTTCCCCATCGATTGGCCCGAGCCGTTCGGGCTGGTCATGATCGAGGCGATGGCCTGCGGAACGCCGGTGCTCGCCTTTGGGGGCGGATCGGTACCGGAGATCGTCGAGGACGGGCTGACCGGGTGCATCGTCTCGAGCGTTGACGAGGCAGTGCGGGCCATTCCCGAACTGCTGGCGCTGGACCGGAAAGTCATCCGGGCGCGATTTGAGGAACGATTCTCCGCGCTCCGTATGGCCTCCGACTGTCTAAAAATCTACTCCATCCTCCGTACCCACGGGACGCAGCAGATCCAGCTCCCGGCTGTTCCTTACTCCTACAACGGGGCGCGTGCTGTTGAAGAGTCGGCAACGGCTGCTCTGCGGGCGTGCAAAACACGCGCTGATCCTTTCGAAGACGGGCGCTTCCGGAAAGATTCAGATAACGGATTTCGTAGCGGCGGGTAACGCGTTTATTTTCGGGGTCCTGTAGTGTCCGTCCCAGTCCAGGTTTCACGGGCTTTACAGGCAAGCGCCGGAATCATTCGTTCGATTGGCCGATTTGGAGGCGGGTGGGTATTTGTCCATCGCAATGGAGTTAACGACGGCAGCCATCGCCTTTGGCTATCCGCGCGAGCGCTAAGTAGTGAATAACAGCGGGTCTGTAGACCTTTGGCTATCCGCGACTGGCGCCGTTGTGAACGGCGGGCGATGGCTCCACGCTATCGACTCTTGGGCGGTGAATTTGTTCCCCGACTGTGTATCCTTTCGACGCGGCACGACGCTCCAACCCCAACGGCGGGGTCAGAACACGCACACGTCACGTCACGGGGATTCGATTGCGGCACCTCGGCGATTTGGGTGGAAGCCGGGATCGCCCTTCTTCCATACCGCCCGAGCAGCGTGGTAGTCGAAGGGGAACGTGAATGGTTAGGTCGACGAGTTGGCCGTTACCAGACTGGGCAGAAGTGCACGCAAATCCTCATGCACGGCAAAGCAGCCAGCATCCAACAGTGCCTCGGAAGAAAATCCACCTGTAAGTACGCCAGCGGCAGACGCTCCCGCTTCAAGGGCGGCTTCGGCATCGTATGGCGTATCGCCCACCATGACGGATTGCGGTCCTGAGAGACCAAGTTTGCTGAGGGCCAGGCCGATGAGACGGGGATCGGGTTTGCCATGTTCAACGTCGTCGCCACATGCCTTTGCTGTGACAAACTCGTCAACGTCGAGTAAAGAGAGATAATGCTTCAGTTCGGGTCCTTTGCAATCCGTCGCAAGCGCGATCCGCCCGCCCTGCCGGACGAGCGACTGAAAAACGTCGCGGATGCCCTCGAAGGGCTGCACGCCATTAAGATACGTTTCTCGATATATCCTCGCTTGCATCGTGAGGATGTCCTTCCTCACCGACTCTGGGGCATCAGGTACAACAAGTTGAAGCGTTTGATCGCCGTCTAGGCCAGAATAAAGTTGAAGCGTATTGTAGGGTACCGGCGGACCGTAGCGCTCGATCGCTTCCTGCAGGCTTTTCAAGGTTTGCGGAATGCAATCGACCAGCGTGCCCTCCACGTCGAAAATGAAACCTGAAAACATCACTCGCTCCGGTGTGGGCTGGAATATTGCTTCAATTCCGGCCTAGGGAAGGGGTTCCTAATCCAACCGGGGGCACTGATGGGCGAAGGAACCGGAGCCCAATCCTTTGGTTGATTGTCGATGTCGGAAGAACTCGACAGTAAGCTTAAGACCGCTCTCGACGAGTCACGCCTCCTCATCCTGGGGGCGCAGGTCTTATTTGGCTTTGCCTTCCAGGCCGCCTTTCAAGAGCTGTTCGTTGAGGTGGATACGGCCGGTCGGATCGCGCAGATTGTTGCACTTGCCCTACTCAGTATTAGCGTCATGCTCTTGATAGTTCCTTCCCTTCACCACCAGATTGCCTGCGATGGCCGAACACTCCACAGTGCGCTTAACGTAGCGACCGCGTTTGCGGCATGGAGCCTGCTTCCTCTCACGTTGGGTCTGGGCGCATCAGCATATGCCGTCTTGGGCCGCTTCGCAGGTAACCAGACGGGCATTATCTTTGCAGGTCTGTTGACTGCGACGGGCCTCGCACTGCTTTACGGGTTGGGGTTTGCACTTCGCAAGCAGCGAAAGGGCCTCACCCAAGCGGACGCGTCCGTACTTTGGAGCGCTTGCCCTAGCGGTGCGCGAGCAGAACGGCTGGCGCTATATCGGTCATGTCGGAACGGGCTTTTCTCACACTACCCTGGAGCAGCTGTACAGCAAGCTCATCAAGCTCAAAGCCTCGAAATCCCCCTTTTCTGCGAAAGTGAAGGATGAAGCCGTCACGACGTGGGTCAAACCGTCGCTGGTGGCAGAGGTGAAATTCACTGAGTGGACGACAAAAGGTGAGATACGCCATCCCGTATATCTAGGGCTCAGGGCAGACAAACGCGCGGAAGACGTTACCCGCGAGCGCGAGAAACCTGGTCACGCCAAGATGCCGGGCAAACGGTCCCCGTCGCGTCCAGCGCGATCTTCTTCCACTCTTCAGCCATCCGCAGCCAGGCCTTCTGGTCAGTCACGTCGTTAGATGCTCAGCCTGAACCCGGAAAGTTCTGCCCGCGCGCGGAACCTGGCGATGTCTTGTTCGGACATTCCACTGAGATGTCATCGTCTTTCGCATCACATACTCATTTTAGGCTATGGGTGATCGCGGCGGGGAACGTCGCGATCACGGCCCTCTCCGGATTTGGCACGGTGAGGCAGTCGATCTTGGCACTTTTCGATAAGTACATCGTTTGAATAGGAGGAACGCTCACAACTGCATTCGCGCCTGAGCAAATCCAGAGCATCAATTCAACGTCAGAGGGAGACGAACATGGCTGAGGGGACGACACGATCGCGTACAGGCGCCACTGCCCATGGCGAAACATTGAGGACAGCGAGCAGGCGATAGAAGCAGGTCGCGAGTTCAATGATAAGGCTGGCGATCTTGTAGGGAACAAAAAACCTGAAAGACCACGCGTCGGGCCTGGCCAATGACGCAAAGGAAATGATAGGGCAGGGGACCGAAACGTAGACAGCTTGGCTGAGGCGATACGTTGCGCCGGCCGGGAGTTCGACAGCGATTTTCCCATTTTCGGAAAATACATCCGGAACGCCGCATCCCAAGTTGAAAGCGTGGAGGGCTCGATCCGCATGGGGAGCCTCAATGATCTGGTGCTCGATGCGCAATCCTTTGCAAGACGGCAGCCCACGGCTAGTCTCGGAATCGCCGCTCTAGCAGGTTTTGCTTTGGTTCGCTTCTTGAAAATTTCCGCGGACGCTCCGGCAGACGTATCGGTGCACCGAGGGGGGCGGCAGGCGCAAACCTCACAAACTAGGTATCGAGATGGGTTCTCAAAGTGAGCGCTCGATCGGGCAACCCTTTTCAATGCAAACGCTAGCGCGTTCATTGTTCAGATGGCGCTTGATGATCCGTCCAACGCCAAACGTTCGGCACAGCGTGTTCCTGCGCCTGGCGTCGCGGTCGTTCCTAAAGTCGATGGGCGTAAGTCAATACAGAATGAGGAACAACGCCGCCCCAATTGCTTGTCGTGGCACAGAGAAGGAGATTGCCGAGGTCGATAAGCTTCCCCGGTAAACTGCTCGTTATGACCCTTCTGCTGTCGCCCATGGCTTCTTTGCTCAAAGTGGTGGTGGCGGCGGTGGAAGCTCAGGCGGCGGATCTGCGGGGGTGGCTCATCAAGCGGCGCCTCTGCCGGTGGCGCGTCCGGAGGTTCAGTGGGGACTAGTCCGGGAACCACAACCCCTAGCGCAGGCTCCGCCGGCGCCGGCAGTTCGGCAATCAGCGGTGCGCCGATGGGCCCGCGAATCCCGCGGGTCTCAATAATTCGTTGAACGACCCGAGCGGGGCGGCCAACGCTGGCGCGCCTCTGAACGTACCGGGCACCAATGCAGCAGGGACCGCAAACTTGGGCGGCTCCCTTGGGAATGCGAACGGGGGAAACTCAGCACCTCGCGGCTCCATCACAACTGGGACAGCAGGTAACAGAGCCGGTGGCACAAGCACTGGCCGCATTGACGGTACGGTAATCCCCGGCGGCCCTTCCACTCCCGCTGACGCGGTAATTAGCCAAGAAAATGCCAAAGTCGATCAGAAGGTGAAAAGTATCTGCAAAGGTTGCTAGAAACGAGCAGCACCAGCTACCCTAGTTGCTTGCCGAAGCCTTTTTGAACTTTCACCGAGATGCGTAACCCGCGGAGGCCACCGTGCGCGTCGACTTACAGAAGTGAATATGTAGCGCGGGCTACGAGAGACAGCCTCCCTGATGAATCGCATTGGACGGGTGAAAGGCTGCGGATCAGAATCCGCCGTGGGGCCTGGCTGGTCGCAGCGAAGATTGAGGGCGGGCCAATCTTCGGACGATCGATAAGGCCGGAAGGTGCGTCCTCACGACTTACATGCCGTTCAGTTACCAATTGTGTGAAGGTGTATGCGGAACGGGCTCTCAGTCGAACTTCGTGAATTTCTGAAGCGCGAGCCAGCGCAACCACCATCCCGCTATGGAACCAACCATCTTTCGCGGGCTTGGTGCATTTTTAACCCGGAGGACTCACATGAACAAGCTACGACATTCGCATTTTTTCGTCCTGGAATCGTCTTTGGCCCCGGCCCAGACCGGCGGGCCAATGATGATGGGAAAAGACACCAGCAAAACAGGCGCTACGCCGCCCAACGCAGGCGCGAATGCGCCCATCACGGTTGATCCAAAAGCCAAGAAACCGGCTCTGCTACCAGGCGCGGATACCAGCAAAGCTGGCGCTTCGCCGCCCAACGCAGGCGCCAGCGCGCCCATCGCGGCCGCGCCCGCGGCCAAAGGCAAAAAGTAAGATGAGAGCAGTTTTTGGCGTCTGGGAAGGTCCCGTCCCTACGGGGCCTTCTTCGTTTGCTAAAGGATGTGTCCGGATTCTGATCCTCATGGACGATTCCCGGTTTCGCTCCTTACCCGGAGGGCACGCTGCCGCGCCGATCCCATCCAGTTTACAAATGACTGTCGAAGAATCACTTCGAGCAACCCGCACAGCGATATGAGGCGAGCAGCCGGTGCGTATCAGTGGACCGATTGCCTACATTATCCTCTATGCCGCTTTGTACGCTGCGTTTGGTGTGGCTTCGCCGTTTTGGCCGAAGTTTTTCGAGTCGAGGGCTCTGAGTTCTCAGCAGATCGGTCTGGTCCTGGCTGCCGCAATGTCCATGCGGTTGGCGGCCGGGCCGCTGATCGGGCTACTCGCTGATTGCATGAGATCGTTGCGCGGCGTGCTCGCTATCTGCATCGTAATGGCGGCTGGAGCTGCCGCCACGTTTATATGGGCGGATGCTTTCTGGCTGTTCCTTGCAGTAGCTTTGATCCAGGCCGCTGCACTTGCGCCCACGACTTCGATTGCTGACGCCTTATCGGTGAACTCAGCCAAACCAGAGAGTGCCGGGAGACAGTTTGAATATGGTCGAATACGCGGTTCGGGGTCGGCCGCTTTCATATTGGGCACGCTAACGGTGGGGCAGCTCATTAGCCCCGATGATCTCGAGCCGATCATCTGGTTGAATATGGCCCTACTCATCATCTCCGCCGGCGCAACCGCGCTGGTGCCGGCTGTTGCCCCTCCATCAGGACCGCCTCCAGGCGCCCGACGTGTTCTGGTTCGAGTGCTTGAACTTCTCAAGCTGCCGCAGTTCCGGATTCTGATTTTGGTGTCAGCTCTAGTCTATGGCAGTCACGCAATGCATGACGCATTCGCCGTGATTCGGTGGAGCAATGCGGGAAGCAGCACCCCGTCCATAAGCATCCTGTGGTCCGAAGCCGTAGCTGCAGAAGTCATAATGTTTTTTCTGATTGGTCCAGCGCTAATTGATCGGTTCGGTGCGCGCGGTGCCGCTGCCCTGGCCGCCGCGGCAGGCATCATTCGTTGGTCTATTGCAGGCGTGACCACGTCCGTTTTGCTGCTCTCTATTACCCAGCCGCTACATGGATTGACTTTCGCCCTGCTTCATCTTGCGTGTATGCGCATGATGGGAGCTCTGGTGCCAGCGGCCTTGTCGGCCACCGCCCAAGCGCTGTACACATTCGGCGCGGGTTTCGTGACTGCTGCACTGACGTTGTTGTCGGGGGTTCTCTACGCAAGGTACGGAGGAGAGGCCTTCGTTCCTATGGCTGTGCTTTGCGGTATTGCCCTCCCGTTTGCCTGGTTTGGCTTCGCTGACCGGAGGCATCGATGTATAGGTTCCTGACGAGGCAAGCGACCCGCTCGCTGGGCCCCACCCTAGAGTGCTAGCAGGCCTTACAAGGTGCTGGCGAACCCAATTGCTTCGCAGCGTGGCAATTCACCGGCAAGCACGTCGGTGTCATCACGCCGCAACTTCCGGAACTGTTGGTAAAAATAGGCTGGTTTGTCATAATGTCGGACGGCCATAGACCAATGACCAAACCCTTGCTTCGAGTTGCTAAGCGCCCGCGCAGGGCGCGAGCTGGGCGCGGGGCGCGCCTTGAACAGCCGACATTCGCCAAGGCTTACCCCTGATCCAGATCCGATCGATCTCGATAGAGCGCCACCCCGTTGGCAAGAGTACGGGCCCTTTGCACCAATCTTGGGGATCTTCCGGTCCTGGCTCAATCCTTGGAAACCCCAGAATCAACCCCAGTAAAAGGCCCCCAAGATTTGCAAAGAAGGGTCCGGCTGGCGGTTGCTCGGGAAATACGTCTTTGCGGTATTCGAGCGTCTGCATGAACCTGCCGGTGCAGAAGTCACCATAGCCTCGGTCCAGCATTTCCAACGAAAGCCGCCTGTTGCCGGAACGGGCCGCCCAAACGCCATACAGGGCAGACAGCATGGGACTGCCGATGTATCGTTTTGCAATCTTCAAATAAAACGCGAGAGTAGCTTGCTCGGTCTCGTCATCGAGCCCGCAGCTGAGGGGAAAAATGCCCATCAGGGGATCGGGTGTCGCCGCCTTTTCCTCATCGACGCGAAATGCATCGTGAGAAATTATGACTTTACCTCGTTTGGGGACGACCATCTTCGTCGCCATCTCAAGCCAAGCAGGATCAACCGGCCTGTTCAGCCGCTTTGCAGCCGAAATGGCGTCACGCAAAATTGTCTGCGCAGAAAGGTTCGTAAATACTGCATTGTCGGAAGGCGATTTGCGCTCCGCGATACCCATCGAGGCACGAATTTCATACTTTCCGCGTCGCTTAGTCACGCGGCTCTTGATCCACTCGGCCACGCCGAACAGTACAGGCCATGCCTTATCCCGCAAGAATGCATCGTCGCCAATTACGTCGGCGCAAAGCGCAAAAGCGCGGGCGATATCAAGCGAGGCATGGTCCTCGCGCCATGCTGCCGAACCTGGCATAGGCGCGGCCTCTTCTCCGGAAGATGGCGCACTTTCCCAGGGAAATTGCAGTCCGCGTCGCCCCATCAGGCGTGCATTGCTGCGGGCGGCCTCTAGATTGCGTGCGCGGTAGTCGAGGAGTCCCTTTGCCGCATCGGGCTGAAGAAAAAGCAAGGGCGGGACACAGAAGGTCTCAATGTCCCACATCACATGACCGAAATAGTAATGGTAGTCATGCCAAGTCGCCAAGCCGAACATGGACGTTGAAGCAGGAGAGGAGCTATGTCCAGATGACATGAGGTAGAAGAACGCGGCATCCGCCATGGCTTGCCAACGCTTCTCTGCACCCACTAGCCGAATCCGGCTTCTCCACAATTGGGCCCAGCAAGCCCGATTATTTTTCTTGATTAGATCAAAGCCGATGTTAGCCGCCATGGCGATCAGCCTTGAAGCCTGGTAATCCGGCTGATTGTGGAGTGCACTCGGAACCAAACTGACTAACTGTCGGAGTTTATACCGCCGTCCCCGGCGACCCCGCCACGCATATTCGCTCCTTAAACCTTCACCGTCCAATGGCGGTCGTTGCGGTTTTGCATCATCTCCAACTAACTCAGTCACGTAAGCAATTCCGCATGTAGAAATCGCGCCGGCGCTTTCCCAGAGCACGGAACCGTCGCAGGAAGGCTTGGCTTCCCCAGGCGTGTCGCGATTATATCGTAGCGGGCGTCCTTCTATCCCTGATAGATCTATCCTTGCCCGAACCTTAAGGTCCGAGGCGGCATCGACATCAATGGCGATCTCTTGGCAGACCACGGTGGGCTGCTCTCGGCTGCAGAATGACGTCACGGCAATTTTGGCTTGATGTCCCTTCACTCTGAACCGCAGGCGCGTCGTCAATTCGGCCGTCGAAAAATCGTAGGCCTGGTCGACGATGTGAACACTTTGAGGAGTGTCCGACATCCAAACCCCTTCGAGGCAAATGTCACCGGCGAGCGGATAGGGAGCGAATGCCGCCGCCTCGATTTTTCTCTCAGGATGCTCCCCGGAGAATCCGCTAAGCAGTGCCATGCCGGGATTGAGTGGATTGTCGCGGATTTTCAGCCCTACGACGCCATTTGACAAATAGGCCGGCAACTCGTTGGCAGCGCTTCCGGTGACTGGCGGGGGACTTATAGGACCGTCCATTGCAATTTCCTCCAGGCCTCGCAACGCTCAGCGAGGAGTGGCGTTCCAAACGCCAAAGGGAGGGTAATAGAAAGGTCCCGCCGAGGCCGGAACGCTGGATTTACCGACGCGTTGCTAGGGCGTTACGCTCAAAGCATCTATAGAAGCAGGGTTCTACAATGCCGGCTGAAAATGCGAAGTGGTGGAAGACCGGGGTCATTTATCAGATCTATCCCCGCTCGTTTCAGGATAGCAACCACGATGGGGTGGGAGATCTCCGAGGGATAATAGACCGACTGCCTTATCTAGTAGAACTTGGCGTCGACGCCATCTGGCTGTCACCAATTTTTACATCGCCGATGGCCGACTTCGGCTATGACATAGCGGATTACACCGGTGTGGATCCCTTGTTTGGAAATTTGGCTGACCTCGATAGCCTGATAGACGCAGGCCGTCGCAATCACCTGAAGCTCATTCTAGACCTGGTTCCCAATCACACGTCGGATCAACATTCCTGGTTTGTTGAAAGCAGAGCCTCCCGTGATAACCCAAAACGCGATTGGTATATCTGGCGTGATGCGGCTCCGGATGGGGGGCCTCCAAATAATTGGCTGTCAGAATTCGGCGGAAGCGGGTGGGAATTCGACTCGAGCACCAACCAATACTATTACCATACATTTCTCTCAGCTCAGCCCGACTTGAACTGGCGCAATCCCGCCGTTCGCGAGGCGATGCATGACGTCATGCGTTTCTGGCTGAGGCGCGGCGTCGATGGATTTCGCGTCGATGCCGTCTGGTATCTCATCAAGGATGATCAATTTCGCAATAACCCTGTCAATCCAGATTTTCGTCCCGGCGAGCTTCCCCGCGATGCGTTAATCCCGCTTTACACGGCAGACTTACCGGAGGTTCATGACGCGATTGGTGGCATGCGACGCGTATTGGACGAATTTCCCGATCGAGTTCTTCTCGGCGAAATTTATCTGCCGATCGATCGTCTCGTCGCCTATTATGGCCGCAAGCTGGACGGCGTCCACTTTCCCTATAATTTTGCTCTCCTCACCGCCAAATGGGAAGCTCGCTCGATCGCTCAATTAATCGACGAGTATGAGGCAGCGCTCCCACCGGGAGGGTGGCCGAATTGGGTGTTAGGCAATCACGACCGGCCCCGCCTTGCAACTCGAGTGGGGCCGAACCAGGTGCGAGTTGCCGCGATGCTTCTAATGACTTTGCGCGGGACACCGACCCTCTACTACGGTGATGAAATTGGCATGCAGCAGGCGGCAATTCTGCCGGAACAGGTTCGGGACCCGTTCGAAAAGAACGTTCCAGGCATCGGTATTGGTCGCGACGGGTGCCGCACCCCGATGCAATGGGATGGTACGAAATCGGCAGGTTTTTCGGATGCTGACCCATGGTTGCCAGTTGGTGGCAACTTTCGCGAAGTGAATGTGAACAGTTTGAGCAAGGATAGGGGCTCGCTCTATTGGCTCTACCGTCGGCTGATCGATCTCCGGCGCAAGCACATTGCTCTTGCAGAGGGCTCGTATAAGCCCCTGATGGCGAGCGGCGAACTCCTGCTGTTCTATCGTGAGCTGCGGGAGGAGCGGGTGTTGATAGCCCTCAACATGGGGCCTGAGCCTATCGCGGTCTCGTTTCCTGACGAGAGAGTATCTGGCTACGTTCTTTTATCTGCATTTGCAGACCGCGAGGGGGAAGCGGTGAGCGCCAAGCTCGATTTACGCGGCAACGAAGGGTTGCTGATGAAATTGGACTCGGATCGGCGCGCCAATTAGGAACATATCGCAACATCGAGCGTTCGATGAATTGCTAGACATCAAGCGTTACACATGGGTGAACAAGGAGATGAGGATCGCTCAGATTGCCACGCTGATGGAGAGCGTGCCGCCAAAGCTCTACGGTGGGACTGAACGGATCGTTTCCTAACTTACGGAGGAGTTGGTCAAATTAGGTCACGACGTTACGTTATTTGCTAGCGGAGATTCAGTACCTCGGCCAAATTGGTGGGCTGCGTTCCGACGGCCCTTCGGCTGGACCCTAAAGTCTGTGATGTAATTCCGTACTACATGCTCATGCTCGACCGGGTCAGCGCCAGGCACACCAATTCGATGTTCTCCACTTCCACATCGACTATTTGCACTTTCCGCTCTTCAGCGAAATGTCCTCGCGAATCCTGACCACACTCCACGGAAGGCAGGATCTCCCGGACATCAAGCCGATCTATATGGGTTTTGACGAGATGCGTTTGGTCTCCATTTCCGATAGCCAACGAATTCCGATTCCGAACGCAAACTTCGCCCCAATACGCCGCCGACCCTTTTGAAAGAAAGCCCAAACGCATTCTACGCAAACACACCTGTACGGCCGGCAAGCGGTGACTCTGCCTAGTTGGATAATCGCTCGGTTACTGGCGCGGCGTTTTGACGGCATATTCGTGAGCAACTTCGAACGGGACGAGATGGGGCTGGACCTCTTCCGCCATGCCTGCAAAAGGACTGGAGGGCAGTATCAAAACTGGACGACGCGCCTTACCGCCCGGCCGATCGCCCATTGGGCGATGATCAAAAACCGGCTTCTCTGGCCATGAACGGCGCGAAAGATGCGTTTTCATGAGCGACGGAGTTGTTGCCATTGCCACCGCGAAGTAGCCGAGCGCACACCATCTGCAAGGGGTGAAATAGCGGGCTACTCGGCCGCACGGCGATTGCGGCACGTCATCCAACGTCTTACCGGTCAGCGAAGAGGGCAACGAAAAGCCCAACGCAATCGACCGCAGGCGGAGGAACGTTAGATACCATCACGGCTTATCCTCGCATTCGAAGGAGAAGATGCTCATGAAACCAATATGCCGAAAAGGTCCGGCAGGCTACACGCGAGCAGTGATTGCGTTGTCGGCCCCGTTCCTTTTCATAAGCGGCCGTCTTGAAGCCCAAGGCCTGCCAATTCAGAATGCATCGCCCATCCCGATCGCGATTTGGTTTGTCGGCGTCTTTATACTCGGCGGCTTCATCGCGTATGGCATCTTCCGAAACCGGAGCCGTACGCGCGCAGAAAAAGAATTGACGGACCGGGCGACCCGCCAAAACTACGCTGAAGAGGATCGCAAAGCGCGCTCGGCACGGTCCAACTTAAGTTAACCCATACTGCGGGCCAAGGATGCGTTCCTGATGGATGGCGATAAGCCCCGGTTGACGCGCCGCCGCTATCCTGACGCTCCGAGCAAGACGTGGCATGACGATGTGCGTGTCGGGACGATCGCCAAAGCGGAGGGCCAAAGAGGCTTCACCTATTGGACCCGGGACTGTGGCTTCAGCGTTAACGGCGCCAGTCGCGACCACCGATCCGGCGCAGCGGCGACCTATGACGACGCGCGCGCAGCTTCCTTGCCGCATGGGCCGAATACCTTCCAAAGCGAACGCCAGAGGATTTTGACAACTGGCGCCGCGAAGCCGCTTGGACTGCCGAGAAGTATGCACGCTGGGGTCGCGGGCGAACTCCGCCATGGCCGCTACCTGGGTTTGTGTCCAGACAGGCACTGGCACCGGAACAAAGTAGCCGAGCACACCATCATCTGGGGTAGGTTGAAATAGCGGGGCCCGGCTACTCGGCCGCACGGCGGTTGCGGCAGATCATCCAATGTCTGATTTCTAAATTTGTTGTAAAATCATCATCTAAGTAAAGCGATTTAATGTTCCATTTGAGGGTGCAACTCAACAGAAAAGCCCGCTGACGTGAACCGGTCAGCGTTCCGGATGCATTCGAGCGTTACTCCGAGCCGCGTTTAAGTAGTTTTGCGCCCGGCAAAACGCTGCGACGAATGCTTGTACTTTGCGGAGCAGCGCTATCAATTATGCGCTCCTATCCAATCGGAAGCGGCTCCCGCGTTGGTGTCTCTCCGACGCGGGGCCGCCCTCTCGGCCGGGGGTGCTGAGGGATCAGCGCCGGGAGCGGAGAAAAGATTCAGACGGTACGCGATCGTTCCTAATGGCTTAAAGAAAAAGCCTAGCCGGTTTGGGGCAAGGCTAAAGTAGATGCTCAATGACCATGGGCACCGGGAGCGTAGAATCGATTCCTCGTTCCTAGTGGCAAAGAAAAAGCCCCGCCTGTCAGGATGGCGGGGCTAAGTCAGAAACAGCCCAGCGCGGTTGGGGAATTCATGGAGGGGTGCGCCGGGCTGTTTTTGCGCCGGGTTCCGGCCGACGCGCACCAAGCTTGATCGAGTTGGCTTCGCGTGTCTGTTCGGCGGCCGACTAAGGAACCAAGCATTCGCGCTATGCGTCTCGACAGATGTTCTCTTGCAGGGCCTTATTCTGCGAGCCACATCCAGCGTTGCGAAAACTAATAGGTTGGCTAGCTTCCGTTTCGCACAATTCAGGCCGGGGTGACGTGATGACGACAGCCGACCAATATCGCGCAAATGCTGACAACTGCGCTGTGATGGCGGAAGCGGCTGAAACCGAACCGAATAAGAATCGCTTTAAGCGAATGGAAGTTGCCTAGCGGCTCTGGCAGAACAGCAGGATTGGTTAGACGGCAAATCGCCGGCCGAGGGGCTGAAGGCGAAGAGCAAATGATCCGCCGGAGTCGGCCTTGGACACCGGAAGACAAAAAGCTGCTGCGCTCACTTGTGGAAAGCGGCGCGTCCGTAACGCTCGTTGCCGCCAAGTTAAACAGAACGATTACCGCAATACAGGTGCGGGCTAAGTTGATGAGAATGCCCTTCAGGAAGATACGGCTGAGGCGAAGCCCAGGTCCTGATTTTTGTTTAAAGAATCCATCCCATTTTTAGAAGGAGGCGCGCATGAAGGCGATCGGCGTCGCGGCAATATTGGTGTGCTTCCTCGCGATGGTTTACTTCGTTTTCGATTATTACCAGCGCGGCCAGATCGGCCAGACGCGGGGAACAACAGCGGACACGCGGTGAGGACAGTTCTTGTGCTCAGGAACAAACGAAAGCATTGGAGCGACGAGGAGGATCGCCCCTTGCTGCAACTGGTGTCGAGCGGTCGATCGATCATGTCTATAGCCGTAGCGCTTAATAGGTCGCAGAAGGCAGTCAGATTGCGGCTTGAGTTTTTGCGCGCCGGAGCGAAACAATTAGATCACCGCCCGCCGAGTGGCGTTTCTTTGTACTGACAGAACTGCGTGGGGATCGTCGTGGCTTTCACATCTCCTGGCCGTTCCCGTTCATCACCCGGCGCCAGTCCGAATAGTCGTAATAGGCGGACCATCGGTAAATCTCAGCATTTGCATTCCCAGCATTCGAAAGTCCCCGATCGACTGGGCGAGCGTCGCACTTGCGAGGCGCGGTACACCAAACCGCTCGGGGAAGGCAAAGATAACGGTAGTCTTAATGCCGAGCGGCTAGCGAGTATGTCATTTGGGCCGACCGATTTCTACAGGCTCGTAATATCGGATAACGATGGCTCGCCTCGCCACCTCCGTTCGGCAGGCTCGCCGTGGCTGTTACACAATCAAAGCGACTGGTGAGTCGCCGCCCGTTAGGAACATTGGTCCCCGACGTGGGCCGGGGAAACCTCAGTTTTATGCTCAGGAACGAACGGAAGCATTGGAGCGACGAGGAGGATCGCCCCTTGCTGCAACTGGTGTCGAGCGGTCGATCGACCATGTCTAGAGCAGCGGCTCTTAATAGGTCACAGAAGGCAGTCAGATTGCGCTTTGAGTTTTTGCGTGCCGGAGCGAAACAATTAGATCAGTCCCCGCGACGAATTCATTGTAGCGGGCGCTACTGTAGGTCATTCGAGCGATTGCGGCGGGATCTTGGGCCCGCGTGAGGCTCTATCGAGCGCGGGATCACCGCCGCCACCTCCAGGCGCACCGCTAGCGGCTCCGCTCTCGCCTGCTCCACCGGCTCCGCTAGGGCCCCGGCTCCAGCACCGCCCGCGCCCTGCCTCAACCCTGCCAGCGCCGGCTCCGCCCGCACCATAGCCACCTGCTCCAAATCCGCCGGCGCCCTGCGCTAGCGCTAGTGAACTACCGAGCGAAAAAACAATCCTGACGAAAGTTTTTGGATTTTCTACCTGGCGCGCTAGGCGCGGTGGAGAGGAAGGGAACCGCTAGCCGCTCACGCTATTTACGAATCGCTCGGCATCAATGCAGAGCGCTTATAAGCTCAACCTGACAGGAGAGTGCTATGCGCAAGAAGCTCTTGACCGCTCTGGTCTGTATCGCCCTTGCTGGCGCGGTGTTGACCTTGGCTGCAAATGAAGCTTCGGCGAGGTTCGGCGGTGGCCGAGGTGGCGGCTTTGCCGCTGGCGGCGGCTTTGCTGGTGGCGGAGGCTTCCGGGGAGGCGGATTTGCGGGCGGCGGATTTCGAGGTGGGATGATCGGGAACAGCGGCTTCCGGGGTGCAGGATTTGCAGGCGGCGGATACCGTGGTGGCTTTGCCGGTGGCGGGTTTAGGAACGTCGGTATTGTAGGACGACCCGGGTGGGGGGTCACAGGCAGACCCGGTTGGGGAGCGGCAGGTCCGATCGCAGGCCGCCCAGGGTGGGGTGCCGCAGGCCGTCCCGCTTGGGGCGGCAGGTGGGCCGGCTACCGTCCGGGTTGGGGTCGCTCGGGTTGGGGAGGATGGGGTTTGCCGGTTGCAGCCGGCATCGTCGCTGCCGGCGCATGGGGTTATCCATATGGCTACTCGGGCTACGATAGCTGCGTGGTCTGGGACGGTTATCAGTACGTGAACGTCTGCTATGAATCGTACGGTTATGCGTACTATTGAGGGCTGATATTGGCGGGCTCACCTCAGCCCGCCACACCTCTTTCCAATTTCTGAGGGTGAGAGCAGAGAGGGTCCCTTGTCCGACGCTCCGGTGGGACCGCAGCCCGCTCGCAGGCAAGGTCGGCACGGTCATCAACGCCGGTCGCCTCGGCTCTACTCGGAGCCACGATGGACAGGAATCTAAACTGACAGCGGCGCAGTTCACCACGTTCGAGCCTGGATAAGCGCCATGGCCTTTTGGGACTCGGGCCAGGCGTATAGCTGACACCGTCGGCGATGGCTGTTTTCCTGATATCTTCGAGCTCCTCGTCCGTGAGATGCTCGATGCCTACGAATGAATTATGCGCGGTGCTAGGCTTGCAGCGCCCCAGCTGTACCTCGGCCGGTAGATGAGAGAGGTTAGAGCGGCCCGAACGGCTGTGTCGCAGCATCGCGAAGTGCCGTTGGCACCAAACGATTTCGGTGCCAGTTTAATTGATCGTGATTTGCTAGCTTCAGCAGTTGCCTCAGGGCGTGCTGTGCCCAACTACACCGTCTGCGCTTGTCCCTCTAAAAACAGGACGTCGGCTTCACAGCGGTTCAGACGGTTCGCAACGCTTGTCTGGGCCGCTTCCGCGCGTCCTTCGAGAGAAGTGCGATGCGGTATCGAATTAATTTGTAATGTCGGGTACCCGACTTTAACCTTGCCTTCGCGCCCGGCCGCATACGAGGGCTCTTGCCGCGATGACGGCCCCGGCGTTAGCCCCGGCGTCGGGGCCGTTTCGGGCAGGGTGCGGCTTAGGCCGACGGAGTGAGGCCGGGCCCTCTGACCATTTGAGTACCACACGCTCGCATGGTGAGGCGACTGACTGGCCCTTCAGACAATATCTAAGCAGCACGCCTGCTTACTTCCATATTCTTTTTGATCTGTTTTCCGGTTTCATCAGCCATTTTCAGCGACAAGTCGGCTATACGACGGCTGCTCTCCAGAGCGGTTTCGATGGTCTCCCGCACCACGTCGGTTTGTACGGCCGCGAGTTCCTGGGGAGTTCGACAGGTCCACAGCTGGTTCATACGGTCCATACTTTTCTCGACGTGATGCCGAACCATCTGAAAGTACTCTCGAGACACCCCATCCATAGCTCTGGCGGCAGCGGTACCTTGTAGAGTATTGTTTGCGCGTTGCGGGCGGAACGTTCCGTTGCCTCTTCCATCCCTTCTCCTGATAAGCCGAGCGTGCGACCAAATTGGTCGGTGGACCGTCCCATGACCGCGGTCGCCGCTTCCAGGCCAAAGCGCAATGCATTCTGTAACGTCTCGGCGTTTTGCTTGAGCAGGTTCGCACTTGCCCGAGCCACTTCCTCCCCGGCATCAGCCGCCGCTTGCCCAACACGCGTCGTTTGATCGGCCGCTGCTTGTCCAATGCGGCTGGTCTGCTCAGCAGCCCGCTCGCCGGCGCGGTGGACCGCATCTTCCATGCCCTGCCTATGTTTATCCTCGCGTGGGTTTGCCATCATTGCTCTCCGATGATTGCAGGTTGACGATTTGCCCCAGCTTCGTGTCGAGCAACGCGATCTGCGTGCGACCGTTCCAGGCCCGCGGGCTTTTTCCATGAGTGCGCGATGCCCCTTAGGAACGACGGCCATATGTCCCGGTTATGCCGCAGGCTGGCTTTTGCTCGGCACACCTGGGTTGCCTATTCACGTCGGGAGGCATAGCAAAAAATGCTCTCTGTTGAACTTGTCTTTGTCGTTATGGTGGGCATGCTTCTTCTAGTGATCGGGAATGTTGCGTTCTCGCTCGTGGCGGAACGACGGAACCCACCTATCGGCAATTTCATCGACTGCGAAGGCGTGCGCCTCCATTACCTGGAGCGTGGTGATAAGACGGCCCCGCCCGTCGTGCTGTTTCATGGCAACGGCTCGCTGCTGCAGGATCTCATCATCAGCGGTCTGGTGGACATGCTTGCTCGCCGCAACCGCGTTCTATGCTTTGATCGGCCGGGCTTTGGTTACAGTCAACGGCCCCGCCCGCGCGTCTGGACTGCGACGTCCCAAGCGGCGCTCTTCGTGAAGGCTCTGCATCAGCTCGGAGTGCGCGATCCTATTGTACTGGGCCATTCATGGGGTGCGCTGGTCGCTACTGCGATCGGATTGCAGGATAGCTACCCCGTCCGGGGTCTTGTGCTTGTGTCCGGCTACTACTTTCCAACGGCGCGCTGGGACTTCTGGATGATGTCCGGTCCCGCGGTGCCGGTGTTGGGTGATATCATGCGCTACACGGTAGCGCCGGTTATCTCATGGGCCATTTTGCCTGCGCTGCTTCGCAAGATATTTGCGCCTCGCTCCGTTCCTGGCAAATTCAAAGATAACTTTCCAGCCGCCCTGACGTGCCGGCCGAAGCAACTGAGAGCGGCCGCCGAGGAAAGCGCGCTTCTCATTCCCGAAGCGACGCGACTTCAGTCGCACTATTCAAGCATTCGGTGCCCAATTCATATTTTTCACGGCGCTGAGGACCACCTCATCGAACCCGAACAGGCGCGACGTCTATACAAAGTACTTCGTCGGTCCAACCTGCACCTCGTGAATGATGCAGAGCACATGGTGACTTATGCCGACGGTGACGCCATTGTGGAGGCTGTCGATAGCCTGAGGGTGGAGCAGCCGATCATCATCTCGTCGCCGCAGGAAGACGCCCGCGCGGACTAAGTAATCGAATGAACGAAGCGAAACCGTTGTTCGGCAACCAGCCCGGGTGCTGGCGCGGCGGGGCGCCGGCGGCCGAAAAGCCGAGGTTACGCAATAATTGCCACCGTATTGATGCCTTGCCGGGCTTGTAGTTGCGTATGAAAAGCCGTCCCCGATCGTCCCGGAGGCGGCTTTTTGTTTTATCCGGGACGCGCGGAGCAACGGCGCCAAAGCTCACCCGACCGTTTCTATTCTCATTTCCAATGGTCCCGATTGGACTGATCGAACACTAGCTGCGCTTGCGCCCGGTCTAAGCATCTTCGGTTCGCATTTTGTGACTGTCGATGTTGACGGTTGGCAGATTACCGACGCGGGCCGGGCGTTTTCTATCGTCACTCGAAACTCCAGCCTCGGCGGCTATGTCCGAAACACCCTCCTGCGGACATGCGCCGCTACCCATTACAGCATACCTCGAACCCACGCCGGAGGCATTACCGCCCCGGTCGGAAGACCAACGCGAGAAGGGCCGGGCTGCCTGAACGACCAATCGGCCAAGTGAGGGCACGACTTCCCCGATTGGCACGAAGTGTCGTTTTGTGCGGCCAAGGCAAAAACGCCCAGCTACACTTTAGTAGCTGAATGCGACCAATCGCCGCGAGAATGAAAGCGCGTGGAAACAACCGTAGTAAAAGCGGCGCAATCTTAATTGCGAGACCCGGCAAACCGGTCCGCTTGTTGGCCATCAGTCCCCGATACCCCGCCTGCGCGACCTGAAATGCGGAGACATTCATCATGTCATGCTCGAATCCAAGTTTAAGCCCGGCGCGCGCTTGAAATTCCGTCGAGACCGAACCTGGACAGAGTGTGGTCACGCGAACTCCAAATGGAGCGAGCTCCAGGCGGAGTGCTTGGCTGAAGGAGAGGACGTAGGCCTTCGACGCATAGTATACTGCCATCCCAGGACCGGGCAGGAAGCCAGCTAGCGAACTCAGGTTAAGGACGCCGCCGCGATGTCGGATCAAGCTATCTGAAAAACGTAATGACAAATCGGTCAAGGCAAAGATGCTGACCGCGATGATGTCGAGTTGTTCTTGTCGATTCAATTCGATCGCGTGGCCGAACAAACCGAATCCAGCATTACAAGCGACACGACTGCATTTGAAGGAAAGTAGACTGCCTCGAGCGGATCCCCAGCTTCAAACAGTATTTGATGCTGCTTGACCTCGACGACCTTCAGATGTGGCGCCAGAAGTGACAAGTCGGCTTGCCGCAGCGAGGCGATAAGAATATTATCGGTGAGAGGCATGACGCTCCTCCTCTGACAGGCGGGAGCGAAAAACTCTCAGCTATCGGCTTACAGTCTAACCGAAGATCAGCTTAAGCAGCGTCCGGTACCTTACATAGTACAATGCATTCCTGCGCAACGGTTTGCCTGGCTCCCCCAGACTTGACAGCGGCCTTCTAAAGAAAGCGCCACCGAATGGGCAGAAGGACTGGGTAATAGGTGCCTGTGCCTAATGATACCTCTCCGTTTGAAGGACCCGACGTGGACCCTGCCTCCTGCACTAGGGGCACCTAATGTGCGTTGATGGTTGAAGAAGCTAAAGATGCACGCTCTCCCCCAACCGCTCGTCAAAGGGCGACCTAGCATCTCCGGATTAGTTGGCGGTCCGCATCGAACGACCCGAGGGTACGCTGCCTTGGCAGCACAGTTACATCGCGAAAAGCAGCACGAGTTGTGGGCGCCCACGGGCACTGCGGGCCGTGATTGCTCTCTGGCTTCAGCAAAATTTGTCTGTTTGCGCCATAGACGCACTGGCCTGTGGTACATTGTACTTTGGTACAGGTGACGCGATCGTGCAAACGTCGTTTTATTACTGGACGGAATGCGAGAAATTACCCGAATAAGATCTCAAGATCGATCTCTTTAGGGTTCGGCCAATGTTTGTACGCTCCACCGCATACCGAACGTCTGGTCCTAATTCGCTTATGGACTTCGGTATGACGACCGGATCAAATTTAATCGTCAGCCTAAATGAATTCACCTACAATAAGGGGACCGAGATTTACGGCGAGAAGGAGCCGGCCGAGTACGTTTATCAAGTCAAAACGGGCGCAGTTCGAACCTATAAATTACTGACGGATGGTCGCCGCCAGATCGGCGCGTTTCACCTGGTCGGCGATATTTTTGGGCTTGAGAACGGAAACGAGCATCGATTGACCGCCGAAGCAGTCGTGAGAACGACCCTCAACCTTATCAAACGACAGAGCCTTGAACTAGTGGCTACGAGTGATCCGGTTGTAACGCGGAACGTCCTCACCATGACCACCCGCAATCTAGGTCCACTTTTGGACCAACCTCACGCCGCACGCATTTTCTCGCGGTCCACCGACGAGAAAACCCACGTCATCGAATGAATGGGTCCTTTACTGCCTTCAGGCACTCCGCCTAAGTGTCGAGAAGCACTTACGGTCAGCTGCCGCCCAGCCTTCACTGGTGGACTTATGCAGTGCCTGCATGAGCCTGTACGCGACATGCTCGGGCGAGTTTTCGCCCATGTGGTACGGGTGCGGCGTCTGCCGCATTCACCTAGGGAACAAGTGGCATGATCGGCGTTGGACGTCCCGTCTGGAGGAAACCGGTCATTTGGAAACGGCCTCAGCGTCCCTAACCCCCGATGCTGGGGCCGTTTCTTTTTGCGGCAGGGATCAGGCGAACAGCTCCGCGCAGTCCGGCCGGCGGAGAAAGCTTTTGGCTGCTCTGATGTCCCTGGCGCAAGAGCCACAGACGAACGAAAGAGGCCGCCTACTGAGGCCGCCTCTTGGTGCGCACTTGAGGGAGGAGGACTCAGTGCGTCGCGACTAATGCCACCATCCCGAATGCAAATAGGGTGGCGACGACCAGAGACCAGAGTGTTATTGCGATCTGATGTAATGCCCGCAGAACGCATGAGTTCCAACGGATGCGGCCTTACTGCACTTGATGCTCAGCCGGATCACGAAACGGTCCCCGCTCCAAAGTTCAATATCGTAGCCGTCTACGAGCTGCTTGGCCCGAACAACAGCCTCGCTATCGTCGGCGCATCTGAACGCGCGGGACGCGGTCTTTGGCCGTCTTGGCCGATCGTATACGCCCGGTACTCGTTCCCTTCGGCGAACCCAGTCCGGGAGATGAAAGCCAGGCGTTCACGCGTGCAGCCGTTTCGGCTTGGCGCGCCTGGCGCAATAGAAGTTCCCTGGCGAGGCTACCGGTGGGTTCTTTCTCGGCGGCTTCTTTGAATTTAATGGCCTCTTCGGCTAGGGGCGGCTTTCTCGCGCAGCTAGGCGCGTCTTCCGCGGTAGCTTGCGTTTTTCTAGCTGGCGGCGCGATTGAAGCGACAGTTTCAACTTGTGGGCCTTAGTCATTATCGCCCACGGAGCGATCAGTCACCTCAGCTATCATTGAGGGCGAATACTCACCTTTGAAGAGCGGCTAAGGGGCTTGGCAAATCGCTGGATCAAGGCTTCCTCATAAGGCTGCAAATCCCGCCGTCCAAACCAAAACAGTCGCTTGGTGCTCCATTACCTCGGTGGCAGCTTTCTGCGAACGAGCGGCCGCGATCTGGGTTCTGAGCAATTCTTGATTCAGAAGGCGTTCTCGCCGGCGGGGCCTCTTAATCCGGTGCTGTCCTGATTAGGACACTCACACTTCCAAATTAGGACACGGGATAGGCCATATCGGATGGTGAGCTTCTGAGCAGGGGGGCACTTGGAAGGGGCCGCAGCCATGGGCCATGGCTGGGGCCTTTTCGTTTGGCAGCGCGCGCGCTTGTAAATTAGGACCCCCTCGAAAGCCAACGCCGCCCGATTGGAATATGGTCGCTTGGACGGCGTTGTATTCCCCTGGTCGGGCGCAATCCCGGCAGCCCAAGCGTACAAATGCTGTGCCACAGTCATGTGACGCCACCCTCGGTTTTTTAAAAATCGGGTGACACCCGCGCTTGGGACACTAGGGGTTAAATACGGACAGTACCCGCGAAGCGGGTGCTGTCCTAATTCCTCTTAGTTCAGTGAAACCGGGTCCCCTGAGAATTGGGATCGGCGATGTTTTGGGCAATCGCTTCATCCACTCTTTGAGTCAGTCGGAATAGGGCCCCGAAGCTTTCAGCGATGTGGAGCCAAGCAGCCCTGTTTTTCTCGTTCGTTGCCTGCCGGGCATATTCATAGGCCGCTAGGGTCCGTCGCCAGTATTCGGCGTTATTGTCCATGTCAGAATTCACAATTGGAAAAAACGTCAATGTCATTAAAACTGTTGTACCCGCGACCGCCGGTCAATCCCCCGTCCGGGGTATTTCAAACAGGCCGCTGCCAGTACCCAAGGCTACCTTGCTGCCTTGCTCTGTTCCGGAGTCAACCGGCGTGGGCTTTGTGGCGATCCTTGACCCACCGTCTTCATATCTTGATACCAATTCCAGAAGCCGCCCCTTAATAAAGGGGTCCTTAGCTCTCTCTGCTAATTCCCGCACTGTTCGGGCGCGCTCTTTCTTAAATTCCTCGTCTAACATAACTTCACCTCAACTTACTCACGCGGCATCAGATCGGCCAAATGATCATCGCGATCAGATAGGCTATCCCGCCGCAAATGATGAGCAGGCCAACAATCAAGAGCGTTCGATCGCTCATTTACCCTTCGCCTTCAGCCCCAGATCTACAAGCAGGGCTGGCTGCTTTGCTCGTTTTCTGTAACGCCGTTGCAATCGAGCATAGACAGCTTGGCGTGTTCGATTCAGTTCAACAGCTATCTCGGCGGCTTCCTTTCCGGCATCGAGAAGCTCATCAAGCTTCTGCTCCTCTTCGGAGGTCCAACGCCGTCTCGCTGGACTCGGAGCTGTCATTTCTTTGCCTTGGGCTGGGCTTTTGTGGGCGGTGGCGCTGCAGCCTCGCGCTCCAGCCGCTCGGCCTTGAGACGCTCGCGGTTTTTTGAGAACGCCTTTTGCGCGATCTCGTGCTCGGTCATTGCCTTTTCGGCGTCGACTTGGCGGAATGCCTTCCGCGCTTCGCGCTCGGCTTTGCTGACCGGCTTCTGTGGTTCAACTTTGCCCGGTGCCTTCGTCATTTTCTTAGCCTTCAGCCAAGATTTCGACCAGCCGGAGTTTTCCGCAACCAGAGTGCGCGCGCAAGCAATAAGGCGCGTGACGCGCAGGGTTCAAAAGTGAACAGACGGCCCAGGAACGGCGCGCTTAACTAGACTCGATTGCTTCTAGCTACGTGTTACTTGCGTTCCGCCCGGCATGTTGCCGGGCTTTTCGCAGGAAGGAACGGCCTTGCCTATGTCAGGTCGCGCCGTGAGCGGAAGAAGATCGAAATGCTGTTCGCGCATCTGAAGCGCATCCTGCGCCTCGATCGGCTCAGGCTGAGAGGTCCATTTGGTGCTCAGGACGAGTTCCTGCTGGCTGCCACCGCCCAGAACCTCCGAAAACTGGCAAAGCTGATCCCGCTGCCTGGCCCAATGCCGGCCTGAGAGCAAACAAACTCACGTGCGCCCTGATTCCTTGCAACATCCCAAACATTTGGGACGCCGACTTCTTCAACACAATCGGCACATTTGAGACGTGCTGACCGTTCGCGACGATGTCCGTTTCTAAGACCGGAAGTCCTCGCAGATCAGGTTGAACTTCCCATGATCGAAACAATTAAGCCCTCTCAGTAAGCCGTCCCAGGGGTGGGCGGGCAGCGTCCAAATTGTTGAACAGACCGCACCGACTGCGCCGAACCGACCCGTCTTGATTGAACGTAAGCACCGCTTCCACAATCTCATCCGACACCCGGAAGTGCAGAACAACTTCGCTCCCGTACCACTGTAAATCTGTGACTTCGCCGGCAGGTGTTTCAACGAGCCGTTCACGCCAGCACGCTGTGATGGTGTGCGTGCCGAGTAGTTCTTTTTGCTTGCTGATGAATCCTGGCGCGCGGATCACCCTGCAACACGTAGCGCAAAAGGCCCGGTGAGGGATGAGGACCACCCCGGGCCTCTGGCGTTTCGCTCGTCGGCTGTGAGGTCAGGGTTGCTGGGTGCAGCCATAACCCGACGAAATGCTTCACGCAGACGACCGGAAGCTGAGTCGGGTGTTAAAAATGTGGCGCGAAGGGTTACGTCGAAATGTCGCGACGACATCGATCATCCCGGCGCTATCCTGCGCTCGTAGATCGGGACAGTGGCGTTGAGAGGACCCTTTCAGTTGCATGTCACGATGCGCCGGAATGCAGGAGCAGTGCGCTTGAAATCGGTTGAGAGTGCCAAGTGACGGTGGCGATCCCGCTGACATCAGTGCAGCAGACGATAGCTGACGGCGTATGGCTGTCCACCATCGCGAAAGACGATCAAGATTGGTCACGCCGTCACCAGAGGGGACGTTACGGACGTTGGTTAGGCGTGAAGCATTTGTCTGGTCTGGCTTTCCATTCTCGAACTCGACACGCTGCGATCCGACGTTGCCGTTCATCGTTTCAAACTTCGCTCCCTTACGCTCCTCCACGGTGGTGTCTCCCCTTAGGGCTGCGGAAGCGCCAGAACTTGGGGCCCAGGCCTTCTGGCTGACTTTCGGGGAGTATGGATTTTCTAGTTGGCGCAGTGGGGTGGAGACCAAGGGAACCTCTAGCCGCTCACGCAATTTATGAATCGCTCGGCATCACTGGGGTCGGGGATTGGGTTGGCCGATTGCGGCCGGCATCGTTGCTGCCGGCGCATGGGTTATCCGTATGGCTACTCGGGCTACGACAGCTGCGTGCTGGGACGGTTATCAGTACGTGAACGTCTGCTATGAATCGTGCGGTTATACGTACTATTGAGGTCTGATATTGGCGGGCTCACCTCCTTGCCGATCACCTTGTGGCGGCCAGCCCGCCACACCTCTTTCCAACCTCTGAGGGGTGAGAGGAGAACGCGTCTAAAGGATCGCGCATGAGCGCTGATGCACGTGGCCTTAGAGCAAGTCGAGACTAGGATTGGTTGTTGCCCAGCACGGTCGATACATCTCTTGCAAGGGCCTTCCGCTCAAAAAAATCGTGTGAGGACTCAATCCACCTCTGCGAGTGATCCAGCGTCGCACCGGCCTCGGATAGGTCGAGTATAGCATCAAGGTTGCTTCGGGATCGGTGAAGGTACGCCCGTCGGCACCGTAATTCCAGGCCGCATGGAACCCAAGCCTCGCGCGTGAGGTTACGCAAATCCTGTCGGAAGGAAGTGCACTGAGAACCATGGTGCACGCCGAGGCACAGAGACCATCGATAATCACGGATTCGCCCGACGAAGCGAGGCGATCGTACTTCAGGATGTAAGCCGCGATCAAGCCGCCTCGATCATTCTTAATGCGCACTGCAGACCTTGCCTCTGACAGACTCACAAAGAAAAGAACCGCTACAAGGACCCCCGTCGCATACTTCATGTCCCACCCCTCGAGTTCGAGCAAACCGAATCTTTGCGTGATGCGCGAAGCTGGGACAAAGCTCGTTCAGGTTCGTGGCATTATCTGGGCACAGGACGCGGCCTCATCGAAAGCATCCTTGACCCGCCTAGCCGGTTTCGGCGGATTGAACCATGGCTTTATTAGGCTGGTGTAGCAGCTGCCATTAGACAGCCGATCCTAAGCCGGTCCCTACGAGAGAATGAGAAAGATGGCAGGCCCGATCACTTCGCGGGCAATTGTCTTCAAAGATTGCGACCCTCACGCCGCGTGAACGAGAAGTATTAGTGGGTGTGGTCGCGGGACGCTTAAATAAGCAGATCGCAGCCGAATTTGGCACGGTCGAAAAAACCATCAAGGTTCATCGCGGGAGAATGATGCAGAAATTCGCACCCTTCGACCTCGTTCGGATGACCAGTAAACTTAGGTGCAAGCCGGTGCTCGGCCTAACGCTGGCCGCCGCGCGCCAGGCCACCGGCGCAGGGCCGCCTCAATACGGATTAGTAGCGCGGGCAAACCCAGTTGCCGTAGGTATCGTAGCCGCAGCCGCCACCGTAATAGGCCCCTGCCGCAGCCGCGCCAACGGCAGCCGCGCCGACCGCCGCCGCGCCGTAGCCCCGACGATATCCGTATCCGCCGTAACCGTAGCGACCGCCGCGCACTGCGACAGCGCCACCCCGCGCGCCTCGAACCGCTACCGCGCCGCCGCGGTAACCTCGGCCTGCAACAGCGCCGCCGCGATAGCCGCCACCATGAAATCCGCCACCACCACCACCACGGAAGCCACCACCGCCGCGACCGCGAACATCGGCAGGGTCTGGGATCAAACTGGCGGTGAGCAGAACGAGTGCTGCTGGAGCAGCGAGAATATAGCGAAGCATGACTGATCTTCTTTCTACATACCCAGCCGAGACGGAAATCGTTGCGCTGTCAGAGTGGGGCGTTGATGTAGATCAACGGAACTGGATCGCTCGACCGTGGTCCGCTCAAACAAATGCGAATGATCCCGACCGTACGTTCTGCCCCGTCTGCGTATTCGCGCGTCGTTAAGCGTACAAATGCGGTGTTCAACCTCACGCAAACAGATCTGCGCCGGCCGGCATGAACTTTTCGTAGGTTCCGCTCTCGTGGTACCACAGCCAGCCCTTATCGATTGCTTGCTGCAATCCAGCCCAGTATTCGAACAGCATCGGGCGGTCGATCTTCTCGATATGGATGCGGCCATCTGAATGGCCTCGACGGTGCTGGCGATCTCAATCAGTTTGCGCGCGGCGGCCTCCGGATCTGCGAATGGGCGGTCGGTGCGGAACTTCATGGTGCTACGAAACCATATGTGCTTCGTGAACGTGGCGGTCGGTTATCGCTATATCGATCGGGGCGCCACAGTAACACCGTGCCTGTCCACTGGTTGATTGCGTCGGCAGCGGCAGGCCAGCGGCATACATGGCGTATTTCCATGCCGTCCAGGCGCGCTCGCGCCGGTACTCGTCGAAGTCGGCTTCCGTGCACCGGGGCAGGTAGTCCTAGACCGCGGACTTCTGCATCCGCCTGAAGCTCAAGAAAACTCCCACAGAGTGGGGCACCTATTCTACTCAGGTCCGTCCCCGAATGTTCTGGTGTGGAAAGTGATTTCAGTCGGGACGTTTTAGGATGTGTTCGCTCTTTTTGGCGCGGTGAACGCCGCCGGTTGCGGCATCGAAAGATACGTTTTCCGCGCTGTAACCGCATAGGTGCCGGCGAAGATCAGAATTGCCGCGACGGCCGTCAAAGCGATGAACTTTTCCATTTTAGGAATGTGCTTTGGATGCGTCGGAGCGACCCGGCGCAAGCAGAATGCGATCGGACCATTCCTCTCAAGACCTTCACACAGTTCGCAAGCCGTTACGCGCCTTCATGCGCTTAAGCGCGGCGGTCAAGTCCGGTCGATCCAGCACCATGACCAGCCGGTGAATAGTACTGGCCGGATGGTGCAGCGCGCCGGGCGCAAAGTGTTCTGCGAGGATGCGCTGGGCTTCCTCCATTGCGTCGACGACAAGGTCGCGATCCGTGCTCATAGAACTCCGCTTCCTGGCCTTAGGTCACTCGTCGTCTGCGTCGAAAGGCGGTCCCCGCGTGTCCACCACCCTGCCATCCTGCGCCAGGGGAACATAGATGCAGGAACGACCGTGGCGATCGGTTACCTTGATTGCTTGCGGCATCGTATCGTCATACTCACCACCATGGTCCATAGTTTCAAACCGCAGGTCCTTGCCATCGAGCGTCGGGTCTTGCGGACGATCTTCGGCTGCCAACCTCTTAAACCGGCCCATGAGCCTCATTGACCACATCTCCAGCCGCAGTTTCCGGAACCGATAAATAGCGATCCCTCCAGTTGGTTCCTGACAGGCCGTATAGCATTTAGGAGACCGGCTCCATGACCCGTTGCATCGCCGGGGGCTGCCGGTTCTTGACCTCGATCCAACTCAGAGACCTGCCGGAGCGGTAGATGCTGTCGCGCCATTTCGAGACCAGCCCCCTCCATCCAGGACTTGCAGGCGTGTCGGAAAGGCGGGAATGCACGGTTCCTAAGGGGGAAGGCATGCAGCCCACCTAGTGGTTGCCAACCCGAATGATACGGATTTTCCTCCGGCGGTCGGGGGGCACCGTTCGGCTGGAGGCTTCGGATTGACACGCTTCGATGAGTGGCTGGATGAAACCGACGCGATGACCCTGAACGGAAGGACAAGAGCCTTCAATAGCCGGATCTCGGCTGCTACAATGCTAGCTTGGTCGCGCCAGTTTGGCCCCTCGGTGGTCGCTGGACGTCGTAGTTACTTAGAAGATTAATTCGGCCCCGCCGTCGCTGTGCAGATGCTGACTGACAGGATCGATCGGAGCGATCATGATCGGGCGCAGGTGTTTCATAACTCTAATTGGAGCCGTCATCGTCGTTCGGCCGCTCCCGACACGCGGGCAGCATGCGTCCACACCGGTCATCGGGTTCCTTAACAACCTGTCGCCAGGCGCGATCGCCCGCCCCGTGACGGCCTTCCATGAAGGCCTGAAGGAAGCCGGCTATATAGAAGGCCGTAACCTTGCAATCGAGTATCGCTGGGCTGAAAGTCACAGCGATCTTCTGACAGAACTGGCTGCCGATCTGGCCCGGCGCCAGGTGGCGGTGATCGTTGCGACCGGCGGTGGCGCCTCGGCGCTCGCCGCCAAGGCTGCGACTACCACCATCCCGATCGTGTTTTCTTCTGCGACGGATCCTCTCGAGCTGGGCCTCGTTGCGAGCCTGAACCAGCCCGGCGGGAACGCCACCGGCGTTCATGTGATGACCAACTCTCTGGAGGCCAAGCGCATGGGATTGCTGCACGAGCTGGTGCCAAATGCCGCGACCTTCGCCGTCCTCGTCAATCGGGGAACCCCCGGCGCCGACAGTCAGTTGAAGGAAGCAGAGACGGCGGCGCATGCCGTCGCGCGAAAGCTTCAGGTCTTAAAGGCAGACAGCGAGCCGGAGCTCGAAAATGCCTTTGCGACGCTGGCTAAGCAAGACACCGAAGCGCTTCTTGTTGCTGCCGATCCATTCTTCAACGCTCACCGCCAGCAGATCGTCGCGCTGGCGGAGCGCTACGCCATTCCCGCGATCTACGAGTTCCGGGAGTTCGCCGCAGCCGGCGGTCTGATGAGCTACGGCATCAGCCTGGCTGAAGCCTACCGGCGGATCGGACTTTACACCGGCAGAATCCTTCAGGGCGCCAAGCCCGCCGACTTACCGGTTATGCAGCCGACCAGATTCGAACTGGTCATCAATCTCAAGGTCGCGAAGGTGCTCGGCATCACCGTCCCGCCCATGCTGCTCGCCCGCGCCGACGAGGTGATCGAGTAAAGGATTCTGGCCATACGATGTCCTGATCAGAGCGTTGGAGAAACGAGATGAGGCGGCGCGAATTTCTCGGTGCGTTAGGGGGTGCCGCAACATTTCCGCTATCCACGCGCGCGCAACAGGGCGAGAGGCTGCGTCGCATCGGCGTGCTCTTCGCTGCAAGCGCAGATGATCCCGAACATCAAGGCCGCATCGCGGTTCTCTCGCAGACGTTAGTCGAGTTGGGTTGGATTGACGGTTACAACGTGCGCATCGACACTCGGTGGGCCACGACCAACGCCGATCTTCGCGGACAAGCGGCCGAATTGGTCTCGCGAGCACCGGATGTCATCGTGGCCGCAACCGGCACGGCAACCGTGGCGCCATTGCTTCAGGCAACCAGCAGGGTGCCTATCATCTTCGTGGTGGTCATTGACCCGGTCGGCTCCGGTTTCGTCACAAGCCTGGCACGACCTGGCGGTAACGCGACCGGGTTTACGATGTTCGAATATGGTATGAGTGGAAAATGGCTGGAACTGCTCAAGGAGATCGCGCCCGGCGTAACTAAAGCCGCGGTCCTTCGGGATCCGGCTGTCGCCTCGGGGATCGGACAGTTCGGGCCTTAGCACCGTCAATGAGGCTGGAGTTAAGCCCAGTCGACGTGCGCGATGCGTCCGAAATTAAACGCGCCGTCACGGCATTCGGACGCTCTGACAATGCCGGGCTGATCGTGACGGCGAGTGCGATGGCGACGCGTCACCGCGACCTAATCATTGCGCTGGCGGCTATACACAGTTTGCCCGCAGTTTACGCATCCCGCTTCTTCGTCACTGCGGGTGGCTTGATGTCTTATGGTCCTCATCTGACCGATCAGTATCGCCGCGCAGCTGGCTACGTCGACGGCATTCTCTAAGGTGAGAGGCCGGCCGACCTGCCGGTTCAGGAACCAACTAAGTTCGAGTTGGCGATCAACCTGAAGACTGCCAAGGCACTCGGTCTGACCGTGCCGCAGACGCTGCTCGCTCGCGCCGACGAGATGATCGATTAACAATCCGATTTGCTGCCCGCCAGGAGTCCGCGTTTGATGTGGTGGACGGCGCCCGCTCCCGGCATCGAAGTGCCATAGGGTGGCTCGCCGGAGACGAATCACATCAGGGGAGCCGTCCACATGCAAATTACCACGGTTGGTTTGGATATCGCCAAGAACGTGTTCCAGGTTCACGGCATTGACGGGGCCGAGAAGGTCATCGTCAGAAAGCAGCTTCGCCGCGGCCAGTGTAGGCCGGCGCCGTATTCCGCGGGCGAAGCGCCTTCCTTGTACAGCATCGGAGCGTTGATCTTCTCGATGTAAATCTTTCCGTCTACCGGCCCGGTCGCGTTGGCAATCTCCAGCAGTTTGCGCGCGGAATTGTCAGGATCGGAATAGGGGCGGTCAGGGCTGAATTTCATGCGTGCTGCGAATCCATATGCGCACCCTAGATGTGACGGTCGGTTACAGCTATGTCGATCGAGGCGCCACAGAAACAGCGTGCCTGTCCACTGGTTCGAAGCCCAGGCCAATTCGCGGTTGGGTCACGCGCCTTTGTACTCTTGGGAGCGCGACCGACAGATCGACAGCGCGCTAGCTTGGGGAGTAGAGGCTGCCGCGGTTTGGCGGCTACGTCCCAAGCCCGACGTAACACCCTCAGTCGATGCATTCTTCGGCACCTGACTGAGGCCATGCGACAGACTCACTATGATCAAGGCCACATACAAAAGAGCCGCCATAGACAGTTTTCATGGGCTTAACCGGGGCGAACGCAATAACTCCGTAACTGCATATGCAGCTTCGATCTCTACTGCTTTTTTTCGACTTGATCGCGCAGACGTCCATGCGGAAGCAATTGCGCCTGCTTGCGCGACGCACCGCTTCCTCGGCGAGGCGCACGTCCAGGCCTGCATTTTGATGAGCGTTTGGCTTGCACTTGTTGCTGAACTTTAGACGCGGCCGACTGCGCGCCGGATTCGAGGCAAAAGTCTTGGCTCCGTGACCAGTTTCATCGCCCTCTACGGCCGTCGACACCCACGGCGGGTAACGCCGTCACCTGACCAATCGCATAACCTTGTTGCCCGTTCAAATATCGCGCGTCATGATCTGGGCTGGTGTATTCAAGTTCAAGGGGAGTGCAAATGGCAAAAGAGCTTGCCTATCACGACGAGGCCGCAGCTGAGTATGATCGCGCGTTTGCGCGTGTGTCGAGCCACTTTCTGCCATTCCTTCTAGGTGCTGCCGGTATTGCGTCTGGCATGAAAGTCCTCGACATCGCGACAGGTACGGGACTGGCTGCGGAAGAATGCCTGCGCGCAGTCGGACCAACTGGGCATGTCGTTGCCGCCGATCTGTCGGAAGCCATGGTCGAACAGGTAAAGCAACGCCTGAGTTCAGCGCCGGGCGGACGTGCAGCGGCCTCCGTCCTTACCGTTCCACACATGACCCTGGTTGTGTGAAAACGCGGCTGCTTTGGTATGATTCTCTCGTGATTCTGCGGGGGAAGCTGATGAGGCGCTTCGTTGAGCAGGCGGACCGTGGGCAGTCGACGCTATTGCCCGAATGCCTCGATGATTTCATCGACGAGAGCAATCCCGTTCGCGTGATCGACGTGTTTGTCGATGCGCTGGATTTGGCTGAGATGAGCTTTGAGGGGGTGGAGCCGGCAGCGACAGGCCGGCCATCGTACCACCCCTCGGTTCTCCTCAAGCTTTACATTTACGGCTATCTGAACCGGGTTCAGTCGAGCCGGCGGCTCGAACGAGAGGCCGGGCGCAATGTCGAGGTCATGTGGCTGCTGGGTCGGCTCGCACCTGATCACAAGACGATCGCGGACTTCCGCAAAGACAACGGCCTGGCGCTGCGCAAGGTATGTGCGCGCTTCGTCGAACTCTGCCGCGAGATGGGTCTGCTGGCGACGGCGAGCGTTGCCATCGATGGCAGCAAGTTCAAGACCGTGAACAATCGCGACAAGAACTTCACGCGGGCGAAGGTGGAGCGGCGGCGTACCCAGCTGGAGGAGAGCGTCGCACGCTATCTGAGCCAACTTGACACGGCCGACCGGCAGGAGCCGACGGAGGCACTGGCCGCGAAGGTAACGAGGCTTACCGAGAAACTGACGAAGCTGAAGGAGGAAATGGGCAAGCTTGCCGTTTACGAGAAGCAGATGCTTGCTTCGCCTGACCAGCAAATCTCACTGACCGATCCCGACAGCCGTTCGATGGCGACGAGCGGGCGCGGCTCCGGCGTCGTCGGCTATAACGTGCAGGTCGCCGTGGATACCGAGCATCATCTGATTGTGACGCATGAGGTCACGAACAGCGGCTCAGATCGGGCCCAACTGGCCAATATGGCCAAGCAGGCCAAGGTTGTTCTCAAGACCGAGACGCTCGAGGCCGTTGCCGATCGCGGCTACTTCAGCAGCGTGGAGATCCTCGCCTGCCACGAGGCCGGCATCACAGTAACTCTGCCCAAGCCGCAGACGTCGGGCGCCAAATCGGATGGGCGCTTCGGCAAGCAGGACTTTGTCTATTTGCCAGAGGAGGACGCCTATCGCTGTCCGGCCGGAGAGCAACTGCCATATCACTTCACTAGCGAGGAAGATGGCAAGCGGATAAGGCGTTACTGGACCAACGCCTGTCAAAATTGTTCGCTCAAGTCCCAGTGCACGACAGGGCCAGAGCGGCGGATTCCACGATGGGAGCATGAGCACCTGCTCGATGCCGTGCAGCAGCGCCTTGATGCGAACCCGCTCGCCATGCGCCAGCGTCGCGAGACGGTCGAGCATCCGTTCGGCACGATGAAGGCCCGCATGGGAGCGACACACTTCGTCACCAAAACGCTTCCAAAAGTAGCCGCCGAGATGGCTCTCTCCGTTCTGGCCTATAATCTGACACGGGTCATCAACATCGTCGGGACCAAGCCGCTGATGGCTGCGATCGTGGCCTGAGACCGAACGGGTCCTGGCTTCTCACCGACTTCCTTGGGAAGGGTGTTTTTACACGACCAAGACCCGAAGCGGAAGTCGGACTTCCAAAACACTCAGGCGCGCCTTTCTGCCCGGTCTAGCCGGAACGGGATGACGACCTATGTGGCTCGAAATCATCGGCGCGCGCAAGGCGGCCACCTGAGGAGGTTGCCCGCCGTGGTGCGTCGCGGGGAAATTAAGCCGCGCGAGCCCTTAGGCCGAAGACATTAAGTCACAGGTATCCCTCGGAGCTGTCATGGCTTCATCGCACCCTGGGCGCTGGTGTAGACCGCATAGAGCGATGACGAGCCGCAGATATAGAGCCGGTTCCGCTGCTGACCGCCGAAGCACAGGTTAGCAACCGTTTCGGGGATGTGGATCTTGCCGAGCAGATCGCCGTCAGGCGTGTAGCAACGCACGCCGTCCTCGTTCGGATCACCCCAACCCACGGAGCACCAAAGGCGACCGGCGGTGTCGCAGCGCAGCCCGTCGGTAATGCTGGGCTTGGGCATGTCCGCAAAGACCTTGCTGTTCGAAAGCTTTCCGGCCCCGAGATCCACGTCGAACACGCGGATATGCGACGGGTTGTCCGGCCCGTCGGTGAAGCCGGTATCGCAGATATAGAGCTTCTTCTCGTCAGGCGAGAAGCAAAGGCCGTTCGGCTCCACGAAGTCATCGACCACCATCTTGATGTCGCCGGATTTCGGATCCGCCCGGTAGACGTTTTTCTTGTCCTGCTCGGGCTCGGCCTTGATGCCCTCGTAATAGCCGCCGATACCGTAGGCCGGGTCGCAGAACCAGATCGAACCGTCGGCCGCGACGACCGCGTCGTTCGGCGAGTTCAATTTCTTGCCGTTGTACTTGTCGGCGATGATCGTGATCGAGCCATCGAGTTCGGTTCGGGTGACGCGCCGGCCGCTGTGTTCGCAAGTGATCAGGCGTCCTTCGCGGTCGATGGTGTTGCCGTTCGAGTTCATCGATGGATGGCGGTACACGCTGACATGACCATCATCCTCCGAGAAGCGCATGATGCGGTTATTGGGAATGTCGCTAAACAGGACATATCGCCCAGCCGGAAAGTACACCGGGCCTTCGGCCCAGCGGAATCCGGTGGCGACGCGCTCGACTGCCATGGTGCCGGCGAAGGCCGGAAAGCCTGACGGCCCGAACGAAACCTTAGGCTTCTTCATCGACTCCAGCCGCGAATCCGGATAGCGGGCGCCGGGAAGCGGGCCAAGCGGCAGCGGTTCGGTTGGTCGGGTTGGGACGCCCGTTTGCCCCAATGGCGTTACGGTCGCCGCAGAGGCCGCTTTAATGGTCACGGCCGCGGCAGCCGCCGTTGTCGCCAAAAATGCGCGTCTATTCATTTGTTACCTCCCTAAAGATGTTCTTCCGAACTCCCACCGCTTGCGTTCTAACTCGGGGATGGACGCTCGGATGCGGGAAATCGTAGCACGAACAGAACTTGCCGAAGAGCCTTTCCGCCGGCGACGTTGACGTACCTCGGCCGAAGATGCCGAACTGCCAACCGACGCCGCGGCGGAATGCTCGCTCGCCTATCGGGTGATGCTCTGCACGATGCGGTCGCGGGCACTCCCGCGCCATGGCCGAAGTGACCGGGACTCAGCTCAAGGTTTCCACGGCTGACCGGCGCTCCACAAAAAAACAACAATCCGGTCCGCCTATTAGCATGAGCGTCGGGAGACATGTCATGGTGCAATGCACAGACGTCGCTGGGGGCAGCATAGGGCAGACTCGCCCCGGCAATGGTATGCGCCGCCGTGCACCGAATGCCACTCGAAAACAATCCTTCGCCCGAACCTCCGCCTGTCTCTTGCTCAGGCGACAAGAGCTGCACCCGCCCCGGCATGACGGCAGCCTCGGCGGACCGTGCAATCTATCCCGAACGCCCCAGAATCCTCGGCCCCAGAACAACCCTTCACCCAAGAGTTATTGACACACGACCACTGCAAGGGTCGCGACAACAATTCGGCCCAAAAACAAATCAGCACAGGGAGGTTACAGATGGCTTTTTATGAGCGATATCTCGGCCGCTGCTTCATGCTGGCGGTGGCTGCCCTGGTCACCGTCTCACCGACGCGCGCCCAGAACGCTGCAGCGCTGAATGCCGAAGCGGCCATGAACGATTGGCCGACCTATCACGGCACGTACAAGTCCTATCATTACAGCGGCCTCGACCAGATCAACGCCGGCAACGTCAAGAATCTCGAAGTCGCCTGGATGCATTTTCCGGAACGCGCCACCCGCGGCCTGCAATCGACGCCGCTCGCGCTTGACGGCGTGCTGTATTATTCGGGCTCCTACAGCCGTGTTTACGCGCTGGACGGCGCGACCGGCAAGACGATCTGGGCCTATGCGCCGGAGCTCGACGAGGAGCTGGTCGCCAAGCAGACGCACTCGCCCTACAACCGCGGCATCGCCATCGGAGGCGGCAATCTCTATGTCGGCACCGTCGACGGGCGCCTGATCGCGCTCGATCTGAAGACCGGCAAATCGGTGTGGGACACCAAGCTGCTGGATTCCAAGAAGGTGACCGTCGGCTTCACCGGCGCGCCGCTGGTGGTCAAGGACATGGTGATCATCGGTGCGCAGGGCGGCGAATGGACCGGTCGCGGACCGATCTTCGGCGTGGACGGCAAGACCGGCCAGAAGAAATGGGAATTCTTCACGGTAGCCGGGACCGAAGAGGCGATGAAGACCTGGGGCGGCGAGTCCTGGCGGACCGGTGGCGGCGGCGGCTGGATGCCCGGAACCTATGACCCGGAAACCAATTCGGTGTGGTGGGGCACCGCCAACCCGGCGCCGCTCTACGACTGGTCGGGCGCGGACTGGAAGAAGAGCGGACCGCGGCCGGGCGACAATCTCTACACGACATCGGTCATCGCGCTCGATCCCGATACCGGCAAGCTCAAATTCTACCATCAGGAGCTGCCGCACGATGCCTGGGACTTCGACTCTTCCGTCGGCGAGTTCGTCATGATCGAGCGCGGCGGCAAGAAGCTCGTCGTGCACGCCAACAAGAGCGGATACGTCTTCGTGTACGATCGTTCCAACGCCAAGGTCGAGAACGTCTGGGCGCTGGTAAAGAACATCAACTTCGTCAAGGGCATCGATCCGAAGACCGGTGAACTGATCGGTCGCCGCGACCTCGTCGAAGGCAAGGTGGACCCGCCATTGTGCCCGGCCATCGCCGGCGGCATCAGCTGGAACTCCGGCGCCTACAGCCCCAAGAACGGGCTGTTCTACCGGATCGGGCAGGAGTGGTGCATGGAGATGAGCGTCGAGAAGACCACGCCGATCATGGAGCCGATGGCCCAGCTCAACATCGGCGCCACGTTCAAGATCGTGGCGCCGCCGGACGGACCGGCCCGTGGCCATCTCAGCGCCCGTGATCCCGTCACCGGCGCCAAGAAGTGGGAGGTCGCCTACAAGCAGCCCCCGCTCGCCAGCGTTCTGGCCACCGCGGGCAATCTGGTATTCGTGCCGGACGCCGAAGGCATCGTGCACGCCTACAATGCCGACACCGGCGAGGAGCTCTGGTCGCGCAACAACGGCATGGGGCACAATGCCGGCATCATCAGCTACATGGCCGGCGGCAAGCAGTACGTCGCGGTACCGGCGGGCTGGGGCAGCCTGGTGGCCGATGAGTTCGTCGCGCTCTATGGCGAGCCCTTCAAGAGCATGTCGAAGAATACCGGCGCTATGATCGTCTACACGCTCAGACAATGAAGGTGGCGCGGGCGGCAGGGATCACTCCCTGCCGCCCTGGCCGGTCAAGACCTTGCCGCTCTCGCGATCAATGCGTTGTCGCTCTTGCGATCAATACATTGTCGCTCTTGCGATCAATACGGATGCTGGAATGCGAATACCGTTGCTAGTTGTTTCGGCCATCGTCTGGCCATTTCTGTCGACCGCCGCGTTTACCCAACAGGCTGCAAATCCGCTGCCGCAAGCCGAAGCCTCGCCTGATGACATCGAGGGCGGGAAAATGTTCGCCACCACCTGCGGCTTCTGTCACCAGGAGGGCGGCCGCCATGCGGGCAGGGGTCCGAAGCTGTCGAAGTCCGAGCGCAGCGACGAATACCTCATCGAGCGCATCAAGAAGGGCAAGGTCGGCGCCATGCCCGCCTATGGTTCGGTGTTCAGTGACGGCCAGATCATCGCGATCCTGGCCTACATTCGAGGGCTTGATGACTAAAGCGGCGTGGAAACCGCGATATCGCCTCTCGCGATGCGCGGCAGGTCTCGCGTTGCTGATGCTCTGGAACGCACCGGCGGATGCCCGCTCGCTGGAAGCCGTCATCGAGCGCGGTGCGTTGACGCTCTGCGCCAGCCCCAACGCGCTGCCGTTTGCCAGCAAGTCCGGACCTGTCCCGGGATTTCAGATCGAACTCGGCGAAAAAATTGCACAGCAACTCGGAGTCAAGCTGACGCGGGAGTGGGTGATCAGCGCGATCCAGTATCGCCGCGCCGACTGCGACCTCGTGCTCGACGTGATCGCCCGCAAGGATACGGAGCCCGCCGGCGGTGTGCGGACGTCGCGGCCTTACCATCGCAGCGGCGTCGTGCTCGCGGTGCGCGGCGATTCACAGGCCTCCTCGCTGGCCGGTCTCGGTTCCGACCAGCGGGTCGGGGTACCGGTCGGCTCGGTGGTCTCGATGACGCTCGCCAAGGGCGGCGCCGCCACGTCTCCGTTCGCCTTCGAGGACGATATCGTAGCAGCGCTCGCCAATCGCGAGATCGAGGCCGCCGCCGTCACGCCGATGACGGTCGGCTGGTTCAACCTGCAGCACGCCGACAAGCCGTTGCGCCTGATTCCGGCGTTCGGCGACGATCAGGATCTGAACTGGAATATTGCCGCCGGGCTGCTTCGCCCCGACGACCAGCTGCGCGCGCGTGTCGATGCGGCGATCGAGGCCCTGCTGGCCGATGGCACCATCGCGCGGATCTATGCGCGCTACGGCATCGAGCTGCGGCCTCCGCAGTGAGGCATCCCATTTCAGTGTCGAATAGCAAATCATCACTTCCGTGGGGCAACTTTAACCAGCGAGACGAGAGGTTGCCTCATTCCTGCGCGGCTCCCTTGATCGGCATCACCTTCTTGGGGCCGAGCCATTGGTCGATCCGATCGGCCCAATGTTGCATCAGCTTCGTCCGCGAGCCGATTAGCGCGAACGGTCCGTGCTTCTTGTGGAGACCTTCTACAGTAGAGTTATCGAGATGCGCGAGCTGTAGCTCGACGACATCGCCATCCCGTCCTTGGCGTCCTTGATCTCTTCGTGGTGAGACAGAGTCGAGAACGTGGTCCGGAATCCGTGGGCACAATGATCAGTCTTGGCGTCAATGCCAAGCAGCCGCCTGGACGCTTGATGTCCTGCCTGCACAGCTTGCCGAAGCGATCCTTGACGTAGCCGACGCGGAGCTCAAGCACCTCGATGGTCTTGGGGTCGTGCACCGCGACGATCCTGCCGCGTTTGACTTTCTCCACCTTCTGGGATCGGATGACGAACACCGATGTACGGGGAAGTGCATTTTTTCAAGGCGAGCACTTCGCGGGCGGTTGCGGACGCTTTAGAACGAGCTTGAACAGCCGTGTCGGTCCCCTGGCCGACAACAGCCTAGTGCCATAACTATTTGAGTTTGCATAGGGTTTCATGTTTGATTGCAGGCTATACCAGCAGGAATACAGCAAACTGATGTGCGGTATCGGCTTGGAAAATAAATCGCAGGCCCCGGCGGCCAGCCTCGCACCATGTCATTTTCGACTTCATCATCGCTCGACCGGAATCGAACCATGTTCGAAATCCGAGCGGGAGCGACTTATCGAGGGGGGCTGCTGGCTACCACATCAGTGAGCCCCATGATGCCGACCAGACGATTAGCCGGCCGATTGGTTGCCAGACGCGACACCGGCTCCGAACGCGCGGATATTGATCGGCTGGACGTTGGATGACGATAGTGTGCCGGATGCACTCAGGAAAGCGGTGCTGGAACTCGCTGGCGGCGGCGACAGGCCTATAGTCGAGAAGGGCTGCTCCCGTGCGGAACGGCGTCCGTAGGTGTCTGACACCCGAATCAAGGCAGGCGGCTTCGAAGTCGGCTATCTGGCTAGTAGAATATTCGACGACCCGTTCTCAAATCGCGGTACCATGCGATCTTTGACGAAAGCCGCTTCTTCGGTTTCTCCTCTTTCACGATTGGCGTTCTGTCCTCGCTACCGTCTGTATAGACCTTCAGCAGGCTGCGGCCCTCTTCATTTTCGATGATCTCGACTTTTCGAATCCGCTTGGCCATGTCCAAGGAACGTGAGAATTCCGCCATGGTTCCTCGGCCGGGCGTACCATCCAACGGTGTCGGGAGAAAGCCGGGCAGAGCGGACTCGCTGAGTCGAAATGCTACTGCAGGTTGGCCAACCACCAACGCGCGATTGCCATTGTGAGATCGTCCCACTGTTTCGTCGGGAGATCGGGTACCGCGATGCGGACACTGTAATCTTCCGTCAACACGTCCCGGAACCATTCCACGGCTGCAAAATCAAAGCCGAAGCTTCCAGCGTGCCGGATCGGAAAGCCTGCTCGTCCGAGATCCTCGGCCATCCTTGCAGCTGCCGACCTCGCAACCGCTTCATTCAGCGGCTGCCTGCTGCTCAGGGTTACGTAGAGACCATGAGCGAAATGGAGTTCACGAACCGGAGCCTTCAGAGCAGACCTGAAATATCGATTGGTGCGGCGCGAGTTGCGCAAGATTGTCGCGACCCTCCTGCTCGTCAATGACCGGTAGGAATCGGCTCCAATATAGGGTGGAAAATGTGCCGGAAGAGCAGCTCCGCCGAACAGACGGATTGCGTTCCTTGTCTCGGAAAGCAAATCGTTGAGTTTGGGATCTGGCGCTGCAACGCCGCTTGCAGGATGTACGAAGGAAGCGGAGCCCAATCGACCATACTCCGCCCCCAGCGAGTCTAGTTTGTTGTGACTGCGCACCATCACTGTGAAGATGTTCCATTGACGAGCCCAGCGTAGAACGCGCCGAATCCGGCCCGAGCTACCCGCAAAACAGGTCGTATCGAAAACAAGAAGATCCAATGATCGTCCTGCGCTACGAAGCGTCGCTTCGAATGCGCCGTCGGGGGCGCAAAAATCCAGCAAGAGAATCCGGCGGATGCCAGCCCCGGCGGGTTTATTATCCAGCCCGCCCTTAACCACGACCTTCCGAAGGTGGCCGGCATAGCGGTCGATCAATTCAAGGCTCTCGCCGTAGGTGCTAGGTAAAATCAAAACGTCTGCTCGGCCCAAAACATGTGCCGACGCCAACAAGAGGCCCGAGATCGCGGCCATCCCCGACCCGGTGTAGACGGTGTCCCAGGTGAACTCGCCGCTAAAGTCGTAGAAGGATGGGCCTTCCACCTCCAGATCCGCACGTTGGTAGTCGTATTTGAAATGGAATGGCCCAAATCGGCCACGGTCAAGCGAGGACCAGGCTGTTTCCGTTGCCGTCCAAGCTTCGAGCTCGTGTTCTGCCCTGATCGAAGCTGTGAACTGAAATTTGCTGCCGATCACTTCGCCGATCGATCGTGGGCGGATTAGTGACAAAGGCCTTCGCAGGCAGCTGTTTAATAGCTTGAGCTCCTCATACTTCCTGTCGAGATATGCCTCGGTCGACTCCGCCCACGCACCCATATTTTTTTACCATGCACTGGTGTCGAAATTTGAAACGCTTGGGAAAGGCTGCGGGTCCATCCGTATCTGTAATTTCGGGCCGGAAGGGCAGCCCCAACCGGATGCCCAAAATGCCGTCGCATCTCGCAGAAGCAGTCGTGATAGGTTCCCGGAGTAGACCAACGATTCCGCCAGATGCGCTCAGTCCGCGAGCGCATCCCAATTCCGCTCCTGCGGCCCGACTGGCGTTAGTTCGGGGGAGACGACGAGCGTTCAATGAGCACCGCATTTGCCTGCATCCCCGTCCTATGGAGCTTCAGCAGGCCTTGGGCAAGTTGCCGAAGGTGGGATCCCAGCTCTCGGGCTTTATTCTCGATGGGCCGTTTCGTGACTTGATGGGCGTTTGCGGCGGCACGAAAAAGAGGTGAATTGAGAATCTTACGGGAAAAATCCATCGATAAGCCCCAGGAATTCGAGGATGACTAACGCAAGACGGAAAGCCGGTTCCTATGAGAGAGCCCTCGGAAGAGGCTCTTCGGTCGCGCCGTTTACTGCCCGCGGATCAAATCGGTCCTTCATATCCTTTATTGGCTTGTCGTCTATTGGCTTGTCGTCCAGCCGCTCGCGAGAACCTGGGCAGGCGGATTTGTCAGGAGTCTGTGTTTTTCTTGCCCCGACATGTACGGGGACGGTAGGCCTCGAGCCGTAACAGGAACCTGCGTCCCGCAACGGCGTTCCAGCCTAAAGGAGGAGCGCATGCTGTCAGACGAGCAGATCGCCATTATTTCGGATATCGGCCAGTCAATCGCTTTTGCCGATGATAAGCAGGGACAGGTCGACGATCTCATCATCGAAGGTTATGTCGTGAAGAACGGTGACCTTTACGAGCTTACCCCCAAAGGAGAGAAGGTGTTAACCGACCAAGCCGCGACAGTCGCAGAAAAAGCCCACGAGTAGGGGCCCAGCCTAGCCTCATTCCGTTTCGGGCTGTGTGGTCTTGTCGGCCCTCAGGTCAGGGCCGCCATCAGCACAACGGGCTCGGCTCCGAGATGACGGTCCACTTGTCCAGCCGGGCCGACTTTCCTTCTCCATCCACTCCTGTGGAGTCCCTTGCGTTGCTGGCTACCATCGCCATGGATTTGGCTTGCTGGAAAACGCCAGTTGTTGGACTGACTCGTTCGACTGCCGGGCACTCTGATCGATTGGGAGCCCTGCGGCGTGTCCAGTGTGCGATCCGAAGTCGCGGCGGGCTTGTCAGTCGCCGCTCACATTGCTCCCGCAAGATCAGGCGGGAACAGACGATAGCGTGCTGCTAGCGTTTTCAGTTGCCCGTACGTAGTGCCTCGGGAACCTGCCTCGACGCCGTGTCGATTGGTGTCCCCGAACGTGCGGGGCGTGCCGAAAGCTGCCGGTCCGACGCTACGTGTCTTTGTATTATCTTCTGGTAGACCCGGACATAATCGGCCGCCATGCGGGCAGAAGAGAAGCGGTCCTCGAACCGGGAACGGATGATCCTGCGGTCGAGCGTCAGCAAATTGGGAATGGCACTAACGGCTTGGTCAACGTCAGCTACGATGCATCCCGTCACCCCATCCTCGATAATCTCCGGGACCGATCCGCAGCGAAATGCGAGCACCGGCGTGCCGCATGCCATGGCCTCGATCATGACCAGCCCGAACGGCTCGGGCCAGTCGATCGGAAATAGCAGTCCGGCCGCCTGGCCGAGAAACTCGCTCTTGGCGTTCTCGTTGATCTCGCCGATGAACTCAATTCCCGGTCCCTTTAGCATCGGCGCAATGACGTCACGGAAGTAGACTTCGTCCGCCTTATCGACCTTTGCCGCGATTTTGAGCTGAAGACCGGCTTGCTGCGCAATTGCAATCGCGCGGTCGGGCCGTTTCTCTGGGGAGATGCGGCCGAGGAAGGCAAGATAGCCGCCTCTCGCATCGAAGTTCGGCGCCAGGAGATCGACCGGCAGTCCATGATGGACGGTTGCGACAAAGCTTGCCCCCGGCAGCGGACCCCGCTGCGCATTTGAAATCGAAACCAACGGCATGTTGGAGAACCGGCTGTAGAACGGCATGTGGTCGGCCAGGTCCTGCCTGCCGTGCAGGGTAGTCAAGGCCCTGCCGCGCTCGGAACGGAAGAGCGGGAAATGCAGGTAATCGATGTGGAAGTGCAGGACATCAAAACCGCCGGCGCGCTCGGCCACCTTGTCGAGCATGACCATATGGTGGGGCAGGCCATCGCGAACGCTCGGATCCAGCCGCAGCGCGCGCGGGATGCAAGGCACCAGTTCGGCGGAGGTGATGGAATCGCCGCTCGCGAACAGGGTCACCTGATGCCCCTGCCGGACAAGTTCCTCGGTCAGGTATGAAACGACCCGCTCCGTTCCGCCGTAGAGCCGAGGCGGAACACTCTCGAATAGCGGAGCTATCTGCGCAATCCTCATTCCGTCTCTCCCTCATCCCCTGGGCCGTTCACCAACCGGCACGAGCGCTCCATCGAGCTGGACGCTCAGTGCGTTTCTGATCTTTTGCAGCGCACGAACTTCAATCTGCCGAATCCGTTCACGCGACACGCCGAAGGTGGGGCCAAGTTCGTCCAATGTCCTCGGCTGCTCCGCCAAGAAGCGTGCTTCGATGATGTGACGCTCGCGGGCAGTGAGGGCCGCCAGTGCGTCCGCAAGCGCGGACCGGACCCTTTCGCGATCGACTGCTTCGGACAACAGAGTTTCGGGGTCTGGCGACGGATCAACCAGGCAATCCTGCATTTGCTCCGAGCCATCCTGCTGGGTAAGCGGCAGGTTGAGCGAAATGTCGCCCCGGATCCTGCCGTTCATCTCGACGACTTCGCGGGGAAGGACGTGCAGCTGTCCGGCGATGTAATCGACCTGTTCCGGCGACAAGTCGGCTTCCTCACTTGCCGAGATCTGCGTCTTGAGTTTCCGTAGCTTGAAAAACAACTTCTTCTGGGCCGCCGTGGTGCCGATTTTTACCAAGGACCAGGACTTTAGCACGTACTCGTGAAGGGTAGCCTTGATCCACCACATTGCATAGGTGGCGAGTCGGACGCCTTTTTCCGGTTTGAACCGCTTGACCGCCACCATCAGACCAACATTTGCTTCCGAGATCAGGTCGGCAATGGGGAGGCCGTAGCCGCGATATCGAAGAGCGAGCTTTGCAGCCAATCGAAGATGACTGGTCACCAGACGATAGGCCGCTTCGCGATCGCCGTCCTCTCGCCAACGGCGCGCGTACATCGCCTCGTCGGCCGGATTCAGCAGCGGAAACTTGCGAATGGCGGCGAGGTAGCGGGAGAGCCCGCCTTCCGAGTGAAGCGGGGGAAGATTCGATACGATTGAAAGGGTGCTCATCCAATTCCTCCACGGAGCAAAGTTGGGGTTCGAGCTACCGGCCATGCGCTTGGGCCCAGAAACGGCTCCCAAGTGGCGCATGCCGCCGGCGTCGACAAAATGTCGTGGCGCCCAAAATGTTCCTTCGAAAATTCGAAAGAACGTAGCGGGTTTCGGCGGGACGGGTTATGCGGCTTGTGTTGTGGCTGGCGGGGCATTCCCTGGCTGAAGCTTTGCGCCTGAGCGCCAGCGGCGAAGGTTCGACCATCAGCCTGCCAGGCAGGCACGGTGATTGCCTGTTCGGATCAAATATTCCTTGCGGCGGTGGATTTTAAAGAAGCAGCGCGCGGTCAAGAGGTACGAAAGGCCTGGAGACGGCGCGCTTGCTCGGGTCATCGGTTTCAATCGGGTCAAATCTCGGTCCCTCGACAAATCCTGGGCGGGTCAGCCGCATGCTTGATGGCTTTGCACGATACTGAAAACGTAATGCGCGCGCCGACAGGGGGCCTTGCAACCAAGCCGAGCGCTTCTAGTTCTTTTAATGTCACAAGTGTGATGCAGGCTGCCGTCAGGGTCTGACTGATCTAGGGTCGAGGGTGAAAGGAGCTATCTGAGGAGCTGTAGCCATGAACACCGTCTGGAAAAAAAGGATTGCTGATGTGATAAGTCTTGTGATTGGCCTGGGCCTGTTCCTTTCGCCTTGCCCCGCGGGCTTCTCCGCCGAAAGCCCGATGAACTGGAACGCCTGGCTAAGTGGCATCATGATCGCCGCGCTTGGGGTAGCAGCGCTGGCAGTGTTTGCGGAGTGGCAGGAGTGGCTAACTCTCGCCGCTGGTGTTTGGGTCGCGGTGTCGCCTTGGGTGCTGCAATTCTCGTCTAACCCAACCGTCACACCGCTCCACGTCATCGCCGGAATCCTGGTGGCGGCTGTCGCCGCTGTCCGGCTTTGGTATATGCAACAGAGCAGTCCCCGCGTGACAGTCTGATGCCTGAAGGGAGACTCTGCCGGCCTCCCTTTGTTGGCCGCGAATGCTGCGCGCTCTCTTCTCCGCCCATCGCGCGATACGCACGTCATGCTCTCTGATTTTACGATAACCGCCTTTGCAACTCTATTTGTAGCGATCGGACCGATCGATACGGCAATCGTGTTCGGTGGCCTGACGGCGGGTGTTCACCGGCCTGAGCGGTTTCGGTTGGCGTGGCAGGCCGTGCTGATCGCCGGAAGTGTCCTGTTGGGTTTTGCACTCTTCGGCAACCGGCTGTTAGGCGCACTACGGGTTTCGCTGGACGCCTTTCGAGTTGCAGGTGGCATCTTGCTGTTGTTGCAGGCAATCCAGATGATCTTCGCCCATCCCTCGGGCCTGTCCTCGCTCACTGCACTTGAACGGCGCGAGGCATTGGAGCCTGGCGACATCGCGATTTTCCCCCTGGCGTTTCCAGTCATCGCCGGACCGGCAGGCCTCACGGCGGTCGTCCTACTGATGGGCCAAGCCGGCGGTGATCCGGTCGCCTCGACGATAGTATTGGCAGCTATGCTGCTTTGCCTTTTGCTGACGTACTGCGGGATGATCTTCACCGACGTCTTGCACCGGGTGCTTAAGGCTACAGGTTCCAACGTGCTGGCCAGGCTTGCCGGCGTCATTCTGGCCACCCTTGCTGTCCAATTCATATTTGACGGTATCAGAGGCGCTCGGCTTGTAGCAGGTGCCTGAATAACCACGGACTGTCTGCCGAGTGTTTTTCATGCGGTGCGGGACCCGAATTGCAAGGCGTGTCGCTACAGCGCCCCTCGTTGTCTGATGAAATGCAGCTCTTCTCATTTATCGCTCTGGTCCAACAAGAATGAGACCGTGCATTCTATTCCATCAGAATCAAACGTTCGCTCGAATCGACCGCGCAACATATGTGGTATCGATTTCTCAAGAAATTCAGAACCAAAACCCCGCCGAGCCGGCTGGTGCCCGATCGGGCTCGCTCGCTCCCGCCAGTGGAGTTGAAACTCTTTTTCATGGCCTCGATCATGAGCATCCCACGATATATCAATACGACCGTTCTCCACGGACAGCGCGCCGTGCTTAACGGCGTTTGTCGCAAGTTCGTGTATTGCCATCGACAACACCTCGGCCTGTTTTGCCGGGATCAAGATATTGGGACCGCGCTGCTGAAGGTTCTCGCCCTCGACAGCGCCATGCACCGACAGCTCCTGCGAAAGAATCTCCCGGATATCAATCGTGCTGGTGTGGGTTCGGCTCAATAAAGCATGGGTGCGCGCAATCGCAGCCAATCGGTCCTCAAACGCCTTTGCAAACTCGTCAAGGTTCTGGCTCTTGGCGCGCGTCCTCCGCGCAATGGCTTGGATAGTCGCCAGCATGTTATTGATGCGATGCTGAAGCTCGTGACCGAGCATTTCCTGCCTGAGCGCCCGCTCCGCCAATTCCCGCTGGATCCTCACTCGGTCGATAGCGGAAGCCAACAGATTGGCGTAGTTCTGAAGGAAATCGATATCATCCTGCTCGAATTTGCGGAGCCGACGCGAGTCAACCTCCAGCACACCGAATGGGCCGCTCTCGCCGCGAATAACAACATTAACGGTGCTCCTGACGCTATGCTCGATCAGGAGCTCGGGAATTTCGAACCGGACTTCCCTTTCGGTATCTTCGGTGATCACCGGCTGGTTCGTGTGCAAGGCATAGCCAGCCGGCGAGCCCTCATGCGCAGGTATTTCGGCGTGGCCTACCACGCCGGGGTTCCAGTTCACCCCGGCGCGGACAAGCAAATTCTCGCCGCCCGGGACAAGCTCCAGCACTTTCACCAGCTCAACATCGATGGCGTCGGAGACAAGCCGAGTTGCCTCTTGTAGAAGACCGTCGATGTCATCGCTGCGCAAAGCTTGCTTGCCGAACTCGGACAATGTGGAGACTTGTCTGCGAAGCTTATGCGCTTCCGAATGGGGCACTGTTCTCGGTCTCCCGTAAATCGGATAAAGTCTCATCGCCCATTGCAGGTTCCAATGGCATCTCCTGACCTTTTAGCCACGGGAATGACGCGCTTGGGCGGGATGAGACGGGAGCGTTGCCGTGCCAACCAGCGGCACCTTGCCGCGCGAACCCGTGCCGACAGAGGCAGCGGAGGGACCTTGAGGCGCGGCGCGGGCGCGGGTGTCAATGGATTGGCCCACTGCCAAAGTCACTTCTGATTGGCGCCTGCCTCAGAGTCTGATCGCATCAGAAAAGGGCGTCCGCGTCGGGGTGCTGAAAACATGGACGCTTGACTGAATTCAGCCGCGCAATTTCTTCCTATAGGCCGCTGCTATCGCCATCCAGTCTCGCAGCAGTCCTCTATCCTCCTTTGAAAACGCGGCCCGCCGCTTGAGATCATCAAACGTGTCGCCGGGATGGCATCGCTCGTAATCCCGGCGGATCAGGGACTCCAATTCGTCGTCGCCTGATGATTGATGGTCGTGGTTGGAGGTGATCGGCACTACTAGCATCCCAAAAAGATGTTCTGTCTATTGAATTAGGAAGAGCGAGCGTCCTTTCAATCCTCGGAGGAACGCGCGCAGGCTGTTCGGATCGCTGAAGCCGAAAATCCTCCAATCCAGCTATCGCCACAGCCCCGAGGGCAGGGCCTCCCCGGGGGGACTCACAGAGATGCGTCCGCGCAATTGTGCAGATCTGATGTATTTGGTATGCGGTCTGTCTCGTGTCACACCACGAACGAGCCTTTGGGTAGCGCCGTGCGCATCAATGGACCGATCGTATATATCGTTCTTTACGTCGCGCTGTATGCTGCGTTTGGCGTGGCATCGCCCTTCTGGCCAAAGTTTTTTGAAACGAGAGCTCTGACTGCTCAGCAAATCGGTCTGATACTAGGCGCTGCAATGTTGGTGCGCCTTGCCGCCGGCCCACTGGTAGGAATGCTGGCCGATCTTTTGGGATCACTACGGCTTCTGCTCGCGACCTGTGCTGCGCTGGCAGCCGCTACGGCTGCTGTATTCTCGTTGGCAAATAGCTTTTGGTTATTGTTTCTTATAGCTTTAGTTCAAGCTGCAGCACTTGCGCCCACGACGTCGATTGCCGACGCGTTGTCAGTTAACGCAGCAAAGCCTCAGATCGCGGGCAGGCCTTTTGAATATGGCTGGATACGCGGCTCCGGGTCGGCGGCATTCGTATTGGGAACGCTGATCATCGGACAGTTAGTCAGCCAAGACGATCTCACCCCGATCATCTGGATGAATGCGGCCCTATTGGCGGCGGCAGCTGGAGCAACGGCCCTGCTGCCTCGTGTTACCCCTCAGCCCCAACGTTGTGACGGTGGACCGACCGTTCTCGCTGCCCTGCATAGCCTTCTTAAGATCTCGCGGTTTCGCATCCTGATTGTGGTTTCAGCTCTGGTCTACGGTAGTCATGCGATGCACGATGCGTTTGCCGTGATCAGGTGGAGTGCTGCCGGCATCGATACGTCGGTTATAAGCGTGCTATGGTCGGAAGCCGTAGCTGCAGAAGTCATCGTGTTTTTCTTAATTGGTCCCTCCTTACTCGACCGGTTCGGCGCGCGTGGTGCGGCTGCTCTGGCGGCCGCAGCTGGAATCATACGGTGGTCCATCGAGGGCGTGAGCGCTTCCGTTTTAGTGCTCTCGATTATACAGCCGCTACACGGACTGACTTTCGCCCTGCTTCATCTTGCATGCATGCGCATGATGGCGACACTTGTTCCAGCGGGCACGGCGGGCACGGCCCAAGCCCTTTATGCGTTTGGCTCAGGTTTGGCGACAGCCGCGCTGACATTGTTGTCAGGAAATCTCTATGCCGGGTTCGGAGCTGCGGCCTTCTTTCCGATGGCCCTTCTATGCGGCGTCGCTCTCCCGTGCGCTTGGTCCGGCTTTTCTGATACGCGGGACCGGCCCGCCGAGGCTGGTTGATCCAGCGGGACGTGCCCAATCGTACCGAGCGGCTCGGCACCGGTGGCGGGCGTCTGCAGAAGGCGTTCTTAAGAAAGGACTCCGCGCTTTACCTTTCGTTTAACGTCAGAAACGCGGTCCAGGCGGCCGTCGCCAAAATCTGAGATGGTTTTCGGCGGCAAGCCTTTTCCACCTCGGCCATCATCATATCAGTATCTGGGGTGGATTGTTTCTGATCACTCGCCGCCGCCACATAGTTCAACCCGCTCGAAAATCCTTCGATCCATAGAATGATTTCTCGTTTGCGGCTCTCAACTGACTGAAGGATATCGCAGCGCTCGGAGCCCAAGCCGAATATGTTGACGCGAGCTCGAGTTCCTTCCGCGTTTGAGCGTAAAGAAAATCCGATCGTCAGAGCGATGATCGCGGCCAGCAAGATCCGCTGAAATGTGGTCGTCACGACCCCCTCCAAACATGAATCATCGCACAGCGTGCGGCTCGCATCGCCTAGACGGCCCTTAGCCCCTCCTTGGGCGTTTCCCGCACCAGCGTATCGAGGTCGCTTTGCTCCAGCGTTTCTTTTTCCAATAGGGTCTGTGCCGCCCGGTCCAGTATCGCGCGGCGGGCCTTCAAGAGACTTTGTGCGCGCTGAAATACCCGATCAATGATGGCCCGGACCTCATGATCGACTGCGGCGGCGGTCTCTTCGGCATATTCGCGCTCGCGCGCAGGATATGGCCGGTCAGGACCGGCGAGGAAATTGCCCGGCTCGCGATCATAGGCGATGCTGCCAAGCTTTTCAGACATGCCGTAGCGCGTGACCATACTACGGGCGATGTCGGTGACGCGGCGAAGGTCGTCGGCCGCACCCGTTGACAGATGCTCAAAGACGATCAATTCCGCTGCGCGCCCACCCAGCAGCACCGCCATCTTGTTCTCCAACTCTTCCTTGGTCATCAGGAAGCGATCCTCGATCGGTCGCTGGATGGTATAGCCGAGCGCCCCGACCCCCCTTGGGATGATCGATACCTTGTGCACCGGGTCGACGCCCGGCAATGAGAGCGCGATCAGGGCATGGCCCATTTCGTGATAGGCCACGATTTCGCGTTCCTTTGGATTGAGCAGCCGGTTGCGCTTTTCCAATCCCGCGGTCATGCGCTCGACCGCATTGTTGAAATCAGCTATCGCGACCGCATCGGCGCCGCGGCGGGTTGCCAGCAGCGCGGCTTCGTTGACGAGATTGGCGAGGTCGGCGCCGGTAAAACCGGGCGTCATCGCCGCCACGGCCTCGGCGTCGACACCGGGCGCCAGCTGCACCTTTTTCATGTGCACCCTGAGAATTTCGGTGCGGCCCTTCCGGTCCGGACGGTCGACCAGCACTTGGCGGTCGAAGCGGCCGGCGCGCAGCAGTGCCGGATCGAGGATCTCGGGGCGGTTGGTGGCGGCGAGTATGACCAGGCCCGAGCGTGAGTCGAAGCCGTCGAGCTCGACCAGGAGCTGGTTGAGGGTCTGCTCCTTTTCGTCGTGGCCGCCGGCGAACGCCCCGATGCCGCGGGCGCGGCCGAGCGCATCCAGCTCATCAATGAAGATGATGGCGGGGGCCTTCTGGTGCGCCTGCTGAAAGAGATCGCGAACCCGGGCCGCTCCGACGCCGATGAACATCTCGACGAATTCCGAGCCGGAGATCGAGAAGAACGGGACCTTCGCCTCCCCGGCGATAGCCTTCGCCAGGAGCGTCTTGCCGGTGCCGGGGGGCCCGACCAACAGCACGCCCTTGGGCATCCGGCCGCCGAGCCGGCCATACCCTGCCGGATTCTTGAGAAAATCGACGATTTCGCGCAGTTCGTCCTTGGCCTCGTCAACGCCGGCAACGTCCGCGAACGTCACGCCGGTATTGGATTCGACATAGACCTTCGCCTTGCTCTTGCCGATTGCCATCAGCCCGCCGCCGAAGCCTCCGCCCTCCGCGGCTCGCTTGCCGATGTACCACCACAGGCCGAAGAACAGTAGCACCGGCATGACCCATGACAACAGGTCGCGAACAAAGGTGCTCTCGATCTGACCGGTGAAGATAACGCCGGCTTTCTCGAGTTCCTGTGCAATCCCAGGGTCCACGCGCGTGGTAACGAACTGCTTTTGTCCGCTAGGCAAAGGCTCTTTCAGCGTGCCCTGCAATATGCGATCGGAGATCCCGACCGTCGCGACCTTTCCCTGCTTCAGCAACTGTTGATATTCGCTGTAAGGGATGACGGCGACCTGGCTGGTTGCCGAGACGATGTACTGTATGAGAAGGATCGCGGCGACTGCCGCGATCGCGTAGCCGACGTTGAAACGGGTATTATTCTTCATGCTGCGAACCGCTTTTGATGCTCATCGAACTCCGGCTGACGGAAATCAAAATTCTCATATTCCTCATCTCGTTTGAGCAAACTGGTCAGCGCGCAGCAGCTCTACATCCGTTCGCTCGAATCAGCCGCGCGACAGCAGATGAACTAGGAGCGTGCCGTTGGGTTTCAAGACCGGCGAGAGGGTGCAGCCAGTCCCACTTTTGTACCCGGTGCCTCTGGATCTGCGTGATAGCACCAAGTTTGCTCACCGCCGTGCCGCTGCTCGACGAATTGATGCAGTGGATGTCGCCGCAGCGATCGGCGCAGCGCTGGCTCAGTTTTCGCCTTATCGGTGGCCGGCGCGGGGTGCGGGAACGAGTCCCGGAGGATGGACGCGGGGTTAGGGAGAAGGAGCCGCGAGGACTCCTGGCAGGGTGCCAACGACGCACGTGGGATGACGTCGAGGCCCGGAAGAAGGGGCGCAGCTGCTCGAGATGCGACAAAAAGTTCGCGCGGCCAGGCTTGACGAAAGCAACGTGCGCCCTAAGTCGTTTGTCGTCCGGCGGCTTCAAGTCCCGGCCGCCAATGACATCGCCGATTCGAATTACCGGGTGCAACGCCTTTCACCCGATGCTGCTGCGTGCATGAAAACGCACTAACGTGGAAGAAAGGAGAGAGCCGCGGGTGCCCGATAAGAGGCGGGATCGGTTTACCCCGAAGGACAAAATGAGGATACCATGAGATCGTTTACGCACGGCGCGCGCTTTCTTCTGTTCGTCGTACTGGCGACTTTGATCGGTCCAGCTGACTCCCTGGCTGCAGAGACTTCCCCACCCCTTACCGGCCTTTGGATCACGACCCCGCATCCCGAATTCTCGCTGAAGCCGGGTGAGGCCGGATCAATCCAGATCTCCGTCCGGAACGCGCATCAGCCCCCGCAACGGCTGGGGCTAGACCTTGAGGGCGTTCCGGAAGGCTGGGAAGCGGCATTCAAGGGCGGCGGGAGACAAATCTCGGCGGTGATGGTGGGCCCCGATGAGACCGAGCGTCTTACGCTCGAACTGAAGCCACCCGCCGGTATCTCCGCCGGCACCTTCGCGCTCAAGATCAACGCCAGGCAGGACGGGCAAACGATCTCATTGCCTCTGAGCGTCAGGCTTTCGGAAGCGGCATCCGGCAAGCTCACGCTTGAACCTGAGCTGCCGGCCCTGCGCGGCACGCCTCGCTCGACCTTCACCTTCCGGATCAAGGCCACCAACGGCGGCTCCGACCAGTCGCTGTTTAACCTGTCGGCGCGAACGCCCGAGGGATTTCAGGCAAAGTTCAAGCGAGGTTACGGCTCGGAGGAAATCACCGGGCTTCCCATTAATGCAGGGAGTTCCGAAAACATCACCCTCGACATTGTGCCTTCGCGCGCCGCGGCTGCCGGCCGTTATCCGATCGCGGTGCGTCTGTCGGGCGGTGACAAATCCGCCGAAGCCACATTGAGCCTGGAAGTCACCGGAGAACCGCAACTGCGAATGGTCGGCCCGCAGGAGCGCCTCTCTGGCGATGCCGTTGCAGGACAGGAATCGAACTTCACCTTTACGCTTGTCAATGGTGGGTCGGCGCCCGCGACCGACATCGAGATGTCCGCTTCGCCCCCGTCGGGCTGGAGCGTCACCTTCGAGCCGAAGCAGATCGCGAGCATCGCGCCGAACCAGACGCGAGAAGTGAACGTAAAAATCAAGCCTTCCGAGCGGGCGGTTGCCGGGGACTACATGGTCACGCTGCGCAGCGGTGGCGGCGGCCTCTCCGAATCGGTGCAATTTCGAACGACAGTGCGAACGTCAACGATTTGGGGCGTTGCCGGACTCGGCGTCATTGCCGCTGCGGTACTGGTCCTGGGCGGCGCAGTGATGCGGTATGGACGGCGATGAGCGACGAGTTCGTTATCGAAGCGACAGGTCTTGCCAAGCAATATGGTCCGCATGTTGCCGTGGATGGCGTCGACCTGCAGGTCCGTGCCGGTGAGGTGATCGGTCTACTTGGTCCGAACGGTGCCGGCAAGACGACGACGATTCTGATGTTGCTGGGCCTGACCGAAGCCACGCGGGGGAGCATCCGGATTCTCGGCAAGGACCCGTTGCGGTGGCCGCTTGAGGTGAAACGCGATGTCGGATATCTGCCGGATTCCGTCGGTTTCTATGAGATTATGACGGGACGCGAGAACCTTGCCTACATGGCTCGGCTTGCAGCCATCCCGCGCGGGGCCGTGGACGGACGCATCGACAGTGTGCTCGCCTCCGTTCATCTGCTCGAGGTCGCCGACCGACCGGTCGCTACCTATTCGCGCGGCATGCGGCAGAGGCTCGGCATCGCCGAACTGCTGATGCGCCAATGCCGGATCGCTATTCTGGACGAGCCGACCTCAGGGCTGGATCCGCAGTCGACGCAAGAGTTGCTTGACCTGATCCAAAAGCTGAGTCGCGATGGCATGACGATCTTGCTGTCATCGCATATGCTCGACGTTGTTCAGACCGTCTGTCACCGGATCGCGCTTTTCAACAACGGCAGGATCGGCTTTTTCGGAACGATCGAAGAACTGGCGTCAAAAATTGGCGGTGGCACGTATGTCATCGATGTCGAGGCGGAGGGAATCGATTTGGCTGCGCTCGCTACCACCGTCGAGGGTGTCAAGAGCGTCATGGCGGTGAACGGGCATTGGCAATGCGAGGCCGTGCGCGATGTGCGGCCGCAGCTCGCGCAGCGGATCGTCGCCGCAGGCGGCGCTCTCCGCAACCTCGACCTGCGTCGTGCGAGGCTCGATGAAGCCTATGGCCGGTATTTCCGGGAGGTTCCCCGATGATCGTGCGTGAGGGCTCTCCGTTCCGCGGCGTTGGCGTTATTGCACTCAAGGAAGCGGCCGACCATTTGACCAGTGCCCGCATGCACCTGATCATGGGCCTGGTGCTGCTGACGGCGATCGGTGCGGTCTATGGCGCGATCGGCCGCATCAAGGATACCACGGCCGAGGACGCCTACCTGTTCCTGAAGCTTTTCACGGTCGCGCGCGAGCCGTTACCTTCATTTGCCGCGTTTCTCGGCTTCCTGCTACCGCTGGTAGCCATCGCGCTCGGTTTCGATGCGATTAACGGCGAATACAACCGCCGGACCATGAGCCGGCTGCTGGCACAGCCGATCTATCGCGACGCCGTCCTGTTCGGAAAGTTTCTCGGAGCACTTCTTGTCATCGCCATCGCGCTGCTCACGCTGTGGCTGCTGATGACCGGGCTCGGCATTCTGTTTCTCGGGCTGCCGCCCACGGCGGCCGACGTCGTTCGCAGTCTGGCCTATCTCGCAGCGACGTTGGCCTGCGCCGGCGTTTGGCTCGCGCTCGCCATCACATTTTCGGCTGTCATTCGATCACCGGCGACGTCGGCGCTCGCCGCCTTGTCGGTGTGGCTGATTCTCACGGTCTTTTGGGGAATGATCGCACCATTGCTGGCCGGCGTCATTGCGCCAATGGATCCACTGGATCCTTCCACCGTGCTCGCGCAATTCGAAGCTCAGCAATCGATCGCGCGGCTTTCACCGCAAACGCTGTATGCTGAAATCACCGCCATATTGCTTGATCCCGCAGCACGTTCGGTTGGACCATTGTTCATGTCGCAGCTTCAGGGCGCACTGTACGGAGCGCCTTTGCCGACGATGGAAAGCGCGCTGATCGTCTGGCCCCAGCTTTCGGCGCTGGTCGCCGCCATGATTCTGTTGTTCACGGTTGCCTATGTCGCCTTTCAACGACAGGAAGTGCGTGCCTAGGGTCGTCTGGTTCCATTGGCCGCGGGCTTCCAGCGCTGTAAAGTCCTTCATGCGGCCCGGACCTCGGCAAGCCTGGCGCCAGCGAGGTCAATTGCCGCCCAGTTTGGGCAATGTCGAGCTTTTGCCGTTTCGGTCGGAGTTATTTCGTCGGTAAATTGTTCAGCATAGGAACCATCTTATTCGGCAGGAATCGATTCCGAGCCCTCGGCCGTGAATTTCCAAGCCCGTGCCGCCGGTGAGCGGCCTTGTAAGTATCTCGATGCCTCAAGCTATGGATGGCCAATGAACAAACTGCCCATGACAAGCGAAGGCTTCGCAGCTCTTAAAGAAGAGCTAGGGCAATGCCATCGGGAGAGGCCGTACATCGCGGAACGCATCAGGGAAGCTATCGCGGACGAACCAAATCTGCCCGAGAATGCGGCTTATCAAACCGCCAAATCTCAGCAAGACCTCAACGAGGCTCGCATTGCGGAACTCCAGGATAAGCTTGCTCGGGCTGAAGTAATCGACGTCTCCCGGCTCTCCGGCGACACCGTCAAATTCGGTGCAACTGTGACACTTATCGACGAAGAAACTCGCAAAAAGCGGCGATGGCAAATTGTCGGTGAGCCCGAAGCCGATGCAAAAAAGGGCAAGATTTCAGTTTTTTCACCGCTTGGCCGCGCTTTAATTGGACAGACCAAAAACGCTACCGTGGAGGTCCAGACGCCTACCGGTTTTAGTACTTACAGGATCGACAACGTGGAATGGTGCTGAGTTTTCCGTGCACATGCTTGCTGATGGGCGGGGGACGAGCATAGGTCTTTTAATCGTTCGGCATTGGGCACCCAAGCCAGATCGGAGAATTGCCTTAGTCCGTCAGGTGCATGCCCATTCATTGCAGTTGGAGGCCTCCGGCGAATACCGCGGCGGCGGATTGGTTCCGAGATCAGGCCGCCGCGCCCGATCGAGGGTGAGCTATTTCGATTCGCTCCGTTTTAGCTCGCCCTCGGGAAGCCGCGCTCGGCTGGGCTCGGTCTCGATTAGAAGTCCATCGGCGGCGCGGCGGGCACCGGCTCGGACTTCTTCGGCTTCTCGGCGACCAGTGCTTCCGTGGTGATTAGCAACGCCGCTACGGAAGCCGCATCCTGCAACGCGGTGCGAACAACCTTGGCCGGATCGATCACGCCTGCCTTGGCTAGGTCCTGGTATTCGCCGCTGGCGGCATTGAAGCCCCAGGTGTAGCTGGAGTTCTCCAGCAGTTTGCCGACCACCAGCGAGCCGTCTTCGCCGGCGTTCTGCACGATCTGCCGCGCCGGCACCTGGATCGCGCGGCGCACGATGTCGACGCCGGCCTTCTGGTCGGCATCCGCGGTCTTGATGCCATCGAGCGCCTTCAAGGCGCGCAGCAGCGCAACTCCGCCGCCGGGCAGGATGCCTTCCTCGACTGCCGCCCTGGTCGCGTGCATCGCATCGTCGACGCGGTCCTTGCGCTCCTTGACCTCGACTTCGGTCGCCCCGCCGACGCGGATCACGGCGACCCCGCCGGCCAGCTTCGCAAGCCGCTCCTGCAGCTTTTCGCGATCGTAGTCGGAGGTGGTCTCCTCGATCTGCATCTTGATCTGGGCGACGCGGGCCTCGATGTCCTTCTTGGACCCCGCACCGTTGACGATGGTCGTGTTCTCCTTGTCGATGACCACCTTCTTGGCGCGGCCGAGCATCTTGAGCGTGACGTTCTCGAGCTTGATGCCGAGATCTTCCGAGATCGCCTGGCCACCGGTCAGGATCGCGATGTCCTCCAGCATGGCCTTGCGGCGATCGCCGAAGCCCGGAGCCTTCACGGCCGCGACCTTCAACCCGCCGCGTAGCCTGTTGACGACGAGGGTTGCCAACGCTTCGCCTTCGACATCCTCGGCAACGACGAGCAGCGGCTTGCCGGACTGCACGACGGCCTCGAGCAGCGGCAGCATGGACTGCAGGGTCGACAGCTTCTTCTCATGGATCAGGATGTAGGGGTCTTCGAACTCGACCCGCATCTTCTCGGCATTAGTGACGAAGTAGGGCGACACGTAGCCGCGATCGAATTGCATGCCTTCGACCACCTCGAGCTCCGTATCGAGGCTCTTGGCTTCCTCTACGGTGATAACCCCGTCGTTACCGACCTTCTGCATGGCGTCCGCAAGAAAACGGCCGATCTCGATATCGCCATTGGCCGAGATGGTCGCGATCTGGGCAATCTCCTCGTTGGTGGTGACCTTCTTGGCGTGCGCCTTCAAATCATCAACGATGGTTTCGACGGCAAGATCGATGCCGCGTTTGAGATCCATCGGGTTCATGCCCGCGGCGACGGATTTCGCGCCTTCCTTGACGATGGCCTGGGCCAATACGGTCGCGGTGGTGGTCCCGTCGCCCGCGAGGTCGCTCGTCTTGGAGGCGACTTCGCGCACCATCTGCGCGCCCATGTTCTCGAACTTGTCCTCCAGTTCGATCTCCTTAGCGACGGTCACGCCATCCTTGGTGATGCGCGGCGCTCCGAAGGATTTCTCGATCACCACGTTTCGCCCCTTGGGGCCAAGCGTCACCTTGACCGCATTCGCCAGCGTATCCACTCCCCGCAGCACCCGGTCGCGGGCGTCGGTGGAGAATTTCACCTCCTTGGCAGCCATGTTTGTTGCTCCTCTCTCCTCAATGACTGTCGGCTTCGCAAGTTGTGGTCAGGCGGCTTTCTTGACCGAGCCGGTCTTGTCGATCACGCCCAGAAGATCGCTCTCCTTCATGATTAAGTAGTCCTGACCGTCGATCTTCACTTCGGTGCCCGACCATTTGCCGAACAAAACCCGATCTCCCGGCTTGACGTCGATCGGGATCAACTGGCCTTGCTCGTTTCTGCCACCCGGGCCCGCGGCGACGATTTCGCCTTCCTGCGGCTTCTCCTTTGCGGTGTCGGGAATGATAATGCCGCCGGCAGTCTTCTCCTCGGCATCGATGCGGCGCACCAGCACGCGGTCGTGCAGTGGCGGAAATGCATGCACATCCTCCATGTCAGTTCAGCGATGTCCAAAAACCGGGTCCGGCAAGCGGCCCCCGGGCGAAAAGGACCTAGGAAGCAATAATTAGCCGTGCAAGAGGTCGTTCAAAGAATTTTTGTCACTTCGGCCGTCCCGGCTGTTAGCCAAGCTTTGGCTCGACCGGTCAGGCCGGATGTGCTCTTTGCATTGATGTCAGCGTCGCTTCTTTTCCTGGCTCCGCCCTTCAGCTGCTTGACTGCGATAGGTCCTTGCCAGGTTCAAAAGGTTTTCCGAGACTTCTGCATCAGCAGTCTCTCTCGCCCGTCGCTCGGCCTTGTCGGCCTGCTTTCGTAAGAATTTGGTTTCCTTTGGCATGGCGGGCGGGCCCCAGCAAAGATCCTCTCTGACTATCGCTCAACATCCACGATCCGGCCACTCCTTCGAACGCGATTGGCATCGCCTCATGGCGGCGCCTGCGATCGAAATCAACTCGCCTTCCTGTCGAACGTGCCGAAAGGATCCTGCCGTTATCTGCGGCTCCTCAAGATCGAGCAGCGCATCGATCACCTCCCAAAGATGGGAAGGCCGCGTCAGCAAGTTGCCCTTCGAGTGCTCCACGTCTATCCGATAGGCATCAAAAGCCCAGCGCCGCAAGACATCGTCCTTTTGCGTCGGCGACAGATTGCTGTCCAGCAGCACCTGTTGCGGATGTCTGTAGCTTGCGGCGGGAGCGAGTTCAGGCCCAAACCCGTGACGGAGCACGTCCGGTCCAAGGGTTCGCTCAATCCATTCCAACCTTCGGCGGCGCTGCTGGCTCGCAATTCGGGTTTCGGCGCTCGGATTGTCCGAAACCAGGCGCGGCTTCGACCCCGGCAGGTTCTGCACGGTAAACTGCAGGCCTTGGCGGCGAGCATAGGCGATCGCCGCCTCGGCGGACGGAAACGAAAGCTCCACCTGAGCCAGAGTATCGTCGCCGCCGGTCCAGCCCATCAACGGTTCGACGTACGGGGCAGAGCGGCGCTCGAAACGGAGCTTCCATTGTTCGGCAAGGGCCCGGCCCGAAGTCATCGGCGAGGGGGCGGCCTTGTGGATCGTGGCGTGCGCGTCCGCCGGGAATATCGATTGCGCCGACGGACCCGGGACGGGTTGACGGGCCGCAAACTCCGAATGGGTCGACAAAGGCGAGACTTTCATGGAAGCCTCCCCAGGCGGACGGGAGAAAACCCCCGCCCGCCTTGATCCTACTGTCAGTTGCTTACTCCGTTGATCGCGATCCTTTTCACCTTCCGCTGCGCTGTAGGCAGCTTGGGCAGCGTCACGGTGAGGACTCCGTCCTTGAACGACGCGGCGACCTTGTCCTGGTCGACGTCGTCGACGGGAATACGCCGCTCGAAACGTCCATAGTAACGCTCGCTGAAGCGACGCTCCTTGTCTTCCGATTGGCTCTTCTTCTCGCCGCTGATGGTCAGCACACCGTCCGAGAGTTCGATCGCAACGTCGTTCTGGTCCAGACCCGGAAGTTCAGCGATGACCTTGACCTCCTTTTCCGTCTCGTTGAGTTCGACGCTTGGCCAACCCGTCATCGAGGACGAGCCAAAAGAGCCAATATCGAAGCTCCGGAATGCCTCGTCGAACATGCGGTTCATTTCACGGTGGAGCGCAAGAAACGGATTGCCTGTTTCATTGCCTTGTACGCTCACATTGCGTGAGCTGTTGTTCCATGGAACGAGATCACGTAGTGCCATTTTGTACTCCTTTTTCATGTTTCAATGGTCGCAGCTCTCTAGAGCGCGGCTTGCCGCGCCGGTGCTGCTCGAAGACGGTCGCTCTCAGGCCGCCTGCGTATTTTCGGTTTTCTGGCTCTCGTTGCCAGCGCCGACGATCGGAATCCGCCGCGGCTTCATCGCCTCCGGTATCTCCCGTATCAATACGATGTTGAGCAGGCCATTATCGAACGTCGCGTCCTTCACCTGCATGTGTTCCGAGAGGTTGAAGACGCGGCGAAACGGCCGCACGCTGATTCCCTGGTGCAGGTAGTCGCCGTCTTCTTTCCCGACCTTACGGCCTTCGACTGCAAGTGCGGATTGTTCCGCGGTGATGTCGATGTCTTGCGGCGCGAAGCCGGCAAGTGCCATTGAGATCCGATACTGGTTTTCGCCGGTGCGCTCAACATCGAACGGCGGGAAGTTATCCTCCGCGACTGTCGCGTCACTCACCAGATTCAAGAGCCGGTCGAACCCGACAGTCGAGCGTCTAAGTGTTGGCAGATCATAAGTTCTCATAACCACATCCTCCTTCGAGCAACATGGATAGGAGCATCACCGGGGATGCCCCGATGGCCTCGGCCGGACCCTGCTTTGGCGTCCGGCGCCACCTTGGGTGGCTGCAGAAAAACTAGGAAGCCGTGATTTGGTTTCAAGAGGGGAGGGTTTTCCGCTTGCGATCGGGCGACTCGGAACGAACCCGGTTGGCGTGTCTTGATGCTGGAACTAACGACGCAGACTTGGAGTGGCTCCATGCGCCAACATTTTTCCCGGGCGGCTATCCTCATCCTGATTGTGCTGCTTGCCGCCTTGTTCGGGCGGCCCTACCTTGACACCCTGTTGTACGCAGCGACCTCTCCAAGGCCGATCGCCGCGCGGGGCGATCTAGCGGAAGCCGAACGCGCTACAATCGGCCTGTTCGAAAGGGTGTCTCCTTCGGTGGTTCAGGTCGTAGGTGCCGCAGCCAGTTTTGGATCGGCAGATGTCGAAGGCGAAGGTGGCCGCGAACAGAGCGGCACTGGCTTTGTCTGGGACGGCGCGGGCCATGTGGTCACCAACAATCATGTGGTGAGCGGGACCCGGGAGGTTGCGATCCGCTTCGCCACCGGCGAAGTAGTCGGCGCTTCGATCGTCGGGACGGCGCCGAACTACGATCTCGCCGTCGTCAGGCTGCGAAGCACTCGCAATCTGCCACCTCCCATCGCGGTAGGAAGTTCGGCCGACCTGAAGGTCGGCCAAGCCGCGTTCGCCATCGGCAACCCCTTCGGCCTCGATCAGTCGCTGACGACGGGCGTGATCAGCGCCCTGAAGCGGCGGCTGCCGACGAATGCCGGGCGCGAAATCGGCAATGTCATCCAGACCGATGCCGCCGTGAACCCCGGCAATTCCGGAGGTCCGCTGCTGGATTCTGCTGGACGGCTGATCGGTGTGACCACTGCGATCATATCCCCGTCCGGTTCCAACGCCGGCATAGGATTTGCGGTCCCGGTAGACACCGTGAACCGTGTCGTTCCCCAGCTCATCAGCAAGGGGCGGGTGCCTACTCCCGGCATCGGGATTGTGGCCGCGAGTGAGGCCGTGGCAACTCGGCTCGGGATAGAAGGCGTCGTCGTGGTGCGCGCTGTGCCGGGTTCACCGGCTGCGCAGGCCGGGCTGCGCGGCATAGACCAGACCGGCGCACTCGGAGACGTCATCGTGAGCGCAAACCGGCAACCTGCCAGGCGGCTGTCCGATCTGACCGACCAGCTCGAGGCCGTCGGCGTCGGAAAGGAAATCGAGCTCTCGGTCAAGCGCAACGACCGGTCGGTTACCATTCGGGTCAACGTCGAAGACATCGGCCGCTCCAGTTGAAGGAATTACATCGCCAAAAAATCCGAGCCCAGGAACCAGCTCCAGCTGTTTGTCGTTTATGGGACATCCCAACCTACCCACGGAGGTGTGAGATGAACTCCAAAACGTCCATGCTCCTGCGGCTCGGCCTGGCGCTCGTCGGCTCCCTCGGCATTGGCATAAGCAGCGCATCCGCGCAGAGCGTCTATTTCGAAACTTATGCGGAGCCATTTCCAATCGTCGAGCCCTATCACGTCGTGATGGCGCCCAGATACATCGTGCGACCCGCCGTCGTCGCACCGCCCGTCGTGCGTGAACGCACCATCGTGGTGAGTCGCCCAGGCTATGTGTCGGCGCCTCTGGTGGCACCGCCAACGCCGCCCTATGTAGTGGCCGGCTGGTAAACCCGGCCGATGCGCCCAAGGCCCCGACGGGTCTTGGGCTCTCGATCGCAGTTTTGACACAAGCGTTATGGTCGGTTCGAACACACGATCGCGCGGAAACAAGCCGGCCCTCCCGGCAGAAAGGAAGAAACGAACTAACGGAGCCGTGAAATGCGACAACTAGTAGTAATTCTCATCTTGGCCATGGCAACCGTGGCGCAAGCAAAGCAGGACGGGGACGCTCGGCCGACAAGCCGGTCTAAAGATCCGCCCAAGGCTACCGTAACAACTCCCGATCGTTTGCTTTGGCCTCAAGACACTCGCGATAAGGCGCGCGGCAAAACCGTCGAGACTATCATACCCGACATTTGCACCGGTTGCTGAGGCCGCCTAAAGCGAGATCGAAGGCGTGAGGAAATCCACCCCGAACGCCTTCGAAGTGAGCTTTACAGCCAAGCCTGCGAGGGGCAAACCGGATATTCTCCGATGCATTCGCACCGGTTTGTCTCAGGAGCCGGGCGAATGTCTGCCACGCATCGCGACGCGGTGATAACCGTGATCAGGGGACGTTCGGCCAACCAACAGCAGCACTACCGCCTCGACCAGGGAAAGGCCATCGGGACCACTCGATGGCGCCCCCTTCTTGCGTCCCGCCGTTCCCCTTTTAGCGGAGGAGAGCCCTTGCGCATGAAAATGTCGGGCTCAATGAATACTCACCGTGGTTTCGGTCCGACCGCGACAAGCAGCGTTGGCATCCAAAACTTCCAATGGATCTCCGCCGCGAGGGCTATTCGCTTCGTTGCCCCGGCTGCCTTCAGCCGAGGATGTGACGACGGCGGGAGGCTCTGAATTTATTGAATTTACTCCTGGGGGATCCGGCCGCGTCACCAGATACAGCTCGCCCGCTACCAGCATGACGGCGGCGACCGCCACTCCGAACATGGCCCATACCAGATCGTGTAGGTCGTCCATCGCATTCGAAATTTCGGGGCGTGCATGGAGCCATCGCCTTTGGCTATCCGCGCGAGCGCTAGTGGAGAATAACAGCGGGTCGAAAGACCTTTGGCTATCCGCGACAGGCGCCGTTGTGAACGGCGGGCGATGGCTCCGCCTTATCGAACGTCGCTCGAAATAAATCGTTCCCTTGCTGTCGCCACGAACGTCGAGCAAGCGCACTGGGTCTGCAACCCGTGGGGCCCCTGCGGGTGGCGGCCCGACTCGCTATCGCTTTCACGGCTTCTCCCCGGGCCACGCTTCGGGCATCGGACATTGGGAATGGCGCCATCGCGGCTGGCGCCGGTGGTAACCTTCTCGGGGGCCTTCCGCCCCTTTTTTTGGTGCTGGCGTTGAAGGTGCCCCTCCGAATTTGGCTTCAAAATTTTTACCGACGCTTGAAACCAAATTCCGTTTTCATAATTTTCTAGGCGCCACCGCAGGGGTGGCCCGGGCGCCTTAGGGCCCGGAGACGGGCATCGGTCGTGTCCGGTGCCGCTTGTAACCATTTTGCTCTTTGGAGGATCTGGCCATGCGCACTTACGACTTCTCTCCCCTCTGGCGTTCGACCATCGGTTTTGACCGCCTGTTCGACCTCGCGGAATCCGCACAGCGGACGGCCGAGGACAATTACCCGCCCTACAACATCGAACGGCTCGGCGAGGACAGCTATCAGATCTCGCTCGCGGTGGCCGGCTTCTCGCCCGACGAAATCTCGATCACAGCCGAGCAGAACGTCGTGACGATAGAAGGCAACAAACCCGAAAAAGCCGAACGTCAATTCCTGTACAGGGGCATTTCGACCCGCCACTTCAAACGTCAGTTCAACCTGGCCGATTACGTCCAGGTCAAGAATGCCTCGTTCGATAACGGCCTGCTCAAGATCGATCTGGTCCGGGAGATTCCCGAGGCCATGAAGCCGCGGCGGATCACCATAAATGGGGCCTCACAGGCCAACGTACATCAGCTCGACTCAAAGGCGGCCTGACAGGACATCCAGCGGCGGCCCGACCTCGTTGTCTCGGGCTGCCGTCCTTCAAGAGAGGAAGAACATGCGGCCCGCGACCGCTACCCACGGCCCGCGGGACGGAAGCAGCCTGTCGGCGTGGATGCGCGATCCTGGAGGCGTTATCCGAACTGGATGGCGGCCCCCGCAACCCCCCAGGAGAAAAGCCAAAGCGCCGCTTCTCCACGTCTCGGGCACTGGCGGCCTGAGGAGGATCCCATGGAAATATTCGTCTACCCCGTCACGTGATCGATCGTCTAGAGCATCGCTGGGCGAGCCGGCTGCAACAAGCCGCAAAGTACCAGGTGCATCCCATGCAAGCGCGCCACGTGCAGATCGATGGGTCGCAGACCATACCCGTCGTCGTCAGGCGCGCCGCAGGATATCCGGGCGGCCGGGACAGCCGCCCCAATTTAGGTTAGCGACGCGGAGAGCGGCGGAGCGCGATCAGTCGAGTTGCTGCATACTCGCACCGTTGCGCGGCCTGCGCAGTGGCGCCCACTTACGGCGTGGCGGTACGAGAAGGGTCTTTTCAAACCGACGAGCAATCGGCTTGTCCCTGGGGCATCGGCGGTAGTTTAAAACCTGGCGGCTCGTTAGCATGGTGTCAAACAAACCGCCCTGCCGAGGACCGCCTGAGGCTAACAACAAGAAGCCTGGATGCAGAACACAGGGCCGATAGAGCCCGCCTGGGTCAGAGGTTGCCTATCGGATAAGAGCGGCGAGTTTGGAACGCCAGAACTCTGCAAAAGTTTCTCGGACAGCAAATGTGGTCAAGCCATGTACGCTGCTCATTTCCCTGTTACACAAGATCCTGCTCTCTGCCGCGCCATGCAAATCGCGATGGAATATGTCCGGGCAGTCGGACTGGCTGAGAAGTTCAACAATCCCGAAGCCTTGGTAGCTACCGGCATCTCAACGGCATGGGAAAGCGGGGTGCGGCATCCCATTGCTCTGGCGAATGCGGGCATCGTGTGCGCGGAGCGAACGGCCAATCTTGGGCGGCTGCCGTCTATGTACGTTCGTCTAGTGTAGCAAGCTGCTCTTGATCTTTTCACCTTCGAAGAGAGGAGGTAGGTTTCTCGTCGAACTCGCTGTCGTACTTGCCCTCATTGTTGGCATTGCGCTTATCGAAAAAACAAATCCGCCGCTGCCTGGGGCAAAAGTGGCTCGCATCAAGCTCTCGCCAATCGGAAACGGCTTTGCCGTGGGAAGGCATCCGCCGCGCAGCAGTAGTTTTTCCGATGGGATGTACTCGGAGAAACGGCCCGGGTATTTTCCTTGATGCCTCGTACCTCGCCACGTCCCTGCCGGTATCAACTTTGCACGGTCTTCACGGACCACTTGGGGACAGGATCAATCGGGGTACGATAGATCTCCACATTGTTCGCATCTACCACGCGTACGAAGCACCGCTTGGAATGCAATTCAGGTCGTATAACGTAAAGCTCGCTCGCTAAAGCATCTGCGCGGTCGGAAGCGACTGCAAAGTCTTCCAGGATCATTCCGCCTTGGTCATGTGGTCGGCCATCAATCATGAGATCAAAATAGTAGTACGGCATTCCAGACCTCCTCGGCCTCAAAACGCCAGTGGGTGGTTCGGGTTCCAATAAAAATCCCGCCACGTTTTAGTCATGTGGAGTCTCTACTCCGCGCATTGTCGAACTGCCGAGCCGGAGGCTCTGACGGCGGCAGCGCATGGCATCTGCTAATTTGCCGGTCCGACGTTCACGTACCTTGAAAAAGGAATCGGGCGGGCATTGTGCTTAGGGATGATGAGGGACTCGTCATCGAACTCCTGAAGTCCGGCACTACTCGTCCGAGCGACGATAGCCCCGTCCCTGAACTTATAGGAACAAACGACGGAGCGCCGGAGTTTAACCGTCGGCTTTTTCAGGCGAGATCAATCGCCGCGCTCGCCGAAGTTGCTGCGCGTGAACAACAACGAAACGTCAATGAAGTCGTGTCCTTCCGGCGAAGCGTGGTGGCATGACGCGGTCGTGTACGAAATCGCAGCGATTTCTTTTTTGGACAGCAACGGGGATGGCATAGGTGACCTCCGAGGCCTTCTGCAACGGATCGATTATCTCAATTGGCTGGGCGTGGGCGCCGTGTGGCTCACACCGATCTACAAGAGTCCCAATCAGGACTTCGGCTATGACATTGCCGATTTCTGCGCGGTCGATCCACGCTTCGGCACGTTGGACGATTTCGATCGGGTTGTGCGAGCTTTGCACGATTCCGGCATTCGCCTGATTCTCGATCTGGTCCCCAATCACACGTCCGACCAGCACGCCTGGTTTAGGGAAAGCCGTTGCTCGCGAACCGATCCGAAGGCTGATTGGTATATCTGGACGGAACCCAACGCAAACGGCGGTCCGCCGAACAATTGGCTCAGCCGGTTCGGAGGCAGCGCCTGGGAATGGTGTGAGGAACGCCGGCAATTCTATTATCATTCCTTTCTGTCGAGTCAGCCGGATCTGAACTGGCGAAACCTCGAAGTCCGAAAAGCCATGGCGAGCACCATGCGCTTCTGGCTCGATCGCGGCGTCGACGGCTTTCGGGTCGACGCCAGCGCGGTGCTGATCAAGGATGACCTTTTGCGCGACAACCCCCGCGATCCCGAGGCGAACGATAAAACGCCACCGCCTCAGGTCAACATCCCCGTCTTTACGGACGACAGGCCGGAAGCCATGGAGTGCATCGAATACATCAGGGAAGTCCTCGACCGATACGATGGTAGACTGCTGTGCGGCGAGGTGCAGGGCAAGACGGATCGGATCGGGCATTTTTACGGAAACTCAAAACCGCGTCTGCACCTGCCGCTGAATTTCGCGCTACTCGATTCGGAATGGAATGCGATTTCGCTTCAAGCGACGATCGATGCCTACTTCAACGCCATCCCGAGGGGCGCCTGGCCCGACTTTGTGATCGGCGGCCATGACAAGCATCGCATCGCCAGCAAGATCGGTCAGGCCCAGGCACGCATCCTGGCGATGCTGCTGATGACCATCAGGGGCACACCCTTCCTGTTTGCGGGAGATGAAATCGGTGCGGAGCAGGTGGCCATCCCAGCGGAACGGGTCCAGGACCCTTTCGAAAAGCTCGTAAAGGGGTTTGGCCTCGGCCGCGACCCTGAGCGCGCGCCGATACGTTGGGACGACACGGATGGAGGCGGATTTACCAAGGGCGAACCCTGGTTGCCGCTGAGCCAAGACCGGGCGCGCAACATCATGGCGCAGCAACGCGACCCCAACTCGCTATTGAACCTCTATCGCGAGCTCATCGCATTGCGGCGTCGGGAGCCTTGCCTGTTGCAGGCCGCGTATCAGCCGCGGCGGCCCCGTAATGATGTTCTTTCATTTGCGCGGAGGTTGAACGAAACGGAAATCCTGGTAGGTCTCAATATATCGGGGGAACCGCGGCTCTTTGAGTGGCTGGGCCGCGGGGATCGATTGTTGTCTTCGGGACTGGATCGCCCGCCAGGAAATATAGAGGGACCACTACACCTGAGGCCGAATGAAGGTGTCATCATTAAATTGGTTCGCTGAACCCGCGAGGCAAAACGAATCCAGATGCTGTCGAGGGTGGTGTGATGTGTATCCTGCCCCGCCGTCGGGTGTCGCGACACCGATACGCATTCATGTCCTTCGGCCGGCCTGGCGCCACCTGGTCTATTGCTTCATGCGAGGCCCGCGGTAACGCAGGCCGCGGATCAATTCTTCGAGGTATGGCAGAACCTCGAGCAGCGCCGTCAAAGCCAGCATGGTGACAATGTAAGTCAGGGGCAATGGCGACTGCTTCGGGCTGAAGGAGAAGTCGGACGTTCCGTACCCGAACAAGGCCGCAAATGCCGGCCAATGAAGGGCGATGACGAGCAGCAATCCGGTCAGCGGGAGCATTTCGAGGACGCTATGGATGTGCTGCTCGCTGGGTGAAACCTCGCGCCGCCCCGAGGCGTAGCGGACGTCCCAGATCGCCGTAGCTTCATGGAGAACGAGGAACGCCATCATCACCAGGATCACCCCCCCGAAGTTATTTCCAGGAACAGCGCGGCCAGCACCGGGACGGCCATCTCGGCAAACTGCGCGATGTGGAGGACTGACTCTTTCCAGCCGCTGGTCTTTTCGATCTGGGTGGCGCGATGGGCGGCCAGCCAAAGCGGCAGGACGAAATACATCAACATCGCTCTCAGGACCTCATCGGGCCCCATGTCAGGTCTCCATGGCCAAATGCGCGGAAGGATAAATCGGGTGCCTGAGATCGTTCCTCGCGACGGAACTGGTAGGTTGATGCAGGCGGCAGTCAGGCAGGTTTGCAAGTGCCACCTGTCATCGCGCGTTTCGAGGTCGGTGCCTGCCCCTTCGGCTAAAATGGAAGACAAATGCGCCGCACAACCTGCCAACTCGACCTGCCATGGGTTCACGGCAAGAATGCAGCTGGTGGGTCGCGCGGCGCCTCATCGTGCATCGCCCCTGTTCTCGGCGCTGCCGTTCGAGGCCTCGCCCATGTCTCATCCGCCTCGGTCACCTGTCGAGACGGCGCTATGCTTCTGCTTCAGGCCTCTTCTTCAGAGCTCTGCTCGATGGCATCAGGCATCTTCGCAACAGACATCAGGGTTCGTGCGATCTGGTTCAGCAACTGGTCGGCGTTCTCTTCTTCGGCGAGCGATTTAGAGAGCAGCGCAACGATAGCGCTGTGCCGAAGCTGCTGCGCGAGATTCTTCGCGGTCGTGTATCCGGAGATCTCATAGTGCTCGACCCGCTGAGCCGCGCCGATGAGTGCGAGGTCCGCAAGTGCGTCCTCCTTCTCTTCGCCCTCTGCCATGACCTCCTGGCCTTCCTCGACAAGGCCCATCATGCCCTTGCAGGGCTTTGCACGGGCCGTCTCCCCGAGGAGCGAGAAGCATTCGTTGAGCCGCTCGATCTGGCCCTCGGTCTCGATGAGATGTTCTTCAAAACACTCACGAAGACGGTCAAACCTGGCTGCCTTGGCCATCTTGGGAAGGGCTTTGGTGAGCTGCTTTTCTGCATGCAATATGTCGCGCAGCTCGTCGAGCAGCAGGTCATTGATCCCCTCGGGCGCCGTCGGAGGCGAGCTCTCGGTTCTGATGGGCGCTTCGGTATCCGCGGTAGGCGCCGACAAGGCCGGCGACTGAAGGTATTCCCAGTCGCCGCCCTCGTTCCACGGGCCGCGTGTGTCAATCTCGCCCTCGTCGCCTGATCCGGTTGAGTCGTTGAAGAACTGATTCACGAGGCCGGGGGTCGGAGCAATCCTGCCGATGGAGAATGCCGGCTTCTTCATGCTCTCAAGCGCGGCGGCAAACGCCTTCATGTGCGTGATTTCCCGGGTCATGAGAAACTGCAGCGCGTCCTTTGTGCCGGCGTCGTCACAGAAGTTTATCAGTCGCTCATAGACGATTTTTGCCCGAGCTTCGGCCGCGATATTGCTCCGCAGGTCGACGTCGAGCTCGCCCGTGATCTTGAGATAATCGGCCGTCCAGGGATTGCCCTGCGAGTTGAAAAGATTGACTCCGCCGCCGCCTGCGATAGCAATAAGGGGATCGGCCTCCGCCCTTTCGCGGTCGAACTTGGTTGGCTTGAGGTGAAGGCGTGCAAGACAGCCGACTACTTCGAGATGGCTGAGCTCTTCGGTGCCGATATCCATCAGAAGGTCTTTGCGATCCGGGTCCTCGCAATTCAGTCCCTGGATGGAGTACTGCATCGCGGCGGCGAGTTCACCGTTCGCGCCTCCAAACTGTTCAAGCAGCATATTGCCGAATCGGGGATCCGGCTCGTCGACGCGCACGGTGTACATGAGTTTTTTGACGTGATGATACATGGTTACCTCGGGGTGGGGTTTTCTGAAATGGCTCTAATCAAATCCCCCACCATGCGGTCGGTTCCTATTTCGCTGCTTTTGTAATCCTTCTCGTCTTTGCCAGAAGGCGGTGGAAGGTTCTCGCGTTCCTCGGGGCATGGCCGCCGTAATCGTTGTTAAAGTAGATCCAGGCTCGCCTGGCGCCGCTCTTTTTGATCCGCTCCGCCCAACTACCGAGCTCCTGTTTGGAATAATCGTGCCTGTACCAGCGGACGGGACCATGGAGGCGTAAGTACACCTCGTCGGCCGTCTTGATGAGCTCGTCAGGCAGGCGGGGGCCGCTGCACGAGCAGAAGATGATTCCGGCGTTGCGAAAGGCGCTATACACCTCCTCGTTCCACCAGCTCTTGTGCCGGAATTCCACCGCGTTCCGCCGTGCTGGATCGAGCTGCTCGACGATCGAGGCGAGCCGGGCCTTGGTGTAACGGTAGCTTGGCGGGAGCTGAAACAGAAAGCACCCCATCCGCTCACCGAGAATGTCTGCGATGATCCCGAAGTCCCGTATCAAGGTTTTAGTGCCCTTGAACTGCTTGATATGGGTTATGAGCTCGCAGACCTTTACAGTGTAGACGAAATTCCTTTCGCCCGGCTGACGACGCCAAGCCTGAACGCCTGCAACGGTCGGCCATGAGTATAATGAGGCGTTGATCTCAACGGTGTCAAATTCGCCGGCATAGTGTCCGAACCATGCGGCCTGGGGGATGCCCTCGTAAAACGAGTCACGCCATTTCCAATATCGCCACCCCGAGCAACCGACATAGACCGTTTGCTTCAGGCTCATGGGCGGCCTTTCGCGCCTTTCAGTTTCGAATTTCAGCCTGGCTATATGCATCTTTGCAGAACGGAGAATGTTGTCCTTGCGCTGCTTGTCGCGGCGAAGGGCGCGCCGCTCCCGGCGCTCCTCAGGCGTGAGATTTCCGGATGTATGGCCTGATGTGAGCGGCATGATTTCCTTCCTCGCAGTGACAACGCGAGGAGAGGCCCAAGGGGTCCCATTGCAAACACGGCTGGAGGGCAAATGAAGTTTGATGTTGTGATCGCCGGCGGCGGGCCTGCGGGATTGAGCGCCGCCCTGATTTTAGGAAGGTGCCTGCGGCGGGTCCTTGTCTGCGATGAAAATCAGCAGCGCAACCGGGCCTCGCAGGGAATACATGGCCTTCTGGGACGTGAAGGAAAATCCCCCGCTGCGTTCCTGGATGAAGCAAGGCAGGAACTCGCTCGGTATGAAACGGTCGAGCTCAAGATGACGAGGGTTGTTGATATCAGGTCCGAAGGGCAGGGTTTCGCCTTTGGCTGCGCCGATGGCAGCAGGGGGACGGCCGCGAAGGTTTTGCTCGCTACCGGGCTTGTCGACGAACTTCCGGAGCTCTCCGGCGTGGAACGTCTCTACGGCGCATCTGTCCATCACTGCCTGTACTGCGACGGCTTCGAGTACGCCGGCAAGCCCGTGGCCGCCTATGGTAAGGGAGACAAGGGCGCAGATCTCGCCATCATGATGAAGCACTGGACGCCGGATATCGTCGCTTTGAGCGATGGAACGCAGGTAAGCGCGGATACCGCGCTGAAGCTCCGGCAATACGGTATACCATTGCGGGAGGAGCGCATCCGGTCTCTGGAGGGGACGGCCGAAAAACTGAACACTATCAGGTTTGAAAGCGGGCCAGACCTGGAACGCGAGGGATTCTTCTTCTCGACAGGCTGCCACCAGGCGTCCGACCTCTCGCAGCGCCTTGGCTGCCAACGCAATGAGAAAGGCGGAGTCGTCATCGATCGCGTGACGGAGGAAACGAGTGTTCGCGGCGTCTATGTCGCGGGAGACGTGTCGCGCGATGTCCTGCTTGTCGCGGTCGCGATCGGGGAAGGCGCCAAGGCGGCCGTCGCCATCAACAAGGCTTTCCTGAAGCGCGACGGATTAAGCGATTAGTGCCTAGCATCGCTTCAGAGCGCCGATAACGCGAGGGTGCCAGTCCAGTCCCCGAACGAGTGGAACCAGGTAGTCTTCGGAGGAATTCGTCCCGGTTCGCAATTCTTACAAGCGGATTTTTCAGATATTTGCCACAAACCTTTAGCAATCGTATCTGCGAGCTGGCTGTCCCTGTCGAAGCTTCAAACATGACCCGACTATCTCTCAATGAATTACATCAACGCTATGTCATAGAGCGTCGTCCGCTCGAGACCAGCCTTGAAGAAGTCTTGCGCGCAGACAGCCGCGCCGGAGCACGCGCTATCCTCGCTTCGATCGCAAGGCGGCGATTTGAAAATCGGTCAGAGGGACAGCGGCTTCGCAAGATGCTTCGCTTCGAGACCCTCCTCTGGGAGAAGGGCTACGATGCCGTGGCAGGCATTGATGAGGCCGGAATGAGCCCACTAGCGGGGCCTGTCTCGGCTGCCGCGGTTATTTTGAAGCCGGGTACGCGCATCATGGGCATCGACGACTCAAAAAAGTTGGACCCGTCTGCGCGGGAAACGCTCGCGGAAGAAATCAAGCAAAAGGCGGCGGCCTGGTGTGTCGCCTTCGTCGAAGTTGAGGAAATCGACTCGATAAATATCTACTGGGCGGGACTTCTCGCGATGCGACGGGCTGTTGAAGGGCTGCAGTCAACCCCGCAACATCTTTTGATCGACGCAAAACGGCTGAAAGAGGTGGCGATTCCGCAGCAGGCAATTATCAAGGGCGACGCCAAGTCGGCCAGCATCGCAGCAGCTTCCATTCTCGCGAAGGTGGCGCGCGATGCGCTGATGCGAGAGCTCGATACCTGTTATCCCGGCTACGGTTTCGCGGATCACAAGGGTTATCCCGTGCCCGCGCACTACGCCGCGCTCTCCAAACTTGGTGCTTGTGCAGCCCACAGACGCTCGTTTGGTCCTGTGCGTGAGATCCTTGGCTTGCCGCCGTTGCCACCTTGGCCCTTGCCATCCAAACACGACAGCTGATTGACCGCACTCCATCCGTTGCGAGCCAGCCGCCGACGCCGAGCGACTGAAGGTACCGGCTGTTGTGCTCCCCATGCCGGTCAGGCCGCGCGCCTCAGGACCTGGGGCTTTCGGAGTCGCGCAATAGCCTCCAGAGGAGATCGCTCGCCTTCGCAATAGTCTGCCCATGCCTTCGATTTTCTCAGAAGCCGGGGCACGGTATGGATCGTATATTCCGCCGGATCCAGACCGTGCTTCACCTGCGGCCACGTCACGGGCATGGAGACAGGCGCGTTAGGCCGGGCGCGGGGCGATAGTGGAGCCACGGCGGTAGAGAACTGGTCGTTCCGAAGGTAGTCGAGGAAGATCTTTCCCGTTCGCTTCGCCTTGCTCATGTTGATGAGATAGCGGTCGGGACTGTCAGCCGCCATTGTGCTGCAGACGTCCCGGGCGAACTGCTTCGTCTCGGCCCAGGTCAGCCGCTGTGTCTTTTTCGGACGCGCCAGCGGCGTCACGACATGCAGACCTTTGCCGCCCGTGGTCTTGCAGAAGGAGACGAGGCCGAGCCCCGACAGTCGTTCACGCATTTCCTTCGCAGCCTCGATGACGGCGTCGAAGTTGACATCCGGCGCGGGATCGAGATCGAACACGAGACGGCCGGGAAGGGCCGGGTCACCCGGCTGGTTGTTCCAAGGATGCAGTTCGAGGCCCGCACTCTGCGCCACGGCCGCCAGCCCTTCGATCCGATCGATCTGCACATAGGGCCTGCGGTCACCGGACACGGAGACTTCTTCGAGCAGATTGGACCCGCCTTTCATCGAATGCCGCTGGAAGAAGCGTTGTCCGCCGATGCCGTCTGGCGCTCTGATGATCGAGCAGGGGCGTCCCTTCAGGTGGTCCATCATCCACGTGCCGACATCTTCGAAATACCGCGCCAGATCGAGCTTGGTGACGGGGCCCTCGCCCTCGTCGGGCCAGAGCACCTTATCCGGATGGCTCAGGGGCACTCCCATTACCACGCCGTCGTCGGACGAGGTTTTGTTTCGCGCTCTCGCCGGCATCGGTTCTGCGACATCGGTGCTGTCGGAGGGCGCCGGCCGTTCGGCTTCGACCTCTTTCGCAGGCTTGTCCTGACGTAGTCCCTTGAACGCCGCCTGGCGGATCATACCGGCGCCGGTGAAGCCCGCAAACTCGATCTCGGCCACGAGCTCCGGCTTGAGCCAGTGCACGCCGGCCTTCTTGCGCGGGGCGTTCTTGCCTCCGAACGGGTTCTTCTCCGAGGCGGCGGCCTTCAGCGCCGGCATCAGGCGCGAAACCTTCTCGGCGCCGAATCCCGTTCCGATGTTGCCGACATAGACCAGATGATCGCCGCGGTACACGCCAGCCATCAGCGACCTGAATTGGCTTCCGTTGCTGTTCCATGCACCGATGACGACCTCGTGTCCGGCGCGGCATTTGGCCTTTGTCCAGCTATCGGTGCGCCCCGAGGCGTAGGGTGCGTCCGCCTGCTTCGAGACGATGCCTTCCAGGGACATCCGGCAGGCGGACTTGAGGACGGCGTCGCCTCCGCTCTCGAAGTGCTCGACATATCGGATCTCAGTCTGATGCTTGCCATAGATTCTTTCGACGAGGTTCTTGAGCGTGCTTTTGCGGTCCACGAGAAATCTGCCTCGCAGGTCCTTGCCTTCGAGGAAAAGCAAATCGAATGCGAAGAAGATCAGGTCGTCAGTCTTGCCATCGGACAGCGCGGCCTGCAGGCCCGCAAAGTCCGGGGAGCCGCGATGATCGAGGGCGACGATCTCTCCGTCGATCAGACAATCGGGCAGTTTTCTCGCCGCTTTCGCAATGGCGGAGGCGAATTTGGCGGTCCAATCGAGGCCCTTCCGGGTCTTCAGCGTTACGCCTCCGTTCTCGACACGCATCTGGATGCGATAGCCGTCGAACTTGATCTCGTGGACCCAGCCGCCGCCAGCGGGAGGCCGTTCGACCGACGTGCAAAGTTGCGGCGGCACGAAGGCTGGCATGTCGCTGTCGGACGCGCGCTTCTTCTTGCTCGTTTTCTTGGCCGAAGATCGCTTCGAGCGCGCCGCGAGCGGCCGAGACCGCTTCTTCGCCGCTGACCTGTTCGAGGCGGCACGATGCGAGGTCCATTCGGCCTTCGCGGACGCCCGCGATTTATTTCCCGTGATAAACGCTTTCGGACCCCGGCCCTTGCCGGCCGCGATGTCGTCCATCGAGCGACCCGAGGCCACGGAGGCGTCCTCGTCCAGGACCGTGTTCTTCCTTCCTTCGCGCGCGAACGCGTCCCGACGCTTGATCAAGAGCCAGTTGGTGCGCTTTTCGTTCTCCCGATTGCGCATGCGGGTGAGGATCCAGCCACCTTGGAGCTTCTCGCCTTCCAAAGTGAAATCCAGCTTGCCCTTGCGGTACGCCTTTTGCGGGTCGTCGCAATTCCAGAATCCGCGATCCCACACCATCACCGTGCCGCCGCCGTACTGGCCCTTCGGAATGGTGCCCTCGAAGTCGCCGTAGTCCAGAGGGTGGTCCTCGACCTCCACCGCGAGCCGCTTGTCGCGGGGGTCGAGGGAGGGGCCCTTCGTCACGGCCCAGGATTTGAAGACCCCGTCGAGTTCCAGCCGCAGGTCGTAGTGCAGATGCGACGCCGCATGCTTCTGGATGACGAAACGGAGACCCTTCGCTTTCTTGACTGCGGCGTCGCCGCTAGGCTCTGCCGTCTTCGAAAAATCCCGTTTGGCACGATATTTAGCGAGCAGTTTCTTCATTCGGCACCTCGCATTCCACAGGAACTGAAAGTTCCCGGGTCCGTTAAAGTTCCTGTCATCTGGAGGTTAGGAATGGCGCCGCGTGCCTATTGGAAGGGGTCGTTGAAACTCTCGTTGGTCACCTGTCCGGCGTCCGGACGCAGAAAGCCGACGAAAGCGGGGGCAAGGAAGGCGAAGCGGTCAAGGACGCGCGGCCGCATGCGCAAGGCCGCATGAGAAAAGCGTCCGTTCCACTCGCTGCCATGGAGGCGCGGTCGGTCGACGAGATTCCGCAAGGACCGGAGTGGCAGTACGAGCCCAAGTGGGACGGCTTCCGCTGCATCCTCGCGCGCGATGCCGGTGACGTCGCGATGTTCTCCAAGAGCGGCCAGGACCTAAAGCGCTATTTTCCGGAGCTCGTCGCTGCTGCGCTCGATCTGAACGCGAAAAGCTTCATCCTGGATGGCGAGATCGTCGTGCCGGTCGAGGGCCAGTTCTCGTTCGACGATCTGCTTCAGCGCATCCATCCGGCGGCAAGCCGCGTGAAAAGATTGGCCGCGGAAACACCAGCGTTATACCTGGCTTTCGATTTCCTGAAGGAGGGTATCAAGGACGTCGCAGCGTGGCCATTGTCTGAGCGCCGGCCACTCCTTGAGGATTTCGCGACGCGTCAATTTCCGGGAGCTGCATATTTCCGCCTCTCGCCCGCCAGCCGCAGGTTGAAGGAGGCAGAGCGCTGGCTCGGGTCGGCGGGTGGGGGCAGCGACGGCATAATCGCGAAGCGGCTCGATCTGCCGTATCAGGCCGGCAACCGCGAAGGCATGCAGAAGATAAAGAAGTTCCGAAGCGCCGACTGCGTGATCGGCGGCTTCCGCTACGCCGAGAAGAGGCAGGCGGGTCGCCGGGTTGTCGGTTCGATCCTATTGGGTCTTTACGATGCCGACGGTCTGCTTCATCACGTCGGCTTCTCTTCTGGCATCAAAGCCAAGGACAAAGCCGCGCTGACAGACAAGCTTGAGGATGTCGCTCAAAAGCAAAGCTTTACGGGAAACGCACCGGGTGGTCCCAGCCGGTGGTCCACGAAGCGATCGTCCGAGTGGAGCCCCGTGAAGCCGAAATACGTCGTCGAGGTCTCGTATGATCACTTCACCGCAGGACGATTTCGTCACGGTACGTCAATCCTCAGATGGCGGCCAGACAAGCGGCCGGACCAATGCACCATGGATCAGGTAAAGCAGAAGTCAGTCCGCGGGCTTGTGAGCCGCGTTCTGGCGAATGCCCGAAGGTGAAACCAATTGGACGACGAAGGAAAGAGCTCGGCACATACGGCAACTCGTCGGCAAAGCCGATCCCTTTATCAGGAAGCGCTTGCTGGATTTGGCCGGCGGCTGCGATTCAATTGTGCGGGGATGCTCGCTTCTCATGCCCAACTGACGATTGCCGGCAAGAGGGCGCCAGGCGACTGCCGGCAGAAGGAACGTTCAGCGAACGCCCACGTTATCGCGATCGAAAGGAGCGTCATCATGAGTAATCCGAAAACGGAATTAACCGACAACACTCAAAAGGATCCCGACGATGGGTTTCGGGCGATGACCCGATGACCGGCGCTCAGGCCTCCTATCTGAAAACGCTCTGCGAGCAGGCAGGCACGCCCGAGATGTATGACGACAATCTCACCAAAGCTCAGGCGTCAAAGCTGATCGATGAGATGCGGGAAAAAGCTAACATTTAGAGGAGAAACCATGGACGAACCAATGATGACCGCGGCGCAACGGGACGAACTCAAGACGCTGTGCCAGAAGGCGGATGTGCCGGACAAGTCGGGCGAAATGCTGACACAAGAAGGGGCGCAGCATTTCATCGATGATCTGAAGAAGCCGTTGGCCGAGCGAAAGTAGAATTGCAGCGCTGGAGTAAGACATATCTGGCCGTGGCCTGCGAGATAGTGGACTTCCATTCGGACCTTAACCAGCATCCCGGATCTTGAATCCGATCAGCGTCGCGACCAACGAAGCCGACAGCATTCGCGACGATCATCCCTGCAGCCGATCATGGCTTCATGACCACTTTGATGCATCCGTCCTGCTTGGCGCGGAACGTCTTGTAGAGTTCAGGTCCTTCTTCAAGTGTCGCCCGATGGGTGATGACGTGACGGATCGATCTCGCCCTTCTCGATACGTCCGAGAAGCTGGGGCAAATAGTGCTGGACCGGCGTCTGGGCCATACGGAAGGTGAGTCCACGGTTGATGGCCGATCCCATCGGAATCTTATCCAGCAGTCCGCCGTACACACCGACGATCGACACAGTGCCAAAATTACGACAGCAGTGGATTGCCTGCCGCAGGCGAGAAAACCTCATACCGTCAGGTTCAAGGATGACGGTCTCATCCCCAATCATCCCCGCTGGCCCTTCGTCATCTATCGGAACGCCGTCGATCTCAGCGACGATCACGATCCGGCGGCCGTGATGGAAGACCTGTTCGAGGCCAACGGTTGGGGCGATACCTGGCGCGACGGCATCTACGACTACGTCCACTACCATTCCAGGATTCATGAGGTGCTCGGCATCGCGCGCGGCGGTCGGGTGCGCTTCGGCGGCAACAAGGGCCGCATCTTCACGCTCAAGGCCGGTGACGTCGTGATCCTGCCAGCGGGGACCGGCCATCAGTGTCTTTCCGTCGATGAGAACTTCCTCGTCGTCGGGGCGTATCCGCCAGCCGGGACCTATGACGAATGCACGAAGGTTGAGGATCGCCCCCGAGCCCTGAAGACGATTCCGAAGGTGCCGGTGCCCCGGAACGATCCTGTGTACGGCAAGAGCGGCCCGCTGGCCAAACCCTGGAAGAAGCAGAAATGACCGAGTATCTCGTCCGCTTTCTTGTCGGCGGGGCCGTGGTGAAACCCAAGAATCGCCGGCCTGTTCGGGGCAGCGCCGTCGGTGGCGCTGGCGACCCTCGGCATCGCGATCTACCAGCACAATCCATCCTATGCGGCCTCTCAGAGCCTCTCAATGATGGCTGGCGCGATCGCGCTGATCATCTACAGCGATGTCGTCTGCCAACTATTGATCAGGGCACGCATGCGGGCACTGCCGGCGACGACGGCGTCGATCGTGGTGTGGCTAATCGCTGCTTTCGGCCTATGGTTCATCGCGGGAATGCAGGCATGAGCACGCCGATCCGCATTTCTGCGGTCCTCGCTGCGGGAAGGTCGCTGGTACGAATACGTGATCCGTTTCGCGCTCGGAGGAGCCGCGACGGTCTTCACGGGCATTATCAGCAGTCGCTACGGGGCTTCCGTCGGGGGCCTCTTCCTGGCCTTGCCGGCGATCTTCTGCGCCAGCGCGACGCTCATCGAAAAGCACGAAATTCGACGCAAGCGCGAAGCGGGTCTCAGCGGCGAACGGCGCGGGCAGGAAGCCGCAGCACTCGACGCCGCCGGTGCCGCCCTCGGTGCCCTTGCAATGCTCGCCTCGAATCAAACGATGAGCAGCAATATAACACCCGGCATCCTTGGTCTGAATCCACTGCGGTTTATGCCCACTGTCCACTGATTGATGTCCGCAGGTTCGGTCGCGAGCACCTCAAGCGCAATGTTCAAAAGTGAACCGAGCAATATGACGACAATTTAATTTGGGCAGCTGAAATCTTTCGGCGCAGCACGCATCGAGGCCGGCCGGCGGTCCTATCTCTTTGTCCCAGGGGTGGGGCCGCTGTACACACGAGCGGCAGCGGAAATTGTACGTCGTGGCAAACGATCGAAAGGTCGGTGAAGCCCTGCAGGCATCGGGAAAAATTGCGTCCTTTAGCTCGCACCGGCTGATAGGAACGATCAATATTCCTCTGACTTGGTTCGTCTCTAACAACGGAAGGACGCGACCATGAAGAAGCTACCATTCATTGCGGTAGGATTGTTTTTTGCGCTCGGTAGTTCACTAGCGCTTGCGCAGGGCGCAGGCGGCTCTGGTGCAGGCGGCTCTGGTGCAGGTGGCGCTGGTGCAGGTGGCGCTGGTGCAGGTGGCGCTGGTGCGGGCGGTGCTGGAGCTGGCGGTGCTGGAGCCGGGGCTGGCGGTGCTGGAGCTGGCGGAGCCGGTGGCGCAGGCAGTAGCGGAGCCGGTAGCGGTGCGGCTGGTGGTGGCGGCGGGGATCCCGCGCTGGACAGAGCCACCCCTGGCGCGCCGCGTGCACCGGGAACAGGTCCGCTGCCGAAGGATCGATAGGTTGAGCAGCGAACGGTCTCAGCTATCAATCTGCGGCCGTTCGTATCGCCCTTAAGCGGGAATTACCAATGAAAGATGACCCTTTAAAACCCGAGCACTTTCCGCTTCGCACTGAAAAGAAGAAGATCGTCACGAGCGACGGCAAACCTGTCGCTCAAGCTGCTGATGAACCGGCAGCTGAAGAGATTGCCGAGCGGCTAAACATCGAAGAGACTCAGCGAGAGGAAGACCGCTGGTCAGCTTGAGCGTGGCAAGCGATCGCCGACTGACGTTCGGTGTTGATGTAAATCAGTACCGTTGTCATCTGGAACTGATTCATCGCCCGCGAGAAGGCGGGAGCACCGGCCGCGAGCGTGGTCCAGTCGTAGGTAAGCGGGCGGGCTGATCTCGCCGGAGTGCAAATGCAAGCTTTCGGCCACAAGGGAACCATCCAATCCTTCGAGGGCTTAGTGCTTTTTAACCGGGAGGCTCACATGAAGAATCAGCGGCAGCGCTATCCTACTTCGTCCTCGGATCCTCACTTGTGTCGGCTCAGACCGGCGGGCTGATGAAAGACACCAGCAAAACGGGCGCCACTCCACCAAATGCAGGTGCAAGTGTGCCCAACACAGTTGACCCAAAGGCGAAGAAACCAACCCCTATGCCAGGGGCCGATACCAGCAAAGCAGGTGCCTCTCCTCCCAACGCCGGCGCGAGTGCGCCGATCGCGGTTGAAACAAAGAAGAGGTGAAAGAAGGCTCCGCACGAGCGGAGCCTTCTTTAATCTCCACCCCGATGCGGCTGCTCACTTCTTATCATCAAGCTTTTGCGCCATCTCCAGGTGATGACGAAGGTGCGGCAGCGTCTTGCCGGCCCAGGCCTTCAGCTCGGCGTTGTCACCGCCATTTGCGTATCGTTCGAATAGCGATACCGCGTCCTTGTGAGCACTGACCTGAATCGAATTGAATTCGGCGACAAAGTCATCGCCGGTTTTTGCTTTGAGTTTATCGAGCTTGCTCTGATGAGAGCTGTCGATCGCCGCCGGCAATTCCGCCGTTACCTTTCCGCTGGACACAAGCGATTTCAACTCGGTCGACGTTTTGGTGTGATCTTTGACCATTTGGGCGGCGAATGCCTTTTGGGCTGCGTTGCCCTTGTTCTCACCAAGCTTATTCGATTCAATTTCGAACATGTCCGAAATGGCGACTTGTTTGACGAAGTCGGGGGTGGACGGGCTAATGCCCAGCGCAGAGTTCACACCCGTCTTTTCTCCGACCGACTGTGCGAGCACAGGCGCCGCTATGACGACGCAGGTTAGCACGATCAAAATCCGCTTCATTTTTCCCTCACGAGTTGAATGCTTGTTCGACAAAACGAAGTGAGCGGCTGCTAGTTCCTAAGGCAGCCCGGACGGGGCCAAATCAAAAGCCATGCCGAAAGAGGGCCGCTTGCAATGGGGTACGTCCGCCCAGTATCGGCTTCCGTTGTTCCACTTTGCGATTGAGTTCAGATGAAGTGGGCTACAGATCTTCGCGCAGCCCCCTGAAGAACGGGTGCCTTACCTTGCCCTCGGCGGATTTGGCGCGGTACTCGATCTCGGCCAGCAGCTCCGGCTCAACCCAGAAGGCCTTGTGCGCGACCCGCTTGGCATAGGGCTGCGTCTTGCGGATCAGCGGCGTCAGTCGCTTGCGCAACTCGGCAGCGGACGTCTTGTCGAAACCGTGGTCGACTTTGCCGGCGTAGATCAGGTCGTTGCCCTTGCGCCGGCCGACATAGATGCCGTCCCAGTCATTGCCGTCGAGGGCGAAGCCGGCGATCGTCAATGTCTCGCGCTGGGCACAGGTTTTCTTGGTCCAGTTGTTACCGCGGCCGGACGCATAGACGCTGTCGCGCACCTTGGAGACCACGCCTTCCAGCCCGACCTTGCAGGCGTGCTTGAAGATCTCACGGCCGTCGGTCTCGAAGCTTTCGCTGAATTGGATGTGGGTCCCGGCGATAAGCTTTTTGAGGTGCGCCTTGCGCTCCAATCAGCGGCAACTTTCGCAGGTCGTAACCGTTGAGATAGAGCAGGTCGAAGGCGACCAGCACGATGCGGGTCGATTTGCCCTTCAGTTCGTTCTGCAGAACGGAAAAATCGGTGGTGCCGTCGGCGGCCGGCACCACGACCTCGCCGTCGATGATCGCGGATCCGGCGCTGATGTGCCAGGCGTCGTCGGCGATCTTCCTGAACCGGTTGGTCCAGTCATTGCCGCGCCTTGTGTAGACCTTGATCTCCTGGTGGGCGAGGTGGACCTGAATGCGGTAGCCGTCGAACTTGATTTCGTGGATCCATCGTTCGCCATTGGGCACGTTGTCGATCGAGGTTGCAAGCGCAGGCTCGATAAATCCGAGGAAGGGCGCCTTAAGAAGGCCACGGGTCACACCAGGCGTATCGGCAGCGGCAGCTGCACGTCGAGGTAGCGTTCGAAGCGGTCGGTGAAGTCCTGCAGGAAGAATGGGATATCGCGGCCCTGCTGATCGCAGCGCCGGCGCAGCTCATGGGCGACGTCCTTGGAGACGTCCTCCGACCAGCGCTCGGCGGTGTTGAAGGCGATAACGCGGAAGGGGTTGCGGTACTGGCCGGTGAGCAGATCCTGGATAACCGTCTCGAGGTCGGTGATCTCATAGTCGGCCTCGCGCCACGCGCGACCGATTTTGCCGAAATCCTCGGCGACCAGATAGACCGTTTGGTCGTCGCCGTCGGGTACGATCGACGGGTCCAACCGAACTTGCGCATCGAAGCAACTCCACGCAACAGAACCGAGATTCAAGCGGGGGGAGGCGTTTCGTGCCGGACGAGCCGCTGTTCGGCCCGGCTGCGATGGTATTTTAAAACACCAAAAAAACGCCCGGCGCAACGGCCGGGCAACCTTCGTCTGATAGGAACGGACACGAACACCTTAACCGGCCTTGGCTCGCTTCCCCCTGGCGCCGGGGCCGTTTTTTTGGGCCGGCGATGATGAACGGCCCCAGTGCGTCGGCAGGAACCGGGCCGCGACACGACATGTTGATACAGCAACGGCCTCAGCCTCGGGGGAGGGTACTGGGGCCGGTCGGTTAGGGAGCTAGCCTCATACGTCGGGCTGATTATGGCTCGTTTTTCCCTGTGTGGTGTGTCCCGGGCTGCTTCATATCCAGCGCCTTTAAAACGTGTGGCCTGGAACCACTCTATCTGTCGATCACCCCGCCACATATTCTCTACACCGTGGCCGTCAACGAGTAGAGCTTCGCGAACGGCCAGCCTAATCCGACGGATAGGACCTCGCCGAAATCAAAAGCCCCACCAAACCAATAAGATGGTTGTGGCCATGAACGCGACGGCCAGCCCGGCAATGCCGAACACCACGAGCGGACATGAAGGCTTGTCCATGCGCAGGCTTCCTTCGCGCCACGGCGGCCAGCATTTATCAAAAAGTGTAAAGCGGCAAGCTGCAACCCTAGAAAGGCCGGCTCATAGGCGCTTCATTCGCAGCCCCTGAAGCAGTCTAGGAACCTTCATGAGTCCCGCTATGCACTTTCGCGCGACGGGAGCATGGATTGTCATCCTTTCGCAACGACATGACCACCTGCCTGAAGGCCGCGCATCGCTGTCACTTGGAGAAGAAGCCCAGAGTGCGATCGAAAGGACGCGTGGTTAGAACTCCCTGATCTTTGGATGGACCTCGCGGAAGCTTTTCAGGCGGAGCAGCCGGTGTTGCACTAAGTAAGGCATGCTCGGTGCCCACTCGCTGTCTGACATCCGGAGGAGTCCGTGTTTTCGGTTGACTGTGGGCTGGACAACCTCTCCGAGCAATGGCATCGTCGTCACAGAACAACGACTGTGCGCAGTGGATCAAGTTTAGAACCTGCCATTCGATGGCGGGCTAGCGCGCGTCCATACGTTCGTGCACCCGCCGCGGAGGCGGGTTTTTTATGCCCATTTCCCGGCTCAACGATGAAGGAAGACTGCAATGCCGGGGAAGCAAATCGCGATCAGGCGTGCCGCGGCCGATGATGCGCGTGCAGTCCATGACATCGTTTTACGGGCGTTGTGCGAAACTAATGCCAGGGATTATCCGGCGTCAGTGATCGATCGCCTGTTCTGACATTGCCCGACAAAGTCGCGGCGAGCCTCCAGAAGTGGCATGCTTTCACCGCAGTGACTGACGGGCTTGTCGTCGGAACGGCAAGCCTTAGCGACCATGTTGTCAAATCTGTCTTTGTCCATCCTGACTTTCAGCGCCGCGGCGTCGCGACGAGGCTCATGGCCGCGGTCGAAAGCGCAGCGGTTGCTAATCTAGTCCGCAGGTTGGATGTCCAGTCTTCAATTACAGCGCAGCCCTTCTATGCTAAATGTGGCTTCGTAGTGGTACGGGAAGAAACTTATGGCGAGGAGCGAACGATCGTCATGTCAAAAACGATTTCGCCCACGTCTGAGTGATCCTTTCCGTGTCCGCTTCTGGCCCATCCCCACATACTGCGCTGTCGCACAAATTAGGTCGCTATAGGAGCCAAGCGGACGTAGTCACCAGTCAGATGACGCCGCGAGGTTCCTATAGGCACACGGGGCCTAGGCGCCGCTATTCGCCGACGCCGCGGTGGGCCTCGTTGATGTGCAGGTCGACGGTCGCGATCGTGAGCACGGCGCCACACAAGCAAAGGGCTCGGCCATCGGCGGTTTGTATGGGTAGGGGCATCATCGGGTCGTGCGTCTGGTTTTCCATGCATGAACGTCGCTGGCCCGATGTATGCGGCAGCGTCTGCTCGTACCAGATTAACGCCAAACCGATTCTAAATTTATTCGTGCCGGGGCTGGTTTTCATCACCGATAATATTGCGACCGGCGGGGGGGGCCGCGTTGCGCGGCCCCTTTCAATTTTGCGGGACCAATCACCCAGACGCGAAACGGGCCTCAACTCAGGGGAGGGAAAGCCCAAGAGAAGCATTTGCCCAAGGCCCCGGGGTAATCGTAAAGAAACGGCCTCCGCCCTCGGGGAAGCGCGCTGAGGCCGGAAAGTTAGCCGTATCCACCATACATGTCCTCCTTTCGGACACCGCATTACGGTCATTGCCACTTATTCCGGTAGTAATACTAAGTTCCAAGAATCAATCCGGCTGTTAGCATGGCCGGTGGCGCTCACTAAATCCAGGAGCGCTTTGGAATGTCCCTCGTCCGCTCTAGCCCCCGGACGGGGGAATTTGGTCTAGTGGCCTACTTTGAATCTGGAGTCGCCTATTCGTTCGGCCAGTAACGTTCGGTAGCTTAGCTTCGATTGCTTATTTTTCCCGATCCATGGATACATCGACGTTCGAGAAAGCTGCAGTCCGGACACCACGCCGCCGATTAGCTGGCCTCAACTGAGGCGGCTTTTTAGTGCAACGTCGGCTGGTCCGCCTGCTCGAAGACTTTCGCCAGCTCCGTCCAGCACTCGGCGAGGTCAAGCCACGCCTCCTCCTCCGAATCGCTGCCGGCCTCTACTGCCTTCAAGCGACAACAGTGCGCTCCTTTTAGGCATCTAGTGATGTTCTGGCGGAGGGATGACAGAGTGACGCTCCCGATGGGTCCGTTTCTCTTTGACATTAACTGAGGCGGCCTCACGTCTTTTTCTCGGGGTGAAGCGCGGCCTTTCCAGCGGTCGCTTCTGCAATCAATTGCTTGATGCCCTTCAGCGTAAGCTCGTCGGTCATGCTAGCTCCGATGCGCCGATGGTGCGCGATCTTCTCGTCAAACTCTTTGCATTTTTTACACATGGCTCACCGCATGTTTGGCGGGAGCGCAATAACTCTCAGTCATCGATAGAAGCCAAGGGCGGGACGATGATGGCTCTAATCATAATCCTTGTGTCCGGTTCCCGACATTGATTTTTTTTTCGCAACTAGTTCCTCGATCGCCCTCTCCGCGGCCAGAATTGCTTTTAAGCGATTGTGAGAGGTGCCGGTCTTGGTCCGCAGAGAAAAATGTGCAGTCCATTTCCAGCCCGTCGGGCTAGCAGTTTGGACAATTGTGTACTGGATGCCCTTGTGTTCCATACTAGACACCCGTTTTATGCGCGGGCGCTGATTGCGGCCGCGGCACGGTAGCGCGCCTAGCCAAGGAAAAAATCGGAATTTCGCTCTAAAACTGCGAGTCTCCTACTCAGTTCCATTTCTGGGAGGGCTAGGAGGCGGCAAATCCGTATTCTTTCGTGCGTTTGGTGGCCAGGTTTCGGTATGCCGCAGCTTGCTTCAATAACTGGAATCCTGTTCGTCCGCTGGCGAGAGGGTGCGAGCGCTACAAGGCGCGACCGGAGGTCGCCTCGCAAGCGAATGAGTCCGGAAACGGCGGGAGCGCGAACAGTTGGGGATGGCCGAGGTCGACCTTTGCCAAGGCGCCGAGAAGCGGCTTATCGGAAGCGATTATGTTAACTTTTGAACCAACCAGCCGCAGCACGCGTTAGAACGCATGACCGGCAACGACGACAGTTACAGGGCGAAGGCCGCAGAAACCCAGCGGGAAGCGGATCACGCGTCTAAGATCGCTGCCTGGTTGCGGATGGTGCAGGGCTGGCTAGCATTGATTAAAAATCAAACCCGATCTGATGACATCAAGGAGTAGTCTGCATCGTGCTGCGAGCGCACACCATTTTTGAGAGTAACCGAACATTGCAAACGGCCTCAGCGCGCTCCCCCCGCGTCGGGGTCGTTTATGGCTGGTGCTTGAACGTGGCTAGCTTGCGATCCAGCTGCCACAGCTCGACATTCCCGTCCACGAGGGCCTTGGCGCGCTCTTCGGCATCCTCTTGCTTTTCAAATGCCTAATCGACGCGATTGATGACGTGCCCGTCGGGGCCGATGATATAGGCGTAGAAGCCGTCCATAGCCGCCTCGAAACTAATCAACCAGGACACTTCAAACCCGGCGATCGCAACCACTCATTCACGCGGCTTGCGGTCTCCAACTCTCGGATTTTGCGCTCAACATCGTCCCGCTGCGGACCGTGCGGCAACGAAGCGGCTTTCTGCTCGAGCCGCTGTTTTTCCGCGGCGATCTGCTCTTCGAACAAATGAGGTTTTGAGCGCTTACGCAACATAACCGTAAATTTAAAACCGGAAATTAAAACCTGTCAGTCCGCTAGCCGGAATTGCGATCAACTTCTGCCAGCCTAGCGAGCGTTCGCTGGACGAAGGTGAGCGTCACGTAACTCGCAGCTGCAGCCACCGGCGCTGTATTGCGCCGGCGTGGCCTTGTCGCCGAACAGGAAGGAACCGTTGATCTTCTCGATATAGAGGTTGTCCTGGATCGGCTCGAAGGCCTGTGCATGCTCCATTCGTAGTACCCCTGCAGGGTGACGCTGTCCCGACCCCAGGGAAGAAGCCTTGGAGTAAAGCTGGCCTTTCTCGGAAACCTTTCGTTCGACGTTACACAACAACGTGTTGTGCTATGTCCGGTGGCGGACGCCCCATCTGCTGATCTTCGGTTAGCCTGTAGGGCCGATAGCCGCGAGTTGTTCGCTCCCGCCTGTCCAAGGAGGAGCGTCATGCCTCTCACCGATAATGTTGTCCTGGCCTCGCTGCCGGCAGCCGACTTGTCACTTCTGGCGCCACATCTAAAGGTCGTCGCGGTTAAGCAGCATCAAATACTGTTTGAGGCTGGGGATCCGCTCGAGGCGGTCTACTTTCCTTTAAATGCAGTCGTGTCGCTGGTTGTCAGCCTTTCAACCGGCCAGTCCGTCGAAGCTGCGATGGTCGGACGCGACGGCGTGGTCTCCGCCCTGTCCGCGTTAGACGGGCAAACCGCAGTGAACAGGGGAGTTGTGCAACTCGGTGGCCAAGTCATGGTCTGCAGTCCCGCGGCGCTTAAGGAAGCCGCAAAACAGAGCGACACCATTCTGTCGATGATCAGCCGCCATGAGCTGGCGCTATTTGCACAAGCGCAGCAATCGGCGGCATGCATGGCTAGCCATCGTGTCGAAGCCAGACTGTGCCGTTGGCTTCTGCGAGCGCGAGATCTCGCCGGCAGCGATGCGTTGCCATTTACGCAGGAGTATCTGGGCGAAATGCTCGGCGTCCGGCGTACGAGTGTCACTGTCGTCGCTAACACGCTTCAGCAGGCCGGTCTTCTTCAATACCGCAGGGGAAGAATTCAACTGGTGAATTTAGAGGCCCTCGAGGAAGCCGCGTGCGAGTGCTATCAGGCCGTAAAGTCAACTTACGAGAAATTGCTGGTGCACGATCATCGAGCCCATCGCGTCCTGCGACCGGTTTCGCCCTTAGACGATGTCGCGGTTGCGGAACGGCCCCAGCGCAGGGGGAGCTGAGGCCGTTGTCCGGGAGGTGCGCGCCGGCACCAAAACGAAAGAGGCCGCCAACTGAGGCGGCCTCAGAGGTCAAGCATCACCGCAGCCGCCCCCATGCCGATAATCAGCACGGCCAGCCAGCCCAGCGATAAGGCGAGCAGCCAGGTATCGCGTTCCATGATTGGACTCGCGCGTCGGGGACGGCCACCCGGATTGATCCAGATCAATCGAAACGGGAAATTATTTGGCGGCCTTACTTTGCGAACAGCAGGATCGCAGTTAGCGCGACGGGGACGAGACCAGCAATGATTACTAGTATGCGAAATAAAAGGTCATTTGCCACGGCACGGAGTTCCCGCACTCTGTGTGGTTGTTGCTGGGCACAATAAAATTAACCGCCAAACTTGGCATGTGCAGTTTGTGCCAATCTGAACTAGGCCGGCATCCCACTGATGCTCGAAGGGGGTACCTCCAAAGATTGCACGAACACGGCGTACAGGTCGGGGCAGAAGTGCGGCCTCTTCAACTCCGAATTAGGACACCCTTAAATTCAGCTTAGGACACTGAGGGTTAAATACGGACAGTACTATCAGTCAGGTGCAACCGCTCGAAGAAACGGCCCCACTTAGGGGCCGCCAACCCGAATGATACGGGTTTTCCTCCAGCGGTCGGGGGCACCGTTCGGCTGGAGTCTTCGGATTGACGCGCTTCCCAAATCGATCGTTCCAAAAAATTGCGAAATTCAGAATTAGAAGGTGCTTGCGACGACGCGCGACGCATTACCGCTTTTTCCGGAAGTGAAGTGAACGCGAAACGGCCCCAGCTCAGGGGTGGGGCCGGGGCCGTCGTCTCGGGGAGCATGCGCCGGCGCGGCCGGCGCGATCAGCTAATAGCGAAGGGCCGTAACAGTTCCTATGCGAAGGGTGCGGCGCCAGGTGAAATGAAAGTCATCCGAGCACCCGAGCAGGACCCTTTAGGAACTCGTCTGGTCTTTAGAAATTAAGCGCAAAGGCCGGTCATCGCCTTGGGTGGGGCAATTGGAAGTGGTCGGCTTAGGGGTCGCCGGTCATTAAATGGACTCCTCCCGGCGACCCCGATTCAGGTTACGGTCGGCGCACATTAGTTCCGCTAGCGCCGCGTGAATCGTTCGTTATGTCCCCGTTGGCCTCCTCAACCTGATCTGCAAGGGTGGTCAGGTGCAAGCCAGCCGGTCGAACAGCTCGCGCTTCTTCGGGTCGGTGGCAAGAGCCGACATTCGGCTGCGTCTGTCCGAGTTTTTCCAGGCGAGCTTCGTCTTTCATCGTCCCGATCTCCCGGCGTAGGCGCCCGTTCCAGCCGCTGATCAGTATGGCAAAAACTTCAGATTTCTCCCTCGGGACCGTATTACGTCGCCTGATCAAAGAGTTAGATATGGAACTCTCGGGGCAAAAACTAGTTGCTTATGCACTTTTGCGAGATGGGGAGCTATTATGATCCAGGATAAGGAGCTGCTTGATGAACTAGAGCTTCCAAAAATCTCCACCGGAAATTCCGGTCTGGATGACATTCTCGGCGGCGGCATCGACCCCGAAAGGATGTACCTGTTTGAAGGGCAACCCGGCTCAGGCAAGACCACGCTCGCGCTTGAATTCCTGCTGGAGGGCGTTCGCAGAGGCCAGCCCACACTTTACATCACGCTCTCGGAGACCGAGCGCGAACTGCGACTTGTCGCGAAGCGTCACGGTTGGTCTCTCGAAGGAATCACGATCTTCGAGTTGATCCCGTCAGAGGCCAGCCTGGATCCGACCCAGGAACTCACCGTGCTTCAACCTGCCGAGATGGAACTCAGCGAAACCACGCAAATGATCTTTGATCGGGTCGAAGCCCTGGGCCCTGGCCGCATCGTGCTGGACAGCCTTTCGGAGCTTCGGCTCTTGGCACAAAGCCCGCTTAGATACCGTCGCCAGATCCTTGCGCTCAAACACTTCTTTTCTGGTCGCAGGTCCACGGTTGTCCTGCTCGACGACCTCTCATCACAGCAGAACGATCTGCAACTGCATTCGATTGTCCACGGGGTCGTTTTGCTAGAGCAATTGGCCATCGATTACGGCGCGCAGCGGCGCCGGCTTCGGGTCGTGAAGATGCGAGGTATCGATTTCAAGGGTGGATTTCACGACTTCACCATCCGACATGGCGGCCTCCGGGTCTATCCCCGGCTCGTCGCTGCCGAGCATCATAAGGAGTTCGATACAGAGGCGGTCTTGAGCGGAAACGCAGAGCTCGACTTGATGCTGGGTGGTGGTTTGGAGCGTGGAACGAACGTGCTGCTCATCGGTGCCGCCGGCGTCGGAAAATCATCGCTAGCGCTTACTTACGTTATCGCGGCTGCATCTCGGAACGAGCGTTCCGCAATTTTCGCCTTCGACGAAGGGCGCGGCACGATGAGCGCACGCGCCAAGACCTTGGGGCTTCCGCTTCAGGAGGGCCTCGAGAATGGCCTAATCGAGGTCCATCAGATCGACCCTGCTGAAATGGCGCCCGGCGAGTTCGCCGATGCCGTTCGACGGAGTGTGGAGGTCGGAAATGCGCAAGTAGTGATCATCGACAGTCTTAATGGTTATCTCAACTCGATGCCTGACGAGCGGTTTTTGATCCTGCAGATGCACGAACTGCTGAGCTATCTCAGTAAGCGAGGCGTATCGACTATTCTGGTACTCGCGCAACATGGCCTGGTCGGACCAATGGATACCCCGCTCGATATCAGCTATCTCGCCGACGGGGTGCTGATGCTGCGTTATTTCGAATTTGACGGCAGCGTGCGCCGCGCACTGTCGGTCGTGAAAAAACGAAGCGGCAATCACGAACATACAATTCGGGAATTCAAGCTCAGCAGCCAAGGCATTACCGTCGGACCTCCACTCAAAGGGTTCAGCGGCATTTTCAGCGGCACGCCGATCTACAAAGGGGAGGAGACACCTCTGCTGTCTCAGGACGCCGATGGTCCGGGTTGAAACGCCAACAGGGGTGGCCCTGATCCTGATGCCCGTCGGTCGTGACTCGGCTACTGTAGCCGACCTAGTCGGAAGGACGGGCTTAAGCCCCGTGATTTGCAAGACGACGCAGGAGGTGGTGGATAATCTGGAATGCATCGTCGAGGTGGTGCTGTTGGCGGAGGAGGCCCTTTACGGCAATAACATTTTCGCTCTGGAAGAATGGGTAGACTGTCAACCGCCGTGGTCTGATCAACCCTTTATCGTCCTGACTAACCATAATGAAGGTCCCAAGTTTTCAGCTTTCCGGCGAGAAGTTGTGAAGCGCCTGCGCAATGTCGCCTTCCTTGAGCGTCCATTGCAGGCCATCACGCTTCAGACGACTGTTGTTTCTGCCGAACGCGCTCGAAGGCGGCAATATGAAGCACGCGCTTACCTTGAAAATCAACGCGACGCGGCGCAGGTGCTCGAACGCTTGGTGGCTGAGAGAACCGCGGACCTTGAGCGGGCGAATCGCCAACTACGTGAAGAAATAGCGGGTCGCGAGCGGGCCCAGGCAGCGTTGCTGCAGGCGCAAAAAATCGAGGCGTTGGGACAGCTTGTCGGCGGTGTAGCGCATGACTTCAATAACCTGCTCATGGCTATCATTGGCAACCTTGACCTTCTTACAAAAAAATTGGGAGAGGACGCGCGGCTTCAGAGGCTTCTGAATGGCGCAATGGCAGGTGCCCAGCGCGGCGCCATTCTCACGCAAAGGCTGCTTGCATTTGCCCGCAAGCAGGAACTCAAGGCGCAGGCGACGGATGTCCGAAGACTTGTCTCGGATATGCTCAATCTCATCGAGCGTTCGGTCGGACCGATGGTCCGCGTCGAACTAAAGGCGGAGTATAGCCTGCCGGCCATCGATGTTGATCCCAACCAGCTCGAAATGGCGCTGCTTAATCTTGCCTTGAATGCGCGAGATGCCATGCTTTCTGGTGGAGTGCTCACGATAGGGCTGAGCTTGAAAGATGTGCATGATGACCATCATATTGGCATTTCGTCCGGACGATACGTCGAGCTTTCGGTTCAGGACACGGGCGTCGGCATGGACGCAGAGACTCTGGCGCGAGCCGTCGAGCCTTTCTTCTCGACTAAGGGGGTAGGTAAGGGCACCGGTTTGGGCCTTTCGATGGTATTCGGGTTGGCGCAACAATCCGGAGGCGCTTTGCGTCTGGAAAGCTCCCTATCGGGCGGAACAACCGTCAGGCTTTACCTGCCGATTGCGATGAAAGCTCCGGCGGTCCCCGGCCGCGCGCCGGTTACCCCTAAGCGATCGGCCTCAGCAAGGATACTGTTCGTGGACGACGATCCTCTGATTGCAGCCAGCACGGTCTCTCTCCTGGAAGATCTGGGCCACGATGTGATCGAAGCGCACTCGGCGCCAGAGGCGTTGCGGCTTCTAGAGCGAGGATTGGTTCCGGACCTGCTAATAACGGATCACGCGATGCCGGGAATGACAGGTAGCGAACTCGCCCTTGAAGTGCGTCGCCGACATTCACGACTTCCCATCCTGCTTGCCACGGGATTTGCCGAGCTGGATGGCGACAAAGTGGCTGACCTCCCGCGGCTTGGTAAGCCCTATACGCTGGATCAACTCGCGAGCGAGATCGCGCGTCTACTCCCGCTCGAAAAGTAAGGGGATCAGATAGGCTTGGGCTAAAGGGCCAGCGACCAAGGTTCGCTCCCCTTGGTGGCGGGACATGGTCGACGAGTCGGCAGCGGCAGGCCAGCTTCTTGCATCGCTTTCTCCAAGCCGTCCAGGCTCGCTGGCGGCGATACTCGACGAAGTCGGCTTCCATGCATCGCGGCAGGTAGTCTTTCTACGCCGTTTCAAAGCCAGCCCGGGCCTGTTCGAAGGTTGACGCGTAGCCGCTGCGGGAGCGACCGCGATGTGATGCACGTCCCATCTCCATTGCTTGGCCTTCACCGGCAAGCCTGCCTGCATCGCGAGCGTGCCGGGTCGCGATCTTTCGATCTCGCTGCCAAAGCTCTACATCGTAGCTATCGACCAGGGCTTTGGCCCGCTCAATGGCGTCTTTTTGTTTCTCAAAGCGAAGATCGATCCGGTTATTAACGTGGCCATCCGGTCCGATGATGTATGCGTAAAAGCCGTCCATCGGGTTCACCGTGCGATGTAGCAAGCCAGCCATCGTGGTGAATCTTGGTCGATCCAGTTCTGCGCGTCGTCGTCCGAGCCAAAGCCGGTAACGACCTCTCGCCGGCCGTCCGGCAACATCGCGATTACGCAACTTCCGAGGCCGATTTTGTCTTTTTCGCTTGTGAATGACGGCTTCGCCTCCGGCATCGCGCACCTCCGGTTTTTGAGCGACGGGCAGTTTATCACAGAGGCACGCCAAAGCGCCCCACGAGGGGAATTGTTTTAGATTGCGAGCAACGTTAGCGCTTTGACTTCTTATTTTTCCTCTTAGATGACTTTTTGGCGGATTTCTTCGACGCCTTATTAGCTGACGTCTTCGGTGCGGACTTCTTCGCGGCCTTTTTCGATTTCTTGGCCGTCGACTTTTTTGCTGACTTCTTCGAGGCCTTCTTGGCGGTCTTCTTAGCCGCTGCAGCCTTGGCTACTTTCTTGGCGGCCTTCTTGACCGACCTCGGTACGCGCTTCGCAACCGCTTTGGTGGCCTTCTTTGCGACGGTCTTAACCGCGGCCTCAGCCAATGTTCCTGCCGCTCCAGCGACCAGATCGGTCATCTGCTCCATAATGGGCCTCTTGGATTGGTCGGCCTCATTAGCTTGCTCGGGCTTTTCAGTGTCCATGGTGTCCTCCAGAATCGGTATCCTAGCTCATTTTTCCTTCAGGCGGCATTGGTAGGGTGGGGTATCTCCCAAGAAATCATTCAGAGGGACTGATTTATGGAAATAGTGGCAGCCATCATCACGGGTGTGTTGAGCTTAGGTTATCCTGGCTCAACGCCGATCCGCCATTAGCCCCCTTAGTTGCCACGCAATCGCTTAATGCTAGAAGAGCACCTCACAAAAAGGAGTCCCTTGTGGCCAAGAAAGCTAAGAAGAAGCCAAAGCCAAGAAGACGGCGGCACGTCGTGGATATACGAAAGACGATCTAAAGCTGCTGAAGACGCATTCGAAGTCTAAGACTCCGGTGGAGCGTATCGCAAAGCTTATGAAGCGATCGGGTGCGACGTTGCGTCAAAAGGCGAGGGCAATGGGTCTGCCGCTGGGCCACCGTCGATAAATTGATACCGGGCGGCCCGTCTGCATGGTGTCAGGTGGACCGCCCGGCCAGAGGACCGTCTGTGGCTAAACGAGACGGCTGCCCCGAGAATACACAAGCGCGGTTTGAGTTCCTATTTTTTAGGCGCAGTAGTGATTTCGCGCCTGACCCGCAGAGTGCTGGTTTGCCGGAAGCACCAGAATAGGAACGGTGAAGTATTTACAAAGTTTTCTTACGCAGCAAGAGTGGTGTGGACCCATGTACGCTGCGCACTTTCCCATAACCGAAAACAATCTTCATGTCCCACCCCTCGAGTTCGAGCAAACCGAATCTTTGCGTGATGCGCGAAGCTGGGACAAAGCTCGTTCAGGTTCGTGGCATTATCTGGGCACAAGACGCGGCCTCATCGAAAGCATCCTTGACCCGCCCTAGCCGGTTCGGCGGATTGAACCATGGCTTTATTAGGCTGGTGTAGCAGCTGCCATTAGACAGCCGATCCTAAGCCGGTCCCTACGAGAGAATGAGAAAGATGGCAGGCCCGATCACTTCGCGGGCAATTGTCTTCAAAGATTGCGACCCTCACGCCGCGTGAACGAGAAGTATTAGTGGGTGTGGGTCGCGGGACGCTTAAATAAGCAGATCGCAGCCGAATTTGGCACGGTCGAAAAAACCATCAAGGTTCATCGCGGGAGAATGATGCAGAAATTCGCACCCTTCGACCTCGTTCGGATGACCAGTAAACTTAGGTGCAAGCCGGTGCTCGGCCTAACGCTGGCCGCCGCGCGCCAGGCCACCGGCGCAGGGCCGCCTCAATACGGATTAGCAGCGCGGGCAAACCCAGTTGCCGTAGGTATCGTAGCCGCAGCCGCCACCGTAATAGGCCCCTGCCGCAGCCGCGCCAACGGCAGCCGCGCCAACCGCCGCCGCGCCGTAGCCCCGACGATATCCGTATCCGCCGTAACCGTAGCGACCGCCGCGCACTGCGACAGCGCCACCCCGCGCGCCTCGAACCGCTACCGCGCCGCCGCGGTAACCTCGGCCTGCAACAGCGCCGCCGCGATAGCCGCCACCATGAAATCCGCCACCACCACGGAAGCCACCACCGCCGCGACCGCGAGCATCGGCAGGGTCTGGGATCAAACTGGCGGTGAGCAGAACGAGTGCTGCTGGAGCAGCGAGAATATAGCGAAGCATGACTGATCTTCTTTCTACATACCCAGCCGAGACGGAAATTGTTGCGCTGTCAGAGTGGGGCGTTGATGTAGATCAACGGAACTGGATCGCTCGACCGTGGTCCGCTCAAACAAATGCGAATGATCCCGACCGTACGTTCTGCCCCGTCTGCGTATTCGCGCGTCGTTAAGCGTACAAATGCGGTGTTCAACCTCACGCAAACAGATCTGCGCCGGCCGGCATGAACTTTTCGTAGGTTCCGCTCTCGTGGTACCACAGCCAGCCCTTATCGATTGCTTGCTGCAATCCAGCCCAGTATTCGAACAGCATCGGGCGGTCGATCTTCTCGATATGGATGCGGCCATCTGAATGGCCTCGACGGTGCTGGCGATCTCAATCAGTTTGCGCGCGGCGGCCTCCGGATCTGCGAATGGGCGGTCGGTGCGGAACTTCATGGTGCTACGAATCCATATGTGCTTCGTGAACGTGGCGGTCGGTTATCGCTATATCGATCGGGGCGCCACAGTAACACCGTGCCTGTCCACTGGTTGATTGCGTCGGCAGCGGCAGGCCAGCGGCATACATGGCGTATTTCCATGCCGTCCAGGCGCGCTCGCGCCGGTACTCGTCGAAGTCGGCTTCCGTGCACCGGGGCAGGTAGTCCTAGACCGCGGACTTCTGCATCCGCCTGAAGCTCAAGAAAACTCCCACAGCTAGTGGGGGACCTATTCTACTCAGGTCCGCCCCCGAATGTTCTGGTGTGGAAAGTGATTTCAGTCGGGACGTTTTAGGATGTGTTCGCTCTTTTTGGCGCGGTGAACGCCGCCGGTTGCGGCATCGAAAGATACTTTTTCCGCGCTGTAACCGCATAGGTGCCGGCGAAGATCAGAATTGCCGCGACGGCCGTCAAAGCGATGAACTTTTCCATTTTAGGAATGTGCTTTGGTACCGGTTTCACACTGGCTCAGTGGATGGTGAGCCAAATCAAGCAGTCCGACCCGGCCGTGGCTCGTGCTCTCGACAACACCATGAACAGGTTTGTCGCAGAAGCGCCGGATCCGACGCTCTTTCGCCGCCATCGGGTGACGCGATGTCCAATCGCCGCATTATAAGATCAATGGTCATCAAGGAAATCAGCGCGGTGGACCGTCCCGCTCAGGAGGGCGCACGTATGGCGATCATCAAAGGTGTAAGAGCCGACGTGCCCAATTTCGGCAAAGCAGCGGAAGCCGAGTGGGATGCCGCCCTTTCCGCCTACGCAAAGCGCAACAACCTCTCCGTAAATGCTGCGACGCTTGAGTTCGCAAATACCGTCGAGGCGAGCCAGATTTACAAACGGACGAAGGTCACAGCCCGATCAGATGCGATAGTTAAAGCTGCCGCAATCGGCAACGTGTCGGCCGAAGAACTTGCGAAGGCAGCATTTCCGGAATTGTCGCCCTCCGCTGCGATGGTTGCTTGGCTGGATACGTCAGAAGGGCGCAAATTCTACACGGACGATGTCGCAGCAAGAAGGAACGCGCGGCAAGGCGTCGCATAAGACCGCGACGGATTTTACCGTTGTTCAGGGCGAACCACCGCCGCCGGGCATCAAGCCATGTCCGCCATCGCAGGTGAAGCAGACTGTTTGGGTGCATCGCGGAATCGACACGAATGACCCACATCGCACATTGGGACGCAGCGTTTGCACCCGATTGTTTGCCCTTTCTCACTCGCCGTTTCGCCACAAAGTGTTAGGCTCGGCATTTGCCAAGACGCGCGTTCTCGGAGGTACCCATGCGTCGGCGGGAGTTCATCGCCCTTCTCGGCGGTTCGGCAGCCACGCTGCCGCTTGGGGCGCGTGCGAAGGGCGAGCGCGTCCGCCGCGTCGGCATATTACTCCCCGCAACTGTGGGATTCCGAATATCCCGGGCTCGTCAGTGCCTTAGTGCAGAGACTGCAGCAACTGGGTTGGAGCGAAGGCCGCAACGTTCGGATCGACATTCGCTGGGCCGGGGGTGGTACCGACGCTAATCGCAAATTTGCAGATGAATTGATCGCGTTGGCACCGGATGTAATCGTGGCGGCCGGCAACACGTCGGCGGCGCCGCTGCTCCAGGCCACAACAGCCATACCGATCGTGTTTACGGTCGTTCCCGATCCAGTTGGCGCCGGACTTGTCGACAGTCTGGCGCGACCCGGCGGCAACGCCACGGGATTCACGAGTTTTTCATATGACATAGGAGGGAAATGGCTGGAGCTACTTAAGGAACTCGCTCCGCGCGTGACGCGGGTGGCAGTCCTCCGAGATTCCAATTTCACCGCTGGAGTTGGTCAGTGGAGCGCGGTTCAAACGGCGGCCCCATCATTCGGGATGGAGGCGAGTCCGATCAACTTGCGCGATGCAGCAGAACTCGAGCGCGCGGTCTCAACATTTGCAGGCAATCCGAATGGTGGTCTGATTGTAACGTCGAGCGGACTGGCGATTAGTCATCGCGGTATGATCATCGCGCAAGCAGCCAAGCATAGACTCCCGGCTGTATACTACAGCCGCGGCTTTGTTTCGGCCGGAGGGTTGATTTCTTACGGGTCCGATCGGGTCGATCAGTTCCGACGCGGCGCGGGATATGTCGATCGTATCCTCAAGGGCGAGAAACCGGCTGACCTGCCGGTGCAGGCGCCAACCAAATATGAGCTGATTATCAATCTCAAGACTGCAAAGGCGCTCGGCCTAACCGTACCGCAGTCGCTGCTCGCGACCGCCGACGAGGTGATCGAGTGAAGCGATGCAATGTCTGAATCTGGCACAAAGCGTCAGTTTGCGCGGTGCGAGAGCATGTCCGGAGTTGGGAGTAAAGCCGACCTACCGGTTGAACTCCCGGAGTTCTTTTCGTTCGCGAGGCCGCGCATCGGCCCGGATGCCTCGGTTATCTTGCAAAGCCGTTCTCCGCGACGTCTCTGATTGAGATGCTCAACATAGCTTCGGCTGTCTCAGCAACCGAACCATTAAGAGGCGGCTCACGCTGACGAGGCTGGCGCGTGCTGTTGGCACATTTGAGACATGCCGACCCGTAGTGACAATGTCCGCTTCCGGAGAAAATCCGGAAGCCCTTGGCGGACAGCCAAACCGACGCGAATGACCCCGCAACGGGACATCAAGCAATTAATGAAGGCGTTGGTACAGCGGACATCGCGACAAAACCTTGTACTCCTCCGATCGCCGGCAAATTTTCCCGCCGAACAGTCAGGAAATGGGTCATTCGCGACCGGGTTTAGCCAAGCTAGAATTGCGGCGTTCGCCATGAGCACGCCTTGACGACATTTTGCAGTTATGGTGGCCTGACGGGTTATCGGCGGTTGGAGATTATGCAGTCATTTGCCAGTCCCGCCATCGATGCCTCAGTATGGGAAATAGCGGTGGTGGTGCCGACGATTCGGGCCCAGACTCGCTATTTTGGGGGTGGTGAATGGCGAAGGACAATCTCTCGGGCAGCACTTCGGTTTACAAGCACGTCCAAGAATCAGTGCAACGCCCCGATGTTGGTGTCGAAGCGCAATTCACGAATAAGAAGGCGCCCAAAACCTATCGATACGACTCGAGCCTCGCTCCCGAACTGTCATGGGATGAAAGCGCGGATCGTGGGTTTGCCGAATGGCTGCTGCGCCTTGTTGCGGACGCGGCAGAGAAAGGAGAAGCCAAAGTCTTCCCTGCGCCGAAAGTGTGGGAAGGGAATGGAGAAAGTTTTTCGTCGTTAACACAATGCGTGGCCCGCCTTCGCAGCCTCACCAAGCCCTTTGTCAACTGGACTGGCAAGGCGGAACGTCACAAGATGACAGTGCCAACTTTGCCGCTGTTCGTTCACGAACGTCATTCGACGCAGGCGATTCTCGAAACCTTAAAATCTCACCGGGCGATCGGCACCGATCTCGACCTGTTCGGTGACACTAACCTCGACATTGCCGACAAGCTGGATGCCTACGAACACGAGGGCCCGTGGACCAACCGCCTCATTCTCGGGGACTCGTTGCAGGTCATGAACTCTCTGCTCGAATTCGAGGGCATGAGCGGCCAAGTACAGATGATCTATTTCGACCCGCCGTACGGCGTTAAATTCGGATCGAACTTCCAGCCCTTCGTCCGCAAGAATTTCGTCAAACACGACGCGGACGATGAAATGATCCGCGAGTCCGAGATGGTAAGGGCTTATCGCGATACATGGGAAGACCACGACACTGAACCAATGAGGACGCCGCGCCGGAGTGTCGCTTGGATTGAAATTTAATGTGAAAGAGCAGGATCGCTCGATGTGCCACCGCCCCCAGCCAGAACGTGATCCGGATGCGCCGGCTCCGACACTGGCTAGGCCGGGGGCGAAGCAATCTGCCGTCGCGGAGCAAGAGAATTCGATCAGCGAGTTCGCCGGGCGGGCAGTCCTCGCCTTCGCGCGGAAACTGGGACGTCTCGTCTGATGCGAGCAGCTTCTAGTTTGTAAAAGCGCTTTGCATCATTGTAATCAGTGCAGTTTGCGATGGTACGAATAAGACGCGCCGTCGATATTGGCGAAAGCGCGCCGGCACTGCCGAGCTTCCTCGCTAGAGTAACGACACTCAAAGTATTCAACGCCTCACCTCGGCGAGATACTTAGTTCCGTCGTCCATAAAAATCCCCTCCCAATCACTGTGCGATCACATCCTTTAGCAACCAGAGCGGGCGAGCAAGGGGCGAAATTCGACGGTTCAAGCGGACAAATCGGGGCGTGCCTTATTTAGTGCCACTAAAGCATGCTCGGCTCAGTTTGTTGGACGCGGCTATCAATACGGAGGTGCAATGCGTCGATCTAAACTAAGCCTGTGCGGATTTGCTATCGTCGCGGCCCTGATGTTGAGTGGCGGATCGGTACGTGCCCTCGATGTTGATTATAAAATAGCGAACAGTGTCATGCCCGGGTGCCGGTTAGCCCTATCACCGACTGCCAGTAATGACCCTTTTGACCAGGGGATTTTGCATGGGTTTGGTCTACGGAATAATCTTCAATTCAGAAGCATGCATCCCAACTTCCGTCACCCGGGCGCAAGCGGTACGAGCCGTCGTGCAGTACATCGACGCCCAACCAGCGAGAATGCACGAAAGTTTTGCTAAACTAGCCGATGCAGCCATAACGACCACATGGCCGTGCAAGCCTTAGAATAGACGCGTCAACGCCTGCACCAAATCCAAGCGGGCCTATAGGTGGCTAATACAGACGAGCTTGCAGAAGCGGGGTCACTTCGATCTAGCTGGCCAGTCTTCCGAATTGGCCGCGATCCAGTCGGCGGCCTCCTTCTTTGTCGCGAAGTCTCCAACGTGGGAATCGGGTCCATTTCCGGTCACCACGACAACAGTCCAAGTGCCGGTCTTTCGCTGCTTTGGTTGAAACTCGGGCTTTGCGCTGTCCATTTTCCAGCCCTTCCGGCACCACGATCGAACTGACCACATACCGAGAACATACGGGAAATTCCTAAACGCGGATTCTGAGGGTGGAAAGCACCCTAGATGAGGTACTCCGAAGAGCGCATGAATGCGCCACAACTCGCATTAAAGGCCGTTGCTGGCGTTCGCGATAATCGATGAAAACTCTTCAATCGAATAGCACTTGATGCCGTCGCGAATAGAAACGTCGGCGAGCTTGCTCACGACATGCCATTCCACCGCTTTGGCAAATGCTTCTTTCGCAGTTTCGGTAGTCGCGGAAACGAGATGATCGTCAACGTAGGCGGAGACTGAAAATGGCATGAACCAGTGATTCCGAATCGAAGCTCCAGCATCTCCCGATAACGCGAAATCCCCCGTCCGGGGGGCTAGCGCGGACGGGGGCATTCCAAAGCGCTCCCGGCGGCGTTTTAATGAGCGCCATCGAAAGCCTAACAGCGGAGTTCATTGCCGCAAAGCAGATTCGGGAAAACTTGGTATTTGTACCGGGACACGCCTGCGGCCCCGCCTCACTTGCGGTAATACGTCCCACCCAAACGGGAATTATGAGATGATTGCGCGCGTTGCTATAAGCGCATCGTGAACCTTGAGTAAGCGGCGGACGAAAACTGCTTGCCGAAATAACCCGCGCACAAAACGGGAATGGCCCAAACTGCTTATGACTAAAGTGGCGGGGAATTTCGGGAACAAGTGGCAATGATCAGAATTGAGGGGGTGTCCGAAAGGACGACATGTATGGTGATACGGCAAACTTTCCGGCCTCAGCGCGCTTCCCCGAGTGGTGCTGGTGCCTTTCTTTTGGGCGAGTTTCACACAACGCCGTGCGGTAGTGCGTCAGTTTGTGGCAGAGTGCCGGGGTGGAAAGTGCCGGTCTACTTCGCATACTGGCGACATAGACGACCACCGCGAAGAACTCCTGGACGAGCTAGCCAGCATTTTGGTCAGCCTGAACGCTGATCTCAGCCTCGTTGTTGCGACGCGGTATCTGGTTCGTGCGTTTGGGGACACCGGTCCTGATGAAGTTTCCCGGATGAATGAACTTGCCCAGTCGTATGGGTGCTCTTTTCTGTTCGATAAAGCCGGGGGCTTTGGGACCTTCAGACGCGCCTATCCGCAAGTTGGTCACGCCTGACGGCGGCCCCAGAGCGGCTGGCGATACAGTTGGGGCCACCCCGTGGCACCCGCAGGCAGCGGCGGAGCGCCAAAGATCAGCTGGCCGCGACCCGACGATTGATACGTTGACGGAGGCTCAAGCGAAGAGCTTTGCTCCGGCCGGAGTGAGCTTCACGAAGGTGCCGCTCTCGTGCAGCAACAGCCACCCGCGCGATATCGCCAGTTCAAGCCCGGCTTTGTATTCGGCCGGGGTGGCGCGCTCCAGGTAGAGCATCGGCGCGTTTATCTTCTCGATGTAAATCTTTCCGTCCACCGGTTCGGTCGCATTGGCGATTTCAAGCAGCTTGCGGGCTGCCGTCTCGGGATCTGAGTAAGGGCGGTCGGTGACGTGTTTCATGCTTGCTGCGAATCCATATGCACATCGCAGATGTGACGGTCGGTTACAGCTATGTCGATCGCTGCGCCACAGAAACAGCGCGCCTGTCCACTGGTTGATTGCGTCGGCAGCGGGAGGCCGGCCTCGCGCATGATGTATTTCCAAGCCGTCCAGGCGCGCTGGCGCCGATACTCGCTGAAATCAGCTTCCGTACATTTCGGGAGGTAGGCTTTCCATGCGACCTCGAAGCCCGCCCGCGCCTCCTCGAAGCTCGCCGAATAGCCGGAGCGGTTATGTCCGCGGTGTGATGCCGGGTAGAAGCCGACATCCCATCTCCATTGCTTGGCCTTGACTGGCAGGCCTGATTGAATCGCGATCGTGCCGACCTGAACGTCACCGTAAAAAGATGTGCCAGCAATCAGAGCGTTCGGGATGACGGCGGCGGGTGAGGGCGGACATAGCACTATTGAAGCGCTGCTCCGCAGCTAACGCAAATTATCAATCCCTTGGGGATCGGGACGGCGCCTAGATACAGCTCCTCGTGGTTCAAGCTCGATATAATCTTTGTGAATCGCACTAATGTTTTATTGCCATCGAAGCGAACGCGGACGGTCCGGCTACGCGTTACCATGATGACGACCAGATAGGCCCCGATCCGACAGTCGGGAGTCGTTTCTGTGAAAAAAGTTGGGACGGGTTCGGTGCACAAAGTAACACAAGTACCAAATTCCATTTTGCGTCACGGAATCGAATTAATTTGCGTTGCGCCATCGCAGGATTAGCGTGGGTCTGACACCCCCTGCCGCCAGGGTGTGTTTCAATCGACGGCCCCGGCATGGTCCCCCTAGGCTGGGGCCGTTGCTTTTCACCGGCAGTGCTATGACCTCGGATCACGCGCGGACCCGCGGCGCGACCCATTTGGAGTTAGTGCGTCAGGTAAAGCGGCCTATCCGGCGCGGCCATCCCAAAGTTCGACCGGCCCGTCTGCAACAATAGCCTTGGCGCGCTCTATCGCCTCGGCTTCATCGGCGCAGTAGAGTTCGATCGAACTGACGACACTACCCTCGAACGTCAGTATGAAGGCCAAGTATCGTTTCATGCTGATCAGGGTTTAGGCTTCGCCTTCAGCCCCAGCGCAACAAGCGGATGTGCAGCACCACCGGTCGTTCGCCGTTTTTTCTTTGGAGGTTCGCGAAGGATTTCGATGGTCCTATCTAGAAGGCCGACCGCGACCGGCGCGAGCGGTAGCTCCAAAGCCAGTCCTCGATAATTTTCAATCTGCAACAAAAGTTTGTCAGTGCTCGAATTTCGAGCGTGGCGCCTGGCGGCGCGCTTCCCCTCAATAGCCATTGACGGCCTCCCCAGACCTGCCCGGCATTCGATAGCGACCGAACATTTAGCGAAGCATCGCAAAAACCCGCCATCCGCGACATATGCCAGATGGGCTAGAGCGCTTCGTGTGGCGCGCGGTCCTTCATCTATTGGGTGGAGCAGCCACCTCCGTAGTCCTTGGAGCAGCCTTGTGTGCGATGTGGGAGACGTTCCATGGTGATAATAGAAAGAGAACCGCTAGCAACGCAGTTGCACCCATTAAGGAGAGCACAGTCGGACTAAGATTACGCTTTTCCGGCATTTTTTCTCCCACGCCCCTGATGTTCAAACGATAAGCATCGAGGAAACGTTCCTCCGGAGCGGGCCGGTATGTCTAAATTCATCGCCTAGGCGGTCGATCGACCTGAGCGGCACAGCTCTGGATCAGCTTCGCTGGCCTCTAATGTCGATAGACTGAGCCGTTCAGGCTGATACAATTCCGGGTGGCCCTTATCCCGGGCCGCACGCAAGGTGACCCTTAGACTTAGCCCCGCCGGGTGAAGGCGGGGCTTTTTCTTGGAGCTAGGAACAATCAGGCGCCGGAAGAATCGATTCTGTGCTCCCGGTTTCCCCAACCTCCAACCGGGAGAAAACCCCCCGCAGGGTTGGCGGCTTTGGTGCGTGTGGCGTTCTCCGCGCCGGGGTCGTTTGCTTGATCGCGGCCCGTAGGCGTTATCGAGGGTAGGCTCGCCTCAGTTTGGTTGGTTCGATGCAGCCAAAAAAAGGCCTCAGCGGTCAGTGGGAAGCGCGCTGAGGCCGGCTAAGTTGGCGTGTCCAAATGTCCTCAAACCAGCAACGCCGGTCACTTGCCAGGTGTTCCCGAAATCCATCGCAATAGAAACGGCCCCAGCGCAGGCGCTAGAGCCGCCAACCCGGTTGGGTTTTCTCCCGGTGGCTTTAAGGGGCGTGAAATCCGGGAGCTTGAATTGACTCTTGGGGAGGTGCGAAGTTCCAAAAAGCAACCGCCTCGGCGCCTGTCTGGGGTGCGCGCTGGGGCCGTTTTTTTCAGGGCGCGTCAGCCGTGCTTATCGCCATCCATCAGGAGAACGCATCTTTGGCCCGCAGCATGGCGGGAGACGCCGGGTTCTTGAACTTCACCCAATTGGGCGAGCGGCCGGGGCGGTAAGGTCGATCATCTAACTTAGATACTAGGCCCTCCAGGCCCATGAGGCAGGCGTGCCGAAAAAGCTCTGAGCCGATCTCGCCGCGCTCGAAGTCGGAGATGAAGATGCCGTCAACGCGCCGCGCCAGTAGCCGGGCGAGGTTTGTCTTCCGCATAGTCAGGGGCAGCTTCCGGATATCGTCGCCATCTGCCACCAGCATATCGAAGGCATAGAACTGCACCTCGTCATTGTGCTTGCGGCTGTGCAGGCCGTCGAAGTCGGAGATCCCGTCAACACCAAGCAGCACGGCCTCACCATCCAGTACAAACGAGCTTGACCGGATGCGTAGCGCGGCCTCGGTGATTAGCGGATATCGGTCGCTCCAGTCGAAGCCGTTGCGGGTGAACAGCCGGACGCGCTTGCCGTCGCGATGAACGATCAGCCGATAGGCTTCACCTCATGGATCCAGCGTTTGAAGCTAGGGACCTTGGTGGCGCGGGTCGGAATGCAGGGTTCGAAGGCACTGGTACGCATGCCGGCTAAGTAAGCTCGGAGCTGGAAAATGCGAGTCCCAGGAGAGGAGCCGCCGGTTCACGCTGGCGGGCTGTCCGTTTCGAAGTGTGATCGCCATCACAGCGACCTATCGAGCCCTCTGAGATGCTCTTGTTACCGGTCAGGGGATGGCCCCGCCGCCAACAAGGGACCAAAAGATCATGAACACGAATCTGAATGGCTTGCTGACGGCAGACGATCTCAACAGCGTTTCGGGCGGCAGCGACGCCAGGGGAGCTGCAGTTAGCATAGTGGTACAATATTTGGTCGACACAGTTTTTATTGCGGATGGGTTGAAGAAAATGACTGGCACGCTGAAAGGCTTAACCCCAAGGCCGCCGAAGTAATGACCGGCGAGGCTCCACCACCAAACAATGTCTCGATTTAATTCAGACTGGTCAGTGGTCGGCATTGATGATCGATGGCTCCGTGAATGCTGGGTTCGCGTTCCGGGCTACCGGGACGAGGCCTGGGAAGCGTTCGAAGGCATGATGGCCACGCGGCATTGACGCTACATACTTGCAATTGCGGCATCTGACTTGAAGCCCGCCGGTTCACGCCGGCGGGTTTTTCTTTGCCCTGAAGACAGACGCGTGCGCGGCGTCGCAGGCACGTCAGCCCGCCTGTAACGAGGGTGTGATGTACTCCATAGGGCTCAAGCTGACTCAAAATTGTCCTTGATGCGCTCACGTCCAACCTCCCGTTCGCGGTACGGCGCGAGTGTTTTGGTCGAGCCGATATTTCGTTCATCCGCCTGTAAAACCAGTACTTCTTCGGATGCCGTATGTTGCACTCCGGTTACAGATTCAGTGTGTTCTTCCACAAAGTTGAGCTGTCGAGTCGTCCAGCGCAACTATTTCGACCAACCCAAGTCGCTTAGCCGACGGCACCTGATATTCTCTTGAACGCTGGAGAGTTTTGACCCCCAAACGAGAGGAGACCTGAAATGGTAAGAGGTGAGGAAGCCGAGCGGCTGCTCGTTCGTTTGCCTAGGGACGTAAAGACGTGGCTCGAAAGCGAAGCCTCGTACAACGGCGCCAGCCAGAACAGCGAGATCATCCGCAGCCTACGAGCGCGGATGGAGAAACAGCCGGAAAGGATCAACGGCTGATGTCTCGCGGCGCGCAAACCTTCAAACAGGGCGATGTCACCAAGGCCGTCAAAGGCGCGGTGAACGCTGGCTTGGAGGTTCAGCGCGTCGAGATCGATCAGGCCGGTAAGATCGTTAATTTTTGTCGGCAAGGTTGAGATCTTCAACAACAATGCCAACGCGATCCCCGCCAACGTATACGAGTGGGCCTAGGACCAATCGACATTCATTGGATCCAGATTATTGCGGCAGCGAGATGGATGAAGCCGGTAAAGTTGGCGGTTCGCCTGTCATAACGGGTTGCCAAGCGTCGGAAGTGTTTGAGCTGGCAGAAGCAGCGCTCGATGCGGTTGCGCTGTTTGTAGGCATCGGCGTCGTGCGGAATGATGATCCTGCGGGTGCGGTTTGAGGGGATCACCGCCGTTGCGCCGATTTCCGCGATGATCGCACGTAGGGCGTTGCTGTCATAGGCTTTGTCGGCGAGCACGGCATTGCCGCTCTGGCCATTGAGCAGGGCGGGCGCCTGGGTGATGTCATTGACCTGTCCAGCCGTGACGATGAAGCGGAGCGGACGGCCGAGCGCATCGGCAGCATGTGGATCTTGGTGGTCAGTCCGCCTCGGGAACGCCCCAGCGCCTGATCTTTGGCCCCCCTTTTCCGCTCGCCGCTTGCTGGTGGGCGCGGACGATGGTGCTGTCGATCATCAGATACTGGTTGTCGCGATCGGCGGTCAGAGCAGCGAACACGCGCTCCCAGACGCCAGCATGGCACCAGCGGCTGAAGCGCTGATGCACCGTTTTCCACTTGCCGTACCGCTCCGGCGCCACCAATTTCGCCGCAAAGCATACAAGCGGGTGACGATAAAGGGTCGTCCTGGCTCACCTGAATTCATGGACGCCTACCATGCACTGCTAGAACGAACTGGTGGGCCGCTATCTGTCGCCGAGATCGGTGCCGGTCGCACCAAGGCTGGGACGATCGACGCGCTTATCGTCGGATACCTCAAACATGATGCCTTCAAAAAGGGACTGGCATCCGCGACGCAGGCCATGCGTCGTCCCATCCTGGATCATTTCCGCGAATTCCGGACGCCGAGCGGAAGCCGCTACGGTGACAACCGTCTCGCGACGATCCAGCCCAAAAACATCACAGCGTTGCTGGAAGGCAAGACTTCGAACGCGCAAAAGAACTGGTTGAAGACGTTGCGTCACCTGATTGCGTTTGCAATTGCAAAAGGAGAATGTTCGCTCGTATCCCAGCAAAGACGTCAAGCCGCTTAAGGCCGTCAAGAGCTCGGGGCACATGACGTGGCATGATCCGCAGATTGCGCAATACCGCGAACGGTACGACCTAGGCACCACAGCGCGGCTTGCATTGGAGCTTTTTCTCAACATTGGGGCCCGGCGACATGACGCGCACCTGAAACCTGACGTGGCGTCCGCACAAGACACTGCGGAGCACCGCGAAGGTGCTTACTATTCGAGTGATGCCGGCGCTCCAGGCTGCGTTAGACGCCATGCCGCAAGGCGATGCCTTGACCTTCCTCGTCAATGACTATGGCAGGCCCTTCGCGTCCGCAGCCGCGTTCGGCAACAAATTCGCCGGCTGGTGCAACGCCGCGGGCCTCAAGCCGGTGCTATGCGACGATGGCCGGGTCAGAAACTACCGCGCCCACGGGCTCCGCTAGGCCGCCTGTAAGCAGTTGGCGCATGCAGGGTGCACGGGCCCGGAGATCATGGCGGTCAGCGGCCACAACACGCTGGCGCAGGTTCAGGTCTACATCGATGAGGTCGAGCAAGAGCGCATGGCGGGGTCAGCGATGGACAAGCGCAGTGCGGCAGAGGCCAAAACGGCAACACGCAGTGACTAACCATTTTAGAAGCGGTGACTAACGAGAGGTCAAGAGACTGAAAATGAACGAGAAAATTCTACTAGTGGCGATCCCAGCAGAATGAAAATGCCGCCCAAGATCAATTGGATAGACTGGCTCACCCCGCTAAAGGGCACCATAGTGCGCAAAAGGTAATTTGTGCCACTGGCTCACCATCAGGGGGAGAATCATCGGACGGCTACGCGCTCGTCATCACGACCCTGAACTCGGGCTGGCGGGTCATTGAATGCCCCAAGGCCCAGCAATGGATATTACAGCGCCGAGTCAGCGCAGAAACCGCTGCCACAGCGCGCTGGCAAGGCAGGTCCTTCTGCCGGACCCGAGAGGCTTTGGCGCGCTGTAGCATGGATCTCGCCGGCGATATCGACCCCATCGCTTTGCAGGCCATCACCTCATTGCCGTCCCGTGTCGGCCAAAAGAAAACCGCCCCCGGGCGGACCTCCGGGAGCGGTTCAACAATATGCGCGCGTGGAGGAAATAACACCTCACTTGCGCTGCCGCAATGAGGAGTAAGCAGCCCATACGACGTGTCAATGAGGTGTTCGGGCGTGATCCCATGGGTCGCGCTGCGGAGACAGCCTTCAATACATGGGTAAACTCGCTGACACCGAAGCAAAAGCGCACGTTGAAATGTGCGCCGACCAAAAGCAAACGGAAGCACGTCCGGCCGCTTGGCTAAGTCCACAAAGGCGGCGTGCGAAAAGCGATAGGCGTGACGCAGCGCCGCTTGGAGTGATGCAAAACCTGGGGATGACTGACCTGGGGGAACGACACCGGCGCGAGCCGGCAGAACGAAGGGTGCGTTCAGGCGCGCCCAGGAGTGGGAATGTACCCACGGATAGACGCGCAGCTAGCGGACCGGCGCGCGTCGTTTCTCCGCTGTTATGACAGTGCACGTAAAGCCTACAGAATAGCCCAGGCTGGCCAATAAAATGGTTGTGTCGATCCGCCTATGTCTTCGTCTCTTCCTAACGTCGTTTCATGGCATGGCTCGTCCCCCTGAGGGGGACAGCTACGCCCCGCCCCGTAGCCTTCATCATTTCATGGCCTTGGGAGAGAAAAGGCCTACGGCCCGCCCGGGGGCGCCGAAGTGGCGGCGATTGGGTCGGAATAACGGCGGCCAGTTTCCATTGAAGCCCAGCGGCCGTGCAGTTCCGTTTCTCGAAAGCGTCAATCGACGATTTGGCACGGCCGGTTGTTTGGTAGTAGCCGCGGATATTTTTTATATTATGGAAGGAAATATGAGCCTACGGCGAGAGCAGGAAGCCTCGAGCAACCTTGGCCGGGATATTTTTTATATTTGCGGATATTTTTATATTTAACGAAGGAAAGACGACAGACAGCGACAGCGAGCCTGCTTGGAGCAGGGGCCGAGCCTCAGTCTAATCTATTCTCGCACGTCGCGGGATTACCCGAGGCAACTCTTTGCCAGGCGTCCTTGGCGCAAGACTACGCTTGCCCTACAATTAGACGGACCACGCTAGAACCGCTCGGGCATCTTAGCCTCAAAGGAAAAGACAATGTCTAGGCCTCGAGGCAATGCCACCAAGACAGGCATATTGAAATCGGACGCCGGAACCGACAAGAAAGCTCCGGCCTAATTTGAGCGAGATCAGAAAGCCACCTTGAAGGAAATCGGGGGCGGGGGCGATAACGTTTGGAATCGCCGTATAGGCAATCGCCTATTTGCTGCGCTGCCCGCCATCACCCCTGAAAACGCGCCTGATGCAGGCCGCGCGACGATGTCCGGATTACTCGACATTAAATCGGCAGATCCAATTGAAGGGATGCTCGCTTCCCAGATTATCGCCGCTCATGAGGCATCCCTGCACCTGCGTCAGCTTGCCTGGCTTCCCGAGCAGCATTTCGTGGTTCAGACAAAATATCTCGAGCTTGCGGAGAAGGCGGCCCGAACCATGGCGGTTCTAATGGAGCGCCTTGATCAACATCGAGGTCGAGGCCAGCAACAAATCACCGTCAAGCACGTTACGGTCCACGCCGATCAAGCGGTTGTCGCCGACACAATCACTTCCGAGAGGCCCTCACGGGGCACCGCACAGCCATTTAGCAACCTTCTGACTGCCGGGGGGCAAAAGCCGATGGATATCCCGACTACCAAGAGCTGCACGATAGCGGTGGGCAGGGGTGACGAAAAAAAATGAGCAGCGACCCCATGCAAATCGCTCACGCATCCCCCCGTTGTGGCGCTCATTCAAAACGTACCGGGAACCCTTGCCGGGCACCTGCGGTTCGCGGCTGTCGGGTCTGTCGGATGCATGGCGCTGGCGGTGGAGGACCGTCAGGTAGCAAGAATGGAAGCTACCGACATGGAGGGCGGACAAAAGGCATGACAGACGCCGTCCGCTACATCAATTCGCTGGCGAGGGATGCTCGCAATCGCTGACCCGCGGTGCCAGACGCGACCATGTCTCCACGTATTCCGACGGGCTGACCTTTAAGATGGCCTCTCCAACCTAAGATGCCCTCCGCCTACTAAAGTCATCTATGAAGGCGACACTTCGAGTGGTCGCGAACGGCGGGATGCCCGGGCCAGCTGGCAAGGCGCTTTCTAGCAGCCCTTGCAGATGCTTTTCACCTTCGCATCGACCTTGGCGTTCTCTTGGCTAATTACCGCGTCAGCGGGAGTGGATGGCCCGCCCGGCGTTACCGTACCATCGATGCGGCCAGTGCTTGTGCCGCCGGCTCTGTTGCCTGCCGTTCCCGTTGTAAAAGAGCCGCGAGGTGCGGAGTTTCCCCCGCCAGCATTCCCAGGTGAACCACCAGAATTTGCGGTCCCCACGGTATTCGTGCCCGGTGCATTCGGAGCTGCAGCAGCATTGGCCGCCCCACTCGGGTCGTTCAACGAATTGTTAAGACCCGCAGGATTCGCGGGCCCGTTCGGTGCGCCGCTGATGGTCGAGCTACCAGCTCCAGCGGAGCCCGCGCTAGGGGCCGCGGTTCCCGGACTGGTCCCAACAGACCCTCCCGAAGCGCCGCCCGCAGACGCGCCGCTTGACGAACTCCCTCCTGCGGACCCGCCGCCCGAGCTTCCACCACTGCCTCCGCCACCACCTTGAGCAAATGAGGCGATGGGCGAAAGCACAAGAGCTGTAATGAGCAATTTGACGGGGAAGCGTATCGACATAGCCAATCTCCTTCTCCGCACACAATCAATTAAAGGAGGGGTTGTTCCTATTCTCCGTATGGGCGCCATCGCCGCGGACGCATCCTTTAAGAGGGCTAGACGTCATACCGCAGCGGATTTTCGACTGGCGGCCGCTTTCCTTTTTTCTTCAACAAATCATTCAACGCCTCGATTGCCGGTGCATTAAGCGTTGTATCCGTCTCAGTAGCGAGCATCCGCAGCGGCTAACCGTCCAAGTTCATCCGGACCAACATGTAGGATGGGATCGCGGGGTTTGTCGGGTCGTCGGGTGCGTGCCATCCACCAATACCTGCCGCAGTCCCCACGAGCTTGCCGAATCACGCAATAATGTTAGCTTCCGATAAGGCTTATTCTCGGAAGTAAACTCATGACGAACAGTCTGTCCACAAATCCCGCCGAGGGTGCGCTTGCGGTCGCGCTCAAGGCAGATTTCACCGCGGCCTTAGAGCTGGCCAAGGCTGAGAAGCCTGGCAGCACACGCAAGGCCTATGAAACGGACTTTCGGCTATTCCGGTCCTATTGCGAGGGCAAGGGCGTCAGCGCGCTCCCGGCTTCGCCCGAGACCGTGGCGTCCTATCTGGCTGCAGAGGCCTTGACCGCAAAGCCTTCAACAATTGGCCGGCGCGTCGCGGCCATCAGGTACGCCCACAAGCTGGCAGGGCTCGACGCCCCGACCGACGCCGAAGGAGTCAAGGCCACGGTCCGGGGTGTTCGTCGGACTTTCGGTGGCGCTAAGACCAAAAAAGCCCCGGCCGTCGCAGCGCGTATGAAAAGCATGGCGGCGCTGGCGCCTGCGAACCTGACCGGGATGCGGGATCGTGCGTTATTGCTGATCGGCTTTGCAGGCGCTTTTCGCCGATCCGAACTGGTCGCGCTTGATGTCGCAGACTTATTGGAGGCGGATGAGGGGCTACGAATCAGAATCCGCCGTGGCAAAACAGACCAGGAGGGCGAGGGGCGCTCAATCGCCATTCCTCGGGGAGACGTCATTTGCCCAGTAAAGGCATTGCGAGCCTGGCTGGTCGCAGCGAAGATTGAGACCGGGCCAATCTTTCGGCCGATCGATAAGGCCGGGACGGTGCTCCTCCCGTCTTACGTGCCGTTCGGTTGCCAATTGCGTTAAGACGTATGCGGCACGGGCTGGCTTCGACGCTAAAATCTATTCAGGACATTCACTCAGCCGGCTTTCTTACATCAGCAGCAGCAAACCGGGCTAACATCTTCAAGATGATGGATCAGTCGGGTCACAAGTCGGTCGAGACCATGCGAGGCTATGTGCGGGACGCGGAGTTGTTTCAAGATCATGCGGGCGCAGGACTGCTTTGAGATCTAAGTGATAAGTATGCAAGCATCGCTGTGTTTTTCTAAAAAAGGTCGCTCGCGGTGCTGGCCCGATCTAGGCGGCGCTTCAATTGCCGTACCTTCTGACCTAAACGGTCCAGACACGTTCTCCGCACTGCTGGCAGTCGAACAAATGAATGACAACTCCGCTTTCAGATTCCATGATCGTTTTGAGGAGAATGAGCTTTCCTGCGCAGAAGCGGCAGTCATGGTTTGATCGGTCCTGGGCAGTGGCAATCTTCTCAGCTCGAAATAGCTTCATGACGCCCTCCCTCCAAAAAGGGTAGGGTACCGAGCGCCAGTTTCGTGAGGCGCAAGTGGGGCCGCCCGTGGCACCCGCAGCGGCGGTCTGACTTAGCCCCGCCATCCTGACAGGCGGGGCTTTTTCTTTGCCACTAGGAACGATCTGGCGCCGTCTGAATCGATTCTACGCTCGCGGTATGCCCCTAACACCTCCAACCGGGAGAAAACCCCTCAAGGGTTGGCGGCCTTAGGTGCAGTGGTGGCTATCGCACCGAGGCCGTTTGTGCGCCATAAGCCCCGGCGGCGACTGCGACTTGATGGCAGATCGACGGAGCTCAGGCGGCTGCTACGCTGGACTTGACCCGCATGTGGGTGGGTCTTGAGCATCTACTTAGCCTCGCCCTAAACCGGCGAGGCTTTTTCTTTAAGCCATTAGGAACGATCCCGTACCCTCTGAATCTTTTCTGCGCTCCCGGCGCTGATCCCTCAGCACCCCCGGCCGGGAGGGCGGCCCCGCGTCGGAGAGACACCAACGCGGGAGCCGCTTCCGATTGGATAGGAGCGCAGAATTGATAGCGCTGCTTCGCAAAGTACGAGGATTCGTCGCAGCGTTTACGCGGCTCGGAGCAACGCTCGAATGCATCCTGAACGCTGACCGGTTCACGTCAGCGCGCTTTTCGATAGAATTACATCCTCAAATAGAACATTAAATTGTTCTACTTAGATGATGATTTTACAACAATTTTAGAAATCATCCGTTGGATGATGTGCCGCAACCGCCGTGCGGCCGACTGGCCGGGTCCCGCTATTTCACCTACCCCAGATGGTAGTGCGCCCGGCTACTTCGCGTTGGCGGTCGATCATGAAAACGCATCCACGGCGGGGGCTATCCCTTGCGGACTTTTACTGCCTCGATCATCGCCAGCTCGACCTGATCGGCAAGGGTCGTGAGATGCAAGGCCAGCCGGTCAAACAATCCCCGCTTTGCCGGATCTGTGGCGAGGTCGCTAATCAGTTTGCATTCGGCCGCATCGGTCCTGAGCTTTTCTAATTGTTTTTGATAGTCCTTCACGACGGGCACTCCAGCTAGCCAAGATAGGTTGCTGAGCGAAAAGCCCGGCGCGGTCGCCGGGCTAATCGCAAATATGAATAGGGCCTGAAGGCCAATCCAAGCATTAAAGATCTCCTCGGATTTGGCTGTCTGTCCGGTGTCCGACAGAGGGATTGAAGAATTGCCGTTTGACCCACCAAGCCTTTGGCGCACCCTATGAACAGGAGCAGCGAGACTGTCGATCCAAGGAGCCGCTACGGCACCACAGGCCTGTCACAAATCTCGCAAAAGAAGTTGGGGCCGCATTGATCATTGACGACCTTGAAGCCGCTGGGAACGGAAAGGACAATTGGCGTCTCGGCATCTTCGTGTTGGCTCAGACTCGCCATGCCGGTCTTGCCGCATATAGAACACCAGAGTTTCTCGGTCCATTGGTCAGCCATGGCCCTATAGGCTAGGCGAGGTACGCTGGCTTGTCGGTTCAAATTTAGACCATTCCGACGACCGTGCTGATAGAGGCGCGGCTGCGTTCGGATATCGCCCCTCAAAAAGCGACGAACCCTTGCCTGGAGCGCGTAATCCAGGGCCGTCCGGGGGGTCTTGCATATATATCGTGCTCGGGGGACAGGCACGACGATTCCATGTTTCGCAAACCGCCGCGACCGTTCCAAACGCCCGGCCAGTCCATCCCAAAAAGCAACGCTATTATTCACCGGAGGTGGATAGCTCGGCTTAGCAATCTCGGCGACGCCAGCCGGCGCAGCTGCGTTGATTTCAGCATGCCCTCCATGAGGGCTTAAGTGCCGAGGAACGATGGTGGCATGTGACTGCGCTCAAAAGCGCGCTCGCCGCGCTCAACAGTATGGGCGCGTAAGGGGCGATCGGCGCTGGCGGGTAACGACGCGTTAACCGGGAGTTGCCAGATTGTCCTAGACCTTTCGAGCGAGGGGTCACACTCGGAAAGCCGTCACCGACCTCAACCCAGTGGCGGCTTTTTGCTGCTTAAGGCAAATCGGGCGGAGGCGGGGTTTTCTTCGCTCGGAATACAATCCAGGCAGAGGCCACGGCGGAGCGGTTCCTTCGCCGCGGTCCCAGAGCGCATACTTCTCGACTGTCCATGCGGCTTCATGGCGCCAGTTGTCAAAATCCTCTGGCGTTCGCTTTGAAAGGTATTCGGCCCATGCGGCAAGGAAGGCTGCGCGCGCGTCTTCATAGGTCGCGGCTGCGCCGGAGCGGTGGTCGTGTCCGGCACCGTCAACTCTGAAGCCGCAGTCCTAGGTCCAATAGGTGAAGCCCCTTAGGCCCTCCGCTTTGGCGGAAGAGGTCCAGCCCCATCTCGCCCGTTCGAAGTCGCTCATGAATATGCCGTCAACACGCCGCGCCAGTAGCCGAGCGATTATCCAACTAGGAGAGGGTCACCGCTTGCCGGCCGTACAGGTGTGCTTGCGTAGAACGCGTTTGGGCTTTCAAAAGGGTCGGCGGCGTCATCGTGGCCCCTTCGGCTGCTATAGAGCATCAACGCCATAAGGCCGCGGTCAATCACAATCGAAAAAAAGGTGCCGAGGCCTTTCGAAATCCAACCGTGACGATTGCGGCCCTGCGATTTCCTAGTAGCCGGGCGGCGCAAGAGGCCCGCGGCGGGGTGAACGTCGCGGGCTTTTTGTCGGCTAGATCGCGGCACCGAGTAGACGCCGGCGAGGCGCGCCGTGTTCAAAAGTGTACTTACATTTTTTGCTGCTGTTGTCGCGAGCCGAGTCCAAATAGGAACGATCGGGATTTATCCGGTTTGTTTCATCTCCAACAACGGAAGGAGGTAACCCATGAGAAGGAAGCTACCAATCATTGCGTTAGGATTGTTTTTTGCGCTCGGTAGTTCACTAGCGCTTGCGCAGGGTGCTGGCGGCTCTGGTGCAGGTGGCGCTGGTGCAGGTGGAGCAGGCGCCGGCGGTGCTGGAGCGGGGGCTGGTGGTGCTGGAGCTGGCGGTGCCGGCGGGGCTGGAGCTGGAGCTGGCGGAGCCGGTGGCGCAGGTGGGAGCGGAGCCGGTAGCGGTGCGGCTGGAGGCGGCGGCGGGGATCCCGCACTCGACAGAGCCTCACCCGGCGCGCCGCGTGCACCCGGAACAGGCCCGTTGCCGAAGGATCGATAGGTTGGAGCGGCGAACGGTCTCAGCTATTTATCTGCGGCCGTTCGCATCGCCCTTCAAGTGGGGAATGACAAATGGACGATGACCCTTTAAAACCCGAGCACTTTCCGCTTCGCACGGAAAAGGATAAAATCGTCACCAGCGATGGCAAACCTGTTGCTCAAACCAACGACGACAAAACTGCCGAAGTCATTGCCGACCGTCTGAACATTGAGGAGGCCCAAAGAGAAGAGGACCGCTGGTCTGCCTGATCACCGAAGCTCGATAGCCTCGATCAGGTACGCACTTTCCATCCGCCTTTGTTGTTCCCGGCCAGGTTTTTCAATTTTGGGAAAAGCGAGGGCCAATTAAGCGTTTTTCAGTCCTCGCTTGAATGGCCTTCTCGATTGCGGCCTGAGCGGTCCAATAACCAAGGGCGTGATGGCTCTCTGCCGGTCTTTGGAATTTCAAATGTCCAACGAAGCCGGGTTCAGAACCGCCTCCCAGTATTCCGCGCTGCGCGGGCACCGATCGTTCAGACGACCAGCAGGTCGCTCGCATGGAGGGTCACACCGGCCTGGACTGTGGTGACGGCGACTTCCGACGCGTCGGTGCCGTCGACGTTGAAATACAGCGTCTGATCCCCGGTATCGAACCGAAACAGCTCACCTTCCTCCGTGAGTTCGTCGGCGACGACGAAAAGCGATTCCGTGATTTCCATGCCTTCCTTCATCCCGCCGAAGCCGCTGGCGGAAGTTAATTGCCTACGCGGGCGATCGGAGCGGGGGACTTCCAAATCGGGTTTTCGAAGTTGTGAACCGCTCCTAAAGGCCGAACACATGGCTGCACCGACCAATGCTGCAAACGTGAAGAAAGTCCTTGCCAACCCGGCGCGTTGAACGCCGCCGGTTGCGGCATCGAAAGAAGCGTTTTCCGCGCTGCATAGGTGCCGGCGAAGATCAGAATTGCCGCGACGGCCGTCAAAGCGATGAACTTTTCCATTTTAGGAATGTGCTTTGGATGCGTCGGAGCGACCCGGCGCGAGCAGAGTGCGATCGGACCATCCTCTCAAGACCTTCACACAGTTCGCAAGCCGTTACGCGCCTTCATGCGCTTAAGCGCGGCGGTCAAGTCCGGTCGATCCAGCACCATGACCAGCCGGTGAATAGTACTGGCGGGATGGTGCAGCGCGCCGGGCGCAAAGTGTTCTGCGAGGATGCGCTGGGCTTCCTCCATTGCGTCGACGACAAGGTCGCGATCCGTGCTCATAGAACTCCGCTTCCTGGCCTCTAGGTCACTCGTCGTCTGCGTCGAAAGGCGGTCCCCGCGTGTCCACCACCCTGCCATCCTGCGCCAGGGGAACATAGATGCAGGAACGACCGTGGCGATCGGTTACCTTGATCGCTTGCGGCATCGTATCAGTGGCGGCCATCTATCGGGCTATGCTGGAGGCGCGACCTCGGTAGTCGCCCCTGTTATGCGGTCGAAACATTCTTGGGCCATCAGGGCAAAAATCTGCGGTTGAGTCGCCTTCTCCTTGCAATGAAACTTATCGATCAAGAGAGATATCTCGCGGGTCCAGAACGTGCATTGCTTGGGAAGGTGAGCGAATTTGTTGCGTATATCCTTGATGATTTTCAGCTTGCTATAAGTGCTGTCATCGATTTGTCCGAGTGCGAAAGCAACCTCAATTTTGTCGCCAAACTCCGCAAGAGGGCCGTAGCCCTCGAACAGCCGTTCTTGTTTAATAGCGGAAAGTGATGGCCTCATCTTTAGAAGGATCGCGGTTCTCAACTCCTGGTCTAAGATGGCTGCGGTTAGCAGGGCCTCGCTTGCGTGCCCCTTCGACGATAGCTTGTGCATATGTACAAATGTCTTGACCTCTTCTAGCATGATTCCGCGGGGGCTTTTTTGACATGGCTGGGGTCGCACATTAACGTTAGTGGGCTAGTTCGATGCAAAGTCTAGCGGATAGGCTGGGCGCGCGAAAGCCCGTGAGGCATCCGGGGTTAGTGCGTCGGGTTAAAGCGGGAGATACGGCGCGGCCCATTTCAAATCTCGACGGGCCCATCTGCTACAAGAGCCTTGGCGCGCTCGATCGCCTCAGCTTCATCGGCGCAGTACAACTCGATCGAACTGACGACAGCTCCTTCGAATGTTAGTATGAAGGCCGAGTATCGTTTCATGCTGAGCGGTAGCCAATGCGAGGGCTTGGCTTAACATCTTGCGGCGGAGCTTTTTGATTATCTTCGACCGAGGCTTGAAGCCGTTATAGTTTCGCCGGAGGGGGAGGAGCCGGCGCCGGAGGGGGAGGAGCTGACGCTGGCGCGGAGGGCTCTTCCGGTGGTTCGCTTCCCCGAAGCTCTGACGCCGCCGCGCAGTTGCCAGCCCAAAGCTTGGTCCCCTTGACCGTTCCGACAAGCTTGCAGCCTTCTGCCGCTTTTGGCTTTACCTGAACGAGCCGCTTCTGGCCTACCTTCGGCGGCGAAGGAGCCTGCGCCATCGCGTTCGCCGAAAAACAAACCGCGGCTAGAATGATCAAAATCCTCATCATCGTCTTTCCCTGTACGGCCAGCATCGGGCTATTTGCGCACGGGCCGGGATACTCTGTTGGCCCGTCGTGTGTGGTGCGCTAGAATGGCCGCTTGGGCTTTTTTCGGAAAGGGTCTGCTGCTTCATCGTGGCCGCTTCGGCTGCTATAGAACATCAACGCCATGAGACCGCAGCCAATCACAATCGAAAAAAAGGTGCCGAGGCCCATCGCTATCCAACCGTGTTTGCTCATCTCCGCATCGCCACCGGAATTCCATGCGGCCACGAACCAAATTGCGGTTAGGCCGAATAGGAAGAGCAGGGTTGCTAAGAGAAAAATGTTTCCTTTGCCCATGTGCCGCATGATTGCGCCGTCTTCTCGTTTCGCGCCGAGGCAGCTACCCTATGGATAATTGGGGGCCACTGCGATGGTTCCTACCACCCGGCGATGGGGCTCGCGGGCGCGGAAAAACTCAAGGCGCAATCTGACTGACTTCTGTGACCTATTAAACGCTACCGCTATAGAAATGGTCGATCGACCGCTCGACACTAGTTGCAGCAAGCGGCGATCCTCCTCGTCGCTCCAATGCTTCCGTTTGTTCCTGAGCATAAAACTGTCCTAGGTTTCCCCGGCCAAGTACACGCCGCGGACGAAGGTTCCCAACGGGCGGCGACTCAGGTCCATCGCTTTGATTGTGTAACAGCCAAGGCGAGGCCGCCAAACGGAGGTGGCGAGGCAAGCCCGCGATATCCGGTATTACGCCTTGTAGAAATCGGTCGGCCCAAATGGCATATTGGCAAGATGCCGCACGGCACCAAGACCACGGTAATTTTTGCCTGCCCGGAGTGCGGTTTGGTGTACCGCGCCTCGCAAGCGCGACGCTCGCCCAGTCAATTGGGAAGTTTTCAATGCGGGAATTGCGGGTCTGAAATTTACCGATGGTCCGGCTATTACGACTATTTGGACTGGGGCCGGGTGATGAACGGCCAGGAGATGTGAAAAACAGACGATCCCGACGTTCTGTCAGTACAAAAGAAACGCCGTTCGCTGAAATAATCCGTGCACAAACCGGGAATGGCCCAAACTGCTTATGACTAAAGTGGCGGGGAATTTCGGGAACAAGTGGCAATGATTGAGGGGTGTCCGAAAGGACGACATGTATGGTGGATACGGCTAACTTTCCGGGCTTCAGCGCGCTTACCCGAGGGCGCTGAAGCCGTTTTCTTTTGGGCGAGGTCGCACAACGCCGTGCGGTAGTGCGTCAGTTTGTGGCAGAGTGCTGGGGTGGAAAGTGCCGGTCTATTTCGCATACTGGCGACATGGACGAACACCACGAAGAACTCCTGGACGAGCTAGCCAACATTTTGGTCAGCCTGAACGTTGATCTCAGCCTAGTTGTTGCGGCGCGGTATCTGGTTCGAGCGTTCGGGGACGCCGGCCCTGATGAAGTCTCCCGCTTCAATGAGCTTGCCCAGTCGTATGGGTGTTCTTTTCAGTTCGATGAAGCCGGGGGCTTTGGGTACGGCGGCCCCAGAGCGCCTGGCGATGCAAGTGGGGCAACCTGTGGCACCCGCAAGCAGCCGCCGAGCGCTAAAAGATCAACTAGCCGCGACCCGACGATTGCTCCGCTCCGGCCGGAGTGAGCTTCACGAAGGTGCCGCTCTCGTGCAGCAACAGCGACCCTCGCGCGATCGCGAGATCGAGGGGTGTTCGGGGCGGGATAGCACGCTCCAGGTAGAGCATCGGCGCGTTTATCTTCTCGATGTAAATCTTTCCGTCTACCGGTTCGGTCGCACTGGCGATTTCAAAGCAGCTTGCGGGCTGCCGTCTGCCTCGCCCGCCGACGACGTGATCACATGATTGTCCAGCGGATTCCATTCCGCGTCTCAAAATTGCCGCCAATCACTCTTGTATTGACAGGAACTTTTCAGAAATTCTGCCATTGCAGTTTGTTTAACTGAAGCGAACCCGCACCTTTGAGACATGCCCCCTATCCTGAGAATGTCCGTTCACCGGCGTAGACCGGAAGTCGCCGTCCAGATCGGCCCAGAGCTTTTCCGGCACGCCTGCCTGATGGGCCTGGAAGGTTTGGTGTCCAAGCTGCCCCAGGCGTTCCATCAAGCCTGCAGTGTAGACGCCTGCTCCGCCACCGGCGGCTGGGTCGCCAAGAACGATCGACTTTGCCGCCAGCAGCGTGCGCTTCAGCGCATCCACCGACGCCACGTCGGGATTGGGTGCGTCCTTCTTCACGAATACTGCGAAACCGACCCTGGCAATTTCCGCGCGGCTGCCCGCCAGCAGCTTGCCCCGCTTTTGTAGATCCTCATTCTGCTCGGGCGACACCATCGCTACGTCAACGGCTTCGCCCTCGATAAAACGTTTCGTAATGACGCCAAGTGTAGCGTAGCCAACCTTGACCGTGTGCCCCGACGATTCGAATTGCTGCAGGAGACCGGGGAGTACGATCCGAAGAGAGACTGGGCCAAGCAGCTCGATTTCGGCCGCCCGCGCAGGGGATGGCATTGTTGCAACCAGCAGCAAACTTGAAAATGCGGCAACAGCAAATGTTGCCGAAACTGAACGTTTGAACATAGCGTCCTCCTCTTGTCGGCAACTCACCAGATGAGCAAGGGATTGGCGTCAACGTTAGCATGCTATTGGGGAGCGCAGTAGAATTGTGCCCTCCGTAACGACGATATCAACTTTCTTGTTCACCAACTCGGCGGCGAGTTCTGGCAGCCGGCTAACATTTCCGTCGCCCCACTGCTCGACGAGAACGAAGTTGCGAGCTTGGATGAAACCCTTGTCGGAGAGCGCCTGCAGGAAAGCATCAAGCTCGCGTTGAGGAGGCCGGGCGGCACGTAGAAACCCAATACGCCAAACTTTGGCTGGCTGCGCTCGTGCGCCTAAACCCCAGAGTACTGCGCCGCAAATTGCTGCAATAAGCACACGTCGCTTCATGCCGAACCCCAAGTTGCGGGCCAACGTAGCACCGGTAAGGAAACGTAACGTCCGCGTCATTCGCGTCGGTTTGACCGGACCACGGCGAGTTCCGGTCTACCCCGGTGAACGGACGCGGGCGAACAGGCCTCAATCGTAGAAGCCCGGCGCCATTTTTAGGCTGTCGCGTTGTACTTTGTCATGGTTGATCCAAAGCTGCGCCTTTTCCCTCGCGAGAATGTCAGACATCCGCTGCAGTGATGCAGAGGTCTGCTCCTTGTTGAAATTGATGTCAGGGACGCGGCGGTTTTCCCAATTGTCCTTGAAATGGACGGCGTCGCCCGAGAGAAGGAGTGCGCCAGTGTTGGGCAGTTTGATCAATAGCGATTGATGGCCGGGCGTGTGGCCGGGTGTCGCCATGAGCGTCACGCTGCCGTCGCCGAAGACGTCATGGTCCCTCTCCAGCTTGTTGACCATGGATGGTCCGGTTTGAAGTGCCCGCGCGAAGGGCGAAGGCCACTCATATTCCGCCTTTTGCACCAACAGAGTTGATTGCGGAAACATGTTGATATTGCCGATGTGGTCGGGGTGGGTGTGCGAGAGGGCGACGTATTTGATATCGGAGGGTTTGACGTCAAGCTGCTCGAGCTGGCTCGCGAGCGTCTTGGGGCGTTTCCAATGGGTGGCGCGCGCATCCGTCGGCTTCTGGCCATCGGGCATGGCGGCGATCGCGTCGGTCACGCCGGTGTCCCACAGCAGCCAGCCCTGGCTATGCTTGATCAGGTAGCAATTATCCACGAAGTCCATGGACTTGCCGACGTTGACACCCGGCGACCAGCGGGAAATATCGCCGGCGACGCCTTCGCCGCAATTGAGGATGTATAGCCGCTCCACCCCGGGCTTGGCCTGAGCGTAGCTCGCTTCGTTGGAGAACATGGTCGCCGAAGCAAGACCGAACGCCACGGCGATGGCTGATATTCTGGTCATGCGCGTAATCCCTTGGACCAACATTCCAGGATCAACTCTGCAACGGGGTGCATGATAGCAGACCGAGAACCACATGTCTGCTTAGGGGTCAAAAACGGAAGTCGCGGCCTCGCGGCTGGATGTCTGCTTTGCCACGGATATTGTTGAAAAAGGCGTTTTGGGGTGAGGAACGAAAATTTCCAGCGCCGCTGATGCGCCTTATAGGCAGCGACGTGAGGGACCATATCGCTTCGTCCAAAATCGATCACGTGCCTCCGTAGTGGCGCTGGCAAACGATGCAGAAGCAGAGATGCATCGACGTCAACTTTCGCGAGATTTTTCGTGTCGCTCGATTTTCGACTTTTTCAACAATATCCCACGGCAAGCGGACATCGCCAGACCGCCCGACATGTCCGAAAAGTGCCAATTCCAGAGTTGAGCAGATGCAGCAAACTAAGCCAACTTACTCGATCACTTCGTCGCGTGCGCCTAGCAGCGTAGTTGGCACGTCGATGCAGAGCATCTTCACAGTCTTCTTGAGGTTGATGACCAGCTCGAACTTGGTCGGCGCCTGAACTACATGGCCGTTAAGATCTTCGAGCCAAGGTCCGCGGATACCCTGCGGAATCATTCGATCACGCGGTCGATTCGCAGAAGGACCGAGGGCGGGACTTTAATTCCGAGAATCGTCGCTATCTTGAAGTTCACCACAAGTTCGAAGCGCGTCGGCTGCTCTACTGGAAGCTCGCTCGGTTTTGATCCCCTGAGGACTCTGTCCACGTAACGCGCCACGCTATGGAAGCTTTCTTGCGCGTCCGGCCCGTAGGACATCAAACCACCTGCGTCCACGAATAACCGGGATGAAAAGATCGTCGGCAGCCGCTGACTTACGGCGAACTCTGCGATCATTCTGCGGTAAGCCAGGGTTCTATAATCGAAAAAGGTCAGTATCGCGTGCGGCCGGTCGGATTTGATTTCCGCGAACGCGCGTTCGGGGTTCGTGAGCCGTGTCACATCATAGGGCTCGAGCAAGATTCCTAGGCGGCGAGCGACGGCCTGAGCCTCTTCCAGCTCGCGCATATGCGCCGGGTGAGCCGAAGTCCAAAGTGTAGCGATGCGCGACAGGGCTGGTAGCACCTCCTTCAGGAGCTCTACCTTTTTGCCGGCGAGTTCCGGTTGCATAGCCGAGATACCGGGGACGTTCGCCCCGGGGCTGGCGAGGCTGGCGACCAGTCCGTTCCCCACCGGGTCCGAGACATATGTGAAAACCACAGGGATGGTTTGAGACGCTTGCTTGGCGGCCAATGCGGGGACCACGCCGGTAGCCGTGATCAGATCGACTCCCTTTTCGACCAGCGCCTCCGTCGCATCAGGCAGCAGTTCGGGATAAGACTCGGCCGAGCTATATTCAATTTTGATGGTTTCGCCCTCGATGTAGCCGAGTTCGCGCAAACCTTGTAGGAATGCTGCGCGTTCGGGAGACGGTTTGTTCGAAATCGGACTCAAGGTTAGATAGCCGATGCGCGGTATTCGAGCAGGAGGCTGTCGGGCGCCGAGTGGCAGCGGCCAAACGACTGACGGCGCCGCGCTGCCGAGCAGCGTGATGAACTCCCGCCTTCTCATGTCGAACATAGAGCTTCCTCCTGGGCCACACTTCCCAAGGGCGAGGAGGGAGTTGGTTCCCGCTCCTATGCTCCCGAGCAGACGGTAGCACAGATCACCATTATGCGGGAGAAGGCTGCGCCGCGGAATTTCAATCCAGCTTATGTCGCAGTTTGAGTCAAAAGGCGACATTCCGGGCCGATCAGCGCACGTTTGCTTTACCCCCGAAAGCGAACATCACGCATTTATGAGTACTCGCCCCAGCTTAGCCTCCTGCCGGGACCTTGCTGCCGCGCGTTGGAATGCATGGAAAGGATATCGATTCAATCCTCGGACGTGGCTGCCGCTTTCGCCCTTTCGCAGGACCGAACAGCCAAAGGCGATTGTCGAGCGCTCGCCATGCGCTTCAATGCATTGGCGATCGAAACGGTAGTTCGGCCGGCATCCCGCAATTCCAGCAGCCGCCGGTCCTTTCTTCGCTCCATGGTCCTGTCTTGACCATCAGCCGGCCTTGCGCTTCGCGGCTGGTTTGGCGCGATTCTTCCTCGCCGGCTTGTCGGCTGCGGCCGGACCCTTGTCACCCTTGATGCTCGCCTTCAGCGCATCCATCAGGTTGAAGACGTTGCTGGGCGCGGCTCGCTTCGCTGTGACTATCGGCTGGCCCTTCTGTTTCTTGTCGAGCAGTTCCTGCAGTGCGGCTTCATAGCGGTCCTCGAACCTCGCCGGCTCGAAGTGCCCGGACTTCGATTCCACGATGTGCCTGGCGAGATCGAGCATGTCCTTGGTGATCTTGACGTCCTGGATTTCGTCGAAATATTCCGCGGCGTCGCGCACCTCGTAGGGGTAGCGCAGCAGCATGCCCATCAGGCCCTTGTCGCGGGCTTCCAGCGCGATGACGTGTTCGCGGCTGGTGAGCACGACACGGGCGATCGCGACCTTGTCCAGCGATCGGATCGTCTCCCGAATGACGGCGTACGCATCGTGGCCGACCTTGCCGTCCGGCACAATGTAATAGGGACGAACGAGATAGAGATCGTCAATCTCGCTACGCGGCACGAACTCATCGATCTCGATGGTGCGGGTGGACTCGAGCGCGATGTTTTCGAGTTCGTCCTTGGTCACTTCAAGATAGCGGTCCTTGTCAACCTGGTAGCCCTTGATGATGTCGCTGCTCTCGACTTCCTCGCCGGTGTCGGCATCGACTTTGAGATAGCGGATGCGGTTGCCGGTCTTCTTGTTGATCTGGTTGAAACTGATCTTTTCGGATTCCGACGTCGCGGGAAACAATGCGATCGGACATGTCACGAGGGACAGCCGCAAGAAGCCCTTCCAATTGGCGCGCGGGGCCATAACTCAAAACTCCAACTGATACCCATTATTCGAGTCAATATAGGTGGATAACTGTTGAAGTGGAGTCCGGTTTCAGCAGTCCGGGCAGGTATCGCCGATCGACTGCATGACGTCCTCTAATGCTGCAATGCATGCTTCCGGCGTGGATCCGGGAAACGGGTTCCGCCAGGCTTCCTCACGTGCCCTGTCCCAGGCATCCGGGTCCGAGCGGTCTCGTCGATGGCCGTGATGGTCGCACTCGGTCACGGCACGCTGTTCGATCAGTACGCCGAGCGCCCAGCCTTCCAGCGTGCGGTAAGCTGGCCGTCCGGCCGGCGGAGAAGTGTTACGCTGCGGGCTGCTCATGATCAGTTTCCTCGAATCAAACGATGAGCAGCAATATAACACCCGGCATCCTTGGTCTGAATCCACTGCGGTTTACGTCCTGTCCACTGATTGATGTCCGCAGGTTCGGTCGCGAGCATCTCATGCGCAATGTTCAAAAGTGAACCGAGCAATATGACGACAATTTAATTTGGGCAGCTGAAATCTTTCGGCGCCAGCTTTGCGTATTTCGAGCGTCGGCAGAGGTGCGTCTAGCACGCATCGAGGCCGGCCGGCGGTCCTATCTCTTTGTCCCAGGGGTGGGGCCGCTGCCACGATCGGCGGGGAGCCCCGGCAAAGTCCGGTGGCGGACAGACAAATCCGCTCGGGAAATTATCCTTTTGCAATCGCAACTAGAAGGGGAGCGCGCGGATTTTGCGCTCAACATGGTCCCGCTGTGGACCGTGCGGCAAGGAAGCGGCTTTCTGCTCGAGCCGCTGTTTTTCCGCAGCGATCTGCTCTTCGAACGAGTGAGGTTTTGAGCGCTGACGCAACATAACCCGGAATTAAAAACCGAAAATTAAACCTTGTCAGTCCGCGACCGGAGATTGAGATCACTTTCTGCGAGCTCGGCGAACGTTCGGCATGGACGAGGGTTCAGGCGAACAGCCCCGCGCCGGCCGGCGTCAACTTTACGTAGGTGCCACTCTCGTGAAGTACGAGTCAGCCCTTCTCGATCGCATATTTGAGGCCCGCGCTATATTCCGCCGGCGTGGCCTTGTCGCCAAACCGGAAAGGCCCGTTGATCTTCTCGATGTAGATGCGGCCATCTTGGATGGGCTCAAATGCCTGGGCGTGTTCCATCAGGCGTCGGGCGGCTCTTTGGAGTAGGGACGGGGTTTGGTAAGTTTCATTGCTTGGGGCTCGGCGGCGGCTGTTTGTGATAGTTGGGCTGTGTCAGCGCGTCCCGATGGCCGCAAACCTTGCAAACGAACTTCTTTCCGAGCGCGGTAAGAATGACATCGTAATCCCATGACGCCTTTCTTACTGAGTGCGAACATTTGTGGTCGGCGTAGAACTGTGAACACCTACGGACCGTAACGACCCCACGGTGATCTTGTCGTTTCTTTCGTCCATCCCGTCATTTTAGGGCGTGTACTCGTAAATCCAAGGACATCCGTGGGCTTGGCGGTGTGCACTTTACCCCCAATAGCAGGACATCCGAGGCCGGGTGGGTTTGGTCCGAAAGCAGACGTTAGCCGAGTAGTCCGGTCACTCAATCCGTCGTACAATATGTTGTCGGTCAGGGTGCGAACCATGGTGCAGGATCGGCCAATTCGGGTCGAGCGCAGGTTGTCGGCCATAATGGCCGCCGACGTGGCTGGCTATTCGCGGCTCATGCACAATGATGAAGAAGCTACGCATGCCAAAGTTGCGGCACTTTTGATTGACGCTGTCACCCCCGCAATTGCCGAACGCGGGGGCCGGATCGTGAAGAACACGGGTGACGGGTTCTTGGCAGAGTTTCCGAGCGCGGTCGAAGCGGTTCGCGCTGCTGTCCAGTTCCAGGCTCGCATCAGGGAGCTTACAGTCGATGACTCGGAAGATAGCCGCATTATGTTTCGTGTGGGCATCAACGTCGGAGACGTAATCATCGAACCTCACGACGTTTTTGGAGACGGCGTCAATATCGCGGCTCGACTCGAAAGCATCGCAGAGGCCGGTGGGATCTGGATCTCATCGTCCGCCTACGATCATGTCCAGGGCAAGATTCAGGCGGAGTTCATCGATATGGGTGAACAAAGCCTCAAGAACATCGAACGCCCGGTTCGCGCGTTTAGAGTTCTCGACGTTGCGATGCCGCGAAAACCCGCGCCTCCACGTCGGGACAAGTCTTCGATTGTGCTGCCTTTCCAGAACCTCTGTGCGGACGCGGAGCAGGAATACCTGGCTGACGGCATCGTGGAGGACATCACGATGGCGTTGTCGCGCTTTCGTTGGCTGTTTGTGATCGCGCGAAATTCAAGCTTCACCTACAGAGGCCGGACGGTCGACGTAAGACAAGTTGGTCGCGAGCTTGGCGTACGCTATGTCCTTGTCGGTAGTGTGCGCAAAGCTGGAAACCGTATACGTATCGCAGGACAACTTATAGACACCGAAACCAGAGCGCACCTGTGGGCCGGCCGTTTCGAGGGTCCGCCCGAGGATATGTTTGACCTTCAGGACCGCGTGACAGAGGGCGTTGTGGGCGCAATCGCCTCCAAATTATAGATTGAGGAGATCAAGCGAGCCAACCGAAAGCCAACCGAGAATCTCCTGGCCTATGACTATCTGCGCGGAATGGCCAAGCATGATTTTGAGTCGATGGCCGCCAATCAGGAAGCGCTCCGGCTTTACCGCAAAGCGATCGATGTCGATCCCAAGCTAGCCTGCGCCTACGGCATGGCAGCATGGTGCTACGTGCACCGAAAGGCGCGCGGATGGATGATCGAATCTGCCCGGGAAAGTGCCGAAGCCACGAGTTTGGCTCGGAAAGCAGTGCATCTGGGTAGCGACGATTCCGTGGCATTGTGTATCGGCGGTTATGCACTTGCTTTCATAGCGCACGAGTTCGACGCGGCCGCGACTTTCATGGACCGGGGGCTGGAAGCTAATCCGAACCATGCGTCCGCCTGGACGCTCGGTGCATGGCTGAGGGTATGGAGAGGTGAGCCGGGTGTGGCGCTCGAACATGTCGCACATGCCGTTCGCCTAAATCCTCGCGATCCCGCTGGTGTGCATGGTGCAGCGGCATATGCGCTTTTCTGTTAGGCGATTACGACAGCGCGTCAGCCTGGGCCGAAACGTCCATGCGTGACAGTCCGCCTTTTCTGCTGCCGATTTGTGCGTATGCGGCAAGCAATGGGCTGGCTGGCCGTCTGGAACCGGCACAACACGGCGTAGAGTTGGTACTAAGACACAGGCCCGGTTTGCGCTTATCAAACTTGAAAGATCTCGCGTCATTCCGCCGAGGCGAGGATTTCGCTTTGTTCAGCGCTGGCCTACGAAAGGCCGGCCTTCCAGAGTGATCGGAGACGAAATCAGAACCAGCCGCCCACGTCCGCATCGGGTCATTTGTGTCGGTTTGGCCGGACCACGATAAACCGGACTCGATGGCCGTGGCGTCGTCTTTGCAAACAAATAACGCCCTTAGGATCGATGAGGCGATGCCCATTCTTTATTTGGAAAAAGTATCTCGGCATCGTCCCAACGCAAACGGATTGAAGGCTAGATTTCAGCCGCGCGGTCCATCAGTAGGGCTTAGCGGATTAGCCAATCCGTGTTTGGCCTGCCGAGCGCGGCGTTCTAAGCGGAGACGCTCCTTGCTTCCTTCTGGCAGACCGTCCGCTTGCTCAACCAGTTCCGCGGCTCGCCTGGCGACCCTATCTTCCAGAGATTCCTGTTGAATAGGAAGTTTTCGCATGATCGAAAATGCTCCGAGATGGAAACACAACGCGAAAATCGTTCATGCGTTCCCCATGATCTGATGACGCTTCAAATAGATGGCCCGGATTGCGAACACGGCCCCAGCCATGGATGAGCAGCCCCAAGCGTACCACGTTCAAGCAAATGAAGGGGCTATGGTCCCCAATGCCGCTGTGCCGGACGGGCTCGAAGGCTGCGCGTGCGCGCGCCTTCTATCGGGAACAAGGGTAAGTCCTTGGCGTTTCGTCCCCGGGCCGCAAACTCGAATCATCTCAAATCGATCGGAAACCATCCTGGAACCGCAAATGAGGGCGAGCGGGATCCGGCGGTCCTTCAAAGGATGGCACTGATCGAACTCCAAATTGCTCCGCGGAGATGAGCTAGTTGCCTGAAGAAGTTCACGTGCTGCATAGTATCCAACTGAAGTTCCGCTATGGAGCGCCGAATTCGTCTGAATCGATGCAGCCCGCAAGTGATGGGCCGAAGGGCAAGCGCTCGATTCTCCCTGTCTCAGCTCCATCAGTGGAATGCGCTGACGGATTGCCTGAGAGGGGCGCCGCGGTCGCGAGCCTGCACTTTAGCCGATGGCTGGGCGGATGAAGGCGGCCAGATCAAGTCAGGCGTAAGGCTGTGCCTGACGAGCGGCAGCGAGAGCGCAAGGCATATTCGTCTGAGCAAATTCCCGACCAGGGGCGACAAGTCGGTGCGCGCTCTATCGATGCGGGCCCACATGAAAGCGAACGGGACTGCATGTCAACCCGCCCTGGTCCGGCGTTTCGTGCCTCGCTTGCGCGTCAGATGGCGGCGCAGTTGATCAGGAAAGCAGCGATGGTGGGACAACAACCTCGCTCACGTTTCCATTGGTGACTTGATATATTGAGGTTGTTTCTGCGAGACAAATTACCGGCTTGAATGCGCACAAATGGAAACACCCACTCGCTGAAAAGACGCGCCAGCAGTCTGAGCGTTCCGGGCAAGGGCGACATGGCCCATTGAAGCGCGACGGGACCCGAGCAACGGCGCGAAGCTACAGTGTGTAGCCTCGACCGCCGAAAACGGACGACGAGATCACTGGTTGCCCATCGGATTCCATTCGGCGTCTCAAAATTGCCGAAGATCATTTCTTGTACTGACAGGAACTTTTCAGAAATTCTGCCATTGCAGTTTTGTTCATTGATGCGAACCCTCAGGAGTGTTTGCAATGGCAACCCAAGTCGTGATGGACCACAGTGGCGACACTCGCCACGACTTTGATTCGAATGACCCGAAGGCACGGCAAGAAGCAGAAGAGCGCTTTAAGCAGCTAACAGGCGTTGGCTTTACAGCAGCAACGAGAAATTCCTCGGGAGAACCTGTGGTAGCCCGTAGGTTCGACCCAGCGGCCGAGGAGACTCTGTTTTTCCCGAGGCTAATCGGCGGCTAGTCCCATGTTGGAGACGACTTTTCAATTTCTCACGGCAACTTCACGCCGGTGGCGAGTGTTGAGAAGTTTCTTTCGCGAACTGTTCCGCTCCGAAAGCGAGAAGCGGGCCATTAAGTTACTTTGCGAGTGGCTGTCGCCTGAACAACTTGCTCAGTTTGAAAAGCACGAAAGTTTCGAAGTCACAGGCTGCCAGAGCGGTAAGCGATATCGCATACGTTACGGGACAGCGGCCAATATTTACGAACTTGACCAGTACGGTCACCCGAAATCCGGGTGGTGTTTAGTGCCCAACGAGCCGCTTGTTCCTGGCGACGTAATGCTCGCACAGAAGATCGCCTTGGAGACCGACGAGTTAAGTGCATTGGCAGTAGCTAAATCGTTCCGACCGGTTTGGCACTGAACATGCATTGAGCAACTAGCCCGCCTTCAGCCCGCTTTCCGGCGGGGCTTTTTCTTGGTCACGTTGCTGAGGCCGTTGCCTTTCGGGAGCGTGCCGGGGGCGGCCCGGCACGCGGTTTCAATCGGGCTCCCGCGCAAAGGTTCCTATCTTCGGTACGGCCGAATAGGCCACTCTCAGATTGCAAACAGGCCACCAGGGGGAACAACCGCCGTGCTGGCGGCGTTTATTACAGGGCGTTAATGAGGAGACGACCATGCCAGTCCTATTACTCTGGGCCGTCCCGGCCGTGATTTTCGTCGGAGGCGTCGGCTACTTTTTGGTTAGAACCGTCAATTAGCTAAGCGGCTGAATTGACAGACCCGGCACCTGGCTAACGGTGCCGGGTTTTTTCTTTTGGCAGGAACAAGTGGCAAATGACCGGAATTGATGGAGTGTCCGAAAGGACGACATGTATGGTGGATACGGCAAACTTTCCGGCCTCGGCGTGCTTCCCCCTAGAACGCCGGGCTGCTCTTTTGGCTGCGCCCACCTACTGCACTGGCGTACCCATTAAGCCAAGCCGGCCCCATGTGCGTCTGGGGATGCAGTGGGGGCCGCCCATGGCGCCTGCAGCGACGGAACGCCAAACGGGTCAGGCAGCTCTTCGAACCAGTTCGGGGCGCCGAAGCTCATCGCCGAATTCAGGTTATGCCAGTTGTCGTGCATTAGGTCCGGAAACGGACGCCCGCTGTCTTTTCCCTTCGAAGTTACACAACAAAGTGTTGTGCTATGTCCGGTGGCGGACGCGCCATCTGCTGATCTTCGGTTAGCCTGTAGGGCCGATAGCCGCGAGTTGTTCGCTCCCGCCTGTCCAAGGAGGAGCGTCATGCCTCTCACCGATAATGTTGTCCTGGCCTCGCTGCCGGCAGCCGACTTGTCACTTCTGGCGACACATCTAAAGGTCGTCGCGGTTAAGCAGCATCAAATACTGTTTGAGGCTGGGGATCCGCTCGAGGCGGTCTACTTTCCTTTAAATGCAGTCGTGTCGCTGGTTGTCAGCCTTTCAACCGGCCAGTCCGTCGAAGCTGCGATGGTCGGACGCGACGGCGTGGTCTCCGCCCTGTCCGCGTTAGACGGGCAAACCGCAGTGAACAGGGGAGTTGTGCAACTCGGTGGCCAAGTCATGGTCTGCAGTCCCGCGGCGCTTAAGGAAGCCGCAAAACAGAGCGACACCATTCTGTCGATGATCAGCCGCCATGAGCTGGCGCTATTTGCACAAGCGCAGCAATCGGCGGCATGCATGGCTAGCCATCGTGTCGAAGCCAGACTGTGCCGTTGGCTTCTGCGAGCGCGAGATCTCGCCGGCAGCGATGCGTTGCCATTTACGCAGGAGTATCTGGGCGAAATGCTCGGCGTCCGGCGTACGAGTGTCACTGTCGTCGCTAACACGCTTCAGCAGGCCGGTCTTCTTCAATACCGCAGGGGAAGAATTCAACTGGTGAATTTAGAGGCCCTCGAGGAAGCCGCGTGCGAGTGCTATCAGGCCGTAAAGTCAACTTACGAGAAATTGCTGGTGCACGATCATCGAGCCCATCGCGTCCTGCGACCGGTTTCGCCCTTAGACGATGTCGCGGTTGCGGAACGGCCCCAGCGCAGGGGGAGCTGAGGCCGTTGTCCGGGAGGTGCGCGCCGGCACCAAAACGAAAGAGGCCGCCAACTGAGGCGGCCTCAGAGGTCAAGCATCACCGCAGCCGCCCCCGGGGGCACCGTTCGGCTGGAGTCTTCGGATTGACGCGCTTCCCAAATCGATCGTTCCAAAAAATTGCGAAATTCAGAATTAGAAGGTGCTTGCGACGACGCGCGACGCATTACCGCTTTTTCCGAAAGTGAAGTGAACGCGAAACGGCCCCAGCTCAGGGGTTGGGACTGGGGCCGTCGTCGTGGGAAGCATGCGCCGGTGAGCGCCGGCGCGATCAGCTAATAGCGAAGGGCCGTAACAGTTCCTATGCGAAGGGTGCGGCGCCGGGTGAAATGAAAGTCATCCGAGCAGGACCCTTTAGGAACTGGTCTGGTCTTTAGAAATTAAGCGCAAAGGCCGGTCATCGCCTTGGGTGGGGCAATTGGAAGTGGTCGGCTTAGGGGTCGCCGGTCATTAAATGGACTCCTCCCGGCGACCCCGATTCAGGTTATGTCGGTCGGCGCACATTAGTTCCGGTCGCGCCACGTGAATTCGTTCGTTATGTCCCCATTGGCTTCGCGAGTATGGCCTCCTCAACCTGATCTGCAAGGGTGGTCAGGTGCAAGGCCAGCCGGTCGAACAGCTCGCGCTTCTTCGGGTCGGTCGCGAGGTCGCTGATCAGCCGACACTCGGCTGCATCTGTCCGGAGTTTTTCCAGGTGAACTTGATAGTCTTTCATGGCCCCGCTTTTCCGTTTCGATACCGGAGTTTCCTCCCCGGAAGAGGTTGCAGTCAAATCGAATGGTGCTGTCCTAATTACGACACTCAGACTTCCGAATAAGGACATGGGATGGGCCATATCGAATGGTGAGTTTCTGGCATCGCACCTCGCCTTGGCAGGGGGGCGATATGGAATGGGCCCCAGCCAAGCCCCGGCTGGGGCCTCTTCATTTGGCTCGCAACTTCGGATGCGCGTGTGTGATACGCCTCAGTCGAGCTTCTGGCGCAACTTCTTGATGATCATTCGAAGGTCCTTCGCGTACTCCTCGATGATCCGAACCGCCTCCTCTGATCGCGTCGGCTTTGAAGGTTGGATCGATTTTACTCGTGCGGTGTTTATTGGGCGTCTTCATACCCCAGCATGCTGGGCGGGCCGCGAGTGTTCCGTTGAACCAGAAAAATGGAATTTTTTTTCGGTCGGAGAACCACGCTCACCCATTCGAGGCGGCCTTACTTCTTACCGGTAACCCTACGGATAATGAGCGATGACAGCTTGATCACAAGGTCTTTCAGCGAGGAGTTCTCCTTTTCAAGGGTTTCCACCACTTCCTTAAGGCGCTCTTCGTCGTCCACAATCTGAGGGTGGCGTTGGATAGGCTTTTGCTCGGGAAGATTCATTTGCTCTCCTCCGCCCCGAGAGACAATACCACATTTGGACGACGTCTGGCCGGCAGGCCGGATTGGATCGCGATCTTGCCCACTGCACCTCGCCGTAGAAGATTTGCCAGTGATCGTCGCGGCGGTCGCGATCGCGGCGGCGGGTGAGGGTGGTCATCAGACGCTCAAAGTGACACCTGCAATGGCCGCTGGCGTGACGGACAAGCTTTGGGAGATGGATGACCTCGTCGTGATGCTGGAGCAATGGGAGCTTGCGAACTTCAAGCCGGAGTACCAGTTCGTGGTCCGGCAATACGCCATCGGCAAGGGCCATTCGGTTAGCGTGATCTGGCGCGGAGGGGAAGTGGATACGATCTTCGGATTTGAAAAGGAGGCCGACGCGCTGCAACCAGGCGGCTAGGATGTACATCAGACCTTGAGCGACGATTTCGAACGGCTGTTCGGCAGGCATCACCTTGCTGCCGTACTTTTGGAAGACGAAAGCCAGCAAACCGGCTCCAATATCCCACCCCAATTCGTGGCGTTAGCAAAAGACCCGGTGAGGGCAATGCGCCAGCAGCGACGGGCGTACCAGCACAGGCGGCAGTATTTTCGGTAGAGTGGCTGATTCTGCATCTTATGGGCATATCACGTTCCCCTAGGCAGCGCCAAAGCCATCTGCAACACGCTGAGCTCACGAACCTGTTTGTTGCAGGTTTGGGCGAACCCCGGGGAGAAGGGGAATGCAATATCATGTTTGAACCATCGCGCGTCGTTGACGCGCGATGGTCTCTGCGCCCGACTTACCGGGCGTCGGGGATCCAGTTGCCATGAAAGCCTTGCGGAACGCGTCGTGGCAATTGGATGCGGGCCACGGGCTTCCCTTCGATCTTCTGCGCATCGAGAATCATCAGATCGCTTGTGCTGCGCGTGCGGTCATAGACGAATCCAATCAGCCAGCCATGGTCTTCGCCCCGCGCGCCTTCGCTCGGAATATAGGTGAACTCACTCGGCAAACCGGTTCCGAAATCATGAGCCGTGCTGCTGCCGGACGTGAGTTCGTATTTGCGGACGGTCGTGTATCGCTCGGAAGCAAGGTCAGTGCCGCTGTCGACGGAATAGACAATGTTATGTCTCAAGCCGGCTAGTCTGTCGTCGATACGCGGAAACTCGATTGAGCGGTCATCAAGTTGCTGCTCTTGGGCCTTCGAGGCCCCGGGCGGGATTCGCCATCGCTTCAGCGTCGCCTTGTCGAAATGAGTTGCCGACGGTCCGCCTCGCCACAGCTCATTGTACCAGGCCACATCCACGACGATCGTGCCGTCCGCCTCCTCGAACGCGTTGGCCACATGGAATACGTAGCCGGGCTCGATCTCGACCCAGCGCAGGCTCTCCAGACCGGCGCCCCGGGGCAGAATGCCGAGCCGGGCCCCGTAGCTGTCGCTCCATGCAAACGGCATGGTGCCGCGCTGTGCCGTGGGTAGATCGAACACGACTGGTAGGTCCATGAAAACGACGTGACCCGACGTCAGCGCAAAATCGTGCACCATTGTCGACGCGCGCACCGGGATCTCGATGCTGCGCACCAACGTGCCGGCGGCATCCGCCACATGGTAGGTCAGGAAGGGTGGGCGAAAGCCGTAGCCGAAAAAGTGCAGCTCGCCACTCATCGGGCAAACCTTGGGATGGGCCGTGAATGGCGTGTTGAGCTTGCCGTCGTAATCATGGAAGCCGACGGTGCCCAACTCACGGTTCATGATCATCGGCAGGGCGTTCTCCACCAGTGCCATGATGCGACCGGCATGGGAGATGACGTTGGTATTGGCCGTGCTGCTGCGAACGTCGAAGGCGCCGGGATTCCGTTCGGCGCCATCATATTGCGGCGTCCGTATCCAGCAATTGCGATACCACTCCGCCCGTCCGTTGCGCAGGGATACGCCGTGCAACATGCCATCACCAAAAAACCAGTGTCCGGAATGACCCTGACGCGGATTGGCGCCGTTGCGGGCATAAAGACCGCGCAACACGGGAGGGATCGCGCCCTCCACGGGGAGATCGAACGCGGTCACCTCCTCGGCCACAGGCGCGAGATTGCCGCGCAGCCAGAACGGCTTTGTCCCGGCCACAGATTCCAACTCGTTCATTTCCGTCGTGCTCCTTGATGCCTAAGTGAACAGTGGTTACTTTCTACAGGCGCGAGACAGGAATGTAAACGGTGTTGACATGAGGGCTGGAAAAAAGACCTATCACCATGGTGACCTGCGCAGCGCCCTTGTGATGCGCGCATTGCAGCTGGTTCGTAACGTTGGCGCGGAAAGCTTCAGCTTGCGCGAGGCCGCGCGCGACATCGGCGTCACAGCCGGCGCGACTTACAAGCACTTCGCGGATAAGGACGAATTGCTGTCCGCGGTTGCCGCGGAGGTATTGGAGCTGCTCGCCGGCCGCACTCAAAAGGCAATAACGGGCCTGGTTGGAAAGGAGCGTTTACGCGCCGCAGCCATGGCCTATATCGACTTCGCAGCGTCGGAGCCGCGGCTCTTCCGGCTGGCGTTCAGCCGCTTTGGTTCAAACAGCAGCGCCGAAGTCGATGGAATCCCCGACTCGTTCGAGCAACTGCGCATTGCCGTCGCCGGCGTTCAGGACAATCCAGGCAAACCGGTCGACCCCGACGTGCTGGCGTTGGCGTGGGTCGTCGCGCACGGCGCGGCGTCGCTCATCAGTGACGGCATGTGGAAAAAGAACGATCCCCGTCTTGAAGCGGCATTGCGGCTATCGTTCAAGGGGATCGCGCCATCAAGATAGCAAGTAGGCGAGTGCATCTTGAACCGAGTATCGGCATCGGTGGTTGGGAGTCCCCGATTTGAACCTACCGCACACAGTCATGGGAAATCGGCCCGGGATGTCACGCCCTCCTGTTCCAGTTTGGGCGGCCATTCTGAAACGCCTTGAAAAGCAATGAGGCGTTTCTTACCCAAACAATTCCGTAAAGTATTGAATTTACTATACTGCTTCACTACCGGCGGGCCTCGGCCCGGTTAACCAAGCAAATGTTTCGGGGTCAGATTAACTGACCCACTACCCTCCGCTGGAACCTATCTAAATTTGCAGGCGGCGGGCTGTGACACTTTCGAAGATCCGGGAGGGGCGGGAAGCGTCGTTGACCGCTAGACAGTGGGCAGTGCTTCGGTGAGTGAGTGGATCGTGCCTTTTGGGGCTAGCAGAAATAGACCACTCGCAAATTCAAAAAAGGCAACTAACGAAACGCCCGGCTCTTGAGGCCGGGCGTCACGTAAATTAGCCGTCGAATACAACTTGATATCGTCAATGCCCGAAGGTTATTTCCGCACAATTATGATGTCGGTCCGGTAGCCGACACTAAGATCGAAAAATCAGGAAAAAGTGGCAACGACCGTAATTGGCGGCGCGTCCGAAAGGACACGTAGGGACGGACACCGCCTTTATGGCCTCAGCGCGCTTTCCGCTTCGCGATGGGGCCACTTTTTTGGAACCTCCCCACACTCCGAGAGTCGATTCAGCGCTCCCGGATTGTTGTCCCCCTAAAAGCCACCGGGAGAAAACCCGACCTGGGTTGGCGGCTCTAGCGTACCCGCTGGGGCCGTTTCTGATTCTAACCGGAAGAGGCCGCCAGCCAACTGAGGTACTTAACTGCGCGGGCCTTATCCTGTCGGCGTGGGCGACGGCCCGGGAGTGTTGAGTAAGTTGGAAATGGCGGTCACCAGCTGCGCGGCGGCGAAAGGCTTAATCAGTAGCAGGCTGTTAGGGACGCCTCGGACTGGCCATTGGTCCGCCACAGCGCCCGTTATATAGACGACGGGGAAGTTGGGATCGATCTCGCGTGCCGCCCGCGCGACTTCCCACCCATCGATTCTGCCGCGCAAATTGATATCACTCACCAACGCGCGGTACGGGAGCTGACGGCCCTTTAGCAAGGTCACCGCCTCTTCGCCCGAAGCCGCGAGCGCTGGTTCGTAGCCGCCCTCACAAAGAGCTTCATCGATGAGCGCTTGCACCGCGGGGTCATCTTCAATGACCAGGATCAGTACAGTTTCCACGTGCGATTTCCCCTTAGGGCGCTGGCATACCACGCGGCGCTGACGTTTCGCATAACGAAATTAGTCTGGGATTTAGTCTGGGACTTTTTCCGGATTTCGATCCCTTGCGTTCTACGATTTGGCTGTATGCCGTTTCGAAAAAGCCAAGTGTTTCAAAGGGGTTTAGTGGCGATCCCAGCAGGATCAACCCACGGAGTAGAAATCCGTTACGCTAAGGACAAGTCCTGAACGGCAGTTGGCAAATTCACTTTTAGGATTTGCCAACTGCGGAATCGAACCTTCCAAGGAGAACATCGCAGTGATTTCGCAGTGAATTGGGTGAAATGAAAGTGAACAAAACGTGGTGATCTGGAGCGCTAATCCCTAATAAATCAATGACATAGAAATCATGCACTGCGTTCGGGACGCAGGGGTCGCAGTAGGCAGGTTCGCGGCGCAATGTTCAAAAGTGAACCTAGCAACATGACAACAATTTAATTCAGGCAGCGGAAATCTCTTGGCGACCAGCTGCGTATTTCGAGCGTCGGCAGAGGTGCCTCGCATGCAGCATCGACGCCGGCCGGCGGTCCCATCGCTGTCCCAGGGTGGGACCGCTGTCCACACGAGTGCAGGGGCAGTTGCACGGCATGGTAACGATCGAAGGATCGCTATTGCTGAAAACCGCCAACGAATACTCACAGGCCTACTGCAAAGCATTGCCCATCAGAGTTAGGTCCAGCGGGAAATCGCACCGACGATTATCACGACAATGACGACGGCAAGGAGACCCCCAAAAGCCACGGCATGTCGCGGCGCTCGGTGTCATGGGCGAATCTTCTTTTCACTAGGCGGAATCTTGTCATGGCTCTCGGCTTCAGCCCGTCGTGCCTGGTCTTTTCTTTGCCATTCATCAAGCGGGTGGCGAGGAACAGTCTTTTCCGACGACTGCGGATTTTCATCGTCGTTAACGACTTTCATTTCCATCTCCTTTGTTTGCAACGCTTCAACTGTGACGCCCTTCGGCGGTTCCTATCCAGTCCGGCGCTGATGTGCCGGGCATCGTCGGCGATCTTCCGGAAGCGGTTGATCCCGTCGTTGCTGCGTCGGGTGTAGACCTTGATCGCTTCGTTGGAGGTGGACCGAAGCCGTCGAACTTGATTTCGTGAATCCAGCGTTCGCCTTGGTACGTTACCGATCGTGGTCGCAAGTGCAGGCTCAATGAAATCCGGGGAAGGGCGCCTTGACGCCGATCGCCGCCGGTTTCTTGCGCTGAAAGGCCACGGTCACACCACATGTATCGGCAGCGGCAGCTGCACGTCGCGGTAGCGTTCGAAGCGGTCGGTGAAGCCTTGCAGGAAAACGGGATGTCGCGGTCCTGCAGATCGCAACGCTGGCGCAGCTCATGGGCGATGTCTTCGGAGACATCCTCCGACCAGCGCTCGGCAGTGTTGAAGGCCACGACGCGGATGGGGTGGCGGTATTGCCCGGTGAGCAGGTCCTGGATGACCGTCTCGAGGTCGGTGGTCTCATAGTCGGTCTCGCGCCAGGCGCGGCCGATTTTGCCGAAATCATCGGCTACCAGGTAGACCGTCTCGTCGTTGCCGTTGGGCACGATCGGCGTCCAATTGGACTTACGCATAAAAGCAACTCCACGCAACGAACCAGACTCAAGCCGGCGCGCTGGGATTCGTTCCGGCTGTACGGGGAAGCCCTTACTCAGGGCGCAGAGCGGCTTTCTTGGTCTCCAACACGCAATTAACTGGGCAATCCCGTCGATGTTGTTGGTCAATTAGTCGCGCGACCAAATACCGAAGGCGCTCAATTTTGGCGTCGATCTGTTAGCACTGACGATGATGAACCGGCTCTGGCGCATCTTCTGCGCCGTCTCGACGATGAACGCCATGCCCAGTCGAGGCCGCTCTGGACGCCATCGAAGCAGCAAACGATTTGCTTGCTCAAGGATCCGCTCAAGTAACCATCGAAGCCGGTGGCAATGTCTATACGCTCGTAAATTTCCCCCTGACCATCATCGACCCCAGAGATTAGGGCTAGCGGGCCGCTACACTTATCGACGTTTCTCTAACTGTACGTCGGCCTCTCTGCCATGCCGAAAGTAGCTAGTGCGACCATCGTCCCACTTCACTTTGATTTCTCCGTCTTGTTCGGTGATGGCCCCGCACTCTGCGCTACTCTTGCGGCCAAGTTGCGGTCGATTGTGGGGGGGCAATTTTACATGTGACATTGCTATGTCCTTTAGCTGAGCTATTGATCGCTAGCAAATTAGTGGGGTCGGGTTAGAGCGGGCGATACGGCGCGGCCATCCCAAAGTTCACCGGCCCGCGATTATTCGTCCCCGATGAGGAACCTGACGAATTCCTCTCTGAAGTTGTAGCGCGGCACAGCTGACGTGGTTACGTCGTAGATAGCGCCAGTATGAATCATGATCGTTAGAATGGATCGCAGGTAGGAATGAGCTTCCTCAAAATAGACGAACTGTCGCTCACTCCCTGAGAAACGGACCCTGTTGTTGGGAAGAATAGCGAATTGGCGAACTAACGATTCTTTGCGGAGGTCTTCTCGCATCTCGCTAATCAGTCCCGGGGCCTTCTTTTCGAGATCGGCAAAGGGGCGGGCTCTGGTAACAGCGAAGCCCTTCGCCTCCACAAAGGCTATCCCCTCCGAGGTTTCTTTCCACTCGCGCAGCAGGCTTGCCGGAAATGAAGTTTCATCGTCGTCGATGAGTTTAGCGTGGTTCTGGCAAAGCCAAATCCCATTCATGATGCCGGAGCGTTCCTCAGAGGTCATGTCCGGATTATATCGCGCCCCGCCGGGGGAAGCCGCACTAATGTGCGCTGCGACACCAATGTTTGTTACGGCGTCCGGATCATCTGAACTAGGCCCAGACGTCGGCGCCCTGCAGTCAGGATTGGAGCAGCGCATCCCTACACGTTTGGCTAGGCGCTCCTTGATTTGCTGTGTAAATTCATCTCTCGGCATTGAACTTAAGGGCCTCAAGCATTTCGACCGAAGGAATGGTTTGCACGACTCAAGTCTGGTCGCTTCAACTATGGAGAGTCAATGGCGGGTGAGGTCACTTGTCCGCCGCGACTCAGGTCTGCAATCTGTCGGCGCATTCCGCGCTGATGGAGCGGAGCCATGGAGATCGAGCGCTTACCGTTGGGCCAATACCTTGCCGACAAGCATCGAGCCGCCGAACTGAGGTGGCGAGGCATGCCACCCGGTAACCGTTATCGCGCCTGTAGATATCGGCCGGCCCACGGGGCGGCTCATCTGTTGCCGAACCTCAGCCCTAACTTATAGGCGTGCCCTAAAACAGCAGCTTGTGTTCGTTTCAACTTCTTCGCTATCTGCGCGGAGTTTTGACCGGCATTCACGGCATCTCGAAGTTGCTCCTCTTCCAGAGCAGTCCACGCAAGGTAGATTTCCTGGCGCGGGAGGTGATCTAATTGTTTCGCTCCGGCACGCAAAAACTCAAGGCGCAACCTGACTGCCTTTTGCGACCTATGAAGAGCCGCGGCAATAGATATGGTCGATCGACCGCTCGACACTAGTTGCAGCAAGCGGCGATCCTCCTCGTTGCTCCAACGCTTTGGTTTGTTCCTGAGCACAAGACTGTCCTAGGTTTCCCCGGCCAAAAATACACCTCGGGGAGCAAGGTTCCTAACGGGGCGGCAACTCACCGGTTTGGCAACAGCCGGCTGGTGTCTCGGGACGAGGTTCATTCGAGGACGGTTTAAGCGACCAGGGGCAGGCGCGCGAAAGGGCTTGGCAATCGCCGGTTGTCTTGTGTGATGTCTGGCACAGTAAGCCCTCGAACGGACCGGGTAGCTTGGCCGCATGACGAGCGATGATCGCCGTCCCGGACCAACGGAGAGGGACAATGAACAACCTTCGCGAACTGACCATCGACGAACTGGACACCGTCAGCGGCTGTGGAGATGACTGGACCTTCGCGTCGGCGCTGGAAATGGAGTCGAAAAAGCGGGAGATGATGAAGACAGAGGGCACGGCAACCGAACAAGCTAAGCCAAGCGTCGCCAGGCCCATTAAGATCAGGCTTAACTAGGACCGCTTCCCGGAGAGATTCCTGCAATTATGGAAGGGCTCACTCAACGGTAGCTGTTGGCGGATCGCGCGAAAACGATGGTAGAACTGAAAGACGGGAAGATTACGTTACCCGTGTTAAGCAACGGGCTGCCGTCTCCGCTTGGGCGCATCTTCCTTGTCTTTCCTGATGACGCTGATCTCGCCGTTGCCTTCGAGCCAGGCAGCCTTCACGTCACGGGCGTCCTCGACGCCTTGTTGCCGCAACTCACTGGACAATTCGTCCTCGGTAATAAATTCCTTACGCATATTGCGCTTGATCATGTCCCCGTCTTTGACGAGCAGCATTGGTGTCGGCGCGAGCAAATGCGCAAAGAGCTTGTAGCGATAGCTCAAATAGTTGAGCGCGAAATCCCAGAACACGATTGTCAGAACCAGCACAAGCCCCTCTGTGATCGACTTGTACTCCCGAGAGAACGCGTTCTGAGCAGCATCGGCAATCACCACCACAACAAGAATATCGGCGATGCCGATCGTGGAGGTCTGGCGTTTCATCACAAAGCGAAGAATCAGAAATAGCGCCAGGTACGTCACCGTGCCGCGCACGAGCATCTCGCCAATTGAATGAGTTGGAATGACCAATTCGGCCCAATCGACAGCGAAAAGTTTCTCCACCCTCGGGTTCTCCGACAACTAATTCGCGGCAGTGCGGCTTTGCGGCGCGACGCGCCATACCACATTGCCGACATCGTCGGCGACGAGAAGTGCGCCTTTCTTGTCGATCTCGACGCCCACGGGCCGACCGTAAGCGTCACCGTCCTTGTTGACGAAGCCTGTCAGGACGTCGATCGGCTTGCCCTCGGGTTTTCCGTCCCTGAAGGGCACGAAAATGACTTTGTAACCGCTGAGCGGCGTGCGATTCCAGGAACCATGCAGGCCGACGAATCCGCCGTTCTGCAATTGCCCCGGCAGCAGGTCGCTAGATGCGAAGGTAAATCCAAGCGGCGCGACGTGATTGCCGAGCGCATAGTCCGGGACTATTGCCTTCTCGACCATATCGGGGCGCGGCTTCACGCGGGTATCGACGTGCTTGCCGAAATAGCTGTAGGGCCAGCCGTAAAACCCGCCGTCCTTAACGGAAGTCAGATAATCCGGGACGAGATCGCTGCCCAACTCGTCGCGTTCGTTGACGACCGTCCAAAGTTCGTTGGTCTGCGGATGGAAGCTCATGCCGACTGGATTGCGCAGACCGCTCGCGAACACGCGCGACTGTCCGGACTTTACGTCGATCTCAAGGATAGCGGCGCGCCGGTCCTCCTTCTCGATACCATTCTCGGCGACGTTGCTGTTGGAGCCGACAGAGGCATAAAGCTTTGCGCCGTCCTTGCTTGCCACGAGCCCCTTGGTCCAATGATGGTTCAACGTTCCGCCCGGCAGCTCGGCGAGTTTCGTGCCGGGTTCACTGATCTGCGTGACGCCTTCCTTGTAAGGGAAACGCACGACAGCATCGGTGTTGGCGACGTAAAGGTGATCGCCGATCAACGCCATCCCGAACGGCGAGTTCAAGTCCTTGAGGAATTCCGTACGGGTCTCGGCAATGCCGTCGCCATCGGTGTCGCGCAAGAGTGTGAGCCGGTTTGCGCTCGGTACCCCTGCGCCGGCGCGCTTCATGACCTGGTTCATCACAAAGGTCTTGAGGCCGGAGCGCTCTTCGCGCTTGGGTGCGTTAGTCTCCGCAACAAGGACATCGCCATTCGGAAGCACGAACAGCCAGCGCGGATGGTCCAGACCTTTCCCAAACGCGGTCACGGCGAGGCCGCTTGCAGGCGCCGGCTTGACGCCTTCCGGCCAGCCCTTGGCGGGCGCGATATCAACGGTTGGGATCAGGGTGGTGACCGGCTCAGGAAGCGTGGGATTGGGGCCGATCGTTGCCGTTTCCGAGATTTTTGAGCTGTCGCCCCAGACGGAAAACAGGAAGGCGAGGGCGCCAAGGACGCCGACGACACCCAGGGCGGCCAGCATTCGGGTGCGGGTGATTGTCATGAGGACCTCCGGACGGCGCGGCGCGCCTCTCCCAACAACCGCACCGAGAGACGCCGGTTCCGACTAGGGTGTTGCCAGCGCGCAGGCCCGTACCAATGCCAACGGTAGAGTATTCCAGATGATGCCGACGGCGGACAAAAGCGCGAGCGACAGCGCGGTATTGCGCAAAAATGTCGCACCCGTTTGCTTGCTTCGTGCGTCTACCCGTGGCGCTGAAACTGAGACCAGGACCAGGGCTGCGAGCGCCGCCACGGTTGCGGAAATGCCAACCCAGATTGTTGCCCGCGCGGAGCCGGCCGGCGGTATGCAAAGGAGAGCCTCCGCGCCGTAAAGCAGGACAAGATGAATGAACCAGACCACCGGCGCAACGAAGATACGCAGAAAATCGGCAAGAGGCCGGGTGCGCGGCACGGTCATGCGATCCTCGGAAAGCCGTGCACGAGCAGGAGACCGAACAAACCTTGTGCGACCGTGTAATGCCAAAGCAGCGCGGCATTGTCGAAGACGACACGCCGCCGATGGCTCAGTAAGCCGGCAAGGCGGCGCGCGACGGCAAAGCCGGCCATGACAACGAGCGCAAGCACAAGCTGAAGCTGAAGGAACGATGTCATGTAAACGAGCGCCGCATGCGCATCGGCTTCTGGACGAAAGCCAGCGCGCCAGTGTGAGAGGACTTCGACGCAGAGACCTCCGCAAAGCAACGCGACCGCCAAGCCAATTGCAGCGACGAATGCTGCCCCGTCGCGAATTCGCTTCGGAAGAATGCGGCCCGCTACGACCATCAGCCCGCTGCTGGCGCTGAGTAAAACAGCCGAAGCGAATGGCCAGGTGGAGTGCGGCAGTTGTTCAGGTTTCGGCCAGATCTGCGGCGAGACCGTCCAAAGGAAAAGGTACGAAAACACCAGGGACAGGAAGAGCGATCCGGCCACGAGCAAGAGTACGACCATTGCCCACCAGGAATGCGAGAGTGGGCCGCTGACATAGGTCGGAACCTTGATGCCGTGACCAATCTCGGCACGAGGGAGCGGCTCGGGATCGTTGCTCCACATCCAGATCAGGATCATCATCAACGCGAGCACGCCCGAGATGATTGCCAGCGGCACAAGATTCACGGTGAGCAGCATGAAAAAACCAGCCGTGAAGACCGCGCCGAGCAGCGGCGTCCAGCCGTCTCCGGGCAGACGTTGAAGCGCCTGTGGTGTCGCCTCGATCGGGGAGGTGATGATGGTTTCGCGCCGACCTGTTACCGTACCAGGCAGATAATGACGCCCCTGTTTCGATTCCTCGGATAGCCCGGGCTGGTCCCAAAGTGGGTTGCGGCTCGTCACCAGCGGAACGCTGCGCGGTCCGTAGACGTCGTTGTGCATCCATTCGAGCGAGGCGCTCTTCCACACGTCCCCGACCGGCTCGGAAAGGGTTGGACGCAAGTTTCGGACGAGATCGACCAGGAAAAGGAGGACGCCGGCCGCAAACAGGAATGCTCCGATCGTCGAGATCATGTTCAGCACGCCCCACTCTGCAACGGCCGGATACGTGTAGACGCGGCGCGGCATGCCCATGAGCCCGGTGATATGCGTCGGGAAAAAAGCAACATTGAAGCCAATGAACATCAGACCGAATGTCGCCTTGCCGAGGCGCTCCGAGAGCACGCGGCGGCTGAAGGCGGGTACCCAATAATACAAGGCACCGAACAGCGGAAATACCATGCCGCCTACCAGCACATAGTGAAAATGCGCCACGACAAAGTAGGTGTCATGCGCCTGCCAGTCGAAGGGCACCATCGCGACCATCACGCCCGTCAATCCACCCAATGTGAAGATGAACAGGAATCCAAGCACGAACAGCGATGCCGTCGTTATCTGCAGACGTCCGGATGCGATCGTCGCGATCCAGGCGAAAATCTGAATGCCGGTCGGCAGCGCGACCGCCATGCTGGCAGCCGAGAAGAAGCTCAACGAAAGCGCGGGGATGCCAGTGGTGAACATGTGATGCACCCAAAGGCCGAAAGAGAAAAAGCTGGTCGCGATCAAAGCGACGACGATCAAACGGTGCCCGACCAGCGGAGTGCGGGCCATCGTGGGTACAATCATCGAGACCATGCCGGCAGCCGGCAGGAAGATGATGTAGACCTCCGGGTGGCCGAAAAACCAGAACAGATGCTGCCATAGCAGGGCGTCACCGCCGTTCTGCGGAATGAAGAACGGCCAGCCGAAGGCGCGCTCGAACTCAAGCAGCAGCGTAGCCAGAATGACGGCCGGAAACGCAAAGACGATCATTCCGGCGAACACCAGCATCGTCCAGGCGAATATCGGCATACGGTCGAGCGTCATGCCCGGCGCCCGCGTTCGCAATACGCCGACGATCAGCTCGATCGCGCCCGCGATAGCGGATATTTCAATGAAACCTATGCCGAGAAGCCAGAAATCCGCGCCAAGACCAGGGGAATACTGCGAGCCTGTGAGCGGCGGATACATGGTCCAGCCACCGGATGGGGCGAGATCGTAGAACAGCGTACCGAAGAATATGATTCCTCCAACGAAGTAGGCCCAGAATGCGAAGGCGCCGAGGCGTGGAAACGGAAGGTCGCGCGCGCCCAGCATCTGCGGCAACAGGAGAATGCCCATGGCTTCGACGACCGGCACGGCGAACAAGAACATCATCACGGTGCCGTGCATCGTGAAGATCTGATTGTACGTTTCCGGCGACAGGAACGTGTTGCCAGGTATCGCAAGCTGAAGGCGCATCAGGAGGGCCAGGATTCCTGCCAGCAGGAAAAACAGCAGCGCCGCGGCTACGTAAAAATAGCCAATGACGGTGTTGTTGACCGCGCTGACGATCCGCCACCCCTTCGGCAGCTTCCAGGCGGCCTTGAGCTCTTCCAATTCTTGCTTAGGCCGCGGCAGGCTGTTTGGGCGCTCTCCCAAGCGCGCTTTTGACGGTTCGCTCATCGCAGGGCCATCAGATAATTAACGAGGGCCGTCTGCTCAGCCGGTGAGAAGATACGAAATTCCGGCATACGGTTGCCTGGCTTGATGTGTTGGCCATCGCGGATGAAGCTCGCGACGTTGTCAGCCGTAGTCGGCAGGGTGTCGATTCCAACGGAACCGCGCGCCCCGAAATCTGTCAGATCGGGACCAATTGTCCCTGCGGCATCTGTGCCCCGCACGGCATGGCAGGTGCCGCAGCCGGCTGCCAGGAAAAGAGATCGGCCACGTTGCTCGATATCGGTTAGGCGAACCGCCTTCCGTTCGACTGCACGGGCAAGCCAGGCGTCATATTCGCCGCGTGGCATGGCGATTATGTTGAGAGCCATCAGCGCATGCGGGCCGCCGCAGTATTCCGCGCATTGCCCGCGATAGACACCGGCGCGTTCGGCAGTCAGCCGCAGGCGCGTCATGCGGCCGGGGATCATGTCGACCTTGCCGCCGAGGCTGGGGACCCAGAAGCTGTGGATCACATCTGCTGCCTTGAGCGTAAAATCGACAGGCTGGCCCACGGGAATCCGGATCTCGTTCGAACTCACGACGGGCGTTGGACCCGCATAGACAACGCGCCACCACCATTGCTCGCCGGTCACCTCGATGCGAACGGCACCGTCCGTATGGCCGGCCTGCACGCGCGTGAGCCATACGCCGTAGCCCAACAAGACGGTGAGCGTGACCACAGGCAAAGCCAGGCCAAACGCGATGATCGAGCGTTCCTGGGCGAGTGCCCCGCGTATGCGCGGCGTGCCGCGCATCGAGAGCCACGTCGCTGCGATGACCAGCCCCAGGATGAGCGAACCGAATGCGAACAGCACCCAGGCAAGTATCGCGATCTGTTCGGCCTGTGGACCGTGCGGCGCAAGTACGGACTGAAAGAATCCGTTCATCGCGGCTTACCCGAAGGAAGAACGCGCGAAGCGTAATACGCCGCCACGTCTTCGATCTGTGCTTCACTCAATGCGCGCGCGATCGGGACCATGATGGTGTCAGTCGCGGTGCCTGGCGCGAGGCCGTTTTTCCAGAGACGAAGCCGGTTAAGCATGTATGGGAGATTTTGCCCGGCCAGGCGAGGATAGATCTGCAAAGCATCTTCGCCATGGCAGCCCAGGCAAGCGGGGACTCTCGTGTTCGGGTCGCCATTCGTCGCGATGATGCGTCCTCGCTCGATAGCGGACGCATCCGTTGATCCTTGTGGCAGGGGTGGGGGTGCTAGGCTTGCATAATATTTTGCCGCACCTCGAAAATCGTCATGGCTGAGCGCGCGCGCGACCGGCTGCATGATTCCACTTGCGCGATGCGCGCTTGCATAAGCCTCGAGCGACGCGACCATGAACGCCTCCGGTTGCCCGTGCAGAACGGGCACCAGGGAGCTGACCGGCCGCGACTGCTCGGCACCGTGGCAGCGAGCGCACGCGCCGATCGCGGGAGCCGTCGTCTCGCTGGTGGCAAGGCTCTCACCGCTCTGCGGTGGCACGCGCAGGCCTCCAGGCGAGGATAGATCTGCAAAGCATCTTCGCCATGGCAGCCCAGGCAAGCGCGAATTCGCGGTATTGTGCGGCGTCCAGGGTCGGGAGCCGTCGCAGAAAGGCAGTGAGCGCCCACGCTTCGTCGTCGCGCTGCTGCGCCGACCACGCTGGCATGCCCGTATATTTGATGCCATTCTTGATGATCCAGAACAGCTCGCGATCGCGCCATGGTCGCATGTCGCTCACAAGATCCGGCGGGGGCGGCAGCATGGCCTGTGCGATCGGGCTGATGGGGATGCCGGGAGCGCCATGACAATAGGCGCAGCCGCCATGGAAGTGCGCCGCGCCGAGTGTCACGAGATCGGCATTATCGAGCCGCGGCACTTCGATTGTCAGTGCGTGGGTCTTGACGGAATTGCGCATTGCGAACGTCAGCAACCATTCGGTCACCGCCCAATGCCCGCGACTTGCGGCGACGCTGTAGATGCCCGACCACATGAACAGTATGCCAAGGATTAGAGCTGCCATTCCGGCCAGCAGGACGATGCGGACACGCACCGTAGGATGGGTGCGCATGGCTAACTGACGGTTCGCTGAATCTGTGGGGGCGCGCCTGAAGGTTCACCCGCGCCGACCAAATGGACCGTCAAGAACACAGCCACGATGAGGTAGCTGAACGGACAGGCTGCAAGCATCAAGAGCCCCGCGAGGTGCTGATCGTCCAAGCTGGGTGCGGTATGGGCCGAGGACCCATAAAGCACTCGTGGCGCTAAGACGAGGAGAGCGGCGAGCAGGCAGACCAACTTGCCCGTGACCAGGAGTGCCGGAATAGCCTGCCAGCGCGAGGAGGCGCGCAGGGAGAACAAGGACGTCCAAAATGCTACGGCAGCCATCAACAGTAGAACGTGCATCACGCCCATCCAGGCAGGTGCATGGTATAGGAGGTTTTGCGCGATTGGTGCGTGCCAGCTCCAAAGCAGGGTGATCTGGAGAATTGTTGCGAGCCAAAGCAGGGAAACGCCCCTAGCAGGCCTCGTGCGGCGCGCGAGCACGATTACGCTGAGTATCGGGGCCGCGACGTTCATCGTGAGGATATGGGCCATCATGTGCTGGGTGTGCGGCCCGAATTGTAAGAAGCCCGCGATCAGCGCGACGATCGCGAAAACGCCTGTGCCGCTCGCAAGAAGAGCAACCTGCGGAGGTCGAGACTGCATGGCCCCTCTTGCCCTGAAAAACGCTGAAGCGACGCGATTAGCTTAACGGTTTGCTCCCGATTTGGTTGTCGTGACAGATTGACGCTGGCACAAAGACATCGCGGTTGGTGCCATCTTTACCAATTGCTCTGGGAGAGTCCCTAGAGCGAGCGCGCCTCGTCGATTGGGCGGTTGCCGAGATCGCCTTTGCTTCCTCGGCCAAGAGGATGATGTCGAAAAGTATCTCGACATCGCAGGCATCAACGACCTGGTGGGCTTGAAAACTTCTTCCGACGACGTAGAAGAATGGAAAATGGCGCCGGACATCTTCGAGATCGGATCGACCGTCGCGATTGGGGACAAGCCCTACGATGCCAAAGCAGCAGGGAAGGTGGGCATCGCGACCATCGGTGTGCCTTTGGCGGGTTTCCTGAAAGCTCGTTACGATAAGCCGGATGCGGCGAGATTTATCCCGGGCCAGCCGGCGGGCGAGGTAGACAAAACGCCCGATCCCACGGTAGCGGTCAGTGGGTAATGCAGGGGCTTTCCATGGCGAGAAAACTGAAAACCTACCAGACCTCGTTGGGCTTTTTCGATCAGGCGATCGCCGCGCCATCAATGAAGGCGGCTCTGGAGGCGTGGGGCGCCGACAGCAATCTCTTCCACCAGGGCGCGGCGAAGGAAAGCGACGATCCGGAAATCATCGCCGCGGCCATGGCGAAGCCCGGCGTCGTTCTCAGGCGCCCGGTTGGAACCGACCGACCCTTCAGCGAACATGCCGAGCTACCCACCGATCTTGGCGACGGCGGAGCAGCGAAGGCCACCCGCAAGTCAAAAGGCTCAAAGACGAAAAAGCGTTCCTCTCGCCCTGTCGATAGGGCGACGGAGCGACAGACCGCTCTCGCCTACGAACGGGAGCAGAGGCGCCGCGAGCTTGAACAAACGAAGGAAGAAGCCGCCAGGCAGAAGGAGCGCGAGCGCCGGCGGCAGGCCGTCGACAAGGCGCACGCTGCGTTGAAGAAGGCTGAGCAAGAGCACGTGAGGCGGGCCGCCGCCATCGAGGCCCAGGTCGAGGCGCTCGAGAAGAGATCACAAACCGAGGTAGCCTGCTGGAAGAAGGAGAAGGACCGATTGGAAGCTGCGCTGCGGCGCGCGCGGTGTTAGTCAACGGCTCTTAGTCGCGGAGAGGTACAGCATCCTACTGCAAAGCCGTTTGCAAGCGCGCAGCTGGTCACGAAATCGCGGAGTCTCCATTCTCCGTCACGTCGGCGAGGGTTTTTCTGGACCGGTCCCCGGTCGACGTAGGCCCCAAAGGGCGGCCGGCGGCGGCGTGGAAGATCGTTAAACCAAGCCACCTATGGCCAGGCTGAAAAATTTTCAGGCGCCTCTTGAAACCAAAATCCGTTTTTTTTATTTTTCAGTCGCCATCGCAAGATGGCTCCTAGGCGCCTGATGGGCCCGGGAACCTGAGACGGACACCGGTCGTGTCCGGTGCCGCTCGTACCCATTTTGCTCTTTGGAGGATCTGGCTATGCGCAGTTACGACTTCTCTCCCCTTTGGCGTTCGACCATCGGTTTCGACCGCCTCTTCGACCTCGCGGAATCCGCCCAGCGCGCGACCGAGGACAACTATCCGCCCTATAACATCGAACGGCTCGGCGAAGACAGCTACCAAATCTCGCTTGCGGTGGCCGGCTTTTCGCCCGACGAAATCTCGATCACGGCCGAGCAGAACGTCGTGACGATCGAAGGCAATAAGCCCGAAAAGTCCGAGCGCGAGTTCCTGTACCGCGGCATCTCGACCCGGCACTTCAAGCGGCAGTTCAACCTGGCCGACTATGTCCAGGTCAAGAGCGCCTCGTTCGACAACGGGCTGCTGAAGATCGAACTGGTCCGGGAAATCCCCGAGGCCATGAAGCCGCGGCGGATCGCCATCAACGGCAGCAACGTTCATCAGATCGAAGCCAAGGCGGCTTGAGCGAATACCCTGCGGCGGCCCGGCCTCGTTGTCGGGCTGCCGCCCCACTCGTCTTAGAATGGAGGAAAACATGCGGCCGACGACCGCCACCCACGACAACGTTTTCGACTTCCAGGCGCTGCTGCACCCCGGCACCGTCTTCGAGCATCCCAAGGATGTGGTATCGCATCCGGATCTGACGCTGGCCGAGAAGCGGGCGATCCTTGCCTCCTGGGCTTCCGACGCTTCAGCGATCGCTTCATGCCCTGCTTTGCGGGCTCCGAAAGCACTGAAGGCGCCAGTAAGCATTGACGCCATCCTCTCGGCCTTATGTGAACTCGATGGTGGCCCGCGCAACCCGCCTGGTGGCACGCCAAAGCGCCGGTTCTCAACGGCGCGGACGATGGCAGCTTGAGGAGGAGCGCATGGACGATATCCGTTTACCTCGTCACGTGATCGACCGTCTGGAGCATCGCTGGGCAAAACGGCTGCAGCAGGATGCGAAGGCATGGAGCGGCGAGAGGGGCAGGTCGGTCCGGTTACGCCCTGTGCAGTCCTGCGGTGCGCGAGACATCCCTGTCACCGTCAGACGTTCTCGCCGTGCTGCGGATGCGCCTAGGTTCGAATAGAACCGCAAGACTTCGAAAGCGATGGATGACCCATACGATCTAGTGCTGGGCATGTTTGCTTTGGCGATCGCTGCCGTCATGCTGGTAGCGGGCGAACTCTATCTTGTGATGCGGCCCGATCCACCGCAAACGTACACGCCGCCGCCCTCGGTCGTAACGTCATCCATCAACGGGTACCGTGCGCCAAATTAGGTTTTTTCAAATCTGGGTACGAAAACGCTGGCAATACGCGCTGTCGAAAAGAGACGAGGAGGGTGGACAATGGGAGGCACTTCATTTGTTCCGATGCTGTCGCTCGACGCCGGGTTGACGCACTATCTTACGGAAATCCGCAAGTTTCCGATGTTGCGGCAGGACGAGGAGTCGGCCTATGCCAAGCGCTGGCGCGAGCAGAATCTTTGGCTGCCTTGTATTCTTAACTTGAAATTTGTTCTTTATTTGTTCTCTATGGGCTCGACCCGCAAAGAGGTGAGCCATGGACAACCGTATTAACGAAATCCGCAAGAAAATCAGGGCATTAAGGGTGAGCATGCTGGAGGCTGACGCCATCATGCACGAGCAGATCAACCAGGATGAGGAATGCTCGGAAATTGCCGGGGAGATCATGGTGATGCGTGCCGCCATGAGCTTGCTGGTTCAGGAGCGCGCCCGGCTCGGTGACCGGGAGCCAATCCTGGTCAACAGCTTCTTCATTCCCAGACGCGCTCCGGCGGCGCCAAGACCGGTTTCTGATAGGCCGACCAGACGGCGCATTGATGCGCGCGGGCCTGAGAATGACCACGCGTAAAAACCGTGAAATCGAAATCCTGTTCAGACGGCTCCGCTTCTACGATCAGCTCGTCGCCGGGCTGAAGGCCTGTACCGGCAAATCCAGAGGGCATTGACGGATGGACCTAGAAGGTGTGCGAAAGGAAATCGAGCACATGCGCGTCCAGTCCGGGAGGCAGCGCAAGGAAATCCTTCAGCTTCAGCGCGCCGGTGTACCGACCGCCTCCGCTGAACTCCTCCTGCTGAGGATGCAAGTCAAGATCGACCAGCTTTGCATCAAGCGCGAGGAACTGAAGAAGGATTTGCCGGCTCAACGGCGGGTACTGGGAGGCCGTAAATGGTGAGCCAGCCTCCGAAGTGGTTCGACGAGAGCGTCACTGACCCTTTTCTGAAATCGCTGGCCGAAACCCGACGCCTCGCTGCCCGGCAGGGATGGTGCTACCAGCACGCCCAGGCTCTCATGGTTGCGATCGACCAATACGCCGAAGCCGCGACCGGCAACCGCTTCTATTTTCTGGATAAGCCGCACAGCATCGGCGGAGGTCGGAGGAACAGCGATGTCCCTTAGGCGTTAAAGACTCGTGGGAAAAGCGTGAGTAGACTGCCCGTCGTTGGCCCCCTAACGGCGGGCTTTTTGTGAGTTGCGTTTGTGGCAAAGCGTTTGGAGATGCCGGGGTTCATTAAGCCCCAGCTTGCGACCCTGAAGAGCAAGGCTCCCCAGGGCGAGCAATGGATTCACGAAATCAAATACGACGGCTACCGCGTCCAGCTCCATGTCAATGCCGGAAAAAAACGAGTGTTTACGCGGAACGGTCTCGATTGGACCAAGCGTTTTTCCACCATTGCCGGCGCCTTCGATATCTCCGGCCAGGCCATCATTGATGGCGAGGTGGTCGTGGTTCATGAAGGCCGGACCAACTTCTCCGAACTCCAGGCCGAACTCGCCGCGGGCGGGCAAGATCGGCTGGTCTACTACGCCTTCGACCTACTCTGGCGAGATGGCGACCGGAGGAAGCTGCCCCAGATCGAACGCAAGCGGATGCTGGCCGACCTGATGGGAGAGAATGATGTCGGCATGCCGGTGCTCTACAGCGAGCAAATGACCGGCGACGGCCAGGAGATGTTTGAGCATGCCGCCAAGCTTGGCTGGGAAGGCATCATCTCCAAGCGCGCGGACGCGCCATATCGATCGGAGCGCACTGAGGCCTGGCTGAAAATCAAAGCCGTCCAGACGGGGAAATTTCCGGTCATTGGATTCGTCAAGGATCCGAGCGGTGTTGCTGCTCTTTATCTCGGGAAGAAGGAAGGCAAAGAGCTTGTCTACATGGGTAAGCTCGGAACAGGCTGGAATCGCACCACCTCAAGCCAAATCCGCAAGGCACTCGACACCGTTGTGAGTCCAAGGAGCAAACTTAGTAAGCCGCTCAAGAAGCCTAAAGCAACGTGGGTGGAGCCTGTTTTTACTGCCAGTATCGAGTATCGCGACATCACGTCTGAGGGCCTCCTCCGGGCCAGCTCGTTCAAAGGCCTGTCCAAGGGAACGAGAGGTTCCTGAAAGTGTTTTAGGTGGGAGGTGCGCCATGGACAATAAAACTCAAGACACACCCGCTGAATGCGCCCGCGAAGCCCGGAAACAGGTCGCCTTGCTGGCGCCGGGGAAGGTTCGCGATGCACTTATAGAAAAGGCCAAGCAGTACGAGGCTGAAATGCGCGAAAAGGTTCTGAGTGATTGACGGTCTCAAGCTGAATCTGCAAGCAGCTTGGTACGCTCGTGAGCCCGAAGTCCAAGCTCACCAAGCAGGTGAAGAAAACTGAAGGCGACGTGGGTCGACCCGGTGTTCATGGCAGATATTAGCACCGGGCTATCACCTCGCAACGGCTGCTGCTCAAGCTGAGCAAAAAGGAACGTTAAAGCCTGGGCGGCGTTCCTGTTTTATGACCGAACCGCTTCCAGTTCTGATCGAAAACTCGCTGCAAATCGCCTGGGATTACCTGGTGGGAATAGGCGAGCTTGCCGACGAGCAGCAAACCGCTGAATTCCTTCTTAGGAACATTCAATCACAGATGCTTGAGGGCGAGCGACGGATACTTATGCTGTCAAACCGCGCGATCGAAAGCTACCGTAAACAGCCAAACCATCTGCAACTCGTCAGGTGCGGCTAGGTATGGAATACGTCCACAAAGACAAGCAGCAGCCCACCAAAGAAGAGCGCGCGGCCAAGAAAGAGAAAGCCCGTTGGGATGCGGAGCAGAACCTCACCGCCCGAAAGAAGGTTGATAACGCGTTCCGGTCGAATTTTGAACGGCTAAAGGCAGAGCGTCTGGCCCGTGAAAACAAAGAATAGGATTGGCGGCCTAGCCCCCCAAGGTGGCCGTCGTGGGCGCGCGGTATACCTGCGACCTCTGGAGCAGGGGCCGCGCGTTCGTATGAGGCAAGATGGATTCTGACTGTCCGATCTGCCTGGGGATAGGTTTCGTCTGTGAGAACCACCCCGGCAAAGCATGGTCCGAAGAGAGTGGATGCCAATGTGGCGCGGGGATGCCCTGCCAATGCGTGCGCGCTGAGGGGCTCAAGAATTCTACAAGGCAACCACGTGCAGATACATCCCCAGTAGAATTAGAACGCTGATTATGATGATTCCGATGAAAAACCGGCCCATCACCTCTCCTTGCGGACACCCTTGAACTTCTTGGCGCTTTTCTTGACGGCCATGAACTGCCCGCCCGTCTTGTTGCGCTTGGTCGCCGTCTTGGTCAGCGGGTTCTTGAGCTGGGTGCGCTTCTTCACCGCGCCCTTACGGGCGTTGTCGCCGGTCGGTTTATTGACTGCCATTGGTGCCTCCAAAGCACATCAATCTCCGAACCACTCGTGAGTTCCCTATTCGGAGGCGACCGCTGGGCCGCGCGCATCTCGATCTCGGGATGCCTCCACATCACTCCTTCCATTGCCCGTCTCTCTTTGGGGCCCATAGAGGAATAGGTTGGTATCGTGCTCGGCGCCGGTCCTTCTTAATCAGGAGGACATTCCAGGCAGCTATCACCGATCGAGTTCAGCACGTCGCGAACCTCGGCCACCGCTGCATCAGGAGAGACCCCTGTTGGCGGGTCTTCACGGGCGATATCGATCGCTCGCTCCCATGCATGCGGATCGGCGCGGTCCTGCATCCAACCATGCTCCTCGCACTCGCGGATGGCGCCAGCGTTATGAAGCAGGTCAATCGCCCATCCGCGCATCGTCCGTATCGCCGGCCTTCGTTCACGTGTCATCAGCATAGAAATGGCTCCTGAACGGCGAATCGTTTCGTCCGTCATTCGTTCCGGCGGATAACACATGGCTGGGATTCGCAATGGCGGAACTCACGGTTTGGTTCGAATCATTTGACGCGCCGACACTCAGTCCCTGAACTTGGTCTTCCTGACCTTTCGTTTGGGCGCGTGCGGCAAGTGCCGCACCGGGCTCTCGTGAACCGAGCCGCATGGCGTCTCGGCTATTCGGCTTCGATCCCTCGCGCGATTATGAGTCGCTCGCCGGAGGCACTCGCCCTCGGTCCCGCCGTCATTTCATTCCGGCGTCGCTATCACTGCCCTTCGTTCGGGTGCCGTTCTCGCGACTGCACTCGGTCCCGGGTCCCGCCGCTATCGCGTCGGCGCTATGCTGACCCTCCTGCGGGTGCCTCTTTCTGTTGAGTGCTAAGGGCTCCGCCCTCGCGCGGGCAAGGGTGAAGTCCCGGAAGATCCGGGACCGGCCGGGGCGGTCTCCCCGACCTTCCGCGCGGAGGCCAAGACTGGACAGCTTTCACCATGGGAATCCGCTTGTGCAGGCCGGGTGATCCCCCTCCGCCCCGGCCGCCCTTGCCCTTGCTACCCCGGTCTCGCCGACGGGCAGGGCTGCAGGCGCGAGGTGCGCTCTGCACCCATGCCCTCAAAGGAGATTGATCATGACTACCAAGAACGTTGAAATCGTCACGGCGAGCGGGACCGAGAGCTTCATTCCGCTCAACAAGCTCAAGAAGTCGCCCAAGAACGCCCGCAAGACGCCGCACAACGAGGCGTCGATTGAGGCCTATGCGGCCAGTATCGCCGCCAAAGGCATCATTCAAAACCTTGTCGTTGAGCCTGAACTGGATACCGACGGCACCGCAACCGGGTTCTATTTCGTCACCGTCGGTGAGGGCCGCAGGCTGGCGCAGCTTCTGCGCGTCAAGCGCAAGGAGATCAAGAAGACCGAACCGATCCGCTGCGTCATCGACACGGTGAACGACGCCTTCGAAATCAGCCTCGATGAGAACGTCACGCGCGAGAACATGCATCCCGCCGATCAGTTCGAGGCGTTCAAGAAGCTGGCGGATGAGCGCGGCTTCGGTGCGGAAGAAATCGCCGCCCGCTTCGGCGTGACGCCGCACGCGGTGCGGCAACGTCTCCGTCTTGGCGCGGTCTCCCCGAAACTAATGAAGGTCTATCGCGATGGCGATTTGACGCTTGAGCAGTTGATGGCCTTTGCCATCACGGATGACCACGCCCGGCAGGAAGGCGTTTATGACCGCTTGTCCTACAACCGGGACGCCAGCACCATCCGCCGCCTGCTCACCGAAACCCACGTGGCGGCCACGGATCGGCGCGCGCGCTTTGTCGGCATTGAGGCCTACACGGAAGCGGGCGGCACGATTCTGCGCGACCTCTTCACCGAGGATCGCGGTGGCTATTTGGAGGATGTGGCGTTGCTCGATCTGCTGGTGACGGCAAAACTCGGGCGTATGGCCGATGTTCTGCGGGAGACGGAAGACTGGAAATGGACGGAAGCCCATCTTGATTTTCCGCACGCCCACGGCATGCGCCGGACGTACCCCCATCCGGTGGAGCTTTCGGCAGAAGATCAGGCCGCCCTCGATGCTGTGCGGACCGAATTCAACAGCCTGACTGGGCAGCACGAGGCAGCCGAGGATCTTCCTGACGAGGTGGACGCGCGGTTTGGCGAGCTTGAGGCCGAAATCGAGCGGCTGGAAGCGAAGCGACAGGCCTATTACCCGGACTACATCGCGCGGGGCGGAGCATTCGTCATCCTCAACCATGATGGCACCGTGCGGATCGAACGCGGTTTCATCCGAACCGAGGATGAAAAACCCCAAGACGAAACCGGGCAGGCGGCCGATGCTTCGGAGAACGCCGACGCCGACAGCAGTGAGGGCCGGTCAGGCGAGGAGGGAGAAGGGGAGGCGGATCAGTCCTCGGACGAGGAAGAAACCGACAGTCCTTTGTCAGATATCCTTGTTCGTGACCTCACCGCCCATCGCACCTTGGGGCTGCGGCTCAACTTAAGCGAACAGCCGGAAGTCGCCGTCGTGACCGTCACCCATGCCCTCGCCGCCCAAATCTTCTATCTCGGGGCGGAAGCGCACGTCGTCGACATTCGTTCGGTCAACACGGTGCTGGCGTCTCACGCGGACGGGATCGAGGATACCCCGGCTGGCAAGGAATGGGCGGATCGCCATGCCAATTGGGCTCGGCAGATGCCTCGCGACGTGACCAACCTCTGGACGTTCGTGTCCGAACTTGATCACGACAGCCGCATGGCGTTGCTGGCGCATTGCGTTGCGCTGACGGTCAACGCGGTCAAATTGCCTTGGGAGCGGAAACCACGGGCCTTGGCGACAGCGGACCGATTGGCGGAAGCCGTCTCGCTCGATATGACCGGCTATTGGCGGCCGACCGCGCGGTCTTATCTCGGACGCATTACCAAGGCGCGTATCCTCGAAGCAGTGCAGGAAGGCGTCAATCACGAAGCGGCCGATCGTATGGCGGATATGAAGAAGCCGGACATGGCGGAAGCCGCCGAGCAGTTGCTCGCCGCCACGGATTGGCTGCCCGCGATCATGCGGACACCGAAGACCGTGCAGGAGAGTGTGGAGCAAGCGCAGACGGAGGCTGTTGCGGAAGCGGACGCAAACGCTTATTCCGACGCTGCCGAATGATCGGAACGGCCGGGACCGCTCACACGGTCCCGGCCTGTCGTCGTGCAGCCATTGAAATTTTGGCCGCGCGCCTTTGGGCGCGCGGCCAAGCTCATGATGCTCACACCCTCAATCGGGTGCATTTAAGGGAAGCTTGAAGCAGGATGGGGGCGCGTTGTGGTCAGCGCCTGTTAACTCCGCCTCGGAAATGGCGGGGCGCATCGACGATCAGTCGCTGTTGTGGCGGAACCAGATCAGCGTGAAGCTGTCGTCGCGCGCGCCCTTCACCAGCAAGGCGTAGATCGGGCCGGACCTGTCGGTCATCTCTGACATCGAACTCGCAATCTGGACTCCGCGGCTTTAGGTCGTAGGCGGCGTGGTCGGCCGCGCCGCGATGCGAAATCATACGCCATCGTTCGTTGGGTCACGCCTTCGCCTTTCGTTGATGCGCACCGGCAAGTCTTTGTGCGACCGGTGATCCCTATCCTTGTGCGGTGGCGGTAACGGCAGTCATGGTGGTCTCCATCAGTCTGTTTGATGGGCGCGTCCCACGCAACCTCGAATGGACGGATCAGGCCCGAGGGCCGGCTTCGCCTCGATCGCCTTCCCGCAACGGCTACGCCGGCTTTTTTCCCCTGCCGCCAAGAGGCGGCATTCCTCGCGAGGCAAAAAAGCCGGCTACCGCCGTCCTCCGCTGCGCTGCGGGCCTGACGGCTGCGGGCCGATCGCTCCCCGGGCCAAGGACCGCCATCGAGGCTGCGATGGTCGCGGCCCGACAAACAGAACGGAGACCACCATGGCTACCATCGGAACCTTCACCGCAGCGGACAACGGCTATACCGGCTCGGTCAAGACGCTCACGCTCAACGTCAAGGCCAAGTTCGTCGCGACCGAGAAGGAGCACGACAAGGCGCCCGACTATCGCATCTTTGCCGGGGCGACCGAGTTCGGCGCCGCCTGGAAGAAGACCGCGCAGAACAGCGACCGCGAATATCTCTCGGTCAAACTCGACGACCCGAGCTTTCCGGCCCCGATCTACGCCTCGCTGGTGAAAGGTGAGGGTGACGACAGCTTCACGCTGATCTGGTCCCGCCGCAACGGCGACTGATCCAACCGCATCGACGCACCCCGCCTCTTCGGAGGCGGGGTTTTTGCTGTGCTCATGACCACAACGCAGCAGAAAGAGGGGCAAGGACCTTCGGCCTCCTTGTTTGGATGGTGGTCGCTAAGGGCTCCGCCCTCGCGCGCGCAAGGGTGAAGCGCCGAAGCCGGCGCCAGCCGGAGCGGTCTCCCCGGTCTTCCGCGCCGTCGCAGAATTTTTTGAAGCCATGACGGCGAGGCGCGTGCAGACGCGCGCGTGCCGCGCGCCCCCTTGGGCGGGTGATTCCCCTCCACTCCGGCCGCCCTTGCCCTTGCTACCCCGGTCTCGCCGACGGGCAGGGTTGCAGCGCAGCGCTGCGCTTTAACCCGGCCCCAAAGGAGATTGATCCATGACCTTGATGACTCTGACCCAGAACGAGCAGCCTGTTTCCGGCGGCTTTCGTGTCGATGTATCGCGCGGCCAGCGAATCGGCCGCGTGTCGTCGGAATGGTTCTCGCGACCGGATGACGAACGTTATTTGAACCTGCCGGACCTCTACGAGGCCGTGCGCTATCGCGCCGAGCATACACAGGCGCGGACGGTGGAAAGCAGGGCCATCCGGGTGGAGGCCAACCGCAACAATCCCGAGCGACTGGCTTTGATGGTCCCCGGCCGTGAAGAGCCGGTCGCGCCCACCCATTGGAGCTTTGGCCAGTTGTGCACGCTGGTCGGCGCACCGACATCGTATCTTCGGCAACTTCCCGCAGCCCTGTCAGGCATCAACCTGCAACACGGCTTGCTGTCACACCGCGCCGAGCTCGTGAAAACCCTCGAAGCCGATAAAGGCCGCGTCGAGCTTCGTGCTGTCACCGGCCCCGACTATGGCCGTATCTGGGACCATGAACTTGTTGCCGCCGTGATGAAAATTGCGGGGAACGGGACGGGCGACACGCGGTGGAAGGTGCCGGGCGTGCTGGACTGGTCGACCATGACCCACAATCCGTTTGTGGATGTCACCAAGGACACAACCACGCTCTACGCCAGCGACCGCGACGTGTTCCTGTTTCTGGTCGACGATACCAACCCAATCGAGGCGGGGCGGTTGCCGGATGGATCGCCGGATTTGTATTTCCGGGGGTTTTACTGCTGGAATAGCGAGGTTGGCAGCAAGACGCTCGGGATTGCGAGTTTCTACCTGCGCGCCGTCTGCATGAACCGCAATCTGTGGGGCGTCGAGAATTTCGAGGAGATCACGATCCGGCATTCCAAATTCGCTGCGCAACGCTTCGCGCACGACGCCGCACCAGCCCTGACGAGTTTTGCCAATTCCTCGCCTGCGCCATTCGTCGCCGGTATCAAGGCCGCCCGGGAGCGGATTGTGGCCCGTACCGACGAGGACCGGGAGTCCTTCCTTCGAAGGAGCGGATTTTCCAAGTCGGAGACGACGAAGGTCATCGAGACCGTCTTGGGCGAGGAAAACCGCAAGCCGGAAAGCATCTTTGATTTCGTGCAGGGGATCACAGCATTCGCTCGGACCAAGGCGCATCAGGATGCAAGGCTCGAACTGGAAGGCAAGGCAAAGCGCCTGATGGAGCGCGCCATCTGAACAATAGGCCGCGCGATCGGTAACGGTTGCGCGGCATCTTTCACGTGCCCCAGTGCATCGCCGCCGATCCGGCAAGCCGGACCGGCGGCGATGACGCGTGTCCGCGTCCGGCGCTCGCCGGGCCTTCGGCCCGGCTCGCGAAGATCAGGATCGAATCTTAGACGCTCTTTCGTCAAGCAGGTCTGCAGGCCGAACTTCTAGGGCTTGGGCAATCTGCCAGATCGTAAGCAAGGTCGCGTTTTGCAGCCCTCTTTCCATGCTGCTTATGAAGGCCCTGTCCACGCCCATACGTTCCGCAACAGCCTCTTGGCTCAAGCCAAGGGCCAGCCGGAATCGTCGTGCGTTTCCTCCAAAGACCTTGCGGATATCCATCCGCAGGATAGGAGGCAATCGCGTATTTTGGCGCTACGTGTTATAATACGCGGACGTGGCACCCGCTGATGCTCGCGGATGGAGGTTCGTTTGCCGAAATGTAGAGAAATGGGTTCCCGGGCGGTTCCCGTTGGCATGCCATATGCTACACTCGCAAACTATGAGAGGTGGCAGGATGCGTACGCCTCAATTTTTATTTCGATTATTCGTGCGGCGTAGGGCCGATGTCAAAACCATTACTTGATCCTGACGTCGCGGATGTCGCGCCAACCGATTCAGCGCTGACTCCCTATGATGAGCAGCATGTCGTAACGTACACGCGCCTTTTGCAGGCCGAAAGCGAAGGGGCTGACTGGCGAGAGGTCGTGCGGATAGTCTTGCACATCGATCCAGAGCGAGAACCTGATCGTGCGCGGAATGCATACCTGAGTCATCTGGAGCGCGCTAAGTGGGTGACCGAGCAGGGCCGTCTGTTGCGCGGTGCCGGCTCGAATTAGAAGAAATCTACCGACCCTATAAGCGCCGTCAGCACAATTTTCTTCGGCTGTTTGGTGGTCATCCAGGGGCACCACGTGGTGCTAAACCAGAGTCTTCCCACAACCCAATCGATCAGAATTATTGCGCCGCAATCCTCGTTAGCTGTGCGAAAGGGGCGGGAGCAATGCCTGCATTCGATTGGCGGTCGCCGGAGTCTTACAAGAGCCTGCAAAGTGCAGACATCACCGACATCGCCTGGGAATGTCTGCGTCGCAATACCGACTATCAACGCGACTACGAAGCGATGATCGCCAACAGTCCTCATGGCGAGGTAACCCCGGAATTCAGGAGGAGGTGGGGCATCTGCTTTCGCTCACGATCCGCACGGGTCCTCTAGCGAACAGACCATCTTTTGGGCGCCCGAGGTTCTGCCGACTGTCGTTCTCGTCGCAGCGACCACGTCGCCTCCTAATGATGACGCGCCTCCATCACTGCTAGATCTTAGGGCAGGCGAGGTGCGGCGTGCCTCCGATGGATGGCACGCCGTCTTTCGCTTGGGCGCAGTGGAGCATCGCGTCTGGCTCGAAGAGCCGCCAGCTATTGGCGCTAGCTACGTAGCAGAGTTGCCGTTCGACGGCGACTTCGACGCACGCGCGTATGCTGCCCGACGGCTGTGGCGCGCAATGAATGGGCGCGCGCCAGGGCCTGCTTTTCATGAGCTATCCAAACAGCGGCGTGAGCGACTAGGCGCCGCTATTCGCGCGCTTGATGCCCGTGCATCCGGCAGCACATATCGTGCGATCGCCGAAGCAATCTTCGGCAAGAAACGCATCCCGGACCACGCCTGGAAAACGCACGATTTGCGTACCCGAACCATCCGCCTCGTGCAGAGCGGCCTTGCGCTGATGCGCGGTGGTTATCGCCAACTTCTGCGGCCCGGACGCAAAGACAAATAGCACCTCGGCTTGGGGTATCGAAAATCACCCCCTCAATATTCGGCATCCCCCTCCGAGAGTGCGCTTCTCCATGATGACCGCACACGCGCCGGCACCGCCATTGGTGGTGGGGCGACATCCTGGAGTTCTCAAATGCCCGATCCGATGGCCGGCCTGCCCCCGCGCTTCCTGCGTACACCGGAGGCCGCGCGTTACCTTGGGCTTTCCGGTCGTACGCTTGAGAAGCACCGCACCTACGGGACCGGACCGACCTATCGGAAGATCGGCGGTCGTGTCGTCTACGCACTGGATGATCTGAAAGCCTGGGCCGATCTCGGCGCCAAGACATCGACGTCCGACCCGGGCAGGGGAACCGTGCTGCCCGCCAAGAAGCATCCGACCTTGCGCCCGTATGCTGGCCAGGAACGCCGCTGATTGCCAGACGAGAGCAGTAGCAATGCGGCGCAAAAACCAATCCGAACGCGATCAGCTTGAGCTCTTTCGGGCGTTGCCCGGTGATTTGGCGCCGCGCGACGCGCAGGACCTGATGGCCTATCCATTCTTTTCGCTCGCAAAGACCAAGCGCGTCGTGCCGATCGATTTCCGTGCCGGAGCGATCTCCATTCGTGTCGAGGCCGTGCCGGAGCACGGCGTGGCGACCATCTGGGATGCTGACGTCCTGATCTGGGCTGCGTCGCAGATCGTCGAAGCGCGGGACGCGGGCTTGAAGACCTCGCGCCTGATGGGTGCAACTCCGTACGAGATTCTAACGTTCGTCGGCCGCGGAACCAGCGCGCGTGATTACGATCGGCTCAAAGCCGGTCTCGACAGATTGCAATCGACAACCGTGCTGACCTCGATCCGCCAGCCTGCGGAACGGCGGCGCCATCGGTTCTCCTGGATTAACGAGTGGAAGGAGACCGCGGACGCAAACGGACGTCCGTTCGGGCTGGAGCTGATCTTGCCAGACTGGTTCTATGCCGGGGTGGTCGATGACGCCCTCGTGCTCACCATTGACCGTGCGTATTTTGATCTGACGGGCGGACTTGAGCGCTGGCTTTATCGTCTCGTGCGCAAGCACGGCGGGCGGCAAGAGGGCGGCTGGAGTTTCGACCTTGTGCATCTCCATGCCAAGTCCGGCAGCCTGTCACCACTCAAGCACTTTGCATACGACGTGCGCCAAATCGTCCAGCGGCAGACGTTGCCCGGCTACCAACTTGTGCTCTCGCGCGACGCGAATGGCGCCGAGCGCTTGAATTTCGCGCTCACACCCGTCGATCCATTCACGGAGCGCCTTCGCAAGCGCGGTCTCACTCCTCAGTCGGGAGATAGCCTGTGAATCCGCTCGTGCTATCGGGGACCACAACCCTCGTGCCATCAGGGACCGGATCCTCGTGCTATCGGGGACCGAAATCAGGCCTAAGTCCTTGTCTCCTAGCGCTTTCCAGCCGCCGTAACTCTTCTAACCAGAAATCCTTCGGATTTCCTCTAACGGACCGCGGCTTTCGCTCCGCTGTGGACAACTATCCGCAACCATCCGCCTGTTCTGCCTCGTCTCGCTGTCAGCGACGGCGACCACGCGCTGTCGCAATCGCGCTCCAGCCAGGCAATCGGAACGTATCTCAAGCCCGGAGCGTCTCATGAGCGATCTCACCGAAGTCGAGCTCCTTTGGCTCGAGAAGCGAATCGAGAACCGCATTCGCTTCGGGCGTGCTGTCGAGGAAAAACCCCTCGATCGTCGCCGGCGGCTGCTGTCGTTTGCGCCAGGCAGTATCTTCGCATTCGTTCGCTGGACGTCGAACGACTTCGGAACGGCGATCTCGCGGATCGACATTCTGCGAGCGGTCGCACCCGGACAACGCTGCTCGACCGTGCCCTATGTGAAGCCGGGTGGTGAAATCCTTCTGCGGCTGTCCGGCTGGCCCAAGGTCGAACGGGCGCTCCAGCTGATCGATGCTGTCGAAGCGTTGGACATCAATCCCGCAGACGCGGCACCAGACTATTGGCATCACGTTCATAACCGACTGTCCGTCAACGAAAGCCCGCGTCTCTACACGAAAGCGCGCCACCAGGCGTGGCTTCACCTGCAGAGGGTCATGCGATGACCAGACGCCTGAAGACGTTGACAGCAATGCTTGTGGGGACGGCCGCCCTCATCGCGCCGACGGTTCTCGAAACGACACCGCTATATGTCTGGAATGCATCCGAGAGCGTGCCGATTGGCCTCTATCGCTTACAGCCCGCGGATGACCTCTTCGTCACAGATTTGGTCGCCGTTCAGCCGCCGGAGCCGCTTGCGACCTTCCTCGACCTGAGCGGTTATCTGCCGGCGGGGGTGCTAATGCTCAAGCGCGTGCTGGCGCTTCCAGGGCAGACCGTCTGCAGAAGCGGATTCGCCGTTTCCGTTGATGCGATCGAAGTGGGCGAGGCGCAAGAGCGCGATGACCGCGGCCGTCCGCTGCCGAAATGGCAGGGCTGCCGCGTCGTCGGCGAGGGCGAACTCTTTGTCATGAACTGGCAGTCCACCAGCTCGCTGGATGGCCGCTATTTCGGGTTCCTGCCGGCGTCAACCGTCGTTGGCCGTGCGCTGCCAGTGTGGACTTGGGAGGAGTGACCATGCGCATTGTGGGAATCTGCTCTGCCGTTCCTTTGTTTGGCCGAATGATGCACCATTCCTCCGTCCCGACCAACGATTGCACAATCGTCGCGCGCAGCGGCGGTTCAGGGCGGCCGAAAGGCCGGCGCGCAGCGACTTTACCCTGGACGGGCGCGAGCACGACGCCATGCTTGCGCTCATTCAGGAGGAGCGTTGGCGTCCTCGCATCGATGGTGTTTGTGCTGACAGCGTGCGACTTTTCTGCCGCGGCGGAGACGAGATCCGTCGCGCGTATAGCGAGTTCCCAAACTAACGATCCCTTTGCGGATTTCATTGACGATGCCTCGCGTCGCTTCGGCGTGCCAGTGCAATGGATACGCTCGGTCTTAAGCGTGGAGAGCGCGGGAGATGTGCGCGCCACGTCACCGAAAGGCGCAATGGGCCTTCCGGCATGGCCTCGGCAACGATCCCTATGATGCCTGCGACAACATACTTGCGGGTACGGCGTATCTTCGTGAACTGCACGACCGCTATGGATCAATCGGCTTCCTGGCGGCCTACAACGCAGGACCTGCTCGCTACGAAGAGCATCTCGCCGGCCGATCGTTGCCCGCTGAGACCCAGGCGTATTTGCAGAAACTTGCGCCGATGATCGCTAGCGACATTGCCGGTTTGAGCGCAGTGGCGAATCTGCGGCCATCGGCAGCGTCGCTCTTTATTGTGCGCTCTGACCGCCCAATTACCGCTGACCAGGTGCAACTTGAGCGGCTGCCGAAGCGATTTCCGACAGCTGCGTCCATTCATGACATCTCGGCGATTGTTCCACATGCGACCGGCCTGTTCGTCGCGAGATCTGATGCGGGCGAACCGCGATGATCGTTGGCTCAAACTGGCATGCAATAGCGTGCCTTGGAAAAACATCGGGGGGATGGCGAGCACAGTGGGGAAGCACGACGGCAGGACGGCGAGATAAAAGGGGCTCGCCGGTCGAACCGCAAGCCATTGGCATGGCTTGGGTTCTGGCGTGCCGGTCGGTCGGGGCGCGTGCCGTGCCCGAGGTTTTCGCCAGAAGATTCAAGCATGTTTTCGGCACTGTAGACACCGGTCCGATTTTCGGGGCCCGATCATGACCGTGGGCGACAGCGATCTGCGGATTCGACCCGGGCGCATCCGCGGCACTCGCGCCCCGAAGGCGAAGAGCTTCATCAACCAGGTGCTACGTGCCGCGAAGAAGTCCGGACACACCTCGGGTCAGGCTGCCACTGGCAGGCGTTCCGCGGCTTATTTGCGCTCAACGTTTGGCCGCGGCCGGCTTGCCTTTAGTCGCAGCCGGTTGTTCAGCCCGACACGTCGCGTCGTGGTGAAGGCGCGCGTGGCTCGCCACAAAGGGCGCGCCTTCCGCTCAGCACCACTGACGGCCCATCTCTCATACCTGAAGCGCGACGGCGTGACCCGGAGCGGGGAGAGGGCCGAGATGTTCGATGCCGGTAGCGACCGTGCTGACGGCACGGCTTTCGCGGAACGCTGCAAGGACGACCGCCATCATTTCCGGTTTATCGTCTCGCCCGAGGACGCCAGCGACATGACCGACCTTAGGGCTTTCACCCGCGACCTCGCCAAGCAGATGGAGACCGATCTCGGCACGCGGCTCGATTGGGTGGCCATCGATCACTGGAACACGGACAACCCTCACGTCCATCTTCTCGTTCGAGGGGTCGATAAGGATCGGGCCGATCTCGTGATCTCCCGCGATTACATCGGCCGGGGCCTGCGCTCACAGGCCGAGGAACTGGTCGCCATCGAACTGGGTCCAAAGCCGGAGCGCGAGATCCGCAATTCGCTGGAGATGGAAGTCACGGCAGAGCGATGGACGCGGCTCGATCGGGAGATCCGGCTCGCAGCCGACGAAACCGGCTCCATCGATCTACGCCCCGAGAATCCCGGACCTTTCGACCCCGAAATCCGGCGCCTGATGGTTGGTCGCCTTCAGCACCTGGAGAAGATTGGCCTTGCCGCGTCCGCCGCGCCAGGGGAATGGATGGTCGGCCTTGAGGCGGAGCGTAGCCTGCGCGACCTCGGCATGTGCGGTGACATCATCAAAACCATTCACCGCGCCTTTACCGAGCGTGGGGAAGCGCGCGGCGTGGCCGACTATGTCATCGAAGGTGGACAGCCATCGTCCCAGATCATCGGACGACTGGTCGATCGGGGATTGCATGATGAACTGACGGGCGAGGCCTACGCCCTGATCGACGGAACAGATGGACGCGCACACCACGTTCGCCTCCGTGGGGTCGAGGCCTTCGAACAGGCGCCACCGGTCGGCGGCATCGTCGAAGTCCGGCGCTTCGGCCCTACCGGCGATCCGCGTCCTACCGTGGTGCTCGCGATCCGCTCTGATCTCGATCTTAGTGAGCAGGTCACCGCGAGAGGAGCGACCTGGCTTGACCACCGGCTGGTCGAACGCGATCCGATGTCGCTCGCGATGAGCGGCTTCGGCCGCGAGACACGCGACGCCATGGAAGCCCGTACTGAGCATCTGATCCGGGACGGCCTGGCGCGGCGAGAGGGCCAGCGCATCATCCTGCAGCGCGACCTCCTCAACACGTTGCGCCGTCGCGAACTGGACGAGGTGGCAGCAAAAGTCTCGGCCAGTACCGGACTGCCCCAGATGAACGCCACCTCCGGGGAACACGTGGCGGGCACGTATCGCCAGCGGCTGATACTCGCCTCGGGACGCTTTGCCATGATCGACAACGGTCTTGGCTTTCAGCTCGTGCCCTGGTCCCGCGAACTCGAAAAGAGGCTCGGCCAACACGTCACCGGCGTCGTGAAAGACGGCGGCGGCATCGAATGGGGTTTTGGTCGCAAACGCGACCTGGGCCTCTAGCTATCTCGCCAACTCAGTTTACGGAAGGACGTTTCGGGATGTCTGGAACCAAGATCCTCTGGGGACAGGTGATCGTCGTCGGTCTGATCGTTTTGCTTGCTATCTGGGGAGCAACAGAATGGACGGCATGGCGGCTTGCCTACCAGCCCGAGCTTGGGCGGCCCTGGTTCGAACTGGCTGGCTTCAAGGTCTATTACCCGCCAATCTTCTTCTGGTGGTGGTTCGTCTACGACGCCTATGCGCCACAGGTCTTTGTCGAGGGTGCTTTCATCGCGGCGTCGGGCACCTTTGTTTCGATCGCGGTGGCGATCGGCATGTCGGTCTGGCGGGCGCGTGAAGCCAAGGATGTCGTCACCTATGGATCGGCCCGCTGGGCTGACGGGGAAGAGGTTCGAGCGGCCGGGCTTCTCGATTCGGATGGTGTGGTGCTGGGCAAGCTCGATCACGACTACCTCCGCCATGACGGGCCGGAGCACGTGTTGTGTTTTGCGCCCACCCGGTCAGGCAAGGGTGTCGGTCTCGTCGTTCCCTCGTTGTTGGCTTGGCCCGGCTCCGCGATCGTGCACGACATCAAGGGGGAGAACTGGCAACTGACCGCTGGCTTCCGCTCGCGCCATGGCCGGGTCGTGTTGTTCGACCCGACCAACCCAAAGTCCTCGGGTTACAATCCGCTCCTCGAAGTCCGGCGGGGAGAATGGGAGGTCCGCGACGTTCAGAACGTCGCCGACGTCCTAGTCGACCCCGAAGGCTCGCTCGACAAGCGGAACCATTGGGAGAAGACAAGTCATTCGCTCCTGGTCGGCGCCATCCTCCATGTCCTCTATGCCGAGGCGGACAAGTCTTTGGCCGGCGTGGCCGCCTTTCTGTCTGACCCGAAGCGGCCAATCGAAGCCACGTTGAAGGCGATGATGACTACGCCGCACCTTGGCGAGCAGGGCGCTCATCCCGTGGTCGCCTCGACCGCGCGCGAACTTCTCAACAAGTCGGAGAACGAACGGTCCGGCGTCCTGTCCACGACTATGTCGTTCCTGGGTCTTTACCGCGATCCCGTGGTGGCCAAGGTGACCTGCCGTTGCGACTGGCGGATCGCGGATCTGATCGCCGATGGCAGCCCGACGACGCTCTACCTCGTGGTGCCACCCTCCGACATCTCGCGGACCAAGCCTCTTATCCGCCTGGTGCTAAATCAAATCGGCCGGCGCCTCACCGAGGACTTGCACGCTCACGATCGCCGGCATCGTGTCCTGATGATGCTTGACGAGTTCCCGGCGCTGGGTCGGCTTGATTTCTTCGAGTCCGCGCTCGCCTTCATGGCGGGGTACGGGATCAAGAGCTTCTTGATCGCGCAGTCGCTCAATCAGATCGAGAAGGCCTATGGGCCCAACAATGCGATCCTCGACAACTGCCACGTCCGGGTCAGCTTTGCGACCAATGACGAGCGGACCGCCAAGCGCGTGTCAGATGCATTAGGTACGGCGACCGAGATGCGGGCGATGAAGAACTATGCCGGGCATCGGTTGAACCCGTGGCTGGGGCACCTCATGGTCTCCCGCCAGGAGACGGCGAGGCCGCTTTTGACTCCAGGCGAAATCATGCAGCTTCCGCCGATGGACGAGGTCGTCATGATCGCGGGTACGCCGCCGATCCGGGCGAAGAAGGTGCGTTACTACGAAGATCGGCGGTTCACGGAACGGGTCTTGCCGCCGCCCGATCCCGCGGCCTCCGGTCAATCATCTCGAGCGGACGGGTGGTCAACGGTTGGAACGCTGAAGTCGACGCCACTTCAAGCCGACGCAGAGCCAGGAGACGATGACACGGCGAACAGCGGCCTCCGCCGCGAGCCCGCACTCCCTGATCACGTCGCGATCGTCAAGGAGACGGCGGAGCCAACCCCGGCAGAGGAATTTGCCGCCGTTCTTGACGACGACGACGATGCGGTCCGCCAGTCTCGACTTATTCGTCAGCAGATGCGTGGCGTCGTTCGTCAAGTGGCGATGGATCCGAATGACGGGATGGAGCTCTGAGGCATATGCGCGACCGCATGAATGTGTATTTCGCCCCAGAGCTTCTGAAGCAGATCTCGGACCTGGCGGATCGCAAGAAGCTTTCGCGGTCTGCGATCGTGGAAGCGGCAGTCGTTTCGTTTCTGTCACCGGACGGAGCGGACCGGCGGGAGGCAGCGTTCGCCCGTCGCCTGGATCGGTTGTCGCGTCAGATGCAGAGGCTGGAGCGTGACGTTGGCTTAACGGCCGAGACCTTGGCCCTCTTCATTCGCTTCTGGCTGACGATCACGCCGCCGCTGCCCAACGACGCGCAAGCGGCCGCGCAGATAAAGGGCAGGGAACGCTTTGAAGGATTCATCGAGGCGCTCGGCCGCCGTTTGCAAAAAGGGCAGAGCTTTTTGCGCGAGATTCCGGAGGAGATCGTCCGCGAGGAGCCCGTCAGCAAAGCTGACTGAGGCCCTGACCGCCGGCCCCTCCGTTTTCTACGCCAGCCTACGACGGCAGCAATTTTGCCGAACTGACAAAAGCTGGACGCGCTATCGGCTCGAACGAGCTGAGAGCAAAAGGGGCCAGCATGCAAATCCCAATAGCATGGTGTCGAATCGCGCGCATTTTCCTCCCTTTTGCCGTTGGATATTATCTCTCGTATCTGTTTCGAACGATCAACGCTTTGATCGCCGGTCATCTCAGCTCGGATATTGGGCTTGGGACTGCCGACCTCGGGTTGCTTACGTCAGTCTATTTCCTTGTGTTTGCGGCGGCTCAGATCCCCGTCGGCATTATGCTGGACTGCTTCGGTCCGCGTCGCGTCCAGAGCGCTTTGCTTTTGATCGCCGCGGCGGGCGCCGGATTGTTCGCAGTATCGACCGGCTTCCTGTCGCTTTTGATCGCGCGTGCAATGATCGGGCTTGGCGTGGCGGCGGCGCTGATGGCCGGACTGAAGTCCACACTTCTATGGTTTCCCAGGGAACGAGTAGCCTTGTTGAACGGCTACATGATTATGCTGGGGTCATTAGGGGCGGTGACCGCCACGGCTCCCGCCGAACACCTACTCACCTGGATGGACTGGCGGCGACTCTTCGAAATCCTGGCGGCCGCGACCGGCGCCACGGCTATCCTCATCTATGTCGTAGTTCCTGAACGAGCCATTGTCCCATCGACAGCGTCAGCACCCGCTACTCTCGGCTCGGTTTTTGGCGATAGGCGCTTTTGGCGTATTGCCCCGCTGTCGGCCACTTGCGTCGGATCGGCCTGGTCTCTGCAGGGATTGTGGGCATCGCCGTGGCTCGCGGATGTAGAAGGCCTAAATCGCGCGGATCTGGTCGGACAATTGTTCATAATGTCGCTCGTACTTAGCGGCGGTGCCTGGTTGTTCGGGACGACGGTCCATTGCATCAGGCGACGAGGAATCGGAGCAGAGACCATACTGGCGACGATCGCTCTGCTGTTCATCGTGGCGCAGATCGCCTTGATCCTGCGCGCGCCTTTGCCATCCATTGCGTCGTGGTCCGTTGTAGCGATCGTCGGAGCTGCAACCGTGGTCAGCTTCGCGGTGATCGCTGACTATTATCCGCCGGAACTTGCCGGTCGTGCCAACGGCGCCTTGAACGTTCTGCATTTCGGTTGGGCATTTCTGGCCCAATACGCGACGGGTGTGGTCCTGGAACAATGGTCCACAAACAATGGGCATAGAGCCATCGTGGCCTATCAGGTCGCGTTTGGTCTCAACGTCACACTACAGGTCGCGGCGTTGGCCTGGTTCGCGCTACCTTGGCTCCAATCCTTCACTTTGCCGATGGCTTCTGCTCCCTCCATTATGCCGATCAGTGCCTTCGACGCCGTCGAAGCAGCCATCTTCTGCGAGCAAACCGATGACGATGCAGAGTGGTAAACTGCGCCTGCAACGGGCCGATGCAGCCGAGTAGGCATCAATAGCAGTTCGCAGCATTTCCTTTTCTACGCTGATCTACGATCGCCGAAAGCACTCGTTGCCTTTGATCGCTTGGTGCCTTTTCTAATCATCCCATCTGAGGACGCCCTTTGGACGTTCTCATTCGGTGGGGACCGCGGTGACAATCCATTCCATTCAATCGGAAGCGAATTCGCGCGGTGCGCGAATGCTGCGTAGTGCACTCGGAGCGGCGATAGCGAGTTACCTCGAAGATGAATCGATCATCGAAGTCATGCTCAACCCAGATGGGCGGCTGTGGATCGATCGGTTGTCGAGCGGGCTCTCCGATACCGGCGCAACGCTGTCGGCGGCGGACGGCGAACGCATCGTTCGGCTGGTGGCGCACCATGTAGGCGCGGAGGTGCATGCCGGCTCGCCGCGCGTCTCGGCCGAATTGCCTGGAACCGGCGAGCGCTTCGAGGGCCTCTTGCCTCCGGTCGTTGCCGCACCGGCGTTTGCTATCCGCAAGCCCGCGGTCGCTGTGTTTACGCTCGATGACTACGTCGCCAAGGAGATCATGACCTCGGCGCAGGCCAAAATCCTGAAGAATGCGGTCACTGCACGGAAGAACATCCTTGTCGCCGGTGGGACATCGACTGGCAAGACCACCTTGACGAATGCGCTTTTGGCCGAGGTGGCAAAGACCTCCGATCGGGTCGTGTTGATCGAAGATACTCGCGAACTTCAGTGCAAGGCGCCCAATCTTGTCGCGCTACGGACCAAAGACGGCGTGGCCACGCTGTCGGACCTCGTTCGATCCTCGTTGCGACTGCGACCTGATCGCATCCCTGTTGGCGAAGTCCGCGGTGCGGAAGCGTTGGACTTGCTTAAGGCCTGGGGCACCGGTCACCCCGGCGGTATCGGCACTATTCACGCGGGCACCGCGCTCGGCGCGCTGCGGCGACTCGAGCAACTCATCCAGGAAGCCGTCATCACGGTTCCGCGCACCCTGATCGCCGAGACCATCAACCTCGTCGCCGTTCTTGCGGGCCGCGGTAGCGATCGCCGCCTCGCCGAACTTGCTGCTGTCTCAGAGCTCGGGGCCGCCGGCGACTACAGCCTTTCATCCGCAGGAGACTGACATGCGTCAGCAGTTTCGTATTTCTTCGCAATTTACAACTTTGGTTGCCTCCGGGGCAGTTCTCTTGACGACGGCGCCGGCATGGGCGGCCGGCTCGAACATGCCGTGGGAGCAGCCACTCAATCAGATCCTGCAGTCGGTCGAGGGGCCGGTAGCCAAGATCATCGCCGTCATCATCATCGTCGTGACCGGGCTGACACTTGCGTTCGGGGATTCGTCCGGTGGCTTCCGCAGGTTGATCCAGATCGTGTTTGGTCTGTCGATCGCGTTTGCCGCCTCGAGCTTCTTCCTGTCGTTCTTCTCCTTCGGCGGCGGCGTGGTGATCTGATGGATGAGCAGGTCGCAGGCTTTGTCGTGCCGGTTCACCGTGCCCTGACCGAACCGATCTTGATGGGCGGCGCGCCGCGAGCGGTCGCGATCGTCAACGGCACGCTTGCGGCGGCCCTCGGACTTGGACTGCGACTGTGGATCGCGGGTCTCGTGCTCTGGTTCATGGGTCACATGGCCGCCGTCTGGGCCGCCAAGCGCGACCCCGCCTTCGTCGACGTGGTGCGCCGGCACCTGCGCATCCCCGGTCATCTCAACACTTGAGCTCTCGTCATGATGAATCTCGCCGAATACCGCCATTTCAACGCGCGTCTCGCCGACTTCTTGCCTTGGGCAGCTCTGGTTGATGAAGGAATCATCCTGAACAAGGACGGTTCTTTCCAACGGACAGCGAAGTTTCGGGGACCTGACCTCGACAGTGCGGTACCGGCTGAACTTGTTGGCGTCTCCGGTCGTTTGAACAACGCCCTGCGTCGCTTGGGATCGGGCTGGGCCGTGTTCGTTGAGGCGCAGCGTCATTCTGCGGGTGCTTACCCGCCGAACAACTTTCCGGATGTCGCGTCTGCACTGGTCGACGCCGAACGCAGAGCGCAGTTCGAGGAGGCGGGTGCTCACTATGAGTCCAGCTATTTCCTGACCTTCCTCTATCTGCCGCCGGAGGAGGGGGCCGCCAGGGCAGAGCGCCTGCTCTATGAGGGCCGCGATCGCGCCGTTGGAGCCGATGCGCGCGAGGTGCTCCGCGGGTTCGTCGATCAAACCAACCGCGTGCTGCAGCTTGTCGAGGGATTCATGCCCGAATGCGCCTGGCTCGATGATCAGGACACGCTGACCTACCTGCACTCGACGATTTCGACCAGGCGTCATCGGGTTCGGGTGCCCGAAATTCCTATGTACATCGACGCGCTGTTGGCCGACCAGCCGCTGACCGGCGGGCTCGAGCCGATGCTGGGTTCAGCCAATGTGCGAGTGCTGACGATTGTCGGCTTTCCGGGCGCGACGACGCCGGGAATTCTGGACGATCTGAATCGGCTGCCATTCTCGTATCGCTGGTCGACCCGGGCGATCATGCTCGACAAGACCGATGCCACGAAACTGCTGACCAAGATTCGCCGCCAGTGGTTCGCGAAGAGAAAATCGATCGGCGCCATTCTTAAGGAGGTCATGACCAACGAGGCGTCGACGCTCCTCGACACCGACGCCCACAACAAGGCGATCGATGCCGACGCGGCGCTGCAGGAACTGGGGTCGGATCAGATCGGACAAGCTTTTGTCACGGCAACCATCACCGTATGGGACGGTGATCCCAATGCTGCCGACGAAAAACTCCGCCTGGTCGAGAAGGTCATTCAAGGTCGCGATTTCACCTGCATGATCGAAACGGTGAACGCCGTTGAAGCCTGGCTCGGCAGCCTGCCCGGGCACGTCTACGCCAACGTGCGGCAACCGCCGGTTTCGACCCTCAACCTCGCCCACATGATTCCGATGTCGGCCGTATGGGCCGGCGAGGCCAGGGATCCTCACTTCAAGGGTCCACCCCTCCTGTTCGGGAAGACCGAAGGCTCGACTCCGTTCCGATTCTCGCTTCACGTCGGCGACGTCGGCCATACCCTGGTCGTGGGACCGACGGGCGCCGGCAAGTCTGTGTTGCTGGCGCTGATGGCGCTCCAGTTCCGCCGCTACCCGAACGCTCAGGTCTTTGCGTTCGATTTCGGTGGTTCGATCCGGGCGGCCGCGCTCGCGATGGGCGGCGACTGGCATGACCTCGGCGGAGCATTGTCTGACGGAAGCGAAAACTCTGTCGCCCTGCAACCGTTGGCCTGGATCGACGATTCCATGGAGCGCGGATGGGCGACGGAATGGATCGCGGCGATCCTGGCACGCGAAAAGATCGAGATCACCCCGGAGGTCAAGGATCATCTGTGGTCAGCGCTGACGTCGCTAGCCTCGGCGCCGATGCAGGAACGCACGCTGACGGGCCTATCTGTCCTGCTGCAATCAAACTCCCTGAAACGTGCCTTACAACCCTATTGCCTGGGTGGCCCCTCCGGGCGCCTGCTTGATGCCGAATTTGAGCGGCTTGGCGAGGCTTCGGTCCAGGCGTTCGAAACCGAAGGGTTGATCGGGACTAGCGCGGCCCCGGCCGTGTTGGCCTATCTCTTCCATCGCATTGGGGATCGCCTCGACGGCCGGCCTACGCTCCTGATTGTCGACGAAGGCTGGCTTGCCCTCGACGACGAGGATTTTGCCGGCCAGCTCAGGGAATGGCTGAAGACGCTTCGGAAGAAGAACGCGTCCGTGATCTTCGCCACCCAGTCGCTTTCGGACATCGACGGATCTGCCATTGCGCCGGCGATCATCGAGAGCTGCCCGACGCGTTTGCTGTTGCCGAACGAACGCGCCATCGAGCCGCAGATCACTGCGATCTACCGTCGCTTCGGCCTCAATGATCGCCAGATCGAGCTGCTGAGCCGGGCAACGCCAAAGCGCGACTACTACTGCCAGTCCCGCCGGGGCAACCGGATGTTCGAACTTGGCCTTGGCGAGATTGCGCTCGCATTCACCGCAGCCTCTTCCAAGACAGACCAGGCCGCCATCGCGCATTTCCTCGCCGAACATGGACCTGACGGCTTTGTGCCGGCCTGGCTCCAGAACCGTGGCATCGCCTGGGCCACCGACCTGATCCCCAATCTCGGCAACCTGGAGAAATAGGATGAGGCGTCTTGGCCTATTGGCTGCCGTTGGCACCGTCGCGCTGGCGCTTGGCCTCACGGTACCGGCACGAGCGCAGTTGGTCGTCTTTGATCCCAACAATTACGCCCAGAATGTTCTGACCGCGGCGCGGGCGCTGCAGCAGATCAACAACCAGATCACCTCGCTGCAGAACCAAGCGCAGATGCTGATCAATCAGGCAAAGAATCTGGCAAACTTGCCGTACTCGTCGCTGCAGCAACTGCAATCATCGATCCAGCGGACCCAGCAATTGCTGGCCCAGGCCCAGCGCATTGCCTACGACGTCCAGCAGATCGATCGCGCGTTCTCGACCAGCTATGCGCCGGTCACCGGCAGCCAGTCCAGCCAGGCGTTGATCACCAACGCTCAATCGCGGTGGCAGAACTCTGTTGCTGCATTGCAGGACTCTCTTCGCGTCCAGGCCGGTGTGGTCGGCAACCTCGACACCAATCGCATCCAGACGTCGGCGCTCGTAACTTCGAGCCAGGGTGCCAGTGGCGCCCTACAGGCAACCCAGGCCGGCAATCAGATCCTGGCGCTCCAGGCGCAACAACTCGCCGATCTCACAGCCGCCGTGGCGGCGCAGGGCAGGGCGCAGAGCCTGGAAGCAGCTCAGCGCGCCTCGGCCCAGGATCAGGGGCGAGAACAGCTGAGGCGGTTCCTGACTCCCGGACAGGGATATCAGTCCCAAGACGTGCGGATGTTCCACTGATGACCGATGTAAGAGTGTTCAAGGCGTTGTCGCTACTTACGACAATCGGCGTATTCGCCGTCGCTGCCTGCACGATTCAACTTCGTGGCGGGGAGGAATCTCCGCCGCCGCTCAAGGCAGAGCAGACGACAGCCGCAACGAGCTCAGACCTCGCACGCTGCCGCAGCGTCACTTCGGAGGACACGGCAGGCTATCAACATTGCAAGCGGGTTTGGGACGAAAACCGCCGTCGCTTCTTCGGCAAGAAAGATGGTCCGGAGGCTCTTGGCCACGGTGATTCCGCCGCAGGTTTGGCGCCCGCCCCAAAGGATCAGAGCCGGATCCCGCGAGGATATCCGCACGTAGCGATACCTGAGGCGAGCAAGCCATGACCGGCACCGGAATCATCGACCAGTTCCTGGAAACGTTCACGCGTTATATCGACAACGGCTTCGGGCTGCTGGGTAGCGATGTCGGATATCTCGCAACGACCCTTGCCGCGATAGACATCACGCTCGCCGCGTTGTTCTGGAGTTGGGGGCCGGACGAGGACATCATCGCGCGCCTCGTCAAGAAGACATTGTTCGTGAGCGTCTTTGCCTACCTCATCGGCAACTGGAACAGCCTGGCGCGCATCGTCTTCGAGAGCTTTGCCGGTCTTGGCCTGAAAGCTTCCGGCGCAAGCCTCTCCGCATCGGATTTCCTGCGACCGGGAAAAATCGCCCAAGTTGGGCTCGATGCTGGTCGACCGCTGCTCGATTCGATCTCGAACCTGATGGGCTACATCAGTTTCTTCGAGAATTTCGTCCAGATCGTCGTTCTCCTGTTCGCGTGGGTCGTGGTGCTGCTCGCCTTCTTCATTCTGGCGATCCAGCTCTTCGTCACCCTGATCGAGTTCAAGCTCACGACGCTGGCCGGCTTCGTCCTCATTCCTTTTGGCTTGTTTGGCAAGACTGCGTTTGCGGCAGAGCGGGTCTTGGGCAACGTCATATCGTCCGGGATCAAGGTCCTGGTTCTAGCCGTCATTGTCGGCATTGGATCGACCCTGTTCTCTCAGTTCACCTCTGGCTTTGCTGGCGGCCAGCCGACGATCGAAGACGCTATGACGCTGGTGCTCGCGGCGCTCTCCTTGCTGGGCCTCGGTATCTTCGGTCCGGGTATTGCAAACGGCCTGGTTTCCGGCGGTCCGCAGCTTGGCGCTGGCGCCGCGATTGGAACGGGCCTCGCCGCTGGCGGCGTTGTTGCTGCCGGCGCAGGTCTTGCTGCAGGTGGTGCGGGTCTTGCTGGCGGCGCAATTGCAAGCGGCACGCGCGCTGGCGGTGCCGTCTTGAGCGGCGCATCGGCCGCCTATCGGAGCGGCGGCCTTGCCGGCGTTGTGGAAGCTGGTGGCTCGGCTGCCGTGAGCCCGTTGCGCCGCGTCGGGGCTGCCCTCGGCGGAGGTGGGCAAGCGGGCGAGCACGCCGCGAGCACTTCGGCCGAAGGGCAGCCCGATTGGGCGCGGCGCATGAAGCGTGCCGAGACCATTCGGCATGGCGCGTCGGCAGCCGGACAGGCGGTCCGCTCAGGCGATCACGGCGGCAGCGGCTCTTCCGTCGATTTGTCGGAAGGAGAGCGCTGACGCGCGGCCAATGCGCGTTCGTCACACGTCACGGACCGCACCGGAAATCCGGATACCGCACGACTTGAAACCGGTCACTTCATCTCAGGGGCAATTATAGATGTTCAAACGACCTTCCGTTCATTACGGGCGCATGCCCGAGCCGATTACGCCTTACCAAAAGGCGGCGCAGGTTTGGGACGAACGCATTGGCTCGGCGCGCGTGCAAGCCAAGAATTGGCGCCTGATGGCGTTCGGCTGCCTCATGCTGTCCGCCGGCCTCGCTGGGGGCCTTGTCTGGCATTCGAGCCAGGGATCGATCACGCCATGGGTGGTCGAAGTCGATCATCTCGGCCAGGCCCAAAGGGTTGCGCCGGCCAACTTCGACTATCAACCCACTGACGCTCAGATCGCCTACCATCTGGCGCGTTTTATCGAGGACGTCAGGGGCCTGCCGGCCGACGGCATCGTTTTGCGCCAAAACTGGCTCCGGGCCTATGATTTTACGACTGATCGCGGAGCGGCCGCACTCAATGACTACGCGCGCAACAATGACCCCTTTGCCAAGTTGGGCAAGGCGCAAATCTCCGTCGACGTCTCGAGCGTCATACGCGCGTCTTCAGAGAGTTTCCGGATCGCGTGGACCCAGCGCACCTACGACAACGGCTCGTTGAGTACGACCGAGCGTTGGACTGCCATTCTCACGATCGTGACCGAGACGCCGCGCGATGCCGAACGCCTGCGCAAGAATCCGCTTGGCGTCTACGTCCGCGCCATCAACTGGTCGAAGGAGTTGAGTCAGTGACCAAGACGCAGTCTGACGTTCATTTGAAGCGCCCCAATCCGAACGCCAAGCTCAATTCGACTTGGTGCGAGTTCGTGACCGCCAAGCGAGCGTTTCTGTCCGCTCTCCTGCTTTGTTCGTCGGTGCTCGGCGGGTGCGCGACCTACATACCGCCGGAGATCAGTTACGACGCAGAAGTCCCTCCGCCGTCGGCGCCGCCACCCCCTCTGGATGATAGGACGCGGCCGCCTCACGTTCCGCCGCTTTGGAAACCGGCTCTCGGAGGTAAGTCGGGAGAAAAGGAAGACGCTGAGCCCGTGAGCCGGGTCGAGACGGCAAACAGCGCGGCGCGTGTCGAACCGCGCAAGCGGGGATATTTCAACGCGGCGCAAATCTACGCTTACAGCCCGGGCGCGCTGTACCAGATATACGCCGCTCCCGGACAGATCACGGATATCGCGCTCGAGGAGGGCGAGCAGTTGACGGGATCAGGGCCCATCGCGGCCGGAGATACCGTACGCTGGGTCGTGGGCGATACCGAGAGCGGGAGCGGCGACACGCGGCGCGTCCATATCCTGGTCAAGCCGACCCGCGCATCGATCGAGACCAACCTGGTCGTCAATACCGACCGGCGCACCTACCTGATCGAGCTCCGCTCCCGCGAGCGGCCATACATGCCATCCGTTGCCTGGTACTATCCGGAAACAGTGAAGGAGCGATCGCGTTCAGTCGCTTTGAGGCCCGTTCTTCCGGAGCCAGCGCAGCGCATCTTCCGCTACGCGATTGAAGGGGACAAGCCAGCCTGGCGGCCGGTAGCCGCGTATGACGATGGCCGCAAGGTCTATGTCGAATTCCCTAAAGGTATCGTGCAAGGCGAGATGCCACCGCTCTTCGTCATCGGCCCGGACGGCAAGACCGAACTCGTCAACTATCGCGCATACGGCAATGTGTTGATCGTGGATCGGCTGTTTGCAGCCGCAGAACTACGACTCGGGGGTGAGCGCCAGCAAAAGGTCAGAATTGTCAGGACTGACGGGAGGCCGTCGTCATGAATGCCCAGAATGGGAGCGATCACGAGCAGGCGAGTCCAGCGCAAGCATCGGACAAGAAGTCCGGGAGCTTCCGATTAAGAGCGGAGCGCCCGCGTGTGACACGGTTGTCGCGGAAGGCTCTGGCGGTAGGGAGCGCGGTTGCCTTGCTTTTCATCGGCGGAACTGTGTTGTGGTCGCTGCACAACAATCGCTCCTTGAACCAGGCGGCCGATGAACTGTACAGTACCGACCATCATAACGTCGCCGATGGCATTACGGCGCTACCGAAAGACTACACTACTATTCCACAACTTGGACCGCCGCTCCCTGGAGACCTTGGTCGGCCGATCCTAGCCACACAGGCCCAGCCACCGACGATCGGCGCTACGGCTGTGGATCCGGAACAGCAGCGCCGGGACCAGGAAACCGAAGCAGCCCGAGTAAGCCATTTGTTCGCTTCGACGAATGGGAGAGAAAAGCGTCCGCCCGCTGCCGCGGCTCAGGGGAGCGACCGCAATGCTCCATCGATCTCGACTACCAATAGCGACGAAGGATCCGCGCAGAATGGTCAGGACAGGAAACTCGCCTTCGTCAATGCATCCGTGGATCGCCGTACAGTAAGCCCCGACCGCGTCGCCAAGCCGGCTTCACCGTATATCGTGCAGGCTGGAACTGTCATTCCGGGAGCCCTGATCACCGGGATCCGATCGGACCTTCCCGGCCAGATCACTGCACAGGTCACAGAGAGCGTCTTCGATTCTCCGACCGGGCGCCTTCTGCTCATCCCGCAGGGGGCGCGCTTGATCGGCGTTTACGACAGCCAGGTCACGTTCGGCCAGTCTCGCGTCCTTCTGGTTTGGACTCGCCTTATCATGCCGAACGGTCGTTCGATTGTTCTTGAGCGGCAACCGGGTGCAGACGCGGCAGGATATGCCGGCCTCGAAGACGAAGTCGACAACCATTGGGGCGAATTGCTCAAAGCCGCTGCCCTTTCGACGCTGCTTGCTGTCGGCACCGAACTCGGCGCGGGCTCCGACACCAACAGCAACGATAGTGCCATCATCCAGGCTTTGCGGCACGGGGCAGGGGACTCACTGAATCAAACTGGCCAGCAGGTTGTCCGCCGTAGCCTGAATATTCAGCCGACTCTGACCATCCGTCCAGGGTTGCCCGTGCGAGTGATTGTCAATCGCGATATCGTTCTCGAGCCATACAGAGGGTGATATGACCAAACTTAAGATTGGGGAGCTTCCAGACGAAAGACCGGTCAAGGTCAGCGCTGAACTGCCAGCTTCGGTGCACCGAGACCTGCTGGCCTACGCGAAAGCCCTCGCAAGTGAATCCGGCCAACCCATCGTCGAACCGGGTAAGCTTATCGCACCCATGCTCGCGCGATTCATGGCTACGGATCGTGGCTTTGCGAAGCTCCGGCGCGCGGTTCATTCGCCTGAGGTCAGTAGAGGGTAGCGTTCAGCCAAGAGTTTGAGAAAACCACCCAAGGCAGGATTGTCGTTATCGGCTCGCCAGTGTGCCGAAAAGTCCACGTGCGTCGGACCGGTCCCATCGCGCAATTCGCGGTAGACCAAGCCGGCGAAGCTTGCGCCAACATCTGATTCCAGGACTAAGCTGATCCCAAGATTCATGCTGATGAGGCTCTTGATAATACCTCGGCTGACGTCATGGCGCTCGATCTTTGGGCGATCTTCAGGGGAAACAAGCTTTGAGATCAAGAGATCCTCGAGTTCACTTCCGTGATCGTGCTGGCTCAATAGAATGGTCTCGTTCCGTAGGTCCGTCCAATGGATCACGCTGCGCGCGGCCAATGGATGATTTTCCGCCAGGGAAACCAGGATGCGCTCACTCCAGAGGGCGCGAACGTTATTGTCGGGCAGCGGCACCTCCCCAGTCACGAGTAGAATGTTGACCGTACCGTTCCGTAGTGCAGTTGCCAGGCCTGCTCGCGACCGCTCGACGGTGGCGAGTTCTATTCGAGGAAACCGATTCTTGTATTCGATCAGTGTCGCTCGCAGATTACCCGCGGAAATGGAGGTACAAAAGCCGATCGAAAGGCGGCCAGCTTCCCCACGTCCATTCGATTTTGCTGTTGCGACCAGCACATCAACTTGTTCCAGAATTAATCTGGCCATCCAGAGAACGCTTAGCCCCGCGGGCGTTGGCTTTACACCTCCGCCCGAGCGCTCGAATACGGCAACGCCGATCAGATGCTCAAGCTGACGGATGGACCGGCTCAGGATCGAATGTCGAACGGACAGTAACTCGGCAGCTTGCCGAATACTCCCACAATCGGCGGCTGCGACCGCAAACCGGAGCTGCTGCAGGTCAACGGCGTGCGCCCAGGACATGCTTGGTCATCCACCATCTCGTTCTCACAAAGCGGCCGAAGCAGGCAGATGCATTGCACCGCGCTGGGGGCAGCGATGTCGTGAGAGAACCAACAGAACTGGTAGCCTTGGGTTAGCATCAGGTGATCGCGAGAACGACCGGCGCCCAAGGACGGGAGCGGTGAACCCCTCATCGCTACGAATCCCGGCCAGTATCTGAGTGAATATCTCGAGGTAACCCGTAACGGCCGAAGTATTTGCAAGATTGCACATGCGTCGTCTTCAACCCTCACTCGGACAGAAGCACCCAACGCTTTCCTTCGAATCGCATCAGTCTCACCTTTTTTATTAGGCGATAGTCAGTTCTACTCGTTTCAAGAGAGATGCCCGGCAACAATAGGGGAACGCGGAAGTTAATGTTCGTAGCGATCGACATGATGTTCTTCCGAGAGAGATCGCTTCCTGCCCGTTCCAGAATCTTCACCATTGCGGCGCCCTGCGCGTAGGAATTCACATTGAGCAAGTCGTTCACGTCACCTTGGGGATTGTACTTGGCCATCCAGGCGCGCCACGCCTTCATTTCCGGGTCGTCAGACCACTCTGGATCATTTGGGTCTTTAAGGAATGCGGATGAAATTATGCCCTGCGCTCGCTCAAGCCCCGCCGGTTCGATAGTGCCAGCGATACTACTTGTGACCGACGCGACGAAAGTGGCCGGTTTCCAACCGAGGTCGTAAATGCCGCGCAGAATCTGTGCACCAAATTTCGGCGTTGAGTGAAAGAAGAACACGGTAGCGCCCGACGCTTTAAGGCGCGCGAGTTGCGACGTAACCGTAGGATCTGAGGTTTCGTAGGTCGCTTCTTCTGCAAGAAGAGAGATCTTATCGGAAAGTCCCGCTTTGAAACCCTCGGCGTAATCCTTGCCTGAATCATCCCTGGCATAGAGGATAGCAATCCGTTCGCCCGGCTTCTCCTGCAAAACACGCTTTGCATATGCCGATGCTTCATCGAAGTAATTCGGTTGCCACGTCATCGTAAGAGGGTAGTTCTTTGGATCAGTAAGAATTGTCGCACCTGCGGTGAGCAGAAGACTTGGAACGCCCTTGCTGTTCAAGTATTTCCGGACTGCGAGATTTGTCGGAGTACCAGTACTACCGAAGATCAGTGCGACCTCTTCTTGTTCGACGAGACGGCGGGTTTGCTCGACTGTCTTTGGCGGACTATAAGCATCATCAAATGATACGAGCGTAATTTTTCGTCCGTTGATCCCGCCGCCGTCGTTTATCATTGCAAAGTACGCTGCGTGCGCCTTTCCAATGACACCGTAAGATGATGCTGGGCCAGAATACGGCAACGTCTGGCCGAGTTTGATTTCGGTCGGTGTGATGCCAATGGCCTCATCGGCGGCAAACAACGAAGTGTTTGAGCCCGCAGCGATCAATATAGAAGCCACGGCCTCGCGTCGCGTCATCTTCATCGTTGTTCCCTCCCGGTGAGTTTGTTGTGATTTTGCCTGCAAGCCTTAGCGGAACCGTTGTCGCTCTGAACTACAGCGCAAATCCGCTTTGTTCACCTGTGCGACCGCCTTGGTAGGTGATAGAGAAAGCGACGGAGCCACTCTGGCTCCGATCGAGAGGAAATGTGCTGTGACCAACAGCCCATACAGTCTAGGGGCGGCATCATTGGCCTATATCAGGCGTCTTGATCCGCGCCTCAACACCGGTGAAACCTTCGTAGACCTTCAGTACGGCTGAACAGTCGAGAGCGCCGTAGCCAAGGTTGCGTGCAATCTTGAGAATAGACAACGCAGGGCTACTCATGATCGAAGGAATCTCCAACTCGGCTTCCAGCGCAACTGCCAGGGCGAAGTCCTTGTGTGCTAGCTCAAGCGCAAACTGGGGGCTGAAGTCGTTGTTCATTGGCTTTCCTGCGATTAGGCGAAAGCCAGCACTAAAACCGGATCCATTCCTGACAACGTCTGCGAATTTCTCCAGATCGAGTCCAGCCTTTGCCGCCATCGCCATTCCCTCGGCCGCCGCCGCCAAATTACAAAGAACGAGCATATTGTTGATTAGTTTTACGGTCGACGCGGCGCCGGTCGGTCCAACAAATACAGGCTTCGTCGAAATGTGACCGTATAGGTTCGCGCTACGCTGGAAGACCGCTTCATCGCCGCCGACCATGATCGTAAGCGTTCCGTCCTTCGCCTTCGCAACGCCGCCAGTCACGGGCGATTCCAGATAAGCGACACCGGATTGCGATAGGCGCCGCTCGACGCGTTTGGCAACGGACGGGGAATTGGTGCTCAGATCGATTACGACGGCGTCGCGATTGGCACCGCTTATGAAGCCGTTCTCTGCGGTCAAGACGCTTTCGACCAATCCCGGCGTGGGAAGGGAAACGTAAATGACATCGCATTCCTTCGCCAACGAAGCGGCGTCGGTGGCCGCTCGCGCGCCGGCCTTCACGCAGGACGCCATAGCCTCCTGCCGAGTATCGAACACGACGACTTCCCGACCAGCCTTGGCTAAGACGTTCAGAGCCATAGGCCCGCCCATGTTACCCAGGCCGATGAATCCAATGCTTTTCATGGTGTGTCTCTAAAGAGTATGTGAATGGTAACAGCCGCCGCCCAAATCGACACGCTGCCGCTGGTATGGCGAACACGACGCGCTACGTTGGTTGTTTCCGATTATTCCGCGTTGAGCTGTGCGGCCGCATATTGGTCGTCGGTGACGTGCTCGAGCCATGAGGCGTACGAACCGTCCGATCGCTCGTGAATCGCGATGTGCGTCATCGACGTTCGAGCCGTGGCACCGTGCCAGTGCGTTTCTCCGGGAGCGATCCATACGGAGTCTCCTGCTCGAATAAGGTTGGCGGGCTCTCCGTGGATCTGCACGAGTCCTGTGCCCGAAGTGACGTAGAGCGTCTGACCATAGGGGTGGTGATGCCAAGCAGTCCGGGCGCCGGGCAAGAAGCTGACCCGAGCGGCTGCCACACGTGCTGGGTCGGGCGCAGTGTTGATAGGCTCGGAATGCACGATGCCGGTGAACGTCTTCTCCGAAGCTCGATTGGCAGGAATATTATCGCAGCGTGTGATTTTCATATGGTCTCTCATTTCTGGTTGAGGTCATCGGCAGTAAATCAACCCGCCTCGTCAACCTTTTCGGGTGACGACGTGGCAGTGCGTGTCGATGCGACAGGCGTATTCACATCGAGCGGAGCCGACCAATACGTTTTAGTCGGAACGGCGATATCGATTTGATATGAGCCCGCATGCGACAGCGCGCATTTGCCACCAGGAGCGTCAACTTCCAAGCGTCAATCGTCTCTTGTGTCGGAGTGGCACAGTCAGCAAAGCCGACAGGACTATGACATCCGTATACTCAATCTAAGGAGTCGCGAATTGTCGGCACAAAAGGCATGAGCGTTATGGATGCCGCTCTATTGCCTGGCCAAGTACATCCAGCGCAGACCGCGTTCCCCGGCGTAGCGTCGCCGGAACATCGTTTCCGCATCAGGCGACTGCCTGCAGAAACCGACAATCACATCGCCGTCAGGATCTTCAGCGCCGCAGTCAATCGAACGCGATCCCAGTTTCGAAGGCCACCACCAATGTCGCGATCACGCGCCGGATCATCAGTCTGCACTAGTGTAACAAACCGCCTCGCGGGAACCGCGAGGCGACAAGTGTCAGGTTGTTTGACGGCTCAGAGATAAGGCGTCCGCCATGCGACCGAGCAACGCAGCGCGTTCGCCCGCCGGACCACGCTTTGAAGGCGGTGTGCGCCGCGTCGATGGCTGGCGTGTCTCAGTGGCGCCCACCCACGGGATGTCGCCGATCCGAGTCGCGGTGGCCGGATCATCCACACCGATGATGCGACCGTCATCGGCAGCGACCCATGCGCCGCCGATATAATTGGATTGCTTGAGCCAGCCAGCAGCTTTGATCTGCTCGAGCGAGTAGATCGTCATGATGTGCTTTCGAGGGATAGAGGATTTCGATTATCGTTCGCGCCCCTCCAGGTGAGATTGGCGCGCGGTTTCGTTCTAGAATTCAGAGTGGTGTTCCGGGAGGAAGGCGATGCCCTCCCGGAATCGTCGCGTCAGGCAGCCTTGCTGGCGAGTTTGTCGATCAGCGCCTTTGCCGCCGGGCCGGACGATGCCGGGTTTTGACCGGTGATCAGAAGGCCATCTGTTACGACAAAGGCGCCCCAATCCGGCCCCTTGGAATAGTTACCGCCTTTGGCCTTGAGTTCGTCCTCAACCAAGAACGGCACAACGTTTGTCAGACCGACGGCTTCTTCTTCGGTGTTGGTAAAACCCGTCACCTTTTTACCATCGACCAGCGGCTTGCCGTTTGGCGTTGTCACGTGGCGCAGAACGCCGGGCGCGTGGCAGACGAGTGCGACGGGCTTATCAGCCGCGATAAATGACTGAATCAGCGCGATCGAATTCTTGTCTTCGGCGAGATCCCACAGTGGACCGTGTCCGCCCGGATAGAACACGGTGTCGAAATCCACCTGCTTGACGCCGTCGAGACGCACCGTGGCGGCGAGTTGGGCAGTTGCTTTGGCGTCCGCCTCAAAGCGACGCGTGAGGTCGGTCTGATTGGCGGGCTCGTTGCTCTTGGGATCGAGCGGCGGCTGGCCGCCTTTGGGGGACGCGAGCACGATGTCTGCACCGGCATCCTGGAACGCGTAGTAAGGCGCCGCAAGCTCTTCGAGCCAGAAGCCGGTCTTGCGGCCAGTATTGCCGAGTTGGTCGTGCGAGGTGAGGATTATAAGAATCTTCATAGGGCTAGTCCTTGCTTGGAAAGGGCCGAATGGTCCGGGAAATGCCCTGCCCGGGAGTAGAGCATCTGAGTAGACTGGTCGTTTTATAAATTGCCGGATCAGAGCGCCTAAGCGGCCAATCCTTCAAGATTTATCTGGCGGCTTTGATGATGAGGTCCGCGACAACCTTCGGGTAAGTGAGCATGGCGACGTGGCTGGAAGGGACTTCCACCGTGACGGCGTTCATGCGCTTGGCCTCGTCTCGTTCGAGTTGGGGCGAAATGATCGTGTCATTGCCTGCCACGACGAAGAACGACGGCGTCTTGGTCCAGGCCGGGTGACTGACGGGTTGGCCCAATGCCGCGCCGTTCAAAGGCCCCTGGGTAGCGGCGACGAGTTGCTGTTCAGGCCGCGGGAGGCCCGCGGCGAAATGCTTGAAGATGCCTTCGTCGCTGATCTTCACATGGCCCGCGTCCTCCTTCACGAAGAAGGCCCGGCCCGGGATCTGCGGATAGCTTTTGACGGTATCGAGGACGGACTGTCCCTCTTTCGGAGCATAGGCCGCAACATAGACTAGCGAACGATCCTTCTCGTTCACGCCGGCTTCGGTGATCACGGCGCCGCCCCAGGAGTGACCGACTAGCACGACCGGCCCCTCTTCATTCGCGATAGCACGGTTTGTCGCGGCGACATCGCTCGCCAGTGAATCGAGCGGGTTCTGCACCGCGACGACCTTTAACCCAGCCTTTTCGAGCAACGGGATCACCTTATTCCACGACGATCCGTCCGCGAAGGCACCGTGAACCAGCACCACGGTCCTGGCAGGAACCGAACCAGCCGGAGGCGCGGCGGCCGCAGACCCGAGCTGAAGCGATGATGCAAGGAGGGATGCGAGAAGCTCGTGTCGTAGTTTCATTGAAAAATCCTATGGAGTGGTGATTGAAGAAAGTTGAGCAGACCGGCCGTCTACAAAGACTACGATGCGATGTGTGAGTCCCTTCTTGTGATTTTGTTTCAGTTTGCGAGATCGAAGCCGAGCGCGGCGTCATTCTCGCACCAGAGCTGATGTGCCTACCCCGGCCCGAAGCTCTGGAAGGCGTTTTGGCACGTCGCGACGTGAGCGGAAATCGTTGCTCGATTCACCCTCGCACACGCGCATTTGCCGCGCAGTCCTCTTTTGCCGTGCGACGGCTTGCGGCGATGCCGCGGTCAATTGATCGACAAGTTGATTTCCTTAGCCAGCGCGCCGAACCGATCGAGCTCCGACTGAATGAATGTCTGATAGGCCTCGGGCGTGCCCCCACTGGGCGTTGCGCCGTTGACGAGGACCTGCTTGCGGATGTCCTCGAGCGCTAGGATTTCATTAATCTCCCTGTTTAGCTCCTCGACAATTGCGGGCGGCGTCTTGGCCGGCGCGGAAAGCCCATACCAAGCGGTCACGTCGAACCCCGGCAATCCTTGTTCCGCCAACGTCGGGATATCAGCAGCCGCTGGCGAGCGGTCGATGCTGGTCACGCCGATTGCCCGAAGGCGGCCGTCCGCAATTAAGGGGAGGGTGGAGGCAAGGCCGTTAATCATCAGCGGCACCCTGCCAGCGATCACGTCCTGCACCGCCTGCGATCCGCCGCGGTAAGGGACGTGCTGCATTTCGATCTTCGCCGCGCGCTTGAACATCTCGCCGGACAGATGCGTCGATTGGGCAATGCCGGTCGATGCGTAACTCAAGGTCTCTTTGTTGTTGCGTGACGCTGTAGCAGACGTACGAACGTCTAGCCCTGCCGGCCAATATTTTTTGGTCAAAGTTAGTATATCGCTTTGATATGAATATACGCGCGCTACTACTCTCGCGATAAAGCGATTGGAATGCCAGAGTTCACCGGCAACTATCACCCGAAACACTTCGGACTTGCGGCCGCGTATCGACAAACGCTAGCAGAGCGTCCAATGCTATTTGGTCGCAATCGCCAAAAAATGCTTACCTGCGGCTGTCAACTTTTCCTTGTTCCAAATTAGATGAAATTCCGCCAGGGTTTGGATCCCCGTAAGCTGCCGATACAAAACTCCGGGAACTGCCATGCAGCGCAATGATGAAGGCACGATGGCTATTCCAATGCCGGAACTTACAAGCCCGATAGACGCTTCCAATTGAGAAACCTCCTGGACGACAGTAGGTCGATACCCGGCCCGCGCGAAAACGTTTGAAAGCTGCTGATATGTTCCGGTGCCAGATCGCGGTGGAAGCATGATCAACGGCTGCCCTTTCAGGTCGTCGATGTGCAAGCGGGTCTTTTTGCTTAATGGATGGCCCTTGGGGATAGCGCAGATAAATGGTTCTGTGGCAATAACATTCTGACCGAGAGTTAGGGTCTCGTCCGCCGAACGAGCGAAGCCAAAATCGAGATCGTCCGTACTGAGTTGTTGAAATTGCTCATTGGTGGCCATTTGCCGAAGATTGATTACGATATTCGGAAATTCCTCCCGGAACGCGCGCAGGATTCGTGGCAACAAAAAGTAGGTCGCTGACGATACGTAGCCGATACGCAGTCGACCAACTAGTCCGTGCTGGGCCAAGGCGGCGATCGCAATCCCGTCTTCCAAGCTTTTGACAGCTTCTCTCGCGTACACACAAAAATGCTCGCCGGCCTCTGTTAATGAAACGCCCCCCGCTGACCTCACGTAGAGTTGAAAGCCCAACTCCTTTTCCAACCGCTTCATCGCGAGGGTAAGTGGAGCTTGCTCAATGTGAACCCGAGCGGCCGCTCGGGTTACATTTCGCTCATCCGCAATGGCTAAAAGATACTGTAGCGCGCGTATGTTCATATCGTTGCTGTCCCAGCGAGAAGCGTGAGTCTATTTCAGTTTTTGCGGCCGCGGTCGAATATATCAATACGATATGAATGATGGGATAAAAACATATTGGCGGAAATGATCTTCTCTAAATAGCGTCCCTCCAAGCCCGCGCTTTAGACGGAGACAAGAATGAAAATTATTTCGTGGGTTAAGGCATTGGCGCTCAGCGTAGTGCTGGCCGGAACGGCGCATGCCGCCGGTCCATATCCCTCCAGGCCAGTCCTTGTTGTAGTTGGGTACAGTCCCGGTGGAGCCACCGATTCGTACGCTCGCGTCTATGCTCAAAAGCTCGGCGAAAAACTCGGACAACCGTTCATCGTCGAAAACAGGCCAGGGGCCGGCGGAAACATAGCAGCCACCGCGATCGCGCAGGCTTCCGGCGACGGCTACACCATCCTAATGGCTGCGAACTATCTTGCGATTAATGCGGCTCTTAACCTGAACAAGTACGACTTCGAGAAAGATCTGACGCCGATCGCGCTTATTGCATCCAACCCCAATCTGCTTGTCGTCCCAGAAAGCTCACCCATCAAATCAGTTTCGGATCTGATTGCCGCGGCCAAGCAGAAAGACTCGCACCTGACCTTCGGCTCCCCAGGAACCGGTGGATCGGTCCACATGGCAGGCGAACTGTTCAAGGCAACTGCGGGGGTGGATCTGACCCATGTTCCATACAGGGGCATCTCACCGGCGGAAGTCGACCTAATGGCCGGCAGGATCGACTTGATGTTCGGAAATATTTCTACGGCTCTACCGTTGGTAGAAAGCAAACGATTACGAGCCATTGCAGTGACAGGGAAGCGCCGTGTGGCTGCGTTGCCAAACATTCCGACGCTGGATGAATCCGGCCTCAAGGGGTTTGACGTTGAGGCGACGTTTCTACTGGTGGCGCCGGCGACCACACCCCCCGAAATCGTTACTCGGTTGAGCGCAACAGTCGAAGAGATAACAAAAGATGCCAGTGTGCAGAAGTTCATCGCCGCCCTTTATGCCGACCCGCGGTATGGCGGGAGCGATGAAGCAAAAGCGTACTTACGATCTGAATTCAAGAAGTGGCAATCCGTTGTCCAAACAACTGGGCTAAAGGTCGAAAACTAACGCGTATTCTCTTGTTCTCGTAAGGGGCTTCGAGGTCTGAGCAAGTCAAAGGGAGAACTGCAATCTTCTTCGGCTAAGCCCCCCGCCCTGGATGAATCGGCGAAGATCGACCGTTCTCAGATTGTGAACGCTCGATGACACAGACCCAGCGACAGCCGAGAGGGCGGAAGGGGTAGAATGTTATGAAAAAGGTTTCGCGACGCGATGTGATCAAGGTCGGAGCGGCAACGATCGCTGCGGCGCCATTTGCTTCGGCTCGGGCGCAATCCTGGCCGACACGGCCGATCAAGATCGTGGTCTCGGCGGCGCCCGGGGGACTTACAAATGCATTCGCCCGCGTCTACGGCGAGTATATTTCGACGAAACTCGGCCAAACGGTTATCGTCGAGAACAAGCCCGGCGGGAGCGGGATTCCGGCGGCTCAGTACGTCAAGTCGGCGGACCCGGATGGAAACACGCTCCTGTATACGAACTCGTCCACGCTGCTGGGCAACAGGGTCGTTTTCAAGACTCTGCCCTATGATCCCGACAAGGACTTCGCGTTCATTTCGATGACGCCATCTGGCCACCTGCCTCTCATCGTCCATGCCTCGACCGGAGCTACGACGCTAAAGGAGTTTATCGATTACGCACGCAACAACAAGATAACGGCAGGATCATATGGCACGGGTTCGTTCGCGCATATCGTGGCGATCCAACTGAAGCAGGAGTTTGGCCTCGACTTGGAAGTCGCTCAATATCGAGGAGAGGCCCCGATGTGGCACGACTTTCTTTCCGGCTCTATTCAACTAGCGACTGGTAGCTATCAGGCGGCTGTTCCTGCATTCGAAACCGGCAAGGGGCGTGCTATTGCTGTGCCGTCGCCGGTACGCATGAAGAAACTACCCGACGTTCCAACGTTTTTGGAGCAAGGTTACACGGCAAAGGTCTTCCAGGCTGTGGGGTGGACCGGATTGTTGGGACCGGCGGACATGCCCCAGGGCCGGGTTGAACTGCTTTCACGTTTGATGGTCGAGGCTGGCAGCGGTGAGGCTGTGCAGAAGATGCTGGACACTTTCGCAATCGACGAGGCCGCACAGGACCGGACGACGTTCCTGAAGGTCTACAAGACCGAGGGGCCGATCTGGATCGATGCAGTGAAACAACTCGGCATTGATCCGGTGTGAACTGCTTGAACGCGCTATGAAATTACACCATCTACCGACGCAGTTTCTGACGACAGGTGGGGCTCTTTTGTGGAATTATCAAAGGTGACGGTAGCCAAGCATTTCTCGAAAACGCCCTTGCGATCTCTGGGAGGGCGTAGGGCGGAGAATGTAACTACCATGCCTCGCCGATCTCGGCCGTCTTGAAAGCGTTTTTTATTGTTCTGGGAGTTCTCCCGAGACTAGGTCGGACGCATGGGTGCAAACCTATGCGCCCGACCGTTTTTTCTGGTGCGCTCGGGTACCGCGTAACACTCTAATGATAGGCGACCATTGTCAGCACTGACGGGTTGGACGATCGAGATCGACGAACTTGTGCAACTGATCCGATCATCTCAGGCGAGCGCAATTATCTCCGCGCTCCGTTTCGCTTTTGCCCAACCACCTGGCACGGCCTTAGTGAGAAGCCCGATATAGTTGCCTGACAGCGCGAGTATTCAATCTCTCAGCGTATCACACCGTCCCGCACCGAACACCCAGATATCCACGCAACGCTCCCTCGATAGCGTCCGCCAACAACGTTGCATCGACGTGCTCTCGGGTGCCGGCGGCGTCGGTCAGGGCTCTGATTATCTCCATCACGTCGAGGGTTGCGGTCCTGGTCTCCGAGGCTGGCAAACCATAGCACCTTTGCAGAAACGCCATGATGCCGGCACGGGCGGCCGCCGCGTTCGTTGAAGGCGGCATGCTCGTCGCCAGTCGAGCCTCTTCAAAATCGAGCAATCGTGCCAGCTTTGGGCGGCGCAGTTGGTTGCGAACCGCCGCCTCGATCATCTCTCTAAGCGCCCTTTTCGGATCTTCCAGGCAGAGGGCGGCATTTATCTCGTCGACCAGAGCCGTCGATTCTCTTTGAACCAGGGCGAGGGTGATTGCGTCCTTGGTCGGGAAATATTGATAGAGCGATCCAATGCTAACGCCGGCGCGAGCCGCGATTTCGTTAGTCGTGTACCCGTCCAAGCCGCGCCCTTCGAGAATATGAGCCGCGCCTTCCAATATTGCCTCAACCGTTTGAGAGGAGCGCAATTGGCCCGGCTTTTTCCGGGGGGTTAGCCGTGCGCGGCGCGTCCTGGTCAAATGCGAGTTTTTCATGTGAGCAATTGCTCGTATAAATAACAAATGAAGTCAATGCGGATGATCTTCTCACTTTCGGGAACCTAAATGACCAATCAGATTGCCAACCCGCCCACTACGTTCGCGACGAGCGATCGGCGACAGGACGTTGTGAAGACTGCGAGCCCAGACGACGTGGCGCTGCTACCCACTGTCGTTGCTGCTGTTCAATCTGCGGGTAGCGAGATGAAGATCCGCTTTTCCCGCGATAGTCGGCGAACCAGTCGACAAGACATCAATGCATCGATCGGCAATAACGACGACGTGTCGCTGGGTCTACTGCAGGCCCCCCTGTTGGCCGCGCGTCCAAGCGCGAAATGGGTTGAGGATGAGCTCGCAGGCGGTGCCTTGCCTCCCGGTGAATGGTGGGTGACCGATCCCGTTGAGGGTGCCATAAACAATGTTCACGGAATGACGGACTGGGGAGTAACCGCAACCTTGGTCCGCGAGAATCTCCCAGTTCTGGCGGTGGTGCATTTGCCGCTGACCGGAGAGACCTATACGGCCGTAAGGGGCGATGGTGCATATCTTGATGGCACGCGGCTATATCACTCAGCCAAGAGCGATCTGAAGGCCGCCCTGGTCGGCACCGGGCAGGCCGCGCCCGGCGAGGACCACGACACCCACCGCCGTATCGGGCAATCCGTAACGGCCATGTTGGAAGCTGCCTTGGTTGTGCGCGTCTCCGTGCCGGCGACACTGCAACTCATCCAGGTCGCCGCCGGAAGGATGGATGCTTTCTGGCAGTTCAGTCAGGTCCGATCGGGATTGCTGGCCGGTGCGCTACTCGTGGAAGAGGCGGGCGGCATACTCTCGGATGTTTGTGGCCGTCCATGGAATCTTGCGAGCAGCGACTTCCTGGCTGCAGCGCCGGGCGTGCATGCGGCCGCGGTCAGGGCCCTTCTGCCCATCCGTTGAAGCTTCCTTCTCTCGTTTCAAATCTTTTGGAGTACTTCATGGCAGACATTGGTATTTTGGGCTCGGGACGCGTCGCCACGGCCCTCGCGAACAAGCTCGCAGGCGCACGTTACACACTGTCGGTCGGCGTCCTTGGCGTGGCGGCGGCCGCAGCGAAATGGCAAGGCCCCGAAGTTTCCTTCGGGAGTCACGCGGAGACGGCGCGCGCCGCGCCGGTGATCTTCAACGCGACGCCGGGCCATACCACCCTGGACATGCTGAGCTCCCTTCGGGAAGACTTGGCAGGGAAGATCCTGATCGACGTTTCCAATGCGACCCTGCGCGCCGAAAACGGGATGCCTGGCAACCTTCTTTATCCTAACGGTAGTCTTGCCGAGCAGATCCAGAAAGCCCTGCCGGAAACCCGAATCGTCAAGACGCTAAACACGATGCTGTTCACCGTGATGACAAATCCGTCGGGCCTGAAGGTGCCGCCTACCGTATTCGTTTCCGGGGATGATGCGAATGCCAAGGGAGTGGCCAAGGATCTGTTGGAAGATCTGGGCTGGCGGCCTGAGTGGATCGAAGATCTCGGGGATATAGCCTCGGCCCGCGGGCCGGAAGCGATGGCGCTCCTCGTGCCTTCCGTCATTCGCGCGCATGGCTTGGCGCCTTTCGCATTTGCCATCGCGAGGTGACGGTGGTGCTGAGGTGCGACGAATAGAAGCCCCTAAGTCGATCGGTGCATTCTGCTGGCCAGGCGTGTTGCAATCCCGGCCGCAGCTTGCTCGCATTTTTCGCAAGCGTAAAAGATGGCTCCGAAGTCACTGAATTGGCTTTGCATAATGACGCTCGCTAAGACGCGCCTGTGAGGTACGTGAAGCAGTTACTCGCATTTGGCGGTCATCTTGTGCATGGAGTGAATCTTTCAGGCGAAAATTGAACGGTCCACCGAAGCGGTCGCCGTCGCATTCGTCGAATTGACAGATATCGAGACGTCGTGCACGCTTCACAGGAAGAATATTGCTTCCGGTACTTTCGAGTGATGCGTTGCTTGTTGATCTTTGAATCCCGGGACACGCGTGCGCTTATCAGCCCGTCAAGTTTCTTCTCTTTCCCGCGTCATGAAGACGCTCGCCGAACCTTATTCCGAGAGCGAAGTTCGAGCCAAAGTTGCGGCGGAATTGCTCGAATTGCTCGAAGCGCAGTTCTGCGCCAGCTACGTCTGGCAACCCGATACCAAATGCTTCGATCAACGGGTCAATCTACACATGGATCCGGAGAATCTCGTTCGCTACGAACAACACTATCAATTTCACGATCCGATCACGCCTGACCTGCAGAAGCATCGAGCGGCAGTGAAAGTTAGTGATGTCATGCCGCAGTCCGAACTCGCCAAAACTGAGTTCTTTAACGACTTTCTTTCGCGGGACGGGTTGCATTGGGGTGTCAACCTCTTTGCGTGGGACGGCGAGGAAAATATCGGAGATCTGCGTATTTGGCGCGATCGGAGACGGGAAGACTTTTCGAAGCTGAATCTGCAAGTTCTCGATCTCGTGCGGCCTGCCTTCGTCGCCGCATTGGTCAGGAGCCGCCAGCATCGGCGATCGACGGCCGGCCTGAGCGAGCCAGCCGTCCTGTCCGCTCGAGAATCGCAGATCGCACGTTTGGCAGCGTCCGGCCTAATGGACAAACAGATAGCGCGTCATCTGGCCATCTCCGTGACCACAGTGCGGACACATATCGAACACGTGTTTCGCAAGCTAAGCGTCAGCAACCGCACCATGCTTGCGCACAGGATGAAACCCTAGCCATTTTAGACAGCCTAGGGGTGAGAGCCGGTCCGACCGCGTTGTCAATCGGGATCCTGCGACGTCGTCGAGCGCTACGCCAAGCGTTTTTCCGAACAGCGGGTACGTGCCGTGCTTGGCGGATAGCTATCGCAGAGGCCTGGACAGGAGGAGTCGCATCCTCAATCCTGAGGATAGCAACGAAGTGCCCTGGTTCCTATGCTCGCCGAGCGATTGCTGAATCATCGACGCCTGAACATGGCGACGAGAAACGGGGGAAACATGATACGACGCCGCGAATTTCTCGCAGGAGCAGCCGCTTCGCTGGTTGCGTCCACGAGGCCAACGACCTCGAGCGCGGAGATTCAAACCTCCCCCGATTTGTCCGCGACGGCTGCAATAAGGGCGATGCAACGGGGAGAACTTAAAGCGGAAGCCTATGCGGGAGCGCTTTTGGAAAGAGCGCGTGTCCACAAGGCGTTGAACGCGTTTATCACACTCGATCCCGAAGCGGTTTTGGAGGCAGCTCGCGCCGCCGACAAGAAACGCCAATCGGGTGGGCCACTGGCTCTCATGCACGGACTCCCTATACCGATCAAGGACAGCATGAACACACGAGTTCTGCCGACCTCAAATGGAACCAAATCGCTTCGTAACTTCAAACCGGCGAACGATGCCGCTCTCGTCAGGCGGTTGCTCGACCAGGGGGCCATCGTGATGGGCAAGACCAACATGACGGAGCTTTCCTTCGGTTGGACCAGCAACAATGAAGCGTTCGGTCCGGTCCACAATCCCTATGACCCCGAACGAATCCCGGGAGGAAGCAGCGGGGGGGCGGCGGCAGCTGTCGCGGCACGTATTGCGCCTCTCGCAACCGCGGCAGATACGTTGGGCTCCATACGTGTGCCCGCCGCCATGTGCGGAGTTTCTGGCTTGCGTCCGACCTATGGCCGCTATCCCGCAGATGGAATAATGCCCTTGACCACGAACAAGTTCGATCAGGGGGGCTGTGTAGCCCGGACGGTCGAGGATCTTGCCCTATTCGACGCAGTTCAAACTGGAGAAACTGCGCCCCTTCCGGCCAAGCCGCTCAAAGGTGTAAGGATTGGCGTCCCGCCGTTCTACATGGCTGGCCTGGATCCCGAAATAGCCAAGACGGCCGAGCAAACGTTTCGGCGTCTGCGCGACGGCGGCGCAGTGATTGTCGAAGCCGAAATTCCCGACGTGCTCAAGTCCGCTTTCAATGTGGCTGCGACTATCATGCTCTACGAAAGTCATCCGACGATTGCAGCGTATCTCGAGCAGCAGGGAACCGGTATCAACTTCGACCAGATGTTCTCGCAGGTCTCGGAGCATCTAGGTCAGTTCTTCCGCAAGGTTGCCATGCCGCCGGGGCGTCCGCCCAAGGATGCCTACGACGCGATGATAGCTAAGAGGGAAGAATTGAAGGAAGCGGTCCGCGCCCACTTCAACCAGCAAAGGATCGAGGTACTTGCGTTCCCGGCGATAGCTGCGTTGCCCCCGAGGATCGGTGTCGACGGCGAAGTCGACATTGCCGGCAAGAATGTATCGTTCTTCGAGGCTTTCGGTCGCAATACGTCGTTAGGCCCGGTAACCGGTATGCCCGGATTGGTCCTTCCGATGGGGCTGTCTGAACACGGGCTACCCATCGCAATCGAGTTCGAGGGCCTCCCGGGAGACGACAGGAATCTGCTCTCGTTGGGCATGAGCATCGAAAAGTTGCTTGGCCCAATTCCCTCTCCGAAGGCGTGATTTGCTGGCGGGCCGTTTGTTGCCTATCGTCACGTGCGGTCAGGCTTTCGCCGCCGGTGAAATGCAATTCGGACTGGACCGTGGCTCAAATGGTGGGTTTTGGTCTGGGAAAGTGGAAAACGCTTTATCTTTCAATGGGGATTGACTGACACTCTCTCCGCCGCACCGCTTCTCCATCGTATCCCGCTGTTCTAAGCGACAGTAAATGGAATGAATCGCGCGACGACGACTGTTGGCATTAGTTCCCTGATGTTACCCTGAGTCACCACGCAAACCGTAGCTTCGGAACGTAGGATCGGAGGAGGGTTTCGCGTTGAAGAGCATGGCGGGGCGCGAGATGCACAAGTGTCGACTACTATCACACGAGCTTCTCATGGATTGAATAGGGGCAACTTTAACCAGCGAGACGAGAGGTTGCCTCATTCCTGCGCGGCTCCCTTGATCGGCATCACCTTCTTGGGATCGAGCCATTGGTCGATCCGATCGGCCCAATGTTGCATCAGCTTCGTCCGCGAGCCGATTAGCGCGAGCGGTCCGTGCTTCTTGTGGAGACCTTCTACAGTAGAGTTATCGAGATGCGCGAGCTGTAGCTCGACGACATCGCCATCCCGTCCTTGGCGTCCTTGATCTCTTCGTGGTGAGACAGAGTCGAGAACGTTGTCCGGAATCCGTGGGCACAATGATCAGTCTTGGTCAATGCCAAGCAGCCGCCTGGACGCTTGATGTCCTGCCTGCACAGCTTGCCGAAGCGATCCTTGACGTAGCCGACGCGGAGCTCAAGCACCTCGATGGTCTTGGGGTCGTGCACCGCGACGATCCTGCCGCGTTTGACTTTCTCCACCTTCTGGGATCGGATGACGAACACCGATGTACGGGGAAGTGCATTTTTTCAAGGCGAGCACTTCGCGGGCGGTTGCGGGCGTTTTAGAACGAGCTTGAACAGCCGTGTCGGTCCCCTGGCCGGAATCGAACTGAGGAGCGACCTGAGACGCCTTGCGGTCCACCGTGTACCTTCGATTGTACGATGACGTACTCAGTCGTGCGACAGAGGGATTCGCTGCTTTATGTTGAAGTAAGCCTTTGCGATACTTTTGATCACGCTGCGACTGCGCCTTGCATGTCTAGGAAGCGTCGATAAATGGATCGAAGGCAACCTGAAATTACACCGGATACGCCGCTTCGCCTTGCTGATGCCGCGAAGATCGCGTTTCCTATGGGTGGAATGACGGTCGCAGGTTTGCGGCGTGAGCGCGATCGCAACCGATTAGTAATTGAAAAAATTGCCGGCAAGGAATTTACTACGCTGGCTCACATTGAACGGATGCGAGAGCTATGCCGCGACGAAGCAAGGGAGCCAGACTCCAGCTTAAGGCAGCCCGCCGTGACGAGGGCGGAAACATCACCCACCGTGCAACATGGATCATCAGAGACAACGGTCGGGATGTCAGCACAGGCTGCGCTGCAGATGAGATTGCAGCCGCGGAAGCAAAGCTAAAGGACTACATAGCCACCAAATACACGCCGAAGCGGCGTGTACGCCACATAGACGATATCGCAATCGCAGATGTTCTCTCGATTTATTTGGATGCTCAACTTGATAAGCTGCGCGATCGCTTCAATGTCGATAGCGACAACGAGGATACCATTCCCGCTATCCGCAAGTTCAAGAGGCGTGTCGAGCGTTTGAACGAGTGGTGGGGCGCCAAAATGCTTGGCGAAGTCAATGGAGAAGCATGTCGTGCCTACGCTAGGCAGCGTCGCAAGAAGGGCGGTGCGCGCCGGGACCTTGAGGATTTCCGTGCGGCTATTGGTCATCATGCAGCTGAAGGATATCACAGGGAAATCGTCAAAATTTCGCTGCCGGAAAAGGGCGGACCGCGCGACAAGTGGTTGACTCGCAGCGATGCGGCCAAACTGATCTGGACTTGCTGGCGCTATCGCGAACTGCAAAAGAAGTCGCGTCAACCGATGGACGAGGTGAAGGTCCCCACGCGCAAGCGTCCGCTGCGACATCTTGCTCGCTTCATACTTTTGGGCATTTACAGCGGGACGCGGGCCGGAGCCATTGCCGCGGCATCACCCATCCCAGCGGTCGGTCGCTCTTATGTCGACTTGGAGCGCGGACGCTACTATCGTCAGAAGCAGGGCAGCGCGAGGACTAACAAGAGGCAACCGACAGTTCCGATCCCCTCACGCTTGCTCAGCCACTTACGGCGTTGGCACCGCATTGATCCGGAGGCGAAACACTTCGTTGAGTTCAACGGTGAGCCAGTGACTTCGGTCAAAACGGCATTCAAAAGCGCCGTTAGACTGGCGGGGCTTGGTCCCGGAATATCTCCTCATACTCTGCGACACACGGCGGCGACGTGGCTGATGCAGAGGGGGGCAGATCCATGGCAGGCAGCTGGCTATCTCGGAATGTCGCTGGAGGTCCTGCTGAACACCTATGGTCATCACCACCCTGATTATCTTTCTGATGCCGTCGAGAAGATCGCCATGCGCGAACGAAAAGAGCACGTATCTGGTGCGGTTTCTGGTGCGGTGATCCCGCTCCGGCCAAATAAAATCCAATAAGCAATTGATATCCTTGGTGGGCCCGGCAGGACTCGAACCTGCAACCAGACCGTTATGAGCGGCCGGCTCTAACCATTGAGCTACAGGCCCCGCCGCGAGCGGCCGTTTGAGGCGGCCGGCAACGGTGCGGGCATCGTTTACAGTGATGATCTCGATCCCGCAATGCGGTGATTGCAATCCCGCACTTGCGGTGATTACGATCCCGCAATGCCGGGGTTAATCCACCGAAACGCCGGCAAATTCCACGACTTTGCGCCATTTCTCGGTCTCGCCGGCGACGAGCTTGCCGAATTCGGCTGGTGTCATCGGCTTCGGAATTCCGCCGACCTCGGCGAGCCGCGCCACCAGCTTGGGGTCTTTCAGTGCTTCGCCGACCGCCTTGTTGAGGATATCGATGACTTCCTGCGGCGTGCCCTTCGGCACCGAGATGCCGTAAAAGCCGACGGACTCGAAGCCCGGCACGGTTTCGGCGATCGCGGGCACGTCCGGCACCGTCGGCCAGCGCTGCGGGGAGGTGACCCCGAGCGCGCGAACGGTGCCGCCCCGAACCTGTTCGAGCGCCGACGGCAGATTGTCGAAGATCAGCTGCACCTTGTCGGAAATGCAATGCCAGCGCCGAGCCGCGATAGGGCACGTGCAGCATGTCGCATTTGGTCATCGCCTTGAACAGTTCTGCCGACATGTGCACCGACGTGCCATTGCCCGATGACGCATAGGAGATCTTGCCGGGGTTCGCCTTGCAGTAGTCGATGAACTCCTGAACGGTTTTCGCCGGCGTCGCGTTCGACACCACGAACATATTGGTGAGTTGCATGATGCTGGCGACCGGCGCGGTATCGCGCAGGAAGTCGAACGGCAGTTTTTTGTAGAGCGAGGTCGAGATAGCGTTGTTGGGCGCGACGAACAGCAGCGTGTAGCCGTCCGGCGGCGAGCTGATCGCCGCAGCCGCGGCGATATTGCCACCGGAGCCGGTGCGGTTCTCGACCACGAATTGCTGGTTGAAATGGTCCGACAACCACTGGCTCATGATACGCGCGACGATGTCGACCGGGCCGCCGGCGGCGAAGCCGATCACCCATTTCACCGGGCGGTTAGGGTAGTCGGCGGCGACGGAAGGGAAGGTGTTGGCCGCAAAGCTCAAAAGGAAAACCAGACCAAACAAGGCTTTTCGCGAAAATCGGATCATTATGCTTTCCGTCATTTTCTTGTTACCGTTGCGCCCATGCTTTCATAAAAGCCCGAGCTTGCCTACAACCTCCACTGGCGTTGATTGGTCATTCCTCGGGAGTAGACTTGCTCCTGGAAACATGCTTGAGGCCAAACATGAAACTCGCTCATATCGTCTGCGCCGGCGTTCTCCTGCTGGCAGGCGGCGCGGCGGCGCAAGATGGAGGCAAGGCTATTACAAAAACAACAATCAGCCTTGGAACTGCGACACCGGGCGGCGGCTTCCCGGTCTATGGCAATGCGTTCGCGGAAGTCATGAACGCCGCCGATCCGACGCTGTCGATCGAGCCGCGCAACACCAAGGGCAGCAGCGAGAACATTCCGCTGCTCGAGACGGACGGCCTCGATATCGCGCTGGTGGCGGGGGAGCCTTCCTACGAGGCCTTCATGGGCATCGGGCGGGCGCCGACCAGGCTGAAGATCCTGACCGCGATGTACTCCAGCCCGGGCATGTTCGTGGTGCGCGCCGACAGCCCCTACAAGACCATTCGCGATCTCGTCGGCCAGCCGGTGGCGTTCGGCGCCAGGGGCTCGGGTCTGCCGATCCTGTCGCGCTACATGCTCGACGGCATCGGGCTGAAGCAGGACGAGGATTTCAAGTCGATCTATCTCGACCGCGCCGGCGACGGTCCGGCCATGGTGCAGGACGGTCGTGCCGCGGCGCTATGGGGCGCGGGCATCGGCTGGCCCGGCTTCAAGAGCATGGCGGAAAGCCCCGGCGGCGCCCGCTTCATCGCGCCCGACGCCGGCGAGATTGCCAGGGTCCGCGCCAAGCATACCTTTCTCAAGCCGCTGACGGTGCCCGCCAACAGCTACCCGAACCAGCCGGCGGCGATCGATTCGATCGGCTCATGGAGTTTTGTCCTCGCGCGCGAAAGCCTGCCGGATGATGTCGCGTACCGGTTGGCGAAGACGCTGCACGGCGCGGAAGGGGCGTTGTGCAAGAAACTGCCGCAGGCCTGCGAGACAACGGCGGCGAACACCGCCGCCGCTGCGCCGAATGTGGGGCTGATCCATCCGGGCGTGCTGAAATATTTCCGCGAGGTTGGGGTGGTGAAATAGGGCGCTGCTCTTTCAACACGTCGTCCCGGCGAACGCCGGGACCCATACGCCGCGGCGGTTATTGTTGAGCACAATACTCGACAACCTTTTCCATCAACAGATGACCGGGATTATGGGTCCCGGCGTTCGCCGGGACGACGATGGTGTGTAGTGGCGTAACGATGGTGAGAATCTACTTCTTCGCCATCGCACATGCCGGATCAATAGGCCCGAACGCCTCGTCGCCGGGGATCTTGGCCAGGATCTTGTAATAGTCCCACGGATATTTCGATTCTTCCGGCTTCTTGACCTCGACCAGCCAGAGGTCATGCACCATCAGATTGTCCTCGCGCAGCCTGCCGTTGCGGGAGAAGAAATCCTCGATCGGCTTTTCGCGCATCTTCGCCGCCACTTTCAGCGGCTCGTCCGTACCCGCCTCCTTGATGGCGTTGAGATAAGATATGACCGAGGAATAGACGCCGGCCTGCCACATCGTCGGCATCCGGTTCATCTTGGCGAAATAGCGCTTCGACCATTCGCGGGTCTTGTCGTCCATGTCCCAGTAGAACGAGGTCGTCAGCAAGAGGCCCTGCGCCGCCGGCAATCCCAGCGAATGAATGTCGGTGATCAGCGCCAGCAATGCCGCCATCTGCTGGCCGCCCTTTAAGACACCAAACTCCGAGGCGGTCTTGATCTCGTTCATGTTGTTGGGCGGGCCGGCGGCGATGCCGATGATCTTGGCCTTGGAAGCCTGCGCCTGCAGCACGAAGGACGACAGGTCGGGGGTCGCAAGCGGCGGTCGCACCGAACCCAGCACCTTGCCGCCATTGGCGGTGACCACCGCAGAGGCGTCGCGTTCGAGCGCGTGGCCGAACGCATAATCATCGGTGATGAAGAACCAGCTGTTGCCGCCGCGCTTCACGACTGCCTGCGCGGTGCCGGCCGCGAGCGAGCGGGTGTCGATCACCCATTGCATCGCATAGGGTGAGCAGAATTTGCCGTGGAAATCCGCGGCCAGGGTCGAGTGTGTGATGAAGAGCTTCTTCTTCTCGTTGGCGACGTTCTGTACCGCAAGGCCGACCGCCGACACCGGAACGTCGACGATCAGGTCGACCTGGTCGACATCGTACCAGCGCCGCGCCATGCCGCCGCCGATATCCGGCTTCAACTGATGGTCGCCGACGATCAGGCTGATCGGCTTGCCCAGCACCTTGCCACCGAAATCGTCGATCGCCATCTGCGCGGCCGTGACAGAGCCCTGACCGGTTGGCGTCGCCGCCGGGCCGTTCATGTCGGTGAGAACGCCGATCTTGACGATGTCATCTGAAACTTGCGCGAGCGCCGCAGGCGACGCCAGCATCGCGGCCGCAAGCGCGCCAAGTATGGATAGGTTTTTGACGAGCATCCGCTCTTCTCCCTGTGCATCGGCTCGTTGGCCGTGTGTGTCTTCAGGCGGTTGCTTTCCGCCAATTAGTCCCATCTGCAACTAAAGCCAATTGGTCCCAATTGCAACTAATTTGAGCTGGCGTCAACTTGGCCGGAAGGAGGGGGCCCGGCCGCCAGCGGTATCGGGTTCTGTTTATTTTCGGACCGATTCAGGGCATAGCGGGCCATGACCCCGAACCAGCGCCTGCCGACCTCGCTTACGCCGCTCGATGTGGCGCTCGCCGCCCTGTTGCACGGCGTCGAGCCGGTAACGCCTGCGGAACTGCCGCTAGCGGAGGCGCTGCGTTGTATTGCCGCCGACATGCCGCCATCCAGTGCGTTGCCGCCGCACGACATCGCCGCCAGCGACGGCTTTGCGTTGTGCGCCCGCGATCTCGTCGGCGCGTCGTCCTATTCGCCATTGCCATTGGCGGCGTTGCCGGTCTGGGTCGAACTGGGGGACGCGATGCCCGCCGGCTGCGACTGCGTGCTCGATGCCGATTCCGTCGAGCTATCAGGCCCGATGCCGCAGGTGCTGGCGGAAGCGATCCCGGGGCAGGGTGTGCGCCGGGCCGGTGGTGACATTGCCGCAGGCAGCAGTGTGGTCGAGGCCGGGCGGCGCGTGCTGGCACGTGACCTCATGATCGCGCGGGCGGCGGGAATAGAGCGGCTGAAGGTGCGCCAGCCGCGCCTGCGCATCGTCAACATTCCCGGCGGCTCGGTGACGTCGGACCTGATCGCGGAAAGCGTGCGCACCGCCGGCGCCGATGTGGTGTCCGTTACCGCTGCCGGCCGCGATGCCGCATCGATTATCGCGGCGATCGACGTCGGCGCATGCGACCTGCTGTTGATTGTCGGCGGCAGCGGCGTCGGCCGCACCGACGCGACGGTGTCGGCATTGGCCGGGTGTGGCGAGGTTCTCGCCCACGGCATCGCCGTGCAGCCCGGCCGCACCTCGGCGGTCGGCCGCATCGGCAACACGCCCGTGGTCGTGCTGCCGGGCGCGCCCGATCAGGCGTTCGCGGCCTGGTGGACGCTGGCGTTGCCCGCACTCGACCGGCTGTCGGGCCGGCGGCCGCGCAAGACGCTCAATTCTGCCGCTGGCGCGCAAGATCGCCTCTGGAGTTGGCATTGCGGAAGTCGTGCTGCTGGAGCGAAAAGCGGGAGCCTGGGTGACGCTGGCGGCCGGGGAACTGTCGCTCGATGCGATCGCACGCGCCGAGGCCTGGTTAACCGTGCCGGGCGGCGCGGAAGGATTTGCGGCAGGCAGCGGCGTCGATGGCTATATGCTGCGGGAATGATATGGATGCCGGCATGACCCGTACACCCTCGCCGAAAGACCGTGAACCCGTCGATCAGGATCAGTTCTTGATCATCCTGTCGCGCGAGGAAGCTCTGGCGCGGTTTGAAGCCGCGCTGTTTCCGCGCGCGGTGCCCGGCGAGCGGTGGGCGCTAGCGGATGCACTCGGCTGCGCGTTGGCCGAAGATGTCGTGGCGCCGATCGACGTGCCGCCGTTCGATCGTTCCAACGTCGATGGTTTTGCGGTGCGTTCCGCCGATCTCGCTTCAGCCGGCGAAGCAACGCCGGCGCGGATGATGCTGAATGACGAGGTGATCGCCTGCGGCACCGCGCCGACGCGGCCGGTGCTATCGGGAACCGCCACGTCGATTGCGACCGGCGGTCCGGTGCCACGCGGCGCCGATGCCATCGTCATGGTCGAGCACACCCAGCCGTCAGGAACCCGCGCGATCGAAATTCGCCGCGCCGCTTCGCCCGGTCAGTTCGTCTCTTATGCGGGCTCCGACATCGCGCGCGGCGAGGTGCTGCTGCGCACAGGCACCATGATTGGCTCGCGCGAGATCGGGATGCTGGCGGCCTGCGGCATCGCGCAAGTCGCCGTCGCGCGCCCGCTGCGCGTCGCCATTATCTCGACCGGCGACGAACTGGTGCAGCCGGGTTCGCCGCTGCGCCCGGCCGCGATCTACGACACCAACGGCGCGATCGTCACCGCGGCGATATCGGAGAACGGCGGCGAGGCGATATTTCTGGGCGCCATTCCCGACGACGAGGCGCAGCTTGAATCTGCGATGCGCAGCGCGCTGCAGATCAGCGACATGCTGGTGCTCTCGGGCGGCACCTCGAAAGGTGCGGGAGATGTGACCCACCGCATCATCGCGCGGCTCGGCAAGCCCGGCATCATTGCGCATGGCGTCGCGCTGAAGCCGGGCAAGCCGCTATGCCTTGCGGTCTGCGACGGCAAGCCGGTGGTGATCCTGCCGGGATTTCCAACCTCGGCGATGTTCACCTTCCACGATATGATCGTGCCGGTGCTGCGGCGCATGGCGGGGCTGCCGCCGCGTTTGGACGCCAAGGTCAGCGCCAGAATTCCGGTGCGGATCGCCTCCGAACTCGGCCGCACCGAATTCGTCATGGTCTCGCTGGTCGAGGGAACGGACGGTCTGATCGCCTATCCCACAGGCAAGGGCTCGGGCGCGATCACCTCATTCGCGCAGGCCGATGGTTTTCTGCGCATCGATGCGCTGGCCGACCAGATGCCGGCAGGCACTGATGCCGAAGTGACGCTGTTCACGCCCCATGTGCGGGTGCCTGATCTCGTGATCGTCGGCAGCCACTGCACCGGGCTCGATCTCGTCACCGCGCCGCTGGCGCGCGCCGGGCTTTCGGTGCGGTCGATCGCGGTCGGCAGTCTCGGCGGATTGGCGGCGGCAAAACGCGGTGAGTGCGATTTCGCGCCGATCCATCTGTTCGATGACAAGACCGAAACCTACAACACGCCTTATCTCACCGACGGACTTGAACTGGTGCCGGGCTGGCGGCGGATGCAGGGCATCGTGTTCCGCAAGGGCGATGCACGCTTCGAGGGCTTGGGCGCCGAGGCCGCGGTGCGTGTGGCGCTCGCCGATCCCGCCTGCATCATGGTCAACCGCAACCAGGGCGCCGGCACGCGCATCCTGATCGACCGGCTGCTGGCGGGCGCGAGGCCCGACGGGTACTGGAATCAGCCGCGCTCGCATAACGCGGTCGCCGCTGCCGTGGCGCAGCATCGCGCCGACTGGGGCATGACCATCGCGCCGGTGGCCCATGCATCCGACCTGGGTTTCATTCCCTTTGCCGAAGAGCATTATGATTTCGCGCTGGTGACGGCGCGCAAGCAGCGGGCGGCGGTACAGGCTTTTCTCGACGCGCTGGCGTCGGAAGAAGGTCGCGCGGCACTGGAAAGAGCCGGGTTCCGACCGGCCTGAAATGGCGGGGAGGCGATGACGCGGCGTCTTTCGATTGCAATCATCGGCGCTGGCATGGGCGGCCTCGCTTCGGCCGCGGCGCTGCGGCGGGTCGGCATCGACGTCACCGTCTATGAGCAGGCCTCGCAATTCGCGCGATTGGGTGCCGGCATCCAGATCGGCTGCAACGCCATGAAGGTGCTGCGCGGGCTGGGGCTCGAGGAAAGGTTGCGCAGCCAGTCGTTCTATCCACGCTCCTGGAACAACCGCGACTGGCGCACCGGCGAAGTCAAGTTCGACATGATTTTTGGCGAGAGCGCCGAACAGAAGTTTGGCGCGCCCTACCTGCTGGCGCATCGCGGCGATTTGCATGCAGCGCTGGCGAGCGCCGTTCCCGATGAATGCGCCAGGTTAAACCATAAGCTGGTCGGGCTGGATGAGATCGGCGGTGGCATCCGACTCTCTTTCGCGAATGGCGAAACCGCGGTCGCTGACGCGGTCATCGGCGCCGATGGCATTCACTCTGTCGTGCGGGACATCCTGTTCGACACCTCGCCGGTGCACTTTACTGGGCGTATCGCCTACCGCACGACCTATCCCGCAGCACTGCTCGGCGGTGAGAAAATCGACGACTGCACCAAATGGTGGGGCGAGGACCGGCACATCGTCATCTACTACGTCAAGCCGGACCGCAGCGAAATCTATCTCGTCACCAGCCAGCCGGAGCCGGAATTCCGGATCGAGTCGTGGTCGGCCAAGGGCGACGTCAGGGAGTTGCGCAAGGCGTTTGCGGGCTTCGATCGCCAGGTCGAGCAGGTGTTGGCCGCCTGCCCGGACGTGCACAAATGGGCGATCGTCGATCGCAATGCGCTGAAACGCTGGGGTGAGGGCAACGTGACGCTGCTCGGCGACGCCTGCCACCCGATGACGCCCTACATGGCGCAGGGGGCGGCGATGGCGATCGAGGACGCCGCGGTACTGTCACGCTGTCTCGACGGCGTCGAGCGCGATGGCGTGCCGAATGCGTTTCGAAGGTTTGAGGCAACCCGCAAGGCGCGAACCGCGCGGATCCAGCAGACCTCGCGAACCAATACCTGGCTCAGCGGAAAGACCGATACAGATTGGGTCTATGGCTACGATGCCTGGACCGTGCCGCTGGCGGCGTGAGTTGCGCTGGCCACGCCGCTTCGTCGTCCCCGCGAACGCGGGGACCCATACGCTGCGGCCTGGCTGATGAAAGGCGGTGGTTGATGCCTTGCTTAACTGACAACGTCCTGTGGCTATGGGTCCCCGCGTTCGCGGGGACGACGGAGAGAGTTGAATCAACCCCCGTCCAGCGCGGCCAGCCGCTCCGCTTCGGCAATGTCGTCCATGGTGTTGGCGTTGAAGAACGGGTCGAGCGGCTGTATCGGCCAGGTCACGGTGGCGAGCCTGTAGCGTGCGGTCCAGCGATCGATCTTCCTGACGTCCTCGACCACAAGCGCGTGGCGGAGTTGTTCGCGCAAAGCCACGCTCCACAGGCCGATCACAGGATGCGACTGGCCGTCGGACGCGGCGACCGCAAGCTCTGCGTTCTCGTCGCGTAGCGCCCCAACGAGACGCGCCACGAGATCGCGCGGTAGGAACGGGCAGTCTGCCGCGGCGCTTAGCACCCACTTGACCTCCGGCCGGTTGGCCGCGGCCCAATCCAGCGCCGCCAGGATGCCGGCCAGCGGACCGGGAAAATCGGCGACGCCGTCCGCGATGACAGGCAGCCCGAACGCCGCAAAGCGCGCGGGATCGCCATTGGCGTTGAGAATGAGCCCGTCGCATTGCGGCTGCAGCCGCGCGATCACGCGGTCGAGGATGGTGCGGCCGCCGATCGTGCGCATCGGCTTGTCGCCGCCGCCCATCCGCCGCGCCAAGCCGCCGGCAAGCAGCACGCCCGGTATTACTTCACTCGTCACGGTCTTCGCCCTTGCGCTTGTGCCGCGCCGATTCTTCCTCGACAAAGGCGAGATTCTGGTCGAACACGATGCGCTCCTGGCCTGACAGCGCGATGAACCGCTTGCCGCGCGTGCGCCCGACCAGCGTCAGCCCGACCTGCCGCGCCAGTTCGACGCCCCATGCCGTGAAACCCGAGCGCGATACCAGGATGGGAATTCCCATCCGCACCGTCTTGATCACCATCTCGGACGTCAGCCGTCCCGTGGTGTAGAGAATCTTGTCGCCGGGATCGACGCCGTGGCGATAGATCCAGCCCGCGATCTTGTCGACGGCGTTATGGCGGCCGACATCCTCGGTGTAGCAGACCGGCGTGCCCTCCTTGCACAGCACGCAGCCATGGATCGCGCCGGCTTCGAGATAGAGCGAGGGCATGGTGTTGATCGCATGCGTCATCTCGTAGAGCCACGAGGTGCGCAGTTCCGCCTTCGGCAGTGCGACGCTTTCTACGGCTTCCAGCAGGTCGCCGAACGCGGTGCCCTGCGCGCAGCCCGAGGTCTGCGTGCGCTTTTTCAGCTTGGCCTCGAAATTGGTGTGGTGCTCGGTGCGTACCACCACCACCTGCAGGTCGTCGTCATATTCGACTTCGGTGACGACGTCGTCGTATTTCAGCATGTTCTGGTTCAACAGATACCCGAGCGCGAGATATTCCGGGTAGTCGCCGATCGTCATCATGGTGACGATCTCCTGCGCGTTCAAATACAGCGTCAGCGGCCGCTCCACCGGCACCCTGATTTCCACCGTGGCGCCGGTCTGGTCGGTCCCGGTGACGCGCTCGGTCAGCCTGGGATCATCAGGATTGGGCACGATCAGGGGGACGGGGGCTTTTTCGATCTTCATCATTTCCGCAGGTTAGCATGACATTGGCTCGCAGCCGATATAAAGCACCTCAGGAGAAAGCCCAGCCCGGTTCCGGCTAGGGTTGCGGAGAATGCAATGAAAGTGATTGGCCTCGCGGGATGGAGCGGCGCCGGCAAGACCACCTTGCTGGCGCGGGTGATCCCGCATTTGCTGAAAGACGGCCTGCGGGTTTCCGTGATCAAGCACGCCCATCACGCCTTCGACGTCGATATCCCGGGTAAGGATTCCTGGCGGCATCGCGAGGCCGGCGCCACCGAGGTGCTGGTGTCTTCCGCGCGGCGCTGGGCCCTGATGCATGAATTGCGCGGCGCCGAGGAGCCGCGTCTGCCGGAGCTATTGACCAAAATGTCGCGGGTCGATCTCGTCGTCATCGAGGGTTTTAAGCGCGAGCCGCATCGCAAGATCGAGGTTTATCGCGCCGCCAACGGCAAGCCGTTTTTGTTCCCCGATGATCCCGGCGTGGTCGGCCTCGCCACCGATACCGCGGTTGAAACCAGGCTTCCCACCGCCCATCTCGATGATATCGAGGCAATTGCCGCGATGATGCTGCGCTCGGCGATATCGGTCGAAGAGGTGCTGGCAAAGAGCGAAGCGGAGAGCTAATTCGCGATGGCGCAATTGTCCGACGATTGCTTTGCCTTCGGCGGTCCGATGATGTCGGTCGATGAGGCCGTCGGCATCATCGCTGCGCGCGTCACGGCCGTGCAGGAGGTCGAGACCGTCGCGCTCGCCAATGCCGACGGACGCGTGCTTGCGCAGGATGTTTCGGCACCGCTGCCGCTGCCGCCCTTCACCAATTCCGCCGTCGACGGCTACGCAGTGTCGAGCCGCGATCTGCCCAAAGACAAGGAGCAGGCGTTTGCGGTGACAGGCCGCGTTCAGGCCGGCGCTTCCGCAGGCGCGCCGATCAAGCCGCGCGAGGCGGTGCGGATCTTTACCGGCGCGCCGATGCCCGGCGGCGCCGATACCGTGTTCATGCAGGAAGATGTTCGCGTTGAGGGTGGCAAGGTGGTGCTTCCGGCGGGGCTGAAGCCCGGCGCCAATGTGCGTCCCGCGGGCGAGGATATCCCGTTGGGCCACGCGGCATTGAAGGCCGGACAAAGGCTCCGGCCGCAGGATGTGGCGCTGGCAGCCGCATTCGGCCTGACCGAACTTGGCGTCAACAGGCGCATCCGCGTCGCGGTGTTCTCCACCGGCAATGAGCTGGTCTCGCCGGGCGAGCCACGCGCGGCGGCGCAGCTGTTTGATTCAAACCGTTTCATGCTGATGGCGATGCTGGCGCGACTCGGCTGCGAGGTCAGCGACCTCGGCATTATCAGGGACGAACCCACCGCGCTCGCTGCCGCGCTGCAAAAGGTCGCCGGCGCCCATGATCTGATCCTCACCACCGGCGGCGTATCGACCGGCGAAGAAGATCACGTCAAGGCCAGTGTCGAAAGCGTGGGCTCGCTCGTGCTGTGGCGAATGGCGATCAAGCCGGGACGTCCCGTGGCGATGGGGATCATCGGCGGCACACCGTTCATCGGCCTGCCGGGCAATCCGGTGGCGAGTTTTGTCACCTTCGCCCACGTGGTGCGGCCGACCATTTTTGCTTTGTCAGGCGCGCAGCAACAGAAGCTGTTGCCGATGCCGGTTCGCGCCGCCTTCGCCTACAAGAAGAAAATCGCCCGTCGCGAATATGTGCGCGTCACTTTGCGCAAGGCTTCGGATGGCGCGCTCGAAGCGGTGAAGTTTCCGCGCGAGGGTGCGGGGCTGTTGTCCTCGCTGGTCGACACCGACGGGCTGATCGAACTCGGCGAAGAGATCACGCTCGTCGAGCCTGGCCAGACCGTCGGCTTCCTGTCCTATGCAAGCTTGATCTGATGGCGCATTGACGATGCGCATGCGCTTCGCCATGTTCCCGGCATGACCACGACAAAGCTCGATCTCACCGGTCTCAAATGTCCGCTGCCGGCGCTGAAGACGCGCAAGGCGCTCAAATCGGTCAAACCCGGCGAGCGGCTTGAAGTCCACTGCACCGATCCGCTGTCGGTGATCGATATCCCGAATCTGATCCGGGAAACCGGTGACAAGGTCGAGATCACGGAACGCGCGGAAGCCCGAATCGTATTCCTGATCGAGAAGGCGGACGGTGGCGTCAGTTGAGCCAGTTCATTCTGAATCTGTATCGACCGATTGCAAAACCAAATCGATGCGCATTCCCTATCGCATCATGAGACAGCTTTATTGATCTTTAGATCGATTCCAGTTCTCATTCGCTGATCGAAAAGATGGGCTTCGACGCGAAGCCTCGTCCGGGCGGCGAGCGGCATGACCGCGCCGGGCGTGCCCGCTTAAATGCTTATCAAAACGCGACAATTCTCTTGGCATCTGGCATGCCACGATTTATGATCGCGGAAACATACAGGCAGGAACGAGACATTTTCCATGGTTCAAGACGTGCAGAAAGTGCGTTCGTTCGAGCACCCCGGCGCCGGGCGGAAGCGGGCCAAGGCGACGCCGAAGGGCCGCCAGGTTGATCCGACCGCCGCGCACGAGATTGAACAGCTGCTCGGCGACCGGTCGCGGCAGCGCGATCTCTTGATCGAACATCTGCATCTGATCCAGGACACGTATCACCAGATTTCCGCTGCGCATCTCGCGGCACTCGCGGACGAGATGAAGCTGTCGTTTGCCGAAGTGTTCGAGACCGCGACCTTCTACGCGCATTTCGATATCGTGAAGGAAGGCGAGCCGGATATTGCGCCGCTGACCATTCGCGTCTGCGATTCGCTGACCTGCGCAATGTTGGGCGCGGAAAAGCTGTTGCATGAATTGCAGGATAGCGCCGGCCCCGGCATTCGCGTGGTGCGCGCGCCCTGCGTCGGCCGCTGCGATACCGCACCCGCTGCTGAAGTCGGCCATCACTTTGTCGACCATGCCACCACTGCAAGCGTGCTCGCCGCCGCGAAAGCCGGCGAGACCCATGCGCATTTGCCTGAGTATGTCGACTACGACACCTATGTCGCCGGCGGTGGTTACGCGCTGCTCAATCGCTTGCGCTCTGGCGCGCTTTCCAAGGAAGACTTGCTCAAATCGCTCGACGACGCCTCGCTGCGCGGCCTCGGCGGCGCCGGCTTCCCGACCGGGCGCAAATGGCGCGCGGTGCTCGGCGAGCCCGGCCCGCGGCTGATGGCGATCAATGGCGACGAGGGCGAGCCCGGCACCTTCAAGGATCGCTTTTACCTTGAAACCGACCCGCATCGCTTCCTCGAGGGCATGCTGATCGGCGCGCACGTGGTCGAGGCCACCGATGTCTACATCTACCTGCGCGACGAATATCCGGCCTCGCGCGAAATTCTCGAGCGCGAGATCGCAAAGCTGCCGCCGGGTGGACCGGTGCTGCATATGCGCCGCGGCGCCGGCGCCTATATCTGCGGCGAGGAATCCTCGCTGCTTGAAAGCATCGAGGGCAAGCGCGGGCTGCCCCGCCACAAGCCGCCATATCCGTTCCAGGTCGGCCTGTTCGGCCTGCCGACGCTGATCAACAATATCGAGACGCTGTGGTGGGTGCGCGACATCGTCGAGAAGGGCGCGGACTGGTGGAAGGGCAACGGCCGCAACGACCGCCACGGCCTGCGCAGCTATTCGGTGTCGGGCCGCGTCAAGAACCCCGGCATGAAGCTGGCTCCCGCGGGCGTCACCGTGCGCGAACTGATCGACGAGTTCTGCGGCGGCATGGCGCACGGACATACGTTCCACGCCTACCTGCCGGGCGGTGCGTCCGGCGGCATCCTGCCGGCGTCGATGGACAACATCCCGCTCGATTTCGGCACGCTGGAAAAATACGGCTGCTTCATCGGCTCGGCCGCGGTCGTGATCCTGTCCGAACAGGACAGCGTGCGGGGCGCGGCGCTGAACCTGATGCGCTTCTTCGAGGATGAGAGCTGCGGCCAGTGCACGCCGTGCCGGGTCGGCACCCAGAAGGCGGCGATCCTGATGGAACGTCCGGTCTGGAACCGCGAATTGCTCGACCAGTTGAGCCAGGCGATGCGCGATGCCTCGATCTGCGGGCTCGGGCAGGCGGCCTCGAATCCCCTGACGTCAGTGATTAAGTATTTTCCGGAAGAATTCGTGCCGAAAGAAGCCGCGGAATGACCAAGATCAAATTCGAACTCGACGGCAAGCAGGTTGAGGCCAACGCAGGCGAAACCATCTGGCAGGTGGCAAAGCGCCAGGGCCAGGAAATCCCGCATTTGTGCTATTCGCCCGCACCGGACTATCGGCCCGACGGCAATTGCCGCGCCTGCATGGTGGAGATCGAGGGCGAGCGCGTGCTGGCGGCATCCTGCAAGCGCACGCCTACCGTCGGCATGAAGGTGAAATCCGAAAGCGCGCGCGCGGTCGCAGCGCAGAAGATGGTGATGGAACTCTTGGTCGCCGACCAGCCGGCGCGCGAGACTTCCCACGATCCTGACTCAAAATTCTGGCATTGGGCCGAGAAGGTCGAGGTCACCGAAAGCCGTTTTCCCGCGGCGGAGCGCTGGGAAAGCGACGTCAGCCATCCCGCGATGAGCGTCAATCTCGACGCCTGCATCCAGTGCGGCCTGTGCGTGCGCGCCTGCCGGGAAGTGCAGGTCAACGACGTCATCGGCATGGCCTATCGCAGTCACGGGTCGAAAATCGTATTCGACTTCGATGATCCCATGGGTGAATCGACCTGCGTGGCCTGCGGCGAATGCGTGCAGGCGTGCCCGACCGGCGCATTGATGCCGTCGGTGATGCTGGACGAGAATCAGACCCGCGTGACCTATGCGGACAAGGAAGTCGACTCGCTGTGCCCGTTCTGCGGCGTCGGATGCCAGGTCACCTACCAGGTCAAGGACGAGAAGATCATTTACGCCGAGGGCCGTGACGGCCCGGCCAACCACAACCGGCTCTGCGTCAAGGGCCGCTTTGGATTTGACTACATCCATCACCCGCATCGCCTGACAAAGCCGCTGGTGCGGCTGCCGAACGCGAAGAAGGATGCCAACGACCAGGTCGATCCGGCCAATCCGTTCACGCATTTCCGCGAAGCGTCGTGGGAAGAGGCGCTCGATATCGCCGCCAACGGCCTTGTGAAGATCCGCGATGAGAAGGGCGTCAAGGCGCTGGCCGGTTTCGGCTCCGCCAAAGGCTCCAACGAAGAGGCTTATCTGTTCCAGAAGCTGGTGCGCACCGGCTTCGGCTCCAACAATGTCGATCACTGCACGCGGCTGTGCCACGCATCGTCAGTGGCGGCTCTGTTCGAAGGCCTGAGCTCCGGCGCGGTGTCGGCCCCGTTCGCGGCGGCGATGGACGCCGAAGTCATCATCGTGATCGGCGCAAATCCGACCGTCAACCACCCGGTCGCTGCAACCTACATCAAGAACGCGGCGAAGAAGGGCGCAAAGCTCTTCGTCCTGGATCCACGTCGGCAAACGCTGTCGCGCCACGCGACCAAGCATCTGCAGTTCAAGCCCGGCTCCGACGTCGCCATGCTGAATGCGATGATCAACACGATCATCACCGAAGGCCTGACCGACGATCAGTACATCGCGGGCTACACCGAGGGCTTTCAGGATCTCGAGGAAAAGATCAAGGAGTTCACGCCGGAGAAGATGGAGCCGATCTGCGGCATCCCGGCAGAAACCTTGCGCGAGGTGGCGCGGACCTATGCGCGCGCCAAATCGTCGATCATCTTCTGGGGCATGGGCATCAGCCAGCATGTCCACGGCACCGACAATGCCCGCTGCCTGATCGCGCTGGCGCTGATCACCGGACAAGTCGGCCGTCCCGGCACCGGCCTGCATCCGCTGCGCGGCCAGAACAACGTTCAGGGCGCGTCCGACGCCGGCCTGATCCCGATGTTCCTGCCGGACTACCAGCCGGTTTCCCGCGACGACATGCGCGGCAATTTCGAGAAGCTGTGGAACCAGGAGCTCGATCCGGTACGCGGCCTGACCGTGGTGGAGATCATGAACGCGATCCACGCCGGTGAGATCAAGGGCATGTATATCGAGGGCGAAAACCCCGCGATGTCCGATCCCGATCTTCAGCATGCGCGCGGAGCGCTCGCCATGCTCGATCATCTCGTGGTGCAGGACCTCTTCGTCACCGAGACCGCGTTCCACGCCGACGTCATCCTGCCGGCCTCGGCCTTTGCGGAAAAGGACGGCTCCTTCACCAACACCGACCGCCGCGTGCAGCTTGCGCGCCAGGTGATCAAGCCGCCGGGCGACGCGCGACAGGATCTCTGGATCATCCAGGAGATCGGCAAGCGCATGGGGCTGCCGTGGGATTATTCGGGTCCCGGCGACGTCTACACCGAGATGGCGCAGCTGATGCCGTCGCTCAAGAACATCAGCTGGGAGCGGCTGGTCCGTGAAGGGGCCGTCACCTATCCGGCGGATGACCCGAACAAGCCCGGCAACGAGATCATCTTCACCACCGGCTTCCCGACCGAGAGCGGTCGCGGCAAGATCGTGCCGGCCAAGGTCATTCCGCCGGACGAACTGCCGGACACCGAATATCCGATGGTGCTGTCGACCGGCCGCGTGCTCGAACATTGGCACACCGGCTCGATGACGCGCCGCTCCAATGTGCTCGACCAGATCGAGCCGGAGGCGGTCGCGTTCATGTCGCCGAAGGATATGCGGCGCCTCAGCGTATGGCCCGGCGATTTCATCAAGCTGGAAACCCGCCGCGGCGCGGTCGAGATCAAGGTGCGCTCCGACCGTGACGTGCCGGAGAACATGGTGTTCATGCCGTTCTGCTACGCCGAGGCGGCGGCAAACCTCTTGACCAACCCGGCGCTCGATCCATTCGGCAAGATCCCAGAATTCAAGTTCTGCGCGGTGCGCGCCGAAAGGGCCGAGCTGCGGACGGCAGCGGAGTAGGTTCGAACGTGCCAGCCCGCTAAAGCGCGACGTGATGAGTTGAATTGGTCTGGCGGCGACTTGCTGCACCTCTCCCGCTTGCGGGGTCGAGACGAGCGAAGCTCGCTCTTAGGTCGGCGCGGAGCGCCGGGTGGGGGCTCTCTCCGCATTGGGAGTGTTCATTGTGGAGACACCCCCACCCCAGCCCTCCCCCGCAAGCGGGAGAGGGAGCGCACCTCCTCCGCAGCTCACAACCAGACCTGAATCATCCTGCTTTAGCGCGCTGCTCAGTTGGGGCCGTTCGCAGCCGCGGCCTGCTGCAAGGACTTGTGTTGCGCGACAATCCCTTCCAGTCGCGCAATGTTTTCCAACAGGCGCTGGCTGGTCAGGACCAGGAAGTAATAGCCGAACTGCGGATTCTGAAAGTAGATCTCGAGCAGCTTGTCATAAGTGATGGTCAGCACATGACCATCCTCGATGCACTCGATCGTCGCCGTGCGCCGGTTATCGGGCGTGAGGAAACCAAATTCGCCCATCAGGCGTCCCGGCGGAAGTTCGACGCTGATTTCCTTGACCAGGAATTTTCCGGTGACGGTCAGCAGCATCTCATGGGCGGCATCGTCTTTTTTGAACAGAACATCGCCCTTGCGATATTTGCGCTCGGTCATGAACGGCTTGAGCCATTCCAGCGAGGTATCGCCCTTCGTTGCGCTGCGGGCCTTCTTCACCAGAACGAGCATCTGTCGGAGGCGATACGCATTGATGGGGACCATCAGGAGATACAACAGGAAGGTCGTGACGGATGCCGTGAGCGCGCCGAACAGGGCGAAGAATGCGCAACCGATCATGTTGGCGACGCGCAGCGGCACCATGGTCTGCGTCAGCAAGGTGGCGACGAAGAAGATGGCGCCGACCAGGGCGAACATGTTGGCCAGGGTGATATTGTGGAGAAAAATCTCCAGCAGGCGATTGAACAGCGCGTCGTAGGTGACGTTGTTGGGGTCGAGGCCCAGCTGGACCAGGATTTTCGCTATCCTGAGATTATCCGCGGCCGCGTCGAGAATTCGATCAAATATTGTCACTGGTCTGCACCGCTACACTTCATTTAGCCGCTACACAGGAGAATACAGGCGGGTTGTACCGCCTCAAAGCCCCGCAGGGAAGCGTACCAAGGTGAAGGCGCCTTGGCACAAATGATTAAAAGCCGAAAGGTCTCCGAGGCACCGTGTGGGCCAAGGCCGGGCTGTGGACCGCGGCGGAGCGAAGAGAGCTAGTCGTTCACCCGAGACGTGGCGGTCGTCATGCGCGTCCAGCAGAACCGCCGCACCTAGAGCGTTTTCGAGCGAAGTGGATACCGGTTCGCATAGCAATCAAGTTTGCGCAGATTGCGTAGACTCATCTGCGGTAGAAAACGCGTCAAAACAAGCGTCTAGAGCTTCGGTTCTGATTCAATCAGAACCGAAGCTCTAATCGAGCGCGAGCTAGAAAGCCGCGCAATCTCTCGCGCAGACGCTATGGCCGCGATTCAGGCATCGGAACGACAAAAACCTGGCCGGGATAAATCAGGTTGGGATTGCGGATCTGTTCCCGATTCGCCTTGTAAATGACGGCGTAGCGCGTGCCCGCTCCGTAGGAGAGTTGGCTGATGCGCCAGAGGCTGTCCCCGCGCGAGACGGTGGTGGTGTTGATCTTCGGCACGACCACGGTGGAGGGCGAGCCCTTGTCTGGCGGCGAGTCCTTGTCTGGCAGAACGGCGGCCATGGCGGCCGCCAGCTCCGGCGGCCGTGCAGCGGCAACTTCCAGCCGCTTGGCCGCGGTGGCCTGCGCCGGCACGGAGGCCGTGACCATCGTGTCGGGAACGTTGAACGGCACCTCGGCGCGTGCGCGCACCGCGCCGGAACTCTGCTCCATTTCGTCCAGCCTCACGCGGTAGCTGCCGGAGGCGACCCCCTCATTGATCGTGACCGCAAAACGTCCATCTGCGCCAGCCGTTGCCGACGCAATAAAGCTGTCGTTGAGATAAAGCTTCACCGCGGCACCGGGGCGGGCGCGGCCGCTGACATGGAGCTTGCCGCCCGGCTCGATCTCAACCGTCTCCGCAACCACTGCACCGGCCATCGGCTTTGGCGCAGCCGGCTGCGACAGCACGACAGTGGGTTTGTCCGGCGCCATCAACGCAACGACCGGCCGGTCGGTTGATTTCGGCTCAAGCGCCACCGTCACGCTCTGTTTGGACGAGGTCTGCTTGCCGTCCGGCTCTTTAGCCCGCAGCGTCAGGTCATAGGTCCCTGAGGGAAGCCGGGGCGGAACCATGACGAATTGTCCGGATTGATCCGCCACCACGCGATCGTGGACCTCGCCGTTGCGCAGCAGTTCCACCGCTGCCCCCGGCATGGCCCGGCCGGCGATGACAGCTTCGCCCGTCGGCTCGATGCGGGCAATGTCGAATGACGGCACGCTGTCCGGCGGCGGCGGTCCGCCCAGCGTGGCGGTCACGGCGTTTGCTTCCGCTTGCGCCGCTGCAAGCGCTCCCTGCTTGGGGGCGTCCAATGCCGGCTTCGAGATCGTCGGCGCGGCGGTTGCGGCCCTGGTATCGACCCGCGGCTCGTGGCGGACGTAATAGATGGCGACGATGGCCGCCACACTACATGCCGCGACCATGGACGGTACGATTATTCGACTCATCGATGTCGCAATCATGATGCTCATCCATCGGCCAAATCACTGGCTCGACGGCATTCTATAGCGTCTTGGGCAAAGTTGGTACCCGTTTGCGTTGCGAAAACGAGGTAGGCCGTTCAGCTACAGCCATCCGGCACGCCGGAAGCGCCAGAACAGGCCTGCGCAAACGGTCAGGATCGTGCCGATAATGGCGAAGTAGCCATACTCCCACTCCAGTTCCGGCATGTGCTTGAAGTTCATGCCGTAGATGCCGGCGATCGCGGTCGGGACCGCGATGATGGCAAGCCATGAGGCGAGTTTCTTGGAGACCGCGGTTTCCTGGGCCTGACCCACCAGCAGGCTCGCCTCGAAGGCAAAAGCGAGGACTTCGCGGAGCGAGTCGATCTGCTCCTGGACGGTGCGGACGTGGTCCGTGACGTCGCGGAACAGCGGCTGCATGGTGGGGCGGATCATCGGCAGATTGTCGTGTTCAAGCCGGCGGCAGACCTCCACCAGAGGTCCCACCGCATTCCGCAGGCGCAACAGATCGCGCCGCAACAAATAGAGCCGTTCGATCTGCGCCCGCGTCATCGCGCTCGCGAGCACCTGCTCCTCCATCGCTTCGACCTCTTCCTGGATGGTCTCGAGCACCGGGGAGTAGTTGTCGACGATGAAATCGAGGATGGCGTAGAGGATATAATCCTCACCGCGGGCCAGCGCCCGCGGGCAGCTTTCACAGCGCGCGCGCACCGGCGCGTAGGACGTCGAGGCGCCATGGCGAACGGAGACGAGATATCCTTCGCCGACGAACAGATGGGTTTCGCCGAACGCGATGCTGTCGCCGACGAGCTGCGCGGTGCGTGCCACGATGAACAGGCCGTCGCCATATTGCTCGATCTTCGGCCGCTGATGGGCGTTGTTCGCGTCTTCAATGGCAAGATCATGCAACTGGAACTGCTGCTGCACGCTCGTCAGGATCGTCATGTCCGGTTCGTGCAGCCCGATCCAGACCACATGGCCGGGCTTGCTGCGCCAGCTCGAAGCTTCCTCGATGGCGATATTGGCGACCCGCCGGCCGTCGACATAGGCTCCGGCCGCGACCACGCCATCGGAAGCAACGGGATCGTGCGTCGTGCCCGCTTGCGGCGCTATGTTCATGGCTTCCATCCCTCAAATGATCGCGGCTGAAACCTGCGCCGACGCCGTGTTCGCGGCAAGGCTAGCTACCCGGGAATTTGTGGTCAAATGTATGTTCGGCCTCCTGGAACGCGATTGTTAAGAGCGTTTTTCGCGCGTCGTTCGGCCTGCATCAATAGCTGATGCGCGAAAGGGCGATCATGGTCTTGAGCGCGATGATGCCGGCTACCCCACCACCTATGAGCAGGACCACAAGAGCGGAGAGGCAGAATCGCCTGAGCATCGCAATGTGTCCGCCACCCGTAATCGCGCCCGATATCTCCGGCCGTCCTGATAGATAGGAGGCGGGTTTGTATCGGCTGCCAGGATGGGTCAGCATCGTCATGTCCAAATCCTCATCGTTGATCTTGTTGGCTGTGCGCCAACAATTGACCGGCCCGCGCGGCCCTCCTGAAAGCTCGGAGGTCTTCGATGTGCCGTTGATGCCATAGGTTTGCGAGATGAAAGGGCATCCCATCTCATAGGAAAGTTATAGGAATTCCGGAGATGGAATGGTGTCGCCGCGATCCGGGCCGCCGCTTATGCCGCGGCTATGCGAACGTGCGGAAGTCTGCCTCGATTTCCTATGCCGGCCTGCGCATCTTCAGCGTCTGATGCTCGCGCAGCGAGCCGACCGTGGAGATACAAGATGGCTCACTTGATCACCAGCGATTACCGGTTTGGCCGGATCCAGCATGAAAGCGTACGCACGCGCGGTGCGTTGGGCCGCGTCAACGGTTTCCTGAAAAGCATGATCGAGGCCATCGCCGATTCAAAGATGCGCCGTATCGAGCGCGAGATTGCGCTTCGCGGTTATCGCTACGACCGGTCCAATAAGGGCTGAAAGCAGCGGCTTTGTCGCTCCCAGGCTCATCGTTCGCGTGGAGGATTACATGCGGCAGCTTCCATTCCGGGCATCGGCCCTTGTTTCTCAAATGCGCCGCGTTATCGGTGTCGTGGTCACGTTTCTGAGTCCATCCTGGGACGGCGAGGTCGTGAAATATCGTCCGGAAGATCACTACATGCGCGGTCCCGGACCGAAATGGCGGGAGAAGCACGGCCGTTGAAGCGCAGTCTCTTTCAAGGGCGTCTTGGGCGCGGGTCGCTCGGTTGAACGCGAGGCCTCGATCCGGCCACGCACTGCAGGCTTGATGACTCCCGCGCTCAATGATTGCTGCGGGAGGAAAGCCCCTTCCACAGCTCGTTGCGCTGTCGAGCGGCCCGGCTGATCGGAGAGACGACCGGCTGCGGACTGGCATCGATCGCAGCTGCAAAGGCCCGCTTGAGACGGTCATCGTCAAGCCGCCCCAGATATTGCTGGAGTACCGCGGGCGCGCGCTCATTCGGTTGCAGGATCGCCGCGCAAAGCTCTGCGCTGGTGCGGCGAAAAAATTCGAACTCGGAGCTGCCGTCCTGCCGCGGATGGAGCCCGTCGATTTCACGGGCGATCCGGAGCACGGCCAGCCGGTCGGCGTTATCAAGCGTCACGGCATAGCGCAGCATCGCCAGTTGCCAGGCGCGTAGCGTGGCGGCAAACCAATCCGTGCCATGAAACTCGGAAGTCATCCGTGCCGTGCCTGGGACGCCGTCACGGCATCCTCGTGAAGCCGAGGCCCGTGCCAGTGCTCGACCGGGCAGGCGATATCCTCGTCGCCGATTGCTGCGATCGCGCTCGCGACTTCCGCTTTCGCGTCGTCGGTGAGTTCGACGATGGGCAGGCGGGTGGCCGGGGACATGAAGCCGAGCAGGAAAAGCGCGTATTTCAGCGCCGCCGGGCTTTCATTCGCAAGGCAGGCGGTCAGTGGCAACAGGCGGTTGTGCAGGTATCGCGCGGTCTGCGGCCGCGCCAGCCGGCAATTGGAGAATACCGCCTGGCACAGTTCCGGCGCGACGTTGGAGACAACGGAAATACAACCGTCCCCGCCGTTGGCGATAAAGGGCAGCGCCGTCGTGTCGTCGCCGGACAATAGTCGAAAGCCCGCGGGCAGAAGCTGACGCAACCGGCATAGCCGGGCGATGTCGCCGGTCGCATCCCTCAACCCGATGAAGTGTTTTGAGTGGGCGAGCCGCAACAGCGTGTCATCGGACAGTTCGCGCATGGTCCGCGATGGAACGTCGTGCAGGATGATCGGCAGCGCGGTGGAGATCGCGATCGCCCTGAAATGGGCCTGAATGCCGGCCTGCATCGGCTTGTTGTAGTAAGGCACCACCGAAAGCACCGCATCGGCGCCGGCCGCTTCAGCGCGCTGCGCCAGCTCGATCGCGTGGCTGGTCGAATTGGATCCGGCGCCGGCTACGACACGGACGCGGCCCCGCGCCGCTCTGACGGCGGTGCGAATAATGCCTTCCTGTTCCGCAGGTGTCAGCGTCGAGGCTTCACCGGTGGTTTCGCTGACCAGGATGGCGCTGACGCAGGCGTCAACCTGGCGCTCGCACAGCATCGCAAGGGTTGCCAGATCCACGGCGCCGTGTTCATCGAACGGGGTGGGAATGTCGGGTATGTAGCCCGCCAGCCAGGTGGCGGGAGTTGAAATCGACGTCATGGGGATTCACGCCGCCTTTTCCATCTGGCCAAAACCGTGCCGGATGGCTGACAGTACGAACCCCTCCTGGCACCTGACACCGGCTTCGATTCGAAAGCCCATCTGCTCCAGCCTTTCCCGGATGCGCAGGCCGGCACCGGTTTCCCGACAGTCGATCAGGACCGCGATGGCGGCGCTGGTGCCAAGGAACGGCAATAGCTCCACCATCGCGGCTTCGATTGCCTGGAGGGAGTTGCTTCCCGCGATCAGCCCGACGGGGTGCTGGCCTTTCGGAATCCGGCAGGTTTGGGCGGTGGCTACGCGCGGGAAGCCGCGCCGTCGCAGCGCAAGATAGAATTCCATGCTGCTGCTGCCCGCAATGATCGCGCGGTGCAGATGTGCCAGGCGCGTGAGGCCAATCATGGTATCGACCACCTGCTCCCGCTCCGCAACCGAATGAAGCTGAACCATCACACTCTCCTGGAAACGGGTATCCGATCGGCCGGCTACGCGACACGCCGAACGGCGCTGGAGATCGTGGGCGCTTCGCCCATGTCGAGTTCGATCTCGCGCGCCAGTTCGACGATGCTTTCGGGATGACGGCCGTTCTCGAACAGCGCATATTTGACGGCTTGCGCACGGCTGACGAACAGGCCGCCATAAAGACCGTTTTGTTCCTGGGCGACCCATTGGCCGCGCCGGTTCCTGCCGATGAAGACGATTGCAGAGGGAGAGCTACACGAGGGAGGTTCGACGAGCTTCACGTTGGTATTCCTTCTAGTGGTGAGCCGCGCGATCTGAGAGACGGCTTGGCTCATGCCGCCAATATCTTCCCGGCTGGATATGAATTCGAGAGTGGTGGGACGGCGATCGCATAGGAGCCGCATAGGATCGCGCGTCGGGCGCTTCAAACCGGAGCGGTTCGGATGAAGCCGACGGCCAGGCTGCACAAGGCTGCGTAGGCCATCAGTTCATCCCAGTGGTTGAGAACCGTGTCGAATGGCGGCTCGCGCCGCATGGCGCCAACGACGGCGCTGAGGATGGCGGCCATCCACAGCAATGCGACGAGGCTTCTGGCGAATCCGATGCTGTCGAACGCCGCGAAAGCCATCAGAATGGCCATGCGCAGGGAAAAGCGAGCCAGTACCTGGATCGATTTCAGTTCTCGCGGCAGGTTCGGGAGCTGCGCCAAGGTTTGCTCGCGGCTTCAGGCGAAATTGTCGCTCAGGACCGGCTGGTAAAATGCGTCTGCCTTTTGTGGCACCATCGGGACGCTGGTCCGGTCTGTCCGCGCGCTGAGGCGCTGCGCCTCGACGAAGGCGCTCAGGATCGCCAGCGCCAGATCGGCGTGACGGCCCTCGGCCGATTGATCGAGCCAGTCCGGCAATTCGCGTTCGCGCGACAGCGCGCAGTGCCATTCGCCTTCGTCGTAAGCAATACGGCGCAGCTGCCATTGCGGCAATTCCAGGTCGATCAGGGCCAGCGCGGCATCGGTCCAGGCGCCGGATTGAATCAGACGCTCAATGCGGGCGGTCTTGCCGCTCTGGCTCACGGACGGAAAGCGCCGGCAGGTCTGGCTGACGATGTCGGAAAGGAATTCAGCGGTCACGGCATACGCGTTGCGCAGCCGGTCACCGAGTTCAGCGGGGGTTTGGGATTCTGCGAGAATAAACATGGCTATGTCTCACTCGTGGGGCGACTGCCACCGCAGCCGTGGGTCCAAGGTGGTCAGAACGCCATTTGAAAACGAGATGCGGCGAGGGACGAAGAAATAGGGATTTCATAAGTGGGATTCTTCCCTTCTCCCCTTGTGGGAGAAGGTGGCGCGGACGAAGTCCGTGCCGGATGAGGGGTCTCTATCCACGGCGCGAACCCGTCTCGTCGTCGCTTCGCGCCGCCGATCCACCCTCTCCCACAAGGGGAGAGGGAAGGGATGATCCTTATGAGATTCCTATAACGTCGCCATTGCCCCCATCTCGAAAACCTATGCGCAAGGTGGCACTTCAGCCATCCAAAGCGAGCCGTCCGTTCGGCCCGCGGCTCATGTCGCACAGGAACATCCCATGCTGGACATTATCATGCTGGTGCTAGGCGCAGGCTTCTTCCTGGCGGGCATCGGTTACGCCTACGCCTGCGAACGGTTGTGAGGGTAAGGCCATGATCTTCGATTATTCGCTCGCCGGGCTCGTGTCGTTGGGTCTCTTGTTCTACCTGACCTACGCGCTGCTGCGGCCCGAACGCTTCTGAGGGCGCCATGATCACGCTGGTCCAAGTCGTTCTGGCGTTTGTCGTTACCTCGGCGCTGCTGATTGCGCTCATTCACCTGCTGCTGCCTGCAAAAAGATTCTGAAGGATTCCCGACCATGACCGTCATCGGCTGGATTCAAATTTTCCTGTACTGCGCCATCGTGGTCGCGCTGGTCAAACCGCTCGGCTGGTACATGACCCGCGTCTTTAACGGCGAGTCCACCTTTCTGTCGCCCGTGCTGCGGCCGGTCGAACGCGGACTGTACTGGATCGGCGGCGTCGATGAGAAGCGCGAGCAGCATTGGCTGACCTATACGGTCGCGATGCTGCTGTTCCATGTCGGCGGCTTCCTGATCATCTATGGACTGATGCGGCTGCAGGCGCTGTTGCCGTTCAATCCGCAGGATCAGTCCGCGGTCGCCCCGGATCTGTCGTTCAACACCGCGATCTCCTTCATCACCAACACCAACTGGCAGAACTACGGCGGCGAAAGCACGCTGTCCTATCTGGTCCAGATGCTGGGCCTGACGCACCAGAACTTCCTGTCGGCCGCGACCGGTATCGCGCTCGCGGTGGCGCTGATCCGCGGTTTTTCGCGTTCCTCGATGCGCACCATCGGCAATTTCTGGGTCGACGTCACGCGCTGTACACTCTACGTGCTGCTGCCGATCTGCGTGGTCTACACGCTGTTCCTGGTCTGGCAGGGCATGCCGCAGACGCTGGGCGCCTATGTCGACGCCACGATGCTGGAAGGCGGCAAGCAGACCATCGCGGTCGGCCCGGTCGCCTCGCAGGTCGCGATCAAGATGCTGGGCACCAACGGCGGCGGCTTCTTCAACGCCAACGCCGCGCATCCGTTCGAGAACCCCACCGCGCTGTCGAACTTCGTGCAGATGCTTTCGATCTTTGTGATCGGCGCCGCCATGACCAACGTGTTCGGCCGTATGGTCGGCGACCAGCGCCAGGGCTGGGCGATCCTCGGCGTCATGGGCGTGCTGTTCCTCGCGGGCGTCGCCATCACCTATTGGGCCGAGGCCAACGGTACGTCGACGCTCAGCACGCTCGGGCTGACCGGCGGCAACATGGAAGGCAAGGAAATCCGTTTCGGCATCGTTGCATCCTCATTGTTCGCCGTGATCACCACGGCGGCCTCCTGCGGCGCGGTCAACGCCATGCATGACTCGTTCACCGCGCTCGGCGGCATGATCCCGCTGATCAACATGCAGCTCGGCGAGATCATCGTCGGCGGCGTCGGCGCCGGCCTCTATGGCATGCTGCTGTTCGTCGTGCTGGCGATCTTCGTCGCCGGGCTGATGGTCGGCCGTACGCCGGAATATGTCGGCAAGAAGATCGAGGCGCGCGAGGTCAAGATGGCGATGCTTGCGATCCTGGTGCTGCCGTTGATGTATCTCGGCTGGACTGCTGTCGCCGTGGTGTTCCCGCCGGCGGTGGCGTCGATGGCCAATGCCGGGCCGCATGGCTTTACCGAGGTGCTCTATGCCTTCACCTCGGCGACCGGCAACAACGGTTCGGCGTTCGGCGGCCTGACCGGCAACACCTTCTTCTACAATCTGACGCTGGCCAGTTCGATGTTCGTCGGCCGCTTCTTCATGATCGTGCCGGCGATGGCCATCGCGGGATCGCTGGCGGCCAAGAAGTCGATCCCGCCATCAGCCGGCACGCTGCCGACCACCGGTGGCCTGTTCGTCGGCCTCGTCGTCGGCGTGATCCTGATCATCGGCGGTCTCACCTTCTTCCCGGCGCTGGCGCTCGGGCCGATCGTCGAGCATCTCGCGATGAACGCCAACAATCTGTTCTGATCGATCCCTCTTCGGAGTTACGTCCATGGAAGCCATGAAACTGCAGAAAAAGGCGACGGCCTCGGCGATGCTTGACCCGAAGATCCTGGTGCCGGCGATCAGGTCGTCGTTCGTCAAGCTCGACCCGCGGCTGATGATCAAGAGCCCGGTGATGTTCGTGGTCGAGATTGTGGCGGCGCTGACCACAATCATATTTGTGCGCGATCTCCTCACCGGCGGCGCGAACCTCGGCTTCACGTTCCAGATCATCCTGTGGCTGTGGTTCACGGTGCTGTTCGCCAATTTCGCGGAAGCGGTGGCGGAAGGTCGCGGCAAGGCGCAGGCTGAATCGCTGAAGAAGACCCGCACCGAGAGCCAGGCCAAGCTGCTGACGGGTTCGGACAAGACGTTTCGCCTGGTGCCCGGCACCGCGCTGAAAGTCGGCGATATCGTTCTGGTCGAAGCCGGCGACAACATCCCGTCCGACGGCGAAGTGATCGAGGGCGTCGCTTCCGTCAACGAGGCTGCGATCACAGGCGAATCCGCGCCCGTGATCCGGGAATCCGGCGGCGACCGCTCGGCGGTGACCGGCGGCACCCAGGTGCTGTCGGACTGGATCCGTGTCCGCATCACCGCGGCGCAGGGCTCGACCTTCATCGACCGCATGATCAGGCTGGTGGAAGGCGCCGAGCGGCAGAAGACGCCGAACGAGATCGCGCTCAACATCCTGCTTGCGGGTCTCACCATCATCTTCGTGTTCGCGACCGTGACGATCCCGAGCTATGCCGCCTATGCCGGCGGCTCGATTTCCGTGGTCGTGCTGGTGGCGCTGTTCGTGACGCTGATCCCGACCACCATCGGCGCATTGCTGTCGGCGATCGGCATCGCCGGCATGGACCGGCTGGTGCGCTTCAACGTGCTGGCGATGTCCGGCCGCGCGGTCGAGGCCGCCGGCGACGTCGATACCCTGCTGCTCGACAAGACCGGCACGATCACGCTCGGCAACCGGCAGGCAACGGTGTTTCGCCCGGTCCGCGGCGTGACCGAGCAGGAGCTGGCCGATGCGGCGCAACTGGCGTCGCTCGCCGACGAGACGCCTGAGGGCCGCTCCATCGTGGTGCTGGCCAAGGAGAAATACGGCATCCGCGGCCGCGACATGAAGGAGCTTGCGGCGACGTTCGTGCCTTTCACTGCGCAAACCCGCATGAGCGGCATCGACGCCGGTTCATCGTCCGTCCGCAAGGGTGCAGTGGAGGCGATCCTCAATTACATCGGCGGCGGCACCGCGCAGTCCATGGCCAGCGGCAACGCGGTTCGTGCGATCCAGCCTTCGGTCGGTACCGAAGCTGCCCGCGAACTCCAGGCCATCGCGGACGAAGTCGCAAAGGAAGGCGGCACGCCGCTGGCTGTCGCCAAGGACGGCCGCCTGCTCGGAATCATCCACCTCAAGGACATCGTCAAGGGCGGCATCCGTGAGCGCTTTGCTGAACTCCGCCGCATGGGTATCCGCACGGTGATGATCACTGGCGACAACCCGATGACGGCAGCCGCGATCGCGGCCGAGGCCGGCGTCGATGACTTCCTCGCTCAGGCAACCCCCGAGGACAAACTGAAGCTGATCCGCGACGAGCAGGCCAAGGGCAAGCTGGTGGCGATGTGCGGCGACGGCACCAACGACGCGCCCGCGCTGGCGCAAGCGGACGTCGGCGTCGCCATGAACACCGGCACCCAGGCCGCGCGCGAAGCCGGCAACATGGTCGATCTCGATTCCAATCCGACAAAACTGATCGAGGTGGTCGAGATCGGCAAGCAGCTATTGATGACGCGGGGTGCGCTGACCACGTTCTCGATCGCCAACGACGTCGCGAAGTATTTCGCCATCATCCCCGCGATGTTTCTGGCGTTCTATCCGCAGCTCGAGGTGCTCAACGTCATGCATCTGGCGAGCCCGCAAAGCGCGATCCTGTCGGCGATCATCTTCAACGCGCTTGTCATCATCGCGCTGATTCCGCTGGCGCTGAAAGGCGTCGCCTACCGTGCCGTCGGCGCCGGCGCGCTGCTGCGCCGAAACCTGCTGATCTATGGTCTCGGCGGCATCATCATTCCCTTTATCGGCATCAAGGCGATCGATCTCGTGGTCACCGCTTTGAACCTGGCCTGAGGAGACACACCATGCTTCGCGAAATTCGCCCCGCCATCATCCTGCTGCTCTTGCTAACCGCCATCACCGGTCTCGCCTATCCGCTCGCGATGACCGCGATTGCCGGCGTGATCTTTCCGAAGCAGGCGCAAGGCAGCCTGATCGAGAAGGATGGCAAGGTGATCGGCTCGGCCCTGATCGGGCAGGAGTTCAAGGAAGACAAATATTTCCACGGGCGGCCCTCGGCGACCTCGGCGCCGGACCCCGCCGATTCCAGCAAGACGGTATCGGCGCCCTATAATGCTGCCAATTCCGGCGGCTCCAACCTCGGCCCGACCAGCAAGGCTTTGGCCGACCGGCTCAAGGAGGATGTCGACAAGCTGAAGGCCGAAAACCCCAACGCTTCCGTCCCCGTCGACCTCGTCACGACCTCTGCCAGCGGCCTCGATCCCGACATCTCGCCGGCGGCGGCGCTATTCCAGGTGCCGCGGGTGGCAAAGGCGCGGAAGATGCCGGAAGAGCGCGTCCGCCAGCTGGTCACGGAGCACACCCAGGGCCGCATGGCTGGATTGCTCGGCGAGGTCAGGGTTAACGTTCTGGCGCTGAATCTGGCGCTGGATGCCGCCACAGCCAAATGACGGGAGCTAGGCCGCGCCGGATGACATGACTATAATTGCCGCATGGCAAATCAGCGCCAAGATCATGAAAAACGACCCTCGCCGGACGCGCTGCTGGAGGCTGCGCGCCGCGAGAACGATCGGGCCGGGAAGCTCAAGATATTCGTCGGCGCCGCCCCCGGCGTCGGCAAGACCTACGAGATGCTGCAAAGCGCCCATGCCAAGAGGAAGGCCGGGATAGATGTCGTGGTCGGCGTGGTCGAGACCCACGGCCGGGCAGAGACCGAGGCGCTGCTGCATGGGCTTGAGGTCATTCCGCGCAAGAAGCTGGAATACAAGGACCAGATTCTCCAGGAGATGGACCTCGATGCCCTGATCGCGCGGCGTCCGCAGATTGCCCTGGTCGACGAACTCGCTCACACCAACGCGCCGGGCAGCCGCCATCCCAAGCGCTACCTCGACGTCGAGGAGCTGCTGTCCCACGGCATCGATGTCTATACGGCGGTCAACATCCAGCACATCGAGAGTCTCAATGACGTGGTCGCGCAGATCACGCATGTGCGGGTGCGAGAGACCGTGCCGGACAAGGTGTTCGACCGCGCCGACGCCATCGAGCTGATCGACCTCACGCCGGATGATTTGATCCAGCGGCTGAAGGAGGGCAAGGTCTATGTCCCCAAGCAGGCTGAACGCGCGCTCGAGCACTATTTCTCACCGGGCAATCTGACTGCGCTGCGCGAACTGGCCTTGCGACGCACCGCCGAACGTGTCGACGAGCAACTCCTGACCCACATGCAAGCCAACGCGATCGCCGGGCCCTGGGCCGCAGGCGAGCGGGTTCTGGTTTGCATCAGTGAGGATCCGCGATCGGCGGGGCTGGTGCGCTACACCAAGCGGCTGGCCGACCGGTTGCACGCGCAATGGACGGCGATCAGCATCGAGACGCGGCGCAGCCTGCAACTGACCGACGAGCAGCGCGACCGGTTGGCCGACACGCTGCGGCTCGCCGAAGCGCTCGGTGGCGAGGCTATCACCGTTCCCGGTGTCGGGCGGCGCATTGCCGATGACGTGGTCCAGTTCGCGCAAGCCAACAATGTGACCCAGATCATCATCGGCAAGTCGACGCGTTCGTGGTGGTTTGAACTCACGCGCGGCTCGGTCGTGCACGATCTGGTGCGCCGCGCCGGCAATATCACCGTCAACGTCATCGCCGGCGAGGAGCTCGCGGCCGAACCCGTTCCGAAGAACACGGTGCGCACGGCCGAACGGCAGGAGCCGTTCGATCCGATTCCCTATGCAATATCCCTGACGTTCGTCGCCATTGCGCTCGGTGCCGGCCTGCTGGTTCATCCGCGGCTCGGCATCGAAAACGTCGACCTCGTGTTCCTGACGGCCGTGGTCGGGGCTGCCGTCCGTTACGGGCTGTTGCCGTCGATTTTTGCAAGCGTGGTGGGCTCGCTTTGCTACAATTTCTTCTTTCTGCCGCCGCTCTATAATTTCACGATCACCGATCCACCCAATGTCACCGCCTTCTTCTTCTTCATGCTGATTGCGATCCTGGTCTCCAACGTCGCAGCGCGGGTACGAACACAGGCTGTGACCGCGATGGGCCGGGTCCGCACCACGGAATCGCTCTACGCCTTCAGCCGCAAGCTCGCGGGCACCGCGACACTCGACGACGTGTTGTGGGCGACCGCCTACCAGACGGCCTTGATGTTGAAGGTGCGGGTAGTGCTGCTGTTGCCTGAGGACGGCATCATCACCGTCAAGGCCGGCTATCCGCCCGAAGATCAGCTCGATCAGGCCGATCTCGCCGCCGCGAACTGGGCATGGGGCAACGACCGCGCCGCCGGGCGCGGCGCCGATACGCTGCCGGGCGCCAAGCGCCTGTTCCTGCCGATGCGGACCGGACGCGGACCGATCGGCGTCATCGGCATCGATGATGATAAGACCGGGCCGTTGCTCACCCCGGATCAACGCCGCTTGCTCGATGCCTTGATGGATCAGGGCGCGCTGGCGATCGAGCGCGTGCTGCTGGTTGAGGATATGGATCGCGTCAAGCGCACCGTGGAGTCGGATCGTCTGCGCTCGGCGCTGTTGACCTCGATCTCGCACGATCTCAAGACACCGCTGGCCTCGGTGCTCGGCGCCGCAAGCGCGATACGGGACCTTGACAGCGGCCTGAGCGACACCGAAAAGCGGGATCTGCTGGCAACCGTGATCGACGAGTCCGAACGGCTCAACCGCTTCATCGCCAACCTTCTCGACATGACAAAGCTGGAATCCGGCGCCGTGGTGCCTAATACGGCGCTGCATGATATCGGCGAGATCGTCGGCAGCGTGCTTCGGCGCGCCAGCAAGATTCTTGGAGGCCACAAGGTTTCGCTCGAGCTTGCCGCCGACTTGCCGATGCTGCAGCTTGACGCGGTGCTGTTCGAGCAGGTGCTGTTTAATCTGCTGGACAACGCGGCGAAATATGCGCCGGCCAACACCATGATTTCGATCAGGGGTTCGCGGGAAAGGGATTGGGTGTCCCTGCAGATCATTGACGAAGGCGATGGTATACCGCCCGAGGAGGTGGATATGATATTCGACAAGTTCCATCGCGCGCAAAAGGGCGATCACGTCCGTCCGGGCACCGGCCTTGGCCTGGCGATTTCGCGCGGCTTTGTCGAGGCGATGCATGGCACGATCTCGGCCGCCAACCGGCTTGACCGGAGCGGCGCCGTGCTGACGATCCGCTTGCCGGTCCCGGCCGTATCAGATGCACTGGACACCGCCGCATGAGTGCCGCGCCGATCAAGGTCCTGGTGATCGACGATGAGCCGCCGATCCGTAAACTGCTGCGGATGGGACTGAGCACGCAGGGCTACGAGATCCTGGAAGCTTCCAACGGCAAGATCGGGCTTGAACTGCTTGCGCAGGATCCCGCTTTGATCATTCTCGATCTCGGATTGCCGGATATCCAGGGCCATGAATTGCTGCGCATGATCCGCGGACGCAACGACAGCGTTCCGGTCATTGTGCTGTCGAGCCGCGGCGACGAGGTCGGCAAGGTGCAGGCGCTCGATCTCGGCGCCGACGATTATCTCACCAAGCCGTTCGGAATGGACGAACTGCTCGCCCGCATGCGCGCCGCGCTGCGGCATCAGTTGCAGGTTCATGGCGAACGACCGGTATTTCGATCCGGTGATCTTTCGGTCGATCTTGTGCGCCGCATCGTCAAAGTGGGTGACAAGGATGTCAAATTGTCACCCAAGGAGTATGAATTACTGCGCGTGCTGGTTCAGCATGCCGGCAAGGTGCTGACCCACCGGTTCCTGCTGAAGGAGCTGTGGGATGAGTTGACTGACGCGCAATATCTGCGGGTCTATGTGCGCCAGGTCAGGCAGAAGATCGAGATGGATCCGGAGCGCCCGCAGTTCGTTCTGACTGAAACCGGAATAGGCTATCGGCTGCGCGCGCCGGATTAACATGCAGCGGCCGGCCTGGAGTTACGATGAAGATTTCCGATCTGCTATCGCCAACCGACGTCATGATCGACGTTCGGGCCTCGCAGAAGGGGCCGCTGTTGCAGGAATTGGCGGCCATGGCCGCAGCCAATCTCGGTTTGGCCGTCGATCAGGTGACGTCGCATCTCCTGAAGCGGGAAGAACTGGGATCGACGGGGACCGGCAACGGCATCGCCATTCCGCACGCCCGGCTGACGGGCTTGAAGCGGCCCTATGGGCTGCTTGCAAAGCTGAAGCAGGGCATCGAATTTGATGCCATCGACGGACGAGCGGTGGACGTGGTGTTCGTCCTGCTGCTGCCTGCGGCAGTGGAGAGCGAAGCGCTCACCGCCCTGGCGCTGGTCGCCCGAACGCTGAGATCGCCGGATACGCTTGCGCGATTGCGGGCCGCGAAAAACCCGGCCGAACTCCATGCCGCGATGGCGTGAGGATTTTGGGCGGGAACCTTCGTGTAATGCGACGATTGATTTCCCGGCAACCGGGAGGTCATCCATGGCACGAAAGTACTCGAAGAAAGCGTCCACCGACGTTAAGCGCGCAATGAAGAAACGTAAGGCCGGCACCTTGAAGAGCGGCCGTTCCGGCAGGACGGTGAAGAGCAGGAAGCAGGCGATCGCGATCGGACTTTCCGAGGCGCGGGCCAAGGGCAAGAAGGTGCCGAAGAAGGCCAAGAAGACAGCCAAGAAGCGGAAGACGTCGAAGAAGCGGAAGGCGAAGAAGTAATTGTCGCGTTCCCATTCTCGTCATGGCCGGGCTTGACCCGGCCATCCACGTCTTTGCTGCAAGCTAAAGGAAGTCGTGGATGCCCGGTTCAAGCCCGGGCATGACGAATGAGTGGGCTGCGTTTTCGAAATCACCCCGCCTTGCGGGCCCGCGCCGCCGACCGGTGCGCCTTCTTCGCCGCGCGCCGTTGCGGGGCCCGGCGCGAGGCCGGCGCGCTCGCCCGCCGCTTGGTAGCAGCCTTGCCTTTCAGGCTCTGTTTCAGCGCGTCCATCAGGTTGATGACGTTATCCGCCTTCTCCTCACGCGGGGCGGCCTTCACCGGCTTGCCGGAGGCCTTGCGGCGGACCAGCGCCTTCAGCGCGTTTTCGTATTCGTCCTTGAACTTCGACGGATCGAAATGCGCCGCCTTGGTATCGAGGATGTGGCTGGCGAGTTCGATCATGTCTTTCGATATCCTCGGATTCTTGATGTCGTCGAAATAGCTGTCCTCGTCGCGCAGCTCGTAGGGGTAACGCAGCGTGGTGCCGAGCAAGCCCTTGCCGAGCGGTTCGATCGCGATGATGTGCTCGCGGTTGGTGAGCACGATGCGCGCCAGCGCGACGCGGTCCTGGTCCTTCATGGCGTCGCGGATCACGGCAAAGGCGTCGATACCGGCCTTGCCGTCCGGCGCGATATAATAGGGGTTGTTGAGATAGCGCTTGTCGATCTCGTCACGGGGCACGAAGCTGTCGATGTCGATGGTGTGGTTGCTCTCGATCTGGACGGCCTCCAGCTCCTCTTTCTCGACCTCGACATACTCGCCCTTTTTCAGCTCGTAGCCGCGGCCCTTCTGGTCGCTCTCGACGACATCGCCGGTTTCGGCATCCACCATCTGCTGCTTCAGCCGGTTGCCGGTCTCCCTGTTGATCATGTGGAAGCGGGTTTTCTCGGCAGAGGTCGAGGCCGGATACAGCGCGATCGGGCATGACACCAGCGACAGTTTCAGCGAGCCTTTCCAATAGGCGCGAGGGGCCATGACAATCTCCGAGGGTTTTGGTTTCGGAGTTTCAACGGTTGGTGTTGGGTTTGGTTCCTGTTGCTGCCGTCCGAGGGCGACGCGGTCGTTCCGTCATTGGGAGCCGTTGGCTCGCAATGACGGTTGAGTGTGACAAAACAACCCGACGGGCAAATAACTTCCGGTTTACAGAAATCATGTCAAGCAGAAAATTTCTGCAAATCAAAAATAATTCTGTTGTCGTCCGACCCAAATCAGTGCGCATCTATCGCCATCCCGTCCCACTCAGAGGGCGTCGGCCGTCGTCACGGACGTTGGACGGGTTGCGGTGGACGCTGGTTCACGTCTGACGACGGCGTGGACGGGCGTACGGCAAAACCGTGTGGTCCTGGCGCCCGTTGCAGGCGTCAAGCTGTCGGAGAAGCGCAAGCGGGAACGGCAGCGACGGAGTCAACCAAGAACTCGTCTCCGGGGAGATCACGGCATAAGCCGTAAAGCCATTGCGCAGGGAAGGCCGGGTGTTCTCCGCTGCCCTGTATGCTCGTGTGCAGCATTTCTTGTGCTAATCGCACACGGGACCGCGGGTGCAGCGCGCACCCGGTCTTCCCTGCGCCCTCTCTATGAGAGGGCAAGGAAGTTACTCACAAACCTCGGGCGCAATGCGTCGCGAGAACGCGAGCACATATTCAGGTGTCATCGCCCGGCTTGACCGGGCGACCCAGTATTCCAGAGACGCCAATGATATAACCGAAAAGCCGCGGTGTACTGGGTCCCCCGCTTTCGCGGAGGACGACAGTATTGTGTGGAGCAACCCCGGTTTCCAATGACGGGGTTGGCTTTGGAACTTCCCCGGTTAGTATGGGTTTTCGTTCCTGTTGCCGCCGTATGCAGTGGCGCTTGAAGGGTGGGATTTGACCTTGCCGCCGAAGAGCCTGACCACCTACCGGAAAAAACGCGATTTCGAAAAAACCAGCGAGCCGTCCGGTGACGCCAAGGTGGCGCCTTCAAAACAGCGGCGGTTCGTGATCCAGAAGCATGACGCGACCCGGCTGCATTACGATCTCCGGCTGGAGTTCGACGGCGTCTTCAAATCGTGGGCGGTGACGCGCGGTCCCTCGCTCGATCCGCACGACAAGCGCCTCGCAGTCGAGGTCGAGGACCATCCGCTCGACTACGGCGATTTCGAAGGCACCATTCCCGATGACCAGTATGGCGGTGGCACCGTGCAGCTCTGGGATCGCGGCTATTGGGAATCCGATGATCCCGATCGCGGCTTCAAGAAGGGCGACCTGAAATTCATCCTGCACGGCGAGAAGCTGCACGGCAGCTGGGTGCTGGTGCGCATGAAGGGCGACCGCTATGGCGGCAAGCGCACCAACTGGTTGCTGATCAAGCACCGCGACGAATTCGTCAAGGAAGGGGACGCAAGCGACATCCTCGACGATGACAGATCGGTCGCGTCGGGCCGCTCGATGGATCAGATCGCGACAGGCAAGGGAAGGGCGCCAAAGCCGTTCATGCTGGCGAAGGGCGGCAAGACCAAAGCCGATGCGGTGTGGAATTCCAACCGCGGCGAGGCGGCGGAAGCGCGGGCGCAGGGAAAAACATCGATCAGGACGTCGATATCGCGACCCGCGCCTCCAACGAAGGCGCGCGCCGCGGCCAAGACTAAGGCGGCCAAGACTAAGGCGGCCAAGACTAAGGCGACCAAGACTAAGGCGACCAAGGCGAAGAAGGTCGATGCGATGCCGGATTTCGTCGCGCCGCAACTTTGCGCCTCGGCCGAAAGCCCACCCAATTCGGACGGCTGGTGCCACGAGATCAAATTCGACGGCTACCGCATGCAATTGCGGGTCGAGGATGGCGACGCCGTCCTGAAAACCCGTAAAGCACTGGACTGGACGGAAAAGTTCGGCGCCATCGCCAGGGAGGCGACATCGCTGCCGGATGTGCTGATCGACGGCGAGATCGCCGCGCTCGACCATCATGGCGTGCCGCATTTCTCGACGCTGCAGGCCGCGATCTCCGACGGCAAGACCGGCGCGCTGATCTTCTTCGCGTTCGATCTGCTGTTCGCCGGCGGTGAGGATCTGCGCGGCCTGCCGCTGGGCGAGCGCAAGGCGCGCTTGAGGAAACTCCTGGAAGCGCGGAAGGGCAAGGGTCGCCTGATTCAATATGTCGAGCATTTCGAGGAAGGCGGCGCTTCCATCCTGGAAGCTGCCAACAAATTGGCGCTGGAAGGCATCATCTCCAAAAAGCTGGATGCGCCGTATCGATCCGGGCGGTCCGAAAGCTGGACCAAATCCAAGACCCGGGCCGGACACGAGGTGGTGCTGGGCGGCTGGAAGACCACCAACGGCAAATTCCGCTCGCTGATGGCCGGCGTCTATCGCGACGGTCATTTGGCCTTTGTCGGTCTCGTGGGCACCGGCTTTGGGCAGGACACGGTCCGGCGCATCATGCCGGCGCTGAAGGCGGCGAGTTCGGACAAGAGCCCGTTTGGCGGCAAGGACGCGCCGAACAAGACCCGCGACGTGCATTGGCTGAAGCCGGAGCTTGTTGCCGAGATCGAGTTCGCGGGGTGGACCGACGGCGGCAACATCAGGCAGGCGGCGTTCAAGGGGCTGCGGCAGGACAAGCCGGCGAACGAGGTTGAAGCGGAGAGGCCTGTCATGACCAAGGTGACAAAACCTTTGATCAGGTCCGGCAAGTCGTCGGCCAGCAAATCCGCTGAGGTGATGGGCGTCGTCATCTCAAAACCCGACAAGGCGCTGTGGCCCGACGGTGGGGACGGCAAGGGCGTGACCAAGCTCGATCTTGCGCGCTACTTCGAAGCCGTCGGCGAATGGATGATCGGCCATCTCAAGGGGCGGCCGTGCTCGGTGGTTCGCGCGCCCGATGGCATCAAGGGAGAGACGTTCTTTCAGCGTCATGGCATGCCGGGCAAGTCGGAGCTGCTCGAACTCGTCAAGGTCTCAGGCGACCGCAAGCCGTACCTGCAGATCGATCGCGTCGAGGGCCTGGCCGCCGTCGCGCAGAGCGGCGGGCTGGAGCTGCATCCCTGGAATTGCGCGCCTGATGCGCCTGACGTGCCGGGCCGGCTGGTGTTCGACCTCGACCCCGCGCCCAATGTCGGGTTTGCCGACGTGATCGAGGCCGCCAAGGAGATGCGGCAGCGGCTGACCGCCGTGGGTCTGGAGAGCTTCTGCAAGACCACCGGCGGCAAGGGACTGCACGTGGTGACGCCATTGCTGTACGGCGCCAAAGACAAGGTGACCTGGAAGGAAGCGAAGGCGTTCGCACAGGGCGTTTGCCAGTGGATGGCGAACGACGATCCCGAGCGCTATCTGCTCAACATGTCGAAGAAGCAGCGCCAGGGAAAGATCTTCCTCGACTACCTGCGCAACGACCGGATGTCGACCGCGGTCGCCGTGCTGTCGCCGCGCGCGCGCGAAGGCGCCACGGTTTCAATGCCGCTGACCTGGGCCCAGGTGCGCGGCGATCTCGACCCAAAGAAATACACCGTGCGCACGGTGCCGGCGTTGCTGGCCAAAACCAAGGCGTGGCAGGACTACGATGAGGCGGCGGCGTCGATCAAGGCGGCGACGAAAAAGCTGGCTTCAGCGTAGGGTGGGCAAAGCGCAAGCGTGCCCACCATCTTGTCTTGTGAGAAAGAGGTGGGCACGGCGCAAGCGCGCCTTTGCCCACCCTACGATCTCCAAATTGTCTACAGCTTCCCGAGCAACAACAATATCAGCAGGATCACGATCACCAGGCCGAGGCCGCCGCCACCGTAATAGCCGGTGCCGTAGAACGGCCCGCCGCCAATGCCGGAAAAGCCGCCAAGCAGCGCGATGATAAGAATGATCAGGATAATTGTTCCGAGTGACATGTAACTCTCCTCAGCCCATTGGGCGCCCGTTTGCCTTGCCCTCAACCGGAAAAACAAATGGCAATCGCGAAAGTTCCGCCTATTGCAGTGCACATATCGCGCCCGCCTCTTCCTTTCGAACGGAACGGAATTACATCCGAAAGATCAGACCCGAGGATTTGTCCAATGTCCGCACCGCTCGTCGTTTCCATTCCGCACAGCCTCGGCCGCGAAGAGGCCATGCGCCGTCTCAAGTCCGGTTTATCGCGCGCGGCATCGAGCGTGCCGGTGCTGAGCGTCGATGAGGAGCGATGGGAAGACAACCGCATGGTCTTTCGCGTCCGCGCGCTCGGGCAGGCGGCTGCCGGCCATGTCGATGTCGCCGAAGATCATGTGAAGGTAGAGGTCGTGCTGCCGTGGTTGCTGCAGCGCTTCGCCGAAGTGGCACAGGCCGCGATCCGAAGTCGCGGCAATCTGTTGCTGACCAAGAAGAACTAGGGCCGATCGACATTCATTGCCCCCAAATCATTGCTGCGGCGAGGTGGATGAAGCCGGCAAAGTGGGAAGATCGTCTGTCGTAGCGTGTGGCCAAGCGCCGGAAGTGCTTGAGGCGACAGAAGCAGCGCTCGATGCGATTGCGCTGTTTGTAGGCCATGGTGTCGTGCGGGATGATGATCCTGCGGGTTCGGTTGGACGGGATGACCGCTGTTGCGCCCATATCAGCGATGATCGCGCGCATGGCGTTGCTGTCATAGGCTTTGTCGGCGAGCACGGCATCGCCGTTCTGACCGTGAAGTAAGGCAGGCGCCTGGGTGACGTCGCCAGTCTGGCCGGCCGTAATGACGAAGCGGAGCGGGCGACCGAGCGCGTCGGCCAGCATGTGGATCTTCGTCGTCAGTCCACCTCGGGAGCGCCCCAGCGCCTGATCTTTGGCCCCCCTTTTCCGCTCGCTGCCTGCTGATGGGCACGAACGATGGTGCTGTCGATCATCAGATACTGATTGTCACGGTCCGCCGTCAGGGCTGTGAACACACGTTCCCAGACGCCCGCATGGCACCAGCGGCTGAACCGCCGGTGCACCGATTTCCACTTGCCGTACCGCTCCGGCAGGTCGCACCAATGCGCCCCAGAGCGCAGAACCCACAAACATCCGTTCACGAACAGACGGTTATCCGCGGCCGTCCGGCCAGGGTCGCCACCCTTGCCCGGCAGCAGTGGTGAAATCTTTACCCACTGCGCCTCGTTCAGCTCGTATCTTCTCGTCGCCATCATCCGCTCCGTGCAAATCACGGAACCCTATGAATCAGCGATTACACCTCTTGGGAATCCTGAATGTCGATCGGCCCTAGAGCGTTGGCATCAAGCGCCTGCGCTTTGGCACGGGCTGCGCCGCGCCGTGATATCTGGCCTTCAGCACGGCCACGGGGAGGTGCGCCAACAGGTCGGACAACCGCAATTGTGAGGCATCGGCGTCGGCAAATCCTTCCGCCGAAAAGCCGCTGACATCGAGGGTGGCATCATAGCTTTCCGCACGGGGCCACGCCCGGCCGCTCTCCGAGAACGCCGCGGACGATTTCGTGACGACGACGATTGCGGCCTCGCGGCCACGACGGCGGGCAAAGGCGATAAAGTGGTCGCGATGAGGTCCGCTGATATCCAGTGGCTGATAATCGCCGTTCGTGAAGACATCGGCAAGCCCAGTGCGTAATTTGAGCAGATGCCGCGTCCAGGCCAGTTTCAACTTGCCGCTCGGCCAATCCTGCACCAACTGGTCCCAGTCCGGTGCCTGCAGTGAAGCGAGCAGGCGGACACGTTCGGCAAAGTCGACTGGCCGCCGGTTGTCGGGGTCGACCAGCGAGAAATCCCAAAGCTCGGTACCCTGATAGAAATCCGGCACGCCTGGCATCGTTGCCTTCAGCGTGATCTGGCTCAGCGAGTTCAGGGCGCCCAATAGCGATACCCGCCGCGCCAGTGCGTCAAGCGCGTCCAGAAACTCGGCGGAAACGGAGCGGTCCAGGATGCGCGCGATGAAGGTCTTCAGTCCCGCCTCATAGGCCTCGTGCGGATTGAGCCAGCTGGTCTCCTCCTTGCCCTCGCGCGCGGCCTTCAGCGCGTAGGCCTGCATCCGTTCCAGGAACGCCGCGTCGTCCGGCTGCCAGGCGCCCAGCAGGGCCTGATAGAGCATGTATTCGAATGTCGCCGAGGGCGCCCGCATCTCGCCGTCGATCACCAGATGGGGCGCGTTGAGAACCTTCCACCGCGCCACGGCGCTGGTCCACTCGCCATGGATCTCGGACAGCGCCATGATCCGGGCGCGGGCGTCCTCGCCCCGCTTGGTGTCGTGCGTTGCAGTCGCGGTCATGCCGTGCGGCCATTCCAGGGCGCGCGTCTGCATGATCTGATGAAAATCATCGACAGAGAGCGCCCTGGCAGACGGGTCGCCGCCGACCTCGTTGAGCGCGAGCAGGCGGTGGTAGCGATAGAACGTGGTGTCCTCGAGCGATTTCGCCATTATCGGCCCGGTGAATTGCTGCACCTTCAGCGCAAACCGGCGCACGCGCGGCGCGCTGTGTGGCGGCCGGCCGGGCTTGAGCAGGTCCATGGTCAGGGTATCGCGCACGAAATCGAAAATGCCGTCATCGGCGGCGAACCAGTCGGCGCGCGCCTTCGCGATCGTTTGCGAGATCAGCGCGCGGTCATGGGCGTTCGGACCCGACGACGTCAGATAGGTACGATAGACCGGGAAATGCAGTACATAGAGTTCGAGCGCCTGCCGCAGGCTGTCGGCGGAATAGTCCCGTGTCGAGTAGTGTCCGCTGGCGATGCGCGCCAGGAGGCGCGTCAGCACCGTGAATTCGCTGGTCAGCAGGGTTTCGAGCACCCGGCGCTTGGCCTCCTTCAGGATAGGTTCGAGTTTCGGCGACTGGCTGCTGATCTGGCGGAAGATCTCGCTGAGCGGTTCGAGCCCATTGCCGTCGACCAGCGCTTGCGTGATCGTGTTCATCCACTCGTAGCCGGTGGTGCCGTGAACCCCGGTGAAGGAAGGCAACTTCTCGTCTTCGCCGAGAATCTTCTCGATCACCATGTAAAATGGTTTGGCGCCCTGCGCGCCGCGGATCAGCCGGCGCAGGCGCTGAAAGTATTGAACGGGATCGCGCAGGCCGTCGATGTGGTCGAGCCGCAGTCCCTGCAGCTTTCCTTCCGCGATCAACCGCCTGACGAGTTGATGGATGGCCTCAAAGGTGCCGGCGTCCTCGACGCGCAATCCCGCGAGCGAATTGACGTCGAAGAAGCGGCGATAGTTGATGTCGCTGGAGGCAAGCCGCCAGTGACCGAGCTTGTAATGCTGGCGTTCGAGAAGGTGATGCAGCGCCAGCGTCTGGGCGGGACGATCCGGTCCGGCGCGATAGGCATCGATCCCGTGCGCAATGGTCTCAGTGCTTCCGGCAATCGCCCGTAGCCCCTCTTTGAACGCCGGGGCTTCCTTCCGGTTCGGGCGGCGCAGTCCGTGGTAGCGCGCGGCGAGGGCGAGGATGTCCTTGCCGGCCGGACTGTCTTCGCCGCCGGCTTCCCTGACCACGGTTCGCAGGATCTCGCTGTAGCGCTCGGGTGCGATCGGCAGCCGATGCTCGAAATACCATGCCGAGAAGCTGCCTTCGCTCGCATCATAGCGCAGTTCGATCTCGCCGCTTTCCAGCGCCTGGCCGTAGGAGGAGCCGATGATCGGCAGCAGCACGCCGCCGCGCGCGCGATACGGCAGCAGTTCCCAGTCGATATCGAAGGATGCCGCTTGCGGCGAGGTCTGACCCCATTCCAGCACGTCGAGCCACCACGGATTGTCCGCAAAGTGCACGCCGACATGGTTGGGCACGAAGTCGAGGATCAGTCCGAGATCGTATTTCCGCAGCGCCGCGCTCAACCGTTCGAAGCCGGCTTCGCCGCCGAGTTCGGGATTGAACCTTGTGTGATCGGTGATGTCGTAGCCATGCGTGCTGCCCTTGCGCGCCGTCATGAAGGGCGAAGCGTAGAGATGCGTGATTCCGAGCGCCCTCAAATAGGGGACGACGGAAGCGGCCGCGTCGAAATCGAAATCCGCCGAAAGCTGCAGGCGGTAGGTCGCGATCGGGATCGCCGGGGGCATTTTCCTATCCGATGCGCCAGTGCACCGACCATGGCGGGACGCGCTCTCCCAACTCGCTGCCCCAGATCAGGGTTCCCTTGAATTCACCCGAAGTATTGGCGATCTCCTGGTCCGACAGGTTGGCGAGCAGGCGAAGCGTGGCGCCATCGCCCATGCGCCAACTGGCGGTCATGAGGCCATTGCCGGCGGCCGTTGCGTCGCCGAACGCCGCGCCGGCGAGGCGAGGCACGATCTCCCGCCGGCGGATCGCCAGCATCTGCTGCACGGTTGACTGCCGTCGTTGTGCCGCCGGCTCGGCACGTTCATTCCAGTCGAGGACAGCCGAATGGAAGGTGGATAGCGCCAACGCGTCGGGGACCTCGTCGCCATATTCGGCGTAGGCCCAGGCGTATTCGCTGCGGCGGCCCTTGCGGACCGCGTCCGCCAGTCCGCCCTTGAAATCACAGAAGAATGCGAAGGGTGTCTTCGAGCCCCATTCCTCGCCCATGAACAGCATCGGGATCGCAGGCGCCAGCAGCATCACGGCGAGCGCGGCTTCGATCGCTTTGGGATCCGCCACCGCTTCGAGCCGGTCACCAAAGGCGCGGTTGCCGATCTGGTCGTGGTTCTGCAGGAAATTGATGAAAGCCGTCGGTGCGAGCTTGCCGCTCGGTTCGCCGCGCCTGCCGCCGCGAAATTCCGACATCTCGCCCTGGTAGACAAACCCTGAGGATAGCGATCTGACGATGTCGCCCAGCGGCGAGCGCTGATAGTCGCAATAATATCCCTGCTTCTCGCGGGTCATCAGCACGCGCCAGGCGTGATGATAATCGTCGTTCCACTGCGCGCGATATTTGCCGCGCGGCGGGTCCTGCGCCGCGTCCAGGATGCTGGCGCGGTTGTCGCCGTTTTCCAGCACCAGATGAATGTGACGCCCGGTAGCCGCGGCGAGCTTGCCCACAGCAATGCTGAGATCGTGCAGCAGCGAGAGCCCGCCGGGCTCGACGATGCTGTTCACAGCATCCAGCCGTAATCCGTCGAAGCGATAATCACGCAGCCAATGCAGCGCATTCTCGATCGCGAAGGCGCGCACTTGCGGCACGCGGTAATCGATCGCGCTGCCCCACGGGGTGTGGGCCTCGGTAAAGAACCCCGGCGCGTAGCGGCCGAGATAATTTCCCTCGGGGCCGAAATGGTTATAGACCACGTCGAGAAACACCATCAGGCCGCGCAGATGCGCCTCGTCGATCAGCGCCTTGAGGTCCTCCGGCCGGCCATAGGCGCTGTCGGGCGCATACCACAGCACGCCGTCATACCCCCAGTTGCGGCTGCCGGCGAAGTCGGCCAGCGGCAGCAATTCCAGCGCGGTGATGCCGGTCTGCACGAGATGATCGAACCTCCCGATCATGGCGCGGTAGCTGCCGTCCTGCGTGAAGGTTCCGACATGAGCCTCGATGATGACGGCTTCCTGCCAGGGCCGCCCGCGCCACTCCGTCGCGCGCCACGGAAAGGCGGCGTGGTCGATCACCTCGCTCGGACCGAAGACGTCTTCGGGCTGGAAATCGGCGGCGGGGTCGGGGACATCGATCTCGTCGTCGATGCGGAATTTGTAGCGGGCTCCGGCTGTCGTGCCCGGGATTTCGGCGGAAAACCATCCATCGTCGCCGCGCTGCATCGCATGGGGGTGTTGCAGCAGCAGATCGACGCGCTTGGCCGCCGGCGCCCACAGGCGAAAGCGCGTGCCGTCTTTCGTCAGCTTGGGGCCAAATTGTCGGTCATTCATGCTGAGCCCGCAAAGGCGAGCACCGAGCGCGGCGGTGCCTTCAGGTCGGCGCCCGCAGCGAAGTCGGCCGTCGCTTGCGCGATTTCGGTGGTATTCAGCACCCGCTGCCAGCTCTTGTATTTGCTCATCTTGGGCAATTTGAATGCGATCTCTTCGGGGGCGGCGTTCAGAACGATAAAGATCGGCGCTTGTCCTTGTTCCATCGGCCCAAGCACGTAGGCCAGAAATCGCCCTTCCGGAAACTTCCAGTCGGATTCCTTCATTTCCTCGGCCGCCGGGGTCAGCCACAGCACGCCGTAGGAGCCGTCGGCGCGACGGCCGTCGAGCCAGCGCTGGCAGCGGATCTGGCCGAACCGCCGGCGCAGGGCGGTCAAATGGCCGATGAAGTCGGTGAGGTCCTCGCCTTCCTTGCCGAGGTTTTCCCAACCAACCCAGCCGATCTCGTTGTCCTGGCAATAGGCGTTGTTGTTGCCGTTCTGCGAGTTGCCGACTTCATCGCCGGCCAGCATCAGCGGCGTGCCCTGCGCGAGCATCAGGCACGCCAGCTGGTTCTTGCGGAGCTGGCGGCGCAACGCAATGATCGCAGCGTCATCGGTCGGGCCTTCATGCCCGCAATTGTTGCTGTCGTTGTGGCTGGAGCCGTCGCGGTTGTCTTCGCCGTTGGCCTCGTTGTGCTTCTCGTTGTAGCTGAACAGATCCGCCAGCGTGAAGCCGTCGTGAACAGTGATGTGATTGATGCCGGCGCGCGGGGCGCGATTGTCATGGTGAAACAGATCGGAGGAAGCGGTCATGCGGCTTGATATTTCGCCGATCAGGCTGCCTTCGCCGCTCCAGTAGCGCCGCATCGCGCTGCGGTATCGGTCGTTCCATTCCGACCATTGTGACGGAAACGCGCCGACCTGATAGCCGCCCAAACCGAGATCCCAGGGTTCGGCGACCAGTTTGACGGTTGCCAGCACCGGATCCTGACGCACGGCGGTGAGGAAGGCGGCGTTGCGGTCGTAACCGTTCGGCCCGCGCGCCAGCGCGGTGGCGAGATCGAAGCGGAAGCCGTCGACGTGGCAGACCTCGACCCAGTAGCGCAGTGAATCCATCACCATTTGCAGCACGCGCGGATGGGTCAGATTGACCGAGCTGCCGCAGCCGGTGAAGTCGTCATAGAAACGCCGATTGTCCGGTTTGAGCCAGTAGTAGGACGCATTGTCGATGCCGCGAAACGACAGCGTCGGGCCGAGATGATTGCCTTCGGCAGTGTGATTGTAGACGACGTCGAGCATCACCTCGATGCCGGCATCGTGCAGCCGCGCCACCGTGGTGCGGAACGCATCGAGCGGATTGTCCTGCGCGTAGCGCCCTTCGGGCGCGAAGAACGCCAGTGTGTTGTAGCCCCAGTAGTTCGCCAGCTTCTTTTCGACCAGCACGCGGTCGTCGATCAGCCCGTGGACCGGCAGCAATTCGATGGTGGTGACGCCAAGGCGCTTGAGATGATCGATCATCGCAGGCGAGGCGAGCCCGCCATAAGTGCCGCGCAGCCCTGGCGGCACGTCGTCGCGCTTCTGCGTCAGGCCCTTGACGTGGGCCTCATAGATGATCGTGTCTTCCCAGGAAATGTTGGGCCGCATCTCGCGGCGGCCCCAATTGAAGGTCTCGTCGACGACGACCGCCTTGGGCATGCCGCGGGCATTGTCGCGCCGGTCAAAGGAGAGATCCTCGCGCGAGCTGCCGGCCCGATAGCCGAAATGCGCGTCGCTCCAGACCAGCCGGCCGGCCAGCCGCCTTGCATAGGGATCGAGCAGCAGCTTGTTGGCGTTGAAGCGGTGGCCGTGCTCGGGATGGTAGGGCCCGTGGACCCGATAGCCGTAGAGCTGCCCGGGCGAGACGTCGTTGAGATAGCCGTGCCAGACATCCTCGGTACGCTCGGGCAGTTCGATGCGCTCGAGTTCGCGGCGGCCCTGGCCGTCGAACAGGCAGAGTTCGACTTTCTCTGCGTTGGCCGAGAACAGCGCAAAATTGGTGCCTCTTCCGTCCCAGCTTGCGCCAAGGCGTGAGGGCGTTCCCGCGGTCAGGCGCATGCGTCAGCTTTCCGGTACGAGAAAGATCGCGGCCAGCGGCGGAATCGTCAGCTTGAGTTCGGGGATGTTGCCCTCCAGCGTCCGGACCTCGCCGACATTGCCGACATTGCTGCCGCCATAATGCGCGGAGTCCGAATTGAACACTTCTTTCCAATTGCCGGCAAACGGCACACGTACCCGGTAATCGTAGTAGACGTTGGGCGAGAAGTTCACGACCACGAGGCAGCGCGCTCGCGCATCAAGGCCCTTGCGGACCCAGGCAAAGACGTTGCCGCCGGAATCATGGGTGATGACCCATTCGAAGCCCGGCTGGCTGCAATCCAGCTCGTGCAGCGCCGGCACCGTGCGATAGAGGTGGTTGAGGTCGCGGACCAGGCTGTGGATGCCGGCATGCCTCGGTTGTTGCAGCAGGTGCCAATCCAGTGAGTGATCGTGATTCCACTCGCGCTCCTGGCCGAACTCGCAGCCCATGAACATCAGCTTCTTGCCGGGATGCCCGAACATGAAGCCGTAATAGGCGCGCAAATTCGCAAAACGCTGCCAGTCGTCGCCGGGCATCCGTCCCAGGATCGAGCGTTTGCCGTGCACGACTTCGTCATGCGACAGCGGCAGGATGAAGTTCTCCGAGAACGCATATTGCAGGCCGAACAGGATGTCGCCGTGATGAAATTTACGGTGGATCGGATCCTTGCCGATGTATTTCAGCGTGTCGTGCATCCAGCCCATGTTCCACTTGTAGCCGAAGCCGAGCCCGCCATATTCGACCGGGCGGGAGACCTGCGGCCAGGCGGTGGATTCTTCCGCCGCGGTGGTGGCGTCCGGGAAGCGTCCGAACACTTCGGTGTTGAAGCGGCGCAGAAAGCCGATGGCTTCGAGATTTTCCCGCCCGCCATGCTGGTTCGGAATCCATTCGCCGGCGGGCCTCGAGTAGTCGAGATAGAGCATTGAGGCCACCGCATCGACGCGGAGCCCGTCGACGGCGTAGCGCTCCAGCCAGAACAGCGCGTTCGACACCAGGAAGTTCACCACTTCGGTGCGGCCGTAATTGTAGATCAGCGTGCCCCAGTCGAGATGGCGGCCCTGCAAGGGGTTGGCGTGTTCGTACAATGCGGTGCCGTCGAAATGACCGAGGCCATGGGGATCGTCGGGGAAGTGTCCGGGCACCCAGTCGAGCAGCACGGCAATGCCCTCGCGATGGAAGGCATCTACCAGCGCGGCAAAATCCTCGGGCGTGCCGAACCGGCTGGTCGGTGCGAACAAGCCGGTCGGCTGATAGCCCCATGAGCCGTCGAACGGATGTTCGCTGATGGGAAGAAGTTCGACATGGGTAAATCCGAGATTCTTGACATAAGCCGGAAGCTGCTCGGCGAGCTCGCGGTAAGTCAGCCACTCGTTGCTGCCCTTGCGCCGCCATGAGCCGAGATGAACCTCGTAAATCGACATCGGCGCGTTCAACGCATTCATTCCCGTCGGTGCCGGGCGCGGACGCGGCAGATTGGCCTGGTCGAAAACGATCGAGGCGGTCTTGGGACGCACTTCGGCGGCAAAGGCGACCGGATCGGACTTCAGCGGCAAATGTTGTCCGTTGGGTTCGATGATGTCGAACTTGTAGTGGTCGCCGACGCTGGCGCGAGGAATGAACAGCTCCCAATAGCCGACGCCGCGCACCCGCATCGGGTGCCGGCGCGGATTCCAGTAATTGAAATCGCCGACCACGCTGACGCCGCGGGCGTTCGGAGCCAGCACGACGAAGGCCACGCCCTCGACGCCTTCCAGCGTCATCGGATGGGCGCCGAGTTTGTCGTAGATGCGCTGATGGGTGCCTTCGCCGAGCAGGTAAAGGTCGAAGTCGCTCAGGACGGGCGGAAAGCGGTAGGGGTCGTCGAGTTCGACCAGTTTGTCGCCGAACTGGGCGCGCAATTGATAGCGCGTAGAGCCGTTCGGCAGCGCACCGGCAAACAGCCCGGCATCATGGATCCGCGCCAGCGGCGCCCGTTCACCATGTTCACCGATTGCCTCGACATTGGAGGCTTCCGGCAGGAACGCACGCACGATCTTGCGGTCGCCCTCGGTATGGAGACCGAGATAATGGAAGGGGTCGGTGTGATTGCCCTGGATGATCGCATAGGCCTCGGCGGGTAGCTTGGTCATAAGGCCTCAAGCGACTGTTGCGGCAAAATACGGAGCATTCCGGTCAAGGCCGTTCGTAGCCAATCCGGCCGGTAGGATAGTTCATATTCGATCTCGTAGCATGCCTTCTCCAGCAGGAAGAAGTTGAGCATCGACTCGGCGGCTTCGGGGTCGGCCGGCCAAAGGCGCTTGTTAACCATGGCTTCGCGATAGGCGGACAGGAACGCGGCGGTCGCCCGATTCCGCCATTCGGCGAGCGCAGCCCCGAGCCTGCCGTTTTCATCGTGGGCCACCTTGAGCGCCCGCTCAAGCGCTGCAGTCGTCGAATAATCGATCGAACGGACCATGCTGGCGACGTCGCGCGCCGCGGGCGCCTTGCGCCGACGCTCGGCGATGGAGCGCCGCGGATCGCCGTCGAAATCGACGATGAAGATGTCGTCCTTGACGATCAGCAGCCGGCCAAGATGGAAGTCGCCGTGATGGCGAATATTGAGCCCGGCGTTTTCTCGCGGCAACAGCGCCTTCAGCCGATCGGGCAGGCCGGATGGCTGGGCCAATAGCTGATCGACCAGCGGACGATCGGCCTCTTTCAGCGTATCGCGTCGCTGCTTCAGCGTGTCGAAGACGCGCTCGACGCGGGCCAGGGTGTCGCCGAACCAGCGCTCGACATCCTCGTGCTTGATGGGCTCCGGCACGAAGTCGGGAAGCTCATTGTTGCCAGCCAGTGCGACATGCATCTCGGCGACGCGGCGGCCGGCCTGCGACATGTAGCGCAGAAACGAGACCTGATCCTCGCTCTCCCTGACACGCTCGCTTGCCGCCAGCAGGCGCTGCTCGTCGACGAAGCGGTCAAGATAGGCCGCGGTCACGGTCCAGGCGTCGCCCTGGTTGGCGACGAAAGCATGCAGGACCCCGATCGCGTTTCGTTCGTCGCCATCAATCAGTTCGACGCTGCCGAGCAGCGCCGGCGTGTTGGCAAAGCCGGCGATCTCGGTCAGGAAGCGCCCCATCTCGATCTCGGGACTGATGCCGGCCTGCAGCGTGCGGTAGATCTTGACGACATAATCGTCGTCCACTTGCGCAGTACTGTCGGCCCGCTCGGTCTCGATCGTGCGGATGTGTTCGGGCTGCTTGATCGCCTTGTCGGAGAAACGGCTGGTCGGCCGGAATTCCAGCTTCAAACCCTGCTCGCTTTCGTCGACGATCAGCGACTCCTTGAGGTTTCGCAGCAGGATCGCGATGAAAATCTGGTCGTTGGCGACGTCGAGCAGCGTTCCTTCGCGGGCGCCCTGACGCACGGCGGCCAAGGCGCGCGGGTTGTAGCGCTCGCGATCGAACCGAACCCATTCGATCTGCAACGGCAGCACGTAGCGCGTGGTGACGCCACGCTGCGTCGACTTGAAGAAGGCAAGCCACGGCCGGTTGTCGCCGATATCGCAGAACGGGATTGCCGAAATCAGCGTCGGCTGGATCGCCTTGGCCGATCGCTCCGGGTACCAGCGCGTCCGCGCCAAATGCCCGGGCAGCACGTCGCGCTCGAACACGCCGCGGGTGCGCGCCAGCGACACCCAGGTCGCGCCCAGTGGCACCACCAGCGTTTCGAATTCGGGCACCGCCCGCTGCACCACCGGCTCAGACTTGTCGCGCTCCTGCAACTCGAACCAGTAGAAGCCGTACGGCGCCAGCGTGACCATGTAGGGCAGCTCGCCGATCGCGGGGAAACGCGTGCGGCCGAGCATCTCCAGGGGAATCCGGTCCTTCCACGCCGAGAGATCGAGTTCGGTGGCCTGTGCGGATCGCGACAGATTGGCGACGCAGAGAATGGCCTCGTCCTCGTACTGGCGCACATAGCACAGCACCGAGCGGTTTTCCGGGCGGATGAACGTCATGGTGCCGCGGCCGAAAGCCAGTGTCGATTTGCGGACCGCGATCAGCCGTTTGGTGGCTGACAGCAGCGACGACAGGCTGCGCGACTGCGCCTCGACGTTGACGGATTCATAGCCGTAGACGGGATCCATGATGGTGGGCGCATAGAGCCGTGCGGGATCGGCGCGGGAGAAGCCGCCATTGCGGTCCGGGCTCCATTGCATCGGCGTGCGCACGCCGTTGCGGTCGCCGAGATAGATGTTGTCGCCCATGCCGATTTCGTCGCCGTAATAGATGATCGGCGTGCCCGGGAACGACAGCAGCAGCGAGTTCATCAGCTCGATCTTGCGCCGGTCGTTGTCCATCAGCGGCGCCAGGCGCCGGCGGATGCCGACATTGATGCGGGCGCGCGGGTCGTTGGCGTAGGTCGACCACAAATAATCGCGCTCGACGTCGGTGACCATTTCCAGCGTCAGCTCGTCATGGTTGCGCAGGAACAGCGCCCATTGGCAATTGCTCGGAATGTCGGGCGTCTGCCGCAGGATGTCGGTGATCGGAAAGCGGTCTTCCTGGGCGATCGCCATGTAGATGCGCGGCATCAGCGGGAAGTGATAGGCCATGTGGCATTCATCGCTGCGGCCGAAATATTCCTGCACGTCCTCGGGCCATTGGTTGGCCTCCGCCAGCAACACCTTGCCTTTGGCATAGGCGTCGAGCTCGGTGCGCAGCCGCTTGATGATGGCGTGGGTCTCGGGCAGGTTTTCGTTGTTGGTGCCGTCGCGCTCGCACAAATAGGGAATGGCATCGAGGCGGAAACCGTCGACGCCGGTATCGAGCCAGCGCTTCATCACCTTCACCAGCGCGCTGACCACGCGCGGATTGTCGAAATTGAGATCCGGCTGGTGCGCGAAGAAGCGATGCCAGTAGAACTGGCCGGCTTCCGGGTCCCAGGTCCAGTTCGACTTCTCGGTATCGGTGAAGATGATCCGCGTGCCCTGGTATTTCTGGTCGGTATCGCTCCAGACGTACCAGTTGCGCGCGCTCGAATCCGGGCCGCTGCGCCGGGCGCGCTTGAACCAGTCGTGCTGGTCGGAGGTGTGATTGACGACGAGCTCGGTGATGACGCGCAGGCCGCGCCGCTTGGCTTCCTGGATGAAGCGTCGGAAATCCTTCATCGTCCCGAAATCGGGATTGATGTCGCCATAGTCGGCGATGTCGTAGCCGTCATCACGCCCGGGTGAGGGGTAGAACGGCAACAGCCATAGCGTGGTGACGCCGAGGTCCTGCAGGTAACCCAGCTTCTCCGTCAGTCCTGCGAAATCGCCGATGCCGTCATTGTTGCTGTCGGCAAAGGCCTTGACGTGGAGCTGATAGATGATGGCATCCTTGTACCAGAGCTCATCGTCGCTGGACTCGACGGCTGGCACCTCGCTTGCATCGATCGCAAAGCTGCCGCCGTCATTCAGCGGATCGGCAGCATCGAATCGGAAGGAGACGCCGGCCTTGGAGCTTTCGCCGGTTTGGACTTTTTTGTTCACGGTGATGCCATAGCCATGGAAACGACGCCCCCATTTCACTTGCGAGAAAGGAGACGTTCCGGAGATATGTAGAAAGCCGCTCGGCCGACTTTGGTTCCCTTGGAACCGATTGAGGGGCTGAGCGTTAGACACCGTCTATCCCCTTCCTGTATTTGGACAATTTCGCGACGCCTCTGAGACGTTTGCGTGCAAACCGCGTGCCGAATGGACCTTTTCGCTCAAGCTGCCAGCCAGGGAATCCAGACCGAATTCGTGGACGGTCAGGGTCACCGCCGTGTGACGGATACGGCCGCCCTCAAAATCATCCTCGATGCCTTGCCGCCGCAGACCCCGGGCCCGTTCATCGGCGGCCCGGTCGTGGTGCGGTCTGGGTTGCCTGCGCGGACCGAGCTTTCGGCTGCCGCAAGGCTCCCGGTTCGATGGAAAATCGTGGCCAATCACAAGGTTATCGCGGAAGGCGAGGCCGTCGATCGCGTCATTGCGTGGCCGCTGGATCTGCCGCTGGGCGTCCATCGGCTGCAACTGACCGATGCCGCCTCCACCACCGAAGACGTGCCGCTGCTATCGGCGCCGCCAAGCGCTTTTGGCGGCGATTTCGACCGCTGCTGGCTGCTCGCGGTCCAGCTCTACAGCGTCCGCTCGGCGCGCAATTGGGGGATCGGCGACTTCACCGACCTCAAAGGCCTGATCGAGCTCGCGAACCATCTGGGCGCCGATGGCGTCGGCCTCAATCCGCTGCATGCCCTGTTCGACGATCGTCCCGGTGATTGCAGTCCGTATTCGCCGAACAGCCGGCTGTTTCTCAACCCGCTCTATGTCGATGTCGAGAACATCCCGGAATTCCGCATCGACGCCGGGACAAGGGATGCGCTGGCGCGGGTCAGAGAAGGCGAAATGATCGACTATGTCGCTGTCGCCGGATTGAAATGGCGCGCACTGCAATCGGCATTCGCCGCCTTTGAAGCCGATGCGACACAAGGGCGCAGGCAGGAGTTCGAAAAATTTCGCGCCGAGCGCGGCTCGCTATTGTCGCACTTCGCCTGCTTCGAGACGCTCCGGCACAAATTCAAAAAGCCCTGGTGGGAATGGCCGGACGAATGGCGGCAACCGGACGACGCCAAATGCGCCGAGCTGCGCAAGGGTCCGGACGCGACCGAAATCGCGTTTGTCGAATTCGTGCAATGGACGGCCGACCGGCAATTGGCGGCCGCGAAAGACCGCGCGCTTGAGCTCGGCATGAGGGTAGGGCTCTATCTCGACGTCGCCGTTGGCGTGCAAGCCGACGGTTTCGACGCGTGGAACGAACAGGTGGCGATCTCGCGGCATCTCGGCGTCGGCGCGCCGCCCGATCCGCTCAACACCGCCGGCCAGAGCTGGGGCCTTGCCGGCTTCAACGCGACCGGGCTGGAGCTCAAATCGTTCGCGCCCTATCGCGAAATGCTGCGCGCCTCGATGCGGCACGCCGGCGCGATCCGGCTCGACCACGTATTGGGCCTGAAGCGGCTTTATCTGGTGCCGCAAGGCTTCAGCGCCGCCGACGGCGTCTACGTGCCGATGCCGTTCGAGGCGTTATTGGCGGCAACCGCGCAGGAAAGCATCGCGCAGCGCTGCGTCGTGATCGGCGAAGACCTTGGCACCGTGCCGGAAGGTTTTCGCGACCAGATTGCCGGATGGGGCATCTGGTCCTATCTGGTGATGATGTTCGAGCGCGAGGACCACGGTCCGTTCAAAAGCCTCGATCACTATCTCGCCAATGCGCTGGTCACCTTCAACACCCACGATCTGTCGACCTATGCCGGCTGGCGCTCTTTTGGCGACCTCAAGACCAAGCGCGCGCTCGGCATCGACCCCGGCGAAAGCGACGATGCGCGCTGGCACGCGCTGGCGATGCTGGACGATTTGCTGCGCGGTAACGGCATCGACAATAACGACCTCTATTCCGTGACGAATTTCCTCGCGCGGACTCCATCACGGCTGCTCGCGATCGCGCTGGAGGATTTTTTGGGTCTGGTGGACCAGCCCAATATTCCCGGCACGGTCGACGAACACCCGAACTGGCGTCGCCGGCTGCCGGTGCCGCTTGAGCAGATCGCGTCCACGATCGACGTCGCCGCGCTGAAGGCCGCGACACGCGAGCGGTCGCGCGGATAGGTCCGATCCAGGTGGTAGCAAGCCTTGTCGTGCAGGATAGAAGACTACGGATTGATCGGCGATTGCGAGACGGCGGCGCTGGTCGGTCGCGACGGCTCGATCGACTGGCTGTGCTGGCCGGCGTTCGATTCCGACGCCTGCTTTGCTGCGCTGCTCGGCACCCACAAGCATGGCCGCTGGCTGATCGCGCCCGCAGAAGAGATCACCAACACGTCACGCCGCTACCGGGGCGACACGCTGATCCTGGAGACGCGGTTTGAAATCGCCAATGGCGTGGTCGAGCTGATCGATTTCATGCCGCCGCGCGGCAATGCGTCCGACGTGGTGCGGCTGGTGCGCGGGGTCAGCGGCCGGGTCAAGCTGCGGATGCAGCTGGTGATCCGCTTTGGTTTTGGCGCCGACATTCCCTGGGTCAGGAAAACCGAAGACGGCTCGGGACTGCTCGCGATTTGCGGGCCTGACATGACCGTGCTGCGAACGCCGGTCGCGACCCGCGGCGAGGACCTGACCACGGTGGCGGAGTTCTGGGTAGGCGAGGGCGATACCGTGCCCTTTGTCCTCACCTACGGGCCCTCGCATCTGGCGGTGCCGGCGCCGATCGATCCCGCGGTCGCATTGCAGGAAACCGAGGTGTTCTGGAGCGAATGGAGCGGCCGCTGTGCTTACGAAGGCGAACATCGCGACCTCGTGATGCGCTCGCTGATTACACTCAAAGCGCTGACCTATGCGCCGACCGGCGGCATCGTCGCGGCGCCTACCACCTCGTTGCCGGAAAAGCTCGGCGGCGGGCGCAACTGGGACTATCGCTTCTGCTGGCTGCGCGATGCCACCTTTACGCTGCTGGCGCTGATGAACTCGGGCTATACCGAGGAAGCTCTCGCCTGGCACAATTGGCTGTTGCGCGCGGTGGCGGGATCGCCGGCCAACATGCAGATCATGTACGGCATCATGGGAGAGCGGCGGCTGCTGGAATGGGAGGCGGGCTGGCTCCCGGGCTATGAGGGCGCGCAGCCGGTCCGCGTCGGCAACGCCGCGCATGCGCAGCTGCAACTCGACGTCTATGGCGAGCTGATCGACGCCTTCCATCAATGGCGAATAGCCAAGCTACAACTCTATGAAGGAAGCTGGGCGCTGGAATGCACGGTGCTGGAGCATCTCGCCGAACAATGGGATCAGCCGGATCACGGCATCTGGGAGCGCCGCGGCGACGGCAAGCACTATGTCTCGTCCAAGGTGATGACCTGGGTCGCCTTCGACCGTGGCATCAAGAGCGTCGAAAAATTCGGCTTCAAGGCGCCACTGGAAAAGTGGCGGACACTGCGCGACACCATCCATCGCGACGTCTGCGAAAAGGGTTTTGATCGCGAGCTGAACGCGTTCGTCGAATCCTACGGTTCGAAAATGCTGGACGCCAGCATCCTGTTGCTGCCCTCGGTTGGGTTCCTGGAACCGACGGATCCCCGCGTGCGGGGAACGCTGGCCGCCATCGAGAAATACCTGATGCGGGACGGCTTCGTGTTGCGGCATGACCCCCGTGAAGTCGAGCAGCAGCCGGCGGAAGGCGCATTCCTGGCCTGCAGCCTCTGGCTCGCCGATGCCTATGTGCTGATGGGAGAACCCGACAAGGCGAGGGCGTTGTTCGAGCGCGTGGTTGCGATTGCCAATGATGTCGGCCTGTTGGCCGAGGAGTTCGACACCGGCGCTGGCCGCCAGACCGGTAATTTCCCGCAAGCGTTGACGCATATCGCGCTGATCAATACCGCGCATAACCTCAGCGCGGCAAAGCAAACCACCGAGAAGCCGGCGATGCAGCGGTCGAAGTAGCGCTGTCCCTAAATCAACGTCACGCGAGCCGGCACCCGGTCACACGGCGGCAGGCGGGGCTGGGTGCCTGCGTACCTCTGGATGAATACCGGCTCGCGCTTGCCGATTCACACCCGTTGGCGGAAATGGTGTGGGGTATCGGCAACCCCGAAAACCGGGGCGACCAATGCAATAAAGCGGATTTGCCGGGCGAAAGCTTTGGCGACTTATGGATTTATTCTTGAGACGTGCTTGATTTCGCACTCTCACGGCGACGATACGAAACGGTCGGCTAGTCGACCTTCAGAATCGTCTCCATCGCGCGGGCAAAACCGTCGCGTTCGTTGGTATCGGTGACATGCGTCGCGCGCTGCTTGATGTCATCGGCCGCGTTGCCCATCGCGAACGACATGCCGCTTCTGGCAAACATCGGCAGGTCGTTCTGCATGTCGCCGATGGTGGCGACGGCGTCGGTCGCAATGCCGAGCCGTTTGGCGATGTTCTCGACGAACGTGCCCTTGTCGTAGCCCGCGGGAGTGACGTCGAGGTAATAGGTTTGCGAGCGAACCGCGGTGGCCTCTGCGCCCACCGCCTGCTGCATGGCCGCTTCGCAGCGCGCCAGCAGCGCCGCGTCGGAACTGGCGCCGACGATCTTGCAGGCCTCCAGCAGATGCGGCGTGAAATCCTCAATGATCGTCGGATCGGCCTTGATCGCGCGCTTCTCGTGCGGAACGTATTCGCCGTCGGGATTGCGGGTGTACCAGCGCTCGTTGCTGAACAGCCAGATATCGACGCCGAATTCATTGAGCACGTCGAGACTGCGCTGTGCGACCGCGGGCGCGATCAGATGCTGTTCAATCGGCTGCAGCTTCGCATTGACGATCGAGCTGCCGTTGAAGGCGCCGACCGGCAGCGTGATCGCAAGCGGTTCGATCAGAAAGCCCATGCCGATGGTCGGGCGGCTGGAGACGATGGTGAAGCCGATGCCGGCGCCGTGCAGCGCCCGCACCGCGTTCCTTGCGTCGTCGGTGAGGATCTTGTCCTTGGTCAACAGCGTGCCATCGACATCGGATACGACAAGCGCAATGCGGCTCATGAGGGCACTTTCAATTGACTGACAATGTCGTCGACGATGGTCTCAATCGGGGCGGCGATCGACACCGTAATGGGACGTTCGCCTGGCTGCGGCGGCTCCAGCGTCCTGAACTGGCTGGCGAGCAGCCCCGGCGGCATGAAATGGCCCTTGCGGGCAGCGAGCCGATCCGCGATCAGGTCCTGCGTCCCGTTCAGGAAGACGATGCGGATATCATCGCGTCCATGCACGAGAATGTCGCGATAGCTGCGCTTGAGCGCCGAGCAGGCGACGACAGCGCGTTGTCCGGCCGCCGAGAGGCGGTCGATCTCGTCGGCAATCGCCTGCAGCCAGGGCCAGCGGTCTTCATCCGTCAGCGGCTGGCCCGCGCTCATCTTCGCGACATTGGCGGGCGGGTGAAATTTGTCCGCATCCTCGTAGCGCCACCCCAGCCGCGCGGCCAGCCGGTCCGCGATGGTGCTCTTGCCCGAGCCGGAGACGCCCATCACCACCAGCGCGCAGGGGCTTGTCGCATCACGCACGAAAATTCTCCGGCAATGCCGCCTGATCCACCAGCCAGATCGTCTCGCCGCTGGATCGCGCGCGGCCCGCCGGCAGGTTCTCGCCTGCGAACACGCGCGTCAAGATCGCGCGTTTGTCTGATCCTGCGACCTCGAACAGCATTTCGCGGCAGCAACCGAGTGTCGGCAGCGTGAGCGTGATGCGCGGGACGAACGGTTCGACATTGGCTTTGTGTACGCCGACCACCCAACGCCTGACCTCGTCGAGCAAGGGATCGCCGGGAAACAGCGACGCGGTATGGCCGTCGGGCCCGACGCCCATCAGCACGAGATCGAACAGCGGCCGGGCCGGGTCGAGATCGTCTGCGCCATAGAACGCTTTCAGTTCGCCCTCGTAAAGCGCCGCACCGCGATCGGGATCGGCGGGATCGGCCGTACTCGTCGGGATTGGATGGATGTTGGATGCCGGCGCGCATCGGTCCAGAAACGTTTCCCGTGCCACGCGCATGTTGTTGAGGGGATCATCCGCGGGCACGAAGCGCTCGTCGCCGATGAACCAGTGCACGCGTTGCCACGGAATCCGGCTTCGCCAGGGATCGGTCCCGAGCAATTCATAGAGCTGTTTCGGGCTCGATCCGCCGGTCAGGCAGATCGCGACGCGGCCGGGGTTTTCCGATATCCGCGCGATGACGCGCTCGGCGGCGGCCTCGGCCATCGCGGCTGGATCGGCAACTGACGTCACATGGCGATTGTCGTTCGACATCATCTCTAACTGAGCTTGCGCCAGCTGCGGCCGTCTCGTTCCAAGAGGTCGTTGGCTTCCTCCGGGCCCTCGCTGCCGGGCTCATAGACCTTGAGCCCCTTGCCGCCGGCGTTCTTCCAGGCATCGAGAAATGGCTGCACTGCCCGCCAGCCGGCCTCGACGCTGTCGGCGCGCTGAAACAGGATGTTGTCACCGATCATACAGTCGTAGATCAGGGTCTCATAGCCGGTCGATGGCTCGGCCTTGAAGTAATCCTTGTAGCGAAACTTCATCTCGACGCCGTCGATATTGATGGTCGGGCCCGGCACCTTGGTGTTGAACTGCAGCGCGATGCCTTCGGTCGGTTCGGTCGAGATGATCAGGTAGTTCTGCGAGAGCCGGTCCACCGGCGTGTCGCGGAACATCGCGAACGGGGCCTGCTTGAACTTGATCGCGATCTCGGTGCGCTTGATTCCCAGCGCCTTGCCGGTGCGCAGATAAAAGGGAACGCCGGCCCAGCGCCAATTGTCGATGGTCAGTTTCAGCGCGGCATAGGTTTCCGTGGTGCTGGCGGGTTTGACATCGGCGGTCCGGCGATAATCCTCGATCTCGGTGTCGCCGACCATGCCGGCGCGATATTGCCCGCGCACCGAATTGTGCAGCGCCTCCTGCTCGCTCTGGGTCTGGATCGCGGCCAGCACGTCGGCCTTTTCCGAGCGCACTGAATGCGCGTCGAATTTCGACGGCGGCTCCATCGCAACCAGCGACAGCAGCTGAAACAGATGGTTCGGCACCATGTCCCGCAACGCGCCGGTGGCGTCGTAGAAACTGCCACGATGGCCAACGCCGAGTTTTTCATCGACCGTGATCTGGATGTGGTCGATATGATTGCGGTTCCAGATCGGCTCGAACATGCCGTTGGCGAAGCGCAGCACGAGGATGTTCTGGACGGTCTCCTTGCCGAGATAATGATCGATCCGGTAGATCTGATGCTCTTCGACCAGCTTCAGGAGTTCGCTGTTGAGCTCTCTTGCCGATGCCAGATCGGTGCCGAACGGCTTTTCCACCACCAGGCGCCGCCATGTGCCGTTCTCGACCAGCATGCCGGTGCGGCCGAGTTCGCGGCTGATCGGCAGGAAGGCGCTCGGCGGCGTCGCGAGATAGAACAGACGATTGCCTTGCGTGTTTCGCGCGGCTTCCAATTTGTCGAGCTGCTCGCTCATGGCGTCGAATGAGGCGGGATCCCTCGGGTCAGCCTCGATGCAGGTGACGCATGCGAGCAGGCGCATCGCGATCTCCTCGTCCACCTGGCGCGTGGCGTATTGATGCAGCCCTTTCATCAGGCTGTCGCGCAAGCCGTCGCTCGTCATGCCCTTGCGGGCAATGCCGACGACGCAGAATTTTTCCGGCAGCAGATCGGCTGCCGCCAGATTGTAGAGGGCCGGGATCACCAGCCGGTGCGCGAGATCGCCGGTGACGCCGAAGATGACGAAAGAGCAGGGATCGGGTTTCGTCTGTGCCAGTTTGCCGACCGCCATGGGCGTTAAGCCTTCGAGCCCGGCTTCTTCGGCGGCTCCTTGTGGCCGCCGAAACCTGCGCGCATCGCGGAAAGGATCTTCTCCGCGAATGTGTGGTCCTTGCGCGAGCGGAAGCGCGCGTAGAGCGCTGCCGTCAGCACCTCGGCCGGCACCGCCTCGTTGATCGCGGCATTGACGGTCCAGCGGCCTTCGCCGGAATCCTCGACATGGCCGGAATAATTATCCAGCGTCTGGTTCTCGGCGAGCGCCGACGAAGTGAGATCGAGCAGCCACGAAGGAATCACGCTGCCGCGCCGCCACACCTCGGCGATATCGGCGATGTCGAGATCAAACCGATGCTCCGCCGGCAGCGCCTCGATATTGGCGTTCTTCAGGATATCAAAACCCTCGGCATAGGCCTGCATCAGGCCATATTCGATGCCGTTATGGATCATCTTGACGAAATGCCCGGCGCCGCTGGGGCCGGCATGGATATAGCCCTGCTCGATGCGGGGATCTCGGCCGTCGCGGCCGCCGGTGCGCGGGATGTCGCCGATCCCCGGCGCCAGCGTCTTGAAGATCGGATCGAGCCGGTCGACTACGGCCCTGTCGCCGCCGATCATCATGCAATAGCCGCGCTCGATGCCCCAGACGCCGCCGCTGGTGCCGACGTCGACATAATGCAGCCCGCGCTCTTTCAGCGTCTTGCCGCGGCGGACGTCGTCCTGCCAGAACGTGTTGCCGCCGTCGATGATGACGTCACCGGGCTCCATCAGTTTTGCGAGTGCTTCGATGGTCGCCTCGGTGATCTTGCCGGCGGGCAGCATCACCCAGGCGGTGCGCGGCTTCTCCAGTTTCGCCACGAAAGCTTCCAGCGTGTCGGCGCCGGCAGCGCCTTCGGCCGCCAGCGCGGCAACGGCCTTGGCGTCCTTGTCGTAGACCACCGACGTGTGGCCGTTCCTCATCAGCCGCCGCACGATGTTGCCGCCCATCCGGCCGAGGCCGATCATGCCAAGCTGCATGCCAATACTTCCCTAATTGAGCGCTTCTGATATCGCGGCATCCAGCGCGGCAAGCGCCGGCTTGAGGTCGCCCTTGAGATGAACCCGCAATGCGCGCCGGCCGCGTTCGGTCAGCACGTCGAAATCGCCGCGCGCCTGCGCCGCCTTGACGACGCCGAAGCTGGCCTTCTGGCCGGGCACGGCCAGGTCCTTGGCATCGTCGGCGGTGATCTGCAGGAACACGCCGCTGTCGGGCCCACCCTTGTAGGCCTGGCCGGTCGAATGCAGGAAGCGCGGTCCGAATTCGGCGCAGGTCGCCACATGCCTGACGTCACGCACCGCCAGCCGCATCTTCTGCAGCGTGTCGATCGAAGCGCCATCGCGCGCGATATAGGCCAGCAGCGCGAAATAATCGCCGCTGCCCGGACGCGTCAGATGTGCCTTGATCCAGGATTCCAACGTGCCATTGGCGCCGGCCTTGCGCAGCGCGTCGGCATTGGCTTCGTCGGTGTAGATGTCGGCTTCGGCGGTGGCGACCACCGGCTGCTCGGCCGGCAGTGCGCCGGTTTTCTCGAACGCCGCGGTCAGTTCGCGCGTCTTGATCTTGGCCGCCTCGACATCGGGCTGGTTGAACGGGTTGATGCCGAGGATGGCGCCGGCGACCGCCGTGGCCATCTCGAAGCGGAAGAACTCCTGGCCGATATGGTCGATCGACTTCATCACGATGCGCACCACCGGATGCCCGGCGGCTTCAAGGGCGGCAAGCTTGTCGTTATGCGCCGAATCGTCTTCGCCCTCGGTCCGGATATCGATGAAGAAGCGGTCGCTACCGTAGACGGCGGGATCGGCGAGCGGTTCGCCGTCGATCGGGATCAGGCCCTTGCCGTCCTTGCCGGTGGACTCTGCGATCAATTGCTCGGCCCAGGCTCCGAAATCGGCGATCTTCTTCGACGAGGATATCGTCACCTTGTCGCGGCCTTCGAGCCCGGCTAGGCCGAGCGCAAGCCCAAGCTGTACGCCGGGGTTTTCGTGCGGCGGCACGTCGGCGCCGCAGGAGCGCACCATCGCCAGCGTGTGCTTGATCAGGCTTTTGACATCGATGCCGGCGGCAGCCGCCGGCACCAGCCCGAACGGCGACAGCACCGAGTATCGTCCGCCGATCGATGGATCGCCGTAGAAAATGCGCGCGAAACCCTGCTTGGTCGCGACCTTCTCCATCGACGAGCCGGGGTCGGTCACCGCAATGAAGCGATGGCCCGCCTTGTCGGCGCCGATGGTCTTGGCGACGCGATCGAAGAAATAATCCTTCATCGCATTCGGCTCGGTGGTGCCGCCGGATTTGCTGGAGACGATGAACAGGGTTTTTGCCAGGTCGACCTTCTTCTCCATCGCGCGCACCTGCGCGGGGTCGGTGGAGTCGAGCACGTGCAGTTTCGGGAAGCCGGATTTCTTCGGGAAGGTTTCCGCCAGCACTTCCGGACCAAGGCTCGATCCGCCCATGCCGAGCACGACAGCGTCCGAAAAGTTCTGCCCCTTCACGCGCCTGGCAAAATCCTCGTAGTCGGCGACATCTGCGGCAGCCGGGCTGTTCAACCAGCCCAGCCACTTATTCTCGTCGTCATTGCTCCAGACCGATTTGTCCTTGTGCCAGAGCCGTCGGATTTTGGCTGACGCCCGCCAGTCCTCGGTGCCTTTCTCGACCGCCTTCTTGATGCCATCGCCGAGCACGAGGTGCTGCTTGTCGATTCCGCCGCCGAGCGACGCCGCCCGCTTGTGCGCGACGGCGCCGTAAAGCTTGTCGGCGGCGTCGGCAAATAGCTTGACACCGTCCGTGACCAGTTCGGCCGTGATCGCGTCGAGCGAGATGCCGGACTTTTCCAATTCCTCCAGTACCCGTCGGGCGTCCTCGACATTCTCTTCAAGGCTGTCACGCACCTTGCCGTGATCGCGGAACGCGTCCAGCGTCGCCGGCGGCACCGTGTTGACGGTGTTGGGGCCGATCAGTTCCTCGACATAGAGGACGTCGCTGTAGTCTTTGTTCTTGGTGCCGGTCGAAGCCCACAGCAGCCGCTGCGGCTTTGCACCCTTGGCCTTGAGCTTGTCCCAGCGCGCGCCCGAAAACAGGCCCTTGTAGTCCTGATAGGCCATCTTGGCGTTTGCGATCGCGACCTTGCCCTTGAGCGCGCTCAGGCGTTCCTTTTCGCTGGGGTCATTGGCCTTTGCGATCTTGTCGTCGAGCTGCTTGTCGACGGCGCTGTCGATCCGGCTGACGAAGAAGCTGGCGACGCTGGCCACGCGCGAAGGATCGCCGCCTTCGGCGACGAGTTTCTCCAGCCCGTCGAGATAGGCTTCCGCCACCTGGCGATAGACCTTTTGCGAGAACAATAGCGTGATGTTGATGCTGATGCCTTCGCCGATCAGATGTTCGATCGCAGGCAGGCCTTCCGGCGTCGCCGGCACCTTCACCATCAAATTCCTGCGCTTGACGTCCTTCCACAGCCGCTCGGCCTCGGCGATGGTGCCTTTTGTGTCCATCGCCAGATAGGGCGAGACCTCGAGGCTGACGAAACCGTCCTCGCCCTTCAGCCGGTCGTAGACCGGCCGCAACACGTCAGCGGCGTTCTGGATGTCTTCAATGGCGACATGTTCGAACAGGTCGGCGACCGGGCGGTCGCCCTTCTTCAGCGCCTGGCCGATCGCGCCGTCATATTCGTCCGAACTGCCGATGGCTTTCTCGAAGATCGCGGGGTTCGAGGTCACGCCTTTGACGCCGTCGGTGTCGATCAGATTCTTCAGATCGCCTTTGGCGACGAAGCCGCGGGCGAGGAAATCCAGCCAGACGGCCTGACCGTGGTTTTCGAGTGCTTTGACGGGATTCATGATGCCTGTTCTGTCCGGTCGTCGGTTTTCGGGTTCCCCGGCAGCTTTCGGGTGCGAGGCGGGAATGTCAACAATTGGATGGCAAGTCGATGGAATGGCTGCCGGACGGAATGGGTGTATCCAGTGGGATAACGCCATTTATGTCAGTTCGATCCCCGGGGATGAGCACCCGGGGAGTTGCCTAAATCCAGCACTATTTTGTGACGGGAAAGCGGACGCCGCGATCACGATCGCAAATTGCGATCCCGATCGCAAATTGCGATCCCGATCGCAGACTGCGATCAGGGTCTCAGATAGAGATAGCCCTGCGATTGCAACTCGGCGATGCGCACCACGCCGCCCTGGTCGGCGGAAATGAAGCCCGGCAAGAGATCGGCGAGGCCGACTTTCTGGGATTTCATGGTGTTGCTGCAGACAGCGAGTTCAATTCCGGCCCTGGCGAACTGGCCGATATGCCGTGTCAGATCGGGATTGGCCGCGGACGCGTGGAACGCGCGCAGCGCCTGGCCGTGAACGACCAGAGCGATGGTGACGTTGTCAGGCCCGCCGACGCCGTCGAGGTGGTTCTGGATGTTGCCGACGACAGAGCTGACCTTGTCGAGGTCGTTGAGGTGGTAGACCACTTTCAGTTTTTTCGTCGGCGGCGCCTCGGTGGCTGCGCCGGCGCGCGAGGCAGCAAGGGCGGCGCCGAAAGCGGAAGCCGCGGCCCACAAGATGCTGCGTCGATGCATGGCGGCCTCCAACTCGGTTGCCTTAAAGCTGTCACTTAGGCCTGAGCGCCGCGAGTTCCTTGCGGTCGGTCACCAGCTCGGCACATTCGCGCAGATCGGCGCGATCGACCCGGAAAACCTTGTCGTCGGCGCCGGCTACCAGATCGTTGCTGGAATCGTCGTCGGGCTTGTTGCGGTCCCAGATCCTGATCCGCTCCAGCTGGATGATGGCTGATTTGTCGTCCTTCATCGCGATATCGATGCCGCCGCCGTCGCAATCGACGCCGCAGCCGAAGTGGATTTCGTTGCCTTTGTCTTCAGTGACGACATGGTTGCAATAACCACTGGAGTCGAAATTGCCTGGCCGATGCCGATATTTGACGCCGATGCGGAAGGAGTAATTGGTGATCTTCTCTTCTGGCGGATTTTCGGCCGTGACCAGCAGCTTCATCGCGCTGACTTTTTGCTTGGGATGCTGCGCCAGGTGGTTGGCGTCATAGCGGCGGACGAAGCAGGCATAGGTCTTTTGACCGAGGGGGCCGGCGAACATCCTGTTGTCGAAGGCGGCAGCCCTGGTCTTGTCGACGCCATCCTGGGCGAGGCTGGGGCTGGCAAGCGAGGTCATCGCGGCCAGCGTGAGGGTACACAGGAAGATACGCTTCATGATCGTCCTTAAATGCGTGACACACCGACCGTCCGCACGGAAGTGGTGCGGGCGCCAGGAGCCGCCATGGGGCGGCTTCGATCTGTTGATTGGTCGCAGGCGGCCGCGCCTGCGTTCAATTTCAGGCAGTTGGCGGGAAAACCCTGCTGCTGGCAGCCGGTTGCCTAAATATTGGGCGACGCGCCCATTCGCGCCCCATGATTTTGCCCGCATTGTGCCTTGCACAATAAATCCCGGCCGGTGTCCAATTCGGACCGTGACATGGAGCACACCTGTGCCGATTGGCGGCAGGACGGATTTCGTTTTGCGCCGCACTCAGGAGGACCGGCGAATTGGTTGCACCGGACTAATCCAAAAGTACTAGCGCGCGAGCCTCTTGTATCGGTTCGCCGCGCTCGGGACTTGATTACAGTCGCAATGCACGCCGCCTTGACGGCATTCATGCCGACGAGAGCGCAAACAACACGCGTCGTGGTGAGCGGCATAAGCCCTGGAAACGGAATTCGCGCGTTCGGATTCGTCGAACGACACCGAACAGAGAGATGATCTACCGAGGATGACGCAGCCTGGAGTGATCTGGATCTCAGATCGTCCGTTATGGTCCAACGCGCTGAACGGACGCCGCGCGCGGCGCGCATTAATGAATCGACAAGCATTGCGGCGGCGCGTTTTCAACCGCGCGAATTCTGCAGGTTCGTTCATCTACCTGAAAAACCAGTACTTCTCCGGATGCCGCATGTTGCACTCCGGTTACAGATTCGGTGGATTCCAGCACATTCTTGAGCTGCCGAGTCGTTTAGCATGACTATTGCATTGCGTGATGGAGTCACTCGCGTGTCAGATATCACATCTGCTGTTGGTGATTCGCGATTGGATACGCAGGAGGCTTGCCGGGGCTTGGAACTTGGCCAGCGCATCCTACGTTATAGCTGAACCATGAGGAGATGAATCTATGTACAACGATTCTCTGTTCAACGCCTTCGCCCGCTCCTTCGAAGCCAGAAGTCAGAGCGACATGTCGATGGCGGATTATCTGGAATCGTGTCGAAGCGATCCGCTTAAATATGCGAATGCGGCCGAACGGTTGCTAGCGGCAATCGGCGAACCTCAGATGATCGACACGGCCAGGGATCAACGCCTTGGCCGTATTTTTTTGAACCGCACCATGCGCACCTATCCGGCCTTTGCCGGCTTCTATGGCATGGAAGAAACCATCGAGCGCATCGTCGGGTTCTTCCGGCACGCCGCTCAAGGCCTCGAAGAGCGCAAGCAGATCCTCTATCTGCTCGGGCCCGTCGGCGGCGGCAAGTCATCGCTCGCCGAACGCCTCAAGGCGTTGATGGAAGTTCACCCCATTTATGTCTTGAAGGCCGGCGACGAACTCAGTCCCGTCTTCGAAAGCCCGCTCAGCCTGTTCGACCCGGAAACACTCGGGCCGATGCTCGAGGAAAAATACGGCATTCCGCGCCGCCGGCTCACCGGGCTGATGAGCCCGTGGTGCTACAAGCGGCTCGAATCGTTCGGCGGCGACATCTCGCAATTCCGTGTCGCCAAGATCCAGCCGTCGCGGCTGCGGCAGATCGCGGTCGCCAAGACCGAGCCGGGTGATGAAAACAACCAGGACATCTCCTCGCTGGTCGGCAAGGTCGACATCCGCAAGCTGGAAACCTTCGCCCAGAACGACCCCGACGCCTACAGCTATTCCGGCGGCTTGAACCGCGCCAACCAGGGCATCCTCGAATTCGTCGAGATGTTCAAGGCGCCGATCAAGATGCTGCATCCGCTGCTGACGGCGACGCAGGAAGGCAACTATATCGGCACCGAGAATATCGGTGCGATCCCCTTCACCGGCGTCATTCTCGCGCACTCCAACGAATCCGAATGGCAGAGCTTCAAGACTAACAAGAACAACGAAGCCTTCATCGACCGCATCTGCGTCATCAAGGTGCCGTATTGCCTGCGCGTCACCGAAGAACAGAAGATCTACGAGAAGCTGATCCAGGGCTCCGAGCTCGCCGCCGCGCCTTGCGCGCCGTCGACGCTGGAGACGCTGGCGCGCTTCTCGGTGATGTCGCGGCTGCGCCGTCACGAAAACTCCACCGTGTTTGCAAAGATGCGGGTTTATGACGGCGAAAGCCTGAAAGAGTCCGATCCCAAGGCCCGCAGCGTCCAGGAATACAAGGATGCCGCCGGCGTCGACGAAGGCATGGACGGCGTCTCGACCCGCTTCGCGTTCAAGGTGCTCGCCGCAACCTACAATCACGACACGTCGGAGGTCGGCGCGGATGCCGTTCACCTGATGTATGCGCTGGAACAGTCGATCCGTCGCGAGCAGCTCCCTGATGAAACCGAGAAACGCTACCTCGAATTCATCAAGGCTGAACTCGTGCCGCGATATGCCGAATTCATCGGAAACGAGATTCAGAAAGCCTATCTCGAATCCTATTCGGATTATGGCCAGAACCTGTTCGACCGTTACGTGGATTACGCCGACGCCTGGATCGAGGATCAGGACTTCAAGGATCCCGACACCGGACAATTGCTCGATCGTGAATTGCTCAATCAGGAGCTGACCAAGATCGAGAAGCCTGCGGGCATCGCCAACCCGAAGGACTTCCGTAACGAGGTCGTGAAGTTCTCGCTGCGGTCGCGGGCCCAGAACGGAGGCAAGAATCCGGGCTGGACCAGCTATGAAAAGGTTCGCGAGGTGATCGAAAAGCGGATATTCTCGCAAGTGGAAGATCTGCTGCCCGTCATTTCGTTCGGCTCGAAAAAGGACGGCGAAACCGAGAAGAAGCACGACGATTTCGTCGCGCGGATGGTGGACCGCGGTTACACCGAACGTCAGGTCCGCCGGCTCGTCGAATGGTACATGCGCGTGAAGCAAGCCGGCTGAGGCGGATGCGAAGTGGTTGCTATTCACATCGTCGACCGGCGGCTGAATCCGGGTAGCAAGAGTCTCGAGAACCGTCAGCGGTTCCTGCGCCGGGCGAAGGCGCTGGTTCAGCAGGCGGTGAAGAAGACCTCGCACGACCGGGACATCAAGGATGTCCTGGAAGGCGGCGAGGTCAGCATCCCGCTCGACGGCATGGACGAGCCGCGGTTCCGCCGTGAAGGCGGCACCCGCGACATGATACTTCCTGGAAACAAGAAGTTCATCGAAGGCGACATCCTGCCGCGCTCGGGCGGCTCGGGCGGCAAGGCCGGCGGCGCGGGGGAGGGCGACAGCGAAGACGCGTTCCGCTTCGTTCTCAGCCGCGAGGAATTCGTCGATCTGTTCCTGGACGATCTCGAATTGCCTGATCTCGCCAAGCGCAAGCTTGCCGAGGTGGAGAGCGAAGGCATCCGCCGCGCCGGTTATGCGACATCAGGCTCGCCCGCGAATATTTCGATTTCCCGTACCGTGAGCCGCGCGATGGCGCGGCGGGTGGCATTGCGGCGGCCGAAGCCGGAAGAGATTGCGGCCCTTGAAGCCGAGCTGCTGATTTGCGGCGACGAGGCGCGCCGCGCCGAACTGCTGGCCGAGATTGAAGCCCTGAAAGCCAAGGCCAAGCGGATTCCGTTCATCGATCCGATCGACATCCGATATCGGCGGTTCGAGACCACACCGAAGCCGATTGCCCAGGCCGTGATGTTCTGCCTGATGGACGTCTCGGGCTCGATGACCGAGCACATGAAGGACCTCGCCAAGCGCTTCTACACGCTGCTCTATGTCTTCCTGAAGCGGCGCTACCGCCATGTCGAGATCGTCTTCATCCGCCATACCGACCGCGCCGAAGAGGTCGACGAGGATACATTCTTCCATGGCCCGGCATCGGGTGGCACGCTGGTGTCGAGTGCGCTGCAGGAAATGCACGAGATCGTGCGTTCGCGGTTCCGCCCGGCGGACTGGAATATCTACGCCGCGCAGGCTTCCGATGGCGACAATTCCACGTCCGACGGCGAGGTGGCGGGCCGGCTGCTGACCGAGAAGATTCTTCCCGTCAGCCAGTTCTTTGCCTATCTCGAGGTCGGGCAGGATGCCGGCCTTACCTTCGAGATGCCGGATTCGTCGCTATGGACGCTGTATGAGCGCCTGCGCCTCGCCGGTGCGCCGTTGTCAATGCGCAAGGTCTGCGAGCGCAGCGAAATCTTCCCGGTGTTTCACGATCTCTTCCAGCGCCGCGTAAGACAAGAGAGGGCACCATGACAGGCGAACGGCTGTTTCAGGGTGCTGATTGGGATTTCCCGACGCTGCAGCGGATCCACGACGCCTGCGAGGAGATCGCGGAGTCCGAACTCGGACTCAACGTCTATCCGAACCAGATCGAGGTGATCACGGCCGAGCAGATGCTGGACGCCTATTGCTCGGTCGGCATGCCCTTGTTCTACAAGCATTGGTCGTTCGGCAAGCACTTCGCCTATCAGCAGGCTTCCTATCGCAAGGGCCTGATGGGCCTGGCCTATGAGATCGTCATCAACTCGTCGCCGTGCATTTCCTATCTGATGGAGGAGAACACCGCGACCATGCAGACGCTGGTGATCGCGCACGCCGCCTTCGGCCACAATCATTTCTTCAAGAACAATTATCTGTTCAAGCAATGGACCGACGCCGACGGCATTCTCGATTATCTCGAATTCGCCAAGACCTACGTCGCCCAGTGCGAGGATCGCCACGGCCGGCTGGCGGTCGAGCAGACGCTCGATGCGGCGCACGCGCTGATGTCGCATGGCATCAACCGCTATCCCGGCAAGAAGTTGCCGGATTTGCGCGTCGAGGAGAAACGGGCCCAGTACCGCCGCCAGCACGAAGAAAGCGTGTTCAATGATTTGTGGCGGACCATTCCAACCGGACCGGTCAAGAGCGTGGCAACGCTGAGCGCCGATCGCCGCCGCGCGCTGCTCGGCCTGCCGCAGGAAAACATCCTGTACTTCCTGGAAAAGACCGCGCCGCGCCTGGCGCCCTGGCAGCGCGAGTTGCTGCGCATCGTGCGGCACATCGCCCAGTATTTTTACCCGCAGAGCCAGACCAAGGTCATGAACGAGGGCACCGCGACCTACGTTCATTACCGCATCATGAACCGGCTGCACCTGCAGGGGCAGCTCTCCGACGGCAATTTCCTCGAATTCCTGTCGTCGCACACCAACGTCGTGTTCCAGCCCGACTTCGACAGTAAATATTTCTCGGGCTTCAACCCCTACGCGCTCGGTTTCGCGATGATGCAGGATATCGAGCGCATCGTCACCAACCCCGACGACGAGGATCGCGAATGGTTTCCGGATATCGCCGGCAAGGGCGATACGATGGGCGTGCTCCGCGATGTCTGGGCCAATTACCGCGACGAGAGCTTCATCAGCCAGTTCCTCTCACCGCGGCTGATGCGGCACTTCCGCATGTTCCACTTGCATGACGATCCGGCCGAGACCGCCGGCATCAGGGTCGATGCGATCCACGACGAGCGTGGCTACAGGCGCGTGCGCCGCGCCCTGTCGCGGACGTACGATGTCGGCTTCATCGATGCCAATATCGAAGTCGTCGATGTCGATCTCGCCGGCGATCGTCATCTGATGCTGCGCCATACCGTGCTGCACGGCGCGCAGCTCAATGACACCGATGCCAAGCGCGTGCTTCAGCACCTCGCCGACCTCTGGACTTACAACGTCTCGCTGGTCGAGGTCGACGCGACCGGCAAGGTGCTGAAGGAATACGTCGCCAACCCGCGCGGGCTGGCCGCGGTGGCGTAGCTACTCTGGCGTTCCCGAGCGATCAGCGCCCGCGCGTCGGCAGTTTCGGCAGTTTGTGCGGATCGAATGTTGGCAGGGGCTCGCTCGCCTCCGGAGGACGCGACTGCTCGTTGTAAATCAGCGTTCCCTCCAGGAGCAGGCCTGGGAACTGTTCCGCCGTTCCGATGTAGGTCGCTATCTTGCCGGTGCAGGTTCCCTGCAGCTTGAGCTCGAGCTCCTGATCATCGCCGAATACGGTTGGCAGCCCGCCGGTGTGTTTTTTTGTGATGACGACCGCGGTGAACCGGTCGCCGTCGACTTCGCATGACCCCTCGTAGGTCATGACGCCGTCGCGCCCCCAGATCCTGCCGTCTGCAACATGGACGATGCCAGTGCCTTGGCTTACCGGGGTCTTGAACCAAGCCGAATAAGTGCCATCCTTGAGCACGGCGGAACCTCTTGCTTGAGCGTTCACAAGAGGTCGATCATCGGCACGACTAGCCTAAGACTCCATTAATCGCCGCCCTCTCGGAAAGGGCGGCTCTTCTTTTGCCGTAGTCTTACGGAGCAAAACTCCATTGTTCCGACTGGTTTCGTACACATCCTATCGAGATGGGCCAGCCAATACGGGAAATCCGAGTATGCGAAAAGTGCCACGCCGAAATGCGGCTGTTAGGCAAGCTGCCCGCTATCGGAGCCAAGCCACTCATCAAGGTTTTCCGTTGCTACCAGTGCAACCGCATTGAGACGCGCACAATAAGGTCGGCTGCATTCGGCAGGCCCATTTTTCATACGTCCCGCTCTGCCGCAGGTAGGCGTTGACCTTTTCCAGCGCTGACGAGCCGGGGCACAATTCCCTGGCCGGCCGCGGTGCTCAGACGTCGAAAATCCTACTGGCGCGCAAGGAATGCGCGACGAGTACTGACGGTTCGCGCCCAGACTTCGTGAAATCTCCCGGCCAGACGCTTGTCAATGTGCGGACCGATCAGCTTTGTCATGGCAAAGTTGAGATCATCATACTCCCGCGCGCAGACTTCGGCCCGGTCGTTGGGGAGGAGTTCCTTTTCGACGATGTCGGCGAACAGTTTCTTGTCCGCACCATAGGCGACACACAAGATGTTGAACGTCCGCTGCGCCGGCGTCGAATGCTCACCTGAAAGCGCCCGGATCGGAACGGTGACCTGCGGTCCTGGCATCTGGATCGCATGGTGATAGGCGGAGCCCAGGATCATTCTGCGGGCTTCATCCTTCCCCAGTCTGAGCATCACGTAGGCGGCGAACTGATCGGCTGCGTCTTCCTCGCGGCCGAGCACCGGTATTTGCAGCATGTTGAAAACCGCATGCGCGGTCTCGTGCAAAAACACCGCCAGACTCGAGCCAAGGACCGTATCCGCCCGGGAAACCCCGATAGGAAGATCTTGCTTCGGCGCGCTCTTCAAAATTTCCGCCAGCATTTCGTAACACACGGTGATGACTTCATCGTTGTACCAGGCGTTTGGGACGCCGTCGCAACCCGCGACCTTGAGCGTCAGCGGGTAGGGAAGGCGGATCGGACTAAGCAATTCCTGCAGGTGCTCGAGTGCGCGGCCCTGTCTCATTTGGTCGAGGATCGGCTGGTGCGCCGGATCCTTTGGCGGCACGTACTCGTACTTGATTTGGTTGGACTTGCTCTTGGAGGCTGCGTTTGCGTTGCCGGTGGTCCAAAAGATCGTTGCCGCCAGAATTGCGACGATCGCAGCAGGTTTATGCCACATCATATTTCTCAACTATGAATGATAAAAATTTACGGCGGGAAGTGCATCGACGCGTGGTCGAGCAATCATAGCACGCCCGCCGGATTCCGTGGATAGCGAACTCTGTCGGGCTTGTTGTCAGAAGCGCGGTCGCGATGATTGCCTGTACGCAAGCAGGCACGCCAGCCGATGCCTGCTTCCGAGGCTAACGCTCACATTGCAGGATGCACCGACGTTGCGACCTGACGACGACGTGCCCTACCGCAGGCTGGCGTTGATCTTATCCAGCGCTGACGAGCCGGGGCACAATTCCTTGGCTTCCAGCGTATTGAGCGGCGTCTCGACGGTGTCGAGATGGGTGTGCATGTCCTCGGCGTCGGGATCGACATAGAGCAAGCCGGTCACCACCTGGCCCTTGGCGGCGTGCTTCTGCAGGAAGGTCATCGCCGCCAGCCGGTCATTGGCGTCGTAATCGGCGTCGATCTTGCGCAGCGCCAGCCTGGTGCCGTCGTGCTGCTCCACCACCTGCACCGAGCCCGGGGCATAATCGACGGTGATGGGGTCGCGGCTGGTGATGACGTCGAGGCGGTTGACCGCGTCATTATGTTCGCGGACGTAGTCAAAACTCTTGGTCGAGCCGGCGTGGTTGTTGAAGGCGATGCAGGGGCTGATGACGTCGATGAATGACGCGCCCTTGTGGCGGATGGCGGCCGCGATCAGCGGCACCAGCTGGGTCTTGTCGCCGGAGAAGCTGCGCGCCACGAAACTGGCGCCGAGCTGCAGCGCGATCGCCACCAGATCGATGGCGTTGTCGGTGTTCATCACACCCTTCTTGGATTTCGAGCCGCGGTCGGCGGTGGCCGAGAACTGGCCCTTGGTCAGGCCGTAAACGCCGTTGTTCTCGACGATATAGGTCATGTTGACGCCGCGCCGGATCGAATGGGCGAATTGGCCGAAGCCGATCGAGGCGCTGTCGCCGTCGCCGGAGACGCCGAGATAGATCAGGTCGCGGTTGGCAAGGTTGGCGCCGGTCAGGACCGACGGCATGCGGCCGTGCACCGAGTTGAAGCCGTGCGAATTGCCGAGGAAATAATCCGGCGTTTTCGAGGAACAGCCGATGCCGGAGATCTTGGCGACGCGATGCGGCTCGATCGACAGCTCGTAGCAGGCCTCGATGATCGAGGCGGTGATCGAGTCGTGACCGCAGCCGGCGCACAGCGTCGAAATCTTGCCCTCGTAGTCCCGGTGGGTGTAGCCGAGATCGTTCTTCGGCAGGCCGGGATGGTGGAATTTCGGTTTTGCAATGTAGGTCATGACACGGCCTTGCGGAGAGGAGTCACTTTCAGATGGTCCTGATGGTCGCCGATGGCGCTGGCGATGAAGCGCGCGGTGATCGGGGTGCCGTCATAGTGCAGGATCGGCACCAGTCGCACCGGATCGATGTCGTTCTCGTTGACGATCAACTGGCGCAGCTGGGCATCGCGGTTTTGCTCGACCACGTACACGAAGTCATGGTCGGCAATGAAGCTGGCGAGGCTGGAGTGGAACGGAAAGGCGCGGATCCGCATGCGGTCGAGCTGGTGCCCGCGCGCCTCCAGTAGGCCGATCGCCTCGTCCATCGCCGGCGCGGTCGAGCCGAAATAGATCACGCCGTATTTGGTCGGCTTGGTGGCGTTGGCCTGTAGCGGCCGCGGCACCATGTCCTGCGCGGTCTCGAACTTGCGCACCAGCCGCTGCATGTTGTCGGCGTAAACCGCGCCTTCCTCGGAATAGCGCGCATAGCGGTCGCGCGAGGTGCCGCGGGTGAAGAACGAGCCTTTGGTCGGATGCGTGCCGGGATAGGTGCGATAGGGAATGCCGTCGCCGTCGACGTCGAGATAGCGGCCGAAATCGCGGCCGGGCTCGTCGAGCATCTCTGCGGTCATCACCTTGCCGCGGTCATACTGCCTGGCGTCGTCCCACTTCAGGGGACGGCACAGCCGGTGGTTCATGCCGATGTCGAGGTCGAGCATCAGGAAGATCATGGTCTGCAGCCGTTCGGCGAGGTCGAACGATTGCGCCGCGAACTCGAACGCCTCCGCCGGGTCTTCCGGGAACAACAGGATATGCTTGGTGTCGCCGTGCGAAGCATAGGCGCAGGCGATGATGTCGCATTGCTGGGTGCGCGTCGGCATGCCGGTCGAGGGGCCGGCACGCTGGATGTTCATGATCACGCCGGGAATTTCGGCAAAGTAGGAAAGCCCGATGAACTCCGTCATCAGCGAGACGCCGGGCCCGGAAGTCGCGGTGAAGGCGCGCGCGCCGTTCCAGGAGGCGCCGATCACCATGCCGATCGATGCGAGCTCATCCTCGCCCTGCACGATGGCGTATTTGGCCTTGCCGGTTTCGGGGTCGTGCCGCAGCTTCTTGCAGTGGCTGGTGAAGGCCTCGGCCACCGACGACGACGGCGTGATCGGATACCAGGCGCAGACGGTGGCGCCGCCATAGACGGCGCCAAGCGCAGCCGCGCTGTTGCCTTCCATGAAGATGCGGTCGCCGACCTTGTCCGCCTTCTTCACCTGCAAGCCGATCGGGCATTTCAGGTTTTGCAGCGCCCAGTCGCGGCCGAGATGCAGCGCGTGGACGTTCGAGGACAACAGTTTTTCCTTGCCCTTGTACTGTTCTGATATCAATTGCTCGACGATCTTCGGGTCCATGTCGAGCAGGGCGCACATCGCGCCGAGATAGATGATGTTCTTGAACAGCTGGCGCTGACGCGGATCGGTATAGGTCGAGTTGGTGATCGCGGTCAGCGGCACGCCGATGACGTTGATGTCGGCGCGGAATTTCGACGTCGGCATCGGCTTGGTGGAATCGTAGAACAGATAGCCGCCGGGCTCGATCGAGGCGACGTCCTTGTCCCAGGTCTGCGGGTTCATCGCCACCATCATGTCGACGCCGCCGCGGGCGCCGAGATGGCCTTCCTCGGTCACCCGCACCTCGTACCAGGTCGGCAGCCCCTGGATGTTGGAAGGGAAGATGTTGCGCGGGCTCACCGGCACGCCGTGACGCAGGATCGAGCGCGCGAACAGCTCGTTGGCGCTGGCCGAACCCGAGCCGTTGACGTTGGCGAAACGGACGACGAAGTCGTTTACGCTGCTGATCGGGCTTTGGACTGACATGTTGATCCCGCGTGAGTCATATCGATGAGGTACTTCTGCATGTCCCAGGCTCCGGTGGGGCAACGCTCGGCGCAGAGCCCGCAATGCAGGCAGACGTCTTCGTCCTTCACCATGACGCGCCCGGTCTTGAGCCCGTCGGCGAGATAGAGCGCCTGGTCGTTACGCGGTGAGGGCGCTTTCAGCCGGGTCCGCAGATCCTCTTCCTCGCCGTTCTCCGTGAAGGTGATGCAATCCATCGGGCAGATGTCGACGCAGGCGTCGCATTCGATGCAGGCGGGCGCGCTGAAAATCGTCTGAATGTCGCAGTTCAGGCAGCGCTGCGCCTCGCCGAGCGCGAGCTTGACGTCGTAGCCGAGTTCGACCTCGGCGCGGATGTCCTTGAGCGCAATCACCTTGTCGCGGTGCGGCACCTTGTAGCGCTTGTCGGCGGAGATGTCGTTGTCGTAGCTCCACTCGTGGATGCCCATCTTCTGCGAAGAGACATTCACTTCGGGGAGCGGGCGCTCGGTGATATCCTCGCCGGAGAGCATCTTGTGGATCGACAGCGCGGCGTCATGGCCATGCGCCACCGCCCAGATGATGTTCTTGGGGCCGAACGCCGCGTCGCCGCCGAAGAACACCTTCGGGTTGGTCGAAGCGAACGTCTTGGCATCGACCTGCGGCATGTTCCACTTGTCGAACTCGATGCCGCAGTCGCGCTCGATCCAGGGGAAGGCGTTTTCCTGTCCGACCGCGACCAGCACGTCGTCGCAGGGAATGGTCTGGTCCGGCTCGCCCGCGGGCACGAGATTGCGCCGGCCCTTGGCGTCGTATTCCGCCTTCACCTTCTGGAAGGTGACGCCGATGAGCTTGCCGGCAACATGCTTGAATCCCACCGGCACCATGAAATTGAGGATCGGAATGTCCTCGTGAATGGCGTCTTCCTTTTCCCAGGGGCTCGCCTTCATTTCCTCGAAGCCGGAACGCACGATCACCTTGACGTCTTCGCCGCCGAGGCGGCGCGCGGTGCGGCAGCAATCCATCGCGGTATTGCCGCCGCCGAGCACGATCACGCGGCGGCCGATCTTCTCGACATGGCCGAACGAAACCGAAGCCAGCCATTCGATGCCGATATGGATGTTGGCGGCGGCCTCCTTGCGGCCGGGGATGTCGAGTTCGCGGCCGCGCGGTGCGCCAGAGCCGACGAAAATCGCATCATAATTTTCAGCCATCAGCTGCTTCAGGCTGTCGATGCGATGACCGCCCTTGAACTCGATGCCGAGGTTTAGGATGTAATCGGTTTCCTCGTCGATCACCGAATCCGGCAGCCGGAACTTTGGAATCTGGCTGCGCATCATGCCGCCCGCCTTGGGATCGGCATCGAACACCGTGCAATGATAGCCGAGCGGCGCGAGATCGCGCGCCACCGCAAGCGAAGCGGGACCACCGCCGACCAGCGCGATGCGCTTGCCATTCTTCGCCGATACCTTCGGCATGCGGTGCTTGACGTCGTCCTTGAAGTCGGCGGCGACGCGCTTCAGCCGGCAGATCGCAACGGGTGTTTCCTCGACGCGGCCGCGGCGGCAGGCCGGCTCGCATGGGCGATCGCAGGTGCGTCCCAGAATTCCGGGAAACACGTTCGATTTCCAGTTGATCATGTAGGCGTCGCTATAACGCCCCTCGGCAATCAAACGGATGTATTCGGGAACTGGCGTGTGAGCGGGACAGGCCCATTGGCAATCAACCACTTTGTGAAAGTAGTCCGGCGCCGAGATGTCAGTCGGTTTCATTCCTGCCTTTTCCGCGTCAGCAATCCAAACGCGGCCTTGTTGCCTGAACGCTCAGTAGGCGTTCTTGTGGTTTTTGAATTGGATCATAGGCTTATCTTATCGGAGCTTAGAGCCATTCCAGACGAGTCACAAAGGCAATTTTGCGCGATCGCCAGCTTTCAATGCAGGCACGCGTGAACGTTAATACTCGCTGATATTATATGGCGGTGCAGCATGAACGCAGCGCATTGTCGCCAATGCTACGCGCTGGGCAGATCGCTCTTCGCGAGGTCCCACATCAGCCGGTAAACGCCGCTCGTCACCACCAGCGGCTTGATCGCGGCGTTGTCCTTGAAGCGCGCCGCGGCCGCCGGGACTGCGCCGACATCGGTGGCGTCGATCAGCACGAACCAGTCGCCGGCGCCGGGATTGGGCGCTGCGGGGTCATCGGTGATCGGTTTCGACAGCGTCGGATTGTTCTCCAGCAGGTGCATGGAGATGATGCCGTCGAGTTTCGCGGGATCGAGTTGATCCCGCAGTGCGGTACGTAGTTTGTCCTCGCCGCCGGCCGAAGGCCGCAGCCGGATGATGCCCAGCACGGCGCCACGACCGGTGCCGCGGCTGATCGTGATACGCGATACGCCCCGGATCATGTTCTTGAAGCGGGCAATGTTGGCCTTCGACCAGGCGGTCTGGTTGGCGAGCGCGGTGCGGTAGAACGGGCTGTCCAGCACCTCGATGCTTTCGGTGGAATAAAGGCTGAGATATTTCGGGTCGCCGTCGTGCGCGACATAGCGCCGCGCTTCGAGGAAACCGGGCATCGCGACGCGCTCTTCGAGATGTTCGCGGTCGTACCAGCGGTTGAATTCGGCCTCGTCGGCGGCATCGATGTTCATCGACGTCAGCAGCATGCCTTTTCCGGCTATCGGCATTTCCTTACTCCTTCGCCATCAAGCCCTCATGGTGAGGAGCCGCAACGCGGCGTCTCGAACCATGCAGGCCCAACTGGTGGCCTCGTCCTTCGAGACGCCGCTTCGCGGCTCCTCAGGATGAGGAGATAGAGCTCATTTGACAATTCTCGAAGCCATATCCGCGACCGCTTTCATCACGGCGTCACGGACGCCGGAATCGTACAGCGTGTGGCCGGCGCCTTCGACCAGGCGAATTTCGGCTTCGCGCCACACCGCGGCAAGCGCATGCGAGGTCGCCGGCGGGCACAGCAAATCATAACGGCCCTGCACGATGATACCGGGAATGTCAGCAAGCTTGCCGGCCTCTTCGATGAGCTGGTTCGGCCGCATGAAGCAGTCATTGGCGAAATAATGCGCTTCCATGAACGGCGTGGCGGGCAGGGCGCGCGACGAGTTGACCGGATCGAGCCGGGCGCGACTAGGTGTGTGCTCGGAGAGGATGCGTTCGGTCTCGCCCCAGGCCCGTGCGGCCGGGCCATGCACGGCGGTATCGGGATCAAGGATACGGCGGAAATAAGCATCGATCGGTTGCGTGCGTTCCGCTGGCGGCAACACGTCGAGGAACTCCGCATGCAGCGCCGGATAGAAGCGCGGCAGCACGTCGAGGAATCCATCCTCGATCTCCTTGCGGGTGCCAAGGAAAGTGGCGCGCAGCACGATGCCGGTGACGCGGTCGGGATGCGCTTGCGCATAGGCCAGCGCCAGCGTCGCGCCCCAGGAGCCGCCGACGATCATCCAGCCCTCAAAACCGAATTTCTCGCGGATCTTCTCCATGTCCGCAATCAGATGCGGCAGGGTATTGTCTTCACGCCGGCCCTTGGGGCGGCTGCGGCCGGCGCCGCGCTGGTCGAACAACACGGCATGGAATCTTTCAGGGTCGAACAGCCGGCGGTGATCGGGCTGGCAACCGCTGCCGGGCCCGCCATGCAGATAGACCGCCGCAATGCCGCCGATGCGGCCGACGCTCTCGACATAGATGTCGTGGCCATCGCCGACATCGAACTGCTCCGAGGTCAGCGGTGCAAACGGATCGGCGCGTTTGGCGGATTTTCCGGCGTCGGCGTCAGGCGCCATGCTCGCCTTCCGTCTCCAGCGTGCCGCCGGCGAAATTGCGATAGAGGAAACGGTTATTGTCGGAGGCTGCTTCCTGCTCGGCCTGCTTGAAGATCTGCTCATGCATCGGCGACAGCGTGCAGGCCGGATCGGTGTTGCCGGCATCGCCGGTCAGCGCGAAGGCCTGGCAGCGGCAACCGCCGAAATCGATCTCCTTGAACTCACAGCTCTGACACGGCTCGGGCATCCAGCCGGTGCCGCGATAGCGGTTGAAGGCTTCGGAGTTCTGCCAGATCCAGGCGATCGAGTGATTGGATCGCACCGAAAGGAATTCGAGCCCGGTGATGCTCTCGGCGGCGTGACACGGCAGGATCTTGCCCGCGGGCGAGATGTTGAAGAATTGCCGGCCCCAGCCACCCATGCATTTCTTCGGCCGCAGCGCGTAATAATCCGGCACGACGTAGTCGATCGCGAGAATGCCCTTCAGCCGCACTTCGGCTTCCTCGACGATGCGGCTGGTCTCCTCGATTTGCGCCACGGTCGGCATCAAGGCGGCGCGGTTCTTCAGCGCCCAGCCGTAGTACTGCACGTTGGCGACCTCGAGCCGGTCGGCGTCGAGATCGACCGCCATCTGGATGATGTCGGACAGCTGATGCAGGTTCTGGCGGTGCATGACCGCGTTGACCGTCAGCGGCAGGTCGAGTTCGCGCGTCCACTTCGCGACCTCCAGCTTCTTCTCATGCGACTTCTTCAGGCCCGCGACGCGGTCGGCCACCATGGGCTCGTTGCCCTGAAAACTGATCTGCACGTGGCACAGCCCGGCATCAGCCAGATCAGACAGTTTTGGTTTTGTCAGCAACACAGCGGAAGTAATGAGATTGCTGTAGAGCCCGACATCGCTGGCGTGCTGGACCAGTTCGACCAGATCCTTGCGCGCGGTCGGCTCGCCGCCGGAGAAATGGATCTGCAGCACGCCGATTTCGGCAAGCTCGGTCAAAACCTTCTTCCATTCCTCGGTGGTGAGCTCAGTGCCGCCGCGGTCGAGTTCGAGCGGATTGGAGCAATAGGGGCATTGCAGCGGGCAGCGGTGCGTCAGCTCGGCCAGCACCGCGAGCGGAATGCCGAACGTCTCCGCCGTCGAGCGCCGCTGCTCCAGCACCGAGAGCCCGTCATGGGGCGCAGTTGCCGCTTTGCCGTCGGTGAGAATGTCGCTCATGACGTCTTCTCGCGCGCTTCGGTCAGAAAGCCCTTGTCGGCGAGGTCCTGCAGCATCGTGATGACGTCGGTTGCAATTGCCTCACGGGGCGCGGCGTATTTCGCGGTCAGCTGATCGATCATATCAGAGACGCTGCGAACACCGTCGCAAAGCTGCAGCACTTCGACCGCGATCTCGTCCGGCGCCAGCACGCGCTCCGGCGCCAGGATCACCCAGACCTGCCGCGTCTCATCGAATTTCAGCTTGGCGTGCCGCGGCAATTTCGGCCGGCTCGCCTCGCTGACACTGATGTTGCGGCTTACTGCCATCGATCGCTAATTCCTGGTTTGTGGTTTCGGCTTCAGCCCTCTTGGGGGACGAACGCGCCGGGCGGTATATGGCCGTCGACATAGGCATGATACAGCGCATCGAGCTGAACCCATAGCACATTGGTTTTGAAGATCAGGGCGTTGCAGACCGCCTCGCGCTCCGCCGGCGTCCTGGCGTGCGCCTTGACGTAGTCGAGCGCGAATCCGGCGTCGCGCGGCGCCTGCTGCAGGCGGCGGCTGAAATAGCTCATGATGTCGGGGTTGACGAAATCATAGTGCTGCAGCATGCCCGAGATGCGCTCTTCATGCAGGTTCGGCGCGAACAGTTCCGTCAGCGAAGAGGCGATCGCCTCAAGCGGCGTCTTGTCGCGGCAGAAATGCACGTAGGCCTCGACCGCAAAACGCGTCGCGGGAAGGATGCCTTCGGTCGATTCCACATAGGCGCTGTCGAGCCCGAGGCCCTCGGTCAGCTTGAGCCAGCGCTCAATGCCGCCTTCGCTGCCCAAATCGCCGTCATGGTCCTCGATCCGGTGCCGCCATTCGACGCGGGTCGTACGGTCGCGGAACCGCGAGATCACCATCGCATCCTTGAGCGGGATCGTGCTCTGGTAAAAATACCGGTTCAGCGCCCAGGCCTGCACCTGGCCCTTGTTGAGCTTGCCGCCATGCAGCAGCCGGTGGAACGGATGCAGATTGTGATAGCGCGTCGCGCCGATGTGGCGCAGCGTCGCCTCCAGTTCCTCGGCGTTATTGAGCGAAATGCCTTTGCCGATCGATAGCGCGGTCATTCTGGTGACGGGCACGACGCTCACAGCGTGATCTCCATTCCATCGGCGGGGATGTGCCAGCCGGCCTGCTCGGCGGTTTTGCGCTCGTCCGAGCTGTGCAGCAAGGCGGGGTTGGAGTTGTTGATATGCAAAAACATCTTGCGCCCGATGTCGAGTCCTTCAAGGCTTGCGATCGCGCCGTCCTCGCCTGACATCGATATGTGTCCCATGCTTTGCCCGGTCTTGTTGCCGAGGCCCGCGGCAACCAGTTCGTCGTCGCGCCACACCGTGCCGTCAAAGAACACCAGTGCGGCACCTTTCAGCCGCGCCTTCAGATCGTCGGTCACCCGCGCGCAGGCGGCAACAAAATAGAGATATTTGCCGCTTGTCTTGTCCAGGATGCGAAGCCCGAGCGTATCGCCCACGCCACTGCCGCCGGCCGGATGCGCCTTGCCTTCGAGATACCACGCGCCCTTGCCGGGAACCTCGAAGGGGAGGATTTCGATGCCGGATGGCGAACCATCGGGCAACTCAGGCTCGAACGCCTGGTCGACCGCGATCGGCTGGCGTTTCACGTTCGTTTCGCTCAGCACATTAAAGATGCTGTTGGATTTGAGGATCGCAAGCACCCGTTCATGCGCATAGAGGGTGAAGGGCGATCCCTCGCGCATCGACAACAGGCCTGCGACCGCGTCGATCTCGCCATTGGTCAGAATGACGCCCGCAATCGGACTGTGACGGAGCTGGCCTGCCTTGGGATGAAGCTGCGGCGTCGCGGTCAATTGCTGGCGCAGATCGGGCGAGGCGTTGACCAGGAACCAGTGCTCGCCGTCGGCGCTGACCGCGATCGAGGCCTGCGTGCTCTGGAGCTCGGGATGTTCGTTGCGGGCCGTCCGGCACACCGGACATCCGCAGTTCCACTGCGGAACGCCGCCGCCCGCCGCGGCGCCCAGGACGACGACGCGAAGCATGATCCGTCTCCTGGCAAATTCAAAACTTGAGCACAAACGGTGGGGTCGAAACGCCACGAGGTGGATCAGGGCCAAAGACACAGTTCCGCGTTCGGGAACGTGTCAGGACCAAAGATCCACCTCGTTAAGCCTTGGCGATCGCTGCCGGTTACTTCCGGGCGGCGCACGCATACATGTTGATTTCCATGCCGACCGGCACTTCGACGATTTTTGGTGCTTTCCAGGCCATTAGGCGCTCCTTTTGATACCGGACGAACTTCGCCCTCGGAGATAAGGTACTGCGGATCAGAAAGTTCGCCAGTGAAATCTTTTTGCCGTATGTCCTCCCTGTTTTCATGTTGCATCGCGAGATAATTCACGTTTTTGTGCGGAGGCCCGTGGTCAAAACGGCGTGGGATCAAGCGTTTCCGGGTTGATCGCAACGCCGCGAATGCTGATTTTCCGTTGGACGGAGCGCTGCCGGCTTCAGATAAAGAACTTGTGAAAAATGGGCTGGCCTCCGGCTGCGGGGCATCCATGGAGTAGGTTACCGCCGATGCCACGCTATTTTTTCAACACCCGTATCGGCGATGAGCTGATTTCCGATCCCGATGGCGAAGTGCTGCGGGATCCCGACCGCGCCTGGGAAATGGCGCGCGCCATGATCCGGGAACTGCTCAAGACCGAGGGCACTGACGGCGCGCTGCTGAACGCGACCATCGAGGTCACCGACGACGAGGGCGAGATCGTGCTCGAGTTTCCGTTTACGGAGGCCATCCTCGACACGCCGGATCGCTCCATCACCCGGCATTGATTCAGCCTCCGTCATTCCGGGGCGCGCGATAGCGTGAACCGCAGGTGCGCAATTGCGCACCGGGGAATCTCGAGATTCCCCGGTGTGCAAATGCACATCTGAGGTTCGATGCTGCGCATCGCCCCGGAATGACGGTGAGTGACCGATCGCCACCGATGTTTTCCGATTGCAAATGTACGGACAAATATTAGAGAGTGCCGCCCGGGGGGCCACCGGCGGATCATGTTTGCCGCGCGAGGATAAGGCTCCCGCCAGGGAGAATGCCATGAAGAGCTATTCGTCGGCGCCGCGCAGCCTGTTGCTGGCCGGTGCTTTTTTCGGTGCATTGACGTTGACCGCTGCAGCGCAGCAGCCCGCCACGCCGCCTGCGGCAGGTGCGGCGCCGGCAGCCGCAGCCCCGCTTCCGCCGGGCTCGCCCTTGATCGGCCGGCCTGCCGATAACGAAGCCGCCGCCAAGCTCGCGCCGATCGCACCGCCGCCGATCCCCGCCGCGCCCGACAAATTGCCGACCGCCAAGCTGAAGGTGCCGGCCGGCTTCAACATCGAAGTCTACGCCGCCGGGATGGCCAACGCGCGCTCGCTGATCGAAGGCGACAAGGGCACGGTGTTTGCCGGCACCCGCCTCATCGACAAGGTCTACGCGGTCGTCAACAAGGACGGCAAGCGTTCGGTGAAGGTGATCGCTTCCGGCCTCTATCGTCCGAACGGCCTCGCGTTCAAGGACGGCACGCTCTACATCGCCGAACTGTCGAAGATCTCCAGGATCGACAAGATCGAGGACAATCTGGACAACGCGCGGAAGCCGACCGTGATCTACGACAATCTGCCGAAGGACGAAGCCCATGGCTGGAAGTTCATCGGCATCGGCCCCGACAACAAGCTGTACGTTCCGGTCGGGCAGCCCGGCAACAACGTGCTGCATTCCGATGCCCACGGCCAGATCAGGCGCATGAATCTCGACGGCTCCGGCGCCGAAGTGCTCGCGCGCGGCGTGCGCCAGACAGTGGGATTCGACTGGCACCCGGAAACCAAGCAGCTCTATTTCACCGACAACGGCCGCGACTGGATGTCGGAGGACGTGCCGGAGGATGAGCTCAACCGCATCACCAAGGTCGGCGAACATTTCGGCGCGCCCTATTGCCTGCAGGGCAATATCGTCGATCCCGAATTCGGCTGGGGGAAATCCTGCAGCGACTACACCGCGCCGGTCGGCCTGCTCGGCCCTCATTCCGCAGCGCTGGGCATGCGGTTCTACACCGGCAACATGTTCCCGAAGTCCTACAAGAACGCGATCTTCATCGCCCGCCATGGTTCGTGGAACCGGACCAAAAAGGTTGGCGGTGACGTCCTCATCGCCCGGCTGAACAAGGACGGGTCAGTCAAATCCGTGGAGCCGTTCCTCACCGGGTTCGTCGAGGACAACAAGTATATCGGTCGCCCGGTCGATGTGCTGCAGCTGAAGGACGGCTCGCTGCTGGTCTCCGACGACTACAACGGCGCCGTCTATCGCATCACCTACGGCAAGCAGAAGGTGGCTGGCGCTAAGTGATTGGCGTTCGTCGTGAGTAGCAACGCGACGAATACGCTACTTGGTCATTCCGGGCTGGTGCGTAAGCACCAGACCCGGAATCTCGAGATTCCGGGTTCGATGCCTTGCATCGCCCCGGAATGACGACGAAACATTGCTGGAAGCTCGATGCGTAAAACAATAACAGCGCTGGCGTTCACCCTGATCGCCTCAATCGCAAGCGCGGAAACCTTCCAGGAGCGCATCGCGCCGTGTCTGGCCTGTCATGGCGAACGCGGACAGTCGGAGACCGAAAACACGCCCTCGCTCGGCGCGCAGCAGGCGCCTTACACGCTGATCCAGCTCTTCATGTTTCGCGAGAAGCTGCGCAGCTTTGAGCCGATGAACGAGATGGCGAAGGCGCTGACCGACGACGATCTGCGCACCTTCTCCGATTTCATCGCGAAGATACCCAAACCCACACCACCAGCTGAGGCCGGCGATCCCGCGCGGATGCAGCGCGGCCAGGCGCTGGGGCGGCAGCATCGCTGCAACAGCTGTCACAACCCGGATTATTCCGGCAAGGAAAACGTGCCGCGGATCGCCAACCAGCGCGAGGATTATCTGGCCAAGACGCTCGGCGAATACAAGGACAATAGCCGCCACGGCTATGACGGCAGCATGGCCGACGTGATGGGCCCGATCACATCAGAGCAGATCGCCGATCTCGCTCATTTCATTGCCCATTTGCGCTAAACCCCCGTTCACGGCCCCGGCTGGCGTTGCCGTTCGCGCGGCGCTACAAGGCGGTCAAACGGAGTTTCCCATGCAAGAAATCTGGCGCCTGTCGGCCGCGGAGCTGGCCTCGCTGATCAAGACAAAAAAGGTCTCGGCAACGGAGGCGGCCACGTCAGCATTGGCGCGGCTGGACGCGGTCAATCCCCAGATCAATGCCGTGGTCGACCACAAGCCGGCCGAGGTGCTGGCGCAGGCCGCGGCGATCGATGCCGCGATCGGGCGGGGCGAGGATGTCGGCCCCTTGGGCGGCGTACCCATTACCGTGAAGGTCAATATCGACCAGAAGGGCTTTGCCACCACCAACGGCCTGAAGCTGCAGCGCGAGGCCATTGCGGCGGACAACAGCCCCGTGATCGATAACCTCTACAAGGCCGGCGCCGTCATTTTGGGGCGGACCAATTGCCCGGCCTTTTCCTATCGCTGGTTCACCACCAATCTCGTGCATGGCGATACCAAAAATCCCCGCGATCCCGGCATCACGCCGGGCGGCTCCTCGGGCGGCGCGGGTGCTGCGGTCGCGGCCGGCATCGGGCATATCGCGCACGGCACCGATATCGCGGGCTCGATCCGCTACCCGGCCTATGCCTGCGGCGTCCATGGCCTGCGGCCGACGATGGGCCGGATCCCGGCGTTCAACGCCGCGCTCCCCGAGCGCACGATTGGTCCCCAGATCAGCGCCGTGTCAGGCCCTCTGGCGCGGACGATCGGCGATATCCGGATCGCCCTGGCGGCGATGTCGGCCCGGGATTGTCGCGATCCCTGGTGGGTGCCGGCGCCGCTGGAAGGCCCGCCGGTGCCAAAGCGCGTCGCGATGTGCCTCAATCCTGATGGCCTCGATCCCGTACCGGAGGTGAAAGCCGCCGTTGCCGACGCCGGCAAGCGGCTGGAGCGCGCGGGCTGGATCGTCGAGGAAATCGCCAATACGCCGCCGCTGCGCGAGCCCGCCAATCTGCAGACCAAGCTCTGGCTCGGCGACAGCTATGAGGCGCAGCTGGAGACCGCCGAGCGTGAGGGCGATCCCGGCGCGCTGGCCTGTCTGCGCGGCAACCGGACAAAAGTGTTTCCGTTCGATGCCGCTTCGTTCTCGAAGGCGCTGACCCGGCGCGCGACGCTGACCCGTGAATGGCTGGAATTCTTCGAACAATACCCGGTGCTGCTGATGCCGGTATCGGGCGAATTGCCGTTCCCCGACCACCTTGACCGCAAGGACGAGGCGTCTTTTGCGAGGGTCTGGCACGCCCAATTGCCGCAGATTGCCATTCCCTTCATGGGGCTGCCCGGGCTAACGGTCTCGACAGGCTTGGTGGGACGGATTCCGGTCGGCGTTCAGCTGGTCTCCGGCCGTTACCGGGAGGATCTCTGCCTTGCCGCGGGCGAGGCGATCGAAGCCGGCGGAACGCCGTCGGCGGCGATCGATCCGGCAAGCTAACAGAGCGTTTTCAAGCGAAGTGGACACCGGTTCGCGTAAAGAAAACGCGTCAAACAAGAGACCGAAGGTTCGATGTCAGCTATCTATGATTTCACGGCACAGTCGCTGGCCGGCGAAGAGGTTCCGCTCAGGCGGTTCGAGGGTCAGGTGCTGCTGATCGTCAACACCGCCAGCGCCTGCGGATTCACGCCGCAATACAAGGGCCTGGAAACCTTGCATCGCGAACTTTCGCCGCGCGGTTTTGCGGTGCTGGGTTTTCCCTGCAACCAGTTCGGCGCGCAGGAGCCGGGCGACGCAAAACAAATCGAGGCGTTCTGCGAAACCAGATTTCACGTGACGTTTCCGATGTTCGCCAAGATCGACGTCAACGGCAGCAAGGCGCACCCGCTGTATGAATACCTGAAGAACGAACGATCGGGCCTGCTGGGCTCGTCGATCAAATGGAATTTCACCAAATTCGTGATCGACCGTTCGGGCAAGGTGGTGGGGCGCCATGCACCGACCGTGACCCCCGAAGCACTGAGAAGAGAAATCGAGGCACTGCTATGAACGAGAAAACCGAAACCGACGCGTTCCCCGACCGCCTGTCGACCAATCCGAGCAGCCCCTACTACAACGAAGAACTGCTGTCGCGCGACGTCGGCATCCGCTTCAAGGGCGCCGAGAAGACCAATGTCGAGGAATACTGCATCAGCGAGGGCTGGATCCGCGTCACCGCGGGAAATGCCAAGGACCGCTTCGGCAATCCATTGACGATCAAGGTTCATGGCCCGGTCGAGCCGTACTTCCGGGACAAAGCGTAACCCCGAACGATGCCTCCTCGTCATTGCGAGGAGCGAAGCGACGAAGCAATCCATTCTTTCTTTCCCTGCGGCTAGATGGATTGCTTCGCTTTGCTCGCAATGACGGGATAGAGACCCTCGACCTAAATTCTGCTTTCGAAAGCCACCACCATGTCCGTCCGCATCGTCGACGTCTGCGAAATCACAAAGCCGATCTCCTCGCCGATCCGTAACGCCTATATCGACTTCACCAAAATGACGACGAGCCTCGTCGCCGTCGTCACCGACGTCGTGCGCGATGGCAGGCGCGTGGTCGGCTATGGCTTCAATTCCAACGGCCGCTACGGGCAGGGCGGCCTGATCCGCGAGCGCTTTGCGCCGCGGCTCAAGGAGGCCGATCCGAAGTCGCTGCTCGATGCATCAGGCGCAAATCTCGATCCCGACAAGGTCTGGTCGACATTGATGTCCAACGAAAAACCCGGCGGCCATGGCGAGCGCTCGGTCGCGGTCGGCACCATCGACATGGCGGTGTGGGATGCGGTGGCGAAGATCGGGGGCAAGCCGTTGTTCCGGCTGCTTGCCGAGCGCCATGGCCTTAAAGCCAATCCGCGCGTCTTCGTATATGCCGCCGGTGGTTACTACTATCCCGGCAAGGATCTCTCCGCGCTGCGCGGCGAAATGCGCGGCTATCTCGACCGTGGCTACAACGTCGTCAAGATGAAGGTCGGCGGCGCGCCGATCGCGGAAGACCGCGAACGCATCGAAGCGGTGCTGAAGGAAATCGGCAATCAGGCGCAGCTCGCGGTGGACGCGAATGGCCGCTTCGATCTGGAAACCGCGATTGCGTATGCAAAAATGCTGCGGGAGTATCCGCTGTTCTGGTACGAGGAGGCTGGCGACCCCCTCGATTACGCGCTGCAGGCAGCTCTCGCCGAATTCTATCCGGCGCCGATGGCGACCGGTGAAAATCTCTTCAGCCATCAGGATGCGAAGAACTTGATCCGCTACGGCGGCATGCGGCCGGACCGCGACTGGCTGCAATTCGACTGCGCGCTGTCCTACGGCCTCTGCGAATATCAGCGCACGCTTGAAGCCTTGAAGACCCATGGCTGGTCGGCCAGCCGCTGCATCCCGCATGGCGGCCACCAGATGTCGCTCAATATCGCCGCCGGTCTCGGGCTCGGCGGCAATGAGAGCTATCCCGACCTGTTCCAGCCCTATGGCGGTTTTCCGGATGGCGTTCGCGTCGAGAATGGCCACATCACCATGCCTGATTTGCCGGGTATCGTCTTTGAGGGCAAATCCGATCTCTACAAGGAAATGAAGGCGCTGGCGGCGTGAGAATGGTTTTCCGAGCCGTCAGTTCACCAATCATCTATCTCTAAAGGACGCTGCGATCTTGACCAGCAAACTTCCCCAACTCTCGCTCGCCAAGGACAAGATTCGGGTCTTGCTCCTTGAAGGCGTCAACGACAGCGCCGTGCAGCTGATCGAGACGGCTGGCTATTCCAGCATGACGCGCTTGTCCAAGGCGCTGGAGGGCGATGCGCTCAAGGAAGCCATCAAGGGCGTGCATCTGCTCGGCATCCGCTCCCGCACGCAGATCACCCCGGATGTACTGGAAGCCGCGGACCGGCTGATCGCGATCGGCTGCTTCAGCGTCGGCACCAACCAGGTGGATGTCGACGCCGCGCGCCGCAGCGGCATTCCGGTGTTCAACGCGCCGTTTTCCAACACGCGAAGCGTGGCCGAACTGGTGATCGGCGAGATCGTCATCCTGCTGCGCCGGATCGTGGCGCGTTCCAACGCGGCCCATCAGGGGCGCTGGGACAAGTCCGCCAGTGACAGCTATGAGGTGAGGGGCAAGACGCTCGGCATCATCGGCTACGGCAATATCGGCTCGCAGCTCTCCAATCTCGCCGAAGCGCTGGGCATGAAGGTGATCTTCTACGATCACACGGACCGGCTTCGCCACGGCAACACCGAACCGGTCGCGAGCTTGCATGAGCTATTGGCGCAAAGCGACGTCGTGTCGTTGCACGTGCCGGAGACGCCAGCCACGGCTGGGATGATCGGGCGCGAGGAGATCGCGGCGATCAAGCCTGGCGCGTATTTCATCAACAACAGCCGCGGCACCGTCGTCGATCTGGAGGCGCTCGCCGACGCGCTGCGCGAAGGCAGGCTCCGTGGCGCCGCGGTGGACGTTTTCCCGGTCGAGCCGCGCTCGAACGCGGATCGCTTCGTATCGCCGTTGCAGGGGCTGGAAAATGTCATCCTGACGCCGCACATCGGCGGTTCGACCGAGGAGGCGCAGGAGCGCATCGGCGCCGAGGTGGCGCGCAAGCTGGTCGATTACAGCGATTCCGGCTCCACCATGGGCGCCGTCAATTTCCCGCAGGTCCAGCTGCCGCCGCGGCCGTCGGGTACACGGTTCATCCAGGTGCAGCGCAATCTGCCGGGCATGCTGGGCCGTTTGAATGAAGTGCTGGCGCGCCATTCGGTCAACATCGCCGCGCAGTATTACGAGACCGATCACGACGTCGGCTATGTCGTGCTCGACGCCGATGCCTCCGCTGCCGACGGCCAGCGCGTGCTTGCGGACATCCGGGCCCTGGAAGGCACCATCCGCGCCCGGTTGCTCTACGAATACAAGATCTGAGCAGGGATGAATGCGCTGGCGGCTAGCCCGTCATGGCCGGGCATAGCCGTCTGAAGGACGGCGTCGCTTCCGCTCGCCTATGTCCCGGCCATCCACGTCTTTCTTTGCTGCCGCCAAGTCGTGGATGCCCGGGACAGCCCAGGCATCACGGGTCAAACATCTTGATCAGGGGCCCTACGACAGCCGCATATCCAGCAGCCGCCGGCCTTCGGTCTTGAGCAATTTCTTCACCGCGCTGGAGGCGGCGATCTCGCCCTGGTTGGCGTAGGCTTCGTGGTTCTTTTCGATGTCGTCGAGCCGGTAGAGGTAATTGACCATGATGCCGGCGGACTCGCGAACGCCCTTCGGCGAGAGATCGCCGAGCCAGTCGATCCGCTCCAGCCGCGCGCCGTTGCCGATATGGAAGCGCGCCACCGAATCGATCAGCCGGCCTTTCGAGGTGCGGGCTTTGAGGAAATAATGCGCCGCCAGCGGCTCGAGCACCGCGCGCAGTTGCGTGGTGGTCTCCGCGTTCTCGAACCAGCCGGGCTGGTTGAGCTTTTCCAGCAGCGTGCGTTCGTCGTCGGACAAGGGAACGTCGTCGGCTTCCTTCAGCCATTGCATGAAGCCCGGCACCGGCGACAGCGTCACGAAGGTGTCGAGCTTCGGCAATTCGCGCCGCAATTCCTCGACCACCTGCTTGATCAGGAAGCTGCCGAACGAGATGCCGCCAAGTCCCTTCTGGGTGTTCGAGATCGAATAGAACACGGCGGTACGGGCGCGTTCGATCGCCACCGGCTGGCGTTCGGCGGCGAGCAATGGTGCGATCGCGGTCGGGATCGTTTCGGTCAGCGCGACCTCGACGAAGATCAGCGGCTCGTCGGTCAGTTGCGGATGGAAGAACGCGTAGCAGCGGCGGTCGATCGGGTCGATGCGGCGGCGCAGATCGTTCCAGTCGTGGATTTCATGCACTGCTTCATAACGGATGATCTGTTCCAGAATGTTCGCTGGCGTCGACCAGTCAATCCTGCGCAGCACGAGAAATCCCCTGTTGAACCAAGAAGACAGCAGATGCACCACGTCGCGGTCCAGCGCTGCCAGATCCTTGTTGCCCTTCATGAGCGAAAGCAGATCGGCGCGCATCGCGACCAGATCGCTGGTGCCGCCCGGCGCGCGGTTGAGCCGGCGCACCAGTTCCTGGCGCCGTGGCTCGGAAGCAAAATGAAGATCGCTGGCGTCGGCGTCGCTCGGCTGCGCGCGCCAGCTCTCGATCGCCCGCGAAAGCCGTTCGCGGTCGGGACCGTAGTCGCGGGCGAGGGCGGCAAAGAACGAGAGCCGGCCGGCTGTGTCGAGGTCATGGTAGCGATCGAGCACTTCACGGGCCATCGCGGTGCCCGTAGCCTCGCCGCGGCCCGACAGCAGCGCTTCGCACAGTTCAAGCAGTTCGGAGGCGTCTTCCTTGGTGTCCGAAGATCCGCCGCGCCGTAGCAGCGTGCGGCCGCGTTCGGAAATCGTCGAAAGCAGGTCGGAGAAGAAGGCGTTGGCCATGGGCTAAGTCGATTCCGGAGGTGATGCCGAACCTTATATCGAATCTAGGGCGCGGCCGATCTTATTCAAGCGCATGGATCGTACGGAAATATGTCAGGCTTCGACGAAGGTATAATTCAGGCCTTTTCCGCAAATTCGGTCGGCGTCTTGCCGGTGACCTGCCGGAAGGCGTGCGAAAACGCCGGTACGCTGGCATAGCCGAGGTCGGAAGCCAGCTGCTTGACCGAGACGTTGACGTCGGTGGAGAGTTTTTCGATCGCGGCCGCGACACGGGCGCGCTGGCACCAGCTCTTGAAGCTGAGTTGCGTCTCGGCCGAAAACAGCCGCGACAGCGTCCGCGCCGAGGTGCCGACCTCGCGCGCCAGCGTTTCGATCTCATGGGCGCCGGTCGGATCCGACAGCACGATGTCGGCGGCGCGCCGACAGCGCGGCTCGTGCGGCAGCGGGATGAAGGTCGCGGAATCTTCGGCCTGGTGCAGCTCCAGCATTGCGAGTTTGACCAAAAGGCCGGTCCGCTCAGCCGTGGTGTGCTCGTCGAACAGCGCCAGAATTGCCTGATGCAACAGCGGCGACACCCGCACCACGAATTCTGACCTGAGGCTCTCGCTGCGCTCCTCGCGGGCCAGCCAGTCGAGGTCGAAATACAGGGTGCGCATTTCGATGTCGGCGAGCACGTCGATGGCATGCGCCAGCCGCGCCGGCACCCAGACCGCGCGGTCGGGCGGCACCAGCCAGCGACCCTTCGGGGTAGTGACCTGCATGGTGCCCCGGGCGGCGTAAACCAGCTGCGCCTCGCGGTGCATGTGGGTGTCGATCCGGAAGCCCTTCTTGTAGTTGTTGGCGATCATATGGATGCCGTCGCCGGTCGAGATGCGGCGCCCGATAATGGCGGCGATTGGCTTTTCGGCGATATTCATTGGCGACATCCCGTCAGGACAACTCCCTATAACCTATTTTGGAAAGTTGCGGGATTCGGGCCAGCCCTCGGACCGGGACCCGCCCGCCAAGAAACGCCCAACAAGCGCCAAGGACTGGACCAGACCATGAACAGCCCCAGCCGGGTGATCGGCTTCGTCAACGCCGCCCATTTCATCGACCATTACGCGATGCTGATCTTCGCCGCCGCGGTCATCATCATGGGGCCGGCATTCGGCATGGCCTATTCGGAGCTATTGCCTTACGCCACCCCGGGCTTCGTCGCCTTCGGCGCGGGCTCGCTGATCACAGGCTGGCTCGGCGACCGCTGGAGCCGCCGCCACATGATGGTGATCTTCTTTGCCGGCATCGGCGCCTCGATGATCGCGGTCGGCTTCGTGCAGACCCCGCTGCAGCTCGGCGCGGTGCTGCTCTCGATCGGCCTGTTCGCCTCGATCTATCACCCCGTCGGCACTGCCATGATCGTATCCTATGCCGACAAGCTCGGCCGCGAGATGGGCCTGAACGGGGTCTGGGGCAATCTCGGCGTGGCGTCGTCGGCGCTGGTCACCGGCGTGATCGGTCAATATCTCGGCTGGCGCTGGGCCTTCATCGTGCCGGGGGTCGTCACCATGTTGATCGGCGTGGCCTTCGCCATGCTGGTCGTGCACGAGGATCGAACCGGCTCCAGGCAGGCGGCGGCGCAGGCGCGCATCGCCAAAGAGGACATGTGGCGGGTGATCCTGGCGCTGCTGATCGTCGTGATCGCGATCTCGACCACCTTCAACGCCGTCACCGTGGCGCTGCCCAAGCTGTTCGCGGAGCGGCTGGCCGACTTGACCGCGAGCCCGGCGCTGCTCGGCGTCATCGCGGCCGGCGTCTATGTATTCGGCGCGATGACGCAATACACCATCGGCAAGCTGATCGATCACTACTCGCTCAAGACCGTGATGCTGCCGCTGTCGTTCCTGCTGGCGCCGTTCCTGTATTTCGCGGCGACGCTGTCGAACCTGCCGCTGATCATCGCCTCGATCGGCATCGTGATGGGCGCGTTCGGCCAGGTCACGGTCAATGACGCCATGGTCGGCAAATACACGACAGATGAATGGCGTTCGCGCGCTTACTCCGTGCGCTACTTCATCGGCTTCACGGCGGCGGGCGCTTCCGTCGGGCTGGTGGCGTGGCTGTACGAGAAGGGCGGCTTCGTCACCATGCTGCAGGCGTTTGGCGCGCTGTGCCTGCTGGTGATCGTCGCCGCGATCATCCTGCCGCAGGAAATCAAGGTGCCGGCGGCGCGGACGAATTGATCGCAGTCGAGTTTTCGCGGGCTGTCAGTTCGCCAGCGTCAGTTAGCCAGCGCCTTGCCGATGATATCGGAGCTCTTCTCTGCGACCATGATCGTCGCCGGGTGAATGTTCGGCGAGGGCATCGCCGGCATGACGGACGCGTCGACGACCCGCAGGCCTTCGATGCCGCGAACGCGGAGCTGGCTATCGACGACGGCCCCGTCATCCTCGCCCATCCGGCAGGTGCCGCAGGGATGATAGACGGTCGAGCCGACGTTCCGTAAGTAGTCGGCGGCCTGTTCGTCGTTTGTAACTTCCGGACCGGGCCTGATCTGTTCGACCACCAGCGATCGGAAAGGCTCTGTCGCGACGATTTGCCGGGCGATGCGAAAGCCCGCCAGCATGATCCGCATATCGTCAGGGTCGGTCAGGTAATTGGCGCGGATGTGCGGCGGCGTGCGGCCCTCCGCGTCGCGCAGCGTGATTTCACCGCGGCTCTTCGGCCGGCAAACGCTGAAGATGAAGGTAAAGCCCGGCCAGCGATGCAGGCCGTTCTTGAACCCGTCCGTCGAAAAATTGAGGCACTGATACTGGATGTCAGGCACCGGTTCGGCGGGGTCTGATTTCGCAAACAGCGTCGCTTCGGTCGCGCCGACCGAGAGTTGTCCGGATCCCCTGAGCAGCCATTCGAGCGCGAGTTTGACCGACTTGGCCGGGCTCATCACGGCTTCGTTCAAGGTATCCGTCGCATTGGTCTTGAATGTGAAGTTCGATTGATAATGGTCTTGCAGCTTCTTGCCGACGCCGGGCAGATCGCATTTCACGTCGATGCCGAGTTTTGCCAGTTCTGCGGCCGGGCCAATGCCGGAGGCGAGCAACAGCACCGGAGAGTTGATCGCGCCGCTTGAGACGATGAGCTCGCGCCGCGCGCCGATGCGCTGGATCTGGCCGTCGCGTTCGACTTCCACGCCGATGGCGCGGCTTCCATCGAACAGGATGCGGCGGACGCGGGTCTTCGTCATCAGTTCGAGGTTTTTGCGGGCAAGGTTCGGCTTGAGATAACCGACCGCCGTCGAGCGGCGCCAGCCATTGTGGACGTTGAGCGGGGCGAAGCCGACGCCGTCAATGCGCTCGCCGTTGAAATCGGGGTTGCGCTGATATTGCAGGCGCTCGCAGGCCTCGACGAAGGCCTTCGCCGCCGTCGAAGGGCGTTTGATGTTCGACACCGTCATCGGACCGCCGGTGCCGCGCCATTCGTTGGCGCCATCAACGCTGTGCTCCATCCGCTTGAAATAGGGCAGCACGTCATTGTAGCCCCAGCCACGCGCGCCAAGGCGCTGCCATTCGTCATAGTCGCTGGGCGCGCCGCGCAGGAAGACGAGGCCATTGATGGAGCCGGAGCCGCCCAAGACCTTGCCGCGCGGCCAGATCACGGTTCGGCCGCCCAGACCCGGTTCGGGTTCGGTTTCGTAACCCCAGTTCATCTTGGGGTTAGGGACCAGTTTGCCGAAACCCATCGGAATGTGAATCCAGGGATTGCGATCGCGTCCGCCGGCCTCGATGACGCAAAGCGACACGTTTGGATTTTCCGTCAGTCGTGCCGACAGAACGCAGCCGGCGGAGCCGCCGCCCACCACGACGACATCGAATTCCGCATCAAAACCGGATTTACCCATCAAGACGTTTCGCTCCCGATCTGCTTTTGCGGCAGAGCATAGTGGGCGACGCATGGTCTGGATAGGCTCGCGTTCGCGCTACTCGACCTTCGGCAGCACCGCGTGCAGATGGTGGTTGGAGATCTGCATCAGGCCGCTGAAGGGTTGGCTGAGATCGACGATCAGGAACAGCGCGCTCGACACCGAGAGCGCGAACACCAGAATGGCCGCTATGACGATTGGGCCAGGGTCGGCGAACAGGCTGAAGCTCGCGAAGATCACCACCAGCCAGAACGTCAGCACGATGAAGAACGGCACCGGTATCGCATTGTCGCTTTGCGTGAAAACCAGCAACCGCGTCCGGCCCATGTCGGTGGTGATCTCGATGATCCGGGATTTCAGCGAAGTCTGTTCGGCATTGGCCGGCTTCAGGCCCTCGACCGCGTTGTAAAATCGCTCGGCATTCCTGCCGATCGCGAGCGTCGATCCGCCGTCTTCGCCGATGCTCTGCTGCCAGATCCGTAGCGCTGCCGACGGGATGATTTCCCGTAGCAGGGTCCGCGCGGCCTTTGCTTCCGGGCCGTATTTGGCGAGCAGCTGATCGACCAGAACGGCGTTGGTGCCGAGCTGGCGTATATTGCTGCTCTGGGCATCAAAGGTGTTTTTGGCGGAGGCAATCATCAGGCCGATCACGAGGGCGGCCAGTGTCGCGAGAAATCCCGCACCGAGGCGGATGGTTTCCCTGGAGCCGCCGTCGAGCCGCTCCGCCAGCAATGATCTTTTCAGAATCATGCCGATGGCCGTACCGATCAGGATCGATACGAAGGAGGCCAGGAACGCGGTCGTCGAACTCATGGCATAGGCACCTGTGTGGTCGCCGGGCAGGGGTATTTCATTTTCTGCGCTTCGCCAATCCGCATATGCATGGCGGATAGCTGTACCCGCCATCGTCCCTGCGCTAAAAGCAGGCCTCCAGAACTGACCGGGCGCGAGACCCGGCGTGGAGGAAACGATGTCCCATCAATTGCCGCGACTTGCCGGCCTCGTCCTTGGAGCTATGATGATAGCCATGCCGGCAAATGCCGATGCCCTGAAAGATGAAATCGCGCCGACCGGCAAGCTGCGGGTGGCGATTGCGATCAGCCCGGCGGGCGGCGCGTTCTGGTCGACCAAAACCGAATCCGGCTATGCCGGCGTCCCGGTCGATCTCGGCAAGGCGATGGCGGCGCAGCTCGGCGTTCCCGTCGAATATGTCGTGCACCAGAATTCCGGCCAGATCGTTGACGCCGCGTCGAAGGGCACCTGGGACGTCACCTTCCTGCCGAAGGATCCGGAGCGTGAGGGCAAGATGTCGTTCGGGCCGATCTATGAGGTCGCGGACGCCACCTACATCGTCAAGCCCGGCTCGACGGTGACTGACTTTGCGACCCTCGATCAAACCGGCGTCAAGATCGCCGCCGTCAACAACACCACGACCATGCGCGGCGCGATCGTGCATCTGAAGAATGCCAAGGTCACCGGCTACCAGACCTTTGACGAAATCGCCGGCCTGCTCGCGAAGGGCGAGATCGATGCCTTCGCATTGTCGCGCGAAACGCTCAATGCCATGGCCAAGAAGATTCCGGGCACGCGCGTACTCGACGAAACCTTCAAGCAGACGGTGACCGCGGTCGCGGTGCCGCTCAATCATCCGTTGTCGCACGCGTTTGCGGTCAAGTTCCTGACCGAGTCGATCTCGAACGGCACACTGCGCAAGGCCTATGACAATAACGGCCTGAAGGACTCGCCGATCCGGACTCAGACGAAGTGAGCGGTTAGAGCGTTAGATCTCACTGCTTCCACGAGCACGCAAGCGCTCCCTCTCCCGCGCTTGCGGGGGAGGGTTGGGGTGGGGGTGTCGCCTCGAGTCAGACTGCTCGTGTGAGGACGTCGCGCCCTGCGCTACATCTGTGCAACTGCACAAATACAAGGCATGAGAGCCATGCCCCTGGATGCGATCCGGGGCGATTAATCCTGTAAAATCACGGGGTTTTTGCCACTTCCGCGCCAGCGCCCTGTTGGCACATCGATTGCTTAAATACATCTCAGTCAATGACGACTGCCGTCCTACGGATTGCCAAAGCCAGTGTTGGCCAAGGCGCAGGGATCAGGCGACCTCCATGAGGCGCCTGGAGCAGTCATCGGGACCACTCCACAAACATCTCTGTCTCAGATCAAGCGTGAGCGTGTGACCCGCGGCGCCCAGCAGAAGCGTTTGCTTCTGCGGCCGGTTGCGGCATGCGCGCGCGAGGACGGCTCGCCACACCTCACATCGGCGCGGGCCAAAGGGCTGCCGGCGCCGGTTAGATTTTTGCGAAACAGGGGGAACTGCAATGGCCTATCTCGTGCCTTCGGAATTCGTGACCAAGATGGTCGATGCCGGAGAATCCAAGATCTTCATGTCGACGCGCGACACCATCATCCGCGCCTATATGGCCGGCGCGATCCTCGCGCTCGCCGCAGCCTTTGCGGTCAGCATCAATGTGCAGACCGGCGTGCCGATCGTCGGTGCGGCGCTGTTTCCGGTCGGCTTCTGCATGCTCTATCTGTTCGGCTTCGACCTCCTGACCGGCGTGTTCGTGCTGTGTCCGCTGGCGCTGATCGACAAGCGTCCGGGCGTGACGCTGGCCGGCGTGCTGCGCAACTGGGGCCTGGTGTTCGTCGGCAATTTCGGCGGCGCGTTCACGGTCGCCGTGATGATGTCGATCGTCTTCACGTTCGGCTTCTCGACGCCGCCGGACAAGGTCGGCCAGGTGATAGGCACCATCGGCGAAAGCCGCACCGTCGGTTACGCCTCGCACGGCGCCTCCGGCATGCTGACGCTGTTCATCCGCGGCATGCTCTGCAACTGGATGGTCTCGGCTGGCGTCGTCGGCGCGATGATCTCGACCACGGTCAGCGGCAAGGTGATCGCGATGTGGATGCCGATCATGCTGTTCTTCTACATGACGTTTGAGCATTCGATCGTGAACATGTTCCTGTTCCCGTCGGGCCTCCTGATGGGCGGCCACTTCACCGTCTGGGATTACCTGATCTGGAACGAGATTCCGACCGTGGTCGGCAATCTCGTCGGCGGCCTCGCCTTCACCGGCCTGACGCTGTACGCCACCCACGTCAAGACGGCGCCGAAGCGCGCGGTGGGTTGACCATCTCTACCTCCGGGGTCTCAACTCTGTCGTGAGTTGAGGCCCCCTGCCTTTGACGGGACAGATGCCGCGTGAACTGAAAATATCGGTCGGGCAATATTCTGACAAAGGTCGCAAGGAGACCAATCAGGATTTTCACGGCGTCCTGATTCCGGCCGAGCCGCTATTGAGCCTCAAGGGCATCGCCATCGTGCTGGCGGACGGCATCTCGAGCAGCAATGTCAGCCGGATCGCCGCCGAGTCCGCGGTCAAAGGTTTTCTGACCGACTATTACTGCACCTCGGAATCCTGGTCGGTGCGAACCTCAGCCCAGCGCGTGCTGGAGGCGACCAATTCCTGGCTGCATTCGCAAACGCGAAGAAGCCAGTATTCCTACGAGCGGGACCGCGGCTACGTCTGCACGCTGAGCGCCATCGTCCTCAAGTCGACCACGGCGCATCTGTTTCACGTCGGCGATTCCAGGATCTATCGCCTGTCCGGCAACTCGCTGGAGCAGCTGACCAACGACCATCGCGTCATCATTTCGTCGGAACAGTCCTATCTCGGCCGCGCGCTCGGGGTGAATCCGCAGATCGAAATCGACTACCTGATGTCCCGGGTCGAGAAGGGCGACACCTTCGTGCTGGTGACCGACGGCGTCTACGAACATGTCAGCGACCGCCATATCGCCAGAACGGTTCGGGATAACGCCGCCGATCTCGACCAGGCGGCAAAAGCCGTCGCCGAACTCGCCTTTGAACTCGGCAGCAAGGACAATCTCACCATCCAGATCGTTCGCGTCGACGAGCTGCCCGAAAGCGCCGCCAGCGAAGTGTTCGGGCAGCCGAGAGAACTGCCGCTGCCGCCGCTATTGGAAGCGCGGCAGGTTTTCGATGGCTACCGGATCGTCAGGGAATTGCACGGCTCTAGCCGCAGCCACATCTACCTCGCCGTCGACATCGAGAGCGAGGAGGTCGTCACGCTCAAGATCCCCTCGATCGACCTGCGCGACGACCCGGAATATCTGAAGCGGTTCATGATGGAAGAATGGGTGGCGCGGCGGATCGACAGCCCGCACGTGCTGAAGCCGTGTTTGCCGTCACGCAAGCGCAACTTCCTCTATGTCGCGACCGAGTACATCGACGGCCAGACGCTGACGCAATGGATGATCGATAACCCCCGACCGACGCTGGAGACGGTGCGCGGCATCGTCGAGCAGATCGCCAAGGGTCTGCGCGCCTTTCACCGCAAGGAGATGCTGCATCAGGACCTGCGGCCCGACAACATCATGATCGACAGGACCGGAACGGTGAAGATCATCGATTTCGGCTCGACCAAGATCACCGGCGTCATCGAGGCCGCTCCATCCGGCAACCGCAACGACATTCTCGGCACCGCGCAATACACCGCGCCGGAATACTTTCTGGGCGAGCCGGTCTCGTCGCGCTCCGACCTGTTCTCGCTCGGGGTCATCACCTATCACATGCTGACGGGAAAGCTGCCCTATGGCGCCGCAGCGGCGAAAGCCCGAACCCGCTCGCAGTTCAACCGGCTGGTCTACAGTCCCGCCTCGCACCGCGACCGCGAGGTGCCGGTATGGGTCGACGGCACGCTGGAGCGCGCGGTGCATCCGAACCCTTACAAGCGATACGACAGCCTGTCGGAATTCCTGCACGATTTGCGTCATCCCAACGCGAACTATCTCAGCACCTCGTCAACACCGCTGATCGAGCGCAACCCGCTGCTGTTCTGGAAATCGACCACGGTGGTGCTGGCGCTGGCGATCATCGTGCTGCTGGCGATGCAGCACGGCATGCATCGGTGAGGGCGCTTCACCTCTCCCGCTTGCGGGGGAGGTGAAGCGAAAGCGCCGGGTGGGGGCTCTCTCCACACGAAGAGTTTGACTCGTGGCAGCACCCCCACCCCGACCCTCCCCCGCAAGCGGGAGAGGGAGCGCCAGCACCGCCTAATTCCCCGCCCCCACGATCGGGTCCATCCCGCTCTTGACGATCTCCGGCCGCGCCGCGGGCGAGGCGAGGAACTTGATCAGCGCCTTGCCGGCGTCGGGTTCCTTGGAGACGCTGGCAATCGCAGCGGAGAACACCGTGATCTTCTGCAATTCGTCGGGCAGGGGACCGACGATGTCGATGCCTTCTACCGGCCGCAGCTCGCTGATCTGCTGGAAGCCGATCTCGGCGTTGCCGTGCGCGACGATTTCGCCGACCGGGGTCGCCGGAATTTTTCGCGCCTTGTCCTTCATGGCGTCCTTGATGCCGAGCTTGTCGAACATCTCGGTCGAGACATAGACGCCGCTGGCGCTGTCGGAATAGGCGATGGTCTTGGCGGCCAGCAGCGCGCGCTTGACCGCGTCCGCGTTGCTGATGTCCGGCTTCGGGGCGCCTGCCTTCACCGCAACCCCGATCGGCGATTTGACCAGGTCGATCTTGCTGTCCGCAATCACCTTGCCCTGCCTGGCGAGATCGTCGATCGCATAGCCGACCATGATCAGCACGTCTGCGGCCTCGCCGCGCTCCAGCCGCACCGGGATCGCATTCGCCGTGGTGCCCATCGACGGACCGTAGGCGGTCAGCACCTTGTGGCCGGTGGCACGCTCGAATTCGGGGACCAGCGCCTTATAGGCAGCCGCCAATCCGCCGGAGATCATGACGCGCACCTCGGCGGCCGAGGCTGAGACTGAAAACGCAAGAGCGGCAACGAAGCCGAGTGCGAGTGCGCGGAAGTTAGTTGAATTCAGCCGCATGGTTATTCCTCCCGGGGCGCTTCTTGAGCGGACGTCCTTGTGACGATGTTACTGCGCGTAAGGCCAAGCGGCTATCCCAAATGAAGCCTTCGCCACCTTGCATACGACACTCTCACTGGTTGCACGTTACGCCTAAGGTCTAGTTCCACGAGCCTGCTTGCTTCGGCACAAATAGTCCTGACGACAACGAAAACCAAACAGGCGGAGGATGCAGATGGGCAGGCTCTCGTGGCGCCGGTGGACACGAAACAAGGACAAATCCGCAAGCGAGAGGACGCCCCCGTCCGAAGAGTTTGCAGGCGGGGATCGGCGCCAGCTGTTGCAAGCCCTTTCCGCGATCGCCGGCAGCGGCGCGCTGGCTGTGATGTCGCAACCCGCCGAAGCGAAAGACTCGAGCGAGCTGCCGCCTCCCAAGCTGGCGCTGACCGGGCGCGATGCAGCCGGCAAGTCGGTGTTCAAGTCCTTTGACGTCACGTCGAAGGTCGTGGAGATCGACAGCAATCCGGGGCTGACATTCTACGAGCTCTACATGACCGAAGGTGTGCCGCAGCTCACGGGCCTCGAGCCGGACCCGATGCTCAAGGGCACGATAGGCTTTCCCGGCCCGGGCGGCACGATGTTCCGCCTGATCTCGTATCCGCCGAGGCGGCCCGAAGGCTACAAGCCGCCGGCCGGGGTCACGTTCGAAAGCGGACTGAAGGAATTGTCCGACAAGCTCCCCGGCATGGGTGACGTTTTCGACCGCAGCGCGCCGGGCATGCATACGTCCGATACCGTCGACTACGGCGTCGTGGTTCGCGGCGAGATGACGCTTGAACTGGACGACGGCCAGAAGGTCCATCTGCGCCAGGGCGATTGCATCGTGCAGAACGGCACAAGGCATCGCTGGCGCAACCCGCTATCGGAGCCCTGTCTGATGGCCTTCGTCTCGATCGGCGGCAAGCGCGCCTAGGGCTTGCGCTGTTAGCGACGCGACAGCCTTCGTAGTTCAGGACACCGTATTTGCCCGGAATCCACAATAGAACGGTTCTGCGCTATCAAAGTGCCAGGCAGGATTTCATACTTAAAAATTTTAACGAGGGCCGCTGACATCACTCAGCGGCCTTTTAATTTTTGGAACCGTGACAACGAGGCAGGTTCCAGCGGCGCACCATCGCTGCACCGCCTCATTTCACCTTGTCCTGCGACACATCCATGATCATGCGCGCCGACAGATAAAGCCGCGGCACGATGGTCTCCAGCTTGACGTATTCGGCGTCGTTGGAGTGGGCGCCAAAGCTGCTGAGACCAAAACCCTCGATGACCGGGGCCTTGGTCTTCAGCGCGGCAAACGCGGCGTCGGTGCCGCCGCCAGTGGCGACCTCGAGCACTTTCAGGGGCAGCCCGAGTTCCTCGTAGATGGCGGCGCCGTGGGCGGCCAGGCGGCGCGAGGCCGGGGTTGCTTCCAGCGGCGGGCGGCGCATCTCGAACTTCAGCTGCACCTTGGCGTCGGGGATCCGCTGGGTCTTGATGCGTTGCTGCAGCGTGGCCTCCAGCTCGGCGAAGTCAGACACTTTCAGCGCCCTTGCGTCGCCTTGCGCGGTGGCCTGCGCCGGGATCACATTGCGGTTGGTGCCGGACTGCGAGACGGTCCAGTTCAGGGACAGGCCCTGTTCGCGCCGCGACAGGTCGCTCAATTGCAGCATCTGGTGTGACAGCTCGTACAGCGCGTTGACGCCCTTTTCCGGCGCCGCACCGGCGTGCGAGGCCTTGCCGTCCACCGTCAGGTACGCCGCGCCGATGCCGCTGGTGGCCAGGCGCAGATTGCCATCCATTCCGCCGCCCTCATAGGAGAACACCGCGTCCTGCTCGCCCGCCATGCGCGTGATGGTGCTGCGCGAGCCCGGCGAACTGATCTCCTCGTCGCCGTTGATCAGCACGGTCAGCATGCCGTAATCCGTAAACTTCAGTTTTTGCAGCATCGCCACCGCGTGCAGGATCAGTGCGATTCCCTGCTTGTCGTCGCCGACGGCGAGGCCATAGGCGCGGTCGCCGTCGATGCGGAAGGGTTGGTCCTTCAGCATGCCCTTCAGATAGACGGTGTCCATGTGGGCGATCAGCATGATCTTCCTGGTTCCCGTCCCCTTGAACTCCGCATGCACCATGGAACCCGGCTTCGGCGGCGTGTCGTCCATCCGGTAGATGTCGGTCGGCTCGATGATCGCGACCTTGCCGCCGAGCCTGGTCAGGCGCTCGGCGATCAACGCCGCCAGCTGCGCCAGGCCCTCGGCATCCTTGCTGCCGGACTCGATGTTGACGAGGTCACGCAGCGTGTCGAGCAGCGGGGCCTTTTCCTGCTGCGCCAGCTCGTGGATGCTGGCCACCGGCGCGGCCGGTGCGGGCAGGGGCGACAGGGCCAGGGTGCAGGCGGCGATACAGGCCAGTGGGAAACGCAGAGGGAACCGGGCGGGACGCGACATGGCGAGCCTTTCGAATGATCTGACCATACTGATTGTTCGTAGCGTGGCTCTACCCACCCTACGGTCCTTGCTTCAAGCATTCGAGCGAGGCGTTCTGGAGTCTACAGCTAAATGAATGCGATGGTTTCGGAAAATAATAGCCGGAAGCACAGGTAGGAGATTGCAATGGATGATCGAACCGTGCGGGCGAGGCTGGAGCGCCATTGGGATGCTTCGGACGCGAGCGATTTCGAGGCCGAACATGAAATCTACCGCGAGGATGCGGTGCTTGATTATCCGCAATCGGGCGAGCGGATCCGCGGCCGGCGCAATATTCAAGAAAGCCGAACCGTCCAGCCGAACAAGAAACATTTTGCGGTGCGGCGAATGATCGGCAGCAGCGATCTCTGGATCACTGAATTCGTACTTACCTATGACGGCGTACCATCTTACGCCGTGAGCATCATGGAGTTCTGCGAAGGATTGGTGGCCCACGAAACGCAATATTTCGCCGATCGCTTTGACCCTGCAGCCTCGCGTGCGCATCTTGTTGAGCGAGTGCAGCCCTGATGAGCCAACGGGCCGCGCGATGACAGGCTCCACGATTTCAGGGTTTTCGCTGTGACGTGATCCCGTATGGCACTTCGCTTGTACGGGCTACTTGCTGAGGCGCTCACACCCGTGCGCTCCCATGCGCGCGTTTGGGGTCTCCGCAATCACACGGGCGAAAATCGCTGGCCGCGTCTCATTGCCATACATACTGTACGAGGGCTGCCAAACATGGCGGCGTGGAAGGGGTTCAAATGAACGCCATGATGCAAAAGATCAAAGAGCACACCTGCGCTGCCTGCAATGGAACGGGATTCCCTGCGGTGAAGCAGCCCGTGCTGGCAACTCGCAAGATCTATCCGGCGAAGTGCGAGGCCTGTGCCGGCAAGGGAAGAATTACGGACGCCGACTGAATTCAGCGAGCGTATCCCGGATGAGCCAACGGGTCGTGCAAATGCGCGCCCGATCCGCGACATCCGGGTTTTCGCGGCGATGACGTGATCCCGTTTGGCGCGTCGTAAGGCTACTTGCTGAGACCGAGGCGCTCGCGGGGCGGATTGAGCCGCGCCGCTAATCGGACATCGAGAGGCTGATCAAATCGGCGCGAATGACCTGCGCCCAGCGTGCCTTGCCCTACCACCAGTTCGTGCCCGGTTGCCAGTACTGTTGGCCGCCGCCCCGCCGGCGCGTATTGGCGGGTTGGGGAGGCTGGGGTTCCCAGCTGCGCTGGAAAAACGGGTTGAAGCCGTCGCTCTGGACGGTGTCGTTCGCCGCGTAGACATCGATCGGGGGCGTCGGCTTGCGCGTGATGAAGCCGCCTTGCGGCTGAGTGCTCAGCACCGCGACGAACTCGGTACGATAATTGGTCTCGGCGCTCAGCGGCTCGTCCGAGATGACGATCGAGGATCGCGGCACGGCGGTCGGCGCGATGCGATCCAGCACCTCCTGCGGGATGGTGATGCGGTCAAGCGCGGCCTTGGCGTTGTCGGCGTCATCGATGGTGACCGCGGTCCAGCGCAGGCCGGAATCGTTTTGCGCCACCGCCGTGAACACGTGCGTGCCGATCGGCCTGTCGGAATTGCGGATCGTGACCGGAACCTCGATCGTCGCATCGAACACAATGCCGCCGCCGTCAGGCGCCGGCTTATGCGTCGGGCGGCGCACGTACAGCTTTTGCGTCGCGCGGCTGATGTAGATCGAGACCGGCTCGAGCGCGAGCTTGGCCTCGCTCGCCGCTTTGGCGGTGTCGGCCTTCCTGGTCTGGGCCGCCTTGGCCGCTTCCTTGGCCGCGGCGGCGCCGTCGAGCTTCGATTTTGCGTCGGCCTTGGCGGTGTCGAGCTGGGTCCCGACGTCCGCGGCCTTGGCGGCGGCCTTTTGCTTGAGGTCCTCGGCCTTCGCCTTGGCCTCGTCGGTCTTGGCACCGGCGACCGCCTTCTCGGCGGAGGCAAGCTCGCCGTCGGCGCGGGCCTTCAGTCCCTGCAACTTGCGCAGCGACGCCGTCAGCGACGCGGTCTCGCGCGTCGTCGTCGCGATGGCTTTCTTCGCCTCGTCGGCCGCCTTGGCAGCCTCGGCCGCCTCGCGGGGCAGCGCTTCGGCCTTGGCCGGCGCGGCCGCGATGGCTTCGCGGTTCGGCGAGAACAGCGCCGGATGGGAGAGTTCCACTGGCTCGGCGTCGTTGGGCGAGATGATCACCCGCATCCCGATCCGCGTCTTGTCGAACGTCTTGTCGGCAAAGCCGAACGGCATCCGCACGCAGCCGTGCGAGGCCGCATAGCCGGGCAGCGGCCCGCCATGAAGCGCGATGCCGTTCCAGGTGATGCGCTGCATGTTCGGCATCTCGGCATCGTCGTACATGTTCGAGCGGTGTTCCCTGTTCTTCTCGAGGATGGCGAAGACGCCGGCGGGCGTCTCGCGTCCCTTGGTGCCGGTCGACACCGGCGCGCGCAGGATCCAGCCGTCGGCGTCGTAGAACGTGACCTGCTGGCTCTTGATCGACACGATCGCCATCAGCGGCTCGCCGGCATCGCGCGGGGCCGTCGCCTCAGTAGCGGGCTTCGGGCGCGCCTGTTTCGGCGCGGCGTCGGCGGCCAGTCCCGTCAAGGCCGTCAGTGCGGCCACCGCCGCGAATGTCACAATGGCAGGAACACCCCGGGCAGGAACACCCCGACGCCGCATCGCCACGGAGGGTCGCGCCGTCGTAGATCGAATTACCATTCCTTGCCCCGGTTCAAATGTCTGTCCGCGCGTGCGTCGATCAGATGTCAGATTCATGAATTTTGGATCAACCAGTGCCACCACCATCCACGCCGCGAATGCGGCCCGTTCCGGGGCGATTCACTTTTATACGACAGCCTGCGCAGGAGAAAGAGCAGCCCGCGGCCCGGATTGTAACGATCCGGATACATCGGTGCGACAAAACAACCCGGACGGGCGGATCACCAACGGTCTCTTGCCCTAACCGCGTCCGGTCCTGAGGTGGACAAGCATCCCGTCATGGAGTCCAAGTTCCGAAATTCGCTCGAAGCGGACCGCGGCATCCATGATACCTTGAAGTAGCAGCGTAAACGGTCCGGTATCGGCCGCTGGACGGCCCCTCGCTGATCTACGATAATGCGGGGCGGCGCAGCAATGATGCTGATCCGCCGGCCGCGTTACCCATGGCTAGACGCATATGACACAGAGCGGTTTTCACGGTCAGGCGTTCAAGGACCTGCTGCACCTTCAGGATACACCGTCATCGCTGATCACGCGGTCTACGCGCGGTGTCGAGGTCACAGCCACCGAAACGCGCGATGACAATCCCGTGCCGGGCCTTTGCGGCGCCATTGCACCGGAGGATGCCTATCTCGTTAGCTTGAAACTTCGCGATTATCCCGACTGCGAATACTGGGAGCATGGTAAGTGCGTGGCCAAGCCCAATATCCGGGCAGGCACGACATATCTGTACGACATGAAGTGCGATCCGCGCTTTGTAATCGAAAAGCCGTTCCACTCCGTTCATTTCTATGTTCCGGCTTTGGCGCTCAACGGCGTCGCGGAGCGGTTCGGCGCGCGGCGTGTCGGCCAGCTCGACTGTCAGTTCGGTACCGGCTTTGACGACAACGCTGTACATCACATCGGCGCAGCGCTCCTGCAGGGATTGCGCCGGCCATCCGAAGCGAACCAGCTTTTCGTCGATCACATGATGCTGGCGCTCACGGCGCACGTCGCTCGGGCGTATGGCGGGCTTCGCAACGCCGAACCCGTCTATCGCGGCCTTGCTCCGTGGCAGACGAAGCGTGCCTGCGAAAGGCTCCAGTCTGATCTCAGTGGTAAATTCACGTTGCAGGAGATCGCTGCTGAATTGGGTCTGTCGGTCAGCCATTTTTCTCGAGCGTTTCGGGCGTCCGTCGGCCTGCCGCCACACCAGTGGCTCCTTCGCCAACGCGTTGACGCCGCCAAGCAGTTGATGACTGTCCGTGGCCTGTCACTTGCGGAGATCGCAATATCGGCCGGGTTTGCCAATCAAAGCCACTTTACGAGGGTATTTTCGGCCCTGGTCGGCGTCAGCCCGGCGGTGTGGCGCCGCGAAGCACAGGGGGCTGCGGAAAGCGAGACGTGAGCTGAAACGATGGCTGTCGCACTTGAATGTTGCCGCCCACCGATGAACTGCGTCGCCTCGTGCGCAAGAGCATTGTGAGCGCGGCGGGTGCGGCAAAACAACCCGACGGGCAAATCACTTCTGATTTGCGGAATTCGTGTCAAGCCCCGAAGTAAAAAATATTTCGCTTTTCACGAAGGGCAAATCAGGGGCATGTTTGTCGCCATCCCGTCCTGGTCAGAAGGGCGTCGGCCGTCGTCACGGACGTTGGGCGGGTTGCGGTGGACGCTTGTTTGCGCTGAGACGACGGCGTGGATTAAGCGTACGGCAAAACCGTGTGGTCCTGGCGCCCGTTGCAGGCGTCAAGCTGTCGGAGAAGCGCAAGCGGAACCGGCAGCGACGGAGTCAACCAAGAACTCGTCTCCGGGGAGATCACGGCATAAGCCGTAAAGCCATTGCGCAGGGAAGGCCGGGTGTTCCCCGCTGCCCTGTATGCTCGTGTGCACTTTGTTTTGTGCAAACCGCACACGAGACCGCGGGTGCAGCGCGCACCCGGTCTTCCCTGCGCCCTCTGTATTCGAGGGCGGGAAGTTACTTGCAAAGCTCGGGCGCAATGCGTCGCGAGAACGCGGCCGCATATTCAGCTGTCATCGCCCGGCTTGACCGGGCGACCCAGTATTCCAGAGGCGTCAGTGATAGAACCGAGAAGCCGCGGCGTACTGGATCACCCGCCTGCGCGGGTGACGACAGCATCGTGTGAAGCTGCGTCCGACCACATCATCGCGATGATGCGAGGAGAAGCCCCCTCACGAATTCACATGAACAAAATCCCGCAGCAGCGGATAGATCTCGTTGTTCCAGCGTTTTCCCGAGAACACGCCGTAATGGCCGACACCGGCCTGCATGTGATGGACGCGGCGATAGGCGCGCACGCCGGTGCAGAGGTCCTGGGCGGCCAGCGTCTGGCCGATCGAGCAGATGTCGTCCTTTTCACCTTCGACCGTCATCAGGCCCATGCGCTTGATCGCGGCCGGGTTCACCGGCTTGCCACGATGCATCAGCTTGCCCAGCGGCAGCAGATGCTCCTGAAACACGTCGCGCACGGTCTCGATGTAAAATTCCGCCGGCAGGTCCATCACGGCGAAATATTCGTCGTAGAAGGTCTTGATGACTTCCGCCTTCTCCTTCTCGCCCTTGGCCAGATGCTGGGCAAGATCGATATGCTGCTTGATGTGGCGTTCGAGATTCATCGAGACGAACGCCGTGAGCTGCACGAAGCCCGGATAGACCTGGCGGAATGCGCCCTTGCATTGAACGGGTACGTAATTGATCAAATTCTCCTCGAACCATTTGATCGGTTTGCTTTTGGCGAAATCATTGACCTTGGTCGGCTGGATGCGGGTGTCGATCGGCCCCGCCATCAGTGTCAGCGTGGCAGGCCGCGCCGGGTGGTTTTGCTCCGACATCACGGCGGCCGCCGCCAGCGCCGAGACCGACGGCTGGCAGATCGCCACCATGTGCGAGCGCGGGCCCATCTTGTCGAGGAAGGTGATCAGGTGGTCGGTATAATCCTCGAGCCCGAAGCGGCCGGCATGGAGCGGGATCTCGCGCGGATTATGCCAGTCGGTGATGTAGACGTCGTGGTCCTGCAGCAAGGTCTTCACGGTGCCGCGCAGCAGCGTCGCGAAATGGCCGGACATCGGCGCCACCAAAAGCAGTTTGGGTTGCTCCGGCGCGTGCTCCTTCTTGAACCGCAGCAGCGATCCGAACGGCGTGGCAAAGGCAACTTCCTCGGTCACCGCCAGTTCCTGATTGCCGACCATCACCTTGTCGATGCCGTAGGCCGGGCGGGTGTAGGTCAGCGAGGTGCGCGAGATCAGTTCGAGCGCCGCGGCCAGCCGCCCGAACGCCTTGTCGGACACGCCTTGCGGCACGAGGTTGAGATATCTGAGCGCCGCTCCAGCCCCGGTCCGCCACGGCGCCGTGAGGTCCATATGGTTCTGATAAGCTTGGTACATCAATGACATCATACGCATCCGCCCTTGCCCGATGATGCCATGCAATATCGAAGCCAAGCGGAGCGAACCGCCCGAAAAACTGGCACGTGGCTTGCTGCGGAACGTGACCGGCGCAAGTGACCGGCGTAAGCTATCGGCGGCGCGCTGGTGCGGCCGGCTCAGCCTTGCGATAGACGTTCCGTTCAGGCGTGAGGGAAGGCCCTATGGCGAATACGACACTGACCATCAGCAGCAAGAACTATTCGTCCTGGTCGCTGCGCGGCTGGCTGCTCGCGAAATTCTCAGGTCTTCCCTTCGAAGAGGTCGTGACCGCACCCGACGACGCGTCGGCGCGGGCCGAAATCCTGCTGCTGTCGTCGTCGATCCTGGTGCCGTGCCTGCGGCACGAGGGCGCCACCGTCTGGGACACGCTGGCGATCGCCGAATACCTCAACGAGGTGATGCCGGACGCCGGCCTGCTGCCGGCGGACCGGGTGCGGCGGGCGCACTGCCGCTCGATCTGCGGTGAAATCCATTCCGGCTTCACCACGCTGCGGGCCTCATTGCCGGTCAATCTCAAGGGCCATTTCCCGAACTTCAAGATCTGGTCGCGCGCGCAATCCGATATCGACCGGGTCTGCACCATCTGGCGCGAGTGCCTGGCCCAGTCCGGCGGGCCGTTCCTGTTCGGCGAGCGCACCATGGCGGACGCGATGTACGCGCCGGTCGTGACCCGCTTCATGACCTATGACGTCAAGCTCGACCCGAAGCTCGCGGCCTACGCAAAAACCATCATGGCGATGCCCGAGATGGTCGAGTGGATCGAAGCCGCCAAGGCCGAGCCCGCCGACATCGAGGAGCTCGAGGTGGAATATTAGGCAGCGCGCGCCAAGCGCTGCCCGTTTGACGGGCTCAAGCTTCGGGCAGGGTTTGCTTAAAGCCGGTGCCATCGAGCTCTATCGCCGCTGACATCCGCGATGCAGCAACGCTGCAGCGGAAATCGCCCGGCGCGGATTCCAGTCTCCCGTCAAGCGCTTCGGCCGGTCACTGGTGTGATCGCCGCAGTGCAACGCGACTGGCGCGGATTTCGCATAGCAGCATGCAGCCGTGAACGCGACGATGCGACGCTGCCGAAAATTTGGACGCCTTGCGTGATCGCGATCTCGCGAACGAGAACCGTGGAGGCTTCAATGAATCAGACTGCAATCGTCAGCAAATTCTCCCACGTCAAACCAGGCGATACCGAGTTCAAGGGCGGGGGGCTGCGCGACTTCTTCCTTTACCGCGACCTCGGCATCGCCGACGCCACCGGCGGCCAGGTGATCTGCCATCTGGTCAAGGCCAATCCCGATCTGCCGCCCGAAGAAGGCACCGGCTGGCACAAGCACCTCTGCGAATTCCAGATCGTGATCATGACCAAGGGCTGGGCGCGCTTCATGTACGAGGACAAGTCGACGCTGGTGCAGGCCGGCGACGTCGTGCATCAGCGCCCGGGCATCACGCACTACCTCTACGACTACTCGGAAGACATGGAATACCTGGAGATCGTCAGCCCGGCCGACTTCAAGACCGTCGATGTGGACCCGGCGGTCGAGCACGTGCCGCCGCCGACACCCTGGAAGTGACCGCCAAAGGAGATCGTCATGTCATCCCCGGAGGAATTAACCTTTGTCGTCGGCCGCTGGTTGCGGCCGATCGTGGCGGTGCTGCATGTGGTGCGCCGGATCACGTTCCAGCCGATATCTAGCCGTGAACAGAGGAGTACAGCCGCCAAGCAGTGATTCGGGCGCGATTCGTTCCGTCCGCGTTCCGAAACTTAAGACCGCTCCGGAAGACGCGCGTTATCGTCGCTTTCTGGAACAATGCGCCGCGCGTCCGGCTGGCCTGCGGCCCCGGAAAATGCCCGTCAAACCTGACTGCTCACCCGTGGCAGCCGCCAGCCGACCACGGTCGCCTCAAGGGCGCCGCCGGTCCGCTCATTGCGCCATTGGCCCTCGATCCAGCGGCAGGCGAACGGTAACTGATATGTGCCGCTGTGGTCCTCGCAAAGCACCTCCACCGGCCGGTCCGGCGGCGGTTCCCCGTTGCCATCGAACTGTGCCAGCCGCCTCTCGCGCGTTGCCATGTGTTCAATCTCCACTGCCGGGGCGTGCAAACCTGACGTTTGGGTTCCCCAGCGAAAGTCCATCCGCACCCATAAAGGGGAAGCTCACCGCCTGAATGCGGTATCAGTGTGGTATCGCTGCAGCCAGCGGCCTGATACGAGCAAATTGATGTGATTGACCGAATGAAGTTTGAGTGAGGATTGGATGATCGCCCGGATTGCAAGAACCGCTGTTGCCGTTGCAGTAATGCTGATGCCCTGCACAAGCTACGGGCAGGATGTTCCCGGCATCGAAATCTGCACCGTCGAAAAAACCATGGAGCGGCGCACCTCCTGCCTGCAAAGCAATGTCGACTTCCTGCAAAAGACCATCAACAAAATGACGCAGGATAATCAGCAGAAGCTCGATGCCGCCAACCGGCAGATCGAGGCGCTGAAGGGCAGCGTCATCGCCTTGCAGAAGTTCGTGGACGATCTGCAGAAGAAGACGGCGGAAGAATTGAAGAAGAAGGCCGATGCGCCGGCGAAGGATGCGGCGCCGGCTGCGGCGAAGTAACGCCGTCATTCCGGGCGATGTGTAGCACACCCGCGGTTCCCCGCGACGCTATGGCGACCGCGAGAGCAACGCCGGTCAAATGCGGCGCATTGCAAGCGTTCATGATGCGGCCGCTTCAAAGGAAAGCTGTCACCGATGAATCCAGCCCAGAAGGCGCTCTGGTACATCGAAAGTCATCTCGCCGGGCCGTTGAACCTCGACGAGATATCCGCGATCGCCGGCGTCTCGCGCTTCCATCTGGTGCGGGCGTTCGCGGCCGCGACCGGATATTCGGTCATGCGCTATGTGCGCGCGCGTCGTCTCTCTAACGCGGCGCGTGCGCTTGGCGCCGGCGCGCCTGACATTCTCAGCCTCGCGCTGGATGCGGATTACAGCTCTCACGAAGCCTTCACCCGTGCGTTCCGCGACCATTTCGGCATCACGCCCGAGATGGTTCGATCAGGAACGTGCCTCGATCGTCTCAAGCTTCAGGAGCCCATCGTCATGATTTCAACCGCGCTCGATCATCTCAAGCCCCCGCGTTTCGAGACCGGCAGGGCCCTGCTGGTCGCCGGTATCGGCGAACGCTGCACCCACGAAAACGAAGGCGCCTTCATTCCGAGCCTGTGGCAGCGTTTCAATCAGACCATCGACCATGTCCCCGGCCGGGTCGGCAAGGTGGCCTATGGCGTCTGCTGCAACGCCGACGATGCCGGCAATTTCGACTATGTCGCCGCCGTCGAAGTGACCGACTTCTCCGACCTGCCGCGCGAATTCCAGCGGGTGCGGATTCCCGAACAGAAATACGCCGTGTTTACCCACGCCGAGCGCATCTCGACCATTCGCCGCACCGTCCACACGATCTGGAATCACTGGCTGCCGTCATCCGGCATGAAAGCCGCTGACGCGCCGAGCTTCGAGCGCTATGACGAGAAGTTCGATCCCGCGACCGGCAATGGCGGACTGGAAATCTGGATACCGGTTCGCGAGTAGGGGCAGACGCAATCTCCCGCAGGGCTGCCCTGCGTGTCCCAATGGCCTACGGTTGCTTGGCAAGCGTGATCTGCTTTGCCATAACATGACGCAACGTCAGCGTTGCGCGTGCGGAAATGAGCTTGGAGTCCGCCTGCAGCCATAAAAAGCCGGGAGGATTTCATGGGAAATGTCCGCGTTCTCGCCACCGATCTGGAGTTTCCGGAAGGCCCGGTGGTCATGCCGGATGGATCAGTCGTGCTGGTCGAAATCCGCGGGAAACGGCTGACGCGGATCTGGCCGGACGGGCGCAAGGAAGTGGTCGCGGAGGTCCCCGGTGGTCCCAATGGCGCGGCGCTTGGCCCCGACGGAAAAATGTACTTCTGCAACAATGGCGGCTTTAGCTGGATTCCGACGGGCAAGGTGATCATGCCGGGTCCGCAGCCCGATGACTATCTCGGTGGCTCGATTCAGCGCGTCGACCTCTCGAACGGCAAGGTCGAGACGGTGGTCGACAAATGCGGCGAGTATCCGCTGCGGGGTCCTAACGACCTCGTTTTCGACAAGCATGGCGGCCTGTGGTTCTCCGAACTCGGCAAGCGCCGGGCCCGCGACATGGACGTCGGCGGCGTCTACTACGTCAAGCCCGGCATGAAGGAGATCGTCGAAATCGTGCACGGCGTGCTGCCGGCCAACGGCATCGGGCTGTCGCCGGACGAAAACACCGTCTACATCGCCGAAACGCCGACCGCGCGGCTATGGGCCTACGAACTCTCCGCGCCCGGCACGCTGAAGCCGCGTGAGCCGATCTATCGCGGTGAACGCGGCAAGCCGATCACGGGTCTCGGCGGCTACCAGATGTTCGACTCGCTCGCGGTCGAAGCCTCAGGCAATGTCTGCGTCGCGACGCTGATCTCGGGCTGCATCTCCGTGATCGCGCCCGATGGCACCCTGGTCGAGCAGGTGCCGACCGGCGACCGCATGACCACCAATATCGCCTTCGGCGGGCCTGACCTGAAGACCGCCTACATCACGCTGTCAGGCAAGGGCGAACTGGTCGCGATGGACTGGCCGCGCCCCGGCCTGCCGCTGAATTTCTTGAATCAATAATGGCGCTGCTTGCGATACCCTCATGGTGAGGAGCGTCGCACTTGCGACGCGTCTCGAACCATGAATGAATTGCGATGGCCTCATCCTTCGAGACGCGCTTCAAGTGAAGCGCTCCTCAGGATGAGGGGAGAGGACAAATACGATGCCCTGGCTTGAACCGGTTACCCTTCGCGGTGCTTACGCGCGGCTCGAACCGCTGTCGCACGATCAACGCGACGGCCTGACCGAAGCGGTGCGGGACGGGGAGCTGTGGAATCTCTGGTACACCTTCGTGCCGGCGCCGGAAGGCATGATCAAGGAGATCGATCGCCGGCTCGGCTTGCAGGCATCAGGCTCGATGCTACCGTTCACGGTGTTCGATGCCGACGGCAAGATCGCGGGCATGACGACCTACATGAACGTCGATGCCGCCAACCGGCGCGTCGAGATCGGCTCCACCTGGTACGCCAAGCGCGTGCAGCGCAGCGCCGTCAATACGCAGTGCAAATTGCTGCTGCTGACGCATGCCTTCGAGACGCTCGATTGCATCGCGGTAGAATTCCGCACGCACTTCTTCAACCAGCAGAGCCGCCGCGGCATCGAACGCCTGGGCGCCAAGCAGGATGGCATCTTGCGCAACCATGTGATCGCGCCGAATGGCACGTTGCGCGATACCGTGGTCTTCAGCATTATCGCCAGCGAGTGGCCGACGGTGAAGGCGCATCTCAATTATCAACTCAACGATAGACTGCGGTAGTTCTTCAGTCCGCGGCAGAAAAAAGTGTGATGGAAACGTTCGATTATGTGATCATCGGCGCGGGCTCCGCAGGCAGCGTGCTCGCCAATCGCCTGAGCGAAGATGCAGGCACCCGCGTGTGTGTGCTCGAAGCAGGGGGCAAGGACTGGCATCCCTACATTCATCTGCCGGCGGGCTTCATCAAGACGTTCCACATGAAGAGCATCAACTGGGCGTATCAGCAGGAGCCGGGGCCGTGGACCGGCGGCCGCAGCATCTACGCGCCGCGCGGCAAGACGCTCGGCGGTTCGTCGTCGATCAACGGCCATATCTATAACCGTGGCCAGCGCCAGGATTTTGACACCTGGGCGCAGCTCGGCAATCGCAGCTGGGGCTACCCGGACATTCTGCCCTATTTCAGGCGGCTGGAGCGGCGCGTCGGCGAGGGCGATGAAACCTATCGCGGGCGCAACGGCAACCTGACCGTCACGACCATGGATTGGCGCGATCCGCTGTGCGAGGCGTTCATGGCGGGCGCCATGAGTCTGGGCATTCCGCGCAACCCCGATTACAACGGCGCGATCCAGGAAGGCGTTTCCTACGCCCAGCGCACCATTCAAAACGGCCTGCGCGTCAGCGCCGCGACCGCGTTCCTGCATCCGGCGGTAAAGCGCGGGAATGTCGATGTGCGGACGCATGCACATGTCACCAACATCATCTTCGAGGGCAAGCGCGCGGTCGGCGTCCGCTACCTGAAGGGCGGCAAGGGCGGCACGCCCACCGAAGTGCGCGCCAACAAGGAAGTTATCCTGTCCGGCGGCACCTACAATTCACCTCAGGTGTTGCAATTGTCCGGCGTCGGCTCGCCGGAGCTGTTGCAGTCGCACGGCATCGAGGTGCGTCACGCCCTATCAGGCGTCGGCGAAGGCTTGCAGGATCACTACGCGCCGCGTTCGGTCGCGCGCGTCAAGAACATCAGGACCATCAACGAACTGCGGCGCGGGCTCAGCCTCTGGGTCGAGGCGCTGAAATGGGCGACGACGCGGCGCGGGCTGCTGTCGCTGTCGCCGACCATGGTCTATTGCTTTTGGCATTCCGGCGAGACCACCGAAAGCTCCGACCTGCAGCTGACGTTCACGCCGGCAAGCTACAAGGAGGGCGTGCAAGGCCAGCTCGAAGACGAGCCCGGCATGACCATCGCATCCTGGCAGCAGCGCCCGGAAAGCCGCGGCTATGTCCGCATCCGTTCGGCCGATCCGTTTGCGCCGCCGATCATCCAGACCAATTACCTGGTCGAGGAGCTCGATCGCCGCGTCGTCGTCGCCGGCATGAAGCTGGCGCGCCGGCTGCTCGCCTCCGCGCCGCTATCGCAATATTACGCCTATGAGGATTTCCCCGGACCGAAAGTGCAGAGCGACGACGAGTTTCTCGCAGCGGCCACCGAGCGCGGCACCACCACGTTCCACCCCGGCTGCACCTGCCGGATGGGACCGGCCGATACCAAATGGGCCGTCGTCGACGACCAGCTGCGCGTGCACGGGCTTCAGGGCCTCCGGGTGGTCGATGCCTCGATCATGCCGCGGATGATCTCGGCCAATCTTAACGCCTCGACCATGATGATCGCCGACAAGGCCTCCGACATGATCCGTGGCAAGGCCGCGCCGGAGGCGGCGCGGGTCTAAGCCTAAACCCTCATGGTGAGGAGCCGCGAAGCGGCGTCTCGAACCATGAGGCCCCAGTCGGGCCTACATCCTTCGAGACGCGCGCAAGCGCGCTCCTCAGGATGAGGGGTGGAACTGACGCAGTGGGCCTAAGTTGTTTCTGCCCGGTACAGCGTGTCGATCGTGACCACGCCCACCGCGCGTGACACGCACGGGCAGATCTTGCGGTTGCCCTGCTTCTGCTGGTCGCTGAAGAACACGTCGCGGTGGTCGATCTCGCCGTCGACCGCGATGACATCGACCGCGCAGACGCCGCATTCGCCGCGCTGGCAGTCCGAGATCACCTCGAAGCCGGCGTCGTTGAGCACGTCGAGCATCGAGCTGTTGGGCGAGACCACCAGTTCGGCGCCGGTGTCCTTCAGGCGCACACGGAATTCCGCCGTCGGCAGCAGGCCGCTGGAGCCGAAGGTTTCGTAGCGCAGATCGGCGGGAGACCGCCCGGCATCATTCCAGGCGCGCCGCGCCGCCTCCAGCATCCGCATCGGTCCGCACATGATGGCGATCGCATCCGATGGTAGTGCGCGGAAGGTGGCATCGAGATCGAGCCGCGTGCCTTCGTCGCTGGCGTGGACGACCAGCCGGTCATCGAGTACGGATGAAAGTTCGTCGAGATAGGCGGCGTCGCTGCGCGACCTCACCGCGTAGTGCAGGGTGAGGTCGATGTTCCGGCGGTGCAGGGCGCTGGCGATGCCTGATATCGGGGTGATGCCGATGCCACCCGCAATCAGGCAATAATTTTGCCTGTTCCAGTCGATATCGAGCAGCGATGTTGGATTGGAGATTTCGATCCGCGCGCCCGGCTTGAGGCTCCACATCGCGCGCGAGCCGCCGCGGCTGTCCGGCGCCAGCCGCACCGCGATGCGATAGCTGTGTGGATCGCGATCACCGACCAGCGAATAGGACCGCCGTGCCGGCTGCCCGTCGATCAGCACCGCGACGTTGAGATGGCTGCCGGCCGGGTAGGGCGCTACGCCGCCGTCCGGGCGCAGGCGGAATTCGCGGATGCCAGGCGTGACGTCACGGATCGCGTCGACCGTGCACCAGCTCCATTGTTCGGCAAAGCGCATGACTAACCTATACGGCCGGAGATTGAAGCCGAGCGAGCGCCGGCAGCAAATCGAGATGCGTGCGATTACGCAGCGCCAGCCGCAGGTTGCGCGCGGCGAGGCGCGAATGCTCGCGCATGATGGCTTCGGCGCGCGCGCCCTCGCGGTTCTCGATCGCGTCCACCACGATGCGGTGATGGTCCTGGCCGATCAGCAGGATCTGGTGCGCTTCCGGCAGCGCCGACTGCGCCATCACGAAGCCGCTCGGCGACGCAAACGGCAATGCCGAGACGCGGTCGATCTGCCGGATCAGCGGCGGGCTGGCGGAAAGCTCGGTGAGCAGCGCGTGAAAGCGCGCGTTCATGGTCACATAGGCGGAAAAGGCTTCGACCGAGACCGGATCCTGCCGAACCAGCTGATCGAGGTCGGCGAGGCATTCCTTCAGCGGCTCGAGGTTGCGCGCGCTGGCGCCGCGTTCGGCGGCGAAACGGGCGGCGAGGCCTTCCAGCGTGCCGCGCAGCTCGATCGAATCCAGAATGTCGCGCTCGGTGAATGCCTTCACCATGAAGCCGCCGGAGGGGATCGCCTGCAGCAGGCCTTCGTCTTCGAGCCGGACCAGCGCCAGCCGCACCGGCGTCCGCGACACGCTGGTGATCTCGACCGCCTGCAACTCGCTGATGCGCTCGCCCGGCCGCAATTGCCCGGACAGGATCATGTCGCGCAGCGCGAGCTGGGCCCGCACAGTCTGCGAGATCGAGCGTTCGGAATCGCGTTCGCTCATGGCCTCACTCCGCGGCTTGTGCGGTCGGCGGCGAATTCTCGTGGGCCACCATGCGGTCGATCACGCGCCGCGCCCACATCGCGCCGGCGTCAATGTTGAGATTGTAGAAGGTGCGGTCCGGGTTCTCGTCCATGGCGCGCTGCTGCGCCTCGAGGATGATCTCGTCCTCGTGAAAAATGTTGGAAACGCCCTCGCGGATCTCGGTGGTCAGCTTCTGTTCGGTGAGACGGTGGTTGCGGACGAAGGCCCAGAAATAGTGGCAGGTGGTGTCGGTCTCCGGCGTCATGGTGTTGAGCACAAAACCGTTGACGCCCTGCGAGCGGTCGCCTTCCGGCGCGCCGGTGCCGGCGGGCGCCACGCCGACGTCGATATTGACGGTGCCGGGCGCCTGGAAATGGATGATCTGCCAGCGGTCGACCGGACCGGGCTTGCCGAGCTGTGCGGCCCAGAACGGCGGCGCCTCGATGCCGCGCATCCAGCGCGTCACCGTCACGGTGCGCTCGCCATGGGTAACGTCGAACGGGGCTTCGGCGACGTGGTCGTTGCCGATGCTGGAGCCGTGCACGAAGGTCTCGTGGGTGAGGTCCATCAGATTGTCGACCACGAGGCGGTAATCGCATTTCACCTGAATGGTCTTGCCGTCGCCGGCCCAGGCCGGATCGTCGTTCCAGTGCATGTCAGGCACCAGCGCCGGATCGGCCAGGGCCGGGTCGCCCATCCACAGCCAGATGAAGCGATGCCGCTCGACCACGGGATATGATCGCACGCAGGCGGAAGGGTTGATGGTCTCCTGCGAGGGCATGTAGGTGCAGCGGCCCTGCGCGTTGTATTTCAGCCCGTGATAGCCGCAGACGACGGTGTCGCCGTCGAGTCGCCCCTTCGACAGCGGCACAAGCCGGTGCCAGCAGGCGTCCTCCAGCGCGGCCACCTGGCCGTCGGAGCGACGGTACATCACCACATGCTTGCCGCAGATCGTGCGGGGAAACAGCGCGTGCTTGAGATCGACGTCCCAAGCGGCGGCGTACCAGGCATTGAGCGGGAACGATGACGGCATGGCTGCACTCCATGACACTATGAATTCAGGATGTATACAGTAGTACGCGATAGATGGCAAATTATAGAGATTGCAGGCTATATAGTACCTCTAAGGTATACATACATGAATTTTCCTGTTTTTGACATATCGTGTGAATTATTATAATAATAATTCTTATCTTTGGAGATGATCATGGCCGAGGCGCACACTTCTCCGGAAGTATTACCGTCTCACCGGGTGCCGGCTCATTTGGCCCGTCGCTTCAATCAAATTTGCCTTGGTGTCACCGCCGAAATACTGGGCGGGGAAGATCTGACGCCGATGCTGTTTGGCGTCCTCGTGGCCGTCGTGGAGCAGCCGGGGAGAGGCCAGAGACAGGTGGCCGAACGTATGGGCGTCGATGTGGTCAATTTTGGCCAGATGATCGACGAACTGGAGGGCAAGGGCCTCGTCGAGCGGAAGATCGACCCCGATGACCGGCGCGCGCGCAAGCTCTACGTCACCGAACGAGGCGCGGCGTTGCGCCGCCGCTTAAGTCCCGACTTGCTTGCCGCCCAGGAGCGCCTGCTGGCGCCGCTATCGCCAGATGACCGGCGCGCGTTGCTGGACATGCTCGTGCGCGTCATTGAAGCGAATGATTCCTACGCCCGTCCCGGAAACGGTCGTCGAAAGCCGCAACGCAAATCCAGCCAGTAATGAATGGGAGGCAGTCGTGACAATGTCCTCGCAAATGTCTCATGGTTCAACATGGTCGGCCCGTCGCTCAGCTCAAGGAAAATCCACCTGGTGCAAGTCGCGAGGGCTGCGCTCGATCGCTGTTCTTGCGGCTTGTGTCACGGCGTTTATTGCGCCGATGTCCGCAAGAGCGGATTGGCCCGAGCGGCAGGTCAAATTGATTGTGACCTTTCCGCCCGGAAGCGCCAATGATGCCGCTGCCCGAATCTTCGCCGATGCTTTAGGCAAAAAATGGGGCAAGCCGGTCGTAGTTGAGGATCGGCCTGGCGCTGAAGGAACGATTGGCGTCGGATCGTTCGTCGCAAGCCAGGACGATCATACGCTGTTGTATACGGTGGCCGGCTCCATCACGGTGGCGCCGCTGCTCGTCGACCGGCTGCCATACGACGTCAACCACGATCTGGTGCCGATTGCGTCGACCACAGCGATCGTTTTGACGCTAGCGGTCAGCAACCAGCTCTCGGTCAACAGCATTCCGGAATTGATCGCGGCGCTGCGGACCAACCCCGAGAAATACGCCTGGGCGTCCGGACCGACCCTGCCGCGATTTGTATTTTCAGCTTTCCTGAAACAACACGATCTAAAGATGAATTTCGTCAGTTATCGCGACGCCTCCCAGCCGCAGGCTGACCTGGGTGAGGGCCGGATCCAGGCGCTTCTGACCTCCTTGACCGCCTCGTCCTCGCCCGTTCAGGCCGGAAAGGCGCGCTTCCTTGCCGTCGTCAATCCAAGCCGCGCAGCCACGCTGCCGGACATCAAGACCGTGCGCGAACTCGGTTACCCCGAGCTTGAAATCGATGGGTTGGCGGGAATTTATGGCGGCAAGGCCTTGTCCGAAGCCGTGAGAAACCGGATTGCCGCTGATGTCGCCGCGATCTGCCGCGACGCCGATGTTCGCCGAAAACTGGAGACAAGCGGGCATAATGTGCTCAACGGAACGACCGAGGAGTTGAAACAAGCGATCGAAAAGCAACGAGCCGCGGTCAACCAACTCACCAAAGTGATTGATATCCGGAACCCGCAATAGACCTGCGATCGGAGAAGCCATGTCGTCACAACAGCCGGCCCTCAAGCTTCTCGACTTGATACAGTCGCACCGCGTTACAGCGGCGATCCATGTCGCGGTGCGACTGGGGCTGGCGGAGCTTCTGCGAGGCGGCCCGCAGACCGTGGGCAAGCTTGCGGAGGCGACCGGCGCGGAGGAGCGCTCGCTTGGGCGTCTGCTCACCGCGCTTTCCACCATCGGCCTGTGCGAGCGGACCAGCGAAAATTCCTACGCACTGACTGAGGTGGGGGCCTGCCTCGACGGCGCATCCGAGCAATCATTCAAGGCGTGGGCCATCTTGGAAGCGGAGATGCTCACGAAGTCTTGGAGCGGCATGCTCGAATCGGTCGTGACCGGCAAAACCGCCGCGCAACTTCTGGGCATCGAGAACAGCTTTGATCTGATGGCTCAAACGCCGGGCAACGTCGCCAAATTCAATGCTGCGATGACGGACCTGACGCGGGCTGTAACGCCGGAAATTCTGCGATGCTACGACTTCAGCGGATTGTCCCATTTGATGGATGTGGGAGGCGGGTCCGGTGAATTACTCGGCGCTATCGCGAGGCAAAACCGGCAGCTGCGCGGCACTGTCTTCGACCTTCCGAGGTGCGCAGAGGCGGCAACCAGCCATCTTCGACACATCGGTGTGAGTGACCGCGTCGATTTCGCGGCCGGCGATTTCTTTCAGCGCGTGCCACCGGCCACCGACGCGATCATCCTCAAGAGCGTGATCCACGATTGGGATGACGCCCGTAGTACTTCAATCCTGCGCAACTGCCGCGAGGCGCTGCCGGGCGACGGCAAATTGCTGCTGGTCGAACGGCTGATGCCGGAATCGCCAACGACGACTGAAGAGGACAGGGCGCACGCACTGAGCGACCTGAACATGCTTCGCGGGCCGGGCGGGCTCGAGCGCACCGAGCGGCAGTATGCCGAATTGCTTGCCCAAAGCGGCTTCCGCCTCGCCGCGATCTATCCGGCCGGCCGCTTCAACGTGATTGAGGCTCATCTCAACTGACAGCTGCCCGAGTGACGGATGTCTCCGTCACTCGGCGCCCATCATCAGGAGCCGTAGACGAAGACGTGGTCCTTCAGATCGATGGCCGGGAATTCATCCTTCTCCGCCCAGTAGTCCTGGTTGTGCTGCCATTCCGGCTTGTCGCCGCGTTTGGGCAACAGGTGCATGCCGCGCATCATGTAGCCGGGATTGAAATTTTCCGGATCGATCCAGGGCAGCAGCGGCATGTTGTGGTCTTCCGGCCGAAGCTTCGGCACTACTTTCTTCGCGCCGGTTTCCTTCATGTGGTTGAGCAGCCGGCACACGAAGTCGGCGACGAGGTCGACGCGCAAGGTCCAGCTGGCGCGGAAATATCCGAACACCCAGACCAGGTTCGGCACGCCGGTGAACATCATGCCGCGATAGGTCACGGTATCGGCGAAATCCAGCTTCTTGCCGTCGACCGCGAATTCGATGTCGCCGTTTGCACTGAGGTTGAAGCCGGTCGCGGTGACGATGATGTCGGCTTCCAGTTCCCTGCCGGATTTCAGCAGGATGCCCTTCTCGGTGAAGCGCTCGATCTCGTCGGTGACGACCGAAGCCTTGCCCGACTTGATGCCCTGGAACAAATCGCCATCGGGAATGAACGCGATGCGCTGCCGCCACGGCCGGTATTTTGGCGTGAAGTGGGTCGCGATGTCGTAGTCCTCGCCGAGATAGGCTTCCACTGCCGACAACAAATCCTTCTTCGCCGCTTCCGGCTCCTCGAAGGTCTTGCGGGTGAACGCGTCCTGATCGAACAGGATTTTCCGCCGGGTGATTTCGTGGATCCACTTCTCGTCGACCTGCAACTGCCGCAGTTGCTCGGCGATTTCGATGGCGTTGCGACCGGTGCGGAAATAGGTCGGCGAACGCTGCAGCATGGTGACATGCGCGACGTCATTGGCCAGCGCCGGGATCAGCGTTGCGGCCGTGGCGCCGGAGCCGATCACGATGACGCGCTTGTTCTTGTAGTCGAGATCTTCAGGCCATTTCTGCGGATGGACGATTTGGCCCTTGAATTTGGCCATGTCCTTCCACTCCGGCGTATAGCCTTCGGTGTGGCGATAATAGCCCTGGCACATCCAGAAGAAATTGGCGGTGAAGCGAAGCTTTGCGCCGGTGTCGCTCCGCGTGGCCGCGATGGTCCAGAGGTTCTGTTCGCTCGACCAGGTCGCCGAAGTGATGGTGTGCTGGTAGCGGATATGGCGGGCGAGATCGTTCTCCTCGATCACGTCGCCCATATATTTGAGGATCTCGGCCGCGCTGGCGATCGGCGCCGAGGTCCACGGCTTGAAGCGATAGCCGAACGTATGCAGGTCGCTGTCGGAGCGGATGCCCGGATAGCGGTGCGTGCTCCAGGTGCCGCCGAACGTCTTCTGGGTTTCGAGGGCGACGAAACTCGTGCCCGGACATTGCGTGGTGAGATGATAGGCCGCGCCGACGCCGGAGATCCCGGCGCCGGCGATCAGGACGTCGAAATGCTCGGTATGGCTGGGCGAAGCGGCATGAATCTGGGTTTGAACGTTCATCTTCCCTGTTCTTCTTGTCGTTGGATTTTTCGTTTTCAAAAGCAAAACGCCAGAACCGAGGTTCTGGCGTTCTCGTCTTCCGATTACACTTCGCGGCGGCTCAGGAACGCCAGCCGTTCGAACAGATGCACGTCCTGCTCGTTCTTCAGGAGCGCGCCGTGCAGCGGCGGGATCAGCTTGCGCGGATCGCGCTCCCGCAGCATTTCCGGGGTGATGTCCTCGTTGAGCAGCAGCTTGAGCCAGTCGAGGAGCTCCGACGTCGAGGGCTTCTTCTTCAGGCCCGGCACTTCGCGCACCTCGAAGAAGATCCGCAGCGCTTCCTCGACCAGACGCTTCTTGATGCCGGGGAAGTGCACGTCGACGATCCGGTTCATGGTGTCGGCGTCGGGGAACTTGATGTAGTGGAAGAAGCAGCGGCGCAGGAAAGCGTCCGGCAATTCCTTCTCGTTGTTCGAGGTGATCATCACGATCGGCCGCAGGCTCGCCTTGATGTTCTCGCCGGTCTCGTAGACGAAGAACTCCATGCGATCGAGTTCGAGCAGGAGGTCGTTGGGGAATTCGATGTCGGCCTTATCGATTTCGTCGATCAGCAGCACCGGGCGCTTGTCATGGGTAAAGGCTTCCCACAGCTTGCCGCGCTTGATGTAGTTGGAGATGTCGGAGACCCTGGAATCGCCGAGCTGGCTGTCGCGTAAGCGCGATACCGCATCGTATTCGTAAAGGCCCTGCTGCGCCTTGGTGGTGGACTTGATGTGCCAGGTGAGTAGCGGCGCGCCGAGCGCCTTGGCGACTTCCTCGGCTAGCACGGTCTTGCCGGTACCGGGCTCGCCCTTGATCAGCAGCGGGCGCTCGAGCACGATCGAGGCGTTGACCGCGACCTTGAGGTCTTCGGTGGCGACGTAGTCCTTGGTGCCGGTAAATTTCATCTATCTCTTTGCCTTGTTGTTCGTTCTTGCGCCGCTTGCGGCCTGAACAGTAAACGACCGCCGGCTCGGCGGTCGCGATGGGAGGTGATGCGCGTCTCTCAGCGTTTGACCAGCGAGAGGATCACCAGGATGATCACGGCGCCGATGGTGGCGTTGACGATGTCGCGGATCCAGCCGGCGCCGAGGCTGACGCCCAGTTGCGGCAGCAGCCAGCTCGCGAGAAACGCGCCGATGATGCCGATCACGATGTTGCCGATCAGCCCAAAACCCGCGCCGCGCACGATCTTACCGGCCAGCCAGCCTGCAATCGCACCGATGATCAGTGCAGCTATGATCCCCATTGAATTTCCCCTGCCGGAATAAGCCCTTTATGGCTCAATTCTAGAGGAAAAACCCTCCCGGTCTAGGCCTGTCTGGTATGCGTTGGCCTTCCCCGTCGGGAATCCGCCGGCCCTTGACGTCAGCGGCCCGGCGGGCAATCTGTATTCCATGTTCTTGCAATTCTTCACATCGCTGCGCGACGCACAGGTCCCGGTGACCTTGCGCGAATATTTGACGCTGATGGAGGCGCTCGACGCCGACCTCGCCGACCAGACGGTGGAGAATTTCTATTACCTCTCCCGCGCCGCTTTGGTGAAGGATGAACGCAACCTCGACAAATTCGACCGCGTGTTCGGCTCCGTGTTCAAGGGGCTGGAGAACCTGCTCGACGCCATGGAGAAGGCGGACATTCCCGCCGAATGGCTGAAGAAGCTCGCGGAGAAATACCTCACCGAGGAAGAGAAGAAGCAGATCGAGGCGATGGGCTGGGACAAGCTCATGGAGACGCTTCGCAAGCGGCTTGAGGAACAGAAGGGCCGCCATCAGGGCGGCAGCAAGTGGATCGGCACGGCAGGCACCTCGCCGTTCGGCGCCCACGGCTACAATCCCGAAGGGGTGCGGATCGGCCAGGAAAAGAACCGTAACAACCGCGCCGTCAAGGTGTGGGACAAGCGCGAGTTCAAGGATCTCGACGGCAATGTCGAGCTCGGCATCCGCAACATCAAGATCGCGCTGCGGCGGTTGCGCAAATTCGCCCGCACCGGCGCGCCTGATGAGCTCGACCTCGACACCACGATCAAGGAGACCGCCAACCACGGCTATCTCGACGTGCATATGCGCCCCGAGCGGCGCAACGCGGTCAAGGTATTGGTCTTCTTCGACATCGGTGGGTCCATGGATTCGCATATCGAGCAGGTCGAGGAGTTGTTCTCGGCGGCGAAGACCGAATTCAAGCACATGGAATATTTCTACTTCCACAACTGCCTTTATGAAGGCGTCTGGAAGCAGAACAAGCGGCGCTTCACCGACCGCACGCCGACCTGGGACGTGCTGCACAAGTACCCGCACGACTACAAGGTGGTGTTCGTCGGCGACGCCTCGATGTCGCCTTATGAAATCATGGTCCCCGGCGGCTCGGTCGAGCACGTCAACGAGGAGGCCGGCTCGGTCTGGCTCGATCGCATCACGCGCACCTACCCGCACGCGGTGTGGCTCAATCCGGTGGCGAAAAAGCACTGGGACTATTCGGAATCCACCACCATCATTCGCCGGCTGTTCTCGGAGCGGATGTACCCGATCACGATCGAAGGCCTCGAAGGCGCGATGAAGGAATTGGTGCGGTAAGGACTATCGTCGTCGTTCCGGGGCGCGCGCAGCGCGAACCCGGAACCTCGATGTAATAAGAAATGAAGCGATCGAGATTCCGGGTTCGATGCTGCCGCATCGCCCCGGAATGACGGATCAAGAGGGAACACCAATGCCCCAGACCATCCACCGCGGTATCAAATCCCTGATCGACGAAGCCAATGCCGAGATCGAAACCCTTAGCGCTGTGGATTCGATCAAGGCGGCTGTCAGCGACGACGTCATAATCGTCGATATCCGCGATCCCCGCGAGATCGAGCGCGACGGCCGCATTCCCGGCGCGTTCTCCTGCACCCGCGGCATGCTGGAGTTCTGGATCGACCCGGAAAGCCCCTACGCCAAGCCGGTGTTCCAGCAGGACAAGAAATTTATCTTCCACTGCGCCGGCGGCATGCGTTCGGCGCTGGCGGCCAAGACCGCGAAAGACATGGGCCTCAAGCCGGTCGCGCACATGGCCGGCGGCTTCGCCGCCTGGCGCGACGCCGGTGGCCCGGTCGAGAAGTGGGAGCCGAAGAAGAAGGGCTGAAGGTCGTCAGCCACAACCACCGCCGTCATGCCCGGGCTGGACCCGGGCATCCACGTCTTACGGTAGTTGCAACACCATAGGGATTTCGTGCATGTCTTCCACCGACGATCCGCTTGTCTCCACCGACTGGCTCGCCGCCCATTTCGACGATCCCAAAATCAAGATCATCGACGCGTCGTTCAAGATGCCGGGCATTCTGCCGCTGCCGAAGGACGATTATCTCGCGTCCCACCTTCCGGGCGCGGTGTTCTTCGACGTCGACGCGGTGTCCGATCATTCCAATCCGCTGCCGCACATGTTCCCGGGCGCCGAGCAGTTCGGCCGCGATGTCGGCGGGCTTGGAATAGGCAACGGCGATACGGTCGTGCTCTACGATTCCGGCGGATGGGTCGCAGCCCCCCGCGTGTGGTGGATGTTCCTGTCGTTCGGACACCAGAACGTCCGGATCCTGAATGGCGGCCTGAAGAAGTGGCGTGCCGAAGGCCGCAAGGTCGAGAGCGGTGAGGTCACGCCGAAGCCGGCGACGTTCAAGGCGACCTTCGATCCCAGTTACACGCGCAACATCCAGCAGATGGTCGACAACCTCGAAAGCCGCAACGAGCAGGTGCTCGATGCCCGCGCCAACGAACGTTATCAGGGCAAGGTGCCCGAGCCGCGTCCGGGCCTGCGTTCGGGTCATATCCCTGGCAGCCTCAGCGTGCCCTACAACCAGCTGTTCGATGCCTCGACCGGCGCGATGAAGTCGCTCGAGGAGCTGCGCGCCGTGTTTGTCGGCGCCGGCGTCAAGCTCGACGCGCCGATCGTGACGAGTTGCGGTTCCGGCGTCTCCGCCCTGGTGCTGACGCTGGCGCTTTATCGCCTCGGCGTGCGCGGCAGTGCGCTGTATGACGGCTCATGGACCGAATGGGGCGTGCAGGGCGGGCCGCCGGTTGCGACCGGCCCGACCTGAACGGGGCGCGTTTTATTATCTGGTGCGCGCGGTCAGTTGCGCAAACGGGTCGACCGCTTGCTGCACCACCTGCCGTGCCTGCAGCGCGCGTCGCGCGGCCGCGATGCGCCGGCGCTCCTTGGCGCGCTGCGCCCGCTTCCGGTTGACGCTGCGATCTGGTTTCGCGGCCGCCGGTTTCACCGAAGCCGTTTCCTGGATAGTGACGGCAGGACCGCCCAGCGTGGCGATCTTCAGCGCGGCGAGGTTGCCTTCCAGGGAGGGCGCCTCCACCACCGGTGCTGTCTCGGTCGACGTGGCTGATGTCGCCGGCGGCGGCGTTTCCGCAATCGCCGCGAGCTTCACTTGCTCATTGGCCGCAGGCGTCTCGGCAGCAGGCGCCTCGGCGGCAGGCATCTCCGCCGGCGCGGCCTGAACAGCCGGTATTGTTTCTGCCGCCGGGATTTCCGCTTTCACCGTTTCGGCCGGCGCGACCTCGTTCAGCTTCGTGGGCTCGTCCAGCTTCAGCGCAGCCGTCTTTTCCGGTTCAGCCGGCGGCGCTTCCGGAGCTTGAGCCGCAGGGGTCACGGTCTCGATAATCGTCGCCGCGGCATTGTCAGGCACCTTCTCCGCCACATCGGGCTCGACGCGCAGCAGGGCCAGCGTCGGCATGGGTGGTTCGTTCTGCCTGACAAAGACGGGTTCGGGCGGTGGCCGTCGCGACGGGATGCTGGCAAATTGCTCATGCGAGGCACGCAGCAACGCTGCCGCTCCAAGCCCAAAGACCAGAACCGACATCGACAGCACGATCGCGGCGAACAGAAAGCGAAAACCGGGGAGCATGGACGCGAGTTCCGCCTTGCCGGGAAATGCAGGGCTGTTGATGCCAAGGGAACGCGGTGACCACTGGGAAGCGGCTGGATTCGCACCGCGAATCAGGCCGATTCGAGAGTATCTCAACGTCTCGAACCTGTTTGTTACAAAATTGGCGGCCAATGGCGGCGAGGGGCTGGTAATCTATGTTTTTCGCGCCGTGCGGCATCTTTGCCGCAGCGTTCACGGACCATCACAAAACGACCGATTTGGCCCGAATTTGCTGATTTGTCTTGAATGCGCCGCTATCTTCCGTCATCTGCCGTTAACGGTCCGGTGTGGCTTGGGGACTATACAAGAGCGATGATGATTAACCGTATTCTGACGATCAGCGCTGCCATTGCTGCTGCAATGGCAGGAACTTCGCTTGCCCAGGCACAGCAGGGCTATCCGCTGCCCCCAGGCCCCGTCTATTCGGCGGCTCCGGGACAGTATGTTCCCGGTGGCTATGGCGTCGATGAACGCCGCGGACCCAGCACAGCCGATTTCGACGACCTGGAAGACGACGAGGCGCCGAACGCCCAGAGTTCGACCGCGCTGCCGCCGCCTGGCCCGGTGCTTTCGCCGAACGATCCGCGCTACGGCCGCCCGGTTTATAGCGACCGCGGCCCGCCGATGCCCACAGGCCCCGTCCTTTCGCCCGATGATCCGCGTTACGGCCGTCCCGCCGGCGCGCCGGTTTATTCGGACCGCGGCCAGCCGATGCCTACGGGCCCGATTCTTTCGCCAGATGATCCGCGCTACGGTCGGCCGGCCGGTCCGCCACCTGTGATCTATTCGGACCGCGGTGATGGTCGTCGCGTTCCCGGTGATGACCGCTTGCGTCCGCCGGAAGCCGTCGGCGGCGGACCCGCCGTCACCGGCGCCGTGCAACCGCAGCAGCCGGCCGTCGGCGCCGACGGCAGGCCGATGGTGCTTTCCGCCTTGCCGCCGGAAGAACAGCCGGAAGCAGCGCCCGTGCAGCTGCCGCCGCATCTGCGCCGTCAGGAAGTTTCGTTCGCGACCAAGGAGCCCCCGGGCACGCTGGTCGTCGATACGCCGAACACCTACCTTTATTACGTGCTCGGCGGTGGCCGCGCGATCCGCTATGGCGTCCGTGTCGGCCGCGACGGCTTCACCTGGACCGGCGTGCAGAAGGTCAGCCGCAAGGCCGAGTGGCCCGATTGGCATCCGCCGTCCGAGATGATCGAGCGCCAGCCCTATCTGCCGCGCTTCATGGCCGGTGGCCCCGGCAACCCGATGGGTGCCCGCGCGATGTATCTGGGTTCGACCGTCTACCGTATCCACGGCACCAACCAGCCGTCGACAATCGGCAAGTTCGTCTCGTCGGGTTGCATCGGCATGCTGAACGAGGACGTGTCCGACCTGTTTGAACGCGTCAAAGTCGGCACCCGCGTCGTCGTGATGCCCGGCGGCCCGCCACCTGGAATCGCGACCGCTTCGGCCGCGCCTGCACAAGGCTTGCCGCCTGCCGCTGCTCAGGGTGCGCCGACTCAGGCGCAGCTCGCCCCGGTTCCCGGCATGCAGCCGACCGTGGTCCCCCCGCTGCCCGCGCCGGTGACGGTGCGCTAAGCCTAGACACGATCGCTATAAAAAAAGGCCCGCACAGCGGGCCTTTTTTCGTCATTGCGAGCGAAGCGAAGCAATCCAGCTTTCTTTGCGCGGTGAGATGGATTGCTTCGCCTCGCTCGCAATGACGTTGTGAGCGCTCGCGCCCTCAGACGAGCTTCGTCGGTGACGTAGCCGAGGTGCGGCGTCAGCACGAGATGACCGGGTTTGCGGGATGCTGAAATCTGCCTCCCGACGTGTCAAAGTTCAAAGCATCGATGCCGGCAGCTGCCCGTTTCTTTGCATGGGGTTGTTTTCGATATTTTTGGTTGAGGGCCGGGGCCTGCGATCTCAGGCCAGCTTCCTTGGCGCCTCGCCCTTGAACCAGCCGTCGATGCCTTCGACCATCTGGCGATAGTGGTTGCGAAAGCTGTCCTCGGTGACGTAGCCGAGATGCGGCGTCAGCACGAGGTTGTCGAGCTTGCGGAAGGGATGGTCGACCGGCAGCGGCTCGACCGAGAACACGTCGATGCCGGCGCCCGCGATCTTTTTCTGTTGCAGCGCTTCCAGCAGCGCGCCTTCATCGACGATCGGCCCTCGCGCCGTGTTGACGAGGTAGGCGGTCGGTTTCATGCGGGCGAGGTCCTCACGTCCGACCAGCCCGCGTGAGCGCGGGCCCAGCACGACGTGCACGGTGATGATGTCTGATGTGGCGAACAGTTCCTCCTTGGAGGCGTAGCCGACGCCGGCTTCCGCGCATTTCTCGGGCGTCAGGTTCGGGCTCCAGGCGATCACGTTCATGCCGAACGCCTGCGCCAGTTTTGATACTTTGGTGCCGAGCTTGCCGAGGCCGATCACGCCCAGCGTGCGGCCCTCAATTTCCATGCCGACGAATTTCTGCAGGGGTTCACCGGCATGCATGCGCGCGTTCTCCCGGCCGATATTGCGGGTCAATTCCAGGATCAGGCCCATGGTCAGCGGCGCGGTGGGATCGCGGCCCCATTGGGTGCCGCACAGCACCACGCCATGGTCCTTGGCGGCTTCCATGTCGATAGCGGCGTTGCGCATGCCCGAGGTGATCAGCAGCTTCAGCTTCGGCAGCGCCGCAAACATCGTGCGCGGAAACGGCGTGCGCTCGCGCATCGCGCAGATGATCTCGAAATCCTTCAGCGCACTGGCGGCGGTTTCCGCGTTCGCAAACGGCTGGTTGAAGACGGTGACATCGACCCGGTCGGCGATCTCCGACCAGTCCGCGACCTTCAGGGCCACATCGAGATAGTCGTCGAGGATTGCACAGCGCAGCCGCGTCATTGGAAGGTCCGATCATGGCGAGGGTGACGGCGGAATTGGGCCGTCAGGGGAGATCGCCATGGTCGCGCGCAATCGACAGGCGCGCAAGCGGCCTGAAAGCAGGGCCAGGTCAAAATTCCGGGAAGCTCAGTTCGAGCGGGCGAGGTGCTTGGCGCGCCAGGCGGGGCCGGGGCCGCGCATATAGTGCAGTTCCGGACGGTAGGGGTTGAAGGCCTTGGCCACGAACTGGCGCCAGAAGTTGCGGAGTTCGGCGAGCGGCTTGGCAAGGCCGTGGCCATGCGCCGCGGTGGAAAGGGATGCCGAACTGGTCGTCGCCATGACTCAGGTCTCTGGTTTGCCATTCGCGGTTTCGCCGCGGAGACGCCGTTTTTCGGCGTCTTGAACGACTTTTGGCCTGATTTATTAAAAGTTGGTTTCAATTGTCGTGATCCGGCGCACACATGCCCGCACATGGTGACCATCCCGTATTCATCCGTGGTGAACGAACAGAAAACGCGTTCCCGCGGTTGCCCTTTGGGGGCCGCGCCGCTACATCAGCGGCAGCAAAATTTCCATAAATCCTCTGGTTTCAAGGGATCGCGATGGCTCGCCAGTTCGTCTATTTCATGCAGGGTCTGACCAAGAGCTACCCGACCCGCAAGGTGCTCGATAACGTCCATTTGTCGTTCTACCCGGACGCCAAGATCGGCGTGCTCGGCGTCAACGGTTCCGGCAAATCGACCCTGCTGCGGATCATGGCCGGCCTCGACAAGGAATATAACGGCGAGGCCTGGGTCGCCGAGGGCGCCCGGGTCGGCTACCTCGAGCAGGAGCCGCATCTCGATGAGACCAAGACGGTCCGCGAGAACGTCATGCTGGGCGTCGCCAAGCAGAAGGCGATCCTCGATCGCTATAACGAACTGGCGATGAACTACTCGGAAGAGACCGCCGACGAGATGACCAAGCTGCAGGACGAGATCGAGGCCGCCGGCCTCTGGGATCTCGACAGCAAGGTCGACCAGGCGATGGACGCGTTGCGCTGCCCGCCCGACGATGCCGACGTCACCAAGCTGTCGGGCGGTGAGCGCCGCCGCGTCGCACTATGCAAGCTGCTGCTCGACCAGCCGGACCTGCTGCTGCTGGACGAACCGACCAACCATCTCGACGCCGAGTCGGTGTCGTGGCTGGAGGGCCATTTGCGCAACTATCCCGGCGCGATCCTGATCGTGACCCATGACCGCTACTTCCTCGACAACGTCACGAGCTGGATCCTCGAGCTCGATCGCGGCAAGGGCATTCCCTACGAGGGCAATTATTCGTCCTGGCTGGTGCAGAAGCAGAAGCGCCTCTTGCAGGAAGGCCGCGAGGACGCCGCGCATCAGAAGACGCTTGAGCGCGAACAGGAATGGATCGCGTCCTCGCCCAAGGCACGCCAGGCCAAGTCCAAGGCGCGCTACCAGCGTTACGAGGACCTGTTGAAACAGGCCAGCGAGAAGCAGACCCAGACCGCGCAGATCACGATTCCCGTGGCCGAGCGGCTCGGCCAGAACGTCGTCGATTTCGAAGGCCTCAGCAAAGGTTTTGGCGACCGCATGCTGATCGACGATCTCACCTTCAAGCTGCCGCCCGGCGGCATCGTCGGCGTGATTGGCGCCAACGGCGCCGGCAAGACCACGCTGTTCCGCATGATCACCCAGCAGGAGACGCCGGACAAGGGCACGATCACCGTCGGTGAAAGCGTGCATCTCGGTTATGTCGACCAGTCGCGCGACGACCTCGACGGCAAGAAGAACGTGTGGGAGGAAATCTCCGGCGGCAACGAACTGATCCTCTTGGGCAAGCGTGAGGTGAACTCACGCGGCTATTGCTCGTCGTTCAACTTCAAGGGCGCCGACCAGCAGAAGAAGGTCGGCGCGCTGTCGGGCGGCGAGCGCAACCGCGTGCACCTGGCCAAGATGCTGAAATCCGGCGCCAACCTGCTGCTGCTCGACGAACCGACCAACGACCTCGACGTCGACACGCTGCGCGCGCTGGAAGAGGCGCTGGAGAATTTCGCCGGCTGCGCCGTCATCATCAGCCATGACCGCTGGTTCCTCGACCGCATCGCCACCCATATCCTGGCCTTCGAAGGCGACAGCCATGTCGAATGGTTCGAAGGCAATTTCCAGGATTACGAGAAGGACAAGATGCGCCGGCTCGGCCAGGATTCCATCATCCCGCATCGCGTGAAGTACAAGAAGCTGACGCGCTGAGTTGTGTTTCGCGCTGAGATGACGAAGCCGTGTCGCAGGCGCTATTCTGCCTGCGCCAAATGGCCGCTAAATCCCGCTTGTCCGGAAGGCGCCATATCCGGCTATTAGATTGGCCGCGATTGCCCACTTGAGTCCCGCACAGAGAGACCCCCGACCATGTCCATGACGCCGGAAACGCCGTTGCCGCCCCCAGCTGAGAGGAAGGCATTGCGTCCGATCCCGTTCCTGATCTTCAGCTCCCGCTGGCTGCAATTGCCGCTTTATATCGGCCTGATCGTCGCGCAGGGCGTCTATGTCGTGCTGTTTTTGAAGGAGCTGTGGCACCTGTTCGCCCACGCCTTCGATTTCAGCGAGCAGCAGATCATGCTGGCGGTCCTCGGTCTCATCGACGTGGTGATGATTTCGAACCTCCTGGTGATGGTCATCGTCGGCGGCTATGAGACGTTCGTCTCCCGTCTCAATCTGCAAGGGCATCCCGACCAGCCGGAATGGCTCAGCCACGTCAACGCCAGCGTGCTTAAGATCAAGCTCGCGATGGCGATCATCGGCATCTCGTCGATCCATCTGCTGCGGACCTTCATCGAGGCCGGGAATCTCGCTTCGGGCAAGGGCTCCTACACCGAAACCGGCGTGATGTGGCAGACCATCATCCATACGGTTTTCATTCTGTCCGCGATCGGCATTGCCTATGTCGACAAGCTGTCGAATGATTCCGCCGAAAATGCCAAACACGCCGCCGCTACGCATTGAGGGGTGGTATGTCGATCGAAGGGATTCGGTCTTGCGACAGAGCGCGATAGCGGCGGTTCTGATTTTGGCGGCGACGACGCTGGGAGCAACGCGCCCGGTTCACGCCGCCGATGCTGGCTTCACGCAGTTCATCGCCTCGCTGTGGCCGGAGGCGCAGGCCGCCGGCGTGTCGCGGGCGACGTTTGACGCCGAGACCCGCGGCCTCGAGCCGGATTACAAATTGCCCGACCTGATCCTGCCCGGGCGGCCCGCCACCGGCGCGCCGTCGCAGGCCGAGTTCGTGCAGGTGCCGGCCGATTATGTGAAGGAGGTCTCGATCGCGCGGCTGGCGGCGGAGGGGCAGAAGCTGATGCAAAAGCATCGTGCCGCGCTCAGCCAGATCGAGAGCCGCTTCGGCGTGCCCGCCACAATCGTGCTCGCGATCTGGGGGCGCGAAACCGATTACGGCCGTCACCGATTGCCTTACGACACCGTGCGCGTGGTGGCGACACAGGCCTATGTCGGCCGGCGCAAGGATCAGTACCGCGCCGAATTTATCCTGGCGCTGAAGATCCTCGGCGAGGGCGCGGTGACGCGCAATGACATGCGCTCGTCCTGGGCCGGCGCCACCGGGCTCACGCAATTCCTGCCGGGCGAATATTACAAGCATGGTGTCGATTTCGATGGCGATGGCCGCATCGACATCTGGAATTCGGTACCGGATGCGCTCGCCTCCGCGGCCCAGCAACTCGTCAACAAGGGCTGGCAGCCGGGCTTGCGCTGGGCCTATGAAGTGCGCGCGCCTGATAATGCCGACTGCACCATGGGCGTGCCCGAGGTGACGAAGCCGATCGGCGAATGGCTGCGCGCGGGCTTCGTGCCGGTGCGCGGCGCGAAGCTGAGTGCGGCCGAGCAGGCGCAGCCGGCCTCGCTGCTGCAGCCCGAAGGCATCTATGGTCCGGCGTTCCTGACCACCAAGAACTACTTCGTGATCAAGGAATATAACTTCTCTGATTTGTACGTGCTGTTCGTCGGCCATCTCGCCGATCGCATGTCGAACCCGTTGCCATTCGCGACGCCATGGTCGGCATCGACGCAATTGCGCAGCAAGGATGTCGAAGCCATGCAGCGTCATCTGACGCGGATCGGCCTCTACAAGGACAAGCTCGACGGCAAGGCTGGGATGCAGACCCGCGCGGCGCTGGGGGCCTATCAGAAGTCCGCGGGATTGAAGGTCGATTGCTGGCCGAGCGAAGCGGTGCTGCGTTCGATCAGCTCGTCGCGTTGACTTGGTTGAGCTACAAGAGCTGCACGAGACCATCAAAAAAAAACCCGGCCGAGGATCCCGGCCGGGCTTGAAATGCAAGGCGCGCAGCGCGCCGGTCGGTCAGATCAGTGGCAGACCTCGACGCGGCGGTAGGCCCAGCCGTAGCCGTCCCAGAAGCGCTCGCGAACCAGGCGGCAGGCCGGGGGGCCGTCTTCCACATACACCGGTCCGCCGTAAGCCGGGCGGCTGGAGGCGATCGCGCCACCGATGATCGCGCCGCCGATCAGGCCGCCGACCACGCCAGCTGCCACGCCACGCTGGGCGTTCGCGGGTGCCGGTGCCGCAGCGAGCGAACCGGCAATCGTTGCGGCCGCGACGAAGGCAGCAAATGTCTTCTTCATGTTGAGGGCTCTCCTGGAGATGGCGCCTGATCAGCCGACGCCGGGTTTAGGGTTAGGCACACACGCCGTACTCGAATTGGCCGCTTCGAAAAGAGCGCACAACGGTCAACCGAAAGTAAACGTGCGGGATTGATGGCCGAACAAAGCGGTTTTTTCTGGCCTTGGAACGCCAAAGCCCCGGAGAACCATGCGGCTTTCCGGGGCTTCGCGTACGATTTAATGAAGGTGAACGGGTGTTCAGAGCATTTCGAGCGAAGGTTCCGATCCGATCAGAACCGACAATGCGCTAGTCGCAAACCCGGACGCTGCGGACCCGCCAGCCATAGCCGTCCCAGAAGCGCTGCTTCTGCCAGATGCAGTCGGGACCGTAACCGGGTTCGGCAACATAGGCCGGGCCGCCGTAATAGCCGGGGGCCGGCGCATAATAGCCCGGACCACCGTAATAGCCGTTCTGCGAGGCGATCGCGCCGCCGACAATGGCGCCGCCGATCAATCCGGCCGCGACGCCGGCCGCTACGCCACGCTGCGCATGGGCAGGAGCTGGAACAGCTACCGCGGAAACAGCCAAAGCGGTGACGGCAGTCAGCGCCATCAATGTCTTCTTCATGGGCCTCACCTTTCTGATGGAGCAAAGGACGGCTGGGAAAGCGGTCCGTCGCAGCGGAAAGTTCCATATTTTGCTGAAATTATCAATGAACGGGATTGCCTCATTTGGCGACGAAGGGGCGTGCGGTTGGGCTTCATTGCGGTGCAAAAGGCCCGTTTCCCAACCGTTTTTGAAGAGGATTCAGGGATGAGCGGGATGCCAATATATCTGGTCGCACTCGGCGGCATGGCGGTGATGTTCTATTGGGTGATCGCCCGGACGTATAACATCAGCGCATGGCCCAGCGGCTCGTCGCGCGACAGCGACCGCTATCGCGACCGCAATGATGACAGCTATGGTTCCAGTAGCGGCGGCGGCAGCAGTGGCTCGAGCATCGCGAACCTGTTCAGCAGCGATAATTCCAGTTCGAACTGCTCGTCCGACAATTCCACGCCGTCCGATAATTCCAGCTCCAACTGTTCGTCCGACAATTTCAGCTCGCCCGACGACTCCAGCTCGTCGAGTGATTCCTCCCGCGATGATAGCGGGGGAGGCGACAGCGACAGCGGTAGTGACAGCGACAGCGATAGCGGCGGTAGTAGCGATGATTGATAGTGGCGGAGGTGGTGGTGGTGATTAAGGTCACAGTGCCTGCGCGGGAAGCCTGCGATTGTGCCTGTAAGACAAGGCTTTTTTAGACTCATTCCAAACTGAGTTGGGCTCACTTTGGAATTGCTTGAAAGTGTTGTTTTTCCTTTTGCATCGCGACCGCCGCTTCAATATCGAAGTGGGTAAGCATCACCGAAGGGCCTGCCGACTTCATGATTGTTTGTTCCTGTAACGTTATCAGTGACCATGATGTCCGCAATGCCGTCAGTGCAGCTTCGGGCGTGGCGCGCAATCCCAAGCAGGTCTATGGATGCCTCGGCTGCAGCGCCGAGTGCGGCCGCTGCGCGCGCACCATCAAGGCCATCATCGACGAAGCGCTGGGTCCCTGCGCCAAGGCCTGCTGCTCGGGCTGCCCGCATAGTCATGCCGTGACCGAAGAGCAGGCCCACGAGTTCGCGCTCGCCGCCTCCTGATACCTCTCGAATCCGCAGGATAGTTCGGTTCCTTTTTGAGGGAACCATTGCTCTTGCCTCCAAACTGTTTTAGAAACGTTCTAAATACAGTTTCGGGCCGATTTGGCCTCAAAAACCCCGGAGTGCACCAATGCAGGGCGACCCAAAAGTCATCGATTATCTCAACAAGGGCCTGCGCAGCGAGCTTACCGCGATCAGCCAGTACTGGCTGCATTACCGGCTCCTGAACAATTGGGGCCTGCTGAATATGGCCAAGGTCTGGCGCAAGGAATCCATCGAGGAGATGGAACACGCCGACAAGTTCACCGACCGGATCCTGTTCCTCGACGGCTTTCCCAACCTGCAGGTGCTCGATCCCCTGCGGATCGGCCAGAACGTCCTGGAAATCATCGAATGCGATCTGGCCTCGGAGATTTCAGCGCGCGCGCTGTACCAGGAAGCCGCTACCCACTGCCACGGCGTCAAGGATTACGTCTCACGCGACCTGTTCGAGCAACTGATGAAGGACGAGGAGCATCATATCGATTTCCTCGAGACCCAACTCGACCTGATCAAGCGCATCGGGCTTGAACTCTACACCCAGAAGCATGTCGGCGGGCTCGAGAGCGAGCACTGAGCGGAGGCGCGATGGCGCCCTCTGAGGAAATTGCCCGGCTCGAGCGAGATCTGGCGGAGCTGAGATCGCATTATGCGCATCTCGAGCGTAATGGGCAGGTGATGAAGCGCGGCAGCATGTTCATGCTCGCCGCGCTTGCCGTTTTCCTTGGCTATCTCTTGTGGGCCGATTTCGTGATGGGCGCGCTCGCTGTGGTCGTGGCGGCGGCTATTGCCGTGCTTGTCTGGCTCTTGCCTGCCAGCAACCGGCGATGGATCGATGCGGGCACGCCGAGGGGGGAATTCGAGTTCGGCCCAAGCCAGGCTCAAAAAGTAGAGCAATGGATTGCCGACAGGGAAGCGCGACTGGCCGAACTTCGCCTGGCCGGTAGCGCTGGCAATCCCGCGACCGATCGCTGATCCCGGGACCAGCCTCGGCGTTCCCTATAGTTGCGTCTTGTAGCGCTCGTAAATCACTTCCTGGCTTTCCCGTTCGCCAAGGCCGGTCTGGTCGTGAATGACTTCGCCGATGCTGGGCATCACGGCGCGTTCGACCCGCGTATCGCCCGCCCACAGCTTTGAGCGCATCAGCGCCTTGCCGCAATGGAAGTAGGCTTCGTGCACGTCGATGTGCAGCACCGCACGCGGCGGCTTGCCGAACTCGACCATCGACGCCATCACCTCCGGATCCACCGATACCTTGCCCTTGCCGCCGACGCGCAGCGTCTCGTCGATCCCCGGCACGAAGAAGATCAGCTGCACGAAGCCGCTTCCCTCGACGATGTTGCGAAAACTGTCGATCCGGTTGTTGCCGGAGCGGTCGGGCATCAGCAGCGCCTTCGGTCCGGCGACATGGATGAAGCCGGGATTGCCGCCGCGCGGCGAGGCGTCGACGCTGCCGTCCGAGCCCGAAGTGGCCAGCACGCAGAACGGCGACATGCCGATGAACTTCTTGGCATGGACGTCGATCTCGGGGCGCGCCTTCGCGATCACGCGCGGCGAGGGGGCAGGATAGATCGCGGCGAGGTCGCTGGCGGCAAAATCGGTCAAGGCACATCTCCTGAATGCGGCGCGATGACGTGAAGATACCATCGCGGTATTCCGGCAGCCACCCATTATCTTTGGAATGATCCTACGATCCAGGATCCTGCGTCCGCGGGCACAAAACAGCTGGCTGGCTCATGCGTCGCGCCGGGCTGATTGCTGGCTTGAAATAGGCGCAGCACGAACGTGCTATCGACCATTCGTGCAGATTCGTGGTGAGCTGTGCGCTGCAAGTTGCCTAATATCCGGCCTGACTTCCCGTGGTTGGGGGCAGCAACCGCTCTACTGTCAATCTTCACGATTGGAAACGCGTTGAGCACGAACCCGAAGATTGCGATAGGCCTGCTTTCACCCGTGGGATTGCTGTTTGCGCTCCCCGTCTTGCTCTGGGCTTTCAGCTTTACCGAACTCGTCGGGCTGGAGAAATGCAGCGTCGGTTCGATTAGCGTTGCTGAATACGAGCGCATCCTGTCTCGGGCCGGCGCGCAACGCTGGACAGTATGGCCCGGTCTGTCGAATGGGGTGTTTTGGCCGTCGGACAATGGCTTTCGGGGCCCGACAGCATCTTTCAACAGCAACCTCAATGATCAGCTTCTCTCACACATCAGAGAGCTTGCTGGGTCCGATCCGTCCGTTAATCGTCAACTGGCCTCGGCCCATGCCGTGATGCGCAGCATGGGTGCAGAATACGTCCAAACGCAGGAAGTGTCGGACAAGGGCGGGGACCGCGCCAGTTCGCGCGTCCATTTCCAATACTACTTGCCTCAAGTGCGTTTCGCGCCTGTGTGCGTTCTCTGCCTGATATGGTCGCACACGACCATTGACGTGATCTTTTCTCATGACTTTGCCACCGATCGATATGGGTTGCAGGAAGTGAACGTTCTGCACGCCGGGTTGAAAGGTACCCCCGACAAAAATCGCGCGCGCAACGTCCCATGGGGTAGTTGTCCCGAGTTTCGAATATCCCGGCAGGTCGACGATAAATGATGCAGCAATCGGAAGGAGCTATAGGGTTGCAGCAACAGCTACTGCGGCATCCCGCGTCGCTTGGCGGAAGCCTTTGGCGCGACATTCTGCCAGGCCATTGTCAGCGCGCTTTTTAGCGTCGCCGCATTGGCCTTGGCCAGGCGAACATTGGTGTAGCCTTGTTTGCCCCATCTTCCCGGCACCGGGCGGAAGATTTCGGGCTCCGCCTCTACCAGCAACGATTGCTGCTCGTACGTCAGCTTCACCGTGCCCCAGTTTTCGTCGGGATGACCCAGCGTAGCGAAGATACGTTTGCCGACGCGGAAATCGGCCTTGCCGTGATGCGCGCTCTCCACCGTGTCGGAAAGCGCGAGTGCGGTCCGACGAAAACGGCTGGTTGACATTGCACGCCTTCTTCCGGGCTACATCGTCCGCTGCGGCGCGGTTTGCAGCAATTCCTGCAATTGCTTCTTGTAGAATGCCGCATTGCCTGTCGTGAGGTGCCCACGCGTCTCGGTCGAGGCCGGGATCAGGAACAGGCGCCCGTTCTTGACGCGCTTCATCGCTGCATCGGTGACGCCGGTTTCCGGCGGATTGCGCTCATCGTCGGCGGCGTTGATCGCAAGCAGCGTCGCTTCGATCTTGTCGAGCCCTGCGGACGGATTGTAGTCGCGCGAGGCTTCCCACTGATAGATGAAGTCGTTGGCATCGGCCGTAATCGGCAGCGCCAGCCGGTCGTCCACCATCTTGTCCGCCTTTGCGCCCGTCGGCGCCAGCATCTGATAGGCCAGCGTGCCGCCGCCGGTGGCGATGCCGTAGGCGGCGATGGCGTATTTCATCATGCGTGGCTGGGTGATGTAATTGCCGCGGTTGTAGTCGGGATCGTTCCGGATGGTCTCCAGCATCATCCGCCGCAGCATCCAGTTGCGCGCGGCCATCTCGGTCGGCTGCGCGGCCATCGGCACCAGCGCGTCCATGTACTGCGGATATTTGCCGCCCCAGATCCAGGTATGCATGCCGCCCATCGAATTGCCGATCACCAGCCTCAGGTGCTTCACGCCGAGGCCTTCCTTGAGCAGCCGATAATGCGCGTCGACCATGTCCTCGTAATTGTATTTCGGGAATGCCGTCTTCATGCCGTCGGAGGGCTTTGACGATTTGCCGTGGCCGAGCCCGTCCGGGATGATGATGTAGTATTTCGCTGCGTCCAGCGGCTGGCCGGGGCCGAACAATTCACCGGCAAAGGTCGGCGTCAGCATGTTGGTGGCCGAGCCACCCGATCCATGCAGCACCAGCACCGGCTGGCCGGTCGGCTCGCCGATCGTGGTGTAGTGCAGCCGCAGCTCCATGGTTTCGCCGGAGTGGAATTTGAAATCCTTGGCGATCCAGTCGCCTTGTTTGGGCGCCGGATAATCTGCTGCAGAGGCGGCGAAGGAGGTCAAGGCGAGTGCAGCCGTTAAGGTGATTTGAGAAAAATTCATGCTGATCTCCCCTGATGCGGCGCTCTTTTTAGGGCCACTTGTCAGGGAGCCTATCACAACGGCGGTTTCACCGCACCAGATTGCCGTACAGCGTGTAATTGGCTTTCGGGCCCTGCATCACCAGCGTCCAGTGCGTAAAGTCGACCCCGGAGGTGCAGGAATTGCCGCCGCCCTGCAGGATCAGCGTCAGGATCTGCTGCCTTGCGATACCAGGCTGAAAGACGCCGCTTCCTGAGGCGGGCGCTGACAGTTTCCATTCCTTGTAGAGCGTCGGTCCCTGGCCCCTGTCGGGCCGGTCGCGCGGATCGACCTCGAACACCGAGATCGTTGGGGGACGCGTCAACGATAACGTGCCGGTGTGGTTGGCGGCGTCGCGGAACGAAAGCACGAGCCTGTCCTCGCGCCATTGCGCCGAAAGCTTGTAGGTGCCGGCGGGCGTGGCGATGCCTTGGATGCCCTCGACGTCGCCTTCGCCCGTGAACAAGGTCGCCTTGCTGCCGAAACGCAGGCTTTCAATCTCATGCTGCTTGCCGGAATCCAGCGCCACGGTGGCGACGTTGCGCTGACCTTCATTGGTGCAGCAGGCACAGGCGAAAGCTGAGGATGTCTGGCCGAGGAGATAAATGGCGAGCGCACGGCCGAGGCCGCGGCGGATCGGAGCGAGCATCGGAAGCCTTTCGCTGTCGCGCTACCGTTGGTCGCGGCTTTCACCCCTTGCGTTCACCAGACTTGAGGCGTGCGCCCCTGTGTGGCTAGGCGGTGTCCTCGACATCAGTCTCCGGCCGGTCGTTGCCGGCCGCGGTCTCGGTCTGCCACTTGCCGTCAGCGGTTTCGTATTCGATCACCTCGGTGCGCCCGGGCACCCGCTGCTCGGCCGCCGCGCGCCGCGCGGCCGCGAGCGCCGCGGCATGGGTCGGATACGGTTCGGAGAATACGCCATTGGCGGTATAGGCCCAGCCGCCGTCATGCTCGACGATCTTGTAGGTCACGTGGCTCATCGGGAACTCGCTGTTGCCATTGCCGAGAGGGTGAACGCGCCGCTCAATCTATGACAGGATAGTCGAAACTGTCGGATTTTGCATCGGCCGTTCGTCCTTGCAATGGCCAGCCTGCATCCCGGAGGAGAGAACCATGTGCCGCAACATCAAGACCCTGTTCAATTTCGAGCCGCCGGCGGCGCACGCGGAAATCCATGCTTCGGCGCTGCAGTTCGTGCGCAAGCTTTCCGGGTTCAACTCGCCGTCGCAGGCCAATGCGGAGGCCTTCAACCGCGCGGTCTCCGAGGTATCCGACAGCGCCCGCCGCCTGCTGGCCTCGCTGCAGACCAACGCGCCGGCCCGAGACCGCGAGGTCGAGGCCGAGAAGGCACGGGAGCGTTCGCGGGCGAGATTCGGATAAGACGGGCTGCGTTCGCCGCCCCGCAATTGAATTGGAGACGTTCCTGATCGCGTTTTCCTGGGTTCCGTAGCCCACGTGACGTAGCTCACAGTGCGGCCGGTCGCCCGGGCATAGGTTGGCACCATCCGATTGCCGTGGAGGGTGTCATGCAGCCGACGATTCCCCTGAAACTGAGCGCCATCGCTTTCACCGTGCTGTGGTCCGGCTGGATGCTGTGGATGGGCGGAAGCTACGAGCCCGCCATCATCACCATTCTGGCGATCTCGGGCTCCATTGCGGGTTTTCTCTGGTATCGCGTCATGCGCTGGTGCTTCCGGCTGATGCGCCTGCTGCCCGATATTGGCGCCGGGCCCAGCGCCGCGCATTGAATCGCGCGTCTGTTGGGCCGGGCGTTGCTGATGTTGTTCTGGACTGGCGACGGCCTGGCTGCGTGGCCAGGTCGATCCCATGATCCCTTTGGGCGAATGGTAGGCGACGCTCACGGGCCTGTTGGTCAGCGGCGCTGAGCAGCGCGCTTACTTCTTGTCCTTGTCCTTGTGTTTGCGCTTGTGCTTCTTCTTTTCCTTGTGGCGATCGTCGTCATCATCAGCGTTGCCATCATCACCGTGCAGGGCCGTCTCCAGCGCCTCTCGCTCCGCAGCTTCACGTTCGGCGTCCTCGAGTGCCGCGGCTTCGCGCTCCGCCGCCTCGCGCTCGCGCATTTTCCGGTGATCTTCCCAGGCATCGAAAATCAGATGCAGCCACGGCATCACCTGCTCGATCGAGGGCAACTGGCCAGGCGGTCCGGGTTCGCCGCGCGGACCGGCTGCGCCTTGCGGACCGGGCTTGCCCTGTGGGCCAGCCTCGCCGCGCTTGCCTTGCGGTCCGGCCTTACCTTGCGCGCCGGCCTTGCCGTCCGCTCCAGGCTTGCCGCGCGGGCCTTCAAGGCCGGGCGGTCCAGGATGCCCCTGCGGTCCGGGACGTCCGGGCTCGCCGCGCGGGCCCTGTGGTCCCTGTCGTCCCTGTTTGGTATCGTTGGCCACGTGCTTACTCCGCCTGTCAACGCAGGCTGCGTCATATCAGACGTTAGATGACGGCTTCAATTACGCAACCGCATCTGCGGCCGCGATCAACAACCTAGTGAAGCGTGACACTAGTTCGCGTTCCACCTCACCGGCAGATTGAGCAGGCCGCGAAACGCCCAGCCGCCGATCCGCACCGGCTCGCTGTCGTCGAGCCGCAGACCCTTCAGCCGCGCGAAGATGCCGGGCAGCGCGACATCCGCGACCATCGCGCGCGAGGCGAAGGCGCCGGCGCAGTAATGCGGGCCGGCGCCGAAGGCGATGCTCTTCGACGTGTTGCGGGTGATGTCGAAACGGTCAGGGTCGCCGAAACAGGATTCGTCACGGTTGGCGGAGCCGAACATGAAGAACACGCGATCCTCCGGCTCGAAATCGACGCCGCCATAGGACCACGGTTTCGCAACGCGCCGCGGCGACATGCCGATCGGCGCGATCCAGCGCGCATATTCCTCGAACACGTCGAGCCATTTTGCCTTGCCCTCGCGGACCAGCGCGAGCTGTTCGGGATGCGTCAGCAGCGCCCAGGTCGCGCCCGCGATGGCGTCGCGCGGCTCGTTCTGGCCGCCCGAGATCGCCAGCTTGATGTTGGCGCGGATGCTTTCCATGTTCTGGCCCGAGGCCAGGAGCACGCTGAGGATCGAGGTATTGGGATGTTTGGTCACCACCGGGACCATGTCGTCGATCGCGGCGTCGATGCCCGCTGTGGCGGCATGGCAGCGCGCCTCGACTTCCTTGTTGCCGGTGTAATTCGCGATCCCGTCGATCATCGCCTGCGACCAGGCGTCCATGTCCTGGTAGCGCATATTGGTCAGCCCGGTGACGTCTTTCAGGCATTCGGCCGATAGCGGCAGCGCCAGCGCCTTGCACAGATCGGCTTTGCCCTGCGGCACGAGTTCGTCGAGGATGCGGTCGGCATGGGCCTGGAACTGGCGCACCCAGGTGTCGCGCACCGTGCGTGGCGACACCGCCGGAAACATCGCCGCGCGCTCCGACATATGCGCATCGCCATCCTTGCGCATCATGTTGTGGCCCATCAACGTGTTCATCAGCCCCGCCGGCTGATGCGAGGAGAACACGTCGATGCGTTTTTCCTGGGTGAAGATGTCGTCGCGCCGGGTGAACACGGTCGAACCCAGCTGCGGCACGAACGCGATCGGCGCCTCCTTCCGCATCCGCGCCAGGGCCGGATAGGGATCGGCCCAGAACGTTGGTACGTCGATGTCGAAATGCGGGGCGTTGGACATGATCGGTTGCCGTGGGTGGGAGAGCTAACTAGTTGCCTAGGCAAGTATGTCATTGCCGGGCCTGACCCGGCAATCCGTTTTTCTCGGGTTCCCGCACCAAATCGCGGGTCCCGTCGGCTCAGACCGTCCGGTAGCCGCCATCCACCATCACGATCGACCCCGACACATAGGCAGACAGATCGGACGCCAGGAAGACCGCGGGGCCGACAATGTCTTCGGCGGTGCCGGCGCGGCCGAGCGGGGTGTGGTCGACGAACACTTTTACCAGCGCCGGATTGCTGGCGCGGACCTTTTCGTTCAGCGGCGTCTCGATGAAGCCCGGGCCGATCGCGTTGACGCGGACGCCGTCCTTGCCGAGTTCGGCGGCGAGCGCCTTGGTGAAGCCGAGCACGCCGTGCTTGGAGGCGGTGTAGGCCGGCGAACTCGGCGTCTTCAGATGCACGAACGACTGGATCGAGCCGATATTGACGATGCGCCCCTTGGCTGATCGCAGCGGTTCGAGGAACGCATGCGTCACGTTGAAGACACCGGTGAGGTTGATCGCGATGATGTCTTCCCAATCGTTGATCACGGCTTCCGCCGCGCCCAGCATGCCGTTGCGGCGGGCAATGCCGGCATTGTTGACCAGGATCGAGACCTGGCCAACTTTTTCGGCGACGCGCCTGGCGATCGCGACGCAGTCGTCGCGTTTGGTGACGTCGAGCAGGAAGCTCTCCGCCTTGCCGCCGGCGTCGCGGATTTCGCCGGCGACGCTGGCCGCCGCCTGCTCGTTCATGTCGAGCAGCACCACGCGCGCGCCCTCGCTGGCATAGCCTTTCGCGATCGCGCGCCCGATGCCGGAGCCTGCGCCGGTGATGACAGCGATGTGATTCTGGAGCAGGGGCATGGATGTTTCCTCAACGGTTCTGTTTTTGTGTGAGGACCATATTAGGATGCGGATCGCGGGCCGTCAGCCCCCGGAGGCCGCCGTCATGCGCGGGGCAGGTGTGTGCGGAGCATGGAGCAACGACATGAAAAAGGCCGGGGCATCGCCACCGGCCTTGATCGACGAATTGATGATGATTGAGCGCGCAAGCTTAGATATTGCAGGCGCCCTTCTTCAACATGCCGTCCTTCATTGCGAGTGCGGCGGCGAAGGTCGGGACCGGCTTGCTGACGGTCTTGTAGTTCGAGGGGATCGGCTTGGTCGGAACGCTCTCGTCCCAGATCTGGCAGGCGCCGGTGCCTTCCCAGCGGATCAGATGAAACGCGGCTTCGGCAGGCGCGGTCGCGGCAAAAGCGGACAGCGCGATAGCGGCGGCGGCACTGAGAGCGGTAACTCGAAGCATGGATAAAGGTCTCCTGTTGGGAAATGTCTGGCCGCCCCCGCAATGCGTGCTGGCGGGGACGGCGCCCGATGGGGATCCAGGCATTCATTGAGTGTGGCGAAAGCGTGATTGGTTCAATTTTTTCGCCGCGAAGAAGGCCGGCGGGGCCGGCCTCGATCGAAGCGTTAACGCGCGCTCAGAACGAGCAGGTGCCGTTGTGCAGCAGGCCGTCTTTCAGCACCAGTGCATCGCCGAAGGTCGGCACTTCGCTGCCGACGACGACGGTGTAGTTGCCCGGATACGGCGCGGTCGGGATGTTCTGGTCCCAGATCTGGCAGAAGCCCGAATCCTGCCAGCGGATCAGGTGGAACGAGGCCTCGGCGGGGCTCATGGCGGCAAGCGTGGTGACGGCAACAGCGGCGGTGGCGGCGAACAGGCAAAGACGGCGCATCGGGGGTCTCCTGGATATCAAGGGGTTTGCTGCTCTCCCGCGTGCCATCGGGGAGGCGCCCGAGGCGTCATGCCCCGGTCATGAATTATGTCCCGCTAGCGCCCGATTGGTTCAAAGCCGGGTTGCGTAAATGGCCGGGCCTGAGGCGCGGTGGAACCCTGCAAATAGCGCGGCGCGAATAGGCTTTGTCGATCCCGTCAATCGGTTACAATCGGTGGAGCGCGACCTGATTCACTGTCGCGGCGCTCGCTCCCTACTTTTAAGGAAACAATCCATGAAGAAGTCATCCGCCATTGGTATCGCGCTCGCCGCGCTCATCGCTTTCGCCGGCGCTACGCTGTCCTCCGTCGCCCGCGCCGATGAGGGCACCATCGCGATGACGATCTACAAGGCCGGATGGGTCATCGGCGGCTCCGGCGGCAGCGGCACGTTGAACTTCCGCGGCCGGCGCTACGCGCTCTCCACCGGCGGGCTGGATTACGGCCTGGTGTTCGGCGGCTCGAAGACGGTGCTGCGCGGCCGCGTCAGCAACATCTACCGCCCGTCCGACGTCGCCGGCGTCTATGGCGCGGCGGGCGCGGGCCTTGCCATCGGCCGCGGCGCGCGCGCGATCGTGCTGACCAACCAGAAGGGCGCGGTGCTCGAGCTCGCCGGCCAGCAGACCGGGTTGATGGCGAATGCGGATTTGAGCGGCCTGGCGATTACGCTGAGGTAGTAGCTGCGTAGGGTGGGCAAAGGTGCGAAGCGCCGTGCCCACTGTCCAGCATTCCGCTCGTGATGGTGGGCACGCTTGCGCTTTGCCCATCCTACGTTCCCACCCACCTACTTGCTCACCATTGCGTGGATCGTTTCGCAATGGCGCACGAGATTGGGATGATCCGATACGAACGCTTTCAGCGGCGTCGGGATCGGGAAGAAGTGGATGTTGGCGATGAAGCCGTAGATCCCGGCATCGACGCTGGTCGGCGTCACCCCATGCACATATCCATCCGCCGGGATCAGATCGGCCAGTACTTGCAGATCCGCAAGCCCGCGCGCGTAAGCCTGGTCGGGCGTGTAGCGGCCGATGCCCTGGAAATAATAGCGCTGCGCGTTGTAGTCCCGCGCCTTGTTCAGCCCGGCCGCGTCGATCTGCGCATGCTGCGCCATGAAGCCGTCGCGGAAGGCGGGGAAATACCGATCGTCTTTCCAGCGCGAATACGACATCACCCAATAGAGATCGTCGAGCATGCGCGTGACCAGATGATCGGTCATGCGTTGCGCCGGCGTCAGTGCGGCGTCGATGGTCAGGCGATATTTTCGCACCAGATGCGCGATGATGGTCTCGCTGTCGCCGATCGTCTCGCCGTCGTCGACGATGTAGGGCAGTTGCCCGCGCGGCGCCGCCGAGGCGTCGAACAGGTGCTCGTGGACGAACGGAACGCCCGCGAGCTTGAGGAAGGCGAACACTTTCAGCCCATAGCCGTTATTGTCGGCGACGCCGAACAGTTCTGGATAGGAATAAAGCGTCAGCATCGCATCACTGCGCCTTCAGCGAAGCCACGCCCTCGATCTCGATCAGCATCTGCGGGTTCGGCAGCGCCACCACCACGCAGGTGGTGCGCGCCGGATAGGGCGCCGGCCCGAACGCTTCCGCATAGAGCTTGTTCATGGCGGCGACGTCGGATGCGCGCGTCAGCAGCACGTTGACCTTGACCAGGTCGCGGAACGTCGCGTTGGCCTCAACGAGGATGCGCTTGATGTTGATCACGACGTTGCCGAACTGCGCCTCGAAGCCGTCGGGCAGCGCGCCTTTTTCGTCGAAGCCGGGAATCCCCGAGATGAACAGCAGATCGCCGACGCGGGCGGCAAACGACAGCGGCGGGGACTTGATGCCGGCGGGAGGGAGAAAGTGCTGAATGGGCATGGGGCGCCTCTGTTGATCTGAATTGTAGCCCGCATGAGCATAGCGACATGCGGGAATTCTGCCAGTCCCCGGATATCCGCGCGGTGCATCGTGGTGCACTACGTCGTCCCGGCGAAGGCCGGGACCCATACGCCGTGACGCATGTTGTTGCAGAAGGTCGCTAACGTCAGAGTCTCACCGATGGGCCGCGGCGTATGGGTCCCCCGATGCGCAATTGCGCATCTGAGGTCAAGCCCGGGACGACGGTTGTGTTTGTCGCTACACCATTATCCAAACGCAGTTTCGCGATCTCGCGACGCATCGCGCCCGAGCTTTGCCAGAAATTCCTCGCCCTCAAACAGAGGGCGCAGGGAATGCCGGATGCGCGCTGCACCCGCGGTCTCATGTGCGGTTTGCACAAAACAAAGTGCACATGAGCATACAGGGCAGCGGAGAACATCCGACATTCCCTGCGCAATGGCTTTACGGCTTATGCCGTGATCTCCCCGGAGACGAGTTCTTGGTTGACTCCGTCACCGCCGGTTCAGCTTGCGCCTAGCCGACGGCTTGACGCCTGCAACGGGCGCCAGGACCACACGGTTTTGCCGTACGCTTAATCCACGCCCATCGTCTCAGCGCAAACAAGCGTCCATCGCAACCCGCCCAACGTCCGTGACGACGGCCGACGCCCTTCTGAGTAGGACGGGATGGGCAAACATATGCACCTGATTTACCTTCTGGTAAACAGAAATATTGTTCATTTCGGGGCTTGACATGATTTCCGTAAATCGGAACTGATTTGCCCGTCGGGTTGTTTTGTCGCAGTCCGGGCAGAAAATTGTGCTTGCCAGCGAGGCGACGCACTTGGCTCAGGGGTGATGATACGCTCTTTCAAAGTGCCGGACTGAGCCTTTAAGATGCTGCTCGAACCGATCGTAGGTTTTTCAGGCGGCATAGCCGCTGCAGTTTTATTTCAAGGACGAACTCTTGCGTTCCGCACCTAAATCCGCCATTCGCGCGACCTTCGCCGTTTTCGCCCTTGTTGCGGCGGTGTCGGCGACCCCGGCGCGCGCGGAAAAGCGCCTCGCGCTGGTGGTGGGCAACAATGCCTATGAGAGCGTGCCAAAACTCGAGAAGGCGGTGAACGATGCGAAGGCGGTTTCGTCCTCGCTGCAGTCGCTCGGCTTCCAGGTTCAGCTTGCGACCGATCTGAACCGGCGCGATTTCATCCGGCAGCTTTCCGCCTTCATGGACGAGGTGTCTGCGGGCGATCTTGCGCTAATCTATTACGCCGGACATGGCATCGAGGTTCGTGGCGTCAACTACATCCTGCCGACCGACATTCCGCCGGTGAAGCAGGGTCAGGAAAGCCTGCTCACCGGCGAGGCGGTGCAAACCGAAAAGATCATCACCGATTTGCAGGACCGCGGCGCGCGCGCTTCGGTGTTCGTGCTGGATGCCTGCCGCGACAATCCGTTCAAGACCGGCACGACCCGAAGCCTGGGTGGCGCGCGCGGGCTGGCGCAGGGCACGCCGCCGGAAGGGGTGTTCGTGCTCTATTCGGCTGGTGTCGGGCAGGCGGCGCTCGACCGCATGTCGGACCGCGACGCCGATCCGAATTCGGTGTTCACGCGGGTCTTCCTCAAGGAGGTCCAGAAGAAAGAGAACACGCTGGTCGCGATCGCGAAATCCACCCAGGTCGCGGTGCGTGACCTTTCGTTGACGGTCAGCCACACCCAGGTGCCGGCCTATTACGACCAGATCATCGGGCAATTGTATCTCGCCAGCGATGGTGCAGCGCCCGCGAAGGGCGCGCAGGAAGCGCCTGTCGCGAGCAACAAGCCGGCCAGGCCGCCGGTGGTGGCCAGCCTGCCGCCGCAGCCGTCACAGCCCAAACCGTCACAGCCCACGGCTCGCGCGGTGTTCAACAATCGCGCCTTCAACGACTATCTCAAGCGGCAGCCGCAAATGGTGCGCGCCGATCTCGCCAATCCGAACGCGGTCGCGAATTGCGATCGCCTCGCCAGCTACGGCTCCGACGTCCCGGACTCGCGGGCGCCGCGCGTCAGGCGGGACGACATCCGCGTCAAGGAGGCCGTACCGGCCTGCGTCGCCGCGATTCTGCAGGAGCCCGGCACGCCGCGCCTGCGCGCCCAGTTGGCCCGCGCGTTGCTGGACGCGCCGGCCAAGCGCGACAAGGTCGCCGGCCTCGACATGCTGCTTGATCTCGCGAAGGACGGCTATCCCGCGGCGATGTGGCGGATCGGCATTTGCTATTATGGCGGCGAACTCCTCAAGGAAAACAAGCGCGCAGCCGCCTTCTGGTTTCGGCAGGCCGCCGACAAGGGGCTTGGCGCGGCGATGTCGGATCTTGCCTATCTCTACGAGCGCGGAGAGGGAGTTGAGAAGGATGGCGTGGAAGCGGCGCGCTGGTTCGAACGTGCGGCGGCCGGCGGCCATCCCGGCGGCATGCGCAACTATGCGCTGGTGCTGGACCAGGGCGAAGCGGTGCCGCGCAACCCCAAGCAATCGGCCGAGTATCTTTTGACCGCCTTCCGCATGGGCTCGCCGGACGCACGCGAAAGCCTGTTCAGGAAACACGCCAGCTGGCGCGCCGACACCAGGGCCCTGGTGCAGGAACTGCTGAGGGAGTTCGGCTTCCAGGTGTGGCGCACGGACGGTGAGTTTGACGGCGATACGTTCACGGCGCTTGAGGCGCTGCGGGCGTCGAACCCGATCAATGCGGGGCGGGTGGAGTAGGGATCAGTGAGGTGCGACTCGCGGTTGCGCCGTGTAGCCCGAATGAGCGTAGCGACATGCGGGATTCCCACCATCCCCGGATGTCGCTTGCGCTCATCCGGGCTTCTGTAACGGGCCTCGATTAGTCAATCCCTTTTGCGTCATCCGCTCGCCGGGAACTTGCTTCTGTACGGGATCGGCGCAAGGGCCGTCGCCTGATGGGGTTCGTAAGAGGATAGGTCGGCCAATCTACGGAAGCGTGATCACATCGTTCGATGTGTCGACATCCCGGATGTCGGCCTGACCTGATCCATCGTCCCGGCGAAGGGACTTCGCTTCGGGAAGGCTGGTGTCGTGACCCGCCCGAAAACCTGTCGTTTTTGCTCCTAAGCCGTTGCAGCGTTAGCCTTGGTGGCCGGATTGAAGGGCGCACCGTCCTTGAGTATGCGATGCATGATCACGGCGAGCTTGCGGGCCAGCGCGACCTTAGCCTTGTTCATGCCGGCCCGTTTGGCGATCCGCATCGCCCAGCTCTTGAGCTGCGAACATCCCTTGATCGGCTTCGTCAGCATGATGTGAGCGGCCTGGTAGAGCGCCTCGCGCACGGAAGCGTCGCCGATCTTGCTGATCCGGCCCGATCGGTCGGTCTCGCCGGACTGGTGCTTCTTCGGCGTCAACCCAAAATGCGACCCGGCTTGCTTGGAGGATGTGAACCGCGCGGGATCATCGATCGCTGCGGCATAGGTCAGTGAGATGATTGGCCCCACCGCAGGCGTCGACATCAACAACCTGGCCTTGGCATTCATCAGCGACATCCTGCCTGCCCGCTTCTCGAAGGCCTTGAACTCGCTCAGCAGGACGGTCCGCACCTTGAGCAGCGCTTCTGCGATCACTTCCAGGTTGGGATGCCCCTTCACCAACTCGTTGATCCGTCCAGCAAAATCTGTTCCCGTCGTTTTGCCGACCTTCAGCCCAAAGCCGCGCAAGATCCCGCGCAGGCTGTTCTCGACGTCCAGAAGCTTGCTCTGAACCAGCTTGCGCGCCGTCAGCAAGGCTCTCACTTCCTGCGCCGCCACCGACTTGCAGTGAACCGGCCGGAACCAGCCCAGCCGCATCAGTTGCGCGATCCCCCGTGCGTCATTGCGGTCCGACTTCACTGGCATCGCCTTGAACGCGTCGTGCACGTGCCGCGTCTCCAACAGCTCAACTGCGAGCCCAGCCTGCTTCATCACCGCGTACAGCCATTGCGACAGCGGCCCAGCTTCCAGCCCGATCCGGCCCAGCCCGATCCCGAGCGAGGTGAACCAACCGATCAGCGCCGCCGGCTCGCTTGCCACCTTGCTCTCGCGGAAAATCTTGCCGTTCCCATCAACAACGCACACGCTTGAGCATTCCAATGACACGTCGATTCCTGCATAATACTCCATGGTCGTCTCTCCTTGATGCTTGGAGCGAGGTCCATCCTCGACTCCGTAAACACCATCCATGTGAGGGACGACCGCCCGCCTTCCAAGCAAGCCGCGCGAAGCGCGCACCCAACAGCGCCGTAGCAAGCGCGGCTTGCTTGGAAGGCAGACCGGGGCCCGTTACCCCATCTACGCGGGTTGTCTGATCCACCCTGCAAGCCAGCAATGCGCCGCCTCTACTCCGGCCCGGGAACGTCGAGCCCGTCGGTGGTGTACTGACGGATCTTGTTGCGCAGCGTGCGCACGGAAAGGCCGAGCACGCGCGCGGCGCGGGTGCGATTGCCGTCGCACCGCACCAGCGTCTGCACCACGAGCTCGCGCTCGACCGCTTCGACGGTGGAACCGATCAGCATCGGAACAATTTCATGGGGCGCTAGGTCGTGGGGATGCGGCGGCGTAAACTCCGGCGCGCCGGCAAAGGACTGCTCAAGGGACTGAGCACGAAACTCCTGGGACATACAACACCTCCCGATCAACGCTAGCCCCCAAACACGGAGCAGAAGCATCAGGAATCAACGGCCCCCAAGCCGCTGAGGGGAAGGTGGGCGGAAATGGTTAACGAAATCCTAACGGGGGGACAGGCAGCGTGCAGTCGTGCGAGAAACGAAGTCAGGTCCGTGCCTCGCGGCCGTGCCATATCCGGGTGATGAGGATGTCCATGGTTGCGTGGAGGGCGGCATAGCGCACGATGTAACCGGACGCAGCAAACCGGACCACGATCTGCCGGATGTCGGCGTCCGCGCCGGGATTGTTCTCGTCGAGAAAGCTTCGCAATCGCTCGACGTCTTCAATGGCGTCGGGCGAAAGCAGGATCATCCGATCTTGCGCGGCGCGGGGCGTGGTCGTTCGTTCGCCGAACCCCAGCTTGCCACCCAGTCCTTCACATCGTCGAGCGGCACGGCGGCGCGGGTCCGGTTGAACGCATCGAGCCGCCGGCGGTCCTCCGCGATGTCGGGACCTGCGATATCGACCACGGAATCCAGCAGCGCCACCGCTTCCGCGAGCACCGCCGCGACTTCCTGCCCGCGCTCACTCGCCATCTCGCGCAAGCGCGCATCGGTGTCGGCGTCGATATCCAGCGTGCGGCGGATGATGTTCATGCAGAGAGGATAGTAGCAGAGAGGCGCCATGTCGAGATGGTAGAGCGACCGCGTCCGCGGAAGCTCAACCCGGAAGGAGCAAGCGAAACCCATCGAAGCAATCGCGACAGCCGATGGGTTTGGGAAGGGCTCAACCCATCCTACGAGCTGCGTCCGCTAGCGCACCGGCTCCTTGACCTGTTCTTCGGCTGCGGTCGTTTCCGCCGTCTTGCTCGAGCGGACCATCAAAAATGTCCCCGAGAGCGTGGCGCCCGGCAATCGCCAACGGCCGCTGATTTCCGTGGCGTCTGCATTGACCGCGCCTTCATAGAAGACGTTGTCATAGCCGTAGCCCGGCGGTTCGTACGTCTTGATGAACGACACCATGGTGCCGGAGCGTTGACCAGCGATCGAGGCATTGTGGGTCCTCACCGGGCAGCCTGATGTCATGCAAGGTTCGGTCACGCTTCCTCCGAGCGCGCCACCGGAATCGATGAGCGTCGTCAGGAACGTGACCATTCCAACTGACGGCTGAATATAAGTGCCGTCCCAGACGCCGGTCAGATCGTCGGTCATTTATGGTCCTATTTTGTGGAGCGCGCATAAGCGTAGCAATATACGGGACTGCTGCCATCCCCGGATAACGCTGCGCTCATCCGGGTTACGCTTGCTGAAAAAGCTGCTTAGCCTTTATTGGTTGCTACACATTACTCATCGCGGGCGGAGGTCGAAGGGATTTGGCAATTCGCCCTACCAGAAGAACGCCAGCGGTCGTCAGTAACGCCAGGCAGTCCCATAGAAAAGCCAACCAACGCTCGGTGGTTGTTGGGAACGGAACCCCTTTCTCGTAGTGCAGGATGGCGGCGTAAGCAGCGCAGCCAACCGCAACAAGCGCAATATAGGACAGGAGATTCCACGGGATCCCAAATTTGTTGGCGATGAAATCGGCGCCGAACAGATAAGCGAATACCGGAATTGCGACAAATGTACCAACGAAGAGAGCAAGCACCGTTGCAATCCCCACGTCCTTGCATGTCACGCCGTCGACACAAGCAATCATCCAGATGCTGGTGCCATGAAAGGCACCAGCATCAGCAAGACAAGTCCGACGATCCGCATTTGAGCGGAAGCCTCACAACACCTTGTTGCTCTCCTTCACCTTCTCCGCATCCAGATAGACCTGCCCGCCCATTTCCTTGAACTTCTGGCTCATCGTCGCCATGCCGTCCTCGATCACGCCTGACATCGACATGCCGACGCTGCCGGCGACCGCGCGTTTATCAGGGTCGTTCAGCGTGGCGGCGTAGTCGCGCACGTCCTGCGTGATCTTCATCGAGCAGAACTTTGGGCCGCACATCGAGCAGAAATGGGCGACCTTGTGGGCTTCCTTGGGCAGCGTCTCGTCGTGATAGGCGCGGGCGGTTTCGGGATCGAGGCCGAGGTTGAACTGGTCCTCCCAGCGGAAGTCGAAGCGGGCGCGGGACAGGGCGTCGTCGCGCAGCTGGGCTGCGGGGTGGCCCTTGCCGAGATCGGAAGCGTGGGCGGCGATCTTGTAGGTGATGACGCCGACTTTGACGTCGTCGCGGTTGGGCAGGCCGAGATGCTCCTTCGGCGTGACGTAGCAGAGCATCGCGCAGCCGAACCAGCCGATCATGGCGGCGCCGATGCCTGACGTGATGTGGTCGTAGCCCGGCGCGATGTCCGTGGTCAGCGGCCCAAGCGTATAGAACGGCGCCTCGCCGCATTCCTTGAGCTGCTTGTCCATGTTGATCTTGATCTTGTGCAACGGCACGTGGCCGGGGCCTTCGATCATGACCTGGCAGCCCTTCTTCCAGGCGATCTGCGTGAGTTCGCCGAGCGTCTCCAGTTCGGCGAATTGCGCGCGGTCGTTGGCGTCGGCGATCGAGCCCGGACGCAGGCCGTCGCCGAGCGAGAACGACACGTCGTATTTGCGCATGAGATCGCAAATCTCTTCGAAGTGGGTGTAGAGGAAGCTCTCCTTGTGATGCGCCAGGCACCACTTCGCCATGATCGAGCCGCCGCGCGAGACGATGCCGGTGACGCGGTTGGCGGTGAGGTGGATGTAGGGCAGGCGCACGCCGGCGTGGATGGTGAAATAGTCGACGCCCTGTTCGCACTGCTCGATCAGCGTGTCCTTGTAGAGCTCCCAGGTCAGTTTCACCGGATCGCCGTCGCACTTCTCCAGCGCCTGATAGATCGGCACGGTGCCGATCGGGATCGGGGCGTTGCGCAGAATCCATTCGCGCGTGGTGTGGATGTTGCGGCCGGTGGAAAGGTCCATCACGGTGTCGGCGCCCCAGCGGATCGCCCACACCATCTTGTCGACTTCCTCCTCGACCGACGAGGTCACCGCGGAGTTGCCGATATTGGCGTTGATCTTGGTCAGGAAGTTGCGGCCGATGATCATCGGCTCGAGTTCGCCATGGTTGATGTTGCAGGGAATGATGGCGCGGCCGCGCGCGATCTCAGAGCGCACGAATTCCGGCGTCACGAACGCGGGCACCGCGGCGCCAAAGCTTTCGCCGTCGGCAATCGCCGCTTCCGCGCGCTCGAGCTGTACCTTGCGGCCGAGATTCTCGCGGGTCGCGACGTAGATCATCTCCTTGGTGATGATGCCGGCGCGGGCGAATTCGAGCTGCGTGATCATGTGGCCGTCCAGCCCGCGCAGCGGCTTGTGGTGCGCGGTGAAGGCCTTGGCGGCGTGGGAAGCGCCGACATTGCCATTGTCTTCCGGCTTGATGTCGCGGCCCTGATATTCCTCGACGCCGCCGCGCTCCTTCACCCACTCGATGCGGGCACGCTTCAGGCCGGCGTTGACGTCGATGGTGACATCAGGATCGGTGTAGGGGCCGGAGGTGTCGTAGACAGGCAGGTTCGGCTCGCCGGCGCCTTCGCTCAAGATGATCTCGCGCAGGGGAACGCGGACATCCGCTGCCTCGTCGGGCGTGACCCAGATTTTGCGCGAGGCGGGGAGCGGCCCGGTGGTGACGGCGGGCAGGGTGGTATCGGGGTTGGAGCGGATGTTCATGTTATCCTCCGTTGAATTTCTGATTGTCAGTTTGTCCGGCGCGCTGCGCGGGCCGATCCAGGAATAGAGTTTGTGGCGCGAGCCCCCACCCGTCGCGCGCCGACGCGCGCGCCACCCTCCCCCGCAAGAGCGGGAGAGGGAAGATAAGGGCGAGGTCCGCTCCCTCTCCCGCTCTTGCGGGGGAGGGTTGGGGTGGGGGTGTATCCGCGGGCGATATTCATCAAGCAGCCTTCGACTGTTCGCCGAGCCATTGCTTCACCCGCGCGTCGGGGTCGGTATTCTGGGTGACGTCGGAGACCACCGCGATCGAGTCGGCGCCGGCGGCGAAAATCTCCGCAGCCTGTTCGAACTTGATGCCGCCGATCGCGACCAGCGGGATGTCGCCGATGCGCTTTTTCCATTCGGTGATTTTTGGAATACCCTGCGGGGCAAAACGCATCGATTTGAGCGTGGTCGGGAAGATCGGCCCGAGGGCGATGTAATCCGGCGCGGCGCGCAAGGCCGTCGCCAGTTCTTCATCGTCGTGGGTGGAGATGCCGAGCGTCAGCTTTGCTTTGCGGATTTCATCGAGGTCGGCGTCAACGAGATCTTCCTGGCCGATGATGCAGATGCTCCGCGCCGGCGACGATCGCCGCGCGCCAGTAATCATTGACCACGAGCTTTGTCGCCGTGCCCTTGGTCACCGCGAGCGCGTCGCTGACGATCTGCAGCGCCTCGGAGTCATTCAAATCCTTGGCGCGCAGCTGGATGGTGCCGACGCCGAGCGCGGTTAGCCGCGCCACCCATTTGACGCTGTCGACGACAGGATAGAATTTATCAGGATACGGCATGCCAGAACGGTGTCCCGATGACAGGGGTTGAAGGGGAGGCGAAATCGCGGGCTTCCATCAGCCCGGCCTCATAGGCGGTACGTCCAGCCTCGACGCCGAGACGAAACGCATTCGCCATCGCGACGGGGTCGGCGGCTTTTGCAATGGCGGTGTTGAGCAGCACCGCGTCGTAGCCGAGTTCGAGCGCGTGGGCGGCGTGCGACGGCGCGCCCAGGCCGGCGTCGACCACCAGCGTGATGTCAGGCAGCCGGTCGCGCAGCAGCTTTAGCGCATCGCGGTTGGTGATGCCCTTGGCGCTGCCGATTGGGGCTGCCCATGGCATCACGACCTTGCAGCCGGCGTCGACGAGGCGCATCGCGACGCCGAGGTCTTCGGTGCAGTAGGGAAATACTTCAAAGCCTTCCTTGATCAGGATGGAGGCTGCCTCGACGAGGCCGACCACGTCGGGCTGCAGCGTGTCGTTGTCGGCGATCACTTCCAGCTTGATCCAGGGCGTGCCGAACAATTCGCGCGCCAGCTTCGCGGTGGTCACGGCTTCCTTCACGCTGCGGCAGCCCGCGGTGTTCGGCAGCACTGATACGTCGAGCTCGCGGATCAGCGACCAGAACGCATCGCCGGTCTTGCCGCCGGCGGCTTCCCGCCGCAGCGACACGGTGACGATGCTGGCGCCGGACGCGCGGATCGCGCCTTGCATGATCGCGGGCGAGGGATAGAGCGCGCTGCCGATCAGCAGGCGGGAAGAGAAGGTTTTGCCGTAGAAGTTCAGCATGGTCGGTATCCCAGCATACAGGCTGTCATCCCCGCGAAGGCGGGGATCCAGTATTCCAGAGGCCGTGATGTTGAATCGAGAGGCCGCGGCGTACTGGGTCGCCCGGTCAATCCGGGCGATGACAGCGGAGTTTGACGCGGCCGGGACGACGTGGGGAGAGAGTTTTCGTGAACCATCCTCACCCTCCCTGCCTCGGCGTGATGATCTCGATCTCGTCGCCGTTCTTGATCGGCGTTTCGGCCCAGCGGCTCTTCGGCAGCACGTCGTAGTTCAGCGCGATCGCGAAATGGGTGCCTTCGTATTCGAGCTCGCGCAGCAGCGCATCGACGCTCGACGCGTTGATCTCGCGCGCCTCGCCATTGATGGTCACACGCATTGCATCACCTCATTGTCGATCACGCCGCGCTTGATGTAGCCAAGCGTCAGCTCTGCGAGCGCAGGCGCCAGCAGGAAGCCGTGGCGATAGAGTCCGTTGACGGCGATCTTTTCATCGTTGATGGCGATTCGCGGCAGATTGTCGGGAAAGGCCGGGCGCAGTCCCGAGCCGAATTCGACGATGCGCGCTTCGGCGAATGCCGGGTGCACGGCGTAGGCGGCGCCCAATAGCTCCAGCGCCGAGCGCACGCTGACGCCGGTGTCTTCGGCTTCGATCGAGGTGGCGCCCAGCATGAACCTGCCGTCGCCGCGCGGGATCACATAAAGCGGCCAGCGCGGATGGATCAGCCGGATCGGGCGCGCCAGTTCGACCTCCGAGGTCTCGACGATGATCATCTCGCCCTTGACGCCGCGCAGCTCCGGCTGGGCGTCGCGCGCGGCAAGGCCGCGGCAATCGATCACGATGCCGTCGAGATCGTCCGCGCTGGCATCGCTCTCGAATTTGATCTTTCCGCCGGCCGCGGCGATGCGCGCGTGAAGTTCCGGCAGCACGCGCCGCGGCTCGACATGGCCCTCATCGGCGTAAAACAGCCCGTCGCGGAAACGCCCCTCCAGCGACGGCTCGAGTTCGCGCAGGCCCTGCGCGTCGAGCCTCTTGTGACCGGTGGTGAGTTTCGCAAAACGTTCGAAATCGGCGCGGTCGCGCGGATGCGCCACGACCAGCGAACCGTTGAACGGCGTTTCCGGGAAATGCTCGCGCCAGAGGTCGAGCGAGCGGATGCCGAGCCGGCCGATCACGGGTTCCGACGCTTCGGCCTCGCACCACGGCGCCAGCATGCCGCCGGCCCAATGGCTGGTGGACAGCGTCATCCCGGCGTCACTGCGCTCGTACAGAGTGACGGCATGGCCGGCCTCTGCGAACAGCAACGCCTGCCACGCACCGGCAATGCCGGCGCCGATAATAGATACAGGGGAATCCCCCCGCGGCTTGAAACCCTGAAACATCCCTGTCCCTTCGCCGGCATGACCCGGATCAGGTTCAAAGGGTCACCGCGGTCCCGGGCCAGAACGAACCCAAGCTTGCGGTATCTCAGCTCCTCATCGGAGCTCCCCTCGGAACAGGTCTAATGTAGGCCGATGTGGGGGCGTGTCAACGCGGCTTTGCGGCGTTTGCACCTGATATGGCGTCTGGCGGGTGCGGAACCTGCGGCTTCGCTTCGGCGAGTTTCTTCGGACGCTTCTTCGGGATCGGGACGAGCGTAGCCGCCGCTTTCGGCCTTTCGACCGCTTCAGCCGGTTTCGAAGCTTCTTTCGGCTCAATAGCTGCTTCGTTCGCCTCCCCCGGGGCGTCCCTGGCCGGCGCGACGTTCATTGGCGGGGCGCTCGCCAGCACCGGTCCGGGCTGGTTCAGCCGTTCCAGCCGCTGGCGCTTTGCGACGTAATAATAGCCGCCGGCATAAAGGCGCACGGCGCGGTCCTGGTTGCCGTTGGCGGCGCGCCAGGCGCCTGCGAGGTATTTCACGCCATAGGCGAGGTTGGTGGCGGGATCGCGCAGGCCCGCCGCGTCGCCGGTGTAACCGACGCCGCGCGCGGTCGCGAGCTTGATCTGCATCAGCCCGATGGTGCCGCCGCGTCCGACCAGATCCGGATGATATTTGCTCTCGCGAACGATCACGCGGTGCACCAGCGCCTCCGGCACATTGTTGGCCTGGGCATGGGCGGCGACAAGGCTTTCATATTGCGCGCGCTGTTGCGCCGCAGCTGGTGGCGCAACCAAAAAAGTTGCCACGACGGCGAACGCGGCCAGGTTCAGCAAAGCTTTCATCAACAAATCAAAGCCTTCATCAAAGAGTCTCGAGCGCAACTTGCGCGTTAACGGTTTGCGTATCACGATTATTGCGGAGGATCGACCGTCAATAGCGGAAAAATTCGACGCCATTGCGGCGATTGGTTCGAACAGGATTGCGGCGATTCGCCCGAGCATGAATGTCGTGCAAATGATTCGAGGAAGGTTTAAAAGACTTCGCGACAGCGTGTTCAGTTTCGACAGCAAAGCTGTCTATTTCAAATACAAAGCAAAAAATATCAGCGAGGGGAGATGCGCCATGGCTCGATTGGATTCCAGCTATTTGCCCCGTGAGAATCCCTGTGCCCAATGCGGAACGCCGATCTCGAGACCCGACTGGATCGAAAGCAACGCGGGCCGTACGTCCTTCCTGTGGTATTGCCGCGCCTGCGACTATCAGTTCGAGGCGGTCGCGATCTACGAGGAATCGCATCCGGATTCGCTGGCGGCTTAACCAGCCATAGCGTTTTCGAGCGAAGTGGATTCCGGTTCGCGTAAACAAAACGCGTCAAAAACTGGAATCTACGCCGCAACGCTCTGCTGGTGAACCGGCAGCTGGATGCGCACCACAAGCCCACGCGGCTCACGGTCGTGCAGTGACAGCGTACCGCCATGCGCGAGCACGATGGCGTTGGCGATGGAAAGGCCGAGGCCGAAGCCCGCGGCTTCATCCATGTTGCGGGCGTCGTCGCCGCGCACGAACGGCTCCAGCATGTTCTGCTTCTGCGCGTCCGAAATGCCGGGGCCGTCGTCTTCGACGTCGATGGTGATCTGGTCATCAGATACGCGAAGCCGGATGACGGCCTCGGCGCCGAACCGCACGGCATTTTCCACGAGGTTGGTGACGCTGCGGTGCAGATCGTCCGGCCGCACCGTCGCCATCGCATGCGCGGGGCCGTCGTATGCGACCTTGCGCCCCATGTCGCCGAATTGATCGGTGATCAATTGCAGCGTGCTGGCGACGTCGGCCAGCGTCATCGATTCAAGCCTGCGGTCGTTGCGCAGGAACGACAGCACCGATTCCAGCATCGAACGCATCTGGTCGAGATCGCAAAGCATGCGGCTGCGATGGGTTTCGTCCTCGATGAACTCGGAGCGCAGCCGCATTCGTGTGATCGGCGTGCGCAGGTCGTGGCTGATGGCGGCGAGCATTTTGGTGCGGTCGTCGATCAGCCCGGTGATGCGCGCACGCATCCGGTTCAGCGCCCGTGCGACCGAGCGGATTTCCTCCGGTCCGCGCTCGGGCAGCGGCGCCGCCGCACCGTTGAGGCTGAAACTTTCGGCGGCCTTGGCGAACGACGACAATGGCGCGGTCAGCGCGCGGGCCGCCCAAAGGCCGAGCAGGGTGACGCTGATGACCGCAAACAGCAGCGTCATCATCCACGGCCCGCCCAGGAAGGGTGGCCGGTGCTGGTCCGGCATCAGGTTCGCCGAAACCATCGCGCCGTCCGGCAAGGCCACGCCGATCTTGCGGACGTCTCGGTCAGGCGGCAGCGCGAAGATGCGATAATCGCGGCCGAGCCGCCGCTGCAGGCCGCGCAGATTGCCCTCGGGTTCGCGCAACTCCGGCGTCAAACCCGGCGGCAGGATCTGGAGGCCGAGTTGCGGAAAGGCGCGCGCGATGTCGCCTGACAGCCGCGGCCGTTCGGGGGCGGGCGCCGCACCGAGCAGTTGGACCGCGCTGGCAAGCTCGCCGTGCCCGCGGTCGAATGACGGGTCGGGCTGGTCCGGCCGGTGCAGCCAGAAACCCGCGGTGATGATCAGATGCAGCGCTGCGATCGAGACGATGACGAGGGCCGCGATCTGGCCGCTGATGCCGCGAAGATTCAAAAAGCCCAAAAGCTTCATGGTCACCTGCCGCCGGCGGTCACTGCCTCTATTCCTGTCGCTTCAACCCTCGGCGTGAACATGTAGCCCCCCGAGCGCACCGTCTTGATCATGGTGGCGTCCTGCGGATCGGGTTCGATCTTGCGGCGGATGCGGCTGACCAGCACGTCGATAGAGCGCTCGAGCGAGCCGGCGTTGCGGCCCTGGGTGAGGTCGAGCAGGCTGTCGCGCGACAGCACGCGGCCGGGCCGCTCGCAGAAGGTCCGCAGCAGGTCGAACTCGGCGCTGGTCATGGCGACGCGTGCGCCCTCGGGATTGCGCAGCTCGCGCAGCCGGCAGTCGATCCGCCAACCCAGGAATGTCAGCACGCTGCCTTCGACCGCGCTGGCGGTTTGCGCGGCGGCCTGCCGGCGCAGCACCGCGTTGATCCGCGCCAGCAATTCGCGCGGGTTGAACGGTTTTGGCAGATAATCGTCGGCGCCCATCTCGAGGCCAAGGATGCGGTCGACGTCCTCGCCGCGCGCGGTGAGCATGATGATCGGGGTCTGCGACGTCGCGCGCACCTTGCGGCACAGGCTGAGACCGTCCTCGCCGGGCAGCATCACGTCGAGGATCAGCAAGTCGACGCGATGGTCGGTCATGGCGCGGGCCATCTCCTTTCCGTCGCTCGCCGTCGTGACGTTGCAGGAATTGTTGCGCAGATATTTCGCGATCAGCGTACGCGTCTCGCGATCGTCCTCGACGACGAGGATGTTGGGTTGTGCCTGGGCCATGTCGACCTTTTGTCGGTGATTCGGGGATGCCGGCGAAGGATTTTTGTTTCCGAATGTTTCCAGTTGGAGTCGGGCAATACGGGGCAACAGGCCAGGGAGCGGCTGCAAAGACCTCGTTAAGACCGTTAACCCTACGGTCGCGACGTCTCTTATCACTGCTTGCTACGAAACTTTGGAGCCATCATGACCTCGATTTCGGCGGCCTCGGCCCAGTCCTACCAGTCGCCCCTTCAGAAGTTGCAGAACGAGTTGCTGTCCGAAGTCAATTCCGGCGTCATCAGCTCGTCGGACAAGGATGCGCTGTCGGCGGCGCTGACCGATATCGACTCGGCGATGCAGTCCAGCCGGGCCAGCGACCAGGCCAGCGGCACGAGGCCCTCGCCCGAGGAGATGAAGTCGAAGATCGACGATCTGATCAGCAGCCAGGTTTCCAGCGGCAAGCTGACCAGCGAGCAGGCCACCGAATTGCAGGGCGTCTTCAAGGCCGCCTTCGCCAATGGCCCCGGCGGGGCTGGTCCGGGCGGTCCGGGTGGACCCGGGGGCGCCGGTGGTCTGCCTCCCGGCGGTCCGCCGCCCGCTGATAGCGCGTCCTCGAGTGACGACAGTTCTTCGAGCAACACTTCGCTCGACGACATCCTCAAGCAGTTTTTGCAGACGCTGCAGGAATCACTGTCGGCGTCGTCATCCACGAGCTACAGCGCGACCGGCAGTTCGGGCACATCGAGCACCAGTGCGTCGTTCTCGGCGCTGCTGATCGACTACCGGAGCTGACGTCTTTTTTCTGCGCAGCGTGCAACGCAGCCATCCTTTGCAGCCATCCTTGCCAAAAGGGAAGGGTGGCTGTCTCATTTTGCGGTGCGGGAACCGGCCACCGGCTGGAACGTTAGACCCTTGATTCATGTGTGGAGGGTCCGATGGCAATCGACGTCATGACCAAGCCGCATCAGTTGATCGCGAGCGATCGTGTCGAAGGCACCGCGGTGCGACGACCGAATGGCGACATGATCGGTCATATCGAACGGCTGATGATCGACAAGATCTCCGGCAAAGTATCTTACGCCGTGTTGAGCTTCGGCGGGTTCCTGGGCATGGGCACCAGCCTGCTTCCGTTGCCCTGGGGCCGGCTGAGATACAACAGCAAATTCGAAGCTTACGAACTCGATATCGACGATGAAGAGTTGAGGCGCGCGCCGTCGTTCCGCGCCGACAAGGATTTCGATTGGGGCGATCGCGCGCAGGAGGCGGAACTGCATCGCTACTACGGCATGCCACCGTACTGGGGTGGATTCTGAAATCGTTCCTGTGTTCCATCATTAAATCGCTGGAACAGTTGCTCGTGTGGCGGGTTTTCTCAGCACGATTTCGAAACTGAGGAGAACCGATATGTTAGCCAAATATACCATCGCCGGCCTGGCCGGCTCTGCGTTGCTTGCATCTGTCGCGTTCGCACAGTCGCCGACGACTCCCGCTGAACCGAGCAAGGCGCCAGCGCCTGCGACAGCGTCGGACATGTCTTCGTCGTTCCAGGGTACCTGGCGCGCCTCGAAGATGGTCGGCTTGAACGTGTACAACGACAAGAATGAAAGCCTTGGCTCGATCAACGACCTGCTCACCGACAAGAGCGGTGACATCAAGGCCGTCGTGATCGGCGTTGGCGGCTTCCTCGGCGTCGGCGAGCATCTGGTTGCGGTGCCGCTCGACAAGGTGAAGTTCGTCATGGAGCCCGTCGCCTATACCGGCGCCGCAAACGCGCCCGCCAGCGGCGGCGCACGGCCGGGATCGACCACGACCACGGGTGCGGCCACGGCGCCTGCGGCAAAGCCGAATCCCTGGTATCCGGATCACGCCGTGCTCAGCGCGACCAAGGATGAGCTGAAGGCGATGAGCGAGTTCAAATATTCGACCAACTAAGCTCGCGACTTTAAGTCGGGACTGATCTGAAAGGCCGGACGGCATCATTGCCGCCCGGCCTTTTGTTTTGCTGGAGCTCGCTCTGCGTGCAATTGCTGCACCGCATCCTATCAGGCCTGAAATTGCGATGTTAGGCTGAGGCGCGGCAGGAGCACCTTACGTCCTGCCTGTAACATCAACGGGAGGACGACATGGCTGAGAGCGTCTACAAGGTGATTGAGCTGATCGGTACCAGCAAGGACTCCTGGGAAAAGGCCGCGACCGCGGCCGTCGCGAGGGCCGGAAAATCCTTGCGCAATCTTCGCGTCGCCGAAATCGTGCAGCTCGATCTGCAACTGGACGCCAAGGGCAAGGTCGAAGCCTACCGCGCCAAGGTGAAAGTCTCGTTCAAATTCGAAGGGTGAGAGAAGAAGCGTAGGGTGGGCAAAGGCGCGCAAGCGCCGTGCCCACCATTTTCTTTGCCTGCCGCCTTCCGTCCTCATCCCCGGATGAGCGCTTTGCGCTCACCGAGGGAGCGGCGTCTTCGCCGCGTCTCGAAGGATGGCGGCATCGGGGCTCTCATGGTTCGAGACGGCGCAAGGGCGCTTCCTCACCATGAGGGTCGCGCAGTAGTCCTGTCGCATTCCCGCGCTCACAATCCCGGCAGCGTGGTCACAAACACATTGATGGCGCCTTCGGCTTCCGCGATCACGCGCAGCGTTTTTGAATCGAAGGCGATGTCGGCCAATCTGAGCTTGGTGATCTCGGCGGCGACGCGAATGCCGTCTTCGTTCTTCTGGAAATCCGCGATCACGGCGGCGATTTTTTTCTGCGCATTGCTGGCGAATGGCTTGAGGTCGACGGTGGCCTTGTCCGCCAGCGCCTTCTGCAGATGAGGCATCGCCGCGCGCGCGGCGGCACCGAGCAGGCCGAACGCCGCTTCCGACTCGACCGCGAGCTCGACATCTGTCAGCCGCAGGGTCTGCTGCGCCTGATCGAGCACCGGCTTGCCCCAGATATGAACATTGGCCTCGCCGCCGAAGCCGAAGAAACTCTTCTTCTCCTTGGCGTTCACCAACAGCGAAATCAGCAGGCGATTGCCGGATGCCGCTACCGTGGCGCGCTTCACGGTGACGTCGACCGAACCCGAACCGTCCTCGGGAAAGGTCTTTCCGGCGAACTGCGCCTCGACGATCTTGTTGATGTCGGTGAAGGGCATGTCGACGGGGACGCCGATCGCGACCCGGCCCGGCGTCGGCGGCACGATCGAGATGGTGGCGGGGAACGGGCAACTGGGCTTGGTCTCGACAGGGGTGATGCGGGTCTCCGCCTCGATGCCGAGCGTCAGTATCAGCGCCTGCGCGTCGACACGCGGTTGGGCGGCGATCGCCCGGGTCGGCCGCAGCTCCAGCCACAGCGCCGGCAGCGATGAGCTGGCGCCGGTGCCCTGCAGCGGGATCGAGCGGCAGGCCTTGGCCCATTGCACCTTCGCGTTGTTTTCAAATGCCGGATCGTTACGCATCCGCGCCTGCACCAGATTGATCTGATCGGCGACCGTCTTGTCGATCAGCGGCTTGACCTGGGCCGGCACGTTGATGCGGGCACCGGCCATCATAAGGCTGGTGTCGCCCAGATTCACCTGCGCGGCGAGATTGGGCTCGATGCGCCAGGCGGCGGCGATCTTCGGTCGCGCGGTGATGACGACATTGCCCTTGATCTCGGCTGACGCGTTGAGGTTCTTGATGTTCACGCTGCCGATCTGTTTGGCGACGTTGCCGCCGAGCAGGCCGCCGAGCGCGTCGCCGACCGCGCCCGTTGCCTTGGCAGACAGCGAACCGGTGACGTTGAGCGTCCCGGTCAGCGGCGTCGTCAGCGTCAGCGCGTCCTGCGCGCCGGTGGCGGCGATCGGTCCGCGCGAGGCGGTCCAGCCGATATCGGCGTTCTGCAGGATCTGCGAAATGGGATTTTCGGCCTTGCCGTTGAAGGCGCGCGGCGAACTGCGATCGGCGGCGTCGCGGATCGCCGTCAGCGCCACCGCGATCGGCGCCATCACGGTGGAGCTGCGCGGGGCGGGAGCGAGCGGCGGCAATTCGACAAGCGGCGGCGGCTTGACCGTGCCGCGCGGCGCCAGCCAATCCATCGCTTTCAGGCTGATCAGAAACGAGACCGCGATCACCGCGGCCCCGATCAGGATCGTCTTGGAATGCATCGGCAGACGCATCGTCCCCCCGGACCGATTAAGCCCTGGCATTTTCGGACCGCTTCGCGCGAAGAAAACGCGTCAAAAACAAGGCTGGAGCCCTACCGGCTCCGGCGGGAGTTTTACAGGGACGGGGCGGGCGGCGCCAGAGCGGGATCAGGCCGGTCGTCGGATGCGTTAACGCCGGCGCCCGGCGAGCCCGTTGCTGTTCGGCCAGCCCGCGGCACCGTCGGTTCTCAAGGGCAGGTTCCAGCTGGCGGCGTGTGCTTGAGCGCGCGGCCGGCAGCTACGGCGGTCAGTTTGCCGTTCAGAACGGAGGCCGCCCCATTGACCAATAGTGTCTGCACGCCGACGCTCAGTTCGCGAGGGCGCACATAGTCCGCCCTGGGGGCGTAGCGGGCAGGGTCGAACACCACGACGTCGGCAAAATAGCCGGGCCGCAAATAACCGCGCCGGTCGAGCTTGAAAATGTCGGCCGACAGGCCGGTGGACTGGCGGATGAACGTCTTCAGGTCGATGACGTGCCTCTCCTGGACATAGACCGAATATTTTTGCGGAAAGGTCGCATATTGGCGGGGATGGCCATCGGTGCCGTCAGAGCCGGTGACCACCCACGGTTGCTTCATGACGAGGTCGACGTCGCTGTCGATCATGTTGAACGAGGCGATCGAGTCCTTGACATTGGCGCGGAGAATCCGCACCGCGGCGTCGACCGGTTCGACCTTCCATGTTTCCGCCATCTCCGAAAGCCGCTTGCCGGTCCATGGCCGCTCGACGCTGGTCAGCAGGATCGATTCGGCGCCGCCGCGGCGTCGCAGGTTCTCGATCATCTCAACGCGTATCCTGACCATCGCCGCCGGATCATCGAAGCGCTGGATCATGGCCGGATAGCCACCGTCGACCGCCCAGCGCGGCACGAGCGCAGCGTCGAGGCTGGTGCTCGACGCCAGCCATGGATACTGGTCGGCCGTCACCCGCTGGCCGGTCGCTCTCGCCGCCTCGATCAGCCGGATCACATCCGGCACCTGTCCCTGCAGATCGACGCCGAGCGCTTTCAGATGCGCGAAATGGACTGGGATCTCGGCTTCGCGGCCGATCTGCAAAACCTCCCTGGCCGAGTTCATCAGGCCGATGGAGTAGGAGCTCTCGTCGCGCTGATGGGTGTCATAGATGCCGTCGCGCCGGGCGGCCTCCCTGGCCAGGGCCACCACCTCGTCAGTCTTGGCGAAACTCTGCGGGGCGTAGAACAGCCCGGCGGAAAGCCCGATCGCCCCCTCGCACATGCCCTTGGCGACGAGTTCCTTCATGCGCTCCAGTTCCGGTGGGGTGGGCGCGCGGGCATTATGGCCGAGCACCGCCTCGCGCACCGCGCCGAACCCGACATAGCTGGCGATGTTGGTGCCGATCTTCTCCGCTTCCAGCCGGGCGTGATCGGCGGCCACCGCCGGATCGCCCCTGCCGTCGACGCCGATGAAGATGGTCGAGACACCCTGCATCTGCCACGGCGCGTTCAGGCGCTTGGCCGCATCGGGCGAGCGGATGAAGCTCTCCGGGTGGGTATGAACGTCAATGAATCCGGGCGCCACGATCATGCCCTGCCCGGCGATGTTCGCTGTTGCGGCAGGTGCGCCGGCGGAAGGGCCGACATAGACGATCTTGTCCGCGGTGACCGCGATGTCGCCGACAAGCGGGGCTTCGTCGCCACCGGTGTAGATGGTGCCACCCCGGATGGCGAGATCGGCAGTCTGCTGTGCGACGGCTGCGCCGGCGTTCGCGATGAATCCGGCGCACACGGCGGCAAGCAGGGCAGGCGTGCATTTCATTGGCAATCTCCGCAGGCGGACGGCGTCCCTGGAACAGCGCGGCGAGGAGCGTCATCGTCGTTGCCGCCAAGTCTTGGGAATTGAAAGTCTTGGGAATTGATCGTGATGTCCGGCGGGATACTAGTTGGCGCGATCTGACCGATCCAATGCAAAATTCACATTGGACAGGCCGGACCTGGCACGAGGATTTGCGCTGGTGGCGACGGTGTAGATTCACTCGAAGTCAGCGAACCGTAGTTGACGAAGGCCTCAGCACTGCTGAGGTTGATCCTGTCCGTGAGGCTGGATTGGCTTCGGCTCGCTGGCGCTTCCGCTTTGACGAGGCTTCGACGGAGCCGGCCCGACGACGGGGGCATTAATTGCAAATTTCTTGAATGGATTTCCGTGAAGACCGACCTGATTGACTGCGAATGCTCGGATCGCCTCGGCGAGGAAATCGAGCGCTGACAAAACAGTCCACACGCAAATTTGCGCGGGCGGCGATGGATGTATAGGTTCAACCCGGTCAGCGAGCCGACGGTGACGAAGGCCTCAGCAACGCTGAGGTTGATCCTGTCCGTGAGGCTGGATTGGGCGCCGGCTCGCTGGCGACCGGCTTTCGCCAAGGATCAGCGAAGGCGCCGCGCATCTTCACCAAGATCTCCGCCTATCGAGCGCGGACGACGATCGTTCGTCGTCGGCGCAGGATAGAGTTGCGAGCGGGGCCCAACGGGCAGCGCTTTGCGCGGGCCCGTTGGGCTCACCCTCTACTGACTAGCCGCCGGGCGGCGTGTAGGAGCCACGAAGCTGGACCGCCTTCTGGCGAACCAGCGTGATTTCATCCTGCGTCCACAAACGAGTGAGGTGTACATTGTGGATGGTACCGGATGCCACCACCGTGCCTGAAATGGCCGGTGCTGCATTGGGGTCTGGTACATCGAAGATTACCAGAACGCCGGGACCATCGGCGGCGGTGCTGTACATCGAGAGTAATTTGCCACCAGCTGCTTCGATCAGCTTCTTCGCCGCTTCATGGCGATTGGTCTTGGGATTTTCCATGATCTTGTTGAGAGCCTGAGGCGTATATTGTGCTGTCATACAAAAATGCATGATGTTCTCCTGTTGGGTGTGGTTGATCAACGAGGCGCACGCCTTCCTGCCGACTCCATTGAGAATGGATCGGGCCCCAAAACGTGGAGATGAACATTGCAATGCCCGCCGTGGGCAAAAATACCGCTAGTACTCCGACGGGCCTTCGGCACTGCCCGCGTGCGGTTATCCATTAGTCTACATCAATCACGGGTCATGCGGAAGAGCGCTTGGCCTCGGGCCGTTCGGCTCAATTGAAAATCTCCGACCAAACAATCCGCCCGCAAATTTGCACAGCCTATGACGCATGTGTAGGTTGAGCTTAAGTCAGCGAGCCGACGTTGACGAAGGCCTCAGCAACGCTGAGGTTGATCCTGTCCGTGAGGCTGGATTGGGCGACGGCTCGCTGGCGACCGGCTTCTCAAGGTCCCCGACGAACCCGGTCATTCCGCCTTGATGTTAGCCGTGCGGATCACCTTGCCCCATTTCTCGGTTTCATCGGCGATGAACTTGCCGAAGTCGGCAGGCGAGCCTGAAAGCATCGTGCCGCCGAGATCGGTAAGCCGCGCCCTTGCCACAGGGCTGGCGAGGATCGCGTTGATCTCCTTGTTGAGCAGGGCAACAATTTCGGCGGGCGTGTCCTTCGGGGCGCCGACGCCGAAAAACGCGCTCGCCTCGAAGCCCGGGACGCTGTCGCCTACCGTCGGAATATCCGGCAAGCCATGCCAGCGTGTCGCGGTTGTGACCGCCAATGCGCGCAGTCGGCCAGTTCTGATGTGTTCGATCGAGTTGGAGACGTTATCGAAGGCGACCTGTATTCGGCCACTCAGCAGGTCGGTCAGCACGCCCGGCATGCCGCGATACGGCACATGAACCATGTCGACGCCGGTCATTTGCTTGAACAACTCGGCGCAGACATGGACGGAGGTTCCGATGCCGGCCGACCCGTAGCTGATGCTGCCGGGATTGGCCTTGGCATAAGCAATGAGTTCGGGAACGTTTTTGACCGGCAGGGATGGAGTTACCTCCATGACATTCGGTACACGCATGATGGCCGCGACCGGTGAGATGTCGCGGATGAAATTGAAACTGAGATTGTCGTAGAGCGCCGGGCTGATTGCATTGCCGACGCTGATCAGGAGCAGCGTATGGCCATCGGGCGACGCTCGAACGACGGCTTCGGTGGCGATGTTGCTGCCGGCGCCCAGACGGTTCTCGACGACGAAGGGTTGTCCGAGGCGCTCCGACAACGCCTGGCCAATGATGCGCGCCAGGATGTCGACGATGCCGCCGGCAGCAAAGCCTGCGATGATCCGAACCGGCCGCGACGGGTAGGTCTGCGCCCGCGCCATCCGCGTAGCAGCCGGGAACGCGGCAGCACCCGCTGCCAGATTCAAAAATCGACGGCGCTGAAGCTTCATGAATCCTCCCTTTAATCGACGGCGGCGTTATTCCGCCTTTTATGACCGCTGAACACAGCGACGGCGTTGCTTCCACTTGCCGAGTTCTCAATGAACGTATCGCACTTCGGCCGTGCGTGGAGATGTTTTTGGAGGATTGGATTGGCGAGCGCGAACGCCGCAACGCAAAAACGGCCCCGGCGAATGCCGGAGCCGTTTTTGGATTTCGAAGATTGAAAGTCTTAGCGGATGGTGCGGCCGAGGTCGGCGCGGCGATCCGTCATCGGCAGCACGATCACCTTGGTGCCGACGCTGACCCGCGAATAGAGGTCGCTGACGTCTTCATTGGTGAGGCGCAGACAACCGGAGGAAACGCGGGTGCCAATCGTCTCCGGCATGTTGGTGCCGTGGATCCGATAGATGGTGCCGCCGAGATACATCGCGCGGGCGCCGAGCGGGTTACCCGGGCCACCGGTCATGTGGCGCGGCAGGTAGGGCTGGCGGGCAATCATTTCCGGGGGTGGCGTCCAGGCCGGCCATTCCGCCTTCTTGGTGATCGTCTGCGTGCCGGACCAGGTGAAACCGTCGCGGCCGATGCCGATGCCGTAGCGCATCGCCTGGCCGTTGCCCATCACCAGATAGAGATAGGTGTTGGGAGTGTCGATGATGATGGTGCCCGGAGCTTCGCGGGTGTTGTAGTTCACGACCTGGCGGCGCAGGCGGGCGGGCAGTTCGAAGCGCTCTTCGTCCTGCGAGGGGGCAACCGCGACCGGCGGCGGAGCGGCTTCAACCGGGGGCGCCATGAAGAAGGGAAACAGCGGCAGCGGGGCCGCGGCGGCGGGTGCGGAAAATGCAGTCGCGCCAATCGCGATGGCGCCGAAAGCGGCGGCGGCGAGGCGGGTATTCAATTTGCGAGGATTCAGCTTGAATGAGTTGAACATCGGTCGTCCCCTTCAGTTTGCGCCCTGTCGCGCCAGTTCCAGCGCGTCGTTGAGGCAAACCAGTACAGGCGAACCGTTTCAGGACATTTGCACAATGCCGCCAAAATGGTTTCGTCGCGTTAGGGAATTGTTTCAGGACGGCTTCGTCGCAGGGTTTGGGGACGTGACGGCGCTGCGCTGTTCGTGCGCAAAGCATTAAAAAAAATGGAGAAAAAGCCGCCGTTTTGCTTAGGCCTGCAGCGCCCGCAGCCGCTGCGCGTCGGGTGCCATGGCAGCGATCGTGGCGCGGCGGTCGGTCACCGCATGGTGGAATTGCTCGAGCGCCAGCCCGATCGCGGCTAATTCCCCGTCCTCGATCGCACCGTCCTCGTGACAGTCGAGCGCCTCGCGCAGCAGCGCATCCGCCGTGCCCTGCATCTCGAACAATTCTTCAGGCGTTTCAGCCGTGCGCGCCTTCGAAATCAGGTCGAGCAGATTGTCGCGATGCCCGGCATATTGCGCGCGCTCTTCGCGCTTCCAGTAATGCTGCAGCCACGCCCATGCCGAGCCGATGCCCGAGAACACCATGACCGCGAACCAGAGATAGTCGCTGTTTCTTTCGAGGAACGTCCGCTCGTTGCCGTCGATATAGGCGGCGGCGCCGGTATGCGCGGGCAGCGCGGCGTCCTTGTCGGTGTCCGGTTTCTCGATTTGCGAGGCGCTCGGCAATTCGCGCGCCAGCTGCTGGCGATGGGTAAAGATCTGGCGTGCGAGCGCGCCGACCGCGGTGTCGGACAGCAACTTCGGCGCGATGATCAGATGGTTGACGCTGACGGTATCGATCTTGTCTTCGGGGCGCGCCGGAGATGATGCGAAGATGCTGCCGGGAATTTCTTCGGCTTCATAGACCGGATGCTTCTTAGAAATCGTCTCCGACACGTCGATCGGGAGAAACTTCGGTTCGCCGCGGACCGCCACGGTGGCGTTGATCGCATCGACGGTGATCTTGCTGTTGAGCGGGCCGACCGTCATGAACGCGTCGACGGTCTGGTCGCGCGCCATCTCGGCGAGCTGATTGACGCCGAACTGGGTGATCGTCACCTTGTCGACCTTGATGCCGGCCTCGGTCAGGATCGTGCGCAGCAGCTTGACGTTGGCCTCTGTTCGTCCGACGACGCCGACGCGGTGTCCGGCGAGTTCGTCGAGGCTCTTGATCTTGGCCACTGGCGTTTTCTTGGAGCCCTTTGGCGCGATGCCTGACGGCGCCCACAGCACGACGACGTTCTTGCGCAGGATGGCAACCGACTCGGCATTGGCCGGCAGGTTCAGATCGCCGCGCGCCACCGCAAGGTCGGCCTTGCCGGTGTTGAACAGCGCGATGCTCTCGACCGCGCCCGGGGTCGAAACGAGCGACAGCCGAACCGAGCTGTGGTCGCGCGCGAAGGTCTGCGCCATCAGCTGGATCAGTTTCTGATCGTCGCTTCCGGGCGGGCCAACCGCAATCCGCAAGGTGGTCGGCTGCAACAGATAATAAAGCGTGGCGGCGGCGGCGCCGAAAATGAAAATTCCGGCGGCGAGCACCAGCAGCGAATTGTTCTTTCGCTTCCGGCGCGGGCGGGATGGAGCGGAATTTGCGTTCGGGTTTGACATCGTACTGTCACGTTACACGAAAAAGCGCCGGGGCGACGGGAAAAACATCCTTACAGATCGATGACGTCATACGCTTGAAATATCCATGAACGAACGTCGGGAAGTGAGAATCATGGATAATCCCGGGGTCCCGACATGCGGGTATTGATAGCAACCGACGCCTGGCATCCGCAGGTGAATGGCGTGGTCCGGACGTTAACCTCGCTGGCGCGCAGTGCGTCCAAGCTTGACGCCGAGATCAGCTTCCTGACGCCTGACGGATTTCCGTCCGTCGGCGTTCCCACCTATCCCGGCTTGCGCATCGCGCTGCCGAACCGCCGCGAGATCGCTCGCCGGATCGAGGCGGCGGCGCCCGAGGCAATTCATATCGCGACCGAAGGCCCGATCGGCTGGGCGGTGCGCGGCTATTGCCGCCGCCGCAAGCTCGCGTTTACCACGTCCTACACCACGCGCTTCCCGGAATATGTCGCGGTCCGCACCATGATCCCGGCCGGCGTCGGCTACGCCTTGTTGCGGCATTTTCATGCGGCGGCGTCGACCACGATGGTCGCGACCGCCTCCTTGCGGCAGGAGCTCAGCGAGCGCGGTTTTCGCAAGCTTGGCTTCTGGACGCGCGGCGTCGACACCGATTTGTTCTCGCCTGAAAGCCCGGCCACGATCGACCTGCCGCGCCCGATCTTCATGACCATGGGCCGCGTTGCCGTTGAAAAGAATCTCGAAGCGTTTCTCGCGCTCGATCTGCCGGGAACGAAAGTCGTTGTCGGCGACGGGCCGCAGCGGGCGCAGCTCGCGCAGAAATATCCGCACGCCGTCTTCCTCGGCGAGAAGAAGGGCGAGGATCTCAGGTCGCATCTCGCCGCCGCCGATGTCTTTGTGTTTCCGAGCCTCACCGACACGTTCGGCGTGGTGCAGCTGGAAGCGCTGGCCTGCGGCACGCCGGTTGCGGCGTTTCCGGTTACCGGGCCGTTGGACGTCATCGCCGATCATCCGATCGGCGCGCTGGACTGGGATCTGCGCAGCGCCTGCCTGCGCGCGCTGACGATGTCGCGCGAGGCGTGCCGGAATTTTGCGCTGGGACGCTCCTGGGAGAACAGCGCCCGTCAGTTCATCGGCAATCTGGCCGCGCTGCAGCCCAGTCGCGCCACGCTGCCGGCGCGCCGCATCCCCGGCACCAGCGCCGTACAGGGTTAGTTCAATCTACTTTTGAAGAGAGACGAGAAGGCAGACCATGGCAGACATCATCAAGCTTGACGGCACCAGAGCGTTGGACTTCGACCGCGAGACGGTCGAGCAGGCCTACGACCGCTGGGCGCCGGTATATGACCTCGTGTTCGGCGGCGTGTTCAGCAAGGGCCGCAAGGCGGCCATTCAGGCCACCAACAAGATCGGCGGCCGGGTACTCGAGGTCGGTGTCGGCACCGGCATCTCGCTGCCGCAATACGCGGCCCACTTACGCATCTTCGGCACCGACATTTCCGAAGCGATGCTGCAGAAGGCCAAGAAGCGTGTCGACGAGCTCAAGCTGAAGAACGTCGAGGGCCTGGCTGTCATGGACGCCGAGAAGCTCGAATTCCCCGACAACTCCTTCGACGTGGTGATGGCGCAGTATGTCGTCACGGCCGTGCCGAACCCGGAAGCGGCGCTCGACGAATTCGCCCGCGTGCTGCGGCCCGGCGGCGAACTCATCATCCTGACCCGCGTCAGTGCGGACGCCGGTGTGCGCCGCTTCATCGAGCAGCGCCTGCAGCCGGTGGTTCGCCCGCTCGGCTTCCGCACCGCCGAGTTCGCCTGGTCGCGCTACGCGCAGTGGCTCGCCGGCGCGCGCGGCATGGAGCTGGCGGAGCGCCGCCTGGTGCCGCCGCTCGGCCACTTCTCGCTGGTGCGTTTTCGCAAAGTCGACGTCGCGAAGGCAGCGTAGCGCGCCGTAGCGGCGCTGCGTCAATGCGGCGCCGCGAAACTTCATATGACATTTAGATGATGTCATACGCCGGACATCGAATCCCGTTAATCCTTAACCCGAAAGAATTTTGGGGGAGATCATCATGATCAAGAACTTCATGCAGGAACTGCGAACCCAGCGCTGGGACGACCATCGCTACTATCACCACAGCCGCATCAACCAGTCGCTGCACTTCGTCAGCGCCGCGAGCTTTCTGTTCGCCTATGTCATGCTCTTCATCGATCCGGTGGTGTCGGCGCTGGTCGGCTGGCTGGTGTCGATGACGTCGCGCCAGGCCGGGCATTTCTTCTTCGAGCCCAAAGGCTATGACCACGTCAACCATGCCACCCACGAGCACAAGGAAGAGATCAAGGTCGGCTATAATCTGCAGCGCAAGGTCGTGCTGATGGTGATCTGGGCGCTGTCGCCCGCGGTGCTGTATCTCGATCCGACCCTGCTTGGCATGTTCGCGCCGTGGGAGACGACGGCGGACTTCATGCGTCAGGTCGCCAAGATCTGGCTGGCGATCGGTATCGGCGGGCTGCTGTTCCGCACCATCCACCTGTTCTTCATCCGCGACGTCGAGACTGGCCTGGTCTGGATGACCAAGATCATCACCGACCCGTTCAGCGACCTCAAGCTCTACTACAAGGCGCCGCTCGCCCTGATGAAGGGCGAGCTGATCGACCCGGGCCTCGAGAAGCATGTCAAGCACGCCTGATCGATTTGACTTGTCACGAAATGCGTCATGCCCGGGCTCGTCCCGGGCATCCACGTCTTTGGAGCTCCGTCATTGCGAGCGAAGCGAAGCAATCCACCCCTCGACACGAGGATAGATGGATTGCTTCGTCGCTTCGCTCCCTTGCGCAAACGCTTCGCGTTTGTCGCAGGCAATGACGGAGGAGGTAGCCGGGCTGTGATGACTATCGAAAGCGCACTCTCAGCGCCCGAAACGCTTTGCAAACAGTTCTTTGAGGATCTGCCGCTTGATGTTCTTGTTGGTGAGCGCAGCACCCTGCCACCACCAGCCGTCGCGCTTCATCTTCTCGGTGGCGCTAACGAAGCGGTCGGCGACCACGGAAAAATCGTCATCGGTATAGTTCAGGCTGAAGATCAGCCGGCCGGTGCCGACCCAGCTCAGCGCCAGCCCTTCGGCGCGCAGGTAATATTGCAGCATCCAGTTGTAACGGGACGGCTCGGTATAATGCACCATCCAGATCGACGACAGATTGCTGACGCGCACGGGAAGGTCCTGCGCGGCGAGCCGGTCGTTGAGCGTCTTGGCGCGCGCGTTCCAGGTCTCGTCGAGCCCGCTATAGACCGAATTGAAATTCGGGCTGGCGAGCCGGCCGAGGAATTCGTCCATCGCCGTCATGACGTAGGGATGCGAATTGAAGGTGCCGCGGGCAAAGCAGATGTCGGCGGGGCGATCGTCGCGAAAACGCCGCATCAGATCCTTAGCGCCGCAGACCACGCCGACCGGAAGTCCACCCGCAAGGCTTTTTCCGTACGTCACCATGTCGGCGCGGACGCCAAAGTATTCCTGCGCGCCGCCGGCGGCGAGGCGGAAGCCGACAAAGACCTCGTCAAAGATCAGCACGATGCCGCGTTCGGTGCAGACCTCGCGGAGCTTCTTCAGCCATTCGGTATAGGCGGCGCGATCGAAATTGCCGGACCGGGAGCTGTCGACCAGCGCGGAATCGCCGGGCGCGTTGGCGTTCGGGTGCAGCGCCTGCAGAGGATTGACCAGCACGCAGGCGATGTCGCGGCGGGTCTTCAAAACGTGCAGCGTGCGCTCGGACATATCGGCGAGCGTATAGGTCTCGTGCGGCGACACGGGATTGCCGACGCCGGGCTGCACGTCGCCCCACCAGCCGTGATAGGCGCCGGCAAAGCGAACCAGATGCGTGCGCTTGGTGTGGTAGCGCGCCAGCCGGACCGCCTGCATCACGGCTTCGGTGCCGGACATGTGGAACGAGACTTCGTCGAGGCCGGAAATCTCGCAGAGACGCTTGACGTTGTCGGTGATGACGGGGTGATAGGGGCCGAGCACCGGTCCGAGCGCCTGCGCGCGCTTTTCCGACTCGGTGATGCAGTCCTTGTAGAAGTCGTTACCGAAAATGTTGACGCCGTACGAGCCGGTCAGGTCGTAGGAGACATTGCCGTCGACATCGGTGACGGTGACGCCGGACGAGGACTGCACGAAGGCGCTGGTGGAAAGATGCTCGCGCACCAGGCGGCTGTACTGGAACGGCACCCGGTAGGCTTCGGTGAATTGCAGGTCGGAAATGTGCTCGGCCGCCTCGGCGGTCATCTGCCGGCCCTTGGGATAACGGTCCTGATACACGCCGGCGAGCCGGAAGAAGCCGTCCTGGCGCTGCGCCGCGACATCGGCCGGCGCGCCGTCGGAGCGGAAGAAGTCGCCGATATCGAATTCGTAATGCGGCATCAGCCGCGCGACGATCTTGGACATCTTGGAATGGCCGGTCAGCGAGCGGTGCTTGGCGCGCGACAGCGCCAGCCGCGCCTGCAATTTGGGGAAGGTCACCGCGGCGCCGGCAATCGCAACGGCGGACAGCGACAGAATCGAAAGGGGCGAATCCATGCCACCAGCGCTAGCTAATCCTGCTAACAGATTCATGACAGTCAAAGGCCTGATTTCGGCCTTTACCCAGCAGGAAGACCTCAATTTCCTGCTGACCAACCGGATTCCCCGGGCGGCGATCACTCGCTTCATGGGGTGGTTCAGCAAGATCGAGAACCCGCTGGTGCGGGACGCCTCGATCGCCTGCTGGCGGCTGTTCTCCGATCTCGACCTGTCGGAGGCGAAGAAGACGGAGTTCAAGAGCCTGCATGATTGCTTTACCCGCGAGCTGCGGCCGGGCCTGCGCCCCGCCGACCCGGATCCGGGCGTCGTCGCCAGCCCCTCCGACGGCATCATCGGGGCGTTCGGCCGGATCGAAGATACAAGACTGTTCCAGATCAAGGGCGCGCCGTATTCGCTGCTGGACCTGCTCGGCGATCCCGCTTTGGTGGAGCGTCACCGCAACGGCCGTTACCTGACGCTGCGGCTGACCTCGAGCATGTATCACCGCTTCCACGCGCCCTATGACGCCACGATCGAGCGGGTGAGGTTCATCCATGGCGACGTCTGGAACGTCAATCCGATTGCGTTGAAGAGGGTGGAGCGGCTGTTCTGCAAGAACGAGCGCGCGGTGCTGGAGACGCGGCTTGCCTCCGGCGAAGCGCTGACCTTGGTGCCGGTCGCCGCGATCCTGGTCGCCAGTATCCGCCTGCACTTTCTGGATGTGACCCTCAACGCGCAGAGCAGGGGGCCGGTGGAGTTTCCCTGTGACGCGCGCGTGCGCAAGGGTGATGAGCTCGGCTGGTTCGAGCACGGTTCGACCATCATCGTGCTGGCGCCGGAAAATTTTGAGTTCGCCGACAATGTCATTGAGGGTGCGCGCGTTCACGCCGGCGAGGCGCTGCTGTGGAAACCGGCGGGATGATTGTGTTGCAAGCTCTGGCCGCGACTGTGAGCTGGATCACCGAGGCGCCACTACATGGTGCGATTATCCTGGCTCCGCTAACACCTCCCCAGCAAACAAGGGAGCAGTGCCATGACGCAGACCAGCAAGTCGATCAATGGAATCCCGCGCACATTGGGCGAGCAAGTCTTGAAGGATGCTGAGCTTGAGTCCATCTCCGGTGGCGCCATGTTCCGAAGCTCGTTCTCTGACGCCCTGAAGTCAATCGGGGAAGGACTTTCAGCAATGGCACGCAAGGGCTGACCGCGTTGTCAGCGCCGAAGCGACCCGGCGGCGTGGCTCAGTAAATCAATCAGTAAAATCAAAATGAGAGAAGCCGCCGCGAGCGGCCCTGCTTTCGCTGCGTGCCGGCCGTCAGGGGCGGACGCCTCCTGCTATGCCGAGCTCGGCAAGGGAGGGATAGTCGGCGTCCACGATGTTCGCGAGTCCGCGCATCTCGCCGATGCTGAACCATCGCAGTTCGGTATGTTCATCGCACATATTGGCGGGATCGCCGCCTTGCCAGGCGGTCACGGCATAGATGTGATGCAGCGCATCGCCATAGAGCTCTGGCCGGCGCTCCCTGACCGCTGTGATCAGGCGGAACTCGGTCGGTGTCACCCCGGTCTCTTCCTGAACCTCACGGATCAAGGCATCATCAAGGTTCTCGCCATCCTCGACATGTCCGCCGATCGTGTCCCAATGGCCTGGCCAAACCTTTTTCGAGGGCGCGCGCAAGCCGAGAAGGACCTTCCCGGTTGATCCGATCAACAGAGCACCGACGGTTCTGGCGGCTTTGTCGTGCATGGCGGCGTCTCTGGGCTGACGAACACAGACGGTAGCATCGCCGCGTGAAATTCTCTATGTGTGGGGAATTCCAACGATGATCGGAGAGGGTGGCGATGGCGCGGACGCCTGTGTTGGCGGCGGGAGGCATTGTATTGCGGCAGGCGGCGACGCCGCTGGTCGCGATCGTGCGCCTGCGCAAGCGCAACGAATGGGTTCTGCCCAAGGGCAAGCTCGATCGCGGCGAGACGCCGCGCGACGCGGCCGAGCGCGAAGTCAATGAAGAGACCGGGCACGATGTCGCCGTGCACGAGTTCATCGGCACGCTGGTTTACGAATCCCGCGGCGGCTCCAAGGTCGTGCACTTCTGGCGGATGGAAGCGGGAGCCGAGCCGGTCCGCAAACTGATGCGCGACGTGAAGGCGGTCGAGTGGTTGCCGCTGGCCGACGCGGTCGAGCGGCTGTCGCGCGGCTATGAGCGTGCGTTTCTGGAAAATGTCGGCCCGATCGCGCTGGCTGCAGGGAGGGTCGCGCAGGCCGGTACATCAGTCGCCCGTGTGCCGGAGCCAATCCGAATTGAAACGATCAGCGAAGGCCCGGATCGACGCAGCCTCGTGCAGAAAATGCGGGATTGGTTTCGACGCGCGGCGTGAGTTGGTTCAAGCATTTAGCTCGTCATGCCCGGCCTTGTGCCGGGCATGACCGTCTTTCTTGAAGCAAAAGTAAGACGTGGATGGCCGGGTCAAGCCCGGCCATGACGGAGAGTGAAGCTAAGCTACCGCACATCTTTCGGCGGCTTGCTTCCCCTTGGCTGTGGCGCGCGACCTGGCGCAGGTCTCACCGGCTGACCTTGCCGCACCACACCGGGCGCAGCCTGCAAACCACCTGGCCGCAGGCCTTGCCGGAAGCCCGGTTGTTGAACGCCCTGTTGTTGACCGCCGGGCTGCTGGACGCGCTGCGGTCCGCCGGCTTGCGAAGGTGCACCGGTTTGCGCGGGCGCGCCCAGTCGTCCGGCCGTCACCGGTTGCTGCGTTTGACCGGGTCGCGGCGGCAGGCCGGTCTCACGTGGCGAGCCTGATGGCGTCGATCCCGGTCGCTGCAACTGCTGACCCTGTCGGTCAGGCGAGCCCGGTTGCTGCAGCTGTTGCGGCTGGCCCGGCCGGTTCTGCAATTGTTGTTGCCCGGGACGGATCTGCTGACCCGGCTGCTGCTGTTGTCCGGGACGGTTCTGCAGACCGGGCTGTTGCTGTCCCGGACGGTTTGGCAGGCCCGGTTGCTGGCCGGTGCGGTTCTGTCCTGGCAATCCGTTTTGCTGCGGTCCGCGGCGCGGTGCGTTGCCACGATTGAAGCCGGGGTTGGCGCGGCGGAAGTCGCGCTGCTCGTTGAAGACGCGGCGGCCGAGATTTTGCGTCGAGTGCACCTGGCGCACAAAACCCTGATCGCGCAGCACCTGCTGCGGCGAAATCGTCAGCGGCACCGCGGCAAAGCGCACGCCGCCGCTGCCTGGGCGAATCGTAAAGCCGCTGGAGCCTTGGCTGAGGAAACCCAGCCGCGCGCCAGCGCGGTCGTTGACCTCGATGCGTCCAACCCTGCCGTCTGCGTCGGGATAGAGTTTGATGGCGACGTTGTTCGGACTGTTGGCGGCCGCACCTTCCGGCACCTCGACGAGGCCGGTGGTGCCGCGAATGCCGAGCGTCGCGGTCGGTGTGGTGATTTTCATGTCGCCGGTCTTGGCGACGGCGGCGGCGACGAAGGCAACCGTGCCCTTGGCGACGTCGAACACGCCGGCATTTTGCTTGCCGCCATCCTCATAGACATAGCTGTCGATGGTGATCTGCGAATTCGCCTTGAGGTTAAAGGTGGTGGCGTCGCTGAAGGTGATGCCGAGCGAAGATTTTGCGCCGGTCTGCACGACGTCGTTCAAATAGATGTCGTCCTTGACCTTGAGCGGTGTGGTCTCGTTGTTGCGGACCACGCTGGCGCTGCCGATCACGGTCGCGACATTGCCGATCGGCTCTTCCGCGGCCTGTTGTGCGTCGGCCGCGGGAGCCGCCGGATCGGGCGCGGCCTGTGCCGGCGCCGCGGGCGCAGGTTCGGCCTGCGCCGATCGTGCTGTGACGGAGGGGCCTGCGAAACCGTTCGTCGCGCCAACCAGCGTACCGCAAACCAACAGCAGAAGCGCGAATCGCAACCGGCGCAGCATCAAGGAGAGTTCCGGGAAATCAGGGCGGGAGGTCAGGGAGAGACGAGGGCGAGGAGCGGCGCCGCGATTTCAGCGCTGCCGGGCTGAATGCGGGATGAACGTTTCCGCCTTGTTGTCATGGTCAGGCAGAACGGACAAGCGCCACGTCCGGCATTGCCGGGCATGGCGCTTTCTCATCTTGCATAGAGCGTTGATCAGCCGCGCTTGTTCGGGGTCAGGTTCAGCGGCTTCGACGGCCTCGCCGACGGCGCGTAGCTGACGGGCGTCGCGGCCGGGGGCTCGTAGCGGAATACGGCCTTGCAACCGTCGCTGAGCGACGCGCGCTGCCGGATCATGCAGGCGGTGACGCGATCGACATCGGGAATTTCCGCTCCGCACAGCCGCATTGCGTCGCCGGCGCACATCTGCTCCTGCTCTTGCGTATGGGCCTGGGAAACGGTCGTCAGCATCCCGAACGCAAGCGTGGCCGCGATCAGCAATTGCCAGTTACGGATGGTGGAGCGTGCGAAAGCCATGGTGTGTGTCCCTCTTGCAGGTTTGGTGAGTGGTGCGCCCGAGTTGCGCGCCGGGTGGCGCTTCGTTGGGCAAGACAACTACGCGGGCCTGGTTTCGGGATTTCTTCGTCGCGGGACAAAAACGGTTTCGTCGCGCGGAGAATTGTTTCGTCGTCGATCGCGAGTAAGGAGTCGTTAACGAATGGAAACCCGAAAAGGGCCCCGTGACGTGCCACGAGGCCCCTTCACGTCCAGTTCGATGAAAGATCAGCTCACGCGCTTCCAGGTCTGGCCGCCGCAGAACATGCCGCCGAAGGCGCAGCCCTGCACGCGGAGCGAGCCGTTGCTCTTCATCGACATCGTCGAGTCGTACTTGCGGCCGCTGTTGGGATCGTTGATCCGGCCGGCCCATTTCGAGCCCTGCGGCCGCATGTTGATCAGGATCTTTTCACCGGTCTTGACGGCATAGCCGCAGAGATTGTCGCCGCACTGCTCGATGCGCACATTGCCTTTGTTCTCTTCGGTGGCCCAGACGCCGATCGGCGAGTCCGGATCGAACGAGGGAGGCGCGTCGATCGGAGCCGGAGCTGCGTACCTGGCGGGAGGAGGCTCGGCAGCCGGAGGAGGGGCCGGTGGTGCGACGTCGGCTTGCGGAGGCGCGGCGGCATAGGTCGTCGGAGCCGGGGCCGGGGGAGGCGCGGGTGCCGCCGCCTGATCAGGGGCCGGCGCGCGTTCCTGTCGCGGAGGCGGTGCCGCATAGTCATCATCGTTGTAGCGCTTGGCCTGGTAGCCCTTGTAACGCGACTTGCCGGCCGTCGGCGCGTAATCGTCATTGTACCGCCGGTCGTCGTTGTAGCGCTTGTCGTCGTTATAGCGCCGGTCGTCATCATAGCGTTTGGAATCGCTGAATTGGGGCCGTCCCGGAGCCGGTGCGACGTCGTCATCGTCGTCGTCGCGGTTGGAATTGAGGCCCTTGAAGCCGGGCGCCGTGATGTTGATGCAGGACAGCGAGGCACAGCCGCGCGGCGCATGGATGTGCACGCGCTGGCCTTCGATCTGGAACGAGATGCCACCGGCATGGGCCGAGGTGGTGGCCAACAGCAGGGCTGCGAGGATGTAGAGCTTCTTCATGAGAGCCTCCTGAGCGGCTTGAATTGGTTGGCGATGAACTTGCGCGGACCATATGTCCGGCCGCGCGCGCCTTCTGTGACGTAGGTCACGGGGAACCAGGTGACTCAAATCACATCCAGGGAACCGCACGCGGCCTAGCTTCTGCGCTTAATCCGGGAAGGGTCCGATGAAGCGTTTCTGTTTTCTCGCCGCGCTGATGCTGCTCAGTCCGTCCGCGTATGCTGGCGACTCGATTTCGTTCGTGGTCGGCGGCCATCGCATCCAGATCGACTCGTCCAGATATTGCCGTTCGACCTCCTGCGCCTCGGTTTCGATTTCGGGCACCTCGCGCAACCGAAGTCGTTATGACGACCGAGGTCGTTACAACGACCGGGATCGCTATGACGACCGAGGTCGTTATGACGACCGTGATCGTTACAACGACGATGATCGCTATCGCGATGATCGCAGGATCAGCGAGTCAACGAGGACATTACCAACCGCACCGGCGGTAGCGCCGCCGCTGGTTCAATCCGTCACCGCTCCGCCGCCGGCCGTGTACAGGCCGGCCGCCGCCGCCACGCAAATCGTGCCCGCGCCGCAGTCGCCTGCTCCGCCGGCAACACTCGCTGTTCCGCCCGCGCCACCGCCGCCGCCTGCGCCACCGATTGCGAAGCCGGCCGAGCCGGCGCGCCCGACGCCGGTGGTCGTGCCGCAGATTTCGCGGGTCTCGCATGATTTCGCCGACGATGCCGACACGCCTGTTGGAGACTGGCAGACCGAAGGCAAGGGATCGGTACGCGTCGCCAAATGCGGCAACGCGCTGTGCGGCTACGTGCTCAATTCGTCGTCAAACGACAAGGGCGAGGCCGTCCTGATCAACATGAAGCCGAAGAGCGAGAAGCAGTGGACCGGCAGCGTCTACAGCCAGGCCAGCGGCGACACCTATTACGGCACCATGAATATGAAAGGCCGGAACACGCTGCGCGTCGAAGCCTGCGCGCTCGGGCGCTTCTACTGCTCCGGCAACAACTGGCGCCGGATTACGACAGGGAACGAAAGCCTGATGTCATCGCGGCAGACTTCTGCGGAGCCGCGCTCGTAATCATCACGCATGAAAATGCCCGGTGGAGCGACCACCGGGCGAACAGTTTTCGATTGGCTTCACGCCTGGAAGCGGAAGCCTAGAACACGCCGATCACAATGGCGCCGACAAAGGCGAATGCGAGATACGCGGTTACAACGCTCAGTCTGCTGACCATGGTCATGGGAATACCCCTTGGTTCACGTCGTGCCCGCTCATAACGCTCGACGCTAACAAAGCGTTCCCCGCCAAAACAAGTCAGCGTTGTTGTCCATCCCGGCCTGTCCACAGCGGGCCGTTCCGGGCAACATGGTAAATGATTCATGAAATCAACGTGTTGAAGACTTCTTAAATAAATTCGCCGAACGTGCGCGGATGACGCGCGGAGTTCGTTTGTATCTCGTCGGCTCCTTCGTCCTTGTCTCCTTGGCGGGTTGCGGCCGCGGACTGTTTCAGTCCGCCGAGCGTGAACCGTGGCGGGCCGAGGCCGAGGTCGCATGCCTGAAGTCCGGTGCGGTCAAGGAGACCCCCGAGCTGGTCCGGATTGACCCGATTTCCGGTCCCGGCGCCTGTGGCGCGCAATTTCCGCTGAAAGTCGCAGCCCTCGGCGAGGGCAGCCCGAGTTTCGGTTTTGCCGACGAATTGCGGCCGCCCGGCACGATCGGCAACCAGCCGCGCTGGCCGGTCCGGCCGGCGCCTGCCGCCGCACCGTCACAGACCTATTCCAATCAGGCGCTGCGCCAGCCGAGCTATGGCGGGCCGTCCAACGGGCCGATCTCGCTGACCGCGCCGGGCGTGGCCCAGCAGGACGACGAAATCGATCTGCCGGCCGAAGGCGCCCCGCAATCGCGCGACCCGCGCGGCGGCTCTTATATGGCCGCGCCTTCCTATCCGCCGCGCGAGCGCTACCCGGCATCCCCGAATTATTCGCCGGCACCCTATTCGCAGGCGCCTGTGCCGCGGCTCGGGCCAACGCTGGGCGATCCCGTCAACACGGTGGGGCCGGTCGCGATCAAGCCGACCGCGACGCTGGCCTGTCCGATCGTCTCGGTGCTCGACCGCTGGCTCGCCGATTCGGTGCAGCCGGCCGCTCAGCGCTGGTTCGGCGTGCGCGTGGTCGAGATCAGGCAGATCTCCGCCTATTCCTGCCGCGGCATGAACGGCAATCCTAATTCACATATTTCCGAGCACGCTTTTGGCAACGCGCTTGATATCGCTTCCTTTACGCTGGCCGATGGCAGGCGCGTGACGGTGAAGGGCGGCTGGCGCGGCATGCCGGAAGAACAGGGTTTTCTGCGCGACGTGCAGGCGAGCGCCTGCCAGCAGTTCAACACCGTGCTGGCGCCGGGCTCCAACCGTCACCACGAGGACCATATCCACGTCGATCTTATGCGCCGCTCCAGCGGACGGGTGATCTGCCAGCCGGCTGCGGTGTCCGGCGATCAGGTCGCGGGCAGGGCCGGCGGCCGCAATCCCTACGCTTCATCGCGCGAGCCCTACGTGACGGGTTCGCTCGGCGGCAGGCGGGCGCACCGGCACAGCAAGGTCAACGAAGAAGACGAGTTCGACGGGCATTAGCTCGCCCGCGGTTGAAATGGTGGGCACGGCGCATCGCGCCTTTGCCCACCCTACGAAGCCGCCAGCTTCTCCAGCACATCCCGCACCACGCCTTCCAGCAGGTCGAGCTTGTAGCCCGTCATCGGCAACGGCTTGGCGCCTGACATCGCAAGCTTGGCAGCCACTTCAATGTTCAACGCATTGGCCGCCTTGCCTTGCACGGCGCCTTCCGCCGCCTTCAGGCGTAGCGGCACCGGCGCGATGCCGCCGGCGGTGAGGCGGATGAACTGGAACGCGCCGTCCTTGATGACCGCGCGGGCGCAGATCTCGACCAGCGGCCATTCCGCATAGGCGCGGCTGATCGCGCGCTTGTAGAACGCTCGCTCGCCGTCCAGGGGCTTGGGCAGTTCGATGCCCCGGATCATCTCACCCGGCTGCAGCAAATTGTCGGCTGTGCCGTTGGAGCCGTCACCCAGCACGTCTGGTATCGACAGGCCGCTTCGCGTGTAGGTGATGATGGTCGCATCATAGGCCAGCAGCGCGGCCGCCATCGTGGAAGGATGCGGTGCCACGCAGGGGCCGAGATCGAAGGCGACATGATAGAGGTGATTGCCGTTGCGGGCCGGACAATCCGTGCCGCCCTTCTTCAGGCAGGCAATATGCGGATTTCGAAAATACCAGCAGCGTGAACGCTGCGCGATATTGCCGCCGAGCGTTGCGAGATGACGGATCTGCGGCGTCGCGAGGCCCTGCGCCGACGCCGCAATGCCGGGATAGGCGGCGGCGATGCTTCGATCGGCGGCGATCGCGGCGATGGTCGTGTAGGCGCCGATGCGCAGCGTGCCGTCGGCGCCCCAGTTCATGCCCGAGATGTCAGACGCGGGCACGATATCCATCAGCGGGCCCTTCGAGACGCCGCTGCGGCGGCGTTCGGAAATGTCAGTGCCGGCGGCGCGGAATTCGGTCGTCATGGCCGGTGTCATGCGGCGGCCCTCCCTTTCAGCGCTGAGATCAAACGGTCGGGGCGGATCGGCAACTCCATCGGCCGGATGCCGGTGGCGTTGTAGATTGCGTTGGCGACCGCCGGTGACGTCGGCACGGTGGCGACCTCGCCGATGCCGACGCTGCCGCCGAGCACGTGATCGAAGCCGGCTTCATCGAAATGCACGTCGATCACGGGCGTGTCGGCAATACCGGGAATCCGGTAATCCTCCAGCCCGCCGCTCAGCGTGTCGCCGGTGCGCCCGTCGATCTCGCGCGCTTCGTAAAGCGCGTAGCCGATGCCTTGAATGACCGAGCCCGCCGCCTGGCTTCGCGCCAGCGCGGGCGCTGCGATCTTGCCGACCGCAATGCCGGTGTGGACGTTGAGGACGCGAACGTGGCCGAGCCAGGTATCGACTTCGACCTCGATCACCTGCACTGAACTTGGCACGCCGGCGCCGATCACCATGTTGGACATCCAGCGCATCATCTTGCCGAAGATCCAGCCCAGAATCCCCACCTGCTTCAGCGGCGACTCAACGCCCGGCGCCATCTGCCTGCTGTCCTCCGGCCGCACGCCTGATGCGGTGAGGTCGGGGGAGGCCGCCAGCAATTCGCGCCACGGCGCATTCGAGCCCGGCGCCGGCTTTCGTTTTGCATTTTTTTCGATCGCGGCCTTGAGCTTTTGAATCGCGAGCAATGTCGGCGGCACCACCGAGGCGGTGGTGCGGCTGCCGCCTGAGCCCGGGCCTACCGGCAGTCTGGAATCACCGATGTGAACCTCGACCTCGTGCGGTTCGAGGCCGAATTCGCGCGCCACCGTATTGGCGATCACGGTGCGACTGCCGGTGCCGATATCCTGGATCGCGGTGCTCGCGATCAGGCGGCCGCCCTTGACCGACACTTCGACCTTCGAGCCGGGCTGCCAGAGATAAAGCCAGTAGCCGGTGGCGACGCCGACGCCGCGGCGATAGCGGCCGGTCTGCTCGGCCGGTGATTTCCGGTTGCGCCAGACGTCGAGACCTTGCGCCCATTCATAAAGCCGCCGCCGGTTGGGATCGGTATCCCAGCGTTTGCGCAACTCGATCGGATCGACTTTCATCCGCAGCGCGGCCTCGTCGATCGCCTGCTCCACCGCGAACGCCATCGGCGGTCCGCCGGGCCCGCGAAACGCCGCCCCCGGCGGCAGATTGCTGATGACGTCGAAATCGGCGAGCTCCTTGCCTTCCGCCGGATAGATCAGCCGTGCCAGGGTGGCGATGGTGGAATTGATCGCGGCGCCGGTGTCGGCATAGGCGGTCACCGATAGCGCTTTCAAGCCGCCTTGCTCGGACGGCAGCAGCGCGATCTTGACCTCCGACGCCGGCCGATAGCCGGTTACCGAAAGCTCTTCGTGGCGGTCGAAGGCGACGCGGACCGGCGCCTTGGCGGCGCGCGCCAGATCGATCGCGATCGTCGTCTCCGCGCCGAGGCTGGCCTTGGAGCCGAAACCGCCGCCGACGTGATCGGCAATGACGCGGACCTTGTCGTGGTCGAGCTTGTAGCGCTTGGCGATCAGCTCCATCAGATGGAACACGCTCTGCGTCGAGGCATGCACGGTAAGCCGGTCGCCTTCGAAATGCGCGACTGTGGCGTGCGGCTCCAAACAGGTATGCGATTGCGTGCCGGTCCGGAACACGCCTTCGACCAGCAGCGGATTTTTCTCGTGCCGCGCGCCTTCGACCCAGCTCCGCACCAGCTTGGGCTTGAGCGAGAACGCCGCCGAAGGTCCGCGGATGTTTGCCTTCCACGGCGCCGGCGAGCCGCCGCCTTCGGAGACGTTGCCGGCTTTCTTGCGGTCCGCCTTTTCGAACACCACGGGCGCATTGGGCTTGCGGGCTTCATCGAGCCCGATCACTGACGGCAGCTTTTCACTGGATATTTTGATCGCGGCAATCGCCGCCAGCGCGGTCTTGCGATCCCTGGCCGCGACGGCGGCGATGGGCTGACCGACAAAGCGGACGATACGGTCTTCGGCGAGCAGCGAGATCGCGGCGCCGACACCCGGCAGCGCCAGCGCGGGCGCGAAATCGAGTTCGCCGATTTTGCCGTGCGCGATCTCCGAGCGCAGGATGACGCCTTCGAGCTGGCCTTCATGCCTGACATCGACGGTGTATTTCGCCGCACCCGTCACTTTGTCGCGCGCCTCGACGCGCGGCGAGACGATGTCGCCGCCGTCGAACTGGCCGCTGCAGGCCGCGGCCACCGCGCTGAAGATGCCGTCATAGGCGCCGCAGCGGCACAGATGCCCCGACAACGCCGCGCCGATTTCCTCGCGCGAAGGTGTTGCCGTTCCTCGTGTTGCGCGCCAGTGGTCGTGGAACGCCGCGGCCTCGACAATGAAGCCCGGCGTGCAGAATCCGCATTGCAGCGCGTCGTGCACCATGAACGCCTTCTGCATCGGATGCAGCTTTTCGGCGCCGATGCCCTCGACCGTGGTGATTGTCTTGCCGGCGGCGGCGCGGGCCGGCATCAGGCAACTCGCCACCGGCGCGCCATCCACCAGCACGGTGCACGCGCCGCAAACGCCGGCGCCGCAGACGAGCTTGGTGCCGGTGAGGTCGAGATCGCTTCTAACCACATCGATCAGCATGGCGTCGAGGTCGTCGGGCAGGGGTGCGACACGGCCGTTGATCGTCATCGTACTCATCTGCGATCTCCTGATTTGCGGGCGGTTTTGCTTGCGACAGGTTTGCTTGCAGTTTTTCTTGCAGGTTTTCTTGCAGTGTCTCTTGAACGCGGTTTCGGCGACGGGCTCACGGCGCCGGCGACCAGCGTGCGCACCATGATGCCGAAATCCCGCAGGAAGGCGTCGGCCGGCTGCATCGCCGGATAGGCGGACTTGGTGCCGTTGAACGCCATCTCGACGCAGCGCGCGAAGTCGGGCGCGGTCATGCCCTTGATCGCGAGACGCTGCGTGCGGCAGACGCGTTCGATCGTGGACGTCAGCTGCGCGGCATAATGCGCGGCATATTTCTGGTAGATATCGCGGGCCTGCAGCAGGTGCTCGGAGAACAGCTCTTCGATATGGGGCGAACCCTCGAGCGGCGCGATCAACTGCCCGATCCGCGCGGTGATCTCGGCGATCAGGATGTCGGCGAGACCGTCGCCGGCCTTTTCGGTGGCCTCGCCCGCCGCGATCTCGGCGGCCAACGCGTTCTCATGCAGCCGCTCGATCACGGCGCGGAACAGTTCTTCCCTGGACTTGAAATGATGGTAGAGCGCCTGCCGCGTCAGGCCGGCGGCCTCCGCCGCCTGCTCGATCGACGAACGCCGAAACCCCTGCCGGCGGAACACCAGCATGGCGGCGTCGAGGATGCGGTCGCGGGGCTTCATTTGACGAATTTGACAAAATGAGACGAAGTGTCAAATGACGGATTTGTGTAGGGGCGCGGCTAACTGCCCCACGTCTCGCTTCCGGTCGCGGCGGCCGAGTTCAAGCCCAGGAGCATTTGCGGATTACCGGCGTCCGAAAATTCCGCCGACCACGCCGCCCACGACGCCGCCGATCACGCCAACCGGATTGCTTCCGCCCCCGCCGCGACGTCGGGCTCGGCGCTCGTTGCCGGACTTGTTGTCACGGATGCTGGCGTTCGCCGTCGAGGCGGACTCGTTCAGGAGTGCCTGATGCTGCAACGGGTTGAGGAAGCCGGTCTTGGGATAGTCGCGCGCCGCCTGCCAGCGCGTGATGACGGCGCGGGTCCGCGCGTCGAATTTTCCGTTGGCCCTGGTGTCGAAGCCGAGACGGGTCAGCCGGCGCTGCAGGTCGCGGCGCTTTCTCTTGTCGAGGCCGATCCGATCCTCGGTTTCCTGCGTTGCTTCGTCGGTGAAGACCGCCTCATCGACGGATGCGGCCTGATCGCGCGTGGTCGTGCTGGGCCCCGCCTTGGCAGCGTCCGAGCAGACAAGGATTCCCAGGATCGACAAGGCAAGGATCAGGACACGCATGGCCTATTTTCCCCCGAGTCTCTCAAATGATTGCGCTTTGAGAGCCTGCGTCGGCGCAAATACGAACCCGGCTTTTGAATCAAAGGTCGATTTTGGTTTCGTCGCTGGCAACGGCTGGCGGGAACACTTGTTCCATAGCGGGCGTCGATTGTTGCACCGCATGACGCCCAGCGAGGGCAGGCGTCGCGGCGTCGGCGCAAGTAGACGGTGGCATCCCTAAACGAACTTGATCCCGATCAGGTCGCCCTTCTTCCAGGCGACCTTGCAGGCCCTGCCCGGGGAGGCCCGGTCGAACTTCAGATGAAAATGCGGCTTGACGAATTGCGGGTCTTCAACCCGCAATCGCGCACCGCCTTCCGAAATGTCGATGACGGTGCATTGACGCGCAGCAAAACTGCCATCGATGGTCATCCATGCAGCCTGATTGGTTCGCCGGCGCGAGGGCCGGGGCCTTCGTCCGAAAATTGCCATGGCACATACCTCCCACGGGTCAAACGCGGGGAGGGGGCGCGTGGTTGCAGTTGCGGACAATTTGAACGAACGGGAGGGCGTGGTGGAGATGCACCCGCATGAGCACACACACTCAACTGTCATCGTCCGCGAAAGCGGGCGATCCAGTATTCCAGGGGCGTTAGCGATAGAGCCGAAAAGCCGCGGCGTACTGGATCCTCCGCATGCGCGGAGGATGACAATCTCGCTCTGTAGCCGACACCGCCCGCCCTCAGTCCACCTTCGCCCGATACGCCGTCAGAAACACCCGCGTCGCGCTGTCGACGACGGTTGCGATCTGCTCTGGCGACGGCGAGGGCTTGGCCTGGAAGATGAAAGCCTGAAACAGCGTCGCCTGGCACATCTGCATGAATTGCCAGGCCGCCAGTTCGTAATCGTCGATCACGAGTTCGCCGAGCCGTCCCCGCGCCTCAAGATAAGCGGCGAAGCGGTTGACGGTGCGGGCCAGCACATTGTCATAAAATCTGCGGCCGACTTCCGGCATCCGCTCCGCAATCGACATCACGGTGCGGATCGCCGAGCCGCCGCCGGGCCGACAAAGCACCTGGATGTAGGCCCGGCCGAACTCCGGCAGCGTGATGTCGACGCCGCGTTCGGGGTCGAAATTGAATGCGGTTTTGCCCTGTTCGATCGATTCTTCCTCGACGATGGCTTCGAACAGGCGGTGCTTGTCGGCGAAATAGACATAGAGCGTTCCCTTGGAGACGCCGGCGGAGCGCGCGATCTCGCCCATGCTGGCGCCGTCGAACCCGAGATCCAGGAACACCTTTCGCGCGCCATCGAGGATCTGGCGGCGCTTCGAGGAATCCTCGTCGGCGACGACATCAAGCGTATGCGACGTATCTGCAACCATTGGTTTATCTTCTCGGGAAAGATTTCAACCGGACATATGCACGGGAAGGTGCTTTCGATCTATGGTCCCTTCACGCAAATGTATCTTGACCGAACGGTTCGGTCAATGTTAATTCTGGGAATGACGATGCCTTCACGGCCGGGTTTCGGCTGCGTCTGCGCCGTGCACGAGTAATGGGGAGGCCGGAGTATGGCCGCAGCGAGAGACCAGGCCGCACGCGTCGTTCGGCAACAGCCGGAGACGTCGGCTCGTCAGGAGCCGGAGGCGGCAACGGCCGAAGACGCCGCGCGCGACCCCGCCCAGTTGGCGGACCAGCCTCGAACCCACGTTGCGGAAGAAACCAGGCGCCAGCCGGCAACTGCTCCAGGCGCGCCGGCAACCGCCGCGCCCGCCGATGCCGCACAACCCGCAGCGCCGAAATCCGGCAAGCGCAAATTCGTGATGATGGGCGTGTTCGCGTTGCTGGCACTCGCGGCCGTCAGCTACGGCGTCTACTACACGTTCATTGGACGCTTTTACATCTCGACCGACGACGCCTATGTGCGTGCCAACAACACCACGCTGGGTGCGCGGGTTGCGGGCCATATCGCGTCGATCATTCCAGCAGACAATTCAATCGTTCGCGCCGGCGACGTCATCTACAGGATCGATGACGGCGATTACCGGATCGCGGTGGATGCCGCGCGCACCAAGATCGCGACCCAGCAGGCCACTATCGACCGCATCGGCCGTCAGGTGGCGGCGATGGAAAGCGCGGTCGAGCAGGCCAAGGCGCAACTCGTCTCCGCGGAAGCGGCGCTGAAGCGCGCAGGTCTCGACTTCGACCGCCAGCAGGCGCTGAGCACCAAAGGCTTTGCCTCGCGCGCCACGTTCGAAGTTTCCGAAGCCGGCCGCGATCAGGGTGTCGCGCAGGTAAAATCGGCGCAGGCGGCCTTTGATGCCGCGCGCGACAATGTCGAAGTGACCCGGGCGCAGCAGAACGAAGCCCGGGCCCAGCTGGCGGAGTTGCAGACCACGCTGGCCAAGGCCGAGCGCGATCTCGCCTTCACCGCGGTGCGTGCGCCGGTCGACGGCACCTTCTCCAACCGCATCGTCAACACCGGCGATTACATCCAGGCCGGCCAGCGCCTCGGCAATGTGGTGCCGCTCAACGACGTCTTCATCGATGCCAATTACAAGGAAACCCAGCTCAAGCGCATCCGTCCCGGCCAGCCCGTTACGATTTCCGTGGATGCCTACGGCCATCGCAAGTTCGCGGCCGTGGTCGACAGCATCTCGCCCGCGGCGGGCTCGGTGTTCACGCTGCTGCCGCCGGATAACGCCACCGGCAATTTCACCAAGATCGTGCAGCGGCTGCCGGTGCGGATACGGGTGCCGAAGGATGTCGCGAAGCAAAACCTGCTGCGCGCGGGCATGTCGGTCTACACGACCGTCAACACCCGTGACGGCGCGGCCGATGCCGACAACGAGGCCGACCTCGACGCGTCGCCGATGCTGCATCCGAAGTAATTTTTTCAGCGCAGGGGAAGCCCGGCGCGCGTCCTGAGCAGATCATGGCAGACGCCACCACCGCATCGCCGTCGATGATATCAGCCGCAAGCGTGCCGGACGAGCGCATCCCGCCGCGACGGCTGTTTGCGTTCCTCATCATGGTGTTCGGGATGTTCATGTCGATCCTGGACATCCAGATCGTCTCGGCATCGCTGAACGAGATCCAGGCCGGGCTTTCGGCAAGCTCGAGCGAAGTGTCGTGGGTGCAGACCTCGTATCTGATCGCCGAGGTGATCGCGATTCCGCTTTCCGGCTTCCTGTCGCGCGCGTTCGGCACCCGCCTGCTGTTTGCGATCTCCGCCTCCGGCTTCACCATCGCGAGCTTCTTCTGCGGTTTCGCCTCCACGATCGAGCAGATGATCGTGTGGCGCGCGCTGCAGGGATTTTTGGGCGCCGGCATGATCCCCACCGTGTTCGCCTCCGCCTACACGGTATTTCCGCGCTCGAAATTCTACATCGTCGGCCCGATCATCGGCCTCGTCGCGACGCTGGCGCCGACGATTGGTCCCACCGTCGGCGGCTACATCACCGACCTGATGTCGTGGCACTGGCTGTTCTTCATCAACATCATTCCGGGCATCGGCATCACCATCGGTGTGCTGATCCTGGTCGATTTCGACGAGCCGAACTTCAAGCTGCTCGAACATTTCGACTGGTGGGGCCTGCTGTTCATGGCGGGCTTCCTCGGCTCGCTCGAATATGTGCTCGAGGAAGGCCCGCAATATCAGTGGCTGCAGGATACGTCGGTCGCGATCTGCGCCGCCGTCTGCCTGGCGTCTGCGATCGCGTTTTTCTGGCGCGTGCTGACAGCGCATGAGCCGATCGTCGACATCAGGACGTTCGGCGACCGCAATTTCGCCATCGGCTGCCTGATCTCGTTCTGCGTTGGCATCGGGCTGTACGGCCTGACCTATGTTTACCCGCGTTATCTCGCCGAAATACGCGGCTACAGCGCGCTGATGATCGGCGAGACCATGTTCGTCTCCGGGGTCGCCATGTTCCTCACCGCGCCGCTCGTCGGCCGGCTGATGACCAAGGTCGACATGCGTTACCTCATCGCCTTCGGGCTTTGCAGCTTCGCGCTCGGCTCGTATCTGATGACCTGGATCACCCGCGAATATGATTTCTATGAACTGCTGGTCCCGCAAATCCTGCGCGGCGTCGGCATGATGTTCGCGATGGTGCCGACCAACACCATCGCGCTCGGCACGCTGGCGCCCGAGCGGGTCAAGAACGCCTCCGGCCTGTTCAACCTGACGCGCAATCTCGGCGGCGCGGTGGGGCTCGCGCTGATCAACCAGGTGCTGAACGAGCGCACCGACCTGCACATCTCCCGCCTGCACGAACGCGTGAACTGGGGCAATGCCATGGCTGTGGAGACGCTCAACATGTTCACCCAGCGCATGCAGGGCATGGGCGACTCCGCGCGAATGGCGATGAAGCAATTATCGCAGATCGTCCACCGCCAGGCTGTCGTGATGGGGTTCGGCGACGCCTTCTTCATGCTGGCCGTGTTCTATGTCGGCCTGAGCCTTCTGGTCGTGCTGATGAACAAGCCGCCGGCGCTGGCGGCGGGTGGCGGCACAGGGCATTGAATTGGGCATTGAACTGAGCGTCGATTGATTTCGCGCGCTCACGCGGTTGTCATGTTGCAAATCACCCGTGATGCATTTATAAGCAACGCATTGTCGCTCGAACCGGGGAGGATTTGCATGATTTCGTCTAATTCGCAGACCGCCCGCTCGCGTTCGATGCCTATGCTGGACGCTGTATCGGGCCTTTGAGGCCACTTTTCGCCAGCTCTGATCGGGCCTGACGTCCCGATCATCCCAAGCTTCCCCGATCTTCAAAACTTCTCAACGAGTTACCGTTTTTTTCAACGACGCTTGCGTTCGGCCCTGTGCCGCCCCGCGCGTCCTTTCAGATGGAGCCGGCGTACGCGCAAGCGGTGCCGGATGAGGCCATGACCGTTCAAACCAACAAGCGTCCCACGGCGATCCGGGTGGTGCTCCCGTTCGTGTTCCGCCACTGGCTCGAACAGCCCGCCCGCGCCAGCGTTGTTGCCGGCGGCTTGCTGGGGGCGACCGCCGCCGACCTGTTCATGCCGCTGTTCTCCGGCCATCTGGTCGATGCACTGACGCAAGGGGCGTCTGATCCCGCCGCGCGCCGCGCGGCGATGATCGCCTTTGGCGGCATCGTGGCGCTGGGCGCGCTGTCGATGGTGCTGCGGCTGATCGGCCTGCAGGCGATCGTGCCGTTCACGCTGAAGATCATGTCCGACGTGTCGCGCGACGCCTTCATGCGGGTGCAGCGCTTCTCGACCGACTGGCACGCCAACTCATTTGCCGGCTCCACCGTGCGAAAGATCACGCGCGGCATGTGGGCGCTCGATTTGCTCAACGACACCATCCTGATGGCGCTGGCGCCGTCGCTGACGGTGCTGCTCGGCTCGATGATCCTGCTCGGGCTGCACTGGCCCTCGCTCGGGGCGGTCATTGCGGTCGGCACGGTGATCTATGTCTCGATGACGATCGCGTTCTCGATGAATTACATCGCTCCCGCTGCGCGCGTCTCCAACGCCTGGGACACCAAGGTCGGCGGCACGCTGGCGGATGCACTGACGTGTAACGCGGTGGTGAAATCCTTTGGCGCGGAAGCGCGCGAGGACGGGCGGCTGGCCGGCGTCATCGGCCGCTGGGGCCGGCGCGTGCAGCGGACCTGGATACGCTACAACTACACCTCGACAGCGCAGCTCGCGGTGCTGCTGTGCTTCCGCACGTCCGTGATCGGCGGCGCGATCCTGTTGTGGATGGCGGGCCGCGCCACGCCCGGCGACGTCACCTATGTCTTGACCAGCTACTACATCATCCATGCCTATCTGCGCGACGTCGGCATGCACATCAACAACCTGCAGCGTTCGGTGAACGACATGGAGGAACTGGTTGCGATCCACGCCGAGCCGATCGGCATAGCGGATGCGCCCGATGCGAAGCCGATCGACATCCAGGGCGGCCGCATCGTGTTCGACGCCGTGACGTTCCATTACGGCGGCCATCGCGATCCGCTGTACGACGGCCTGTCGGTGGACATCCGCGCCGGCGAGCGTGTCGGCCTGGTCGGTCGTTCCGGCTCGGGCAAGACCACGTTCGTCAAACTGGTGCAGCGGCTCTACGACATCGGCGGCGGCAAGATCCTGATCGACGGTCAGGACATTGCGAAAGCGACGCAGCATTCGCTGCGCAGCCAGATCGCGATCGTGCAGCAGGAGCCGATCCTGTTTCACCGATCATTGGCCGAGAACATCGCCTATGGCAGGCCCGGCGCCAGCATGGCGGCGGTCGAGCAGGCGGCGCGGCTGGCGAATGCGCACGAGTTCATCCTGCGGCTGCCGAAGGGTTACGGCACGCTGGTCGGTGAACGCGGCGTCAAGCTGTCGGGCGGCGAGCGGCAGCGCGTCGCGCTGGCGCGTGCCTTCCTGGCCGATGCGCCGGTGCTGATCCTGGACGAGGCGACTTCGAGCCTCGACTCGGAGTCCGAAGGCCTGATCCAGCAGGCGATGGAGCGGCTGATGAAAGGCCGCACCTCGATCGTGATCGCGCACCGGCTGTCGACGGTGCGCAGCCTCGACCGGATCCTGGTGTTCGATCGCGGCAAGATCGTCGAGCAGGGCACCCACGCGATGTTGACGGCGCGCGCGGGGGGCATCTATCGCGGGTTGTTCGAGCGGCAGGCGACGGAGTTCGGCCGCATTACGGCGGCCGAGTAAATGACATTGCGGCGCGCGGCCTCCGGATGTTCCGAGGCCGCGCACCGGAGACAGATTTGAAGATGTGGATTTGAAATGAAAGACCTTACGCAAGGCTCGATCGTGAGCCACATCCTGAGCATGGCGCCACCGATCGTCGCCGGCATGATCACGATCATGATCTGCCAGCTCGTCGATCTGTATTTCGTGGCGGGGCTTGGTGATGCCGCCGTCGCGGGCGTGGCGGCGGCCGGCAACGCAGCATTTCTCATCAACGGCCTGATGCAGGTGCTGGGCGTCGGCACCGTCGCACTCATTGCGCATGCCGTGGGACGCAAGGATCAGGCCGACGCCAATCTGGTGTTCAACCAGGCGCTCGGCCTGGCGGCCGCGTGCGGAGTGCTGACATGGGTGGCAGGATCCGCATTCGCTGGCCGTTACATGCGCATGGTCGCCGCCGACGAGGCCAACGTCGAGGCGGGCACGACGTATCTGCTTTGGTTCATGCCCGCGCTTGTGCTGCAATTCGCCACGCAGGTGATGGGAGCCGCGTTGCGCGGTACCGGTATAGTGCGGCCGACCATGATCGTGCAGGCGCTTGCGGTGATCATCAATATCGCGCTGGCGCCGGTTCTGATCTCAGGCTGGGGCACCGGCATTGCGCTCGGCGTCGCGGGCGCTGGCCTTGCGAGTTCAATTGCGGTGCTGATCGGCGCGCTGATGCTGTGGATGTATTTTCGAAGACTGGAGCGCTACGTCGGCCTCAATCTCGCGCAACTGCGTCCGCAGGCCCGGCACTGGAAGCGCATCCTCTATGTCGGTCTGCCGGCCGGCGGCGAGTTCGCGATCATATTCATCTGGATGGGTGTGATCTATTACGCATTACGCGACTTTGGCGCGGCGGCACAGGCCGGATTTGGCATCGGGACGCGTGTGCTCGGCCTCATCCAGATGCCGGCGCTAGCCATCGCGCTCGCCGCCGGACCGATCGCCGGGCAGAATTTCGGCGCCGGTAACGCTGCACGCGTGAAAGAAACCTTCGTCAAGGCGGCCATGATCAGCACGGTGGTGATGATCGTTTTCACCATATTGGCGCAATGCTGGCCCGGCCTGCTGCTCGGTGGTTTTGCCAGCGATCGTGAGACGGTGGCGGTCGCCATCATGTTCTTTCAGATGGTCTCGCTGAATCTCGTGGCGCAGGGATTTACCTTTGTGTGCTCCAGCATGTTCCAGGGACTGGGCGACACCAAGCCGGTGCTGCTGAGCTCCGGCGTACGCCTGATCAGCTACGCGTTGCCCGTTCTCTGGCTGTCTGCAAGGCCAGGGTTTCGTATCGAATACGTGTGGTACCTGTCGAACCTGTCGACGACGCTGCAGGCCGCATTGAGCTTGTGGTTGCTGCATCTGGAGTTCAGGAAACGCCTGGCGCCGCTCAAGTCGGCGTTGCCGGCGGCGTGACGCCTGGAACGGATGTAAGTTCCGAGCGATCGGGCGCTTTGCGCCCGCGCGTGCGTGTCGAGATCGCGACGGTTGCGACCACGCCGGCGGCGAACAGCACGATCTGCGGCGTGATGGTCTCGTCGTTGAAAACAGCCGCGAGCGCAAACACCACGAAGGGCTGCAGCAGCTGCACCTGCGACACCCGCGCGATGCCGCCCATCGCCATGCCGGCGTTCCAGGCAAAGAAGCCGATCCATTGCGAGAACAGCGCGACGTAGAGCAGTCCCAGCCACGGTTTTAGGGGGATGTGGCTGAGATCAGCCGGCATCGTCAGCGCAGTGGCCGGGATCGAAAGCGGCAACGCGATCACCAGCACCCAGCTGATGACTTCCCAGCCCGGCATCTGCGCGGTGAGTCGGCCGGAGAAGGCGTAGCCGATGCCGGAGACGACCACCGCCGCAAGCAGGAACAGGTCACCGACCGAAAGCGCGCCGCCGCCTTGCCGCAGAGCAAACGCGATCACCAATGCTGCGCCCGCGAATGAGGCAATCCAGAACAGCGGCCGCGGCCGTTCGTGGGTGATCATGACCGCGACCAGGGCGGTCGCGATCGGCATGATCCCGAACACCACGCCGCCATGCGAGGCATCGACGCTCTGCACCCCCACCGACATCAGGAACGGAAACAGGATGGCGACGCAGATCATAATGATGACCAGTTGCGGCCACAGAGCGCGCGGCGGCAGCGGGCGACGCAGCACGACCAGCAATATCAGCGAGCATATTCCGGCGATCAGTGTGCGCTGAGAGGTCAGTGCAATCGGATCAATTGCCGAGACCGCGAGCCGAGTCGCCGGCAGCGTGCCGCCAAAAATCAGCACGCCGACAAAACCCAGCAACAGACCGAGACGTGCGCGTGAAAAAGTTGGAGAGGTCATGATGCGAATGGATAACTGTTTTGCAGATCAGCGTACAGCAATCTACTCGGAGCACATGGCGGCCATGCGCCGCTACCTCGGAGCAATGCTGCTCCACACCAGTGCGAGCCCGGACAGAAACAAAAGCGCCAGCACGATGTCGTAGAAATTGCGGTCGCTCAGGGCCTGATAGGTCCGCGCGCCGATCCTTGCGCCGATCAGCGTGCCCGGCAGCGCCAGCAGCGCGAGCCAGAACACTTCCCATTTGACGAAGCCGCTGATGATTTGCAGCAGCAGGGCGGCGCCGAGCACGCTGCCGTTGAAGATCTGGAATACGCCGCGACGCTGATCCTTGGTCCAGCCGCGCACGCTGGCCCACAGGGTCGGCAGCGGGCCGGACAGCCCGGCGAGGCCGCCCAGGATGCCGCCGGCAAATCCAACGGCGGCGTCCGCCGGCCGGCCGCCGAAGGCGAACGCCATCGGCTTGCGGACGAAAAACAGCGCGGCCGGAAACACCAGCAGCATCACCCCGACGCTCAATTTGAATATTTGCGGCTCGGCCTGCGCGACCAGCAGCGCGCCGATCGGCATGCCGGCGAGCCCGCCGATGACGAACGGCGCGGCCAGTTTGAAGTCGAGAACCTTCCACATCGTCGGCAGCGTCGAGATCTGCGAGCTGACCGAACAGATCAGCACCAAGGGTACGGCCAGCGACGGCGGCAGCACATAAAGCCAGATCCCCAGCGCCATCAGCGCCGTTCCGAAACCGGCAAGGCCGGAGACGAAGCCGCCGGCAAGCGCGCCAAAAAGCAACAGCGCGTAAGTGGACGTTTCCAACTGTTTTTTCCTTCGTCATTCCGGGATGGTCCGAAGGACCAGACCTCAGGTGCGCAATTGCGCACCGGTGAATCTCGAGATTCCGGGTTCGATGCTTGCGCATCGCCCCGGAATGACGTCGTTGAGTTGAGCGCGACATTTACACGCCCACGCCGCCGGGTACTATTGCAATCGAAGCCTTCAACAACAATCATGGAAACGCCCCCGATGAGCTCAACCTCCGCAAAGACCTTCCTTGTTTGTCACGGCGCGTGGTCGGCGGGCTGGGCGTGGAAGAAGATGCACCCGCTGATGCAGGCGGCCGGGCATCGGCTGGTGACGCCGAGCTACACCGGGCTTGGCGAACGCGCGCACCTGGCAAACCCCTCGATCGACCTCGAAACCCATATCGAGGACATGCTCAATGTCATCAAATACGAGGACCTGCGCGACATCGTGCTGGTCGGCCACAGCTATGGCGGCATGGTCGCGACCGGCGTCGCCGATCGTGCCAGGGATCGCGTTACGCAGCTGATTTATGTCGACGCCTTCGTGCCTGACGATGGCCAGTCGCTGTTCGACATCAACGAGCCGGGCCGGCAGCCGATGCTGGACGGCGCGAAGAAGGGGGATGGCTGGCGCATCCCGCCGATGACGTCGCCGCCGGACACCGCGGCTGAGGACGTCGAATGGCTGGCCGCGCGCCGCGCCCCGATGCCGGTCAAATGCTTCGAGACCAGGCTCAAGCTGCAAGGCGGCACACTGACGCTGCCACGCAGTTACATCTACGCCACCCGCTTCCCGCCGGCCGATACGTTCGGTCCGTTTGCGAGGAAGACAAAGAGCGATCCGGCATGGCGCTATTTCGAGATCGATGCCAGTCACTCGCCGAACGTCACCGCGCCGCAAGCGCTGATGGCGCTGTTGGAGAAGATCGTGGCGTAAAATTGAGGGAGACGGAGCCATGGCGGCCAGGACGGCGGCAGTGATCGAGAAATGGTCGACCGGCCTGGTCGAGCCGGAACGGCGTCTGGATTACTGGATCGGCGCCGTCTGCGAATGCTTTCTCGAGATGGATATCACGACGCCGGTTCGGTCGGGCTTCGACTGCTCGGTCCAGCGCGGGCAACTTGACACCATCGGCATCAACCGCGTCGAGGGCTCGGCGCAGCACGTCTACCGCAGGAAAGCCAGCCTCGGGCGCAGTGCGTCGAACTACTACTACCTTCTCTGCAAGACCGACAACGACTGGACGGTGATGCAGAACGGCCATTGGTCGATCTTGCAGCCGCACGATCTCGTGTTGCTGGACTCCCGGCGCTGCTATGAATTCAATTTTCCGGTGACTGCGAACACGCTGTCGCTGGAGTTGCCGATCGCGTGGGTCGAATCGTGGGTCACCGATCCCGAACGGCGGGCCGGGCAGCGAATCGACGGGCGCACCGGCTGGGGCGCCGCGCTCAGTGCATTTGCGTGCCAGTTATCACCCCATCTGGCGGTCGACCTGCCGCTGCCCGCGCAGGTTCTCACCGACCAGCTCGGCGGCCTGCTGGCGCTGGCGGCGGGCAGCGAGATTCCGGCCACGCCGTCGGAGCAGCGCGAGGCGGGCAACCTGCTGGATCAGATCGGCCGCGCCATCCGGTTGCTCTACGCCGAACCGGGCCTGACGGCCGCTTCCGTCGCGGAGCATCTGCGGGTTTCGGAGCGGACGGTGCATCGCTGCCTCAACAAGTCAGGCCTGACGTTTAGCGGCGTGCTGAACGACTGCAGGATGGCGGTCGCGCGCAGGATGCTGAGTGAAGCGCGGTTCGATCACATCGGTGTCGGCGGAATAGGATTGCGCGTCGGCCTGTCCGATCCGTCCCATTTCATTCGCCAATGCCGCAGATATCTGGGCATGACACCGGCCGCATTCAGGCGACAGCGCTGACCCGTTCCGGCAAAGCCCCTGGCGTAAATCGGCGATGATGGTGGCTTAATCCGGCCATCCGGCATAATCTGCCCGGCCTATCAAATCCACTTCCATAAACGGGGGAGACGGAAATGGCAGGCCTTTACGTCCTTGTACACGGCGCATGGCACACCGGCGCCGAAATGGATGCCGTCGCCGGACACTTGCGCAAATACGGCCATGCCGTGCATTGCCCGACGGTTGCCGGCAACAACGCGGGCGACGATCGCGACAAGGTCGGGCTGGAGCAGGCGATCGCGTCGGTTACCAGCTACATCGAAACCAACAATCTGCGGGATATCTGGCTGGTGGGCCACAGCTATGGGGGAATGCTGATTTCAGGCGTTGCCGACCGGCTGACGGATCGCATCAAGCGTCTCGTCTATGTCAATGCCTTCGTCCCGCTGGACGGGCAGTGCCTCAACGACATGGTGCCGCCGCATTATGTCGGGCTGTTCGATGCGGTGGCCGCCGCCAACAAGAACGCGGTCATGCTGCCGTTTGAAATCTGGCGCGATGCATTCATCAACGACGCCGATATCGATCTGGCAAAGTCCGCGTTCGCCAAACTCAACCCGCATCCCTACAAGACATTTACCGACAAGATCGCGTTGAAGCGTCCGCTGGCGGAGTTGCCGGTCGGCAAATCCTACGTCAACTGCCGCCAGGATATCGCCTTGCCGCACAGCCTGCCGTGGCATCCGCGGTTGTCGGAGCGCCTCGGCCTGTTTCGCCTCGTCGAGTGCGATGGCAGCCATGAGATGTTCTTCAGCAACCCGGCGCGGCTCGCGCAGGCGATCGAGGAGGCGGCGCGCGACTGAACTGCCGGAGCGCGCGCTCCTGAAAATGGCGAGGGGTCCGGCGCGTTACGCCGAACCCCTCATTTTAGAAACATCAGCCGGCCTGTAAGCCGGGTTTTGTAGGGTATCACTCGCTTTCGCGAGTGATACGTGACGGCCATTCCTCTGGGACCATGTTTGCACATGGCCTCGAGCAACCTACCCGGACGGCGAGCCTGACATTGCCCTGCGGCGTTTTCGCTTTCGCGAACTGCCCGCGGTGCCGTCCCTATTCGGTTTTGCTCCCGGTGTGGTTTGCCATGCCGGTTCCGTTGCCGGACCCGCGGTGCGCTCTTACCGCACCTTTTCACCCTTGCCTCCTCCTAAGAGAAGGCGGTTCGTTCTCTGTGGCACTTTCCCTGGGGTCGCCCCCGCCGGACGTTATCCGGCACCGTATGTCGATGGAGCCCGGACTTTCCTCTCCCGCAGCCTTTCGACCGTAGCGAGAGCGGCCGTCCGGCCGACTGACCCCTTACGCATGGGGGCTGGGCGGCGTGGCGTCAAGCCACGAAACGGAGCAAAATAAACTATCCTGAAGATGTCGTTTCGCGTCCGGCCCGTTCGACTGGGTGTCGGCGATCCTGCCGATCAAGAGGAGTAGAGCGATGCAGTATCTGTTGTTGATCTATCGGAGCGAAGCTGAGTTCGGCAAAATGGATGCGGCGGCGCGCAAGGAAATGTCGGGGGAATATGGCGCGTTCACGCAATCCATCATCCAGAGCGGCCACTTCAAGGCCGGCGACGGTTTGCAGCCGACGACGACGGCGACCACCGTGCGCGTCCGCGACGGCAAGACGCTCACGACCGACGGTCCGTTCGCGGAAACGCGCGAACAGCTCGCCGGCTATTATCTGGTCGAGGCCAAGGATCTCGACACCGCGCTCGCCATCGCCGCGCGCATTCCCGAGGCCAGGAAAGGTTCGATCGAGGTGCGGCCGGTCATGGTTTATGATTGACGGCAAGTACGCGAATGACGCCGCTTGAGATCGAAAAAATCTTCCGCGACGAGGCGGGCAGGGCGTTGGCAACCCTGATCCGCCTCGTCGGCGATTTCGATCTCGCCGAGGATGCGCTGCAGGACGCGTTCGCGGTGGCGCTGGAGCGCTGGTCCGTTGCCGAAATGCCGGCAAACCCCCGCGCCTGGCTGGTCAATGTCGGGCGCAACAAGGCGATCGATCGCGTCCGCCGCAACGCCGCGTTTCGCGGCAAGCAGCAGGAGCTGACGCGCGAAATCCTGCTCAATGCATCGGCGCCTGACGAGGCCGCCGACAATGTGCTCGACGACGACATGCTGCGGCTGATCTTCACCTGCTGCCATCCGTCCTTTGCAATGGAAGTGCAGGTGGCGCTGACGCTGCGCACGGTGTGCGGGCTTTCGACAGCGCAGGTGGCGCGCGCGTTTCTCGCGAGCGAAGATGCGATGGCGCAGCGGCTGGTGCGCGCCAAGCAGAAAATCCGCCTCGCCGGCATCGCCTACGAAGTGCCGGAACGCGAAGCGCTGGAGCCGCGCCTGCGCGGCGTGCTCGCGGTGATCTATCTGGTCTTCACCGAAGGCTATGTCGCGACCTCGGGCGAAGATCTGATGCGGCCTGATCTGGCGCGCGAAGCGATCCGGCTGGCGCGGCTGCTCGACGCGCTGATGCCCGGCCGCGGCGAGATCAAGGGATTGCTGGCGCTGATGTTGCTGCATGATTCCCGCCGCGCCGGCCGCGAGACCGCGGGCGGCGACATCGTGCTCCTGGAAGAGCAGGACCGGTCGCTGTGGGATCAGGCCCAGATAGCGGAGGGCTTGAAGCTGGTGGAAGAGGCGTTGCGGGTGCCGGGGCGGCCGCAATCCTATGCGGTGCAGGCCGCGATCGCAGCGCTGCACGCGCGTGCGCCGAACTATAACGACACCGACTGGCCGCAGATCGCCGGCCTCTATGAGGTGCTGCTGCGGATCAGCCCGTCGCCGGTGATCGAACTCAATCACGCCGCCGCGCTGTCGATGGTCGACGGGCCGGCGCGGGCGCTCGACCTGATCGATGCGCTGGAGGCGCGCGGCGGGTTGAAAGGGTATGAGTTGCTGCCGGCCGTCCGCGCCGATCTCTTGCGCCGCCTTGGCCGGCGCGATGCGGCGCGCGAAGCCTATCTAGCCGCCACATCAGCGACGCAACTGGAGCCGTTGCGGCGGCTTTACGCACGGCGGATGGAAGAACTGGACCGCGATGCCGGAGCGAAGGCCTAGGCGGGATTCATCGCGATCGGGATAGATCAGACTCCCTTGTCCGTCGGGTTGGCGACCGCGTCTTTTAACGGCGGCGTCATCGGGAAATTCAGGTTCACGTTCTTGGGCGGAATCGGATTCATGAACCATTTCGCATAGAGATCGCCAAACTGATTGCTTTTCATCATGGCGACCAGCGTCTTGTCGATCAACGCTTTGAACTCCGGATCGTCTTTGCGGATAATCAGCCCGTACGGTTCGGTGCGGAGGCTATCGTCGATAATGCGCCAGTTGTCCGGATCGGGGCTGTTGGCGATCAGGCTGGCGAGCAGAATGTCGTCCATGATGAAGGCCTCGCTGCGGCCCGTCGTCAGCGCGAGGAACGATCCGGCGTGGTCACCCGACAGGATGTTCTTGGTCTGGAAATTTTTCTCCTGACCACGCGCCGTCAGCAGCGCAATTGATGTTGAACCTGACGTCAGGGAGACCGGCTTGCCGCTCAGGTCCTCGAAGGTCTTGATCGCAGCGTCCTTTTTTACCACGGCGCGAATGCTCGAGACGAAGATGGTGTTGCTGAAGGCCACGACTTTCTGCCGTTCAAGCGTGTTGGTTGCGGGACCGCAAACGATATCGATCGTGCCGTTTTGAATGAGCGGAATTTGAGTGGCGAGCTGGATCGGCTGAAGCTTCGTCTGAATGGCTGGAAGCTTGAGTTCGCTTTTCACCGCATCGACAATCCGTCCGCAGAGGTCCATCGCAAACCCGATCGGCTTCTGATTGTCGTCGAGGTACGAAAACGGGATCGAAACGTCCCGGTGCCCGAGCCGGATTTCGCCGCTGTCTTTGATTTTGGCCAGCGTCCCACCGGGCGACTGTGCATGGGCAGGGACAGCGACCGCAGTCGCCAGGATCAACGAATAAAACAGTCCTTTCATGGACTTACTCCCTTTTCAACTGACCGGCCGTTTCTGGATATGATTGAGCTGGATTTTATACATATGGATCGTATAATATACAAACTGATTTTATACGTAACCGCGCAATCGAATGTCGCGGTCTGCAGCAAACGCCGGGAAAGCTGAATGGGACCTGGAATATCCGCAAAGAGCCGAGGGACCGGGGGGCATGGGTCCACGCCGGACGCCGTGCGCGAGGCGCTGAGACTCGCGATCAGCCTGGGTGAGTTCGCGCCCGGATTTCAGCTCAGGCAGGACGAGTTGGCGGAACGGTTCGGCACCAGCCGTATTCCCGTGAGGGAAGCGCTCAAGCAGTTGGAGGCCGAGGGATTCGTTACGTTCCTGCCCAATCGCGGCGCGGTCGTATCCGATATGTCGATCGACGAGGTTGTGGAGCTGCTCGAGATTCGCATCGCACTTGAATGTCATGCGCTGCGACTTTCTATCCCGGCCATGGGAGAGGTTGATCTCGACGATGCAAACAAGATCCTCCGGTCGTATGACGACGAGCCCGATCCGGAAAAGTGGGGCGCATTCAACTGGAGATTCCACGAAACGCTCTACGCGCCGTGCAATCGGCCGCGCCTGCTTGCGATGATCGAAGCGAACTATGGTCATGTCAGCCGTTTTACGCGGGCTCTGGTGTCCCGTGCGACCGGCAAGGAGCGCCCGCAGCGCGAGCATTACCAGTTGCTCGAATTGTGTCGCGCCGGCGAGATTGAAAAGGCGGTTCGGCTTTTGCGCGAGCACATCGTGCAGACGCAGAAAACGCTGAGGTCCGCACAACGTCACGCTTCACGGGATGCAAGTTCCGCGAGCTGATTTGATCCACCGCAGCAATATCCACGCGCCCTGATCGCTTTGCCGGCGGAAGCCAGCCTGGAGAAAGAATGAAATGAACGCCCGCAAAGCCGATATCGCCGTGATCGGGGCTGGAATCGTCGGCATCGCCTGCGCTTATTATCTGGCAAGGAGCCGTCCCGGCTTGCGGATCGTGATCGTCGACCAGAAGGCACCGATGAGCCTGACCTCGGCGGCTTCGGGTGAAAACTACCGCAACTGGTGGCCGCATCCGATCATGACTGAGTTCACCGACTACAGCATCGATCTGCTCGAGGAAATCGCCCGTCGGCACGACAACCGCGTCCGTATTACCCGCCGGGGCTACGCACTGGCCACGCGTCAGGCAAAGCCGGACCGATTGTTGGAGGAGCTCCATACAGGTTACGGGCCGGAGGGTGCGCGCCGGATACGCGTGCACGGCGCAGCGTCGTCTTCGTCCTACATACCGGCGGTCTCGGAGGATTGGCAGGATGCGCCCGAAGGTGTCGACGTTATTCAAAACCCGGAACTGATCCGTCGCCATTTTCCGACGTTTGATCCTGAGGTCTCCACCGTTCTGCACGTCCGCCGCGCCGGAGACATCAGCGGGCAGCAGCTTGGAAGTCTGATGATGGAGGAAGTCCGGGCGGCGGGAGGCGCAGTGAGCCGAGCGCGCGTCACCGAAATCGTTCGGCAAGACGGTGGCTTTGCACTGAAGATGCGTGGCGAGGAAGGCGAGCAGACACTTCATGCTGCGATCCTCGTTAACGCCGCCGGCCCGTATGTCGCCGACATCGCGCGAATGCTGGGGGAAGAACTCCCGGTCGAGAACGTATTTCACCAGAAGATTGCGTTCGCCGATAATCTCGGTGCCATCGATCGACGAATGCCGTTCTCGATCGATCTGGATGGCCAGACGATCGACTGGACCAGCAAGGAGCGTCAGCTTCTCGAGGAGGATGGCGCCACGGCCTGGCTCGCCCGCCCGATGCCCGGCGGAATTCACTGCCGCCCGGAAGGCGGCGATCATGGAAAATGGATCAAGCTGGGCTGGGCTTACAATCGACAGCCGTCAGAACCGCAGGACGATCTCCCGACGGATCCCAACTTTCCGGATATCGTTCTGAGAGGCGCGAGCAGGCTGAACCCGCGCTTGAAGCAGTATTACGGCCGGCTGCCGCGGCAGATTACGCATTACGGCGGCTACTACACCATGACCAAAGAGAATTGGCCGCTGATCGGACCGATGAAGACCGAAGGCGCCTTCGTCGCCGGCGCGCTTTCCGGTTTCGGAACGATGGCGGCCTGCGCCACGGGCGCGCTTTGCGCGAGTTGGGTTCAGGGCGCACAGCGGCCCGGGTTTGCGGAGCGTCTCAGCCTGTCACGCTACGACGACGAGAATTTTATGCGGCAGCTGCGGGGCAGCGCGGGAACCGGTGTGCTCTAGCTACTGCGCCGCGACCTGCGTCGGCGTCGCATCGGCCGGCAAAGTGGCCAGCAGCGCGTGCAGCGTGCTCATGGTCGAATGATCGGCGATGCCGTCGACGCGGGCCGGGCGGAAGTGGCGCTGGAACGCGGTGACCACTTCCATGGTCGGGCCGTCGTACTTGCCGTGGTTCGGCACTTGGTAGCCGTAGCGCGCCAGGGCAGTCTGCAGGCCGACGACATCGTCGCTTATGCTGCCGAGCTTGAGCGTTTCGCCGCGCACGATCGGCGCAGGCTGCACCCAATGGCCGACGCCGGAATTGGCCAGCGAATGCCACGGGAATTTCTCGCCGGGATCCTTTTTGCGCGCAGGCGCGACGTCGGAATGCGCGAGCACGCGATGCGGCGGCACGTTGCGGCGGAGCATGATGCCGCGGCACAGAGCGATCACGGCGGCAACCTGGCGCAGCGGGAAATCCGGATAGCCCCAGTCGTGGCCGCGATTGATGATCTCGACCCCGATCGAACAGGAGTTGATGTCTTCTTCGCCGGCCCAGAACGATACGCCGGCATGCCAGGCGCGCTTGCTCTCGGGCACGGATTGCACGATGCGGCCGTCTTCCAGCACGATGTAATGCGCCGATACGTCGGTTCCGGCGGTGCAGAGCTGGGCGATTGCGCCTTCCACATCCGGCATGCCGGTGTAGTGCAGCAGGATCATGTCGGGCAGGCGACCCTTGTTGCGGTCGCCATAGTTCGCCGACGGAATCACGTCGGAGGCAATCGAGGAATCCGGGGTAAAGGTCTTCATGTCCGCGATGGCCCTGGGAACGGGAAGGGCGCGTTGACGCTTCGAATCAATACCAGCAGACGTGAACGAACCAGCAGCCATTATATGAGCTCAAACCGGGCAGGAGAACGATAACCCGCAAATTTTACAAAATAACGATCTTTACTATTCCTTTACCAAGTCATCCGCGCAATCGGGCAGCCGCGCCCGGTTTCGCATTTTGACCGAGTGTGTGCGGCGGGCATCACCGGGTGAGCCGGGCATCACCGGCTTCGCCAGTGAGCCGGGCATCACCGGCTTGCGAGTAGCTATAAAGCGCGTAAAAGCCGCGGCCGATCATCAACGCTTTCTTAACGCTAAGTGCCGTTACTAAGTGATGATGAGCCGAACCGGTTTTGGGGACGGCCGAGGCCCTCTTTCACGCTCGAAAAGCCATGGCAGCCCAGCAAATTCCGTCCGGAAAACAGGGTTTGCGGGCGGGGGCGGGAAACAGCCATCGCGCCTCGCAGCGGTTTTCTGGCCGGAACAGCCCGGCAAAGCGCAGGGATTTGAGGCGCAATGGGCCCGTTGGCGTCCAGTTTTCGTATCGTACCTTGGAATACGCTGAAAGCCGGCGGATGACCCCGGCTGCCTCCCGCCATATCTCCGTTCTCGGCCGCGAGGCGGTCGAGATGCTCAATCCCCGCGACGGCGGCATCTATGTCGATGCCACCTTCGGCGCCGGCGGCTACAGCCGGATGATCCTGGAAACCGCTGGAACCCGGGTGATCGGTATCGACCGCGACCGGTCGGCGATCACTGGCGGGTTCGATCTGGTCGACCAGGCGGATGCCCGGCTGACGCTGGTCGAGGACCGGTTTTCCAATCTCGCCGAGGTCTGTACCGCGCAGGGCGTTGATGCCGTCGACGGCGTCGTGATGGACGTCGGGGTCTCCTCGATGCAGCTCGACCAGGCCGAGCGCGGCTTTTCGTTCCGGCTCGGTGGGCCGCTCGACATGCGGATGGGGCATGACGGCCCGACCGCGGCGGACGTGGTCGCGAAAGCCTCCGAAGCCGACCTTGCCAACATCATCTACATCTTCGGTGAGGAGCGTCACTCCCGCGGCGTCGCGCGCGCCATCGTCGCCGCCCGCAAGGAAGCGCCGATCACGACCACGAAGGCGCTCGCCGACATCGTCGGCAAGGTGGTCCGTTCCAAGCCGAACGAAATTCATCCGGCGACGCGGACGTTCCAGGGCTTGCGGATATTCGTCAACGCGGAACTCGACGAGCTGCATCTGGCGTTGTCGGCGGCGGAACGCGTGCTGAAGCCGGGCGGCCGGCTGGTCGTGGTGTCGTTTCATTCGCTGGAAGACCGCATCGTCAAGGATTTCCTCAACCAGCGCGGCAAGTCCGGCGGCGGATCGCGGCATCTGCCCGAGATCGCGCAGGCCGTTCCGAGTTTCCAGATTCTGACCAAGCGCCCGGTCACGCCCAATGAGGCGGAGATATCGGCCAATCCGCGCGCGCGGTCCGCCAAACTGCGCGCCGCCGAGCGGACCGCGGCGCCGGCGCATGCCGCAGACGCACTGCCGGCATGGCCGACCATCGACAGCGTCATGAGGGGAGGCTGACCATGCGGATCATCCACCTCCTCGTGATCGGCATGCTGGTGTTCGCCGCCTCCTATGTCTACCGGATCAAGATGGAATCGACCTCGCGCACCGAGCGCGTGCTGCGGCTGAATGCAGAAATCCGCGAGCAGCGCGACGCCATTGCCGCGCTCCGCGCCGAATGGGCCAAGCTCGACGCGCCGCTGCGGCTGCAGGGCCTTGCCGACCGGCATTTGCCGCTGAAGTCGCTGGTCGCCACGCAATATGACCAGTTGAAGAACCTGCCGGAACGGCCGCCCAGCTTTGCCAGGCCAGGCGCGCCCGATCCGATCGGCGCGATGATCAATACCATCGAGGCTGCCACTGATGCGCCGACCGTGACCGGCTCGGTGCCCGCGCCGGGAGCTCAGCAATGACCGATCAGGCGCTTGCCACCACCAGACCTGCAAAGCCTGCCGAGCCCTGGCGGCAGCGGCTGATTCGCAGCCTGCTCTACGGGCGCAATGTTGATCGCGCGGCGAAGGCGCGCGCGCGTGTCGGATTAGCCGTGCTGGCGTTCGCATTGGTGTACGCCATCATTGCCGGACGACTTGTCATGTTTGCGATCGGCGCCGACAGCCACAATGCAGCCCGCACCGGCTCGCGGGACGCGATCGCGACCGCGCGGCCCGACATTGTGGATCGCAACGGCGAGGTACTGGCGACCGACGTCAAGTCGCCGAGCCTGTTCGGCGAACCGCGCCGCATCATCGACAAGGACGAGGCGATCGAGCTTCTGACCGCGACATTGCCCGATCTCGACACGACCGAGGTCCGCGAGCGGTTGTCGTCGCGCAAGGGCTTTGTGTGGCTGAAGCGCGAGATCACGTCGAAGCAGCAGCAGGCCATTCATCGCCTCGGCATTCCCGGCATCGGCTTCCTGCGCGAGAACAAGCGCGTCTATCCGACCGGCGCTGCGGTCGCGCATCTGATCGGCCTGGTCAACATCGACAACCAGGGCATCGCCGGGATGGAGAAATGGCTCGACAATAACGGGCTGGCCGACCTGCACCGCGCCGGCTTTGCCACCGATCGGCTGCAGCGGCCGGTGGAGCTGTCGATCGACCTGCGCGTCGAGCACGCGCTGCGCGACGAATTGTTGAAGGCCAAGGAGAAGTACAAGGCCAAGGCCGCTTCCGGCCTGGTTTCCAACGTCAGGACCGGCGAGATCGTCGCCCTGGTGTCGTTGCCGGATTTCGACCCGAACAACCCGAAGGAGGCGCACGACCCCGAGCGCATCAACCGCCTGACCACGGGCGTGTTCGAGATGGGTTCAACCTTCAAGGCGCTGACGCTGGCGATGGCGCTGGATTCCGGCAAGGCCAACCTCAACACGCTGTACGACGGGCGAGGTGTGCTGAAATACGGCAAGTTCACCATCCACGACACGCACCCCGTCGGCCGTTCGATCACGCTGTCGGAAGTATTCACGTTTTCCTCGAACGTCGGCGCGGCCAAGATTGCGCTGGGGCAGGGCGTCGAGGCGCACAAGGCGTTCCTGAAAAAGCTCGGCCAGATGGATCGGCTGCGCACCGAATTGCCGGAAAGCACGTCACCGATCGTGCCGAAGCGCTGGGGTGAACTCAACACCATCACCATTTCCTTCGGGCACGGCATTGCGGTGGCGCCGCTGCAGGCGGTGATGGGCATCAACGCGGTCGTCAACGGCGGCTATCTGATCCCGCCGACCTTCCTCAAGCGCTCGGAGGAAGAGGCCAAGGCGATCGGCAAGAAGGTGCTCAAGACCGAAACGTCGGACAAGATGCGCTATCTGATGCGGCTCAACGCCGAGATCGGAACCGCCAAGAAGGCCGACGTGAAGGGCTATTACATCGGCGGCAAGACCGGCACCTCGGAAAAGGTGGTCAATGGCCGCTATTCCAAGAAGCAGGTGCTCAATTCCTTCACCGCAATCTTCCCGGCCGACAACCCGCAATATCAGCTGCTGATCATGCTGGACGAGCCCAAGGCGCTGCCGGAAACCCATGGTTTCATCACCTCCGGCTGGAACACGGTGCCGACCGGCGGCAAGGTGATCGCCCGAATCGGACCGCTTTTGGGCGTCGAACCGCGCTTCGATCTGCCGACGTCGGATCGCCTCATTCTTGCGGCATCGAAGACAACCCAGTAAGGCGTAAGATCACGCAGCACCTTTGCTGCGCCGGACTGGAAGACCATGAGACTTCGCGACCTCTTCAGCAGTGATGCCGCGATCGAGCCGCAGGCGGAAGCGATCGACGTGAAGGGCCTGGCGGTGGACAGCCGCGCGGTGAAGCCGGGCGATCTGTTCTTCGCGCTCGCCGGCAGCAAGACCGATGGTTCGCGCTTTGTCGATTCAGCCATTGCCGCTGGCGCGGTCGCGATCGCAGGCGATCATCCCGCCAAGGATTGCAGCGTGCCGTTTGTCACGACGCCAAATCCGCGCCGTGCGCTGGCGCTGGCGGCGGCGCGATTTTATCCGAAGCAGCCTCAGACAATCGCGGCCGTCACCGGCACGAGTGGAAAAACCTCGGTGGCGGCGTTCACGCGCCAGATCTGGCAACGGCTCGGCCACGCCTCCGCCAGCATCGGCACCATTGGTCTCGTTTCGCCGAAGCGCACCGTCTACGGCTCGCTGACGACGCCGGATCCGATCGCCCTGCATCGCCAGCTCGACGAGATCGCCGGCGATGGCGTCACCCATCTTGCCTTTGAAGCCTCGTCGCACGGGCTTGACCAATACAGGCTCGATGGCGTGCGCATCGCCGCCGGTGGCTTTACCAACCTGACGCGCGACCACATGGATTATCATCCCGACGTCGCGCATTATCTCGGCGCCAAGCTGCGGCTGTTCCGCGATCTCGTCGTGGCCGATGGCGCCGCTGTGATCTCGGCCGATCATGATTGCTCGCAACAGGTGATCGACGCCGCGCGGCAACGGAAACTGCGGATCATCGCCATCGGCCGCAACGCTGATGGTGCGGGCGAGGGCATCCGTCTGGTCGAAGCGATCGTCGATGGTTTTGCGCAGAAGCTGACGCTCGAACATCGCGGGCGCAAGCACATGATCAAGCTGCCGCTGGTCGGCGAATTCCAGATCGAGAATGCGCTGGTCGCAGCGGGGCTGGCGATCGGCACCGGCAGCGAGGCTGCGGCGGTGCTCGCCGGCCTCGAACATCTCGAAGGCGCCAAGGGCCGCCTCGAGCAGGTCGGCGAACATAATGGCGCGCCGATCTTCGTCGACTACGCGCACAAGCCGGACGCGCTGGCCAAGGCGCTGCAGGCGCTGCGGCCTTATGCAAAACGCAGGCTGGTCGTGGTGTTCGGCTGCGGCGGCGACCGCGACGCCGGCAAGCGTCCGCTGATGGGCGCGATCGCGGCCGAGAACGCCGACGGCGTCATCGTCACCGACGACAATCCGCGCAGCGAGAATTCGGAAAAAATCCGCGCCGCCATTCTGGATGCAGCCAAAGGCGCCACGGACATCGGCGATCGGGCGGAAGCCATCAAGGCCGGGATTGCGGCGTTGCAGCCGGGCGACGCGCTGTTGATCGCGGGCAAGGGTCACGAGACCGGCCAGATCGTCGGCGACAAGACGCTACCATTCAGTGATCACGACGCGGTGGCAGCCGCGCTGGCGGAGAGGACGACATGAGCGCTGCGCCTTTGTGGACGATTGCAGAAGCAGCAAAAGCGCTGGGGCTCTCCGGAACATTTCCCGACACCGCGATCGATTTCGTCACGCAGGACAGCCGATTGGTGAAACCCGGATGCCTGTTCGTGGCGCTCAGCGGCACGCCGAGTGGCGGCTTCATTTCGAGCTTCGCCAGCGCGCGCGACGGCTGGGAATTCGCCGACAAGGCGGAAGCCGCCGGTGCGGTGGCGATGATCGTGCCGCACAGGATCGAAGGCGTCAGTGTTCCGCAGCTGATCGTCAGGGACACGCTGATCGATGGTCTCTGGGGATTGGCGCGCGCGGCGCGGGCGCGGTTCAAGGGCCCGGTGATCGGCCTCACCGGCAGCGCCGGCAAGACCAGCACCAAGGAATATCTCGCCGCTTACCCTGCCGCCTATGCCAGCCCGAGCAGTTTCAATAATTTCTGGGGCGTGCCGCTGACGCTGTGCAACGCCAGCCCGAGCGCCTCGCTGTGGGTGGTGGAAATGGGCATGAACCAGACCGGCGAAATCGCACGGCTCAGCGAGCTGACGCAGCCGACCGTGGCGCTGGTGGTCAACGTCCAGCCCGTGCATCTGGAAAAGCTCGGCAGCCTGGAGGCGATCCGGCGCGAGAAGGTGAGCATCGCGCAAGGCCTGCCAAAAGATGGCGTGCTGGTGCTGCCGACCGACGTCGAAGCGCCGGAATGGAACGGCAAGCTTGTCCGCTTCGGCAGTGGCTCGGAAGTGCACGAGTTGAAACACAGCCCGCATGGCGAAAGCTGGGACGTGTCAGTGCAAGTCGGCGGCAAACAGGTCGCATTCGACCTGACGCCGGGCGCGCCGCATCGTCTGCAGAACGCGCTGGCCGCGCTGGCATCGATCCATGCCGCCAGCCTCGATGAAGCGGCGCTGGCCAAAGAGCTCGGCAAGGTCGGCATCATGACCGGGCGCGGGGTGGAGCAGACCGCCGCCGGCGTCACCGTGATCGACGACAGTTTCAATGGCAATCCGGCCAGCATGGTCGCGGCGCTCGACAGTCTCAAGGCGCGGCCGGTCAAGTCAGGCCGGCGCATCGCCATCATGGGCGACATGCTGGAGCTCGGCCCCGACGCGCCCGCCTATCATGTCAGGCTGGCCAGGGACCTGCCCGGCATCGACGGCGTCTTTTGTGTCGGCCCGCTGATGCGCCATCTCTACGACCTGCTGCCGCCCAATAGCGCCCTCGGCTGGCACGACGACCCCGCCACGCTCGACCCGCAGAAAATCGCCGCATTGTTGCAAAGTGGTGACGTCGTGGTGGTCAAGGGCAGCAAAAAGATGTTCTGGGTCAACAAGTTTGTGCCCAAGCTGCTGGCTGCCTTGCAGGCAAAAGCGTAAACTGGCCGGGCTGACCCACCCGTGATTTCCGTGGTGATTCGCGCAACCGCCGCCGCGATCGTGACCAAGATTTGCTTGGTTTCTAGGATGAAAACGATTGTCAACGCGCTTGCAATGCGCTTACCCGGCAAGACGGCGCAACCAGGCCGCAACAGGGCATATTGAATGTTTTACTGGCTGATCGAGCTTTCCAACACCGTCCCCGCTTTCTCCTTTTTGCGCGGCCTCCTCAACGTCTTCCGCTACATCACCTTCCGCACCGGCGGGGCGATGGTGACGGGCGCGCTGTTCGTGTTCCTGTTCGGCCCCTGGATCATCGATCACTTAAGGCTGCGGCAGGGCAAGGGCCAGCCGATCCGCACCGACGGTCCGGCGTCGCACATCATCGCCAAGAAGGGCACGCCGACGATGGGCGGGCTGATGATCCTGTCCGGCCTCGTCGTCTCGACGCTGCTCTGGGCCAACCCGCTCAATCCCTATGTCTGGATCGTGCTCGCGGTGACGCTCGGTTTCGGCTTCGTCGGCTTCTATGACGATTATCTGAAGGTGACGAAACAGACCCATAGCGGTTTTGCCGGCAAGTTTCGTCTCGCCATCGAAGGCGTGATCGCGCTGATCGCCTGTTACGCGCTGGTGCGGCTGGGGCGCGACGTGACCTCGACCTCGCTCGCGATTCCATTCCTGAAGGACATGGTGTTCAATTTCGGCTGGTTCTTCGTGATCTTCGGCGCCTTCGTCATCGTCGGCGCCGGCAACGCGGTCAATTTGACCGACGGTCTCGACGGTCTTGCGATCGTCCCCGTGATGATCGCCGCCGCGAGCTTCGGCATGATCGCCTATCTGACCGGCAACGCGGTGTTCTCCGACTATCTGCAGATCAGATACGTCGCCGGCACTGGTGAGCTTGCCGTGCTGTGCGGCGCGGTGCTCGGCGCCGGATTGGGATTCCTGTGGTTCAACGCGCCGCCGGCCTCGATCTTCATGGGCGACACCGGCTCGCTCGCGCTTGGCGGCATGCTGGGCGCGACCGCGGTTGCGGTCAAACACGAGATCGTGCTGGCCGTGATCGGCGGCCTGTTCGTGCTGGAAGCGGTTTCCGTGATCGTGCAGGTGGTGTCGTTCAAGCTGACCGGAAAACGCGTGTTCCGGATGGCGCCGCTGCATCATCATTTCGAGCAGAAGGGCTGGACCGAACCGCAGATCGTGATCCGGTTCTGGATCATCTCGGTGATGCTGGCGCTGGCCGGCCTCTCCACGCTGAAGCTGCGGTGATAATTTGATCCCGGTCACTTCCTTCGCAGGCAAGACAGTCGCCGTATTCGGCCTCGGCGGTTCCGGCCTCGCGAGCTGTCATGCACTGAAGGCGGGTGGCGCCGAAGTCATTGCCGCTGATGACAACGCCGACAATGTCGCCAAGGCGGCGCAGGACGGCTTCATCACCGCCGATTTGCGCAGCATCCCCTGGGATAATTTCGCCGCGCTGATATTGACGCCCGGCGCGCCGCTGACCCATCCGGCGCCGCATTGGTCCGTGCTGATGGCGCGGCAGGCCGGCGTCGAGGTGATCGGCGACATCGAATTGTTCTGCAGGGAACGAAGGCGCCACGCGCCCGATGCGCCGTTCGTCGCGATCACCGGCACCAACGGAAAATCCACCACGACGGCGCTGATCGCGCACCTGATGAAGGTTGCCGGTTACGATACCCAGATGGGCGGCAATATCGGCACCGCGATCCTGTCGCTGGAGCCGCCGCGGATGGGGCGGGTGCATGTGATCGAGATGTCGTCCTATCAGATCGATCTGGCGCCCTCGCTCGATCCGTCCGTCGGCATTCTGCTCAATGTCAGCGAAGACCATATCGATCGCCACGGCACGCTGGAGCACTACGCGGCGGTGAAGGCGCGGCTCGTCGCGGGCGTGCAGCCGCAGGGCACCTCCATCGTCGGCGTCGACGACGGCTGGTGCCGCAACATCGCCGACCGGCTCGATCAGGCCGGCAAGCGCGTGGTGCGCATCTCCGTGAGAAACCCGCTGCCCGACGGCGTCTATATCGAGCGCGAAACCATCGTTCGGGCGTCCGGCGGCGCGCGGAGCGAAATCGCAAAGCTCGGCGGCATCGGTTCATTGCGTGGCCTGCACAACGCACAGAACGCGGCCTGCGCCGCGGCCTGCGCGCTGGCGATGGGGATTTCGACCGACACCCTGCAGAACGGCCTGCGCAGTTTTCCGGGTCTCGCGCACCGCATGGAGCAGGTCGGCCGCCGCGGTAACGTTCTGTTCGTCAATGATTCAAAAGGCACCAATGCGGACGCGGCGGCGCATGCGCTGTCGTCCTTTGGCGATATCTTCTGGATCGCCGGCGGCAAGCCGAAACTCGGCGGCATTACCAGCCTCACCGAATATTTCCCGCGCATCCGCAAAGCCTATTTGATCGGCGAAGCCGCGCAGGAGTTTTCCGGCACGCTTGGCACCCGCGTGCCGCACGAGATTTCGCAGACGCTCGACGTCGCCGTCGCCAGCGCCGCGCGCGACGCCGAAGCCTCGGGCCTCACCGACCCCGTCGTGCTGCTGTCGCCAGCCTGCGCCTCGTTCGACCAGTACCGCAACTTCGAAATCCGCGGCGCCAAATTCCGCGATCTCGTCACGGCGATGCCCGGCGTCAAGCCGGTGGTGTGAAATTATCGCCGCCGCGTGGCGATGCGCCGGTCACCACCTTCAACCGCGCCTCGCTGCCCTGCAACACGATGCGCGGCACGGAAACAAAAGCCGGCGCTTCGCTTTCCAGCGATGCGCTTCCCCTGTACCATCATGTCAAGACGACCGGCATCAAGCGGTCGTCACGAAAAAGGGGAGGCTCTTCATGCGTCGCAATATGATCGCCGCGCTCGTGCTCCTGTTGTCGGGAGCGGGGCTGACCGCCTCCGCGGTCGCGCAGCAACCGGTCAAGCTCGGTGTTCTCAACGATCAGACGGGACTGTACGCGGATCTGTCCGGCATGGGCTCGGTCCATGCCGCGCGCATGGCGGTCGAGGATTTCGGCGGCAAGGTGCTGGGCCGGCCAATCGAAGTCATCTTCGCCGACCACCAGAACAAACCCGACATCGGCGCCAACATCGCGCGGCAGTGGATCGAGAATGAGGGCGTCAAACTCATCCTCGACGTTCCCAATTCGGCCGTGGGGCTCGCCGTGCGAGAGATAACGCGCACGCGCGACGCCGTTGATATCAACACCGGCGCCGCGACGTCGGATCTCTCCGGAAAAGCCTGTTCGGCGCACGGCGTGCACTGGAGCTTCGACACCTACGGTCTTGCGGCGACGATCGGCCAGGCGTTGGTGAAGCAAGGCGGCGATAGCTGGTTTTTCATCACCGCTGACTACGCATTCGGGCATGCCCTCGAGAAGGACACCTCGACGTTCGTCACGGCAGCAGGCGGCAAGGTGCTGGGGGCCGTGCGCCATCCGCTCAACACCGCCGACTTCTCGTCCTTCCTGCTGCAGGCGCAAGCCTCCAAGGCCAAGATCGTCGCGCTCTCGAACGCCGGCGGCGACACCATCAACGCGATCAAGCAGGCCGGGGAATTCGGCCTCGGCCGCAAAGGCGACCAGCGCGTGGCAGCACTCCTGCTGCAGTTTCCGGACACCCACGCCCTTGGCCTCGAAGCGGCGCAGGGCCTGACCGCGAGCGAGACTTTCTTCTGGGACCTCGACGACGCGACCCGTGCCTGGACCAAACGCCTGATCGCCCGGAACGCCGGGAAGCCGCCGAGCATGATCCATGCCGGGACCTACGGGGCCACGCTGCATTACCTCAAGGCGGTGGCGGCAGCCGGTACGACCGATGCGACCCAGGTCGTCGCCAAGATGAAGGAACTGCCGATCGACGACTTCTACACCAAGGGCACGGTGCGCGAGGATGGACGTGTGATGCGGCCATATTATCTGCTGCAGGTGAAGAAGCCCTCGGAATCCAAATACCAGTTCGATTATCTCAAGCTCCTTGCCACGGTGCCGGCTGAGCAAGCGGCGCGGCCGCTGAGCGAGAGCGCTTGCCCGTTGGTGAAGCGCTGAGGCGATACCCAGCGAAAGCCGAGCCTGATATCAACGCGCCGCCGACCTCATGTATCTATCGCGGGCCCTGGAATCCCGCGCGGACCGGCGCATGCGCATTTGAAGGAGAGAAGCGATGGATCTGAAGGGCATGGTTGCACTGGTGACGGGCGGCAATGGTGGACTGGGGCAGCGCATCTGCCACGCGCTCGCGCAGGAGGGTGCACATGTGGCTGTCATGTACGCGCGCAGCCGGGACCAGGCGGAAAGCGTCGCCAGCGAACTGACGTCGCGCTATCAAATCAACGCTCAAGCTTTCGCTTGTGACATAACCGACGGTGCGGCTGTCGATCGGCTGGTCGGCGAGGTAACGCAGGCCTTCGGCCGCCTGGATATTCTGATCAATGACGCCGCTTACAACGTCTCGATCCCGTTCGGCGATCTCGACAATCTGACCCAGGAGGTATGGGACAAGGTCATGGCCATCAACCTGACGGGGCCGATGCGCCTGACCAAGGCGGTAGCCCCCATCATGAAGGCCCAGGGGCGAGGCCGCATTGTCAACGTCGCTTCGGTAGCAGGGCTCAACCCAACCGGTTCTTCGATCGCCTATGCCGTGTCGAAGGCGGGACTGATTCACTTGACGCGTTGCATGGCGGTGGCGCTGGCGCCCGAGACGCTTGTCAACTGCGTGGCACCGGGTCTCTTGGACGGCACCCGCGCGACAGCGAACCTCCGGCCCGAGCAGGTCGAGCGCTCCGCATCGGCCTCGCTTCTGAAGAAGCCGGCCGACAAGGACGACTGCGCCGACATGGTTGTCGCCATGTGCCGCACCGAGACCATGACCGGCCAGACTGTCGTCATCGACTCCGGACGCATCTTCCACTAGACGGGCTTCCATTCGATGCCGCCCAGCTTGAAGAATAACCGAGGTTCGATCGATGGTCGTTTGGTCTCCTTTCAGGTTCAACAGCGGACAAGCGATGGCAAATCGGTTTGCGATTGCTCCGCTGACAACCGATTCTTCCCATGAAGAGGGGACGGCTACCGAACACGAACTCGAATTCGTCCGTCGGCGAGTCGCCAGCGGATTCGGCGCGACCATTTCTTCCGCCACTTACGTCGAACAGAACGGGCGCTCGTGGCAGGGAACAGGTGCGACACATGATGGACACCTGCCTGGCCTCCGTCGGCTCGCTGAAGCAATGCATGCCACAGGAGGTCTTGCGATCCTCCAGATATATGACGGTGGCCGCATCGCAAAGCCCGAGTTGATAGGTGAGCAATGTCTGCGTGCGCCGTCTGCGGTTGCATCGTTGCGGCCCGGAGCAAAGACGCCAAGGGCGATGACATCAGATGAGGTTGGAAGCCTGATCGCGAGCTTTCGAGAGGCCGCTTCCCTCGCGCGAAAAGCCGGTTTCGACGGCGTCGAGATTCACGGAGCTAACCATTACGCGATTCATCAGTTTTTTTCACCTCGGGCCAATCATCGCGTTGATCATTGGGGAGGAACGCTTTCAAAACGTATGAACTTTCCTCTCGCTGTCGCGCAGGCCGTTCGCGACGTCCTCGGTCCAAAGCTGATTGCAGGGTTTCGCGTTACGCCGTTTGAGGCCGAGCCGGACGGTTATACGCTTGAGGACGCCAAACTGCTTTGTAATGAGCTTGCCAGGCTGGATCTCGACTACATCTCCATTTCGCTTGATGACTATCGGAAGAGCCGACCTCAGCGAGAGACCCGTGTTTATAATGGTCCGGTCGAGGAGAATTGCGCCCCTGCAGAGAATCCAATCACGGAATTTGCCCGCATTATAGCGGGCCGCAGCGCAGTCATGGCCAGCGGTGGGATTAAAACGTGCAAGGATGCTGAAGGGGCGATCGCAATGGGAGCTGATCTGGTTGCGGTAGGACGCGCCGTGGTGGTTGATCCGGAGTGGCTTTCCAAGGTCCGAAGCAAGAATGAGGCATCAATCATTGCGGGACTGCCGAAGGATGAACGCGAGATAGCCAAAGCCCTGAGCATTCCGCCGCGAATGGTCGAATATTTGTTGAGCCGTCCAGGTTGGATCCCCCGCCTTTAGAGCGTTTTCCAGCCAAGTGGACACCGGTTCGCGTCAAGAAGACGCGTCAAATCAGGAATCTGGAGCCCTGTTCCGATTCAATCGGAACGGGGCTCCAGACCTCGGCGCGGTCGCTGTCGGGTGTGAAGCCGGTGGTTGAAGCGGCTATTGCTTCTTCGCACTCCGGCCGGCGCGCACCGGCTTGAACAAATCCAGGTCGATCGCCTGGCCCATTGCCAGATAACCCGTGCGATTGGGATGCAGCTTGTCGCCGGCGCCGCCGGTGGTGCTGTCGGGGACGAACTCCGGCTTGAGGCCGCCCGATTGCGGATCGAGGGTCGCCTTGTCGAAATCGATCACGCCGTCGAATGTGCCTGACGTGCGGATGAAGTCGTTCAGTGCTTTGCGCTTGGCGTCCTGTTCGGCGAAACCATGCGCCGCGCTGGAACTTCCCAATGCTGTCGTCACCGTGGCGCCGAATACGCGGACGTGCGGCCATTTCGCGCGCAACCGGGCGACGCCGTCCTTCATGGCGGCGATGACCTTGTCGCTTTCGGCGTTGCCGTTCTTGCTGAAATCGTTGATGCCTTCCAGCCAGATCAGGCTGGAGATGCCGGAGAGCGAGAGCACGTCGCGCTCGAGCCGCTGGCCCGAAGCAGGACCGCCGGGGAACGGTTTGCCCGGGCCATACTCGGCAGGCCCGGCGATCTGGTTGCCGCCGATGCCGCCGTTCACCACCGCGACCTTGTTGCCATGGATTGCCTTGAGGCGGCGCGACAGCACGTTGGGCCAGCGGTCGTCGCCGTTCATGGTGGACGCCGTGCCGTCGGTGATGGAATCGCCGAAGGCCATGATGGCGAAGGCGTCGGTCGGTGCCGTCATCTCGATCGCATCGAGGAAGAACCACGACGCGGTCGTATACGGAAATGCCGCCTCGTCCTCCAACGTGCCCTTGGGTCCCGCACCGGGTGCGGTGACGTAAGACGTCGTCAGCGCCTTGGCGTGCCAGGTCATCGGGCCGCTTTCGCCTGCGATGTGAAAGCTGACCGCGAGGCGGCGGCCGGCGAGCTGGTCGGGCTGCCCTGCGAACGGCAGCGTGACGGCGTCGCTCCAGACCGAATCGCCGGGCGCAACGGTGACGGAAGTCTTGCCGCCAAACGTCACCAGGCGATTGGAGCCGCGGAGGAGCGCCGCGCTGCCCAATTGCAGGCCGGCACAAACGCCGTCGAACGTCACGGGCTTGGTGCCGAACGCATTGCTGAAACGAAGCCGAGCCTGGCGGCCCCACAGATCGGGCCGCACGATCAGGCGAAAGGTCTGATCCCGCGCGCCGGCCGCAGGATCGGGGAACGCAAATTTCTGGTCGGGCTGGGCGGACGGGTTGCCGACAGGATAGGGGCCCTGGACCGAACCCGTCCACGACACCACCCAGTTCTCATTATCCTTGGCAGACGCCGTCTGAAGCGATGCGACCAACAGCGATGCCATGACGATACCGGTAAGTGAATGCACGGTTCCTCCCAAGCCTTATGATTTTGGGAGCATACCCTAAAGCCAAGGGCGCAGTTGGTGAAACCGAAAATTTGACGGACCCCATTAACCCCTTGGAAACCATCCTCCGCCACCAATGGGAGACCTCTGCCATTTGGGGACGCCCATGCTCGCCCGTGACCAACGCACCCCGTTCTCGGAATGGTGGTGGACCGTGGATAGACTGCTGCTCGCGGCGATCATCGCGCTGGTCGTGGGCGGCCTCATCCTGTCGCTGGCGGCGAGCCCGCCGGTGGCGACAAGGATCGGGCTCGATCCCTTCCATTTCTTCAACCGGCACGTGATGTTCCTGCTGCCGTCCTTCATCGTGCTGATCGGGGTATCCTTCATGTCCCCGAAGAACATCCGCCGTGGGGCGCTGCTGGTATTTGCGGTCTCGATCGTGCTGATCGTGGCGACGCTGGTGTTCGGCGCCGAGGTCAAGGGGTCGCGGCGCTGGATCACGTTGCTCGGCGTCAACATCCAGGCCTCCGAATCCGCCAAGCCGGCTTTCGTCGTGATCGCGGCGTGGCTGTTTGCGGAATCGACCAAGCGTCCGGAGATGCCGGCGACCTCGATGGCGATGGTGCTGCTGTTGCTGCTGGTGTCGCTGTTGGTGATGGAGCCAGATTTCGGCCAGACCATGCTGATCCTGATGGTGTGGGGCGCGCTGTTCTTCATCGCGGGCATGCGGATGATCTGGGTGGCCGGTCTTGCCGGCGCCGCCGCAGCCGGATTGTTCGGCGCGTATCTGCTGGTGCCGCACGTCGCGCACCGCATCAAGCGATTCATGAATCCCGGCTCGGGCGATACGTTCCAGCTCGACATGGCGATGGATGCATTCTGGAACGGCGGCTGGTTCGGGCTCGGGCCCGGCGAAGGCATCGCCAAGCGCAGCCTGCCGGACAGCCACACCGATTTCGTGTTCGCGGTGGCGGCGGAAGAGTTCGGCATCATCCTGTGTCTGGCGCTGGTCGCATTGTTCGCCTTTGTCGTGATCCGCACATTGCTGCGCGCCTATGCCAGCGAGGACATGTTCTCCCGGTTTGCCGCTTCCGGCCTCGCCATCCTGTTCGGCGTGCAGGCCGCCATCAACATGGCGGTCAATTTGCAGCTGATCCCCGCCAAGGGCATGACGCTGCCGTTCATCTCCTATGGCGGCTCCTCGTTCCTCTCGCTGGCCTACGGCGTCGGCATGATGCTGGCGCTGACGCGGCAGCGGCCGCGCACCGAGATCGAGTCGCAGAACAATGCCAATTCGGTGCGGAGCTACGCCTAGGCGCTGAAGCTTCCTCCTCGTCATTTGCGAGGAGCGAAGCGACGAAGCAATCCACCCATCCGTTATGCAGCGCTATGGATTGCTTCGCTGCGCTCGCAATGACGGCTGATTGGCTATAGAAGAATTCCCATGAATACTTCACCTCTGATCCTACTCGCGGCCGGCGGCACCGGCGGCCATTTATTTCCGGCCGAAGCGCTCGGCGTCGAGCTGATCAAACGCGGTTTTCGCGTGCGGCTCGCGACCGACGCCCGCGCGCTGCGCTACAGCGGCCTGTTCTCCAGGGCCAATGACAATATCGACGTGGTGCCGAGCGAGACCGTGCGTGGCCGCGATCCGATCTCGCTGGCGCGCACCGCTGTCATGCTCGGCTATGGCGGCCTCATCGCGCTCAACCTGGTGCGGCGGCTGAAGCCATCGGCTGTGATCGGCTTCGGCGGCTATCCGACGCTGCCGCCGCTGGTGGCGGCCCGATTGCTCGGCGTGCCCAGCCTCATCCACGACGCCAACGCGGTGCTCGGCCGCGCCAACCGGTTTCTCTCAAGCCGTGTCAACGCGATCGCGACCTCGCTGCCGGGCGTGCTCGACCGCGATCCGGCGCTGGCAAGCAAGGCAACGACGGTGGGCACGCCGATGCGTCCGGCGATCCTGGCCGCCGCCGCGATTCCCTTTGCTTCGCCGGAGGCGAACGGACCGCTTCGGTTGCTGGTGGTCGGCGGCAGCCAGGGCGCGCGCGTGATGAGCGACATCGTGCCGCCGGCGATCGAACGGCTGGAGCCGGTGCTGTGGAGCCGGCTGATGCTGACGCAACAAGTGCGCGAAGAAGACATGGCGCGGGTGCGCGCGGTCTATGACCGGCTCAAGATCAACGCCGAACTGGCGCCGTTCTTCAGCGATCTGCCGGCGCGGCTGGCTTCCAGCCATCTGGTGGTCTCGCGCTCCGGCGCCGGCACGGTGGCCGAGCTCGCCGCGATCGGCCGGCCCTCGATTCTGGTGCCGCTGCCCGGCGCGATCGATCAGGACCAGTTCGCCAATGCCGGCGTGCTGGCCAACGTCGGGGGCGCGCTGCGCATCGCGCAGGCGGAATTCACGCCGGACCGCCTGGCTGCTGAAATCTCCGCATTCGCCGCCGAGCCGGCGAAGCTGACCGAGATGGCCGCCGCCTCCCGCACCGTGGGCAGGCTGGACGCTGCCGAGCGGCTGGCCGATCTGGTGCAGAAAGTTGCCCGAATCTAGGCGGAAACGATGAATTTTGGGCGCTTCAACGTCATGGCCGGGCTTGTCCCGGCCATCCACGTCTTTCATAAGTCAGTGAGAACAAGACGTGGATGCCCGGGACAAGCCCGGGCATGACGAAGGTGAGAATGCAATGAGACTGCCGCGCGAGATCGGACCCATCCACTTCGTCGGGATCGGCGGCATCGGCATGAGCGGCATTGCCGAAGTCCTGAGCAATCTCGGCTATACCGTGCAGGGTTCGGACGCCTCCGAAAGCGGCAACGTCACGCGGCTGCGCGACAAGGGCATATCAGTCTCGGTCGGCCACAAGGCGGAGAATGTCGACGGCGCTGACGTTGTCGTGGTCTCGACCGCGATCAAGCGCGACAATCCCGAACTGATGGCGGCGCGTGCCCAGCGCATTCCCGTGGTGCGCCGCGCCGAAATGCTGGCCGAACTGATGCGGCTGAAAAGCTGCGTCGCAATCGCAGGCACCCATGGCAAGACCACGACGACGACGATGGTCGCGACGCTGCTCGACGCCGGTGACCTCGATCCGACCGTGATCAATGGCGGCATCATCAATGCCTATGGCTCCAACGCGCGATTGGGCGCGGGCGACTGGATGGTGGTGGAAGCCGACGAGAGCGACGGCACGTTCCTGAAGCTACCGTCCGATGTCGTGATCGTCACCAACATCGATCCCGAACATCTCGATCACTTCAATACTTTCGAGGCGATCCAGGATGCATTCCGCAATTTCGTCGAGAACGTGCCATTCTACGGCTTTGCCGTGATGTGCACCGATCATCCCGTGGTGCAGACCCTGGTCGGCAAGATCGAGGATCGCCGCATCATCACCTATGGCGAGAACCCGCAGGCTGACGTGCGGCTGGTCGATCTCACGCCGATGGGCGGCGGCTCGAAGTTCAAGGTCGTGTTCCGCAACCGCAAGACCGGCGCCACGCACGAGATATCCGACATCATGCTGCCGATGCCGGGACGCCACAACGCATCGAATGCGACGGCGGCGATCGCGGTGGCGCATGAACTCGGCATTTCCGGCGAGGTGATCCGCAAGGCGATGGCGGGCTTTGGCGGCGTCAAGCGGCGCTTTACCAAGACCGGCGAATGGAACGGCGTCACCATCATCGACGATTACGGCCATCACCCGGTCGAGATCGCAGCGGTATTGAGGGCGGCGCGCGAATCCACCAACGGCAAGATCGTCGCCGTGGTGCAGCCGCATCGCTTCACCCGGCTGCAATCGCTGTTCGAGGAATTTTGTACCTGCTTCAACGACGCCGATGCGGTCGTTGTCGCCGAAGTCTATCCGGCCGGCGAGGCGCCGATCGAGGGAATCGACCGCGACCATTTCGTGCTCGGCCTGCGCGCGCACGGCCATCGCGAGGTCATTCCGCTGCAAAATTCTTCCGAACTGGCCAAGGTGATCAGCGGCATCGCCGGCAATGGCGACTACGTGGTCTGCCTCGGCGCCGGCAACATCACCCAATGGGCCTACGCGCTGCCCGGCGAATTGAAGGCGCTGGGGTGAGGGGCCAGGCGACCCTAGAGCCGTCATGGCCGGGCTTGTCCCGGCCATCCACGTCTTTACTGCGTGATCGTCGGATAGAGGTCGTCCCAATCTGGATTTGCAGCGATAATAGTTCGAACCTTCCAGGCACGCGACCAATGCTTGATATTATGCTCGCGCTGGATGGCGTCCCGGATGTCGTCGAATTGCTCGAAATAGACCAGCCGCGTCAAGCCGTATCGCTTGGTAAAGCCGTCGACGAATCCCGAGCGATGCTCAAATATTCGGCGGACAAGATCGCTTGTCACGCCGACATAAAGGATGCCATTCGGACGGTTGGTCAGAATGTAAACATAGCCGCCTGCCATGCGGGTAGTCTGCAAGACGTGGATGGCCGGGACAAGCCCGGCCATGACGAGTTGAGAGAGCTGTCGTGACCTTCCCCGACATCACCCCCGATCTCAAGACCGCGATGCCCGACCTGCGCGGGCGGCTGCTGGCGAACCAGTCGCTGGCGGAGCTCACCTGGTTTCGCGTCGGCGGTCCGGCGCAGGTGCTGTTCACGCCGTCGGATGAAGACGATCTCGCGTACTTCCTGAAGAACTTGCCGCAGGAATTGCCGGTCTATGTCGTCGGCGTTGGCTCCAACCTGATCGTGCGCGATGGCGGCATTCCCGGCGTCGTGATCCGCTTGTCGCCGCGCGCGTTCGGCGACATCAGCGCCGAAGGTGACATTGTGGTCGCGGGCACCGCCGCGCTCGACAAGCGCGTGGCGGAAACCGCGGCATCAGCCACTATCGGCGGCATGGAATTCCTGTTCGGCATTCCCGGCACGATCGGCGGCGCGCTGCGCATGAATGCCGGCGCCAACGGCAGCGAGACCAAGGACGTCCTGATCGAGGCCACCGGCATCGGCCGCGACGGCACGAAGCACACCTTCACCAATGCCGACATGAAGTTCGTCTATCGCAACAGCGGCGTTGATCCCTCCATCATCTTCACTTCCGCGCGTTTCCGCGGCGCCATTGCCGCGCCCGAAACCATCCGGGCGCGGATGGAGGAAGTGCAGACCCATCGCGAGACCGCGCAGCCGATCCGCGAAAAGACCGGCGGTTCGACCTTCAAGAACCCGCCCGGCAACAGCGCCTGGAAGTTGATCGATGCCGCCGGCTGCCGCGGCTTGCGCGTCGGCGGCGCACAGGTGTCGGAAATGCACTGCAACTTCTTGATCAATATTGGCAACGCGACCGGGCATGACATTGAAACGCTGGGCGAAACCGTGCGCGCGCGGGTTAAGGAAAACTCCGGAATCGAGTTACACTGGGAAATCAAGCGGATCGGGATTCCGGTCTAATGTCATTCCGGGGCGATGCAAAGCATCGAACCCGGAATCTCGAGATTCCGGGTCTGGTCCTTCGGACCATCCCGGAATGACGAAGGAGCAGGGCAAGGCTGATGCGGATTACCATTCTCTTCGGCGGCACCAACAAGGAGCGGCTGGTTTCGGTGGCGAGCGCGCAGGCGCTGCATCGTGCCTTGCCGGAGGCGGATCTGTGGTTCTGGCACGTCGCCGACACCGTGCACGACGTAAAGTCGGAAGCCCTGCTTAGTCATCAGCGGCCGTTCGAGGACGAGTTCGAGCCCGGCAATCGCGGCATCGCGCTGGAAGCGGCGCTCGATAAAGCAAAAGCCGAAGATCGCGTGCTGGTGCTCGGCCTGCACGGGGGCAGGGCGGAGAACGGTGAACTGCAGGCGATGTGCGAAATGCGCGGCATTCCGTTCACGGGCTCCGGCTCGGCGTCCTCAAATCTGGCCTTCGACAAGACCGCGGCCAAGCGCTTTGCGGCGATTGCGGGCGTGGAGACGCCGGTAGGCATCGCGCTCGACGATATCGATGCCGCGTTTGCCGAATACGGCAAGCTGATTGCGAAACCGGCGCGGGACGGATCGAGCTACGGCCTGATCTTCGTCAACGCCAAGCAGGACCTCGTCGCGGTCCGGAATGCCGCCAAGTCGGAGGAATATCTGATCGAGGCATTCGTTTCCGGCGTCGAAGCCACCTGTGGCGTGTTGGAACGCTCCGACGGCGCCATCATGGCGCTGCCGCCGGTCGAGATCATCCCGGGCGAGGGCGCGTTCGATTACACGGCCAAGTATCTGCTCAAATCGACCCAGGAGATCTGTCCGGGCCGGTTTTCGCCCGCGATTACCGCTGAGCTGATGGATCAGGCGCACCGGGCGCACCGGGCACTCTCGTGCAGCGGCTATTCCCGGAGCGATTTCATCGTCTCGGCCAAGGGGCTGGTTTATCTCGAGACCAATACCTTGCCGGGACTGACCGCAGCCTCGCTCTATCCGAAGGCGCTGAAGGCCCAGGGAATCGATTTTTCCGATTTCCTGCGCGACCAGATCGTACTGGCCGAGAAGCGTGTCGACAGGCGGGGGTGATTCGCCAAGTTAATGCGTCACGTGAGGGAACCCGCCCCGGCCGGATGAAATATTACTAAAATCCTAACCAATGCCCGGCAAACTACTCACAAGGCTGCGCAAAACACGCCTCTGACCGGCCAGATTTACCCTTTGTTTACCAGGAAGTCCGAAGGTTAACGCTGGCGGCGCATGTGGCGCTTGGCTGCCGGGGCGTAAGCTGTTGCGGATTTCCGCTTCGACGATCGCATCGAGGGAAAAATGGCCTCCTCACAACCGAGGTCTTAACCCATCCCGGCATCACCGAGACATCACGTGCGCCAGAGCCCGCAAGCCTTTTTGCGGGAACAACTTTTTGACGAGCTCGTGCAATGGATGGTGCAGGACGCCTCGCTCGATCGCTGCGATCGCTGGGGCCCCAAGCTGACCTGAAAGCCGCCGCTATCGGAGCGGTCGTGCTGTTGCGCGAGCGGCTGGGCCTTCGTGCCCGCGTGCGGGCGAAGCGGGTGATCGACCGCGAACCGCCGAACCGCCTGATCCTTCTGCTCGAACGTTACCTGCCGAACCGTGCCGGCGTCGCCCTGACCGTGCTGATGCTGCTCGGCAGCGTGTCGCTTGGTGTCGTCAAGGGCGGCCATGTCGATGAGTTCGTCGGTGCGCTCAGCGATACCCGCAACGCGCTGGCGAATTCGGCCGGCTTCCGCATCACCGAAGTGGCCATCAACGGCCGCAAGCAGCTGAGCCAGGATGAAGTGCTCGCGATCGGCGGCGTTAATGGCCGCTCCTCGCTGCTGTTCCTCGATGCCGCCACGGTGCGCGACAAGCTCAAGACCAATCCCTGGATATCGGACGCCGCGATCCTGAAGCTTTATCCCGGCCGGCTGCAGATCGACATCGTCGAGCGTACCGCGTTCGCGCTGTGGCAGCAGGACGGCCGGCTGTCCGTCATCGCCGAGGATGGCGCGGTGCTCGAACCCTATATGTCGCGGCGCTTCATCTCGCTGCCGCTGGTAGTGGGCAAGGGCGCCGCCGACAAGGCGCGCGACTTCCTGGCGCTGCTGGATCGCTATCCGCAGGTCCGCAGCGTGACCAAGGCTGCGATCTATGTCGGCGAACGGCGCTGGAACCTGCGCCTCAAGGACGGTCTCGATATCCGCCTGCCGGAACACGACGTCGGCAATGCGCTGGCGCTGCTGAGCAAGCTCGACAAGGAGGACAGGCTGTTCTCCCGCGACATCGTCGTGGTCGACATGCGCCTGCCGGACCGGCTGACGGTGCTGTTGTCCGAAGACGCGGCGAAGGCCCGCGAGGAGCTGTTCAAGGACAAGAAGACCAAGAAAAAAGCCGGTGACGCAGCATGACCGGCCTCGATCGCAATCAGACCCCGAAGACGCGGCCGATGGCGCAGAAGCGCACCGCGCTGGTGGCTTCGCTCGACATCGGCACCAGCAAGATCGCCTGCATGATCGCGCGGCTGAAGCCGTCGCCGCCGAACGAGGCACTGCGCGGCCGCAGCCACGCGGTTGAGCTGATCGGTTACAGCCAGATCCAGTCGCGCGGCGTCAAGGCCGGCGCGGTGGTCGATCTGGCCGAATGCGAACAGGCCGTGCGCCAGGCGGTAGCGCTGGCCGAACGCATGGCCAAGGTCCGCGTCGAATCCGTTTTGCTGTCGGTCTCCGGCGGCCGGCTGCAGGGCCAGCTGGTCGAAGCCGCCGCCGATATCAGAGGCGGTTCGGTCACCTCGGAAGATGTCACCCGCGTGACGTCCACCGGCATGCGCCACGCCACCGGCGAAGGCCGCACCGTGCTGCACGCGCTGCCGGTCAGCTACACGCTGGATGGCGTCAAGGGCATCCGCGATCCCCGCGGCATGGTGGCGCGGCAGTTCGGCGTCGACATGAACGTCGTGACGGCGGATGCGACGGTGGCCAAGAACCTGATGCTGGTGGTCGAACGCTGCCATCTCAACGTTGAGGCCATGGCGGCAAGTCCATATGTGGCGGGCCTTTCGGTACTCACCGACGACGAAGCCGACATCGGCGCCGCGGTGGTCGAGATGGGCGCCGGATCGACCACGATCGCGACCTATTCGGCAGGACGCTTTGTGCACGCCTCGGGGTTTGCGGTCGGCGGGCAACACATGACGATGGATCTTGCACGCGGCGTCGGCGCATGCATTGCGGATGCCGAGCGAATCAAGACCTTATACGGCACCGTGCTGACCGGCGGGTCAGACGCGCGCGAGCTGATGTCCGTACCGACCGCAGGCGATGACGAGCGCGATGCGCCGCAGATCGTCTCGCGCGCCACGATCGCGAACATCGTCCGGCATCGCGCCGAGGAGATCTTTGAAATGGTCCGGGACCGGCTCGCGGATTCCCCCTTTGCGGCAGAGCCGCGGGCGCGGGTTGTCCTGAGCGGCGGCGCGTCCCAGCTCACCGGTACCGTCGAACTCGCCACCCGCATTCTCAACCGGCCGGTCCGCATCGGTCGCCCGCTCGGCTTCGGCCGGCTGCCCAACGAGGCCAAGAGCGCTTCGTTCGCGGTGCCTGCGGGCCTTCTGGTCTATCCGCAATACGCACACCTCGAACACGTCGAACCGCGGCATACGCGGCAGCTCAGGACAGGGACTGACGGCTATTTCGGAAGGGTCGGACGATGGCTTCGAGAGGGCTTCTGATGACCGGTTTTCATACCAAACGACATTCACATTCACCAACTTCTGCACCCACTCCCGCGGCCGTCGGCCGGGGCGAACCATCGCGCGCGTAATAATCGAGAGGCAACCATGGCACTCAATCTGACACCCCCTGACATCAGCGAGCTGAAACCGCGGATCACCGTCTTCGGCGTCGGTGGAGCAGGCGGCAATGCCGTCAACAACATGATCACTGCCGGGTTGCAGGGCGTCGATTTCGTCGTCGCCAATACCGACGCGCAGGCGCTCACCATGTCCAAGGCCCAGCGCATCGTGCAGATGGGCACGCAAGTGACCCAGGGCTTGGGTGCCGGATCGCAGCCCGATGTCGGTGCGGCCGCGGCCCAGGAGGTCATCGACGAGCTCCGCGATCATCTCACCGGCGCCAACATGGTGTTCGTCACCGCCGGCATGGGCGGCGGCACCGGCACCGGTGCAGCCCCCGTGATCGCCAAGACCGCGCGCGAGATGGGCATCCTCACCGTCGGCGTGGTGACGAAGCCGTTCCACTTCGAAGGCCAGCGCCGCATGCGCACCGCCGAATCGGGCATTTCCGAGCTGCACAAGGTGGTCGACACGCTCCTGATCATCCCGAACCAGAACCTGTTCCGGGTCGCCAACGAAAAGACCACCTTCGCCGACGCCTTCGCGATGGCTGACCAGGTGCTCTATTCGGGCGTCGCCTGCATCACCGACCTGATGGTCAAGGAAGGCCTCATCAACCTCGACTTCGCCGACGTCCGCGCCGTGATGCGTGAGATGGGCAAGGCGATGATGGGCACCGGCGAAGCCACCGGCGAGAAGCGCGCGCTGACCGCGGCCGAGGCTGCGATCGCCAACCCGCTGATCGACGACTCATCGATGAAGGGGGCACGCGGCCTGTTGATCTCGATCACCGGCGGCAAGGACCTGACCCTGTTCGAAGTCGACGAAGCCGCAACCCGTATCCGCGAGGAAGTCGACCAGGACGCCAACATCATCGTCGGCGCGACCTTCGACGAAAACCTCGACGGCGTCATCCGCGTCTCCGTCGTTGCCACCGGCATCGAACAGGCGCTGATCGCGCGCAACGCGGCCGCGCCCGCCGCTGTCGTGACCAACGCTCCCGCCTCGACGCCGGACACCCGTCTGGCCGATCTCACCGCACGGCTGCGTGCTGACAACCAGCGCCTTGCCGACCGCGCCCAGAAGCTCGAGGCGCCCGTGCAGCAGGCCTCGCCACCCCCGGTTCCCGCCGCAGCCCCGCAGCAGCGCGCGTCCAACAGCGTCGAGCGTGCCGCGCTCGCCGCCATTGCCGCGGCCGTCGCTCCGGAAGTGCCGCAGGCCCAGGCGCCGTTGCAGCCCGGCTCCTATGGCGACGTCACGGTTCGCCCGATCGCCCAGAAGCCGACGCTGTTCCCGGATCACAACGAGGCGGCCCGCGCCGAGCCGGAAGCGCAGGCTGCGCTGCCGGAGACCTTCATCCCGCAGGCGGCCGAACGTCCGCCCACCCGCAGCCCGCGGATGCCGAAGTTCGAGGACCTTCCGATGCCGGCCCAGGCCGAAATCCGGCAGGCCCGCGGCGAGCAGGAGGAAGAGCATCCGCAGAAGACCCGGCTGTCGCTGCTGCAGCGCCTGGCCAATGTCGGCCTCGGCCGCCGCGACGAAGAGAGCGAGCCGCCGATCGCGGCCCGCGCCTCCGGTCCGGCGATGGCACCGCTGCCGCCGCTCCCCGAGCGCAAGCCGCAGCGTTCCGTCGCCCAGCAGATGGGTAACGAGCCGGTATCTGAGTATGCCCGCCGTCCGGCGCCGCAGGGTCTGGATGTCCATGGTCGCCCCGCACCTGTTGCCCCGGCGCCACAGGGCGACGACCATCTTGATATCCCCGCCTTCCTTCGGCGGCAGTCCAACTGAGGTTTTGTTACAATTCAGGCAACCCAAAAGGCCCCGGCGTAACCCGCCGGGGCCTTTTTCTTATGCAGTGCGAGGCTTCACAGCTTCGTAATCAAGCCACTGATATTAAATGATTAATTATGAATTCCGTGATCAGATGCGGCCGCCGGGACGAGGCCGGGCCGCGCCGGAGTTTGGTTAAGCCTTGGCGTGAATGCGGCAGAGATAGGGTAACAATCGGTAAAAAAGCGTGAGTTGTGCGCGAGGGGGCAGTGACTATGGTCTGCCGTGACTTGGGGATACCGGAAGCAGATTCGGCGCGAAAGCGGGCTGTTCCTGCCTTTTGGTAAAGTCGGGTAGTGGGCGATTATCGAATGAAGTTCAGCCGTCAGACAACGCTTCGGTCGCAAGCCACCGTGACAGGTGTCGGCGTTCATTCTGGTATACCGGTTAATCTGACCATCGGACCTGCGCCTGTCGACGCAGGTTTTATTTTTGTCCGCACCGGTCTTGACGATGCCGACCGCGAAGTTCCCGCGATCGCGGAATCGGTGATTGCCACCGACTTTGCGACCGTACTCGGTGACCGTCAGGGTCCGCTCGTTTCCACCGCCGAGCACGTGCTTGCTGCGCTGCGGGGCATGGGTGTCGATAACGCCACCATCGAAGTCGATGGGCCGGAAGTTCCGATCATGGACGGCAGCGCGGCTGCCTTCGTCGCCGCCATCGATCAGGCAGGCATCGTGACCCAGTCCGCCGCGCGCCGCTTTATCCAGGTGCTGAAGCCGGTGCAGGTCTCGCTCGGTGATTCCTTCGGCGAACTCCGCCCCTATGCCAACGGTTTCCGTGCCGAGGTCGAGATCGACTTCGCCAATCCGGTGATCGGCCGCCAGAGCTATTCGCTCGATCTGAGCCCCGAAAGCTTCCGCCGCGAGATTTCCCGCGCCCGGACCTTCGGCTGCATGAATGACGTGGCGCGGCTCTGGAGCGCCGGTTTCGCGCTCGGCGCGTCCTTTGAGAATTCGGTGGTGTTCGACGAGACCCGTCTGCTCAACACCGAAGGCCTGCGCTACAGCGACGAATGCGCCCGCCACAAGGTGCTGGACGTGATCGGCGACCTCGCGCTGGCCGGCCTGCCGCTGCTCGGCGCCTACCGGTCGTCCCGTGGTGGCCACAAGCTCAACCACGCGGTGCTGACGGCCCTGATGGCCGATCGCAGCGCCTGGCGGGTGGTCGAAGCCGAACCGGCACGCCGCCCCCGCGTCGAAGCCGGCGCTGGAATGGTCGGCGGTATGGTCGCCCCGGCCTATGGCCCGGACGTGTCCTGACTTTCGTTTTCGAAATGTCCTGACTTTCGTTTTGAGTTGTCCTGAAGCCGGCTTGCTTGCCGCCCGTTCCAATTTCCGTAGTAACCACAATTAGTAACGATGGTGTCTTGCCGCCTTAATCCGGGCGAAATGCCTGCGTATTCGGTTGGTTAAGGACCATTTTTCGGCTAGATAGGCCCGCGGTTGCAAGACAGGGCGCCACAAATACTGAGCGCTTGGGAATATGGGGCCGGGGAATATTGGGCTCGAGGAATATTGGGCTTGGGGAATATCGCGTTCATGACCGCGGTTCATGGATGGACGGGCTCAACCACCAACCGCACCGCTATCAACTGCGTAGCTACAACTGCGTAAAAGGCGTCAGGTCTCACATTTCATGTCGGCACAGCGTATGACGCTCGAACCATGCAAATCAGCGGGTATTTCTCGCCTTCATCGGGCAGCCCGGTCGCTCCGGCTCGCGGCGGGCCTGATCGCGCTGGCCGTCCCCTTGAGCGGATGCGGCACCGGTTCGCTGTGGGACAAGTTCACCGCCAAGGACGACACCTTCATCGAGGAGCCCGCGGACAAGCTCTACAATGAGGGCTTGTACCTGATGAACCAGCGCAAGGATGCGAAGGCGGCGACGAAGAAATTCGAAGAGGTCGACCGGCAGCATCCTTATTCCGACTATGCGCGCAAATCGCTGCTGATGTCGGCGTACTCGTTCTACTCGGCCGGCGATTATGACGGCTGCATTGGCGCGGCGACCCGTTACGTCACGCTGCATCCGGGCAGCCCCGACGCCGCCTACGCGCAATACCTGATCGCGGCTTCGCATTATGACCAGATCCCGGATATTTCGCGCGATCAGGGGCGGACCGAAAAGGCGATCGCCGCGCTCGAAGAGGTGATTCGCAAATATCCGACCTCGGAATACGCCACCAGCGCCAAGGCCAAGCTCGAAGGCGGGCGTGACCAGCTTGCCGGCAAGGAAATGGATGTCGGCCGCTATTACATGAAAAAGCGCGACTACACCGCGGCGATCAACCGCTTCAAGACCGTGGTCACCCGCTATCAGACGACCCGCCATGTCGAGGAGGCGCTGTTTCGCCTCACCGAGGGCTACATCGCGATCGGCATCGTCGGCGAGGCGCAAACCGCCGCCGCCGTCCTTGGGCACAATTTTCCTGACAGCCGCTGGTACAAGGACGCCTATAATCTAGTAAAGTCCGGCGGTCTCGAGCCGAGCGAGAATCAGGGTTCCTATATTTCCAGGGCCTTCAAGAAGATGGGTCTCGGTTAGGAATTTACCTGGCATGCTGGCCCGTCTGTCGATCCGTGACATCGTCCTGATCGAACGGCTCGATATCGAGTTTTCCCGTGGCCTCGCGGTGCTGACCGGGGAGACCGGCGCGGGCAAATCCATCCTGCTCGATGCTTTCGCGCTGGCGCTCGGCGGCCGCGGCGACGCCGGGTTGGTCCGCCATGGCGTGGAGCAGGGACAGGTCACCGCCACCTTCGATGTGCCCAAGGGCCATCCGGCCGCAAAGATCCTTTCCGAAAACGGCCTCGACGATACCGGGGAAATGATTCTGCGCCGCGTGCAGCTCGCCGACGGGCGCACCCGCGCCTTCATCAACGACCAGTCGATCAGCGTGCAGACGCTCAAGGCCGTTGGTGCTGCATTGGTCGAGATCCACGGCCAGCACGACGAACGTGCGCTGGTGGATGCCTCGACCCACCGGCAACTGCTCGACGCCTTCGCCGGGCTCGAAAAAGACGTGACCGCGCTGGAAACGTTGTGGGATATCAGGCGCACCACCAACACGGCGCTCGACGCCCATCGCGCCGGCATGGAGCGCGCCGCCCGCGAAGCCGACTACCTCCGCCACGCCTCCGACGAATTGAAAGCGCTGCGGCCCAGGGAAGGCGAGGAAACCGAGCTCGCCGAACGCCGCACCACGATGATGCAGGGCGAAAAGATCGCCAGCGATCTGCGCGAGGCGCAGGAGGCCGTCGGCGGCAACCATTCGCCGGTCCCGGCGCTGGCGGCCGCGGTGCGGCGGCTGGAGCGCCGCGCCGCCAATTCGCCGGCGCTGGTCGAGCCCGCGGTCAAAGCGATCGATATTGCGATCAACGCGCTGGAGGAGGCCGATCAGCATCTCAGCGCCGCACTGATTGCCGCCGATTTCGATCCCGCCGAGCTGGAGCGGATCGAGGAGCGGCTGTTCGCGCTCCGCGCCGCCTCGCGCAAATATTCGACGCCGGTCGAGGGGCTGGCGGCGCTGGCCGCGAAATATGCCTCCGACGTGGCGCTGATCGATGCCGGCGCGGACCAATTGAAGAAGCTGGAAGCCGCCGCTGATGAAGCCGACAAGCGCTATGCCGCGGCAGCAACCAAACTCTCCGCCGCCCGCACCAAATCGTCGGAAAAGCTCAACAAGGCCGTCAACGCCGAACTGGCGCCGCTAAAACTCGAACGTGCAAAATTCATGGCGCAGGTCGAGACCGACGCCGCATCGCCGGGCCCGCAGGGCATCGATCGTATCGAGTTCTGGGTCCAGACCAATCCCGGCACCAAGCCCGGGCCGATGATGAAGGTCGCCTCCGGCGGCGAGCTGTCGCGCTTCTTGCTGGCGCTCAAGGTGGTGCTGTCCGACCGCGGCTCGGCGCCCACGCTGGTGTTCGACGAAATCGATACCGGCGTCGGCGGCGCGGTGGCGGACGCCATCGGCGCCCGGCTGGCGCGGCTTGCCGGCAAGGTCCAGGTGATGGCGGTGACGCACGCGCCGCAGGTCGCCGCGAGAGCCAACCATCACCTGCTGATTTCCAAGGACGCGATGGACAAGGGCAAACGCGTCGCCACCCGCGTCAACGCGCTCGCCGCCGACCACCGCCGCGAGGAAATCGCCCGCATGCTGGCAGGCGCGGAAATTACGGCGGAGGCGAGGGCCGCGGCGGACCGGCTGCTCCGCGCGGCGACGGCGTGAAGGCGGCGTGGTGCGATGGCTGTGAAAGCAAAGAAGCCGCTCGTTGACGTCGCCAAGCTGACCAAGGCCCAGGCCAAGGTCGAGCTGATGCGGCTGGCACTGGAAATCGAGGCGCATAACGAGCGCTACTATCAGAAGGATGCGCCGACCGTTTCGGATGCCGCTTATGACGCGCTGCGTCAGCGGCTGGAGGCGATCGAGGCGAAGTATCCCGATCTGGTCACGACGGATTCGCCGTCGCAAAAAGTCGGCGCCGCGCCGGCGCGCGGCTTTGCAAAAGTGCAGCACGCCGTTCCCATGCTGTCGCTCGGCAACGCCTTCAGCGACGAGGACGTCACCGAATTCGTCGATCGCGTCAGGCGCTTTCTCAAGCTCGATGCCGACCACATTCCGGCGCTGGTTGCCGAGCCGAAGATCGACGGCCTGTCGCTGTCGCTGCGCTACGAGAACGGCGAACTGGTCCGCGCCGCGACCCGTGGCGACGGTTTTACCGGCGAGGACGTCACCGCCAATGTTCGCACCATCAAGGATATTCCGCACACGTTGAAGGGCCGCAACATTCCGGCGGCCTGCGAAATGCGCGGCGAAGTCTACATGCTCAAGAAGGATTTTCTCGAGCTGAACAAGAAGCAGGCGGAAGCTGACGATACGGTGTTCGCCAATCCGCGCAATTCGGCGGCGGGCTCGCTGCGCCAGAAGGATGTTTCGATCACCGCGTCGCGGCCGCTGAAATTCTTTGCCTATACCTGGGGTGAGATGAGCGAGCGGCCGGCCGATACGCAGCACGGCATGCTGGAGTGGATGGACAAAGCCGGCTTTGTCGTCAACCCGCGGACCGAGCTTTGCAAGAACGTCGATGACGTTCTCAAATTCTACAGCAAGATCGGCGAGGAGCGCGCCACGCTCGGATATGACATCGACGGCGTGGTCTACAAGGTCGACCGGCTCGACTGGCAGGAGCGCCTCGGCTTCGTGTCGCGCAACCCGCGCTGGGCGATCGCGCACAAATTCGCGGCCGAGCAGGCCACCACGATCCTCAACGGCATCGACATCCAGGTCGGCCGCACCGGCGCGCTGACGCCGGTGGCGCGGCTCGAACCGGTCACGGTCGGCGGTGTCGTCGTTTCCAACGCGACGCTGCACAATGAGGATTACATCAAGGGCATCGGCAACGACGGCAATCCGATCCGCGACGGCGTCGACCTGCGCATTGGCGACACCGTCGTCGTTCAGCGCGCCGGCGATGTGATCCCGCAGGTCGTCAGCGTCGTCATGGACAAGCGGCCGAAGAACGCAAAGTCGTACAAATTTCCGGAGGTTTGTCCGGTGTGCGGCAGCCATGCGGTACGCGAGGAAGACGAGGCGGTGCGGCGCTGCACCGGCGCCCTGATCTGCCCGGCGCAGGCGACAGAGCGGCTGAAGCATTTCGTCTCACGGCTCGCGTTCGACATCGACGGCCTCGGCGACAAGCAGATCCAGGAATTTTACGAAGACGGCCTCGTGATGTCGCCGGTCGACATCTTCACGCTGCAGAAGCGCGATGCCCGCTCCACCAGCAAGCTGATGCAACGCGAGGGCTATGGCGAGACCTCGGTGCGCAATCTGTTCAACGCGATCGACGCCCGCCGCAGCATCGACCTGCATCGCCTGATCTTTGCGCTCGGTATCCGCCATGTCGGCGAAGGCAACGCCAAATTGCTGGCGCGGCACTATCACACGATCGATAATTTTCGCGAGGCGATGCTGGCGGCCGCCAAGGGAACGATGGATGACGAGAACACCACCGAGGCCTATCAGGACCTCAACAATATCGGCGGTATCGGCGAGATCGTGGCTGACGCCGTGGTCGAGTTCTTTGCCGAACCGCGCAATGTGAAGGCGCTCGGCGAGCTCCTGCGCGAGATCGAGGTGAAGGCGGCCGAACGGCCGCGAAAGAGCTCGCCGGTGTCAGACAAGACCGTGGTGTTCACGGGCTCGCTGACCAAGTTCACCCGCGACGAAGCCAAGGCAGTGGCGGAACGGCTCGGCGCCAAGGTCGCGGGCTCGGTGTCGAAGAAGACGGACTATGTCGTCGCCGGCGAGGATGCGGGGTCGAAGCTGACAAAGGCGCGCGAGCTTGGCGTGGCCGTGCTGACGGAAGACGAGTGGCTGACGTTGATCGGGGAGTGACAGCTTGATTTGGATGTCGTCCTCTCCGCGTCATTGCGAGCGGAGCGAAGCAATTCACATTGCCCCAAGCCGCGCTATGGATTGCTTCGCGGAGCCTGTCATCGGGGTGCGCATTCGCGCGACCCGTTGGCTCGCAATGACGGTTAAGTGCGTCAAAACGACCCGACGGGCAAATCAGTTCTGAATTACGGAAATCGCGTCAAGTAGAAAAATTCTGTAAATCAAAAATATTTCTGTTGTCGGCCAGCCCAAATCAGTGCGCATCTATCGCCATCCCGTCCTACTCAGAAGGGCGTCGGCCGTCGTCACGGACGTTGGACGGGTTGCGGCGGACGCTTGTTTACGCTGAGACGACCGCGTGGATAAGCGTACGGCAAAACCGTGTGGTCCTGGCGCCCGTTGCAGGCGTCAAGCTGTCGGAGAAGCGCAAGCGGAACCGGCAGCGACGGAGTCAACCAAGAACTCGTCTCCGGGGAGATCACGGCATAAGCCGTAAAGCCATTGCGCAGGGAAGGCCGGGTGTTCTCCGCTGCCCTGTATGCTCGTGTGCAGCCTTTTTAGTGCAAACCGCACACGGGACCGCGGGTGCAGCGCGCACCCGGTCTTCCCTGCGCCCTCATTTTCGGGGCAAGGAAATTTCTGGCAAAGCTCGGACGCAATGCGCCGCGAGAACGCTAACTCATATTCGGTGTCATCGCCCGGCTTGACCGGGCGACCCAGTATTCCAGAGACGTCAATGATAGAACCGAGAAGCCGCGGCGTACTGGGTCCCCCGCTTTCGCGGAGGACGACAGTAGCGTTCGTCGAGTCATCCCGCATCACCTCACAACATCCCCTGATCTTTCTCCTCCGCCTTCTCGATCAGTTTCTCGCTCACGATCACCTTCCTTCGCGGCACGATGAAGATCATCGTCGAGGCACAGGCGATCGAGATCGCAAAAATCGCAGCCGTCAGCGGCAGCGTCGTGGCGGAATGGCCGCCGAGATAGGCGCCGAATTGCGACACCAGCGAGCCGATCCCCATCTGCAAAAATCCCATGGCGCCGGATGCGGTGCCGGCGGCTTCGGGGCGGACGCTGAGCGCGCCGGCGGCCGAGTTCGACATCACGAAGGCGTTGGCGAACATCACGATCATCTGGGTGCCGAACAGGATGGCAGGCGCCTGGTTGGTCCCCGCAAGACTCCATGCCAGATTGAGCAGGCTGCCGCCGAGCTGCAGCGCCAGCCCGAACCAGATCAGCTTCTCCAGCTGATAGCGCGGCGCGAAGCGTACGCAGAAGAGATTGCCGACCAGATAGGCGAAGCCGGTCGTCGCAAACCAGGCGCCATATTCGGCGCTGGTGCGGCCCATTTGGGTGACCACGACATAGGGCCCGCCGCCGGCGAAGGCAAAAATGATCTGCGAGGCCAGCACCTGGCACAGGGCGTAGCCGATGAACGCCCGCGACGTGATCAGGCCGCCGACATCGCGGCGAAAGCTGCTGCCGGCGGCGCGCTCGCGGCGGGTTTCCGGCAACATGAACGCGATGCCCACCGTGATCGTCAGCGATGCTGCCGTGATCAGATAGAAGATCGCGCGCCAGCCGAACGCGGTTTCCAGCAGGCCGCCGGTCAGCGGGCTCAGCATCTGCGCGATCATCATGACCGCGATGACGAGGCTGATCATGGAGCTGATGCGCTCGCGGCTGTAGAGATCGCGGATGATGGCGCGGCTGACCACCATGCCGGTGGCGCCGCCAAGCGCCTGCAAAAAGCGCGCGGCGATCAGTTGCGGCAGGGTTTCGGCGAAGATGCAGCCCACGCTGGCTGTGACCATCAAAGCGAGCCCGCACAGCAGCACCGGGCGGCGCCCGAAGCGGTCCGACAGAGGCCCCATGATGATCTGCGAGCAGGCGATGCCGACCATGAACAGCGACACCGTCATCTGCGCGATCGAAATGTCGCGCCCGAACGTCGTCGCCAGCACGGGCAGCGCCGGCACCAGCAAGTACAGCGAGATCGGCGCGACGCCCGTCATCGCGACGAGCATCAGCAGCATGATCTTCGACGTCGCGATGCCGCCGGTGTCGCCAGCAGCGCCGGGCGGCTTGCCCATCACGCCATGCATTCAGGTCCGATCCGTTGTGTGAATTGGACTGTAGCGGGATCGCTCACGGCGAATACGGCCGTTTCGGCATGCGGCTATGCCGGGATCGGGAGGCGGTGCGTTGATGTTTCGTCTCGCGCAACAAACTCAGCTGTCATCATCCGCGAAAGCGGATGATCCAGTATTCCAGAGGCCGGAGTCATATGCGGATGAGCCGCGGCGTACTGGGTCCCCCGCTTTCGCGGAGGACGACAGTCGGAGGGCTCGGGGGCGACTATTAAAGCGGCAGCAGCGCTGCCGTCGCGTCGTCCAGCCACAGCTTGGTCGCGTTGTCATCGAGGTGCGGGCGTACCTCGCGGTTGACGCGCTCGTGGTAGTCGTTCAGCCATTTCAGTTCGGTCGGGCTCAGCATGTGCACGTCGATCAGGCGGCGGTCGATCGGGGCCAGCGTCAGCGTCTCGAACGCGTTGATCGGCTTTTCGGCGCCGGCAACGTCGGTGCCGACGACCAGTTCGAGATTTTCGATCCGGATGCCGTAAGCGTCCGTCTTGTAGTAGCCGGGTTCATTGGACAGGATCATGCCGCGCTTCAGCGGCGTGGTGCCGAGTTTGGAAATCCGCGCCGGGCCCTCATGCACCGACAGATAGCTGCCAACGCCGTGGCCGGTGCCGTGCTCGAAATCGAGACCGGCGGCCCAAAGATATTGCCGCGCGAAGCTGTCGAGCTGGGCGCCGGTGGTGCCGTCGGGGAAGACCGCGCGCGCGATCGCGATATGGCCGCGCAGCACGCGGGTGAAGCGATCGCGCATTTCGTCCGTCGGCTCGCCGATCGCGATGGTGCGGGTGACGTCGGTGGTGCCGTCTTCATATTGCGCGCCGGAATCGATCAGCAGGAGATCGCCGGACGAAATCCGCCGGTTGGTCTTGCGGGTGACGCGGTAGTGCACGATGGCGCCGTTCGGCCCGGTGCCGGCAATGGTCGGAAACGACACGTCCTTCAGGGCGCAGGTCTGGCGGCGGAAGGTCTCCAGCGCCTCCACGGTGTCGATCTCGGTCAGCGCGCCCGACGGCGCCTCGCGGTCGATCCAGGCCAGAAACCGCGTCAGCGCCACCGCGTCGCGCTGATGCGCGGTACGGGTGCCTTCGATCTCGGTGATGTTCTTCACCGCCTTGAGCAGCGCCACGGGATCGCTGCCGCGCACCGGCTTGCCGCCGGCGGAAGCGATCAGGCGGCTCAACGCATCGGCCGCGGTGGCGTTGTCGAGCGCGATCGCGGCGCCCTTGTGCGCGAGTTCGGTCAGCATCGGAGTCAGCGCGGCAGACTCCCGGACATCGGCGGATTGTTCCAGATGGTCGCGCGACAAATTCGAGAGCTTGCGGTGGTCGATGAAGATGGTGGGACGACCGTCCTTCGGCACCAGCGCGTAGGACAACGGCAGCGGCGTATGCGAGACGTCGGCGCCGCGGATGTTGAAGGTCCAGGCCACCGCGTGCGAATCCGACAGCACCAGCGCGTCGACGCCGAGTTTTGCGATCTCCAGCCGGATGCGCTTGAGCTTCTCGGCTTCGATCTCGCCGGAAAACTGCGTGCCGTGAATCGCGACCGGACCGAGCGGCGGGGCGGGGCGTTCGGTCCACACCGCGTCGAGCGGGTTGTTGTCCACCGCGACCAGCTCCGCGCCGGCCTTGGCGCAGGCCGCTGCCAGCCGCTCGGCTGCCGCCGAAGTATGCAGCCATGGGTCAAAACCGAGGCGGTCGCCGGGGCTAAGATGCTTCGCCAGCCAGTGCTCCGGCGGCGGATCGGCCAGCGGCTCGATATGCCAGGCCTTGCGGTCGACCTGCTTGGCGGCCTGCAGCGTGTAGCGGCCGTCGACGAAAACAACGGCTTCCTTGGTCAGGACGGCCGCCATGCCGGCCGACCCGGTGAAGCCGGTAAGCCAGGCCAGCCGCTCTTCCGATGCCGGCACATATTCGTTTTGCTGCTGGTCGGCACGGGGAATCACGAATCCCGTCAGCTTGCGCCGCGCCAGTTCCTCGCGGAAGGCGGCCAGCCGTGCCGTCAGGGCTATGCCGCTTTCGGGCTCTTCGAATGTCTGGAAATGGGCTTCGAACATCGCCGGCTCACTAAGGGGTTGGGTGCAGGTCCGCACAACATAGAGCGTTTTCCAGCGAAGTGGACACCGGTTCGCGTCAAGAAAACGCGTCAAACCAAGAATCTAGAGCCCCGTTCCGATTCAATCGGAACGGAGAAGGCTCTAGCCATAATTTGGCATAATCTGTGCTTCAATATCCATGTCCGCGTTAGATCGGGCGGAACGGTTTGCCAGGCAAGCCGTTCACGTGAGGCTACCAGGGGAAATTCCAGGAGTGTTTCATCTCAACGAAGAGGGGATACACGATGCCTGCTTTTATGTTTGAGAAGATCTCGCCGCCCGCCCGCCGCGGCCCGGCCCCTCCGATCGCCAACAAGAAGCAACGCGGCGTCATCGTCCAGATGCTGGACCGGTTCGTGGAGGCGCGCGTCAAACGTACCAAGCAGGAAGAAGAAAAGGGCGTCATTGCCCGCTACAAGCCCCCTGAGCCTCCTGAATGAGTTTCTAGCCCGCGTTGCGCAGCAGCAGGCTGCTCCAGCCTTCTATGCGCAGATGACGCACCGGGACCAGGCCGCGCGCACGATAGGCTGCTATCACCGAAGCCGCCTGGGGCGTCAGCAGTCCCGACAGGATAACCAGCGCCGATGGTGCCAGATGCCGCGCCATCGGCGTTGCCAATTGCCGCAACGGATTGGCCAGGATATTCGCCAGCACCAGATCGAACGGGCCGGCCTGCGCGAATTGCGGCGCCGAGAAGCCGGTGGCAGGGATCGCCTGCACCAGGTGCCCGGCTTCGTTCAGCCGGGCGTTTTCCTGCGCCACCCGCACCGAGAGCGGATCGATGTCGCTGGCCAGCACGTTCTCCTGCAGCGCCTTGGCCGCGGCGATCGCCAGCACGCCGGTGCCGGTGCCGAGGTCGAGCACGCGCCGCGGCCGGTACGCTTTGAGGACATGATCGAGCAGCAGCAGGCAGCCGCGCGTGGTGCCGTGGTGGCCGGTGCCGAACGCCAGCGCCGCCTCGATCTCGATGCCGATCTTGTTGGACGGCACGCGCGCGCGGTCGTGGTGGCCGTGCACGACGAAACGCCCGGCGGGGACCGGGACGAGGTCCTCGAGCGTGGCCTTGACCCAGTCCTTGGCCTCGACCGTGTCGAACACGATCGTTTTCGCGGCTTCCTCGCCGGCGGCGTTGGTCACGAGCTGGCGCACCAGCGCCTGATCCGGCGCGACGGCAAAATGCACGCTGACATCCCAGCGGCCGCCCGGACCCTCAAACGCGGCGATGGCGGCCTGCCCCTCAAAAAAGACTTCGGTAAGTATATCGACGACAAGTTTGGCGGCGGTCTCAGTGCCGACCGCGAAGGCCGCACGGGAGGTAGCAGGGGTGGAGGTCATTGGGGAACCACGAGAAAACAGCGGAAAGCTCAAACTTGAGCAAATTTCGGTACATAATATCGCGAAAAATTACGCCTAGGCGATTAGATCAATTTAGATTTTTACCCGTAGTTCCAAAGGCAGGAACCCGGGGGGCCCTGGTTCCGTGTTTACGACAACCGAGGTTGAACCGCCATGAAGTCTCTCATTTTGTCGTTTTTCAAGGACGAAACAGGTGCCACGGCGATCGAATACGGCCTGATCGCCGCCGGAATTGCGATTGCGATCATCACGGCTGTGCAGGGCGTTGGCACCAAGCTCAGCGGCAACTTTGATAGCATCAGCACATCGTTGAAGTAACCCGACGCAACTGCCGGCACAATCGGCAGCACGTCTACCAACTTTTCCGGACCGGGCGCTTGGCGGCGTCCGGTCTTTTTCATTCAATTCAATTGCAAGCTAGCGCAGCCCGAACTTGTCGCGCTTCGAGACGCGGCGGGCATTGGCCGTGCCTGCGCACAGCCTATCGGCCCTTAACGCAACGCCCATCCACAAGGTCATGCACCGGAACATTCACCGGTCATCCACACCTTGTCCACCGCGAGGCGATCGCAATTTTCAAGGCTTGTTAGCCAATTCACCGCCGATTCACAGCGTTTGCTGATCGACGCTGCGTCGGGGGATGCGGGAACCGGGCGTTAAATGGCGCATGCCAGGATCGCTGCCGTAAATAAGAATATTAACAAGGGAGGAATTGAAATGGCCAGGATTACGGCAGTTATTGCAGTCATGTGCGCCGTGTGCGCGTTCGTCAGCTATCCGTCGGCTGAAGAGCGACGTCAGTCCGCGATGGAGACGATCTCGCCGCTGGCGATGGCGCAGACCGCGCGGGTGCTTCCGACCGAAGCCTACGACGCCATCTAACCACCGAGCAGGGCGCGGCACCGCTAACGGAGTTGCGCCCCTCAACCAAACAGCGCGCGGTGATCGCCGAGGATCGTCTTGGCGGCGTTGTGGCCGGGGGCGCCGGTGACGCCGCCGCCGGGATGGGCGCCCGAGCCGCAATGGTAGAGGCCCTTCAGCGGCCCGCGGTAATCGGCATGGCCCAGCATCGGCCGCGCCGAGAACAGCTGGTTCAGCGTCAGCGCGCCGTGAAAGATGTCGCCGCCGAGCAGGCCGAACTGGCGCTCCAGATCGAGCGGCGACAGCACCTGTCGGCCGACGACGCTTCCCGCAAAGCCCGGCGCATATTTGTCCACCGTCGCGATCATCAGGTCGGCCACTTCCTCAGCGTAGTCATCCCACGATTTTCCGTCCGGCAATTGCGGCGCGACGTGCTGGCAGAACAGGCTCGCGACATGCTGGCCGGGCGGGCAGAGCGAATCATCGAGCGTCGAGGGGATCAGCAGCTCGACCACCGGCTCGCGGCTCCAGCCACGCTCGCGGGCGTCCTGCCAGGCGCGGTCCATGTAATCGAGACTGGGGGCGAGGATGATACCGGCCGTGAGATGATCGCCTTCGCCCGGCAGCGCCGTGAACGAGGGCAGGGCGCTCAGCGCCACATTCATCCGGAAGGTGCCGGAGCCGTTGCGCCAGTGGGTGATGCGATCGAGGAATTCCGGCGCCAGCGCTTCTCGTGGCACGAGGCGCGTGTAGAGCAATTTCGGATTGACGCCGGAGACGACGTATTTCGCGCGCACGGTTTCGCCATTGTCGAGGATGACACCAACCGCGCGGCCGCCTTCGACAATCACCTCGCGCACGCCGGCATCGAGTTCGATGTCGGCGCCATGGCCGCGCGCCGCGTGCGCCATCGCCTGCGTGATCGCGCCCATGCCGCCGATGGCGTGGCCCCACACGCCCTTTTTGCCGTTCACCTCGCCGAACGCATGGTGCAGCATCACGTAAGCGGAGCCCGCCGCGTAGGGGCTGGCGTAATTGCCGACGATGGCGTCGAAGCCGAACAGCGCTTTTACGAGGTCGCTCTCGAAGCGTTCGTCCAGCATTTCGCCGGCCGAGCGCGTGAACAGATCGAGCAGGCTGCGCTGCTGTTCCAGCGACAGCTTTTTCAGGATACTGGCGGTGCCGAGCGCGTTAAAAGTCTCGCGGATCGCGCCGATGCTGAAGCCTTCGACGATGTTCGGCGGGGCGCGTAGCACCAGTTGCCGCAATACATCCGCAATTCCCTCCAGCTCGTGCGCGAACGCATCGAAGCGATCGGCGTCGCGCGGGCTCAACCTGGTGACTGAATCCCGGGTGCGGCCTTCGCCGGTGAGGAGATAGCTGCCATCGGGCGCGGGCAGGAAATTCTGCGCGCGGCGTTCAACGATGCGCAGGCCGTGCTCGGCCAGCTTCAAATCGGCTGATATCTGCGGGTTGAGCAGGCTGACGGTGTAGGCGGCCACCGAATTGCGGAATCCCGGGTGGAATTCCTCGGTCACCGCGGCGCCGCCAACCACCTTGCGGCGCTCCACCAGCTTCACGCGCAGGCCGGCCATCGCGAGATAGGCCGCGCAGGTGAGGCCGTTATGCCCCGCACCGATGATGACGACGTCCGTTTCGTTCATGTGCGCTTCAAGAAGGTTTGATTAAGCCGTGCCGTTGCGCCGCCCCGGCGTCCCCTCAATCCACCATTTTGCGGTTCCTTGCTAGCCTTGTTGCCATATGCTCCATTACCGTCTCTGGCGCTTCCATGCCGGAATTCCGCCCTCCGGCGCCCGCCGGGTCCCTGCCGGAGCTCTGATGAGCCTTTCTGAACCGTCCGCCGCCACGGACCTGTCGTCCGATTCCCGGAACCGGATGGTTCTGGTGGTCTACACCGCGGCGATCTTCGTCAGCGCGCTGCTGCTGTTCTCGGTGCAGCCGCTGTTCACCAAGATGGTGCTGCCGCGGCTCGGCGGCTCGCCGGCGGTGTGGTCGGTGGCGATGGTGTTCTTTCAGTCGCTGCTGCTGGGCGGCTATGCCTATGCGCATTTTCTGATGCAGCTCCGCAACCGCGCCGTCCCTGTGGCCGTGCATCTGGTGCTGCTCGTCGTTGCCATGCTGACGCTGCCGCTGTCGATCTCGAGCGGCTGGGGCGAGCCGCCGAATTCGGGCTATGCGATCTGGCTACTGGGTCTGTTTGCGGTATCGATCGGGCTGCCGTTCTTTGCGCTCGCCGCCAACAACCCGCTGCTGCAGGCCTGGTTCGTCCGCACCGGCCATCCCAGCGGGCCCGATCCTTACTTTCTCTATGCGTCCTCCAACATCGGCAGTTTCCTGGCGCTGTTGTCCTATCCGGTGCTGCTGGAGCCGATGTTTACGCTCCGCGCGCAAAACCTGCTCTGGACCGGCGGCTATGGCCTGCTGATCGTGCTGATCGCAAGCTGCGCAATATTGCTGCTGCGTTCGCCGGCCAATGCGGCTGACCTGAACATGCCGGCCGACGATGCGGATGCGCCGGCGCCGTCATGGACGACGCGCGCGCGCTGGATTTTCCTCGCGGCGGTGCCGTCGGGTCTGCTGATCGCGGTGACCGCGCATATCTCCACCGACGTCGCCGCGGCTCCTCTGTTATGGGTGCTGCCGCTGTCGCTGTATCTGTTGACCTGGGTGCTGGTGTTCCAGTCGCGGCCGCTGCTGCCGCACAAATGGATGTTGCTGGCGCAGCCGCTGGCGATCGCCGGCGTCGTCGTGCTGCTTGCCTTCGGCGGCGAGCAGAATTTGCTGCTCACGCTCGGCGGGCATCAACTGTGCTTCTTCGTCATCGCGATGGCCTGCCATGGCGAACTGGCCCGGACGCGGCCGGCCGCCAAGTATCTCACCGGCTTCTATGTCGCGCTGTCGTTCGGCGGCATGGTCGGCGGCCTCTTCGCAGGCCTGATCGCCCCCTTCACCTTTTCCTGGATCGCCGAATACCCGATCCTGCTGGCACTGGCGGCGTTGTGCCGGCCGACGGGAAACGAACGGTTGCCACGCTGGAGCGCCTGGTACTGGCCGTTCCTCGCCGTACTGGCCGTGGCGTTGATCGCGCCGTCCTGGTCACCTGGCACGGTCATGCACTGGCTCGACGAGCGCCGGGTCTGGATGATCGGCGCGGTCGGCGTGCTGTCGGCATTGCTGGCGCTTGGGCTGAACGCCAGCCGCTGGAAGATCTTCGCGACCGTGGTGGTGGCGCTGGTGCTGCTGCGCGCTTATCCCTCCGACGACGGCCGGGTGGAAACCGTGCGCAGCTTCTTCGGCGTCCACAAGATCGTGGTGACGTCGAACGGCCAGTATCATGTGCTGATGCACGGCACCACGATCCACGGCGCCGAAAAATTCAAGAACGATGACGGCACGCCAGTGACCGGTCGGCCCGAGCCGATCACCTACTACCACAAGGACGGCGGCATCGGTCAGGCGATCACGGCGGTGCGCGAGCGGAAAGGGGCCGCGCTGCGGGTTGCTGTGATCGGGCTTGGCTCCGGCACGCTGACCTGCGCCTCGTTGCCGGGCGAGGACTGGAAGTTCTTCGAGATCGACCAGACGATGGTCGATACCGCGCGCGATCCGAAATATTTCACCTATATCAGCAAGTGCGAGCCGGACCTGAAGCCGGTGATCGGCGATGCGCGGCTGACCTTCGCGCGCGAGCCGAACGGTGTCTACGACCTGATCATCGTCGACGCTTATTCGTCGGATGCGATACCGATTCATCTGGCGACCGAAGAGGCGATGGAGATCTACAAGGAAAAGCTGGCGCCGCAGGGCGTGGTCGCGATGCACGTCTCCAACCGGCATCTCGAACTCTCCAGCGTCGTGGTCGGCATTGCGGATGCCAACGACCTGAAGAGCTGGGTCTACAGCGAGGATTCCGGCCGCGACGCTGAATACATCTTCTCCACCTCGGTGGTGGTGTCGGCGCGGCACGAGGCCGATGTCGGCGCGCTCGCGTCATCGGACAAATGGGCCGAGACCGAAGCCGAAGACCACCAGCGGGTCTGGACCGACGACTATTCCAACGTGCTGGGCGCCGTTTGGCGCCGGATGCGTGACGGCGACCAATAGGCCCATTGCGATAATTCGTTGCGGGTTTATGGTTCGGCGCGCTCGCAAGACCAATGGAATTCGTCATGGCCAATTTCACCCCTGTGTCGGCTGCGATCGGCGGCGCGCTGATCGGCCTTTCCGCCGTGCTGTTGATGTTGCTGACCGGCCGGATCGCCGGCATCAGCGGCATCTTCGCGGGGCTCCTGAATATCAGGAGCGAGGACAAGGCCTGGCGCATCGCCTTCATCGCGGGGCTGATGCTGGTTCCCGTTGTCGCCGGATGGATCGGCTACGGCATGGCGCCGCCCAAGCTGCCGGCCAGCTGGGCCGTCATCGTTGCGGCGGGGCTATTGGTTGGTTTCGGCACGCGGCTCGGCGGCGGCTGTACCTCAGGCCACGGCATTTGCGGGATTGGACGGCTGTCGCCGCGCTCGATCGTGGCGACCATCGTCTTCATGGTGACGGCGGTGATCACCGTGGCCGTCACCCGTCACCTGCTGGGAGGCTGAGTCATGGAAATCATATCGCGGATCATCGCGCCGTTGTTGTGTGGCCTGATCTTCGGAACCGGCTTGCTCGTCTCGGGAATGGTGCAGCCGACCAAGGTGCTCGCATTCCTCGATATCTTTGGCGGGTGGGATCCAAGCCTCGCCGTGGTGATGGCGGCGGCATTGGCTGTCGCCACTCCCGGCTTCATGCTGGCAAGACAGCGCGCGCGGCCGGTGCTGGCCGCGCAGTATTTCTGGCCGGGCAAATCCGACATCGATGCGCCGCTGGTGCTGGGCGCAGGAATGTTCGGAGCAGGATGGGGTCTCGTCGGATTGTGCCCGGGGCCGGCGCTGGAGAGCCTGGCGACGCTGTCGCCGGGCGTGGTTGTGTTCGTCGTGGCGATGGCAAGCGGGATGCTGCTTCACGACACATGGCAGGCGTCACGACCACCCTTGCAAGGACATGTCTCGGTCAATCCTGATAGGTGAACAGTCCGCGCCGCTGGTAATATGGCTGCGGCTGCGGCTGGTAATAGCCCTGCGGCGTCGGCGCGTAGCCGCGGTTGTCATAATATTGTTGCTGCGGCTGCGGATAGGCCTGTGCGCCGTAGAGCCGGCGGTCGCGCGGCGCCGGATAACGCGCCTCGCTGGAACTGCCGTCGGCCGGATAGATGTAGCCGTCGTCGGTTCGCCCCTGCTGCGCCATACCAGCCTGCGGCGCCATGCCGGGCTGCGGCGTGATCACGACTGGATCACCAGCGGCGTTGGATTGCTGCTCATATTGCTGCGGCGGAGCACGGCGCGCGACGGCGTTGGTGCGCGGCCGCGGATTGCGCGCCAAGGCGACCTGGGATGAGCCGGTCAGCGTCACCGTGGTGTTGAGCACGCCCTGCTCCTGCACCAGCGCATAGAGCTTCGCGGCGTTGTCGCGCGACAGCCGCACGCAGCCATGCGAAGCCGGAGAGCCGAGCCGGTTGACGGAATCGGTGCCGTGAATGGCGTGGCCGACCTTCGTGAAGAAGATCGAGTGCGGCATCGGCGCTTCGTCGAATTCCTTGGAATAATGATCCGCTTCCATGCGGAAGGCGCGGAAGCTGCCGTTCGGCGTTTCATAGGAGGGAAGTCCGCTCGACACCGGCCAGCGATAGCGCTCGACGCCATCGACGGCGACGGTCATCTGCTGGCTATCCTTGTCGACGGTGATGGCGACTTTGGCCTGCGCGGCGCTGGTCATGAACAGCATCAGGCCGGTGACGGCAACGAGGAAGGAACGCAATTTCACTTTGGCCTCCAGGCCGTTTTACCGCAGCGCCATGAATGCAAGCGAAGCGGCTCTCCGTCCCCCGGCATCCAATATGCCCGGAATCCGGTCGCCGTTCCAGCGGCCTGCGGACCCATCGTTAATGCGCCCCACGGCGCAAACAAGGCGGAGAGGGGGCTGAATCACGCTGATAGTGCTGACTTTTTCGCGAGCGGACGGGGGTCCGTCAATTCTTGAGCCGGTACCCCGTCCTGAAGATCCACCACACCATCACCATGCACACCGCCAGGAAGCCCAGCGTCATGCCGAGGCTCAGGGCGACGCTGACGTCGGCGATTTCGTAAAAACTCCAGCGGAAACCCGAGATCAGATAGACCACCGGATTGAGCAGCGTGATGGTGCGCCAGCCTGATGGCAGCATGCTCACCGAATAGAAGCTGCCGCCGAGGAAGGTCAGCGGCGTCACCACCAGCATCGGGATCATCTGCAGCTTTTCGAAACCGTCGGCCCAGATGCCGATGATGAAGCCGAACAGGCTGAAGGTCACCGCCGTCAGCACCAGGAAGGTCAGCATCCACCAGGGATGCATGATGTGCAGCGGCACGAACAGCGCGGCGGTGGCGAGGATGATCAGGCCGAGGATGATCGATTTGGTGGCGGCGGCGCCGACATAGCCCAGCACGATCTCGAAATACGACACCGGCGCCGACAGCAGTTCATAGATCGTGCCGACGAATTTCGGGAAGTAGATGCCGAACGAGGCGTTGGCGATGCTTTGCGTCAGGACCGACAGCATCACCAGCCCCGGCACGATGAAGGTGCCGTAGCTGACGCCGTCGACCTCGGTGATGCGTGAGCCGATCGCGGCGCCGAACACCACGAAATACAGCGAGGTGGAAACGACCGGCGAGACGATGCTCTGCAGCAGCGTGCGCCAGGTGCGCGCCATTTCGAACAGGTAGATGGCCTGAACCGCGCGCCAGTTCATGGTGCCCTCACCAGGCTGACGAAGATGTCTTCGAGCGACGATTGCGTGGTGTCGAGGTCGGAGATGCGGATGCCGGCGTTGCGGAGGTCGCTCAAGAGACTGGTGATGCCGGTGCGATCGCCCTTGGTGTCGTAATTATAGGTGATCTCGCGGCCGTCCTCGGACAGTTCGAGATGGTAGGCGGCCAGCGCCTCAGGGATCGCCTCGACCTTGCTCTGCAGATACAGCTTGAGATGCTTCTTGCCGAGTTTTTGCATCAGCCCGGCCTTGTCCTCGACCAGGATGATCTCGCCCTTGTTGATGACGCCGATGCGGTCGGCCATCTCTTCGGCCTCTTCGATGTAATGCGTGGTCAGGATGATGGTGACGCCGGCGACCTGGAGTGCGCGCACCACTTCCCACATGCCCTTGCGCAGTTCGACGTCGACACCCGCGGTCGGCTCGTCCAGGAACAGGATCTGCGGCTCGTGCGACAGCGCCTTCGCAATCATCACACGGCGCTTCATGCCGCCGGACAGCGTGATGATCTTTGAGTCCTTCTTGTCCCACAGCGACAGGTCCTTCAGCACCTTTTCGATATGGGCCGGATTCTTCGGCTTGCCGAACAGGCCTCGGCTGAAGCTGACGGTCGCCCACACGGTTTCAAAGGAGTCGGTGTGCAGTTCCTGCGGCACCAGCCCGATCAGCGAGCGCGCGGCGCGGTAATCCCTGTTGATGTCGTGGCCGTCGACGGTGACGCGGCCTTCGCTTAAGTTCGCGATGCCGCAGATGATTGATATCAGCGTGGTCTTGCCGGCGCCGTTCGGTCCCAGCAGCGCGAAAATCTCGCCGCGACGGATATCCAGGTTGATGCCGTTCAGCGCCTTGAAGCCTGAACCATAGGTCTTGGACAGGTTGGCGACGGAAATGATCGGGGACATGGAGAGCATGGTCGCAGTCTGATCTGAAATTGTGGCACGGCGCTGCGGCCGCGCTAGCGCGGGCGGGGGCAGCGGGAACTTTCAGATAGGAATGCGCTGATCGTTTCGCAATCGGCGAATAGAATTATTATCTCTTGCTACTGCTTTTTCTTGGCCGGCTTTTTCGCGGCCGCGCCTTTTGCCGCCGTGGCTGGCTCGCTTTGCTCGGGCACTTTCGCCAGCGTCATGATCTGCGTCTGCGCATTGACGGGTCCGTTGGGACGGGCGGGATCGAGCAGCTGTTCCTCGCCGAGGCCGACCGACTGCAGCCGCTTTGCCGAGATCTTGAAGGTGTTGACCAGGATGTCGCGGATCGCGTCGGCGCGGCGCTGGCTGAGGAAGACGTTGTGGTCGCGTCGGCCGGTCGATTCGACATGGCCGACGATCAGGAACGTGTAGTTCAGCAGTGCGGAATTGACCAGCGTATCGGCCAGCCGTCCGATGGTCTGATAGGATTCCGGCTTCACGATCGGGGTGTCGGTGTCGAACTGGATGTCGACATTGAAGCTCGGCAGCTTGTTCAGTTCGGGCGCAATCGGCGGCCGCTTGTTCGGCGGCGGCTCGTTCTTGCCCCGTTGTTTCGAGCGCTCGAGGACCTGCTGGCGCAGCGCGGGGATATCCAGCTCCAGCGGCGTTTCCAGCCCGCTGAGCTTGGTTGCGACGTCGTCCTGCGCCCGGTAGCCGACATCGGCGATGGACTTGGTGCATCGCGCGCTCACGGTCGGCAACGCCAGCAGGCAAGCCAGGGATTTGAAGACCTCGCGTCCCTTGCCGCCGCACTTCTTGACGACTTCGAACTCGCATTCCCGCCCGACGGTGGCGCGCGCCGCGATGCGTTTCTGGATCGCATCGAACGCCCGGGGATAATCGGTCTTGCACGCCGCCGACATCACGTCCTGGTTGCGGTAGAGGCACTCCTTCAGGCGGGTGGAGTCGATATTAACGCCGCGGCAATTGGCGGTGATGTCGGGGGCGCAGCTCTTGCCGAGGATGGCGGCCCCTTCGCCAAAGCTGATGGTCTGCGCCGACGCAAGCGACGGCGCCGTGAGCGCAAGGATCAGCAGGATGGATTTGCCCCGGAACATGGTTGCATCTCAACCGATGAATCGACCATTGGTCAAGGGCTTGGGCGACACAATGCTGTTCTGTCATATTGTTCGGTGTCGTCCCGGCCTTGACCTCAGATGCGCAATTGCGCATCGGGGGACCCATACTCCGCGGCGGTCGTTGTTTGCAGATGGTCACTAACGCCGGCGATCTCACCGATGGGCCGCGGCGTGTGGGTCCCGGCGTTCGCCGGGACGACGCGGATATAGTTTCGCGTTCTCGCGGCACATTGCGCCCGAGGTTTGCTATCAAATTCTTCACCCTCAAAAACCAGAGGGCGCAGGGAATGCCGGATGCGCGCTGCACCCGCGGTCTCATGTGCGGTTAGCACAAAGAATGCTGCACATGAGCATACAGGGCAGCGGAGAACATCCGACATTCCCTGCGCAATGGCTTTACGGCTTATGCCGTGCTCTCCCCGGAGACGAGTTCTTGGTTGACTCCGTCACTGCCGTTTCCGCTCACGCTTCTCCGACAGCTTGACGCCTGCAACGGGCGCCAGGACCACACGGTTTTGCCGTACGCTGATCCACGCCGTCGTCAGACGTGAATCAGGCGTCCACCGCGACCCGCCCCTCGTTGTGACGATGGCCAACGCCCCTCTGAGTGGGACGGGATGGCGAGAATGTGCCGGTGATTTGGGTCGAAGGAAAGGGAAATATTTTTGATTATCGGAAATTTTGTGCTTGACACGATTTCCGCAAATCAGAACTGATTTGCCCGTCGGGTTAATTTGTCGCAGTCCGTCGTCATTGCCAGCCGCCAGGCGCGCAAATGCGCGTCCGATGATAAACTCGACGTACGTACCGCCTGGTGAGCGAAGATGGTGGGTTACGCTACGCTAACCCACCCTACGCGATCTGCCTCAACACACTTGATTCCGCTTCTCTCACACGATTAGCTCCCGTTGGCCGTTCGGGAAAATCAGATGCCGCGCATTGTTGTCCTTGGTGCTGGATTTGCGGGGCTGTGGGCCGCCCTGGGTGCTGCGCGCAAGCGTGACGAGATCGGCGCGGCGGCGGCGGATGTTGAGATACTCGTCGTCGACCGCAACCCCTACCACAACATCAGGGTTCGCAATTACGAGGTCGACATCAGCGAGGCGGCGATACCGCTTGCCGAACTGCTCGACCCGGTTGGCGTCGATCACAGGGTTGCCGAGGTGAGGGCGGTCGATCCCGCCCGGCAGCAGGTGAGCGTCACCACGAATAGCGGCAGCGAGGTCATTGCATACGATCGGCTGGTGCTGACGCTCGGCAGCCAGCTCGCGCGCCCGGCGATACCGGGGCTGGCGGCCTGCGGTTTTGACGTGGATAGCTATGCGGCGGCCGTCCGGCTCGAGGCGCACCTCGCCGCATTGGGCGGGCAGGCGGATGCCGAAGGCCGCGCCACGGTGGTCATCGTCGGCGCCGGCTTTACCGGCATCGAAGTCGCGACGGAGATGCCGGGCAAGCTTGAAAAGGCAGGCCTCACCGGCGAGCGACGGATTATTCTCGTCGATCCCAACCCCGTTGTGGGCGTGACGCTCGGAGAACAAGCGCGCCCGATCGTCGGTGAAGCGCTGGCGGCGCTCGGTGTGGAAACGCGGCTCAATGCGAGGGGCACGGCGATCGATGCGAATACCGTCACGCTGAACTCCGGCGAAGTCATCCCGGCGCGGACGGTGGTGTGGTGCGGAGGGATGAGGGCAAGCCCGGTGGCGCAAACGATTGATGTCGAGCGCGATCGGCTTGGTCGCCTCCACGTGGATCAGTTCATGCGTCTCACCGGTGCGACAAACATCTTTGCCGCCGGCGATGTGGCTTCCTGCGTCGTGGACGGCGAACATGCCACCGTGATGTCCTGCCAGTTCGCACGGCCGATGGGCCGCTTTGCCGGAAACAACGTTGTCGCTGACTTGCTCGGGCAACCGATGCTTGCCCTTGACATCGATTGGTATGTCACCGTGCTCGATCTCGGCGCCTGGGGCGCGCTGCACACCGTCGGATGGGATCGCCAGCTGCATGCTTCCGGCGCCGCCGCCAAGGCGACCAAGCAAATTATCAACCGGCAGCGGATCTATCCGCCGCGGACAGGTGTGCGCGCGGATATTCTCGCTGCTGCCGCGCCGACGGTGCAGAAGCCGCCGGCCGCGCAGCGATAAGAGCTTGCCGGCCCCCTAAGTCTGACAAGGCGCTCAAGGAAATAGCGGCATATTCCGAACGTCGTCATGCCCGGCCTTGTGCCGGGCATCCACGTCTTGCTTTCCATCAAACAAGGAAGACGTGGATGGCCGGGACAAGCCCGGCCATGACGTGAATCATTTGCAGGCAGTTATGCCCCGTCACCGCTTTCCTTCGATCGCGATCTCGACGAGATAAGGCCGATTTCCCGCAATGGCACGCTCCATGACCGCGGCGATGTCGCCGGCCATTTCGACCCTGATGCCTTCGACGCCCATGCCGGCCGCCAGATGCACAAAATCGAGGTCCGGTCCCGTCAGGTCCATCTGCTGATAGGGATGCTGCGTTCCCGCCTCGAAATTCTGTCGCCAGACGTCGACGTTGTGCTTGAGGATGCGATATTGCCGGTTTGAAAGAATGACGAACACGATCGCGAGCTTGTGGTGGGCCGCGGTCCATAGCGCCTGAATGCTGTACATCGCCGAGCCGTCGCCGGAGACGGCGACCACCGGGCGATCCGGCATCGCGACCTTTACCCCGATCGCGCCGGAAAATCCCTGACCGATGCCGCCGCCGCGCCCGCCGAAATAATCACCGAAGCCGCGATAATCGAACGACCGCGCCAGGTCGAGACTGGCGGTGATGCTTTCGTCCACGATGACGACATTGTCAGGCAGCCCCCGCCGGAGCTCGGCCGTCACCCGCGCCATCGAGCTCGGCTCGCGGTTCCAGGCCTTCTCCAGCCGCGCCCGGTGCGCCTCCCGATCGCGGGCGCTCAACTCGGCGAGCGCCTGGTTGCGGCGCTCTGCGGCGAGCTTGAATTCGGCGCTTTGCCGCGCGCTCATAATCTTCGCCAGTGAGGCGATGCTGGCCGCCATGTCGCCGACGATGCCGCCATCGAGGCGGTGATTGAACGCCAGACGTTCGGGCGATTCCTCGATCTGGACGACGACGGCGGCGCCCGGGAAATGGCTGCCTTCCGCATACCAGATGTCCTCGAAAAACGGACCTCCCAGCAGCAGGACGAGATCGGTATCCGACAGGGCTTTGCGAACCTGCGCGGCGTCGGCCGGGAGCGATTGGCGATAGTTCGGATGGCTGGTGGGAAACGGCGCATGGGCGCGCAGCCCCTCGAACCAAACCGGCGCGCCGATCGCCTCCGCCAGCGCGACCAGCGCTTGAGAGGCCCCTGATCGGGCCACGTCATCGCCGGCAACGATGGTGGGCCGCTCTGATTTCAGGAGAAGCGAGGCCAGTTCCTCGATCCCTGCGGGGTCCGCTTGTGGCGAGCGCCACAATTTATCTGGTGCAATCGCCTCGATATTGGTTTCCTGCTCCAGCACGTTGATCGGAAGCGAGACGAAGACGGGTCCCCTGGGCGCATCGGTCGCGACCTTGAAGGCGCGGCGCAGCACGGGCGCGAGCTCATCGGCGCGCTCGACCTGCACGCTCCATTTGGTGACCGGTGCCGCCATGGCGACGAGGTCGTGGCCCAGCACCGGGTTGGCCAGCCGCATGCGCGTGTCCTGCTGGCCGGCGGTCACGACGAGGGGCGAATTGGCCTTGAGCGCGCCGTAGATCGCGCCGATGGCATTGCCGAGCCCGGGAGCTACGTGGAGATTGGCCACAGCCGCGCGGCCGGTGGCCTGCGCATGGAAACTCGCCGCGCCGACCGCCACGCCCTCATGGAGGGTCATGATATATTCGATCTGCGGATAGCTCACCAGACTGTCCAGCAACGGCGTTTCTGTCGTTCCGGGATTGCCGAAGATGTGGCTCACGCCGTTCGACACCAGCGAATCCATCACTACACGCCGTCCGCGCATTATCTGCTCCCTCGTTTTTTTGGACGATAACACGCAGGCAGCATCGTGAGCGAGCTCCCGGGCGCGCATGTGGGTTCCTCCTGGCGCGCTTGTTTTTGGAACTAACCTGGGTCAGGCTGGTTTCGTTTTCTCAACTGGAGAACGCACCGATGAAGCTGTTCGTGACGGCGTTCGCTGCTGCGCTTGTCAGCAGCACCTTTGCGCTTGCCGACACCCCCGTGACACCGGCCGAGGCCGAGAAGATCAAGGCTGTCCTGGAAGGCCTTGGCTGCACGGGCGGCAAGATGGAAAAGGAAACCGAGGCCAGCAGCTATTTTGAAGTCGATGACGCCAAATGCAGGGATGGGCAGTACGACATCAAGCTCGACAAGGACTTCAAGCTGATCGCAATGATCCGCGACTGAGCCAGGGCCTGTTCCGCAGCGCGTCGGATGGGTGGAGCCAACGGGTCGCGCGAACGCGCGCCCGATGACAGGCTCCGCGATACCCATCAATAGCAGCCCGCGGGTAAGTGATGGGTTTCGCTTCGCTCTACCCATCCTACGTACTGTTCGTCGCGCGTCAGCTCACTCCACGATTTTCCAGTACGAGTCCTTGCGGATCACCTTGCCATCGCGGAACGTATAGAAGTCACAACCGTGGACTTCCTTTCGCGCGCCCTCGCGGGTGGTGCCGTGAGGGTCCATTTCGAGATGCCGGTGTCGGCAGCCGCATCCACAAAATGGGCATCGTTGCCGTAATGGACATCGGGCAAGCCTTCAAAGCGCGTCGCCAGCGCTGCCCGTACATTCCGCTTGCCCTCGAAACGGGAGCCCCAGGGGCTGCTTCCCCTCGGCATCTCCAGCACGCAATCGTCAGAAAAACATGCCATGATGCGATCGAGATCGTGCGCGTTGAAGGCTTCACACAGCTCCTTCAGTGCGGCGCGAATGTCCATTTACCGTCTCCATCCCGTTTGACAGTCCTGCCTGCACACGCATCAGAGGCCAAGCGTGACCTCGGCCCAGCGCATCACCCTCTCGCCGTTGAGGAATTCGATCACGCTGGGCTCGGTCGCCGCCGGCCGGTCGTGGCCGAGCACGGCGGTTGCGGCGATCATGTCGCAGCGTTCGTTGAAGACGACCGATATCGCCGTTTTGCCGGGCGGATTGCGCGCGTTGAGCGCGTAGGCGCGGCTGCGGCCCTTCATCCACGCAATGTTGACCGGACGGCCCGCGCCGAGCGGCGCAACGTCGCCGACGAGGACAAGATCTCCCATGCGGTCCAGATCTTCGTCGTCGGCGACGCCGGTCGTGCAATTGCAGAACCCGATCTTGGCACGCAGATAGAGGCTCACCTCGGCGCCGCAGTCGGCCGCCTTGCAGCGGAACGCCTTGCCCTTTCCCCACTGATCGATCGGGAAGGGCCAGGCCACCTCGGTCCAAACAGGCGCGGTCGCAGTCGCGGCGGCGTGCCGTGGCAGACCGAACCACGCCAACGCCGCCGCGAGTACGCACCCCAGCGAGGCTGCTGCGACGGCGATAGCTACCCTTCTCATTGCACCACCGTTCTGATCGCTAGTTGCTGGCGAGATAGGTCTTTGCCGCCGCTACCTCGCGCCGCTCCGTGTCGGCGCTCGCCGCGAGCGCCATGAGTTGCTGATAGTTCTGTCGCGCCGCCGCCTTGTCACCGAGCGTGTCGGCGGCCTTGGCTGCACCGGCGTAGCCATGGAAGCGGTTCGGCTCCTTGGCCTTGGTGGCCTCGAACGCCGCAAGCGCCTCCTTGGTCATGCCGCGATCGAGCAGCATGAAGCCGTAGAGTTCGCGCGCCGGCGCCAGCGGACCCGGCGTGACCACATGCTTCTCGGTCAGGTCCTCGGCGTCCGCTGCCGCACTCATGGCCTTGAGAGCCTCGTCGTACTTGCCCTCCGCGTGCAGCACCCAGGCAACGGCGACCTGATGCTGGATGTCGACGATCTGCGACCAGTAATTATCCTTGGCGTCGCGCAATTTGTCGCGCAGTTCCGCGAGCTTCTGGACATCGGCCTTGGCCGCTTCCGGCTTGCCGGAGCGCGCCGCGCCGAGCGCGCGTGCGAAATGCGAGATCGCCATCGCGTAGTTCAGGCCGCTCGGCCTGACCGATAGTTGCGAGGCCGCGTCCCAGTCGCCGCGGTCGATCGCATAACGGGCCGGCGAGGCCGCCAGCGCGTAGTCGGCTGCCGCGACCGTCACCTTGAAGTCGGTCTCCTTGACCATGTCGTCTATGACGGCGCGCGCCTGCTGGTCCTGGGCGAGCTGAAGATGGGCATAAACCATGTAATCCTGCGCGTGCAGGTAATTGCCCACTGACTTCTCGGACTTCGCGGCTTTCACGGAGGCGGCGTTGGAGGCGATCGATTCCTTCCAATAGCCGACGCGGGTGTAGATGTGCGACGGCATGTGCTGCGCGTGCGGCGCGGCCGGCGCGATCTTGGCGTAGCGGTTGGCGGCGTCGAGGCCTTTTTGCGCAGTCGCCGGATAGTCGTAGAGGTGGATCAGGTAGTGCGTCACGCCCGGATGCTGCGGCAGCCGGACCGACATCGGCTCCAGGATCGCGGCGCCCTTGGTCTGCTGGGCGTAGGTCTTGTCCTTCAAGTCCGCCGACGTGTTGAGCGTGATGGCGTAGGCAATCTGGGCCTCGTCATCTTCAGGATATTTCGCTGCGATGTCGGCCTGTTTGTCGCGCAGCGCGCGCATGCGCTGGGCGTGGGGGATCGTTTCGTGGTCCGCGTACATCACCATCATCGCATCGATGTAGTCGCGTTCGCGCTCGGTCTTGGCTCCGATCTCCCTGGCTTTGGTGATCGCGGCGAGGCCGGGCGCAAGATTCGGCCGCGGAATTGCGGCGTGCGGATTGTCCATCATCGTGAGCGCGATGCCCCAATAGGCCATGGCGCATGACGGATCAGCCTTGATGGCCTCCTCGAAGATCTCCTTGGCATTGGTGTACCAGAACGAGTGCTGATAGCGCATCGCGCGATCGAAGCGACGCTGCGCAACATCGTTGCAGGAGGTTTTGAAGTTCACGTTACCGAGCTGCTGATCGACGTCGTCTTGCGCGGCGACCAGCGGCTGAGACGTAGAAAGCATAAGAGCCGCGACGGCGACACCGAATGGAGACTTCCGCATGGATTTCCTCCCTCTGGCTCATCTATGGATGGCATTATACGACTTTCGCTCCTTTGCCGTAACCACTTTGCCGTAACCACCGCATCATGGCAGTGCAATTGACCTTTCGGGCAATTAGCTTGGATGCGGTCTCGGAAAGACGCTTCTGGAGTTCACTCGATCAGCTGATCCGCGAGCACAAGGATTGTGGACGGGAACGCCAGCCCGAGCGTCCGCGCAACCCTGACATTGGCGATCAGCTCGAACCTCGTCGGCAACTGGATCGGCATCTCCGCCGGTTTCTGGCCCTTGAGAATGTTGTCGACATAGCCCGCCGCGCGACGGAACAGGTCGGCGAGATCGGCGCCATAGCTGAAAAGCGCGCCGGCCCGCGCGATTTCGGCATGTTCGCCGATCACGGCAATGCGCAGGTCTGCCGCGATCCGGCAGATGTCCGCCATCATGGCCACCGTCAGGAAATCGCGGATGACGATCATGGCCGTGCCGCCATCGTCGGCGAGCTTCCTGATCTGCTCGGTGAGTTGCACGGCGGACGGCGCACTGAGCCCGAGGCGTACCGGCTCGATACCGGCGCTCCTCGCATCCGCCATGGTCTGCGAGCCCCAGGCGCTGAAGGTGGGATCGGTGGCGTTGTGCATCACTCCGAGTTTCTTCAGGCCGGGCAGGATCTCCTTCAGCATTTCGATGCGCTTGGCCGAAATCTCCTCGCCGAACGCCGAGAAGCCGGTCACGGTGCCGCCGGGCCGGGCCAGACTCTGGAACAGTTCGGGATCGCTCTGCACCGCCGGCAACGCCACCGCGACCACGGGAATATTCGTCTTGCGCACGATGGCCCGCGCCGCGGCCTGGCCCGGCGAAAGAAATACGTTCACCGGCAGAGCCACCAGCTCGTCGATCATGGCGTGGCCTCGCGCGACGTCGCCGTTGGCGCTGCGCGCATTGACGATGATGGTGCGTCCTTCGACGTGGCCGAGCCCGACCAGCGCCTTGCGAAAAGCGCCGACCGTCACGTCGTCGACGTCGGCATTGGCAAATCCGACAAAGCCCACGATCGGAATGCGCTGCTGCTGTGCGCGCGCTGCCAGCGGCCAAGAGGCCGCCACGCCGCCGACCAGCCGGATGAACTCGCGTCGCTTCATGGCCGGCCCCGCGCTCGACACTATCACCCGATGGTAAGCGCTTTTCGGCAGAGGTCCAAGTGCGGCGGCCGGAGCTCCGCGTTGGCTCACAAGCTGATTTGGAGGCGAGGTCCGCACTGCGAGGCGGTCGTTCCATGACGGCGAATGGCCGGATCTCGGCAATAGGGTGATTTAGATGCCGCGCATCTTGTGATCGGCCCAGTTCTTGAGATCGCGTACCGTCAGTACCTCAAGGAACGGGTTTGCCTTGACAAGTTTTTGGCGGGTGGTTCGGCCGGTCGAGTCAGCGGCGGCCATGACGGATGCGGCGTCGGCATGTTCGGCGCCGGACAGCAGAGCGACGGCGCCGGCCGGTCCGGCAAAATAGGCCAGATAAAGCGAACCTGATGTGAGGGGCAGACCGCGTTTATTCAGTGTCCGGGCATATTGCTCCAGCAGCCGCGCAATGATCTCTCGCGTAAGTTCGGCGTCCTGCCGCAGCTCCAGCAGTTCCTTGTCGCCGCGGCCCTTGATCAGATCGCGGCGATGTTTTCGGATGGCTTCGAGCCAGGTGTCATCGAGAAATTGACCGGCGCCTGTGGCGCTGGACAGCTTGTTCTTCTTATTCGCAACTCCCGCCGATTCGACTTTGATGATGCGCTCCACCAGAGCCTTGACGTCGATTGAATCGATTGTCTGCCGGTTTGAATGAGCACTGCGATAGATGTAGGGACCTGCGATTGCGGCCAACGCAATCGCCACCGTTAACACGATGGCGACGATTGCCATGTTGAACGAATCTCGCGAACTGTCAGGCGCGCCCCGCTCGTCGGGGCGAGGCGGCCTGATTTCGGCCGCGCGCGCAACGCCCGGAGATCTACCAGCGATGTCGGCCGGTTCGGCACCGGCCAACGCGACATTGCACGAGGGCCATTGCGCTAGGTCTGGCATCGGGAGGGCAAGTTCAATGCTTGAAGCAGGCCATCGAAAGCATTCGGACGACACGGCCTGGCCTCGCCCATTGGCTTCGGCCGGGCCATCCTTGCAGCCTTGTTGGGATTTGTGGATTGCTGCCTGGGTTTGTCAGGCTCCGCGTATTTGGGTCCAGGTCGCAACTTCCCGGCAACCTGCTTGTTGCCGCCTGTACTCCCAACAGTGCCCGGATTGTTTTCTGGAGTTAAGGCCGCGGTCGCATCCTGCGGCGGTGTTGGTTCGACGGATGAGATCGGCTGAACCGGTGCTTCATGTTGCAAACGGTGGACTTCGCGCCGATCAGCCGTCTCCAGGGTGTCGCCTGATACACTGATGCCGATAGTCAATTGCTCGAACCGATCTGGCGCACTTGTCTTCGTGCGTCGCGGTGTCCCCAGCTCCATGATGGTCAGTGCGCTGAGGCCAACAACGATGAGACCTGCCCTCATCATGATCTACTCTTCTAGGACGAAGATGCTTGCCCCGAGCCGGGGGAAATAATCTGCCCAACGTCGCAGAACGATTTCTAGGATCCAATGCGGCGGGTTAGCGGCAGAACTGACTTGCGCGCAGCAGCGGTGAAGTAAGTATGACAACAGGGTTAATGCACCGCGCGCTTAACCACTCCGTCTCACTGACTGCAGACCCGCTGAGGCTCAATGAAGGTTGAACAGCTCTCTCACCAGCTGCCCGGAAATGAGGTTCGCGAACGACAATTTGGTAGGCGGTGCGACCGGCGCCGGGCTGCTACTCGCGGCCACCGGCGTGTTGGTTTGCGTATGGGGCGATGACGGATGTTTGGCTGCAGCCTCCTTCACCAGCCTCTTCGTGGCCTTTGGTTTGCTTTTTTCCGCGGCAGTAACCAACGCGTGAGAAGTTATCGGCGCGTATGATTGTGCTTGCGGGGGCGGCTCGTCCGGCATGGCATCGACGGGCGCGGGCGGCGGAACGATCGTCGGAAGGTTGGTGTCGATGACGATCCGTTCCGGCGGCTGCTGCAGAGAAGCGATCCGGATGACCGGCCTGTTAACCTCGTCACCGGCCGGCTCGGCCAAAGGTTGCGGAAAGAACCAGTTGGCCACGAACAGCAACACGAGCAACGATGCGCCGACCCAGGCTATGTATCGTCCGAGAGGCATAACCATCTCCGCCACAGAACCTGACGGAGAGCAAACGCCGTAATTCCTGACAGTCCGTAACTGAACGTGGTTACTGCCGGAATTGCTGTTGCTGAGTTCGATCACGAACTTCCGTGATCTACTCGGTGTAGATTTGATGGGAGTTCGGCAGGTCCGGGAATTGACTGCCTGCTACCGATGAACCGGCATACGCGCATACCGCGATGACGAGCGCCCTGATGATCGTGAACATTTGCTGCCTCTTGCTGTTGGAGGCAGCCTAGATCGGATTCGTTTCGGACGGCTTAGGGAAGGTGGTTTTCACGTCCTTGACCGAGTTGGTAAACAGTCTGCTTGTATCATTTTCCGTAGAGACGCCGCCGGCGCAGCCCGTGCTGCACCGCATCAGGACCGCCAGCGCTTCACCTGCCAGTTGCAGCGCAGCGGACCTCGGCCCCTTAGACGCGCCAAGTCTGTTCAATGCCAGATCTTTTTAATGCCAAGTCGGCCTGAACGATTTAGCCACCGCCAGCGCTGCCCACTCGTCGGTCTCCAAAGCAATTTTCTGTGCGAGCATGACGTCGCCGGGCACCAGCGGCTGGTTTGGCACAAAACACCAACCGGCTTTCGGGCGCCCATATTGGTCAAGTTCATGAATATTTGTCGCGGTGCCATAGCAGATCCGGTATCGCTTGCCGGTCTGGCAGCCCGTGACTTCGAAATACCCGTATTTGTTGAACTGAACCAATTGTTCAGGCGATAGCCACGCTTGCAGCAACCTTATGCCGCGCACCTCCCTTTGAGGGCAGCCCAATTCCCGATATTGAGCCCGCAGCAATTGCCAGCGGTTGGCGCTATCCGCCAGCAATTGCCTGATGTTACGGACCGCATTCCGTAGCGTTGTCTGCAACATGAGACGCTAACCGCCGACCAGCCTTGGATAAAACAGGGTTTCTTCGGCTTTCGGATCGAACCTGCGGGTTATCGTCGGATCGCCAGAGGAAGTTCTGATTGCCGCTGTGAAGCCGGCGCCTGTGAGCTGTTCGAAGCGCTTTTCCGCTTCGAGCAATGCCTTCGCGTCGTTCGCATCAAACTCATGGCGGGTATCGCCGGTGTGGTCCATCACGATTTGGGTTGCCATTGCAAACACTCCTTGGGGTTCGCACCATCAGCAAATCTGCAATGGCAGAAGTTCCGAAAAGTTCCAAAGGCTCGCCAAAATACAATTGTCGCCCGCCCGTGGCCCAAAAAAGGGCGATTCATTTTCGAAATGCGGGCAGGATGCAATTTTCCGCCACGCTGGCCGAAATTGCACACATTCCGAACGGGGGCAGGGCCGCTCAGGGTAATTCGCGTCGCTTTTGGTACAATTAAGGTCTGGGTGGGCGGCTACCCAACTGCTAATGAAATGGGCCTGCCACCATCATAGCCATCACCGGCCGGCACACCCGACAGGGTGTCGCCTAACCTCACTACGCACGATCAATCTCACCACGCATATGGATGCGAACAATGACCTTGACGACCTACTTGCTGTACCTGGCCGCCGTGGCCGTGTTGGTGCTGTCACCCGGCCCAACCATGCTCACCTGCATGACGACGGCGCTGAACGAAGGCAAGTCGGGCGCGATGGCAGCTGCGGTTGGCAGCATCAGCGCGGTTCTCGGCGTCATGGCGCTTTCGGCGCTGGGCCTCGGTGCATTGCTCGCGGCATCGGAGCTTGCCTTCACCGTGGTCAAGGTGATCGGGGCGATCTATCTCATCTGGCTCGGCATCAAGACGTTCGGCAACAACGCTGAAGCCGTCGATATCAAGAGCGCTCCAGCGGACAGCGGCCGGCGCTTGCGCACGCATTATGTCAGGGGCCTCCTGGTCGGGTCCAGCAATCCCAAGGCCATCCTGTTCTTTACCGCGTTCTTCCCGCAGTTCCTCAATCCGGCCGAACCGTTCGCGCCGCAATATGCCATCCTCGCCCTCACATTCATCGCATGCGAATTCACTGTGCTGGCGATGTGCGCCTTCGGCGTTTCCGCGATCGCCCCCGTCCTGCGCTCCAGCTGGCACATGCGCTGGATCAACAGGGTGACCGGGGGACTGTTCGCAACGATGGGCGGCCTGTTGTTGTTCAGCCGCCGTCACGCCTGACAACGGACCGGAAGGATTGCCCGCCTGGGGGCCGCCAGTTCGGCGTCGATCACCATTGGCCCGCGTTGGGGCGCTTGCGAATAGCGGACCTTCAGGCGAGCTTGATGAGATTTTGATTTGGCAATGGACCGCCTGGAAATTGCGCAAGCTTGCCACCGACGGCGAGCGAACCAAGATCGATGCCGACGAAGCCGATTCTCTCGATAAGCGCCGCCACCTCCGCCTTCGCGGCGCTGTCGTTGCCGGAATAAAACAGCACGCGCCGTCCTCCGCCCGATCGCGGATCCGCAGCAAGCATTTCAGCACGGAGATGATTGAACGCCTTGACGACGCGTGCTCCGGGTACGAGATCGGCGACGAGCTCGCTCGATACCTGGCCCTTCAGGTCTACGGGCTTGAACAACGGCGCCTCGATCGGATTGTTGGCGTCGATGAGAATGCGCCCGGACCATTCAGGCAGGCCCGTCAGCGCCGCCGACAGCTTCGTCCAGTTGACAGCGACGAAGACGATATCGGCGCGTGCGGCTTCCTCGCGCGATCCGGCCTTGATCGATGGTCCAACTTCCCGGACGAGTTCACTCAGCGACTCCGCGCCACGGCTGTTGGAGATTGTCGCCTCGATGCCTGTGCGAGCCAGCACCCGCGCAAAGGCTGCGCCGATGGCGCCTGAACCGATGATGCCAATTGACATGGAATGTTCCTTTCAGGGTCGTATGTGCAGGGTCGTATTTGATTGACGAACGGGATCAGGACCGGGCCGCCGTTGCGGGCGGCCACGCGCCGAGTTGCTGCATGAGCGAGAAGAGATTGGCTACGCCCCAGTGATCGGTGATTTTTCCGTCACGCACACGCATGACGTCTACGGTCTCGAATTGAATCTTGCGGCCCGTCGGCGCCAGGCCAAAGAATTCTCCCTGATGCGTCCCGTGATAGGTTTTGTAGGTCGTCACACGATCTCCATCGGCAATCTGCCAATGGACGTCGGCGTGAAAGTCGGGAAACGCAGCCCGGAGGATTTTGTAGAGCTGCCGCGCACCACCTTTATCGGGCGTGCGTCCCGGCTGCGGCGTGTGATCAAGGAAGTTGTCGGCGAAGAGTTCTTCGAACACTTCGAAATTCCCGCCGCCCTGTACCTCTTCGGTGTTGCGGCGGATGACGGCCTTGGCGGCTTCGCTGATGTCGTTGGTGGTCATGACTTGCTCCAATAGTTTGCGTGGAAGCCCATACCGCCACTTTTATTGGTGCGCGATTAGCTGGTAATTGCTATATTTACTTTCAATGATTACTTGAAGGTATCTATGGAAACGCTGGCAAACCTCGAATCCTTCGTCCGAAGCGCCGAAACGGGCGGGTTTTCCGCTGCCGCGCGGCGCCTGTCGCTCACCCCGGCCGCGGTAAGCCGCAACGTTGCAATGCTGGAACGGAATCTCGGAATTCGCCTTTTTCAACGCAGCACGCGCAAACTCACGCTGACCGAGGCCGGCGAGCGCTTTCTCCACGCCATCAGAAATAATCTCGACGAGCTGCAGGCGTCGATTGCGAGCGTCGCAACGGACCGCGGCGAACCGGCCGGCGTGCTCAAGGTCAGCATGGGAATAACGTTCGGCGTCGAATACATCCTGCCTTTGCTGCCGGAGTTCCTGAAACGCTATCCGCGCGTTCGCCCCGACTGGCAGTTCGAGAACCGGCAAGTCGATTTGATTGCTGAAGGCTTCGATGCTGCGATCGGCGGCGGGATCGATCTTGCGCCTGGCCTGGTATCGCGGGTCCTTGCGCCCGCTCACATCATCGCGGTGGCCTCGCCGTCATACATGAAGGGAAGAACCCAGCCCGCCGACCCGTCGGGGCTCGCCGCGTTTGATGGCATTGTCATGCGCTCTTCAAAAACCCGGCGTGTTCGTGAGCGTCCGATGCGCAACGCAGCGGGCGACGAGATGACGGTCCCTCTCAAGCCCACCATCGCGTTCGACGATCCGGAGGCGATGTGCCAGGCTGCGGTGCTCGGCATGGGCGTCACGCAGATCGTGGTGGCGCACGCGCTGCGGCATCTGGAGAGCGGCGCGCTCGTGCGGGTGGTGCCGCAATGGTATGCCGACGCGGGCGCAATCTCGATCTACTATGTCAGCCGCACCTTGATGCCGGCCAAGACGCGCCTGTTCGTCGATTTCGTAGCGGAAGCATTTCGACGTCAGCGGTTTGCCGAGCGGTTTGCTGGCAGCATTGGTCAGGTTGGCAGGCGCGACGACTGAGCCGCGCCTAGCCACTTCTATCCGGCGAACATCAGCCGCGCCGGGCGGCCTCGATCGCGGCGACGTCGATTTTCTGCATGGTCATCATGGCATCGAAGGCGCGCTTTGCTTCGGCGCCGCCGGCCGCCATCGCGTCCGTCAGCGTGCGCGGCGTGATCTGCCAGGAGACGCCCCATTTGTCCTTGCACCAGCCGCATGCACTCTCCTGGCCGCCATTGCCGACGATGGCATTCCAGTAGCGGTCGGTCTCTTCCTGGTCGTCGGTGGCGATCTGAAACGAAAACGCTTCGGTTTGCTTGAACATGGGGCCACCGTTGAGGCCGATGCAGGGAATGCCGGCGACCGTGAAGTCGACGGTCAGCACGTCGCCCTTCTTGCCCGAGGGGTAGTCACTCGGTGCGCGGTAGACGGCGTGCACGGCGCTGTCGGGAAAGACTTCGGCGTAAAAACGGGCAGCCGCCTCGGCGTCCTTGTCGTACCATACGCAAATCGTGTTCTTGGCAGTCATCTTGACCATTTCTCATCCTTTCGCTTCGCTTGGGGCCGCTTGCGGTGTCCAGGCCGGCCCGATCGGCGTGGCGAAACGACGAACGGGGTCGGCCGAATCCGACATCGTCCTGCGGTTTTTTTGGGTTGATTTACAGGGCGCCAACCTGTGTCTTCCACGTTCGACGCCGCGGAACCTCCGCGCGTCGTCGCGCAAGTGGGGCATATCAGCCAAACACGCCCGACCAAGCCAGCCCGAAGCACACCATCAGGGCGCCGCCGAGCGCCAGGCTCGGCCGATCGGTGACGGCAAAAGCCACGGGATCGTCGTGCAACTCGCTGCGTCCGCATTTCAGCCAGATCCGGCACACGAACAGGAACAGGATGGCCGGAAAAGCCCAGAGCCAGGCGGTGTTGCCATAAAAGCTCTGCCGGAAGGCGTCGTTGATGATGTAGAGCACCATGATGAGCACGGCGGCCACCCCGGTCGCCATGCCGATGCCCATGATGAGCGGCAGGTCGATGGACTTGTAGCCGCGACCACGGACTTCGGTCCCGCCGCGCTCGATGACGCGGGCGACCTCGGTGTGGCGTTTTGCGAAGCTGAGCGAGGCGAACAGGAACATCGCGAACACCAGCAGCCAGGGCGACGGCGGCGCGCCTGACGCCACGATGCCGGCGCCGAGGCGCAGCGTGAACAACCCGGCCAGCACGAAGCCGTCGAGAATGGGGATGCGCTTGAGCGCAAACGAATAGAGCAGGGTGACGGCCAGATACAGCAGCACGACGCCAACGGTCGCCGGTCCGGCCAGCGCCGCAACGGCGATGCCTGCGAACAATCCGATCGGAACGGCTGCGATCGCCGTTGCAAGCGGCAGGCGTCCGCTCGCCAGCGGCCGGTTTCGCTTCGACCAGTGGCTACGGTCGTCGGTCAGGTCCCAGATATCGTTGACGAGATAGGTGGATGAGGCAACCAGGCCGAGGGCAAGGAACGCGCATGTCGTCGCGTAGACGGCGTCGACATGAGAGACCAGTCCGGCGAGGATGAGCGGCACGAAAACCAGCGCGTTCTTCGCCCATTGGTGCGGGCGCATGCTGCGCACCAGCGCACGAATCCGGGACGTTCGCGGAAACACCTTGGCGACGGTCGCGACGCTGGCGGCGGCGTGCTCTACCGAACTCGCCGCTTCAACAACGATGGCATTGGTGGCGCGGCGCCAGATCGGAATGTCGGCGCGCGCGTCGCCGGCATAGTCGAAGCCGTCAGGGAATCGTTCAGCGAGAACCTGGGCCTTCGCTTCGCCCTTCAGGTTGCGCAAGCCGTCGCTGCCAATGACGCCGCGAATGAACGCAATTCGCCGGACGACCTTTTCCGCGACCTTGGCGTCGGCGGCGGTGGCGACATAGACCGGCCGTCCGCTCGCCGCGATATCGGCCGCGTAGGCGAGCAGTTCTTCATTGAACGGCAGAACGTCCGGCTCGATGTTGGTTTCCTCGGCGAGACGGCGCTTGAGATAGGCGCGGCCACGCAGCATCCACAGGCCGATCTCGAACATCCGCCACGGCGCGGCTCGAAGCAGTGCGAGCACGGTTTCAAGCAGCATGTCCGCGCGCACCAGCGTGCCGTCGAGATCGAGGATCAGCGGCCGCGGTTTCGGCGCCTCGCGCGGATCGGAGAGTGGCGAATCGGAGAGTGCAAGCGGCAGGGGTAAGGTGGACATGCGGGCCCTTTCAGCGGGTACGGCTGTAGAAATCCCAGCAGGGATGCAGCTTGTGGCGCGTGAACTCCCGTTCCAGCACTGTACGGAAGGTTGCGGGATTGGTGTCGGTCGCGCCGGGGAGAACACAGGTGCGGAAGAACACGCCGTCCGCGTCCGCCAGATAGGCCGAGGCTTCGGTTACGGAGAAGGCCGGCACCGTGCGGCGGAAATCCATTGCCAGCGTTGTGCCGCGCGCGGGCGTCAGGCCGAGAAGCCGCGGAAAGGATTCGGCGAAATCGATGGTCGTATAGCGCTGCGCCTCGGTCGCGTAGCCAAGCCGCTGAAAGTTCGCGCCGGCCTCGGCAACGCTGACAGCCCACGCCGCGCGCGTCGCCGGGCTGGTGCTGCCGGGATCGCCGTCGAGATCGAAGCCGTTGTTGGCGGTCTCGTCGAGGAAGGGCAGCCATTCGGATTGCAGGCGCGTCATCAGCCGGGAGCCGGCGAGGGTGGCTGGCGGCACGCGCATGCCCGGAAGGAATTTTGAAAAGCTGTGGTCGGTCGTGCCCTGCTTTTCCCTTACAAAGGTCGAAACGACTCGCTTTTCAACGACATCGGCAAGCGGCAGCACCAGCGTCGCGCCGAGTACCGCTGCAGCGATCAGGCGCCAGCCACGGGTCGTGCGCAGGCTCGGGTGGAAAAGGACGGCCGCGGCGGCAATCAATCCGACGCCGCCGGTGTTCTGGCTCTCCGCGGCCAGCGCGACCGCGACCAGCAGCGCTGCGTCCACGACGAAGGCTTCCCGCGCGATGGTATCGCGCACGAAATTGATCGGACGCCTGACCGCCGCGGTGAAATCGAGTTCGCGGGCCGCGAGCACGACGATCGTGAGCGTCACCACAAGCGGCAGCCAATTGCGCGCCGAGGAGGCGGCGAGCCGGAAAGCAGCGCCGCCCCGGTTCAACTCACTCATCGAGACGATGTCGTGCAGGTAGCCGGAGACGAGGCCTCCGGTCGCCAGTTCGACCAGTCCCGCCAACGCTGCGGCAACGAACAGCATGGCGAACAGCGCGGCGGGTCGCGCGCGTCCGAGCAGCACGGCCGCGACGACGAGGCCGAGCATTGCGATAGCGGCGGTGATCTTGATGAAGATCAGGGCGGTGAGCAGGTAACCCAGCAACACGCCGTCGCCACGCGCCTTCGGCAGCACATACCACAATGCTGCCAGGAACAGGATCGCGGTGGCGAAGCGGTTGTAGGTAGCAAAATAGCTGATTTCGGAGAGCATGGTGGAGTCGAGCGTGTAGGGCACCAGAACCACCACCGCGAGAATCGCAAAGCTTGCGGCGAAACCCCAGGGCGATTGAATGCGCGACGCGATGACGGCGAACGGCGGCACCACCATGAGCCACGCCAGCGCGTGCAGCCCGATGAACGGTTGCCCGCCGGGAAACAGGCGTTCGGCAAAATGGGTCAGGTAAAGCGTGAGCGCGCCGATCGGCGAAGAAAAGTCGACGTGCGGAACTTGGCCGTGGCCGATGCGATAGGCGCCATCGAGGATGAAGACGAAATCCCACACCGCGCGGCCGTAGGGAACGACGTGGACCAGGGCCGCAACTGCCACCACCAGGATCGTGAAGGCTGCAATCGCGGCGATCCGCCAATTGAAAGGTGCTGCCCGGGACCTGATGAGGTCATAACTTGCTTCCGACATATCGAACCCTCAGCTATCGCGCTTGGGTCGATATGGTCTTTTGGAGCGAGCGCAAACTCGTTTTAAGAAACACGGTAACTATTTAAGATGAACGTTCATCGCACTGCTTTTCGGCGTCTCAGAGTGACGCTGTTGGCACAACAATGTCGATCATTGGCACACAATTTTTCGGCGATCGGTCGCTTGCAATCAGCGGCCCGCGAACCGTCCCAGCGTGTTGAAGCGCGCCTTCTGCTCGCTGGCCAGCGTGGAATAGAACTCATCCAGCGCCGGCTGTACCAGTTTGGCCGACTGCATCATGGCCTCTAACCGCTTCTCCATCGCCTCCAGCCGCCCGACCGGCGTAAGCGGTACGTCCACCGGACAGGCAGCCTGCAGCGTCTGAACGGCCTTCTCCGTGGCCTCGCGCAGGCGGTCGAGCGCTTCCTTTTGCTTGCCCGCCGGACGTATCACCGTCTCGATCCGTTCGATCGGCAGGTTGGTCAGGCTGGGCTTTGGATCGCCGCAGCTGTCCGGCTGCGTGCTCGCTTCCTGCTGCGGCTGCGCTTGCGAACGTTCGCCGATGTCGGGGCCGAGCGCGTTGAAGCGAGCCTGTTGCTCGTCGCTGAGTGAGCTGTAGAATTTCTCCAGGGCCGGCCGCACGATCCGCACGGACTCGAGCGTGGCGCTGAGGCGGTTCATCATTGCCCGCAAGCGGCCGGGCGGCGTCATCGCAAACGAGTCGACGCAAGATTCCTTGAACGCATCGGCGGCCATTGCCGCCGCGTTCTTCAAATCGTCAAGCACTGCGCGCTGCTCGGGCGTCGGCCGCACCGCCTCCTCGATCGAAGCGATCGGCCAGGCCGTGATCCCCTTTTCAGGCTCCTTGCACAGTTGCTTGAGCGCCTGTGGGCTCATGCCCGCGCTTTCGCGCGGCCGGGCGCCGCCGATCACGCCGTCGCTCTCCGGGCGCCCGGTCGAGCCGAGCCTGGCATAGGCGGAGTACGGACTGTCCGCGCCCCAGAACACGGTATCGACGAAGTCATCGTAGGCGTAAGCCCAATAACCGACGTCGTACCCGGAGGGCCAGAAGGTGTATTCGAAAATGTCGGAATAGGCATAGGGCCAGAACACGTGGCCGGCCCATGGCACAAACGCCGCGCGCAGGCCACGCTTCCAGGCGTGGCGGGGAGCCCAGCCGTGCCGCCCGCCCTCGAGCGCCGCCTGGACCTGCGGATCGGGATTGCTGCGGAAGCGCTCGGCAAACCGCCCGCGGGCGGCCGCCTGCACCGCGGCAGCGGCGGTCTCGGCCTGCCTGCCGGAAGGCGGCAGTCCCAATTCCTGCCGGCGCGCCAGGTCGCGTTGCTGCAGGCGCTGCTCATGCTGGAGCTGTCGCTGCTCGGTTTGCAGCAATCGTTGCTGCGCGCGTTGCGCCCGCACGCCATCCGGCTGTCGCGACTGCAGCTCCTGCACGCGCCGCTGCAGCCGATCGATACGCTGCTCGCGTTGCGCGCTTTCCCGCACAAGCGTGTCGCGCTGCCGTTCCTGCGCGGTTTGCTGAAGCCGCTGCAGACGCTCTTCACGCTGGAGCTGCCGCTGTTCGGTTTGCAGCAACCGTTGCTGCGCTCGTTGTGCGTGCTGGCCTTGCGGCTGTTGCGCCTTCAAATCCTGCACGCGCTGCTGCAACCGGTCGATGCGCTCCTGGCGCTGCGCGTTTTGAGGCGAAAGCCTGTCGCGCTGCCGCTCCTGCACCGCTTGCTGCGGCGGCTGAATGCGCTCGCGCTGGCCGATCCGATCCTGCCGGGATGGGCTCGCGGCGGCCGGTGCGCTCGGGTGCGACGGTGCTGCTACTCTCGGAGCGGCAGGGCGCGGTGGTGCGGCGATCTGCGGCGCCGGACGGGGCGCCATGGCCGGGCGCTGCTGCGGCGCAGCCGGACGGAACGCCGGCGCGGCGGGCCGCGCCATAGCGGGCGGCGGTGCAGGCCGCGCCATCGCGGGAGGTGGCGCAGGCCGCGCCATGGCGGGAGGCGCTGCAGGGCGGGCCATGGCAGGAGGCGGTGCGGGATGAGCCATGCCGGGCGGCGGTCCCGCAGGCCGGCCCGCGCCCGCAGGCGGTCCGTGCCTTTTTTCCTGGGCGTCGGAGGAGCCCACGCTCGCCGCTACCATCGAAACGCCGAGAAGAATTGCTGAAAGGCGAAGGCTGGGTGCAAACATGATCGTCGCTACCTGGCAGCTCGTTAGTCGCCCGTCTCTGTCAACGCGCAAGCGCGGCAATCGATCTGCGATGGTCATTGCGGCTTTGCGACGCAGGAGGGCCAGCAGTGCATCCCAGGTGAGATCGAGGAACCGCAGACCGGGAGCAACGTTTTATTCCGGTCAACACAGGGAGCATCGTTATGCGTTCAATCGTCCTGGCTCTGGTCATTTTGCTGACCGAGACTTCGTTGTCTTTTGCACAGGGTCAGAAGGGTACACCGCAAGAACAGCAGGCCTGCACACGAGATGCGCAGCGCTTTTGCCGGCAGCAATTGGGCGATGATGGAGCGGTTCAAACGTGCCTGCAACAGAACAAGGCCAAGCTGAGCTCGAGCTGCCAGAAGGTATTTGCCAGCCGCGGCATGTGAGGCGCTGTGTTGTCGCCAAGTCGGGTTTGGACCCGTAGCGGACTTGCGGGCGCTATTGTTTGCTCAGTGGATCACCCACCCGGTCCCGGAATGAAGCAGCGCCACATAGGGGTCATACTTCCGCGGCTGTCGTAGCGCGGCCACCACCAAACCATCGCGACGCCGCTGAGGTTCGGCTGGTCGATCACGACGGAGTATGGCACGTCGAACCATTGCCCGGGTTCAGTTGGCCGATGCGGATGCTTCAGCAGGACCCTGTAGCCACCTTTCGCCATATCCCACTCGGCCTCCACGTGCTGGCCGTCTCCGGAGTCACAACATCCCACGCCCGCCTTGTTCTTGAGACTCTTGAACCACGTGTTGAGTTCTGGACGCATCGCGTCATGCGGATAGGCTGTGCTGATCCCGAGAAAAGCGGCCGCGCTCAATCCTGCCATGCGAGCTAGGATCAACCCATAGAGGCGCGTCGGTCGTCCATTCGAGTTGGTCATGGAAACCTCCGTTTCCCCCGAACCCGCTCCTGTAAGTCATCGAGCCTACGCGACCTTTCAACAGGGAGGCGCCGCCACCTGGGGGTACTCCGTATGGCTGACCTGAACGGGAAGAAGTGGCAATTGGGCTGTGCTGCGGGACAAGGCTACGAACTTTCGCAGTGGGCACCATGGTCGCGTCGTTGAATCCGATAAGGGCGCGTTAGTTCGGTCAGGCCCTCTGTCATATTTGATCCTAACAAGGGCCAGGGCCACAACGCGATCTGCCTTTTTATGCGCAGGGATTGGTTTGCGTTTGGCAATGTCTGAATTTGGCGCAGGCAGCGGACAGGCTCTCAAGTCAGGTTGTGACCCGCCGGGCGCCGGCCAAAAGCAGTCCTGAGCTTGCGCTCCAGGATGTCGAGTGTTCCACTCGCTGCATCTGTTGCACAGATGGAGTGCCACTGTTGCGGATTCAGGCGCTGCTGCTGCGGATCAAGACGCTGGTGTTCAGCAGACAGTAGGTCCTTGCTTAGCTGAGCGAGCGTCACCTTCTAAACTGGAGAATCAGGAGATCGAGATGATGCAGGGCGACTAACCACATCACCACGGGAGGGAATAGTGGCGATTCTTTTCGAGATAAAACACGTCACCGGTTACAAGTATGCGAACCCGGTTACGTTTGGCACACACCGCGCCATGTTCTTGCCGAGGCCTGCCGCACGCGGGCGCCTCGTCAGTTGGTCCGCAAAAACCAGCCTTGCGTCCAGGATTCGCTGGGTCAGTGACAGCCTCTCCAATAACGTAACGGAGATGGAATTCAGTGAACCCGGCAAGGAACTGACGTTTACGTTTCAGTTTCGGGGAATCCATTTTGGTACAAAAGAAGTTGAGGAATTTGCTCTGGAAAAACGGGCGGAGCAAGTGCCGGTGCAATATACCCCGGACGAGTGGACTGACCTTTCCGTCTGTATGCGCCCCCATGCCGAGGACCCCGATGCCAGTGTTGCCGCCTGGGCCAAGAGTTTCGTTGCTGATAACCAGGATCGCACGACTGACGTTCTACGACGGATGCTGGACACGTTCCACGGCAGCTTCCGCTACAATGCCAGGGACGCCGAAGGCACCCAGTCTCCCGGTGAAACTTTGCGCTCGAAGTCAGGAACCTGTCGCGATTATGCCTGGCTAATGATTGAGACATTGCGCCGACTCGGCTTCGCCTCGCGCTTCGTCAGCGGTTATATCTACGATGCCGCGCTGGATGGTGGCGAGGTGGGCATGACCGGCTCCGGCGCAACTCACGCATGGCTACAGGTGTTTCTCCCCGGTGCCGGATGGATGCATTATGACCCGACCAACCGCATCAGCGCCGGCTTTGACTTAATCCCGGTGGCGGTTGGCCGCCATCCAGGTCAAGCAGTCCCTCTGGCAGGCTCGTGGGCTGGTAAAACACAGGATTACCTGGGCATGTCAGTCAATGTCACGGTCCGAAAGCTCGGTGACGTCTCCGACTCGTCCGAAGGATAGAGTGCGTCAGCTTTCGGTCGAGGCCAGCGCCGCCTCACCGGCAATCTCGTCGGCTCGCCAGCAGCGGACCGCGTGTCCGTCGGGGCGCGTTTCAAGCGATGGCCGGGGCTCGCGACGACACACGGCTTCGGCGTAACGACAGCGCGGACTGAACGCACAGCCGTCCGGCGGATTGAGCGGATTGGGAAGCTCGCCCGGTATCGTAGCAAGCGGCGCGCGGCGCAGCGGATCGGGAATCGCGGATATCAGGGTCTGTGTATACGGGTGCGCCGGCCGTTCGAAGATCTCGCGCCAGTGGCCGCTCTCCACAATGCGGCCGAGATACATGACGGCGACCCGGTCGCTCATGTGCTCGACGACGCCGAGGTCGTGGCTAATCATGATGTAGGAGAGGCCGAGCGTCTCCTTCAGTTCCAGCAGCAGATTGATGATCTGAGCGCGGATCGAGACATCCAGCGCCGAGACAGGTTCGTCACAGATGACGATCCTGGGATTGAGGATCAGCGCGCGGGCGATGCCGATGCGCTGACGCTGGCCGCCCGAGAATTCATGCGGGTAGCGGCCGGCCTGTTCGGGCCGCAGGCCGACATGCCGAAGCATCGCCGCGACACGGTCGTCGACCTCGCTCCTGGCCGTCACGCCGTGCAGGCGCAGCGGATCTTCCAGCGTGCGGCGAACGGTCTGGCGTGGATTGAGCGAGGCGTAGGGATCCTGAAACACGATTTGCACGCTGCGGGCCAACGCCTTTCGATCGCCCGATTGCCGATCCGTCACGACCTGGCCGTCGAGCACGATACGGCCCCGCGTCGGTGCCTGCAGGCCCAGTATCGAAAGCGCCAATGTCGACTTGCCGCATCCGGATTCGCCGACCAGACCGAGGCATTCACCGCGCTTCAGTTCGAGATCGACGCCGTCGACCGCACGGAGCAGCCGCCGGCCGCCGCCCAGCAGGCCGCCACCGATCGGAAAATGGACCGCGATATCCTCTACGCTGAGGATGACATCGTCGCCGGGTCTTGCCGCAGGTTCATGCATGGTGATGGCACCTGACCAGCCCGCCCGCACCCAGCAAGGTCGTCTCCGGCTCGGTGGTCCGGCAAATGTCGGTCGCCCGCGCGCAGCGCGGATTGAACCGGCAGCCGTCCGGGAAATCCGCGATCGCCGGCACGACGCCCGCGATCTCCGTCAGCCGTGTCCGGCCAAGGGCCGCGCGGCTCCCAAGCCGCGGCAGCGAGTCGACCAGGCCTTGCGTATAGGGATGCGCGCTGGTGCGGAAGATGTCGTCCGAGCCGCGCTCCTCGACGATGCGGCCGGCATACATGACGGCGACGCGGCGGCAGACATTGGCGACCAGGCCGAGATCGTGGCTGATCATCAAAATGGCCGTGCCTCGCTCGGCGCATAGATTGCGCATCAGCTCGATGATCTCCGCCTGCACGGTGACGTCGAGCGCGGTTGTCGGCTCGTCGGCGATCAGAAGATCCGGCCCGCAGGCGAGGGCGATGGCGATCATCACGCGCTGGCGCATGCCGCCCGAAAGCTGGTGCGGGTAATCCTTCACCCGTCGTTCGGGTGCGGGGACGCGGACGCTGGCCAGCGCCTCGACCGCGAGCCGGTTGGCTTCCCGCCAGTCCTTGCCCTGGTGCAGCACGAACATCTCGGCGATCTGCCGGCCGACGGGCGAGACCGGATTGAGCGCCGTCATCGGCTCCTGGAAGATCATGGCGATGCGATTGCCGCGCAGCGCGCGTTGCTCGGCCGCCGAAAGTCTCTGGATCTCCCGGCCGTCGAATCGTATGGCGCCTGCGCCGATCGAAAGCGGCTGACGCAACAGGCCGATCAAAGCGAGCGCCGTAATACTCTTGCCGCAGCCGGATTCTCCGACGAGTCCAAAAGTCTCGCCGCGGTCGATGCGGAATGAAACGCCCTCGACCGCCGCGACATGGCTGGATCGATAGTTGAGATCGATGCGCAGATCCTCGACTTCGAGCAGCGGAGGGCTCGTCATGTGCGCCGGCTCCGCGACTGTGGATCGAGAACGTCACGCAAGCCATCGCCGAGCAGATTGAGGCCGAGCACCGTCAGGAAGATGGCGAGGCCGGGGAAAATCGACAGCCACGGCGCCGTCGTGATCTGGTCGCGGGCCTCCGACAGCATGCTGCCCCAGCTTGGGTAGGGCGGGCGGACCCCGAGACCAAGGAACGAGAGCGCGGCTTCGGCCAATATCGCGCCGCCCATGCCCAGCGTGCCGATGACGATGATCGGGCCGACCATGTTTGGCAGCAGCTGCGTGATCATGATGCGCAAATCGCCGTAGCCGAGCACTTTTGCGGCCTGCACATAGCCCTGGCTCTTGAGCGACAGCGTCGAGGCCCGCGCGATCCGGCAGGTGAAGGACCAGTTGGTCAAGCCGAGCGCGATGAGCAGGCTGCTCAGGCCGGGTCCAAGCACCGCCATGATGGCAAGCGCGAAGATCAGCGACGGGATCGCGAGCATGAGATTGGTCAGCCCGTTGACGAAATCGTCCCACCAGCCGCCCCAATAGCCCGCGGTCAGGCCGAGTGTCACGCCGATGACGCTGTTGACGAGTTGCGAGACGATACCGACCGTCAGCGAGATGCGCGCGCCATGCACGACGCGGGAATAGATGTCGCGGCCCTGCGCGTCGGTGCCGAACCACCAGATCCAGCTCGGCGGTTCCTCGGCATTCAAGAGGTTGGCATCCATGACGGGATCGGTATGCGCCAACCAGGGCGCGAGCAGGCCGACGAAGACCGCCAGCGCGAACAATGCCCCGCCGATGATGAGATTGGCCCCTAACCTCATGCGTATCGGATCCTCGGATCGATCACGCCATAGAGCAGGTCGATCAACACATTGATGGTCAGGAAGAACAGCACCACCACGAGGATAGAGCCCTGGACGGCAGGAAGGTCGCGCTGCAGCACACTGTCGACGAGCAGCGAACCGATGCCCGGCCAGGAGAACAGTTTCTCGACCACGACCGCCTGGCCCATCAACGCGCCGAACTGCAGGCCGATCGTGGTGAGGATGAGGACGAGCGCGTTGCGCATCACATGCCACTTCACGACCCGGGTTTCGCTCATGCCCTTGGAGCGCGCGGTGCGGACAAAATCCGCGGTCATGATCTCGAGGACGGCGGCGCGCGTCGTCCGCGCCAGCAGCGCCATCGGCGAGACCCCGAGGGTCACGGCCGGCAGGATCAGATATCTGAGCCCGCCGTCGCCATAGCCGAAACTCGGCAGCCAGCCGAGTTTCAACGCAAACAGGTACATCAGCAGCAGCCCGAGCCAGAATTTGGCCATTGAAAGCCCCGACACCGCCAGGACCATCGAGAGCGTGTCGACGAAGCTGCCCGGTCGCAGCGCTGCGATGAAGCCGAGCGGTACGCCGATCACGATCGCAAACATCATGGACGCGAATATCAGTTGCAGCGTCGGCCACATTCGCTTGGCGAGCATGGTCGTGACCGGCTCGCGCGTGCGGAACGACGTCCCGAAATCGCCGGTCGCGAGCTTGGCGACGTAGGAGCCGAAGCGGATGTAGACGGGATCGTCGAGGCCGAGCTGTTTTTTCATGCGCTCCACCACCGCCGGGTCCGTCGGGCCGCGGCCGTCATCATTCATGCTCGATATGATGCTGCCCGGCACGACGCTGAACAGCACGAAGATCACCAGCACGACAGCCAGCACGGTCGGAACGGTTTGCAGGATTCGACGGATCGCGAACGAGAGCATCAGACCTGTTCCTGCCTCCCTCTATCGTTTTTTGCGTTTTTGCGATGGAGGGAGGGCGAGAGCGCGTGTCACTTCTAGGTCATTTGGCGGGCGAGGTCGCGTCGACCCAGAGGTCTTCGACATTCTGATGCGTCAGTTCGGTCGCGTTCAACTGAACCCCCTTGAGCCACGGCTGCACCGCCATGACCGCCTTGTTGTAGTTGAAGAACCACACCGGCGCTTCGTCATAGAGCAGGGCATTGGCCTTTTGCAGCAGCTGGACGCGCTTTGCGGCGTCGTCGGTCTTCCCCGCCTCATCGAGCAGCTTGTCGAAATCCGCGTTCTTGAAAGCCGTGTAGTTGCAGGCCGATTGCGGCGTCGCCGAGTGGAAGCATTTCAGCGCGGCCTGAGGGTCCGGGCCAGTGGCCTGGGAATAGATGAAAGCCTGGAATTCGCCCTTGCGAGCGACCTCCGCCAGCACCGCGGTCTCGACCTGCTTGACCTTCACCTTGATGCCCACCCGGTCCAGCATCGGGATGATGGCCTCGACGATCGGCAGGCCCCAGCTTTCATTCTGGCTCGCCGTCCATTCGAACTCAAAGCCGGTGGGATAGCCCGCGTCCGCGAGCAGCTGTTTTGCTTTCGCGGGATCGAAGGCGTAGGGCTTCATGGTCTTGTCGTAGGCGGGGGAGGTCAAAGGCAGCCAGCTCGTGGCGCGATAGGCCTTGTTCTTGACCAGCTTGCTGATGATCAGATCGGCATCGATCGCATGGTTGATGGCCTGCCGCACCCGCTTGTCGGAGAACGGTTTGAATGAAGGATTGATGCCCATGTAGCGCGTGAAGACCTCGGCGACTTCGACGATGGTGCCCTTGAGGGCGGGGTCGGCCTGATAGGCGACGTACTGCGCGGGCCCGAGCACCGAGGTGTCGATTTCCTTGTTGCGGAAGGCGACATCGCGCGCCGCGGCTTCGCCCATGATCGACACGATCATTTTGTCGGCGTACGGCTTGCCGGGCTTGTAGAACTTGTCAAACCGCTCCAGCACGACGCGCGATCCCGGCACGTGCTCGACGAACTTGAACGGCCCAAGGCCGATCGGCTTCTGGATGAAGCTGTCCTTGGCACCCTCGTCGGCCGGATAGATCGAAGTCAGCGCGGTGAAGAAGTAGAAACCCGGATCGACCTTCTCGGTCAGCTTCATTTCGAGCGTGAAATCGTCGATTTTCTTCAGGCCGGAGATTTCCTTGGCTTTGCCCTTCTCGACCTCGGAGGCGCCCTCGATCATTCGGACAAAACGCGCGCCGGGATAGGCCTTGGCGCCGTCCATGATGCGGTTGTAGCTCCAGATGACGTCGTCGGCCGTCATCTTGCGACCATGGTGGAAATAGGCGTCGTCGCGCAGCTTGAAGGTATAAACAAGACCGCCGCCCGAGACGATGGCCTCCTTGGCAAGCTCCGGAACCGGCTTACCCTCGGCCGAGTCCCAAATGTAGAGCGACCGATGCAGGCCCTTGGCGACGATCTCGTCCTGGGCGCGCTGCGTCGTATGAATGTCCATGCTGGTGAAACTCGAGCCATAGGGCGCCGTCATCCGAATGGTGCCGCCCTTGCGCGGCGTCTGGGCCTCCGCCGTGACTGATAGCGCCAGTCCCAAACCAGCCACGATCGCAATCTTCTTGAACATCATGCTTTTCTCCAACCGTGCGGGAGCATTCCGGTTCGAGAGTTGATCACTCGCGGCCTATCGAGCGCAAGGTCTTCGTTTCGTGTTGATGGGCGGTCGGGGACCAATACTTGTGCGGTGCGCTATCTGGTCCGAGTGTCGTCGGGGATAACCAGGATGCGCGTCGAACGAAGTGGGCAGGAGCGCGGAATCTGAAAGCTCTACTCGCAGTTGCGGGCTGGTAAGCGATTGCATTTGAACGGATTTCAGCGGAGTCGTAGCCCGGATGAGCGAAGCGATGTCCGCGATCTTTCTGCTGGTTCCCCGCATATCGCTTTCGCTCATGCGGGCTACCGGCGGCAATCCTTCCCTCGCCCTTTTGTGGGAGACGGTGGCGACCGTCTTTACTTCACACCCGCTCCACAAAACTATCGACCACCTTTTTCTCGCCGGCCTTTTCGAAGGCGATGGTGAGCTTGTTGCCGTCGATCTTCACGACGTTGCCGTAGCCGAATTTCTGGTGGAAGACGCGGTCGTCCAGCGAGAATTCCGAAACGGTGCCGGTGGATTTGGCGACCAGTTCACCCTCGATCACCATCGGCCCGCGCTTGGTGCGGGAGAAGGTATCGCTGCGCGAACCTGAGAATGACGATTGGCTTTCCTCAAACCCGTCGCGGGTCTGGCCGTGACGGCCGCCTTGATTGTTTCGTGCGCGATTGGCCTGCGCGCGCTGCCAGCCCGGCGTGGTGTAGCTGGAGCCAAAGGATTCGACGTTGTCGAAGCGGGAGGCGCCGTAGCCACCGCTGCCGCCCCAGCCCGATCCGCCCTTGGATTCCGTGATCTCGACATTGTCAGCCGGCAATTCGTCGAGGAAGCGCGACGGGATTGTGGTCGACCAGGTGCCGTGAATGCGGCGGTTGGTGGCGAAGTATAATTTGGCGCGGCGGCGGGCGCGGGTCAGTCCGACATGGGCGAGGCGACGCTCTTCTTCGAGGCCGGCGCGGCCCTGTTCGTCGAGCGTGCGCTGGCTCGGAAACAGGCCTTCCTCCCAGCCGGGCAGGAACACATTGTCGAATTCGAGACCCTTGGCCGAATGCAGCGTCATCAGCGACACGGCCTCGTCCTCGGCGCCGCCGTCGCGGTCCATCACCAGCGAGATGTGTTCGAGGAAACCTTGCAGGTTCTCGAACTCCTCCATCGAGCGCACCAGCTCCTTGAGGTTATCGAGGCGACCGGCGGCATCCGCGGAGCGGTCCTTCTGCCACATCTCGGTATAGCCGCTCTCGTCGAGCACGATTTCGGCGAGCTCCGTATGCGCGGTCACCTCGCGCTGGGCGCGCCAGCGGTCGAAATTTAGGATGAGATCGCGCAAGGATCCGCGCGCCTTCGGCTTCAACTCGTCGGTCTCGACCACGGCGCGGGCGGCCTCGAACAAGGGAATGCGGCGCTTGCGGGCGTGGTCGTGCAGCATCTGCACGGTGGCGTCGCCAAGCCCGCGCTTGGGTACGTTGACGATGCGCTCGAAGGCGAGATCATCCGCCGGCGAATTGATCACGCGCAAATACGCCAGCGCGTCGCGGATTTCGGCGCGCTCGTAAAACCTTGGGCCACCGATCACGCGATAGGGCAGGCCGAGCGTGACAAAACGATCTTCGAATTCGCGCATCTGGAACGAGGCCCGCACCAGGATCGCGACCTCGTTGAGGTTGTCGCCGGCGCGCTGCAATTCTTCGATCTCCTCGCCGATGGCGCGGGCTTCCTCTTCCGAATCCCAGGAGCCGGTCACGGTGACCTTCTCGCCGTCGACATCTTCGGTGCGCAGCGTCTTGCCGAGCCGGCCTTCATTATGCGCGATCAGATGCGAGGCGGCGGCGAGGATATGACCGGTGGAACGGTAATTGCGTTCGAGACGAATGACCTTTGCGCCGGGAAAATCATGGTCGAAGCGCAGGATGTTGTCGACCTCGGCGCCGCGCCAGCCATAGATCGACTGGTCGTCGTCGCCGACGCAGCAGATGTTTTTGAGGGGCGAGGAGGGAGCGACGTTTCTCTCGTCATTCCGGGGCGCGCCGATAGGCGCGAGCCCGGAATCTAGAGGTGAGTCCTCTTCACTTCTAGATTCCGGGTTCGCGTCTTCGACGCGCCCCGGAATGACAGAGGAGGTGGCCCCCGGAACGACGGCTGGATCGATCGCACCCGGAATGACGGCGGACAACGGCATACCCGGCTTGCTCGGCGCCTGCGACAGCAGCCGCAGCCACAGATATTGCGCGACGTTGGTGTCCTGATATTCGTCGACCAGAATGAATTTGAACCGGCTCTGGTATTGCCGGAGCACGTCAGGGTGCTCGCGGAACAGGCGGATGTTCTCCAGCAGCAGATCGCCGAAATCGGCGGCGTTGAGGATCTTCAGCCGCTCCTGATAGCTGGCGTAGAGCTTGCCGCCCTTGCCGTTGCCGAACACGGCGGCTTCGCCCGCCGGCACCTGCGGCGGCGTCAGGCCGCGGTTCTTCCAGCCGTCGATCAGTCCGGCCAGCATCCGCGCCGGCCAGCGCTTGTCGTCGATGTTCTCGGCCTGCAGCAATTGCTTCAGCAGGCGGACCTGGTCGTCGACGTCGAGCACGGTGAAATTGGATTTCAGCTGCACCAGTTCGGCGTGGTAGCGCAGGATGCGCCCGCCGATCGAGTGGAAGGTGCCGAGCCACGGCATGCCCTCGACGGCCTGGCCGAGCATCTGGCCGAGCCGCAGCTTCATCTCGCGCGCGGCCTTGTTGGTGAAGGTCACGGAGAGGATTTCGTGCGGGCGCGCCCGTCCCTGGCTCAGGATATGGGCGATGCGGGTGGTCAACACGCGTGTTTTGCCGGTGCCGGCGCCGGCCAATACCAGCACCGGGCCGTCCAGCGTCACGACGGCGTCGCGTTGCTCCGGATTGAGCCCGCTGAGATATTGCGGGGCCGCCGTGGCGCGCGCACGCGCGGCGATGCCGCCAGCTGCGGGCTGGTGCTCGGGAACGCCGTGATGGGGCAGCTTGCTCGGCTCTGTCATGCGAATCGTCTTGTCCCCACGATGGCACCGTGAGGCGGTGAAGGGGAGCCTTCTTAGCAGGGATTAAGGGCCATATAGGGCCTGTCCGGCCGTTTTGACAGGTTTAATCCGGCGTTATCCCGGGACCGTTTTTCGCAGGCGCCCGCGATTTTGTTCCGCCTTGCCAGCAAATATTCCCGGTTTCGCACCCAGGAACCAACGCTTCCGGGCCGGATTGTTTTGGCATGAGCTGGCGCGATCCTCTTCGCCGCGCCGATCGCAACCAAACAGAGGTGGTGTCATGCTGAGCTGGGTCGTTACGTTTCTGGTCGTCGCATTGATCGCAGGTATTTTGGGCTTCGGCGGGATCGCCGGCGCCTCGGTCGAAATCGCCAAGGCGATCTTCTTCATCGCCATCATCCTGTTCCTGGTCTCGGCGGTGGTTGGCCTCGTGCGCGGACGGGGACAGGTTTAGCGCCGCGTCGTCCTGACAGGATGACGCCTGTACTCTAGCGAAAGCTATTTCGAGGGCATCGCCACCTTTCGGCCGGTGCCCTCGGGACGTGGAACAGCCGCATGGCTATCCACCACCGCCTGGATACGGGCGCGGATATCGGGCGGAAACGGCGCGGCCTTGCGCGCGTTCATGTCGATGTGAATGGTCATGTTCTCCGAAGTCGCGGAGATCCAGCCCTCGGTGGCGTGGCGCAGCTCTTCAAACGTATGAATGCGCTTCTCGTCGGCCGCGAGCAGATAGACTGTGACCTGCACAGGATCGCCGAGGTGAATCTCGCGCAAATACCGCACATGGCATTCGGCGGTGAAGGTCGAGCCGTGGCGCTCCTTCATGTACGCAGGGCCGATCCCGAGATGCAGCCACATCTGGTCGATCGCGCGGTCCATCATCACGTTGTAATAGGCCATGTTGAGATGGCCGTTATAATCGATCCATTGCGGCTCGATCTGCATCACCGACGACAGAAACGGTGCTGAAGGCAGGGGCATTTCGGATAGGTTGTCTTTGGCGGCTGAAGCTGAAGTCATCATCCATCCCTGTTTGGCCGATCTCTCTTGACCCCTCATATATCCTTTGCCACGGTCCGCTCAAAGCCGGGAGGAATTCTGCGTGGCGATGACGATATCGGGCAATGAGAAGCGGCCGGAGCCGCAGGCGCTGGCAAGCGCCGTTGAGGCGCTGGCGGCGCGGTTCGGCAACCGGCTGATCACCTCGCAGTCGGTGCGCGAACAGCACGGACATACCACCACCTGGCTGCCGAACCAGCCGCCCGATGCCGTGGTGATGGCGCAGGAAACCGCCGATATCCAGGACGTGGTCCGGATCTGCGCCAAGCATACCGTACCCGTGATTGCGTTCGGCACCGGCACCTCGCTGGAGGGGCAGGTCAACGCGCCGGCCGGCGGCGTCTGCATCGATCTGCACGACATGAACAGGGTTCTGGAGGTCCATGCCGACGACCTCGACTGCGTGATCCAGCCCGGCGTCACCCGCAAGGCGCTGAACGAGCATCTGCGCGACCAGGGCGTGTTCTTTCCGATCGATCCCGGTGCCGACGCCTCGCTCGGCGGCATGGCCTCGACCCGCGCTTCCGGCACCAACGCGGTGCGCTACGGCACCATGCGCGATAATGTGCTGGCGCTGAAGGTCGTGCGCGGCGACGGCGAGATCATCACCACGGGCACGCGGGCCAAGAAATCCTCCGCCGGTTACGATCTGACGCATCTGTTTGTCGGCGCCGAGGGCACGCTCGGCATCATCTCTGAACTCACCATCAAGCTGCGCGGCATTCCGGAGACGATCGCGGCCGCCGCCTGTTCGTTCGAGACGGTGCGCGGCGCCTGCCAGGCGACGATCCTTGCAATTCAAACCGGCATTCCCGTTGCGCGCATCGAACTGCTCAACGCCGAGCAGGTGCGCGCCTGCAATTCCTATTCGAAACTGACGCTGCCGGAGACGCCGCTGCTGCTGCTGGAATTCCACGGCAGCGCCAATGAGGTCGCGGAGCAGTCGAAGAACTTCAAGGAAATCGCCGGTGAATGCGGCGGCGGTGATTTCACCTGGACCACCAAGCCGGAGGATCGCACCAAACTCTGGCAGGCGCGGCACGACGCCTATTGGTCGGTGAAGGCGCTGCGTCCCGGCGCCGGCGTGGTCGCGACCGACGTCTGCGTGCCGATCTCGCGGCTGGCCGATTGCGTCACCGAGACCGAGGAGGATCTGAAGCGGCTCAACCTGCTGTCGCCGATCGTCGGCCATGTCGGCGACGGCAATTTCCACTGCTCGCTGGTCTGCGACGTCGACAACGCCGACGAGATGGCCCGCGGCGAGGATTTCATGCACCGCCTGGTCGAACGCGCGCAGGCGATGGGCGGCACCTGCACCGGCGAACACGGCATCGGGCAGGGCAAGCAGAAATACCTGAAAGCCGAACTCGGTGATGAGGCGATCGACGCCATGCGCGCGCTGAAGAAAGCGCTCGATCCGCAAAACATCTTCAATCCCGGGAAGATCGTGCCGGCGGTTTAGGGCCGGGCGCAAATTTTCCCGCGAATTCCCCGAAGGCTCGTCCACTTGCCGCCTCGCAAGTGGAACTTTTGCTCCCTGTCGGCGTCAGTCTGTTGCCGCAAAACGTCAGCGATTGGCGCAAGGGAGCGTGCCATGTTCAAACCGGCAATCGGGATTGTGGTCTTTGTTCTGGCGGCCCTGCTTTCGAGCGTGGCGATCGGCAAAGGTGGAGGTCACGGTGGGGGCCACGGCGGTGGTCATGGCCACGGGCATGGCGGGGGTCACCATGGCCGGGCCCACGGTGGCGGGCACGGGCATTTCGGCGGGCATCACCGTCATTTTCGTGGTCACCACGGCGGCGGCAAGTTCGCGATATCCCGTTCGCATTCGCGCGGCAGTTTTCGGGGCCATCGCGACTTCGCCCGGCGCGGAGGCCCAAATCTCAGCCAGATCCGCAACGCCTCGGTACGATCCGGAAACTTCCGCCATGCGATGAATTCGCTGTCGCGCGCCGGCGGGTTGCGTGGCGGGCGTCTGCTCAGCAATCCCATGGCGCGGGCACAGATCGCCGCCGGCCTCGCCGTCGCGGGCTGGCATCAGGGCCGCGGCGGAGGCGGGTGGTGGCAACACGGCAATGGCGGCTATGGGTGGGTTGGTCCGCTGTTCTGGCCGTTCGCCTATCACGACATCTACGATTACACGATCTGGGGAGACCGCATCGGCTTCTGGGACTACGGCTACACCGACATCTACGCCGGAATATTCGCGCCCTACGGCTACGATGCTTTGACGGGCTATCTGGAACAGCGTCCGTCCGGCCGCAGACATCGTGGGCTCGCTCCGCTCGCGCAAATGTGCGGTGACGACAGGCGCGCCATCGCCGGCCTGCCCATCGATCAAATCCAGCTCACCGTTCTGCCGACCGAAACGCAATTTGGCGCGCTCGACGAACTCGGCAACGCATCGATCACGGCTGCGCAGACCATTCGTGCGGCATGCCCGTCGCATGTCGTATTGACGGCGCCGGGCCGGCTCAGCGCCATGCAGCAACGGATCGAGGCGATGATTTCGGCGGTCGCTACGGTGCGGCCACCGCTGGACAAATTCTATGGAATGCTGGACGACGAGCAGAAGGCCCGCTTCAACGCGCTCGCGCAGGACCAGCGCAGGATATCCGTGGCCAACAATGCGAGGAGCCAATCTGTCGAGGTGCCTGCGCTAGGGACTGCACAGGGCTGCGGCGTGGCGCAGTCTGCCGCCATGGCATGGCCAGCCGGCGAGATCGAAACCAGGTTGCGTCCGAACGAGACCCAGCGCTCCGCCCTGCAAGTGCTTCAGGATACCAGCGCCGAGGCTGCCGAGACATTGAAGGCGGCCTGTCAGCCGGGCGACGTGATGACGCCGCCGGCGCGGTTCGCCGCCATCGCCAAGCGGCTCGATACCATGCTGCAAGCCGTCAAGCAGGTGCGCGCCGCGCTTGAGGATTTTTACGCCACGCTGGACGATGAACAGAAGGCGCAGTTCGAGGCGATCGGACCAAGGCGACCGTCGTAGATAGCCGCCCGAGATCATGGAGGCCGGCTGCACGCCACGAGCAATGATCCGGATTTGCAAAACTCTGTTGCCGGAATGTCACCACCGATTGATTTTCCCGGATGAGAATGCCGCCACCGATCGCACCTGTTTGTCCTGCAAACGCGCTGGCTGCTGATTCCATGCAATGGTTCAAAAAGGACGCACCCGCACCCAAAGAGATCTGGGACGAGCCCATCGAGGGGCCGATCGGCGATCTCCAGGCTGCGAACAAGATACGGGCAATCTGCCGTTCTGCGGCCAGCAGTGCGGAAAAGATCAGCGGTGCTGCCGACCGTTCGAAAATCAAATCCGAAGTCGAACGTTATGAGCGCGCGGCGAAAGCCGCTATGCAAATTGCCATGAAGATTTCCGATGGTCTGTTGCGTGACACCGCCGTGCGCCAGATCCTCGAACTCTGCCTCCAGGCCAATCACACCACGACCGCGCGAACGCTGTTTCGCGCCATCCAGTCCAAATCGATCAGTGATGACGTGCTGAAGCAGCATCCTTCGCTGGGCACGGCGTAGCAGCCCCGCTATTTCGCGCGCGGCGAAGTGATCGCTTTGCGGATCGCCGCCAGCGGCGTAGCGTCGTCGAATTCCAGGCTTTCGCCCTGCGGCTTGAGGCCGAGGTCGCGCCACAGGCCCGCGAGATCGGGCGTCACGGGCTTTGAACCCATCTCGCCATGAAGCCTCGTCAGTACGTCGACGCCGACGGCCTTGTCGGCGGTGGAGAGAAGGCGATCGAGCGGCCAATCCTTTTCATGATTGCCGCCCGCGGCGAGGACGCCGCGCATGGCGTCCTGCAGGCCGAGCCGATTATTCGTTCGCTTGCGGATTTCGATGTCCGCGAGCAGGCAGAACAGCGCGCCGCCCCAATATCTCCGGCCCCAGGTGTCGGTGTTGTCGAGGCCCTGATCGTCGGCCTGCGGCAAGCCCTTCGGCATGTCGCGCATCATCGCCTGCCAGATCTCCGCTGCCGTGAGGTCTCCGGCCTGCACCCGCGCCACCGGCTCGATATAGACGGCAAGACCTTCCGACAGCCACGTGTGGCGATGGTTCAGATCGGGCAGGGCGGTGTGCACCATCTCGTGCACCATCACCCAGTCGCGCCGCAAAACCTCTTCGGTGGAATCGCGGCCGAGCGGAATGCGGATCGCGGCGCCGCGATAGCCCCACGTCGTGCCGCCGCGAATGCGGGCGCCGTCGACCGGCACCAGCAACAGCCGCAGCTGTTCGACGGGGAACCGGCCGTAGTAAGTCGCGACCGCTTTCGCCGACATCCGGACCCAGTCGAGCACCTTTTCCCTCGGCAGCGCCAACTCGCCGGGCGCGAAGCCGACATGGATGGTGCTGCCTTCGATTTCGAGATCGGTCTTGGGCAGGCGGTCGAACGCGTCATACGGCATCCGGTCGCCGCGCATATATTCCGATTGCGCATCGGCGCGGGACGAAATCAGGCTTGCCGGCATGGCGGTGAGGATGGTGGTCAACACGATCCAGCTGATGCCCACGAGGGTTCTCATCGCGACACGCTTCTAGTCTTGCCGGGTCGCTCGGTGTCGGTGCCCATGTCTCGGGCCTCTGTGATCAGGTGGAAACCGCCGTCAGGGTTGCTGATGTAATCCAGCCGTGCAGATAGCCTGCGCCCCGCGCCGCCGCGCCATCGGGATCGTCATAGGTCGCCAGCATCTCGCAGAGCACGCCGAATGGAATGCCGCTCGCGGCCTCGTCCCACATCATCGCCTCTTCAGCGGGGAGTTCGCGGAACATCGGCGTGGTGTCCTGGCGGCAGACCAGGATGCGCGACGGTTCTTCCAGCGTGGCCGCGTCCGGTGGTGTTTCATCGTTCTTCAGCGCCAGCCAGACCGCGGAGGCGTTGGTGGAAAGATCAAGTCTCGCGGCACTGGGGTGCGGCTGGAACTTGAGATCGTTCCATTGCTCCGGCGCGAACGCGGCCATGGCGGCGAGGTCAAGTACGTCACCTTCCGCGGCGTCGAAGGCGTCGTTGAGCGCTTTCTCCAGCGCGGCAAGGTCGGCAAGTATCGGGTGTTTGCAATAGGGCTCGGCCGATCTCAAAAACTCCGGCAGGCCTTGCGAGAACCAGCGCAGGTTCGGATGCTCTGAGGGGCGCGCCTTGACATAGGCATGGCCCATCTCGTCGAACGCCTCGTCGCCGAGATACGAATGCAGCAGCTCATGGTCGTTACGAAGCGCCTCGACCAGCCGCGAGCCATAGGCATAGCGATAGACGCCGTACAGCGTCTCGCGCTTCTCCCTGGGGCTGTCGAGGATTTCGGCGAGCACCGTGTCGTCGCCGGTCAGGATGCCGCGCTGGAAATCAGCTTGTTGCCGCGCGAAGTCGCTCATCCCGCCGGCTTGCCCAAGGGCGGCAAGACTCTTTCGGCGATCTCGCGGGTGCGGTTTACTTCCACGAGCAGTTCGTCGAGCGGCGGGATGTTGTCGTCGCGCTCGATCATGGTCGAGACCCGGCCGAAGCGCCTGATGGCCGCGACATAGAGATCCCAGACGTCCTCGCAGACGGGATGGTCGTGGGTGTCGATGATGTGGGTGCCCATGTGGCTGTGGCCGGCCATGTGGAATTGCACGACGCGGTCCGCAGGAATCCCGTTAAGGAAGGTCATGGGGTCATAGCCATGGTTGAAGGCGCTGACATAGACGTTGTTGATATCGAACAGCAGCCAGCAGCCGGAGCGGCGCGACAATTCGGAAAGGAATTCCCATTCCGTCATTTCGGAATTGTTGAACTGGACATAGGTCGAGACGTTTTCGAGCACGATGGCGCGGCCGAGGAAATCCTGCACCAGCTGCACGCGGCTGACGACGTGGTCGAGCGCCTCATTGGTGTAGGGGATCGGCAACAGATCGTGCAGGTTCTTGCCGTGCACGCCGGTCCAGCACAGATGGTCGGAGATCCATTTTGGTTCGACTCGCCTGGCGAGATCTTTCAGGCCCTGCAGGTATTCGAGATTCGGCGGCGCGGTCGATGCGATCGACAGCGACACGCCGTGCATCACGACGGGATAGCGCTCGCAAATCCGGTCAAGTACGCGCAGCGGCTGGCCGCCGGGCAGCATGTAGTTTTCGCTGATGACTTCGAACCAGTCGATCGGCGGGTTTCCGCCCAGGATCTCGTCGTAATGTTGCGCGCGCAGGCCGAGCCCGAAGCCAAGGAAGGGAGGCTTATCCGACCGCGGCGGGCGCTCTGCAAGCGCCGCCGGAGAGCTGGGCAATCTGCTTGCGACGTTCATGTCGTCTCCGCTTCGCGCATCGCGATCAGGCGATGGATATTGCCTCAAATTATCATGGAAAGGGGACCCGGCATACACCGGGCCCCGTTCCCGGAACGGAGCCCCGTTCCCGGAACGGAGCCCCGTTCCGGATGGCCTCGATCAGGCGGGCGAATACTTGCCCTTGGCGGCGTCGCACTTTTCCTTGGTCATGGCGGAGAAGCCCTGACCCTTGCAGGCGTTCTGACCCTTGCAGGCGCTCGCGCCGCTCTTGCAGGCGCTCTGGCCCTTGCAGGCGTTCGCGCCGACGCATTTGCCTTCGCCGGCGGCGTAGGTGACGGTCGACATCGTCGCGCCGGCCAGGAACAGGGTGGCCGCAGCCGCGGCAATCGTGGCGCCGGATTTGGAAGTCATCTTCATGGGCGTCTCCTCGAGAAAGAAGTGTGAAGGTGCACCACTCGCAAGCCACTGACATCAGGACCGACAGATGGTACCCGGGGATAAATACGCGGCGGGTTTGGCTTGGTTACACGGCCGGATAAAATTATTTTAATAATCGGCCATCCTTTGGGTCAAACGATGAGGGCCCGGCATCGATGCCAGGGCCCTTGTCGCGTCGGTAAGATCAGCTCTTGACGAACTTTGCGCCCATGGCGGCGCAGGCCTTTTCGGAGGTCTGCGAGAAGCCGGTGCCTTTGCAGGCATTCTGACCCTTGCAGGCATTGGACCCGCCCTTGGAGGCGCTCTGGCCCTTGCAGGCGTTGCCGGCCATGCACTTGCCGGCCGCGGCATTTGCGGAGGTCGACCCGGTCGACACAACCGCGCCGGCGAGGAACAAAGTCGCAGCGGCGGCTGCGAGCGTCGCACCGGATTTTGTATTCAACTTCATGACGTTCTCCTCGGTGATTGTTTGACGACAATAGGGCGCCGTGAGCGTTCGATGACCAGGGATCATCGACCCGCACAACGCTAAGGAACAACGGATGCCAATCAGATCGCGGCGGCTCGCGAAGGCCGTTAGCCTCCGTGATTTGAGTGCTCATCCGAACCCAGCTACGGGGCATCGGGCGATTTGGTTACAGAGTTTCGAAAGAAATTTTTCTTTTTTGGATTTGGATGACCCGTCCATGTCCAGGCCCGGTGCATGGGAGTATTTCGTTGCGCGGCAGAGTGGCGACAGTAGCCGTCCGCGCGGGGAAACCGGACAGCTTCAATGAATTGGACCGGTGGCGGCAAATCTCGCTGCGTTGCACAACGGGGTTGTCGGCAGCTGCGCGAGCGTGTGCTCGATAAGAGGCCAGCGTGCAGCCAGACCTCAGACGGTGGCGCCGAGCTGAGCGAGCAACTCTCCGATCAGCTTGCGCCCGTCGGCATCCTGCGTCATCGCCAACGCGTTGCGATAGTCCGCGATCGCAAGGTCGAACCGCCGCATCATCCGGTAGGTCAGCGCGCGGTTGCGCAGAAAGGCGGGATTTGCGGGATTGATCTCGATCGCTTGCGTGAAGTCGGCGATGGCAAGGTCGTATCTGCGCAAGGTATGATGGAGCAGGCCGCGGTTGCTGAGGGCGCCGGCGTGTCGCGGCGCGATCTGCAGCACCTTGCCGTATTCCGCGATGGCCAGCTCTTCGAAGCGGCCCTCATTGACGAAGGCGTCGAAATCGGAGCCGGCCTTCTGCTGCAACGCCGCTGCCCGGCCGAAGTAAGCATTGACCCACTTTGGATTGATCACAATCGCGGCGTCGTAATCCTGCATCGCGCGGTCGATGCGGCCCTTGTCCCGATAGGCGTCGCCGCGGTTGGTTAAGGCAAGGGGATCGTTCGGATTGAGCCGGATCGCAGAATCAAACTCCGTGATGGCGCGGTCGAGCTGCTTCTGGCGCAGGAACGCGACGCCGCGGCTGTTGAACGGGCCATGGGCGGTCGGATGGGCCCTCGTCGCCGCGTCGAAATCCGCCACCGCCCGGTCGTAGACGCCGAGGGCCAGATTGGCATTGCCGCGGATGAGGTAGACACGGGCAAGTTCCCTGGCCTCGGCGGGCGGCGCATTCGCGAGGACGAATGAGCAGGCCGCAGCCCTCGGGGCGGGCGGGGTGGCATTGTCGAGGCACGTACGCTGCTGCGCTTCGGCCTGCGCGCCTGCCGGCGCCAGGATGATTGTGACGGCGGTGAGAAGCACACTGGCAAGGACTCGCATCGCGCGCTCCATGTTTCCTGACTGTCCCGTTACTGATCCGGGCCGCTGCGTCGCTTTCATGTCACGAGCGTCCGGGCTGGCGCGCGATCGTGTCGGAAGCCGTCTGCGGCGGGGACTTGGCACGCGCTTCGTCCTGCAGACGCCGGTTGGTCTCGGCGTTGCGGCGTATGAGCGTTCCGATCGCCCGTGCGATTTCGTCGTCGTGCCGGCCGAGCACGCAGCCGCCCATCGCGATCGCGCCATAGTCGAGCACCGCGTGACGCTTCGGGTCGGTGGCTTCGACGAGGAGGTGGGGGACCACGTGGCCGGCCTGTCGCAGGGTGTGCACCATGGGGGTCTGCTGAACAGCGGTCGGCACCTGTTGGTCATTGGGGTCGCTGATGACCATCATGCGCAAGGCGCGGTTCTGCGCGAGCCATTGCACCTTGCCCGTGATTTCGAAATAAGTCCTTGCGGGATCGCCGGGCCTTGGGGGACCCCGGGTCACGATCTGTCCCGAGCCGGAAATCAGGCAGGCGACGTCGCGCCGCATCTGGGCCAGGCCGAACACCAGCCGGCCTCCGCCGGACTCCCCGAACAGATGGAAGCCTTCGAACTGGTAGCGCTGCCGCAGCGCCTCGAGCGCCACGTCCATCAGGTGCAGCTCGACGAGGGTCTTGCGTGACAGATGGGTGCCGGAGGTGCCTTCGACGCCGATGCGTCCAAGATAGATCGCCGTGGTCTTCGCCAATTTCGAAAAATGGTCGGCGATAGCGACGAGTTTGTCGGTGTTGACGTCACTGGCCTTGGACGGGTCTGCCCAGGTCCAGCGGGTCGGATCAACCGGACCGTTGTGATCGCCGTTCAGAATGATGACCGGGCGCGAGCCCTGGCCTCCGGCGGTGGAAAGATAATAGCGGACGCAGAAATCCTGGCTGTAGACGTTGAGCCAGAAGGTCTGCGGTTTCGCGGCGCACTCCTCGCGCGTCATCGTGATCCCGCGCAGCGTGTCTTCTTTCCTGATAATCTCCGCGCCGGCAGGGTCGGCCGCAAACACCGAGATGGCCAGCAGCATCGCTGCGAGCGAGCCGCGCGCCACATTCGACCAGCAAGCATATTTTGAGCAAGCCATGACGACCAACACCGGTTCATTCCTGTTGGCCGTTTGTCGCTTGAAGCGGGTGGAGGCGCTGTGATGCGGGTCACACAGAATGGAGGTGGAGGCGGGTGGGCGAGTTGGTCAAACTGCAACCGCGAAGAAAGCACGCCCCCTCTCCCGCTTGCGGGGGAGGGTTGGGGTGGGGGGCTCTCTCCGCGAGTCGTCGAGTGGACAGAGCCCCCACCCGGATCACATCTGCGATGTGATCCGACCTCCCCCGCAAGCGGGAGAGGTGCGGCGAGGTCGCCGCTCGACTGATTTAACTGACCTTCACCCTAGTTCATCGCGGCGCGCGAAGGCTTCAGCTTTGCCATCTGTTTCACCGTGGCCTGAAGTTCCTCGGCATTGAACGAGGGGAACGAGCAGATCCGGTTGCTGCAGGCGAACGCAGCGGGCTCGCCGAGATCGGGATACTCGACGTCGGGATTGGGCAGCTTGCCCTCGCGCGAGTCCAGCCACTCCAGGCGCTTGTAGCGGGCCGGCAGGGCGCGCGCGAGCGTATGCAGGGCCTGCGCGCGGGGCGCATCCTTGTGGCCGACGATTGTCATATGGGTCGGCTCGATCGCCAGTTCTTCGTCGGCGAGGAGCACGCCGGGCAGCGGGCGCATCATCCCGGCCGATGCGCTGCTCGCATAGCGCATCGCATGCGAGGCGTGCTCGCGATAGGTTTCGTCACCGTAATAGCGGTTGAGCAGGTTCATGAAGCGCGCGACCTGCACCTGGTCATCAAGCAGTTTTGCCGGTTTTGCCAATACGCCGGTTTTGCCTTCCGCTGTCCTCGACGTTACGAAGCCACCGGCCGCGTCGCGAAACGTCGCGACGAAATCCCCGGCTTTGGCCGCTGATGTGAGCCAGTCGCGGTTGCCGGTGGCGGCGTAGAGATCGAGGAAGGCCTGGCCCATCGCCAGCGTGTCGCCGAGGAAGGGTCCGCCGCGATCTCTTTCGCCATGGCGAAATCCGCCGTTCGCCAGTGCGCGGTTGGCGTTGACCCATTTGCCCGCGCGCTCGGCCATCGCCAGCACTTTTGCGTCGTTGGTGACGTTGTACCAGGCGGCGAGACCCGAGATCGCCCAGCCGTTCTCCCGCGCATACAGATTCTTGTCGATACGGGGCATGCCGAGTTTGCGGCGCCCGGCATCATCAAGCGCATAATATTTGTGGCCGTCGGTGTCGTGATCGAGATCGGCATCCTGGCTGACATAGAACGCGCCCTCGGGACCCGAGAGAAAGGCCGCGAGATAGCGCTCGATGTCGCGGGCGGCCTTGAGATATTTCGGGTCCTTCCACAGCGCATAGGCCTGGCTGTACTGCCGCAGATATTGCGCCTGGAACGACATGATCTTTTCGAAGTGCTGTTTGCGCCAGGAGCCGGCTTCGGAATATTGATACACGCCGCCCCACACCGGATCGATCAGCGCGATCGCAGCATCCAGCGTCTGCCGCGCGCGCTTGATCGCAATGGCATCGCCGGCCTCGGCGCGGGTGATCGCAAGATCCAGGCTGTCGGCGTCGATGAATTTCTGGTTCTCGCCCCAGCCACCGAGCTTTTCGTCGTAGGACTCGTCGAAATTTTTCGTCAGGTCCGCGCGCTGCTGCTTGCTGAGGAAGGCCGAGGCTGAAGGTTTCACTTCAAAGGCCTCGCCGACCGAAGGCCCGGGTGAGGGATCGTCGATGATGGCCTTGAGCAGCGCCCGCATCCGCTCCGGCTCGATGTATCCTCGGAGCTTGGCGATCTCGGTGCCATCGGGTCCGAACACGATCGTCGCCGGCCAGCCCCAATCGCCATAGCGGCTCGACAGGTCCGGATTGGCGTCCTGGTCGACACGAACCGGCAGATAGTTCGACGCCAGCAGATCCCTGACCTGCGGATCGGCATAGGTGGTCTTTTCCATGACGTGGCACCAGTGGCACCACACCGCCTCAAGATCGAGAATGACAAAACGCTTTTCGGCCGCGGCGCGGGTGAACAGGTCGTCGCTCCATTCGCTCCATTTGACGCCATCGGAGGCACGGGCCGAGCCCGCCGCGAGCACGGCAATGGCGAGGGCGGCGATGCGGACGAGTTTCATGGCGCGGCTCCCGGAGTTGGTGTCCCGATAGGTACGCGCGCGCCAAAATCCGGGCTCAGACTTATCCGCGATGTCACGGCATTGTGAGCGCGCGGGGGCTGCGGATCCTCAGGCCGGCACCTCGTCGTACCCGGCGGATTTCATCAGCAACCGGTCGAGGGAGGCGGCACCAGGGCCTGCGATCGCGAGCCATGTGAAGGCGGCGAAGTAGGTCATTTCCTCGAAGCCGAGCAGCGTTTGCAGCGAATCCACGTCGCCCCATTTGGCCGACTTGATCGCGACCAGCATGACCACCGCCAGCATCGCGGCGGGAATCCGGGTGAACAGGCCGAGGATCAGCATGGCGCCGCCAAAGCACTCCACGCCCGACACGAAGGGGGTGAGGATTTTGGGAAACGGGATGCCCCAGCCGATAAAATTCTCGGTGACCTGCGGCAAATTGGTGAGCTTGCCCCAGCCGGCCAGCATGAAGGTGTAACCGACGACCAGCCGCATGATCAGCGGGCCGGCCCAGGAGAAACATGAGGCGATTTGCGCCGGCAACAGGATCAGAAGATTGACGATGAAATTCATGCGGGCCCCCTCCAATTATTATCGTGACGCGAGGCCGCACCGGCGGCCTCTCAAATCAAGTGCGCGCGAAAACGCTGCGGCCGCGCAGGGCGGCAATCTGGTCATGGCAGGAATTTCGCAACGGATGGCCCGCTTGTTACGGGGCGCTAGCCGAAATTTTGCAGTGCGGGAAACGTTTCCAGCAGCCAGATGCTGACGCTGGTAACGGCGCCGGTCAGGAAACCGATGCCGGTAATGACCATCAATACACCCATGGCGCGCTCGACGGTGGTGAGATGCCGCTTCATCCGCGCGAACAGCTCGGAGAATTGTTCGATCATGAAGGCGGCCAGCAGGAACGGAATTCCAAGCCCGAGGGAATAGACCGCGAGCAGGCCCGCGCCCTTCGTCACCGTGGCTTCGGCGGCCGCGATCGACAGGATCGCTGCGAGTATCGGCCCGATGCAGGGGGTCCAGCCGAACGCAAACGCAAGCCCCATGACATAGGCGCCCCACAGCCCGACCGGCTTCGGCGCGGTCAGCCGTCCCTCGCGCATCAACAGCCCGATGCGGGTCAGCCCCAGGAAGTGCAGGCCCATGATGATGATGACGATGCCGGCGAGAATCGACAGTTCCGCCGACCAGGCCCGGATCAGGCCGCCGATGATGGAAGCGCTGGCGCCGAGCGCCACGAACACGGTGGTAAAGCCGAGCACGAACATCAGCGCAGCAGTCATCACCGCGCGTTTCGAGGCCTTCGTCGCCCCGTCATTGTTGACCTGCTCGATGGTCGCGCCGGTCAGGTAGATCAGATACGGAGGCACCAGCGGCAGCACGCAGGGCGACAGGAAGCTGACAAGACCGGCAATCAGGGCCGCCGGGATGGAAACATCGTGCATTGCATGACCTTCGAGAACTGCCGCAAGGCATAGCGCCGTCTTGGCTTCTACGGAACAGGCAATCGGTAAGTTTCGTCGGCTTCCGGCTCAACTCTGGTCACAGAGCCGTGTCCAAGGCATATGAAAGGCGCCGGATAGCCTCGCCGGTGAAACAGACGTTAGTATCGTTCCGTATTGCGGTAACCGACCCCGCGAACCAGGACCCGCATGCGCATCGGCATTCGCAACGCCATCTCGGCCCTCGTGCTGACGTCGATCGTCGTCAGCGCCGTCGGCGTGCATTTGCTGTGGTGGCGGACCGCCCAGCAGGTCAGCCAGACCCTTGCCGACACCATCAACGACCAGATCGTGTCGGCAGTCGGCGACGAACTGCAATCGATCACCTCGGAAGCGCGATCGTCCATGTCGGCGGTGCGCACCTTGTTGCTCGGCAAAGTGTTCGAGGCCCGCGACGCCGAGATGCGCGAGGTGGTGATCCGCTCGCAGTTGCGGTCGCAGCCGACCATTTCCTGGGTAGCGTTCGGATGGCCGGACGGGACGTTCTTTGCCGGGCACAAGCTTGGCAATGGCGTCATCGAAATGATCGAGATCGCAGGCGATCGAAAGGCGAAGATCAACCGTTATGAGTTTGGAGGTGGCGACACGCTGCTCAAGTCCAGCCGCGTCGAGGACACCAATTACTCCTTCACCGACCAGGAATGGTTCCGCGAAGTGGTCGCCTCCAACGACGAAAACTGGTCGACGCTAACGAAGCATCCCAACGGCGAACGCCTGGCGGCCGCGTTCTCGGCGCCGATCCAGATCGATCAAAAACCCGCCGGCGTCATCGCCATCATTATCGAACTGACGCGGGTCTCGAATTTTCTGTCGCAGCTCACGGTCGGCAAATCCGCCGGCGCTTTCATCCTCGATCGCGAGGGCGGCGTGGTCGCGGCGCCTGATCCCGACGCCAGCGAAGTGACGCCGCTGAAGACCGATCATCCGCTGTTTGCGGTTGCGGTCGATGCGATGAAGAATGCCGGCACCGCCTACAATCCCGGCGAAGGCGAGCCGCTGAAGCGCCAGGTGACGCGGGACGGCAAGGTCTATCAGGCGGTGCTGACGCCGATCTCGTTTCCGGGCTGGTCGCTGGTCACAGTGGTGCCGGAGTCGGAATTTTTGGGGCCGGTACAGATGACGATCCGGAACCTGCTGATCGGACTGGCGGTCCTGATCGTGATCGCCGGGCTGCTGTCGGCATGGCTCGCGCAGCGCCTGATCGCGGCACCGCTGATCAAGGTGGTGGGGGAGATCAGGCATGTCGAGCGTTTCGATCTGGACAAGGTCGAGCGCCATCCGTCGCGGCTGACCGAGATCGAGAACCTCTCCGGCGCCATCGGCGACATGGCGCAGGGGCTGGCCGCGTTCCGCAAATACATTCCCGCTGATCTGGTGAAGCGGTTGATCAGCGACGGCAATGGCGCGCGTCTCGGCGGCGCGGTGCGGCCGATGAGCGTGATGTTCATCGATCTCGCCGGCTTCACCGGGATCTCGGAGCGGCTCGGCGACCGCATCATCCCGCTGCTGTCGCGTTATTTCGATTCCGTCTCGGTGCAGATCCAGGCGCAGGGCGGCACCATCGACAAATTCATCGGCGATGCCGTGATGGCGTTCTGGGGCGCGCCGGCGCCCAATCCTGACCACGCCGTCGATTGCTGCCGCGCCGCGCTGGCCTGCCAGCGCGCGATGGCGGAGGTCGGTCTGGTCGACGATCATGGCCAGCCGGTGAAGATCCGCATCGGCATCAATTCCGGCGACATGCTGGTCGGCAATATCGGGTCCGAAGTGCGGCTGAACTACACCGTGATCGGCGACGCCGTGAACATCGCGAGCCGGCTGGAGAGCACCAACAAGGTCTACGGCTCCACCATCATCATCGGCCCGGAAACGCGGCGTCTCGCCGGCGACCGCATCGTGGTGCGCGAACTCGATCGCCTGGCGGTCTACGGCCGCGCCGGGGGCTTGCAAATCTACGAATTGCTTGCGATGGCGGATGAGGCCGGCGGCGCGATCGACTGGGTGAAGGCCTATGAAGCCGGCCTCGCATCCTGGCGGGCGCGCGAATTCACCGCCGCGATCACGGCGTTCGAACAGGTGAAGAAGATCAAGGATGATGCGGCGGCATCGGTCATGATCGCGCGCTGCAGGGAGCAGCTTGAGAACCCGAGCGACCAGGATTGGGACGGCACGACCGTCGCCAAATCCAAGTAAGCGCCAACAGGCGGAGATGTTGATTTGAAAGTCCTGCTCACCCATACGCCGCAAGCGCGAGCGCAGTATTACGGCGAGCGCAGCCTGAGCGGATTGCAGGCCATCGCGCAGGTGCAACTGCACGAGGGCGACGATGCGCTGGATGCGTTCGGCCTGATCAACGCCGCGCGTGACGTCGAAATTATCGTAGCCGACCGGCTCACCGCCGGACCCGGCGAGATATTTGCGCGGCTGCCAAAACTGCGCGCCTTCGTTCGCTGCGCCGTCGACATTCGCAACATCGACGTCGAGCAGGCTTCGCGCGCGGGCGTGCTGGTCACCCAGGCCGGACCCGGTTTCATCCAGTCGGTGGCCGAACTCGCTGTGGGATTCATGGTCGACCTGTCGCGTGGCGTCTCGCGTGCCAGCGCCGACTATCATGCCGGGCGGAAGCCTGAAGTGATCATGGGCCGGCAACTGGCCGGGAGCCGCATCGGCATCATCGGATATGGCAGCATCGGCCGCTACCTTGCCGGGATTGCCAAAGTGCTGGGCATGGAAGTTTTGGTCGCCGATCCCCTTGCGAATGTGAGCGAGCCTGACATCCGGCATCTGCCGCTCGACGATCTGCTCGCGCGTTCGGACTTTGTCGTTTGTCTCGCGGTCGCCAATGACAAGACAGAGAATTTGATCGGGCAGGCGGCGCTGGCGCGGATGCAGCCGCATGCGTTCTTCATCAATCTGTCGCGCGGCAATCTCGTCGACGAGGCGGCGCTGACCGCAGCCCTGCGCGAGAGGCGGATTGCGGGCGCCGCAATGGATGTCGGCCGCGCCCTGGACCAGATGCCGACGCCGGAACTGGCACAACTGCCTGACGTGATTGCAACGCCGCATATCGGCGGGCTGACGCCGCCCGCGATCGAAAGCCAGTCGCTGGAAACGGTCCGGCAGGTCGAGAAGATCATCGCCGGCGAGATTCCGGTTGGCGCCGTCAATGCCATCAGCTGGACGCGACGTCCTTGATGCTCTGCACCATTCATGGCTGACCAGACGCCTCGGCGCTTGAACAGTTGCGAATGAAACGATACGCAGGCTAATGCGTCTTCCCTTCTTTTACGGCTGGTTGATCGTCGCGGTGACGTTCGTCACCATGGCGATCGGCGTCAATGCGCGGACCGCGTTCTCCCTGTTCTTTCCGCCGATCGTCTCGGAGTTCGGCTGGGAGCGCGGCATCACCGCGGGCGCCTTCTCTTTCGGCTTCATCGTATCCGGCGGCGTCAGCCCGCTGATCGGCCGGTTGATGGACCGTTACGGCCCGCGCGCGGTGATGGAACTCGGTGTCGCGCTGATGGGCGCAGGGCTGCTGCTGGCGCCGCTGACGACGCAGCCATGGCATCTCTATCTTACCATCGGCGTGCTGGTCGGCGCAGGCAGTGTGTGTCTCGGCTATTCCGGCCAATCGCTGTTCGTGCCGAACTGGTTCATCCGCCGTCGCGGCCTGGCGATGGGTCTGGCATTTGCCGGCGTCGGCATCGGTTCGGTGACCTTGCTGCCCTGGGTGCAGTTGATGATCGACCAAACCGGCTGGCGCACTGCTTGCACCGCGATGGGGATCGTGGTGCTCGTGGTGCTGGCGCCGATCAATCTGTTGCTGCGGATGCGGCCTGAGGATATCGGGCTGCTGCCGGATGGCGACGCCGCACCGACGGCGACTTCAGCGAAACCGGTCTCGAACATCGTCGATCCCGTCTGGGCCGCTACCGACTGGACGCTAGGTCGCGCGCTGCGCACCGCGCGGTTCTGGTGGATATGCCTCAGTTATTTCTGCGGACTGTACATCTGGTACGCAGTGCAGGTGCACCAGACCAAATTCCTGCTTGATATCGGCTTCTCCGCCAATGTCGCGGTCTGGGCGCTCGGCGTGGTCAGCCTGCTCGGCATTCCCGGCCAGATCTGGCTTGGGCATCTGTCCGACCGCATCGGGCGCGAATGGATCTGGGCGATCAGCTGCCTGGGCTTTGCGATCTGCTTTGCGGCGTTGATCGCGCTGAAATTCGCCCCGGTGTTGCCGTTGGTCTATCTGATGATCGTGACCCAGGGCGTGCTCGGCTACGGGCTGACCTCGGTGCTGGGCGCGGTGGTGCTCGAAATCTTCCAGGGCAAGCACTATGGCAGCATTTTCGGCACCATCATGCTGGCGGCCTTGGCCGGCGGCGCGGCCGGCCCGTGGGCGACCGGGTTTCTGTTCGACCGCTACGGCAGCTACACGCTGGCGTTTGCGATCGGCATCGCCGTGAGCGCCTTGTCGGCGTTCGCGATCTGGCGGGCCTCGCCGCGCAAGATCCGCGCCGTGGCGGGGCAACTGCATAAGGTGCGAGGCGGCGGCTAGATCTTTACTTGGACGCCACGCCGATCACGCGTTCCAGGTCGCCGATGGCGCGCAGAAAACTGTCTGATGGCGTGGTCTCCGGATCGATCAGGCGATGCAGGCGGAAGCCGTCTTCCATCGCCAGAACGATAGCTCCCCACCAGGCCGGATCGAGCACCGAATCCTTGCCGCTGTTCTTCGCCGTGGTCTCGATGATGTCGGCGATCAATTTTCGGCGAGCGCGCAGCCGCTTGGCGAGTTCGGGGCGGCGCTTTTCGGCGCGCGCCACGAACAGGATCATCTCCATGTGCAGCAGGGGCGAGCGGCCGAGCGGGTCCTGCTGGCTGCGGTCCATGGTCTTCAGCGCATCGATGAAATCCGGCAGGCTTTTGTGCTTCGCGAGCAGATCGTGAAGGCGCAGAATCGATAGCTCGACGTGATTCTCGAGCATGGCGATGATCAACTCATCCTTGCTCGTGAAGTTCGAATAGAATGCGCCGCGCGAGAAGCCGGCCGCGGCGGCAATGGTTTCGATGCTGGCGCCGCCGATGCCTTGTTCCTCGAACACCCGCGCCGCCGCCTCGAACAGCTTGTCGCGGGTATCGTCCCTTGTCGGTCTCGTTCGAACTCTTGACATCGGCCCATTTTAGGTGAGAATGCAACTCAATACAATAGTGTATCGAGTTGCAGAGGCCCGGATGGCAGATCCGGCATCGGCGGACGCGATGCGCTGATAGACTAATAAAAACTGCGGCGTGGAAACCAATCGAGGTCAATCATGAACGAGCACGTTCAGGCTGCGACGAGCGAACCGCTTTTCAATCCGTTGTCACCGGAATTCATCCGCAATCCCTATCCGCATTACGCGCGGATGCGCGCCACCGATCCCGTGCACCTGACGCCCCTCGGCCTCTATGTCGCCAGCCGGCACGCCGAGGCCAGTCTGGTGATCCGCGACAAGCGCTTTGGCAAGCAGCATGTCGAACGCACCATCCGGCGCTACGGGCCCAACATCATGGAGGAGCCGGCCTTTCGCAGCCTGGGCCTCATGATGCTGCAGCAGGATCCGCCCGACCACACCCGCCTGCGCGGGCTGGTGGTGCAGGCGTTCACCGCGCGCCGGGTCGAGGACATGCGTCCGCGCATCCAGCAGATCGTCGACGAGACGCTCGACCGGATCATCCCGCAAGGGAAGATGGACCTGATCGAGGATTTCGCCTTCCGCCTGCCGGTGACCGTCATCTGCGACATGCTCGGCATCCCCGAAGAGCATCGCGAGGCGTTCTACACCAGGGCGCGTGCGGGTGGCCGCATTCTCGATCCCGTGCCGTTGTCGCCGGAGGAGATCAAGCAAGCCAACGAAGGCACAATGATTTCCGAGATGTATTTCCAGCAATTGTTCGAGTTGCGGCGAAAGAACCCCGGTAACGACCTGACCACTCAGCTGGTGCAGGCCGAGGAAGACGGTCACAAGCTCTCCAATGAGGAACTGACGGCCAACATCATCCTGCTGTTCGGCGCCGGCCATGAGACGACCGTCAACCTGATCGGCAACGGCCTGCTGGCGCTGCATCGCAATCCGGACCAATTGGCGCTGCTCAAGGCCAGGCCCGAACTCATGACCAACGCGGTCGAGGAGTTCCTGCGCTACGATTCCTCCGTGCAGCTGACGGGCCGGGTGGCGCTGGAAGACATCGACGACCTCGGCGGCAAGCGGATTCCAAAAGGCGAGACCGTGCTTTGCCTGCTGGGATCGGCCAATCATGATCCGGCGGTCTATCCTGATCACCCCGAGCGTCTCGATATTACAAGGCCCAATGTGAGGCCGCTGTCCTTTGGCGGCGGCATCCACTTCTGTCTCGGCGCCCAGTTGGCGCGCATCGAGGCCGAGATCGCGCTTTCCACCCTGCTGCGCCGGATTCCCAACCTGCGGCTGGATGACGCGGTGAACCCGGAATGGCGGCCGACCTTCGTGCTCCGCGGCCTGAAGCATCTGCCGGCGAGCTGGTAACCATATCGCACGACATCGACGAGCCCTCAGGTTCTGAATAAATCGGAACCGGAGGGGCTATGGCGCTGATGCCGCTGTGACTTCGCCATACTTCTCTCTATATATTGGGCTGCTCCGGCCCTGAGTTCGCGTGGCGCGGTCTGTGCCGGAGCGGTTCATGGGGAGACACCGTGCAGACGACGCTGCTCGGCCTGGCAATCGCCTTTATCATTGCGCTGGTGGCCGCGCTTGTCGGGCCGTATTTCATCGACTGGAATCAATTTCGGCCGCAATTCGAGGCCGAGGCGAGCCGGATCGTCGGCGCGCCGGTGCGCGTCGGCGGCAAGCTCGACGCGCGGCTGCTGCCGGCGCCGTCGTTGCAACTGCGCGCCGTGACGGTCGGCGGCGCCAACGATCTCGGCAAGGTGCGCGCCGACAAGCTCGACGTCGAATTCAGCCTGGGTTCGCTGATGCGCGGCGAAGTGCGCGCCACCGAGCTCTCCATCAACGGCATGTCGCTCGATCTCGGGCTCGATCCAAAGGGCCGGATCGACTGGCCGGCCTCGACCGGAACGCTCAATCCGGGCTCGCTGGCGATCGATCGGCTCAATCTCACCGGCCGGATCGCGCTGCACGACTCCGCCGGCCGCAGCACCCTCGAACTGAACGACATCGCCTTTTCCGGCGATGTGCGTTCACTGGCGGGCTCGATCCGTGGCGACGGCAATTTCGTGCTGTCGGGCACGCGCTATCCGTTTCGGGTTTCTTCCGGCCAGACCGCCGACGGCAACGGCACCCGTGTCCATCTGAACATCGATCCCGGCCCGAACACGCTCTCGGCCGATCTCGACGGCATATTGTCTTTCGAGACGCGGGCGCCGCGTTTCGACGGCACGATGGTATTGGCGAGTCCGCCCCGCCCCAAGGCCGGCGACTTCGATACGTCGCCGCCATCCTGGCGTGTCAGCTCCCGGGTCAAGGCCGATTATTCAACCGCGCGGCTCGATGCGCTCGAAGTGACGTATGGCGCGGACGAACGCGCGCTGAAACTGGCGGGCAATGGCGACATGCGCTTCGGCGGCTCGCCGCTGCTGCGGGCTTCGCTCGTCGCGCGCCAGCTTGATGCCGACAGATTCTTCGCCAAGGACAGCAAGGGCGCCGGCGCCACCGAGCCGGTCAGCGTGCTGCCTGCGGTGCGCGCGCTGATGTCGGGCCTTCCGCAAGTCCCGATCGCGGCGCAGATCGGATTAGCCTCCGAGCAGGTGATGCTGGGCGGCCGTCCGTTGCAGGACATCGCTGCCGAACTGCATGGCGATGCGAAATCCTGGAGCGTACGCAAGCTGGAGTTTCGCGCGCCGGGCACGACGCGGGTCTCGCTGAGCGAGGCGATCGCAAAAGGCGCGTCGCCGGATCAGTTCAAGGCCGCGCTCAACGTCGAATCGTCGGATCCCGACGCGTTGATGACCTGGCTGCAGGGCCGCGGCGACATCGGCTTTCGCAGCCAGAAGCCGTTGCGGCTGCGCGGCGACGTCACCATCGCGCCGGATGGATTTGCCATCGATGCGATGAAGGCCGAGATCGATGGCGGCGCCGTTGAAGGCCGTATCGCGGTGTCACACCGGCAGCCAGGCAGCGGCTCGAAGATCACGGCGGAGTTGAAGGCCGAGCGCCTCGACCTCGATGCGGCCACGGCATTGGCGCGTTCGCTGGCCGGCCCGCAGGCCGAATGGCCGGACGAAGGGCGGCTGTCTCTGGATATCGGCCGCGCCATTTCAGCCGGCCAGGAGTTGCGGCCGCTGGTGGCCAGGCTTGGTTATGGACCGAAGGCGTTTTCGCTCGACCAGTTGAACATTGGTCAGCCTGACAAGGTCGCGCTGGAAGGCATCGGCCGTTTCGATCGCTTCGCTTCGATAGGGAAGCTGGAACTTCATTCGACGGCGTCGTCGTTTGGCCAGATCACCGCGCTGGTGGCGCCGTTTGCGCCGTCGCTGGCTGCGCGGCTTAACGCGATGGGGGCGAGCCCAGGGCCAGCGCGCGTCAAATTTGCGCTCGAACTCAACAAGAGCGCCGGGCAGGCCGATCTTGCCAACGCACGCGCGGTGGTCGACATCGATTCGCCGCAGCTCAAGGGGATCACCACCATCACCGCAAAGCCGGCAGTGACGGCGATCCAGGGCATCGACTTGCAGGCGCTCGGGCGCAGCGAGGTCGGCATCGAGTCGAAGATGTCGTCGGGGCAGGGCCGTGCCTTGCTGGCGCTGTTCGGGCTGGATCGCGCGATGACCGCCGCCGACGGCCCGGCGCAATTCGAAGGTTCGGCGACGGGGGCATGGGGTGGATCGCTGCGGCTCAAGGCGAAGATCTCCGGAAAGGGGTTGGACGCCGTTGCCGACGGTACGGCGGAGCCATGGGCGCAGGAGGCGAAGGGCAGTTTCTCCCTGAAAGTTCGCAGTGCCGATTTCGGGCCGCTGCTCGACCTCAAGCCGACGGACACGCTGGCACAGAATATCGGGCTATCCTCGCGCGTGTCGCTCGCAGGCAACAAGCTCACGTTCGACGATCTCGACAGCAGCATTGCCGGTTCACGGCTGCGCGGACACGTCGCGATTACCCTGGGCGATGAAAAAAATATCGAAGGTGAAATCGGCCTCGACCAAATTGCGCTGGCGCCGGCCTTTTCGTTGGCGATGGGGGCTGCCGGACACGATGCGGCGGAGCCGCTGACCGCGGGGCTGGTCAAGGGTTGGAGCGGCAAGGTCGCATTCCAGGCATTGCGTGGCTTGCTGCCGGGCGGCAGCGAATTGCAGCCGGTGAGCGGGATTGTGAAGGGCGACGGCCAGTCGCTGACCTTCGATTCCATCAAGGGCAAGATCGGCGGCGGCGAGGCCACGGCCACGATCGACGCCAGGCAGGGTCCAAATGGCATTGCGCTGAACGCGAGCGTGCAGCTCGTTAGCGTCGATGGCACGGCGCTGCGCTATCGCAATCTCGCGATGCCCGCGGGCCGCGCGTCGCTGCAGATGGCGTTGGCAAGCCAGGGCCGCAGCGCGGCGGCGCTGACCGGCGCACTCTCCGGCAGCGGAACCGTGACACTGGAATCCGCAAGGATTGCCGGGCTCGATCCGCGCGCCTTTGAGGTGGCGGTTCGCGCCAGCGATGGCGGCCAGGCCAAGGACGATGCGCGGCTGAAGCAAATCGTCGAACCGGCGCTGCTGGCCGGCGCATTGTCGGTCGGCTCGGCGCAAATCCCGTTCAACATCCGGGATGGCCGGCTGCGCGTCGGCGCCACCACGCTCGACGCCAATGGCGTGCGCGCCACCGTCTCCGGCGGCTATGACATTCCGGCCGACCAGGCCGACATCCGCGCCGCGCTGGCGCTGACCATGGTGGGACCCGCGACCGGCCGCCCCGAAATTCAATTGTTCGCCGTGGGCACGCCCGATGCGCTCAACCGCAGCGTCGACGTGACGGCGTTGTCGTCCTGGCTGGCGGTGCGGACGATCGATCACGAAACACGAAGGCTGGATGCGATCGAGCGTGGCGAACCGCCGCCGCCGATGCCGGCGCCGATATCGTTGCCGCCGGATGCGGTGGTGCCGTTAGCGCCGGAAGCGGCGTCGCCGAGCGAGGCGCTGTCGCCAGTGCCGGTGCCCGGCCGCGATCCGCGCCGGCCGCCAGCAGCGAAGCCAAAGGCCGCCGCACCGCCGCGCCCGCCGGCGCCGATTGCGACGGCACCTGCGCCCGCGCCCGCACCGGTCACGACCCAGCAACAGGTTGCACCGCTGCCGCCGCCGATCGAAGTCAGGCCAGCGCCCGGTGCTGCGCCTGTAGCAAGGCCAAAGCCGAAGCCGCCGCTGTCGCTGACGCCGCAGGTCGCCAATCCACCGCCGCGGCCGGCCCTGCAGAATAACTAGAGCACTATCTCGCGCTGGATTCCGATCGACTGCAGGAACGCCTGATCGTGGCTGATCACGATCAGCGCGCCGTCGAAACCCTTCAACGCAGCTTCCAGTTCCTCGATCGAGGCGAGATCGAGGTGATTGGTCGGCTCATCCAGCAGCAGCATGAAGGGCGGTTGAGGTCTTGCGAACACGCAGGCCATTCCCGCGCGCAGCCGCTCGCCGCCGGACAGCGTGCCGGCGATTTGCAGCGCCGCGCGGTTGCGGAAGGCAAAGCGGGCGAGGGCGGCGTGCGTCTCGTTGCCGGTCAGCTCCGGATTGAGGCGGCGGAGATTGTCGAGGATCGATGAAGCCGGATCGAGCAGCCCGACATGCTGGTCGAGCACGGCGATGCGATCGGTCAGGCGGGTTATGTCGCCGCTCACCGCGGTCAGTTCGCCCGTGATCAGGCGGAACAGCGTGGTCTTGCCGGAGCCGTTGGCGCCACGGATCGCGATCCGCTCGGGCCCGCGCGCTTCGAACGACAGCGGGCCGAACAAAGCGCGGCCTTCAAAGGACATCATCACGTCCCTGAAGGCGATGAGCTCACGCCCGCCGGGCAGGTTGGTTTCGGGCAGGTCGATCGCGAGCGGCGTCAGGACTTCCACTTTGGCGCGGGCCTCTTCAAGCGCGTCGGTGCGGTCGCCGAGCAGGCGATCGGCAAGACGACCCTCGCGGGTGCTGCTCGCTTCCGCGATCTGCTTTTGGGCACCCAACAATATCCTTGCCTGGCTGCCCGAGCGTGCGTAGGCGCGGCCGACGCTGTCGCGGCGTGCCTTCTTCTCGCGTGCCTTCTGGATCGAGCGTTCGGTGTCGCGCAGCGCGTCCGACGCGCGCTCGAGCTCGGCTCCCGCGCGTGCCCGGGCGGCATCGCGCGCCTCGGCGAAGCTGGACCACGCGCCGCCAAACACGGCAATGCCAACCGGCGTCAGTTCGACGATGCGGTCGACGCGCTCCAGCAGCGCGCGGTCATGGCTGGCGACGAGCGCGCCGCCCTGCCAGCGTTCGAGCAGTTGCGCCACCGCTTGCCGTCCATCGGCGTCGAGATTGTTGGTGGGCTCATCGAGCAACAGCAAGTCCGGCGCCTCGATCAAGAGGCGCGCCAGCGCGACGCGCGTTCGTTCGCCGCCGCTCAGCGAGGCGACCGCGCGATCGAGCGGCATCGCGGGCAGGCCGGTTTCGACCAGTGCGGTATGCAATCTCGCTTCCAGCGTCCAGTCGGCATCCGCGGCATCGTCGAGCGAGCCCTCGCCGCGTTCGAGACGGCGCAGGCGGGCGAGGGCGCCGGCAACACCGAGCGCTTGCGCGACCGTCTGCCGGTCATCCGCCAGCTGCGCGAGCATGCCGATCGTGCCGATGCGTTGCACGGATCCGCCGGCAGGTTCGCTCTCGCCTGCGATCAGGCGCAGCAGTGTGGATTTGCCGGAGCCGTTGCGGCCGACGAGCCCCGTCCGCTCGCGCCCGAGCGCAAGCGTCAGTCCGTCGAACAGTGGCCGTCCGTCAGGTGTATTGAGGGAAATCGAATCCAGAATGAGAAAGGCGGGCATGAAGAGCTTCCGAAATGGACAGGGATCGCGGCGCGGTGTGCATTGCGATGTCCATTGCTCTCTCCATGGGTCCGTGTGGCTGGATCGGCATTTCCTAGAAACTTGCCGGCCCCAAGGCAAGGGCGTCCACGCCGGTCTCTCCGATTTGTGAGGACGCCCCCGACGAAGCCGGGGAATGGACGGTGCAAAGCGGTGTTGAAGGTTACGGCTGGAGGAATTCCCACCCCCGAGAGCAGGAGGCGCGCGTGATCAAATCCGTGATCAGGTTAGCAACACTGGCAATGTCCTTGATGGCGCTGGCCGTCGCGTCACCGCCGGTTCCAGCCTTTGCCGCCGGAGGTGGCGGCGGCGCTGACTCCCCGATGGCAACGCCCCCGCCGCCGGAAACCAGGTCGGCGCCGCGGCCCGCCAGAAGCAGCACCCAAAAGGCCAAGAAGAAAGCCAAGGAAACCAGCCTCGGCGACCCCGCCTTTATCCAGGGCTATCGCGCAGCCTATGCGACGATCTATGACCGCAACGAGTATGCCGGCGCCATCGAGCAGCTGAAGGCGCTCGGCCACGACGATCATCCCAACGTGGCCAATCTGATCGGCTACTCCTATCGCAAGCTCGGCGACTACAAACTGTCGCAAGCCTGGTATGAGCGCGCGCTCAAGGCGGATCCGAACCACGTGCTGACCTGGCAGTATTACGGCCTCTGGCAGATCGAGCAGGGCAACCGTGATTCTGCGCAATATCATTTGAGCCGGATCGCTGCGATCTGCGGCACCGACTGCACGGAGTATCGTTCGCTCGCGGCCGCGCTTGAGAAGCCGCCCGGTTCGAGCCTCGTCTATTGAGGTGTGCGAGATGATCGCCGCGGGCGTATTCCCTTGCGAGAAGCGCCTGCGGCTAGTTCGAGCCCGACGTAATGCGTTCTAGCTTTGCGGTCTGGCCTCAGGAGCAACTGCGGCTGCCGGCATCGCGCGGGTGCGGAAATAGTCCAGCACGAACAGACGTATCGCCGAGGACAAATTGCCCTGCTGGCGGTTGCTGTCGATCTCGCCGACCAGTTCGGACAGCGTCATGTTCCGCAGGCCCGAGATTTCCTTCATGCCGTTCCAGAACGCCTCTTCGAGGCTGACGCTGGTCTTGTGGCCGGCGACTACGATCGAGCGCTTGACGACCGGCGACTTCATGATGCGTCTCCGCCGTCGATGCGATGTTGATCCAGCAAGTTCCCGGCGCGATCCTTCGCCTGCTCATCGAGCGCGCGTTCGGATTTGGTCCGGCCGAACCGCGCGCGGTTGGCGTCGGCCTGCTTGGCCGAGGCTTCGCGCTCGTTGCGCTTCTTGAAGCGCTTCAGGTTGACCACGTCCCCCATGCTCGCCTCCATCATCCGGCGACTTGAAGGTGTGAGAATCCGTTCCGTATGCAAACGTGATCACGCCGCGCGCGTGCAAAATCGATAGTCATCAGAATCCCCGTGTAGCGCTCTCTGATAGCATCAATAAATAAGTTTCGCTCTGCGAAAACCAAATAATTTGTGCTCGTACCATGTGTCCGCGAGATGGCGATAGATGAGCAAACTCATTCTTTGGGAGTTATGATCTATATCAAGTCATGCACGTCCGTAGTTTACCGGGGGGCGCGAGACCATTAGCCCGGGTGTGTCATCTTGTCAGGCTGAACCAGGCGATCGAACTCGGCCGCCGTTACGAACCCAAGCCGCACAGCCTCTTCTTTCAACGTGGTTCCGCGCGCATGCGCCGATTTGGCGACCTTGGCGGCGTTGTCGTAACCGATCTTGGGCGCGAGCGCCGTCACCAGCATCAGTGAACGCTCCATCAGATCGCGGATGCGCTTTTCGTCGGCGCGTATTCCCACCACGCAATGCTCGGTGAAGGAGCGAACCACGTCCGACAACAGTTGGATGGAATTCAACATACAATATGCCAGCACGGGCTTGTACACGTTCAGCTCGAAATGGCCCTGGCTGCCGGCGACGGTCACGGCGGTCTGGTTGCCGAACACCTGGCAGCAAACCATCGTCAGCGCTTCGCATTGGGTCGGGTTGACCTTGCCCGGCATGATCGACGACCCCGGTTCGTTTTCGGGCAGGATCAATTCGCCGAGGCCGGAGCGCGGGCCCGATCCCAAAAGGCGTATGTCGTTGGCGATCTTGAACAGGCCGGTCGCCACCGAGTTGATCGCGCCATGCACCAGCACATAGGCGTCGTTGGAAGCCAGCGCCTCGAACTTGTTGGCGGCACTCGTGAACGGCAGTTTTGTAATCTTGGCGACGTGCCTTGCGAATGTCCTCGCGAATTTCGGTTTCGAGTTGAGGCCGGTGCCCACCGCGGTGCCACCTTGCGCCAGCGGGAACAGATCCTTCACCGCCGCGCGCAGCCGTGCGATGCCGCTTTCCACCTGTGCGGCGTAGCCGGAAAATTCCTGACCCAGCGTCAGCGGCGTCGCATCCTGGGTATGGGTGCGGCCGATCTTGACGATCCTGGCGAACGCCTTTTCCTTCTTGCGCAGTTCGCGATGCAGTTCGCTCAGGGCCGGGATCAGATCGTCAATAATGCGTCCGGCAGCGGCGATATGCATTGCGGTCGGGAATGAATCATTCGACGACTGGCTCATATTAACGTGATCGTTGGGATGAACCGGCTTCTTGGCGCCGAGTTCGCCGCCGAGCATCTGGTTGGCGCGGTTGCCGATCACCTCGTTGAGATTCATGTTGGTCTGGGTGCCCGAACCGGTTTGCCAGACCACCAGCGGAAAATGATCGTCGAGCTTGCCTTCGATCACCTCGCGCGCGGCGCGGGTGATGGCGGTGGCGCGGCGCGCGTCGAGCAGGCCGAGATCACGGTTGGTCTGCGCGGCGGCGAGCTTGACGATGCCGAGCGCATGGACCAGCGCGGTCGGCATGCGGTCATGGCCAATGCGGAAATTCTGCCGCGAGCGCTCGGTCTGCGCGCCCCAATAGCGATCGGCGGGGACGTCAATGGGCCCGAAACTGTCGGTTTCGCTGCGGGTGGATTTGGATCGCTTGGGTGTCGCTGGTCGGGCCATCAATGAATTCCGTTGCGCGTGGATGCGGAACGGTCATTCTAGCGCGCCGCGGGTTTTCCCGCGCGTAGATTGTCTCCAGTTATTTCTTGCGGAAACGATCCAGCCGCACCACTTCCGCGCCCTCGCTCGGCTTGGCCGGCTCATCCTTGCTCTCGTCCTTGCTTTCGGCGGCTGTAGCCGGTGCAGGAACGGACAGGCTGGGGGCCGCGGGAACGGCGGGCAGGTTGGCGGTGGGCGTTTCGGCAGCCTCGTCGGATGGCTCGAATTGCAGCCCGAACTTCACCGAGGGATCGAGGAAGCTCTTGATCGCCGCGAACGGAACGACCAGCCGCTCGGGGATGCCGCCGAACGACAGGCCGACCTCGAAGCGATCCTCGCTCACCACCAGATCCCAGAACTGGTGCTGCAGGATGATGGTCATCTCTTCCGGATATTGCGCCAGCAGCCGCGGCGACAGTTTGACGCCGTCGGCGGTGGACAGGAAGGTGATGAAGAAATGATGCTCGCCGGGCAGGCCGTGTTCGGCAGCGTCGGTCAGCACGCGGCGCAGCACCCCGCGCAGCGCGTCGCGCGCCAGCACGTCATAACGGATGTGGTCGGTCGCCATGGTGGTCCTGTCAGGTTGAGATGGGTGGCACTGCCGGTCGCCCGACTCGCCATTTTGACCCATGCTACCCCGGCGGGGGCCGCAGGTCAGCAGGCGTCATGGATCGAATTTCCGGCAGTAGCGTTCCGCCGAGCGGCAAATCGCAAGAAAACGGCAAGAAAACCGGCAAGAAAACTTAGAAGAAAACTTAGAAGAAAACTCACAGGAAAAGCACGAGCAAATAAAGTGGAGGCTTCTGTTGCCAGGTGCCTCCGAACCCCGCCTAGCGGAGCTTAACCCACTAGGACTTCAGACTTGGTTTTTCAAACTGCGTTACGCAGCCTGAGCAACCGGAGCATAGTTGTCGTTTGCAACTATTGCATAGCCCGATAACGGCGGAACCATACCGAGAAAAAACACGCCCTTTACGCCCTCGTCGATCCTGTTTCGCCCCCGCCGAAACCCGCCTTCAGGGGGTGGGCTTGGGTGGAGGCGCCGGGTACTGCCCCCGGGTCCGAATGGTTTATTGCGACGGCAATTTATTTCCATAGCCGGCGAACCGGCACCCCTAATATAGGGGGCAAAAGCTGAGAAAAATAGTGCCGGGATAGGCGTGGAAAGCGCGGGAACCGGCCGAATTGGGATTGGCCCTGGCGGCGCCGCCGTTCTAGGTTTTGGATCATGAAATCCCCGGCTTCGGAATCCCCGCCGGCCGCCGTTCCGGCGCCGGACCTTCCTGCATCGCACCCGCCAAACCAGCCCGGTCTGCTCGAGCTGTTCGTGGCGTTCGCCAAAATGTCGCTGGCCGGCTTCGGCGGGGTGCTGGTCTGGGCCCGGCGCGGCATCGTCGACCAGCACCGGTGGATGACGGCGGAAGAATTCAACGAGACCTTCGCGCTGTGCCATTTTCTGCCAGGGCCCAATATCGTCAACCTGTCGGTCGTGTTCGGCTCGCGCTTTCGTGGCGTTGCCGGCGGCATCGCGGCCTTTGCCGGGCTGGTCGGCCCGCCCATGGTGATCGCCACGATCCTCGCGGCGCTGTACGCGCGCTACGGCGAGATCGACGCGCTGCGGCGGATCCTGGCCGGCGTCTCCTGCGCGGCGGTCGGGCTTCTGATAGCCGTCGTCTTCAAGATGATGATGCCGCTGATCAAAAAGCGCGACCTGGTCGGGCTCGTGATCCTGCTCGCGGTTTTCATTGCCATCGGCCTGCTGCGGCTGCCGCTGCAGACGGTGCTGCTGGTGGCGGTCCCGCTCAGCCTCGGCATCACCTATTTTCTGCGCCAGCGGGTGGCCGCATGAATTCGGACGGCAATCCGATTTCAACGCTCGTTTGGACTTTCGGTTTGATGTCGCTGTTTGCGGTTGGTGGCGCGAATTCGGCCATACCCGAGATGCACCGGCTCGCGGTCGACGTTCACCACTGGATGAATGACAAGCAATTCGCCGACATCTTCGCCATCTCCCAGCTCTCGCCGGGGCCGAACGTGCTGATCGTGACCCTGATCGGCTATTCCGTCGCCGGGGTGGCCGGTGCGCTGGCGGCGACCCTGGCGATGTGCGGCCCGACCGCCGTCCTTGCCTATTATGTGAGCCGCCTTTTGCAGCGGTCGAGCCAATCCCGCTGGCCCGCCATTATCCAGGCGGCCCTTGTTCCGCTTTCGATCGGCCTGATGGGCGCCAGTGGCCTGATTTTGGCGCTGACATCGGACCTTAGCTGGGTGGCCAGCTTGATTACGGCGGCCGCCGCGGTCCTGGCCTTTGCGACGCGGCTCAATCCGGTCTGGATATTGCTGGCCGGAGGTGCTTTGGGTTTTGCTGGCGTTATCTGAGGAAAATCGCTAGGCAAGACCTTGGGACTGTGCACAAACGCCATCCAATCAGAAACGCCATCCAATCAGAACGGGCGGGAAGCCCTGTCGGGGGGAGAGATATCGATGAGTGATACGCCGAGCCACGGGCCGGTCAAATCGATCATGCCGAAATGGGTTCGCGGCCCGCAGGACTTCGTCGGCGGTGTCGCGCTGATCGCGATCGCGCTGTTCGCCCTGTGGGCGTCGAGCGATTTGCAGGGCATGCGGGGGTTCTCGTTCGGGGCCGGAACTGCGCCGCGCATGTTCGCCTATCTGTTGCTTGGCCTCGGCGTTGCGGTGATGGTCGTCGGCCTCCTCACCGAGGGCGTGCACCTGGCGAAATACCACTGGCGCGGCCCGCTGTTCGTATCGCTGGCGATCCTGTCCTTTGCGCTCATGATCCGCCCGATGGGCCTGATCGTCACGGCGTTCTCGAGCTTCCTGATCGCGGCATTGGGCACTCCGGAAACGAAATGGACGGAAACCATCATCGTCGCCGTGTGCCTGACGGCGTTCTGCAGCCTGTTGTTTCCCTACGCGCTGGGTCTGCCCTTGCAGATGCTGCCCAAATTTATGATCCGGTGAGGGTGTGATGGGTGACGTTTTTTCAAACCTTGGCCTCGGCTTCGGCGTCGTATTCCAGCTGGTGCAGTGGACCCCCGCTTTTCTCGGCGGCGTGTCCATTCCCATTCCCGTCAACATTCTGCTCTGCCTGATTGGTGCACTGGTCGGAACGCTGGTCGGCGTGCTGCCGGGCATCGGCACCATCGCCACGGTCGCCATGCTGCTGCCGATCACCTTCGGCCTGCCGCCGGTCGGCGCGCTGATCATGCTCGCCGGCATCTACTACGGTGCGCAATATGGCGGTTCGACCACCTCGATCCTGGTCAACATTCCGGGCGAGGCGGGCTCCGTGGTGACCGCGCTCGACGGTTTTCAGATGGCCAAGAAGGGACGCGCAGGTCCGGCACTGGCGATCGCGGCGATCGGCTCGTTCTTTGCCGGCTGCGTCGCGACCGTCCTGATCGCCGTGTTGGGTGCGCCACTCACAAAACTCGCGCTGGCGTTCGGGCCGGCCGAATATTTCTCGCTGATGGTGCTCGGCCTGATCTTCGCGGTGGTGCTCGCCAAGGGCTCGGTGCTGAAGGCGATCGCGATGATCGTGTTCGGCCTGCTGCTGTCGATGGTCGGGTCCGACATCGAGACCGGCGCATCGCGGATGGCCTTCAACATCCCCGAACTCGCCGACGGCCTCGGCTTTGCCACCGTCGCGATGGGCCTGTTCGGCTTCGCAGAGATCATCCGCAATCTCGATTCCGGCGGTGAACAAGACCGCCAGCTGGTGCAGCAGAAGGTCACCGGCCTGATGCCGACCAAGAAAGACCTGCTGGATTCCACGCCGGCGATCCTGCGTGGCACGGTCCTGGGATCGATCCTCGGCATTCTGCCGGGCGGCGGCGCGGTTATCGCATCCTTCGCCGCCTATACGCTGGAAAAGAAGGTATCGAAGCATCCGCAGAAATTCGGTCACGGCGTGATCGAGGGTGTCGCGGCGCCTGAAAGCGCCAACAACGCGGCGGCCCAGACCTCGTTCATCCCGCTATTGACGCTCGGCATCCCGCCGAACGCCGTCATGGCCTTGATGGTCGGCGCGATGACCATTCACGGCATCGTGCCGGGACCGCAGGTGATGCAGAAGCAGCCCGAACTCGTCTGGGGCATGATCGCTTCGATGTGGGTCGGCAATTTGATGCTGCTGATCATCAACCTGCCGTTGGTCGGAATCTGGGTGCGGCTGTTGCGCGTGCCCTATCGGCTGATGTTCCCCTCGATCGTGGTGTTCTGCGCGATCGGCATCTATTCGGTGAACAACGCGCCGACGGACGTGGTGCTGGCCGGCGTGTTCGGGCTGGTCGGATACTGGCTGATCAAGCATGATTTCGAGCCGGCGCCGCTGCTGCTCGGAATGGTGCTCGGACCGCTGATGGAGGAGAACCTGCGCCGGGCGCTTCTGATCTCGCGCGGTGACTGGTCAGTATTCCTGACGCGTCCGTTGTCGGCGGTGTTGATGGCTATCGCTGCAGGCCTGCTGGTGCTGGCGGTGCTGCCATCGCTGCGCAAGAAGCGCGATCAGGTGTTCGTGGAGTCCGAGAACTGACCTGGAACTGACCTGCGTCGGCTCGCCACAGCCCGAAGTCTACTCGACTTCGTTTGTTCTTTCGTGAAATGGAAGTGCCGGCCGATCGGGCCGGCATTTGCTTCAATGGCTTTAGCTGGGAGAATTAGATGAAACTATATGGTCGTCGCTCTGTGGCGGGTGGTTGCCTGGCCATCCTTGCCGGGCTGGTCGCGCTTGCCGCGCCGGCCCAGGCGCAAAGCTATCCGACGCGCAGCATCACCATGATCGTGCCGTTTGCGGCGGGTGGTCCGACCGACGTGATCGCGCGCATCGTCACCGGCCATATGGCGCAGACGCTCGGCCAGGCCATCATCATCGAAAACGTGGTCGGCGCCGGCGGCACCACCGCCACGACCCGCGCGTCGAAGGCCGCCAATGACGGCTATACGCTGATCACCGGGCACATGGGCACGCATGCGGCGTCGGTGCCGCTCTATCCCAAACTCGCCTATCATCCCGAGAAGGATTTCGAGCCGGTCGGGCTGCTCGCCGGCACGCCGATCCTGATCCTGGCGCGCAAGGATTTCGCGCCCAAGGACCTCAAGGAATTCATCGCCTACGTCAAGGCGAACGAAACCAAGGTCAACGCGGCGCATGCCGGCGTCGGGTCGGTCTCGAACGTGTCGTGCGAACTGCTGAACTCGGTGCTGGGGGTCAAGCCGGTCGGCGTGCCCTTCAACGGTACCGGACCTGCGATGAACGCGCTGGTGGCCGGGCAGGTCGATTACATGTGCGACCAGATCGTCAACGCCGTGCCGCAGATCAATGGCGGCACCATCAAGGCCTATGCGATTGCGACTGCCGAGCGCAATCCGTCGCTGCCCGATGTTCCGACCACCGCGGAGGCCGGCCTGCCGGCCTTCCAGGCCCAGGCGTGGAATGCGATTTTCGCGCCCAAGGGAACGCCGGCCCCGATCATCGCCAAGCTGAACGAGGCGATCGTCAAGGCGCTCAACGACGACAACGTCAAAAAGCGCCTGCTCGAACTCGGCAGCGTGATCCCGGGCCCCGCGGACCGCACGCCGGAAGCGCTGGCCGCACTGGTGAAGAGCGAGATCGCGAAGTGGACGCCGGTTCTCAAGCCGGCAGGTTGATCAATCGGATCAAGTAGATAGGTGAGGGGCGGAACGCAGGTTCCGCCCCTTGTTGTTTCACGGAAGGCGCATCATTTTTCCGGGTATAATCGGGGTGTCGCCGAATCGGTGCTGTCGATTGCCGCCTCCGGCCGCTAAATTCGCCTTCCCGAAAGGCTTGCGAAACCGACGCCAAGAAGGCTCCTTGATCAAGAAGACTCCATGAATCAGTACCACGACCTGCTCGAACGGATCCTCAGCGACGGCGCGGAGAAGCACGACCGCACCGGCACCGGCACGCTGTCGATCTTCGGTCACCAGATGCGCTTCAACTTGAGCGCCGGGTTTCCGATGCTGACCACCAAGCGGCTGCCGCTGAAGGCGATCGTGCACGAATTGCTGTGGTTTCTGGCCGGCGACACCAACATCAAATATCTCAGGGATAACGGCGTTTCGATCTGGGACGAATGGGCCGACGCCAATGGCGATCTCGGCCCGGTCTATGGCTCGCAATGGCGATCCTGGCCGGCGCCCGACGGCCGCCGCATCGACCAGATTTCCAATCTCATCGACATGATCAAGCGCAACCCGGATTCACGGCGCCTGATCGTGAGCGCGTGGAATCCGGCCGACGTCGACAAGATGGCGCTGCCGCCCTGTCACTGCCTGTTCCAGTTCTATGTCGCCAATGGCAAGCTGTCGTGCCAGCTCTACCAGCGCTCTGCCGACGTGTTCCTCGGCGTGCCCTTCAACATCGCGTCCTACGCGTTGCTGACGATGATGGTGGCGCAAGTGACGGGATTGAAGGCGGGCGATTTCGTACACTCGCTCGGCGATGCGCATCTGTATTCCAACCATCTCGAACAGGCCCGGCTGCAACTGACGCGACCGACGCGGCCGCTGCCGGTCATGAAGATCAATCCTGACGTCAAGGACATCTTCGCTTTCCGTTACGAGGACTTCGTGCTCGAAGGCTACGATCCGCACCCGCATATCAAAGCTGCGGTCGCGGTGTGAGCGATTGAATGGCCCTTGCTATCCGCCGCGCGCGCCCCGATGAAGCCGGGCTTGTCTTGTCCCTGGTGCGCGAACTCGCCGAGTACGAAAAGCTGCTCCACGAGGTCGAGGCCACCGAATCTGACATCGACGCGGCGCTGTTCGGCAGCCATCCGCGGCTGTTTTGCGAGATTGCGGAGTGGGAGGGTGAGCCGGTCGGCTTCGCGGTCTGGTTCGTCAATTTCTCAACGTTCAGCGGCCGGTCCGGTATCTATCTTGAGGATCTGTTCGTCCGTCCGGCGCAGCGCGGCAAAGGCATCGGCAAGGCGTTGCTGTCGCAGCTTGCGAAGCAATGTGTGGCCAACGGCTGGTCGCGCTTGCAATGGTCGGTACTGGACTGGAATACGCCGTCGATCGAATTCTACAAATCGCTGGGTGCAGTCATGATGGACGAGTGGACGGTATGCCGGGTCAACGGTCCGGCGCTGACGGCGCTGGCGCGGGGCGCGCGCTGATGGAGATCGTTCTCATTGTCGCGGTCGCCGAGAACGGCGTGATCGGCGCCGGCGGAGCCATCCCATGGCGGCTGAAATCCGACATGCTGCGGTTAAAGGCGATGACGATGGGAAAGCCGATCGTGATGGGCCGCAAGACCTTCCAGTCGTTTCCGCGCCGGCCGCTCCCAGGGCGGACCAACATCGTGGTGACGCGCGATGCCGCCTATCGCGCGGAAGGCGCCGTGGTCACCACTTCCCTTGCCGACGCCGAGGCGATCGCCACCGGCGATGCGCTGCGACGTTTCGCCACTGAGATCGCGATCATCGGCGGCGCGGAAATCTACGCGCATTGGATCGATCGTGCCGATCGGCTGGAAATCACCGAGGTGCATGCCCGGCCCGACGGCGATACGCGTTTCGCCGCAATTGTGGCTTCCGACTGGGAAGAGGTCGCGCGCGTGCGGAATCCGGCCGGACCCGACGACAGCGCCGAGTTCTCCTATGTGACATTTCGTCGGCGCGGCACGCGTCAATTGTCGCATTAACCTCGCTAGTCAATGTTTGCATTGACAATTATGGCCCCAAGCATAGCTGCTTCAGACCATAAGCTTGCGTTGTAAGGGCCCGGGCGGTCCCCTATAAAGCCGGTCGGACATGCGAGGCCGGGCATTTTGCCCAATCAGGCGGACCCGGGCCCGCGGAGGAGACTTTTATATGCCGTGGAAGAATCAAGGCGGGGGCCCGTGGGGCTCGGGTCCGAAGGGACCGTGGGGCAACGGACCTCAATCGGTTGGGCCGCGCCCACCCGATCTTGAGGACCTTCTGCGTCGCGGCCAGGACAAGCTGCAGAATCTCCTGCCGGGCGGCCATTTCAGCGGCATGGGCATCGCGCTGGTTCTGATCGGCGCGCTGGCGATCTGGTTCCTGTCGGGCTTCTTCCGCGTCCAGTCGGAAGAACTCGGCGTGATCCTGCGCTTCGGCAAGCACATCAAGACCGTGCAGCCCGGCCTGAACTACCATCTGCCGTATCCGATCGAGACCGTGCTGCTGCCGAAGGCGCTGCGCGTTTCCACCATCTCGATCGGCATGACGCTGATCAGCGATCCGAGCGGGCGCGGCCGCACCATGCGCGACGTGCCGGAAGAAAGCCTGATGCTGACCGGCGACGAGAACATCGTCGACGTCGATTTCACGGTGCTGTGGCGGATCAAGCCCGACGGCGTCGGCAATTACCTGTTCAACATCCAGAACCCCGAAGGCACCGTGAAGGCGGTGGCCGAAAGCGCCATGCGCGAAGTGATCGGCCGCTCCAACATCCAGCCGATCCTGACCGGCGCCCGCACCCTCAACGAGGCGGGCGTGCAGGAGCTGATGCAGAAGACGCTCGACAGCTATGGTTCGGGGGTTCAGATCACACAGGTGCAGATGCAGAAGGTCGATCCGCCGGCGCAGGTGATCGACGCGTTCCGCGACGTGCAGGCCGCCCGCGCCGACCTCGAGCGTCTGCAGAACGAAGCGCAGACCTACGCCAACCGGGTCATTCCGGACGCGCGCGGCCGTGCCGCGCAGATCCTGCAGGTCGCCGAAGGTTACAAGGAACAGGCGGTCGCCGAGGCCAAGGGCCAGAGCGCGCGCTTCCTCAAAGTCTATGACGAATACAACAAGGCGAAAGACGTGACGCGGCAGCGAATTTATCTCGAGACGATGGAGCGTATCCTCGCCAACGCCGAGAAGCTCGTCTATGACGGCGGTCCGAATGCGCAGAACATGGTGCCGTATCTGCCGCTCAACGAGTTGTCGCCGCGGCGAACGCCGGCGCCGCCCGCCACCGGTCAGCAGCAGCAGCAGCAGGGAGGCAACCGATGAGGTCTCCCGTCACAGGCATTGTCCTCCTGATCACGCTGTTTGTCGTCGTCATCTTCGGCTACAGCTCCATCTTCACCGTCGACCAGACCCAGCAAGTGCTGGTGGTGCGGCTCGGTGAACCCATCCGCGTCGTCACCGAACCGGGCCTGAACTTCAAGGCGCCGTTCATCGACACTGTCATCTCGATCGACAAGCGCATCCTCGATCTGGAAAATCCGTCGCAGGAAGTGATCGCCTCGGATCAGAAGCGGCTGGTGGTCGACGCCTTCGCCCGCTACCGCATCAAGAACGCGCTGCGCTTCTATCAGAGCATCGGTTCGATCCAGGCGGCCAACGTCCAGCTCACCACGCTGTTGAACGCGTCGCTGCGCCGCGTGCTCGGCGAGGTCTCCTTCATCACGGTGGTGCGCGACGAGCGCGAAGCCCTGATGCTGCGTATTCGCGAACAGCTCGACAAGGAAGCCGACGGTTACGGCATCCAGGTGGTCGACGTGCGAATCCGCCGCGCCGATCTGCCGGAGCAGAATAGCCAGGCGGTCTATCAGCGCATGCAGACCGAACGCGCGCGCGAGGCGGCCGAGTTCCGCGCCCAGGGCGGACAGAAGGCCCAGGAGATCAGGTCGAAGGCCGATCGTGAGGCGACCGTCATCATCGCGGAAGCCAATTCGACGGCCGAACAGACGCGTGGTGCCGGCGACGCCGAGCGCAACCGGCTGTTCGCCGAGGCCTATGGCAAGGATCCCGACTTCTTCGCCTTCTACCGCTCGATGTCGGCCTATGAGACCGGGCTTCGCAGCAACGACACCCGCTTCCTGCTGCGGCCGGATTCGGAGTTCTTCCGCTTCTTCGCCAATTCGGCCGGCCACCCGCCGGCCGCAGCCGCGCCGAAGCAATAGCTCTCGGCCGGCCACAACAAATCAGGCGAAGCGGACCCCGCTTCGCCTGCGATAAAAGCAAGAACTGCGTTCAGCGGGAGGTTGCCATCCGATGAGGTCCATAGCGTTTGCCGACTTCCTCATCGGCCTGGGAATCCTGTTTGTGCTGGAAGGCCTGATGTTCGCGGCAAGCCCGGCCTGGATGCGCCGGGCGATGAAGAGCGCGATGACAACGCCGGACAACATTCTGCGCGCGGTGGGCATCGGATCGGCGGTCGTGGGCCTGCTCCTGATCTGGCTGGTCCGCCGGTAGTTAATTGTCATTCCGGGGCGATGCGAAGCATCGAACCCGGAATCTCGGGATTTCGGGTTCGCATCTTCGATGCGCCTCGGAATGACCAACAAAATCGCCTGCGGAATCAACGAAATCGTGAGCCGCCGATGGTCGGTTTTTCGCCGGAATGCCCGGTTCAAATGCTTGCGCCTCAGACCCGTTCGGGCGCACTGTGGACCCCAAATCGACCCGCTGGAGAGAAGCTGACATGACCGGAGCCAGACCCGCTTTGAGCCGTCGCCTGCGCATGATGGGGGCTGCGATTTCACTCGGCGCCGCCGGCGCTCTGGCTTCAGCGCCGGCTTTTGCGCGGGGCCCGGACGGCATCGCGGACATCGCCGAAAAGGTGATCGACGCCGTCGTCAATATCTCGACCTCGCAGAACGTCGAGGCCAAGGGTGGTGGCGGCGAGCGGCAGGCCACGCCGCAATTGCCGCCGGGTTCGCCGTTCGAGGAATTCTTCGACGACTTCTTCAAGAATCGGCGCGGCGGCGCTCCCAAGGGGGGCGAGCGAAGCGAGATGCAGCCGCGCAAGACCAATTCGCTCGGCTCCGGTTTCATCATCGATACCGCTGGCGTCGTCGTCACCAATAATCACGTCATCGCGGATGCCGACGAGATCAACATCATCATGAACGACGGCACCAAGATCAGGGCCGAACTGGTCGGCGTCGACAAGAAGACCGATATCGCGGTGTTGAAATTCAAGCCGGTGAAGCCGCTGGTCGCGGTCAAGTTCGGCGAGTCCGACAAGCTGCGTCTCGGCGAATGGGTGATCGCGATCGGCAATCCCTTCAGCCTCGGCGGCTCGGTGACGGCCGGCATCGTCTCGGCGCGCAACCGCGATATCAGCCAGGGGCCCTACGACAGCTACATCCAGACCGACGCCTCCATCAACCGCGGCAATTCCGGCGGTCCGCTGTTCAACCTTGAGGGTGAAGTGGTCGGCGTCAACACGCTGATCATCTCGCCGACCGGCGGCTCGATCGGCCTCGGCTTCGCGGTGCCTTCGAAGACCGTGATCGGCGTGGTCAATCAGCTCCGGGAATTCGGCGAGCTGCGCCGCGGCTGGCTCGGCGTCCGCATCCAGCAGGTCACCGACGAGATCGCCGAAAGCCTCAACATCAAGCCGGCGCGCGGCGCGCTGGTCGCCGGCATCGACGACAAGGGCCCGGCCAAGCCCGCCGGGATCGAGCCCGGTGACGTCGTGGTCAAGTTCGACGGCAAGGACGTCAAGGATCCGAAGGACCTGTCGCGCGTGGTCGCCGACACCGCGGTCGGCAAGGAAGTCGAAGTCGTCGTCATTCGCAAGGGTGCGGAGGAAACCAAGAAGGTGACGCTCGGCCGGCTCGAGGATAACGAGAAGGTGCAGCAGGCCGCCGCCAAGAAGGACGAGCCCGCCGCCGAGAAGCCGGTGACGCAGAAGGTGCTCGGTCTCGATCTGGCCGCGCTGAGCAAGGATCTGCGCGGCAAGTACAAGATCAAGGACAGCGTCAAGGGCGTCGTCATCACCGGCGTCGACAATGCATCCGATGCCGCCGAGAAGCGGCTGTCCGCCGGCGACGTCATCGTCGAGGTGGCGCAGGAGGCGGTGACGAACACCGCCGACGTCAAGAAGCGGGTCGATCAGATCAAGAAGGACGGGCGCAAGTCGGTCCTGCTGATGGTTGCCAACGGCGAAGGCGAACTGCGCTTCGTGCCGCTGCTCGTGCAGTAAGAAGCCTGGAAGCGGCGGCGCTTTTCGCCGCCTTTCCCGCCGCCTTTCCTGGGCCGGCTGTGTTGGCGGGCGGCGTTTCGAACGGCCGCCTGACCGCAAATCCAATCTAACCAAATCCAATCAAGCGATGACCCGACCTCGTGACCGGGGTGCGCAAGCACCCCTGCGTCACGTCGCGCCTGCCCGCGTCCAATGTCGATTAATTGCTTCCTTGGACGGGGGCCATGGCCGACGATCTGCATCTCGGAAAACAGCGGGATCACCTCAACGGTCCCAACAGGCTGACCGGGAGGTCCACAGGGAGGACGCGGGGTTTGCGGGTGGGACCGGTCAGGGGCCGGCGCCATCATTGTCACCAAGCATGCCGTCAGAACCCCTGGCGGCCCACGGAGATCACTCATGCCGCGCACCAGATCGATCCCCGCCGCCGCGTTTGCGGCATGTGCCGTGCTCTGCTGGTCGATCGTCGCGCCCACGATGGCGGCGGCACAGGATCTTGTGAAAGCGCGGCTAGCGCAGAATCTCGGTCCGATATCGGGCCTCGTCATCATCGCCAAGGCGAAGGGAATGTTCGAAAAGCAGGGGCTCGACATTACCGTCGCCAACTTCACCTCGGGCAAGCAATGCCTGGATACCGTGCTCGGCGGCGGTGCCGATTTTGCGACCACGGCCGAAGCGCCGGTGACCGCCGCGGCGATGGCCAACCAGCCGATCGCGTTCGTCGCCGGCATGGAATACTCCGATCTCAAGACCATGACGGCGGCAAAGGCCGGGATCAAGACCAAGGCCGATCTGCGCGGCAAGAAGATCGGCTTCACCGCAGGCACCGGCAGCGAGGTCTACACCGCGACGCTGCTGAAGGCCGCGGGCCTGACGCCGGGCGACGTGACACTGGTCAACCTGCGGCCGCAGGAAATGCTGCCGGCGATGGCGGCCGGCAGCATCGACGCGTTCGATACCTGGGAGCCGCATATCGCCAACGCCAGGAAGGCCCTCGGCGAGAACGCGGTGCTGCTGGACACCAAGGGTCTGTACTCCGAGACCTTCAACATCGTGGTGACGCGGCCCTATCTCGACGCCAACGGTCCGCTGGTGCAGAAATTCTTGCGGGCCTTGCTCGACGCCGAGGCCTGGCTGAAGGCGAACCCGGACGAGGCGATCACAACCATCGCCGACATCGTCGGCATGAAGCGCGACGAACTCGCGGCGATCTGGCAGGACTACGTCTACCGCGTCCGCATCGACGATCAGTTGCTCGGCATTCTCAAGCTGCATGCGGCGTGGCGGCTGGAGAGCGGCAACCACCCGCCGGGCGCGACGATGCCTGACTTCGCCAAGGTACTTGCGCTCGAGCCGCTACGCGGCATCGATGCCAGCCGCGTCACCGTCTCGGCCAAATAGCAGATGAAGCGGATCAATATCCTGGTCGGCGCGCTCTCGATCCCGCTCTTTGTCGTGGCGTGGGAAGTGGTCGCGCGGTCGGGGATCGTCAACGCCGTACTGTTTCCGCCGCCTTCCGTCGTCGCGGTCGCCGTGCTCGAATGGGTGCGAAGCGGGCAGTTCTTCCTCGATCTCGGGGCTAGCCTCTATCGCGTCGTGACCGGGTTCGTGGTGGGGGCGGCGCTGGGCACAGCGCTCGGCGTTCTCACCGGGCAGTTTGCGCTGGTATCAAGCCTGCTGTCGCCGCTGTTTCATATCCTGCGGCCGATACCGCCGATCGCGTTCGTTCCGATCGTGATCCTCTGGTTCGGCCTGTCTGAAACCGGCAAGCTGTTCCTGGTGGTCTGGGGCGTCTTCTTCACGGTGTGGCTGTCCACGCATATCGGCGTGCAGAAGGTCGACCGCGGCCTGATCCGGGCGGCGCAGATGCTCGGGACGCCGCGGCGCCAGATGCTGCAGGAGATCGTGCTGCTCGGCGCCTTGCCCTACATCGTGGTCGGGCTTCGAACCGCGATCAGCATTTCATTCTACACGCTGGTGGCGGCCGAACTGGCGGGCGCCTTTGCCGGCATCGTCTACCGGATCGAGATCGCGCAGCAGAATCTGCAGACCGGCCAGGTGATGGGCGGATTGGCAGCGCTCGGATTGATGTCCTTTGTCGCCGACCGCCTGTTCGCGGCGGTCGCGGAACGCACGGTGTGGTGGCGATGAAGCAGATGGTACATCGGTCCGAGCTGGCGCTTGCGCATCCGCAGCCGTCCCTTGCAGGAGAACGCGCGTCGGCCCGCACCATCATCAGCGTCGCCGATCTCAGCATCGTGTTCGACACGCCGCAGGGGCAGGTGATTGCCGTCGATCGGGTGACGTTCAGCGTGGCTCATGGCGATTTCGTCTGCATCGTGGGTCCATCCGGATGCGGCAAGTCGACGGTGCTCAACACCATCGCAGGCCTGGAGATGCCGTACAGCGGCGCGGTGATGGTGGACGGCAGGCCGATGCAGCGCCCGCGGCCCGACGTCGGCATGGTGTTCCAGCAGCCGCATCTGTTTCCCTGGAAATCCGTCCGCAAGAACATCGCGCATGGTCCGCGCATGCTGGGCAAGTCGCGGAGCGAGGCCCGGGCGATTGCTGACGGCCTGATCGAGATGATCGGTCTCAATCGTTTCGCCGACGCCTATCCGCACACGCTCTCCGGCGGCATGCAGCAGCGCGTTGCGATTGCACGCGCGCTTGCCAACCAGCCGCGCGTGCTTTTGATGGACGAGCCGTTCGGCGCGCTCGACGCCCAGACCCGCAGCGTGATGCAGGACAGCCTGCTCGAATTGCGCGAGCGCATCGATGCAACGGTCGTGTTCGTCACCCACGACATCGACGAGGCCATTCTGCTGGCGGACCGGGTCCTGATCATGAGCGCGGGCCCCGGACGCATCCTGCGCGATCTCGGCGTCGATCTGCCGCGGCCGCGTTCCAACGCCATCATGCTCGATCCCGCCTACCTCGCGCTGAAGAAGGATTGTCTCGACCTGATCCGGTCCGAAGGCCGTCGCGCCTTCGATCAGTCGAGCGCCGGCTAGAGCCTTTTCAAAGCGAAGTGGATACCGGTTCGCGTTAAAGAAGACGCGTCAAATCAAAAATCCAGAGTCCCGTTCCGATTCCATCGGAACGGAAAAGGCTCTTACGGCGCCAAACTGCGCCCTGTTGGCACGAGTCTTGAATTGATTAGCTCAATTCAAGGAGGCGACCATGACAGCAGCACAAGCGAGAGCCGCGGCCGGAATCATGCTGGCGGAATCGGACAGCCTCGTCCGCCCGCTGCCGGGTCTGCTGGACGAACTGTGCGAGGCGGATCGGCGGCGCTTGCGCGGTATAGGCCGCGACAAGCCACTCGAAACCGGCCAGTTCGTCTGGCAGCAGGGCGATGGTCAGACCGGAATCTATTTGATCCGATCCGGCCGCATTCGCAGCTACTACGTCGCGCCGTCAGGGCGCGAGGTGACGCTGGCCTACTGGTTTCCGGGCAACTTCGTCGGCGGCCCGGATTTGTTCGGCACCGGACCGCATATGTGGACATCGGCGGCGGTTGAGGCGAGCGAGCTGACATTTCTGCCGGGACCGGCGCTGAAGAAAGTCGCGCTGGAGTCCGCCCCACTGGCGGTGGCGCTGCTGGATGCGCTTGCGTTCAAGGCGCGGTGCTATTCGGCGATGGCGCAGATGCTGGGGACGCGCTCGGTCACCGAGCGGCTGCATCGCCTGCTGATCTTCCTGTCGCGGATACACGGCATCCGGAGCGGCCGCGAAACCACCATCGCGGTGCCGTTTACGCATGGCGACCTCGCCAACCTGATCGGCTCAACCCGGCAATGGGTCACCGTTCAACTCGCGCGCATGCAGCAGCGCGGCATCATCCGGTATCACCGGGGGCTGATCTCGATCCTGAACATGCCGGCGCTGGACCTCGAGGTGGTCTAAAGCACGTTGTCGTTTTCCCGGAATCGGGATTCCAGGTTGGGCGATTTTCTGATTCAAACTCCATGCTGGAGACGGGGGCCGGCATGGATGATGCGATCCTATTCGGAAGACATTCGCGAACGGGCTCTGGCGCGGGCTGCTGGCGAAGACCGGGAACCAATCATCACAGGCACGCCAAACGCCCAGACCGTGCCAAAGAAGACCCGGCGACTGATCGGTCGGGGACATCAAGGCATGACGGACGCCATCTCGGCCAATCGCATGGAACCGGTAATCGACAAGACCATTGCGTTCGCCCTTATGGAGAGCGGCGCGCATTTCGGCAAAGTGGCGATCGCCATTGGATGAATCAGCGCATACCAAAAAATGGCAGCATGTGGCCACATGCAACTCTTGGTGTTCCAGCAATTGCTTCCGCTGCCATTAAGCTTTAAATTCCGGCTATTCGCCTCGTCGAAAAAACGGGCGCCGCCTGGCGCTCGCGCGAGCTGAACGGGATTTACAACCGAGCTGGGGTTGCCGCCTCGCCGAAAGCGCAGGGCGCCCCGACGATGACGCGACGCGTAGACCGGCTGTGAGCGAGACCACTAGCGCGAGAACGATGCCGCCCGCGCAGGAACGGCAGCGAGCAGGTGGATGGAAATGAATAATGACCGAAGACAAGAGCAAACTCCTGAGATCGCTTACGATCGATCGCAGCGCCGGCAAGGCGGAGCGATCGGGCAGCCGTTGGTTGCCGATCTCAGCGGTGATTATCATCTGCGTCGTCGGATTGGCTGCCTTTGCCGCATTCGAGTTCCGCAGGCAGAACCCGACCAAAGAGACCGCATCGCACACCGCACAGCAGCCCGCCGCACAACCGCAGGCGCCACAGCAGCCGCCAACGAATAGCAAGGCGACCGGCAGCCTGGCGGCCTCCGGCTATGTGGTGGCGCGCCGCAAGGCAACCGTTGCCGCCGAGATCACCGGCAAGGTGGTCGAAGTGTTCATCGACGAAGGCATGACGGTGACCGAGGGGCAGGTCGTCGCGCGGCTCGACAGCGTGCTTGCTGAAAGGGACTATGAGCTGGCCCGCTCGCGCGCCGAGACGGCCAATGCGGCGATCGCCGCGATCGCCGCCGATCTGGAGGACGCGACCCGGATCATGACGCGCGTGCAAACACTCTCGCAGAAGAATTTTGCGACCGAGGCCGATCTGACCAAGGCGCAGGCCCGGGTCGGCGTGCTCAACGCGCAAATGCGCCAGGCGCAATCGCAATTCGAGACCGCCAAGATCGACGCCAAGCGCAGCGCCTCGATGCTCGACAAGCATCAGATCAGGGCGCCGTTCGCCGGTGTCGTCATCGACCGCAGCGCACAGCCCGGCGAGATGATTTCGCCGATGTCGGTGGGCGGCTACACGCGCACCGGCATCTGCACCAGTCGACATGGATTCAATCGAGATCGAAGTCGACGTCAATGAGGCCTTCATCGGCCGGGTCGTCGCCGGAGGCGCCGTGAACGCGATGCTGGATGCGTATCCGGACTGGACGATTCCTGCCTCGGTGATTGCCATCGTGCCGACGGCGAACCGCGAGAAGGCCACGGTGAAGGTGCGAATCCGCTTCGAAAAGAAGGATCCGCGCATCCTGCCCGACATGGCGGTGAAAGTGAATTTCATCGCCGATGCCAAAGTAAAGGACGCCGCCAAGACCACTGCCGCGAACTAGCTTCCGGCCGGAAACCTTGAGAGGAGAAAAGCGTGACAGCCGAGCATCCGATGGTTCGCCTTACCGGCGTAGCCAAGCGTTTCACCAAGGGCAAGGAAACAAACTCGATCTTCGATCATCTCGACCTTGCGATTCCGCGCGGTGACTTCATCGCCGTCATGGGACCGTCCGGTTCGGGCAAGACGACGCTGCTCAATCTGCTCGGGGGTATCGATCGCGTCGACGCCGGCGAAATTTCGGTTGCGGACCAGCGCATCGACGGTCTCTCCGAAGGTGAACTCGCCGCCTGGAGGGCCGCCAATGTCGGCTTCATCTTCCAATTCTACAATCTGATGCCGATGCTGACCGCGGCGCAGAACGTGGAGCTGCCGCTATTGCTCACCAGGTTGAATCGCAAGGATCGTGCCGCACGCGTTCACACCGCACTTTCCGTGGTTGGATTAGCCGACCGCGTCAAGCACCGTCCGCGCGAAATGTCGGGCGGCCAGCAGCAGCGCGTGGCGATTGCGCGCGCCATTGTCTCGGACCCAAACCTGTTGCTTTGCGACGAACCGACCGGCGACCTCGACCGACAATCCGCCGACGAGATCCTTTCAATCCTGCAATTGCTCAATGGCGAACTAGGCAAGACCATCGTGATGGTAACGCATGATCCGGCGGCGGCAAACTATGCCAAGCGCGTCCTGCATCTCGACAAGGGCCGCTTCGTCGAACGGGAGCTCGCCGCGTGAACGACTTCGACCTGGTCCGGAAAAACCTGTTCCGCCGCAAATTGCGCGCCGCCCTGATGATCGTGTCGATCCTGATCGCCTTCATGATCTTCGGCGTGCTCGCTGGATTCTACCGCGCCTTCACCGCCGGCGAAGATGCCGCCGCCGCGGACCGCATGATCACCGTCAACAAGATCAACTTCACCCAGCCGCTGCCGATCGCCTACTATAATCGCGTGCGGACGGTGGAAGGCGTGCGGCAGGTGACCTTCGCCAACTGGTTCGGCGGCTACTATCAGGACCCGAAGAATTTCCTGATGTCGCTGGCGATCGAGCCGAGCACCTATTTCGACGTCTACCGCAGCGAATTCGAAGTTCCGCCCGAACAGCTTCAAGCCTTCATGCGAGATCGCGGCAGCGCGGTGGTCGGCGAAAGCCTGGCGCAGAAGTGGGGCTGGAAGATCGGCGATCGCATCCCGGTTGCGAGCAATATTTTCAGCCAGAAGAGCGGCGGGCATACCTGGGATCTCACCATTGCCGGCATCGTCAAGGGCAAGGCCGAGCACGTCGACACCAACTTCCTGCTGTTTCAGTACGCCTACTTCGACGAGACCCGCTCGTTCGGCAAGGACACCATCGGCTGGATGATCCTTCAGACCACCTCTCCCGAAAGCAACCCCCGCGTCGCGAAGACGATCGACGCGATGTTCGCCAATTCCACCGCCGAGACCTCGACCGACACCGAAAAGGCGTTCGGCAAGGCGTTCGCGGCTCAGTTCGGCAACATCGCGCTGATTGTATTGCTGGTTGTCGGCGCCGCCTTCGTCACCATCCTGATGATCGTCGGCAACACCATGGCGCTGTCGATCCGGGAGCGCACCCGCGAGATCGGCGTGCTGAAGACGCTCGGCTTTTCCGGGCCGCGAATCCTTGGGATGGTGCTCGGCGAATCCGTATTGCTGGCGTTGCTCGGCGGAATTCCCGGGCTTGCGATTGCGGCGCTGATCGCCATGGCCCTGCGCACAAGCCTCTCCAACATCGCGCCCGCTTTTGCCGTGTCGCCGACCATCATCATGCAAGGCCTGGCGTTGATGATCGCGCTGGGGCTGATCACGGGGATCATTCCGGCGCTCAACGCCATGCGGCTCAAAATTGCAACCGCGCTTGGACGGGGATAGACATGCGTTCGCTCTGGCTTCAGGTGGCCGCCGTCACCGCCATCAATCTCAGGAGCATAGCGCAGCGGCGCTGGCTCTCGCTCTCGACGGTGATCGCGATCGCGCTGGTGGTGATCGTCCTGCTCGCGTTCCTGGCGATGGCCAACGGATTCCAGCGCACCATCGCGGGATCCGGTGCTGATGACATCGCGATCGTGCTGCGGGCCGGCTCGCAGGCCGAAATCAACAGTACCGTGAGCCGCGATCAGGTACGGCTGATCGAGGACGGTCCCGGCATCGCGCGTGGCAGCGACGGCAAGCCGCTGATCTCGCCGGAACTCTATCTGGTGGTCGACGGCATCAAACGCTCGACCGGGACCAAGGCCAATTTGCCGCTGCGCGGGATCGGGGAACAGGGCGCCGCGCTGCGCAACGGCATCACCATCACCGCAGGCCGCATGTTCAACCGGGGCAGCAACGAGGTGGTGGTCGGCAAGGCCCTGCTGCGGGAATTCGAGGGGTTCGACCTCGGCAGTACCGTGGCCTTCGGCGCCACGCGCTGGACCGTGGTCGGCGTGTTCGAGGCCGGCGGCAGCGTGTTCGAATCCGAGATTTGGGCCGATCTCAACGTGGTGCAGAGCCTGTTCAATCGCAACAATATCGTACAGATCGTGCGCGCGCGCCTCACCGGGCCGGCCGCCCTCAATGAACTCAAAAGCTATAGCGACAACGATCCGCGGCTGAAGCTCGATGTCAAATCCGAAGCAGCCTACTTCGCGGAACAGGCCTCGCAGACCTCCGATTTGATTCAGAAGCTTGGCTGGCCGCTGGCGATCGCGATGGCGCTGGGCGCGGTCGCCGGCGCGCTCAACACGATGTATTCGTCGGTTGCCAGCCGCGCGACGGAAATCGCAACGCTGCGCGCCATCGGCTTCGGCGGTTTTCCTGCGTTCGTCGGGACGCTCGCCGAATCGCTGGTGCTCGCCGTCATAGGCGGCTTGCTCGGCGCCGCCGCCACTTATCTGATTTTCGATGGCGTCACGGCGTCCACCCTTGGCGGGAACTTCACCCAGGTGGTGTTCGACTTCAAGCTCAGTCCCTGGCTGATCGCCGAGGGGGTTGGGCTGGCGCTGATTGTGGGCCTGATCGGTGGACTGTTTCCGGCCCTGCGGGCCGCGCGATTACCGATCGTCGAAGGCCTGTACGCGCATTAGAGCGTTTTCCAGCGAAGTGGAAACCGGTTCGCGTCAAGAAAACGCGTCAAATCAAGAATCTAGAGCCCGTTCCGATGCCATCGGAACGGAAAAGGCTCTTGGGCCCGGCCCTATTCTTACTTTGCATGGGGTTGTTTTCGCGATTTTGTGTCGAGCCGCCGCGCCAACGCGATCAACGCCCGGTCGGACCAGGCCGGCGCCAGCAGCGTCACCCCCATGGGGATGCCGTTTGGCAACACGCCGTTCGGGATCGCCACCGCGCACAGATCCAGCAGATTGGCGAAGTAGGAGTAGTGGCCGAGGCGGTTGTTCAGCGTAATCGGATCGCTGTGCATCTCGTCCAGCAGGAATGGGCGCGGCGCCGTGGGCACCACCAGCGCATCGACGCCAGCGAGAAGGCTTTGTGATTGCCGGCGCAGCCGCAACAGCCGGTGCATCGCGGTGAAGGTGTCGACCGCCGAATAGCCCGTCGCCGTCCGAAGCACGGTTTTTGTAACATCGAGCAGGCGATCGGTGTCGACCTCCATCAGCGACGATATCGACGCGCGCCGTTCCGCGACCCAGGGGCCGGCGAACATCATCGCGCCGGCCTCGGCGAACGGCGCAAAGTCGATCTCGACCGCGGTGCCGCCGAGAGCGGAAAATCGCTCGCAGGCCTGTTCATAGAGCGCGCCGCATTCGGGCATGCCGAAGCATTCGAGATCCTTGGCCATGAGGCGGCCGAACCTGAAGGTGCCGGTGGCGCGAGCGCTGACGGAAGCCGGCGCGGGCCGGCTGTACGGATCCTCGGGATCGAAGCCTTCCATGACGTCCAGGATCGCGACGCCTTCCTGTACCGAATTGCAGAAGATCGAGACGCAATCCAGCGTCGGGCAATTCGGCACCAGGCCGCGCGACGACACCAGCCCGACCGTCGGCTTGATGCCGACGATGTCGTTGAACCCGGCGGGAATGCGGCCCGAGCCGCCGGTATCGGTGCCAAGCGCGAATGTGACGTGGCCGGCGGCGACCGCGACCGCCGAGCCCGAACTGGAGCCGCCCGAGACATAGCGCGGGTCCGCGATGCTGGCGCAGGAGCCGTAGGGCGAGCGCGCGCCGGAGAGGCCGGTGGCGAGCTGGTCGAGATTGGTCTTGCCGATGCAGATCGCGCCGGCCGCAATCAAGCGTTCGACGCTTTCGGCTGATCGTGCCGGCATGTAGCTGAACGCCGGGACGGCGGCCGTCGTCGGCATGCCCGCAACGTCGATATTGTCTTTGACGCCGAACAGGACACCGAGCAGGGGGAAGGTTTCGCCGGAATCGGCGCGTGTCATCAGCGTGCGGCAATGGTCCCACGTCTCCGTGATCGGGCGGACATGGATCCAGCAGTTCCGGTCACGCTCGGCCTCGATCCGCCGATAGGCCGTCTCGATGGCCTGCAGCGGGTCGCTCCCGGCAGGGGAGGACGTTGCGAATCGTAGATTGATTTGGTTCACCTGAAAGAACTCCACCCGCGCTGCTTTCGGCAAAACTGGGCGAGCGGGTCGTCACGAACAAGCAATTAAATGCTTCGTGTTCAGGTGCGGCGGTGGTTTACGCCGTCACGAATTCATCGCGCCGATAGCCCTGCGCATACAGCAACGCAGTGAGATCGCCGTGGTCGATCCGGGCGGCGGCGGCCGCCGCCACCGCAGGCTTGGCGTGATAGGCGACGCCAAGGCCGGCGGCCTCGATCATGCCGAGATCGTTGGCGCCGTCGCCGGTCACCAGTGTGTCGATGTCGTCGAGATCGAAGGACTCGGTGAGTTCGATCAGCGTCGCGAGTTTGGTGGCGCGGCCGAGGATCGGCTCGGTGACCTCGCCCGTGAGCTTGCCGCCAGACACCTTCAATTCATTGGCGCGGTTTTCCTGGAACCCGATCATCGCGGCGACCGCATTGGTGAACAGCGTAAAGCCGCCCGAGATCAGGCAGGTGTAGGCGCCGTTGGCGCGCATGGTCATGACCAGTTCGCGGCCGCCCGGCGTTGCCGTGATGCGCTTTTTCAGCACTTCATCGACCACGCCGACCGGCATGTCCTTGAGCAGCGCGACGCGCTCGCGCAGCGCCGGCTCGAACTCGATTTCGCCGCGCATCGCGCGCTCGGTGATGGCGGCGACGTGCGCCTTCAGTCCGGCAAAATCGGCCAGTTCGTCGATGCATTCCTGGCCGATCATGGTGGAATCCATGTCGGCGAGAAAAAGCTTCTTGCGCCGGAAGGCGGCAGGCTGCACGACAATGTCGATCGGCAGGTCGCCGCGCGCCTGGCGCAGGCGGGCCTCGATCGCCTTGATATCCTCGCTGCCGGTGAAGGGGATATCGACCGCGACTTCGTCGAACAGCCATTGGGCCGTGCCGGGCGAGGGCAGGACGGCCAGCGCGCCGTCGACGATGGTGGAGTCGAGCGCGGGGTTGACGGGATTGCAGATGAGCGTGGCGACAAGGGACATGCAGGCGAATTCGCGTTTGGGGAATAAGGCCGTGCTTATCGCAGGGCCGACCGCCAGCGGCAAGTCGGCGCTGGCCCTTGAGCTGGCGCAAAAGACCGGCGGCGTCGTCATCAACACCGATTCCATGCAGGTCTATCGCGATCTGCGCGTCATCACGGCCCGCCCGACGCCCGCCGAAGAGGCGCAGGCGCCGCATTGGCTCTATGGCCATGTCGATGCCGCCGTGAACTTTTCCGCCGGCGCGTGGGTCGCGGACGCCGCCAAAATGCTGTCGGAAGCACAGGCCGAAAAACGCCTGCCGATCTTCGTCGGCGGTTCCGGCCTCTATTTCAAGGCGCTGACGCGCGGCCTGTCGGCGGTGCCGCCGATCCCGGCCGAAGTGCGTGAAAGCGTGCGCGCGCGGCTGGAGCGCGATGGCGTCGAAGCTCTGCACGCCGAACTGGCGCTGCGCGACCCGGCGACGGCGGACCGCCTGAAGCCGCGTGACCGCGCCCGCATCGCGCGGGCGCTCGAAGTGGTCGGGGCGACCGGCCGCGCGCTGGCCGACTGGCACCGCGAAGGTCTGCCGCCGCTGCTGCCGCAAGGCGAGTTTCACGCGCTGTTTCTGGCGCCGGAGCGCGACCAACTCTATGCCCGGATCGACGCGCGGTTCGACGCGATGCTGGCGGCAGGCGCATTGGAGGAGGTGGCCGCACTGGCCGCCCGACATCTCGACCCGCTGCTGCCGGCGATGAAGGCTCATGGCGTGCCGGCGCTGATCCGGCATTTGAGCGGCGAGATCAGCCAGGCGGAGGCCGCCGAGACTAGCCGCGCGGACACCCGTCACTACGCCAAGCGGCAGTTCACCTGGTTCCGGCACCAATTGCCGGAGTTTGAGTGGGTGCCACCGGAGGCGGCGCGGGGGTGGCTGGAGGCGAAGGTCTCCTAGCCCGGATGAGCGTAGCGACATCCGGGATCTCACCCCTGCCGCCCCGGATGTCGCTACGCTCATCCGGGCTACGGCTTCCCAGGGTCCCTGCATGGCAGGGAACAGCAAATTCGCACTCGCCGAACGGCCGGAACCCCGTTACACTGCCTTAATCGGGCTGAACGCGTCCTTCCCTTGACTTCCGGGGTTCGGTCGCTATAACCCGCGTAATCTTCGGGAAGTCTGGACCGTCCGATGCGTAATATTATTACCAAGCTCCTTATCGTAGTCGTACCCTGGCGCACCGCCCGGGATGGCTGAGGCCATCCAATTGCAGGCGGTGTGCATAGGGCCTCTGGGGCCCTTTTTTATTTCCCGAATCCAAACCGACGAAGCTGCGCAGACACAGCGCATCCGGAGCAAGCCAAGGAAAACGTCATGACCGACAAGAGCCACGATCCGAACCAGATGACCGGTGCCGCGATGATCGTGCGCGCGCTCATCGATCATGGCGTCCAGCATTTGTTCGGCTATCCCGGCGGTGCGGTGCTTCCGATCTATGACGAGATCTTCCAGCAGAGCGAGGTCGAGCACATCCTGGTGCGGCACGAGCAGGGCGCCGGCCACGCCGCCGAAGGCTATGCGCGCTCGACCGGCAAGCCGGGCGTCGTGCTGGTGACCTCCGGCCCCGGCGCCACCAACATGGTGACGCCGCTGACGGACGCGCTGATGGATTCGATTCCGCTGGTCTGCATTACCGGGCAGGTGCCGACGCATTTGATCGGCAATGACGCGTTCCAGGAATGCGACACCGTCGGGATCACGCGGCCCTGCACCAAGCACAATTGGCTGGTGCGCGACGTCAACGATCTCGCCAAGGTGCTGCACGAGGCGTTTTACGTCGCCACGACCGGCCGTCCCGGCCCCGTCGTGGTCGACGTGCCAAAGGACGTGCAGTTCGCGACCGGCACCTATCATCCGCCGCGCAAGTCCGACGTGCATGTTTCCTACACGCCGCGGGTCAAGGGCGACGCGACGCAGATCCGCAAAGCCGTGGCGTTGCTCGCCGGCGCAAAGCGCCCGGTGATCTATAGCGGCGGCGGCGTCATCAATTCCGGACGCGAAGCCTCGAAACTGCTGCGCGAACTGGTCGAAGTCACCGGCTTTCCGATCACTTCGACCCTGATGGGCCTCGGCGCCTATCCTGCGACCGGCAAGAACTGGCTCGGCATGCTCGGCATGCACGGTACGTATGAATCCAACATGGCGATGCATGATTGCGACGTCATGCTGTGCGTCGGCGCGCGCTTCGACGACCGCATCACCGGCCGCACCGACGCGTTCTCGCCGGGCTCCAAGAAGATCCACATCGACATCGATCCGTCCTCGATCAACAAGAACATCCACGTCGACGTGCCGATCATCGGCGACTGCGGCAACGTGCTCGGCGACCTGTTGCAGGTGTTCAAGGCGGAAGCGAAAAAGCCTGATATCAAGGCGTGGTGGCAGGAGATCGCCGTATGGCGGGCGCGCAATTCGCTCGCCTACCGGAAGAACAGCGAAGTCATCCTGCCGCAATACGCCATCGAGCGGCTGTTCGAGGCGACGCGCGGGCACGACACCTACATCACGACCGAAGTCGGTCAGCACCAGATGTGGGCGGCGCAGTTCTTCGGCTTCGAGGAGCCGCACCGCTGGATGACCTCCGGCGGCCTCGGCACCATGGGCTACGGGCTGCCGGCCGCGCTCGGCGTCCAGGTCGCGCACCGGGACAGCCTCGTGATCGATATCGCGGGCGATGCGTCGGTGCAGATGACGATGCAGGAGATGTCGACGGCGGTACAGTTTGAACTGCCGATCAAGATCTTCATCCTGAACAACCAGTATATGGGCATGGTGCGGCAGTGGCAGCAGCTGCTGCACGGCAACCGGCTGTCGCATTCCTATTCGGAGGCGCTGCCGGATTTCGTCAAGCTGGCGGACGCGTTCGGCTGTGTCGGCCTGCAGGCGATCAAGCCCGGCGATCTCGACGGCGCGCTCAAGGAAATGATCTCGATCAAGCGCCCGGTGCTGTTCGATTGCCGCGTCGCGGCGCTGGAAAATTGCTTCCCGATGATTCCGTCCGGCAAGGCGCACAATGAAATGCTGTTGCCGGCGGAAGCGACCGACGAGGCGACCGCGGCGGCCTTTGCCGGCGGCAAGGCGCTGGTGTGACGGCGATGTTTGACCTGGGGCAACTCGAGCACGCGCACAGGATCGTCGGGGCAGCGATGCCGCCGACGCCGGCGCATGCGTGGCCGCTGCTGGCGCTGCGGCTCGGGGCTGACGTGGTCGTCAAGCATGAGAACCACACCCCGATCGGTGCCTTCAAGGTGCGGGGCGGCCTGGTCTATGTCGAGCGGCTGCAGCGCGAGCGGGCGCAGACCTCAGGAATTATCTCGGCGACGCGCGGCAATCACGGCCAGAGTCTCGCTTTCGCCGCGCGCCGTTTCGGCGTGCCGGCAACGATCTATGTGCCGCATGGCAATTCGGTCGAGAAAAACCAGTCGATGCGCGCCTTGGGCGCCAACCTCATCGAGCATGGCGAGGATTTTCAGTCGGCCCGCGAGGAATGCGTGCGTCACGCCGAACGCGAGGGCCTCGAACTGGTGCCGTCGTTCCACCGCGATCTCGTGATGGGCGTTGCCACCTATGCGCTGGAATTGCTGCGGGCTGCTCATGATATCGATGTGCTCTATGTGCCGATCGGGCAGGGCTCCGGCATCTGCGGCTGCATCCTGGCGCGTGATCTGCTCGGGCTAAAGACTGAAATCGTCGGCGTGCAGTCGACGGAGGCGCCGTCCTATGCGCTGTCGTTTGCGGCCGGCACCGTGGTGAAAACCAACAGCAGCAACACGCTGGCCGATGGCATGGCGACCCGCGTCCCCGACGCCGAGGCGCTGGCGATCATTCGCAAGGGCGCCTCGCACATCGTGCAGGTGACCGACGACGAAATTGCCGACGCGGTGCGGGCCTACTGGACCGATACCCACAATCTCGCCGAGGGCGCCGGCGCCGCAGCGCTCGCCGCAGCCCTGCAGGAAAAGGCAAAGCTCCGCGGCAAGCGGGTCGGGCTGATCCTGTCCGGCGGCAATATCGATTTCGATCTGTTCTGGAAATGGATCGCTCGCAACGAAAATGTCACCGCCGCCAAGGCACTGGCGTAGCCAAGATTTGGGAACGACAATGAACCAGCCCGCATCCGCCTATTTCCTCGAAGAGCGCCACGATCCGACCGAGTCGCACACGCTCTCGGTGCTCGTGCAGAACGAGCCGGGCGTGCTCGCGCGCGTGATCGGGCTGTTCTCCGGCCGCGGCTACAACATCGAAAGCCTCACCGTCTCGGAGACCGAGAGCCAGAAACATCTCTCCCGTATCACCATCGTCACGACGGGCACGCCGATGGTGATCGAGCAGATCAAGCACCAGCTCGACCGCATGGTTCCGGTCTATCGCGTCGTCGATATGACGCTGACCGGCCGCTCGATCGAGCGCGAGCTCGCCATGGTGAAGGTGCGCGGCGGCGGCGACAACCGTGTCGAGGCGCTGCGGCTGGCTGACGCGTTCCGCGCCCGCGTGATCGACGCCACCACCGAAAGCTTCGTGTTCGAGATCACCGGCAATTCCGCCAAGGTCAGTCAATTCATCGACCTGATGCGACCGATCGGCCTTGTCGAAGTGTCGCGCACCGGCGTTGCCGCGATCGGACGCGGGCCTGAGGGGATGTGAACCATGCTGGCGCGCGACTGGTATTACAATCAACGGCGGCAACTCGGGCTCGATTCCGCGGTCGCCTCGATCTACGACCGGCATGACGACAGCGACATCCGCGCCCGCGCGGCGTTGACGATGCTTGGCGTCGAGCGCGGCTGGCGGGTGGCCGATATCGGCTGCGGCAACGGCGTATTGGCGGTCGAGGCGGCGCTGATGGGCGCCGAGGTCGACGCCATCGACATCTCGCCGGCGATGCTGGCGCTCGCCAACATCCAGGCGCGCGACCGCAAGGTCGCGGTCCGCACCCAGCCGGCGGGCATGCTGAGCTTCGCCTATCAGCCGAATTCCTACGACCTGATCGTCAGCGAGTTCACGCTGCATCATCTGCCGGATTTCTGGAAAGCAGTGGCGCTGGCGCGGATCCATGCCGCGCTGAAGCCCGGCGCGAATTTCTACCTGCGCGACATCGTCTTTGTCAGCATGCCCGACGGCGTCGATCGCGACGTCGAGGCGTGGGCGGATTTCTCGATCAAGAACCACGATTTCGAGCGCGAGAGCGTGGTCACCCATATGCGCGACGAGTACTCGACCTTTGGCTGGGTGATCGAACGCATGCTGACCGATGTCGGCTTCACGCTGGAATCGGTCGATTACCACGCGCCGCTGCACGGCACTTATCTTTTGCGCAAACCGAAGCCGGACCACCAACAGAGCTAGAAAAAAATGAAACCGGCCGATGTCTGCATCGCCGTGATGCTGCCGGCGACGCGTTCGCAAACCTCATCAAAAACAGTTCTGCCAAAGATCGCGTGAGGACACCATGTCACATTCGCTGCTGATCGCCTTCGTGCTGTTCGCCACCGTGATGTTCTTCACGCCGGGGCCGAACAACATCATGCTGCTGTCCTCGGGGCTGACTTACGGGTTCCGCCCGACCATCCCGCACATCGCCGGGATCACGGTCGGCTTTGCCTTCATGGTCGGCGCGGTCGGACTTGGCCTTGGCACCATCTTCATCGCCTATCCGGTGCTGCAGACGATCCTGAAATATGCCGGCGTCGTTTACCTGATCTATCTTGCCGCCGCGATCGCGATGTCCGGGCCGGTTTCGGCCGACCAGGACAACCGCCGCGGGCCGATGACCTTCTGGGGCGCGGCCATGTTCCAATGGGTCAACGCCAAGGGCTGGGTCATGGTGATCGGCACCATCACAGCCTATGCGGCGATCGCGGCCTATCCCTGGAACATCGCGATCCAGGTCGTCCTGAGCCTGTTGCTGGGGGTGCTTTCCTGCACCGCCTGGGCCCTGTTCGGCAGCGCGCTGCGGCCGGTCCTGACCTCGCCGAGGGCCGTGCGGGCCTTCAATATCGTGATGGCGGTGCTGCTGCTGGCCTCGCTCTACCCAGTCTTCATGGACGCATGATGCCGCACCGCGCCATGCAGAAACGGGTTTCCCCTGAAGCGGAAAATGCTCTAGACAACGCCGGAAATTCGCGGGCGACCGGCGCTCCATCTTAACCCAAATGCCTGATTAACCGGCCCATTCTGGCCACCGATGAGGAAACGACTATGCGAGTTTATTACGATCGTGATGCCGACCTGAACCTGATCAAGGGCAAGAAAGTCGTCATCGTCGGCTACGGCAGCCAGGGCCACGCCCACGCGCTGAACCTGAAGGATTCCGGCGTCAAGGAAGTGGCCATTGCGCTGCGCAAGGGCTCGGCTTCGGCCAAGAAGGCGGAGGCCGCCGGCTTCAAGGTGATGGAAGTCGCCGAAGCCGCCAAATGGGCCGACCTCGTCATGATGCTCACCCCCGACGAACTGCAGGGCGACATCTACCGCGAGCATCTGCACGACAACATGAAGAAGGGTGCGGCGCTGGTGTTCGCGCACGGCCTCAACGTGCATTTCAACCTGCTCGACCCGCGCGCCGATCTCGACGTGCTGATGATCGCGCCGAAGGGCCCCGGCCACACCGTGCGCTCGGAATATCAGCGCGGCGGCGGCGTGCCCTGCCTGATCGCGATTTCAAAGGACGTTTCCGGCAATGCCCATGACCTCGGCCTCAGCTACGCGTCGGCGATCGGCGGCGGCCGCGCCGGCATCATCGAGACCACGTTCAAGGAAGAGTGCGAGACCGATTTGTTCGGCGAGCAGGTGGTGCTCTGCGGCGGCCTGGTCGAACTGATCAAGGGCGGCTACGAGACGCTGGTGGAAGCCGGCTACGCGCCGGAGATGGCCTATTTCGAGTGCCTGCACGAAGTGAAGCTGATCGTCGACCTGATCTATGAAGGCGGCATCGCCAACATGAACTACTCGATCTCCAACACCGCCGAATACGGCGAATACGTCACCGGCCCGCGCATCGTGACTGCCGAGACCAAGGCCGAGATGAAGCGCGTGCTCGCCGACATCCAGGGCGGCAAGTTCGCCCGCGACTGGATGCTGGAGAACAAGGTCAACCAGACCTCGTTCAAGGCCACCCGCGCCAAGCTCGCCGAGCATCCGATCGAGGAAGTCGGCGCCAAGCTCCGCGACATGATGCCGTGGATCAAGAAGGGCGCGCTGGTCGACAAGACCAAGAACTAAGCGTCTCAAGGTCAAAATGGAAATCGGGGCCGCGCATCGCGCGGCCCTTTTTTATTTCTTCGCGCTTGAGCCATCAGGCGCAAGCAGCGCCCGCCTGCTCGTCATGCGCCTACTTCTCGATTCTGTTGTGAAGTTGCCAGAAGCGCACGGTGCGCTGGGCGGTCTCCATCGACAGTCGCTTGTAGTCCCGCTCGGCGACAGCCAGGGTCTGGTCGTCGATGCGGCGCTTCACCGGGCGGTTGCGCAGGATGCTCTCGACCGTCGGCCAGTTCAGCCGGGCCGACCGGCAGGGAATCAGGATGAGGTCGGAGCGAGGCCCTTCGATCAGGCGGGCCATCATTTCGGCCGGCACATCGTTGAGGACCGCGAGCGAGACCATGACCTCGTCGAACTTTTTGCTCTCGGCGAAACCATAGACCGCCGCGTCGTCCAGCTCTTTCAATTCCATCATCAGCCTGACCAGTTCTTCGGCCACGCGGAAGTCGCGTCCGGACGGAGGTCCCTCGCGCACGATGTCTTCGATCACTCGCCGGATCTCTTCCTGGAGTGCAGGGGGCGCAAGGGCCAACAGCCGGGCGCGAACGGCGTCCTTGGCGCGGCGCAGCAGGTCGCGCAGGAACTTGATGGGAAGATCGAGGCGCAGGCCGAGGATCTCGACCAGTTCGTCGTCAGCTTCGGAATGGGCCACCATGCCGGAATAGCCGGCTTCGGAGAACCGTGCGGTCGCGTTTTTCGCGAGCCTGCGAATGACCTTGGTTTGGCCGCGATCGACGATCACGTCGGTGACGGCCTCCGGCAAATTGTCGCGCGCCGAAATCGCGAGCAGATGGTCCTGGCCCTTGCTGCTGGCGATCTCGACCAGCGCTTCGGTGCTGATGCGGCTGGAATGGGTGAGCACCTCGCCGGCGACCGCGATTTCGTCGTCCCATGCGAGATATTGGATGACTTCGAACGGCGCATAGTCGAGCGGCGCCAGCCGCTTGCTGAGCTCGGTTCTCGCCCGCGTCTCGACGCGTGCGATCAAGAGGCAGAGCACGTCGTCAAACACCTTGACCTGGTCTTCGCTGAGGCGTTCGCCGTCATTGAGGAAAAGATCAGTGACCTGACGCAGGGTTTCGACGCGCCGGGCTGGCGATCCACCCCTTACGGCATCTTCGAGTTCGGCGATAATCGAGTGAGCCGGCTGTTGCGCCATTGTGGCGGCCTGTTTGTTGTTTCAACTTCAGCACGCACAATGGCGAACGCGGTCTTTCGCGAGCGTTAAGGCGAAAGCCCGTAGAAATGCGGAACGGCAGCACTGAAAACAGGCAATTGCGAAATTCGCAACCATTGTCGCGAATTCGCCGCAGAACATTGTCCGCTTTGCATTCCCGATTGCTTTACCACGCACGCGACGCTGCATGCCGTTATATTGCGCCGTGATCAGCGCCTAACCGCCGACATTCGCATAATTTGCGCCGTTTCCGATATTTTACGGCCAGCTACCCTCTCTGAACCGTTGCGGAAAAAACTTGAACGCGAAGCGCTCCGACTGCAGGCCATCAAGCCTGGTCCGCTGCCGAGGAGGTGGTCCATGACGCGCGGCGCTAAGGATTTTTTCACGATGAATCCTGTTAAGGCTGCCGGGCTGCGTTCTTCAGGCCTCTCCCGCAACAACGGGCGACGGAGCGCACCGTCGCGACTGGGATGTCGTGACGGGGATTTTGGCTGCCGCCGCCGCGCATTGCACTTCTCTCGATCCGGATTACATCAATCCCGCCTCAAGAGGGGAAGACAATCATGAGATCCGTCGTCATCACCGGTGCATCCACCGGCATCGGCTGGGCTGCCGCGAAACTGTTGCTCGATCGTGGCTTTCGCGTGTTCGGCAGCGTGCGCAAGCAGGCCGACGCGGACCGCCTCAGGGTTGAGTTCGGCGCCAATTTCACGCCGTTGCGGTTCGACGTCACCGACGAGGCCGCGGTGCTGGCCGCAGCGCGCGAAGTGCGCAGCCAGTTGAACGGCGAAACGCTCGCCGGCCTCGTCAACAATGCCGGCATCGCGGTGGCGGGTCCGGTGCTCGAACTCGCGGCGGACGAATTCCGCCGCCAGATGGAGGTCAATGTGATCGGGCCGGTTATCGCTACGCAGGCGTTCGGCCCGCTGCTCGGCGCCGATCCGTCACTGAAGGGAGCAAAGGGGCGCGTCGTCATGATCTCCTCGGTATCGGGCAAGAACGGCGTCCCGATGACGTCGGCCTATGCCGCCTCCAAGCACGCGATCGAGGGACTGTCGGAGAGCCTGCGCCGCGAATTGATGCTGTTCGGGATCGACGTCATCATTATCGCGCCTGGCGCGGTAAAAACGCCGATCTGGAGCAAGGCCGAGGAAGTCGACATATCCGGTTACAAGAACTCGCCGTTCTTTCCGGCGCTGCAAAAGGTCCGCGCATACATGCTGCAACTCGGTTCGATCGGATTGCCCGCGGAGAAAATCGCCGCGAAGATCTTCGACGCGCTGACGCTGCCAAATCCCAAGGTCCGCTATTCTATCGTGCCCGATCCGCTTCAGGTGCTGGTGGCGGCGCTGCTGCCCAAGCGTACCGTCGACAAGATCATCGCCAGGCGCCTCGGCCTGACGCCGCAGGCATGACGACGCGGTGACAGAAACAATCGGCAAGACCAACGCGGAGCTGACCGAACTCGTCAACGAGGCGCTTGGCGATCAACCGGGATGCGAAACGGCGCGGATCACCGGCCTTCAAGCGGTGCCGGGCGTCCGCGGCGGCCGCAACTGGGAAATCCCGAGTGTCGCGCTCGGCGACAGCCTGATCAGCGACGTGGATCGCGCCGTGATCACGATTCATCGCCGATTGGGCCGCACGTTTCATCTGATCTGATATTACCGCACAATCGCGCAGGCGTTTTGGCTGTCATCCCGCCTGCATCGTGCGCGGCGTTCGCGCCGCGGCCATGCTGATCATCCGCAAGGCGAAAACCGCCAGCAGCGGGATCAGGAACAGCGCGTATAGCGGCATGTCGGGAATTCGCTTGCCGAACGAGACCGTGAACTGAAACAGCAGATAATAGCCGCCGATCAGATGCAGCCTGCGCCAGGCGCTCGCGCCGAGGGCCTTGGCTGACCGGTCGAATGACGTTGCCGTCATCGCGATGATGACGGCATAGCCGATGCCGCCGAAAATGTAGGAGGCAAGCGAGGTCGCGGCCGCATAGCCCGCGGGATCCATCATTGCGAAGGCGGCGATCGCAATCGCATGAATGCCATGCGAGGCCGCGAAGGTCACGCCGAGGTAACGGCGGTTGCGGCGCTGCCATCGCGTCCAGGCGTTGGGCCAGAGCCGCGCCAGCGCGGCGGCGCTGAAGGCGAGACAGAAGAACAGCAGCGAGGTCCGCGCCGTGAAGCGGATCACCATGCGCACGCCATCGACCTCGAATTGCCGCATGCCGGCGATCCAGACGCTAAGCGCGAGCAGGGTCAGCGCCAGCACGGCAAACAGCCGCCAGCCTTCGAACCAGTTTTGACGGCTTTCCGACATCGCGCGCTCCCCTGCATGTAAATGATGTAATCACCAGTTACATATGCGCGTCACGCATCGTCAATCCGTGTAATCGATGCTTACATTCACAAGGGGGTGATGTTAGGAGGGACGATGCGTTCCTCGGCCAAGCCTCCGTCCGCCAAACTGCCGGCCAAGCCGCGCCGCCGTACGGCGCCCGCGCCGGCGCCAAAGCCCTATCATCATGGCGATCTCCGCCGGGTCCTGATCGACGCGGCGCTGCAACTGGTCGGCGAGGGCGGTCCTGACGCGGTCAGTGTCCGCGAGGCTGCCCGCCGCGCCGGGGTGTCGCCGGGGGCGCCGTTCCGGCATTTTCCCAGCCGCAACGCCCTGATGAATGCGGTCGCCGTGGAGGCGCAGCGCAGGTTCCGGGCCGAGATCGAAGCGGCGCTGGCCGAGGCACCGGCTGGCAATCCGTTGGGCCGGTTCCGCTGCCTGGGGCTCGCTTACCTGCGCTGGGCGATGAAGAACCCGACCCATTTCGAGATCATTTCCAGCCGCCGCTTTTTTGATCACGACAAGGCGGCCGGCGTCTCGCAGGACAATGCCGAATTGATCGACCTTACCGAGCGCACGCTGGCGGAGGCGTTTGCAGAGGGGCAATTGTGCCCGGCGGACCTGAAACAGGTGCAGATCGCCGGCCGGGCGCTGGTCTATGGCTTCGCCCGGATGAATATCGACGGTCATTTTCCGCGCTGGGGCGTCGCCGGCGCTGACGCCGAGCGAACCGCGGAAGGTATCCTCGATCTCTTCATCGAAGGGATCGCCAAAGTTCCCAGCAAATCCGCTTGATGCGTTTGAGGAGCATTCCGCTGCGCGTAACCCGCGAAGCCGGAACCGGCAATCTCGCCGCGCGTTGACAAGCGCGGCAAGGCGTTCCGCCACCGTTCGCTGCTGCACAATTCAAAGACTGCATCCTGAACCGGGAGGACGCCCGTGGTCAGAGAAGGTCCTGCGCAACCCGCACCACCGCCAAAAGACAAGGCGCGGGGCGCCGAGGTGATCCTCAATACGCCGCTCAGAAAGTGGATCTTCTTTGGCGGGCTTATCGGCGCGATCCTGCTGGTGCTCGTCCTGAGCCTTGTTCGCCTCGGAAGCGGCTAACGGAGACTGCCATGAAACGAAGCCTGTTCTGCGCGATCTTCGTGCTGACCCTGAACGGTGCCGGTCTCGCCCAGCCTGCGGGAAACGTCCCCGCATTCTACATCGTGCTGAACTCGCTGACGAAGACCTGCACGGTGGTCGACAAGACCTCTCGCACCGATACACCCAACATCACGGTGGCCAGCGACACGATCTACAAAACGCGAGCCGAGGCGGAAACCGCCGTCAAGACGCTGAAGCCATGCAACCAATAGAGCTGCAGCCGCACCGCATCAGCCTGCCGGCTACTTCTTGAGAGGTCCAATCAGCCTTTCATAATGCGTCTTGACCGAACCGTAGCATTCGCAGGCACTCGCCTTCAGCGCTTCTGCATCCACGATCTGGATCTTGCCGCGGGCATATTTGATCAGCCCCGTCTCCTGCAATGTCCTGGCCACCGCGGTCACACTCGTTCGTCTGACACCCAGCATCTCTCCGAGATATTCCTGCGTGAACGGCAGGTAATCACTATCGGACAAATCTCTCGCGCGCAGCAACCAGCGGCAGAACCGCGCTTCCACCTGGTGCGTGGCAAAACATGCCGCGGATTGCTGGGCCTGGGCGTAGACCGTTTGTTCGTGCCGCATGAGCAGGGCAAGCAGTTTCGGGCTTTGTATTGCGACTGATTTCAGGGCTTCGATGTCGCATACGACGATTTCGCCGCTGAGCTGAATGATGCCGCGGCTCACCGCTATCTTCCCGTCAAGCGCTGCGGAAGCACCTACGACACCGTCCTTGCCGATCATGGCCGCTTCGACCATTTCGCCGGTCGACAGTGTGATCACGAGCGACACCACGGCGCTGGTTGGAAAGTAGACGTGGCGGATTCGCTGGTCCGCCTCGAACAGCACCCGGTGCTGGTCGAATTGCGCGGCCTTCAAATGCGGACCGAGAAGTTTCATGTCGGACGGCGGGAAAAGGCTGAGCAATTGATTGTTCATGAAATGCGTTCCTGCTGACAGGCGGGAGCGCGAACTACTCTCAGCTATCGGTGCCTTCGCGGGATACCCGATAATTGCCGGACGGTACGTCAACTACCGGACATAGCAAGAAAATAATCCCACTATGTCGGGTAGCGGACAGACGCCGGAACTCATTCGGCGAACGATCCGACAGGCTTACAACGGGCTCACGAACCTCCATTTTGCAGGATGCCGTTTGGCGCGCCGCGACGAGCAGGGCCCGGTCAAACCAGCCGGCGAGATATGCATGAAGGAAGGATCATGTCCAAAATGCCGGACGTCCCCCTTTCCTCGATCGAACGGCCGCGCTGCGGCAGGTGCCTCACCCGGATGATGCTGGCCCGATTAGCGCCTCTACCTGACGGGTCGGAGGAGCGGACTTTCGAATGCCCGAAATGCAACGCGGTCGAGACCAGGACGGTTGTCGACCCGCTGAAATCGGAAGCCGTCGTGCGGTTGACGACCAATGTCCGGCCGCCGGTTTGACGAAGACCTGAGCCTGACGGAGATCGCGATCCGGGTCGCGGGCGCCTCTGCGTGGACTATCGTGATCGCCGTCTCGATATTCTTCGCGATCCTGTTTTTCCTCGGAACGGGCTGACGTTTTCCGTGGCCGACGGTCTGGCTCGGCTCAGGTCTTCGGCGGCCGACCCCGCTCCGCAAACAGCATGCCCTGCATGTCCACGGCGTTCTGCAGAATGCCGGCGCGTTTCATCGCTTCGGTGCGCTCCGGGCCGGGAGCCATGGTGCGGGCTGCCTCGAGCGCGGCCAGCGCTTCGGTTTCGAGATCGAGCTTGGGGCGGGGGTTCTTGATCGGTCGGGCCATGGATCTAACGCTTCGGCTAGTGCTGGGTTTTGGTCGGATCGTCGAGGACGGGCCCTGGCGCGGTTTCCTGCGGGGGCAATCGTCCCGGCTCGAGAGCTGTCCCATCGACGGCAGTCGTATCCAGCGGGTCGATCGCCTCGATCCTGGTTTCGGCATGGGCGCATTTCGGGCATTGATAATTTCGATGCTCGAAACCTTCCGGTCCCGCCGACACGGCAACCGTCGCCATCCGCGTTTTGCAGTCAGGACAGCGCGGACGGTGGATGGGCAGCAGCTCTGGATCAGCTCTGGTCCTCAGCATGCCAAAAAAATACCGCCGACCGAAAACACTTGTCTGTCTGATACCTGACCAAGAAAGTCACTAAAATCAAGTTCCGCCCGCGACGGTCCTTCGCCTTTGGTAGGGTGCGCGAACGGCTGGCCGGAAGTTAGCGGCGTAGGCCAGCGTCAGCCGGATTCACTAAAGCTTTGCGTTGCAACGGCAATTTCATTGCCTGTTCATGACGTTTACACTACGTTTTCGTGACACGACCAGGTTCCGGCTGCGTCGTGCGTCTCCTGGCCGTCGCCAGCCAAGGCATTTGCATTGCGCCGGGTAGTGTTGCGTCCCGCCCATGGCGCCCGCGCCAAACCCAGGTCCCTCTGCCACCGCTGCGGTTACCGCCGGCATTGCCGCGATCGGCATATGGCGGCTGTTGGCCGTCGCCGCGCCGCATATGGCTGCGCTGGCGATCATGCTGCAGACCGAGGCCGATTTCGGCTCGCGCCTGTGTTTCGCACTGTCCTGGGGTATCCTGAACTTGCTGTTCATCGCGCTGCTGCGCCGGCCCGCGCTATCGGGCGCGCTGTCGCTGACGCTGGTCGTGGCGCTGGTTCTGCTGTCGCAGTTCAAGCACGGCGTCGTGCAGATGACCGCGAACTTCGTCGATCTGATGGTGATCGATCGCGACAGTGCGGCTTTCCTGTTTACGATCTTTCCGAACCTGCGCTGGTCGGTAATCTCGGCGGGCCTTGTGACGATCCCGCTGATGTATGCGCTGTGGTGGCTCGATCCGTTCCGGATCCGCCGGTTGCCGGCGCTGGCGGGGATGCTCGCCTGCCTCGCCGCGCTCACCGGATACGCCTTTGCCTGGCCGGACGAGGCCTGGCGCGGCTACTATCCCGACGGCTATCTGTCCAAATTCGCCCGTTCCGGCGTTACCGCGGTCTCGGATTTCGTCAACTACGGCTTCATGGAGTCCGACGCCGTCGCCGCCGGTCGCCTCAAGCTGCCGCTGGTTGATTCATGCGCCCCGGCGGGGCGGCGGCCGCACATCATCATGGTCCATGATGAGTCGAGCTTCGACATTCGCCAGGCGCAGGGCGTCAAGGTGCCGGCGGGCTACGGCAGCCATTTCGACTCCTTCGACGGCAAGGCGCGCAAGTTCGTGGCCGAAAGCAGCGGCGGAGCGAGCTGGTTCACCGAATACAATGTGCTGGCCGGGCTTTCGTCGCGCTCGTTCGGCCGGTTTTCCTACTTCGTGACCCGTATCGCAGCGGGCCGCGTCGAGCGCGGCCTGCCGCTCGCGCTGCGCCGCTGCGGTTACAGCACGACCTCGCTCTATCCCGCCCACGGCGCGTTCATGAGCGCACGCGGCTTCCACACCACCACCGGCATCCAGAAATTCTACGATGCGCGCGATCTCGGCGCCAAGGGCATCGAGCCCGACAGCTTCTTCTATGACAAGGCGCTGAACCTTCTGTCCCAGAACGCAGCTTTGAACCCGCAATTTATTTTCGTCTATCTCGCCGCCAATCATTTCCCGTGGGAGACGCCGTTTCGTGCCGACCTGACGCCATCCTGGTCGAAGCCCGGCAACGCGCCGGTGGTCGATGAATATGTGCGCCGGCAGACCATGAGCGCCAACGATTACGCGGCGTTCGTCGCCGGCTTGAAGAAGAAATTCCCGGCGCAGCCGTTCCTGATCGTGCGCTATGGCGACCATCAACCCGAATTCTCGTCGCATGTTCTCGATCCCGGGATTGACGAGACCGCCGCCGGCAAGAAATTCGAGAGTTACGATCCACGCTATTTCACGACCTATTATGCGATCGACGCCATCAACTTCGAACCGGTCAAGAGCCCTGCGGTGATGGAAACCGTCGACGCGGCCTATCTGCCGCTGGTGGTCCAGGAGGCCGCCGGCATCCCGCTCGATCCCTCCTTTTCGGAGCAGAAGAGCATCATGCTGCGCTGCAAGGGCGTGTTCTATGCTTGCAAGGGCGGCGCCGAGGCCCGACGCTTCAACCGGCTCCTGATCGACGCCGGTTACGTGAAAAACCTCTAGCACCGAGGGAGGGACAGCATTCCAACCACGGCCAAACCTGCAGCAAGCCGGACCGGCGATACAGCATCGCGCGGGATCTGGTTCTATGCCGGCGTCGGCGTGGTCGCCGCGTTGCATCTTGCGGCCTTGGCTATCCTGCTCAGCACGGAATACGGATTCGTTGGGATCACGCTCGCGCTGCTGGCGTGGATTTTTGTGAATTGCCTGTTGCTGCTGGTGCTGCGGCGGCCCGGCGTCGCCGCAGCGCTGGCGCTGGTTTTGGTGGTGCTGCTGATCGTGCTGTCGCGCTTCAAGTTCGACATTCTGCAGCTATCTCTGACCTTCCTCGATTTCCTGATCGTCGATCGCGATACGTTTTCGTTCCTGCTCTCGGTGTTTCCACAACTCCGGACGCAGCTGATCGTGGCGGCGGTGATTGCCGTTCCGCTGCTGTGGGTAATCTGGCGCGCCGATCCGCTTCGTGCAGCGCGCGGCCCGGTGCTGGCGGTTCTTGCTGCCACGACCGTATCGATGTCGGCGCTGTCGGTCGCGGCTCCCGAGCAGCCTTGGGAGCCGTTCCAGGGCATCAATCATATTTCCAGCCTCGCGCGCTCGGGCGTGGTCGCGGTGTCGCGGCTGGCCTCGACCGGATGGATCGAGGCCGATCCGCCGGCGAGCGGCTCGCTTGGCCTGGCCCCGGGAGCGCACGCCACGGCCCGGCCGGCGCTGCCGCCGGAAGAGAAATGCGATACGACTGCCAAGCGCCCGCACATCATCATGCTGCTCGACGAGTCGAGTTTCGACATCACCGCAGCACCCGGCGTCAAGGTTCCGCCAGGCTATTCCGACTTCTTCAAGTCCATTGACGGCAAGCAACGGACCATGATCGCGGAGGCGACAGGGGGCCCGACCTGGTACACCGAGTTCAATGTCCTGACCGGAATGTCGGTGCGCTCGTTCGGCGATCTGAAGTTCTACGTCACGAGGATCACCGCGAACCGCATCGAGCGTGGACTGCCGCAAGCGCTGCAGCGCTGCGGTTACAAGACCGTCTCGCTCTATCCGACCTATGGTGACTTCCTCAGCGCCCGGGCGTTCCAGAAGGGTGTCGGCGTCAACAGGTTCATCGACATGGCCGACATGGGCGTCGATGAGGACATGCAACCCGACAAGTTCTACTTCGATCAGGCCTTGAAGGCGTTTGCTGACGAGCAAGCGTCACAGTCGCCGGTCTTCATGTTCGTGTATCTCACGGCCAATCATTTTCCCTGGACCAGCATCTACCGGCCCGATCTGACGCCGGACTGGAAGCCGCCGGGAAATACGCCGGAGATCGACGAGTATATTCGGCGCCAGAGCATGACGGCAAAGGACTACCGCGATTTCACCGCACGGCTGGCGCGCGACTATCCGGACCAGTCGTTCCTGGTGCTGCGCTTCGGCGATCATCAACCGGCCATCTCGCAGAAACTGCTCGAGCCCGGCATCGACCGGAAACTGCTGGGGCAACGTTTGATGAGCGCGGATCCGCGCTACTTCTCGACCTACTATGCGCTGGATGGAATCAATTTCCAGCCGCCCGATTTGTCGTCGGCCCTCGCAACCCTCGACGCCGCCTACATTCCGCTCGTCATCCAGGATGCTGCCGGCATTCCGCTCGATCCCTCGTTCAAGGAGCAGAAGAGCATCATGCTGCGATGCAAGGGCGCGTTCTATGCCTGCAAGGACGGCGCGGAAGCTAGGCGCTTCAACCGCCTCCTGATCGACGCCGGCCTGGTGCGGGGACTGTAGACGCCCGGCACGGAGCAGCCCGTGCATCCGGTATCGCGTGACGTCGCGTAGGGTGGGCAAAGCGCTAGCGTGCCACCATTCAAGTATTCGGGGAGCGATGGTGGGCACGGCGCAAGTGCGCCTTTGCCCACCCTACGTTTCAGCCCTTCTTCTTCGCGGCGGCAAGGATCCGGTCGGCTTCCACGCGCCAGTCGGGACTGCGGGCAAACGCGTCGGTGCCTTTCGCACCGAACAGGCCTTCGTCGGCGAGATCGGCGATAAAGGCCTGACGTTCAGCGGTGCCTTCCGCCGACCACGGTGTGAGGCCGGCCTCGCGCACGGTTTCCGCCACTTCGCGAACCTCCTCGCTGCGGCGGCGGCCATGCTCGATCACGCGCTGGAAGAAGTAGGCGCCCTGTTTTTCCCAGTCGATGCCGGGAAAGGTCTCTCTGAGCGACGCCAGCACCGCGTCCTCGACGCCATAGGCGCGGGCGGTCGTAAAACTCTCGATCACCATCGCTTCCAGGCCCTTGATCATCACGCTGCGGCACATCTTTACCGCCGAAGCGACGCCTAATTCCCTGCTTGCCACCTTGGCGTCGAAGCCGAGTTGCACCAGCAGCGGCGCGAGCGCCTCGGCGCCGCTGCCGCCAAGCAACAAGGGCACCTTGATCCGGTACGGCGGGATCGACGTCATCACTGCGCCTTCGACATACCGGCCGCCCTTGCCGTCGATCAGGCCGGCGGCGCGCTGCTTGGCGCCCGGCGATGCCGAATTGAAATCGAGGAACCAGGCGTCCTGCCTCACGGCCGGTGCGCAAGCCTGCGCGACGGGGACAGCCTGGCTTGCGGTGACGGCGGAAACGATGAAATCGGCACTCGCGGCGAGATCGGCATGGGACGCCGCAAGCGCGACACCATGTGCTAAAGCATGATCGCGCAAGGCGGAGCCTGTCTGATCGCTGCGCAGCTTGGTGTCGTAGGCCGCGACCTTCACGTCCTGTTTGCGCAGGTCCTCGGCGACAATGCGACCCACCTCGCCATAGCCGACGAGGCCTACGTTCCACTTTCTTGGGTCGGTCGATACAACGGTCATTTGAGACATTCTCCTGACTAAGGCTTCAGTACGCTTGCAAAGAACGCAATCGCGCGCGCGATCGCGTCGCGGGTCGCGGACGCATTGGCGGCGTCGCTCTGGCGCGATGGGCTGGGATCGTCGAAACCATGCGCCGCATCGGGATAGAGCTGGAACTGGATGTCGCCGCCGATCGCGCGGCTTTTGGCGACGAAGTCGGCACAGCGCCGCGGCGAGACTTCCTCGTCGGCCGATCCATGCAACACGCGCACCGGCGCGTAAGGCTTGATCCCGTCCGCGAACTGCCCTTTCAGGCCGCAGCCCGGGTAGAACGCCAGTCCGGCCCGGAAGCCGGTCGCGGGCGTCGGCGCTGTGATGCCGGGCGGGCTCACCGACATCGTTGCCAGGGTGGCGCTGCCGCCGTTGGACCAGCCCTGCAGCGCGACCCGATCTGATATCACGTCGTTGCGTGTCCGCAGGTAAGCCAGCGCGCCATAGGCGTCGAGCGGACGAATGGTGATCTCATTCAATTCATCGGGCCGGGAATCGTAGCTGAAACGGGGAAAACCAGTTGGATAGCCGCGAGGGCCAAAACCATCGACCAGGATGGCGAGATAACCTTGCCGGGCCCAGATGTGTCCCCATTGCTGGTTGCGTTTGGAAAGCGTCGAGGCGTCATATTTGCCGTTGGCGGCCGAGGAATAGACGCCGGCGCGGCCATGCATCATCACCACCGCAGGCGTGCGCGCCGCATGCGGCACCTCCGGCATGAAGACGTAACCAACCAGCGTCGTCCGCCCGTCGGCGCTGGCAAAGGTGACGCGCACGGGTAGGGATGCCGCTGTGGCATCGGCCATTCCGAATATCAGTCCCGACATAACAGCGATACAAACGGCAGGCGGTACGAGAGAGCGCGAAAAATTCACGGCGCGGTTCCATGTGAGCCGGAACACCTTAGCGCAGGTTACCTACTTCGTCCCGATCTTCTCCCACAGCCATTTCGCCACCGCATCGGGCGATGAAGTCGCGTCGTTGCCCGAGGCGCGCAAGTTCGCCTCGCGCATCACGGCGATATCGATCTTGCCGATCAGCGGCTGCAGCGCCGCCCGCAACGCCGCATCGCCGGCGCGCTTGGGGGCGAGCAGCACCATCGCATCATAGGGCGGGATCGCGTGGCTGGGATCGGCGAGCACCACCAGATCGTATTTCGCGATCAGTCCGTCGCTGGTGTAGCCCGCGATCACGTCGACTTCCCCGGAAGCTGCCGCCGCATACATGAAGTCCGGCTGCATCTGCCGCTGCGCGCGGAACGACAACCCATAGGCCTTTTTCAGCCCGGCCCATTCCGGCCTTGAAAAGAACTCGTAGTCCGCGGCCATCGACATTCCGGCCGCGTGCGGCGCCAGATCGGCGATGCTGCGGATGCCGAGTTGTTCGGCCCGTTTGCGCGGCATCACCAGCGCATAGGCGTTCTCAAAACCGAGTTCGCCGAGCAGCGTGATGTTCTGTTTGGCGAGCATGGTCTTCAATTCGTCGAGCACCTCCTGGCGCGGCCTGATATCGCTGCGCTGGAACTGATTGGCCCACAGCGTGCCGGAATAATCGACATAGAGATCGATGTCGTTGGCGGCCAGCGCCCCGAAGATCACGTTCGAGCCGAGGCCTTCGCGCGAACCGGCGGAGAGGCCGGCGGCCCTCAGCCGCTGCGCCATCAGCGCCGACAGCACATACTGCTCGGTAAAGGTCTTGGCGCCGATGATATAGTTGGTTTGCGAGCGCGTCATGGCGGGCACCAGCGTGGCCGCGACCAGCACCGCGATGCCGGCGCCGCCAAACGTGGCGCGCACGCGGCTGCGGTTGCGCAAGCCGTTCTCGATCAGCGCCAGCAATTGATCGACGGTTAGCGCCAGCACCGCGGCGGACAGGCAGCCGAACAGCACGAACACCCAGTTCTGGGTCTGCAACCCCGCAAAGATGTAGTTGCCGAGGCTGGTCTGGCCGATCGGCGTCGACAGCGTCGCGGTGCCGATCACCCAGACCGCCGCGGTGCGGATGCCCGCCATCATGACCGGCAATGCCAGCGGCAGCTCCACCGTGAACAGCGACTGCCGCGGCGTCATGCCGACGCCCTGTGCGGCTTCGAGGATCGCGGCATCGACGCCCTGCAGGCCGGTGATGGTGTTGCGCAGCACCGGCAGCATCGAATAGAGCGCCAGCGCCAGCACGGCGGGGAGGAAACCGAAGGCGGAAAATCCAAATCCGAACCACGACAGCGACACCGCCGCGAGCGCCAGCAGCAGCGGATAGAACAGCGCCAGCAGCGCCAGTCCCGGCACGGTCTGCACGATGCTGGCAAGCCCAAGCAGCGCGCCGCGCAGTGCTCGACGATTGCGTGCCGCAATCGCGAGGGGCAGGCTGACCGCGAGCCCCAGCGCCAGCGCGGTCACGCTGACGCGGACATGGTTGCCGAGATAGTCGGGCAGATGCCCGAACGCCTCGCTCCAGCGCGGATCGGCGAACAGGTTCATGTCGCGCCATCCCGCGGCAGCAGCGCGCCGAGCCGTTCCGCCTGCCGCCGCGGCGTGCGCAGCAACTCGCCGACGTAAGCGTCGCCGCTATCAGAGAGTTCGGCGGGCGTGCCTTGGGCCAGAAGCCGTCCGCCGCGCATGATAGCGATGCGGTCGGCGAGCAGAATGGCCTCGGTCATGTCATGGGTGATCATGACCGTGGTCAGCCCGAGCCGGCGGTGCAATTCGCGATAATCGTCGCCGAGCGCGTCGCGGGTGAGGGGATCGAGCGCGCCGAACGGCTCGTCCATCAGCACGATGCGCGGTTTCGCGGCAAGGGCCCGCGCCACGCCGACGCGCTGGCGCTGGCCGCCGGACAATTCATGCGGCAGCCGGTCGCGATGCTGCGCGCGGTCGAGCCGCACCAGATCGACCAATTCATCGACCCGCGCCGTGATTTCGGCCGCAGGCCAGCCGAGCAGCTTTGGCGTGATGCCGATATTGCCGGCGACGGAAAGATGCGGAAACAGCCCGCCGCTCTGGAACACGTAGCCGATCCGCCGGCGCAGACCGATCGGGTCGACATTGCGGACGTCTTCGCCTTCCACCGTGATGTGGCCCTCGTCGGCGTCGATCAGCCGGTTGGCCAGCCGCAAGAGCGTTGTCTTGCCCGACCCGGAGCCGCCGACAATGGCCAGGAACTCACCTTCGGCGACATCGAGCGAGACGTCGTCGACCGCCACCACACGGTTCGCACCCCGGCCACCGTCGAAGGTCTTGCCGACATGCGCGTAGGAGATGAGAGACGAGGCGGGCATTCGGCGTGGATTCTCCGAAAGGAAAATAGCGCTAGCCGAACAATCGGCTAATCGTGAGCCGGGTGCCAACCTTTTTCTGCCGCCGGCACGCGTTAACGCCATTCGATGGCCGCGTCGACCGGCAGGCCATTGAGGTGGCGCGGTCAGTCCTTCGGGATCATCGCCGAGGCCATGAACGCTGCGACGGCAGCGGAATATTCCGCCAGCCCCTCATGACTGAAATGCATATCGTTACCTCCCCAATAGAAGCGCTCGGGGCGCGATCCGGACCGCTTCTTCAGCGCCTCGGTGGCATTGAAGAAAAGAAAGCCGTTGGCGACGCAAGTCTTTTGCACCGAAGAGCTGACGAGATTGTTCCACAGGCGGCCCTTGGCGTCGGGCTTGAGGTGCTGGAGATGCGGATGAGAGATGAACAGCACGCGGCTGCCATCCCGAGTGTAATCCTTCAGCACCTCGGCCAGCTCCTGCAGATTGCTCCTGAAACTTGCGAGCGGTTCTGCATATTTCCGTTCGAGATCGCTGCCCTGGTCCTGCGAATAGGAAAACAGGGTGAAGTCCGATCGGTTCTTCTCAACCACCGCTGGCATGTGCACAAAGGAATGCCAGACCCTTGCCGCAAAGCGCATCAGGTACAAGGGATGCTTGCGGGCTTCCATCAGGCCGAGACTGCATTCGCGTCCGATGGGTGAAGCCTTGACGCCGACATTTTGTCCGCGTTCGTTGCGGACAATCAGCCCGCGGTATCGGGCGAAGTCGTCGTACAGATCGGTTTCGTCCACGTCGACCACAATATAGTCGGGACGCAGCACCGGCAGCAGCTTTTTGGCCTGCGGCACGAAGATGGCCGGGGAATAAGAGGTATATCCGGCATTGTAGGTCTTCAGGCAGGTACCGCGCTCTGTCTTGAAGTATTTTGCAACGTGATACGGCAGCGTGTTCTTGTCGTCATAGCCTTCCATGAAGGAATCGCCGAGGAACAGGACCGAAACCGGGTTTTCGCACTCGGCCTGCTGTGCCGTATCGTCGGTGATCCTGATGCCGTTCGCATCAAAGGATCGCTTGTAGCTGAAGCCGGTCGAATCGCCGTAGATGCACAGATTCTGGTCTTGCGGTGTCGGCTGATGGTTCACCACGTCGGATTGCCAGTTCAAATTGACGCTCGCCATCTCGAGATCGTACAGCGGACCGAAATACTGCTGCAGCCGAAACCCAATCTCAAAGATTACGGCCCACGTGATGACCAGCAGTACCGCCGATCCGACGAGGTAAAACCCCCGCTTCATTGAACGTCTCCGGCATGAATTCCGAACAGATCAGTAGATACCCAAATTCGTCGTATTGCATGGGTCTGTCGATTGGCGATCACCAAAGCAGACCGGTCGAGCTGGCAAAAGAAGCGGCGACCGGGTGGCGGCCCGGCCTCCAGGCACGGCAATAAAGAACAACTACCACGTTGCGGTGCCGCGTTGAACTTATCGTTCGTAACCGCTAAGGCATGACCCAAATTGGGGAGGGGACGGGAGTGGATACGGTACAGCCTACGGCGGTCGCGCTTGACGATGCGACGGTGGCCTTCCGCCTGGCCGATTCGCGGGTCTATACGGCGGTGGAAAAGGCCCGGCTTTCGGTGGCGCATGGCGAGTTCGTCGCCATCGTGGGACCCACCGGATGCGGGAAATCGACGCTGCTCAACGTCGCCGCCGGCCTGTTGAAGCCGGCCGGGGGCGCGGTGCGGATTTTCGACCAGCCGCTCACGGGGCTCAATCGCGACGCCGGCTATCTGTTTCAGGCCGATGCGCTGTTTCCCTGGAAGACCGCAATCGACAATGTCGCCATTGGCCTCGAGATCAAGGGCGCGCCGCGGGCGATGGCACTTGAGTGCGCCCAGGGCTGGTTGACGTCGGTCGGGCTTGGCGCGTTCGGCAACCGCTATCCGCATATGCTGTCCGGCGGGCAGCGCAAGCGCGTTGGGCTCGCGCAGGTGCTGATTCGCGACCCCAAGATCCTGCTGATGGATGAGCCGTTCGGGCCGCTCGATGCCCAAACCCGCCAGATCATGGGCAATCTCTTGCTGGAACTGTGGACCGCCGACCGCAAGGCGGTGCTGTTCGTGACCCACGATCTCGAAGAGGCGATCGCGCTGGCCGACCGCGTGGTGATCATGTCGGCGGGACCCGGCGCGCGCATCATCGGCGACTGGAAGGTGGCCCTGCCGCGCCCGCGCGATATCTCCGAAGTGCGGATGGAGAAACAGTTCCACGAGCTGCACCGGGAAATCTGGAGCGTGCTGAAGGATGAAGTGATGAAGGGTTACGCGCAGTCTTCGCAAGCGGCAGAGGCCTCCTGATGTCCCGCCTGACGCTGCTGTTCTGGCAATTGATGGTCGCCGTGGTCGCGCTATCGCTGTGGCAGTTCTTTGCCACCGTGCCGGTGTTCGGCCGCATGTTGCTGCCGCCGTTCTTCTTCTCCACCCCGGTCGATGTCGCCAGCCAGATCTACAAATGGTTCGCTACCGGCGTGATCTGGAAGCATCTGATGATCACGCTGTGGGAGTCGGTCCTGGCCTTCGTGATCGGTTCGGTCGGCGGCGTGCTGGTCGGCTTCTGGTTCGCGCGCCAGCCCCGCGTCGCCGCGGTGTTCGATCCCTATGTCAAGATGATGAACGCATTGCCGCGCGTGGTGCTGGCGCCGATCTTCGCGCTGTGGCTCGGGCTCGGCATCTGGTCCAAGGTCGCGCTCGGCGTGACGCTGGTGTTCTTCATCGTGTTCTTCAACGTCTATCAGGGCGTCAAGGAGGTCAGCACCACCGTGCTCGATAACGGCCGCATGCTCGGCATGAGCGAACGGCAGTTGACGCGGCATGTGTACTGGCCCTCGGCGCTGTCGTGGATGTTTTCCTCGCTGCATACCGCTGTCGGTTTCGCCGTGGTCGGCGCCGTTGTCGGCGAATATCTGGGATCGGCGGCCGGCCTCGGCTACCTGATCCAGCAGGCCGAGGGGGTGTTCGACGTCGGCGCTGTCTTCGCCGGCATGTTCGTGCTGTCGGCCTTCGTGATCCTGATCGATTTCGGCGTGACGCTGGTCGAGCGGCGGCTCCTGGTATGGCGGCCGGCGCCCGTGGCGCGGGATTGATCGACGCCGTCGGAGGCCGCGGCCTTGTTACAAACGTCTGCTTAATTGTTACTCGCCTTCGGCGAGCGAACTGACGCATGATCAAGCCGGGCCGCCCCGTGCGCGGCTTCGATCGGCGCGACCGCCCGAAAGCAAATGATCCCCGCACAGGACGCAAGCCAATCCGATGAGACGTTGCTGCGCTACGCCGGCTGGCGCGTCGTGCTCGCCTGTTTCCTCATGGCGCTGTTTCTGTTTGGTTTCGGCCTTTACGGTCATGGCGTCTACCTGGCCGAGCTGCAGCGTCTGAACGGCTGGCCGGCCGCGCTCATTTCGGGCGCCAGCACGCTGTCGCTCCTGCTTGCCAACATATTCGCGACCTTTACCAACGAACTGGTGTCCCGGCTGGGTGCCAGGCGGCTGGTCTTGCTCGGAATTGCCGCGCTGGCGACGTCGACGACGCTGCTCGCGTTCGCGACCGCGCCGTGGCAGCTCTATATCGCTTTCGCACTGATGTCGCTTGGATGGATCGGGATGGGGACGATCGTGATTGCGACGGTCGTGAGCCTCTGGTTCGTCCGCCGCCGCGGTCTCGCCATCAGCCTGGCCTTCACTGGCGCCAGTTTTAGCGGCATCATCGTGACGCCCTCGCTGGTATATTTGATCGAACGGGTCGGCTTTGCCGCCGCGATGCTGACCGGAACAGCGGTCATGGTCGCGGTTCTCGTCCCTGTCACGCTCGCCTGGATCGGCCCGCCATCGGCCGGAGGTCCGGCTGATCCGCAGCATGCCGAAACGCCTTCTGTCCCGAGCGACATTTCGCGCGCGCAGCTCATCCGCCGCGTTGCGTTCTGGACCATCTCGATCCCGTTTGCACTGGCGCTCGTGGCCCAGATCGGTTTTATCGTGCACCAGATCGCCATGCTCGAGCCGAAGATCGGCCGCGCCAATGCGGGTCTGGCGGTTTCGGTGATGACATTCATGGCGATCGCCGGCCGCTTCGGCCTCGGCATGGTGATCGACCGGTTCGATCCGCGGCGCGTCACCGCTATCTCGATCGTCAGTCAGGCGGCGGCACTCGTGAGCATCCTGCATTTCGATGCGATCCCGATCGTACTGGCTGCCTGCGCGGTGTTCGGCTTTTCGGTCGGCAATCTCATCACACTGCCGCCGCTCATCATGCACCGCGAGTTCAGCGCCGCGAGCTTTGTCGTCGTCATGGGGCTGTCGAATGCGATCAGCGGAACCATTGGCTCGTTGGGGCCCGCCTTTCTCGGTGTCGTTCAGAGCTTGAGCGGCGGGTACGAGACGCCCATTGCGTTCTGCGTCGCGCTACAGCTGATCGCGGCGGTGATAGTGCTACAGCGCGGGTCGAGCAGGTCGGTCGAGGCGCCGGGGTAGGGACTCTCGTCGTCATTCCGGGGCGATGCAAGGCATCGAACCCGGAATCTCGAGATCCCCCGATGCGCAATTGCGCATCTGAGGTTCGCTTCGCGCCCCGGGATGACGGCGCTTCGCGCCGTCAGTTCAAGATCTTCGTATCATCCGGGGCCTGCGGCGGGGTCTTGATCGCGATCGCCTTGATGGTGCGGCCGACAGGCTTGGTGCCGCCATGCGGGGTGCCTTTGGGGATGACGACGAGGTCGCCCGGCTTCACCGTTACCTCCTTGTCGCCAAGCCAGATCGTTCCGGTGCCTTCGAGGATGAACTGAATCTCGTTGGCGTTGGCATGCAGATGCTTCGGCGGGCTGCCATCCTGGATCGCGATGGTCACGCCATCCGCGGAGACCAGCATTTTGTTGCGCATGCCGCCGGCGTTGAGAGGAGACAGCTTGTCCCCTTCGAGATCGCCGGTCGAGATGACCTGCGCAGTGATGTTTTCTGCGGCAAGGGCAGGGCGCAGCAGATGCGTGACGCCGCAGCCGGCGGCAAAGGCGGTGGCGATCGACAGGGTGATGGCGATACGATTCATGATAATCCTCCCAGGGAAACTTTTGCGGCGGAATGCTACGCCGCGAAGCCGCACTTCGCCAGCGCGACGAAAAACCACGCATCTGCGATGGAATAAATCGCACCGAGCGGAACAGCGTTGCAATAATGGCCCTCGCATTGTCGGCAAAGTCGCCTTCTCAAGGCCTGTGCACTGCATTATCCTGTCGGCAACCCATCGGAGGAAACCATGAAGAAAATTGTTGGCCGGCTGGCCGGGGCGCTGCTGGCGCTGGTCCTGACATCAGGCTTTGCCGCAGCGCAAAGCAAGGTCACCATCGCGATCGGGGGCGGATCCTGCCTGTGCTATCTGCCGACGGTGCTGGCCAGGCAGCTCGGCGAATACGAAAAAGCCGGCGTTGCCGTCGAGCTGGTCGATCTCAAGGGCGGCTCGGATGCGCTCAAAGCCGTGCTGGGCGGCAGCGCCGACGTGGTTTCTGGCTATTTCGACCATTGCGTCAATCTGGCGGCCAAGAAGCAGGAGCTGGTGTCGTTCGTGGTCTATGACCGCTATCCGGGGCTGGTGCTTGTCGTGTCGCCCTCGCACAACAAGGAAATCAACTCGATCAAGGATCTGGCCGGCAAGAAGGTCGGCGTCAGCGCGCCGGGATCCTCGACCGACTTCTTCCTGAAATATCTGCTCAAGAAAAACGGCCTCGATCCGACCAGCGCCTCGGTGATCGGCGTCGGCCTTGGCGCCACCGCAGTTGCGGCGATGCAGCAGGGCCAGATCGACGCGGCCGTGATGCTGGATCCGTCGGTCACGGTGCTGCAGGGCAGCTATCCCGACCTGAAGATCCTCAGCGACACCCGCACGCAAAAGGATACGCTCGCAGTGTTCGGCGGCGAATATCCGGGCGGCTCCCTCTACACAACGGCAGCCTGGATCAAATCCCACGAGAAGGAAGTGCAGGCTTTGACCACGGCGATCGTCAACACGCTGGCCTGGATTCATTCCCATTCGCCGGAAGAGATCATGGCCAAAATGCCGGAAGAAATCGTCGGCAAGAACAAGGAGCTGTATCTGGCGGCGCTGAAGAACACGATCCCGATGTATTCGTTGAACGGCAAGATGGACCCGAAGGGCGCGGATGCGGTGCTGGCGGTGTTCAGCGAGGGATCGCCCGAGGTGGCAAAAGCCAACATCGACGTCACCAAGACCTACACCAACAAATATGTCGATCAGGTCAAGAAGACGACGGGATCGATCGCCAAGTAAGGCGTGAAATAGTGCGTGACGCAATGTTGGAAGTGATGCGGCGATGAATGGCACGGCAGCTCCGGTCATTCATCGCGTTACCTCGCTCGATCTGCCGGTGGAATCCTGGTCCTGGCCGTTCGCCGCCGTGCGGCGGGCGGAGATCGATGCGCATTTTGCAGAGGCGCAGCGCGACAATCCGCAACTTTGGAACGGGCGCGTGCTGCTCGGACGCCATCCGGTCTTTGCCGACAGTCACCTCACGGCCGGCTATTTCGAGACTGATTTCGCGAGCTTCCTGGCCTGGCGTGACTGGGGCTTTCCGGGCCGGGACGTGTTCAACGGTTTTGGGATGGGCGCGCTGCGCTGCGCCGACGGCGCGTTCGTGCTCGGCGAGATGGGCCAGCACACCTCCAACGCCGGACGAATCTATTTTCCGTCAGGCACGCCCGATCTTGACGACGTCAGGGATGGCGCGCTCGACATATCCGGCAGTGTGGCGCGCGAGCTCGAGGAGGAAACCGGTCTCGTGCCGGGCGAATACCGGAGCGACCCGGATTGGCACTGCGTCTACACCGGCCCGGCGCTGGCAATGATCCGGCTGTTGCACGTCGATATATCGGGCGAAGCATTGCGCAGCCGGATCGAGGCCAACCTCGCCTTGCAGCAATCGCCCGAATTATCGGCCATCCATCTGGTGCGCGGAACGCGCGATCTCACCTCAGCCATGCCGCGCTTCGTGACGGCGTTCATTGAGGCGCAGTTTGCGGCTTAACAAGGACATGGGTCGAGCGCTGACGCTACGACGCCTGGCGCTTTTTCTTTTTGCTGACGCCCGCTTTCTTGACGACGGCTCTCTTCGTTGAAGCGCTTGTGGTTGGGCCGGCCGACCGTCGCTCGGCGGCAGTCGCCGTCTTGCGGCTCGACAGTTTGAATTTGGTGTAGCCAAGCACCCGCTCCATCGCGATCCGCGCCTTCTCGGCGTCGCCGCTCTCGATCGCGCGTGCGGCGGCGGCATGGTTGGGCAGATTGTCCCGGAACCAGCCGGCGCTGCCCACCGCGACAATGAAAACCGTGCTCAGGATGGTGTCGATGGCGCCACGGAAGCCTTGCAGCACCGGGTTGTGCGTGGCGTCGAGGATCGCGAGATGAAACGCCTTGTCCGCGGCGATGGTGCTCGCCTGGTCCTGCGCGGTTTCCATCGCGGCCAAAGCTGCATTGATGCGCCAGCGGTCGTTCTTGGTGGCGCGCTCGGCGGCGAGCGCTGCGGCCGCCGGCTCGATGATCGAGCGGACTTCCTGGATTGCCAGCAGGAGATCGCGGCCCGGCTCGTCCTTGCCGACCAGCCAGCTCAAAACGTCGCGGTCGAGCAGGCTCCATTCACTGCGCGGCAGCACGTGGGTGCCATGCCGGGGGCGGACGCTGACCAGTCCCTTTGCGGCGAGCGTCTTGATGGCCTCCCGCACCACGCCGCGTCCGACGCCGAAGCGGGTTTCGAGATCCGGCTCCGGTGGCAAGGCCGCTCCGACCGGAATGCGATCCTGCGCAATTTCGCGGCCGAGTGTCGTCAACACGTTGCGAATGCGCCCCGGCTTGACACGCTTGTCGGCGCTCTTCGGGTTGGCCACCTCCTTCTCCTCTTGACGTTGCTGAGATTTGGCTGAGATTTGCGATTTGCTAGCATGGGTGATGTATGCTAGCAATCATCCGATGTTTAACATCCGATGATTGCGCCGCTGCGCGCATCGGTTGTGCTGCGACTGATATTTTTCGGATGCCGAGGTGCCGCGACAGTGTAACCTCGGTTATTGCCTTGACATCACACGGCGCTACCCGTGTGATGTCGAAAAAAGAAGACAAAAACAAAAAGGTGCATCGCACCATATACAGGGAGGATTTGATGCCGGGGCACAAGGTTGCGCGCCTGTTTGTCGGGCTGTCCGCCGCAGTGGCGGTGCTGGGGATGGCGGTTGCCGCCGAGGCCCAGGAGAAGAAAATCAAGATCGGCGTGATCTACGACCTGACCGGCCCGCTCGCCGGCGGCGGTTCCGAGCTGCAATACACCGGCGCCAAGATCATGCTCGACCATTTCAGCAAGACCGGCGTCGAAGGCTACAAGATCGAGGCGGTCTACGCCGACGCGCAGAGCAAGCCCGATGTCGCCATCAACGAGGCGATCCGCCTCGTCGAACAGGAAAAGGTCGACATGCTGCTCGGCTTCTTCTCGTCGGCGCAGTGCGTGCCGGTGGCCGCCCGCGTCGAGCAGCTGAAGAAGTTCATGTGGATCACCACCTGCATTTCCTCGGCGGTGCTCGCCGACAAGAACTTCAAATATATCTTCCGTCCGCAGGCCAGCGGCGATCAGTTCGGCCTGATGACGATGGATTTCATCGCCCAGAACGCCAAGGAAAAGTTCGGCAAGGAGCCGAAGGACCTGCGGGTTGCGATTATCCATGAGGACGGCGCCTATGGCGTCGACGTCTCGAAGGGCAACGAGGCGGGCGCCAAGAAGGCCGGCTTCAACGTCGTCCTGAAGGAAGGCTATTCCGCCACCGCGCCGGACCTGTCCGCGCTCGTCACCAAGCTGAAGCGCGGCCGGCCCGACGTGGTCTTCCACACCGGCTACAACCCGGACATCACGCTGCTGCTGCGCCAGGCGCGCGAGCAGGGCCTGAAGTTCGGCGCGCTGGTCGGTCATGGCGCGGGCTATGGCGTGTATGAGAAGCTGAAGGAAGGGCTCGGCGGCGACGTCAATTACGTCTTCAACACCGATCCGATCTCGATCTGGCTCGCCAACCAGAAGTCGATGGATCCGAAGCTGCCGCCGATGATCAAGATGGTGGGCGAAGAATTCGACAAGGCCAAGCCCGGCGTCGCCATCCGTTCCGCCCATGTCGGCATGGCCGCGTCCAACACCTACGTCTTCATGACCGAGGTGCTGCCGCGCGCGATCAAGAAACATGGCGGTGTCGACCCCGAGGCGCTGCGCAAGGCCTCGCTCGAAGTCGACCTGCCGGAAGGCGGCACCATGCTCGGCTTCGGCGTCAAGTTCTACGGCGAAGGCCAGCAGATGGCGGGCCAGAACGAGCGCTCGTTCCCGGTGGTGATCCAGTATGTCGACGACAAGTCGTATGTGGTGTGGCCGAAGAGCCAGGCGCAACGCGAGGCCGTGTTGCCCCTGCCGAAGGGCACCACCTTCAGCAGCCAGTAGGTTAGCGGAGTATCTGGGGTGCTGACGGTGAACGGGTTGGTGAAGCGCTTCGGCGGCTTCACCGCGGTCAACAACGTATCGTTCCGGGTCGAACAGGGCGAGATTCTCGGCCTGATCGGGCCGAACGGTTCCGGCAAGAGCACGATCTTCAACATGCTGTCGGGCACGCTGGTCCCGACCGCAGGTTCGATTCTGTTCGACGGCGCGGAGATCGCAGGCGTCGCGCCGCATCGCATCATCAACCGTGGCATCGGCCGCACCTTCCAGATCCCACGGCCGTTTCATCGGCTCAGCATCTTCGAAAACGTGGCGCTGGCCGGTTACTACGGCCAGGGCAGCCACAGCCGTGCCAAGGCCAACGAGGCCGCCGAAAAGGCGCTTCACATGGTCGGCCTGACCACCGATCGCCATGCCACCGTCGACGGCCTCGGGGCAGCCGGACTGAAGAAGCTCGAACTTGCGAAAGCGCTGGCGACCGGGCCGAAGCTTCTGCTCGCCGACGAAAGCCTCGGCGGCCTCGACGAGAAAGAGATGGATGCTGCGGCGGACATGCTGCGCAAGATCCGCGACGAACTCGGCATCACCATCATCTGGGTCGAGCACATCATGGGCGTGCTGATGCGGGTGGTCGATCGTGTCATGGTGCTCGATCACGGCGAGAAGATTTCCGAAGGCTTGCCGAGTGCGGTGTCGAGCGATCCCCGCGTGATCGAGGTCTATCTCGGCACCGATGCGGATTCGACTCTGGCCGCGGCCGGGGAAGCGCGCCGGCGGGCAGGGGACTAGGCATGCTCGAATTGAAATCGGTCGATGCGGGTTACGGCACTTTCCAGGCGTTGTTCGGCGTCAGCCTCGACGTCAAGGCGGGCGAGGCGGTCGGCGTGATCGGCCCAAACGGCGCCGGCAAGACCACGCTGATGCGGGTGATCTCCGGCCTGATCCGGCCCACCAGAGGCTCGATCTCGATGGAAGGCACCGACGTGCTGGCGACGGCGGCGCATCGCATCGTCAGCCTCGGCATCGCCCATGTGCCGGAAAACCGCCGGCTGTTTCCGCGGCTCACGGTCGACGACAATCTGAAGATGGGCGCCTACATGGAAGGCGCCCGCGCCAAATATGCCGAGCGGCTGGAATTCGTGTTCGACCTGTTTCCGCGCATGAAGGAACGCCGCAGCCAGATGGCGGGCACCATGTCGGGCGGCGAACAGCAGATGTGCGCGATCGGCCGCGCGCTGATGTCGAACCCGAAACTTCTGCTGCTCGATGAGCCGTCGGCAGGTCTGGCGCCGGTCGTGGTGCAGCAGGTGTTCGAACTGGTGAAGCGGATCCGCGCCAGCGGGCTGACGGTGCTGATCGTCGAGCAGAACGTGCAGCAGGTGCTAAAGGTGGTCGACCGCGCCTATCTGCTCGAGGCCGGCACCATCCGCGCCTCCGGCACCTCGGCGGAGATGATGAGCAACGACACGATCAAGCAGGCATATCTCGGGGTTTAGAGCATGATCCGGAAAAGTGGGCACCGGTTTTCCGAAAAGATCATGCTCAGAAGGTAACGGACAGACAAGCGATGCAGGGATTTCTTGATATCTTCGACATCTATCTGCTGGAAGCCGTGGTCAACGGCATCCTGCTCGGCGGGGTGCTGGCGCTATTGGCGCTCGGGCTCAATCTGATCTTCGGCGTCATCGACGTGACCTGGATCTGCTATGCCGAGCTGGTCATGATCGGCATGTACGGCATGTACTATCTGGTCCAGTTCTACGGCCTGCCGTACTGGGCGGCGGCGCCGCTGACCATCCTGCTGGTCGCGCTGCTCGGAGCGGCATTGCACTACATCGTGATCGCGCCGCTGCTCACCGCGCCGCCGATCAACCAGCTGCTCGCCACCGGCGGCGTGCTGTTCATCCTGCAGAGCTTTGCCACCGTCGCCTTCGGCATCGACTTCCGCAATCTCGGCATCCGCCTGCCGGTACTGGCGCTCGGCGAGATGCACTTTAGCTATTCGCGGCTGTTGTCCTTCGCCGCAGCCCTGATCGGCATGGTCAGCGTCTATTTCTTCATGACCCGCACCTATACCGGCACCGCGATCCGCGCCATCTCGCAAGACCGCCAGATCATGTCGCTGATGGGCGTCGACACCAAGCGCATCTACCTCGTCACCTCGGCGCTGGGCGGCGCGCTCGCGGGGCTGGCTGCCTGCCTTCTCGTGCTGCAGTATGACGTGCATCCCTTTGTCGGCCTGTCGTTCGGGCCGATCACCTTCCTGATCTGCGTGCTCGGCGGGCTCGGCAATTTCGTCGGCGGCTTCATCGCGGCGTTCGTGTTCGCCGAGATCATTTCGCTCGGCGGCCTGTTCTCCGACCTCGAATGGGGCTACGTGCTCGCCTTCGCCTTCTTCATCGTCATGATGTTCATCCGGCCCGCCGGCCTTTTCGCGAGGCGCTCGTGAACGCACGAACCATTGCCTGGGCCGTTGGATTAGCGGCGTTGATCGCGCTGCCCTTCGTCTACCGCCAGCCCTATCATCTGCACATCCTGGTGCTGATCCTGATCTGGTCGTTCGCCTACACGTCGTGGTCGATCATGGGCCGCTTCGGCCTGGTGTCGCTCGGCCATGGCGGCTTCATGGGCGTCGGCGCCTATGTCACGGCGCTGCTCTGGAACCATCTCGGTGTATCGCCGTGGATCGGGATTCCCCTCAGCATGGTGTGCGCGGGTTTGCTCGCGGTCATCGTCGCCTATCCCTGCTTCCGCTACCGCATCACCGGGCATTATTTCGTGCTGGTGACGCTGGCGCTGTCCGGCATCGTGCTGCAGGTCATCACCGCGACGCGCGACTACACCGGTGGCTCGCTCGGTTACACGCCGAACCGCACCAAGGGCAGCCAGTTGCTGGCGCTGCAGTTCGACGACAAGACGACGTGGTATCTGATCGCGCTGTTCGTCTGGGTGGTCGGACTTCTGATCTGGCAATGGGTCGACCGCAGCATGAGCCGCTACGCCATGGAGGCGATCTCTGACGACGAGGACGCGGCGGCCGCAGCCGGCGTCAACGTGACCTTCGAAAAACTCAAGATCACCATCATCAGTGCGCTTATGACGGCGCTGGCGGGCGCGTTGTACTGCCAGTACCAGATGTTCATCTCGCCCGACACGGTCAGCGGCATTGCGGTGTCGCTGCAGATGGTGTTCGCCGTCATCGTCGGCGGCGTCTACGTGTCGTTCGGGCCAACGGTCGGCGCCATCATCACGATTCTGCTTGCCGAATTTCTGCGCATCTGGTTCGGGACCAAGGCGGTGGGCTGGGACAATCTGGTCTACGGCGTGCTGCTGGTGCTGTTCATCATATTCCTTCCCAAGGGCATTCTTGGTAGCGTCATGGATCGGTTCAAGACGCAACCCAAGAAGAAGCCCGTAGCCTCATGAGCAATAAATCACAGCAACCGCTTGGCGATACCCTAAAACCCTTTGTCGCCCCGTTTCGCGTTGACGGGACAGGCGAGTTTCACCTGAAATCGCACAAGACCAGCGAGAAGGGTGGTCTCGACAAAGACAAGGGCGAGAAGATCATCGAGGCCAACCGCAAGCGGCTGAGCGAATATCAGGAAAAGCTTTACGCGCAGGACAATTGGTCGATGCTTCTGGTGTTTCAGGGCATGGACGCCGCCGGCAAGGACTCGGCGATCAAGAGCGTGTTCGACGGCATCAACCCGCAGGGCTGCGAGGTCACGTCGTTCAAGCAGCCATCGACCAAGGAACTCGACCACGATTTTCTCTGGCGCAGCATGATCGCGCTGCCCGAGCGCGGCCGGATCGGCATCTTCAACCGCTCCTATTACGAGGAATGCCTTGTCGTGCGCGTGCATACCGAGATTCTCGGCAAGCAGAAGATTCCGAAAAAGCTGGTGACCGGGAATATCTGGCGCGAACGGTTCGAGGATATCTCGGCCATGGAGCGTTACCTCGCGCGCAACGGCACCGTGATCCTGAAATTCTTCCTCAACATCTCCAGGGAAGAGCAGCGCGAGCGCTTTCTCGCCCGGCTGGATGAGCCCGCCAAGAACTGGAAATTCTCGCTGGCCGATATTGCCGAGCGCAAGCTGTGGGCAAAGTACCAGGCCGCCTATCAGGACATGATCCGTCACACGTCGGCGCGCCACGCGCCCTGGCATGTGGTGCCGGCCGACCACAAATGGTTCGCCCGCGTCGTGATCGGCTCGACCATCGTCAGCGCGCTCGACAGGCTGGATTTGCGTTTCCCCGAGGTCGACAAGGCCGACCGCAGCGAGTTCAAGCAGGTGCGTGAGGCGCTGTTGGCGGAGGAGAAGGGTGAGGGAAAGGTTGCGAAGAAGTAGGATGGGTTGAGCTCTGCCGCCCGGCGTTCAGTCCCGACCGCCCTCCAAGCCGTACTCCCGGTAGATCGTCTCCGGGTCGGTTTGTGGGAACAACCGGCACTTCGCCTGGGCCAGATGCAGACCCTCGCTACCGGGAGCGCAGCCGGCAATCAGGAGTTTCCGAAGATCCTCCATATGGGGGCGCGGCTGAATCTTCTCCGGAAGCTGTTCGAGCGCGACCAGGGCCGTGGCGAGTGCCTGGGTCACCACCCACTCGTCATGGCCCGTAACACCCTTCTTTGGCATCAGACGGCCTCCTGTCGGATCGTACCCGGCAGCTTACGTCCATAAACCGGCTTTACGCAAAAGTTGAGGCAGCGGCGAACGCAACAAGGCACCTTTGGCTGTCACCCCGTCAGGTCCGATCGGGCTTGCCGCCTTCGCCTTCATCGCTCTCGTCCTTGACGAGCGTCAGGAGGCGCAACGTCAGGAAGGTAAAGATGGCAACCGTGACGGCGACGTCATAACTGCCGAGGCCGACGGAAACGCCGATCGCGCCGGTCGCCCACAGGCTTGCCGCGGTCGCGGTGCCGTGAACGGAGTTGCCTTGTTTGAGAATGGCGCCGCCGCCGATGAAGCCGATGCCGGTAATCAGCCCTTCGATCACTTTCGCCATGCCGTCGGGGGAGTGCACGAGCAGGTTCTCGCTGGCTTGCACGAAGCCGCAACTGGCCAGCGCGACGAGCGGAAAGGTCCTTAGGCCAGCGCTTCGTGCGCGCTTCTCGCGATCCCAGCCGATCGGCACCGCGAGCGCGAAGGCGGCGGCCAGCGCAACAAAGTGACTACCGATCTGAAACCTGTCCAAACGCGTGCCTCGTCCATGAACCGATCACCGGTCATACAGTCGGCATCCACGCATCACCATGCGGCTTTAAGCGCTGCGGGATGGTGGAACAAATGCGACATCAGCGTAACGCGTATCCGGCGCGCTCAACCCCGGTGCTGCGGTTGCGTGATCGCGGACGTTTGAATGTGCAGCTGCCGGACCGTTGTGAGCGTTGCAAACAGAACCGCAAAGCCAAAGGCAGCCAGCAAGGTCAGCAGGAAAAACCGCGGGCTCATGCGCCGCTCCATTTTTCAGATCGCCACCCTCGCAACAGATGGTTCTCCCTCCATGGCTTTCAACCCGGAACAACGACGGGGAGGGCAAGAGGGGAGGGAAGGCCGGCCGGTCGCCGCTCACGGCCGCGTGTCCGGGGATGCTGACGGCAGGACGCCGTTTACCCTGCGGGGCTTTTGCCCCGTTAGGTCACCCATCCTGACCATCTTTTGGCATTGCGGCCTGCCATATTTCTCGTCTAGAACGGCCTTGGAACGTGGTCCGGGCAACGAACTGTCAATGGTTTTGGCTAAGGATTTCGTCTCCTCAAGGGTTTGGCAATGCTGATTCGCAGCGAAAATGTTGGAGTTCAGGGTGGATCGGCCTCGGCCGTTCGTACTCCCGCGATTCCGGCTGCGTCCATGCCCACCCTCCTTATTGGCGGGCTTCTGCTTCTTATCGGCCCCTGAGGGCCGTCTGGGCGGTTGCGCCTGGGCACTCAGGGGTTGCGTGAGATCAAAACCCTTCAGCGCCCAAACAACGGCGCACCACCCAAAGGAAGTTGCAGATGACCACAGCCAATAAGTCCGAGAAGGACCGCGTAATCGTATTCGACACCACCTTGCGCGACGGCGAGCAGTGCCCCGGCGCCACCATGACGTTCGAGGAAAAAATCGAGATCGCCGAGATGCTCGACGACATGGGCGTCGACGTCATCGAGGCCGGTTTCCCGATCACCTCCGAAGGCGATTTCCAGGCCGTCAGCGAGATCGCCCGCCGCTCCAAGAACTCGGTCATCGCAGGTCTGTCGCGCGCCAATCCGAAAGACATCGACCGCTGCGCCGAAGCGGTGAAGTTCGCCCGGCGCGGCCGCGTCCATACCGTGATCGCGACCTCGCCGCTGCACATGCGCGTCAAGCTGAACATGACGCCCGAGCAGGTGATGGAGCTCTCGATCGCCAACGTCACCCGCGCCCGCAACCAGATCGACGACGTCGAATGGTCGGCCGAGGATGCCACCCGCAGCGAGATGGATTATCTCTGCCGCATCGTCGAGGCCGTGATCAAGGCCGGCGCCACCACGGTCAACATTCCGGACACCGTCGGCTACACCACGCCCGAGGAATACACCCGCTTCATGCGCACGCTGATCGAGCGAGTGCCGAATTCCGACAAGGCGGTCTTCTCCGTGCACTGCCATAACGACCTCGGCATGGCGGTGGCGAATTCGCTGGCCGGTATCGCCGGCGGCGCGCGCCAGATCGAATGCACCGTCAACGGCATCGGCGAGCGGGCCGGCAACGCCGCGCTGGAAGAAGTCGTGATGGCGATGAACGTCCGCAACGACGTGTTTCCGTGGTGGAACAAGATCGACACCACAATGCTGACGCGGGCCTCGAAACTGGTGTCGGCGGCAACCTCGTTCCCGGTGCAGTACAACAAGGCGATCGTCGGCCGTAACGCGTTTGCCCATGAAAGCGGCATCCATCAGGACGGCGTGCTGAAGGACGCCTCGACCTACGAGATCATGCGCCCCGAGATGATCGGCCTGAAGAAGTCGTCGCTGGTGCTGGGCAAGCATTCCGGACGTCATGCCTTCGTGCACAAGCTGGAGGAGATGGGCTACAAGCTCGGCGCCAACCAGCTGGAAGACGCCTTCGTGCGGATGAAGGCGCTGGCCGACCGCAAGAAGGACATCTACGACGAGGACATCGAGGCGCTGGTCGACCAGGAAATCGCCAACTCGCATGACCGCATCAAGCTGACGTCGCTGACGGTCATCGCGGGCACCCATGGGCCGCAGCGCGCCACCATGAAGCTCGACATCGGCGGCCAGATCAAGATCGAGGAAGCCGAAGGCAACGGCCCGGTCGACGCGGTGTTCAACTGCATCAAGGCGCTGGTGCCGCACGAGGCCAAGCTCGAGCTGTACCAGGTCCACGCAGTCACCGAAGGCACCGACGCGCAGGCCGAGGTTTCCGTTCGGCTCGCCCATGAAGGCCGCTCGATGACCTCGAAGGGGTCTGATCCGGATACGCTGGTGGCTTCGGCCAAAGCCTATCTCGGCGCGCTCAACAAGATCGTCATGAAGCGCGAGCGCGACATGCCGTCGTCGGCAGTGGCGAGCTGATTATCCCGTCATTCCGGGATGGTCCGAAGGACCAGACCCGGAATCTCGAGATTCCGGGTTCGTCCTTCGGACGCCCCGGAATGACGGCGAATGAAATGAGAGAAAACGAAACGCGGCGCCTTTGGTGCCGCGTTTTTGTTTGATCCGTTCGATTGGCTGGATGCGACCACCTTTGCGCGCTCACACCGTGATTCCGGTCACAGCACAAACATCCGGTTTTGGTCAGCCTCGATGCCGACCCTCGACGATCTCGGTCCCTTGGATGGGCGTTGAGGGATGTACGGCCTATCGAAGGAGACAATGATGGCCAACACGCAAGCAACTCTGAATGCCGACGGCCTTGCGCCGTTGTCGGATGCCAAGCTCGACCAGGTCAGCGGCGGCTGGTTTCCCTTCATCGCCTTGGGCGTTGCATTGGGGATCGGCTACTGCATCGTGGATGGAACGCTCGACCCGAAGCCAGGCCCGAAGGGAGACTTCCCGATCGGCCCGAAGAACGTGGGTTGATTGTTCGTCAGGTTGCCGCGAAGCGACGCCGTGCCCAACAGGGTGCGGCGTCGTGCGTTTGGGCGTCACGAAAAACGCGACTGGTTGAAGCCTGCTCTACTTCCGGCTGGCGCTCGGCAGTTGGACCGGGACGTGCGGCGAGGTGCTGATCACCCTTGTGCTGCCATCCGAATAGGTAGGGCTCCGCTCGGCCTCGCTCCGGAGGGTTTCCAACAGTAGAAAGAATTTTTCTGAAAGCATGGCGTGTTCCACTTCTTTGAGGATGCCACCGCTGGTCTGGTGAAATTCGCTTCTTCAGTAAGGTGTCAGTATGCCTGACAATGGTTTCAGGAAGTGTTCGCCAGATCACTAAAATGGCTTCGCTGGTGGACAGAATTGTTTCATCAAAGCCGGTCTGCGAAACACTTATCACGGAAACGCGACGGTCGGCGCCCGTAAGAACCCGGTGATCTTGCCTCGCATCAAGCCGCCGTCTTGCGGCCGCGGACCATCAGGACGAACAGGACGGCGAGGCCCGACGTCACCGTGTACATCGTGAACGCGTTCAGATAGCCGATCATCATCGACTGGCGGGCGATCTCCTTGGCTACCTTGGCAAGGCCCGGCACGGTGTCGAAATTCCACCCGCCGGTCAGGCCCGGCGTCGTCAGCGCGCGGTTATAGGGTGAGATCATCTCGGTCATCCGGCTGTAATTGGCGCCCGAGGTGCGCACGATTTCGGCGATCGACAGCGAGATGAAGAAGCTCGATCCGATGTTGCGCAGCAAATGGAAGATCGCGGACGCTTCCGCATAATGCCTGGCGTCCAGCGTGCCGAACGCTACCGCCGTGATCGGCACCCAGACGACGCCGACGGCAAAACCCTGGATCATGCTGTTGATGACCAGGATCTCCATCGTGACGTTGAGGTCGAAGGTCAGCATCCACAGCCCCGCCACGGTCTGCAGGCCAAAGCCGAACGCCATGGTGAGACGCGGATCGAGCCGGTTCATCAAGCCGGCCATCATGAAGCCGACCAGCATCCCGAGGCCGCGCGATCCGATCACCTGTCCGACCAGGGCGTCGGGATAACCGGCCTGCTGCTGCAGCAGCGGCGGCAGCAACACCATCGGCGTGAAGTTCAGCATGCCGTAGATCGTCACCAGCGCCAGCCCGATCGCATAATTGCGGTCGGTCAGGAGTTTCAGGTTCACGAACGGATTGCGGGCGCCAAGGCTGTGAATGAGGAAAACATAGAACGCGATGCCGGCAATCAGGCATTCGACCACGATCTCCGTCGAGTCGAACCAGTCCAGCCGTGCGCCGCGCGCGAGCACCAGCTGGATGGCCGCCAGCGCGGTCGCCAGCGCGATGAAGCCGGTCCAGTCGAAGCGGACCCTGGTCAACTGGTTGTCGGAAGGCAGCGTCCAGGCCATGCCGACCGTGGCCGCAATTCCGATCGGCACCAGCATGTAGAACGACCAGCGCCAGCTATGAGCCTCGGCGAGATAGCCGCCATACACCGGGCCGAACACCGGCGCGACCGCGACCGCCATGCCGAAGATCGACATCACCATGGAGTGCTGGCGCCGCGGGAAGGTCGCGAACAGGATCGACTGCGACAGCGGTACCAGCGGCGCCCCGGCGCCGCCCTGCAGGATGCGCCACAGCACCAGCCCCTCGAGCGATTGCGCCATTCCGCACAATAGCGTCGCCACGGTGAACCATCCGACCGACCACACCATCACGCGCCTGCTGCCGAAGCGGGACACCAGCCAGCCCGTCATCGGCGTCACGACCGCGGTCGCCAGGATGTTGAAGGTCATTACCCATGCGACCTCGTCCTGGGTCGCCGACAGCGCGCCCTGCATCTGCGGCAGGATGGTCGACGTCGTCAGGAGCGCCGTGCCGTACAGCGAAGAGCCGAGCACGACCGTCATCAGCGTCAAATATCGCTGCGCCGTGGACATGGTCCCGGCGGGGTCCTCGGCCTCCATGCTGGTGGAACTCAAGGTGATGTCCCTTGCGGCGGCTGACGTCAAATACTAACCTAGCTTACTAATTTCAGGGCGGCTACAACAGCGCCATGCCGAATACCGACGAATATATTGGGGTTGTGATTTCGGACGTTGCCCGCCTGTTGCGGACCGAGTTCGATCGCCGCGTGCGTCGCCTCGGCATCACCCGGGCACAATGGCTGGTGTTGACCCGCCTGCACCGGCGCCCCGGCGCCTCGCATTCCGAACTGGCCGAGATGATGGAGGTCGAGAAGGCCACCGCCGGCCGCATGATCGACCGCCTGGTGGCCAATGGCTGGGTCGAGCGCCGCACGCAAGCGGACGACCGCCGCGTCAAGCGCGTGTATCTGACCAAGGAGGCCGAGAGGGTCCACAAGCGGATCTGGCGTATCGCCGAGGATACGGTCGATGCCGGGCTCGCCGATCTCGCCGGGCCCGAGCGCAAACAGCTGATGGCTTTGTTGCAGCGCATCAAGAAAACCCTGGTGTCGGCGGATGACGGCGAGGGGGCGCAGGCGGAGTTGGCGACGGCCCCGAGAAAGCGGGCTCCCGTGGCGACAAGCCGGCTCAACGGCAGGGCCGCGCCATGACCAAGCGGATGAAGCGATTGGCGCTGGTCGGCGTGCCCCTGTTGGTCCTGGTGGGCGCGCTGGCGTTCTGGCTGCAGGGCGGCCGCCACATCTCGACCGAGAACGCGTTCGTCAAGGCTGACATCGCCCAGATCGCCAGCGAGGTTCAGGGGCGCATCACCGAGTTGCGGATCCACGACCATTCGGCCGTCGCCGCCGGCGACGTGCTGCTTCGCCTCGATCCGACGCCGTATCAGTTAGCACTCGCCAAGGCCGAAGCGGAAATTGATTCCGCGCGCGCCGCCGTCGAGCAGCTCAAGGCCAGCCTGCGCGAGATCCGGGCCGAGACAAAGGAGGCGGAGAACAAGCTGTCGTATCTCCAGTCTTTGGCGAGACGCCAGCGTGAATTGTCCGGACGCGGCGTCGCCTCGACCGCGAAGGTCGAGCAGACCAACAGCGAGGAGCAGGAAGGCGAAGATCGCGTCGCCGTACTGCACCAGCGCATCGCGCGCGTCGAGGCAGCCCTCGGCGGCAAGCCCGACCGGCCGACGGATGCGTTCGCGGCGGTGCGCGAAAAGCTGGCGGTGCGCGATCGCGCCGCCCTCGACCTTGCCTATACCGAGATCAAGGCGCCGAAGGCGGGTGTGGTGGTCAATTTCAAGCTGCAGCTCGGCGAGCAGGTCAAGGCGCAGACGCCGCTGTTCGCGCTGGTCACCGACCGCAGACCCTGGCTGGAGGCGAACTTCAAGGAGACCGACCTGACCTATGTGACGGTGGGGCAGAAGGCCAAGGTCGTGCTGGATATGCATCCCGAAATCACCTGGGACGCAGTGGTGGAAAGCATCAGCCCGGCGACCGGCGCGGAGTTTGCGATCCTGCCGGCGCAGAACGCCTCGGGTAATTGGGTCAAGGTCGTGCAGCGCCTGCCGGTGCGGCTGCAGCTGGTTGCGCGGCCCGGCGAGCCGCCGCTGCGCGCCGGCATGACCGCCTATGTCAGCATCGACACAAGGCGCGCCCGCAGCCTCGCAAGGCTGCTCGGCGGCGGACCTGCGGTTGCGGCGAACCCCGCGCAGGAGACGGTCAAGGCTGATTGAGTCCGGATGTGGTGGCCTCCAACGGATGGAGGCGTCCGAGGAACCCCGTAATTGCATGCGCTGCCGCGATCGGTGCGCGCTGCAGAAGAAAATGCGGCGCATCCAGCATTATGCATTCAAGATTGGGGCGCAGAGCTTTCATACGCTCGGCAGTTTGAGACGAGATCAACCGGTCCTCTGTTCCGCCTAGATATAGAATCGGTGCGGGGCATTCTACGAACGCTTTCGTGGCGTCAACCTCAAGCGCGGCTTTGGTGCGACCTGCTAGCACTGCCGGATCAACCGACTGAAGACTTGTGACTGTGTCGTTTATCATCGCGGTCGGAGGTCTCCTGCCCAACAAGAACCATCGCAGCAGGGGGGTCTGAATTGGCAAACGGAAGATCAGAGGATGCAGGATGTGCCGAGCGAAATTGGGTACCCAGGCGACGGGCTTGGCGATGAAGCTTGCAACAAGGATGACTGCGGCGAGATTCTTGTATCGTCGCGCTGCAATACGCAGCGCAAGCGGTCCAGAGAAGGATTCTCCAAGAATAGCAAACGGCCGGTCTTGCGGCAGAAGGCCTACAACATAGGCTTCGAGCGCCGCATAGTCGCCGTAGGTCTCTGTTGGAAAGGAAACGACAATTGGTTCGAAATCTACTGGTAACGCTTCCAGAAACCATTAAGAGCTGGCCCGTTCCGTCGAGCCCCGGAAGCAGAACCAACAAGAGCGGGGAGGAAAGCTGTGTTATTTGGCGCTCCATCTGGCGCGTCACAGGCTAGCGCTGCGAGCCCGGCAGAAGCCGCTTCACTCGTTTCCAGGCGGGCGCAACGGCATATCCGATGACCGGAATTGTCGCCGCGCCGACCACCAGTCCGATCACGCCTGAGATGGCCGCCTCGACGATCCATTTGAGCAAACCGGCGACCGCCGGCAGGGCGTGGGCCGCAGCGTCGGTCGCGGCGTGGACGCCATGACCGATCGAAGGCGGGCCGTACGCCTCGATGCCGTGCAAGATGATGCCACCGCCGACCCAGATCATGGCGGCGGTGCCGACCGCGCTGAGAAATATCAGGAAGACGGGCATGCCCCGGACGAGGGCATGTCCCAGACCGCGGCTGATACTGCCCATGGCCGAGGCATTGTCGTTTTGCGCCAGCGCCACACCGGCGTCGTCGGCCTTCACGATCAGCGCTACCACGCCATACACCGCGACGGTGATCCCGATTGCGACAACCGCCAGCACGATGGCCTGCTTCAGGATGCTGCCGGCGGGCAGGGCCGCCAGTGTAATCGCCATGATCTCCGCCGACAGGATGAAGTCGGTCTTGATCGCGCTCGCGACCTTCTGGTCCTCGAGCGTCTGCGCCTGCAACGCCACCGTGCCGAGCTCGGCCTCATGCTGGTGTGCATGATGGGGCATGACGGCTTCGTACAGTTTTTCAACGCCTTCGTAGCAGAGATAGGCCCCGCCGAACATCAGCAGCGGCGTGATCGCCGAGGGCAGGAAGTAGCTGAGCGCCAGCGCAGCGGGAAGCAGGATCAGGAGCTTGTTGCGAAGCGATCCCGCCGCGATCTTGCCCACGATCGGCAGTTCGCGCTTGGCTGCGAATCCGATCACGTAACCTGGCGTGACCGCGGTATCGTCGATGACGACGCCGGCCGCCTTTACCCCCGCCTTGGCGGCCTGGCTGACCACATCGTCAAGCGAAGCCGCCGCCACCTTTGCGATCGCGGCGATATCGTCGAGAAGGGCGATCAATCCGACGCTCATCGATAAATCCCGTTCATGATTAGCGGGTTCCTCGCCGAGCGTGACCCTCCGCAGATTGAGCTTTGACAGCGGATCGGCTTTTACAGCATTGGGCTGACTTTCACGATCTGCTTTTTCGACGCAATCCAGACTTGCAGTTCAGCGCACGAGGTTTCAACGCGCGGAGACGTCGGCTAGTGTGCGCGTGATTCAAAGGGGAATAGCATGAGTTTTTCTGCAATTTTTGCGCGCATCGTCGCGCTGATCGGCGGGGCTGCCTTGTTTTGGCGCAAATTGCAGGGCGACGCGCCGGCGCCTGCCTGGGGCAGTGCGCCCGTGGTGCCGGAGGCGAAGCCGCAGGGCGCCATCCCGACGCTCAAGATGCCGTCAGCGAGGGGCTGGGACGACGGGCAGAAGCCGACGGCAGCACCGGGGCTCAAGGTCAATGCATTCGCGACCGGCCTGAAACATCCGCGCTGGATCAACGTGATGCCCAATGGCGACGTGCTGATTGCGGAGTCGAACCAGGTCCCAGGTCCGGTCAGAAACGTGTTCGGCTATGCGATGCAGGCGACGATGCGGCGGGCCGCGGCACTTGGCGAAAGCGCGAACCGCATCACCCTGCTCCGCGATGCGGATGGCGACGGCGTCGCCGAGAAGCGCGGGGTTTTCATGGAGGGGCTGAACCAGCCGTTCGGCATGGCGCTGGTCGGCGACAATTTCTATGTCGGCAACACCGACGGCGTCGTGGCGTTCCCCTATGTGGCGAACGCCGATCGCATCACCGCAACAGGGCGCAAACTCGTTACCTTCAAGCCGGGCGGGCATTGGACGCGGAGCCTGCTGCCGAGCCCGGATGGCAAGAAGCTCTACGCCGGTGTCGGCTCGCTCACCAACATTGCCGACTACGGCATGGAAGTGGAAGAAGGCCGTGCCGCGATCCATGAGCTCGATCTCGCCGGCGGCACCAGCCGCATCTTTGCCGGTGGCCTGCGCAATGCGGTCGGCATGGCCTGGGAGCCACGGACCGGCGTGCTCTGGACCGTGGTCAACGAGCGCGACGGCCTCGGCGACGAGACCCCTCCGGATTATCTCACCGCGGTGCGCGATGGCGGCTTCTACGGCTGGCCCTATTGCTACTGGGGCCGGACGGTGGACGATCGGGTGCCGCAGGATCCGGCCATGGTCGCCAAGGCGATCACGCCGGACTATGCGCTCGGCGGGCACACTGCGTCGCTCGGTCTTTGCTGGGTGCCCGCTGGCACGCTGCCGGGTTTTCCCGATGGCATGGCGATCGGCCAGCACGGCTCCTGGAACCGCAGCACGCTGAGCGGTTACAAGCTCGTTTTTGTGCCGTTCGAGAACGGGCGTCCGTCAGGGCCAGCGCGGGATATTCTCTCCGGCTTCCTCGCGCCCGACGAGAAGGAATCCTATGGACGACCGGTCGGGGTGGTGGTCGGTCCCGACGGCCGGTCGCTGCTGATGGCCGACGATGTCGGCGACGTCATCTGGCGCGTCACCGGCGCGTAGCAGAACTGAGCGCGTCCGCGACGGCTGGATCGGCGAACGAAAGCGCCGGCCGGCCGTCACCGAATGTGGCGGTAATCTTTGTGTTGCGCAGCTTGCCGGAAGCGTTGAGAATTGGCTCTCATGTTTAGCAATTGAATTTGGCCCTAGTCGCAGAGAAGGCCTGTTGGTGCGCGTTGCCGGGTGGATATTGCTGATTGCCGGGGCTCTGCTTTGCGTCACGCTGGTATGGGCGACGGTTGGGTTCCTGCTGATGGGCGTCGGCCTGCTGTCACTCCTGGTGGCAAAGAACAGGCGACGGCGCGTGAGCGTCACAACGCTCGGCCGCACGCCGGTCGATGAGCGTATGGCGCAGCCTCCGGTTCCTGAACCGGTCGTCTCTCACGAACCCCCGAAGCCGATAAGCCCACCGACGGTTTCCTATGACAGGCAGGCATGGCGTCAGCTTGTTGAAAGCGATGTCGACCTCGCGCGGATAACCTCCGTGTTGGCCGACTACGGCCAGCAATATGTCGACGAGTTAGCCTGCGAATACATGGCTGACGTCGACAAGCAGCGCCTCCCCGACATCGTTGAGGGTATCATCGGAAGAGCGAGTGTTGCGCCGCGTGGCAATGGCGGGCCGGCCAGTGACGCCGGGCCGCCCAATCCGGTTGGCGGCGCGACGGCGGCCGGTCGGTCGCCGAGGCCTTTGCCGGAGTCGACATTAAAGCTTTCCGAAAAATCGTCCGATTCCGCGTCCTCGCCGGTCGAACCGGCCAGACGACAGGAAGCTATTGGCGCACTCGCCGAGCCGCCAACTGCGGTGGATCCTGCACCGGGCGAGGGAGACAGCAACAAGACGATCATCAGCGCCGATGAGGAACTCACCGTCATGCTCGGCAGATTGTCTGCGGACGCGGCCACGCCAAGCAAGAGCTGAGCGCTGTCGCGGTTCGGCCATCACATTGCCGCGATAGGCCAGCCTGTCTTGCATTAGCCATACTTCGACCACGAGCCGCTGGCTTGATTTGCGCACACCCGAAAACAAAACGGGAGATCGCAATGAAGCGAGACATCGGGGTGATCAGCGGCGCGACGCTCGCAATTGGCGTGGTCATGTGGGCGTTTGTGGGTAATCCGGCCAGCACGAAGCGAACCAATTTAGCGCAGCACGTGACCCAGGCGATGGACGCTGCGCCGGAACTCAAGCATGTGACTGAGCACAGCCCGTATATGCGGTCCGAGCGCTGACCAGTCTGAGGTGAACAATACTTCCTGCCTCGCGCCGGTTTTGCCGGCCCCAGCTGCGACAGTTGCTCGCACCGGCGCAGTGATCGCCTTGCCCGGAAACTGTTTCGAACGCAGTGAATTCAGCCCCGGATGTTGCTAGGCTGCCCCAGAGATCGGTGACCCGAGTCGTTGGATGCCGTCATATCCAACACTACCGGCGCTTGCCGACGACCCCCACAAAGGGGAACGTTTCTGAATGCAGCCAGCGAGGCAGGCCATGGTGAAACCGTTTCCGTCCAAGACCCACATCGGCAACCACATGCTGCATCCGGAAACCTTGATGCTGAACTACGGCTACGATCCGCAATTGTCGGAAGGCGCCGTCAAGCCGCCGGTGTTCCTGACCTCGACCTTCGTGTTTCGAACCGCCGAAGACGGTCAGGATTTCTTCGATTTCGTCTCGGGCCGGCGCGAGCCGCCCGAGGGGATGGGCGCGGGCCTGGTCTATTCGCGGTTCAATCATCCCAACAGCGAGATCGTCGAGGACAGGCTTGCGGTCTATGAGCGCACCGAGAAATGCGCGCTGTTCTCGTCTGGTATGTCGGCGATCTCGACGGCGATCCTCGCCTTCGTCCGCCCCGGTGACGTCATTTTGCACTCGCAACCGCTCTATGGCGGCACGGAAACCCTGTTCACGAAAACGCTTGCGGGCCTCTCGATCAGCTCGGTGGGTTTTGCCGACGGCATCGACGAAGCCGCGGTCCAGCAGGCGGCGGAGGAAGCCATGCGCAAAGGCCGGGTGTCCATGATCTTCATCGAGACCCCGGCCAATCCCACCAACGGCCTGGTCGACATCGAGATGATCCGCCGTGTCGCCGACAATATCGGCGAGGCGCAGGACCACGTGCCGATCGTCGCTTGCGACAACACGCTACTCGGACCGGTGTTTCAGCGGCCGATCGAGCACGGCGCCGATCTGTCGCTGTATTCACTGACCAAATATATCGGCGGCCATTCCGACCTGATCGCTGGCGCAGCGCTTGGTTCAAAAACCCTGATGAAGGACGTCAAGGCGCTGCGCGGCGCGATCGGCACCCAGCTCGACCCGCATTCCTGCTGGATGCTTTCCAGGTCGCTCGAGACCCTGAGCATCCGCATGGAAAAGGCCGACGCCAACGCACGGCTGGTGGCGGATTTTCTGCGCGACCACGCGAAGGTGGCGCATGTCCATTACCTCGGCCATCACGATGTGCACTCGCCGGCCGGACGCCTGTTCGCACACCAATGCACCGGTGCGGGCTCGACGTTCTCGTTCGACATTGTCGGCGGCCAGGCCGCCGCCTTCAAATTCCTCAACGCGCTGCAGATCTTCAAGCTGGCGGTCAGTCTCGGCGGCACCGAGTCGCTGGCCAGCCTGCCGGCGAGCATGACGCATTCCGGCGTTCCAGCCGACATCCGCCAGAAAATCGGCGTGCTCGCCTCCACGATCCGGCTGTCGATCGGCATCGAGCACCCGTCCGATCTGATCGCCGATATCGCGCAGGCCCTGAACGCGGCGTAGCTGTGCGCCTCGCCTGATGCCGCTCATACCGGGGGGACGAGGTTCCCTCCGGGGCAGCTTTGCGGCGGGCCGTGCCCACGCGACCTCCATGGTTAATGAAGTACGATCGCATTACGTCACATCCGATCCGGCGCGAGGGTAAAGCGCTCACCCACTCCGCCATAGCTGTCGTAGAGGCAACGCGGCGTTAAGCCCTCCATGGAAGTTTGCTCGGATCGGAGCAGCCTTAAGATGATCACCAGCCGCCGGGAAATTGGCAAAGCACATATCCCGTTATGGGCGGCGGGATTTGTGGCGTTGGCTTGCGTTGCAATTCTCGCGCTGAGCGGCTGGCGCGAATGGGAGTCCCGGCAGGTCGACCTGAAGAATGCAGAAGTGGACATGGCCAATTTGGCCCGTTCGCTGACGCAGCATGCCGACGATACGTTTGACCTGGCTGACACCATTCTAACCGGAATGGTTGACCGCATGGAGACCGGCGGAACCAGCCCCGCAGCGGTCGAAAAGATCCGGACGTTTCTGCAATCGCGCAAGTACAACCGGCAGCGCATCCGCGGCATCTTCGTCTATGATGAAACCGGCCGCTGGCTCGCAACCACCGAAGACGTCAATCTGACCGGTCTCAACAACGGCGATCGCGACTACTTTCAGCGCCATCGCGCTTCCACCGAGCGCGGGACGCTGATCGGCCGGCCGGTCAAGAGTCGTTCGGGAGGACAGTGGATCATCACCCTGTCCCGTCGCTTCAATCATCCCGATGGCAGTTTTGCCGGCGTGGTGTTGACCAGCATCGACGTGGCCTATTTCACGGAATTCTACCGGCGATTCGACATCGGGCCGAACGGCTCGGTGTCGCTTTTGAATGCCGATGGCATCATGCTGGCGCGCAGCCGCGACGAAGACGGCAGCAATGTCGGACGCGATATGTCCAAGTCGTCGTTGTTCCGGACCCTGAAAGACCGCCCCAGTGCCAGCGTCTATTACTTCAAATCGCCGCTGGACGGACTTGAGCGGTTGAGCTTCTACCAGCTGAGCAGCCGATATCCCATCCTGGTTCTGGCGACCAAGGCGCAGGAAGATGTGCTGGAGCCATGGCGCCAGCAATCGTTCACACGGCTGGCTGTCGTCGCAGGCCTCTTGCTGGTGATCGCGCTGACCGGCTTTGCCTTCGTGCGTTACCTGCTGCAGCGCCAGCGCATGGCGGCGGCCCTTGTGGCCAAGGAGGCGGATTTTCGCCTGCTGGCCGAACAGTGCAGCGATGTGGTGATGCGTGTGGGACTGGATGAACGGATTCTTTATGTTTCGCCGTCATGCGCCCGCGTTTTTGGTCACGACCCCGCCAAGTTGCTGGGAGCGCCGGCCCTTGCGGCGATCAACGCCGAGGACCGGCCGCGGGTTGAGCAAGCCATCGCGGCATTGAAGAACGGCGAGGCCGAAGAGGCGCGGCTTATCTACCGCGTCCGTCACCGCGAAAAGAATGAAATCTGGGTCGAGACCGCTCTGCGCGTGACGCGTGCGGCGGAGACCAACAAGATCGACGGCGTGGTCGCAATCTCGCGCGACATGACAGAGCAACAGGATTTGCAGAACAAGCTGGCGGCGCTTGCCACGTCCGATGGATTGACGGGATTGGCCAACCGCCGGCATTTCGACGAGCGCCTGTTGGAGGAATGGGCGCGCGCCAAACGCGATGGCACGCCGCTATCGCTGTTGTTGATCGACGTCGACCATTTCAAGAAGTTCAATGATCATTATGGTCACCAGGCGGGAGATGCCTGCCTGCGTGCGCTGGCGCGGATCCTGGACGCGCAAATACGCAGGCCGGCAGATCTGGCAGCCCGCTACGGCGGCGAAGAGTTCGTGCTGCTCCTGCCCAACACCGATTCGGAAGGCTGCATGCAGGTCGGCGAGAGGGTGCGTGAAGCGCTTCTTGAACTCGGCATGCTGCACGCGCTCAACCCGCCTTCCAAACTCATTACGGTCAGTCTCGGCGGTGCGACGAATGTCCCTGCCCAGAGCATGACCGAGCACGCGGCTCTGATTGCCGCAGCGGATCGGGCGCTCTATTCGGCCAAGAATGCAGGACGCGATCGGCTGGTCATGTCAGGACAAGTCGTCGCCTGGCCTGATGCCAAAAGCGCTTGATACAAGAGCGCTTGCTACAAGAGCGCCTGAAGCCAGTTGCGTCTGAAGCTGGATGCCTCGCGGCGCCGATTTTCACGAACCCTTTTTGGCCCTGACCGAATACGACAAGGGCATGCGCGGCACGCCATCGGCAAGCCGCCATAGCCTTTCCGATGCCGGCACCAGGCTTGGCAGGCCGCGCCAGGGCAACACTTCGTGCTCCCTGAACATCGTAATCGTCAGTCCGGCATCGATCAGGCCGCCGAGCACCGCCGAGAGCGAGTGGATCCACTCGCGGGTCGATCGATGCGACATGATCGTGGGATCGCCGGTGTAGGTGGTCTCGTTTGCGAATTGCAGCGGCCGGTCGACAGGCGTTTGAAAATCGTAGGTGGGAACAAGCCTGCCGTCGAATTCTTCCATCACCGTGAAGGTGGGGTGCGCGTCCGCGAAATAGAGTTCGCCACCCGGCGCCAGCACGGCCGCAATGGTCTCTGCCCATTTTTTCATATCGGGCAGCCAGCAAATGGTGCCCCAGGTGGTGAAGACGAGATCGAACGGGCCCGGCGTCAGGGCTGGGGCCTGATCGACGGTCCCCTCGACGAAATCAGCCTTCAGCCCGGTCTCATCGGAGAGGCGCCGCGCCACCTCCAGCGCGGCCGGAGAAAAATCAAGCCCGGTCACCGTCGCGCCGCGCCGCACCAGGCACAACGTGTCGCGGCCGATGTGGCACTGCAGATGCAGGACGCGCTTTCCCCTGATGTCGCCTAGTTCCGCCACTTCAATCGCACTCAGCGCGTCCTCGCCTGCTCGAAACCGGTTGAGCATGTAATCGCCGTTGGTATCGCGCGTATGAATGGCGGTGCGCTCGTCCCAGTTCCGGCGATTGATGTCGAAAGGGTCGGTCATGTCTGCTCCATCTTGGTGACCCCTAGCAGATTTCAATGTGCTTCGCGAATGTCCGCATTGCGATCATGGACGCCAAATCATTCCTCTGGCATCCTCTCCGGATGTCGCTGGCCCTGATCATCCTGATCGCTATCGCCGTGCTTTGGTTGGCGGAACGCAGCCTTGAACATCTTACTTTGGCTGCGGCTGCGCTGTGTTTGTGCACCGCAATGCTGCTGTTTGTCGTTGGCGATCTGGAACGCGCGATCCTGTTGTCAACCATCGTGGCGGCGGCAATTTTCGGAGCGTCGAGAGTCAAGTATAATCACAGCGGGATCAAACTCAGTGCAACCGATTTGCCGCTGGCCTTTGCCGGAACAGTTCCATTCTTATTGGTGCAGTATCCGCTCGCACTGACGGCTGCTCTGGCGGGAAGCATCACGCTCATGCTGGCCGCGGTCGCGACCCTGATTTACGTGCGTGGACCGCCAGTACCGTTTGAACTCCAGATCCTGTTTTTCGGCGTGGCTAGTATTGGCCTGATGGCAGCCTACAAAGCGAGCGGCGGGCCAGCTACGTTCCAGCGCAATGCGGCGCTCCGCCGCTGCTTTCTTTCCAGCTTCATCGCTTCGCTGCTCAACCCGCTTTCCTGGCGGCCATCCGGCGGGCTCGCGCTGAGCGATATCGCCAAAGACCCGCTGCCGCTGATGGCGGCGGTGCCGGCGCGCAGCCTCGACTATCCCGACATCATCGTGATCCAGCACGAGTCGATCTTCGATCCGCGCCTGTTTGGTCTCCCGGTTGAGCCGATTGTCGAATCGTTTCTGTCACCGCAGGACGGACTCCATGGCAGCCTCAACGTGGATATTTTCGGCGGAGGATCGTGGCAATCGGAATTCAGCCTGCTGACGGGCCTTTCAAGCGCGAGCTTCGGCTCGAACGCCTATTTTCTCTTCAAGCGCGGGGCCGGCCGCTTCCACAGCAGTCTTCCAGGGACGCTCTCGGCGCTCGGATACAGAACAATGCTGACCTCGAGCTGCCGTCGCAGCTTTCTCAGCTATGACAGGTTCTACCGTTCGATAGGGATCAACGAGCGTCTCTTCACGGATGATCTTGAGCCGCCCTTCGACGTCGATCGTTTCGAAGCCACACATTCCGATGCGTTGTTTCTGGACGCCGCGCTCGATGCACATATGAAAGGCATGGCCGACGACGCCGCACCTCGCTTTCTCTATGCGCTGACCAACTTCAATCACGGCCCGCACAACCGAAACCTGGTTGCCCCCGGGCGCTTTGAAGGCGAGCGGGCGTTTGCTGCCGCGAGCCTTCCCGATGCGCATTATGCCGAGTATTACGCGCGGCTGGTCGAGACCGCCGTGACCTGGAATAAACTCAAGGCCGAGCTCTCCTTGCGTTTTCCCAAGCGTCCGACACTCATTGTGCACTATGGCGATCATCAACCCGTCATGACGCGGCGGATCGAGAAGAGACTCAAGCTCGGCCCGGACGCGAGGCGGCAGTTCCGCACGTTCTACGCCATGGAAACCTTGAATGACTACCCTGATCGAATTCCGCGTGGACGCGGCCCGGACCTGGATATCGCCTTTCTCGGCACCGTGGCCTTGCAGCATGCTGGTCTGCCGCTGGACGAGATCTTCGCGACGCGCGCGAGCCTGCTTGAACAGTGCGGCGGCGCCTACTTCGCATCATCGTCGGAGCGGAAACGCCGGTTTCACCGCACCCTGGTCGATCTGGGCGTGATCGACGTGGCACCAGCCGTGCGATATCAGCGCTAAACCTTCTCCGGGGCCCACGTCGCCCGCTTGCCGAACGTCCGCTAATGCGCCAGCAGCCTCGTCCCGTTGCGAGCTTCGCGAACGCTTGTCGCTGTGGGATACGGCCCATCCTTGGTTGCTTCAGCAAGATTTGTTGCCTACCCTCGCGAGGTTCATCGTTACTTCCTTTCAGGCGAAATCATAATTTAAGCGATACGGGAGAAGTTGGTGGCTGCGCGATTGCTGTTTACGAGCGCGGGTAACGGTTCGAGTAACAATTTGGTCCGCAGCATGCGGGCCGGCGCCGGCTCTTCCTTTATCGTTGGCTGCAACGACGACCAGTTCGCTCTGAAGAAATCCGACGCCGACAGAAATTACCTCGTTCCGCCCGCCGATCACCCGGAATGGAGCGAGGTGCTGCGCTGGATCATGAAGACCGAGCGCCTGCATGTCATTATTCCGACCGTTGATTCCGATGTTGAGAGCCTGTCGCGCGCACGGAAGGCGCTCGGCGAATATCTTTTTCTGCCCAGCGAAGCCGTGCTGAGTGTTGCCCGCGACAAGTACCGTCTCGCTTCGCTGTTGCGCCGCAACGGCATCGACGCTCCTGAAACCTATCCGGTGCGGGACCTGAACAACGTCAGCAAAATCTTCCAGCAGCTCAAGGGCGGCAGACCATTGTGGTGCCGCGTTCGCAGCGGGGCCGGCGCGCTCGGCGCGCTGCCGGTCCAGACCGCCGAGCAGGCACGGAGCTGGATCAAGTACTGGCAGGAGATGCGCGGCGTGCCGGTCGCAGCGTTCTTGCTGTCGGAGTTTTTGCCGGGGCGGGATTTCGGTTGCCAGAGCGTCTGGAAGGACGGCGAGCTGGTGCTGATCAAGACCTACGAGCGGCTTTCCTATCTTGGCATGGGCAGCCAGCCGTCGCGGGTCTCCTCGGTGGCGGGGCTGGCAAAGACAGTCTTCGAACCGAAAGTCGTGGACACCTGCGTGCGGGCTATCAAGCTGCTTGATGCAAGGGCCTCCGGCGTTTTCAGCGTGGATCTCAAGGAGGATGTGCGCGGCATTCCCTGCATCACGGAAATCGGCGTCGGCCGGTTTACGTCTTCGACCAACATTTTCGATATGGTCGGAAAGCACAACATGGCGAGGACCTTCGTTCAGCTGGCGCGAGGCCTGAAGGTCAAGATCGAAGACAGCTACGAGGCCACGCCGGACTGGTACATGATGCGAGACCTCGATAGCGCGCCCCGCATCTTCCACGCCTCCCAATTCGCTGATAACATTCGAAGTACTTGGCAAGGGGCCGCCTCCGGTCGGGGCCGCCTGAAAACAACGGGAAGGGGCAAAAGCGGATGGCGTACATTCAAGTCAACAAGAAGATAAGCACCACAGGCCGTACCTATATTAGGGTAGCGGTCACGCCGAAGAGCGCCGAAGGGAAGGCGATGCTTCGTCAGTTCGTCGCGGGAGTGAAGGATTTTGAGAAAAAGTGGAAAGCGACCGCGGCCGCAAAAAAAGACCGTCTTGCAAGGGAAGCAAGAGCCAAGAAGAGAGCTGCCAAGAAAAAGAAGGCCGCCAAGAAGTAAGTCTCCCGAGATCCGGGATCCGGTCGTCACCGCGCTCGCAATCGATGGAGGCCTCGACAGCCATGAGCTCGAGGCGCTTCAACTCGAGCTGCGAGGGCTGGCCAGCGCTTGCGGACTGGAGGTCACCGCCCTGGAAGTTGCAGCCCCGGAAACCAAGGCTGCGAAGCGCCGGACCCTTACGATGCGGCGCCCGTCAAAAGCAGTTTGAACGACCTCAGAGGGCCGCCTTTAAGCCACCAGCGCTTGAAGCTGAACCGCCTGTTCCCGGTTATGCAAGGCAATGGCGGTGTGACTATAGAGGGCATTCGACTGCAGGGTAGCGAGGCGGTCAAGCAAACTGCTGCCCTTGACGACGTGCAGGCCCATTCCCTCTTCAGAGGGGAAGATACCCAAAACAACATCATAGGCCGCGACCACATCCCTCAATGCGGCGGCTGGGTCTTCTGAGCTTTCAATGAATGTGCGAACGTCCGCTGCGAGGTCGCGCAGCTCGTCAAAATTTTCCAAAGCGGTACTCCAACGCAACTAACTGCCCGAATCTTGGATGCAGAAGATTACCGAACCATCAACAAATCCCTCGTAACGGGGTTTTGCGCTGGATATGGCGTCTGCCTGTTCTGGCTCTTCTCTTCGAGCCTAAACTAGGACAATGAAGCAAGCTGCGACTGCGTCTGCTCCAGCCAGAATTGCATGCCAAGTTGCTGGAACAGGGCTGCGGCCGCATTGAGATGCTGCTCGGCGCTTCCGCCCTGGCCGGCCGACCTGTAGCGCTTTCCTAGCCCGAGGTGACATTGAGCCGCCAGGGGGCGCAGATCGAACGCCTCGGCCTTTCGCAGGGCTTCGTGAAAATTGGTTTCGCTCTCGTCGAGGGGGGAGGGGTCACTCAGTCCAAGCTCGGCAAGCAGCCGGAGCGCGTAGGCTTCATAACCGTACTCTCCCTGTTTGCGCGCAATCAGGAGCGCTCGCCGGGCGGTTCGCTCCGCGTCGGCCATGCGGGCGCCCTGTAGATAGGCTTCGCCCAGGCGAACCAGAATCATGGCGTGGCCGCCGAGGCGATGCATGGTGTTTCCGTCGCGTTCGGTTTCCTCCAGCAGCGCGATCGCCTCGTCCGCGCGATCCGCCAGGCAATAAGCGTGCCCGAGCGCTACGCCGATCAGCGGTAGCACCAGGGGAAGCGTCCACGAGCGGCCGAGATTAAGAGCCTGCTCGAGGACCGCGATGCTTTGCGCCACGTTGCCCTGCAGCACCAGAACCGTGCCCTTGCAGTAATAGGAAAAGGCGAGGCTGTAGACCTGGTTCGCGCTTTCGGCGATTTCGACGGCCTCCTTGGCGAAAAACGCAGCGCGTTCAAATTCGCCGAGTTCGGCGAGCGAGCACGCAAGATATCCGCGCATGAATACGCCAAGAACCCCCGTGGTGCCCATCATCTCGGTGGCAATGTCGCCGCGAAGGCGCTCAACCGCCGCGTCCAGTATCTCTGCTGCGCGACGGTGATTTCCCCTGGCGGCACACAGGGCCGCAAAATGTCCGCTCACCACCATCCGCAGCGGCAGTTCGTCGAGTTCTTCGGCGATCGCCATGGCGCGTTCGCCGGCTTCGGTGGCGGGATCGAGCTCCCCCATCAGGCGGTAATACTGACACAGGAACGATGAAGCCTGGCCAAGTCTTCGCTTGTCGCCGAGCTGCGTGGCCTGCACCTGCACCTTCTGGAGGTGATCCAGGCATCGCTCGAGGTGGCCCAGCGGGTGAAGCGAGTTGCGCAGATCAAACCGGATATCGATGGAAAGTTCGATATTCTCTTTGGTTTCTGGCACTTTCTCGAGGATGGAGAGCGCCTGTTCGAACCAGACCCGTCCGTTCTCGAGCGCCGAACGCGACAGCGCTTTCTGTCCGGCCTGCCGGAGGTATCGAACAGCTTTCTCCAGCAGCTCACCACGCACAGCATGCTGCGCCAGGCGCTCGATGTGTTCGCCGAGCCGATCCCGATACAAGGTCTCTATCGCATTGACCAGTCGCGCATGGAGCGAGCTCCGCCGTGCCCGCAGCAGTCCATTATAGGTCACTTCATGCGTGAGCGCATGGGTGAATGAATATTCAACGTCCGGGTAAAGTCCGGTCTCAAAGAGAAACTCGGCCGTCTGCAAATGTTCGAGCGCATGATCGAGTGCGTCTTCGGTGAAATCGGCCATGGGCCGAAGCACCGCCAACGGAATCTCCCGGCCCACCACGGACGCGATCTGCAGCAGATTCTTGTCGCCGGGGAGAAGCCGATCGATGCGCGCCGCCAGGATGGCCTGTACCGTGGGTGGAACCTGAATGTTTCCAATCGGGCGCATCAGCCGATAATGACCCCGTTCTCCCGACAGGGCCTGCGTTTCCACCAGGGCGCGGACAGTTTCCTCGAGAAAAAACGGATTGCCGCCGCGCCCCATCAGAAGCTGCTTGAGCGGATCAAGTTCGGGATCCCGGCCAAGCAGCACCTCCAGCAGATCATGGGTGTCATGGGTCGGCAGCGCGCTTAACCTGACCTGACGGTAGTTTGGCCTCGAGCCCCAGACGTCCTGGTAGCCGGGACGATAGGTGACCAGCAGCAGCAGCCGGGCCGAGCCGAGCGCGCCCGCGAGGGCGTCGAGCAATGCTTGCGTCTCGTTGTCCACCCAATGAAGGTCCTCGAAGATCAAGAGAACCGGCTGCTTGCGAGCTGCCTGCAGTATCAGGCCTCTTACGGCGTCAAGATAGCGACGCCGGCGCTGGGCCGGATCGAGCGCGTGCCAGCCGGCGTCGTCGACGGGGATGTCGAGCAGCGCCAATAGCGCCGGAAGTGTCGGTTCGAGCCCTTCGTCGAGCGCGATTGTCTTCTCGACGACCTTGCGGCGTATTTCTTGCTGCTCGTCCCGGTCCTGGATCGCAAAATAGCTCTTGAGAAGCGCGACCACGGGCAAATAGCTCGTTCCTCGTCCGAGCGAGATCGCCGTGGTCTCGAGCACCAGCCACCCGAGCAGCCGATGCGAGTGGGTGAACTCATGAAGCAGACGCGATTTGCCAACGCCGGCCTCGCCGATAACGGCGACCAATTGGCCTGCCCCGGTGGCCACCGGCTGCTGTGCACGGCGGAGCTGATCCAGTTCGGTCTCGCGGCCAACGAACTGGGTTAGGCCCCGAATGGTCGCCGCCTGCAAACGGGTGCGCGCGGGGCCTGCGCCGACGAGTTCATAGACCTCCTCGGGATCGGCAAGTCCTTTGATCGGCATCGGGCCGAGGGACCGCGCGGTGATGTATCCTTCCGCCAATCGGATGGTCTGCGTTGTCGTCAGGATCGAGCCGGGCCGCGCCATCTGCTCCATGCGAGCCGCCAGATGCGCGGTCTCGCCAACGACGGTGTATTCCATATCGAGATCTTTACTGATGGCGCAGACGACAATTTCCCCGGAGTTGATCCCGACGCGAATTTTGAGCGGCTGTTCGGCACGGTCCGCCAACTCGGCGGCAGATTCCTGTATCATCAGCGCGGCATAGCAAGCGCGCACGGCATGATCCTCGTGCGCCAATGGCGCACCGAAGATCGCCATGATGCCGTCACCCAAAAGCCTGTTGACCGTCCCCTCATAGTAATGGACGGCTTCAATCATCTGCTCGAGCACGGGATTGAGGATCGCCTGCGCACTCTCGGGATCCCGGCCGTATATCAGCTCCAATGAGCCCGTGATATCAGCGAACAGCACGCTGACCTGCTTTCGCTCGCCCTCGACTTCGGCTCTGGCCGTGAGGATTCTTTCGGCGAGGTGGCGCGGGGTCGGCGGTCTCAGCGCCAAAGAGCGCGAAGACAAGAACGTCGGCACGCTCCGGCCCGTGGCGTGACCGCAATGCGAGCAGAACTTGGCCGTGGGCGACAACTGGTTGCCGCAACTCGTACAAACAGGTGCCAGGGCGAAAGCGCATTCCTCGCAGAACTTCGCTTCCGCGCTGTTTTCGTGCTGGCAACCCGGGCAGATCATTTGAGCTTCCAGGAAAAATAGCGTAGTCGAAAAAATCGAGCAAACGAAGGTAGCGTCCAGCACCACTGGCAACAAGTCAGTATTTCGAGCATCGCTCAATTGGCGAAAGCCCGCTTTGCGCCAGAAGCGGGCATACCCTCCAGGTCAGCCTTTGGCCCGGAGCGGACATTGGCCGGCATCTCATGTTGCAGTAGCGAGCCCGGTTTTAACCTCTATCAAGGTGTCCGTTTGAGCAGTTATGATGCTGCCTCCGAGACGGGGGTGTGCATGAGGCGCCGCGAGTTCATCGGTCTCATCGGCGGCGCGGCGGCGGCTTGGCCGGTAGTGGCACATGCGCAGCGGTCGGGCACGCCCAAGGTTGGCTATGTCTGGATCGGGGAACGTAGCACGGACGTGAGCGGCGCCGGGCTGCGTCAGGGACTAGTCGACAAGGGCTACGAAATCGGGCGCAATCTCGCGTTCGAAGACCGATACGCCCACGGCGACATCGAAAAGGTCCCGGCACTCATTGCCGAGCTTCTCGCGCTCAAGGTCGACGTTCTTGTGACGGTGGGTACGTCCATCAGCCTTGCAGCGCGGCGCGCGACCTCAACCGTGCCGATCGTTTGCATATCCGGCGATCCAGTCGGCACGGGTCTCGTGGCTAGCCTGTCACGGCCGGGAGGCAACGTCACCGGGCTCTCGCTGCTTGCGGCTGAATACAGCGAAAAGTGGCTGGAACTGCTGAAAGAGGCGCTGCCGAAGCTGCATCGCGTTGCGGTGCTGTGGAATGCCGACAATCCGAGCATCGTCCTGGAAATGGAACGGTTGCAGGCAGCGGCGCGTGCGCTTGGCCTCGATTTGACCGCGTTCTCGGCGAAGCCCAACGACATCGAGGTTAGCTTTGCCGCAATCGCAAACGGCGGCTTTGACGGTCTTGTTGTGACCACCGATGCCTCTATAGAACCAAGTACACCTCGGATTATTGCATGGGCCGCGGAACACCGACTGCCGGCGATCTATCCATTCAGCACCGCCGTCCAGCAGGGCGGCCTGATGTCCTACTCTGCTGACTTTTTTAAACTGTGGCGGCTTGCGGCGAGTTATGTCGATCGCATTCTCAAGGGCGAAAAGCCGGCCAACCTTCCCATCGAGCAGCCGACCGCGGTGACCCTGAAGATCAATCTGAAGACGGCGAAAGCACTCGATCTCGCCGTGCCTTCGACGCTGGTTGCCCGCGCCGACCAGGTCATCGAATAGGCGGCAGGTCCGTTCATGGCAGATTTTGTTGCAAAAGTCGGCTGTGACCGATGATGTCGTTCGGCCATTTGACTTCGGGCGACGGGGTTTGGTCCCTCGACCCTGACACTCTCTACGCAACTATTACGCTTACGCAATACAGAGAGCCCGAGCGGGTGGCGGTCGCGCAACCAGCGATGCGAGCCGCCGCAGGTTCTGGGCGATGGCAGCCAGAACGAACTCATCCTGGGCGCCTCGTGGACCGCGCAGTCGAAGGCGGCCGAGCTTCAGGATGCGCTTGAGGTGCGCAAACCGCATCTCGATCTTCTTGCGCTCACGGCGTGACTGCTCGAAGGCTTCAGTCTCCGCAAGCGAACGGGCAACGTCTCGGGCGTGTTCATGGATGTCGCGCGGGATCTTGCGCGATGGGTCTTTCGGACAGCATTGCGGTTTGAGCGGACATACATCGCAGTCGAGTTTGCTGGCGCGATATAGAAGTGTCTTGCCCTCGTGCACGGTGCCGCTCGTTCCGAGCTGCTTCCCGCCCGGGCAGTGGTAGACGTCGCTGGTCGGATCATATCGAAAGTCGCTGCGCGAGAGGGTGCCGTCATCTCTCTTCGACTTGTCGAACACGGGGATATGTGGCGCGATGCCTTTCTCCTCGACCAGCCAGTTCAGCATCGGAGCTGCCCCGTAAGCGGTATCTCCGACAAGCCGTTCCGGCTTAAGGCCGAAGCGTTCCTCTGTTCGCTCGATCATGGTCTTTGCCGCGCCGACCTCGGCCTGTCGAATGGAGCGGGAGGCCTCGACGTCAACGATCACGCCGAACTTCACGTCGATGAGATAGTTGTCGGAGTAAGCGAAGAATGCCGGCCCCTTGTGCGCCCCGGTCCACTGGGCCGCGGGATCGGACGGCGAGACGAACTTTGGCACAACGTCGCTGGCGGCGCCCCACGCCGTATCGTCGAGGGTCGCCAGATACTCCTTCACAGCGCGGCTTGATCTCGCCGGATCACGATCCCTGCGCCAATCCTGACCTGCGATTGAGCGCTGCTTGTTGGCATCGGCTTGGATCAGGCTCGCATCGACGGCGAAGCCTTCGCCGCCAACCAGACCGGCCGCAATGCACGCCTCGACGACCCGCTCGAACACCCGGCGAAAAATATCCCCCTCGCGAAAACGCTCGTTCCGGGCACGCGAAAACGCCGAATGATCCGGGACAGCATCCTCGATACCGAGCTTGCAGAACCAGCGATAGGCCAGGTTCACCTGCACTTCACGACAGATCAATCGCTCCGAGCGGATCGCAAACACATACCCCACCACCAGCATCCGGATCATCAGTTCCGGGTCGATCGATGGACGACCCATCGACGAATAATGAGGCGCAAGCTCGCTGCGAAGCCACGACAGATCGAGCGCAGTGTCGATCTTCCGCACCAGATGATCTTCGGGGACCGCATCGCCAAGACGAAACTCGTAGAACAGTTGACCTTGGTCACTCTGCAGACGGCCCATCATGGATCGACCTCACCGAGAATCGCGTAACCTCAACGGAATCACGCTTCGCGGCCTGTCTCAACTGACTTTTGCAACAAAATCGGCACTTAACGGACATCGACATTTGGCCGAACGTCCGCTGTGCGCCAGAAGCGGGCATTCCGGGAGGAATTCGGATTTGAGCCGGACCGCGAAGCACCGCCAATGATATGATTTCCCGCGGTTGGCTGAGAATCGTCGGGCGGGTTGGTTGTTGGCAGGAGTCAACAGGCTGGAGGTCATGTGACAGATCGGACAGTGGGTATCATTGGACTGGGCATCATGGGGGGCGCCATCGGCCGCAACCTCGCCACGCGCGGCTGGGCCGTCGTCGGATTCGACACCGAGCCGGCGCGCAGGCGCGAGCTTGCGCTTGCCGGCGTTGATATCGTCGATGGCACCAGCGCCGTCGCCGCCCGTGCCTCGACGGTCATGACGAGCCTGCCCAACGCCGGGGCTGCCCATGCCGTCGCGACGGAAATCGCCGCGTGCGCGCAGGGTGAGCGCATCGTGGTCGAACTCAGTACGTTCGCCATCGCCGACAAGGTGTACTTCAAGCAAATTCTCGAGTCTGCAGGTCATATCGCGCTCGACTGTCCGCTCAGCGGCACCGGCGCCCAGGCCGCGGTTCGAGACCTCGTCGTCTATGCGAGCGGCGATAAAGCCGCGATCTCGCGCTGTGGCAGTCTGTTTGCCGACTTTGCCAAGCAAAGTGCCGATCTCGGCGAATACGGCAATGGCAGCCGGATGAAGTTCATCGCCAATCACCTGGTCGCCATTCACAACGTCGCCTCGGCGGAAGCGATGCTGCTCGCAGAACGGGCCGGCCTCGATTTGAATCAGGTGATCGAGATGATCGCTCCCGGCGCGGGCGGTTCGCGGATGTTTCAGATGCGGGCCCCGATGATGGCAAGCCGCCTCTATGAACCTGCAACGATGCGGATCTCGACCTGGAAAAAGGACATGGCCATTATCGCGGAGTTCGCCAGCGAGGTCGGCTGTGAAACGCCGCTCTTTGCGATGACCCAGCCGGTTTACACCCGGGCCATGGCGATGGGATTGGGCGATCAGGATACGGCCGCGGTGTTCGAAGTGTTGAAGGCGGGCGGCCCGTAACGGGTCAGCGCCGAACGGCCGTTTGGCGTCAGGAGCGGTTATTCCAGAACCAGCGGCGAGGCGACCCCACCCGAAATGACGCCGACAGTCCAGTCGCGCGAATATGCACCCTAAACCAAGGGATAGGCGGCTCCATTCCAATTGCGTAGCGGGAGGCTACCTCGGTTCGGCCGAACCATACCCGCGTGCAATGGTGTCCGCCGACGCGTCGCGCTACCAATCCAGCACGACGAAATGCAAAGCAACGGAACCGGACCCTCGAGCCGGCAGTTGCAAGACAAGGTCGGCGGCGTAATGCCCGCCGGCCTTTTTCTTTTTCTCGCGCGGCGCGCCGAACTTCTCGCCATCGTGCGATTCATGACGCGTTCTTGATTGCTTGCAACGAATGCCCGCGGGGCGCGCCAGCAGCAGACGTTCTCTCTGGTCCTTCTTGACCCTAAACGGACTTCACGCCGTTCTGGGACCAGGTGCAAAATACAAGAAAACAATCTACGCTAGGGATATCGCTCTTTGTTGAGAAAGGCCGCGATGTCCATTTCACGCAGACAGTTGCTTCAGACTTCGTTACTTTGTGCTGCAGGAATGGTCCAAGGATCGTCCCCAGCTTTTCCTCAGGAGCCCGCCTCGCCACCGACGCCGGATGAGCGCAAGAGATTGGCTCGGTTGGCTGCCGCTTTCATGGAAACCTATGAGGTTCCGGGGCTCTCGATTGCGATCGCAATCAAGGGAAGGCCCGCCTATGTTGAGGCGTTCGGCGTTGCGGATCGAGAGACCGGCGAAGCATTAACGCCGCAACATCGATTTCGCGTAGCAAGCATATCGAAGCCGATTACGTCCACCGGAATCTTCACACTCATCGAAGCAGGAAAACTGCAGCTCGATCAGCGCATTTTTGGACCAAATTCCATTTTTGGTGATGATTACCCGTGGTCGGCCGATGGATCGGAAACACGAATTACAATCGAGCATCTGCTAACTCACACCACCGGTGGCTGGAAAAACGATGCTCGCGATCCAATGTTTTTGAACAAGCAACTGAACCATCGGGAATTAATTACCTGGACATTGAAGCAGATGCCTCTTGCCGTCCCTCCAGGGACATCCTTTGCCTACTCCAATTTCGGCTATTGCATACTTGGGCGCGTGATTGAAAAACTTACTGGTCAGACCTACGAACAATTCATCAAGGAAAACATTCTAAAGCGCTGTGGAATAACCGAAATGCAGATTGCCGGAAACAGATTGGTGGACCGGGCGATCAACGAGGTAAAATACTATAGTCCGGGTGGGGGCGATCCTTACGGGATGAACGTCGCCCGAATGGATTCTCACGGTGGTTGGATTGCGACACCGAGCGAGATGACAACGTTCTTCGTTCATATCGATGGGTTCAAGACTACGAAACAACTGCTGACCGACGACACGCTCCGCACAATGAGCACCCCTACCGCCGCAAATCCTCGTTATGCCAAGGGCCTATTCGTTAATTCGGCCAATAATTGGTGGCATGGCGGTTCGTTGCCTGGAACAGAAACCCTTTCTGTACGAACAAATAGTGATTTTTGCTGGTCCGCGTTTACCAACACGCGGCCCAAATTCCGGGACATGACCGCCGCTCTTGATATGCTGGGATGGCATATGGTGCGTTCGGTGGCTGACTGGCATCCATGAGAAATGGACCCGGAAGGAACAAACTTCAGAACTCGGCCGTTTTACATATCACTTTCCGATCAACCAATCGTCCCGCTACTATCGGTCCCGTGGCCCTCGATCTGCCCTCCGGACAAGAGAGGGTGTCGGGGGCATGCGTTGTGGTTCCCAGGGAGGACAAAAATGGCCATCGTCAACGAACCGCTTTCACGCCATGCGCTCGCCTTCGTTCTTGCGGGCGGTCGTGGAAGCCGGCTCCTGGAGCTGACCGACAGGCGCGCCAAGCCGGCGGTCTATTTCGGCGGAAAATCGCGCATCATCGATTTTGCCCTCTCCAACGCGGTGAACTCCGGAATTCGCCGGATCGCGGTTGCAACCCAATACAAGGCCCACAGCCTGATCCGGCACCTGCAGATGGGCTGGAACTTCTTTCGTCCGGAGCGCAACGAGAGCTTCGACATCCTGCCGGCGAGCCAGCGCGTCTCGGAGACCAACTGGTACCTCGGAACGGCGGACGCGGTTTATCAGAACATCGACATCATCGAGTCGCACGATGCCAAATTCATCGTGCTGCTCGCCGGAGATCACATCTACAAGATGGACTACGAGCGCATGCTGAAGCAGCATGTCGAACAGCGCGCCGACGTCACCATCGGCTGCCTGGAAATGCCGCGTGCGGAATCCAGCGGCTTCGGGATCATGGACGTGGATGACGATGGCATCGTGAAATCCTTTCTCGAGAAGCCGGCCGATCCGCCGCCGATGCCCGGCAAGCCCGACAAGTCATTGGCCAGCATGGGGATCTATGTTTTCGATTCGAAATTCCTGTTCGACGAGTTGCGGCGCGACGCGAACGACCCGAATTCGAGCCACGATTTCGGCAAGGATCTGATTCCCTACCTCGTCAAGAACGGCCGGGCGGTGGCGCACCAATTCTCCACCTCCTGCGTCAGGTCCGATGGCGATCCACGCAGCTATTGGCGGGACGTCGGAACTGTCGATGCCTACTGGGCCGCCAACATCGACCTCACCGACGTTTTACCCGAACTTGATATTTACGACCGTGCATGGCCGATCTGGACCCATGCCGAGATCACGCCTCCCGCCAAGTTTGTTCACGATGAGCAGGACCGGCGCGGACAGGCGGTGACTTCGCTGGTCTCCGGAGGATGCATCATATCCGGCGCCGCATTGCGCCGCTCGCTGCTGTTCACCGGCGTGCACGTCAATTCCTATGCAAACATGGAGAATGCCGTCGTCATGCCTTACGTGAATGTGGGCCGGCATGCGCGGTTGAAGAATGTCGTGATCGATCGCGGTGTTCGAATCCCGGAAGGTCTCGTGGTCGGCGAAGATCCTGAACTCGATGCGAAACGGTTTCGAACCACGGCGCAGGGTATCACGCTGATCACGCAGCCGATGATCGACAGGCTAGATGCATGAGCGAGCTTTGCGTCCTTGCGGTCGCCTCTGAAATCTATCCGATCGTCAAGACAGGAGGTCTTGCCGACGTCGTCGGCGCGCTTCCGGCTGCGCTGCAAGCGCATGGCATCGAAACGCGGACCCTGGTGCCGGGATATCCCGATGTCATCAAGGGGCTGACGGTCGCGGAGGAATTCCTCCATGTGCCGGAGTTTTTTGGCGGACCGGCCCGCCTGCTCGGTCGCGTGCATGGCAACCTCAATTTGCTCGTGCTCGACGCGCCGCATCTCTTTGCACGGCCCGGCAACCCCTACGTCACCCCTGATGGCAAGGACTGGCCCGATAACGGCGTGCGCTTTGCCGCGCTTTCGAAGATGGCCGCCGAAATCGGCCAGGGCGCCATTCCCTCGTTCGTGCCTGATGTGGTACATGCCCACGACTGGCAGGCTGGCCTCACGCCTGCCTACTTGCACCTTACCCATCAGCGCCGGCCCGCCACCGCGATGACGGTCCACAATCTGGCCTATCAGGGCAAGTTTCCGCATCACATGCTCGGTGCGTTTGGCTTGCCGCCCGAGTCTTTCTCGATTCACGGCGTCGAATATTACGGCACGATCAGCTTCCTGAAAGCGGGCCTGCAATTCTCCGATCGCATCACGACGGTTTCGCCGACCTATGCGCGCGAGATTCAGACCGATGAGGGAGGTATGGGGCTGGGTGGGTTGCTGCGCGAACGGTCGCAGGTCCTGAGCGGCATCCTCAATGGCATCGATATGTCGGTCTGGAACCCGGAAACCGACCCCGACATCGCCGCGCGTTTCAGCGCGACCGAGCTGGATTCCCGTGCGGCAAACAAACTGGCACTGCAGCGCCGGTTTGGTCTCGATCAATCCCCAAGCGCCCTGCTGCTCGGCGTGGTGAGTCGGCTGTCCTGGCAAAAGGGACTGGATATCCTCCTTGAAAACCTGCCGACCATCCTCGGCGAAGGGATGCAGCTCGTCTTGCTCGGAAGCGGAGAGGCGGGTCTCCAGCAAGCTTATCAGGCCGCCGCAAAAGCGCACCCGGGCCGGATAGCGGTTCTGATCGGCTACGACGAGGCTGTCGCCCATCTCATTCAAGCCGGCGCCGATGCCCTCGTCGTGCCGTCACGCTTCGAACCATGCGGCCTGACTCAGCTTTGCGCCTTGCGATATGGCACTGTCCCGATCGTATCGCAGGTCGGCGGCCTTGCGGATACCGTCCTTGACGTAGGTGAGGCCGGTGGCGCTGCAACCGGCTTGAAGTTTGGGCCCGTCACGGCCGAAGCCCTCGCTGGCGCCCTGCAACGAGCCAATTTCCTGTGGCACGACCAGCAAGCCTGGCGAAGGTTGCAGTACAATGGCCTGTCGACGGATGTATCGTGGCGCAATCGGGCGAGCCGCTACGCCGCCCTGTATCGCGATGTCGTCGCGTCCCGCCGGAATCAATAGCACCGCATTTGTCGCGGCCGCTTTAGCGGCCGTCGGCGGAGCCCGGCGCTGTCGGTTGGTCGCCATTCGATTTCAGCAGATTGACCCTCGCGGGGACAGTATCCATATGGGAAGCAAGAATCGGATGAAGCCTGCCGTTTCGGACTAGCAAGCATGCGGCCTTGTAGCTCGGGCGGCGTCATTTCAAGTGGTTTCGTTCGGGAGTTTTCATGACTGCACTGTCCATCCTCGATCTCGTCCGCGTCACCGAAGAGACCGATGCGCGCGGCGCGCTCTACAACGCCCGCGATGTCGCGGTTCATGCCGAGGCCTGGGGTTATCGCCGCATCTGGGTGGCGGAGCATCACAACATGGCCGGCATCGCGAGCGCCGCGACCTCGGTCGTGATCGGTCATATCGCAGCGGGAACCAAGACCATCCGGGTCGGTGCGGGCGGCATCATGCTCCCCAACCATGCGCCTTATGTCATCGCCGAGCAGTTCGGCACGCTGGCGCGGCTGTTTCCCGGCCGCATCGACCTTGGGCTCGGCCGCGCCCCCGGCACCGACCAGCTCACGTTGCGCGCCTTGCGCCGCACGCCTGAGGCCGCCGAAAATTTTCCGCAGGACGTTCTGGAGGTGCAGGCCTTCCTGGCGCCGGCCGGTCCCAATCAGCGCATCCAGGCGGTGCCGGCGGCTGGAACGGAAGTGCCGCTATGGATTCTGGGATCGAGCAATTTTGGCGCGATGCTGGCGGGCGAACTCGGGCTTCCCTATGCCTTCGCCTCGCACTTTGCACCCGAGCTCCTGATCCCGGCGCTGCAGATCTACCGCAGCCGCTTCAAGCCGTCCGAGCAGCTCGACCGTCCCTACGCGATGGTCGGGGTCAACATCATCGCGGCCGACAGCGATGACGAAGCGCGCCGGCTGGCGACGACGCAGCAGATGTCTTTTACCAACATCTTCCGCGGCGCGCGCGGCCTCAGCCAGCCGCCGATCGATGACATCGAGAGCTATTGGTCGCCGGCGGAAAAGAGGCAGGCGATGGGCATGCTCGCGCGTTCCATCATCGGCTCGCCCGAGACGGTTCGCGCCGGCATCGATGCGCTGGTTGCGGAAACCGGCGCCGACGAACTCATGATCGTGTCCGATGTCTACGATCACGCCAAGCGGCTGCGCTCCTTCGAGCTGATCGCCGGCGCCGCGGGGATTGCCGGCTGACTTTCTTGTTCGCGCGCGCACAACGCTCAGATCATATTGCAGCAAGGAGTCGGATTTCGTCCTATCAAAGCACTCGTCTCAACCGCTAACATGCCGTCTCCAGCATCGGGGAACGACATGCGGCGCCGTGATTTCATGACACTGCTGGTCGGAGCTTCGGGTGTGGCTTGGCCGTTTGCTGCGGACGCCCAGCGGCCGGCCAGGATTGCGAGAATAGGTTACCTTGCGACCAATCTAATCAATCAGGGTCTGCTCGAAGCTTTCCGTCAGGGACTGCGTGACCTGGGTTACGTCGAAGGCCGTAACGTCGTGATCGAATACCGGGACGCCCAGGGAAAGCTCGAGCCGCTCCCGGCCCTTGCGGCCGAACTGGTCGCGCTCAAGGTGGATGTCATTGTGGCTTCAAGCACGGCGGCCGCTCAGGCAGCCAAGCAAGCGACCGCGGTTATTCCCATCGTCTTCGCAACGGTTCCCGATCCGGTTGCGACCGGGTTGGTCACCAGCCTTGCGCGACCGGGCGGCAATGTCACGGGGTTGTCTAACCTCAACGCGGACCTTGTCGGCAAGTGTCTGGAATATCTCACGCAGGCCGTTCCGCGGGTCAGTCGCGTCGCGGTGCTCTGGCAGCCCGGCGCCTTCGGCGAACGCACGGAAAAGGAAATGCTGCAGGCCGCGGCAGCCGCCGCGCGGGCGCTCGGGATCCAGCTTCAATTCGTGCAGGCGCGAGATCCCGTCGATATCGACAAAGCCTTTTCGGAAATCACCGGCGCGCGGGCGGACGCGCTGACTGTACTCGTAAGCGGCATGCTGCTTGGTGAGCGAAGACGCCTCGTGGACCTCGCTGCCGAGAACCGGCTGCCGGTCATCTACACATTCAGAGAGCTTGTCGATGCCGGCGGCCTTATGTCTTACGGACCGAGCCTGGATGGTTTGTTTCGGCGCGCCGCCAGCTACGTGGATAAGATACTCAAGGGCACCAAGCCTGCCGACCTGCCCGTTGAGCAGCCAACCAAACTCGAGTTGGTCATTAACCTGAAGGCTGCGCAGGCGCTCGGTCTCACCGTGCCGCCGACACTGGTTGCTCGCGCCGACCAAGTGATCGAATAGACCTACACGCGCGGTGGTTGGCGCCGAAAGACCGCGTCATCCGTGCCTGCGTGGGCGATGCCGCTCAAGCCATTCCTGCGGCGCGACAACAAGCAGGCGGCCGGGGCTGGAGATTGCGGCCCCCTGAACTAGAGTTCGCAGCCGGCTGTATTCAAAGCCTTGCGCAAGCCACCAAACGCGCTTAGCCGACAGTGCAGCGGCTCGCTGGCGGCTTTTGAGCGCTCGGCACTGGTAGCGCGCCTGATATCGGCAGTTCGCCTGATATCGGTGGCCTTTGGTTTCGGCTTGGGAAGGGCAGCGGTAGTGACCTTCTTTGATTTGGGATCGTGCCGGTGGCGGTTAATCCTTGGGGCCTCCGAAGGCCATATGAAGGTGGCTTCCGGAGGCGGCGAGGGAGAAACGCGTTCGTTGACCAGAGCAGGCTGCGCTGGCGTCTCGGTTTTCGCATAGTTAACTTCAAGCTTATCGGCCTTCGCCAACGCATCATGTGAATCGGAAATGTCGACGGTTGTTTCGGCGGGGGGCTGAACGACCGCTACTGCAGTACGCGGCGGAGTTCTGAGTTCCATCGCCGCAAGCGCTCCTATCCCCAATGGGATGAGGAGGCCCAACAACACCATTCTCAACATGATGCTTCTCCGGCCATGATAGTGCCGGTGCAAATTCTCCGCTCTAATGGGGCAATCTGGCGGCGGTCCACGCAGGAACCTCACCCGCGTGCAGGATGTTTGCCGACAGGGTTAACCGCCCGCCGATCTCGCCTTATCGAGAGTATCAGCCGATCAAGGATCAGCCGATCAAATGGATTGTCGGCGCGCCCTCCACGCCGGCCTTCTGCATCGCAGCCTTCAAATCATCACTCGCCGTCCAGGCGCGCGCCTTGGCCAGGTCCGCCACGTTGGCAACGATTACAAGGTCGTTGGCGTCTTCCGTGTTGCGGTAGACGCGGCAGTTCGTGACTCCAGCCGCGGTCCGGCTCGATTCGTGGGCGTCATAGCCCGGACGCCATGCTGCGTAGTCGCGGACTCTGTGATGGATAATCATCGAAGCCATCGGTCCCTCCCGCATGTTGTTTTCCAGCGAAGGGCTGCGCCGATCGCCGACCAAGATCGTAAGCTTCTTTGCAGCTGGCGTCTAATGGATGGCCTGCTGCACTGCAATTGCGGGCCGATATGGCGCTTCGATCAGCAATGACGCGCGCCGCTATTGGAGCGGACCCTCCGTCCGAACGGGTATAGCCGTTATGACGTCTATCATCCGAAGCGCTGCAATCCGAATTGACGACTCGGCTTTTGACTGGCGCAGGGTGACATTCCTTCCTTGGGTCGGGAGAGTCCCGTCGAGTTGTGCAGTGCGATTGCGACGAGGGAGGCGACCATGAATTTTTGGCAGATGTCCGACGGAATCCGACTGCATCATCAGCAGCCCCCTCACCATGACGGGTACGATGGCCAAGGCGTTCGAGACGTGGCATGGCTGGATCCTTCACTGAATTTCGCGATCGGCACCCGTTACAATGGCGCTGGCGACGGCGGCTATGGCTCCTTCTTCGGTGCGGAGATGCACCCGCCTGTCGCGCGTTCTAATTGGCTTGACGCCGGACACGGGGGTATTCAAAGCAAGGCCGATGCCCAGTCCAATGCGGTGCACTCCGATCAACACGCCGGCCAGACGGGCCGCAATGATGGAGGCGGCAGCGCGACGACTGGCGCAGAGGTATCAGCCCTCAATTCTGGTTCCGGCCCGGGCCATGGCTGGCTTGATTCCACCACGATCCAGAGCGGGGCCAATCAGGCCGGCAACGGCGGAGATGGATATTTTTATGGAGGCACCATTCATGCCTCCTTGCTCATTTATCAGCCGATCAACATCGCGGTCGCGATTGGATATGGCTCCAGCGCCCACGCTGAACAAACCAACAATGTGAGTATCGATCAATCAGCCGTTCAGATCGCCGGCGTCGGGGGAAACGGCGGCAATGGCAACGCCGCATCGGGAGGAAACGTCGGCAGTTCTTCTTCTGGCGCCGACCTGGTTGCGACCGGCGGCAATGGCGCCGGCAATGGTGGCGACGGCTACTTCTTCGGGAGCCTCGTGAACGCTCCTGTCGTTATCTACCATCCAGTAAATATTGCCATCGCCGGCGCTGGAGGCACGGCCGTGGCTACTCAGTCCAATACGGTTGAGGTCGATCAATCCGCCGTCCAGATCGCTGGTGTCGGTGGCAATGGCGGTAGCGGAAATGCGGCAGGCGGCGGCAACGTATCGATACTCGGACACACTTCCGGATCGGGCTTCGGCGGGACTGACTGGCTGATACATACTGGCGGCAATCATGCGGGCAATGGCGGCGACGGTTACTTTTATGGAGGCCTCGTCCACGCATCCTTCGCGATCTACAACCCGGTCAACATTGCGGTGGCTGGGTATAATTCCAGCGCGCACGCCTTCCAGGCAAACAACGTGCAGCTGGATCAATTCTCCTTTCAGATGGCTGGCCTCGGAGGAAATGGGGGCAACGGCAATGCCGCAGCGGGCGGAAACGTCTTCTCCGGCTTCGGAGGTGGCTCCAATGCCATCGCAACCGGGGACAACGCTGCCGGCAACGGTGGCAGCGGCCATTTCACGGGCAGCATGATCGATGTCAGCATCGCGATTTATGCGCCGATCAACATTGCGATCGCCGGCCCCAATTCGACGGCCGAAGCCGACCAGATCAACAATGTGATGCTCGACCAGAGCGCGGTCCAGATCGCAGGAATCGGCGGGTACGGCGGCCACGGCAATCTTGCGCTGGGTGGTGATGTCGCCGCGCATCTTCTGTCTGAACTTCATTTGATAGGATAGAGCGGGAATTCGCTGCCGCTCCGATGGTGAGGCCGAAGCCGCTCGCGTCCCGCTGATCGACCAGGAGCGCTCGCAGCTTCGCCATGCTGCGTCGCCATCGAGAGGTGCCAAGGCATGTAAAAGGCATGTAATCCTTTCGTGTGTAACGCCTACCGAACAGGATGGCACTCCATTTGCCATCTATCCGGCTCATGCAACTGGGGATCAGACTTGTTGACACATCCGCTATCCTGATCCGGACGGATGGTGCGTGAAATTAACACAGGACGGAGGCTGATATGATGGCCAAGGCAAAGGGATTGATCAACGTTTCCGACTCCATCGAATTCAAATCGATCAACACCGGGGGCAACAACGCCGGAAATGGCGGCGACGGCAGCTTCTCGGGAAAAATCGTCAACCAACCGAGCATCAGCTTCGATCCATACAACAAGGCGAGCGGTGCCAGCGTGGACGTGAAAACCGGCGATCACGTCAATCAAAAGGCGGAATGGGATGCCGGGGGCGCAAACGGAAAGGCTTCGTGGTTTGCGAAGGCCGAGGGAGGAAAGGCCACGTCGAACGGAAACCAGGACTCCGACAGCGGCCATAATACCTCCAAGGTATACGCCAACACGACGGCGCAGCAGTCAAACTCGCTGAAGGCGGACATGCATCAGGAAGTGGTGGCTGGTATCGGCGGCGACGGTGGAAACGGTAACATCGCGCTGGGTGGAGACGTCCACTTCGAATTCGATACCTTCTGATCGGCAGCTTGTCCGACTGGCAAGACCGGCGGCAGCGGCCGCCGGTCCACGACCCGGTCGAATCCTCAGGGCTCTGGCGGTGACGACAATGCTGATGCCGCCCCTCCGATTAAACCTCGCAGCACAGCCACAGACGAGGCTGCAGGCGGCGCTCTGGGCCTGCGCCGGCACGCTTGGCATCGTGTTCGCATACAGTTGCAGCTATAATCTGCTGCTCTTCGCTCCGTCCATCTACCTGCTTCAGATCTATGATCGGGTCTTGTCGAGCCGGAGCGGCCACACGCTTCTGATGCTCACCCTGATCGTCGCGCTCACCGTTGTGGTTGGTGGCGTGCTAGACGCGCTGCGCCGCGCCGTGTTGGGGCGGCTCGGGGCGTGGCTCGAAGATCGCCTTCGTCCCTCCGTGCTCTCGGCCAGCCTCGAATGCGCCAACCGCGGCAACCCGGCGCAGGCATCGCAGGCGTATCGGGATCTCACTGTTCTGCGTCAGTTCGTCGAATCCAATGCATGCCCGATACTGTTCGACGCGCTCTGGGTACCGTTGTTTCTAAGTGTGCTTTTTCTCGTACATCCTTTGCTGGGAGTGATAGGAGCCTGCAGCGTGCTCTTCCTGTTCGGCCTCGCGCTTGTCGGCGATGTCCTCACCGAGGATGCGCAAGCCAGGTCCGGAACTGCCTGGACCAGAAGCCATAGCCGGTTCGCGACGGCTGTCGACAATGTTCAATTGATCCATGCCATGGGGATGCGCGACCGCGCCGCGCGCCTGATCTGCCAGGCTGCGCAGGATGCGCGAAGCGAGCACGAGGACGCCCAGCGGCGACACGAGATCATCATGCTTGTCGCAAAGCCGGCACGCGCATTGGCGCAGGTCCTGATCATGGGAGCCGCCGCGTGGCTGGTGCTCGACTACAACAGAAGCCCCGCCATTATCTTTGCCGCGACACTGCTGTTCAGCCGCGCGCTAGCACCCGTCGAGGGTGCCATCGCTGGCTGGAAAGCTTTCGTGACGGCCTTGAGCGCCTACCGGCGGCTCACGGACATCCTCGTCGTCATCCCCGCTGTGCCGGAGAGCGCGGGCATTGCGTCGAACCGGGGCCGTCTCGTCGTCGACAATGTCGGCGTGGTATTGCCAGGCTCCGGCGGATTCCTGCTGAGAGAAGTCTCGTTCAGCCTCGCCCCTGGTGAATGCCTTGGCATTATCGGTCCGTCCGGCTCCGGCAAATCAATGCTCGGCCAGGTCATTGCCGGAATCTCGACGCCAACTCAGGGGCGCGTCCTGCTCGACAACGTCGACGTTTCGGTCTTGCGTGAGGGAGGGGACGATCGTCACCTCGGATATCTGCCGCAGGATATCAACCTGTTTGGGGAGACAATAACGGATGTCATCGCAGGGCTGGATGATGGCGATCCGCAGAAGGTCATCGCAGCCGCGAAGCTCGCCGGAATCCATGACACCATCGTGGGGCTGCCACAGGGGTATGACACCGTCATTCCCGGCGGCGGCTGTGCTTATTCGCGCGGGTATCGCCAGCGTCTCGGCCTTGCACGGGCTTTCTTCGATGACCCGCGCCTTGTCGTGCTCGACGAGCCGAACGCCAGCCTCGATTACGTGGGCGAGCGCGTGCTGTTCGATGCCATCGAGCAGCTGAAGAAAGCCAACATCACGGTGATCATCATCACCCATCGAATGGGTATTCTCGCGGCCACGAATAGAATTGCCATCATGCAGGGCGGCGCCGTCATGGCATGTGGCGAAAGCGAGGAGATTTTCGAGAGGTATTTGAGCCGACCGCAAGTCGCATCACAGGTCACGTTGCCCGAGAGTACGCCCGCAGCCGCCAACGTGTCACCTCAGCGAGTTGTCCCGTGACCGACGTTCCAGACAAGCCGCCGCATTCGTCTTCCCTCGTCCCGGAGCGGCGAACCAAGGTCGTGATTACCGCGATCGACGATATCGAGCCTCTGGAGTTTGCATGGTGGACGGCCCCGACGCCGGCCTCACCTCGCGCCGCACTCCGTGGCTTCACCTGGGCAGGCAATCTGCTGGTCGTCTGCTTTGTGCTGGGCCTCGGGATCTGGTCGGGCTTTGCGCCACTCGAGAGTGCCGCGATCGCTTCCGGCGTCGTGGAAACGGAATCGAGCCGGAAGACGATTCAGCACCTTGAGGGCGGCATCGTCAGGGAAATCCTGGTTGCCGACGGCGACGCGGTGCGCGCCGGGCAGGTGCTGATCTGGCTGGACGACACAAGGGCCCGCGCCGAGGCGCAGAGCCTTCAGGGCCAATTGTGGGACGCGACGGCACGTGAAGCAAGGCTCCAGGCCGAGATGCAAGGGCAAGAGCATGTGTCGTTTCCCGCCAGCATGGCGACTGCGGGGAAAGAGAATTCATCGGCCGCAGATGTCCTCACCGCGCAGCGAAACATCTTTGAAACGCGCCGGCAGGTCTTCCGGTCTCAGCTCGCCGTCGTCCGGGAGAAAAGCCTCCAGGTCGACAAGGAAATCCTGGGCCTCAAGGCGCAGGAAACCGCCGTCGCGCAGCGGGCCGCCATCGCCCGCGAGGAACTGGACATGGTGGCCACCCTCGTCAGCAAGGGGCTCGAACGGCGGCCGCGCCTTCTTAACCTCGAACGGGAAGTGGCTGAAATACAGGGGCGGCGGGGCGAGATCGCCGCGCATATTTCGCGCGCCGAGCAGGTCATCAGCGAATCGCAGGCGACGCTGCTCAAGCTCGAGAACGACCGGCAAAACGAAATCGCGCAGTCGCTGCGCGAGGCACAAAACCAGATATTTCAGCTACGCGAGCGATTGCGGGCGGCCGTGGACCAGCTGTCGCGAACCGAGGTCAAGGCTCCCGAGGACGGCGTGGTAACCGACCTGCGGATTCACACCCCCGGCGGCGTGATCGGGGCCGGTGCGCCGCTTATGGATATGGTGCCCCGGCAGGATCGCCTCATCGTGACCGCGCGCATCAAGCCCGAGGACATCGATGTGGTTCATCCAGGATTGAATGCCGACGTGCAACTGCTGCCCTACAACCAGCGCCGCGCGCCGCGTCTCAGTGGAACAGTGACGCACGTATCCGCCGACCGCCTCGTCGACAAGCGTACCGAGCAGCCCTACTACGCAACCAAAATCCGCGTGCAGGATGCGCGGATCGCCGAGCACGACATCCGGATCATCCCCGGAATGCCGGCACAGGTGTTCATCACAACCGGGCGCAGCACCGTGGCGCTCTACGCCCTGAGGCCCTTGCTCGACAGCTTCAACGGCGCGTTCAAGGAGGATTGAGCCGCTACGAGCTGCCTCAAGATGCGCCTGTGCTGGTATCGCGTTCATGACCCGACAGCCGGCCGCTCCAGCGGAGCACCGCCTCAGTGCGGTTGCGAGCGGCACACTTGCGCATGATATGATGAATATGCATTTTAACGGTGTTTTCCGAAAGGTTGAGTTTAGCCGCAATCAGCTTGTTCGGAAGACCGAGCTCCAGTTCCGCAAGCACGTGTTGCTCGCGAGGCGTGAAATCGATCAGGTGTTTTTCCGGCGCGTCTTTCGCAACGTCAGCGGCCAGGTATCCCGACGGCAACTCGGCAGCAGAGAGCAATTCCGGCGCTGTCGTCCCATTTTGCGCGATGATCGGAAGTGGTCTGTAGACCCCGCCGGCGAGAACAAGACGCAGGCCGGCAACCGCGACCTCGACCGGGATCGAGGTCGGGAAGAAGCCGCGTACTCCCCTGTGCATTGCTGCCAAGGCCGTGGCCTCGTCGTCACGGTTCGACAAGAGCGCGATGGAGGCATTGGGGCAGTAGTCCACGAGGAGAGCAAGATCGTCCTCGACGGATGGGTCGGCGATGGACTTGTCCCCGGTACTCAGCGCCACCAGGCAAACATCTCGTCCCGACACCAAGTCCAGACCGTCCGTGGTCGCCATTTCGACGATTTCCAACCCCGGCAATTCCCGCCGGAGAATGCTCAAGATGCAGGTACGCGTTAACGTGAGAGGCTCGATGATCACCAGGGCCGGTATTTGCGGCGATCCATTGAGCCGTTCAGCGTGGTTGACGACTTGGTCCATAATAACCCCGAATTCAAAAAGCTGTTGGGCCACCCCACTGATTCCAAATTTCCACCGATCATAATTGCCTGGCGCCATGTCCATGAGAGATGCCAGATTGAGCAATCGGTGCTCAAAGGTCTCAGGGATATCCACGACGCCGCAGTTGCAGGAGGAAATTCTTTCCACGCAATTTCACAGCCGGGCACGATGCGATTTCATCGCATCGCGCGCATTCTGGGCTTCTGAGCATGATAGAACCGGTATCCGCAATCCCGGATCATGCCTTAGTTGCAGATGTTACGATACGCGATCGCCGCCGCTGAATCTGCCTTGCCAGCGACGACGTATGCATCATCCTCCTTCACGAGATATAGAAACGGCCTGTCTCCGGTATCTGAACCGGACGCATTCTTCCCTCTGACGTGACCGCAGATAGTGTCCACCGGACGCCCCCACATATTCAATCTGACGGCCCGCTTCATGTCGCCGAACTCGGCGGACGCCGGATCATCCATCTTTGCTGCGACCGAGATCTTTGCCTTGGCCAGGACGGGATCCGGGCGTTCGGCGGATCGATAGGTTGGCGAGGCGGGGGTCGTCGACGGCGCGTGCGCGGTTTTGACGACGTGAGCCCGTCCGCGGGACGCGGCCGATAATGGTTTCCTGGACTTGACCGCAGCGGACTTCGCTCCAGCTGTTGCGGGATATGGCCTGGGCGCCGCTGACTTCTGCGCCATCGGCGGACCGGTCGGGGGTCCTTCGAGGCAGCCTTGTGGCGCGCACTCCCGGAGGCTTGCCTGCGACGGGCCAAGGCCATAGCCGATAAGGAGTCCAGCTAGTACGCCAATGAAAAGCAATCCCATGCAATTCCCCTCCTCGAGGGCGGAATTCCCATTGCACTCTTGCCGCAACTTCTTGATTTTACTGCTGAGGGATTATCTGTTGCGCAAAAGCGTTAAGCGCTCATTAAGCGTGCATCCCGTGCGAAATCACGCTCCCGCATGGTTAACGTTGACACACCGTCAGTCGACCGCTCGGCGGGCGCGTCGCCGGCGTCTCGCACGACTGGCGGTTGGTCAGTCAGCTGCGAGAAGATAGTCCCGGGACGTTGCGTTCAGTACGGAAGAATGCGAGGCGTCGGCGCCGAAATGATCAAAACAATGATTTGCGGCAGTTCGAGGCGGGCGACCCGCCTCGATCGTGTTAGTGGCAGGCAGCATCTGCAGGGAGAACACGTATGACGAATTCCGAGGATGATCCGCCTCCCGCAGTCGGGGCCTATTGGGTCAAGGAGGAAGATTATCAAGCGTTGCTGCAACTTTTTGACGATGGCAACAAGATGCCACCAAGCTGGAAAGAATGGCTGAAGATGGCCGAGGAAATGGAGCAAGGGCTCAAGGCCTATGGACACGTCGTGCTGCGTGTTTACATCGACCCCGCCACATTCACAGACTGGTGCGCCGCTCATGGTACAAGCCCAGACAGCGCCGGACGCAGAAAGTTCGTCGCGGCGGCGGTAACCGAGAGATATGGCCGACAGGCCTGACCAGCACCGTCTTGGCGAGACGCCGGCCCATCGCCAGTCGCCTCGAACAGCACGTTCGGCCGGGCCTGCCCTTGGGGTTTGCGCTTGTGCGGGTGATTCGTCATGCTGTGGATTGAAGCTCTGGCTTTATCGCCCTTGTGAACCGTCGCTCAAAGATGAACGGGACGATTGACGAAATGCCTATCGGCACACGATTCCGATAATCAGATCGCGCCAACCGCAGATGATGTGCGATGCATACGCGACCATCGACAGCCAGGCCAGGGTTTAGGTACGACGTGGTTCCAGGCGCCGAACTCCCGCATTTTGATTGACCGCGATGCCAATCTGCACGCCATTCTACAACCGTTCGTCGCACGTCCCCGACCACCTCGAAGGGCGCATTACCCTGCCATCATCGGTTGCCAGAACATCATGACCCAGTCGCGTCCAGTGTACGACGCCGTCGCGCAATGGATCTCCAGAGGAGACCCCAGCTCGAAGATGTTGCCCGAGGACGCCCGAACCGATGGGGCTGCGGTACGCGTTGAAGATATGGAGAGAAGCAGCCGCCCTCGCAAACCCGCGGGTCGTCTCGGGGATGCAACTTGGCTCGGCCGCACCTCACAACTCAGCCTTGCCAAGGCAGCGAGTACGTCCGCACGTTAGTGAAACCCTTCATGGCTTCCACAACCCCTTCCTTATAGCCCTGCCCGGAGTCTTTGATGCCGCCAAACGGCGACATCTCGGTGCGATAGCCCGGCACCTCCCAAACGTTCACCGTGCCGACCTCAAGCTCATTAACAAAGCGCGTAATGTAATCGAGGCGATTGGTGCAAACGCCGGAAGAGAGCCCATAGGCGGTTGAATTGGAAATGCGGATCACCTCTGCAATGTCGTTTGAGCAGCGGATTATCGGAATCACCGGGCCGAACGTCTCCTCGTGCACGAGTTCGCAATCGTACGGCACGCGATCGACGACAGTCGGGGAATAGAGCGCACCCTGGCGATCATTGCCGTGAAGCAGCTCGGCGCCCTTCGTCACCGCGTCATTGACCCGATTTTCGAACAGCACTGCGGATCGTTCGTTGATGACCGTGCCGACGTCAGTTTCTGCATCGGCAGGGTCGCCGCATTTCAGCTTCTTGGCCTTTTCGAGCACGTATCTCGAGAATTCATCGGCGACCTTCTCCACGACGAGAATGCGCTTCACCGCCGTGCAGCGCTGGCCCGAATTCTTCGTCGCGCCCTGCACGGCGAGCTCGGCCGCCTTGTCGAGGTCAGCGTCTTCCATGACGATCAGTGGATCATTGCCGCCGAGCTCGAGCACAATACGTTTGTAACCTGCGGTATGGGCGATGTGCTTGCCGACGCGCACGGAGCCGGTGAAGGTGACCAGGTCTGCGTCCGGATCCGTGATCATCGCATCGCCCATCGTGGACGGATTGCCCGTGACCACAGAGAGCATTTCGGGTGGCAATCCCGCTTCGTAGAGCACGTCCGCGAGCGCAAGTGCGGTCAGCGGGGTCAGCTCAGTCGGCTTGAGCACGACACGGTTGTTTGTTGCGATCGCAGGCGCGAGTTTGTGACTCACCATGTTCAGCGGATGGTTGAATGGTGTGATCGCCGAGATAACGCCGAGCAACGGTGTGCGAAGCGTATGGATGCGGCGCGCCTTGCCGTTCGGCGAAATGTCGCAGGCATAGGACTCGCCATCATCCTTGACGGCGAGTTGCGCGGCGAACGACCAAACGTCGTACGCGCGCGTCGACTCGTAAATCGCGTCCTTCCAGCAGAGGCCGGACTCTGCGGAGATGATACGTGCGAAGGATGCGCGCCGCCCCCGCAGCAATTCAGCGGTCTTCTGCAGGATTTGCTGACGCTCGAAACGTGACAATTTGGACTTGAACGCCTTCGCCCTGGCAAAAGCGTCGCGTACGTGTTCGGGGCGCGCTGCCGGCACGGTACCGACCAACGATCCGTCGTAGGGATTACGGACCTCTATCACGTCATCGGTCGTGATGTGTTTGCCGGCAATGCGCATGGCCTCTCGCTTTGCCGCATAACTGAAAGGTACGTTCATGGGCTGGATCCTCAATCTACGAGATTAAGCGCGACGTCGAAAACGTCGAAATTGCGCAGGATATGCCCCGGCGGAACCTCGATCTTGCGGTTCGCGATCATTGGTACGGTCTGCTCGGTGAGGCCGCCGTGCGAACGCAGTGGCTCGGTGAGGCCCGAGAGATCGTGCTTGGCAGCGGCGGTGCCCAACACCTTGTGTCTGGAGGAAAGCACGACAACGTCACCGATGCGATCCGCCGGGAGTTCGAACCGCTCGCAGGCCTCTTCCGCGGGAATCGCCACTTCAACGCCGGATACGGTCTTGATGAATTCGATCACGGCTTGCCGCTTGTCGGTATCGACATAAACGGTCGCGAAGGAGCCGAGCGCGCCGTGATGTGCCACGTACGGATCGGTGATCGGCAGGATGACGCGGGTTTCTCCCACGCCGAACTTTTGGTCCAGGAGTTCCTGAAGATAGATCACGTCCGGCTGACCATCCGGCAGGTGCTTGTCGTTCATGCCGTGATCGGCGGTCACCACCAGCACGCAGCCCAGCGCATCGAGTTCGCCGACGTAGCGGTCGAACATCTTGTAGAAACTGTCGGCTACTTTCGAACCCGGCGCGGCCTTGTGCTGCACGTAATCGGTGGTGGAGAGGTACATCACGTCCGGCCGGAACGTCTTCAACAGCTTCACACCGGCTGCGAACACGAATTCCGACAGATCCGCCGAATAGACCTCCGGCAGCTTCATGCCGACGAATTCGAGCACCCCCGCGATGCCGTTTTCGGCCATCGTCGCCTTGTCGGCTTTTTCCGACGAGAAAGCGATCGCGGTGCCGGCGCTAAAGTCGAGGCCCTTGCCAAGGAGCGTGCGGAGCTTGTCCTTCGCCGTCACCATCGCAACCTTGCGGCCGGCTTTCTGAAACTCGGCCAGGATCGTCGGCGCGCGCAGGAAGCGCGCATCGTTCATCATCACCTCTTGTTTGGCCTCGCGGTCGTAGAAGAAGTTGCCGGCGATGCCATGAACGGCCGGCGGCCGGCCGGTGATGATCGAGAGGTTATTCGGGTTCGTAAAGCTCGGAATGACCGACAAGGCCGTCGTATTTGACCCGGTCTTCATGATCCGATCGAGATTCGGGCAAAAACCCTTCTCTATCGCGGCCTCGATGTAGCCGGGCTCCGAGCCGTCGAGGCAAATGACGACGGTCGACGCATTCGGCAGGCGGTAGGTGCGGCCATTAGCGGTCACCAAAGCAGGGGTACCTGTGAGCATGGCTCTTCCTTTCCAGAAATGCGCCGCACGCTGGCGCTCTAAGGGGTGCCTTTTCTCGGCAACGCCGAGTTCGATATGAGTGACCGGCAGTGTTGACCGCCGGCCAGGTCGCGTCAGCGGATCATCGAGCGGACGCGGGAGGAAAGCAGATCGGTGACCAGCACCATCGCGAGGATCACGAGAATGCAGGTCGCCGTGTCCTGATACTGGAACAGCTTCATCGATGAGACGAGTTCGAAACCGATGCCGCCGGCGCCGACCATGCCGAGCACGGTGGATTGGCGAACGTTGGTCTCGAGGCGATAGAAGATGGTGCCAAGCCAGGTCGGAAGAACCTGCGGTAGCACGCCGAAGAAGAAGGTCTTGAAAGGCCCGACGCCAGCCGAACGGAACGCTTCGAGCGGACCTTCGTCGATGTCCTCCATCGCCTCGGCGAAGAATTTGCCGAGCATGCCGGCGCCGTGAATTGCGAGGGCGAGCACCCCGGCGAACGGGCCGAGGCCGATGGCGGCTACGAAGATGAGCGCCAGGATGATCTCGTTGATACCGCGCATGCAGTTCAGCACCTGGCGGGTGGCGTGGTAGATCGCCGGATGCGGTGAGAGGTTGCGCGCCGCGAAGAAGCTGATCGGAAGTGAGATTGCGACGCCGAGCAACGTTCCCCAGATAGCGACCTGCAAACTTTCCAGCGCGGGCCGCCAGAGCTTCTCAATGAACCCCAGATTTGGCGGCGTCATGCGAACCAGGAAGTCCCACATGTAAGGAATGCCATTCCACAGATTGGTCGCGTTGATCTGCGATCCGACCGCGGCCCAGTAAAGGAATGCCAGGATCACCAGACCGAGAGTGCCGGTGCCCCACCAGCCGAAGCGGCCCTGAGGCGGACGAAGGACGAGTTGGTAGCTGGACATGTATCAGTCTCCTGCTCAGGCTGATGCCGCGAGGGCGACGGGAGGGATCGACGACACGAGGCGCGGGCCGGCGCCTGGCCGCAGGACGCGGGCGACGCCCGGGTCTTCAAGGCCCGGATAGATCTGATGTACGACATCGACGGTCAGGTGATCCGGCGTATCGTCGAAAACCACCTTGCCGTCCGAGAGACCGACGATGCGCTCGCCAAACTCCACGGCGTAGTCGACCTGGTGGAGGTTGCAGATGACCGCGATCCCTTCTTCCTTGCAGATCGTCTTGAGATATCCGAGGACGACGCGAGAGGTTTTCGGGTCGAGGCTCGCCACCGGCTCATCGCACAAGATAACCGCCGGCCGCTGCGCCAGTGCGCGGGCAATGCCGATGCGCTGCTGCTCGCCGCCCGACAGTTGGTCGCCGCGCGACATCGCCTTGTGCGTCAACTCGACGCGCTGGAGGCATTCCATCGCGATCTCGACATCCTTCTTCGGGAAGATTTGCAGTGCAGAGAGGACCGACGACATCCCGGCCATACGGCCGACCAGAATGTTCTTGAGCACGGTAAGGCGCTTCACCAGGTTGTGGTGCTGGAAGATCATCGCGACCGGCCGCTGATGCCGGTTGGCGCGCGTCGAATCGAAGACGGTGCCGTCGATTACGATGCGACCCGCGTCGGGTTGCGTCAAACCGTTGATGCAACGGAGCATCGTCGATTTTCCTGCGCCGCTGGGGCCGAGGACGACGAGGAACTCGCCGGATTTCACCTCGAGATCGATGCCCTGGAGCACCGGCTTCCCGCCGTAAGATTTCTTCAAACCTTCGATCTTGATCATCTGGGTCGTCCTATGCCGGAGGGTTGGTAGGGCGCAGCAGTGCAGCGGACTCATTTCATCTTCTTGAGATCGAGATTAAGCGCCTTGGCGGTATCCCGGATCACGTCGTAGGCCGCATCGTTGGTTTCGACAAAACGGTTGAGCTTGCCCTGATCGGCCCAGGTGATGTCTTTAATGTTCAAGAACGCGTTCTTGATCTTTGCCTTGAGCTCTGGCGAAAGGTTCTTGCGCCAAACGGTCGGCGACTCCGGGATCGGATCGGAACTCCACACCACGTGGATATCCTCGCGCTTGACGAGATTCTTCTGCACGGCAGCATCGAGGATGCGGTCGGCGATGGTGGCCGCGTCGACGCGCTTGTTGGCGACCGCCAGCGCGTTGGCATCATGCGAGCCGGTGAAAAGAACGCGGCCGAAAAATTTATCCGGGTCGATGCCGAGCTTGATCAAGCCGGCCTTGGGGAAAAGATGACCGGAGGTCGATGACGGATCGACGAACGCGAAAGTCTTGCCCTTCAGATCGCTGATGTCCTTGATACCGCTGTCTTTCCGCGTGATGATCTGGCTGTGATAGAAGGTGCGGCCGGACTTCGAGGTTTCCGCTGTCGCGAATGCTTCGATGTCGGCGACGCTCGTGCCGAGCACGTAGGAGAACGGTCCGAGGTAAGCGACCTCGACGTGGTTCGAGCGCATCGCTTCAATGACGCCGTTGTAGTCTGCGGCGACAAAGCCTTGAACCTTCATGCCGAGGTTCTTCTCCAGCGCGTCGAGCAGTTGTTGGCTGGACGCCAGCATCGCCCGCGAGTCCTCCGACGGGATCAGCCCGACGCGGATGACATTGTGCGCGCGAACCACGTGCGGCATGGCGATCATTGCACCCGCGACAACCGTGGACCCGAGCAACATTCTCCGACGCGTGATGTTCATGTTTTCCTCCTTCTATTCCGTGGTCTTTGCGACCTTTGCCGGTAGTTTGGATTGCTTCGCCTTTATGTCTGCTTCACTAAGCCGCCTTCACGGTCGGTCTTCCGATGAAATTTCTACCACGCTCGCCCTCCAGGGCCTTCTCGACCAAGCGTGTCCACTCGGCAGGCGAAACCCCGTAGGCGGCTGGATCGGTCTTGACGCCGATCCCCTCGAGGAAGGACCGCAGCTTGCGGATACCTTCGTTGAGGTCCGGGCCAAAGATGCGGCGCAGCGCGGCGTCGCAGTCAGCGCTGTTGCCTATTGCCCACCCCATCACGAGCGGGAGCGAGAACGAACAGGCGATGCCGTGGATCAGCCCGGTCTTAAGTGTGATGTCATATGAGATGTTGTGCGCCAACGCCGTCTTGGTCTGCGAGAACGCGAAGCCGGCGAGCAGACTGCCGCGCGCCTGGCGGGTGCGCAGATCGAGATCGCCGAGATTGTCGAGCAGACGCGGCAGCGTTTCGATGATCTCGCGCGCGGCCTCGACCGCGAAGCTGGCGGAAACCGGGTTGGCGTTGACGTTCCAGATGCTCTCGAGTGCATGCGACAACGAGTCGAGACCGGTCGCCAGAGTTAGCCCGCGCGGCGCCCCGAGGATGAGTTGCGGATCCAGCACGGCAGCTTCCGGGTATAGCAACGGATGCGCGAGCGAATACTTGCTGCCGTTCGCCGAATCCCACACGGTCGCCCAATGGGTGACTTCGCTGCCAGTTCCGGAGGTAGTCGGCACCGCGATGATCGGCACGATCGCCGAGGTGTCGAGTGGCACCTTGTCCGTAAGATGACGGCGGACATTCTCGAAGTCGCCTTTGCTTGCGGCCAGCACCTTGGCGGCATCCATCATCGAGCCGCCCCCGAGGGCAACGATGACTTCCGGCGCTTGCGTAGCGGCACCGAAGACGCGGCAGGACTTCAACAGATCGGCGCAGTCCGGGTTGGTCTCGATATTGTCGATGACGGCGACCGGCTCGCCCGCGACCTTCGTGAGGCGCGCGGCCAAGTCGTTGAAAATGGGCTGATTATAGGTAACGAGGGCATAGCGTCGCTTGCCGATCAAGCCGGCGACTTCATCGAACGTTCCAGCGCCGAAGCGAAGCTTGACGGGATTCCAGTAGTTCCACCGCATGACTTCCACCCTTGATCGCGCCTGCAGCGCTGCCACCTGCGCTTCTCCCGAGCGCTCGTCTTGAGTGGACCATCGATGAAAGCCGATACATCGACAAATTGATTTTTTCGGAGAAATAGATAGAATTATTCTATGCGATATACTCAACTTCGTTCCTTCCATGCGGTCGCAACGGCAGGCGGCTTCAACGCCGCGTCGGATGCCGTCAACATCACGCAGCCAACACTGACAGCGCAGGTCGGCGCCCTAGAGGAGGAATACGGTGTCGACCTCTTCATCAAGAAAGGGCGTCGGCGCGAATTGACCGATACGGGACGACAACTCCTGGCCATTACGTCACGCCTGTTTGCCGAGGAAGAAGAGGCCGTTGCATTCCTTGAGCAATCGCGCGAGCTCAAGACCGGTCGGCTCTCGATCGGTGCGGTCGGCCCGTATCACGTGACCGAGATGCTTGCGGCCTTCAATCGCGCCTATCCGGGAATCGAGCTTGCCGTGAAGCTCGGCAATTCGCACGACGTGCTCGCCGATCTCTTAGACTACAAAAGCGACATCGCAGTGCTCGCGCACATCGACGAGGATGATCGTCTTCTAACCGTCCCGTATCGACGCCATCCAGTTGGAGTATTTGTGCGCACAGACCATCCTCTCGCGAAGCGGAAGAACATAAAAATCGCCGCACTCGAGGGTGAGCCGCTGATCATTCGTGAGACCGGTTCCACGACGCGACGCGCGTTCGAGCAGGCGCTCGCCAAAGCTAAGATTAGACCGCGCATCGTTATGGAAATTGGGAGCCGCGAGGCGATTCGCGAAGCCGTCATTCGAGGGCTGGGAATAAGCTATGTATCAGAACCCGAGTTCGTTCCGGATCCTTCGCTCCGTCTCATTCCAATCGGTGATGCGGAAATCTTCACTTACGCACATGTTGTAATCCTACAAAAACGTGAAACCAGCCGGATCATCCGCGCATTTCTCGAAGTCGTCGGAAAAACAAAGCTCTCCACAGAATAGCGTCAGGCTTCCTATACCACGCATAGTTTAGCCTTCGACTGCAACACGTTCAATTCCGCCTGCACACGCTGGATGTCGCTGAATTCTATTTGATCTCTCGCTGCACACATCGTGCACAGCCCCTTAGGGCATTGGAAACGCTAAATTCTCGTCCCAATCCATCATGGGAAGTTTGAGCAGGTCCAACGAGGAGGAGATGCCCAAATTTAACATGGGCCTCCACTGACCGCTTCGCGCGTCAAAAGCAGACATCCGGTCCAAGTCAGCTTTTGACGCGAAGCCGACACTGAGAGCTCCATCGACGGCCATGCGCGCGCGAGAAAAGGTTCAATCCGTGGGCAGCGCCGCTTCGAGCGCTGCGTCAACCGCCACCATCGCCGGCTTGTCGGTCCGCCCAAGCGCTGCTGCCAAGACCGCGTAACAGTCCGAACAATGTTGTTGTAAGGATTTTGCTCCTAGAGTGACACGGCGGACGTTTGGGCTCAAACTCCGTAGCCACCGGTCTCCGCTCTGGCACATAGGCCTCCCGGCAAGTCCGCTGGTTGGCCCACTATAAACCATTCGGCCACTGATCCAATTGCGCGCTTGATCGATCGCCTGCAACCTGCTGAAACTCCTTTGGCTTGGGGGAGAAACACATGGGGCGCAGGAAACTCGCATTGCTCGCTGCTTTGGCGCTGTCGGCTGGTGCATCACACGGTGCAGTGGCTCAACAGCGCGAACTTATGGAGATGTTCGGTAACTTCGTTCGTTCGGGTGTGACCGTGGCAACGCAGCAAGCCTGGCAGCAACTCCCGCCCAATGAGCTGTCGTGCACCGACCAAATCCTCCGCGAACGGGGCTTTTCGGTCAATCAAGCCATACAGGAAGGCGTGAACCCGTCCGACCCACGGGTTTCCTATGCTCGCACCGCCTGTCGTACGTCAGTGGGCCAGTCTTCAAACGCCTCCAATAGGGGCTCTGGATCGCCATCCGGTGCCAACGCATCGATTTACTCTGTCGACGGGCTAACACTTGGCGCTCGCGTGGCGTTTGGGACCGCCACGTATACCGAATACTCATGCGGCCCCAGCAGCCAGTTTGTTGGCTTCACCTGGTGCCAACGGAAGAAAAACGAGCGAGGCGCTCGTGGTGCATTCACCTCGAGCTATTCGATACTCCATGCTTCGGATGGCACCGTCGCTTATGTTAACCGCTTTTTGGAGCCCGCTTGGTTTTCCGGAACCGAAGCTAATGATGATGTAGGTCGGCTGACAAAAAGGTTCGGCGCAGGACCCGCGAGGACAGTAGATATCCCAGCCAACTCGGCAGGCCTGACCGGTCTCATTGCCCTATGGGGCGACGTAAAGCTTCTGCCGTTAGACGCTCAAGGCGTTGCCCAACTGGGAGCTGGAAAGGATGTCCGCTCGGGAATACTTGTGGACCATCTTGGTAACTTCCGCCGCTCAGCCGAGCTGAACCTGCCAATCTATCGAGTAGCGGGCGGCCCAGGATATGTATGGGCAGCGAGCTGGGATCGAAGCGGAACGGGCACTCTTCGTTTTTTTGCCGCTGACCTGCCGGCTCCAGCCAACCAAGTGGCTGAGAGTCCGCCAAGGAACGAGCCTCGCCCAGTGGAAGCTCCGGTAAAGGCGCCGTTCTCTAGCATGCTGAACACCCCATCCGTGTGCGAGCAGCTTCAGGCTGCCGAAACACAGCTCGGATCGAGCAGCCAAAACCAAACATGCCCTCTCGTAGCTGAATGCCGCCAGCAGCTAAACGAAAGAGCCACTACCGTCGATACCTACCTCAAGCAAAGCCCGGAAGTCTCTCGTTGGCTTCGCGAGCAGAGAGTTTCGTCGGGGGTTCGAGAATCGTATCGGGATCTAGGAGGAGCGCTTGTCCGGGCTCAGATCCCGATGTCAGGGAATTGCGGCTACGACAGGATGTATATCCAGCGATATTGGATCACATTGCGCGGTAACGCCAACGGCGGGGTCCAACGTCCGCTCGACCTGTGGAAGTCTGCTGGAAGAGCACTCCAATCCGACATCCAGAACACGCTTGCTCAGGACGAAAAGACCTACAACGAACTCCTGGAGAACACTGACCGGTATCAAGGGCGGGATGAGTTGGCCACGGACTTCGGCGCTTACAAGCAATCCGTTCGCAACGAAGACTATGAGACCGCTCTAAGCATGCGCGCTGCCCTTCTCAACAAGTTCGAGGTCGGAAATCAACGGAGGCAGCTACTGGATAATCAAACCTCAAAAATCAAGTCCGTGACACAGTTAGTCTCCGATTGGTTGAACCAACTATCGGGACCGCTCGTTGTCGTCGCGGATCAAGCAACGATCGATGCAGTGCGCCAATTGAAAGGCGACCTGGATTCGTTGGCGGAGCGACGCGACCGAACGAAAGCAGACGTCTCCTTGGATTTGAACCAGGTTACAGCTCGACTGGATCAGGTTCGCCCCAATGTCGCCAAGATCACTAAAGCATTCCAATGGGCGAAGGACCTTTCGGAGGCCCGCAATTCGGTCCTCAATGACATTCCGGTGGTCAAGCGGAGAATTGCCAACCTGCCAAACTCGCGCCTTGTGCCTACCGAAACTCAAAAGGCCGCTGAGCTCGACAAGGTCGCCAGCGACCTAAGTACCTATCGCCCAGACGACGTGGAAAAGCAGGTCGAGTTCCAAGGCGCGATAACAAGGGCGAATACTGCCCTTTCCGAGTTGCGAACTGCCGTTTCGCAGCAAGAAGGTGTCGACAGTCTGACCAACGACATCGAACGTCTGAACTCCCGCGTGTCCGCGCGTGGCCGAGATCTGCTGGACAACAAGACCGGTCAAGCATTGGCCGATCTTGCCTCACAGCAGCAATCCCTGAAGCTCATGAAGTTCCCCTTGAACGAAGACCAGTTACGCACCTACTCGAAGACGAAGGATACTTTCGATCGGGTCTCATCCGATGTCGATACAGTGATGGCAAACGGTGAGAAGCGGCGTGAAGTGCAGCGTCTCGGCGACCAATACTCGCGGGAGAGCGGCACGCGATGGTCTTTGGATCAGAAGATTGATCCTATGACCGATAAACCTGACTACAAGGCTTCATCGGTTCAGAAGAATGACGAAGGGGCAGTTGCCGAGATCGAGGCCAGGTGCGCGGAACGCGGCATAATCAGCTTCACTGCCCTCGTCGTGGACCAGGATGGGAAGCCAACGATATCGTTCCCGAACTACAATCCCCCTGAACACGTCTTGATTGGCAAGCGGCGCTTCAATGGCGATGATCCCCAAGCTGCGGCGCTTGTCAGCGATCAATTCAATAATCGGTTTTCAATTCTGTTTCTTCTCGGGCAACCCGCACAAGCGCAGCCTGACAAGGGCCGACAAGGCAATCCGGTTGAGCAGATTCAGCTGCTTTCAAAGGCCCTCCAGGTCGGGATTGTCGGAGCCCAAAAGGCTGACGAGACCTGGCGTGTTCTCGTTCAGATCGAGACCAGCCGAGGTTCTCTGATCCTGAAGATCCCAACCTTCGAGCGAAGCATCAGGAAGCTGGTCGAGACCTGCTCATAGCTGCACTCCCAGTACTAGCGAAAGGCCGCAAGATCGCCTTTCGGCTGGCACGATCCAGGGGTGCAGACGGCAGATTAATCGCTCCTGTTGGCGAAGCAGCGCTGGTATCAACGCCTGCTACGTACGCGTAAAGCGTTGAGGGGGCGTTCTCAGTTGCTCGCGCGAGACCAGCCGAACGTAACCGTGATTGATGTGCTCGGCACCAGTCGACAAGAGTGTCGGTCAGTAGCAAGGCGGTCTTGCCAAGTTGTTCGGAAACGTCGAGCCAATTTTTGTTGCCAACGGGATTTCGGCGTTAACCATCGCTAGCGGTTCCCGTCTGAGCGAAATCGCTTCGAAGTTTCTTAAATTTTGCTGTGTACCCCTTCCATGCATGGTGACCTGGGGAACGATATGAGTAAGCGGGCTAAACGCAAAAAGGCAGAGACGCTCGCACTACCAATGTTCGGGAGAGTTGGAATTGGCGCAGTGGCCGTCGCCGCATTGGGGTACTGTTTGCTGTCTCCCCCGACGAGCGTGCAACCGATACGGAAACCGTCCGCGCACCAGGCCATGGCGTCGTCAACTCCGGTTTACGTGTCAACTCCAGTTCATGCATTAGCGGCAGTTCCGGCTCCGGCTCCGACTCCGGCCCCGATTTTGTCCCCCGCGCCTCAATTTGAAACCCCAAAGGCCGCTGACGCTCCCGGAGCATTTGTTCGGCAGGTGGTTGACTACGCCAGCCACCAGACGCCGGGCACCGTGATCATCGATACCAAGAACACATTCCTTTATCTCGTCCTGAACGACGCGCAAGCGATGCGCTACGGCATCGGTGTCGGCCGCGAAGGTTTCACATGGTCCGGTGAACAGACTGTGGCCCGTAAAACAGAATGGCCGGATTGGCGTCCGCCTGCAGACATGCTTGTGCGTCAGCCTTATCTGCCGCGGTTCATGGCAGGCGGTCCCGGCAACCCGCTCGGCGCTCGGGCGATGTATCTGGGCGAGACCGAATTTAGAATTCACGGCACCAACAAGCCCGATACGATCGGGAAGCGGGTTTCGTCCGGTTGTATCCGGCTGACCAATGAGGACGTCGTGGACCTTTATGAGCGGGTGAAAGTCGGAGCGAAAGTGATCGTGCTTCCGCCAACAGCTGCCCGCCGACCGTCCCAGGGAGCGCCGCCCGACGCCGCTTTCCGATCACCGGACCCGGCATCGCCGTCAAACCGGCCCTCGGCAACTAACGCGCAGATGCTGTCATCTGGACCGAAGATCGCCGAGGCCCATTAGCTCAGTCCTCCGTCCTCGGTTTGCAACTGAGGAGAGGAGGACCATTTCAAGTTGCGGTTTTTAAGTCAGCTCTGATCCTTGGCCGACAAGGGTAGTCTATGCGCATGTCCGCTTTTCGCCCGGTCGTCATGGCGAATGGCTGAGCCCGGCCGCGCCATTTCCCGGCTCGATGTCCGGCGAAAAGTGCTAGCTTATCGCGTGGGGGCGCACCGGAAATCTTCCAAATGGATCGGTATCCAGGCGATCAATTCCCTTATGCGGCGTTCTTCTGGCCTGCGATCGTCGCTGCATCGGCCGCTGAAACCGCCTCGTCCGTCGCGGCGCAGCTTCTTGGATTGTCAACCGACGCTGGTGGCGCCAGTCCTGCGCAGGAGCCGGAAGGCGCCACGCCAAGCACGATCGCGCTGGATCTGCACAGCGTCCGGCTTCGTGACTTTACGGTGGGCAGAAGCGGCGTTCCCACCCTGCTGTGCCCACCGCTCGCGCTGCATGGCGCCGCTATCGCCGACCTTGCGGCCGGCCACAGCCTCGTTGCTGCCCTCCGCGGCGCCGGAATTGAACGGCTGTTCATGGCGGATTGGCGCTCTGCCGGCGCTGACATGCGATTTCTCGGAGTCGACGAGTATCTTGCCGATCTCAATGTCCTTGTCGATCATCTCGGCGGCCTGGTCGATCTCGTGGGGCTTTGCCAGGGCGGCTGGTTATCTCTGGTCTATGCGGGACGATTCCCGGCCAAGGTGCGCAAGCTTGTGATGGCCGGCGCGCCGATTGATATTGCCGCGCAGCAATCCGGTTTGTCTGCTATCGCCGAGGCGACCCCGCGGTTCGTGTTTGAGAGCCTGGTCAAGTCAGGCGATGGGCTCGTCATCGGCCGCAAGGTCGCGCCGTTCTGGGGGAACGAGACTGACCCGAAGGATATCAGAAACGCTCTGCAGAGTGTGCAGCCGATCGGCTCGCCGGAATTCACCCGACTCGAAGCCATCTTCAAGAACTGGAATTCCTGGACGATCGACGTTCCCGGAAAATACTATCTCGAGATTGTTGAGAAACTGTACAAATGCAACGCGCTCGCCAGCGGAAACTTCGTCGCGCTGGGACAAGAGATCGACCTCTCGCGGCTGCTGCTTCCGATGTATCTGCTGGCCGGGAGCGCCGACGACGTGGTCGCCCCGCAACAATTGCTTGCAGTGCAACGGCTGGTAGGAACGCCGGCGGAATCCCTGCGCCACGCGATCGCCCCGTGCGGCCATCTAAGCCTTTTCATGGGGAGGCGGACGCTTGAAGAATATTGGCCCGGGATCGCGCGCTGGATGAAGGAAGCTGAATGAGCCTGGTGACGTCCGCTGATAGAAGCTGACGGACGTCGAGCTTCCAGCATGCCCGTTTGTGCCAAGAGCGGCCGTCCTCCTTGATGCCTGACAAGGAACCTTGCTCCGCGCAAGCGTCCCGCGTTCCGTTCAAATTTTCCGCTACCACACCAAAGCCGCCCAAGGGACAAGCCAGAACCGCGATTCCATCGCAAACATGGCGAAGTCTTGATGTCTGGTCTGATTTCGACAGCGGAATTTAGTGGGGTTCAACAATGTCGAAGACGCACCAGGGCAAATCCGGCGGTAAGCCCCGCCAGCGCAGCCGGAAGACGGACCAGCAGAGCCGGAAGTCAGAACAACAGCCAAGTCCGAATCTTGATCCGCAGAATGAAGCTCAGATCGGCCCAATGATGGCGTCACCTGAGGTTTCCATGGCGATGGCGTTACCTGAGGTTTCCACGGAAATGGTGTCACCTGAGGTTTCCACGGACGACACAGCCGCGCCTGCGGCCGTCATCGGCGAAGTTGAACAGGCGGATGTGCCCTCGATTGTCGCAGTTCTTCCGGCGAACGAGGACCCAGTCAGTATTCAAGAGAACCCAGTCAGTATTCAAACCATCGCGAATGCGTACCGGGACTACACCAGGATGTCGCTTCAGGAGAGCGGGTTGCTCGTCGAGAAGCTCATCGGCGCGCGGTCGTTCGACAAGGCAATTGAGATTCAGACCGAATTTGCAAGGCAGGCCTATTTGACGTTTGTTGCCGAGACGCAAAAGATTTGCGAGCTCTACCGCGAACTTGCCAGGCAGACATTCACATCTTGGGGGACCATGCGACCAAGGTGAACCAGGCCGCCGATCACGACCGTTCCTTCCGGAGAGCACCCATCCGATGTAAATTGTTGAAGCAATTGCCCTGCAAACGTGGCCAGCCTAGGATGCCCAAAAAAGGGCGGACCATGGCGCTTATCAGGACGATCGACACCGGGCTCTATCGGATCCCGCTGACCGTTAGCCTCTCCGACAGCACGCACGGCCAAATCAACGCCTTCGAATTGATCACGTGCCGTGTCCGCGATTCCGACGGGGCCGAAGGTGTCGGCTATACCTACACGGTCGGCCGCAATGGCGGCGCGATTGCCGATACGCTCCGGCGGGAAATTCCCGGACTGATCGAGGGTCGCGAAGCTGATGACACGGAGGCGATCTGGCATCATGTCTGGTGGGCGTTGCACTATGGCGGCCGCGGCGGGCCGCCCGTGCTCGCGCTCTCCGCGCTCGATATCGCGCTGTGGGACCTCAAGGCCCGCCGTGCCAACGTGCCGCTGTTTCGTTTGCTCGGCGGCTTTGACGCGCGCGTACCCTGTTACGCCGGCGGTATCGACCTCGATCTTTCCGTGGAGGCGCTGCTGCGGCAAACCGACGACAATCTCGCCAAGGGCTTTCGCGCCATCAAGATGAAGGTCGGGCGGCCCGATCTCGCCTCCGATGTCGCGCGCGTGCAGGCGATGCGCAAGCATCTTGGCGACGGTTTTCCGCTGATGGCGGATGCCAACATGAAGTGGACGGTCGAGGAGGCGATCCGCGCCGCGCGCGCCCTGCAACCCTGCGACCTGACCTGGCTTGAGGAGCCGATCATTCCCGATGATGTTGCCGGCCACGCCCGGATCATGGCGGCCGGCGGCGTGCCGATCGCGGCGGGCGAAAACCTGCGCTCGCTCTGGGAGTTCAAGAATTATATCGCGGCCGGTGCGGTGTCGTATCCCGAGCCCGATGTCACCAATTGCGGCGGCGTCACAGTCTTTATGAAAATCGCGCGCCTCGCCGAAGCGTTCAATCTTCCGGTGACCAGCCACGGCGCGCACGACATTACCGTCCACCTGCTGGCAGCCTGCTCAAACCGCTCCTATCTCGAGGCGCACGGTTTCGGGCTCGACCGCTACATCGAGCTGCCGCTCGTCCTCGAACAGGGCATGGCATTGGCGCCGCCGCGGTCTGGCCATGGCATCACCTTCGACTGGGAGCGGCTGGCGCACGTCGCGTCATAGGGTCGGAGAGGCCGGAAAAAAACTTCTGCTGTTCAATGCGCTGGTCCACGCCGAGTTGACCGATGTCCGTTTTGCGCCGCGGCAAAGCTGGACTGGCATCGCAGCGAGCGCCTCACGGCAAACGAAGAAGGCCCCGTGGGGACGGGGCCTTCAGACGCACTGGAAGCTGCTTTCGTCTCAGCTCACTTTTTCTTGGCCGCGGGCGCGGACGCGATGGGCGCACTGGCGCCTGCGTTGGGCGGAGCGGCGCCTGCTTTGTGCTGGTAATCAGGGCCCGCCATTGCAGTCGGCTTCTTGGCTTTTGGATCAACCGCGATGGACGCACTGGCGCCTGCGTTGGGCGGAGCGGCGCCTGCTTTGTGCTGGTAATCAGGGCCTGCCATTGGAGCCGGTTTCTTGGCTTTTGGATCAACCGCGATGGACGCACTGGCGCCTGCGTTCGGCGGCGTGGCGCCTGTCTTGCTGGTTTCCTTCCCCATCATTGGCGCGGTCTGAGCCAACGCCAATGACGATCCAAGGGCAAAGAACGAAATGGCTGCCGCCGTAACGAGTTTCTTCATGTCCGCCTCCCATTTAATAAGTGATCAAGAAAGGACAGTTTGTTCCACGGCGACGCAGCGGTCAAACTTGATTTTGCGGACCAACGGTCGCAGCACGACATCATTGCGACGCACCAGACCAGGCCAGGGCAACGACCAGCGCCGCCATGCTGCAGCCGCGAAGCCGCGTTCAGGCTACTATCGACGCCCCCGGTTGAGCCCGGTACGATGCGGATTAATGAAGCGGCAGAAGACTGCTCGGTAGCGGCCACGAGGTTTCAGCAAGGGGGGCGGCAATGGTGTGGCTGGAACGTGCAGTGCTGGCGGCGGCGATGATGGCGGCGATGGGTACGCCCGTCGCGGCGGAAGTGCTCGACGCCACCTATCGCGGCACCATGGTATGCGACAAGCTGCCGTTTACCAGCGACAAGATGCGCGAGGCCATCGAGGTCACGATCAGCGGCAGCACCGCGCGCTACACGCACGTGGTACGGCTGCGCAACGCCGCCGTCGAGGCCACGGCCGAGCAGGGCACCGGAAAAATCGACGGCCAGAAAATCGATCTTCAGGGCACCTGGAAAAGCGGCAGCCGCGAGTACCAGGCGAAATACAGCGGCAGCTTCGTGCGGCGCAGCGCCAACCTGAAGGGCACGCAGACCTGGACCGACGGCGGCAAGACCGTCACCCGTGCCTGCGCGGGCGCGATCAAGCGACCGCTCAAGCCATTCCTGCCGCGCGACAAGAAGCAGGGCGCCTCGAAGTGAGGTTGTGCTGTCCTGTCGCGACGGAAGCCAGCTTCTCCATGAACGATTGGGCGCCGGGAAAGACCTCGCCTCCCTGGCCAGGGGAGGCGAGATCAGGCAATTCAGCTTTCGGCTTGCTGAAATCAGCTGCGGGGGATCGGGGGGCTGAAGCCGCCGTTGAACGAAAGCAGCTTCGCGATCTGCTGCGGCGTCAGCAGGTCGTGATTCCGGGGAATGTGCGGATGCGCAATGGTGCTGGTGCCGATCAGGGAAGTGACGCCACCTGAAGCGGTCGCAAGCTCGGTGTCGTTCAGAAGTCCGGTATTGCTGGTCATCGGTTTGCTCCGTCGTGTCCGACCGGGGCGATCATCGCTCCGTTTCATCGGTGAGCAGGACAATGCCCCCGCCTGCCGCCCCGCGCTGTTCCCTGGGGAACAAGACTTGCGTCGGGCGCAGTCTGCTGTTGGCCAGATCGGCATTGGCCAGTTATCGCTTCTCCCGCATGCATGCACGCACAAACACGACTTACCTTCGCGGCGCGGTGAAGCAGAAGGAGGAGGAGAGGGGCGACACCGTGTTTTTACGGGGTGCGAGGCTTGGGCTGTTCAAGATGCATTCATCATGCGCTGTCTATTCAGCGCCGGGGGTGGCAGACTGTTTGTGATGGGACCGTTATGTCGCTTGCCCCTGATGATTTCGATCCGCTGGCCGTTGTTATTGACTGGCTCGACGCATGTCGATCAGGCGACCTCAATGCTTTGCTCGATCTCTACGACGAGCGCGCCACCCTTGAATGCGATTGCGAGGGTGCGCGCCTGACCGGGCGAGAGCCGTTGTCGGCTTACTGGACCGGCAAACTGCAAAACCAGCTCCCGACGGCCTTTACCCTCGACGATCTGACGGTGACGGAAGACGGCATTTGGGTTGATTATCGGAACAACAAAGCCAGTCTGGTGCGGGCGCATTTTCGTTTCAGCCCGTCAGGTAAAATTGAGCGCACCCACTGCGGGCCGTTGGACCAACGGCTGTCGGCATGAACTACATTCGCGAACCGTCGATGATCGCTATCAGGTTCAAACGCGGACGGCGTTAAAGCGGCGACCCTCTTGAGTATCCTGCCGGGAACAAGTGGCAATCCGGGACGTTAGTGCCGACGCTAACACGCTCGCAGACCCTCGATGGGCCACCAAGGTCCCCGCTTGCCGTCCGTCGACTTCTCTGCGTGAGCCCTGCCGAGCACCCGCTCGGCAGGGCTTTTTATATTGCTCGGCAGAGCGGCTAATGGCGACGACAAGTTTTTAGGACGCGGCATCCTCAAACGAGGTCCAAACCTCAAGTACGCCTCATCCGCGATTGGTGATCTGCGAGAGTCGTAAGTTTCACATGGAAGTCACCTTCTGAAGCGCACCGCTAGCCGTGCGAGCGGGCAGGGATTGCAAGGAAACGCCGGCTACCTATTTTTCCCGACCCGGAACATATCTCGCGATCACTGTGTTGACGTGCATAATCGGAGACACGGTCATGGCATCGAGCGCGCGCATTTTTTTTGCAGGGGTGGGAACTACTTTTGTCATCCTGGGAGTTGGCTTTGGCAGCGGACTCCTGATGGCTAACTCGGCGCTCAAGGAGCCCTCCGGCTACCAGGCACGTACGACCACAGAACTGCTGTCCCCCGTCAGGGTCATTCTGCCTACCACGGCCGAGGCGGCCCAGCCGCCGCAACCGCCCCAACAGACATCGCAACAGGCTGCCGTGGTGGGCCCGGCGCCCGAGCCCGTGCAGGCGGCGCAACCGGAAAAACGCGCTGAGAAGCCGGACGCGAAGAAGGCTGAAGCCGAAGTGCGTGAACGCCGCAAGCGCTACGCCGAACGCAAATTAAAGCGCGAGGCCGCGCGCGCCAAGCAGCGACCGGAAACGCGAGAGCACGAAGAAGGCCGGGTCATGGCCTTTGGTGGTGACGACAGTTCGCGCGTGGCGCTGTTCGGCAACTAAGCGAAGAGGGGTTATCGCGTCTTGTGATCGGCGTTCAATCCCCTGATTTTGGCGGATCGCGTTCGCTGACGTCCGGCATCGGCGCATCTATTCCCATCAGTTGCAGTGCAAGCACGAAGGCGGTCCTGACCTGGTCTCCGCAAAAAAACGACGGTAGCTCCGGCGGCGGGCTCAGCCGTGACCGATTTGATCGCTTTGTCGTTTCCGGATGGAAGTGAAGTATCGTTTTGATCGTCCACGGAAGGCGTCCCTCAGTTTCGGCTTTGGGAGACAGGCATCAGCCCCGACGCCGAAGCGATCAGTGACACGCCGGCCAGGAGAACCAGTATCAACACCGCTTTGCGAAACGTTTCGTCGTTGATGGTCCCATAGAGTTTGAAGCCGATCCATATGCCGGCTACCATGAAAGGAAGCCCGATGCCGTACAATTTGACGGTTTCGACCGTGTACGACCCAGCGACGAGTTGCGCGGTCGAGATGATCGCAAATGCCGCAAACAGCACCGGTTGAAACACGGAGCGTTGCTTGTCCCTGGACCAGCCGCGCCACTGGCACGAGATGGTGGAGATGATGCCGCCGAGACCGGTGAGACCTCCGAGCAATCCGTTGGAAATGCCGATGGCAACGTCGGCCAGCGTCCCGATCTTCATTGGCTTTATGGGTGGGCGTGCAAGGCTGTATGTTGCGTAAAGGACGAGCAACACTCCGACGCCGAAGCGCAAGTAAGTCGGATCGATGTGTGTCAACAGCATCACGCCGATTGGGATGCCGATTGCCGTTCCGAGCGTCAGCGGCCAAATGTCTTGCCAGCGCAACTCATGGCCCAGCTTCGCGATGCCGTAGCCTTGCGTGAGCAGCCCGTAGCCGGCAATCAGCGCGGCGGTCTGAATCGGCGTGATGATGTGCAGCCATATGCCGGATACGACGAGGCCCATCGCGAATCCGGAAAACCCGCTGACGAAGCCGCCAAGAAATGTTGCAAGAATAAAGAGAAGTAAAAGGTTTCCATCCATGTTGCTCGCTCCACAGGAAAGCGAGCAGCGCTTGCATGGGGTCACCCACTTCACGGGGAGGCTGCGACGTCCCCAGGCAATACTCTATTGGATTTGGCTTCGGGTTGGCAATGGCTGCGATCGATTGATCGTCCAAAGCTTGCAGTGGCTGGCGGCATCAGTCGTGCCCCGCGCGGGCGAACGGCGAATAAGCGCCTTCGCCCGCACTTCGCTAGACTGCAATTTGGTCCATCGTTATCGACTGTCGGGCCACGTGATGACGTACAAGGGGGCCGTGCGCACTTCTTTAATGATCGTCCTCGATAGGCCCATATCGGCGAGCAGCCGGTCATCGAGTTCGAGAAGTTGCTTATATTGGCGACGTCGTTCCCACCTCAGTGTTAATCCATCCAGCCACGCGAATGGGATTTTCCAGGACCTTCCAAGGTCCGGAAACGCGGGGGAAGCTGTGTCGAGAGTGTTGGTTGGATTGCAGGTAGTGCTGCCGCAAGACATGGTTTCTCCTCCATGGTGGAGCGAAACAACGCTTGGCTGCGGGAGCTCATCGGGCGGTTGTCAACGACCCGAGCGATTTTTCTATCACGCCCACCCCTCGTGTTCAAGCGATTGGCAAACGAGCATCAACTGATGAAGTCGTCGTGCGGTTTGCTTCGAACGCGCATGTTGGCGGACATCAGGCGTCCGAAAGGACGAGAACGCCGCCATGTGTGGGTGAAATGACGTAAAGCCGGTCTGGCGCCACCAGCGCCGTCGTATGTGCGCCCGCGCCGGTGACTGTCCGCATGGCATGGCCGTTGCGCGGATCGATGGAATCGACAAGCCCGGGGTCTCCGATGGCGAGGTGAACCAGACCGGTCGCCGGGTTGAAAAACGTGACATCGGGCGGTCCTCCGATCGGCCAGACGTTGGTGACTTCGCCCGAGGTGCTGCTCATCTCGACCAGAGTTGAGTCATCGCAGGCAACGTAAAGCCGTTCTCTGGAATGATCGATGTCAAGACCATGGGCACCCGATGACGGGATTTTCCAATGCGTCACCGCACCAAGGTCGGGCAGGCGGGCCACCAGTACCATCGAGGGCTCGCGGATACAGAGGAACAGCCGTTCGGCGGCGGCATCGGTGACGCACCAGCGCGGCCGTCCCGGCAGCTCGATCGACACCTGTTTGTGGTCACTCAATCCGTAAACGTGCAGCGTCGGCGCTTCCTTGTCGTCGCCGATGCAGGCGGCGATCCCGAGGCTGGACCGGGCCACGATCACAGCGCCGTTCGGTCGCGCGCCGGATCTGAAGGTGGCGCGAGTTTCCAGCGTGACAGCATCGAGCAAGGCGACGCTGGCGCTGCCGCGGTTGGTTGCCAGAATCTGTCCGTCGTCAGCGACAGCGCCGGCCACGCCCGGAAATCCCGGCAGCGTCGCGATATGCCTGCCGGCGTCGTGGTCGATCACCTCAATGCAATGGCGCGCGGTGTGTGCAATGAAGACACGTCGGCTCTTCGCATCGAAGGCGGCGTGGTCAAACTCGCTGCCCGCGGCTTCCGGTATGGCGATGGTTCTGATTGTTTTCAGCGGCATGTCGACCTCCCGATGAAAGCCTCAAACTAGCTCTTCGTACTGGCGGTCTTGTCGAGGGCAGCGCGAAGTCCGCGGGCAAGTTTCAACGCGTCGTCATTGGCCCAGAAATGAAGGAAGAACAGCCGCGGCTGTTCGTCCAGCATATGGCTGTGAACGGCGGTTACGTCGATGCCGTTCGATCGCAATGCCCTGATCACCGGATTCACCTCGTCACCGGAGAGAACGAAATCGCCGGTGATTGCGGCCTTGCCGCTGCCGGTGGGCTGAAAGCCGATGGCTATCGCCACGCCCATCGGCCCGACCGGGCTCAGCTGCATGCCGTTTTCCGTCACCGGATCGCGGCGCGGCACGGCGAATTGATAGACGCCGCCGTTCGCCTGTCCCTTGACGCCGATGATCTGATCTAGCTGTGCCGTATCGAGTTCGACTGCGGGTGGAGGCGCTGCGGCAGGCGTCGCGAGCGGGGTCTTGCTCACCGCCAGAGCATCGCGAATGACGGTAGCCATCTTCGCGGGATCGCCGTGGCCTCCGACATGCATGTAAAACGTGGCCGGGCTGGCGCGCAGCAGATGATTGTGGACGGCGGTGATCTCAAGCCCGCCTTCAATCATCTTGAGCATGACCGGATTGATTTCAGTCTCCAGCAGCACGAGGTCGCCCATCACCATGGCTTCTCCGTGCATTGGCTTGAACGCGACCCAGCCGCCGAGCGCCAAAGCCGGTTTGATGGTGACGCCGTCGAGGGTAACGGTCAGATCGGTGCGGGGAAAGCCGTAGCGGTGCACGTCACCCGAAACCGCGGGCTTTCTTCCGAACGTGTCATCGACCTTCTTCCAGTCGACTTCCTGGGCGGTCGCCGCGTTCGTGAGGGAGGCTGCGAAGATCGAAGCCACGAGCCAAGGTTTGAGACCCATCTATCTCTCCTTCGGATTTGAGGGGATGTCGGACTGCGGAATAATATCTGACAGGAGAATTTCGGTTTCGAATCCCATCGCGCGTAACGTAATGGCGAAGCCTTCGCTGATTTCCTCTGCACTGCAGAAATAAACGACGGACGAGCCCTCGCGGACGGAATCGATCGGCGCCGGGTCAGCGTCGGTCGGTCCACAAAGAGAAGTTAGAGAAATTGGGAGTTTTCGGTCGTCCATGCGCAATCCTCTCGACAAATCGAGCGTTGCGCAGATCTTGGACGGGGACCGTCTGATGGGGAGTCTGCATTTCCCCGAAGCCGTTTCTAGGCAGAGTGCGTTGCACACGCAAGAGCCGCAGCTTGATCCGGTATCACGACGCTGTGTGCCCGGTTCCTTCAAGCTATTTGGCCTCGCCGTAGGTTACCTCGTCAAACAGCGTGACGCTATCGGCCTTGGTCCATAGCCCCACCCTGCCGGCATCGGCGAACGTGGAATCCTCAACCTCGAATAATTGTTTGCCGTTGAAGGACACGCTGAAGCGCGAGCCTCTGAAGTCGATGCGCAAGCTATGCCACGTGTCGGCCGGAACCTTGACGTCAGTGCCGTAACCTCCCTTGCGCCCGACAATGTCGAGCGCGCTTCGAACGCCGTTCACGGTCTTGTAGAGAACGACATTGTCCTCAAGAGCGTTGGCCCGGGTCACGTAGTAATTGTTCGCGTCTTTCGCCCGCCAGACAATGCCGGCGGCGCGGTCCTGCGATCCCGCGATCGCCTTGAATTTTATCTCGACAAAGCCGTCCTTGATGCTGGTGTCGTTCTTCAGCAGCAGCGGATAGGTTGCCCTGCCGGATTGCTTGAGCACTTTCGATTTTGACGGTGCCGTGTCATCGCTCTCGACCGTCCATTTCGGATCGCCTGATCCTGTGAGGGTCACCGTCCAGCCCTCGGGCGCAACACCGATCCCGGTGCTCTCGAAACTGATCGCGTGGTTTGACATGTCATTCACTCCCATGAGGAAAAGCGTCGCCGCAATGATGGCTCCCCTGAATCTCGCCGCAGAAAGCGCAGCGCGCGCAGAATCGGCGGCGGCTGATATCCGGCAGAAGCAGGCTGCAGATTGCGTTCGTTTGGGGAAAATGGAGGCATTCCGTTCCATGTGCATATCGCCTCGACGAGTCGAGTGCTGCACAGTTCTTGGACCGAAGCCTCAAGGGGAGACTGTACTTCCCCTAGGCACTTGATAATTCAACAGGGCAACAAATGCAACATCAAGCAGCGGCCCGGGCCGAACAGGATCAGTTATGGACAGCAAAAGCCTTGTACATCTGTTGGCAAGTTTCGCTCTGCTGATTTCGACGCCGTGTCCGGCACAGGACTCGCTCGTTACCTACAAATCCCTGGCGCCCGGAATCGCCCTCGAATTGGCGCAATCCGCACTCGCGAATTGTCAGCAACGCGGCTACCAGGTCGCGATAGCCGTTGTCGACCGCTTCGGCGTAACACAAGTGATGCTGCGCGACCGCTATGCCGGGGCTCATACCCCCGCGACTGCATCGGGCAAGGCGTGGACCGCGGCAACATTCCGCAGCAGCACCAGCAATCTGTTCACCGTCAGTCAGCCCGGCATGATGCAGGCGGGAATTCGCAATCTTCCGGGCGTGGTTGTTATTGGAGGCGGACTGGTCGTTGAGGCGGGCGGTTCGCTGGTCGGCGCAATTGGCGTCTCGGGAGCGCCCGGAGGCGATGCCGACGAAGCCTGCGCCAAGGCTGGCATAGATGCGATTCAATCCAAGCTGGATTTTTGAAGACGTGCCGGCGTCGGTTTCAGGAACGCATCGTGTGGCTGCACGTGTTGTATTCTCAATATGTGGGGTCCGCAGAAGTTTGGGATCAATCTCTAGCTGACGGGCAAATCAGTTCTGATTTACGGAAGTCGTGTCAAGCCCCAGAATAAAAAATATTTCTGTTTACCGGAAGCCAAATCAGGTGCATATCTTTGCCCATCCCGTCCTACTCAGAAGGGCGTCGGCCGTCGTCACGGACGTTGGACGGGTTGCGGTGGACGCTGGTTTACGCCTCGACGATGGCGTGGATAAGCGTACGGCAAAACCGTGTGGTCCTGGCACCCGTTGCAGGTGTCAAGCTGTCGGGTAGGCGAGAGCTGAACGGCAGCGACGGAGTCAACCAAGAACTCGTCTCCGGGGAGATCACGGCATAAGCCGTAAAGCCATTGCGCAGGGAATGTCGGATGTTCTCCGCTGCCCTGTATGCTCGTGTGCAGCCTACTTAGCACAATCGCACACGAGACCGCGGGTGCAGCGCGCATCCGGCATTCCCTGCGCCCTCTGAATTATTCGAGGGCACTTCGGTTGCATAACTCGGGCGCATCGCGCGGCGAGGGTGCGGAACCATGTCCCTGCTAAATCCTCCCCTTGGAAAACACCGTGGCTGGACAGGATGTCGCATTTTGCGATGCAGCGAACCTGGAAGGCCGTCCCCTGCTAACGGGCAATGGCATTTCGCCCGGCTTCTCTGTATTGGTTCGGTGGCATACAAGCTTCGGAGCCGGGTGTTCGCGCTCCGCAAAAAATTACGTGGGAGGAAACATGAAGAGATTGATTTTGGCTGCGGCATCGATTGCAGCTTTGGCCCTGGTGGGCCCGGCGTCGGCGCAGTCGCCGATCGTCATCAAGTTCAGCCACGTGGTTGCGCCGAACACGCCGAAGGGGCTGGCGACCGAGAAATTCAAGGAGCTCGCCGAGAAATACACCGCCGGCAAGGTCAAGGTCGAGGTCTACCCGAATTCGCAGCTATACAAGGACAAGGAAGAGCTGGAAGCACTGCAGCTCGGCGCCGTGCAGATGCTGGCGCCGTCGAACGCCAAGTTCGGACCGATCGGCGTCAAGGAATTCGAGGTGTTCGATCTGCCGTACATCCTCCCCGACCTGAAGACGCTGCGAAAGGTCACCGACGGGCCGCTCGGCGCCAAGCTTCTGAAGCTGCTCGATTCCAAGGGAATGACCGGTCTCGCCTATTGGGATAACGGCTTCAAGGTGATGAGCGCCAACAAGAAGCTGGTCACGCCCGCCGACTACAAGGGCCTCAAGTTCCGCATCCAGTCCTCGAAAGTGCTGGAAGCACAGATGCGGTCGCTGGGTGTGATCCCGCAGGTGATGGCGTTCTCCGAGGTCTATCAGGCGCTGCAGACCGGCGTCGTCGATGGTCAGGAAAATTCCTGGTCGAACATCTACACCCAGAAAATGCACGAAGTTCAGAAGCACATCACCGTCACCAACCACGGCTACATCGGCTATGTCGTGGTCGTGAACAAGAAGTTCTGGGACGGCTTGCCGGAAGACATTCGTGGCCAGCTCGACAAGGCCATGAAGGAAGCCACCGCCTACGGCAACGGCCAGTCGCAGAAGGAAAACGACGACGCGTTTGCGGAAGTCAAGAAGTCCGGCAAGAGCGAAATCCTCACCCTGACGCCCGAGCAGGACGCCGCCATGCGCAAGGCCATGGAGCCGGTCTACAAGGACGTCGCAAGCCGCGTCGGCCAGCCGCTGATCGACGAATTCCTCAAGGAAACGAGGGGCGCGACCAACTAGGACGAGGATTTGAGATGCCGGGAGCTTCCAGGCTCCTGGCAGGGGCGAATAGATCGTTTTCCGTCATGGCCGGGCTTGTCCCGGCCATCCACGTCTTTCCTTGCCGAGGCGCTAGCAAGACGTGGATGCCCGGGACATAGGCGAGCGGAAGCGACGCCGTTCTTCGAACGGCTATGGCCGGGCATGACGAACTTCGATATTGGGGGAAATAGATGTTTCTACGCATCCTCGATCGGCTGGAGGAATGGCTGATCACGTTTCTGATCGCAGCCGCCACCGTGATCATTTTTATCGCGGTGGCTCACCGCTATCTGGTCGGCATTCCCCTGTTCTATCCGATCCTGTTTCCGATCAACCTGGCCTGGGCGCAGGAACTCTGCATCATCATGTTCGTGTGGATGGCGAAGTTCGGCGCCGCCTATGGCGTGCGTACCGGCATCCATGTCGGCGTCGACGTGCTGGTCAACAAGCTCGGCCCGGAAAAGCGGAAATTCACCGTCATGTTCAGCCTGCTGTGCGGCGCGCTGTTTACGGTCGTCGTCGGCTCGATGGGGGCGAAATTCGTCTGGGGGCTGTACCACACCGACCAGGTGACCCCCGACATGGAAATGCCGAGCTGGATCATCTATCTCTGCGTTCCGCTCGGTTCCTATCTGATGTGCTTCCGCTTCCTGCAGGTGGCGCGCAATTTCTGGCGCACCGGCCATCTGCCGCATCACGATGAAACGCAGGTGGAGGGCATCGAGGTCGATGCTCCCGGCGCCGGCGCTGCGGGGATCACCCGATGAGCGCCCTCATTATCTTCGGCCTGCTGGTCGCGCTGATGCTGACAGGCATGCCGATCTCGATTTCGCTCGGCCTGACCGTGCTGACCTATCTGTTCCTCCTGACCACGGTGCCGATCGAATCGGTGGCGCTCAAGCTGTTCACCGGCATCGAGAAGTTCGAGATCATGGCGATCCCGTTCTTCATCCTGGCCGGCAATTTCCTCACCCATGGCGGCGTCGCGCGGCGAATGATCGAATTCGCGCGGACGATGATCGGCCATTGGGCCGGCGGCCTCGGTATCGCCGCCACGATGGCCGCAGCGCTGTTTTCTGCGGTGTCGGGATCCTCGCCGGCGACCGTGGTCGCGATCGGATCGATCATGCTGCCGGCGATGTTGTCGGTCGGGTATCCCAAGCGCTTTGCCGCGGGTGTGATCGTCACCGGCGGCGCGCTCGGCAACCTGATCCCGCCCTCGATCATCATGGTGATCTACGCCGTGTCGACCAGCGGCGCGGTCTATTTCGGCCCCGCGGGCGAGCGGGTCAGCTCCGCCTCGGTCGGGCAATTGTTCATGGCCGGCATGGTGCCGGGCGTGATCCTCGCGATCATGCTGTCGGGAACCACCTGGTATCGCGCCTGGAAGAACAACTATCCGAAAGTCCCGAAGGCAACCTGGGGCGAGGCCTTCCGTGCCTTCATGGATTCGATCTGGGGCATTTCGCTGATCGTCGTGGTGCTCGGCGGCATCTATCTCGGCTGGTTCACGCCGACCGAAGCTGCCGCCATGAGCGCGGTGTACGCCTTCCTGATCGAGATGTTCATCTACAAGGACCTGAAGTTCAGGGACGTGCCAAAAGTCCTGCTCGCGTCGGCGAACATGAGCGCGATGATCCTCTACATCGTCACCAACGCGGTGCTGTTCTCGTTCCTGATGACGAGCGAGCAGATCCCGCAGGCGATGTCGAACTGGATCACCGACAGCGGCGTCAACTGGATCACCTTCCTGCTGGTGGTGAACCTGCTGCTGCTACTCGCCGGCAACGTGATGGAGCCGTCGTCGATCGTTCTGATCATGGCGCCGATCCTGTATCCGATCGCGGTCAAGCTCGGCATTCATCCGGTGCATTTCGGCATCATCGTCGTGGTCAACATGGAAATCGGCATGTGCCATCCGCCGGTCGGACTCAATCTCTATGTGGCCTCCGGGATAGCCAAGATGGGCATTACGGAGTTGTCGATCGCGGTGCTGCCATGGCTGATCACGCTGCTGGTTTTCCTCGGCCTCATCACCTACATCCCGGAATTGTCGCTGTGGCTGCCGCGTACCCTCGGCATGCTCTAGCGTTTCGGACAGGCGGGGTTCATCCAGATTACATCTTGGTAAGGGAAGGTGTTCTTTCCTATCGTTAAGTTGATTGCCGCCCAGAGCCGGCCCATCTTCATGCAACCTTTTCAACGGAGGTCAGCATGAGGAAGTTCACCATCGCCGCGGTCGCGGTGCTCGCCATCGCCGGTTCGACGGCGGTCTATGCCCAGCACCGTCATTGGGGCTACGGGCATATGCGGATGAACCCGGAAGACCGGGCGGCGTTTGCCGACGCCCGAATCGCCTCCGTGCATGCCGGGCTCAAGCTGACCGCCGACCAGGAAAAGCTGTGGCCGGCGGTGGAAACCGCGGTGCGGGAATTCGCCAAACTGCGGATCGACCGCGCCAATGCGCGGATGGATGCGCGGCGGGACGATTCGAGCCCGCAGAAGCCGGATGATCCGGTGGCGCGGCTGCGCGAGCGCGCCGACAACATGGCGACTTCGGCGGCCGCCATGAAGAAAATCGCTGATGCGGCCGATCCGCTCTACAAGACGCTGGACGACGGCCAGAAGCGCCGTCTGGCCGTACTGACCGGAATGGACCGGTTTCATGGCCGTGGCGAGGGCTGGCGGGAGCGCCGAATGGAGCGTTTTGAGCGGGATCGCGACGATGGCGGCCGGGACCGCGGCTACAACCGCAACCGCTATGACCGGGATGACGGGCCGGATCGAGGGGGCCCGGAGCGGCTCTGAGCACACGTTTGCCGAGTAGGGGCGGAAGCCGCTGAAATCCAGCGGCTTTTTGCCTTTCCCGGCCCGCGCCAAAGGCCGGGAAAACTCGCTCCAGCTTGCTGGACATCGGGGAATCGCTTTGCTAAACGACGCCCTCTTGCGAAGGCTTTTCCGGACCAAGTCCGGGCGCATAGCTCAGTTGGTAGAGCAGATGACTCTTAATCATCGGGTCCCAGGTTCGAGCCCTGGTGCGCCCACCAAGCTTTTCAAGAATTTGGCCAGATAGCCGCCCGCAGCCCGCGAACCGTTTGCGCGGTCGCGGCTGAGCTGTATCTGAATGCTCCGCATGGCGGATCAGCAGTCAGGAAGTCAATGGACGGGGGCGAGCGTCCGCTTCAGCTTGTTGACGGCGCGAACGGCCAGGCCGAGCAGGAACGGACTGGTCTGGCGGAACACGGCGACCTTTTTCACATAGCCCTCGACATGCCATTTGGCGTGCGCACCGTTGTGGAAAACGATCACGTCACCGACGCCGTAACGTTTCGGTGGCATGCCCTTGCTCTCGAGCACGATCGATCCTTCCTGGATCACGATGGCAGTGTGGGTCAGCGGCATGTCAGACGACGCAGCCAGATTCCGTAATCAAGCGGATGAATGCCGAGAGCAAGCCGAACGCGCGCGCTCGACAAAGAACGATGGCTGCGCCTTTCTGAGGAATGGCTGAAGATGACGGCGTCGGCTGAGAAAAGACAACGGTAAGCTGCCTCAGTTGGCGGGATCGTGCTGGCAAATGGGCTAACGGTCCCGGCGCGGAGACCACCACGGCACTAAGTCCGCCAACCCAGTAGAGGTTTTCTACCGGTAGAGTAAGGCCCATTCCGGGAGAACCTCTAAGGGTTGGCGGCCTCAGAAGGCGCGCCGCCAACGAGACCGTCAATTCTTGGCCGCAGATGATCGACCAGCAGTTCAGCGCCAATGGTCAGGCAGTCACTATGTCCCCCCGGTAACTCGATCACGTCGAGTTGAGCACAGACATGCCGCCATGCCCGCCCGTCGTGGTCGGCCGCGTAAAAAGTCACAGGGATCTCGAGCGGTGCCGGAAGATATTGCGACATTGCGAATGAATAAGCGTCCCATAACACCGGCGGAATCTCGTTATTGGGAATGGAAAAAGTGCTATACAGCCTGGCTATCGTAATCGGCTTGCTCGTTGGCGCCTTGAAGAACCGCTCCAGCCGCGCCATTTGTTCATAGGTCCAGCGCAGACAGTAAGGCGAGACTATCGGCTTCATCAGTGCGATGATTGTCCGCGGCACCGGACGGGCACTGATGGTCGGCGGGTCGACCATCGCAACCATATCAACCTTGTGGCCGGCGGCCATCAGCAGTCGGGCTGTTTCAAACGCCACCATGGCGCCGTTGCATTTGCCACCCAGAAGGAAAGGACCGCTGCTCTGCGTTTCTAGAATAAGTGGCAGGCGGTCGGCGGCCATCTTCTCGATCGACGGCGGAATCGACTCCCCCCGAAGGCCGTGGGGATCGATGGAGAGTATGTGACAATCGGGCCCGAAAAGCTCGACCATCCGCCGCATACCCGCGTGGCCGCTGACGAAGTTCCCGTTGAAAAAGAAAAGTGGAGGCCGATCGCCGCCGGCACCGAACCGGAAGGACGGCGTCGCCGGTGTGCCTGTCTGCATGGCGATTTTTGGGGCAAGTTGGCGGATCGTTTCTGCCCCGTACAGAATCGTTCCCGGTACGCGATGGCCGATGAGCCGCTCGAGTTCGATGAGCATTTCCATCGCCAGAAGGGAGTCACCACCGCTGGCGAAAAAATCATCGTCGACCGTCACAGCCTGGGACTTCAGCAGCCTCCGCCACAGGGTCAGCAGTTCAGCTTCCAGATCCAATGGCCCTTTGTTCACGGCAGGCACGGGCATCGCGCCCTGATCGCCCAACAGCCCGTCGAACGACTCGCGCAGCCGTCGCCGCTGAACCTTTCCCGTCGCCCCCTTTGGCAGTTGGTCGAGGATCAGAATGCGCCGCGGGATCTTGAACGAGGCCAACGCGCGTTGCAGGAACTGGCGAAGCTCCGAAGGTGTCGCCTGCGCACCAGGATGGGGAACGATGGCGGCCGCGACGTCATCGCCAAGGCGTGGATGGGGGATTGCGAAAGCAGCGGCCTCGGCTATGGCGGGATGGCGCAGTAGGGCGGATTCGACCTCAGCAGGGGCGATCTTCTCACCGCCGCGGTTGATCAGTTCGCTCAGGCGCCCGTGCAGCGACAGGAAGCCCTCTTGGTCTAGGCTGCCGATATCGCCCGTGCGAAACCAACCCTCTTTGAAAGCAGCTTGATTGAGTTCCGGCGCATCGAAATAGCCAGATATCACGGTGGGGCCACGAACCCAGACCTCGCCCCGCTCACCGGCTGGTAAGGGATGTCCATCCTCACCAACAATGGCCACGGTATCAGGCCAGGGTTGCCCGCAAGTCCCTGGCCTGTTTGGACCAGGCGGCGGCAGGTTGGTGGCGATTTGCGCCGCTTCGCTGGAGCCATAATGTTCCAGCACCGGCACGCCCAAAATGCACTGCAGGTCGCTCTGCACCCCCTTCGGGAGTGGCGCGCCGCCCGATACAACGAACCGCAGAGTGTGCGCCGCCTGCGCATCCTCAAGGCTTTTTGCCTTGTCGAGCACGGCAGTGTGGAGCGTGGGACCCGCCGAGTACCAGGTCGGCCGCAGCACATCGAGCCATTCATCGAGCGCCACGACGGCAAAGTTCGCCGGCACAGCAATGCTGCCGCCCGTCAGCAGTGGTGTGAAGACCGTTACTTTGAGCCCATGGGAGTAATGAGGGGACGACACGCTCAGGCAGCGGTCCTCAGGCGTAAGGCCGAACCAGGCCTGAAGCCGTGCGGCCGCCGCCAGCATATTGCTATGGCTGAACGGAATGAGCTTTGGCTGCGCGGTGGTGCCCGACGTCTGCAGGATGAAGGCAGGCGAGCCCGGATCGGGCTCAGCGTCGATCGCAGGGGAGTCGGAGGCCTGCGCGGCGATATTTAGTCCAAGCTGGCCGTGTCCGATCGGAGCGGCTTCGATCACGGCAATCCTTCTCCGCTCAGCGGCCTGACGCGTTTCTAAGGCTCGGCCTTGCGGCACGAGAAGAGCGTTCAGGCGTAGCATGTCGAGGCGTTGATCGAATTCCGCCTCGGACAATCGCGGATCGAGAGGAACCGCGATGCTGCAGCAGGCCACGGCCACGATGGCGAGAGCCGCCTCCGCGCCGTTCGGCATGAGTACCCCGATCCGGGCGTTGCAATCGAACCCGGCCAGACGAAGCTGCCGGCGGATACCGTCCAGCTGGCGCTGAAGGTCGCGGTACGTCAGCGGCGCAAAATTGGTGGAGACAATCGCAGGCTGGTCCGGGAACCGGCTGGCAGTCTGACCGATGACCTGGCCGAGCGTGCCTTGAACCTCGGGCTCTGCGCCGTCGCGGACGGACGAGGTTCCCTCGGGCCAGATCACGCGAGCCGAGTTCGCGTCCCCCAGGAGCAAATGCGTCACACACGCCTCCCGTGACCACAAAATGTGAGCGCCGTGTGCCGCCGCAACACCAAGCCACTGCAATCGCCAGTGGCAAAGATTACACCCAGCTCCCCACGGACTGGACAACTGGCAATGGTGAGTACCTCGGATGGTTAGGTGAATTGTACTTATGGAGCTTTGTATCCGTTGGCAGGGTATCGGGCTCGCGATAGAGCTCTGTATGGCGCAGGGCCTGACGTGCGGCCGGCCAGGCTCTGGCGCGGATAATTGCTATGTCACTGTTCCGGTTTTACTCACCACCAGCAATTCGCAAACGTGGCCTGAGAAGCGCAATACTGGCGGGCCTGGGCCGCGGCACGCATAGCTGGCTAGCTCTTCTCGTAATGAAGGGGCTCAATGCCGCGCTAACGGCGGTATCGAATTTTGTCCTGGCGTATGTGCTGATTCGGACAGTTGGCCTCGAGTCGTATGCATTTATTGCAGGCTTGTTGGCGGTCGCTGCTCTTGTGGTGCAGTGCGATCTCGGAATTGCCGTTCTGACATTTTCTGAACTGCGGTCTCACTACCTTAGTGAGGCCCGCAAACGTAAGGCGAACCAGGACGACCACGACCTGGTGCTAGCGATCGTGACGATCTACAGCGCGATCGCTGCCATCGTCGTCGCAACTCTGGGTGTGGCATTCTTTGCCGGCATTGTTCCTGTCACACATCATAGCATCGCATACTTCCTGATTTTCGCCGGAGCTGTCTGTCCTTTGCCGCATATGCCCCTTCGCATGGCCATCAACGCCAGGGATGGCTTTGTTTGGACTGAGAGCGTTGAACTGGCTAGACGTGTTGCGATCCTGGCGGTGACGATCGCGATGCTTTTTGGGCTTTCGCTTGTCGCATATGGCACGCTGAGCTTGTTGATATGGGTAACGTCGATCGCGGCTCTGGTCTGGCTCGCCCGTCCGCACGGCTTTGCATTGCAGAGTGGAGTGTTTCTCGAGGGTTTGCTTTTTCTGAGGCGCAAATTTCGGAAGGCGCGCGCGGCAGTCGTGTTGTCATCGGCTAGGTTTGTGATCAGCATTTTTCCGTACTACTTGCTGTCTGCCACAGGGGATGGATTGGCAATTGTCGCGTTCGATATGTTCTATAAAGTGTCGCGCTTCGCGATGATGACCTACCTGATTGGCGCAGAGACGGTCCTGCCTCATCAAACGCGCGCGATACATAACGAAAATGCGTTCGGATTGGGTAGAGCAACTGCAGCCGGATTCTTGCTGGGCTTGTTGCCGATGACGCTGGGCATTGTCGCGGTCTCCATGTTCGGCGAAAGGATATTTGGTACTATTTTGAACCATAGCGGAATCGTATCACCGACTATGCGAACGGCACTTTGTGCAATGCTCGTGTTCATGCTGATACAAACAACGTGCGCATTTGTGCTGGTCGGCGCGGGAAAATTTGAGGCGCTCGCCCGTCGCGCCAGCATCACGCTTGCGGGGATGGCACTGATCAGCGCTCTAATGCTTCTGTTTCATTGGAGCATCGACACGTTCATCGTCGCCTATGTGTGTGTCTATGGAGCAGGCGCTTTGCTTTACGCGGAGTGTCTTTATTCGCTAAGCAGATCGTTATGGTTAAAGAGCTCTCAAGCCTTCAAAATGGGAACGGTACAGAAGATATAACCGGCGGATCAATTCATCGCGACTGCTGTCCGTCTCTGAAACCATTACCGACCCTTCGTTCGAGGCGAGTCCCCATGACTTCTATACGCTTGAAAAAAAGGACCTGAGAGTTGATAGAGTCAATGCAGATGAATCTCTGGCGGCTGCCAATGTACACCGGACGTTCCTGGAATTGATCTCGCGATGATCAATAGCTATTAGAATCGACCTTTTAAAAAGCTCAAGTACATGGAACAAAAAACGCAAGAGACCGCTTCCGCTCAAACGTCGAGTGCTTGTTGATAGTATTTCGACTATTCAACTTCGCTACTTAGCGGCCTCGTACTACGGAACGACTGCAGGACGAAAAGGCGCGCTAGTTGTGCCAACGGCCATTTTCTCAGCTTTCATATTCTCAAAGTACGCTGCGCACCTGCAGGCTTCCATGTAGGCTGGAGTTTTTGTCCATGCCGGAATATCCAACCGGCTTCCTTTTCCATGCGCCGCTTCGTTTCTGGCCAGGCCGGATCACAACGTGGTGTGGAACCTTCCATTTCGTGAAGGACTCCGCTTTCGATGGCCTCGGCGGCACTCAATGCTTCTCCCTCTCAAAAAACTGCCGATCGTATCCGGTTCGATCAAGAAACAGATCGACCACCGTCTCATCTATCTTCGCGAGCTCATCCGCCTGTCTTTGCAGCACCTCCATTGTGACGCGTTCGGGAAGCTGCTCGCGACTGCGGCTCGACGGATGTATCAGAAATTCGGTCTCGGGTTTCGCCTTCCTCAGTCCGGCCGCCATGAAAATACGCAAAGCTCCCGAATTGCATCGGCGAATTGCCGTCGCCGCAACTGGAAATGGTTGAGCGCGCAGCATGGTAAAAATAGCCAACGACTCCTCGAAGTCTCCGCCCACAGAATAAATCGTGAATAGATAGCGTTGTAGGATCCCGCCGCGGCTTCCATTTTACGCGGATGAGGCCGAGCGAAATTGCCTTACCCTCGCCGATCGGACCTTTAAGCTGTAATTCCAGCACCATCAGATCAATATCCCTGCTCGAATTCGGCCTCTAAAGCATCCTGGCGAAACATCTCAGCCATCGTTCCCGCGAAAACGGAGCCTTATACGAGGCTGACAATGGCGAGAACAAGTTCGGGGCCGAATTCGCTCGATGCCAGCGCGATCAATATTCCTGCACAGATGGCCAAAATAGCGGTGATTTTGAGAGTAATCATTTTGAAGATCCCCTGTCACTGGGGCGAAACCATTTCCGCCAGCCAGCAATCGGGGAAATACGCGGGGATCAGGGTGGCGCATGTGATTTGCAGCACAAATGGCTCTGCACGGATTGGAACCGTGCACGCAGTTGGAACGACGTTCCCGGTCGGAGACTTCGGTCACCCGAACGGGATCTGCGTAATTTTACTCCGGCACTAAGCACGGCGGATTTGGGACATACCTACGGTAATTCACGTACAGTTTCTGTTCTGATTGCGGCCCTAGCAAGCTCGAACGCGGCGCTACGCATCGGCCTTCAGCGACTTTGGGGTGGATCTCTCCCTGGCCCGGACAATGCACAGACGACCTCTAATCGCAGAGGCCGAGCGTCTCATGGCCACCTCTATCGAAAGAGAAGATCTGCCGCCGTCTCGTAATACACGCAATCAGCATCATCTTCCTCCGTCCAAGGCCTGTTCCTATTTCCACGCATCGTAACGTTCACGGCGTATGACGTGGGGTTAATTCTAGACCAGGGCGCTGTTCCAAGCGGGAGGCAAGCGCCGGAACGAACTCCTAGGTCGGGGTCTTGGCTCACATGGGTCTATATTATTTCGGCATTCAAATAGGGGACGCGCCACGGTCCGTTGATGAGGAAGGCGAGCGATCTGCCGACCTCGATGCCGCTCGTGTGAAAGCTGGCTTGGCAATTTGCAACTTAGGGCGCGATCTGATGCGCACTGGGCAGACGGTATGGGAGATCACAATTTGGGTCAGAGACGGGCTAGGCGAGGTAATGCATGCCAAGCTGGAGTTCCGATAAGCCGGCTGAATGGAGACCAAACGATTCGTGGGACCTGGAGGTTCTTCGGCCGGGCGACCGCGCTCCGCCAAACGCGGTCGTTGAGGTTGTGTTGCAGTGAGGAGGCCCGTCTACTGAGGCCTCACTCTGGCCGCTCCGCGATCGCCTTTTCAATCTGGCCGGCGAGTTTTCCGAAGTGGATGGCAAGGCGTTCGTATCATTTGGCGCGTATGGCGACGCTGAAGACAACGCCACGAGGTTCGGCAGGTCAATCGACCAACATTGGGGAAAGCGGAAGCTTAACAGAGACCTGTGAGCGCCATCGTTACGGGGGCAAAGCTAGGCATTTTAGTTTGCAGCCCAACCAAATCCGAATCGAAATCAATGGCACCAATTGATCCGGTTTGCGCGCATGCCGTTGATAGATCAGGTGATCATCGGGACTCTTAATCATCGGGTCCCAGGTTCGAGCCCTGGTGCGCCCACCAATGTCTTCAATAGGTTAGCCGGTTGATCGCTTGTCATTCCTGACAAGTCGTCACCTGCTCATTCTAACAAATTCCCCTCCCTGCTGCCGTTCAGCAGGCGTTCAGCGGTCGATTCGCAAGATGGGCATCGCGGAGCTGGGACCGACATCTCCAAGGAGCCGCGGTCGTTGGATGAAAGCGCGTTCGCGATGTCTCTCGAACAAGACCGCGTTGGCCATGATCTTCAAGCTCGCGGAGGCCGTTGAGAGAAGCTGGTGTCGTGTCGATGGCCGTAACCGGTGCCGAAAATTATCCTCAGTGTAAGGTTGGCCTACGGAATCGAGGTCGTTAGATCGCAAGCTCAATCCGCTGCCGCCTGCCCGTTCCGTTACCAAAAATCGGCGATTGCTCTAACGGGGTAATCCGGAAATGTCGGCTGACCGCTCCCAATCTTTGCTAAAATGATGCTTGGCATCCGCAAGCGGGAATCCCCCTTCTTCGAAAACATTGATGCCGCTTTGCCGAGGAAATCCAGTTGAGTTACTCCAATCGACTGAGCGAAGCCGAGTTCGCGGCCTTTCGGCCGAACGCCGAGGTGGTGCGGTATCTCGAGGCGACCCGTGAGCGGCTTGGCGTCAAACGGGATGAGATGAACGTCCTCGATTGGGGCAGCGGACGAGGGGAATATGTGTGCTGGTTGCGCGATGCTGGCTACAACGCCTTCGGCGCAGAAATCCGCCGTGAAGCCGCCGACCGGGGCGAGGATCTGCTCAAAGCCCACGGACACGATTACAGCCGCGTGATCACGACCCTTCGAGCGAACGGCGAGACCGATCTGCCGCCGAACTTCTTCCACTTCGTCTTCACACACTACGTGCTTGAGCACGTCGCTGACCTTGACGCGGTGACGCGCGAGATTGCCCGGGTGACTGTTCCGGGCGGATGCGGCTTTCACGTTTATCCCGGCAAACTGCGCCCGATCGAGCCGCATCTGTTCATGCCATTCGTCCATTGGCTGCCCAAGAACCCGACCCGCAAGTGGGCGATCGCAGCTTGCCTCGCCTGTGGAATCGAACCCAAGTGGGACCGGCTTGCGGCGGCATCCTTCGGAAGAAAGGCTCAGGAGTATTACGATTTCGTTCTCAATGAGACGTTCTATCGCCCGATGCGCGAAGTGCGGCACAGTTTTGCCAAGGTGGGGCTCGTGGTCACGCCGGTGGCCGCCGAGCATCCGGCGTTGCGCCGTCTCTCCGTTCTGCCTTCATCGCTCAAACGGGTTGTGGGCCTGGCGGTTACGCTCTTTCAGACGGTCGAAATCCTCGTGCGCAAACCACCGGCGTCTGGTTTACGAGAGTGGAAGCGACCGACGCTATGAGATGAGATCACAAGAGCGGCGGATTGCTGCGGAATTTGTCGTAATTCGCGTCGTAGTCGAAGTTTGGCACCAAGATCGTGGGCCTTGCGCCAGTGGGTTGCGGCCTTCAGCACGCAGCCATCACCTGCCTCCCGTACGTCACCGCAGCAGGCTGTGTTGACTGTGCCGCTATCTTCTGGCGCCCGGCGAAAAGGGTCGATGATGCGACGAAGCTGGTGGGACAAGGAGACCGGCTATGATTCGAGGTTTCAAGGTTCGTTCCGCTGAGCGCGATGCCCAGACCGACAGCGAACGGTTCGGTTCGATTTCGGCCGCGATCAGCGCCGCGGTTGCGTCAGTTCAGAAGGAGAGGGACGCGTTGCGTGGGCGAGTAGATGCGGCCCGCGATCTGGCTTCCTTTGCGGTGGGCACGGACTACGAAGAATACCTGACCCGGGATGCCAGGGACGCATCCATGATCAAGGAATACGAGTCGCAGATGATAGCCGGCGAAAAGCGCGTGCAGGAGCTGGAGGGGCAGCTTGGCAGTCTGATCGCCGTTCGGGACGTTTTCAGCCGCTGCTTCCCCGGCATGCCAGGGTAGGCCGAGGCGAGGGGCCGGCTACACTTAGGCAGTGTTGCCGGCGTCGACCGTCAGGACAGTGCCGGTGATGTTCCGGCCGCCTCCGCCCAGGAGATACTGGACCATGGAAGCGATGTCGTCCGCCTCGGGCAGGCGGCGCAACGCACTGCGGCCGGCGATCCGCCGGCGGCCGTCGTCGTCCAGGGATTTGGTCAATTCGGTGTCGACAAAGCCGGGCGCGATCGCGTTCACGGTGATGCCGAGCTTGCCGACCTCGCGGGCCAGCGAACGGGTAAATCCGCCGGCCGCTGCCTTGGACGCGCCGTAGACGGCCAAGCCGTTGTAGCCGGTCGAGGCGATGATGGAGGAGATGTTGACGATGCGCCCGGCGCCGTCGGCCATCATATGGCGCACCACATACTTGGTCAGAACGATCGGCGACAGCACGTTCAGACGGATCAACGCCTCGATCTCGGAATTGCGTGTGTTGGCCAGCAGCCCTTCGCTGCTGATCCCGGCATTGTTGACGAGACCGTAGATCGCGCCGAAGGCGTCGCGCAGCTCCTTCACGAAGGTGGGAATCTTGTCGGTCTGGCCGAGATCGAACGCCCTGAAGTGCAGGCGGTCCGCTCCCACCTCGCGGATGGCCTGTCCCAGCTCCTCGCTCTCGCGGCGCGCGACCGCGACCACATTGTAGTCGCCGGATGCGGCAAGCCTGCGTGCAATCGCAAGCCCGATGCCGCGACTGCCGCCAGTGACGAGGACGTTATGCATCGGCGCGCGTCAGTTTGCCGGCCGCCGTCAGGTCCAGCCGCTCGACGAAGCGGATCACCGCAGGCACCTTGTATGCTGCCAGCGCGTCGTTGCACTGGCTGAGAATCTCCGTACGGATAGTCTCGTGGCGACCAGCGTCCGTGCCATCGGCGAGGACGATGTCGGCGACCACGATGGCGCCAGTGATCGGGCTTCTGCGCGACCGCGCACGCGACATTCGCACGGACTCGTGCCGATTGATCACGGTCTCGACCTCCTCGGGATGGACCTTCAGCCCGCCGATGTTGATGATGCCGGTGCGCCGGCCGACAAAGTAGTAGCGCTCGTCGCGCAGTTCGACCAAGTCACCGGTGTCGACGAAGCCCTCGGCGTCGGTGAGCTGCGGCGCGCCGGTGCCGACATAGGAGCGCGCCGTGCGGTGAGAGCGGATCCGAAGCGAGCCGTCGACGACCTTCATCTCGACGCCGTCGCGGTTCTGCCCGATCAGGTCGGCGGGAAAACCCTCGCGCCCGTCGTTGACCGCGAAACCAACGCCGGCCTCGGTCGAAGCATAGGCATGGCCGATCGACGCATGCGGAAACGCCCGAGCGAGGCCGTCGAGCACCGCCTGGTCGGCGATTTCGCCGGACAGGCGGACATAGCGTGGCGAGAAGTCCGCGACCGCGCTGCTCATCAGCAGCTTGCGCCAGTGCGACGGTGTCCCGGAAATGTGGGTGACGCCGCCCGCGCGCAGCCGTGCCACGTGATCGACGGTGGCTTCCTTGGGTTCCGACAGCACCATCGATCCGCCGCCGATCACCGCGCGCAGGAAGATCTGCAGGCCGCCGTAGCGACGGATGTCGTAGAACGTCGCCCAGGTAGCGTTCTGGTAGCGCGCAGCACCGTCGGCGATGATCGCGCCGGCCAGCCCGTCGAGCGTATGGCCGACGATCTTGGGCGGCCCGGATGTGCCCGAGGTCAGCATCAGCCACTCGGTCGCGCGTTCGGTCTTCCATCCCGCACCCGGCCGTTCAGGCAGACCGGCGCCGACGACCAGATACGCGCCATCACCGCATCGGTGCAGCGGCCTGTCGGTTACGATGGCGTCGATCTCGGCATCCGCAAGCAGGCCCTCGATGTGATCCGGATCGAGGTCGGGCGGGCACAGAAGCATGCGGCGAGCGACGCCGTCGAGCTCGATCATCGCGAGCGCAGACTGCAGCTGTCCCGACGTCGCAAGCAGCACCGAGCGGCCGGACAGCTCGTGATATCTGCCGATCAGACAGCTGTACCCGAGAATGTCGGTCAGCGATATGACGTGCCGGGCATCGGAAATCGTGCGGCCCTTCAGCTCCGGACCGAGATATTCGCGAAGCGCTAAGACGTCAGGCTGGGACATTCTCGTATGCTCTGATGAACTCGCCGACGGTCGACGGGAAGGCGGCGTCCTCCGCGATGGTGAACGGATCGAAGCCGAGATCGTCTTCCAGCCGCGCGACCAGGATCGCGAACGCCAGAGAATCGAACCCGGTGTCCTGCAGCGCCAGATCGTCCCGGAGCGGCGGAAGGGTGACCTTTTGCTCTTCAGCGATCTGCTGCATCGCCGAAAAAATCCTCAACTTTACCGACATGAACACCTCACCTTTTCAAAAAGCGGCTCTTCGAGCCGATGCTAGAGCCTGATTCCGCCCTCCACGACGCGCGTGTAGACGGCTTGGTCGATCGAACGATAGGCGCGGGTCGCCGGATCGCGCAGGAACAGCCGGTCGCTCACGACGGAAGGATCGAATCCCTCGCGGATCAACCGCTGCTTGTTCATCTTGAAGGTCTCGGTGGCGTCGAGTTCCGCGCAGAACCTGACGAAGACCGGAATGGCATAGACCGGGAGCCGATGCGACAGGTGTTCCGCGAAGATCGCAAGATCGAAATGCTGGTCCACGACCAAGGCCGCCATGCCGGCGCGGCCGTCGGCGCCGGGGACGGCAGCCCCGTAGGTTGAGGCGTCAACAACGCCGGGGCAGTCCCTGATCGCGTCGTTCACCTCGCTGGTCGCGACGTTCTCGCCCTTCCAACGGAAGGTGTCGCCGACCCGGTCGACGAAATAGAAGTAGCCCTGCTGGTCCCGATGCATCAGATCGCCAGTCCGGAACCAGGCATCGCCTTCGGCAAACACGTTGCGGAGAATTTTCTTCTCGGTCTCTGCCGGCTCCGTATAGCCTTCGAAAGGTCCGCCACCCCGATCTGCGGTGCCGATGCGCCCGATTGCCTCGCCGACCTCGCCGTGGGCGCAGGCGATGCAGAGCCCGTCGTCGCCGCGGACCGGGCTGCCGCTGTCGGCATCGACCTTCACGATCGAGGCGGGAAAGCGATGCGCCAGCAGCGGCGGGATACGGCCGATCGCGCCGGGTTTTCCCTCGAAGTTGAACAGCGAAAAATTACCTTCCGTCGCGGCGTAGAACTCCAGGACCTGCGGAATCGCGAACCGCTTCGCGAACGCCTCCCAGATGTCGCCGCGCAATCCGTTGCCGACGGCCAGCCGCAGCCCGTGTCCGACCTCCAGCCCCGACGCCGGTGCGTTCAGTAGGTAGCGGCAGAGTTCACCGATATACTGGAAGACGGTGCAGTCGAAGTACATGATGTCGTCCCAGAAGTCTTCCGCTGAGAACTTCTCGGCGATCACGACCGAACCGCCGGCGCGAAGCATGCTGCAAGGTGCGACGACACCGCCCACCGAATGATTGAGCGGCAGGCAATCGTAAAGGCGGTCGTGGATGGAAGCGTCTGTCAGCCCGGCAAACCATCCTCCCCAGCTGAGGATGCGGCGATGACTGACGTTTACCGCCTTTGGCATTCCCGTGGTGCCCGAGGTGTAGATCAGCAGGGCGCGTTCATTGATCGTGACGTCGCCGCGCTCGACGGAGGACAGCGGGCGTGGATCCGTGCCGGCGAGCGCCGCATCCAGATCGGCGCCAGTGCTGCCAGGACCCAGTCTCCAGATCTGGGGCACGCGATCCAGATGAGGACGTGCGGCTTCGAACGCATTCATGCAATCGGCGGCAAGAACGATGTGGTCGGCACGCGCGACGTCGATGCAATGGGCAAGGGACCGGCCTACCAGCCGGGTGTTGATTAGCGCCACCGTACCGCCGACGCTGCTGATTCCGAGCCAGCAGGCAACGTACTCCGGCCGGTTCGGCATCAGCAGACAGACGGTATCGCCGGCGCGGACGCCCAGGCTGCGCGCCCAACGCGCATATTGGCTGATCCGGGCGCTGAGCTCCCCGTAGGTGAAGGATTGGCGGTCCGAGAGCAGTGCAAGGCGTTCGGGTTGCCGTTTCGCCCATTCTTCCACGACGTCGGCGAACAGCCGTTGCGGCTCGGCGTCGATCCGCGAGGTCAGTTCGATGGCCTTCAGCCAGGCTTTCGTGGCAGACGGTCTGGGTCGCGGCTCACCGCTTTCAGTCGCCCGCTGAAGTGCGCCTGCTTTCATGATCTGACCCAGATGATTTCGATCGTTGCTCGCGCCGACCAGGTCGCGAGGCGGCAGAGCTGCGGCGGAAGGAGCGACGAGGCGCACCGGATCGCGCGCGATCTTGCGATCACTGTCGATGAGGTTTCGCTCGATCGCACAAGACGCATCTCTGTCCAACTCCCTTATCCCGTCGCGGGTCCGAGTTGGTTGAGGATCATAACCTCCAGCGTCTTCACCGATTGGAAGTTCTCGGGCGTGATCTCGGGCTGTGGAAGGGTGAGATCGAACTCGGCTTCGACCTTGAGCATCAGCGCAACCATATCCATCGAGTCCAGTCCGATATCCACCAGCCGGGACTCCGGGTGGACATCCGCAATGATAGCGTTCTGCGCAAGGACGTTCCTGACGACGGAAAGAACACGCTCTTGGACGTTGGCGGCAAAGTCTTGCATTTCAGCTCCACTCATCGCGTGACGGGGCAGATCTTGATCGACGTCACGATACCTGACTGAAGCTCAGGTCAGTAGCTCCACTTCGGGGGTACCCCGCTTGGGAGCACGTTCTCGGCAACATCCACCTTTGCGCCGCCGACACCGCAACTGCGGTCGGTTAGATTGCCGCCGTCGCACTCGCGGAATTCGTCTCGACCCGTCGGGTCTTCGACCATCAAACCATCTAAATGGGAGCTGTTGGGCCATGAATGTGCAGGAAGTCCAGTTCCGCAGTCTCGCTCGGGAAGCCAGTCGAGTGCCATTCTCTCCCGATCGCGCTTCGTTCCAGCAGCGGGCTGCCGCCGTCGCGGAGGCCGCGGCGTCGGAGGCCGTAGCGGTCGACCGCGAAGCGCGCTTCCCGCAGAAGGCGATTGACGCTGCGCGCGCGGAAAGACTTCTAGGCGCCCAGATCCCGGTCGAGTTCGGCGGCGACGGTGCGTCGATTTCCGAGGTGGCCGACATGTGCTACGCGCTCGGACGCGCCTGCGCTTCGGCCGGGATGATCTTCGCGATGCATCAGACCAAGATCGCCTGTCTGGTCCGTCACGGCGCGGGCAGCAGCTGGCACGAAAGGCTGATGCGTCGCGTAGCGGCGGAACAAATGCTCCTGGCGTCTTCGACCACGGAAGGCCAGAACGGCGGAAACATTCGCTTCAGCTCGGCCGCGGTGGAGCACGAGGGCGCCGAGATATCGCTGGTGCGCGACGCGACGGTGATTTCCTACGGCGCCGAGGCGGACGGCATCGTAACCATCGCCCGCCGCTCCGACGACGCCACCGGATCCGATCAGGTACTGTTGGCCATCACACGTGACGACTACACGCTGGAGCAAACTCTCGCATGGGAGACGCTCGGCATGCGTGGCACCTGCAGCGCCGGCTTCAAGCTGAGCTTCAAGGGCTCGGCGGAACAGATATTCCCGGTGGCATACGAAAAGGTCCATGCGCAGACCATGACGCCCGTCGCGCACCTATGCTGGTCGTCGGTCTGGGCGGGAATCGCGGCTGCGGCAGTGGACCGGGCGCAGCTCTTCATCCGCAAGGCCGCCCGCGGGGCCGGCGGCAACCTTCCTCCCGGCGCACCGCATTTTACGTCCGCCAAGATGACTCTGACGAAACTGCGCGCCCTCATCGCCGCGAACCTCGATTCCTTTGCGGCCCGCGAACAAGACGAGCGCGCGCTTTCGTCCCTCGACTTCCAGTCCTCGATCAACCTTCTCAAGGTGGAGGCCTCCGAACTCGCGGTCACGGTCGTCATGCATGCGATGCGCGCGTGCGGCCTGTCCGGCTATCGCAACGACACCGATGTCAGTGTCGGCCGCCATCTCCGCGACGTGCTGTCGGCTCCGATCATGATCAACAACGATCGCATCCTTGCCAGCATGGGTAGCGCCACTCTGATGAGCGCCGTCCCGGCGTCCCTGCGCGATTGATTTTTTTCTCTAGGAAATGGGGTTGATATGAACGTAGCCATGTTTGCTGCACCGGCGGAAGCCACTCAGGCTGAGGCTGATCCGCTGGACCATCTTGCCGACGTGCTGTTCCACAAGATGGGATCTCCGGGTGTCTATGCCCGCACCGCGCTCTATGAAGACGTCGTGGAGCGGCTCGCGGCGCTGATCACGCGGCACCGCGAACCGGACACCGAGGTGATGCGCTTTCCTCCCGTCATGAGCCGCGCGCAGCTTGAGAAGTCGGGCTATCTGAAGAGCTTTCCGAACCTGCTCGGCTGTGTCTGCGGCCTGCACGGCACGGACAGCGAGATCGACGCGGCGGTCAGCCGTTTCGATGCCGGCGGCGACTGGACCATGTCACTTTCACCGGCAGATCTCGTGCTGTCGCCGGCGGCCTGCTATCCGGTCTATCCGATCGCGGCGAGCCGGGGCCCCCTGCCGGCGGGTGGCTTATGTTTCGACGTGGCCGCCGATTGCTTCCGTCGCGAGCCCTCGCGCCATCTCGACCGGCTGCAGTCGTTCCGGATGCGCGAATACGTCTGCATCGGCAGCCCCGACCACGTCTCGGCGTTCCGCGAGCGTTGGATGGTGCGCGCTCAGGAGATCGCCCGCGATCTCGGACTGACCTTCAGGGTCGACTATGCCAGCGATCCGTTCTTCGGCCGGGTCGGCCAGATGATGGCGGTGAGCCAAAAGCAGCAGTCGCTGAAATTCGAGTTGCTGGTGCCTTTGCGCTCTGAGGAGAAACCGACTGCATGTATGAGCTTCAACTATCACCGCGATCACTTCGGCACCACCTGGGGCATTACGGACGCGAACGGTGAGCCGGCCCATACGGGTTGCGTGGCCTTCGGAATGGATCGTCTCGCCGTCGCCATGTTCCATACCCACGGCAAGTCCGTCGCAAGGTGGCCGACCGCGGTGCGGGATCTGCTCGGCTTCCCGCGGAACGACCGGTAGCCGACGTCGGCATTCGAGGAACTGAAATGCACCAACGAACTCCCGAGGTAGCCCGCGACAGAAGAGCCGAAGGGCCAACCTCCATGAAAAGAGAGACCCTTGCCGTACACGGCGGCTTCGACAACGATCCGACCACCAAAGCCGTCGCCGTGCCGATCTATCAGACCGCCTCGTACGCATTCGACAGTGCCGACCATGGCGCGGCGCTCTTCAACCTCGAAGTGGACGGCTTTCGCTACACGCGGATCGGCAATCCGACCAACGCGGTGCTGGAGAAGCGCGTTGCCGCCCTGGAAGGAGGCGTCGAGGCGATGAGCGTGGCGTGTGGCCAGGCCGCGGTGAACTATTCGGTGGTCAACATCGCGGAGATGGGCAGCAACATCGTCTCGGTCCCGCAGCTCTACGGCACCACGCATACGCTGTTCGCGCACATCCTGCCAAGGCAGGGCATCACGGTCCGGTTCTCGGAAGACGACAGTCCGGCGAGCATGGAGAAACTGATCGACGACGATACGCGTGCGGTGTTCTGCGAGAGCGTGGGAAATCCGGCCGGAAACGTTTGCGACATCGAAGCGATAGCCGAGGTCGCCCACAGGCATGGCGTGCCGCTGATCGTCGACAACACGGTTCCTACCCCGATCCTGCTCAGGCCGATCGAATACGGAGCGGACATCGTGGTCGAGTCGCTGACGAAGTTCATGGGCGGGCACGGCACCACGCTCGGCGGAATCATCGTCGATAGCGGCAGGTTCCCATGGGCGAAGCATGCCCGGCGCTTTCCGATGCTGAACGAGCCGGAGAAATCCTACCACGGGATGGTCTTCACCGAGCGCTATGGGGCCGCCGCCTACATCGCCCGCTGCCGCGCCGTCTCCCAGCGGACCACCGGCTCCATCCTGTCGCCCTTTAACGCGTTCCTGCTGCTCCAGGGCATCGAGAGCGTCGCGGTGCGGATCGAGCGGCACGTCGAGAATGCCGAGAAGGTCGCGCGGTTTCTGCGCGACGACCGCCGCGTCGGATGGGTCAACTACGCGGGCTTTGACGATAACCCCTATCACGCGCTGACGCAGAAATATCTGGGCGGCCGTGCGTGTTCGCTGCTGACCTTCGGCGTGGCTGGAGGGTTCGAGGCCAGCAAGCGGTTCTACGACGCGCTGAAACTGTTCAAGCGGCTGGTCAATATCGGGGACGCCAAATCGCTTGCCTGCCACCCGGCATCGACCACCCACCGGCAGATGTCGCTCGAAGAGCAGGAAAGGGCCGGCGTGCGGCCCGAGATGATCAGGCTGAGCGTTGGTATCGAGCACGCCGACGACATCATCGCCGACCTCGATCAGGCGCTCCGTGCCACAGATTGAGTGCAGGTCAACCATGAAGGCATTCAGATGCCCGTCCTTGTAAATATAGACTCGTACGAACACCACCTTTTCTCAAGAGCGCGGAACGGAAGCGGCGCTGAGTCCCCCGGAAGCCGGAAGGAATGCCTCGACATCGGGCTGATCAACAACATGTCGGATGCCGCCTTGATGTCCACCGAGCGCCAGCTGTTCGACCTGCTCGGCGCGGCCGCCGGCGAGCTCCTGGTCAGGCTGCATTTCTACACGATGGAGACGACGCCCCGTTCGGACTGGGGGCGCGATTACGTGCGTCGCTACTACCGTGGCACCGACGATCTGCTGAACAGGCGCCTGGACGGTGTGATCGTGACCGGCGCCGAACCGAGAGCCGCCAGCCTGCCGGAAGAACCATACTGGTCCAGCTTCGTCCAAATTATCGATTGGGCCAGGGAGAGCACCGTGTCGTCGGTGTTTTCCTGTCTGGCCGTCCATGGGGCCGTCCTGCACCTGGATGGTGTGGAGCGCCACAAGCTGCCTGCCAAATGCATCGGCGTCTTCGCTCAAACGAAGACGAGAGATCATCCCTTGATGCGCAACGTTCCGGCGACCTTCAGAACGCCGCACGCCCGGTGGAACGAGGTGCAGGAGAGGGCTGTCGAGAGCTGCGGATATTCCGTTCTCACCAAGTCGGCAGAGGCCGGCGTCGACTGCTTCGTCAAGCAACAGAGGAAGAGCCTCTTCGTCAATTTCCAGGGCCATCCGGAGTACGACACCCACAGCCTGTTGGCTGAATTCAGAAGGGACATGGGTCGTTTCCTCCGGAGCGAGAGCGAGGTCTGTCCGACGATACCGAGCGGCTATTTCGCCTCGGAGGCGGAAGAGATTCTGACGGCCTTCCGGCGCAAAGCCCTTTCCGACAGAAGTCCGGAGCTTTTTGCCGATTTCCCGGTCGACCAAGTGGCGAAGGATTTGAGAAACGCCTGGCATCCGCCGGCACGGCGCGTATACCGCAACTGGCTGCTGTACATGGCCTCGCAGCGAGCTGGACGCTCAAAGCCGTTTGCCTTCAACGGAAGTTATCGAACGAGGCCCAGGCCTGCCGCGGCGTAGATCATGGGTGCGTGCGGGCAACATGGAGAACCGGAGCAGCGGCCGCGATCCGCTAGCCGGGCTCTCGCTCGACGACCTGCCGACGAAGAAGCGAGAGCGGATTGTATGATGGAGTTCGGACCGTGATCCGATGCCGCGAGATAGGACCGGCCGACCTTGCTGCCATCGCCGATCTTCTGACGCGTGGCTTTGCACGCCGTTCGCGCGACTACTGGATGGACGGGCTCCAGCGCGCTTCCGTGCGCGAGGTACCCGATGGTTTCCCCCGCTTCGGGTACATGCTCGACAATGATGGGATGCCCGTCGGCGTTCTGCTGTTGATCTACACGGAGCGCGACGATGACGGCGGAACCTCGATCCGCTGCAATCTCTCCAGCTGGTATGTGGAACCTGCGTTCCGCAACTATGCGCCGATGCTGACCAGCGTCGCGCAGCGCCACAAGCGCGTCACCTACGTCAACATCAGCCCGGCCTTCTCAACCTGGCGGACAATTGAGGCCCAGGGATTCCGCCCCTATTGCGGCGGCTTGTTCTTCTCCTTTCCGACGCTGTCGCGTCCGACGAGGAGTATGCGCGTCGAAGTCGTTCAGCAGGGCACGCATGCGGTGGGCGGCTTGTCCGACGCCGACGTCGCGCTGCTTGCGCGGCACGCGGGCTACGGCTGCCTGAGCCTGGTGTGCCGCGCGGGCGACGGCCGCGGTTACCCCTTCGTCCTGCAGCCGATGCGCAAACGCGGAATACCCGTGCCAGCGATGCGGCTGATCTATTGCCCCGACGTGGCCGACTATGTCGCCTGCGCCGGCGCCATCGGCCGCTTCCTGCTCCGGCGTGGCCGGATCCTGGTCGCCCTCGACGCCAACGGCCGCATGAAGGATCTGGTCGGCTTCTACAGGGGAGAGCGCGGTCGCAAATACTTCAAGGGTCCGCGGTGCCCCCGGCTTGCCGATCTGTCGGATACCGAGCTGGTGATCTATGGACCGTAACTCTGCTGCCAATGGAGACCCGTCATGATTCCCAACAGCAAGTCCGTCAGCCATTCGCAGACATGGACATTCTACCAAGGCCAATGGCACGAGGGTAATGTGCCGATCATGGGGCCACGCACCCATGGGCTTTGGCTCGGCTCGACCGTGTTCGATGGCGCACGCGCGTTCGAAGGCGTTGCGCCCGATCTCGACCGCCATTGCGCCCGCGTCAACCAATCCGCGCTCAACTTCGGGCTCAAGCCGATCGTCGATCTCGACACGTGGCTGGGTCTGGCGCGCGAAGGCATCGCGCACTTCGCGCCCAATGCCGAACTCTACGTTCGCCCGATGTATTGGCCGCAGAATGGCGTGGGCGGCGGCGTGCTGTTCGATCCGGAGACGATGGACTGGTGCCTTAGCATCTACGAAGCGCCGCTCCCGAAGCCTGTCGGCAACGCGATCACACTGTCGCCGTTCCGCAGACCGACCGCCGAATGCGCGCCGGTCGATGCCAAGGCCGCCTGTCTCTACCCGAACTGTTCGCGGGCTCTGATCGAGGCCGCCTCGCGCGGCTTCCAGAACTGCCTGATGCTGGACATGCTCGGCAATGTCGCGGAGTTCGGCAATGCCAACGTGTTCATGGCGAAGGACGGTGTCGTCTACACGCCGGCGCCGAACGGCACCTTCCTGAACGGCATCACCCGGCAGCGGGTGATCGAACTCCTGCGCGGTTCGGGCGCCACCGTGGTGGAGGCCACGCTGCGCTATGCCGATTTCCTTGCCGCGGACGAGATCTTCTCGTCCGGCAATTTTGCCAAGGTTGCGCCCGTCATTCGGATCGACGATCGGCAGCTTACGCCCGGGCCGTTCTATACGCGCGCGCGGAAGCTGTATTGGGAATTTGCGCACGCGGTAAAGCTTGCGGCGTGATGATGATGACCTTTCAACCGAGATCAAGTCGCATGGCTTTTCGAGTTGCCGATCTGCTCGTGGATTCTCTGATCGCGCACGGCGTCGACCGGGCATTTAGCGTACCCGGCGAAAGCTTTCTTGCGCTCCTTGACGCTCTGTACGAGCGCGACGAGATCGATCTCGTGACTTGCCGCCACGAGGGAAGCGCCAGCCTTGCCGCAGTTGCCGACGCCAAGCTTACCGGCCGGGCCGGCGTGGTGATGGTAAGCCGCGGGCCGGGGGCATCCAACGCGGCGCTTGGTCTGCATGTGGCTTCGCAGGAGGCGATACCCCTCGTATTGCTCGTTGGTCAGGTCGGTACGTTTGAGCTGAATCGCGACGCAGTGCAGGAGATCGACACGGGGCGGGCGTTCAGTGGCCTTATCAAGTGGTCCACCAGAATCGATTCGGCGGCCCAGCTGCCCGAGATGATGGCGCGCGCATTCTCCGTGGCGCTTGGCGGCACGCCCGGGCCGGTGGTGATCGAGCTTCCGGAAGACGTTCTCGAGATGGAGGCGGGTCCGCTCTCCGCCAGGGTTCACGGCGTCGCGCGAGCCGAGCCCAGCCGGGCCGCCATCGAGCAGGCGACCGTCATGCTTGGCAAGGCGGAGCGACCGATCCTGCTGGTCGGAGGAGAGTGTCGCACCGCGGAATTTCGTATGGATTTGATTGCGCTGAGCGAGCGCTGGAATGTACCGGTCGCCGCCACCAACAAGATGCAGGATCTGTTTCCGAATGATCACCGGCTCTGGATTGGTCAGCTTGGCTTCTTCACGTCGCCGGCGCATGTTGCGCTCTTTGAGCAAGCGGATCTGATCGTTGCGATTGGAACGCGGCTCGGCGACCTGTCGTCCTTGGGCTTTCGGTTTCCGCGACAATCGCCGCCGTCTCAGCCTCTGGTTCACGTCTATCCCGATCCGAATGCGATCGGGACTCACTTTCATACGGATCTTCCAATCGTCGCGTCGGCGCATCCGTTCTTGAAATCCTGGCTCGACTTGCCGGTCGTGTCGCGCGAGCGCGGTGGGTGGATCGAAGCCGTGGCGAAAGCCCGAGAGGCGGTGCACGCATGGCCCGAGCCGGGTATCCCGATCGCCGATGTCTTCGGGCATGCCGTTGCGGCCATCGCCAAGCGCTTCCCGGCAGATGGTATCGTGACGACCGACTCCGGCAACTTCGCCGCCTGGGTACACCGCATATTCCGCTTCCAGCCGTCGGCCCGGCTGCTCGGCTCCGCCTGCGGCGCGATGGGCAGTGGTGTTCCTTCTGCATTGAGCGCGAGCCTTCGTTATCCGAACAATCAGGTGATCGCGTTCTGCGGAGACGGCGGTTTCCTGATGACCGGGAACGAGCTGGCAACTGCGGTTGCCCGCCGGCTCAATATCAAGATTGTGATCTCCAACAACCAATCGTACGGCACCATCCGTTCGTATCAGGAGAAAGCGTTTCCGCAGCGTCCTTGCGGTACCGACCTGTCCAACCCCGACTTTGCGGCCCTTGCCCGCGCATTCGGAGCGCAGGGCTATACGATTACGAACGCGGCGCAGGCAGCCGAGGTCGTCGCAGAAGCAATGTCGGCCAAGGGCCCCGCAGTGATCGAAGTTCGATCTGATGTACGCCAAACTCCCGATCGATCCCTCGCTGCCGCGCGCGCTGATGCATCGGAGCGCCGGTAGGGTTTATCTGCGGCCCTCGGGCCGCGAGCGCCTAATGTGCTGATTGGGTCCGCTAGGTGTACCTCTGAAGGGTTACCTACGGATATCAGCTGCGCATTGATGGAGCGCGGGAGCCGATACCCATTCGTGCCGTCAATCTGTTCACATGATGAGGCTCCGTGCAGAGCATAGCCCGGAAGGGTAGGTGTGATTCCCTAATGCAGGGAATAGGATGCGCAGGCGAAGGGGCATAAATCGCGCAACGACGGATTAGAAAGGATATCACCATGGGACAGGTGATTGCGGTTGGGGCGCGGCACGCAAAAGCTGCGTTGCGCAAACTGCTTGTGCTGGCGGCGCTCGCCCCGCTGCTCACGGTCGTTCAGCCGTCCGAGGTGGATGCACAGACGCAACCTGCTACGCGTCAATTGCGACAGGTGCCGGCGCAAAAGCCGCAAGTGACGATGAACGCCTGGACGGTTGGCCTCGCCGGAGGCCTTCTCGAGGGCGCGCCCATCCGTCTGGCGGCCGAAGTAGCCCGCGTCGTCGATGATGGTGACAAACTGCATGTCCTTCCGATCGTGACGCGCGGAGCCACGGAAAATGTGAACTCGCTGCTTTACTTGCGCGGCATCGATGCCGCCATCATCAATTCCGACGTGCTTGAGGAATACAAGAGCCAGGTGCCCGATATTCAGCAACGGCTGGCCTATGTGCTGAACTTGTTTCCGTCCGAGCTTCATATCTTCGTTCGTCCCGAGATTCAGAGCCTGAACGATCTTGTCGGCAAGAAGGTGAACTTCAATACCCAGGGCACCGCGGCGGCCTATTCGGGGCCGCTGATCTTCAGTCGTCTGGGCCTCGATGTGGAAAAGACCTTCATCCCGCATCAGATCGCGCTCGAGCAGATGCGCAAGGGCGAAATGGCCGCGGTCGTCTTCATTACCTCGAAGCCGGTGGATGCCTTCGTGCGCGGCCGCTGGGAGGCGGGGTTCAAGTTCCTGCCCGTCCCCTATGACCGCAAGTTCGAGGACTATTATCTTCCCGCCGCGCTCGATGCCGCAGAATACCCCAATCTGATCAAGCAGGGCGAACGCGTAACGACGATTGCGGTGCCGACCGCGCTCGTCGCCTTCAATTTTCCAGCCAAATCGAACCGCTACGAGCGGCTAGCGCGCTTCGTGGACCATCTGTTCTCCCGGATTGAAAAGTTGCAGCAGCCTGGCTTCGACCAGAAGTGGAAATCGATCAATCTCGCGGCTACCGTTCCTGGTCTTGCGCGCTTCCCTGCGGCGCAGGCATGGCTCGATCGTGGGCCGCGTGCTGCGCATGCATCGCAATGAGACGCGCGGCCGGTCTGTTCGTGGCTGGAATCACGCTCGCAAGTGGCACTGCTTTGGCGCAGGGGACAAAAGATCATCCGACAGCGCAGCTTCACGATTGTTCCCCGGCGGAACGCGCAGCAGGCCTGGAGTGCCCCGAGAGGGCGCCGCGGACCACGGCGCCTCGTCAGGCGAACCAGGGAAATAACTGGATCATTAGCGTGACGATCTCACCCGTCGACTATTCACCGGTCGCTACCGCCACAACATCGTCACGCGATGGTGCGGGCGAATCCGGAGTGAAGCTTTCGATTCGATGCCGCGGCGGGCGGAGCGAACTGGTGGTCGCCGGGCCCGGCGTTCCCGGTCGCGGCAACGATTATACGATTTCCTATCGCGTCAACGACGGTCAGGGGCTGCAGATCGCGGCAGCTGTGCCGACCTCGGGAATCGGAGTGGCGTTCGGGGGCGACGTTGTTCGGTTGCTGCAGTCCCTTCCAGACAGCGGAAGCCTCAGTATTCACCTTACATCCCGGATGGGGACTGCTCTGGATGCAGTGTTCTCGCTAGGCGGGTTGGAGGCGGTGCGTGCGAAGTTGGCCACAGTGTGCAGGTGGCCACATCCAGCCACGAAACCCAACGGATGAGCAGTCCAATGACGTGTATCGACAGGAGAGGCATAATGAGCATGTTTCAATATATTGCGCGGGTAATCACCATGGCGGCCGCAACGTTGCTGTTCGCCGCGCCACTCGCTGCGGCGGAGCAAGGCGGACGGTACTGGGTGCCGACAACGACGGAGCCCGCTACGCCCCATCAGCGCATTGCGGCTAAGGCCACCACACATAACAAAGCAACCAAACAAAAGAAGGCACGATCCCCTCTCGCCGCCAACGCTCGGCTTGCCGACTCCAAAGCGCACCGTTTGATCTTGCAGGTGAACACGAACGACCCTGCCGCCATGAATCTCGCACTCAACAACGCCACGAACGTCGCGCAGTACTACAAGGATGCCGGCGAGAAGGTGAAGATCGAGGTGGTCACGTTCGGGCCCGGCCTGCACATGCTGCGCGATGACACCTCGCCGGTAAAGGCACGTATCGAGGAGATGGCGCTGAGCACGCCGGAGGTATCGTTCAAGGCCTGCGGCAATACTCAGGAAAGAATGCACAAGGCCGAGAACAAGAGCATCCCGATTGTTCGTCAGGCGGAGGTGGTGAAGTCAGGCGTCGTGCGCGTGATGGAGCTGCAGGAGAAGGGGTGGTCCTATGTAAAACCCTGACCCGAAAGGGGTGGGGTCCGCCATGCGAACCCTAGGATTTGCATGGCGGCGGAGCGCATTATAGCGCGACCTGAACAGGTCGCATCGCCAAGCGACGGTGATTGCAGATGGGCCGCACGGTTATTCTCAGTGACGGATCAAATACCGTCTCCGATATCGCAAGCGCGTCGCGCAACGATTCGGATACCACGCCGTTTGCGCAGAAGACAATGCAGAGGAGGCAGCTGCCCGCGCCCGGACGATCCGCGCCCCTGTGGATGGCCGCTGCTATGCTCGCAATGACATGGGCGTCGGAAACGCAGGCGTCCTCCGATCGGGAGCGACCGTTGGCGGATGCGCAGCTGGTGACGGCTGCCCGCAATCTCGATTCTGTTGGAACGGAAGGTGATGACGATTCAGTAGCCTTGTCGGTTGCCTTGTCGGTTGCCTTGCCGCCGAGCCGAGCCGGCGACGACAGATCGGTGCAGGTTGTCCAAGCGACGATCGGCGACACAAGGCAGTCTCCGGAACAGGAACTTCACTGGGCGGAGACCCTGTCTCGCGAACTCACCAATTCACGACGCGATATCGAGTTGCTGCAACGTCTCGAGCAGGAGCGCGATCGGGCCGAGAGGCTGGAGCAGGGTCTTGCGGCGGCGCGAAGGGATGTCGAAACCCAGAGCGCGCTGGCGGCTAAAGCGGCCGAAGAAGCCGCGCGCATGAGGCAGGCTGCGCCGAGCGGTGCGGCGGAGTCGCAGAACTCCCTGCAACAGGCGCTTGAGCTGGCGGAGCGACTGAAGCAGGATCTCGCGGCGGCGCGACGCGATGTCGGGACCCAGACCGCATTGGCTACAAAGGCAGGTGAGGAAGCTTCCCGGTCGAAACAGGCGGGGGAGAGCATCGCTGCGGAGCTGCAGAAGTCCCTGCAACAGGAGCGCGAGCGGTCCGCGCGGCTGGAGCAGGATCTGGCGACGGTGCGGAATGATGTCGAGACCCTGACCGCGCTGGCGAAGAAAGCGGGTGAGGAAACTGCCCTGCTGAAAGCGGCGGGGGAGAGCGGCGCGGAGCTGCAGAGGTCCCTGCACCAGGAGCGCGAGCGATCCGCCCGGCTGGAGCAGGATCTTGCGGCAGCGCGGAATGATGTCGAGACCCACGCCGCGCTGGCGGCAAAGGCGAGCGAGGAGGTTTTGCAACGGAAGCAGGCAGCGGAAGCCGGGGCTGCCGAACTGAGGCAGTCGCGTGCAAGGGCCGACGCGCTGGCACAAGACCTCTCCCTGTCGCGGAGCGCGATCTATGCATACGAGGCTCAGGCCCGCAAAGCTGGAGACGAAGCGGCGGAGCTCAGGCAAGCCGCTGCAATCGGCGCGCCGTCGCCTGGCAAGGCCGCTGCGGACGAGCGCGAGCGGTTTTCACGTCTGGAGCTGGATCTTGCGGTGGCCCGACGTGACGTCGAGACCCAGGCTGCGCTGGCGGCGAAAGCGGGTGAGGAAGCGTTCCGGCTGAAACAGGAACGGGAGAGCGGCGCGGCGGAGCTGCAGAAGGCCCGGCAACAGGAGCGTGAGCGATCCGCGCGGCTGGAGCAGGATCTGGCGACGGCGCAGCGTGATCTCGAGACCCAGACCGCGCTGGCGACGAAGGCGGGCGAGGAAACTTCCCGGCTGAAAGCGGCGGGGGAGAGCGGTGCGGCAGAGCTGCAGAAGTCCCGGCAACAGGAGCGCGAGCGATCCGCGCGGCTGGAGCAGGAGCTGGCGACGGCGCGGCGTGAGGTCGAGACCCAGACCGCGCTGGCGACGAAAGCAGGCGAGGAAACCTCCCGGCTGAAAGCGGCGGGGGAGAGCGGTGCGGCGGAACTGCAGAAGTCCCGGCAACAGGAGCGCGAGCGATCCGCGCGGCTGGAGCAGGAGCTGGCGACGGCGCGGCGTGATGTCGAGACCCAGACCGCGCTGGCGACGAAGGCAGGCGCGGAAACCTCCCGGCTGAAAGCGGCGGGGGAGACCGGCGCGGCGGAACTGCAGAAGTCCCGGCAACAGGAGCGCGAGCGTTCCGCGCGGCTGGAGCAGGAGCTGGCGACGGCGCGGCGTGATGTCGAGACCCAGACCGCGCTGGCGACGAGGGCAGGCGCGGAAACGTCCCGGTTGAAAGCGGCGGCGGAGAGCGGTGCGGCGGAGCTGCATAAGTCCCTGCAACAGGAGCGCGAGCGGACCCTGCGGCTGGAGCAGGATCTCGCGGCGGCGCGGCGTGATGTCGAGATCCAGACCGCGCTGGCGGCAAAGGCCGACGAGGAAGCTAGCCGGCGAAAGCAGGCGACGGTAGCCAGTGCCGCGGAGTTGAGGCGATCGACGCAGAAAGAGCACGAAACGGCCGATTTCCTTGAAGGCCTCTCGATGACGCGGAGCGCGATCTATGCGTACAAGGCGCAGGCCCGCAAAGCTGGAGGCGAAGCGGCGGAACTCAGAGAGTCGGCTGCAAACAGCGCGCCGTTGCCTCGCAAATCGGCACAGGACCAGCGCGAGCGGCCCGCGTGGTTGCAGCAGGATCTTGCAGAGGCGCGTGCCGAGTGGACACCAGCAGCGCCCGCGCGTGGCGATGCCCAGCTCGATTCCGAGCAAGCCGCGGTGGCGACAGGGTTGGTTGCGCGCGCGGCCGCGCTGCTCCGGCAGGGCGATATAGGCGCGGCGCGGCTTGTACTCGAGCGCGCCGTCGAGATGGGCAGCGCCCAGGCGAGCTTCGCGCTGGCAGAAACTTACGACCCATTGATCCTTGCGAAATGGAAAACTCAAGGCACGCGCGGCGATGCGAGCAAGGCGCAGGGCCTGTATGCCAGGGCCGACGCCGCAGGAATCCAGGAGGCGAAAGCGCGGCTGGAGGCGCTGCGTCGCTAGCACTTATGCCAGTCGACCGGCGACATCCGCGCAATCGTCTCCACGGCCGGCATCTCCCGGCACGTGCTTCGTTCGAAATCGGCAAGCGCCTTACGGGCAATTGTTGCCCGCAAGGCTCATCGATAGCGTTCGCCTACCGCTCTCGCATCGACTCCTGCTTGTATCGCGCCAGTGGCGACAGAAGGTAGCTGATGATCCTGCGCGTGCCGGTCTTGATTTCGACCGTCACCGCCATTCCGGGGCCGAGCTTGACGAGCTTGTCCTCCACCTGCATCTCCGGACGGTCGAGCGAAATGCGCGCGGCATATTCCAGCTCCTGACCTTTCGGCTCACTGCTGCTCTGCGCTGTACCCGATCCCCGGTCACTCGAACCGCTCTGCGGCCTGTCGCGCGTGATGGCATCCGACGACACGCTGATCACGTCGCCATGAAGGAGCCCATAACGCGTGAAGTTGAACGTGTCGACCTTGATCTCGGCCTTCAGTCCCGGATGAACGAAGCCAATGTCGCGATTGGAGAGCATGGCCTCGATCTCGAGCTGGCTGTCGCTCGGAACTACCACGGCCAGCGCCTGCGCCGGCGTCACCACGCCTCCCACCGTATGAACGGCAAGCTGCTGCACGATACCGTCGACCGGTGCGGTCAAGCGCTGTAGTTTCGTGCGCCGATCCGCCTTGACCACCTCCTGCGCGGCGCTCGCAGCCTTCTGCTCGGCCTTCGCGAGTGCGTCATAGGTCGTGCGACGAAACTCCGCTGCGGTCCTTTCCTTTGTTTCCTTCAGCAGCGCGGTGGCCGCGTCGGCTTCGAGCAGTCGACTTTGCTGCAAGAGGAGGTCCTGCTGAAGGCCGACCAGCTCCTGGAACTCCGAGAGATAGATGACCTTCGAGGCCAGTGCCTTCTCGACGAGGCCTTTGCGGATGTCGACGCGCTCCTGCAGCACCGGTATCGTCGCCTGCAGCTTCGCCGCGCTCGCCGACGTGGTTGCTCGTTCCGCTTCCTTCTGACCCAGCTGGCGCTCGATCTCCGCGAGCTTGGCGTTCTGTTCGGCGCGCTGGCTGATCAGGAACTGGCGATGCATTTCGACCTCGGCAGCGCTTGCGCTTTGCGGCGGCCGGAAGGCGGCGAGCGGGTCCGCCGCCAGTGCCGCGCGCAGCCGCGCGACTTCGAGCTCGGCCGCAAGGAGATCGCTCTTCTGGCGCTCCTGGTCGGCTTCCGTCATCGTCGGGTCGAGCTCGATCAGGACGTCGCCGGCCTTGACGCGCTGTCCGTCGCGCACCTGGATGGCGCGGACAACGCCCGTTTCGAACGGCTGGATCAGCTTTGTGCGCCCACCCGGCACGATCTTGCCTGTCGCGGTGGCGACGATATCGACGCTGCCGAGCGAGGCCCAAGCCAGCGCGACGCAGAAGAGCGCGATGATGCTCGCCCCGATCGCACGCCCGATCGGCGACGGAGGCGATTCGGTGATTTCGAGAGCTGCCGGCAGGAACGCAATTTCGTTCTCGCGCCGGCGAACTTCGGCTCTCGGAAATGCAACGACGTTTCGGTTAGCGGACGTCATGGATACCAGCCTGCAAATAGTGGAGGTTCGCGTAACGGCCGTTGGTGCGGATCAGCTCATCATGGCTGCCGTCCTCAACGATCCGACCATGCTCGATCGTGATGATCCGGTTCGCATTGCGCACGGTAGAGAGCCGGTGCGCGATGACGAAGACGGTCCGTCCGGCAGAAATCTGTTTCATGTTCTGCTGGATGGCGCGCTCGCTTTCGTAGTCCAGGGCGCTCGTCGCCTCGTCGAAGATGAGGATGCGCGGATCGGTGATAAGTGCGCGCGCGATCGCGATACGCTGGCGCTGTCCGCCGGACAGGCTGCTGCCGCGTTCGCCCACCACGGTGTCATAGCCCTCGGGCAGCTCAAGGATGAAGTCGTGAGCGCCGGCGAGCGATGCCGCCTCGATGACCCGCTCCATCGACATGGACGGATCGGCGAGCGCGATGTTCTCGCGAACCGAGCGGTTGAAGAGCACGTTCTCCTGCAGCACGACACCGATCTGTCGTCGCAGCCAGCTCAGATCGACCATCGCGAGATCGACGCCGTCGACCAGCACGCGTCCGCTCTCCGGCACATAGAGGCGCTGGATCAGCTTGGTGATGGTGCTCTTGCCCGAGCCCGACGAACCCACGATGCCGACGACCTGGCCAGGCTCGACGCTGAAGGAGACGTTGTGCAGTACCTCGGGGCCGTCGAGGCGGTAGCGGAAGGTCGCGTGCTCGAATGTGACCTTGCCGCGGATCGCCGGCAGCGCGGCGCGGCCGGGATTGAAGCTCGGCTCGGGCAGGGTGTTGAGGATGTCGCCGAGCCGATCGATCGACAGTCGGGCCTGATGGAAATCCTGCCAGATCTGTGCGAGCCGCAGCACCGGCGTGCTGACGCGCGCGGCCAGCATGTTGAACGCGACGAGCTCGCCGACCGTCAGCTCCCCGCCGATCACCAGCCGGGCGCCGAAGTAAAGGATTGCCGCGATGACCAGCTTGTTGATCATCTGGACAGCCTGGCTTGCCGTATTGTTCAGGCTGAGGACGCGGAAGCTTGCGGCCACATAGCCGGCGAGCTGCTCCTCCCAGCGGCGTTGCATCTGCGGCTCGACTGCCATGGCCTTCAGGGTTTCGACGCCCGTGACGCTCTCGACCAGGAAGGCCTGATTCTCGGAACCGCGATTGAACTTCTCATCGAGCCGCCTCCGAAACAGCGGCGCAACTCCCGCGGAGATCCCGATGTAGAACGGGAAGGACGCCAGGACGATCAGCGTCAACGTCGTCGAGTAGTAGAACATTACCGCAAGGAAAACGACCGTGAACAGCAGGTCTATGACCAGCGTAAGCGCCGAGCTCGTCAGGAACTGACGGATATTCTCGAGCTCGCGGACGCGTGCCACCGAATCGCCGACGCGGCGGGTCTGGAAGTAGGCGATCGGCAGCGCCATCAGGTGGCGAAACAGCCGGGCGCCGAGTTCGACGTCGATACGGTTTGTCGTATGCGCGAACAGATAGACGCGCAGCGTTTCGAGAATGGCCTCGAAGACGGTGAGGGCGACCAGGCCAATGATCAGCACGTCGAGCGTGCTCATGCTTCGATGCACGAGCACCTTGTCGATAACCACCTGGAAGAACAGCGGTGAGACGACGGCAAAGATCTGAATGAAGAAGGAGGCGACCAGCACCTCGCTGAGCAGGCTGCGATACTTGTGGACTGCGCCGACAAACCAGCCGATATCGAAGCGACGGGAGAGGTCCGTCAGGGTCGCGCGCCGGGCCATCAGGATGATGTCGCCGTCCCAGATGGCCTCCAGTTCAGCCTGCGTTATTGTTTCGGGCCGGGGCGACAACGGGCGCTGAACAAGGAGATTGTCCTCGATCACCTTGCCGAGGATCAGAAATCCGCCGTCGCGCAGCACGGCGATTCCCGGCAGCGGGGTAACCGCAAGCCGGCTCCAGCTCGTCTTTTGTACCCGTGCCTTGAGCCCGAAATCCTTGGCACAGCGCAGGATTTCGGTAACACCTACGCGCGCCGCGCCTACCCGATGGCGGATTTGACCCGGGTCGGCCGCGATACCATGGCTACGCAGCAATATCGTCAGCGCGATGAGCGCGGATTCATCTGCGGCATTGTCGGATTCGGTATTCGCCACCGCGACTTCGGTGCTCTCCGGTGGGGACGCAGTATCGCCTCGCGCGGCGAAACTTCCACGCATCCAGGTGTCGCGAGCTTTCATCAAGGCATCGCGGGATTTCATCAAGGTGTCGCGCGTGCGCATCAAGGCGTCGCCGGGACTGATCACAGGCCCGAGGGTCCGCACCAGGACGTCCCCGGCGCGGCGCGCAAGGTCAACTCCTCGGGTGCTGAGGCCGGCGAGTGCATGAAGTGCCCGATTGGCGACGGTCTGGGGTCCGGGCAGGATCAGGCGGCCGTCCCAGATTTCCTCGAATTCCGCGCGCGTCATCACCCTGGGATTTGACCAGGTCGGATGCAGCACAAGCGCACCCCTGTCGTCGATTTTTCCGAGAAGCAAAAATCCGCCGTCACGCAGCGCTGCGATTCCAGGCAGCTGGATGCCCGCAAGTCGCTGCCAATGCGTCGTCCGCGAACCGAGATCGACTCCAAACTCGCGCGCGCAGCGCAGCATTGCGCGGATGCCGATTGCGTCGCTTCCGCATCGATCGCGGAGCTGCTCTGGCGTAGCGTTGACGCCATGAATTCGCAGGAACAGAGCCAGGGCTCGGAGCCCTAGATCTGCGGCGTGGGCATTTCCATTCTGGATCGCCATGTTTTTTACTCAACCCTTCGCGGCTACCGACCGCTTCCGATGTTCCTTCTCATGCATTCCCAAATTTCGAAGTCGGCGCACCCGGGCGACGAGCGCCCGGGTGCGGAAGTGGATCAGGCAGGGGGTCTGGTGAGGAACGATTCCAGACCCGGAGTGGTGCCATTCGTTGTAGCCGCCACAATCTGACCGGGATCGACCCGGCCGGTATTGGCGGCCATATACTGGTTCAGCAGCGCAAAGCTCTGGTTGGCCAGGGACGTTGCGGGACTGCTGGTCGCGGGCGAAAGATCGCCCACATTGATCACTTGCGGCGTAGAGGTCGCAACTCCGCCGGCGGCGAAGTCCCCGATGCGGCTAAGCAGGGCCGAACCCGGGCTCGTCGAAGAGGCCGCGGTCGTGGTGGTCGCAGGTGCTGTGGGCGCGGTAATCCCCGGAGGAGCATTCGTCACGGAGATCGGCTGCGGCGCCGTCACCGGGCTGATGATCGGGCCCGTCGTTACGGTGGAGGTCTGCGGCGTCGTGGTGGTCGGAGTGGCCGCAGACGGAGCATCCGACAGCGTCATCCTCTGCGTCGCGGATGTCGTAACGGCGCCGGTGACCGGGTCCTTGGCGGTTGCCGTCAACCAGATTGTGTCGACCGGATCACGCGAGCCTTGGTAGTAGTTGTGCAGCGTCAGTCCGCTGTCAACCTGCTCCTTGGTCAAGGTGATGTTTCTACCACTGAACGTGTGACCGAGGCCGTCGGTGATCGTCTCGTACGACGCCAATCCCCTGATGTTCACGGTCACTCTGTCGTTGGGATCGGTCGTTGACACCTTCACCCCCAGGCCGATCGTGCCGCCCCTGCCGGCCACCGTGAGCGTGTGATCCGCGACGGCGAGGACCGGCGCGACCGAGGATGGAGACGTCGGGTTCGTCGGCGAGGTCGGGTTTGTCGGCGAGGTCGGGTTCGTCGGTGAGATCGGATCGACATCGACCTGGAGACCGGTGAAGGTCTTCAATGCGCCCGAAAGGTTCGCCGCCAGGCCGGATGCATCCTTGATGCTCCCGCCGGCCAAATTGACGCCGGTGATGGCAAGCGCCGAGGTATCGCGGTCGGTCGCCGCGACCGTCGTTTTGAAGGTGAGCGTATTCGAGCCCGTCCCACCCACATAGGTGGCCTGGCCGCCATCATTGAGCGACAGCGTAGGCCTACCGGTGACGGTCACGGCCTCGCTGAAGCCGAGCGTCAAAGTGATGGTATCGCCGACGTGCTCGATTCCCGTTCCCGGTAAAGCGGACGCCTGCGTCACTGTCGGTGCGAGGTTTACCGGATTGGTTGGATTGGTTGGATTCGTGGGCGTGGTGGGCGTCCCCGGACCGGGCTCCAGGCCGGGCGCCGGATCTGCCGTCAATTGGGCCGGAGTGAGCGTAGTGAAATAGACCTGCTGATATTCGGTTGTCAGTTTGGTCCAGTTGCTGTTCCCGGCTAAGGGATTGTTGTTAAATCCGCTGACAAATCCAGCGCTGGGGCTTACCCACCAATCGGCGCCGAGCTGGGCCACCAGATTCGCATTCGGATCGTTGGTCTTCATTTCCGCTACGACGAAAATGCCGTCGACCGTTCCGGGTGCGTAAGTTCCGCGCCCCGTGGGCCAGAAATGGTCGTTGTATCCGCTTGTAGGCGCATCCACGCTTACGGTGCCATCGGACAATTTTTGCTGTTGCCATGGCACACTTGCATTACCAGCGAAGTCAGCGAGATAATGGTGCCCACTGATGCCCTGCGTCGACTGGTTTTGCACCAGGACCCAGTCGCCATTTGTGAGATGCACATACGTACGGAAATTCGCGATCTGTACAGTGTCGTCCGACGGGCTCGGGCTGAGCGGCACTCCGGCCTGATTATAGACCACCCCCCATCCCGTGACAGCCGAGAAATTGGAAGGCGGGTTGTCGTTGGCAACAAGTGCGCCCTTATACCAGCCCCAGCTCGAAGGGACGCCTAGCGGGTATCCATCGTTGTTCCCAGGCGTATTTTGATAGATGGCTTCGTTCAAAGCGCTTGTGGACACTAAGATCTCCTTTACAGGAAGTTGAAGTTGAAGTTGGAATTCCACTGCCGCGCATAGCGGGCGCACGACATATTGCTTGCTCGCAGTCTGGGACCGCGAACACATTTCAACGCTCGGACTGCGAGCGGATTCCAACGCATCGCAGCCCTCGGACTGCGAGCGGATTCCAAATGCAGTGGGAATTGCCCCCCCGACTGCTGATCGGTTGGTTAGTAAGCAAAGATGGCGAAAAGACTTCCAAAAAGTGATTTTAAACACATGTATATGGCCCTATACGTGCGGATATTTCGTCGAAACGCGGTCGACAGGCCGGTTCAAAACACCCACGTTGGATTTTTCTGTCAGATCTACGGCGGCGTCGCTGGGGCGGGAGCGTCATGCGGGTCGTCCCAAAGCGTCGGCGAACCAAGCTTGCGGATCGGTCGACGCTCCCCACCGACTTCGCCACAGAGGTAGCCGAGGGGCGAGGGGTGTTGAGCAGGCTGGCCGGAGCTTCCAGTCGCTTTGGACTCAGCGATGAGTGGTACAGCGTTTGGCACGGCGTCGCCAGCTTGATGCACTTTCAAACCGGCAGCGGTGTTGTTCGCGTTCGCCCCGCGTACGGAGCCGTGGCGTTTGGCTACCAATCGGCGTCGAGCCGGGCCACCAGATTTGCGTTCGAACCGTTGATCTGCATCTGCGCTTCAACGAAGACACCGTTGACGTTCCGGGCGTGAAAGTGCCGCGCACCGCGGACCAGAAACGATTGTTGTATCGCTGGCGTTGTTTGTATGCTGGACGTGTCACGCCATGTTTGCGGCACAGATCGACGACCGAAACGCCCGCCTCTGCTCTTAAGGCCCTTCAAAGAAAATGCGTTGTCCTGGAAACGCCGATAGATCAGCTATTTCAATGGCGGAGGCGGTTCGGCTTGTAGTTGCGATTTGGTCATGGTCGTGAAGAAGAAATACTGGTACGTCGTGGTCAACTTGACCCAGGCCCCCATGCCGACGGCGGGATTATTTACAAATACTCCATCTTGGTTGAGGTACGGAGCTGAGGCGCTTCTCCACCAGTCAGCGCCAAAGTTTGCGATCAGATTTGCCCTTGCGCTATCGGTGCGCAGCTGTGCGATCGAGAACACCCCGTCGACTGTTCCGGGAGTATACGAGCCCCTCGGAAAAATCCAGAAGTGATCGTTGTGGCCGGAAGCCGGCGAGGCCATTCTTGCGCTTCCGTCAGGCTGAACGACGAGACTCATTGGCGAAGAGGAGTCGTTGGAGAAATCTGCCACGTAATGCCCGCCTGCGACAGAATTCGTGGCTTGATCTTGTACGAGTTGCCAGCCGCCACTCGTCAAGTGCACATAGACCCGATAATCCTTCAAATAAACATTGGCAGCTACGTTCGAAGCGCCGACTTGCGGATATATCTGTCCCCAACCAGTTAGTGCAAGGAAGTCGGAAGGAGGAGCGCCGTTCCCCTTGGCAGCGGGGCCACCTGCATACCACCCGAATATGGTCGGGACTCCGTACGGATATAGTCCGTTGTCATATCCGGAATTCTGCGAAACTACACAATCGATAGATAATGAAGTGCAGATGGGTTGGGGCGCCGGACGCTTGGTCTCGGCGCTCGCCGATGAGACGAGGGCGCCGAGGAACATGAGAGCCGGGAGCGGAAGAGCAAGATAGTTTTTCATGGTATTTATGGATCCAATTGGGTCGATGATACAATCAGCAGCCACCGACGCGGACGAGAGGTTTCGCCGTCCGAGAAGCCGGCGAGTCGTGTCGCGCGGGGGTGTCGGCAGACCTAAGGCTACGCTCCCATCTCACAGGCTTGCGCGACGTTCGCGGCAAACACGTCTTTGGCGCCGCGCTCTGATCCACCCTCACGCACTCACCAGTGATCGGTAGGTGTCTGTCAAATTGGCGTTGTGTTTCTCGATGGAGAATTGCCGCTCTGCTCGAATCCGCCCCGCAGCACCCATGCGCGCACGCAGAGAAGGATCGCGCATCAAGCGGCTGATGTGACGTTGGAGTTCCTCGGCATCGCCTGGCTCGAACAAGACTCCCGTCTCGCCTTCAACAACGAGTTCCGGAATGCCGCCTATCCGGCTCGCCACAACGGGTTTGCCATGAGCCATCGCTTCCAGCACCGACATTGGACAATTCTCATACCACTCTGACGGCACGACGATTGCCGAGGCGCCGCGGATCGTCGCTTTCAGGGGCTGTCCTGACAGCTGGCCAACAAACCGCGCGTTGGGGTATCGCATCTGCAAGTCACGCTCCAAAGGACCGGTCCCCGCAACCACCAAGTCCCAGCTGCCGGCAGCCTCATGGGCCCGCAACAGAGTCTCGACGCCCTTTTCTCTGGAAAGCCGCCCCAAATAGAGAACATATCCGTCGTCCTGCGCGCTCGCGTCGATTTCGGCGGTATCTACCCCATTATAGAGTAATACGACCTGTTCCGATCGGAACCGATGCAAAACCGCATCACGCATGAACTGACTAGGCGCAAGAAATCGATCCACCTTTTCATAGCTGCCGAGCCAACGCTGAATTGCTGCTTCTGCGTAGAGCAGGGCACTGTCAGCGATGGCCCCGCCGGCACAGCGGTTCCTCAAGACGTGGCGGAAATCTCCGTCCAGGCACAGCGAACAAGGGCGACCCTCTCGCAGACGCAAATATGCCGGGCACACCGGCTTGAAATCGTGCAGCGTCAACACAACCGGAATGCCCCGCGACTTGGCAATGCTGATGATCGAGGGCGTTATCTGATGATAGACGTTATGGCAGTGCATCAGATCTGGTTGCGTCTTGTCGATGAGCGCAGCGATCTTGCTTACTGCCTCTCGCGAATGAATGAACGAAAGCGCGGGGCTCAGCTTCGACAGCTTGCCGCCTTTGCGATAGTCCTTGTTGGATACGAAATGGGATGCGTAAGGTGATTCACGATTCCGCTCGTCGTGCATCGAGAAATCGATCACTTGCTCGCCCGAGTGCAACAGGTAGTCGCGCTCCTGAAACATGACGACTTCCGCCCCGCCTTTGGGGAAGAAAAACTTATTGGCCATCAGCACCTTCATCCGCGCAGTCTCGTTCCCAAGCCGACGTTTGTTCACCCAGCCGACGCTTTATGCCGCCTAAGTTCGGCTTCTCCGCTGCGTACTGCTCTTCGATATACCCTGATGGTCTGCTTCACCACTGAGTGCCAGTCATAACGCTCGGCGACCCATCGGCGAGTGCTCTCGCGCATTTCCACCGGCCACGGCATGCGCGCGAATGACTCCAACCGAGCCGCAAGTGCAGGCACATCCCCCAAAGGAAAATAGTGCTTCGCCTGCAATCCAATCTCCAGATGCGCGGGGAGATCACTGGCGATCACGGGAAGCCCGTAACTCAATGCCTCCAGCAGCACGATCGGCAAACCTTCGTGAGAAGATGGCAGGACGAAAACGCCGGCATGAGCATACAGCTCGCGGAGCGGAAGGCCGGTCTGGAATCCGGCCAAGATCGCGCCTGGGGTCGCATGGACAAGCGCCGCCACTTCCGCAGCGTATGCGTCCGGGTGATCGGAAGCCCCAATCACCACAAGCTTCCATCCGTTCAGCTTAGCTGTCGCGTAGGCCGCGATCAGATCCTTGTGCCGCTTCTCTGGCACCATACGGGTCACCGTCAACACGTATCGACCCGGTGTCAGCCCAAACGTTTGCAACGCCGAAGTACTGCTCGGAATTTCCGGCAGGTCGACACCGTTAGGTATCACGTACGATTCCAGACCGTATTTGTGACGTATGAGGTTGCGTATCGTCCGAGAGATTACAATACGGCGGTTGCAGAATCGCATCCCCCATGCCTCTCCAGCACGCAGAACTGCCTTGGCAAATAGCCCCCATTTCTCTCGATCATAATCAGGGCCATGATGCGTCACAACCACATGCAGTCCCAACAAGCGTGCCAAGGGCACCATCAGAGAGGGTCCGATTGCCTGGATGTGCAGGACCTGCGGGCGCCGCCAAGCTGCGGCCAACACCCCCAGGAACGAATGAACTATCGTTTCAAGAGCCCGGGACTTGGGCGACCAGATTCGCAGGTAGCGCACCCCCTTCCAGCCGTCGCCTCGATCGCGCGGCACATAGGCGGAACGAACGACCACCTCAACATCACAATCCCGCTCTCTCAACATCTGGCACAAGTGCTCCGCGTGAGCTTCCACTCCGCCTTGCACGCCGGGAAATCCGCGCAATCCAAGCATCATCACACGCAACATGGAACGACCCCGTGCTCACCAACTTGGTCATGCTGTTTCAGCGAGGATGACCTTACTGGCGGTCACGTTAGGCCACTCGCCGATGTCGATGCCGGGCTAAAAGGCGTTACTGGGAGGGAGTCCGGAGTACCCATAAAGAGGTGTCCGCACGAGACTAGTGGTGGTCTTGGCAAACCCGTCCGTTCGATGCGATGCTTCCGCTCATCGAAATTGAGTTGTCTGAGCAGAGGTGGTCCTTGGCTCCATGAAACAGCAACTGAAGGATCTCGTGTGCCACGGGGTTAGCTGGGCCGGGCTTATGCCGGCCGTTCGCAGTCGATTTGCGGGGCGCGCCGCGATAATCTCCTTCCACGAAATACACAGAGAGTTTCGGTCTGAATTGGGAGCCGGGACGTCAGTTTCCCTGTTTGAGCACTCACTGAGTTGGCTACGGCAAGAAGGGTGGGAAATTGTGAGCCTCGAGGAGTGCCTTGATCGAGTGTCGAGGGACGACCGATCGCGTCGCTATGCAGTGCTTACTTTCGATGACGCTTACCGAGACAATGTTTCGGTGGCGCTTCCAATCCTAGAGCGTCATAATGCGCCGTTCATGATGTACGTGCCGACTGGTGCTCCCACGCGAAGCCTGGAATCGTGGTGGCTCGGATTGCGCGAATTAATTCGCTCACGGGATGATGTCACGGTCGATGCAATGGAGACCCGCTTCCATTGTCCCGACGTTGACGCGAAGATATCCGTGTTAGCCCGAGCTACACAGTGGGTTCACGAGGACTATCATCGTGCGGCCATGCTTGCTCCGACTTTCCGCAAAGCTGGTATATCGCTGTCTGCATTGAACGACGCGTATTTTCTTGACGAACGGGAAATTCAAGTTCTGTCGCATCATCCACTCGTTTCTATTGGCGGGCACACGACCTCGCACCCAGCGCTCAAGAATCTCGACAGTGCTTCCGCGCGAGCGGAAATGGCCGATAACCGAAACTATCTCCAGAACCTGACCCAAAGGTCGGTGCGCCACTTCGCTTATCCATATGGCAACCCTAAAGCATCTGGTCCTCGCGAAGAACAACTCTGCCGCGCAGTGGGCTTTTTGACGGGGGTAACTACACGGCCTGGGCCAATAGACGCTCTACCCTTAAATTACTTTGCGCTTCCTCGTGTTTTCGTTGACTCAAAAGTAGGTTTTCAGGCTCGAATGAGCGGTCTCCAGCGGGCCTTTCGGATGCTTATTGGTGATGCACGCGCGGCATAACCTGCCGACCGTCGATCGGGGTCACCGGCGTAGCTTTGCGAATTACTGGTCGAGAAGATCTCGTCAGCGGCTAGGAAATCGGCATAGCGCAGCGCTGACTCGAGCTCGATCACCCGCTGCGGGGTGTTGCATTTCAGGAAGATGCCGTTCGGCGCCGGCGTGTTGACGGCACGCCATGAACAATGTTGACATCGCCAGAATTGCGAGACGTTGCTGAGCCTGTCCATCAGGCCGCTCTGGACCCACCTGACCGCGGATTAATTGACGCAGCCATATGGGCCACTGGGTTACGGTCCGTGGATTACCAGTTCGGTGTCCGATAGATCGGCGAGCCGGGGGCATTGTGGACCCTTGAAGTATTTGCGGCGGCGTTCCCTGTAGAAGCCGACCAGGTCGTTCATGCGGCCGTTCGCGTCGAGAGCGATCGCGACCTTTCCGCGCCGGAGCAGGAATCGGCCGATTGCGCCGGCGCAGGCAACATAATCGGCTACCTCGTGGCAGTAGATTAGCTGCATCGCCGGAGGTGCGATCCGTTCTTTGATGCGCATCGACTGTAGGACGAAGGGATAGCCGCGGCCGTCGGCCGCGCGGCACACCAAGCCGAGGCAGCCGTACGCGGCGTGCCGTGTCAAAATCGCGACGTCGGCTTCGGGCAGGCTCTCGACCGCCTTCGCATCTCGCGGGACGATTTCGACGCGCATGCCGTTCGCCGGGCGCGATAGTGCCGGGAATGAGAAGAACAAGCCGTGGCAGTAGGGGCGGAAACCCTGGGTCTCGATGGTCGGCCAGGTCCAGTCCGCCGGGCTAATGTTGACGTAGGTGACATGATCATGGCGCTGCGCGACCTTTGTCAGGATCGGCGCGTAGTTGCGGTAGGCAGGTTCTACGTACCAACTGGAGAGATTGCAGCGAATCGAGATCGCGCCGCCTTCGTCTCGTGCGGTGTAGATCAACAGCAGGACCCCGACGGGCTTCCCATCATGGTCGAGCATATAGCCGAAACGCGGGTAACCTTCGGGTATGTCGCGCACGGACTGGCGCTGAAGTCCGGCCATCCACCAGGCGTGGGAGTGGCGCGTAAAGCCGTACGCCAGAAGACGGGCGACGGCGTCGAGATCGGTCATTCCTATCTCGCGACATCGGATCATCGTCCGCACTCCGTCATGGGCTCGGCGCAGATCAACCCAGTTGAGCGGCAGGCGCGGCTGAGCGCGTAGCACATATCCGCCGCGTCGGAGATCAACGCGCCATCCCCCGCCGAACTCGATCGGGGTCTGGGCGCCAAGAAGCCTCTCCTTGCGCGCCGCGTCGATGGCTTTCCGTGGAAAGCGCGCCTCGCGGTCGACCGCTTAGGCCTTTGTCGCCGCGGCTTCCGTGACGACGGCCGCCCGCTGCCGGAACGCGACGCGGTCACGAGAGAGTACGACTCTGATTCCCGCTCGGCCTTGTTCCGGTGCTGCCCTTCCTGCACATTCATTGGCCCAACGCTTCCCATGTGATGGTCGGACGGATCCACGCAGAGATTAGTTCCGCGCGAAGCCGCTGGCGGCAATCTAACAGACCGCACTTGCGGGGTGGGCGGTGCAAAGGTGGATATCCAGGAACATGCACCCCAAGCGAGGTACCTCCGAAGCTGAACTGCCGACCTAAGTGCGGTGCGGCGTAAAACGGCCAAATCGACGGTTGCAGCCATCCCGCCGGTTCGCGTGGAACGAACAATTTTGGACAGGAATTTCCCCGGTCAGTGTCGCTCTCAGCTTCATCTCGGTTTCGAGAAGGCGCGAGGTACCTCTTTTGACCCTCAACGAACGCGGCTCGCGCCAAAGTAGCCTCTTCACACTCTTTGCGAAAAATCGGATTGTTCAAGTCCCGGGAGAACTCGGCAACAGGCACGCCGGGATGCTTTCAATTCGAGGTGAGACCGATGCCGCTCGCGCGTATCGAAACTGGTCATTGCAATGTGGATCTCAAGCCAGCGCCGATTGAGCCATCCTGGATCATTGAGGGCAATCCGGAAGCCCGCAACTGCGCGCTGTCGGTCAGCGCAGATCGCGCGGCTTGCACGCTGATATGGTCCTGCACCGAAGGCAAGTTCAACTGGTACTACGACTGCGACGAGACCATCGTGATCCTCGAGGGATCGATCGTGCTCGAGAGCGACGGCATGCCGCCGCAGCGCTATGGAGTCGGTGACGTAATCTTTTTCCGCGACGGTGCGCACGCGAAATGGCATGTCGAGGGCTATGTGAAAAAGGTGGCCTTCTTCCGTAAGACCAATCCGGTGGGGCTCAGTTTGGCCGTCCGCGCGGTCAACAAGCTCAGGTCCTTGATCCCGCGGCGCCATGATCCTGCTATCCAACGAGGGATAGGCGCCACCGCTCGTTAGTGGCAGGGAGGGCTTTTGCTGTCAGGGACTGCGAAAGTTGGCGCGCGTAATCGGCTCCGCAGCAACGGGAGGCAGGCTGCAGGCGCAGTGCTTGACCGGTCATCAATCCCATTTGGGCTAGCTCGAACGGCTGCGCCGGGGTTGGGGTCGGTAACTCGATTGACCATTCTCGATGCCCCTTTGGCCCTTTGCCCGGGAGTCACTCGTTTCATAGGCTTGGCGAAGAGAAAGATCGATTTGGACGAGAGGGCCGGCGGCTGTGCGGCGGGAATCCACGTTCGTTAAGGAAGTGAATGTGTCCACGGAAACACGACCGACTGTCAGCATAATCATCAAGGCGCTGAACGAAGAACGTCATATCGCGGCGGCAATCGAAAGCGCGCTCGGCGCGCTCGAAGAAAGCGACGGAGAGGTAATCCTGGCCGATGGCGGCTCGAGTGATCGTACCGTCGAGATTGCGCGCCGATACCCGATCCTCATCGTTCGGCTGAACCGGAGCGAAGATCGATCCTGCGGATCGGGCGCGCAACTCGGTTTTCAGTACAGCCGCGGCCGCTATCTGCTGCTGATGGATGGCGATATGCAGGTGCATTCCGGTTTCCTGGCCGCCGCCATCGACACCCTGAGCCGAAATCGGAACCTCGCCGGTGTCGGCGGCGTGCTCACCGAGCCCAGCTTGGTAAACGAGGAATATGAACAGCGACGCAAGCGCCATAATCCTGCCCGCCACCCCGGCCGTGTCACACGGCTGGAGGGCAGCGCGCTCTATCGTCGAACGGCGATCGAGTCGATCGGATATCTGACCGACCGTAACCTCCACGGCTTTGAGGAATTTGATCTGGGTGCCCGGCTGCATTCCGCGGGCTGGGCGCTTGCCAAGATAGACCGCCCGATCGCCTATCATGAGCCTCACACCGGGAGTGCCTATCGTCTGTTGCTTCGTCGTGTCCGCAGCCGGTTCTCCTGGGCGCCGGGCGAGCTGGTCAGAGCGGCTGTGGGTCGCCGACATTTCTGGTTCGTCGTGCGGAACGACCGCCAGTGGAAGATATGCCTGCTCGTGACCGGCTGGTGGGTCACGGTGCTCACAATGCTGGCAATGCCGGGCTGGCTTTCGGCGTTTGCTGCCGGCGGGATATTCCTGTTTCCCTTCGCTGGCATGTCGCTGCGCTGGCGATCGGTTCGGCTCGGCCTCTACTCAGTCGCGGCGTGGAACGCCATGGCTCTTTGCTTTTTGCCTGGTTTGTTGCGGCCGCGTCGTTCCCCGGCCAGCTGGATTGAAAGCACTGTCATGTGGGACCGTCGTCACGAGCGCGATGGGACGGCGCACCAGGGCTGCCAGATACCCGGCGGGCAATTGAATATGCACGCGCGCGCCGCCGAGGAGGCCAAATCGTGACGATGGCGCTGCCAGCGAGCCGGCATTCTCTCGTCCGGCCGCTCGCCGGAAGCGACCGTCTCATTCGCAGCACGCTGTTCCTAGCTTTATTTTTGCAGGTCTGGTTGACCGCGAGCCCGTTCCCCGACCAGTCGGATGCGAGCGCGCTCGAACTTTCAACCAACGCAAACGTCACGGGGCAAATCATTGCGATAGTGTTGACGGGCGCCCTGGGTGCGTTTGCGCTCACCCACCGTTTGCGCGCTCTTGCGCGATTAGTGACGCCCCATCCTCGTTGCAATTTTTCTGTGGTTCGCTTGTTCCGCGGCTCTCTCACTTCATCCTGATCTCGCTGCGCGTCGATTGGTGCTGGCGAGTTTCGTGATGTTCCAGGCCGGCATGTTTGTTCTTCTGCCGGAAGATCGCATCCACTTTGCTCGACTGCTGGCGGTCGGCGCTCTGTTCATCCTGGCTTTGTGTTATGCCGGAGTAATATTTGCGCCGCACGTCTCGATCCATCAAGCCACCGACCTTGCCGAACCGCAGCTCGCCGGGAATTGGCGCGGCTGTTTCGACCACAAGAACGGGGCGGGGGCCGGGATGGCAATCCTCATCGTTTTCGGCATTTACATCTTTCGTACGCTGAGCGGCGCGCTTGGATCGCTGATCGTCGCGCTGGCGACGTTTTTCCTCATCTTCACGGAGGCGAAGTCGCCGATGATGCTGTTGCCGTTTGCGTTGGCGTTCAGCGTCGTATTTGTGTGGCTGCGCAGTAACGCCGCGAAGCTGATCGTCCTGATCGGCGTCCCGGCGGTCATCGGCGTCCTTACTATCGGATCGGTCCAGTTTGCCGCCGTGAACACGTTGGTCGAGGAACTGATGCCGGACCCGACCTTCACGGGCCGAGTCGATATCTGGCAGTTCACGCTCGATCATATCGCCCAGCACCCAATCGCCGGCTTCGGATTTCAGGCCTTTTGGGGAACGAGCGAGCTGGTGAACAACTGGACCTGGCGCGGACCGTGGGGTTACCGCGCTAGCGATGCACACAATGGCTATCTCAACATCGCGGTGATGACCGGGCTCGTGGGCCTGGTGCTGACGCTCGGTTGGGCATTCGTCCGACCTTTCATCGACCACGTGCGCACTCCTCCGGGTCGCGCCGATCCGGCGCTCAACTTGATGTTCATCCAGACCTGGCTGTTCGGGCTCTACCTGTGCGGCTTCGAATCCGTGCTGTTCAGCAACGGCAACAGCGTGTGGTTTATGACTGTGGTGTCAATCTTCGGGCTGCGTCTTCAGGCCAGCGCCAAATAGGTTGGAGAGAGGGCGTGAGGCACTCCTCACACTGCCTTCTGTCGATCAACAAATATTTCTGCCCACAGGGCAGGGCCGGAGCGTTCTTTCGAGGGCGGCGGATGGCATGAACGCTGTCGCGGCGGCCGCATTCATAACATCCGGTTCATCGCTGTATCGTTCGGGCTGAGCAGCAGGTCGCGGCGGTGGTGGCGAGGCTCGAACACCGCCCGCCCGGGCAGATCGGGCTGCGTGTCGTGGTGACGCATCACCTTGCGAATTATGAAGCGGGTTTAGCCGCGCGCGCGACTAATTAGTTAGTTGCCGTTTCCCGGTCCCCTCAACGACATCCCCGCGCTCGCCGAACATTTCGAGGCGATGGACACGGCCGGCGCCGCGGCACGCTCGGCCCGATGGACCATGGGCGCTTCTTGAGAGGCCGCGATTGGCAACAGGTCGCCCGGCGGACATCCGATCTTTATATCTCGGCGCTGGCTCGCGCACCCGCCTGGATTCGATGCGGGATGGAGCATCATGCTCAGGTCCGCCGAATGGCCGACAGGCAGTAATAAAGGGCGATGGCGGAAAGGCCGGTCACGCTCGCAATACCCCACATCACAGCACCGGTAATCGCGTATGAGACAAGGACGGTGATCCCGGCGCCGATCACCAGCAAGTCGCGCGGCTCGAATGTCCTGACATCGAACAGGGTTTTTACGCGCGCCGCGAGCGGATAGAGCAGAGCACACGCGAGCGCCATCGTGATCGGAATCGCCGTTGGACCGAGTAACGGCGCTATCACGAACGGCGCGGTGACCAACGCACCGAAGGTCGAGGCGGTGGTTCTGAGCGAGACGTTCGCCTGACCAGCGATCAGCAGCAGTCGATCCGAAGTTGCAAAGAACGAATGCATGAAGGAATGGATCGCCAGCCACACCAGGAACGACCCTGCGCTGGTGTAATTGCCGAATAGCGGCAGCAGGAAGGGGCCGATGCATAATATGCCTGCGATGTTGAGCGCGCTGCAGCCGACCATCAGCTTACGGCAGAATACGTACTCCTGGCGCAGCGCGGCGAGGTCCTTCGTCTGGATTATCTGCGCAGCGCGCGGCGCAAAACGCTTGAGCAGCACGATCTGAAAAAACGAGTAAAGGGCTGCGATCCGCGCGGCGACCGCGTAATCCGCTACAACTTCCGATGGGAACAACATGCCGGCGACCAGAATGTCGACGGCGCCCAATTGATTGGCGAAGAGCGTTGCAGCAACGAACTTGCCGCAGTAGCTCAGGTCCCAGGAGGTCCAGGGCCGCCATCCTCCGACCGAGCGGTCACACAACGACCGAGCGGACCACAGCCATGGAAGGAAGACTGAAAGAGTCATGGCGTGGGCAACGTATGCGTTCGGCAGGCCCGACAGCGCCACGGCGGGCAGCAGCACCATCCGCACCGCGTTGGGAGCGGCTTCTCCGATCGCGATCGATTCCGTGATGCGCGACCGCCCTTCGAGTGCGCCGGTTGACGTCACCAGCAGTACGGTGAAAATTCCAAATGGCGCGAGTTCGCGGAACCAAGCCTCCAGCCCCGGCTTGGCGAGTGCATGCGCTATCGGTCCGGCGAGAGCAAAGCCTGCGAGTGCGACGAGGGCGGCAGCCGTGGCGCTGAAGAAAGCCGAATAGCGATGCAGTCTGATTTCCGCGGTTCTGTCGTTGGGATGCCGCGACACGTGATAAATCAGCACCAGCGAGGCGCCGATCCCGAATGCCATGCCGATAACTCGATAGAAGCCGAAGGCGATCATCATGTCGCCGAAACTGTCTTTGGACAGTATGCGGTTAAGGATGATCAGCACGATGAACTGCGAGGCCAGCCCAAACACGCGGGCGCTGGATCCAGCTGCCAGAACGGCCAGATAGGTGCCCAGTTGGCCTCCACGGAAGACCGCGCGAACGCGGTCTTGGGAAAGAAACGCGGCTAGCATCCTTGCTATTCCAATCCTAACGCCTTGACGATTGACGGATCGAGTGCGGACCTTTCGGTGGGCTTTATCAAGAGACACCAATACTGCCGCTGTGGACCCATGTGGTGAGGGGGATTAACCAGAGACTGCGCCCTGCGCACGATCCTAACCCCTTCGTGCGCCTAACTGCCCAAACTCGGCTCTTTGTACTCGCGATGTCTTTCGAGCTCGGACGAGCCGTCCAACTGGGATTTAGAGGCGTTGGCTTTGCCCATTGGGACAACTGCGCGTCCTCCAGACCAGCCCTCCGGTGCGGCCGCTCGATCTGATAGATCTCGCAGCATTCCGATGGCGATGCCAAGAAGCAACCCTGCAACGGTCGATATCCCGAGCACGATTCCGGCTTTTGGCGCACTGGCCGTCAAGGGACGCGACACATCGGTGAGCTGGTACGCCTCGAACGTCGATGAGGGTGGTTGCTGCTGCGCGGCTTCCATATACCGCTGCACACGGAGAAAATTATCATAGGTCCTTACGGCGGCTTCCGCTTTGGCTTCCAGTTCGCGTAGCTCTCCCTGCATGCTCGCCATCGATTGCGACGGTTTGCCTGCGTCATCTGCGGAATCCGCGATCTCGTTCCTCTTATCCGTTAGTGCCTTCTTGGCAGCTGACACCTGGCTGCTCAAGTCGCTGGTCCGATCCTTGATCCACCTCTCATTTTGCAAAGCCGATTTGTACTTTGCGTCCATCTGACTCACGATGTACGTTTCGGCGACAGTGTTCAGGATCTTCGCCGCGCGCTCGGGGTCGTCGGATTCGTAGGAAAGCTCGATGATGTATGTCAAGCCGACGCGCTTCGCCGAAAGCTTGCGGGCAAACGAATCCGTAGCCTGGCGCATCAAGCTGTATTCCGTTTCTGGCTTCCTCCAGCCAAGCAGCAGAGAGACCGACCTTTTCATGCGCTGCGCGAAGCCTTGTCCGATAAATTCAGGATCGTTTGCCAAACCGAGTTTTTGGATCACGACGCGAGCGAGCCCTTCAGACTCTATGATCGCGATCTGACTGTCCGTGATCGTTGACACGGACGCAGTGTCTCCCGGTGCAGCTTTCGAGTTTATGATCAGTCTCACGTTTGCGGTGAACGTTGGTACTGCAACGATCAGGTAGAGTAGTGCGATGAAAAGCGTTGCCAAAAAGGTTAGGACCATGATCGACAGGTGTCGCCGTATGAAAGCCACCCCTTCTGCCAGAAACTCGAAAGGCGACCGAGATTCAGGCGGCATATCGTCCTGATTTACCGAGCTCTCCGTTCTATAAATCTGCAGCATTTTCACGAACCTGTACTGGCGGTTACACTACCGGGGCGCCGGGCATCAGGCGCAAATGGAACACGACGGATATCTCGGTCTTATCGCCGTGCGATCTACCAAACAAAAGTCGGCTGGCAGAAGATGCTGCGGAGGTAGCCGCGTTAATAGGCATTCCAATACACCTTTCTGGAAAAAAAGGTCATGACCAGGATTTTGAGATCGAGAAGAGGTGACCAGTTGTCGATGTAGTACAGATCATGCTCCACGCGGCGCTGCATCTTCTCGAGGGTGTCGGTCTCGCCGCGGTAGCCGTTGACCTGAGCCCAGCCTGTAATGCCAGGCTTGACGTTGTGGCGGCGGGAAAAAGACGAAATCAGCTCAGCGAACACCTCGTTCTGCGCGGTCGCGTGTGGGCGGGGCCCGACGAGCGACATGTTGCCGATCAGGACGTTGAACAACTGTGGAAGCTCGTCGACATTGGTATGGCGCATGAGGCGTCCCAGACGAGTCACGCGCGGATCGTGTCTGGTGACAGGTTTGAAATTGTCGCCTTCCTCCATCACGGTCATTGATCTGAATTTGAGCACGCGAATAGGCTCGTTGTTGTAGCCGTGCCGTGTCTGGCGAAAGAACACCGGTCCACGGGAATCGAGCTTGATTGCGAGCGCAACGATGACGAAGAGGGGGCTAAGCATAATCAGGCCGGCGATTGCAGCAGCGACGTCGAAAGCTCGCTTTATTGTCCGGTTGAAGGGATCGAGGGGGCATTGGAAGATCCGCATCGTCACCATGTCGCCGAACTGAGTGATCCGCGACACGGCCATGAGATCGATCGATCCAACAGGGAGGACGTGAACGTCCACCGGGAGCTCGGCCAGGGCGCTCGCGAGCGCGAGGGCAGCCGGAACATCCGCTTCCGATGGCAGAATGACAATGTCATCTGCCCGGAGAGGCCGGCAGTTTGCGACAAGCTGGCGCGCATCAAGTAGTGCTTGGGCCGCGCCGGGAAGCGCTGGTACGGAGACGTCGGTGCGGACCGTCGGAAAGTCGAACGAGTGGATGGTGCGAATTCCCGTGCCCATCGCGCGAACGGAGAACCGCAGGCAGTGACTCTGGTCTCCAATTAGAACGATGCGCCTTGCGTCGATCAGTCCCGCTGCAATGGCCGGCTGCAGCAGTGAGAACCAGATTGCCCGCGTGCCAAGTACCGTGAGGAGGACACTCACAGCCTGGGCGATGACAGTGGCGCGTGAGTAATCTTCGGAGATTTTCAAAACGAATATCGTCGAGAGGAAGAAGGAGAACGCGAGTAAGACGCTGCTCGTGCCACTCCATAGGAACATGTGGCGGGGCTGCGTGAGGATCCGGGAATATTGCGCGAGCGCTATGGAAACGAGCAGCTCCAATGTAGCAATAAGAAGAGATTCCTGAATGTACTTGGCGGGATCCGGCGAGACCAGGACCTGCCCCAGGATCAGTCGATGATAAAGGATGGCTGCGAAATAGGCCGCTACGGTTATTAGCAGGAATTCGGTACTTGCTGCCAATGCCAACAGGGCAGCCAACCGGTTCTTGCCGACGCGTGCCCTGCCGGCGTCGAGCGAACGTGCCGTGCTAGACGCCGGCAAATTGGTAAAGGAGGCGAAACTCATAGCACTCTGCCACCAGCCATTCCGTCCCCCTGGCCAAATCAGTACCATCAGAGTCGCCGGTTCGAACTGGCAATAAATAGGTAGGGAGGGGTAACCACGATGGTCGATTGAGCTGCGGCAACGCGGGATTAAAATTGCCGGAAAGAAACCCGCTCGCAATGCGCAGCACTGATCAAGCGAAACAGCGAGGGAGAAACTGAGCGGCCTAGCGCCAATGGGGAGCAAGAACGGTAAGTCTTGCGGATCGTGGACGGTCGCTCGGACGATAGCGATGCAGGCGCGCGCTGCCTTCCATCAGGAGATCTGAAGAACTTCACCCATAGACCACGTCCAAGCAGGGAATTGCTACCATGCCGAATGCCGGATTGCGCAATGATTTCCATATCGATGTCTTCGGCAGCACCTTGGGCCGCAGCATCAAATGGGGCTTGGTGGCCGTTGGCCTGACGATGTTCGCTCCCCAGGCAAAGGCCGAGTATCGGGTAAGCATCGGAGACGTGCTGGAGGTCTCGGTGGCGGGCCTGCCGGAGCTGCGGCATCGTGCTGCCGTCCAGATTGACGGGAATATTTCGTTACCACTGGTCGGAATGCTTCCCGTAGCGGGCCTGCCCTTGCCGCAGGTCCGGGACAAGATTGGTGCCGCACTGGCGAGCAAGGTGTTTCGACAGCGCGAAGCCGTCATCGTGATCGACGCAGATCAAGTCACAACGATGGTGGCAGAATACAGGCCGATATACGTAAATGGGGACGTGTCGAAGCCGGGCGAGTACCCATATCGTCCGTCCATCACCGCGCGCCAGCTCGTTGCTGTGGCAGGCGGTTACGACATCATGCGTATCAGAATGAATAATCCGTATCTCGAGTCGGCGGATTTGAGGAGCGAGTACGGATCGCTTTGGACAGAGCTCGCCAAAGAACAGGCGCGGATGTGGCGCATCAAGAATGAACTCGGAGAGGCGACGCAGCTCAATCCAGGCATGCTGACGGACGTGCCCGTGGCCCGGTCGGCGATCTCGGAAATCGTCAATGCAGAAACGGAATATCTGAAAACCAAGCAGAGTGACTTTCAGCAGGAAAAAACATTCCTTCAAAGCGGCGTCCGTCGGGGAGACGACGAGATCCGCGTGCTCTCGGAGCAGCAGAAGAAGGAGGAAGAGGGCCTTCAGTCAGACCTCGAAGAACTGCAGAAAGCGTCCGATCTCTTCGCCAGGGGGTCCTTGACCAGCCCTCGCGTTACGGATGCCCGTCGCGCAGTGTTGCTGTCGTCAACCCGGAAGCTGCAGACCACTGCGCAGCTGCTGCAGGCCAGGAAGCAACAGGACGAACTCACCAGAAAGCTGGCAAAGCTTGACGATCAGCGCAGGCTCGATCTGCTCCGTGAGCTGCAGGAGACCAGCGTAAAGCTTAACCAAATTCGCGAGAAGTTGCAGAGCGTCGGCGAGAAGCTTCTGTACACCACGATGGTTCGATCGCAACTCGCACGCGGAAGCGGTAACAAAACAGACATTGTGATCATTAGAAAAGGCGACAAGGGCCAGGAACGGATCGTCGCAAGCGAAGATACCGAGTTGGAGCCGGGTGACGCGGTCGAGGTCACCTTGCGATACCAGGACCGCCCTGACGCTTCCCCCCGAAACTTAAGCCATTCAAATATCCCGTCAGGGACAGGCCGGGCCGACGCGACTGGGAACGAGTCGCTGCGCGTCGGGAGGAGGTGACGAGGGTTGCCGCAACGGCGTTCGTCTACGTCACGACACGCCTTGGCGCGGCTGCCGAAGCCTTCTCGCAGAAACATTTATCGCGGTCCGAGTCTGGAGAGCGTAGCCGGCGCCCAGGCAGGCATTGCACGGAAGCCGGTTGGACGAATACGGAAAGTGCCCGAAATGATCTTGTTGACAGGCGGCGCTGGCTACATAGGGTCTCACGTTTGTATCGCCCTGATGGAGGCCGGGCTCGACGTCGTCGTCGTCGACAATCTCTCCAACAGCAACAAGGCCTCGCTCCAACGGGTGCAATCCATCTGCGGGCGGTCGCTCGTCTTCCGGCACGCTGACATCCGGAATGAAGAGGCCATCTACGAGATACTTCGTTCCTGTGGGGTGACTGCGGTAATTCACCTTGCGGGGCTGAAAGCCGTTGGCGATTCCAACGTTCGACCCATGACGTATTACGATAATAACGTCTTGGGAACGATGCGGCTCGTGTCGGCCATGAAGCGGGCAAACGTGAAGTCGCTGGTCTTCAGTTCGTCCGCAACTGTTTACGGCGTACCCAGCTATCTGCCGCTCGACGAGAAGCATCCGCTCGGACCGACAAATCCGTACGGCCGCACGAAGTTCTTTATCGAGGAAATGCTGAGGGATCTTTACAGCTCCGACGACGAGTGGCGGATCGGTATCCTGCGGTACTTCAATCCGGTTGGCGCGCACGAAAGCGGACTGATCGGAGAAGACCCGCTGGGCGTTCCGAGCAACCTGTTGCCGTTTGTGGCGCAAGTGGCGATTGGAAGGCGAGAGAAGCTGCTCGTTTGGGGCAACGACTATGACACGCCGGATGGCACCGGTATCCGCGACTTCATTCATGTCGTCGATCTTGCATCCGGTCACCTCAGTGCCCTGCGCCACCTGCAACGGCCCGGGGTGCTCACGGTCAATCTTGGAACGGGCAGCGGCAGCAGCGTTCTGGAAGTCATTCGAACATTTGAGGCGGTGAGCGGCAGGTCGATTCGGTATGAGATCGGGGCGCGCCGGGCAGGGGATGTCGCCATCTGTTATGGCGACCCCACGTTTGCGAAGGAGGAGTTGGGTTGGATATCGGCGCGATCGTTGGAGCAAATGTGCGCGGACCATTGGCGTTGGCAATTGCAGAACCCCAACGGCTATCGTGATATCGAGCCTGAGGTCCAGGAGCGGTCCAGGCAAGCCGACCGTCACCGTCCGAGCGTTCGCTCCCGGGGGTGAGCAAGCACCGCATCGTCCGACCGCATGAGCGGGCTTGAGGACGAGCTGCGGCAGCGAGCACGCCGCCCATCAGAGGTAGCCCGTTAAGACCCGAAATCTCCATGCCTGGCAGCGTAACTTGCAGATAAAACGGTGACGATAGGGACAAACGATGCCGCATTATCGTGTCTACGTTTCGGATGAACACGGCCGGTTGGTGGGCGTGGTTAACTTTGACTGCGCTGACGACGATGCAGCGAAAGAGCGCGCCAAGCAGTTGGGGAACGCGCACGAGGTGCAGCTTTGGCGGCAGGTCGCGCAGTTCAAATTCGAGAATCCGCCGGATCGATCCAAGCGGCGACGAGGCGCCCTCACGCACTAGGACCAACGCAGTCACGCGCCTCCACCATCCTGACACGTGGCCGCGCTGTGACGGCACTGCCGGGCACCAGTGCCGATTGTGCCGCTACGATAACTTCAGGGATCGTCTGATGGAACGATCGCCGCTCCAGCCAGCATGATCCCAACGCATCATCGACGATCCGACCGCCGCCGAGACCATCGAGAAGCAGGCGCGCTCGATCACATACCAGTCACCATCGCCAGCGGTGCGCGCGCCCCTAAGCCCCAGCCAGGCCGCTGCATTCGGTACGGTCTTCGGGTAGCGGCGGATGCCGTCCGCTTCTCGCGAGGCTTCCCTGGGCCGGCCAAGCCCGGCCTCGAAGGCCTCGTCTCAAGAAGAGGCGGGCGCACCGTCGCGGTCTGAACGCGGCGGCGCGTGGTCAAGCGCGCGCAACGGGTGGCGTTTCCGACCATCGACTTGGTGAAGGATCCAACTGGCGTCGCCGCCCTTCTGGCCAGCGTGCAGGGCGCTACCCGACGTGGGTCGGCAGTGCCATTCTGGCTCGATGTCGGCAGCCGGACATCGCATAACGCGAAGACGCCGTGGCGGCACGCTTCGTTTTGCATACGCAACGCATGCAAATCGCGGCGGGACTGACTTTCAAATCCCGCCGCGATCGCTGGTTATTTAGCTAACCGCGCTGCGCCAAGAGACCTTGGGTTGATGTCCTTGCGGATCAGGCCGTCGTAACGCGTTACCTCGGCATGATTTGTCTCGTGGTTAAGCACTTCCACTGGCGCCGGACCCCCGATTTGCTTGATCTCGGAGATTGCCGCGATGGGTCGCTCGCTCACATTTGAGATTGAGGGCTGAAAGCTGCTTGCCCGATTGTTCATCCCCCAGATCGCCGCTTGTGTGCGGTTCTGGACACGGATCTTGCGCAGGATTGCCTTGACGTGGACCTTCACGGTCGCCTCGGCGATGTCGATTTTTCGCGCTATCGACTTGTTGGACTCGCCTTCGATCAGGCCACGAAGAATCGACTTCTCCCGAGGTGAAAGCTGTGGCGCGATCGTATCCTCGCTTGTGACGACGATTGCTTCGCCGCTGTCGTCGCTCGGCGCCACCTCAGGCAGATGGCTGCCTTTGGAATCGAGGAACAATGACAGGAATGCCGGCGGAAAAAATGTTTCACCCATCATCACCAGCTCGACGGATTTGATGAATACGTCACACCTCATTACGTCGACGAAAAAGCCATTGGCGCCGGCCCGAAATGCCGAAACCAGTTCATCCAGCCGATAGTGATCGGCCACGATTGCAAAGCGGCCGCCCGGATACCTCTGTCGCAAGATTTCGATCTGTTCGAGGGCGACGCTGAAATCGTCACCGGTGTGGACAATGAGAAATAGCAATTGATGTGGTTGGAGTTTGCCGGGCGGCAAATCATCAGCGCACGATACCGAGGCGGATGTGCGACAATTTGCAGCGCGTAGGATTCTGGCAATTCCTTCCCTAACTAAGATGCTTCTGCCAACGAGAACCGTTGTAAAAGATTTTTGCCTCCGCATTTTACTCTCCCGCCAAACGCAATTGTTTGAACTAAATGATTGGCTTTGTACTTCAGTCGGTCTTCTTCTCCAGTCGCCTTGCTCCTTCGTTTCAAAGGGTTTTTTATTGGCGGATTTGAAAGGCCTCGAATCTGGCGATGCTTGTTTGCCTGCGTTCGCAAAATATCCGCTTGGCAGGTTTCGAGGGATCCGCGTTAGTAAAGTCTTTACGAATGTTAGATTCGAATTCTCCGTATCCCTATATACCTTTGGTTATAGTGCCCGCTCGGGCAGATAGATGTCGTTCATGATGGCTAACGGCCCCGTCTTCCGCATTCTCTGAGCGAGTTGATAGCGCGACGCCGATCAAGCGTTGTGAAGCTTTTGCGCTGCTGACGGTGTCGCCGAGGGCGGATGTACTTTGGCGCGAAAGCTTCAAATGATGACATGCGAAAGCGAAGTAACGTGTCACCCGAAACCGATCCGTACTTCTACGGAAGCACCGCGAAAGGGTTACATCCTTTGAGACACAGACAGGCTGACGGGACGCGGGTTAACCTCGTTTTGCGTTGCGGTATCGAATGCGTTGCATTGTTGGAAATTTGTCTCGAACTCGTTTAGGTTGGCAATGAAACAAGCAGCGGCGAGTGGGGTTTAAGTTATTGGGGGGACAGGCCGAGGACCGCCCGATGCGTTGTACCAACGTAGTGATCGCAGACCGGCATCCGATCGTTCTGCAAGGGTTGAGCCGTCTGCTTGGCGCCGACGGCGACTTCAACATTGTTGCGAGTTGCAGTGATGGTGCAAGTTGCATCGAGGCGCTGCGGAAGTTCGGGCCGGACATCGCAATTCTCGGCGTTTCAATTCCTGGCGCGACCGAGTCGGAAATTCTCTCCCTCATCAATTCCGAGAATCTTGCCACGCGACTGATCTTTTTCACCGCAACTGATGAGGACTGCGAACTGGTTATGGCAGCTGCGGCCGAAGGCTACAGCGTCATTTCGAAGGATACGGAGCCCGAAGCTCTGATGCAGGCCTTGCGCGAGGTTGCGACAGGTCAGCGGCTGTTGCCGCTGCTTTCCCCTGAGCAAACAATAACTCGGGAGCAAAGCGCGGTAGCTGAGAGTGCGCTGACAACGTTGACGGATCGTGAGCGCCAGATCATGCGCCTGGTGTCCGAAGGATTGTCGAACAAGGAAATTGGTCGACGGCTGAGTATTACGGACGGCACCATCAAGGTGCATCTTCATCACATTTTTCAGAAGCTCGAAATCAGTAACCGGACAGTGCTTGCGGCGCTCGCGATTTCGCAGAGCGATCGCGCGGGATCCCCTGAAGACAAGCCGGCGCAGCCCATCTCTTCCGATTGATGGAAGGTGGGGACAGGCTGAGCGAAAACTCGCGCCGGTCTCAATCAATAAAGGTAACCTGGAAGTACCAAGTCATCGGCGGACGTCGATGCTGGATTGAACATGTCGTCAGCACGGCCGGCCACTTTCGCATGAGACGATAGCCTCATCGATATTGATGGCGCGCTCTAACCCAATCGGGTGAGACGAAGTTCTGGCCTTCAGTGCCGCTTTGCCAGACTGTCTCGTGCTGTGTCCAGGGCTGGTGGCACGGCTTCAACGTATTCGCGATGAATGGTGGTCGGCGATTTATTTCCATCGAACAAGACGCTGACGCTATTAACGTAGACGCTCCCTCCGACAATCGTGCCGGTCTTGTTGGCAAGGCGCGCGCAGCGTGACGCACCAAGAGCGCTCATTCGGACGCGAACGCCAACCGGTAGATTGGACTTCATGGGACAGTCCAGGCTGCAATCGACTCAGTGCAGAGCTATTCTAACACACGACGATATTCGGCTGGATGCGGCGCAACCAGAACACTTCCTTTGCGCAGAAGCGGTTTTAAGGAGTACCCCCAATTGGGTGGTAGACTTGGAGCGTCGTCTGGCGACAGTCTAGGTGTGATTCGTGCACCCCTTGATCAACGCGGGCTGTGTGCCGGCCCGTGCGCGGGGTCATCGAAGGCGTCGATCAGGGCGACACGAACGAGCGTTGTTTCAAATATTGTTCACCCGTTGGTTTCGTGTGTTTTCGAGCGGAGGCAAAATGCGTATTGCTCTGCCATACGCGGCTATTGTCTGGTGCATCGCTGTTGCGATTTGGATCGCCTTGGGCACGGCGTCATAGCGGACGCTTCGGTATCTGGCAGTGACGTCGCTGTCCGGGCATCGGCCTAAGCCTGCCGGGAATTGTAGAGCGCGGCCGGATTGTCCCGGAGAATCGTCCGCTAAAAGTCCTCGTCGTCAACCCGGCTGACAAGAGCGCGAACGCGCGATAGTATCGATCGGTTCAAATCTGACGGATCACCTTCTCGGCGCACTTCAGGAAATTCCGGACTAACGGATTGAGAGAATCCCGGCGCCAGCAAACCGCGACATCGATGGCATCGTCGGCATTCAGGAAGGGCCTGAACACGATGCCCGTTGGACATCCGAGTTCGGCGCAGGCTGGAAGGATCGCCAGGCCTTCCCCGGCGAGGACCATGCTGAGAGCCGAGTGGGCCGTTTCGACCCGGCTCGCAACCGGCATGCTGACCTGATGCCGCCTCAGCAGCGATGTCACAACAGAGGTCGCGGGATCTTCGGTGGGCCAGGGCAGGCTGATCAGCGGGCGGCCCTCGAGTCGTTTCACCGGTACGGCCGCGGAGCGCGCCAGCGGCGAACCGGCCGGCATGGCCAGCATCAATCGCTGCGTTCCGATCGTGGAGGCTTCAACCTCGCTGTGGCGAATTGCAGGCATGCACAGTGCGACAGTCACGCTGTGGTCCAGCAACCGCGCCTCCCGCGTCGACGCGCTCAGCTCTATGAACTCGAGGTCGACCTTCGGAAGCGACCTCCGGAGTTCGGGAACGAGCTTTGGCAACACGGCGTGGGCGAGCGCGAACATGTACCCGACTGACAATCGTCCCCGGCGCCCCGCTGCCACCGCGCGGGCTGCCTCGAAACCTTCCGCCGTCAAGGCCAGCGCTTCACGCGCGCGCGACAGCAAGGCGCGACCGGACGCCGTCAGCTCCATTCCCCGGGTGTCCCGACGAAACAGCGAAGTTCCTACTTCCGATTCCAGTTTGCGAATCTGAACCGACAATGGCGGCTGCGCCATCCGAAGGCGGACGGCCGCCCGGCCCACGCTGCGTTCTTCTGCAACGGCAACAAAGTAGCGGAGACGGCGGAGGTCCGTTATTGGCATACCGAAATCTCGTGCCATACCAAAATCGTATGGCTTGGTTGTGCGATGGTATTGGACCTGAAGTCAATGCGGATGTCATCTTTGCGTCAATTCGATCCTGGGACTTGAGCGTGATGAGCGACGAACTGTGCCTGCTGCCCGCCACCGAACTCCGCGCGCGGATTGACCGCAAGGACGCCTCACCGGTTGAGATCATGCGTGCCGTGCTTGCGCGCGCCGAGCGAATGCAGCCCGGGTTGAACTGCTTCATCACGCTCTGCGGCGATGAGGCGATGGCCGAGGCAAGCAAGGCCGAGCGTGCGGTCATGGCCGGGGAGCCGCTGGGTCTTCTTCACGGCATTCCGTTTACCGTGAAGGATCTGGTTAATACCCGGGGGGTGCGAACGACTTTCGGAGCGGTCCCCTACAAGGATAACGTTCCTGACCATGATGCGGTCGCCGTGGCGCGAATGCGGGCAGCGGGTGCCATCCTCATAGGCAAGACCACGACGCCGGAGTTCGGCACCAAGAGTCTCACGGATTCGCCGTTGTTCGGCCGCACGCGCAATGCCTGGAGCGGCGCGCGCTCGAGCGGTGGCTCAAGTGGGGGAGCGGCGGTTGCCGTTGCCAGCGGCATCGCGCCTCTGGCGATCGCGACGGATGGCGGCGGCTCGACGCGGATTCCGGCGGCCTGCAACGGCGTTGTCGGGCTGAAGCAAAGCAACGGCGTTATTCCCCACAGCCAGGTGCAGGACGCGTTCGGCAACCAGACCTACGTCACCCCGATGACGCGCACCGTCGCGGACACCGCCCTGATGATGCAGGTAATGTCGGGAGAGGACGCTTCCGATCCGTGGTCGATGGGATTCCCGCAATGGAATTTTGTCGAGGGATCGGCTCCAAACGGCGATTTGCGCGGGCGCAAGATCGCATTCTGCCTTGCGCCTTCAGGCCGGCCGGTTGCGGCCGATGTCGCTGCTGCATTCAAGGCCGCGCTTGCCGGACTGGAAGCCCTTGGGGCCGAGGTCGAGGAAATGTCCGCCGACGGATTTGAGGTGGAGCCGATCTGGCGGGCCATCAATCACACCGCCTGGCGCGCACGATTCGAGAAGCTCGCGGCCGATCACGGCGATGTGCTGAGCGAAACCTTCATGAAGCAACTGGCGCTGGCCACGAAGGTAAGCGGTGTTGACTATCAGCAGGCGATGTTTGACCGTACGGCTCTGTTCCGGCGGATTCAGAGCTTGTTGCAGAGGGTCGATATTCTCGCGATGCCAACCATCACCCGCACCGCGCTTCCGATCGATCAGGATCTGTTCGGCACGATAGAGATCGACGGGCGGGTGTTGAGCGACGTCCGGCCAAGTTGGTTTCCCTGGACGATGCCGTTCAACATGACCGGCCATCCGGCGGTCAGTCTGCCCTGTGGCTTTGATGCGGACGGCCTGCCGATCGGCATTCAACTCGTCGGCAAATTCCGTGGAGACATCGAACTGATGCGCGTCAGCGCGTTGTTTGAGGGCTCGCAAGATCTTCTTGGCCGGTGGCCGGGCCTGAACGGCTGAGCGAAAATGCGGCCGCCATCACACTTGATCGCTGACAAGGGACTGGCCGCCAACGAGGGAATCGAGACTTGAGCGTCTTCCTTTTCCGCCGCTTTCTGACGCTGCTGGCGACGCTGGTTGGCGCGTCGCTCATCATCTTTTTCGTTCTGGATGCGTTGCCCGGCAACGCCGCGCAGATGCTGATGGGAGCGGATGCCTCGCCTGACGCCGTCCGGGCGCTGACGGTCAAGCTCGGGCTGGATCAGCCGCTGTACTATCGGTACTTGCATTGGATCAAGGGGATGCTGACCGGCGATCTGGGCATCAGCTATGCCTATGGCACCCCTGTCGCCGGCCTGATTGGGGAGCGCCTCACGCTGACCATTCCGTTGGCCGTCATGTCGATGTCCATGACGGTCGTGCTGGCCCTGGCTGCCGGAATCTATACGGCGGCAAATCACAACAAGCTCGGCGATGTGGGCGTGATGTCGCTGACGCAGTTCGGCATCGCGCTTCCCAATTTCTGGTTCGCCATCCTGCTGATCCTGCTGTTCTCGGTGAAGCTGCAATGGCTTTCGGCCGGCGGATTTGCCGGCTGGGACGAAAGCATCATTGCCGGGATCAAGTCGCTGCTGCTGCCTGCGATCTCGCTGTCGGTGGTGCAGGCGGCGATCCTTGCGCGGGTCACGCGTTCGGCGGTGCTTGAGGTGCTGCGTGAGGATTTCGTGCGCACCGCACGCGCCAAGGGTTTGAGCAAGCGCGACGTCTTGTGGCAGCACGTGCTGCGCAATGCGATGATCCCGGTGATGACGATCATGGGCCTTCAGTTCGCCAACCTGCTGGCGGGGACGATCGTGATCGAGAACGTGTTCTATCTGCCGGGTCTTGGCCGGCTGATCTTCCAGTCGATCGCCAATCGCGACCTGATCGTGGTGCGCAACTGCGTGATGTTGCTGGCGGCAGTGGTCGTCATCGTCAACTTTGTGGTCGATGTGCTCTATGCCTTCATCGATCCGCGCATCAAGGTACACAGCCTATGAGCACCCCGCTGAGCGCCTCAGTCGAGGTTGGTGCCAGCACCGCGCGTCCGCGGCTTGCAACCGGCTTCTGGCGCCGCGCGCTGCGCCACCGCAGCTTTGTCACGGGCGGCACGCTCAGCCTGATGGTGCTCTGTGCCGCGTTGCTGTCGCTGGTTTGGACGCCGTGGTCCGCCTATGAAATCGACGTGGCCTCCAAGCTGCGACCACCGTCGGCCGCGCATTGGCTCGGCACCGACGCGCTCGGCCGCGATATCGTCTCGCTGCTGCTGGTCGGCGCCCGTTCCACCATCATGGTCGGCGTCATCGCCGTCGGGATCGGCCTCACTTTCGGGGTGTGTCTTGGACTGATCGCCGCCGCGCGCAAGGGCTGGACCGAAGAGATCATCATGCGGATGAGCGACTTCACCTTCGCGTTTCCGGCGGTGCTCTCGGCCATCATGCTGGCGGCGGTCTTCGGCCCGGGCATGGTGACCTCGATCGTCGCCATCGGCATCTTTCAGATTCCGACCCTCGTCCGGTTGACCCGTGGATCGGCCAATGCGATCTGGGCGCGGGAATTCGTGCTGGCCGCGCGTGCCTGCGGCAAAGGCGGCTTCCGCATCACGATCGAGCACGTGCTGCCCAACGTCCTCCCGATCCTGATCGTGCAGTCGACGATCCAGTTCGCACTCGCAATCCTGGCCGAAGCGGCGTTGTCCTATCTCGGACTCGGCACGCAGCCGCCGCAGCCGTCCTGGGGCCGCATGCTGAACGATGCGCAGACGCTGCTGTTCCAGTCGCCGATGCTGGCAGTCTATCCGGGCGCTGCGATCGCCATCGCTGTGCTTGGCCTCAATCTGTTCGGAGACGGATTGCGCGATCTGCTCGATCCCCGGCTGGCGCGGGAGCGTTGAACATGACCGGGTCCGACAACGCGCCTTTGATCGAAGTCAGCGACCTCGGCGTGCGGCTCAACACCAGCCGCGGTCCCGCGCAGGCTGTTCGCGGCGTCAGTTTCTCGCTGAGGCGCGGCGAGACCCTGGGTCTCGTCGGCGAATCCGGATGCGGCAAATCCGTCACCGCGCTGGCGCTGATGGGCCTCTTGCCTGACAGCGCCGTCATCAGCGGCAGCATCCGCCTCGACGGCATGGAGCTGGTGGGCTTGCCGGATGCGAACTACTGCAAGCTGCGCGGTAATCGCATCAGCATGATCTTCCAGGAGCCGATGACCGCGCTCAATCCGATGCACACGATCGGCCGCCAGGTGGCCGAACCATTGCGGCGCCACACCAATTGTTCGGCGGGAGAGGCGCGCAAGCAGGCCATCGTCTTGCTCGATCGTGTCGGGCTTCCCGATGCGGCGAAGCGCGTCGATGCCTATCCGCACCAGTTCTCCGGAGGGCAGCGGCAGCGCGTTACCATTGCCATGGCGCTGGCCTGCCAGCCAGACGTGCTGATCGCCGATGAGCCGACCACGGCACTCGACGTCACCATCCAGGGACAGATACTCGACCTGATCGCGGATATCGTTGCCGAGCGCGGCATGTCGATGATTCTGATCTCGCACGATCTCGGCGTCATCGCCGAGAATGTACAGCGCATGATGGTGATGTATGGCGGCACCGTCGTCGAAAGCGGCGCGACGGATGCGGTGTTCACGCGCATGGGACATCCCTATACGCAGGGGCTGTTTCGCGCTCGCCCGCGCCTTGGTGCGCGCAAGGGCACAAGGCTGAAGACCATCGCCGGCACCGTGCCCGAGCTTGCCGATCTGCCCTCCGGTTGCACTTTCGCCGACCGCTGCGTGATCGTCCAGGATCGTTGCCGCGTGGCGCCGCCGGCCGCGGTGGACGTCGGCGCCGGCCACGGCGTGCGCTGTCTCAGGACCGATGTTTCGATGACTGAGGCGGTTGGAGTTTTGGGCGCATGACCGTGCTGGACCAGGCGTCATCGTCCGCCGAACTGCCGCTGCTCGATGTGAAAGATCTGGCGCAGCGCTACACTTTGCCGCGCGAAAGCGTGTTCAAGCCGGCCGGGCAGGTGCATGCGCTCAACGGCGTCACCGCACAGGTGACGGCAGGCCGAAGCCTCGGTGTGGTCGGCGAGTCCGGATCAGGCAAGTCGACCTTCGCGAGGCTGGTAATGGCGCTGGAGCGGCCATCGTCGGGTTCGGTGTCGCTCATGGGCCGCGACCTGAACCGGCTGCCGGCCGACGAGTTGCGCCGCGCCCGGCGTGATTTTCAGATGGTGTTCCAGGATCCCTACGGCTCGCTGGACCCGCGACAGACCATTGCGCGCATCGTCGCGGAGCCCTTGACCGCGCTCGGACGCATGGATCGCGGCACGCTGCGTCAGCGCGTTGCCGACGTGCTGCGGCAGGTCGGGCTGCGCGAGGCCGACATGGACAAGTTCCCGCACGAATTCTCCGGCGGCCAGCGCCAGCGCATCGCGATCGCGCGCGCGCTGATCACCCAGCCAAAACTGATCGTCGCCGACGAGCCGGTCAGCGCGCTCGACGTTTCCGTGCAGGCGCAGGTGCTCAATCTCCTGCAAGACCTGCAGGATCAGTTCGGGTTGAGCTACGTCCTGATCAGCCATGATCTGGCGGTGGTGGATTATCTCTGCGACGAGATCGCGGTGATGTATCTCGGGCGGATCGTCGAGCAGGGGAGCCCTGAGGATCTGTTCGCGCATTGCGCCCATCCCTACACGCGGGCGCTGCTCGAGGCGGTGCCGCGCGCCCGCGCCGGCGGAGTGCGCCGGCGCCGCGGTGCGCAGGTGATCGCCTCGCATTCGGTGGGCGCAACGGGATGTCCCTACGCGTCACGCTGTGTGCTGGCCGATCAGCACTGTCGCGAGGTCGCGCCTGCGCTGCGCAAGGTGGGTCTGGCGCAATCAGCCGCGTGCCACCGCGCCGAGACGGTCATGGCATTGCCTCCGGTAGCGTCGGAGGAGAGTTAGCCTTTTATGCGGGACTGGCTTAATCTGGTCGCGCGATATGTCAGGGGAGCAAGCGATGTTGAGGAAGTTAGCCATTTTTGCAGTTGTGGCCGCGTTCGCCGCCGCGCCGCTGCCGAGCCTGGCGCAGGGCAAGAAGGACAGCGTCGTCATGGGTATGACGCTGGAGCCGCCGGGGCTCGATCCCACCAACGCAGCCGCAGCCGCCATTGCCGAGGTCACGCTCTATAACCTCTATGAGACGTTGACCAAGATCAACGAGGACGGTTCGGTGTCGCCCTTGCTCGCCGAGAGTTGGAAGGCGTCGGAAGACCTGAAGACCTATACGTTCAAGCTCCGCAAGGGAGTCAAGTTCCACAACGGCGAGCCGTTCGATTCCGCCGCGGTGAAGTTTTCCTACGATCGCAACGCGGCGCCGACCAGCACCAACAAGGACAAGAGCCTGTACCAGGCGTTTGAGTCGGTTACCGCGCCCGACGCAGAGACGATCGTGGTCGTGCTCAAATATTCCGAACCGAACCTGCCGTTCCTGATCGGTCAGGCCGGCGGCTCGATCGTCGAGCCGAAGAGTGCGCCGACCAATGCGACGCAGCCGGTCGGCACCGGACCCTATACGCTCGGCGCCTGGGCCAAAGGCTCGTCGATCATCCTGAACAAATGGCCGGATTATCGCAACGCCGCCGCGATCAAGCTTTCCAAGGTGACCATTCGCTTCATCGGCGATCCCGCCGCGCAGGTCGCGGCGCTGCTGTCGGGCGACATCGACGTGTTTCCGCGCGGCGCGGTGGCGCGCAGCGTTGCGCAGTTCAAGAGCGATCCGCGCTTTAATGTCCTGATTGGCGGCTCCAGGGCCAAGACCATCGTCGGCATCAACGAACGGAAGAAGCCGCTCGACGATGTACGCGTCCGCCGCGCCATTCTCGCGGCCATCGATCGCAAGGCGATGATCGACGGCGCCGTCGATGGCTTTGGCACGCCGATCGGCAGCTTTTATACGCCGGGATCGCTCGGCTATGTCGACACCACAGGCATTAATCCATACGACCCGGAAAAGGCCAAGAAGCTGCTGGCAGAAGCGGGCGTCAAAACACCGCTGGAGCTCAGCCTCAAGCTGCCGCCGCCATCATATGCGCGCAACGGCGGGGAAATCCTCGCGGCCCAGCTCGCCAAGGTCGGGATCATCGCCAAGATCGAGAACGTCGAATGGGCGCAATGGCTGTCACAGGTGTTTGCCGGCAACGGCCCGCACAATTTCGATCTCACCATCGTCTCGCATGTCGAGCCGTTCGATCTCGTGAAGATAACCGAGCCTGACTATTATCTCGGCTATAACAACGAGGCCTTCAACGCGCTCTACCAGCAGATCAAGGCAACACCGGCCGAGGCCGAACGCGCCAAATTGCTCGGCGACGCGCAGCGCATGCTGGCGACCGACGCGGTTGCCGGCTTCCTGTTCCAGCCGCAATGGATCACCATTGCGAGCAAGAAGCTGAAGGGTGTGTGGAAGGAAGTCCCGCAATTCGAGAACGACTTCTCCGCCTGGTCCTGGGAATAGGCGCCTCACGAGGGGGCGGTTAGCGGACCTTTCGGAAGCTGTTGCGGCGACCATTGCGCGCGCGATCGGGTGAGATCATGGGGCGGCGGCTGGAAGTGCGTGCTGACGTCCGCCTCTCACCTCGATCGCGGCAACGCCGATGATCGCGCCGACGCGGCGGGCGAGCCTTTCGACGGTCCGGCGGTCACGGACGTCGATGGAAGCCTGGATTTTGTATTCGCCGGCTTCCTGGCGGGCATCGACGGCCGCCAGCCGAAGGTCGGCGACGCGCACCTGGTCGAGCAGGCGACCGAGCGCGGCATGTAGATCGCTTGCGTGCAGCTCCAGAATGAACACGGCGTCCCCATTCAAATTTGGAGAAGTTGTATCCGTATTTGCGGAGAAGAGGCTTCCTTTTGCCTGGCAATTTGGCGATTTAGCGATATAATTATCCTCGGAAACTAACTTATACCCAGAATAGAGTTCTCGGTTATGAAGGCGACCCAGCGGAAGGACTCTCTGCGCCTTGACGAGACCGACCGGCGCATCCTGCGGGCGATGCAAGCCGATGCACGGCTCACGACGGCGGAGCTGGCCGATAGGGTCGGGCTATCCACGACGCCGTGCTGGAACAGACTCAAGCGACTGGAGAAGCAGGGTTACATCGACGGCTATGTTGCGCTCCTCAATCAGGAGAAGCTCGGTCTGCCGGAAACAGTGATCATCGAAATCACGCTCGACCGTCACGATGAGGAGGTGCTGGAGCGGTTCGGCGAATTGCTCGCGGGTTTGCCCGAAGTGATCGAGGCCTATCTCACCACCGGAGATTACGACTATCTGGTCAAGGTCGCCGTCGAGAGTACGGCCGGCTACGAACGCTTCCTGCGTGAAAAGCTTTATCGCATTCCGGGTATCCGCCACAGCAGATCGTCGTTCGCGCTGCGGTGCCTGAAGAAGCTGACCTCGATTCAGGTCTGATCTTCAGCTGTGCGGCTTGCGATCGCCTTCGCCCCAGACATGCCGCGAACGTTCGAGGTGGCGGCGCATCACCGCAACAGCGCCGGCCTCATCCTGCTTCGACAGCGCGTCGAGCAGCTGGAAATGCTCGCTGGCCGACTGAGCGATATGCTCCCGGGTCGAACCATTCTTGAAGCCGTGAAGCCGAACGCGATCACGTAGCGTCTCGACCAGGTCGGCGAGGGGCTTGTTGCCGAGTGTGGCGATGAGGCCAATGTGGAATTGGCGATCGGTCTCCAGGAACTCAATGAGATTGCCGTCATCGGCGGCCCGTTTTGTGGCTTCTGCGAGGTCGCGCAGTTGCTCGGTCTGCGCGGTCGTGAGGCGGGCCCGCGCGATCTCGGCGACAACAGGCACTTCCAGCAGCACGCGGATCGCGAAGATATCGTTGAGTTCGCCCGGCGACAGCGAGACCACGCGGAAGCCGCGATTTCGCACCGGCTCGAGCAGGCCTTCGCGTGCGAGATCGAGCAGGGCTTCGCGTACGGGTGTCGCCGAGACGCCGAGATCGATCGCGAGACGCGGGACGGAATAGAGCTGATCGGGTTGCATCTGTCCCGTGATGATCAGTCCACGGATCACCTGCCTCGCTTGCTCCCGCAGGCTGGGCCCGGACACCAGGCTCGATCCGCCGATTTGTTGAAGATCCATGGCTGTCACTACCCGAAACTCACGGGTGAGTAAATGTAACGTGTGACATATTACTGTTGCCGGTGTACTGTGATATGTGATATATTACTACAAAAGAACACAGAAATGGGAGGTTCGCCGTGGTGGAACGCATTTTGATGATCGTATCCGACACCGTCCGCTGGGACATGCTCGGCTACAACGGGGGCCACGTCCGAACTCCCAATCTCGATCGGCTCGCCGCGCGCTCTATGGTCTTCGATCGCTATTATGCGTCGAGCTTTCCGACAGTGCCTGCGCGCTACGACTATCTCACCGGCAAGCCTGCCTTTGCCGGCGTCGGCTGGGGCGCGCTGCCGCGCGCGGATCGCTCGATCGCGACCTCATTGACCGAAGCGGGTTACACGACGCTCGGCGTGGTGGACACGCCGTTCTACCAGGTCAACGGTTATTCATATGATCGCGGCTTCAACTTCTTCTACGACATGAAATCCCAGCTCCTGGGGACGCCGCATTACAGCTCCTACACCGCACCCAACAAGACCAAGCGCCAGGGCGAAGGCAAGCTTCCGCAGTGGCCGATCACCGGCAAGGTGAAGCCAGATCCGCGCACCGGCGAGATGGATTGCCCGGCACCGATCACCATGGTGCAGGCAGCCAAGTGCCTGGAGGAAATCTACCAGGATAAATTCTTTGCGCTGGTCGACACCTGGGATCCGCATGAACCGTGGGACCCGCCCGCCTATTACGTCAGACACTATCTTCCCGACTATGCCGGCGAACGCGTGCACCCGCCCTATGGCGACTGCAAGAAGCACGGCATGACGGATCGCGACATCGCGGTGGCGCGCGCGCTCTATAGCGGCGAGCTCGAACTGGTCGATCGCTGGATCGGGCATCTGCTCGATCAACTCGTCTATCTCGGTATCGAAGACTCCACCGCCATCATCTTCGTCTCGGACCACGGCTTCCTGTTGGGAGAACACGGGCTGATGGGCAAGATGGTCCGCAGGGCGCCCGGCGAAGCGACGTGGATGCGTTCGCCGCTCTATGAGGAGATCGCCAGGGTGCCGCTGTTGATCCATGTGCCGGGAGCGAAGCCCGGACGAACCAGCAAGCTGACCTGCGCGCTCGACCTCGCTCCCACGATCTGCGACATGGCCGGCCTGCCGCGCCAGGCGGAGATGCAGGGACTCTCGCTGCTTCCCGCGGTCCGCGGTCAGCCCTTCGAAGGGCGCGATCACGTGCTGACGGCTCTGCCGCTCGCCAACCCCGGCGAGACGGTCGAAGTGGTCGACGACCTGATGCGGACGGTGGTCGAATGGCAACCTGTCACCATCACCACGAAAGACTGGTCGCTACTCTACGCCACTCCGAGCGAGCCGGTCGAACTCTATGATCTGCGCTCCGATCCGAAGCAAACGACCAACGTGGCGCCAAAGCACCCTGCCGTCATCCGTGCAATGCTGGAGATGTATGCAGAGGACCTGCGCCGCGCTGGAGTCGCCAGCAGGTATAGCGATCCGCGCCTTGCCGCCTTGCTCGAACGCGCATGATGGTTTGCGACATCGCTCGGAAGGACTCGATGCTGCCGAGGCGGCATCGTCGAGATCGCTGACGTGCGGCGGAAGATGTCGCTGAAAGCGTCCATCAAACAGCGCAAAGGATGGGACAGCGAATTGCTGTCCCGTTCTCTTTCGTCTGCATCAAGCGAACCATCAACCTGCAAGAATACGGTGATGATGACGGCCGTATCCTCGGCTGGCTAATCAGTCGACCCTCACCATCAGGGTGCGGCCGTTGACGTAGCCGATTGCATAGGTGTGGCCGTTCATCGTTTTATAGCGAAACTTGCGGTGACCGCCGACGACGGCATTGGGTTCGTTGTCGCCGAGTTGGCTGTGGGTGTTGCTGGGCCGGGTGATCATGACTTTCTCCATCTCGTCGAGAGGACGCGGCTATCGCTTCCCTCGGGTCGATTTTGAAGAATAGAGGACCGCGCTTTGCCGAGCTGTTCCGTACGGAACAGCTCACGGCAGCGGAATTCGAGTACTATATTTTTATCTAACATATTGAAAATGAAGAATTTTATTGGAGAAGTATAGTGCTGGCAGGTTGGCAATTAAGAGCGCGGCGGCTATTTCGCTTCGCTTCGCTGCGCCCGCATGCAGGTGCCAAAGCTTCGGAGTTGCGGAGGTGGTCGCTGCAATTTGTCGCAGCGATGGATCAAGGCAGCATCTAAATGCGCGCGACGCGGGCCTTGGAATATGACCCGTGACCACGTGTCATCCATTTGGTTTACAATTCGCCGTCGCGTTGACCGGCAGCTGAGTTCTGACCGCATCCCGCAGACGTTTGCTGCCGGTTGCCTGCACTTGGTAGCTCCGCTAGCATCAATTTCCCTAATACAGCGGGTTGTACGATGCGCTTCATGATTCCGGGATCGCGGCGCTATTGCGGGCATCCGCTCGATCGACGAGAGGCCTTGGGCTTCGTCGGCGCGCTGCTTGCGTCAGCGGCCTTCAGCAAGCCGGCGCGCGCCGCCGATCCTGCCGGCCGCGTTGAAGAGATCAAGGGCGAAGCATTTGTCGAAGCGAGCAGCCAGCAGCGGCCTTTGCAGAAAGCCTCCTCGCTTTTTGTCGGTGATCGCGTCGGGACGGGGCCATCCTCCCGCCTGACGATGTTGATGGGCGAGGACACGACGATCAAGCTCGGCGAAAAGGCGCAACTGGTCATTGACCAGTTTCTTTCGACGACCGGAGGCGAAATCTCGCTGCAGTCTGGTCCGATGCTTCTTGACCGGCCGAGTGGAAGCCGGCCCGTTCCAATGAAGATCAGGAGTTCGTACGGACTCATTGCCGTCCGCGGCACAAAATTCTTTGCCGGGCCGAGCAACGGCGTTTTTGGCGTGTTTGTCGATCACGGCACGGTCACCGTTTCCGGAGGCGGGAGCGAGGTCGTGCTACAGGCAGGAGAGGGGACAAACCTGGCCACTCCGGGTTCGAAACCTTCCGCGGCCACCAAGTGGGGCACGGAGCGGATTCGCGGCGCTTTGGACAGCGTTAGTTAGCTTCTCAATTCGCACGGCATGCCGGACTTGACGACGGAGATCCTGCAGACGCGGAGAGATTTTCCGGTCTGACGTCAATCATTGCAAACCGAGGCCTTTCATTCAGGCGGCAAATGTCCAGCAAAGATACTCTCGTTTCTCTTCTGTCGAAAACCGAACTCTTCAAGGGCCTGGCTGTCGAGGATCTCGAGGCCTGCGTCCCGTCCTTTCGCGAGGCCAAATTCAAAAAGGGACAGGCGCTGTTTACGCGCGGCGAGCGCGCGACGGGCCTCTACCTCGTCGCCGAAGGACGTGTGCGACTGGCGATCGCCACCGAGGATGGTCGCGAATTGAGCTTTCGGCATGCGACAGCGGGTGAACTGCTCGGTGAAATTGCGGCGCTCGATGGCGGCACAAGGAGCGCCGATGCCACCGCCCTCACGGCGGTGACGACCTACCGGCTCGACAAGGAGGATTTTCGCAAGCTTTGGACCGCGCGGCCGGTGCTGTCCGAGCGGCTGATATCGTTCCTCTGCAGCCGGCTGCGGGACACCAGCGGACAACTCGAGTCGATCGCACTTCATCCCATGCATGTTCGGCTGGCGCGCTTCTTCCTGGTCGCGATTGGCGACCGCAAGCCCGTGCCGGGAAAGCGGCTGCCGCTTGATCTAGGCATGTCACAGGGCGAACTCGCCCTGCTGCTCGGCGCGAGTCGTCCCAAGATCAACGAGGCACTGGGCAAGCTGGAGGAAGTCGGCGCCATTGGCCGCACGCTGGACCGAATCTTCTGCGATCCGCTCAAGCTCGCCGAAGTTGACGGGTCACATGCTTAGCCAGCTGGGCAAGACTCATTCAGGCCTGATTGCCGGACTTCTAGCGCTCGCGCTGTTCCTGGCCGCCCTATTGTTGATGCCGAGGGAATGGCGGAACGTATCTCGTGAACGGGCATTCGACGTGGTGCTTGCGGCCGACCGGCAGATCCGCCGATCGAACCCGCAGGAGACAGCAAGTGCTGTTCCGGTCGTCGTTGTCGATATCGATCGGCGCACGCTTGACAGTTTGGGGCCGTGGCCGTGGCCGCGCGAGACGATGGCGCGCCTCGTCGAAGCGGTGGCCAGTGGCAAGCCGGCCGTCGTTGGAATCGATGTCCTCTTTACGCAGGTGGATACCCGCTCGCCAGCCGCGCTGGCGCGACAACTCGGCTCTCTCACCGGCAATCACGATATCAGCGCGCTCGCCGGCGGTCTTCTCGACGGTGACAAGCATCTCGCCGCGGCGATGAAGAGCGTTCCGGTGGCGCTCGGATTTGTTCTCGATGCCGACAAGGCCGATGCCGTGCCAGGGGTGCCGGTTCTCGCACGCCGCCCGGTCGTGCTGGATGGCCTCTGGCGCATGACCGGCGGCCTCGGGCCGGTATCGCCGCTGGTCGACGCGGCGAAAGGGCTTGGTGCGCTTTCGTTGCCCGGAGACGCAGATGGCAGGATCAGGCGCGTGCCGCTCCTCGTCGGCGCCGGCGAAGCGACGCGACCGGGCCTGGCGCTGGAAGCGATCCGGCTGTTTGAGCGCGCGCCGGCCTATTCCGTCGATGCCGATCCGCAGCGGATCATCGTCGGTGATCTCGAAGTGCCGCTGCCCGGCGACGGCCTGTTGCGCCTGGCCGGGGCCGATATCCGCAAACGGCAGGCACGCACAATCGCCGCGGCTGACGTCGTCAACAACAACGCCATGCATCGCGCGCGGCTTGCCGGCGCTATTGTATTGATCGGCGGGTCGGCGCCTGAGCTTGGCGGATTGCGCGAAACGGCAACTGATCCGCTCGTCCCGTCGGTCGAGATTCAGGCCGATGCCATCCAGCAGATTTATGCGCGCCGGGCGCCACAAGCGGTCCCGTTAGGCTTTGCTTTGACCCTGGTCATGGGATTGATAGCCGTGGTCGCGGCGTCCGCTTTGTCGCCGGTGTTGGGTGCCTTTGTCGGCCTGACCGCCTTGGCGGCTCTCTGGTCGGGGGCGATCCTCGCGTCTCTGGTCGGGGATCGGCTGATCGATCCCGTGATGCCGTCCATAGGAGGCCTGTTCGTCTTCATGACATCCTCCGTGAGCTCTTACGCGCTGGTGGCCCGTCGCGAAGCTCGCATCCGGAGCCGCTTCGAGCAACATCTGGCGCCCGCGGTTGTGAAGCGGATCGCCGAGAATCCGGGCCTCCTGAAGTTGAGCGGCGAGAAGCGCGAGATCACCGCGCTGTGGACCGACATCGAGGACTTTACCGCGATGACGCATCGCGCAGGGCCCGAGCAGCTTGTCGCCGTGCTCGACGAATACATTGAAGGGATGGCGGCCATTGTGATGAAGCATGGCGGGATGGTCGACAAGATCGTCGGCGACTCCGTCCACGCGTTCTTCAACGCGCCGCTCGATCTCAAGGATCATCCGCAACGCGCGCTCGACTGCGCCGAGGAGATCCGGATATGGGCGAAGGAATTCCAGTCACGGAACGAACCGTCTCACATCGGCTTTGGCCGCACGCGTATCGGCATCGAAACCGGTGAAGCCATTGTCGGCGATATCGGGATCAGGTCGAAGCTCGACTACACGGCCCACGGCGATTCCATCAACTCGGCGGCGCGCCTGGAGGCGCTCAACAAGCGCTATGGATCGACCATCTGTGTCGGCCCATTCGCGGCCGCGCGCTGCACGACGACCCTGTTCCGGCCGCTCGGTGTCGCGTCACTGCGCGGCCTTGACGTGCCCGTCGAGGTTTTTGAACCCTGGCCGCCGGAGGCCTCGGCGGATTGGCGCGAACGATACATTGCGGCGTATCGGATGATCGAAAGCGATAAGGCTGGCGCGGCGCTGTTGTTTGAAGGCTTGGCCGCGGAATGTCCCGGCGACCCCGTTCCGCGGATGCTGGCCGCGGAGTTGCGATCCGTACTGTCGGCGTAGACAGGCGGCGCTCACAGCCTGGTCGGCGCACCGCTTCCGAGAATGGCGGCAATAGCGGAATTGCCCTCCGCCTCGAGCGCTGTGATGCGCTCCCGCGCCCAGAGATAGGCTGAGTCGAAAATCTCGGTGTGGCGTTCGAATTCGGTTACGCCGACTCCGGCCGGAATCGGTGGCCGCATGACGTGATCGAGCGATGCGGCCGGGATCGTATCATAGCGCTGGTGGGCGACGAGACTCCGCCACAGCACGTTGATCGCGTTGGGCGCCGCCGGAAGCAGCTTCTTGCGGAACGGCACCAGCATCGCGGCAGCCAGTTCCAGCCGGCCGGGCAACGCCGCGTAGTCGACGTCAAACGTCTCGACCTCGGGTTCGCCGAAATGCACGACCAGATTGGGGCCGCTCTTGAGTTGATGCATCGGGTCCAGCGGGACGTTGTCGATGAGGCATCCGTCGACCAGCATCGCGCCGTCCTTGGTGTAGAACGGCGGCAACAGCCCGGGTATGGCGCTCGATGCGCGCACCGCCTGCCAGAGCAACCCTGACTGGATCAGTTCGAGGCAGTGCGTCGAAAGGTTGGTTGCGACCGCCGCAAACGGCCGCCAGCAATCCTCGATCCTGCACTCCGCCCCGTATTGTTCGGCGAGCGCGCGATCGAACGCCTTGTGATCCAGCAACGCGTATCGTGGCCAGGTCGGGCGGCGGAAGCTGCGGCTCTTCACAAAGATCTCGTGGGCGCCGCGTTCGAGACGATCAGCCTCGAAGTTTTTGGCGAAGCCGGCGGCCATGGCGGAGCCGACGCTGGTTCCGACAAAGATGTCGAACATCACGCCGCGTTCGCGAAACGCCTTGTAGATGCCGGCATGGGCGGATCCGAAGCTACCGCCTCCCGCGGCCACGAATCCAATCGCACGCCCGGACAGAAAACGGATCAGGCTGTCGATATCGAGCTGATCCTCGAGCGCGACGTGATGGTGCATGAAGCAGGGCAGGCGCGCGAGCCACGCCGTGGTGCCACTGACTTCGCCGCTGCGGCGGTCATGGATGCGCACGATCCGCCGGGCCGACACCGGATGCACCTGGCAGGCGAAGGTTTCGATATCGGTCAGGCCTTCCGCAGGTGCATCTCCGCGACATGCCAGCACCACCATGTCCGCCTGCCGGATCGCCTTCCGCGTCCAGGCCGGCACCTCACCGCTGCCGAGATAGATCACGAGCGGCGAAACCTGCTCGAGCTTGTTGAGCCAGTCGGTGACTTCGGGGGCATCCAGCTCCCGGCCGGGAAACATCGAGCTGACGCGGGCTGGATCGACGATCTGGGCGTTGGTCCTGACGAGGGTCTCGCGCATGCGTCGATAAAAGTCGGCTGGAATCGGCTCAAATCCGCCATCGATCAGCGCCACCGTGCGCGCCATCGGCGAGGTGCGGGTCGTTGGAATCTGTTCCGTTCGCTTTGCAAACCGAAGCGCGAGCGCTGCAAGCAGCGCCTCGGCAATCGCCGGCGTGTTCTCCGCGAGGCTTTGGTAGGCGGCGCGCGTCAGCACGAGCACGCTGGTGTCGCGGATGGCGATCACATTGGCGGTACGGGCAAGGTTGGCGAAGAACCCGACCTCACCGACCAGTTCTCCGGCGCGCAGCTCGGCGATCGGGAGGGAGTCGCCGGTTCGGCGTACCGCGAGGGCACCGTGCAACACGATGTAGAGTGAGTCGGCAGGGTCCCCCTGCGCCACCAGCACTTCGCCGCGGACGAGGTCTTGCCGGACCATGGCATCAAAGGTCTTGAATCGCTGCTCCGGCGTGAGCGCCTTGAACAACGCGAGGTCCTCCGACAGCCTCCCCCACGCAAATACCGGACCTGGCTTGCTCATCGGCGCCTTCCACTGCGAGGCTGTGATGCTATCGCCGAAGAGGCTGGACTGCGAGCGATATCAAGGTCCGCGTCGCTTGCTGCGGCAACTGTCGATGGCTGGGCGTGGCTCCGGACAGGCGGTAAAGGCCGATCGTTGCTGCGCAGCAAAACGCGATGCGGCACTGCAACGACCGTCCAGAACAAAAGAGACCGCCTGTGGAGGCGGTCTCTTCCGTGGTGTCAGCACCTTCAGCCTTTAGAAGGGGAAGATGTTGCGGATCAGGTTACGGAGCCAGCCGAGGCCGTCGCCCCCACCGGTGCCGTTGCCGCCGCCGCCACCGGTGCCGCTGCCGTGCCCGCCGGCAGGTTTGCCGCCGTTAACGATGGAAAGCGCTTCGTCGTTGAGAAGGTCGTGGTTCATGCTCGTCTCCTGTTCTGTAGCGAAGGGATGATCCGCTTCTTCTATGGTCAGGAGACTAAGACCCGCGCGCGGCCTCGCGCGGTGACTGACGTCACGCTGCGAAAGGCGTTCGCGCCGGGTGATTCATATCACTAAAGCAATTGGCGCTTGGCGAAGGAAGCAAACATTCCCGGCGTGTTGCTGAGCTCGTCATAGCTTCCGGTCTGCACCACCTTGCCATCGACCAGCACGATAATGCGATCCGCCTGGCGGACCGTGGAGAGCCGGTGCGCAATGACGATCCGCGTCACATTGAGGTTGCCGAGCGAGTTGCTGACGATCGCCTGCGACTGGTTGTCGAGCGCACTCGTCGCCTCGTCAAACAGCAGAACGCGCGGCCGGCGCGCGACCGCGCGGGCGATCATGATGCGCTGCCGCTGGCCGCCCGACAGCGTATTGACGCCTTCGGCGACCACGGTGTTCATGCCCATCGGCATCGCCTTGATGTCGTCCTCCAGGCCGGCGAGCCGCGCCGCCTCCCAGGCTTGGTCGAGCGGCAGCTGGACGCCCACCGCAAATGTTATCGTAGAGGCTGCCGGTTGCCAGCTTGCCGTTTTGCAGCACGACGCCGAGCTGACGGCGCACCGCGCTGATGTCGAGCGTGTCGATGGCCTTGCCATCGAGGAACACCGTGCCGGACTCCGGCTTCTCGAACCCCAGCAGCAGCCGGAACAACGAGGACTTGCCGCTGCCTGACGGACCGACAATGGCGACGTATTCGCCTTGCGCGATTCGGAGCGAGACATTCTCGAGCACCGGCGGGCCACCTTGCGTATAGCGGAAGGTCACGCGCGACAGCTCGATCGTTCCGGACAGTTCGCCGGGAGATTTCCGTTCGTCCGACAGTTCGGCTGTCCCCGAAATCAGGGGCCGAAGGCGGGTGATGCGGGGGATGGCGATCAGCGATTCGCTGATGCCGGATGCCCAGGCGCCGATCGAGGCCATCGACTGCCCGAAGGCGGAAAAAAATGCCAGGAAGCCGCCGACATCCAGCAGCAGCTTGCTCTGCAGATATGTCGCCGCCGCGAAGATGATGAGGGTGGCGATCAGCGGATACGCCGTCTCGAAAACGCCAAGGGCATTGGAGGCCTTCTGCGACGAAATGAAATTGCGCTTCTGCCCGGCGAATTGCTTCGACCATACGGCGAGCGCACGCGCGGTCGCGTCGGCGACGCGCAGCTTTCCGATGCCGGCGATCAGTTGCAGCACGAAGCCGTCGATCTTGCCCTGCTGGGTAAAATACTTGTTTTCGTAGTAGAGGCGCAGCGCGCTGGTGGCGACGATCAGCAGCGCCCGAATCAGCGTCAGCAATAGCGCGATCAATCCCAGCTTGACATCATAGTAGAGCATCAGGGCGATGCTGAACCAGGCGAACACGCCCATCAGCATGCTGCGCAGCGCACGCCCGGTGAAGACCCGGCGCGCCGCGTCGATGCCCATCGAGCGGTCCACGAAATCGCCGACGGTGTATTCACGAAACAGCGACGTCGGCAGCCTGAGGACCCGATCGATCACCGCGGCCTGCAACCGCCAATCCATCAGGCCTTCGACCTTCAGCATCGCGAGCCCCTCCATGGTCTGGATACTGGCGATGGCGAGGGCCGTGACGGCGAGGGCGAGAGCGCAAAACGTGAGTTGATCGAGTTCGCTGCGGGGGATCACCGAATTGATCAGGACGTTGGTGATCAGCGGCGTCACCAGCGACAACAACCCGATCGCGACGATCGAAATCGCGATGCGAAGGAAGCTGCCGGTGGAGTGCCGGAACGAGAAGGTCAGTAGATCCCGGAACCGAAGCGGGCGTGCCGGAAGCGCCGGATAGAACGATACGGCCTCCGGCGCCAATTCCATGGCGACCGACCGGTCGACCGGCCGCCGCGTTCCCGTTGTTGTGTCGAGCATCACATAGCGGCGGTTTCCGCGGCGAATGAGCGCGACCGGATTTCGCGCCTCGCCGTGCCATGCGACCAGCGGCCCGGCGTCTTCGGTCCACCACTCGCCCCGCAACAGTGTCCGGCGCACGCGCAAGCGTGCCGCGCGGGCGATTTCCACCGCACCATTAAACCCGGCTTCGGCAAGCACGGAGCGGGGCGGGACGGAGAACGGCATCTTGATCGCTTCCACGACGATCCGGCAGGCGTTGAACAGGGGATCCGCCGAGTCGGTCGCCATCTCGGTATGGGTGGAGCGCTGCACGACGACGTCGGAAAGCCGTTCAAAGGATTCCGCGGTCTGCGTTGTGATCAATTCGGTGCGAAGCACCAGACGCCGTGCCTCGCGCTCGACGTCGCGCGCCAGATATTCCCTGATGCAGCTGGCCACGCTGAGATGGAACTGGTCGATGGCGCGCCACAATTGGTCGGCGTCCGGCATCGTCTCACTGCCGCGCGTACTGCAGCCCGATTGACCCGCTTCGATCCACATGCCTGACGTCAGCGGCAGTGGGGGTCCGTCAGCGGTGAGCGACGGTTCAAGCCCCATCGGCTTTGCCGTCCCGCCTTGCAGGGAGACCCAGACCATGCTGCGCGCCGGGCCGCGGCGCCGTTCGCCCGGCGGGATCTCGGCCGCGCCATCGCTCGCGACTTCGAGCATGTCCCAGCTCGGGTTGGGTCCGGCGATCAATCGCGCAAGCCGCCTGATCCAGGTGGTGACCGGGTCCGGGGACTGAACGTCCATGCGCGGCACAAGCAGGGCCTCGGTGCCGGGGCTTCCGACCGCGAGCACTTGAATTTGCGGATCCGACCGGTTGAAGCCTTCCTGCAGGTCGAGGATGATCTCTCCACTCTCGGCCCGGAACAGATGGTGCCGGGCGCCGTCGGTACTGCCTTCGACAAGCCGGACCGCGAAGACATCGACATGCCCCGCGGTGATCTGGAGCGCATAGCCGCGGTGATCAAGCAGCTTTGGATGCCGTCCATCGAATGCGATGTGGACCGCCGGATGGGTGGTCGCTTCCTGATTGGCCATCGCGTGGGCCTGCTGGAGGAGAGATTCACTCATTCCTGCGCCACTAGTCTTGCGTACGTGCCCTGAAGGCCCATCAGTTGTTCGTGGGTGCCCCGCTCGACGATCTTGCCCTGTTGCAGCACGATGATCTCGTCGCAGTCACGGATGGTGCTGAGGCGGTGCGCGATGATGATGCAGGTGCAGCCGCGCCGCCGCAGGTTGTCATCGATGATCTTTTCGGTGATCGGATCGAGCGCGCCGGTGGCCTCATCGAGCACCAGGATGGAGGGATTGGAGACCAGCGCCCGGGCGATCTCGATCCGCTGACGCTGGCCGCCGCTGAAATTGGTGCCGCCCTCGTTGATATAGCAGTCGTAGTTTCCCGTTCGCGTCGCGATGTCTTCGTGGATCACGGCATCCTTCAATGCCTGCGAAAGGTCGGCCTCGGTGATGGTCGAGTCCCACAGCGTGAGGTTTTCGCGTGCCGTCCCCTCGAACAGGAAGATGTCCTGGTCGACATAGGTGATCGAATTCGCAAATACCTGCGGCGGAATCTCAGGCAAATTCCATCCGTCGACGCGAACCTCGCCAGCCCAGGGTTTGTAGAGACCGCATATCAGCTTTCCGAGGGTCGATTTTCCACTGCCGGAAGCGCCGACAAGGGCCACCCGCGAACCCGGATGGATGTCGATCGAGATGTCGTCCAGCAGCGGCGGCTCCAGGATCGAGTAGCCGAACTTGATATTGCTGAGCTCGACCCGGCCGGTCAGTTTTGGCGGAAAGCGCTCCGGTGCGACCGTTGGCTTGTCCGACTTTCCGAGCGGATAATTGTAGACGTCTTCCAGGCGCTCCAGCCCGCCCTTGATGGTCTGCACGTTGCCGAAATAATTGACGAGTTCGGTCACCGGTTCGGAGAAGCTTGCCATCAGGGACTGGAAGGCCACGAGGCCTCCGAGGGTCAGCGATCCCTCGATGACGCGCAGGCCGCCAACACCGAGAATCGCGGCCACGGTCAGTCCCGTGAACAGCGTCGGCAGCATATCAAGATAGATCGAGGAGGCGCCGAGTTCCTGCTCGGCGTTCAATGCCTTGGCCTGGATGCCGGCCCATTGGCCGAACGCCTCGTCCTCCAGTCCGCTGGCTTTGAGGGTTTCGATGCTGCGCACCGCGCTGACGGTGGAGCCGACAAGCTTGCCTTGCTCGAGCGCTAGACTGCGGCTGAGGTCTTCGCGACGTCCTCCGATAAACTTCAACGCCAGCACATTCGCCAGCGTCATGCTCACGCCAATGATGGCCAGCGGGAGATCGTAGATGGCCATCGCCGCGGCGAAGAAGACGATCGACGTCAGATTGAGCGCATTCGATGCGACGCCGCTCGAGAGCAGGCGGCCGATCTGCTCGTTCGCGCCCACGCGGTTGGAGATATCGCCGGCGTGACGCTGGGTGAAGAACTCGACCGGCAGCGCCATGACATGCCAGAGAAAGCGGCTGACCATCACGACCGAAAGCTTGGTCTGCAGCCGCAGCAGCAGCGATTGGCGCACCAGCGTCAGCAGCGCGCGGATGATCGCGGTCAAGGCCATGCCGATCAAGAGCGGAATGAACCAGCTGCTGGTGCGCTGGATCAGGATGTTGTCGATGAATATTTTCGAAAAGCCGGCAGCGACGATGGCGGGCACCACCAGCGCGAGGCTTACGAGCACCAGCAGGCCGACGGGGGTCTTCGAGGAGCGCAATTCGCGCAGCAGCAATCGCAAGCCTTGCGGCTTGCTGCCCGACCGCTGGAATTCAGCCGTCGGCTCCATGGTGAGCGCAACGCCGGTGAAGGCGAGGTCGAGCTCGGCCATGTCGGTGCGCCGGCGTCCGGTCGCGGGATCATTGATATAAACGTCGTTGCCGTCGATCCCTTCGAGCACCACGAAATGATTGAAGTTCCAATGGATGATGCACGGCATCGGCAGTTCGTGCAGCGTCGTCGGCTCCTTGCGAAAACCCTTGGCATCGAAACCAAAGGTGCGCGCCGCCCGGACGATGTTGCTTGCCTTGCTGCCGTCGCGCGAGACGCCGCACGAAACGCGAAGCTGCTCCAGTGGAATCCACGCGCCGTGGTGCGCGAGCACCATCGCCAGCGCAGCCGCGCCGCACTCGACGGCTTCCATCTGAAGAATAGTCGGTGTCTTCTTGACGTTCCGGCGCCAAAATAGCCTTCGGAACCGGTGCCAGAGGGAAGGCGGCCGGAACTGTGGCGGAAGCGGTTGCTGCGGCGGGGCGCTATCCATCTATTCCGGTCAACCGCCTGATGAGGGGCACCACCAGGTCGAGCGGGCGTTGCCGTCGTGTGGTGATCTCCGCGCGCGTCAGCGTTCCGCTGCTGAGGCGGATCGGCGGCCCCTGTCCAACCGCCCAGCGATATCCGCTCACGGTTTCGGGGTCCTGCTCCAGGCTGACCGTTGCGGCGTAGGCGGCTCCTTCCTTTGAAAACCGGGTAACCAGATTGTCGTTGTGGAGTACGGCTGCCATTCCCTGCGGCGTCATCGGGAAATCCGAGATCGTCACGACGGTGCCGACCATGGTCCCGAATTCCTCGCGCTTCACCGTGCTTGGCTCGATGCGGACCGGCATTCCGAGCTTGACGTTCTTGCCGCGCTCGGCGGGAATATAGATCAGGGCTTCCAGCTTCTGGCCCTCGCTTTCGATCGCGACGACAGGTGCGCCGACCGCAAGCACGGCGCCCGCGGAGACCTTGATTTCGAGCACGCGACCATCGACCGGGCTGACGATTTTGGTGTTCAGGGTCAGCAGCCCCGCCGCGGAATCCATCTGCCGGCGGGCGTCATTGAGAGCAAACTCGGATGTCTGGTTCTCGCGTTCGCGCTGGGTTTCCAGATCGGTCTGTGTCGTCCGGAGCTTCAGGATCTCGTTGAAGGTATCTTCTTTTCGTTGCTGGGCGTCGGTGAGGTCACGGCGCCGCTCCTCAAGCGTGCGCCGCGTCGTCAATCCCTTCGTCATCAAATCCTCGAGGGTTTTGACATCGTTCGTCAGATAGTCGATGCGCTGCGTGGTCGCCTTGATGACCTGGTTGAACGCGGCTTCGAGCTTCGCAAAATTCTGTGCCTTCGACGCGAGCTCGCGCTTGGTCTTGTCGATCAGGTCGGCGTGCTGGCGTTCCTTCTCACGGAAGACCTCGACGGCAGCCTGGTGGCGTTGCTGGATATCGGTCTGAACGATCTCCGCGATCGGTTGTCCCTGGGTAACGCGGTCGCCGACCATGACGCTGATGGTCGCCAACCTGCCGGCGGCGGCAGAAGACGCCTCGACGACACGGCCGCCACCGCTGATCAGAATGCCCTGGCCTTCAGCACGGGTAGGGACGCGGCCGACAATGCCCCATGTGATCGCGGCGACAAGGGCGATGCAAATGGCGAATACCAGCATCCAGTCGAACGGTCTGGTAATGCGGACGAGATGGTCAAGCTGTTCGGGCGAAGCGGCGCGCTGCAGCGCGACGGCGCGAAATGTCCGCTGCGAGAGATCGGTCATTTTCCCGGGTCCGTAACCAAACCGGGGATGGCCTCCCCAGCCGCGAGCGGTCGCTGATTTTTCTCATCACGCACAGCTCTATTCCTCTCGGGGCAGATAATACACAAAAGGCGATGCAGAACAACCAAACGGGCCTGCCCACCCACGCCGGAACGCGCGTTCGTCGTGCAAAAATGACGCAGGCCAGCTCCGGTCCGCCCTAGCAGCGCATGCAATCGCGAACTATGCTTGGCGACCAGGTCCGAGGCTGATCCAATGGGCGTAACCGCCGTCTGGAAAATGATTGGCAGAGTGGTGGGGGGCGGCAAGAAACCCGCTTGCGCGCCTAATGCGCGATCCATGACCGGCCTGCGTCGCGAATGGGGGCGGCCGCTCGCCCTCGGAATCATGATGCTCCTGCTGGCGCCGAACGTGTCCAGCAGCGGCGTCCTCAGCGAAAGCGATTTCAAAAAGGTCGAAGCCATAAAGCCGCTATTCCAGAACTTGATGGGTGATCTCGTTCAAACCGCCAAGCGACCCGATATTTCCACGGGCGATGCCGATTGCATTACGTCGACAATCCGGGAACTGCTTCAGATCTCCGAGGAGCTTTCGAGTTACGAGTATCTCATCACGATCGAAAAGGAGATCACTGACTTTGGCGAAAACAGCCCGGTGAAGGGCGTCGTCAAATTCGCGATCGAAAAGACGAATACGATTCTTGCCGAGGAACGAAAACGATTGGTTCAGTTGTCGGACCGCTGTTCGCGCTTCCCCCTGGCCTTCGGCAAAACGCAGCAGGCGCTGCAGTTCATCGATACGACAACCAATCTTCTCAATTCCATTCAGGTACGTTTGTGAACTAGTCCGCTAGTGCCATAATACAGCTTCAAGCCACAGCCACTGTGATGCGTGTCACAAACTTCAGGCCATCGCTACGGCTCGGCTATTGGCGGAGCGCGTTCGCGTTGCCAGGTTACGCTACGATCGCCATCAAGGGGCAACGAGTCGGCCGCGCGGTGCCAGGTCTAAATGGCCGGCTTTGCCCAGTTCTGATACATCTTCAGCAGTGCCACGATATCCTGGCCGCGAAAGCCTTCGGCCAGCGCCAGGGCGTAGAGTTCGCGGGTCGCGGAAGCCGACGGTGTGGGCATCCGGGTCATCCGCCCGAGTTCGACCGCGAGCGCAAGGTCCTTCTCGCCCAGCTCCATCTTGAACCCCGGCGAGAAGTCCCCCTTGATCGCGTTCGGAAAGCGCTTGGTGAAGTGATGCGAGCGGCCCCCGCTGACCGACAGAACGTCATAGAGTTTGTCCGGCTCGACGCCGGCGGCCACGCCGAGCGCAAAGGCCTCCGCCGCGACCAGGACGTTGCCCATCGACATCATGTTGTTGACGATCTTGACGACCTTGGCGGTACCGACCGGGCCGGTGTACTTCCAGTCGTTGCCGAGCAGTTTCAGGATCGGCTCGGCGCGGGTCACGTCGGCCTTGTCGCCGCCGGCGATCAGGATCAGCTGGCCGGCACGCGCCTCGTTTGGGCTGCCGCTGACCGGACAATCGACCATCGCGATCCCTTTGGCGGCCGCTGCCTCGGCGGCCTGCCGCATCGTCTGCGGATCGATAGTACTCAGCTCGATGCACAGGGTGCCCTTCGCCGCATGGGCGACGATGCCGTTGGCGCCTAGCCAGGCTTCTGTCACCGCTTTCGGATCGGGCAGGCTGGTCAGTACGATTCCGCGGCCCGAGAGCGCCTCGGCGATGCTCGATGCCATCCGAAAGCCGTCCTTGGTCAGGCGCGCCCGCTGATCGGCGTTGACGTCATAACCGACGACGTCGAGGTTGGACTCCCTCAGTCGCCCCGCCATCCCCGATCCCATCTGCCCCATTCCGATGACGGCGACCTTCTCAGACATGGCTTTCTCCCGTTTGTTTTGTTGCGAGCCATCACTGCGGAAAACTCTTCGGTGCATCCTATACAGGCGCGTTGGTGCCAAAGCGACGCTGCAGCCCCGCCAGCGGCGCAAGGGCGTGCGCCGTCGGCGCATGGTGTGGAGCATTGTACTTCGGGTACCTACAGGGCGTGGCCGCATTGGCGCGCAGCCAAGTCAGGGATTGCAGCGGGTTTGATGACGGCCGATTTCCGGGATTAGCCTGCCGCCGCAAACCGGACATGCTGCCGAGATGCCAAAATCGACGTGATTGCCCCGATAGTAAGCGACTTTGCCCGTTGAATGTGAACCGGAACGCCAAGTACCGACACATATCTCAGGATTTCGAAGTTCGCCCAGGGAAATGGCATGAGGCCCACGGATTGGAGATTTCGGAGCGCGCTTTTTGCCGCCACGATATTCCTGGGTTATTCAGCTGCATTCCTGGGTTATTCAGCCGCCGCTGATCAGTGTGATTCTGCGCAGGACCCCGAGGCTGCGATCGCTGACTGTACCCGGGGCATCAAGTCGGGGAAATCGAAAGGGCGCGATCTGGCGGCTTACTACAACAATCGAGCTGTCGCTTTTCGCGCCAGGGGCGACAACCACCGCGCCATCGCCGACTTGAATGAGGCGATCCGGCTCGATCCTAAATTGGCCATGGCCTTCAACAATCGAGGTGCCGCATACAACGAACAGGGCGACAACGACCGCGCCATCGCCGACTTGAATGAGGCGATCCGGCTCGACCCAAAATTCACCATGGCCTTCAACAATCGAGGCAACGCCTACAACGCCAAGGGCGACAATGACCGCGCCATCGCCGACTTCAATGAGACGATCCGGCTCGACCCCAAACTCGCCAGGGCCTTCCAAAATCGGGGTAGCACCTACCACGACAAGGGCGATAACGACCGCGCCATCGTCGACTACAATGAGGCGATCCGGCTCGAACCCAAACACGCCAAGGCCTTTCTCGGTCGAGGTATCGCCTTCGGCGCCAAGGGTGACAACGACCGCGCCATCGCTGACTTCAATGAGGCGATCCGACTCGATCCCAAATCCGACATGGCCTTCGACAAGCGAGGCAACGTTTATCTCGAACAGGGCGACCTCGACCGCGCCATCGCCGACTACAGTGAGGCGATCCGGATCGATCCCGAAGATGCCAGCGTCTTCAACAGCCGAGGTGCCGCTTATCGCGCCAGGGGCGACTACGACCGCGCCGTCGCCGACTACAACGCGGCGATCCGGCTCGATCCAAAGTCAGTCAAGGCTTTCGTCGGCCGAGGTGTTACTTATCACGCCAAGGGCGACTTCGACCGCGCGATCACCGACTACAATGAGGCGACCCGGCTCAATCCGAAATCACCCCTGGCCTACTTTGCTCGCGGGCGCTCATATCTCTTTGCTGGTTCGGCCGAAGAGGCGCTGGCCGATCTTACCCAGGCAAGTGCGCATGCACCGGACAATGCCTATCTGGCCCTGTGGGTCGAGATCGCCAGTCAGCGAAACAATCTCCCGAGCCGCCTGGCGCAAACCAGTTCCCGGATCGACATGAACGTCTGGCCGGCGCCTGTCATCAGATTGTTCATGAGCCAGATAACGCCCGCTGCTGCACTTGCTGCCGCAGACCATCGTGACGCCAGCAGGAAGAGGGGGCAGGTCTGCGAGGCGAATTTCTACAGTGGCGAGCTCTCGCTGACGAAGGGGTTGAAAGACGAAGCAACCCGCCTTTTCCGTCTGGCGGCCAGCGATTGTCCGCGCAGTTTCCACGAGTGGGAGGCCGCCAACGCCGAACTGAAGGCGCTCGGCGTAGTGCCATGAGCATGTGTTTCACGCTAGATTCTTGATGTGACGCGTTTTCTTAACGCGAACCGGTGTCCGCTTCGCTGGAAAACGCTTTAGTTCACCGTCGCGCCTGATGACTGGATGATTTTCGTCCATTTAGCGGTTTCATCCGCGAGGAATTGTCCGAACGCCGCGCCTGAAATATTAGCCGGCTCGGCACCGAGTTCGGTGAACCGCTTCTGCACGTCGGGCATCTTCAGGATCGCGTCGACCTCGCTCTCCAGCTTCGCAAGCACCGGCGCGGGGGTTTTCGCCGGTGCCACCAGCCCGAACCAGGCGGAGGCTTCGAAGCCGGGCACGCCGGATTCTGCGACCGTGGGCACATCGGGAAGGGCGCTCGCACGTTTGGCGCCGGCCACGGCGATCGCCTTGATGGTCTTGGCTTGAACCTGCGGCAGCACGGCCGGGATGTTGTCGAACATCATGGGAATATGCCCCGCGATCAGATCGTTCATGGCGGGGGCCGCGCCGCGATAGGGGAGGTGAACGATATTGATGCCGGTCATGCTCTTCAGCAATTCGCCCGCAAGATGATTGGTGGATCCGTTGCCCGACGATCCGAAGTTGATGGTGCCCGGTTTTGCCTTGGCGAGCGCGACGAGTTCGCCGACGTTCCTGGCTTCAACCGACGGATGCACCATAAGCACGATCGGCACCGAGGCGACCAGCGCTACCGGAGCGAATGCCTTGGCGGGATCGTAGGGCAGGTTCTTGTAGAGCGCTGCGTTGATGGTGAGCGGCGGTGGTGCCGTCAGCAGCAGCGTGTGACCGTCCGGCTCCGAAGTCGCGACCGCATCCGCGCCGATGTTTCCGCCGGCACCGGCGCGATTTTCAATCAGGAATGTCTGGCCGGTCCGCTCGGTCAGTTTTTGCGCCACGATGCGGGCGATGATGTCGTTGGAGCCGCCGGCTGGAAACGGTACGACGATCTTGACGGGGCGGGATGGATAATCCTGCGCCGTGGCGGTGCCACCGAACAGGAATGCGCTGAAGGCGACGAGAATAGCGCGACGACGAAATGACCCCATGCTGCGTTTCCTCATCCCCTGCATCCGTCTTGCTGTCGCAAGATCTTATTGGTCGCTGATGGAGGAGAATTGCAGGAACAGCATGAATGTCAACCATGCGTTGTCCCGCACCGTATTGCCAACAGCCTTCGAACTCGCCGAAGGCACGGTTCGCACATTCCAGATTGCATTCGCGAAGGCGCGGGACGACGATGACATCGTCGATTCACGATTGTCGGGCTGACGAACATGGCTCCATATTGGCTCGTTCGGTTGAATGATCTGCTGGCGTGGCTCAATCCAGCGCTGGGCGGTGTTGCCGCCATTCTGGCGTTGCTTGTCATCGCAACGGCTGCCGAACGTTTGCCCCGGAATGGGTCCAGTGCAATCGCTGAAGCGGCGCGCCCCGTCAGTGTAGTTTCGCCGGCCGAATGTGTTCGCGCGGCCTTGCCGCCCGAATTGCGGGATCTACGACTCCACGACTAGGGGTGCGTGCTTTTGCGCCGGAGCCTTTTCCCTGCGGGGGATCGTTCCGATGGCGATGCCTCCCAGGATCAGGAGCATCGCGACCACCAGGTCGGCCGTGACCACTTCACCAAGAATGATCGCTGAACTTGCGACCCCGACGACGGGTGTCGCGAGCAGCCCGAGCGATGTGACGACGGCGGGCAAGCTGCGATTGACCGTCGCCATGGCCCAATAGGCCAAAGCCGTTCCGATGATCCCGCTGAAGAGAAACAGTCCAACCAGCTGCGCATTCCACTCCAGATGCGGAACACCGTCCTTTAGAAACGCCAGCACGGAGACCACCAGCGTGGCGAGCAGCGTTTGCCAGAACCCGAGCTGGAAGGGCGTCGAAATCCAGCGGTGCGCGCGCACGTAGACGATGCTCACCGCCCAACACAGGGCTGCCAGCAGGATGCAGCCGCTGCCGGCCAGGGTGTTGGCGTCGGCCCAATTGTAGGCGAATGGATTGAACATGAGGGCGAGGCCGGCAAGGCCGACGGCCATTCCCAGTGAACGCGATGGCGTCATTTTCTCGCCGAGGAACAGCCAGGCGGCAGGCATCACCCAAAGCGGTGTCGTGTAGCCAAGGACGATTGAACGGCCGACCGCGGCGTATTGCAGCCCGAATGCGACCAGCGCTGAAAATGCCACCATGTGAAATATCGAATTGACGAAGATCACAGGCAGATCGCCGCGACGTGGCACGATCATCTCGCCCCGCGCGAACAGAAGCGCGGCGAGGGCCACGGTGGCGATGGCGCAACGAATCGCCGTGATCCACAGCGGCGAAGCGCTCTGCACGAGGGTCTTGGTAATCGTCCAGTTCAGGCCCCAGGCGATCACGATCACCGCGAACAGCAGGAATGCGCCGCGGCGCGACAGATGGGTCTGCATGATGATCCCTATTGGCGGATTGGGCCGCACAAACCATAACCTTGACTGGCACGATTGATAGGTCCATTTTCAGGAAAATCATGGAGCCAGTTTTGTCCAGCCTGCTCTCCGGAACGATCGATCTGAAGTTCGTCCCGCAGGATGGCGGGAGCCTGACACGCCAGATCTACGATCGCCTGCGCACCGCAATCCTGTCGGGCGCCTTGCCGCGCGGATACCGGCTGCCGTCCAGCCGGGTGCTGGCGGAGGATTTCGCCGTCTCGCGAAACACGGTCTCCACCGTCATCGATCAGCTGGCGGTGGAGGGTTACATCGTCGTCGCACGCGGACGCAGGCCGGTGGTCGCGGCGGTCGAGAAAATGCAGCTGGTCTCCGGTGATCAATCTTTGGATCATGAGCCTTCCGGCTTCATGCGGGTCTCCCGTTGGGCGAGGCAGGTCAGCCGGTCGGACTGGCACTTCACGAACGAAGGAGGGAGTCCGCGGCCATTTGCTCCGGGGCTCGCCGATGCCCGCGAGTTTCCACACGAGGTGTGGGCGCGCTGTCTGCGCCGTGCGGCCCGCAGCAGGCATGCGGCGGGAATCAGGGCCAACCATCCGGCGCTTCGCGCGGCGTTGCTCAGCCATCTCGTGGAGCATCGCGGCGTCAAGGCCGACGCGCGCAGGCTGATCATTACTTCGTCGGCCCAGGCGGCCATCGAATTGATCTCGCGGGTCCTGCTCAATGAGGGCGATCTGGCGTGGATCGAAAGCCCGGGATATGGCGGCGCGCGCGTGGCGCTTGAGGCGACCGGTGCACGGGTCAAGGGAGTGACGCTGGATCGCAGCGGGTTGCGCCTCGCGGGGCGGACGGATCGTCCGCGGCTGATTTTCTGCACACCCTCGCATCAATACCCGACGGGCAGGCTGATGCCGATCAAGCGGCGGCAGGAACTTTTGGCGTTCGCCGCGGAAGCGGGCGCGGCTGTTATCGAGGACGACTACGACAGCGAGTTTCATTTCGACGGCCGGCCGGTGGTCGCGTTGCAGGGCATCGATACCGCCGGCAACGTCTTCTATGTCGGGACCTTCTCGAAACCGATGTTGCCGGATATCCGCGTGGGCTATGCGATCGTGCCCGACGGCCTCGTTGAGACATTCGAGAGGATGCAGCGGCATACCGGCCAAATGGTGATGGGTGCGATCCAGCTCGCGCTGGCGGAGTTTATCGGCGACGGCGATTTCGCAGCCCATATTCGCCGGATGACCCGCATCTATCGCGGCCGCCGTGACCGGCTGACACATGCCCTGGCTTCAGCGGCCGGAAGCAAGCTCGCGATCACGCCGCCGGCCGGCGGCATGCAACTTCTCGCACGGCTGGAACCGGGATCGGATGATTGCCGTCTCGTGGCCGATCTGGCCAAGGTTGGCATTACGGCGCGGCCGCTTTCCCGCCACTTTACCGGCAAGACCGCCGAGCACGGGTTGTTTCTTGGATTTGCCGCCTGGAATGAAACCGAAATCGATGCCGGTGCCGAACTTATCGGCAAGACGATCGCGAGGAATCTCCGCGGGCGATGATTCAGGCCGCAGGACGGAAATGCCCGGGTGAATGTTTGGTATCGCGCCGGATCAGGCGGCGAAGGGTGGACGGCTCCGCATAGCCGACTTGCCGGGAAATTTGATCGACCGACAGGCGCGTGGTTTCGAGCAGGTATCTGGCGGTCTCAAGCCGGATGCGTTGAACGAACTGAATGGGCGAGACGCCGCAGGTCGCCGCGATGCGCCGGGCAAATGTGCGCGGCGCGAGCGCGACGGCCTCGGCGAGTTCCTCGATCGCAAAATCGCGTGCGATATTTTCCCGCACCCATTTTTCCGCCCTCGCGATTTTCGGGTCCTGGCTCGCCAGATAATTGATCGCCATGAACGGCACCTGGGAGCGCCGTTTATCCAGCAGCAGATAATTGGCGCAGGCGCTGGCCAGCTTCGGTCCGGCAAACTTGCCGACGATCGCAAGCATCAAATCCATCTGCGCCATCGCCGCGCCGCCGGTCGCAATTGGCCAATCGGCGACGACAATCCGGTCGCTCACGAGTTCGACCGTCGGATAGCGCTCGCGGAACAGCGGGCCGAGCCACCAGGTCGTGGTCGCCCGCCGGCCGTCCAGCAATCCGGTTTCCGCGAGCAGGAAAGTGCTTGCGCACGCCGCCGCGATCGCGGCGCCGGCTTCGAACGATTGAATCAGCATGTCGCAAGCACGCCGGCAGGCCGTGCTCTTCAGTTTCGCGTCGAGTTCGTCCGCTGACGCAACTCCGAGGCCAAGGCCCGGGACAATGACGAGGTCGGCGCCACGCAGCCTTTCCCGTTTTCGGCGCGGGCCCAGGCGCACCGTCGTGACATCGAACGCCATAGCGCGTTTGGCCGTCTTGCTGATCTGGTTGGCAGTCGCCATCACGTCATGGGTGATGGCGGCGCCGGAAGCCAGGCAGCCCTCGATTTCAACGACCGTCACCCTGGTCATGTCCAAAAATCCCCGATCAATGTCATTTTTGACACTAGGCAATCCGGCGCGGTATCGCAATGATCGGCATCAAGGCTGACGCGGCGTCCTCAAATCCGGCGGCGCCGATCGTTGCGCGCAGGGAGTGATGCCAGATGCCAAAGCGATCCGTGAAGCAGGACGACCCGCTCGAGGATTTCAAGCGCCGCGATATTGCACTGGATGGTCTCACCAAGGCGGTGCATGTCGCCGGCAGTGGGCCCGCGGTGATCGTGATGACGGAGATGCCAGGCATCAGCCCTTACGTCGCGCGTTTCGCCCGCTGGGTGCGCGACGCCGGGTTCACGGTCTACATGCCTTCGCTGTTCGGCCGCGATGGCGCTGTTCCCAATGTGGAAGAGGGCACCGCCGTGTTTCAACGCGCCTGTGTCAGCGCTGAGTTCCGGGCCTTGGCCGCCAATCAATCAAGCCCGGTGACGCAGTGGCTGCGGTCGCTGGCGAGATTTGCGCATGGGGAGTGCGGCGGTCCCGGCGTCGGCGCCATCGGGATGTGTTTTACAGGAAATTTCGCGCTGACGATGATGCTGGAGCGATCGATGCTGGCGCCGGTCCTGTCCCAGCCGTCGCTGCCGCTGAACGATCCGGCCGGCATCGAAATCGCGCCGGATGAAATCAAGGCCGTCCGCGAACGGCTCGACCGGGAAGATCTGACCGTGCTGGCCTATCGCTTCGAGGGCGACAAATTCTGCATGGCGCAGCGCTTTGCGGCCTATCAGGAGGCGCTTGGCGACCGCTTTATCGGCCGGGTGCTTCCCGACAATGTGGCGAACACCGATGTTCCCGAGTTCTTTGAGCGCTACGTCTCGACGCCGCACAGTGTCGTGACCGCCCACCTGATCGACGAAGCCGGCCAGCCGACCATCGCAGCCCGCGACGAGATTTTGGGCTTCTTCAAGCGGCGTCTGGCCCCCTGACGCGCCAGCGCCGCACAACTGCCAAGGAAGGATCATTCGACAGCGCTTCGGAAGTCTCGACCAACCCGTCAATTTGCATCAAGCTGACGCGTCTGCGTAATGTCACGCACCAAAGTCGGCAGGATGCAATTGCAGCTTGTCATCAGGCATTGTGAGAATTGTTCATGAGCGCTGAAATCAAACCCTATCGCATCTCGGTCGGCGACGATGTGCTCGACGATCTGAAGTCGCGGTTGCGGAACACGCGCTGGCCGGAGGCCGAATTGGTCGACGACTGGAGCCAGGGCGCGCCGTTGAAATGGATCAGGGATATTTGCCGGTACTGGGCCGACGAATATGACTGGCGCGCCCGCGAGGCACGCCTCAATCGCTTTACGCAGTTTACGACCGAAATCGACGGCCTCGATATTCACTTCCTGCACGTCCGCTCGCCGCATCCGCAGGCGATGCCGCTGATCATCACCCATGGCTGGCCGGGCTCCGTGGTCGAGTTCCACAAGGTAATCGAGCCGCTCACCAACCCGACCGCACACGGCGGCAACGCCGCCGACGCGTTTCACGTCGTTTGTCCGTCGCTGCCCGGATTCGGCTTTTCGGCCAAGCCAACCACGTCAGGCTGGGGAGTCGATCGCATTGCCGCCGCCTGGGCGGTGCTGATGAGCCGTCTCGGTTATGCGCGTTACGGCGCGCAAGGCGGCGACTGGGGCTCGGCGGTGACGACCGCGCTGGGCGCGCAGGATGGCGAACATTGCGCCGGCATTCACATCACGCTGGCGATGTCGGCGCGCCCCAACGTGGACGGTCAGCCGACGCCGGAGGAGGCGCGGGCGCTGCAGGGCATTAAATACTATGCCGACTGGGATTCCGGCTATTCCAAGCAGCAATCGACCCGGCCGCAAACCCTGGGCTATGGGCTGACGGATTCGCCGAGCGGCCAGGCGGCGTGGATTCTCGAGAAATTCTGGGCGTGGACCGATTGCGACGGGCATCCCGAAAACATCCTCAGCCGCGACGAACTGCTCGACAATGTCATGCTGTATTGGGTGACGGCGACCGCGGCCTCGTCGGCGCGTCTCTATTGGGAGAGTTTCGGGCCGAAGCGCCGGACACCCCACAAGGTGACGATCCCGAGCGGGGTTGCCGTGTTTCCCAAGGAGATCGTCACGCCGGTACGGCGGTGGATGGAAGGAAGCTACACCGATATCCGGCACTGGCGCGAAATGCCGAAGGGCGGCCACTTCGCAGCCTTCGAGCAGCCTGAGCTGTTTGTGCGCGAGGTGCGTGACTTCTTTGGGACGTTGCGCCAGCCTATGGCGCGTTGATCCGATCGTTCAGAGATACCAGGCGAGGACGGCCTTGAGCAGCGCGTTCTCGATCACCGGCAGCACGACGATCTGATTCATCCCGGCCGCGCGCGCTGCCTGCGCCGCAACTGACTCATCGACCTTCAGATGCTCGTTGATCGCGGGCATGCCCGTCGCCCAGGCCCCGCCGATGCTGCCTTCGCCTTTGCCGATGCTCTTTGACGCGTAAATCGATTCAAGCTCGGTATTCCTGCTGCAATCGCCGGAATGAAAGACCAGTGCCGATCGCGATGGATTCGGTACCCAGATTTCAAAACGCTTGGCGATCGGGGTGGCCTGCGCGGACAGGAACGTCATCACCCAGGTTTTTTCAGGTGACGTCGTGTAGGGAATGCCGACGCCGCAATTGATGCCGATTTCGGAAGCTTCTTCCCAGCGCAGGAAACGCTTGGAATTGTGCAGGTCCTTGATGATCAGCGGCATGCCGGCTTTCCAGGTCCGCCCGGGCAGGCCAAAGCCCCGCGGAAACTTGGTGTGCCGTGAGTTGAACTCGAACATGTCAGCGGTGCCATAATAGCCGTCGACAAGCCCCATTTCGTGGCTGACGTCGGCATCATTGTGCCAGAGTTCGATGGCGCCGACGTGCTTCTCGTCGTCGCCGCAGAACAGCACCATGACAGCCATCAGGAATTCACCGGCGAACACCGGCAGCGCCACGCCACAGGTCAACCCGGCTTCGATCGCCTCGTCGGTCCGTTTGAAGTAGGAGTTGGCAAATTTGGTGAGAATGACCGGATGTCCGGAGGCCCAGGCCTTGCCGGGCAACCCTTCATCAAAGGCAAACAGCGCATTTTCGCTGATAGCCTTGAACTCCGAATACTCCTCGCTGCAAAGACTGCCGCCGAACTCCAGACGCGTGCGGGTCCGGTCCGGCACCCACAGTTCAACCACTCGAATGAACGTCTTCATCGGGCCGCACCTATCGCCTCATCGACGACCAGCATCGGCGATTTAGCGACGGTGTGTGCGATCAAATTACAGGCAAGGCGCGCCCAAAGATCGTGCGAAGTGTTAACCGGCGGGAGGGAACCTCAATTGCGATAGGACGGATCGGTGCGGTCCAGCTTGCGCAGCAGCGCGGGCCAGGCGAGCTCGCCATTCCGGGCGGGCCGGTCGACCCGCGGTCGCATCTTGTCGTAGGTTTCTTCGAGGACGTTTTGCGGCGGATAGATCAGTTTGGTGTTGCAGGATAGCGCCATGATCTGCACCTGGCAGGCGCGCTCCAGCCGGAACAGCACGTTGAATGCGGCCGGGACGGTCCGGCCGACGACAAGCAGGCCGTGGTTGCGCAGGATCATGGCTTCATGATCGCCAAGGTCCCGCACCAGCCGCGCGCGCTCGTCGACGTCATCGGCGATGCCTTCGAAATCATGATACGCGACGTGGAGGAACCGCATCGAAGTCTGCGCCAGCGGCAGCAGTCCGCACTCCATCGCCGAGACCGCCATGCCGGCCGGGGTGTGCGTATGCGCCACGCAATCCATGTCGTGCTTGGCCATGTGGATGGCGCTGTGAATGACGAAGCCGGCGACATTGACGTCATAGTCGGATGCATTGAACAGCGTGTTGCCGTTGACATCGACCTTGATCAGGCTGGAAGCATCGATTTCTTCGTACAGCATGCCGTATGCGTTGATCAGGAACTGGTCCGTAGTTCCCGGCACCCGGCAGGAGATGTGGTTGGCAACCATCTCGGTCATCCCGTACATCGCCGTCAGACGGTAACAGGCCGCCAGATCCACTCGTGCCTGCCATTCCTCCGCACTGACCTGTTCGCGAACCGATCTCACGACCTTGATGGCAGGCGAACTGACGGGGGGATTCATGGCGTTTCTCCACTAGGCGGTATTTATTGGGTCGGGCAGGGCCCGATAATTCAGGCGTACGATAGCTGCAGAACTCGCTGCGCCGCAAGGCAAGCCATGCCGGTTTATTGCAGGGCTGACGGGCGAAATCCGAATGCACCGGTTGGCGCAAATCCGCCTCGATGCCAGTATCGCGTGTCCAGCGTTCAGGTTTGGGACGATCGAGGGAGTACCATGACTGAAGGCCGCTATCGGCTGATCGGATCGACCGCGTCGCCTTACGCCATCAAGCTGCGCGCACTGATGCGTTATCGCCGGATTCCTTTCGACTGGGTCATCATGACCAAGGCGCTGCGCAAAGCGACCGAACATCTGCGGCCGAACCTGATCCCGGTGCTGCAATATCCTGATGGCACGTTTCGTGGCGAAACCACGGCGCTGGCCTATGATCTGGAAAGCCGCCACCGGGACCGGTCCGTCATCCCCGATGACAAGGCGGTCGCATTCGTGTGCGACCTGCTGGAAGACCTAGCCGACGAATGGGCGGTCAAGCCGTTGTTTCTGTATCGATGGTGGGATCCGGAGGATCAGGCCTATGTTTCGCGCTGGGCCGGCGAAGAGTGGTCGGTGTCGGAGGCTGTAACCGGCAGCCCTGAGGAGACCGAGCAGTTCCGCCAGCGGCAGATTTCACGGATGGTTATTCTCGGTGCGACCGCGGAGAACAAGCCGCTGCTCGAAGAAAGTTACTTGCGGATGCTTGCCGCGTTCGAGCCGCATGTCGGCATGACGAATTATCTGTTCGGCAGCCGGCCGTCGCTTGCCGATTTCGCCTGGTTTGGCCAGCTCAGCGAGATGGCGACCGATCCGACGCCGATGCGGATCATACGCGAGAAGGCGCCCTTTACCGATCATTGGGTACGGCGGCTGGACGACGCTTCCGGTGTCGAGGGCGAATGGTGTCCGCGAGAGCAGGCGCTTGGCGGAATGGCGGAGGCGCTGTTGAGAATTGCCGGTGAACTCTATCTGCCGTTCCTTGTCGCAAACGCGGAAGCCTTCGCGAAAGGTCTCGATCGGCTGGAGATCAATGTCTGGGGCCTGCCTTACGCGCTGGCGCCGTTCAAATATCAGGTGAAGTGCCTGCAACAGCTTCGCGAGAAGTTTACCGCGCTCAATCCGGATGATCGTGCAGCGTTACAGCCGGTGCTGGAAAGCACTGGGTGCTGGCCGCACCTAATCACCCGCTGAGGAAAGGGACGGAAAGTCTGTCACGGCAGGCAGAACGAACCCGTTAAGAATGGCCATCGGGACATGATGTCGGTAGTTGAAGGCATTGATGACGACGACAAGATCAAGCCTGGGCACCACGAAGAGACGCTGGCCGCCACTGCCGAAGCCGGCGATCCAACTCAAATCGTGACCGTTCAGTAAGGAGCGGCCAAGCCACCAGTGATAGCCATAGTATAACGCTCCACTTCCCTCGGCGTTTACGTGGGGCGTCGTCGACTCGCTGATCCATCGGGCGGGCAGCAATTGTCTGCTATTCCAGCATCCCGCATCCGCGACGAGTTGGCCGAACTTGGCGAGATCGCGTGGCCTCAGCCGTAATCCGGCAAATGCCGCAACATCGGCACAGCCGCTGAAATTCAGCCACTCAAAGTCGGTGATGCCGAGCGGTTTGAACAACTTCTCGCTGGCGTAGACATCGATTCCCTGGCCGACCGCTTTGACCAAAGCAGCGGCCAGCAGGCTGGTGGCGCCACCGCTGTAGTTGAACGATACGCCGGGCGGCAACGCCATGGGCCGCTCCAGCACGTAACGATAAGGGTCCTTCGCTTCCAGAAGTTGCCGCTCGTTGTTGGCCTGGCTTTTCCAGCTCCGACTTTCATCCCACCGAAGTCCATGCGACATCGTCAGCAGGTGCCGGAATGTGATCCGCCGCTTCTTGGCCGTGCTTAGATCGGCATATTCGGAGAAGTAGTCGACGACGGGCGCTTCAAGCGGAGGAAACCTGTTCTCGCTCACCGCCATGCCGACCAGGAGTGATACCACGCTCTTTGAAATCGAGCGAATATCGTGCTTTTGAGTTGGAGAGAATTGAACCTGGCCGCCCCAATCCATCCAGTGCCGTTCGATACCGGGGAAGTAGCGCTCGAACACAAGCTTTCCCCGTCGTACGACGACGACAGCGTGAACATTATGCTTTGGCCATCGCCTTAGAAGCGTACCGAGCCCGGCAAGTTGAGCGGCATCGAGACCGACTTCGGAAGGAGAGGCAACGGCCCATCCGTCCTCTAACGCTGGTGGCATGGAGCATTCTCTCAAAAATTCTCAGCCCGCGAATTCCCAACACCTAGCTTGGGCACGACGGGAGTGCAATTTTTCCAAATGTTTCTTTATGGCCCGCCAGCGGCATACTTGGCCGGGGAGAAGGTCCACCTCAAATGCGATTCCGCGATCAATCCTTCGGGAAATCTTTGCGCATCGCGATTTCGGCCGCGTCGCCTGGTGAAAGTACGTTGCCGTCGAATGCCGGCTGGCGTTCGGTGACGATGTCGTAGAGCGAAATCTGCTTGATCGGCTTGGCCATCAATTGCCGGATGCAATCCGCCAATGTTCCATTGTAAACGAGATACGGCGTCTTGCTGGTGACCCGCTCATTCCTGAGCGAGGGCCACTTTTTCAGGTCGGCAGGCGCGTCATAGGCAATCGGGAGGCTTTCTCTGAACATGCCCCGGTTCCGGCGTTTCAACCACCAGACAGGTTAGCCAAACCTGGTAAACAGATTGAAAACATCAGCCGGGCAGGCTCACTTCCGGTGCCGGCTGCCCAGCGCGGCTGCGATCGAGTCTGGGTTCTTGATGCGCTCGATCAACAGGTCGATGCGGTCGCCGCCCCAGAACAGTTCGCCGTTGAACACCATGGTCGGCACACCGAACACGCCGAGTTCCTCCGCCTCGTCGACGATGCGGTCATGTTCGGCCCGAGCCGGGCCGTGGACGTAGGCTTTGAATTCCTCGGCCGAACCGCCAACGGATGCAATCACGCCGGCAATATCCGACAGTTCGTCGATTTCGAGATCATGGCTCCAGAAGCGCCGGAACACCGTGTCGTGGTAGGAACGAAACAGGCCATGACGCTGCGCGAACAGCATGCCGGCGCTGGCATAGAAGGCATCATAGATGCGCCGCGGGCCCTTCATGGTGAGGCCCTGCGCGTTGGCATAGCGCCGCGCATCCATATAGGCGTATCGCACCTTGCGCCAGAAATGCGGCGTGCGCTCTTCCACGGTGCCCATGAATTCGGCGACGCGTAGCGTATAGGGCAGCCATTCCAGCTCGACGCCGTATTCTTCCTCGAGTTCGAACAGCCGCTTGTTCGCGACGAACGCGTAGGGGCTCTTGTAGTCGGTGTAGATGCGCACGCGTGGTTTCGTCATCGCCATTCCCTGTCCCGATGGGCAATTGTTTCCGATCCAAACGACGGAAGCAATCTGCGGGAATCCCTGAAGGGTTTCATCGAGACAAACGAATGGGCCCCGGTGCATCTAAGGCATCGCGGGGCCCTACATCTTCGTTATAGGCGAAGGATTTCTGGTACACACCAGTGCATTTTCAAAATCGAAAGCGCTTGGCCTTTGCACTCCGATCCTGCGGATATGTTTGGATTTTAGACAGCGCAAACGGGCTAGCAGCTGCTGATCACCCAACTTGCGTCGAGACCTTGCTGTTGAGCAAGATCACTGGCTTGAGCCGGTGGCATCGTGCTCCTCTCCAAGAGTGGGCCCGACGGACTTTCGTCCGCCTCCGCCGCTTGCTGTTCGACCATATGATCGGACGCCAATTCCCGCGAAACAGGGAGCCGAATGCTCCGCTACCCCGACAGGTGCAGCGTTTGAAATGCTGCGGCAGATATCGTCAGGTGTCAAGTTTATGCTGAGAAAATTCTCACTTGGGTTCCCGTGCATACGCCCGCCGGATGGAAGATGGTTCCGCTCTTGAGCGCCATTTTTAAAGCGATGAACTCATGCTTTGGTCTGGTGGTACTGGTTGAAGTCGGGATCATGAGTCATTGCCCAGTAATCGACGAAACGCCACGGCATCGCTGAAAAGACTCGACCTTGAACGTTGCGGTAATAGGTCGTCATGCCCGGATGAGACCAGATCAACTGCTCATGCTCGGCGTCGACTTTTTCGATGTACTGATCGTGCGCGTCGCGGCGAACATCGATCGCGGCGATGTCGCGTTCGATCATCTCGACCAGGCAGGCACTGATGTAGCGGCTCTGGCACTCCGACTGGAAGATTACGCTGCCGCCATGCGCGGGCCCGGAGTTCGGGCCGAGCATCACGAAGAAGTTTGGAAAATCAGGCACGGTGAGGCCGAGATAGGCGGTCGGGTTATCGTTGGCCCAGGCCTGCCTGAGGTTCTTGCCGTCACGGCCGGTGATGTTGAGGCGCGCCGCCATCTCGGTGACCTTGAATCCGGTCGATATCACGATGATGTCGGCCGGCCGCGATTTGCCGTCGGAGGCGACAATGCCGTTACTTGTGAAATGATCGATGCTGTCGGTGACCAGTTCGACATTCGGCTTTGTCAGCGTCTTGAACCAGTTGTTATCGAGCAGGATGCGCTTGCCGTAGGGCGGATAAGTCGGCACGCATTTTTCAATCAGGTCGGGACGGTCCTTGAGTTCGGACAGGATAAAATCCGTCAACTCCTCGCGGTGGCGGTCGTTGCCCTTGTTTACGGCGCGGTCGGGATGCGGCCAGTTCGGGTCCTTGCGCAGGAACGGCAGTAGCCCGTCGCCGTAGCGCCAGAACATGTTGAAGCGGTACCACTGCACATAAAATGGCAGATGGGCGAGCAGCCATTGCGCGCCGTCGCTGATCGGGTCGGAATAGCCCGCGACCGGTCGTGCCCATTGCGCGGTCCGTTGATAGACGGTCAGCGATGCCACCTGGCCCGCGATCGACGGCACCAGCTGCATCGCGGTGGCGCCGGTGCCGATGACGGCGACATGCTTGCCGTCGAGCTTGATGTCGTCCGACCATAGCGCTGAATGCAGGGTCCTCCCTTTGAAATCCTCCTCGCCCTTGAAATGCGCGGGCGATGGGTCGTTGAGCTGGCCGATCGCGCTCACGAGCGTGTTCGACTCAAGGATCTCTTCGCTATCCGCCGTCCTCAGCGTCGAAATCCAGCGCCGCTTGTTCTCATCCCAGCGCGCAGACGTCAGTTCGGTGTTGAGGCGGAGGTGCTTTCGAATGTCGTATTCAAGCGCGACCTTCTTGAGATAGTCGAGCAATTCCTGACGCTGCGCGAAGTAGCGCGTCCATGGATTACGGGCGCCGAACGAGAAGGAGTAGGAGTGGTTCGGCGTATCGACGCCGCAACCGGGGTAACGATTGACATACCAGGTGCCGCCGAGTTCGGCGTTCTTCTCGACGATGGTGTAGGGAATGCCGAGGCGGCCCAGCGCGACGCCAAGCGCGATGGCGCAGACGCCGGCGCCGACGATCAGCACATGCTGCTGCGCCAGTTTGTCGTCGGCCGGAGGTTTGGTCCAGCTGATGTCGCGGGGGATAAAGCCCATTTCCTCGCGCATCAGCGGCGCATATTCCGGCGTGACGTTTTCGCCGAGCGTCGCGCGCATCATCTTCAGCATCAGTTCGTCGCCGGGATCCGATATCACGGGCCCGGGCTCGCCATTGGCGAACAGCTTCACGACAGCAGCGCGGATTTCGTCCTGCACTTCGCGGGGCAGGCCGGCCTCGGGGTCGGGGATCAGGCGAACGTCGCGCCTCGGCTTGTACGGCGGCTCCAGCCAGCGTTCGTCGCCGGTCATGTGGACCAGCACCATCAGCAGCACGCGGATATCGCCTTCGGCGATAGCCGACGGCAAATCGAGTTTCTTGCGGGGTATCTCGATATTCATGCTCGTATCCTTGTTACGTGCCAGGCGCTTCGCGCAGGCCGCCATAGGCGGCCCAGGTGGTGCCGGCGATATATCCGGCGTCGACCGGCAGGTTGATGCCGGTGACACCGCTGCTCATCGGTGACAGCAACCACGCAATCGCCTGCGCGACCTCGATCGGCTCGACCAATCGGTTCATCGCTGTCGGGTTTTCCAGCAGGCGCTTGTTGAGCGCGCCGGAGGCAATGCCGGCTTCGAGCGCCGCGGTGCGGGTGAAGCCGGGAGAGACGGCATTGACGCGCACGCCGGTACGTCCCCATTCGGCGGCAAGCGTTTGCGTGATCTGGATGACGCCGGCTTTCGCGGCCGTATAGGCGTGGATCGGCCCGGAGGTCATGCCCGCGACCGAGGCGACATTGACGATGGCGCCGTGCCGGCGCTCGGCCATTTTGACGCCGACGCTGCGGGCGACCAGAAATGTGCCGCGCAGGTCGATATTGACCTCGCGGTCCCATTGATCCATCCGCACGCGCTCGACCGGATGCATCTTGCCGAACACGCCGGCGGCATTGACGAGGCCGCTGATCGGGCCGTGGGCGGTCTCGATATCGGCGATGCCGCTGACGACGGCGCTCTCGCTGGCGACGTCGAACGGGGTAAGCCACAGGATCGTCCTGGTGCCGGCCAGTGGTTCCGGCGCAATGTCAGTGATCACAACACGCTGGCCCTGTTCGGCCAGCAGCGTCGCGGTTGCAGCGCCAATGCCGCGGCTTCCGCCGGTGACGAGAACGATCCCCTCAGCGCTCATGGTCGTTGCCTTTGTCGGCTGAATTGAAGAGCCCGCGCGTCATCAGCTTCTGGTAGGCGGAGATGACATGGTCGGGCACGGCCGTGACCGCACCGTCCGAATAGGAATACCGCCGGCTCAGATAGCCGCGCGCGCCCATCAGTATTTGGACGATGGCCTCGAACTCCTCGTCGCTATAGCTGTCGACCGTGCCCGCAAGCCGAGCACGCTTCAGGATACGAACATAGGCCGTCGAGATATTCTCGAAATGCTTCTGGTAGCCGATCGGCGCAAAGAACTCGGCCTCGTTGAGGATGCGCAGGAATTCCGGCACCTCGCGGATGAAGTCGAAGAAGGCGCTGAAGCGTTCGACTTCCTGCTGCGCGGTCTGCGCCGTGCCGGTGCGCGCACGAATGAAGCGCACCATGTCGATGCCGATTTTCGGCAGCAACTGATCCAGCAGTTCCTGGCGGTTTTCGAAGTGATTGTAGAACGTGCCCTGCGCGACGCCGGCTTCCTCGGTGATGCGGGCGACAGAGGCTTCGGCATAGCCGTATTTGCCGACGATCTTGGTCGCGGCATCGAAAATCTTGCGCTTGGTCCAGGCGTTGCGCTCGACGCGGTTGAGCTTTGTGACCTTGCCGGAATTGGCTCGCGTTGCCTGCGTCATGAAGCCTCCAGTTCGGCGCGCAGCACGCGCTTGAGCACCTTGCCCGACGGGTTGCGTGGCAGGCTTTCGCGGATGATCAATTGCTTCGGCACCTTGAAGCCGGCGAGCCGCGTGCGGCAATGATCGGTGAGGGCAGGCAGCTCCAGCGCCGCGCCTTCTCCCAGCACCACGATCGCGACAGGCTTTTCGCCCCAACGCGCGTCCGGCATGCCGATGACCGCGCATTCGCGCACCTGCGGCAATTCATAGATCACGCGTTCGACTTCGGACGACGCGATATTCTCGCCCCCGGAAATGATCATGTCCTTCTTGCGGTCGGTGAGATAAAGAAAGCCGTCTTCATCGAGATAGCCGATATCACCGCTGCGGAACCAATCGCCGAAGAAAGCGGCCGCGGTTTTCTCGGGATCTTTCCAGTAGCCTTGGGTGACCTTCGGTCCGCGCAGGCAAATTTCGCCGTTTTCGCCGGGTGCCAGGCGATGGCCGGCATCGTCGCGGATCTCGATCTCGACATGGGCGATGGCGCGGCCGGTCGATCCGATCTTTTCGATCTCACGGCCGGGCTCCATGAAAGTGTCACCGCCGCAGGTTTCCGTCAGGCCATAGGCGTCGATATAGCGGGCGTTCACAAAATATTCGGAGAAGCTGCGGATGCGCGCTTCCGGTGTCTTCTCGCCGCCGCCGATCGCCCATTGCAGGCTCGAGACGTCGTAGCGATCGCGGGTCAGGCAGGTGAGGATCGCGGTGGTCATCACGGGCGCAAACCAGGCCGCGTTCAGCCTCTCGGCTTCGATCGCCGCCAGCGCCTGCTCGGGTTCGAAGTTGCGGTGGATGGAAAGCATGCCGCCATGCCAGAGCACGGCAATCCCCGGCAGATCCAGCGCGCCGACATGATAGAGCGGGCCGACCACCAGCAACCGCGTATCGGCGTTCAGTCCGAGCACCAGCGTATGGTCCGCCGACTTCCAGTAGATGTTCTCATAGGTGAGCATCACGCCCTTGGGCCGGTCGGTGGTGCCTGACGTGTACATCAGCCGCATCAGGTCGCGCGGTTGTCTTGGATGCATCGGGGCGGGGGCGATGTCAGGCGCGAGCCGCGAGATGCCGGATTGCGCGGCCTCATTGAGCAGCACCACGGGAACGTTACCTGCTGCAATGCCGGCCAGCTCTTCGTCCGCGATCAAAATGCGCGCGCCGGAATTGCCGACGATGTAGCCGACCTCGTCGGCCGACAGCCGATAGTTGATCGGCAGAAACACCGCGCCGATGTGGCTGGTTGCAAACACCAGTTCGAGAAACGCGGTGCTGTTCTTCATCAGCACCGCGACGACATCGCCCGCGCCGATGCCGCGCGAGGCGAGCCAGCCGCCCACGTGGCCGATGCGGCGGTGGAGGTCGGCGTAGCAGATCTCATCGCCGCGGTATTTCAGCGCACAGCGGCCCGGCGTGCGCCTGGCGTGAAAGGCGATGAAGCTCGAAAGGTTGATCATTTCTCGGCTCAAAAGGCCGGATTCCGGCCTGATCTCCCGTTGGATGAATTATGACTCGTAATTCATATTTGGCTTGACGTCACCCCCTTTGCTCTGAAATCTTGGGAGTATGGGGGCAGCACGATCCCCGGCTGGGATTTGGGCAGGAAACTGGGAACGCAAACCCGAGAGGGAGGGAATAATGACGAGAACCCGCAAACCGGGCATCAGCCGCCGTTCAACGCTGGCGCTGATGGGCGCCGGTGCCGTGACTTTCGCGACACCGTGGGTGGCGCGGGCGCAGGCCAAGACCATCAAGGTCGGCATGCCCACCATTCTCTCCGGCCGCGTGGCACAACTCGGAACGTCATCGCGCAACGGCGTGATGCTGGAAGTCGAGAAGGTCAACGCCGCCGGCGGTCTGGCCGGACGGCAGATCGAGATGGTGATCCGCGATTCCAAGGGGCAGCCGCAGGAAGCCGCCCGCGTGGCGCGCGAACTGGTCAACACCGATGGCTGCGAACTCCTGATCGATGCCGAGGCGTCATCCGGAGCGTTCGCCGTGCACGAAGTCGCGCGCGATCTCGGCGTGCTCTGCATTCACACCAATTCGGAAACCTCGGCGCTGACCGCCGATCCCAAGCAGCACATTCCCAACGCGTTCCGCACCGCGCGCCAGGGCGTGCATGACTCGATCGTCGGCGGCAGCTACGCGGCGGCGATCTCCAAGGCGAAGGGCCTGAAGAAATGGGCCACCTGCGCGCCCGATTACGCCTATGGCCGCGACACCACCGGTGAGTTCACGCTGTATCTGAAGCGCTTTGCGCCTGACGTCGAGATCATCAGCGAGTCCTGGCCAAAGCTGTTCCAGCCTGATTACACCGAGGTCGTCACCAAGATCCTGCAGGCCAAGCCGCAAGCGCTGTATTCCTGCCTGTGGGGCGGCGACCTGACCTCCTATATCGATCAGGCCAACATCTATGCACTGTTCACCCAGATGGAGGTGTTCGCGGTCAACATGGCCGACTACACCGCGCTCACCGTGGTGAAGAACCTGCCCAAGGGCATTCATTCCGGCAACCGCTACATCAAGACCTATCCTGCGACCGCGGAGAACGCGGCCTGGGGCGATGCCTACAAGGCGAAATACAACGAGTACCCGACCAACTGGTCGTGGGAGAACGCAACCGCGATCATGTTGCTCGCCGAGGCTTCGAAGAAGGCGAATTCCGCTGACGGCAAGAAGATTGCGGAAGCATTGCGTGGCCTCAAGATCAAATCGCCGTTCGGCGCCGACGGCACCGTGACGATGCGGGCCGAGGACCAGACCCTGATCGGCTATGCGATCGGGTGGGGCACGACGATCCCGCAAGAGCCCTACGTGCCGGAGGTCAAGCCGGGCGACTGGAAGACCATTCTCGAACTCGAAGCCGAGTGGAAGAAGAGCAAGGGTTACACCTGATCTATCCGCGAAACGGAGGCAGCGCAGGCCGCCTCCGTTCACCGCTCCATGGTGCTTTCACGCGCCGTTCTTCCGGCACGCCGTAACGGATATTTTCCTTGGATCTCGATACACTCACCGGCTGTCTCGCCAGCTCCGCCTGTCTGGTGACGCAAACCACCAGCGGCTTCATCATCGGCATGTTGCTGTTTCTCGTCGCCGTCGGGCTGACGCTGATTTTCGGCGTGCTCAAGGTGGTGAATTTCAGCCACGGCGCTTTCTACATGTTCGGTGCCTATTTCGCGATGACGGCCTATCAGTTTACCGGCAGCTTTGCGCTGGCGATGCTGTGCGGTGCGGCCGGCACCGCGCTGCTGGGCCTGATCTTCGAACGCGTCTTCATGAGCCGGGTCTACGGCCGCGACGTGCTGATGCAGGTCCTCGTCTGCTACGCCTTCGTGCTGATATTTGACGATGTCGTACGGATGATCTGGGGACCGGAATTCAAGTCGATGGGCATGCCGGCGGCGTTCCAGATTCCGCCGCTGTTCATCGCCGGCGGCGTGGTGCCGCCATACTATCTGCTGCTGATCGCCGTCGCGCTGGTGGCCGCGATCGTTCTCGGCCTCGGTCTTGCCCGCACCCGGATCGGCAAGGTGATCCGCGCGGCGGCGCATAATCCGGGCATGGTGTCCGCGCTCGGCATCAACACCGGCCTGATCTATGGCGGCGTGTTCGCGCTCGGCGGGATGCTGGCGGGACTGGCCGGCGCGCTCGCCGCACCCGTCCGTTCGCTGACGCCGGGAATGGGATTTTCGGTGCTGATCGAATCCTTCATCGTCACCGTGATCGGCGGCATGGGCTCGATCCTGGGCGCGCTGATCGGCGCGCTCCTGATCGGCATGATCCGCTCGTTTGGTTCGCTCGGCTTTCCCCTGTTTACGGAAGGCCTGATGTATCTGTTCATGGTGATCGTGCTGGTCTCCCGCCCGACCGGCCTGTTCGGCAAGGAGGTCGCGTGACCGAATTGCAGGCCGAACAGGCGAGCAAGGTGCTCGACAACTCCGTTACCAAGTCAAGGCCGCGCCCCAATCGGGATGCGCTGATTGCGGTTGCGGTCTTTGTCGTGCTTGCCCTGCTGCCGATGCTCACCAGCAGTAAATTCCTGCTCGACTTCGTGATCCGTTGCGCGGCCTATGGGCTGTTCGCGACGTCGCTCAACCTTCTGGTCGGCTACACCGGCCTGACGTCGTTTGGCCACGGCATGTTCTTTGGCCTTGGCGCCTACGGCTTCGGGCTGATGATGCAGAAGACCGGTGTCGCCGTCCCGGTGGCTTTCGTTGCCACGCTGGCGATCACGTTCGTCGTCGCCCTCGTCATTGGCGCCATTTGCGTGCGGCTGAAGGAAATCTATTTCGCCTTCGTGACACTGGCGTTCCAGATGCTGATCCATTCGACCATCCTGTCCTGGGTGTCGCTGACCGGCGGCGATCAGGGATTGCGCGGCGGCATTCCCCGGCCGCCATTTTTGGGCATTGATCTATCGAACCATCTGCATCTGTACATTGTCAGCTGCGCGCTCTTGGTGATCGGGCTGTTCTTGATGCACCAGATCGCGCAGTCGCCGTTCGGCTACACGCTGCGCATGATCCGCGACAACGCCACGCGGGCGAGTTTTATCGGCATCGACGTCTGGCGCGCCAAACTGACGATCTTCGTGCTCGCGGCGCTGTTCGCCTCGACCGGCGGCATCATCATGGCGCTGTTCGTCTCCGGCGCTTATCCGGAGTTTGCCTATTGGACGATTTCGGGCGAGGGCATCTTCATCAACATGCTGGGCGGCGTGACCACATTCCTGGGGCCGATGGTCGGCACCGCGCTGTTCCTGATCCTCAACGATACCGTCACCCGTGTGACCGAATATCACGGCATCGTTCTCGGCATCGTGATCCTGTTCTTCGCCATCGGCCTGCGCAAAGGCCTGATGGATTTCGTGATCGAATGGTACGCGCAGCGCCGCGAGCGTTCCGGGGAGCGCGCATCATGAGCCCGGCGGCAAAGGCGCGGGTCAGCGTGGTAACGGGCGGCGCCAGCGGGATTGGCGCGTCTTGCGCGCGGGAGCTCTCCGCGAGCGGCGATCTCGTGATCGTTGTCGATCGCGATTTGGCGAAGGCAGGGGATGTCGCCGCGGAATTTGGCGGCAGGGCCTACGTCGCCGATGTCGGGGACGAGACCAGCGTCGAGGCATGCGCGGAAGCGATTGAGCGCGAATGCGGGCCGGTCGACGTGCTCGTCAACAGTGCCGGGATCATCCAGGTGCCGGTGCGGCCGCACGATTTGCCTATGTCGGCCTGGGACGACGTCGTTCGTGTCGACCAGCGTGGCACCTATGTCGCCTGCCTCGCCTTTGCCCGGCGCATGATCGCGCGCCAACGCGGCAGCATCGTCAACATCGCCTCGATCGCCGGCATGCGCTCGATGCCGTTACATGCCTACGCCCCGGCCAAGGCGGCCGTGATTGCGATCACCGAATGCCTCGCCGCGGAGTGGGGCCCCTCCGGCGTACGGGTGAATGCCGTTTCTCCGGGCTATACGCTAACGCCGGCGCTCAAGAACGCGATTGATCGCGGCGAGCGGGATGTCTCCGCGCTAACAGCCAATGCCGCGCTGCGCCGTCTGGTCGATCCTTCCGAAATCGGTCGTGTTGTCGCCTTTCTTGCCTCCGATGCCGCGTCCGCGATCACGGGCGCCAATTTGCCGGTCGATTGCGGCTGGTTGGCCGGTATATCATGGAGCACCTATGGCAGACTTCGGGAGGCGAATGGCTAGCCATGCTGGAAATTCGCGCACTCTCGAAATCTTTCGGCGGCGTCAAGGCGACCGACAACGTGACGCTGGACTTTGCTGACGGTTCGTTGACCGCTGTCATCGGCCCCAATGGTGCCGGCAAGAGCACATTCTTCAACCTGATCACCGGGGCGCTGAAGCCGGATTCCGGCCAGATCCTGCTCAATGGCGTCGATCTGGCCGGGCGCTCGCCGCCCGAGATCGTGCGCCATGGCATCGGACGCGCGTTCCAGGTCGCAAGTATTTTTCCTTCGCTCACGGTGCAGGAAACGATGCTGGCGGCCGTCGGCGCCGATCAGCGCCGCGCCGGTGTTATGCATCGAAGATTTCCGCTGGCTGAAACCCGCGACCGCGCCGAGCACGCGATGGAATTGCTTGGGCTGGCCAGCAAGCGTAATCGGACGGCGGCGACGCTGTCGCATGGCGACCAGAAGCTGCTCGATATCGCGCTGGCGCTGGTGCTCGATCCGAAGGTCCTGCTGCTCGACGAGCCCACCGCCGGCATGGGCACCGAAGAGCGCTGGCGCATGATCGACAAGGTCAGGGAGCTCTGGGAGAAACAGAAGATCACGGTCGTCTTCATCGAGCACGACATGGATATCGTGTTCAAGATCGCGCCCGAGATCGTGGTGCTGTGCTACGGCCGGATTCTCGCCACCGGCAAGCCCGATGCGGTTCGCCGCAACGAGGCCGTCATCGAGGCCTATCTCGGCACCGAACATCACGCGGAGGCCGCGATATGAGCGCGCAGCCGGTGGTGCAGGTCGAGGACCTCGACGTTTTCTACGGCAGCAGCCAGATCCTGTTTGGCGTCGGCCTGTCGGTGCGGCAGGGCGAGACCATGGCGCTGCTCGGCCGCAACGGCGCCGGTAAGTCGACCACGATGAAGGCGATCATGGGCCTGGCGCCGGCGCGCCGCGGCAAGGTCACCCTGCGGGGCAGGACCGTATCCGGGCTGAAGCCGCATCACATCGCCCGCGCCGGCCTCGGCTTCGTGCCGGAGGATCGCCAGATCTTCCCCGAGCATACGGTCGAGGACAATCTGGAGATCGGTGCCAAGAAGGGCCCTGACGGCCAGGACGAATGGTCGATCCGGCGCATCTACGACGTATTTCCGCTGCTGGAGCCCTTGCGGTACCGGATCGCGGGACGCCTCTCGGGCGGCGAACAGCAGATGCTGGCGATTGCCCGCACCCTGATGGGTAATCCGGCGCTGCTGCTGCTGGACGAGCCGAGCGAGGGGCTGGCGCCGATCATCGTGCAAAGGATCGGCGAATTGCTGCGACAACTTCGCGGCACCGGCGCCACGGTGTTGATCGCCGAGCAGAACATGCATTTTTGCCTTGGCCTTGCGAGCCACGCGACGGTTATCGACAAGGGCCAGATCGTCTACACATCCGGTATCGAAGAGCTGAAAGCCAACGAAAACATTCGTCAGCGCTATCTCGCGCTGTAGCTTTCGGCCCGACCAGGTGTGGGGGAACAATGGCAGTCAATCGGATGCTAACGCCGACGCATGAGGCACCGTACCGGGGTCTGCGTGTGCTTGATTTCGGGCAGGGCATCGCCTCGCCCTACTGCGCGATGCTGCTCGGCGTCTACGGCGCTGACGTTATCAAGGTCGAGCCGCCGGAGGGGGATTGGTCGCGTTTCCTGGGAACGACCTATGGAAACCATACGACGCTGTCGGCGGTCTATAACCGCGGCAAGCGCAGCCTCTGCCTCGACATGAAGCACAAGGACGCGATCGCAATCGCCCGGAAGCTGGCGAAAGATTGCGACGTTTTGATCGAAGGCTTTCGCCCCGGTGTCGCCGCCAGGCTTGGAATTGGCTACGAGGAACTCTCGCGCGACAATCCCGGTTTGATCTATCTCTCGGTGAGCGCATTCGGGCAGAGCGGACCTTACTCAAAGCGGCCCGGATCGGATTCCGTTGCGCAGGCGTTTTCCGGCCTGGTGTCGATCAATGTCGGCAACGACAAGACCCCGCACCGCGTCGGCACGACCGTCTCCGACGTCGTGACCGGCGTCTACGCCTTCCAGGCGATATCAACCACGCTGTTCGCGCGCGCGACCACCGGCACCGGCCGCTGGATCGACGTCAATCTCTGCCAGTCGACGGCGGCGCTGCTCGGCCACAAGGTCGCCGAGCATGTTCTGGAGGGCGGCGCACCGCGGGCGCTCAACGTGCCGGCAGGTTCCTACCAGACCAGCGATGGCTGGATGATGGTGACGCTGGTCAACGAACCGCAATACAAGCGCCTGTGCGCGGCCATCGAGCGCGACGACCTCGCCAGCGATCCGCGCTTTGCGGACTTCGCCAGCCGGGCCGACTCGGCCGACACGTTGATCTCGCAGCTGCGCGAGGTTTTCCTGGCGCGACCGACCGAGGCGTGGCTGTCGCGGTTGCATGCGGCCGATATCATTGCCGAACGCATCCTCAATCCCGGGGAGTGGCTGCGCAATCCTCACGTCGAAGCGACCAATGCGTCGGTGTGCCAGGATACCCCCGGCGTCGGCCCGGTCTACACGCCGCGCACGCCGGGTATTGCCAGCCTTTCTGAAGACGCACTTTGCCCCGCGCCGGATATCGGACAGGATAGCGTAGCGATCCTGACCGAGGCCGGACTCGATCGCAGCACCATCGATGATTTGATCGCAGCCGGCGCGGTGCGTCAGGCCAGACAATAAGGAAGCGGCATCATGAGCGCTGAACTCGTTCGCTACTCCGTCTCGGACAAGATCGCGGAGATCATGCTGGACCGGCCGCCAGTCAACGCGCTGAGCATGCCGCTGATCGATGCGTTGCTGGCGGCGCTGCAGAAAGCGAAGGACGATCCGTCGGTAGCATCAGTCATCATCGGCAGCCTGCACAAGGTGTTCTGTGCCGGGCTCGATCTCGACATCGTCAGGGGCAAGCCCGGGATCGAAACCAAGAAATTCCTCGAGCGACTGTATTTCGCACTCAACGACACCCAGTATCGCATGGGCAAGCCGACCATTGCCGCGGTCGACGGCGCGGTGCGGGCCGGCGGCATGACGATTGCGATCTCCTGCGACATGATCATCGCCGGCGACGCCTCGACATTCGGCTATCCGGAGATCGATGTCGGACTGATCCCGGCGATCCACTTCGTGCAGCTGCCGCGGCTGGTCGGAAAGCACCAGGCGTTCGGGCCGCTGTTTCTGGGCGAGCCCTTTGATGCCGCGACTGCATTCCGCATGGGCCTTCTGAGCGAAGTGGTCCCGAAGGGGACCGCGCTCGACCGCGCCCGCGATATTGCGCGGAAGCTCGCCGCCAAGTCGCCGATCGTGATGAAGATCGGCCGCGATTCGTTCATGCGGGCGGTCGATGCCGATTTCCGCCGTTCGGTGGAGAACACGGCCGAGAGCTTTGCGCTGGTGGCGACGACCGAAGATTGTCAGGAAGGGTTGAACGCGTTCGTCGAAAAGCGGACGCCAAACTACAAGGGACGCTGATGGCCGGACTATATTTCGAGGAGTTCGAGGTCGGCCGGGAATTCCATCATGAATTCAGCCGGACCGTCACCGAGATGGACAATACGATGTTCAGCCTGCTGACGATGAATCCGCAGCCGCTGCATATCGATGCGCATTTCTCCGAGAATACCGAATTCGGCCAACGGCTGTTCAACAGCCTCTATACGCTCGGCATCATGATCGGCATGAGTGTCTACGATACGACGCTGGGCACAACGGTCGGCAATCTGGGCATGACCGACGTCAAATTCCCGAAACCGGTGTTTCATGGCGATACGCTGAAATCCTATACGAAGATCATTTCCAAGCGTGCCAGCAAGTCGCGGCCGACGCAGGGGATCGTCGAGTTCGAGCACACCATGACCAATCAGCGCGGGGAGGTGGTCGCGAGCTGCCGCCGCACCGGCCTGATGCATTGCAAACCAAAGGCGTGAATTGATGCGATCCTTCCTGTTCGTTCCCGGCGACAGCCTGCGCAAGTTCGAAAACGCCAGGAAGACCGCGGCCGATGCGTTGATCCTCGACCTCGAGGATTCGATCGCGCCGGACGAGAAGGTCGGGGCGCGCCGCACCGTGCGCGAAATGCTCGATGCGCGTAACCCGGGCCAGAAGATCTATGTTCGCGTCAACGCGCTCGATACCGGCATGACGCTGGGCGATCTCGCCGCCGTGATCCCGGGCCGGCCCGACGGTGTCGTGCTGCCGAAATGCGCCGGCGCTGCCGACGTCAATAAACTGTCCCTGTATCTCGATGCGTTTGAAGCTGCATCTGACATCGAACACGGAACCACCCGGATCGTGACCGTGGCGACGGAGACGGCGCGGGCGGTGCTCAAGCTGCTCGACTTCGAGAACATCAGCCCGCGGCTGTGGGGGATGATGTGGGGCGCGGAGGATCTTGCGGCGTCGCTCGGCGCCTCGCGCAACCGGACGGCGGGCCGATATCACGGGCCGTTCGTGCTGGCACGCGACCTCTGCCTGATCAGCGCCGCGGCCGCCGGCGTCGTCGCGATCGATACCATTGCCACCGACATCAACGATCTCGAAGGCTTACGGGAAGAATCAATCGCGGCGCGTCAGGACGGCTTCCTCGCCAAGGCGGTGATCCATCCCAGGCACGTCGATGTCGTCAACGCCGCCTTCCTGCCGACGGACGAAGAGATCGCCTGGTCGGAGAAGATCGTCAAAGCCTTCAACGACAATCCGGCCTACGGCGTCGTCAAGATCGACGGCAAGATGATCGACAAGCCGCATCTGCGCGCCGCCGAAAAGATCTTGGCACTGCGGGCTAAGTAGGGTGGGCCAAGGCGCTCTTGCGCCGTGCCCACCATCTACTTCGATGGCCTGAATGGCGGGCACGCTGCGTGCGACAAATTGGCCCGTCGGGCAAAGTTTCGCTTTTCCGGAAGGGCAAATCAGGAGCACATATATCGCCATCCCGTCCTACTCAGAAGGGCGTCGGCCGTCGTCACGGACGTTGGGCGGGTTGCGGTGGACGCTGGTTTGCGCTGAGACGACGGCGTGGATAAGCGTACGGCAAAACCGTGTGGTCCTGGCGCCCGTTGCAGGTGTCAAGCTGTCGGTAGGCGAGAGCTGAACGGCAGCGACGGAGTCAACCAAGAACTCGTCTCCGGGGAGATCACGGCATAAGCCGTAAAGCCATTGCGCAGGGAAGGCCGGGTGTTCACCGCTGCCCTGTATGCTCGTGTGCACACTTTTCTGTGCAAACCGCACACGAGACCGCGGGTGCAGCGCGCACCCGGTCTTCCCTGCGCCCTCTGTTTTCGAGGGCAAGGAAGTTCTGGCAAAGCTCGGGCGCAATGCGTCGCGAGAATGCGGCCACATATACAGCTGTCGTCACCCGCGCAGGCGGGTGACCCAGTATTCCAGAGACGCTTATGATAGAACCGAGAAGCCGCGGCGTACTGGGTCCCCCGCTTTCGCGGAGGACGACACCATTATTGGCGCTGTACCATCCCCGTCATTGCGAGCGCAGCGAAGCAATCCGGCTATCCGTTCTGCCGAGGTATGGATTGTTTCGCTGCGCTCGCAATGACGTAGATCGATAGCGGGGTATCAAGTGGACCGGCGCCCCTGCCCGAAGTGCATGGCCCCAGACGCGCGGTGTGAATTGACTCCAAGGCTTAACCGGCTGCAAATGCAGCCAACCAATAACCGCGAGGAAAGCACCATGGTTGACGCGCTGATCATCGACGCCTGCAGGACACCGCGTGGCATTGGCAAGGCCGGCAAGGGCGCGCTCGCGGGTATCCATCCGCAGCAACTCGGCGCCACCGTGTTGCGGGCGCTGGCCGAACGCACCGGGATCAATACCGCTGACGTCGACGACATCATCTGGGGTACCAGTTCCCAACGCGGAGCGCAGAGCGGAAACCTCGGCCGGATGTCGGCGCTGGATGCCGGCTATGACGTGCGCGCCAGCGGCGTCACGCTGGACCGGTTCTGTGGTTCTGGCATCACCAGCGTCAACATGGCGGCCAACGCCATCATGGCGGGCTCCGAGGATCTCGTGATCGCTGGTGGCACCGAGATGATGTCGATGGAGGGGCGGCGCGGCGAGGGACCGTTCATGATGGACAATGGCAATCTTCGTCTGCGCGCCCGGCATCCGCAATCGCATCAGGGCGTCTGCGCCGATGCCGTGGCGACGCTGGAGGGTATTTCGCGTCAGGACGTCGATGGACTCGGTCTGGAGAGCCAGAAGCGGGCGGCCGCCGCCATCAAGGGCGGTCATTTCGACAAGAGCCTCGTGCCGGTTCACCGCGAGGACGGCAGCCTTGCGCTGGACCGCGAGGAATATCCGCGCCCGCAGACCACGCTGGAAGGCCTTGCCGGGTTGAAGCCCGCCTTTACCGCGGTCGCGGACTATCCGCTCGACGACAAGGGCACGACCTATCGTAATCTCATTCTGGACAAGTACCCTGATCTCGACATCAACTTCATGCATCACGCCGGCAATTCCTCCGGCGTCGTCGACGGCTCGGCGGCCATTCTGCTGGCTTCGCCGAATTATGCCAAGGCGCATGGCCTGAAGCCGCGGGCACGCGTGGTCGCGATGGCGAACATGGGAGACTCCCCGACCTTGATGCTGAATGCGCCGGTGCCGGCGGCGCGCAAGGTGTTGGCCAAGGCCGGCCTCACGCTCGATGATATCGACCTGTTCGAAATCAACGAGGCCTTCGCCGTCGTCGCCGAAAAATTCATCCGCGACCTCAAGCTCGACCGCGACAAGGTCAACGTCAATGGCGGCTCGATCGCGCTCGGTCACCCCATCGGCGCCACCGGCTCGATCCTGATCGGTACCGTTCTCGACGAACTCGAGCGGCGCGACCTCAGGCGTGGCCTGGTGACGATGTGCGCCGCCGGTGGCATGGCGCCGGCGATCATCATCGAGCGAGTCTGAAGCGTTATCGAGCGAAGGGAGCGCGTCAAATCAAGCTACGGGAAACTGCAGTTCGAACGCGACGCCCTTGTCTGATGGCAAAAGCCGGATCGATCCGCCGTGACTTGCCATCACGGCCTGGACGATGGCGAGTCCCATTCCGGTGCCGCCAGTGTCGCGGCGGGTGGTGAAGAACGCATCGAATATCTTCTCCCGGTTGGGTTCGGATATCGGATCCCCGTCGTTGCTCACGGTCATCTTGACCGAGGCGCCTTCATCGACCGCCGCCAGTCTCACATTCCCGGCGTTGTGACGAATGGCGTTGTCGGTCAGATGCGAAAGGACGATGAGCGCCTTCTCATTGGACATGCCGATCGAACGTTCGAGGCAGCCGGTGGCGTCGATCGCGCGGGTGGGAAAACGGCCCTTCAGTCCGCTGATGACCTGGCTTAATTCGGTGTGCTCGTTCTGCGGCGTGGTCTCGGCGCGCGCCAGTTCGCGCAGCCGCTGCGTCATGGCTTCCAGGCGCTCGGTGTCGCCCAGAATGTTCGATACGAAAGTCTTCTGCTCCGTCAGTGTGAGATTGTCGGTCTTGCTCTGCAGCGAATCCAGCAAGAGTTCTGCGGCGCCCTTGATCGAGGTCAGCGGCGACTTCAGCTCGTGGGTGAGATGCGACGAGAAGGTCGCGATGTAATCCGATCGCCGCGACAATTGCTCGGCCATATCGAGAAAGCTGTGTGACAGCTGGGAGAATTCGCGGGTGCCGTAATGCGCCAGCGGCTGAAAGGCGTCGCGGTCGCCGCGGCTGATACGGGCGGCGCGATCGACCAGTTCGCGCATCGGCCGGGTGATGGTGCGGGAAAACACCAGGCCAATGATGACCGTGGCGAAGATGACGGCGAAGCCCGCAAGAATGAACTTCCCGCGTTCCTGATAGAGATGGTCGAAGATGTTGCTCGGCGTCCTCGATAAATAGACGACGCCGGCAACGCGGTTGTTGACGAGCACGGGCATGGCCGAGAACACGTGAACGCCGACGCCGCGGCTGATCGAGTAGATCGGCGGCGGGGGCTTGTCGGGGACCCTGATCCGCAACGCGGCGCGATACTGGCCCTGCAGCGCCGTCGCCACCTCCTCGATATGCGCCAGCGATTGGCCGACTTCGTTGCGGCCGGCGATCACGACGCCGCGGGGATCGAGGATCCGGAAACCCGCCAGCGTGACCTTCTGTGTTTCCAGGATGATCGGCATCAGCCGGGCACCGATCTCGACATAGGCCTGAGATGCGGGAGCCGCGGCCGGAAGTGCGTCGGGCCGCCGCCTCAGCAGGTCAGCGCCGGCGGCAAGGTCGAGTGCCGGCCGGATTGGCGTCATCTTGTCGTCTGACACGGGACGCGCTTCGGGCGGGAGTTCAGCGCCAAGGACAACCCCGGCATTGAGGCGGGCTTCCACGTCACGCGCATAGACCGCGGCCAATACCCGGCTTTGGGCAATCAGCTCGGCCTGGGTCTGGTGAATGAGCTGGTTGTCATAGAGCCGAAAGAAGAACAGTCCGACCAGAGGCAGTGCGGCCACAGCGGCCAACGCGGCAAAAATGATCATTCCGACCGACGGCCGCCATTTCTCGCCGGCCCGTGACGTCATGCGTACGGCTCGCATCGGCCGAGCTTGAAGCCAACACCGTGGATGGTCTCGATGACATTGTCGCAGTTCACCGCGGCAAGCTTGGCGCGAATATTGCGAATGTGGCTGTCGATGGTGCGGTCCGACACCTGGATGTTGAGCTGATAGGCGGCATTCATGATCTGCTCGCGGCTGAAGACTACCGACGGCCTGGTCAGAAAAGCCCTGAGGATTCCGAATTCGATGGCGGTCAGGCGAAGCGGTGTGCCGGCGAACGCCGCAACATGCTGTTCCGGATCAACCAGCAGCCCGCCCTGGGAAAGCGCCGCCGTCGCCTTTGTGTCCGACCCACGCTGCGAGGTGCGGCGCAGGATGACATTCACCCGCGCGACGAGTTCGCGCGGACTGAACGGCTTGGTGACATAATCGTCGCCGCCGATCTCGAGGCCCAGGACGCGGTCGATCTCTTCGTCGCGTGCCGAAAGAAACAGGATCGGAACGTCCGAGGACTTACGGATCTCCCGGCAGACATCCAACCCATCGAATTCCGGCATGCCGATATCGAGAATCATGAGGTCCGGCCGGTCGGCGGCGAAGCGGGTCAAGGCTTCCTTGCCGTCCCGCGCCTCGAACACGGTCATCCCGGCCTTCCGGAGCGCGACCCGGATGACTTCGCGAATATGCAGGTCGTCATCGACGATGAGGATACGGTGTGTCAAACGTCTCTCCGGACAAAGGTCGTCGTCAACTTGCGGTCGAACTCTTCTGTTGGGCGTCCAGAGTACGCTGGAGCCGCCAGCTCCGAAAACCCCGGGCGCGCCAGGAAGCCCAGTCATCGCGATGCTGTTCTACAAGGTAGTTGCGGCGAAAAACAAGGTTTGGATCGAAGCTGCGGAGGGCAATCGCCCTGTCGATGGCCGGCAAGGCCTGAGGGCCGAGGTGAAACAGATAGTTGATGTCGACCGTGAGACCCTTGCCCGAGACCTCGCGGCTATGATCGACATTGTAATTCGCGATGATGGCAGGGAAATTGACCAGCGAGCAGACATAGAGCGTTGCTGTCAAAGTGATGAGGTTCGCGCGGATCAGCCAATCGTTCGAACGATTGAGCCTGATGCGGGCAACGATGAGCAGCAGTCCAAACGCGACAAGCAGCATCCAGATGAAGGCTGCGACACGCCACCAGGTCAGCAGGTAGGTCTGCACATAGAGATCGAGCCGCAGGATGGATGACGCAACCAGCAGGACGTTCTGCGCGACCCAGAGATAGACGAGCGGCCGGATCACGCTCGACTGTTCAGCCGGGCCGCCAGGTCTCATTGCGATGAGCACGAATCCGGCAGCCAGCAACGCCGTCAGAATCAGGGGATAGGCGCCGCGATGCGCATAGGCCGCAAAGCTGATATCGGCCGGCAGCGTCGCGTTGCCCCACAGAAAGAACACGTCCAGGACGGTTTGAACCGCAAACAGCAAATTGAACAGGATCAGCGAACGCAGGATAGTCGCCGCACCGAGGAAGTCGACGCTGGGAGCTGGCTTCTCCTGCACCTCGGTTGCTGCCACGACCAAATCGGCCGGCACCTCGGACTTGCGGCGCCACCGGACGTGGATAAAGGGCCAAACCAGCGACAAGGCGGCCGCCCAAAACAGCACCCGTCCCAGGCTGATATGGGAGGTGGCGCTGCCGGGGTTCAGCAGGCTGATCCATTTCTCCAGCAGCGGGTTGGCCGATACGAACAGCAATGCGAAAATGCCGCTGAGAACCACCGGAATGAACCACACAGTGAAACCTGCCGTCAGCGCCGGGAGATTGAACGCGCTGATGGCGTCCCGGAGCAATCTGAACGGGCCGACCAGATAAAGGTCGCAGAGCGCGGCGGCTTGTTCGCCAATACCGGAGAGTTTGCGATTCGTCGTTAGCGAGAGGCCAACGCCGAGCGCCACGACAATGAAGAAGAGTGAAGTTGCATTGAATTCCTCGACGGCCGGGATCAGGGCGGCGAGCACGAGGAGGCCGGCAAGCAGAACCTTCGCTTTGTTCAGCCTGGTGAAATTGGCGAGCAGCGCGCCGCCGGTTAGTGCAATGGCGAAGATAACAGCGGATATTCCGGTTCGCTGGCCGTAGAACAACCAGTCGGCCAATGCCGCGAGGGCCAGGGCAATGGCCGGCTTGATTGGGAAAGTGTTTTCGCGAATAGAGCCCGCCTGGGGTGCCGGCGTGGAGAATTCTGCCATCATTGCGCTGCCTGTCTGGAGGGAAAACTGCAGACCAGCGCCGTCGAGGGATGTTCGCAGAGCCAACAACCATCATTGGCTAGACGTGGGGGAATGGGCATTCGAAGATCGTCACCGGTTTGCAAGACGAGCTATGCGCGGCCATTGTGCAAATGCCGGGAAGGCTGTCTGCAAGACTTCAGGATTCTTATGCAGTTTCTGTGCAGCCCCGCTTATGCGCTCGCGCGGCAATAACAAGTTTGATACGGCGATGGTCTCGCCTGTCAAACGCACACAGCATCGTCCTTCATGCAAATCATCAAACGTATCGGCGTCGGCCTGGTCTGGTTCGCGGGGCTGGCTTTCATTTTCGTTGCGGCGAACAAGAACGATCCTTATCTGATTGCGTTGCGTGGTACGGGTAACATCGTTCTTGTCGTGGTGAGCGTTGGCGTTCTCGCTTTCCTGATTCACGGCGGTTACTTGCACAGGCGTGGGGTCACGGGAAAACTGCTGGTCCTGCTGTGGTGCCTGCCGTCGCTGTCAATGCTAGGCGCGGAGGCGTCGTTCGAGTTGCGAAAACGAAACGTTCTGCAGACCGACGTCGTACAGGCACGCAGCCTCGGGCAGCATTTCATGGTGGGGTATTCATCGTTCCCTGAAGTGGCTGCCTTGGCTGAGAAAGGCCTGATCGCCGGCATCTACATCACCAAACACAATGTACGAAGAGCACCGGAGACGCTGAAATCCGAAATCTCGGCGCTTCAGGAAAAACGACGTGCCGCCGGCCTGCCGCCATTGATCGTCGCAGCCGACCAGGAAGGCGGCATCGTCTCGCATCTGTCGCCGCCCTTGACCAAATTGCCTGCGCTCTCGACGCTGGCGAGCCTTCCGCCGGATGTTCGCACGGAGAAAGCGAAAGCGTTCGGGCGAACTCATGGACAGGAACTGGCGGCGCTTGGCGTCAACCTCAATTTGGCGCCGGTGCTGGATTTGCGACCCGACGCGAAGCGTAACCGGTTCGATTTCAACACATTGATAGGCCACCGCGCGATTTCCGACGATCCGGCAATCGTGGCCGACATCGCCAGGTCCTATGTCCATGGGCTTGAGGCCTTTGGCGTCGGTGCGACCGTGAAGCACTTTCCGGGACTGGGGCGGGTTCGTGCCGATACCCATCACTTCAGTGCCGATCTCGACACGCCTCTGGCGGAGCTCGAAGCGTCCGACTGGCGGCCGTTTCGGGATGTGCTGAGGGGCTCCAGGGCGCAGCTAATGATCGGGCATGTGACGCTGACCGCTGTTGATCCCGACCGCGCGGCGTCGCATTCCCGGCTTGTGGTTGACGGCATCGTTCGCAAGAAGTGGAATTATCAAGGCGTCATCATGACTGACGATCTGGTGATGGGCGCGATCTATCAGAACAATGTCTGCACGGCGGTGGTGGAAGCGCTCAATGCCGGCGTCGATCTGCTGCTGGTCGCCTTCGACGGTACGCAGTTCTACCGGATCTTCGCGTGCGCCAAGGAGGCGTCTTCTCAAGGGAAACTCGATTCAATAACGATGCGCGACAGCGAGGCACGGCTAAAGCGGGCATTCCCGCCGGATTGAGCGAGACGCTCCTTACGGTCTCGGTGCTGGAAGGCCCGGCGTTTGCCATGTAACATCATCTGACGACGCGCCGGTCGTCGCCGCAGGTACCATCGCGGCGGGCCGGAAAAGACGTCCTCGGGGTGGTGTAATGCAGTTCGGAATCTTCGATCAAAACGATCACGGGCCCTATCCGCTCACCGAACAATATGAAAATCGGCTGCAATTGATCGAGTTCTACGATCAAGCCGGATTCCGTACCTACCACATGAGCGAGCACCATTCGACGCCGCTCAATTTAGCGCCGTCGCCAAGCGTGTTCCTTGCAGCGGCCGCGCAGCGCACCAGGCGTCTGCGCCTCGGCGCGCTGGTCTATGTATTGCCGGCGCACCATCCGCTGCGGCTGGCCGAAGAAATCTGCATGCTGGATCATCTGAGCCGGGGCCGGATCGAGGTCGGGATCGGCCGAGGCGCGTCGCCGCACGAGCTGCATTATTTTGGCGTCGATCCGGACCTGGCACAGGCGATGTATGTCGAGGCCTACACCGTCATCATGCAGGCGCTGACGCAGGCCGAGGTGAATTTCCAAGGCAAGCACTATCAGTTCACGAACGTGCCGATCGACATGAAGCCGGCGCAGCTTCCGCACCCGCCGCTATGGTACGCGGTCCCGGTGCCCGAGGGCGCGGTCTGGCCGGCGCAAAACAGGATCAACATCGTTTGCGGCGGGCCGCTGCCGCGGGTACGTGAGATTACCGACCGCTTTCGCGCCGAATGGGCTGCGGCGGGCAATTCGCCGGACCAGCTGCCGCTGCTCGGGATCAACCGCTTTGTGGTGGCGGCCGATAGCGACCGGGAGGCGATGGCGCTCGGTCGCCGTGCCTGGCCGGACTTCTACAGCAGCTTCATGAAGCTCTGGAAGAAGCACGGTACGCAGCCGCGTTTCGCCCGGCTGCCCGAGGACTTCGATACGATGGTACAAAACGGCGGTGCGATTGCGGGATCACGGGGCACGATCCGGGAGCAGGTCAGAACGATGATCGAGGAGGCGGGCGCCAACTACTTCATCAGCCAGTTTTCGTTCGGCAACCTCAGCCAACAGGAGGTATTGCACTCCGCTGGCATCTTTGCGCGCGAGATGCTGCCCGTGGCGCGGGAGCGCGTGGCGCAGACCGCCTGGGAACACCAAGGATGATCATTCGCGTTATTGCATCGAGCCGATCCGTCGAAATCGATGACCCCAAGGCATTCTCGGTCCGCATCGAAGGGGCGATGGATGCCGCCGTGCAGGAAAAGCTGCTCGGCAGCGTGGCCTTGCGCAGCGATCGCGAGCATGCCTGGATTTCCGAGCAGGTCTTGCGCGATTGGCCTTCGCTCGCATACGAGCCGTGGTGGCAGGATGGCCTGTCGAACATGATCGCAGCGGTGCAGAAATTCGGCTGGGTCGATCAGGTCAACCATTCGATCCGCGCGCACATCGAATATGCGCCCTAGCGGTTTTGCGGACCGCAGCCTCCCTCAGTAACGCGTGCTGAGCGCAGGTTTGTAGTCCTGCCGCTTGGACCACGACGCGTAATAGGCAACGCCCGCCATGATCGCGATTCCGGCGATGCTGACCAGGAAATGCATCGCGAGCGAATTCGGTCCCGTGATCAGGAAGAAATGCCCTGCAAAGGAAAGGAAGACACCGGCGCAGAAGACGGGCAACCATTCTTCTCCGCACTTCACGATCGGCCGCAGGGCTGGCCGTTGAAATCCATGCCAGTCTCTCGGGACCGCGAACGAGAAGAGGAAGGCAAGGGTGAGGAAATGAAGTACCCTGTAAGGGGCCAGATTTTCCTTTTCATTTGGAAGGAAGAAATTGAGCACGGCGTCAGGAACGATTCCAGCCAACTGCGGCAGGTTTCCCGCTACGGTCACGATCAACGCGAACAAGAGATAGAGCAAGGCCAGTATGCGCAGGATCGAAAGATCCTGGAGCGAACGAATCGCCCGCATTTGCCTTTCGCTGCCCAACGCAAACCAGGCGCCGAGCACGAACAGCAACTGCCAGGAGAACGGATTGAAGTACCAGTGCCCGTCTGGAAATGAGGATAGATTCCAGTCGAATTTGCGAGCGGCGACGTAAAGGACAATCGATGCGGCCGCCGTCAGGCTGGGCCGGCGCAACATTCCGAACAATACGACCGGAAAGAATGCCATCAGAACGATGAAGAGCTGCAGCACATCGAGGTTGAGCGGCTTGGCCTGGAGCAGCAGGCCGTAAATCAATGTCCGGATCGTGTGGCCGAGGATCCCGGCGACATTGAATTCGTGGATGATTTCGGGCGCCGCCGATTTCCTGGCGACGTATCCGATCAAGTCGATATAGATCACGAACAGGACGACATAGGCGGCGTATAGCTGCCATACTCGCCTGAAAATGCGGGTAGCGGTGACCAGGAAACCGCGCTCCAGCATCATTTTTCCATAGAGGATTGCGGCGGTATAGCCGCCGACAAACACGAACAGGTCGGTTGCGCCGCTGAATCCGAAATTCCGCAGGGTCAACACGCTGACCGCGTTATGCGGAATGTGATCCAGAAATAAGAACCAGGCAGCGATACCAAGCAGCAGACTGAGCCGGGGATCGCCGTCGCGTGCGGCAATCTCGGCCTTCATTGACGGAAACATGGAGCGCAAGAACTTTGCAAGTCGGAGAAAATCGAATCGCCTATGTAGCGCAATTGTCTGCGCCGGCCGAGTAGACTTTGCGTGAAGAATACTTAAGGAAACCGGCGGCGATCAAAGCCCGGTAATGATCACGTTATTTTGACGACGGAATAGGGGCACGCGAGTTCAGACGGTTTCATGTTTTCGCAGGTCGCGCCGGTGGTCGAATTGGTCGGCCTGCAGATCGGCGCTTGCCGTGCCAATGTCGGGAAGCGCGGCTTCGTTCAGAATGTCGGCGGTTACGTCCTCGACGGAGGAATCGACGATTTCATGGATAAAACTGACGTTCCTGTATTCACCCGACGCAATCCGCGAGATGACCTCGCGCCGGGTAATTTCAGGATCGACAATGGCTTCTCGGCCGCGACGGCCGTAATCGATCATCACGACGAAATACTGCATATTTGGCAATCTGTCAGTCACCCGGGAACGGATGACTGCAGTATTGCTGAAAACCGGAAAAAGTCAAGCGAAAATTCGGTAAAACAGCAATCAAGTCGGGGTGTGGACTGTTCCCGGCGGCCGGTCGGCCGAATCACTTGATGGCTTTACCTGCCGAATCGGTTCCCTTTCTCCGGCATCCCGTCCGCTATTTTGCCTTCCCGGCCTTGCGTGTCTTCGCAGCTGCCTTGGTGCGCAGGCGTTCGATCTGGCCCCGCGGCAGGGTGACGCAGATCTCGCCGATCCATTCGAGTTTCACGCCCGTGATCGGCTTGGCGTTGAAGCTCTTGAGATTGACCAGAGGTGAGGACTTTCCTCGCTCGATCGTCTTCAAATAGCGCTCGCCGGTCTTCAGGCGCACGACAGCCTCTTCACCGTAGAAGCTCGACAGCGGATGGCGCTGCTCGCGGAAAACCACGATAACGTCGCCATTTTCGTACTTTGGCAGCATGGAATCGCCTGCAACTTCAAAGGCGATGGTCTCTTCGGCCATCGGGAAGGGCAGTTCGACCTCGCCGAGGCCTTCCGGCGGCACCTGTTCATGCTCCGGCTCGATCGTTGCGCCGGCGCCGACCCGGCCCATGATCGGCACCGAATTCAGCCCGAGATACTCCGTGATCGGCGCGATCTCGGACGCCTTGATCAGGCGTATCCCGGACAGGATTTCCGAGACTGCGCCCGCACGGACACCCATCGCCTCCGCCAGGCCCCCCTTGCTCTTGCCTGTCCTCTCAAGTGCCCGTTCGATCATTTTGACGTCCAGCATGGTTCTTCCTTTCCCGAATTTCGGAAACACTAGCAGTTACGATAACCAGAAATCAAGCTTGACTTTTCGTTCGGAATATCGGAAATAGATGGAGGCGTCGGGCGGCGTTCAAAGAAACAGGAAATTCGCTAATGGAACCAACAGACTGGGCGCCCGAGCACTCGGGCGCGCTGCGGGAGCTTTTTGCCCTGCATTTGTCCTTTGCCAGGATCGCGGCAGCTATCAACAGGAAATTCAACACAGCTTACTCGCGCAATGCCGTGCTGAGCCGGGCCAGGCGGATGGGGCTCGCCTGGAACGATCGCTCCGAATCGTCGCCATGCGTGCAGCCGCGGTTAGACCGGCCGGGCGAAATACACCTGGGAGAGTCGAGATTACCCAGGTTTCCATGGCCGATGCCACCGTTTAGGGGGACGAAGCTGGTCAGGCTGCGCTGCGTGGAGACCGAACCGCTCCATCTCTCCCTGATCGAACTGGAACGCGGCAATTGCCGCTACCCTTACGGTGGGGACGAAGAGGGCGAAGCCATCACCTTCTGCGGTCATCCACGCCGGCCCGGCTCGAGTTACTGCACACCGCACTTTCATCTGAGTCGCGGCCCCGGCACGCCGTCGGAACGCACGGCGTGCACCGTCTTGCTCAAGCTGGTCGAGACGGCATGAACGGCAACGCCAAGTTCTTCCGGGCGCAATCCAAACCCCATCGTTCTTGAAAGGAGATCATCCGACATGCCGAGAGCCAAACGGAACAAGCCGTATAACCCTGCAAAGGCACATGACCGGAAATCCCGGGATTTGCCACGCAATGCCGAGGTCGCGACCGTCGAGGTCGACAATCCCCTGGCGCTGGAGCCGGGTGAGAAGATCGTTACCCTGCGCTCCATCCGCAACGATCCGCTTGCCCGCCTGCATTCGCATCGCCAGATCGACGAGGCGCAGTACCAGGGCGGGCGAGCCTTTCAGAGCGACTGGGAGAGAGCCGAACGCGGCCCGCGCGCGGTCGATCCGACCAGGGAGTACGTGGATGGCGGGCAGATGCGGGAGCCGATCACCGAGGGGCAGCGAAAGGCCGTGCTAAGGCTCAATCGCGCCGAGCGCGAGCTGGGTGCCGATGGTTCGGCGCTGGTGCATGACGTCCTGGTTCATGGCTTGACCATGGAGCAGGTCGGGCAGAGGCGGGGACTGCGCACGCAGCGCTGGAAGGACTATTTCGCACGCCGGTTCTGCGAATGCCTCGACCGGCTGGCGCTGATCTACGGGTTCGCGACAGCCAATCCGGCAAAAACGCCCCCACGATGAAGGTTATTCCAGCCCTGCGCGGCGGAAACCCTCCAAATAATGCTCTCGATCGGCGTCGAGCCTCCAGGGCAGCTGCGTCGCAATCCAGGCCAGCGAGATGTTGGGCTGGGTCCGCCGCAGCTCCTCGAGCGCAGCTTTGGCGACGTCGATCTTCCCGGCCATGCCGGCGGCCACCGTCAGCACCCGGTAGGCGCCGCTGAGATCGCCGCGCTGGCGGGTCGCTTCGCGGGCGAGCGAGATCGCTTCAGAATAGTTCCTGCCGACGAACTGGGCATAGGCGGCGACGCCGTAATAGATCGCGGACGAAGGGTCGCGCGGGCTCTGGCGGATGGCGCGTTGCGCGGCCGCATAGGAGTCCTGCCACCGCCCGCAATAAGACAGCGCCAGCGCGTAGTATCCTTGCGCCAGTGAGAAGTTCGGGTTGAGCTGTAACGCCAGCTCGAATTCGGCCAGCGCGTGGTCGAGGCGACGCGTGGAGAAATAGACGCTGGCGAGCGCGGTATGCGCCCACGCATCCTCGCTGTCGGCAGCAATGGCCGCAAGCGCCGCGCGTTCGGCGATGGGGGCTACGGTCGCAATGTCCGCCCAGCCCAGATGCACACCGAACATGTGGTTGGTCGCGATCAGGGCCAGCGCCTGGCCGTAATTCGGATCGATCGCAATCGCCTGTTCCAGGAGCGTCTGAGCGGCGGCGCTGTCCGTCCGCGTCACGCGCCAATGATGCGACAGCGCCCGCATGACAAGGTCCCACGCGTCCACGCTGTTGGGTGGTTTGCGCCGGCTGCGGAAGTTTTCGGCGGCATAGATCTGCGGCTCGATCGCCGCGACGATGGCATCGGTGATCTCGTCCTGCACGGCGAATACGCCGACCAGATCGCGGTCGTAATGCTCTGCCCAGAGGTGGCTGCCGGTCGCGGTGTCGTTGAGTTGCGCGGTGATGCGCACGCGATCGCCGCTCTTGCGCACGCTGCCTTCGAGGACGTAGCGCACCCCCAGTTCGGCGGCGACCTGCTTCAGATGCACCGCCTTGCCCTTGTAGGAAAACGACGAGTTGCGGGCGATGACGAAGAACCAGCGCAATTTCGACAACGCGGTGATGATGTCTTCGCTGATCCCGTCAGAGAAGTATTCCTGTTCCTGGTCGCCGCTCATGTTGTCGAACGGCAATACGGCAATCGCCGGTCGATCCGGTAACGGCAATGGCCGGGGGGCCGCTTCGGCAGCTGCTTCGGCCGGCTCGGGGGGCGGATCGCCATTCACGTGCTCGTTCACGGCTCCCACGAAACGAAGACCCTTTCGCGGAATTGTCCGGATCAGCCGTTGCTCCTTGCCGCAGTCGCCGATGGCGTTTCGGGCGGCGTTGATGCGGCTGTCGAGCGTTGAGTCCGACACGGTCCGACCGCCCCAAACCAGCGCGATGAGATCGTTCCGGCTGACGACGTGATCGCGATGCATCAACAGATGAACCAGCAAGTCGAACACTTGCGGCTGCATCGCAACCAGTTCGCCGTCGCGGCGCAACTCGCGAAGATTGGTGTCCAGAGCGTACTTGTCGAAGTCGAATTTCACGTGCGTTGTCGCATCCATTCTCAACAAACAATCAAGTCCATCTCATGGAGAGATCAAGCGTCAGGCAAAGTCTTGTCGGCGCTCTTCAGTCATTCTGCAAGAACCGAAGTCGCGATCCCATTGCTCTCCACGGAGTTAGTTTCATGTCCGAAGCCCGAGCCATTGGCTCAATCATGCCGACAAATCGAATGCTCAAATTCACTGCATTTCTGTTCGGCGCTGTGGCCTATTTCACATTTCTCTTCACGATTTTGTATGCGATCGGGTTCGTGTCGGACCTGGTAGTGCCGAAGGCTATCGATACCGGCGCGAATTCGCCCGTTTTTGAAGCAATCGCCGTCAATCTCGCGTTGATGTCGCTGTTTGCCATTCAACACGGCGTGATGGCGCGTAAGGGCCTAAAGCGATGGTGGACGCAGTTTATTCCGAAACCGTTCGAGCGAAGCAGCTATGTTCTGTTTGCCAGCCTGACGTTGCTTCTGCTGTTCTGGCAATGGCGGCCGATTCCGGCCGTCGTCTGGCAGATCGAAGAGCCCGAAATGGCCGCAACGATCGCCATATTATCATTTATCGGCTGGGTGGTGGTGTTTACCAGCGCATTCCTGATCAATCGTTTCGAATTATTCGGACTGCATCAGGTCACCAACCACCTGACCGGTCGGCAGATGCCGCCACCGACCTTCCGGGCGCCGCTGCTCTGCAATTTCATGCGGCATCCGATCTATCTCGGCTTCATCATCGCGTTCTGGGCCGCGCCCACCATGAGCGTCGGACATCTGTTTTCGCGGCGGTGACCACGGCCTACATCTTCATCGGGATATTGCTCGGAGCGCGGGCTAGCCGACAAGTTTGACGACGACTATCTTCATTACAAACAGCGGGTATCGAGCTGTTCCAGTGGCGCAGATAGATCTGATTGGACCATTCAATTGTCTGCAAGGAGGCAGAAGCTATGAAGCATACGGGACATTGTTTCTGTGGTGCGGTCGAAGTGCAGGTGACGGGTTCGCCGGAGGGCATGGGGTACTGCCATTGCATCTCGTGCCGGTCGTGGTCCGGCGGGCCGGTGAACGCCTTTACGCTGTGGAAGCCGGAAGCGGTGGAGATCACATCGGGCAAGCAACACGTCGCGACATTCGAGAAGACACCGATGAGCCAACGCAAATACTGCGCGAAGTGCGGCGGGCATCTGATGACGAACCATCCTACGCTAGGTCTGGTCGACGTCTTCGCGGCGACGCTCCCGACGCTCCGCTTCACGCCGGGCGTGCACATCAATTATGCCGAGACCGTGCTGCCGATGCGTGACGGCTTGCCCAAACTGAAGGACTTTCCCGCCGAGTTGGGTGGTTCCGGTCAAGCCGTTCCCGAATGGGGGAATGAGCTTTCCATAACGGGAACGACGTGGCGAACCGGGTTCGCCGTGCAGTCGCCTTGTGAAGTGTCGCCGCTCGATCCCGGTAGTCCTGGATCGGGCGGCGTTCGCTTTTTGGGAGAGAGCTATGTGAGAGGCAGGTCCCGCCCTGCAAATTCGGGGTTTGGCGTTACCTATGGGCTTCCGGTAAAAGCCTTGAAACACCTTCGCGGCGGCGACTATCTGTTCCGCCAGGCAAAATAACACGAGGAAATGCCCGACATGACCGCCAGACCGCAATTGCCGGAGCGCACGCCGCGCGCCAAGGGCGAACCGACCGCCCTCGATGGTCTGCTGGTCGTCGATTTCACCCGTGTTGTCGCAGGGCCTGCCTGTACGCAAACTCTGGCCGACTTTGGCGCCGAGGTGATCAAGATCGAGAATCCGGATGGCGGCGACGATACGCGTCATTATGAACATGCGGAAATCGGCGGCGAGAGTGCGGCCTTTCTCAGTCTCAACCGCAACAAGCGCGGAATTGCGCTGGATTTCACCAACCCGGCGGCGCTGGAGGTCGCGCGCGAACTGATCGCGAAAGCGGACGTCGTGGTGGAAAATTTCTCCGGCGGCGTGATGAAGAAGTTCGGCCTCGACTATGCGTCGGTCGTTCCGACCAATCCGCGACTGGTCTATTGCTCGATCTCGGCCTATGGCCGCAAGGGAGAGCTCGCCTTGCGCCCCGGGTTCGATCCGATCACACAGGCCGAAAGCGGCTTCATGTCGCTGAACGGCTTTCCGGATGCTCAGCCGGTACGAACCGGCCCGCCGATCGTGGACATGGCGACGGGAATGTCGGCGTGCAACGCGATTTTGCTGGCTCTGATCGCGCGCGACCGGCTCGGCCGTGGCCAGCAGGTCGAGGTGGCGTTGATCGACACCGCGGTAGCGATGACCGGCTTTTATGGCATGGCCTACCTGATCAGCGGCGAGAACCCTGGTCGTTTCGGTAATTCACCGAACGGCTCACCGACGGTCGGCGTGTATCAGGCCGCCGACGGGCCGCTCTATATGGCCTGTGCCAACGACCGGCTATACCGCCGCCTTGTGACCGAAGTGCTGGAGCGGCCCGACCTCGTAACCGACCCTGAGTTCGCCCACCGGAAGAACCGAACGGCGAACAAGGAAAAGCTGCGCGCCATCATTGCCGGCGTCTTTGCCAGCGACCGGCTCGAGAACTGGATGGCAAAGATGAAAAAGGCGAACATACCGGTCGGCTATCTGCGCACCGTGGAGGAGGGCTTCAACGCGCCGGAAGTGCGCGACCGCGATCGCCTCAGTCACATCCCGCATCCGACCGCTGGTTCAGTGCCCAACATCGAAACGCCGCTCCATATGAGCCTCACGCCCACGATCGATCCGGTCGCTGCGCCGCTGCTCGGCGAGCACACCAAGGATGTGCTGCGCAAGACGCTCGGATACGATGACCGCCGTATCGCTGATTTGGCCGAGGCGGGGGCCTTCGGAAAGACTGGTAATACCGGCTGATCGGCCGTCTTTCGTTTCCAATCGTGTTTCCGGTGCGGGGGCTGATCCATTCGGACCGGTCCCGGCACCGCACATTTCCCGCCGACCCTTCGACGCGCCGAATCGGGCCGTTTCGGCCGTTCAGTTCGGCTTGCTACGCAGGTTGTTTTTCGGCATAGTTGCAACCTGTTCAAGCTCCGCGCGATCGATTTCCAGGCGAGCCATGCGAAGTATCAGGGTCGCCGTCGTCAGGCCGAGCCGTTCGGCTTCTTGCGCAGCAGTATCTACTTTCTGGGCCAAGCCCTCACGTTTACCTGGATATGCCATTCCTGTTCCTCTTCTAAGGTGCGAGATGAAAAATCCCACTCATGTTGCAGAGCTGCAGAAGAAACTCGGAGCTCCATCGAGCGAAACGATCGAAAGCCTGCGACTGTTGAAGGCTTTCGTGAAACTTCCGTCCGGTCAGCGTTCCGAAATCATCGAGCTGGTCGAACGGGTGGCGACGGACCCCTTGTCTAACGATCCCTCATTGTCTTGACCCCCATTGCACGCGCCTTGCTTCAATTGTTCGCTTGACGGGCGGGCGGACGGGTCGCGATCGCGTAGACAGCGCCGCCCTCCAGCGCTTCGGATTGGTGGAGTGTGCCGGCGGGCAGGTGGATGGTATCGCCGGCGCCGACGATGCGCTCGCCGCCATCCCACGTGAAATTCAGCCGGCCGCTAATGATCACGAGGATCTCATCTACCGGATGGGTGTGAAATCGATGCACCTTGCCCGCGGCGTCATGCTGCAATTCGATGCTGCCTTGCTCGGGGAGCAGGTCCAGGATGACGGGATCGATAGCGAATTCGGTTTTCTGACTTGCAATGATTTGGGTCATGCCGCTTGCTCCTTGTCTTCGATTTGAGACGGTTTGCTCTGCGCGAGCTTGGCGAAGGGACAGCCTCCTCCGGATTCGTTATCGTCATGCAGGAAGTATTGCTGGTACTCGCGCCCGTCGGCCGCACCGTAACGGCCGAGATGCGGTGAGGGGCTTGTATTGTCGTAGGGAATCAGCCGCTTGCGTACTTCGGCGAACGCGGCGTTGGTGGCCTTTTCGCTACCGAGGATCTTCTCGAACACCCATCGTGGCTGGAAGGTGAGCATGAAGGCGCTCGACCGGCGGCTTTGCCGCATCACGTGTGCCGGCGTCGTGCACACCACAAAAATTGGCTCTCCGGCGAATGAGAACTCCCACATCGGATGATCGATCTGTTCCGGGATCTCCGCCGGCCATGGACTCTTGTCGAGCCGCGCCAGCTGGTCGAGCGTCAGCCACATCTTGCGGTAATAGGCGTCAAGCGTCTGCACCGGGCGAGGCCGGGTGAACACGATCAACGAAGTGTTGGGACCGTAGGATCTGGACTCGGAGACGTATTGTGCGAGTTGGACCCCCAGAATCTCGACGTCGTAGGGATCGAGGAACAGATAGCGCAACTGGTCCTGCCGATGGCCGGTCACGCCGAAAACACAGGGAAAAGGCCTCGCTTCACTGCTCATCTGGGCTTCGAATTCGGAGAACATGACGCTTTGCCAACTGCTCACCGCATACTTCGAAGCGACTTCCTCTTTTCTCAAAAACAAACGCTCCATAACGCCCCCTCTACTTTCAATACGTCTAGCGAACTATCAATTTGGTCCTCATCAATAACGGCCCGGCGATACCCGGCAGCGACATGAGCAGCAGAATTCCGATGAGCATGCTGTAACCGGCGTCGCCGATCGCGGCAGCGCCTTGCATGCCGCCGCTGGCGGCAAGCGGACTGGCGGCAATCATCGCGAGCCCGATGACGGGCTGTGCCGCGCCGGCGAAAATTCCCGCGGCCGTCGTGTTCACGGACGCGCCGACGCCGATCAGGTCGGTGGTGTATAGTTTCTTGGTGCATTTCAGCACCAGGGGCACCGTCCCGCCGGCGACAAGGCCGAGCGCCGTAAACACGAAGGTCACGTAGATCAGGCCGAACGCCTGTGCGATCGGCGGCAGCAGCATTGCAATCAGCACCATCCGCAGCACGCAGATGCGGATCAGCGCGGTGTCGAGCGCGGCTGCTGCGCGGTCAGCCATGTGACCGAGAAAGATCGAGCCGACCGCGTTACCGATCATGAAGGCGAGCAGGGGAGTGGCAGCCGCCGTCGGCGAGATATTGAAGAAATGCGCCACCATCGGAATGCCCCAGACGCCCGACAGTGTCGTCACGACGGCGAAGTGGGAGGCAAAAGTCATGGCGCAGCCCCAGTTGGCGGGCCGGGTCAGGGATTGTCCGGCGGCCACAACGACGCCCTTCAAAGTCTTGTTGCTGCGCGACACCGGATCAGGCTTCAGCACGACCTTGGCGAAGGCAAGGTTGGCCAATCCGACGGCGGCGATGAACAGGAAACACGCGCGCCAGCCGAAGCCGGTTACCGCGGCCGCGAGCGGCGTCGTCGCGATGACACCGCCGACGTAGCCGGATACTTGCGAGATGCCTGACATCACGCCAAACCGCTCGTCGCTGAAGCTCTGCGCCACGAGCTTCAACAGCGCCGTGAATACCAGCGCGTCGCCGCACGCGATGACGAGGCGCGCCGCAAAAACGTCGAGCATATTCGGCGCCAGTGCAAACGCCGCGCTTCCCAGCGAGGATGCCACCATGCTGAACAGCACCACGCGCTTGACGCCGTAACGGTCGACCAGAAGGCCCGCCGGAATCTGCATCAAGGTGTAGCCCCAGAAGTAGCTGGAGGCGAGCATAGCGACGCCGGCGGCGTCGGTGCTGAAGTCGTGCATGAGGTTCAGGCTGACCGTTTGCGGCGACACGCGCTGCAGGAACGCGATGGCGTAGGCGATGGCCACCGCTGCCCAGGCCAGATAGGCGCGATCGGTGAACCGCGAGACCGGTGCGATGATGGCCTGTTGTCCGGGCATCGACATCATACCCTTGCGTATCCAACCGAGAACAGGGCGTCGGCCGTATCGGGAATCACACGGGACATCGCGGCGTCGACCAGCGACGCCGCGCCATGATAGTCCTGCCGGTGGTGCTTAATGTGGCCGTAGGCGCCCCGCATGATCATGCCGGGCAGTTCCAGCGGTTTGCCGGGGTACAGCGAGGAGCACATCTCGATGCAGGCCGCTTGCAATGCGGGATCCTGCGTGTCCCCAAGCAGCGAGGGGGTAACCTTTTCGCAGATCTTGGCATTGGCGGCCCATACGATGGGATTTCGAGTCCGCCATCCATAGAGCACGCTGTCACCCTTCTCGGCGGCACCTGAGCGCCTCAGAACTTCCGAGGTGAAAAACCCGTAGAGCCCGCGGCCCTGATGGGCGGGGAGCACTTCGGTTCCGCTGCGATAGATTGCAAGTCCATTGGCGATGTTCAGCACGCGATAGACTGAAAACGCGGCCAGTCCTGAGCTGCTAAAAACCAGAATGAGGCTGAACTTGCTGTCGAACGGGGAGGCGTCCGCCGTCCAATGCGGCTCGCTGGCTTTCCAGTTGACGGCGATGATGCCGTTCATCGCGTCCATCAGCGCTTGGCGGTCGGAGGCTGCAACGCTTGATGCATCCGGAAAGCTGTAGACTGCGTAGTCTGTCCAGGGCGATTTGATCGCCTGATACCGGTTGCCCAGATTTCGCGTCATCGCCGAACTCCAGTTACGCCCCTGAGCTATACAGGCGAGCCTCGAATGGCTTAAAGGACAATATGCCCTCGAAATCTGCCAAACCTCGACGCTCCGGACCGCGTGAAACGCCGTCGACGCGACGTATCGCGATCGTCGCCTTTCCGGGCGTGACCCTGCTGGATATCTCCGGTCCGGCGCAGGTGTTCGCAGAGTTGGCGGCGATCGAGTTGCCCGGTCCGGGTTATTCCTTGTCCTATCTGTCAGTCTCGGGCGGGTTGGTGCCGACAGACGTCGGGATGATGGTGGATACCGCCGCGATCGAAAGCGTCCGGCCGCATCAGGTCGATACGCTGGTGATCCCGGGCGGGCCCGGTATTTGGGATATCCGCGACGACGCCCGGCTGATGCACTGGATCTCGCAGACGCTGCCCAAGGCACGCCGGGTGGCATCGGTGTGTCTCGGGGCGTTCGCGCTGGCCTGGACCGGCGCGCTGGACGGAAAGCGCGCCGCGACCCATTGGCGCTATTGCCCGAGGCTGCAGGACAGCTTCCCCAACATCCGCGTCGAGCCGAACGCGATCTTCGTCAAGGACGGGCGGGTCTGGTCATCGGCTGGCGTCAGCGCCGGCATCGATCTGGCGCTCGCCATGATCGAGGAGGACTTCGGCCACACCACCGCGCTCGACGTTGCGCGAAGGCTGGTGGTGTTTCTCAAGCGGCCAGGCGGCCAGAGCCAATTCTCTACAGTGCTCGCGGCGCAAGCCTCCGACGTCGAAGGGCGGTTCAGCGCGTTGCACGCCTGGATCATCGAGAATATCGCAAGCGATCTCAGGGTCGAAACACTCGCCGCGAAGGCCGGGATGACGCCTCGGACTTTTGCTCGCACCTATGCCAGCCGCACCGGAATGACGCCGGCGAGCGGTGTCGAAGCGCTGCGGGTGGAAACCGCACGTCTGTTGCTGGAAAGCAGGCAGGTCGGCGGCGTGATCGAGGTCGCCAAACGCGCGGGGTTCGGCGATGACGAACGCATGCGCCGCGCGTTCCTGCGGCACCTCGGCGTATCGCCCACCGAGTACAGAAGCCGTTTTTCGGGCGGTTGAGCGGCGCCGCCGGGGCCAGCGGCCACGAAGTTCCCCTGTGTTAGTCCCCAAAATGCGCCAAGCTCTGACGTTTTTGGCCACAATCCAAATCGACCGTGACGACATGAAAACGCTGGCGATCATTTCGATTCTTGCGCTGCTCACGGTTTCCGGGGCGGCCCATACCGACCAGCTTTTCACGGGCGATCAGCAGACGACGCGAGGGGCGGATTGAACGCGCCTCACAAGCACCTTGGGGACGAAGAGCATGCTTTCAATTGATCAATTCTTGCGATTCATCAGCGTACCGGCCGTGATGGCGGCATTCCTGATTGCCTCCCAGGTCTCGGGCGGGGGAATTTTCCAATCCAAGCCGATGTACCTCGCCAGCGAATAGCAGCCTCCCGTTCCAGCACCGGATTAACCCGTTCAAAGCGCTAGCTTTTCCCATTTGTCTGCGGCTAATGTGCCGCCAAAACGGGAGAGAAACAGCATGAATGATGGGACCCCCATCCGGCCGGCGAGGAACGTCGAACTCGGCGCCAGCGGCGAAGAATTCCAGAATCTCCACGAATTCGTGCGCAAGGCGCGGGCCCGGCTGAACCAGAACGCCTGGGACTATATCGTCGGGGCCTCGGAGACCGAGACGACCATGCGCCGCAATCGCATGGCGCTCGACGAGATCGCATTCCGGCCGCGGGTCCTGCGCAATGTCGCCCGGGTCGACGCGTCGACCGAATTATTCGGGCGCAAGTTGCGCCTGCCGGTGATGATCGCGCCCGTCGGTGCGCTGGAGATTTTCGATCCCGATTCAGGTGCTGCGGTGGCGCGGGGAGTTGGGACGTTCGGCGCGGCCCATATGCTCAGTTCGGTCTCCGAGCCGGGGCTTGAGGCTACGGCAAAAGCAGCGCCCGATGCGCTGCGCATCTTTCAGCTTTACGTTCGCGGCGACGATGCTTTTGTCGAAGATACCGTCAGCCGCACGATCGAAAACGGCTATGCCGCGTTTTGCCTGACGGTCGACACCGCCCATTACAGCCGGCGCGAACGCGACATCGCCAAGCGCTATGTCCGCGAAAGCCGCATCCGCGCTACCGGTGGCGACTTCCAGAAGGGGCTGGAATGGCGGACCGTGAAGCTGATCAAGGACAAGTATAAAATCCCGCTGGTGCTCAAGGGCATCGCCACCGCGGAAGATGCGGCGATTGCGCTCGATCATGGGGTGGACTGGATCTATGTGTCGAACCACGGCGGACGCCAACTCGACCATGGCCGCGGCTCGATGCACGTGCTGCCCGAAATCGTGGACGCCGTTGCCGGCCGCGCCAAGATCATGGTCGACGGCTCGTTCTGCCGCGGCACCGACATTGTAAAGGCGATCGCCTCGGGTGCCGATCTCGTCGGCATCGGCCGCCTGCAATGCTGGGCGCTCGCTGCCGCGGGCGAGGCCGGCATCACCCGGATGCTGGAATTGCTGGAGGATGAAGTGATCCGGTGCCTCGGGTTGCTCGGCGTCACCAGTCTTGCGGAGCTCGACAAATCCTATCTACAGGCGGCGATGCCGACCAACCTGCCGAGCGTGTTCAGCGCATTCCCGCTGCTGGATATTGAACCTTACCGGTACTGAGCACACGGTGTTACCTCTAGTCAGGTCTTGAACGCCATTCTCAGCGAGGTCGACGCTGATTGTCGGCATGAGCTGAGTCGGTGCGCGCAAGAAGCTGCCGTGATGCAGACAAAATCTGATCGAAATCTACCAATAGTCGAAGGGAATGGTGGACAATCCTTTCGCTGAACTCAGCCTCGAAAAGGCTATTGGCCTTCGTTGGACGCTGCGGGACATTCAGGCCCGCCGGCTGAAAATGTCGCCTGTCAGCGACGAGGATCTGCACGTTCTGACCGAACTCGGCCTGATCGAGATACGAGACGAGGGGCCAGTGTTGACGGAGGCAGGGGCTGCCGTGTTGTGACCGATCTAGCGGGCCTTCAAAAAGCTCTCGCCTGAATCGCATGGGGTGCATCGATAGGTCAGCACATCGTAGCTTTGATCGCGCGGCTCGATCGTGGCCAGCCTCATCTGCGCGCCGCATTTGATGCAGGGCATTTCTATGCTGGTTTGAAAGCGCGTGCAGGTTGGCGTTGGCCGGAATGTTTGCAGCATTTGATCCCCATGTTCCCGAGAGCGACGCAACGCCACAAACCGTCGAACTCGAGCCCCCGAATCACTATGCCACACTGTTGACATGATTGGAATCGGGTACGCTAGCCCGTATCGCTACGGGTCGGGGTAGGAAGTAATTCCTTTGCGGAGGCGCCTAGATGACAACCCCGGGAAGTGCGGCGCCGGCCAATACGGCGCAGACGCCGCCCTGAACTATGCTAACCTCCCGGTGACGACATTGGAGAGGCGATCATGATTGAACCGAAACTCGAAGTTCCGGCCGAGCTGCGCGATCTGGCCGAAAAAACCATCGATCAGGCGGAAAAGGCGTTCGGCATGTTCTTCGATGCCGCCGGCAAGTCGATGACGTCGATGCCGGGGCCAGGGACGGAGATTTCGAAGCAGGCGCTATCGTTCACTGAGCAGAACATGAAGGCAGCATTCGAGCACGCCCGAAAGCTGGTTCATGCGACCGACCTCCAGGAAGCGATGCGGATTCAGTCCGAATTCCTGCGAAGCCAGTTCACCAACGCCGGCGAGCATATGAGACAGATCAGCGGTGGTGTCATGTCGGCCGCAAAGGACGCAACCAAAGGCAAGTTCTGAACGGCAGCCGCTAGCGCCGGCGCGCTATTGCTATTCCGAACAGGAACGCAACGAACAGACTTGCGAGGGGCGCTTCCCGGGTAATGGCGCTCACGGTGGCTAGCGGCTTACCCGGTTGCCGTGCCGTTGCGATCACCTCGGCCAGACGATCGACCGCGGCCTGAAGTGCGGCAGACACATCCGTGATCGTGCGCGATACATCAGTCGCGGTGTCGATCGCGCGTTCGGCCATGTTGGGCTGTAGCGGTGGAGGTGTCTCGATGCTCACTGGCGACACTCACTTTAAACTTTGAAATCCGTTCAGCAGGCTGGAAATGCGCGACCAGGCGATTTGTTCCGCCACGGTTCCGCGACGGGGCGCTCTGAAGGCGGAACAATCGTCGGCCCCGGGGTTTGATTCCAACAGCAATCAATCCGGGTTTCTAAAATGACCAACAATCATTCGAAGGAAAGCCATGCGACACGCCGTGGCGGAGCGCCTTTGGCGGTCGCGATTGCGGTCGCGTTCGTTGGCGGGTTCAGCATGTTGATCGCTGATTACGGCCCGAGGAATAAGCCCAAAGTGCAAACGGCCGCGGAGGCTCATTACAGCACCACAGGCGACGCCGCCCGGGCGGCCGGTGCGATGGTGATGCCGACCGAACCGAAACCGCAACTAGAACCCGATCCGCCGGGGCCGAAGCCCGTGCAGCCGGCAAACCCCGTGCGGTCCGGGGATAACTAGTCGGCAGGTTGATCCTCGCCGTGCGAAACCCTGAGGGCAGCGTCAATTCTCATGTGAACACGACGCTCGGCCATATGAATCAGCCGCGTCCTGGTCTTGCCGGCCACGGTCTGCCCGCCGATCTGAAATCGCCATTGCCAGACATCCGGTTCGCCGGTGGCCGTGACGCTGTATTCCACGCCCTTGTAAATCACGATCTGCCCCGTGCTGGGTCAATATCGTGAGGGACAATTCTTTGCCGCTGCGATCAATCCGGGAGATTACGGAAATTGGCCCGTGATCTGCATGCTTCCTATGCAGAATGGCGTGAAACACGAATGGCTCGATGCTGCCTTGCAGGGCCTGCGGCCGCTTCGCTCAAGAGGCACCGATAACCGATCCCGTTGACGAATAGTCCTTCGGGCGGCTTGTTAAGTAGCTGCGAGAGCTGATGCGAGGATCCTGATTTCGCGTTTGACACGTCGGGCAAATCAGGGGCAGAAAATCATCATCGCGAAATCAGGCTTGTGACCGGCGCGTCAGCGTACGCTGACGAACGCGCCCCATACAGCAGCAAGCCCCGCTCCCACTAGGACGAGAAGCGGGTTGGCACAAAACGAACTGCCGTATTGGCACATCGTGACGCCGAGCGAGCCGATCTCGTTATGGCTTGCCGCATAGAACAGGCCCGACAGGATCGCGAGCACGGTAGCGACGAAATACATCAACGGCCTCCTTGCGATCTGATTGAGCGTTGGCTGGTGCCCTGCGCCCAATATTTCCATTTGAATGTCGATGCACCGGACCAATTTTTTGCGCTTGACGCGTCGGGCAAATCAGCGGCACATCTTCATCATCGCCGACATCGTAAAGCTCGCGCCGGTAAATCGGCCGCGGGCTTTTTCATTTACTGCGATGCTATCCGCGGGAAAGTTTCAAATTATCCAACCTGTTGCATCGCATTTTCGGTAATTTGTTGACGGTCCGAAAAACATTTGACACGTCGGGCAAATCACCGGCTGATTATCACCATCGCGAAAATCGTGCAGAGCCCGGGCGGAGAAATCCGCCGCGGGCTTTTTCTATTGAAATTTTCGAATCGGACGGCGGCCGCTTGTCACGACGCCACAACTCCCAACGCCCGTCGCCTGAGGCGTCGCGGGCGCGCCGTCGTCCGAACCTTTGAGATCATCATTAGCCGCCACGCGCGAACGTGCCGGCGTGCGGCGTGGCCAAGGTCACGGCGCGCAAGCGGCCCTGTGTCAGGGATACGGTTCGCGCCCGAAATGATCGCACCCAGCGCCGCGCATTTATTTCCGGAGAGAAGCCGATGACCGCGATATCTGATATCGCTCGCGCTGGTCGGCCTGATTGCAGTCGCGGTATGGGAGTCTCCATCAGGAACTAGATTGGTCGTGTCGATCAATCAACTTGCCGACGAGGGTTCATCAGCGGCCCGGCCGAAGAAATTGAAGTTTCACCAGATAGAATCTATGCTGATCGGATTGCGCGCAGCATGGCGATCGACTCAGGGTGCACCCATGAGATGCCACCACAGGTTTCAAACAAGAGCGTTGGGGACGATTGTATCGTTTGTCGCACTTGCTTTCTCGATCGCGACTTCAGCTACGCAGCCGATCGATCTGCCTCCGCAGCCGCCCGGTAGAGTTGCTACGATCGCTGCCGGACGATCATCGCCGGCAAGTGAACAAAGCTGGCTGACCTATCACGTCGACATGCCCAAGGGAGTGTCGTTCCGCGAACAGCACGTGCATCAGGAAATCCTCGCCGTTCTGTTGAAGGATAACGCCAGCCAACTTCCCAATGTCAGTCCATGCGAACTGAGGGTTCGATTTCTCGATGGATTCGGGGACTTTGCGGTCGGGGCAGGGCATCCAAATCCGGCTCGCCGCCTCGCATGTCTCCGTGGCGCGATCGACTATCTGTTGCGCCAACCGATCGGCGAGTTCGATTTCGGCGCGGCTCCCAAGGGTAGAGCTTATGGGAGACGAATGGGGTATTCGTTGCAGACGTACGCAGAACCACTGGCCCTTCTGACTATCTACGAGAAGTACTCGCCGCTCCACGAAATCCATTCGGTCGGGAAGGAGGACTTGTCCAATGCTTCATTTGAGGAGTTCGATGCCTGGTTGCGTCGCAGTCGCGAGCAGAAGCTGATTAGCTTTGCCGGTGAACGCACGCTGCTTGATTCTCTCGATCTGCCCGTGCCCGACCCGATGCTCCTAGTGCCGGTCCCTTCCTTGAAATCTCCGCGCATGCCCGCCGGCGTACTGTTTTTCGAAAAGGAAAAGCCCGAGGTCCCCGCGCTCATCATGCTGAGCATTGATGCCAATGATCCGGATCCGGTCGATCGGGAGATAGCGGATCGTCTCGGCTGCACCGTCAACCGGCCGGTGCGCCCTGGCATTGCCAACCTCGGTCATGCGATCTCCTTTGTGAATTGTTACAAATCCAATTGGTTTGGAGACGGTTGGTTGAGTTTTGGCGTCGGCAAGTCTGATGGCGCTAACTACCTGGATTATTGCCGGCAGGTACGAGAACTGACCAGCGATCCGCTCTTCGCCGCCGCAGTACGCGGCAGCCCGGAAGGATCGAAGGGCTTGTATGTTCTCCTTCCGCCTAAGTGCGAAACGGGCGAGTAAGATTTATCCGCGGCAGCTTACGTCGGTCGCACCGAAAGGAATCCATCATGGCTAGCGAGCCGTTTGAGGTCACCGACGACAAGGGAAACACAGTAACGGGAACTGTCGATGTTTTTTCCAGACCGTTGTCGCCCGTGAAAACAGTTGGCCTGCAACTGACGTTGCTGCGCTCAAGAACTACGGTAGCGCCAACGCCCCCATCTTGTCATAACGCGCGATGGCGGCAACAGTATTGAAAACCGCGGCTCTTCTTCTGAAGGTGTCGCCCCTCAAAATCAGACGCAGCAAGCACCGCTCCCGCACGTCATTGGACTTACAGGAATCTCCGACAGCGCCAAGCCGATGCGATATCTGAGCCGGAGGGATGGCAGCACGCCGCCAGCATCCGTGTTTGACACCGACGCCCTGCCTGCGCAGTTCGTTCTTCCCGGTCAACTGAACTCTTTCGGCGGCCCCACAGACTGGGCCGCAGCTCTGGCGAGCCTTGGTCCGCTGAATCCGATGCAAGCGGTGCCGCTGCCGCAAGCGGGAGGAACGCCTGGAATCTCCAGCACCAGGCCGGTCCGATATTTGAGCCGGACGAATGCCGAGCAGCCGCAAACATCCGTATTTGACAGAAGCGCGCCGACAGTGCCGTTCGTTCCGTTCAAGGAGGTTTTTTCTCCCGCCCGCGGAAATGCCTTCGCCAGCGGAAGCGATGCCTCTTCGTCCGCAGGCAGTGCCGGCGGCTCGTCTATGCCAGGCCCCCAGGGATCGAGCGCTTCCACTCTCTTGGAATACATTCGACATCTGAACCAGCTGGACGCGACCAAACCACAACCTTCCACGGTCGGCTCGGACGCATCGCTCGCTCCCTCGGACAGTTCAATTCCGATGGGCGGTCTTACGGGCCGGATCGCGGCTCTTACGGGTTTCGATCCCGACAATCCGGATGCGCCGCCGCCCGGCGGGCTGCTCAAGCTCTTGCTCGCCGCGCAGCAGCGATAGTCTCGAAGACCAAAATTCCGTCGGCTCGCGCCTTGTCGCCAGGCGAGGCTTGTCGCATCGACGCTCCTGATTTTCTGCAATTGATTGACGGCCTGAAAAAGAATTTGACACGTCGGGCAAATCACCGGCTGATTATCATCATCGCGAAAGTCATGCAGAGCCCGGGCGGAGAAATCCGCCGCGGGCTTTTTTGTTGAAATTCTCCAATCGGACGACGGCCGCTTGTCACGACGCCACAACTCCCAACGCCCGTCGCCTGAGGCGTCGCAGGCGCGCCGTCGTCCGAACCTTTCAGATCATCATTAGCCGGCACGCGCGAACGTGCCGGTGTGCGGCGTGGCCAAGGTCACGGCCGCAAGCGGCCCCTGTAGCAGGGATACGGTTCGCGCCCGAAATGATCGCACGCCAGCGATCATGCCGCGCATTTATTTCCTTAAGAGAAGCCGATGACCGCATATCTGATATCGCTCGCGCTGATCGGCCTGATTGCAATCGCGCTATGGGAGGATCCCTCATGACTGCCGTAATCATCCAGTTCATCCCGCGCCCCAGGCATGATCAGGAACAGACCGATTTCCCGACGATCGCGTTCCGCTCCGCGGTGCACAAGTCTGCCGCCAACCCGGCCGATCCTACGCCGTGCGAATACGTCGCGGCGGATCATGACGAGACACGGTGAGGAAACCCTTGGCAGACATCCGCTCACTGGCACGGAGCCAGACCAAGACGGCCATCAACGTCCTCGTCAAAATCATGCAAAGCAAGGATGCAACGCCTGCGGCGCGCGTCTCGGCGGCCAACGCCGTCCTCGATCGCGGCTGGGGCAAAGCCGCGCAACCATCGGAGAGCGACAATGAAGTCCCGGGCGGGCCTCCCCAACGCATCGAACGGCATATCGTCAATCCTGAAAATCCCGACAGCGAAAGTATTTGAACCGTTGCTTCGGCCCAGCAGGTACCGCGGGGCTTTCGGCGGCCGGGGATCCGGAAAATCGCATTTCTTCGGCGAGCTGCTGGTTGAGACCTGCCAAGCCGAGCGCGGCACGCTTGCGGTTTGCATTCGCGAGGCGCAACGGACATTGGCGCAGTCGAGCAAGCGGTTGATCGAGAGCAAGATCGTCGCGCTCGGCGTCGGCAGCGGTTTCAAGCTGTACAGCGACAAGATCGAAACGCCCGGAGACGGAATCATCATCTTTCGGGGCATGCAGAGCTATACATTCAAAGCAGTGATCACCGTGATTGTCACCGGATTTGTCGGTGCGGTCTGGCTCGGCATCAAGGCTACGCTTGGCAAGTGATCGCGGAGCTGCGCCATGACCGGGGCGTATGTTGCGTAGCCACGCTCATCGATGTGGTGTCCAGATTCATTGCCGACGGTTTTCTGAATGCGATCCGGCGATAACTCAAATTTCAGCATCGGGTGGGTAGGGCCAATGTACCGGATTCGTGAGGTTGACGGGTACGACGAAGAGATAGCTGACACGCTCCTGGAACTTCATCGGCTGACATTCTTGGATTGTGCCCCTATACCAAAGTTCGATCATGGGCATTGGTGGCTCGCTCGTGACGAGGCGGAGCCAGTTGGCTTTGCGGGAGTTGTCCCTTCGACTCACGTGTCCAATGCCGGCTATTTCTGCCGGGTTGGAGTGCTGAAAAAGCACTGGGGACGCCGGTTGCAACTTCGTTTGATGGGCGCCGTGGAGGGGCGTGCGCGGCTCAACGGATGGTGCTCGGTCATTTCCGATACGACTGACAATCTGTCGTCTGCCAACAATTTCATTCGCGCCGGCTACCGGCTGTTTCAGCCGCCAGTCCCATGGGCTTGGCCAAATACGCTTTATTGGCGCAAGCTCATTGGATAGCCAGCGTCCAGCGTTCTTTGGAAGTACTCCTCGCCCGGTAGCCTGACGGCCGCCGGGCTCTTTTTCGTTTTTAGCGTGGGCGCAAAGGTTGCCGCAGCCCAATTTGGCGGAAGAGCCATGTTCCGCGCGCCTTGATCATTGGCGGTGAGGCGGTAGACTGACCAGGCTCAACCGCTTTAAGTTCGCAACGACGGATTGAGCAGGGAAGCGCTAATGGCAGGGGACGGCCGCAGGCCAGATGCAAGTTCGCTCGCGGGACCGGGTACGGACAGCTATGCCGCTGTAGTTGCCCGCGCCAGAGCACTGATCCCGAAACTGCGGGAGCGTGCCGCCCGGACTGAAGAACTGCGGCGTTTGCCACCGGAGACCGAGCGAGATTTGCACGATGCCGGCCTGTTCCGGATCGTACAGCCCAAACGCGTTGGCGGCGCCGAACTCGACTATGTTGCCCTGGTCGATTGCGCCGATGCGCTGGGGCAGGCGGATGCTTCCGTAGCGTGGAACTTTGCCAACCTTGCCAGCCATCACTGGATGCTGGGCATGTTTGACCGGCATGCGCAGGATGCCGTCTGGGACAGGGGTGCCGATGCGTTGATCGCCTCGTCATTCATCTTTCCAGCCGGCCGGGCCAGAAAAGTCGATGGCGGTTATGTGCTCAATGGCCACTGGCCGTTTTCCTCAGGCGTGGAATCCTGCGATTGGAACATGCTCGCCAGCGTGGTTTCGTCCGACGATGACGCCGATGGCATCGAATACCGGCTCTTCCTGCTCAACAAGAGCGACTACAAGATCAACGATACCTGGAACGCGACTGGCCTGTGCGGGACCGGATCGAACGATGTCAGGGTCACGGACGCCTTTATCGCGGAGCAGATGACGATCGCCGTCAGCGATCTTGGCGGCGGGCCAACCCCCGGGAGTGTCGTCAATCCAAACGCCCTTTACGCGCTGCCGGTATTCTCGTTGTTCCCTTATGTATTATCAGGCGTCGGTCTGGGTAATGCACAGGCCTGTTTGAATGATTATGTCGAATTCGCACGTCATCGTGCCTCGACTTATAATCGTGCCAAGCTCAGCGATATGCAGACGACCCAGATCAAGATCGCGGAAGCCTCCGCCAAGATCGATGCGGCGCGGCTGGTCATGCGCACGAATTGCATCGATGCCATGGCGGATGCTCGACGTGGCCACGTTCCGGACATAGCAGACAAGACGCGGTTGCGGCGTGACGGCGCGTTTTCTGTGAACCTCTGCACTGACGCCGTGTCGCTGCTGTTTGCTGCAAGCGGCGCACGCAGTCTGTTTACGTCAGGTGCGTTGCAGCGGCAATTTCGCGATGCCCACGCGGTGAATTCGCACCTCGCGTTCAATTTCGATGCGGCGGGAACCAATTATGGACGTGTAGCGCTTGGTCTGCCGTCCGAAAACCTGACGCTCTGAGGCGAGGTGGATGTCCGACGCACCCAAACATCCGGCCGATCCCGCTAACGAACTCGCCAGCGACAACTCGGCGATCGATCCCCGGGATTTTCGTAATGCGCTCGGTACGTTCGCTACCGGCGTCACGATTGTTACAGCGATGGCGGCGGACGGAAAGCCATATGGCGTGACCTGCAACTCCTTTGCCTCGGTCTCGCTGAATCCGCCGCTGGTCTTGTGGAGCCTCGGCATGTTCTCGCAGGGCTTGACCATCTTCCAGAACGCCAGCCATTTCGCGGTCAATGTTCTCGGTGCTTCTCAGCAGACGCTGGCCTCGCAATTCGCAAAATCCTCCGGCGACAAATTCGCCGGCGTGAGCTGGACGCCGGGGCTCGGCAACGCGCCGGTGCTTGCTGACAGCGTTGCAAATTTTCAGTGTCGTGCCGCCAATCGATACTACGGGGGTGACCACATCATCTTTCTGGGAGCCGTCGAGGCCTATACTTATAATGGGCAGGCGCCGCTGTTGTTTGCACGCGGCGGATTCGGCCGATTCCTTGCCGGCGACGACGGCAAATCCTGATGAGCAGGAAAGGTCAGCCTAAACGTGCTGGCACCAAGCAAAAGCGCCTCTCGCCCGACGATCGTCGCCGGGAAATTGTTGCGAAGGCGACCGAATTTTTCTCGGAAGAAGGATTTGGCGGTGGAACGCGGGCACTGGCGCGGCGGCTTGGCGTAACGCAGCCGCTGCTCTATCGTTACTTTCCAAGCAAGGACGACTTGATCAAGGAGGTCTATCGCACGGTCTATCTCGACCCGCTCGAAACCGGCTGGGAGAAACTGCTGACCGACCGCTCGCGGCCGCTTCGCGACCGGCTGCTGGAATTCTATAGCGCCTATACCGACGCGATCTTCACCCGGAAATGGCTTCGCATCTATCTCTATTCGGGCTTGAAAGGTCTCGACATCAATCGCTGGTATGTCGGCATGGTCAAGGACAAGATACTGACCCGGATCATCCGGGAGTGCCGTCATGAAGCGGGGCTTGTCGTGCAAAACAAGCCGAGTGCGACCGAACTCGAACTGGCCTGGGTCCTTCACGGCGGAATCTTCTACTACGGCGTCCGCAAATACATCTACGAATCGCCGGTGCTCGAAGACAAGGATCGAATCATCAGCGATGCGCTGGATGTCTTTCTGGCCGGCTTCGAGCGGGTCAATGAAACCTCGCCGGACGTCCGCCGCGCACCAATCAAGGTGGTGGGATAAGCCAGCCGTTATTTTCCGGCTGTTTCCGCGCGATACCAGTCGCCGATCTCGCTTGCGGTCATCAGTGCCACGCCGTCATGGCTGATGACGTAGTCCAGCAGCGCTTCCAGATATTTGATGCGATGTGGAACCCCCGTAATATAGGGATGGATCGAGATCGCCATGATCCGCGCGTTCGATTCGCCTTCGAGATAGAGCCGGTCGAACTGATCCATGCCACGCTTCAGGAATTGCTCGGAGGGCTGATGTTGCAGCGCATGGACCACGATGTCGTTGGTTTCGACTGAATAAGGGATCGTCGTGATGGTGCCGTGGGGCGTGGCGATATCCTGCGGCAGATCGTCGATGACCCAATCCGCCAGATATTCGATGCCGTTGAGGCGCAGGAGATCGAGCGTTTCGTCGGTCTCGGTCAGGCCCGGGCTCTCCCATGATCGCGGTGATTTGCCGGTAAATTTTGCGATTGTCTCGACGGAGCGCTTGATCGCATCGGCTTGATTGTCGAGCTTGTGCATCGGCCCCTGCAGGAATCCGTGGCCCATAAACTCGAAGCCGGCTTCGAGAGCGGCGGACGCAACGCGCGGATAGGAATTGCAGACATTGGCATTCAGGGCCAGCGTTACCGGCATCTTGCGGTCGGTCAGCGCCTTGAACTGTCGCCAGAAGCCGGCCCGCATGCCGTATTCATGCCAGGACCAGTTCGGCACGTCAGGCAGCAGCGGCTGTCCCATCGGCGGGCTCAGCACCGTCCGCGGCATCGCGTTCTCGATCCGCCATTCCTCTACATTGAGGATCACCCACACTGCGAGCTTCTTGCCGCCGGGAAGCGTCAGCTTCGGTCGGTCGATCTGGGCCTGATAGGGGATGCGATCACTGAGTGCCACGGCGGATTTCCCTGTATGAATTGATCTATCCGGACGGCTTCCCGGACATATCCGTATTGATGCGCGGCATGACTTTTTCGGCCATCAGGATCATCGACTGGCGTGCAAGCTCGCGATCCTTCCAGTCCTTGCCGGCATAGAGCAGCGTCCCGAACGGACCGGTTTCTTCCTGAAAGGCCAGCAGTTGGTCGGCCACGCTATCGGGCGTGCCGTGAATGATGAGTTTGTCGCAAATCGACTCGAGCGTCACTTCCTCGTCAGGCTGATCGCGGCGTGTTTTGAACAGTTCGATACGGCCGCCACGCTTCAACTTGGTGAATAGCGAACGGTAATAATAGACATACGGCCCGTTCGGATCCGTAGCATAGGCTTTTGCCGTGGCGGCGTCCTTGGCGACAAATATGCTTTTGGCGACCCGCCAGTTCGCCGTCTCTGCCGGGCGGCTAACACGTTCGCAGCCTTCAACGTATTTCGGCCAATGGCTTTTTACCCATGCCGGCATCAGGAAGTTCGCCGAAATCGGATCCCAGCCCCGTGCAGCGGCTTCGGTCACACCTTTGGAAAACGGCGCCACCGCCGTCACCACGATCGGTGGATGCGGCCGTTGTAGCGGGCGCGCGATGAAGCCCTGACCAATGTCCTCAATCACGGTCTTCTGTACCGATACATTCCAGTACTTGCCCTGGAGGTTATACGGTGGCTCGCTTGCCCAGATATCAAGGACCTGATTGATCGCCTCCAGGAACATCGCGTTGCGATCTGCGTCGAGATTGCCGAAGACTTCGGCGTCGGACAGTAGCCCACCGGGGCTAATTCCGAAGATCAGGCGGCCGTCGAGCATGTGATCGAGCATCGCGATCGAGGCTGCAAGCGCCGCCGGATGGGTGTTCGGCATGTTGATGGTGCCGGTTCCGAGCTTGATTTGCTTGGTCGCCGCGGCAAGCCAGGCGATGAATGCGATGCAGGATGTGATGTTCTCGGCTTTGTCGGTGACGTGCTCGCCGACATAAGCTTCGCTGTACCCGAGTTCGTCGGCCAACAGGAAGGCTTCGCGATCCTCGTTGAGAGACAGCCGCCAATCCTTGTCGACAGGATGGATGGGCATCGTGAAGAACCCGAGCTTCATGGTCTGCTCCTCCCCAAGGGCAGGCGTTTCGTTTGGTGGGAAACGTGCTTCGACCGCAACATGATAACAAGCCCCAAAGTGGCAGGCACCGAAATAATCACTCGATAAACAAACTTGACCTTTGAAAATTGTCGCCGTCTAATCCAAAGAAAATGCCGATATGCTGCCGGGGGAGGTTGCGTCGAAATGAAAGCCTCGGCTTTCGCTTACGCCCGCGCTACCAGCGTTGTGAATGCGCTGGAGTTGCTGGCTGTATATGGCGACAAGGCCAAGGTGTTATCCGGCGGCCAAAGCCTGATGCCGGCAATGAATCTGCGCCTGATCTCTCCCGAATTCATTGTCGATATCGGTGAATTGGCTGAGCTTCGCGGGATAGTTGTGAAAGGCGACGTCATAACCGTTCGTGCGCTGACGCGTCACGTGGACGTCCTGAGATCTCCCGAAATTGCGACCCATGCCCCTCTGTTGAGGGACGCTACCTCCCATGTCGCGCATCCGGCGATCCGCAACCGCGGCACGCTCGGCGGCAGCCTTGCGCACGCGGATCCGGCTTCCGAATTGCCGGCTTGCATGGTGGCACTGGGCGCAACCGTCATAGTTTGCGGGCCACAGGGCGAGCGACGAATCCCTGCTCAAAAATTCTTCACCGGCATTTACGAGACGGCACTTTCGCCACAGGAACTGCTGGTTGCCGTCGAATTGCCTGTCGCGCGGACAAATTCCGCGCACTTCTTCCATGAATTTGCCCGCCGTCACGGCGACTATGCCATGGTCGGCTTGGCGGCCCAGTCGACCATCGTAGACGGGCAGTTCACTGATCTCCGCCTCGGTTTCTTTGCCGTGGGCGACCGGCCTTTGCTTGCCCGGGCCGCCGGGAAACTTGTTAACGTCGCGGTCACGCCGGAAATCCTGGCCAAAGCCTCCGTGATACTGGGCGAAGAGCTGGATCCCCAGGAGGATCAGCAGGCTACTCCGGCCACGCGCCGGCATCTTGCGAAAGTATTACTTCAACGGTGCGTGTCCACGCTGCTTCGCCGTCCCGATTTGCAGTCGGGGTTACCCGCGCGATGACCCCTGTGCCCATTTTCCTCGAAGTCAATGGCGAGCGTATCGACACCCACGTGCTGCCGCGGCTGAACCTGGCCGACTTCCTGCGTGAGCATCTGAAATTGACCGGCACGCATGTCGGGTGTGAGCACGGGGTTTGCGGTGCCTGCACGGTGCGTTTCAATGGCGAGATCGTGCGCTCCTGCCTGATACTGGCGGTACAGGCCCACGAAGGCTCGGTCGAAACGATTGAGGGTTTATCCGACAGCGGTGAAATTGCGGATCTGCAGGTTGCGTTCCGCGATCGCAACGCTCTGCAATGCGGCTTCTGCACACCGGGAATGCTGATGGCGGCTCAGGATCTGCTGAGGCAGACGCCAGAGCCGGGTCGGGAAGAGATTCGTGAGCACCTTTCCGGCAACTATTGCCGTTGCACCGGCTATCAAGCGATTATCGATGCGATCGAGACGACGGCGCGGTTGCGCGCGGAACGCGCGCCATGACGCGTACACCTGAGAATCCCGACGCGTTTTCGGTGCTCGACCGGCCGAACTCCTATATCGGCAAGACCGTGCCGCGGCCGAACCTCGAACGGCTGATGCAAGGACGCGGGCAGTATGTCAGCGACATCGAACTGCCGCGCATGGCGCATGTTGTGTTCCAGCGGTCGCCGCACGCTCATGCAAAAATCACCGGTATCGACGCAGCAGCGGCAAAACGCATGCCGGGTGTAATTGCCGTCGTCACCGGTCAGGAAATTGCCCCGGTCATCACGCCGTGGGTTGGGGTGCTTTCGCACTTGAAGGGTCTCAAATCTGCGCCGCAAAGCGCGATCGCGGTTGACCGGGTGTGCTGGCAGGGCGAAGCCGTTGCGGCAATCGTCGCAACTAGCCGCGCCGCTGCCGAGGATGCGGCAGAACATATCTCCGTCGCGTATGAGGAGCTCGACGCTCTGACGGACATGCAAACAGCGCTCGATCCCACCACGTCTGTGATCCATCCCGCGCTCGGCGACAATCTGGCCTTCGAGCGTAATCATGAAGCAGGCACCGTCGACGCGGCCTTTGCTGCCTCCGACGAGGTGGTGGAAGCAGAATTCATTTTTGGGCGGCACACCGGCGTGACGCTGGAGCCGCGTTCGGTAGTTGCCGACTGGAACTCTGCCGAAGGGCGACTCACGATCTATCAGGGCACGCAGGCGCCGCATATGGTGCAGAATATTGCGGCGCTGCATCTCGGTCTGCAGGAGTCCCAGGTCCGCGTGGTCTGCAAGGACGTCGGCGGCTCCTTCGGTATCAAGGTCCACATCTACGCCGACGAAATGGCGACCTACGCACTGTCGAAACTGCTGCGGCGGCCGGTCAAATTCGTCGCCGACCGGGTCGAGAGTTTTAACACCGATATCCATGCGCGCGACCATCGCTGCAAGGGAAAGATTGGCGTCAAACGCGATGGTACCATCACCGCGTTCGAGATCGACGATCTCACGGGTATCGGGCCGTACTCAATGTACCCGCGAACCAGCGCCATCGAGGCCAATCAGGTCGTCAACCTGGTCGGTGGGCCCTATGCGACCAGGAACTACCGCGCCCGTGCCCGCGTCGTGTTCCAGAACAAGAACGTCATGTGTCAGTATCGCGCGGTCGGGCATCCGATCGCCTGTTCGGTAACTGAGGGTCTGGTCGATCTGGCGGCGATGAAGATCGGCATGGATCCCGTCGAAATTCGCCGCCGCAATCTGATTGCCGACGACGCTTACCCCTGTGCTTCGCCTTCGGGTTTGCGTTTCGAGCAATTGTCGCATCATGCCGCGTTGGCGAAACTCATCAAGATGATGGACTATGACGCGCTGCGCGTGGAACAAGCGACGTTGCGAGCCAGAAACATTCATCGCGGCATCGGCATCGCCAGCTTTATCGAAGTCACCAATCCCAGCGCGGCATTCTATGGCGTCGGCGGTGCCAAGATATCGTCGCAGGATGGCGTTGCGGTGCGGCTCGATGCCCAGGGAGCCGTGGTCTGCCAAACCAGCATCACGGAACAGGGGCAGGGATCGGAATCGCTCACCGCCCAGATCGTCGGCAGCGTGCTCGGTGTCTCGATGGACCGTGTGCGCGTCATCCTCGGCGATACCGACAATACACCCTATGGAGGTGGCACCTGGGCCTCGCGTGGAGCCGGCATCGGCGGTGAGGCAGCACTTCAGGCCACCAAGGTGCTGCGCAAAAACGTCCTCGAGGTCGCTGCCGCCATCCTGCAATCGTCATCCGGCGAACTCGACATCGTCAACAATAATGTCGTGAACGTCAGCGATAGCGCGCCGCGCATTGAATTGAGTGAGCTGGCCAGGATCGTTTATTTTCGCCCCGATACGCTGCCGCCCGGCATTCGGGCCGAACTGATGGCGACACGGCATTTTGTCCCGCGAGAGTATCCCTTCGCCTTTACTAACGGTGTACAGGCCTCGTGGCTGGAGGTCGATACCGACACCGGCTTCGTCAAATTGTTGAAGCACTGGGTGGTCGAGGACTGCGGCACGATTATCAATCCGCAGTTGGTCGACGAGCAGATCAGGGGTGGGGTGGTGCAGGGGCTTGGCGCCGCGCTGTTCGAAAAATGCATTTATGACGAGCGGGGCCAGCTCACCAACGCCAATTTGGCCGATTATCTGGTGCCGATGTCCGGCGAAATGCCGGATATTGATGTCGGCCACGTGGTCTCGCCGACGCTGGAGTCGGAACTAGGCGCGAAAGGCGCCGGCGAGGCCGGAACGGCGGGAGCGGCGGCCGCGGTAACCAATGCAGTCAATGACGCGCTCAGCCCTTTTGGGACGATCATTACGGAAATTCCACTGACCCCCCAAATTATCCTGACCGCACTGGGCCGAATCTGACGAACGACGAGCTAAGCCAGTGTTCACTCGGCTGCTGCGCTCGCGATCGAACTCGCTTTCGGATTGGTAACGACCACCTTGATCGCATCGTCAACACGCTCACGCGCGTATCTTAGCGCAGTCGGCAGGTCGGCCAGCGGAAATGTGTGCGTGTGGATTTTCGTTGCGTCGAAGCGTTTTTCTGCCATCAGCGCCATAGCGCGGCGGGTCGCGCTGCGACCTTCGCCGCGAATGCCGTAGGCATAGATGTTGTTCTTTACGAGATACGCGATATCCATCGTGACGGGATCATGCGGAAACGCCGCGAGGCAAATTTTTCCGCCACGATTGGTCATATGAATAGCTTGATTGATTGTGGCCTCATTCCCGGCGCATTCCACCACATAGTCGGCGCCAATACCGCCGGTGAGTTGTTTGACGACCTCGACTGCGTCTTCGTCGTTGATATTGATCACGCGGTCTGCGCCGAGCTCCTTTCCGATCGCGAGCCGCCTGTTGCGCGTTCCCGTCAGGATCACCGGGCTGGCGCCGAGTGCTTTGGCAACGGCCACCGCGAGCAACCCGATCGGTCCGGGGCCGATCACAACGACGCTCTCGCCGGCCACTAACCCTCCCAATTCAGTTAAGCCATACATCGAGGTGCCGGCGGTGACGACCAGCGTCGCCTCCGCATCGCTCATGGTGTCGGGCACGCGCGCGAGCGTGTTGATGTGATTGACAGCGTATTCGGCAAAACCGCCGTCAGTGGTAAATCCGTTGGCGCGGTGACCCTTCTCTGGCTTGCCGTAATTCAGGCATGACGTGTACATGCCTTGGCGGCAGCGCTTGCACTGGCTGCAACCGGCGTGGATCTCCACGCTGATTCTTTCTCCAATCGTGAATTCATCGACGTCAGGCCCGAGAGCTGCGACGGTGCCCATATATTCGTGGCCCGGCGTGAAATTCTTGTTGAAGGGCAGGCCGCCCTGAATGCTCGCGGGCGAACCTGTATGAATGATCTCAAGGTCGGTCGCGCAGATCGCGACTGCATCGATCCGGACCAGGACTTCAGCCCGTGCGGGAACGGGCACCGGCTTGTCCCGCAAGGCGAGTTGATCCGGGTCGCCGAGAACCCAGGCTTTCATGCGATCAGGGATGAGCAGTTTGGGTGAAGTTGTGACGCCGGTGGGCTGATACATGCAGCGGATCCTCTCACGCGCGAGCCTAGCGGAAATCGCAGTTGGGCGAAATTGCCGGATGCTTGAAGCGACGCGGCCACCATTTGCTGCATAGCAAAATGGTTTGTCGCAAATCCTTCATCTGCGGCCTGTACTTGGTCCCCGGTTGGTGCTGAAATCCTTTCACTGCCTTGCAAAATCGGAGTTTTCCATGAAGACCGTCCGCTTTGTTCTTGCCTTGCTGGCGCTATCGCTGGTCGCGCCCGGGCAATCCGCCAAAGCGGCCGACGTCATCTGCTACAATTGTCCCCCGGAATGGGCGGACTGGGCCTCGATGCTCAAGGCGATCAAGGCCGACCTCAACTATGATATTCCGCACGACAACAAGAACTCCGGTCAGGCGCTGGCGCAGATACTGGCCGAGAAGAGCAACCCCGTCGGCGATATCGGCTATTTTGGCGTTACCTTCGGCATGAAGGCCAAGGCGCAGGATGCCCTCGAGCCTTATAAGCCCGCCAACTGGGATCAGGTCCCCGCCGGCCTGAAGGATACCGATGGCTTCTGGACCACGATTCATTCGGGCACGCTTGGCCTGTTCGTGAACAAGGATGCGCTTGGTGGCAAGCCGGTGCCGGCCTGCTGGAAGGACCTCCTGAAGCCCGACTACAAGGGTATGGTCGGCTATCTCGATCCGTCTTCGGCCGCAGTCGGGTATGTCGGTGCAGTCGCGATCAACCTGGCGCTTGGCGGCTCGGCGGCCAATTTTGATCCCGCAATCAGCTTCTTCAAGGACCTGAAGAAGAATGACCCGATCGTGCCCAAGCAAACTTCCTATGCCCGTGTGGTTTCGGGCGAGATGCCGATTCTGCTGGATTACGATTTCAACGCCTATCGCGCGAAATACTCGGAGAAAGGCAGTTTCGAGTTTGTGATCCCTTGCGAAGGTTCTGTGGTGTTTCCTTACGTCGTTGGCCTCGTCAAGAACGCGGCGCACAAGGACAAGGCGAAAAAGGTTCTCGACTATCTTCTGTCCGACAAGGGGCAGGCGATCTGGACCAACGCCTATCTGCGTCCCGCGCGGCCGATCGAGCTGCCTGATGCCGTGAAGAAGAAGTTCCTGCCCGACAGCGACTACGCACGCGCGAAAAATGTCGACTGGGGTCAGATGGAAAACATGCAAAAAGGCTTCGTCGACCGCTATCTCGCCGAGGTTCGCTGAGGCAATATGGTGTCCGGTTAGAGCGTTTTCGAGCGAAGTGGGTACCGGTTCGCGTGAAGAGAACGCGTCGATAAAGTAGAGCTTCGGTTCTGATTCGTCAGAACTGAAGCTCCGGGGCGCCTTCTGCTGATGTCGCATAGATCCTTTGTCTGGTTGTGCTTGCTGCCGCTTGCGGTGGTGACGGCGGCGTTTTTCCTGCTTCCGATGGCGCGGCTGGTCGTGACCGGGGCGGAAGGTCCGCAAGGCGTCGCGGGCTATCTGGCAATCCTGACTGAGCCGCGTTACCGCGCGACCTTGATCAATACGGTGGCGCTGGCAGCCGCCACCACCGTTGTGACGCTGATCGTGGCGACGATTGCTGGAATGTTCCTGCAGAGGCATCGCTTCCCCGGCCGCGCCGTGCTGATTGCGATGCTGACCTTTCCGCTGGCGTTTCCCGGCGTGGTTATCGGCTTCCTGATCATCCTGCTCGCCGGGCGCCAGGGGCTGATCGGCGATCTTTCCAACCGCATGCTTGGCGAAAAGCTGGTCTTTGCCTATTCGATCTACGGGCTGTTCCTCGGCTATCTCTATTTCTCGATCCCGCGCGTCATCCTCACCATCATGGCTGCGGTGCAGAAGCTCGACGTCGGCCTCGAGGAGGCCGCCCGTTCGCTGGGCGCGAGTCCATGGGCGGTGCAGCGCGATGTCGTGTTGCCGGCGTTGGCGCCGGCCTTCGTCGCTTCCGGTGCGATTGCCTTTGCGACGGCGATGGGGGCGTTTGGCACGGCGTTTACGCTGGCGACCAACATCGATGTGTTGCCGATGCTGATCTATACCGAGTTCACGCTGGCTGCGAATTTTTCGACTTCGGCCGCGCTGTCGGTCGGGCTCGGCATCATTACCTGGTTCATCCTGGCGCTGGCCCGCTCCTTCAGCGGCAGCGCAGTTGCGGCGGCTGGATGAGCCATGCGTGATCGTCTGATCTTCACCGGCCAGCTAATTTTTACATTGATCGTGGCCGCATTCCTGGTGGTGCCCGCAATCCTGTCGATTTCCGCCGGCGTTACCGTGAATTATTTTCGCGGTATCCAGTCCGGCGTAACCCTGCAATGGGTTGTCCAGGTCTGGCAGCTCTATGCCGGCACTATCTTGCTGTCATTCGTGATCGCCTTTGCAACCCTCGCCGTGACGCTGGCCATAGGTGTTCCCGCAGCCTACGCCTTGCACGTGCGGGGAGGGAGGCTGTCGCGCCTCGTCGAGGAGATCATCACGCTGCCGCTGGCGATACCAGGTCTGGCAATTGCCCTGGCGTTGCTGCTCACCTACCAAGGCTTCAGCGATTTCCGCCGTTCTTGGCTCTTCATCCTGGTGGGGCACGTCATTTTCACCATGCCCTTTATGGTGCGGTCGGTGATGGCGGTATTTGCAACGGTCGATATCAAGACGCTCGACGAAGGTGCGGCGTCACTCGGCGCATCACCATGGCGGCGTTTCCGTGACGTGATCGTACCGAATGCCGTGCCGGGGATACTTGCCGGCAGCCTGATGGTGGTGACGCTTTCGCTTGGCGAATTCAACCTGACCTGGATGCTTCATACGCCCCTGACCAAGACGCTGCCCATCGGGCTTGCGGACAGCTACGCCTCGATGCGGCTCGAGGTGGCATCAGCCTATACGTTGATATTCTTCGTAATGATCATCCCGCTGCTGGTGGCCATGCAATTCTTTGCCGAGAAGGAACAGAAGAGATGAACGCGTCAGCCGGACATGGCGCCTCGGTGCGTATTGAGGCCTGCGGCAAGACGTTTATCGATGGAACGCGCGCGCTGGAGCCCGCGACGCTCGATATTGCGCGCGGTGAGACGCTGGTGTTGCTTGGTCCGTCCGGCTGCGGCAAGACCACGATGCTTCGCATCATCGCGGGCCTCGAATTGCCTGATCCCGGCGGCAAGGTACTGTTCGACGGCAAGGACATGACATCGGTACCAATTGAACGGCGCAACGTCGGTATGGTGTTCCAGTCCTATGCGTTGTTTCCCAACATGAGCGTATCTGACAACATCGGCTACGGCCTGAAGATCCGCGGTGTGCCGGCCAAGGAGCGTACGGCGCGCGTCGCCGAACTGGTCGCGCTGACCAACATTGCCGGGCTGGAGAATCGCCGCATCGACCAGCTTTCCGGAGGGCAGCGCCAACGCGTGGCACTGGCGCGTGCAGTTGCAATCCGGCCGGGTATCCTGCTGCTTGATGAACCGTTGACGGCGCTCGACGCGGCGCTGCGCGATCGGTTACGCGGCGAGCTCAACCGTCTGCTGCGCGCGCTTGGCATCACCACGATCTACGTGACGCATGACCAGGCCGAAGCGATGGAACTCGGCGATCGTGTCGTTGTCATGCAGAAGGGAACGATTGCCCAGATCGGTACGCCGCGCGAGATCTACTTCACGCCGCAAAGTCGCTTCGTGGCAGAGTTCATAGGCGCCGCTAATATTATCGAGTCCCCGATCGAGAACGGTTATCTCATCTTGCCAGGCGGGCGGCAGGCGATCGGGAGCGACGCAAATTTTCCGAACGTGGTCGCCATGATTCGTCCCGAAACGATCCGCGTAGTGGAGACGGGGCGCGCGCCACTTTCCGGCGTCATCGACAGCGTCAGCTTTATTGGCGACCGGCAACGACTGGTGATAAGTGGTGTATCCAATAGGCTATTTACTGTTGATGCGCCGAATACGGTACAAGCCAAGGCCGGCGAACGGGTCGGGCTGTTGATTTCGCCGGAAGCCGTTCGTTTGCTGCCGTCCGAAAGTTGAGAGCGTCAATGTCGCCAAAACCTGTTCGTATCGCCCAAATCTCCGATCTGCATATCAAGCCGCCGGGCTCGCTCGCCTATGGCAGGGTCGATACGGCCCGGGCCCTTGAACATTGCGTTGCGGCGTTGAACGAGTTTCAGCCGGCGCCTGATTTTGTGGTGATATCAGGTGATCTGGCGGATACGCCGACGGCTGAGGAATATCAGTACCTCAAGCGGCTACTGACGCCATTGAAACTCCCGTTCGCCGGCATTCCCGGCAATCACGATTCGCGTCAGCTGATGCGCGATGCGTTTCCGTCCGCTCCATATGCCTTGGCGTCCGGGGCGCTCAATCAGAAGATTGAGATCGGCGGGCTGGATCTGCTGCTGCTGGACTCAAGCGTACACCAGAAGCCGCATGGCGAACTCGAAGAGCCCACACTGCGCTGGCTTGACGCGACACTGGCTGCTTCCCCCGATCGGCCAGCGCTGCTGTTCCTGCATCATCCGCCGTTCAAGGCAGGAATCTGGCACATGGATCGCCAGAATCTCCTCAACGCCAGCGAACTCGCCCCCATCGTTCGGCGTCATCCGCGCATGCAACTTATCGCCACCGGTCATGTGCACCGCGCCGCTTTGACGATGTTTGCGGGTGTGCCGACCACAATCTGTCCGGCGCCGAACCACGCGGTCGATCTTGACCTTGCTGAACTCCGCGCGCCCTCGTTCAAGGTGGAGCCGCCGGCCTTCCACCTCCACACCTGGTTTCCGGGCGAGGATTTCGGCAGCATCGTCACCCATCAGGTGCCGATTGGGACGTTTGACGGTCCGCACCCGTTTTTCGGGCCAGATGGGAAATTGCTTTAGGAGGCTCCTAAGCCTACCCTTCTGCGGCGTTTTCGAAAGTTGTCGCTCCGCCATCGATAGCTTCCCTCGTGCAGGGGCATTCTCCTTGCCTCGCATGTCGATTGACGCGCTGGCTCATTCTTCATTTCGTTGCCGACCAGATTGCCAAGGCGGACGTGGAGGAGCAATCATTCTCCGGAATAAGTGGCCCATATCCCAAATGCTGACCGCCGGCGGAGAGTCATGAAATGCGCCTGCTCCATTCGTTGATTCCGGTGCTCGCGCTGCTCCTGAGCCCTAATGCGATCGCACAGACGTCCTATCCGGACCGGCCCATCAAGATGATTGTGCCGCTGGCTGCAGCGAGTGCCGTCGATGTTGCGGCGCGGATCGTGACGCAGAAAATGGCCGACAATATGGGCCAGCAATTCGTGATCCTGAATCAGCCTGGCGCCTCAGGCATGATCGGGGCGGAGCAGGTCGCGCGGGCTGAACCGGACGGCTACACGATCGGAGGCTTCAACGACAGCATCATGACCATGGTGCCCAACCTGCAGTCCAAGATGCGCTGGGACATATTGAAGGATTTCGAACCGGTATCGCTGGTTGCAACCGTGGAGTGGGGGCTGGTCGCCAGCAATCGGGCCAGCTTCAAGAGCGCGGCGGATCTGATCGCAGCCGCGAAAGCAGCACCTGGCAAGATCGATTATGGCTCGGGTGGCCCGGGCAGCCCGCAGCATTTGGCCATGGCGATGTTTGCTTCCGCGGCCGGCATATCGCTGACCCACGTGCCCTATAAGGGCGCAACGCAGGCTGCAACCGATGTCGCCGCAGGCCAGATTCCAGTCGGCTTCCAGGGGCTAGGTACGGTTGCTGCCCTGGTGCGCGGCGGCCAACTCAAACTGATCGGAGTGACTACCGAGAAAAGATTGGCGCAATTCCCCGACGTGCCGACCGTCTCTGAATCCGGCTTGCCAGGATTTTTCTTCAACTCATGGTTTGCGATACTTGCACCTGCCGGCACGCCGAGGGCGATCATCGCTCGGTTGAACGCCGAGGCGCTGAAGGCGGTCGGTGATCCCGAAGTACGCCGCAAGCTGGAGGAACTGGGATTTGCGGTGCGCGGCAGTTCGTCGGAAGAATTGCGTGTCATGACGCGTGATCAGCTTGCCAAATATGCGCGCGTGATCAAGGAAATGGGTATCGCGAACGAATGAGCCGGAGCGAAGCGGTCGGAGCTGCGTTGCGCCGCCGAAGTCTGTTAAAGGCCGAAATTGGTGCCTAAATGGCGTCCGGCTATTTCCGCGTGACGGGATAGCTCGATGTCCGTACCATCCGATGGCGGGTTCCAAGGTTATCGGAGCGTTAATGCCTGGGCTACCTTTGTGTTTTGGCCGCTAAATCGACGCAGTAGGATGCTTTCCGGTTGAAAAGCCAACCGGCGTTGATTACGGAAGAGCTACATCCCGAACAGTTTCTGGAGTTTGACTGGCGTGCCTCAGCAAAGGACGGGTGAAGCTCAGGGATTTTCGAGCAGCAAACTGTCGGTTTTGCGCAAGCATCCCTATTTTGTCGACCTCGAGTCCGATGCCTTCGATCAACTCTGCCGTTACGCCAAACACGTCACGCTGAAGCGGGGGGCGACGATCTTCGCCAAGGGAGATCCCGGCAACAGCCTGTTTGCCGTCATCTCCGGCACGGTGAAGATCAGTATTTCGTCGCCCGATGGCCGCAATGCAATCCTGAACCTGATCGGGGCGGGGGAGATTTTTGGCGAGATTGCGCTGCTTGACGGTTCTGCCCGCTCCGCAGACGCGACTGCGAACACCGCTTGCGAGCTCTTCACGATCGACCGGCGCGAGTTCATCCCCTTCGTACGCAGCCAGCCGGGCCTTGCGATGAAGTTCATCGAATTGTTGTGCACGCGGATTCGCTGGACCAGCGATCAGGTCGAACAGGTTATCCTTCAAAATTTGCCGGGTCGGCTGGCCAGCGCGTTGCTTCGCTTGACCGAGAAACACAAGCTTGAACCGCAGGGCCGGACTATTGCGATTACCCAGCAGGAAATCAGCGAGATGGTCGGTATGACGCGCGAAAGCATAAACAAGCAGTTGCGGGCCTGGGCGGCGCGCGACTGGGTGCGCCTCGAGCACGGCGCGATCGTTGTACTGAAGGCCGAGCCGCTGCAGGCTTTGGCCGAAGCCGGATCTGGCGACGAAAGCGAATAGCGGCGTGCTGCCGGCTATTTCTCCGGCGCGTTTCGCGATATCATTCTCACAGGTCGAACACGGCTACAGCCCGGATCGGGGAGGCGGTGCCCCCGCGCCACTTCATCGGCAGGCCGATGAACGTGAACTGGCCTTTCCCTAGCAGCGCTTCCAGATTGCACAAGCTCTCGATGTGGGTGATGTCGAGGTCGAGGCAGGCCTTGTGGACGAGCGCGTTCACGTCGCCTTCGGGACCAGGGCGCATCGAGTCGATACCGAAATGCACGACGCCCTGCTGTGCGAGCCATTCGGTCGCGGCGACATTCACACCGGAATTATCGGTCGCGTATTCCTTGCGCGGGAACGTGCGTTCGTGGTGGCCGGTGCAGAGCAGTACGGTGCCGCCTTTCGGGACCGGCAGGTCGGTCTTCTTCACCGCCACTTCGAGATCGGAGGGCGTAATCTCGGTGCGCGGTGGAATATGGCGCAGGTCGAGGCAGATACCCGGCACAATGCATTTCTCCAGCGGATACTGGTCGATCGGTATGCCGCTCTCGCCGAAATGCCGGGGCGCATCGATGTGGGTGCCGGCGTGATCGACCATTGAGATGAACATCGATGCAAGTCCGTGCACGTTACCGGACTCGGCAAGGGATTCTTCGTGGGTCTTCCAGACGCCGTGGATGACAGGTGGGTGGCCTGGATAGCTCGGGGTGCGATGATAGAGCTCTCGGCTCAGGTCGATGATTTTCACGATAGAATCCCTTGGAAAATGCGGCTATTTCGGAATGCCGATAAACCCTGAGCGCTCGCGTCGTTCTCGTTGCTCTGCGCCGATCAACAAGTCGATCAATTCCTGCGCCTGGGGGGCATGGGTAGCCCTGGTAGCGATGCCAGCTGTGTACATGGTCGCGAGTTCGCAGCCGGGTGGCAGCGTCCCGGACAGGCTGACGCCCTTGGTGCTGATGATCTCGGTCGATTGCGTGCAGCCGATCGGACGTCGCGCATCGGATGCCGCCATTTCGCGCATGGCGGTCGCGCCGTTCGGGAAAATCTTGAGCCGGCCAGCGACCTCGTCGGTGATGCCGAGTTGCGCCAGAACCTTTGCGACGTGAATGCCGGCGGTCGAGGCTACCGTGTCCGGCACGTAGATCGCATCCGATGCAAGCAAGCATTCGCGTAAGTCGACGGTATCCTTGACCGTAACCTGGGGATCGCCGGCGCGAACGGCGAGGGTGGTCTCTACCAGGCCGACATTTGCGATCGATGAGGTGGCCACCAGCTTCTCCTCGGCAAGCTTGGCCACGATCGCTGCGGTCAAAATGACGATGTCGGCGGGTATGCCCTTGCGCAATTTGTCGGCCATGGCGCCGACCGCGCCAAACTCTCCCGCGATATCGAAACCGGTCTGCGCCTTGAATTTCGAAGCCAGGCTGCCGACCAGTCCCTGTGCTGCGCCGCCGCTCAGGATGTTCAGGTTGCTCACGGGGCCTGCTCCACGGCAGCGATGATACTTTCGCGCGTGATTGGAAGATGGCGCACGCGCACGCCGAGTGCGTCGAACACGGCGTTGGCAATGGCCGCCGAAACCGGGCCATGGGCAGCTTCGCCGGCACCGACCGGGTCCATCTCCGGGCGCTGGATCAGTTCGACTTCTACCTCCGGCACCTCGCTGAAGCGAAGAATCGGATATTCCGTCCAATTGGTGCTGGTGATGCGTTGCCGGTCGAATCTGACGCGTTCCTTCAACACCCAGCTCGTGGCCTGGATCGCGCCGCCTTCGATCTGGTTGATGACGCCATCAGGATTGATGGCCTCACCGACATCGACCGCCAGGGTCAATTTTCGGACGCGGATATCGCCGGCCACCTCAATCTCGGCGACCACGGCACAATAGGCGCCGGTGTTCTTGTAGCGGGCAAAAGCGATGCCGTAGCCAATGCCAGGCTGCTTCTCCGGCTTCCACCGGGCGCGCTTCGCAGCCGCGCGGATCACGTCCTTTGCCCGCTCATCCGTCAAGTGACGCAGCCGGAATGCGACCGGGTCTTCGCCGCGCTCGGCGGCGATCTCATCAAGGAAGGATTCAATCGCAAATACGTTGCCCTGCGCGCCAAGTGTCCGCAGCGCGGAGGTGCGGATCGGCATCGTCGTCAGGCGATGGCTTTCGATCTGCCAGGATGGAAAGTCGTAGAGCGGTACGGCATTGCGATCGCCGCCACCGCCATTGGCCTGTGGTGGATTGGTGGAGATCATCCGGGGAAACGGGTTTTCCAGCTCGAATCCCGCCAGCAGCGCCGGCTGCGCCGCGCGCCCGGGCCGTGCCACATGGCCGTTGCCCCAGATGGAGTGGCGCCAGTCGATGATTTCACCCTCTGCGTCGAGATCGGCTTCAATCTCGATCGCCATGGCCGCGCCGAACGGCGCATCCGACATCTCGGCTTCGCGCGACCATTGCACCCGCACCGGCCGGCCGCCGGCGGCCTTGGCGAGCAACACAGCGTCGAGCGCAACGTCGTCGGCCGCATTGTGCCCGTAGCAGCCGGCGCCTTCCAGATGCTCCACTATGATATTCTCGGCCGGCAATTTGAGAACCAGCGCCAGATCGGTGCGCAGGAGATAGACGCCCTGGCTGTGGGTCCAGACGTGGACGCGGCCGCCATTCCACTGTGCCATGGCGCAGGAGGGCGCGATCGAGGCGTGAGCGATATAGGGGCGGGTATATTGCCGTTGAAGCGTCCGCTTCTTGGCACCGGGCGACGATGCTTTTCGCTTGTCGATGATCGTTGTTTCCGAGGGTTCGGCCTTCAGGAATGCACCTAAATCGTTTTCGTCGGGAAGTGGGGCGCCGTCGGCCCAGACCGCCCCCTTGCGAAGGGCTTGCAGCGCAGCTTCCGCGCCATGCTCGGTTTCGCAGACGACGCCCGCGAAACTGCCGTCGCGCACGACAGCGACGAAGCCTGCTATCGTCCGGACATTGCCGTCCTCCAGCCCGGCGAGTTTCGCGCGCGCGTTCTGCGGCCGCAACACGCGGCCGTGCAGCATTTCCGGCAACGCCCAATCGTGGATGAAGCGCACCCGCGCGAATACCTTGTCGGGGATGTCGATCCGCTGCACCGAGTTTCCGGCGAGCGCGCGGCGTGTGGCTGGTTTAGGCTTCACATCGGGCGTCGCGTCGCGATCGAGCGAGACTTCCTCCGCAAGCTCCCAATAGCTCGTCGTGACATTGCCCGGCCCTGAAATGGTGCCGTCCTCGACACCGAGCGAAGCGATGTCCACGCCCAGCCGTTCCGATGCCAGTTGAAGAAAGATCTGGCGTACCTCGGCGCAGGCATGCCGCATCGCGCGTCCTGATTGTTGCACGGAGAGGCTACCTGAAGTCACGCCCTCGTTGGGGCTGACAGCGGTCGACGCGCGGATCATCTGCACGCGGGAAATATCGATGTCGAGCTCGTCGGCGGCGATCTGGGCCAGGGCCGTTACAATGCCTTGCCCGATCTCCACCTTGCCCGGCGAGACCGTTACCTGTCCCTGCGACGAAAATTTCAACCAGGATGACAGTTTCGGGTTTGCCGCGAGATTCACCGGCAATTTGGGCGAGGACGGGCTGGGCGCTGGCTGGTTCATTCCGCCGCCATCTCGTCGGCTGCGCGCAGCACCGCCCGCACCATGCGGTTATGTGAGCCGCAACGGCAAAGGTTACCGTCGAGCGCTTCCTTCACCTCTCGGCTGGTGGGCGCGGGATTTCGTTTCAGCAGCGCGGCGGCGCTCATGAGAATGCCGGAGACGCAATAACCGCATTGCAGCGCCTGCTCGGTGATGAAGGCGCGTTGCAATGGATGCGGTCGCTCAGGGGTTCCCAAACCCTCGATGGTCGTGATGTCCTTGTCCGCCACCGACCACAGCGGCGTATCGCAGGCCGCCAGGGCGCGATCGTCGATCATAACGATGCAGGCGCCGCATTCACCCGCGCCGCAGCCGAAATGCGATCCGGTCATGTCGAGCTGCCCGCGCAAAATATCCAGCAGCGACCGATCGGGATCGGCGTCGACATCAGTCTCGACGCCATTGAGGCGAAATCGAACGCTTGGCATCGTGCGAAGACCCTGGCTGGCGGTTCTTATTGCGGCTTGTCGAATTTCTTGACGACCTCGGCCCATTTCACAATATCGCCGCGCAGGAATTTGTCGAACTCTTCCGGCGTCATCGCCATGGGAACCGCGCCCTGCTGGGTCCAGAGCTTGACGATATCCGGCCGCTTCACCGCGGCGTTCACGGCGGCATTGATCTTGTCGATGACCGCCTTTGGCGTTCCCGCCGGCGCCATCAAACCCAGCCAGATGGTCGCCTCATAGCCGGCAACGCCGGCTTCGATCGTCGTGGGCGCGTTGGGCAGCACGGTGGAGCGCGTCTTGCCGGTGGTCGCCAGCGCGCGCACTTGGTTCTCCGCGACATTGGGCGCCATCGTCGGAACCGCATCAATCATCATCTGCACCTGGCCGCCAATCACCCCGCTACGCGCCTCGCCGCTGTTGCGGTAGGGCACATGCACGAGATCAACGCCGGCCATGGTTTTGAACAGCTCGCCGGCCATGTGATACGGCGTACCCTGGCCGGAAGACGCATAATTCAGTTTGCCGGGCTGCGATTTGGCCAGCGCGATGAATTCCTGCAGCGTCTTTGCCTGAACGCTTGGGTGGATCACGATCACGAGGTCTGAATAGTTGACCGGAGCGATCGGCGCGAGATCACGCATCAGCTCATATTTGCGCTGCGGCACCAGGGATTCATTGGCGGTCTGGGTGTTCGACATCATCAGCAACGTGTAACCATCAGGCGGTGACTTGGCCGCCTCCAGCGTGCCGATGACGCCGCCGGCGCCGGTGCGGTTCTCGATCACGAAGGGCTGGCCGAAGCTTTCCTGCAGGATGCTGCCGATCTGACGGGCGGTGACGTCGGCAGGGCCTCCGGCGCCGAACGGGACGATCACCCGAACCGGCCTTGAGGGATAGTCCTGCGCCAGGCCTGTTGTCCCAAGAACGGCCTGTGCCGCGACAAGCGTTGCCGCCAGCGCAAGCGCCCATCTCAAGCGCATCATTTCAACCTCCCGAACCCAGCCTTGTTCTGCTTGGCCTGTTGCCGGCCCAATCTGGCTTCAGGGAAGTCTAGCGATCCGCGCGATGACCGCTAGTACCCTCAGGTGCGACATTCGTTGCGCTGTCGGCTTGTTGACCAGCCGATCCCCAGCCCCTTTCCGAAAATGCCATCGTCCCATTTGACGTATTGCATCAATCAAGCCGCAACCATCTGCATCATCGATGCAATGCCGGCCGTGGCCAACGCAAACAGAATCATTGAGAGTGGGAAACTGATTACTGATCTTGGACGCCCGTCGCGAGGAGTGTGACATGAAGTTCTTCCCCTGCATGGCGGTTGCTTCCCTTCTGCTCGCCGGCAGCAGCACCGTCAGCAACGCCCAGACCCTTCCGGCCTATATGGCGCCGATCTCGGGCAAATCAGCTGCAAACGTCTCGGATATCGCGACCAGGGATATGCTGGCGCTCAACACCGGCATGTTCGAGCTTTATGGCAATGCAGCAAAGGTCTTCCAGAAGAACATCCTGGACAAGCATCCGGTGATTCTCGCCCTGTTCTCGGGTGCGGGCGGTCGGATGATCCTGTACCGGCCCGGCATGGCGCCAATGGATGCGCCGCAGGTGCCGATCGTCTATCAACTCCTCAAGTCGGTCGGCCACAGCACGATGGCGCTGGCTCAGGTCGTCGGCCCCTATGTCGACAATCCCGATGACAAATCCTGGCGCGGGGCGATGCTGGCCTATCGCAGCCGCATGCAATCGGCGCTCGATGGCCTCGATGCCACACCGATGGAACCCGGTTGGCGCGACAACAATCGGACCATCCTGCAGAACAACCTCGCGTTCATGGACGAGTGCGTAGCCAAGGGCGTCGTGCCGTTCGCCACGCTCGAAGCCTTCGGCAAGAAGCAGGCGCCGTATCTGGCGAAGAACGTGGCTTGGGCGGCGCAGACACAAGTCGGGCACTGGATGACGGTGCTGGCGGACTGGAAGAAGCAACTCGGCGCCGACTGGGACAAGACCTATGCCGCGAGCAACACGATCTATGTGGCGCGCCAGAACAACGTGCTGTTCAGCGTCCTGGCGCAATTCTTCGGCCCAGACGCGATCAACAGCCGCTTGCTGCTGATCGAGACGGTTTCGTTCACGACGACACCGGCGGATATGCTGGAATCCTTGACCCGCATCATTGCGGATCGCTCGGTCGGCTCGCTGTTCTTTGGCAACTATCATCTGATGGACTACGAGCTGATGGGGGGCGACGCGCGTGCCGCGATCGTTGCGGAAACCGGCAAGCGCGGCATGACGCCGTTCCTGCCGCCTGTCGTTCCGTTCGGCTCGAAGCAATGGCCGACATTGGTGACAACAGGGCCGGGCCCCGCGACGATCGCTGATCTGAAGTAGTTCCGATAGTGTTGACCAACAGGTAGGAACATGCGGCCTTCGCGGCGCGAGTTTGTGAAGTGGGTGTCGGCAAGCGGCATCGCGCTCAGCCTGTCACGCCTGGGATCGGCGGAAGCGGCCGGGTTGCCCCCACGTGCCTCTCTCCCGGGACGCGAGGGCTGGAATCCAGCGGCCAATGGTGCTGGCCGCATTGACGGCGTCGCCAAAGTCACAGGAGCGAAACTCTACGCGTCTGATTTCCGTGCGTCCGACCTGCCGGGCTGGCCGCAAAGCACCTCGCACGCGATCCTGGTTCGCGCGCCCGATGCCACGCATGTCTATACCGGGATGGATCTGGCGCGGCTGAGCGGCGCGCTCAAGCCGTCGGTGATCGTGACCGCTGATGACCTCGACAAGATCGGCACGCGCGTTCCAGCATTCTACACCGGCGACCTGTTCTGTCCGGTCGGCAAGACGCCGATCTATATGGGGCAGCCGGTCGCGCTGCTGATCTTCGAGACGTTTGACGCCTTCGACCGGGCGCGGCTGGCGTTGCGAGACGGGACTTTCGTCAAGTTCGGCGAAGAGACCGGCCCGGTCACGATACCGAGCTACGGTGCCTATCGCTTCACGCGGGTGGCTGGCCCGACGCCCGATGCGCCCGATGTCTATTCCCCGGTCCAGGCGGGCTGGGTCAGCCCGGGACGCTCTCAGATCTCGCCACTCCCGGTGTGGTCGCCGCTCGCAAAGGACACGCCGGCGCCTTACTCCAAGGCCGCGGTCTACGGCGAACAAATTCGAAGCGAGCTCGCAGCGAAGAATTCCAATCTGCTGATGCTGGATCGCGAGTTCGAAACCCAATCCGTCGATCCGATGTTTCTCGAGCCGGAAGCCGGCATCGCCTGGTACAACAACAAAAGCGAAAGCCTGGAACTCGTCCTTGGTGTGCAGTCTCCCTACGAGGCGGCTGAATCGATTGAGCATATGCTCGGCAAGGCGAGCGCTCCATTCAAGCCGGCACGCATCAATGCCCAGTTCACCTATGTCGGCGGCGGGTTCGGCGGCCGCGACCACACCCCCTTCGTCCTCTACGTGGCGCTGGCGGCGATGTTCTTTCCCGGCCGTCCGGTCCGGCTGGCGCATGACCGCTATCAGCAGTTTCAGGCCGGCATCAAGCGCCATCCCTTCAAGATGCGATCCCGGATCGGGGTCGACCGGACCACCGGCAGGATCACCGCCTTTGCCGCCGACCATGTGCTCGATGGCGGTGGCCTTGCCAATTTTTCTGTCAACGTGGCAACCGTTGCCGCGACTGCGGCGATCGGCATCTACGACATTCCCAAAGTCGATGTGACCACGGTTGTGGTGCATTCCCGCGGCGTCACGGCCGGGTCGATGCGCGGTTACGGCACGCTGCAGAGTATGACCGCGCTGGAAGTGCTGATCGACGAGGTGGCAGCTGCCTTGCCACTCGATCCGATTGAATTCCGGCGCCGCAACGCGCTCAAGCCCGACGGCCGGACCATGAGCGGCAATCGCTACATCGTCTCGGTCCGCACCACGGAAATGCTCGACAAGCTCGAGAAGCACCCGATCTGGCAGCAGCGCGCGCAGCAGAAGTCAGCCGCGCGGCCTGGCACCCTCGTTGGCACCGGGCTCGCCTGTGTGACCAAGGACTACGGCGCCGGCGCCGATTGTTCGCTGGGGCGTGTCGAACTCTCGCCCGAAGGCCGGATTACGATCTATTGCGACCATGTCGAGATGGGCAATGGTATTGGCACCGCGCTGGCCAACCGGGTGGCGATCCACCTCGGCATCGTCGCCGACGAAGTTTCGGTGGCGCGCGTCGACAGCTATGATGTCCTCGGGCTAGTCACGTCGGGCGATCCCTACACGATCGATCAGAAGACGCAGGACCGGGCCGAGAAAGACCCGCGCTGGGTGCCCGCGATCAGTACGGCGACCAGCGCCTCGGTCGGTGCGCATGTGGGAACCCATTCGGCCGCCGAGGCGGCGCGTGTGATCTTCCGCTTCGGCCTGTGGCCGGCGGCGCTTGAATTGTGGAGCATCGCCCCGAACGACCCGCGCGCCAAGGATTGGGCGAAGGCGCAATGGAAAGATGGCCAATTGACCATGCAGGGTCTTGCGGCGCTGCCCTTGCCGGCACTGGCCGCGAAGGCGCATGCACGCAATCTGGTGACCGGCGCCATGGCGCACAGCTTCTCTCGCTGGGAGTGGTCGCGTGCGCGCTTTCCGCTTAACGGCGAACAATATCGTGCCGAGATCGATGCGCTGGCGGTACGGAAGGGTAACGGCAAGTTCGCCCGGATTGACCGGGTCAGCGTCAGATTCCCGCCAGCCGTCAACAACCAGAGCGGCAACACCTATACCTCGATGTGCGGAACGCTGGTCCGCGTCGAAATTGAGCGCGCGACCGGTGTGCTGCGTATCGCCAAGGCCTACAACGTATTTGAATGCGGCCGCGCATTGGTGCCCGAAGTGGTGCTGGGCCAGGCGCAAGGCGGCTTTGCGATGGGCGTTGGTTATGCGTTGCTGGAGAACCTGCCGCCCTACGAGGGTGGTCCCGGCAACGGTCAGTGGAATCTCGGGCAGTATCTTGTGGCCCGCGGATCGGATCTGCCGCTGCATGACCTCGAAACCGAGATATTGCCGCCGCTGACGCCGGACGAACCGCCGAAGGGCATGGCGGAAGTCGTGATGGTTCCGGTGGTGCCGGCGATCCTGAACGCCATCTTTGATGCCACCGGCCGCCGCTTCCAATCCTTGCCGGTAACCACCAGCCTGCTCAAGGGAGTGCTCGCGTGACCAAATTGAGCATCACGATCAACGGCCGCGCGCACGGACCGACGGATGTTCGCGACGATCTTTCGATGAACGATTTCCTGCGCGAGTATCTCGGGATGACCGGGACCAAGTTTGGCTGCGGCGCTGCGCAGTGCCTGAGCTGCGCCGTCATCGTCGACAATCCCGACGGGACGAGCTCTACCAGCCCGACCTGCGTCGTCTCCGCGGTGAGTTTCGACGGCAAGTTCATCCGGACCGTCGAGGGGCATGCGAAGAACGGCGAGCTTACGTCGCTGCAAAAGGCGTTCATCGAGCATTTCGCGTTCCAATGCGGCTATTGCACCGCCGGTTTCCTGAACGAGGGACAGGTGCTGCTGGAGCGCCTGGCGAAGGCGCCGGTCGCGCGCGCGGAACTCGAAAAAACCATCGCGGAAGCACTCGACGGACACATCTGCCGCTGCACCGGCTATGTCAAATATCATGAGGCTGTACGTGACGTGATCCTCGCGGATTCCAAGCGCTATCTCGTGGCGAAGCAATGACCGGGCGCGGGGACCACGCGACATGAAATCGGAACTGCGGTTAAAGCTTGTTGTCTCCATCGTCACCGTGGCGGCGAGCATGCTTGGGGGCTACGCGGTTTCCGAAACTGCGCCCCGGAATCTTGCCAGCCCTGAGAGCTTTGCATCAATCGCCGATACGGACGCACGATCGGCGGCTATGTTCACTGAACTTGGCAAGGTGCTCACTCATCCGCGTTGCACCAACTGCCATCCGGCGACTGACCGTCCGCGGCAAGGTGATGAGAGCCGGCTGCATCAGCCACCAGTCGCGCGCGGCATCGATGGCCACGGCCTTCCGGCGATGCGCTGCTCGATTTGCCATCAGAATGCGAACTTCGGGCCCGGCCGCATGCCGGGGCACCCGGAATGGCATCTCGCGCCGCGCGAAATGGCGTGGGAGGGCAAGACGGTTGCCGAAATTTGCATGCAGCTCAAGGATCCCGCGCGCAACGGCGGTCGCAAGCCCGAGGATCTGATCCATCACATCAGCGAAGACACGCTGGTCGGTTGGGCCTGGGCCCCGGGTGCCGGCCGCAGCCCCGCGCCCGGTACGCAAAAGCAGGCCGGCGCGCTGGTCGAGGCCTGGGTGAAGACCGGCGCGGCCTGTCCCGCGCAGTGATCGCGGCCGCTATGCCCTTGAAAGCGGACTCGTTTTGCTCACTTCGAGTTCTTCCTCCGTTGACCCACAGCGGACAGTTGGCCTTGTCGGACAGGGGCGTATTTTTCTGCTAAGTAGACTGGGCAATTCGATTTCCCAGAGCTGAGGTGCACCTTGAGCGACGAGCGCGTGGAACGGCGGCTCGCAGCGGTGTTGGCGGCGGATGTCGCGGGGTACAGCCGCCTGATGGGGGCTGACGAGGAAGGCACGCTGGCCCGGCTAAAAGCTGTGCGAAAGGGTTTTGTTGACTCCGCTGTAACCTCCCATCGAGGTCGCATCGTTAAAACGACCGGTGATGGCATGCTGGTCGAGTTTGCCAGTGCCGTCGATGCGGTACGCAGTGCGATCGAAATGCAGCGCAGAATGGCCGAACAGAATGCCGCCGTGCCGCAGGACAAAAGAATCGAATTCCGCGTCGGCATTCACGTCGGCGACATCATCATTGACGATAGCGATATCTTCGGCGATGGCGTCAATATCGCGGCACGCCTTGAAGGGATCGCCGAGCCGGGTGGCGTCTGCATTTCGGGTGCCGCATACGATCAAGTTCGCGACAAAGTGCCATTTTCCTTCGTCGATCTTGGCAATCAAACGCTAAAAAACATCGCACGCCCAGTAAGTGTCTACAGCATTGCGGCAAGGGAAATGACCAGGTCAGAGGAGACGATTGGACAACCGAACGCCGCCAGTCCGGAGGTCCATGATCGCTCTGACACTCCGGCTTCGGTTCATTCAGCCGGAGAACGCGGGACGCGACCAAGTCTCGCGGTGCTTCCGTTTGATAACCTGAGCCATGACACCGAAATGGAAGGTTTCTGCGATGGCTTGGTAGAGGACGCCATAACGGCCTTATCGAAGTTTCGGTGGCTGAATGTCGTCTCACGCAATTCCAGCTTTGCTCAGAAGGGACGTTCGGTTGATATCCGAAGGATCGCCCGTGACCTAGGCGTACGCTTTGTACTTGAGGGAAGCGTCCGGAAGGTTGGCACACGCATCCGCATCACTGCGCAGCTCATTGACGGAGTTTCTGGCAATCACATCTGGGCAGATCGTTACGACCGCGACTACTCAGCTGCCTTCGATCTGCAAGACGAAATTGTTCGCGATATCGTTGCATCGCTTGAATACACGCTGTGGATCACGCTCGTTCGCGGAGATGTTGGTGCGCCAAACTCTGCAAGCTCGCCGCTGCGTGCAGCAGGATGGCATATCGCAGAATGCACGCACACAGGCAATCGCATTGCTATCGCCTGCGCCACCCGCGCTTTGGAGGCCAATCCAAAGAGCGTCGCAGCTTATCAATACCTCGCAAATGCCTATATCGTCGAGTTGATGACTGGCTGGACCGAAGACCAGGCGGACGCCGGCCTCTTGTTGGAGGCGGCACGCAAGGCGACATCCCTCAGTCCCGGTGATCATCTCAGCCAAGGCCTTCACGCAGTCGGGCTCGCATTCGTGGGAAATCACGACGAGGCGTTGGCCTATGCGCGGCGTGCCTTGGCCCTCAATAGTAATTCGATCACCGTCTTAGGACCGTGCGGAAACGTTCTATCGTTTGTCGGAGAGACTCGGGAGGCGAACGAAATGCTCGAGCGGATGCTTCGACTTGCCCCCGCACATTATTTTCGAGCAGGCTTCTTGTCGCAAATGGCGCTCAATTGGCTTTGTCTGGGCGATCCCGAGCGCGGTTCGCCACTGGTGAGCGAGGCATTAAAGCTAAAGCCGGAGGCGATTTGCTGCCACATCACGCATGCTAAAATCTCGGCGTCGCTTGGCCGTCACGAAACCGCCCAAGCGGCAATTTCGGCCGTCTATCGATGTCGGCCAGATATAAACCGATCACTTATCAATGTCATGTTTCCGCATCGAGACAGGTCCATTCCTAGCCAACTAGCAGGGTTGCTTGGAATCACTTGACGATCCCCAAGGTCTGTTGTTGGCACTAAACGGCGGTTTTCCAATGTCCGCCTTTCTGCCGCTTCTGGGGGCTAAGCGGACATGGCGATTTATGAGAACACGGCCTGGCTAGTTGGCTGCTTTTGACGCAAAGCGCAATATTGCGCAGCGCCGCGGGTGCTTTTGCCGAATTTCGGGATGATGAAGAACTGCCACTGATTTGCCCGACGTGTCAAAATGTTTTTGCGGGTATGGCATCCATGCTAGCGACTCCTTTCTTTGCAGGGGGTTCCTTTCTTTGCATGGGGTTGTTTTCGCGATTTTGTGTCTCGCGCCCTGCGGGGCGCCGCCCATAGCGCGAAGGCGCGCGTGAAGGCGCTGGCGGAGGCGCTGCGCTCCACGCCAATGGAGGAGCCTATCTCGGCGCGCGATGCATGGCATGATTGTTGTTTTCGCCGGTGTGCCCGTCGATAAACCCACTCGGCGACGGCGTATTTTGATGTTACCTATCGAGGCATGAACCAGCATGCCAAGGTCGACATCCGCCACTCCACCTGTCCGCACGATTGCCCGTCGGCCTGCGCGCTCGATATCGAGGTGATCGACGGCCGCAGCATCGGCCGGGTGCGTGGCTCCAAGCAGCAGACCTACACTGCCGGCGTCGTCTGCGCCAAGGTCGCCCGCTATGCCGAGCGCATCCATCATCCCGACCGACTGTTGCACCCGATGCGCCGCACCGGACCCAAGGGCTCCGGTCAGTTCGCACGTATCTCGTGGGATGAGGCGCTCGACGAAATCGCCGCTCGGTTCGATCAGGCGGAGCAGGAGTTCGGTGCCCAATCGGTATGGCCGTATTATTACGCCGGCACGATGGGCCTGGTCATGCGGGACGGCATCAACCGTCTTGCCAATGTGAAGAAATATTCCCGGTTCTATTCGACGATCTGCGCGAACGTCGCGCGTATCGGATTTGCCATCGGCACCGGCAAGATCGCCGGCGTCGATCCGCGCGAGATGGGCGTGTCCGACCTTGTCGTGATCTGGGGCACCAACCCCGTGAACACCCAGGTCAACGTGATGACGCATGCGATGCGTGCCCGCAAGGAGCGCGGCGCCAAGATCGCGGCGATCGATGTCTACAACAACGACACCATGAAGCAGGCCGATATCAAGATCCTGCTTAAGCCTGGCACTGACGGTGCGTTCGCCTGCGGCGTCATGCACGTGTTGTTCCGGGAAGGTTACGCCGATCGCGAATATATGGATCGCTACACCGATTGCCCGAATGAACTGGAAGCACACCTAGCGAGCCGTACGCCGGAGTGGGCCTCGGCGATCTCGGGCGTGCCGGTCGAGGAGATTGAAGCGTTCGCGCGCCTCGTCGGTCAAACCCAGCGTTCGTTCTTTCGTCTCGGCTATGGCTTCACACGCAGCCGCAATGGTGCGGCGCAGATGCATGCGGCGCTGTGTATTCCGGCGGTAACCGGCGCTTGGCAACATGAGGGCGGCGGCGCGTTCTTCAACAATTTTGCGATTTGGAAGTTCGATGAATCCATCATCGAGGGCCACGATGCGCTCGATCGCAGCACCCGCTGGCTCGACCAGTCGCAGATCGGCCGCATCCTGACCGGCGACGCGGAAGCCTTGAAGGGCGGGCCGCCGGTCAAGGCGATGCTGATCCAGAACACCAACCCGATGACGGTGGCGCCGGAGCAGGCGCTGGTGCATCAGGGTTTTGCGCGCGAAGACTTGTTCATGGTGGTGCATGAGCAGTTCATGACCGAGACGGCTGTCATGGCCGACATCGTGCTGCCGGCGACCATGTTCATGGAGCACGACGATCTTTATTACGGTGGCGGCCATCAGCATATTTCGGTCGGCGCCAAGCTGATCGATCCGCCCGGCGAGTGCCGTTCGAACCACGAGGTATTGCAGGGCCTCGGCCGCCGGCTTAACGCTGTGCATCCCGGCTTTACGATGTCGCCGCGCGAATTGATCGACGCGACGCTGAAGAAGAGCGGTCATGGCGATATCGCAGCCCTGGAGGCGGATCTTTGGCGCGACCTCCAGCCGGATTTCCGTACCTCGCATTACCTCGACGGTTTTGCGCATGCGGACAAGAAGTTCCACTTCAAGGCCGACTGGGCGAACCCGCCCTTCGGCAACGCCTTGGGCCCCTGGGCGCAGATGCCGTCGCTGCCGGACCACTGGACCATTATCGAGGAAGCGGATGAGGCCCATCCGTTCCGTCTCGCCACCAGTCCCGCGCGCAGCTTCCTCAACACCAGCTTCAACGAAACGCCGTCGTCGATCGCGCGCGAGGGCAAGCCCTCGGTGATGATGCACCCCGATGATGCCGCTACGCTCGGGCTCGCCGATGGGGATGTCGTCACACTCGGCAACGTGAGAGGCGAGACGAATTTGACGGTAAAGCTGTTCGACGGGCTGCGACGCGGCGTGTTGATCGCGGAATCCATTCAGCCGAACAAGGCCCATATCGGCGGTCGCGGTATCAACATGCTGACCGGAGCCGAGGCGGTCGCCCCCGTGGGCGGTGCGGCGTTCCATGACAACAAGGTCTGGGTGAGGAAGGCCACGCCGTCGGCTTAAATCCTGCTTGCAGTCCGGCGTCATCCTGCCGCAAATGTTCGCCAACCCATGGCAAACAGGGCGAGCGGACAATGACCGACAACAGCAGCGTAATACGCGAGAAGCGCGGACAGGCGTTCTGGATTACCATCAACCGGCCGGACAAGCGCAACGCCATCAATGCCGACGTCGTCGCCGGTATCGCCAAGGGGTACCGCGACGCCCATGACGACAAGGAAGTGCGCGTCATTGTGCTGACGGGTGCGGGCGACAAGGCGTTTTGCGCCGGCGCCGACCTGCAAAACAGCGCTGCCGCCTTTGCGATGGATTTTTCCAGGCCGAATGTCGACTACGCCGATTTGTTGCGTTTGTCGCAGAACGCCACCAAGCCTGCGATCGCGCGGGTAGGGGGCGTTTGCATGGCCGGCGGCATGGGCTTGCTGTGCATGACGGATATGGCGGTGGCCGCCGATCACGTGATCTTCGGGCTGCCCGAAGTAAAGGTCGGCGTATTTCCGATGCAGGTGATGAGCCTGTTGCAATCGATGGCGCCGCCGCGCCTCGTCAACGAATGGGCGCTGACCGGCGAGCCGTTCGACGCCAAGGCAGCTCACGCCGCCGGGCTGCTGAACTACGTGGTGCCGTCGGTCGAACTCGACGCCAAGGTCGACTGGCTGATCAGCCGCATCGTGGACAAATCGCCGACTGCGATCCGGCGCGGCAAATATGCCATGCGCGCCATCGCCTCGATGTCGTTCGACGAAAGCATCGCCTACACCGAAAGCCAGATTGCCTTGCTAGCCATGACGGAAGACGCCAAGGAAGGGCTCAAGGCCTTCAGTGAAAAACGCAAGCCCTCGTGGACGGGCAAATAGTTCGGTGTGGCCTCCTGGCACGACTGCTCGAGTCGGCACCCTGTGGGTCGCGATTGCCGCGTTCGTGAAGCGCGGATTGCGAGATAGTTTCGGATGGTAGATCAGCGTCAGCTTCACAATTGCGAGGCGCTGTGTCTGCGGCGGCATCCGCGAATTCTGCTCCTTCAGCACCGGGTTCAACTTCCGCTTCGCAGCTCAAGGTCAAAAATCTTCAGTCCTCCTTCGGTGCCGATGAATTCATCGATCCTCTTCAGCGATCGCGAGGTGGACTCAGCGATCGCGAGGTGGACGTGTCGGGAGATCGATGGAGACCTTGTCGTTGATCGCCTGCAACACAGATCGGCCGGCGCTGGTGATCCGCAATCAGTCATCATCGGGTCTCACCAATCCGGATTGAAAGATGTCGATGTCGCCGAGGTCGGTGGAGGTATCTTCGTGTTGATCCGCATCGCCAGTAAGCGCCTCGACTTCGCCTTTGAGCTCGTCGAGCGTCGCGCGGCCGTCGGGTCGCGTAGCCAGTACTGTGAGGATAGCCAGCTTGACTTGCGCGCTGTCCTCCGCATTGGAGCAAGACTGTCTGATTCGGGCGTCCGGCGATTATTTGGATAACGCGATCACGGCATAATATATCGGCGGCCGCCCGAACTCGATGTATGGAAACACAGGTGTGGCGCCAAAACCCTTGATCTGTAAGCCGCCCTTTGGCACTCTTGAGCTGAACTGCGTCCGCCAATCGAGGTTACCATGCAAAAATCATTGCTTGCGATCGCCGCCGCCTTTTCCTTTTTCATTGCGACCAGCGGAAGCGCTATTAGTGGCCCGTATCCGTTCGGTGACGAGCCGCACACGCTCAATTGGGGATATTATCCTCAGATTGAAAAGGGCTGCTGGAAGTGGAATTGGCAGCAACATCAATATAACGATCAATGCCCGGTCTACGTGCACCCGAAGGCTTACATGTACCCGCGTTCTTCACGCGTGGTCCTTCGTACCAAGGGCTAGAGGCCTCTGCGGAGCCCCGTTGAGGGGCTCCGTTACGCCTGCGATCATTCTGGATCGATCGATCAATTGATTCGCGATCGAGCCATCAAGAGTGCTGGATCGTACACGCGATCTGGCTGTTCTTCCCGAAGTTCAGCAGTGCGTTCTCGCGGAAACCGTCGAGCCAGACGCCTCGGCCCGCATAGCGATAGCCGACCCCCATCGGGATCATTCTGACATGCGTTGCGCCGCGATGGCCCGTGTACAACGACGCGGTAACGACCTCACCAACGACGCTGACCGCGATCGGACAAAGCGGATAGGACCGCCCGTTCTCGCAGATAAACACGATCTCTGAGCAACGCCCGACGGCGCTCGGACCCGACGTCATAATGCCCAAGTCCGCAGCAGCGGCCGGAAGGGGATTACCGACAAACGCAAAGCCCACAAAAAGTGCCGTCACAATAGACTTGTAAAATTCGGCGCGCATGGCTGCCCCCAGTTATAACTGTTGTCAGGAGAGCAAAAAGCTTCAAGGAGGTCAATCAGATCTTGGGTCCTCGCCAAGTTTGAAACCGGGATGTGGCTATCTGGCCGCAAAACACCGCACGCTCTATCGGGTGCGGTTTGAGGTAGCTACCGTGCGATAGGTTCAATTCGGGTGAGCCGAGATTCCTTTCGACATCCAGCAACTCGGTTTTCGATTTTCAGTCGCTCGATCAACGATCAGGTTTTGGCGTGGGGTCGATGAATAAATCCAAGGTCGACCGGACCCAACGGCTTTGGGAAGGGCGTGCCCTTGGTGCCTGTCAAAATGATCGCGATGTCGCGCAATCGAGCTCGTCTGTTAGAGCCCATACGACAAAGCCCGCTGGCCGTGTTTTGTGGCCTCAATCAGGATAGGCGATATCGTCTTTGCTCAGAAAAGCGCGTTTTACTGCGAACGCTCCTCACGTTCCTGCAAAATTCGCGGCCATCGGGCGGCGTGGTATTGCGCCAATCCGGGCAACACTTGGTTGCAGCCGACGATTCCCGGCATTGACCCCCGATGGAGCATAGCGACCAGATGGAAGCGCGCCGAGAAGATGCCCACCCGCGGATGATCATCAGCTGGTAAGCGAAAGCTCAGACGTGCGCATGATGCCAAGACGCGCAGCGCGCCGCTGGGGCGACTTCTATTGTCCACACCAGCTCGCCGGCATCGTATTTTTGTTGATTAGGCGAACTTTGTTCGGGGCCGTGTACAACGCCAGAGCGTTACGGAGGGAGAACACCGCCTGTTGGCGCGCCGTCCAAGGCGAAAATGGACATGAAAATCAATGAATTGAGAAGCTCCCCCTCGGATGTTTAACCAATTTGAAGAGACACAGTGCGGAAATATTTCGAATGTTAGTGTTTTCGTTAGGCGTGGAACCCGTTTGCCCCCTATAAGGGAACTTATTGCGAGAAATTTACAGAACCTTAATCTTTTAGAGGTTGCCAGTGCTGCTGGGCTCTCCGGGCGAATTCGGCGTTGATGATCGGTTATGGCTACCTATCGGCAATACCGCAAATATTGAGGGGACGACCAAGGTCGGTGGGATTGTTATCCCCGACGCGCAGTTGTTGTTTTCCGGCGACTTCAAGCGCACCGGACTCGACCTGGTTCTTTCGCACGATGATCGTCAATTCCTAATTCGAGATTATTTCAAAGGCGAAAGCCGGGCGACACTCCTCGCTCCGGATGGGGCCAGTCTCTCTGGCCAGATCGTCAACTCGCTTACAGGTCATCTCGATGTTGCCCAGGCCGGCGCGAACGTCAGCGCCGCGATCATTATTGGGACGGTCGTCAAGCTAACAGGCAACGCGACGGCGGTACGCAATGGCGTCGTGGTTACGCTCAACATTGGCGATAAAGTCCATAAGGGCGATGTCGTTCAAGCCGGCAGCGATTCAGCGCTCGGCATATCCTTCATTGACGGCACGGCGTTCAGCCTCGGGGCCAACGCCCGTATGGTGCTGAACGATGTGGTCTACGACCCGAATGGGTCGTCGAACAGTTCGCTCCTCAGTTTGGTGCAGGGGACAATTTCGTTTGTGGCAGGGGAAACTGCCAAAAACGGAAATATGAAGATAGACACGCCAGTCGCCACAATGGGAATTCGTGGCACGGCTGTCGTGGTTGAGATGACGGCCAACAATGGGCCGGTGAAATTCTCAGTGGTGGCGGAGCCAGGTGGGCGCAGCGGCTCGTACGTTCTGCTCGACAAGTTGTCCGGCTTGCCAATTGCAACTGTCTCCCAGCCGGGCCTGATCACTTTTGTTTCGGCAACGGGCGTCAATCAGCCGCTCAGCATCGTCGAGATATCAAAAACGCCCACGGACCTTTTGAATGAACGTGACGTGGTCAAGCTGGCGTTTTCGATCGCTTTTCCACAGTTCAATTTTGATGATGCGAATCCGAAAACGAGATTCGCATTCGGCACAAGTGGCAACAATCTTGCCGACGGAAATCTTTTGCCGCATCCCTTCGGTGGGGAGTATGCGGCGTTCAAGTCGGCTACGGCTGGCAGGCTCCCAGGTTTGTTGGGCGGAAGTGATCAGCTAGATTGGACCCTGTTTATCAACCATGACGTGCCGACAAGTAGGGCGGGGACGCTTGTTGAGGATTCAGTGGCGCCCGATCAGATCCTGGTGACCTCGGGCACGATCGTCTTCTTGAATCTCAGTCCGTCCGCTATCAAGTCGACGACGTTTGCGCTGGCACAATCGACGATGAGCGCGAGTCTGCCCGGCTTTACGAATAACGTCGACCAGATCGGAACGTTTGTCGTACCCAACGGCGGCAGCGCGGTTATCACCGGTATCAATACCACGTCGACGGCGGTCAACTGGAGCTTTATGCTTAGCGGTGGCAACCCCGTCCTGCAATCGCTCGCCATGGGCCAGACATTGACGCAGGTCTACGCCGTCACCGTCACGATGAATGACGGTACGCAGCTGACCCAGGATGTCACGGTAACAATGATTGGTGTCAACGACACCCCAACGTTCCAAACCTCGACCAACGATACGCCGACGCTTATCGAGGACTCGGTGGAACAGGGTCAGAATCTCTCGACGTCAGGTACGATTGCATTCCTGGATGTCGACACGATCGACACGCATGCAGCGACGTATGTGCTGAAGTCGTCGACGTCCACCCCGCATCTTCCGGGCCATACCGATAACATCAGCCAGATTGGATCGTTTGTCCTGACCTCCGGGCCCACCGGGGTCAGCGAAATCACCACCGACACCGATAACACCGCAACGGTGGGATGGAGTTTTACCCTTTCCAACAACGACCCGGTGCTGCAGTCGCTGGCACACGGCGAGACGCTGACGCAGGTCTATAGCGTAATTATCACCGACAATAACGGCGCGCGGGTAACGCACGATATCTCGGTGACGCTGGTCGGTGCTAACGATACGCCGATAATCACCGCGCAGGATCTTATCGGTGCAGTTACCGAGCAAGTTGTGCCGGCCGCCCTCCGCGATAGCGGCGTCATCACCTTTAGCGACGTCGATCTCACTGATGTGCACCTCGTGTCTGCGACCGGCACCCCGATCGGATCAGTGCTGGGCACGCTCACCGCGGTCAAGAACACCGATACCACCGGTACAGGCATCGGCGGCCAGTTGACCTGGACTTACACGGTTGCGGATTCCGCCGTGGCGTATCTCGCCGCCGGCCAGACCAGGGTCGAGAGCTTCACCATCACGTTTAGCGATCAGAAGGGCAGCGTGATCACCAAGCAGATCGACATCACCATCAACGGCACCAACGACACGCCGGTGATCGGCGGGGTCTCCACCGGTGCGGTGACCGAGGATGTGTCGGTTGTCTCCAACAGCATCTCGACCAGCGGCGCGCTGACGCTTACGGACGTCGATCAGGGCCAGTCCAGCTTCGCTGCGCAAGCGGGTGTGGCGGGAACCTATGGCACCTTTACGCTGGCGGCCAATGGGGCCTGGACCTACACCGCCTCCAATACCCAGACGGCGGTCCAGCAGCTTCGCGCCGGCCAGTCGATCAGCGACTCGTTCACCGCGGTCTCAGCCGACGGCACCGCCAGCCAGCTCGTCACCGTCACCATCAACGGCACCAACGATAGCGCGGTGATCGGTGGGGTTTCCACCGGCGCGGTGACTGAGGATGTGTCGGTTGTCTCCAACAGCATCTCGACCAGCGGCGCGCTGACGCTTACCGACGTCGATCAGGGCCAGTCCAGCTTCGCTGCGCAAGCGGGTGTGGCGGGGACCTATGGCACCTTCACGCTGGCGGCCAATGGGGCCTGGACCTACACCGCCTCCAATACCCAGACGGCGGTCCAGCAGCTTCGCGCCGGCCAGTCGATCAGCGACTCGTTCACCGCTGTTTCTGCCGACGGCACCGCCAGCCAGCTCGTCACCATCATCATCAACGGCACCAACGATAGCGCGGTGATCGGTGGGGTTTCCACCCGCGCGGTGACTGAGGATGTGTCGGTTGTCTCCAACAGCATCTCGACCAGCGGCGCGCTGACGCTTACCGACGTCGATCAGGGCCAGTCCAGCTTCGTTGCGCAAGCGGGTGTGGCGGGGACCTATGGCACCTTCACGCTGGCGGCCAATGGGGCCTGGACCTACACCGCCTCCAATACCCAGACGGCGGTCCAGCAGCTTCGCGCCGGCCAGTCGATCACCGACTCGTTCACCGCGGTCTCAGCCGATGGCTCGGCCAGCCAGCTCGTCACCGTCACCATCAACGGCACCAACGACACGCCGGTGATCGGCGGGGTCTCCACCGGTGCGGTGGCCGAGGATGTGTCGGTTGTCTCCAACAGCATCTCGACCAGCGGCGCGCTGACGCTTACGGACGTCGATCAGGGCCAGTCCAGCTTCGCCGCGCAAGCGGGTGTGGCGGGGACCTATGGCACCTTCACGCTGGCGGCCAATGGGGCCTGGACCTACACCGCCTCCAATACCCAGACGGCGGTCCAGCAGCTTCGCGCCGGCCAGTCGATCAGCGACTCGTTCACCGCGGTTTCTGCCGACGGCACCGCCAGCCAGCTCGTCACCATCATCATCAACGGCACCAACGATAGCGCGGTGATCGGTGGGGTTTCCACCGGCGCGGTGACTGAGGATGTGTCGGTTGTCTCCAACAGCATCTCGACCAGCGGCGCGCTGACGCTTACCGACGTCGATCAGGGCCAGTCCAGCTTCGCTGCGCAAGCGGGTGTGGCGGGGACCTATGGCACCTTTACGCTGGCGGCCAATGGGGCCTGGACCTACACCGCCTCCAATACCCAGACGGCGGTCCAGCAGCTTCGCGCCGGCCAGTCGATCACCGACTCGTTCACCGCGGTCTCAGCCGATGGCTCGGCCAGCCAGCTCGTCACCGTCACCATCAACGGCACCAACGACACGCCGGTGATCGGCGGGGTCTCCACCGGTGCGGTGACCGAGGATGTGTCGGTTGTCTCCAACAGCATCTCGACCAGCGGCGCGCTGACGCTTACGGACGTCGATCAGGGCCAGTCCAGCTTCGCCGCGCAAGCGGGTGTGGCGGGGACCTATGGCACCTTCACGCTGGCGGCCAATGGGGCCTGGACCTACACCGCCTCCAATACCCAGACGGCGGTCCAGCAGCTTCGCGCCGGCCAGTCGATCAGCGACTCGTTCACCGCGGTTTCTGCCGACGGCACCGCCAGCCAGCTCGTCACCATCATCATCAACGGCACCAACGATAGCGCGGTGATCGGTGGGGTTTCCACCGGCGCGGTGACTGAGGATGTGTCGGTTGTCTCCAACAGCATCTCGACCAGCGGCGCGCTGACGCTTACCGACGTCGATCAGGGCCAGTCCAGCTTCGCTGCGCAAGCGGGTGTGGCGGGGACCTATGGCACCTTCACGCTGGCGGCCAATGGGGCCTGGACCTACACCGCCTCCAATACCCAGACGGCGGTCCAGCAGCTTCGCGCCGGCCAGTCGATCACCGACTCGTTCACCGCGGTCTCAGCCGATGGCTCGGCCAGCCAGCTCGTCACCGTCACCATCAACGGCACCAACGACACGCCGGTGATCGGCGGGGTCTCCACCGGTGCGGTGGCCGAAGACGCCACGCTGACGGCGGGTGGCGCTCTGACCATTGCCGATGCCGACAGCGGCCAGAGCCATTTTCAGGCGGTGGTTCCGGCCAGCCTGACCGGGACCTATGGCACGTTTACGTTCGATCCCAACACTGGGGTCTGGGGCTACACGCTTGACAACGTGGCGGCGGAGTCGCTTCCGACCGGCCAGGTCGCGCACGACACGCTTGCGGTGACGTCGGCGGATGGCACGGCGTCGCAACTGATCGATGTCACCATCACCAGCACCAACGACGCGCCGATCGTGCAAGGTGGGATATTCCGTGTCCCCAATATTACGCAGGACAACGGTCAGCTAGTCTTCGATGGTCAAACTTTCTTCGCCGATCCCGCATTGACGGTAACCGATCCGGACGGTCCCGTGGTTGGCATCGCGATCATTGGCCACGATGATGCCAGCGGCCAATGGCAATACCAGCTTGCGGGGACCAGCGAATGGATACCCATCACGCTGTCGAGTGGCGAAGCCTTGCTCTTATCAGCCGATGACAGAGTTCGTTATAAAGGAGATGCACACCAAGATGCTGAAGTTCTGAAATTCAAGGCGTGGGACGGGTCCGATGGGTTCGTTTCCGGCCAGGTTGTTACGATATCTGAAGTCGGGGGCTCAAGCGCGTTCAGCACCGGCACCTACACCGCCGAAGCGAAAAACGCGAACACTGCACCAGCTGGCATAGCCGGCGAGCCGATCAATCTGGGACTCGCCGATTCATCCCTGGGTCCGGATTACACCGCGACCGTGACAATCGGTGACATTCCGTCCGATTGGATCGTCAATGACGGAGTACATAATCTTGACGGTTCTTGGACGGTGCAAACCACCAACCTCGCATCCCTCAGCGTAATAACGCCGGTATCTTATTCGGGAGCCTATCTGCTCAGCGTCACCGCAACCGTTGCCTTGGCAGACGGTTCGATCAAAACGTTGATGCTGGGTGACAATGTCGAAGCCTATTCGCCCGGTTCGCCGATCTTTGCCTGGTCAGGCGACGACTACTTGACGGCATCAAGCGGAGACGATTTGATCGTGTTCGCCCAACCCATTGGTCACGATATCATCTACAGTTTCGATGTGGCCCATGATCAGATCGATTTGATTGGCTACGCCGGCTTTGCCACGTTCGCCGACGTGCAGGATCATTTGACCGAGGACGCAAACGGCAACGCAATGATCGCGCTGGCGGATGGACAGTCGATCGTTCTGGACGGTATTCACGCTGCGGCGATGGCAAAAACCAATTTTGTGTTCAATCAAACGCCGACGCTCCACAACGCCGGGACAATGACAATTTCCGATGGGGCATTCATGCCTCTCAGCGGTACCATCAGCAACACGGGCACCATTGCGCTCAGCTCGACCGGCGATGAAACGGACCTGCAGCTCATCCAGTATGGCGTGACGCTCGAGGGTGGCGGAACGGTTTTGTTGTCGGACAGCGACAACAACATTATTTCAGGCACCAGCTCGAGCGTCACCTTGAACAATGGGGATAATATAATCTCCGGGGCAGGCTCACTGGGTAACGGTGAACTAAGCCTGGCAAATGCCGGCACCATCAACGCCACCGGCACGCACGCCCTCGTTATCGATACCGGTTCAAATGTCGTGCTGAACTCTGGAACTCTCGAAGCATCCGGAAGTGGCAGCCTGACGGTTCTGAGCGCGGTCGAAAACTCGGGCCTTCTGTGGGCCAATGGGGCCAATCTGACCATTCAAGGCGCGGTCACCGGCACCGGCAACGCAACGATCGACGGCAGCGGCGTTCTTGATTTGGAGGCGTCCTCAACCGCCAGTGTCTTGTTCGGGTCGGGTACGGGCGGCACGCTGAAACTCGGCGACGCATTCCACTTCAATGGCACTATCACCGGATTCGACGGCGAAGACGTTATTGATCTTGAAGACATTGATTCCAATGCGGCCTCGATCAGCTATCAGGAAAACACTGCGGGCACGGGCGGAACGCTGACAATTTCGGATGGAGCACACGTTGTAGAACTGTCGTTGATGGGGGATTATTCTGCCGAAAGTTTCAGCCTTGTCCCACACCAATTGCAGCGGACGTCAATTACCTACGTGGCCCACGATTTGGTCGTGTAGTAAAGCAAGACCATCGGCAAATTTCTGGGTGCGTAGAATTACTGAAGCAGGACATCTAATCGACTGCAGCACGCTTAGCTGGCGCCAGGTGTTGCCTGTTTGTCGCACTGTCTCAAAAAGGAACGCCAGGGTTCAAGCTTCTAACCGGGGCTTACCTTTACTCGCCATAATTAACCTGCAAGTGGTCATCTTGTTGATTCTTTGAAGGATCGATCCGAATCCTGTTCGGATCAGAAGGCTACGGGGGCAGGGATGAACTTCCGCGTGTTTGCTTTGATTGTTGCGGTGCCGTTCCTTGCGGTCCCGGCGCATGCCCAGGATCATCAAGCCCCAATTTCTCTGGCCAAAATGTCTCCGGCCAATGTCTCTCCACCCAAAGTCTCTCCGCAAAAGGTCGCTCCCCCAAAGGTCGCTCCGGCCAAGGTCTTGCAGACTCAAGCCCCGGCGGTTCAACAAGCCGACGTCTCGCCAACCGAAGCGCCCAGTTTTCGCAAGGGACTTTGGCGTTTTATCCGGACGCTGGACGTCGTCAGAAGCGCCAACAAGAACATCAAATATCGAGTGGTCGATCGGGAAATGACGCGCTGTGTCGACCCGACGCACGCCATGAAGACGACTTTCTCTTCGGCGCCGGTTGGAAGTTGTGTTTCAGGCAAGCCTGAAAAAGTTGGCAACATATACACGTTCGGCCACAGATGCGATTACATGGGCGCGGTGAGCACGGTCATTACGGTGCACAGCGATGAGAGTTACACCGAAGTGAACGAAGTCAGCACCGGTGACAATCCGAAAACCGATCTTGTCACCGCAAAGAGAATTGGTGATTGCGACGACGAAAGAGCAGAAGGTCCGGCGAATTCTGCTGTCTCTTCCCTGCAGCACTAGGACAGGTCGTTTGCGCTGATAGAACAAACCGATCGTACCGGCCGGCGCTCACCGCTTACCCTTACCCCTTCCACTCGATGCTTTAGAGCGCTCGGCGCGTCGAGTTCAGTCGGGTTACGTTCCTGTTTACTAGGCCGGCAACGGAAGTGCGCCAGGCCTGATTTGTTAACCGGGCCTTAAGGCGACACAGCCTGGAATGACCGCGTACCGAGTTCAAAGCATTCATCGGTCAGGATCGACCGACCGGGCGCAGTCATATGGGGCATTACGCGATGATCGCAGGTAACGAACTGGCGCGGAAGAAATTGCTCACCCGCAGCCTTTCGCTGGCGGTTGCCTTGACCGTTTTGGCGCCCGTGCTGCCTTCGCATGCTTATGCGCAAGACGGATTTGGCGGGCCGACCTTTCGTAAGGGATTGTGGAAGTTTGTGCGGACGGTTGAAATCGGCACGCGGTCAAACGGCCGTCAAAAATTGCTTGAGCGTGAGACGACGCGCTGCGTCGATCCAACCCATGCCATGAAAGCCACGTTCTCGTCGGCCCCCGTCGGAGGCTGCCATTCCTCAAAGCCGGAAAAGGTCAACAACAGGTACATCTTCTCCAATCGATGCGACTATATGGGCCCCGTCAGCACCGTCATTACCGTTCAGAGCGCCGAAGCCTATACCGAGGTCAACGAAATGACCGTCGGTCTTCCAAGGAAGGATTTGGTTGTCGCGCGCCGGGTCGGTGATTGCCAAGAAGAACATGCCGCGCTCGGCGAGACGGCTGATTTGCCCAGCGAACAGTAAAGGCCAGGGGCTGGTCTTTCCGATCATCGGCCAGCCCGAAAGGCTGCCTGTGCCAGCGATCCTGGGTTCGCCGAGGGCGGCCACCCGGGGCACGCCACTGCAAGTGCTGCAACGTCAAAATCGTTTGCCTGACCTGGCGCCACAGCGCCGTCTCATAGCGGCCAAGCCGCTCGAAGATTCCGTTGCGCGCGAGCTCGTTTTCAGTCGAATCGCTTTCGGACTGGAAGATGTCGATAATTTCGCATAGTTCGCCGGGCAGCTTTGATGACGCCGGATCAGATGCGGTACCTGCCTCGCACTGTATCTGCAGCAGGCCCGGTCTTGACCGGGGTCGCCCGGCTCAACCGCCATAGCAGGCTTGCCAGGCGACGTACCAGTTCGCGCTCTACGGCGGTCTCCGCGTGATAGGCGCAGTGACCGCCAGTTCGAACCCGCGGTAGTTAGCCGGGTCCGTAGCGAATCGGAGGCGGCGCAGAATGACGGCGGCCGAGGCCTTAGATCTTTTGTTGGGCGCCTGGCCCGTTGACTTTGACCGTTATTTTCTGAATTTCAGTGCGGCCGCCCGCGAATTTGACCTCAATGGTCAGGACGTCGTCGCCCAGAAATTCGGGGGGCGATTTGTAAAACGCCACAAAAGCAGGCACTTCCAGCGCGAGGCAGGCCTTGTAGTTGGTGGCCTTCACTTTCGCGGATTTTACGACCACTTTTCCTGCCGCCGGCGGGCTGACCAACCGAATCGTCGGCATGGGCCCCGACGTGCAGTCCGGCAAAACATTCAGGAAGACGCCAATTTGCGTGTCCTTGTTCGGTAGCGCCTTGAACGAACGCTCGACGGTGGTTTCCGCCGGGACCTGGCCGCTCGCCGTATCAAATGAGCCCAAGAGCAGCGCGATCGCGCCCGCCAGATAGATGACCCGCACTCGACCTCTCCAAATTACCGGCAAAACTGAACAGAAACGGGCAGGGCAGCCACCTGTCGAAAGTTTAACATCGGCCAACCTTTTGTTCTGACAGGTCAGTCTGTCGCCTCTTTACCACATCCCCATCGAAAGTATTGATTAACCAAACACATTTCTTGACCGGGGTCGGGGTTAACAATAGCTTAAACGGAAATTTAGCGACAATTTTTCCGAAAATCTAATTCATGACCTCAGGGTCGGCGGAGTTATACTAATGAACGGTCCGTTTCAGGTTGCCCAAGCTACCGGCACCGGCACTTCCAACACCAGCAGCAGTGCAGCTCCCCGCATCTACAAACTGACGAAGCCTCTGACCGATCAGGCCGTCATCGTCAATGTCGGATACGACCAGAAAGTTCAGATCGATTTCACCGCCATTGCGAACGAAAAAATCACCCTGGTCCATGTCGGCGAAAAGCTGATCATTCTGTTCGACAACCAGTCGACGGTGACGGTCGAGCCGTTCTTCGATTCCCGCAACGATCCGCGGCAGAACATCACGATTGATATGGGGCCGGGCCGCGAGATTTCGGTCACCGAGTTCGCAAGTCTGTTTCCCATTTCCAACGACGCGTCGGTGTTGCCGGCCGCCGATAACGGCGGCACCGGGAATGGCAACGCGCAGGCGAGCGGCGCGAACTTCAGTTCGTCATTCGTCGATCCCTTGAGCATCGGCAATCCGCTGGATCTGCTTGGCAATGAAGATTTGGGTACTTTTACGCCCCAATTCCCGACCGGAACGACTATTGATCTTCCGGACAATCCGACCCCGCCGGCGGGCCCGACGATCTTCGCCGGCAATCTTGCAGGGCTACTGAACGATGAAAGCTTCCTCACCGTTGCGACCAATGGCATTCCCGGCTCGCTCGCCGGATTGGGGCCGACCGCAGCGTCTGAATTGGCACCGTTCACGGTTAATGCGCCGGCTGGTCAGAAATCGTTGACCTTTGCGCTGTCGATCAGCGGGCAGGGCGTTGATTCCACGCTAATTGATTCGCAGACCGGCAATCACGTGTTTCTGTTCCTGGAGAACGGTCAGGTCGTTGGCCGCGAGGGAACGAACGCTACCACGGCGGCGGGGGGACCCATTAATTTCACGCTAGCCGTCGACGCGACTGGTCAGGTCACTTTTACGGATCTGCGTTCGGTTCACCAAGGCACCCCCGGCGGTTCGGACAGCAACGAAGGAATATCCCTTCCCGCCGGTCTGATCACGCTGACGGCGACAGTTACGGACGTCAATGACGCGAGTGCGAGTGCGAGTGTCGATGTCGGTCCGCATTTGACGTTCCTAGATGACGGTCCGGCCATCCAGCTTATACTCCAGCGCGAGCAGGCATTTTTGACGGTTGACGAGACGGTATTGGCGGCCGACGCGTCGGCAAGCTTTGCCGCTGCGTTCACCTCGGCGTTCGGCGCCGACGGCGCCGGCACGGTCACCTACGCTCTGGGCGCCGTTGCGGGTCCGTCGGGCCTGGTGGACACGGCGACCGGTCAGAACGTTATTCTGTCGGTGGTGGCCGGGCATGTGGAAGGCCGCACGGCGATCAGCAACGACCTGGTGTTCACGGTTGTGGTGGACGCCGCCGGCAATGTGACGCTGGACCAGATCCGGGCGGTGGTGCATCCGACCAACGATCCGAACGAGCCGGTGAGCCTGTCGGCGGACACTCTGGTGACGCTGACGGCGACGATCACGGACAAGGACGGCGACAGTGCGTCGGCGGCTTTGAACATCGGCCAGAACCTGGTGTTCCTGGACGATGGCCCGAGCATCAATGCGCCGGGTGCGAGCGCGACGCTGACGGTTGACGAGACGGTATTGGTGGCCGACGCGACGGCAAGCTTTGCCGCTGCGTTCACCTCGGCGTTCGGCGCCGACGGCGCCGGCACGGTCACCTACGCTCTGGGCGCCGTTGCGGGTCCGTCGGGCCTGGTGGACACGGCGACCGGTCAGAACGTTATTCTGTCGGTGGTGGCCGGGCATGTGGAAGGCCGCACGGCGATCAGCAACGACCTGGTGTTCACGGTTGTGGTGGACGCCGCCGGCAATGTGACGCTGGACCAGATCCGGGCGGTGGTGCATCCGACCAACGATCCGAACGAGCCGGTGAGCCTGTCGGCGGACACTCTGGTGACGCTGACGGCGACGATCACGGACAAGGACGGCGACAGTGCGTCGGCGGCTTTGAACATCGGCCAGAACCTGGTGTTCCTGGACGATGGCCCGAGCATCAATGCGCCGGGTGCGAGCGCGACGCTGACGGTTGACGAGACGGTATTGGTGGCCGACGCGACGGCAAGCTTTGCCGCTGCGTTCACCTCGGCGTTCGGCGCCGACGGCGCCGGCACGGTCACCTACGCTCTGGGCGCCGTTGCGGGTCCGTCGGGCCTGGTGGACACGGCGACCGGTCAGAACGTTATTCTGTCGGTGGTGGCCGGGCATGTGGAAGGCCGCACGGCGATCAGCAACGACTTGGTGTTCACGGTTGTGGTGGACGCCGCCGGCAATGTGACGCTGGACCAGATCCGGGCGGTGGTGCATCCGACCAACGATCCGAACGAGCCGGTGAGCCTGTCGGCGGACACTCTGGTGACGCTGACGGCGACGATCACGGACAAGGACGGCGACAGCGCGACGGCGGATTTGAGCATCGGCCAGAACCTGGTGTTCCATGACGACGGCCCGAGCATCACGGTGACGACGACGGCGCCGGCGGATGCGCTGGTGGTGGACGAGACCAACCTTGCGCTCAATGCTTCGGCGAACTTTGCCGACAACTTCACGGTTAGCAGCAACTATGGTGCGGACGGCGCGGGCACGATCAGTTCGGCGTACACGCTCGGCATCAAGAGCGTGGGCGTTGCTTCCGGCCTGATCGACGTTGCGACCGGCCAGCCCATTTTATTGTACCTGAACGGCAATACCGTTGAGGGCCATGTCGGTTCGCTCGCAGGTGCGCTTGCCTTTACGGTCGCGGTGGATGCTGCCGGTGTTGTGACGCTGGACCAGGTGCGTGCGCTGACGCATCCGAATGCGGTCGATCCGGACGATGTGGTGACGCTGAATGCGGCTGATCTGATCTTGCTGACGCGGGCCGACACCATCACGGACAAGGACGGCGATACGAACACGAGTTCGGCCAGCATCAATATCGGCCAGGCGCTGTCGTTCCATGACGACGGCCCGAGCATCACGGTGACGACGACGGCGCCGGCGGATGCGCTAGTGGTGGACGAGACCAACCTTGCGCTCAATGCTTCGGCGAACTTTGCCGACAACTTCACGGTTAGCAGCAACTATGGTGCGGACGGCGCGGGCACGATCAGTTCGGCGTACACGCTCGGCATCAAGAGCGTGGGCGTTGCTTCCGGCCTGATCGACGTTGCGACCGGCCAGCCCATTTTATTGTACCTGAACGGCAATACCGTTGAGGGCCATGTCGGTTCGCTCGCAGGTGCGCTTGCCTTTACGGTCGCGGTGGATGCTGCCGGTGTTGTGACGCTGGACCAGGTGCGTGCGCTGACGCATCCGAATGCGGTCGATCCGGACGATGTGGTGACGCTGAATGCGGCTGATCTGATCTTGCTGACGCGGGCCGACACCATCACGGACAAGGACGGCGATACGAACACGAGCTCGGCCAGCATCAATATCGGCCAGGCGCTGTCGTTCCATGACGACGGCCCGAGCATCACGGTGACGACGACGGCGCCGGCGGATGCGCTGGTGGTGGACGAGACCAACCTTGCGCTCAATGCTTCGGCGAACTTTGCCGACAACTTCACGGTTAGCAGCAACTATGGTGCGGACGGCGCGGGCACGATCAGTTCGGCGTACACGCTCGGCATCAAGAGCGTGGGCGTTGCTTCCGGCCTGATCGACGTTGCGACCGGCCAGCCCATTTTATTGTACCTGAACGGCAATACCGTTGAGGGCCATGTCGGTTCGCTCGCAGGTGCGCTTGCCTTTACGGTCGCGGTGGATGCTGCCGGTGTTGTGACGCTGGACCAGGTGCGTGCGCTGACGCATCCGAATGCGGTCGATCCGGACGATGTGGTGACGCTGAATGCGACTGATCTGATCTTGCTGACGCGGGCCGACACCATCACGGACAAGGACGGCGATACGAACACGAGTTCGGCCAGCATCAATATCGGCCAGGCGCTGTCGTTCCATGACGACGGCCCGAGCATCACGGTGACGACGACGGCGCCGGCGGATGCGCTGGTGGTGGACGAGACCAACCTTGCGCTCAATGCTTCGGCGAACTTTGCCGACAACTTCACGGTTAGCAGCAACTATGGTGCGGACGGCGCGGGCACGATCAGTTCGGCGTACACGCTCGGCATCAAGAGCGTGGGCGTTGCTTCCGGCCTGATCGACGTTGCGACCGGCCAGCCCATTTTATTGTACCTGAACGGCAATACCGTTGAGGGCCATGTCGGTTCGCTCGCAGGTGCGCTTGCCTTTACGGTCGCGGTGGATGCTGCCGGTGTTGTGACGCTGGACCAGGTGCGTGCGCTGACGCATCCGAATGCGGTCGATCCGGACGATGTGGTGACGCTGAATGCGGCTGATCTGATCTTGCTGACGCGGGCCGACACCATCACGGACAAGGACGGCGATACGAACACGAGTTCGGCCAGCATCAATATCGGCCAGGCGCTGTCGTTCCATGACGACGGCCCGAGCATCACGGTGACGACGACGGCGCCGGCGGATGCGCTGGTGGTGGACGAGACCAACCTTGCGCTCAATGCTTCGGCGAACTTTGCCGACAACTTCACGGTTAGCAGCAACTATGGTGCGGACGGCGCGGGCACGATCAGTTCGGCGTACACGCTCGGCATCAAGAGCGTGGGCGTTGCTTCCGGCCTGATCGACGTTGCGACCGGCCAGCCCATTTTATTGTACCTGAACGGCAATACCGTTGAGGGCCATGTCGGTTCGCTCGCAGGTGCGCTTGCCTTTACGGTCGCGGTGGATGCTGCCGGTGTTGTGACGCTGGACCAGGTGCGTGCGCTGACGCATCCGAATGCGGTCGATCCGGACGATGTGGTGACGCTGAATGCGGCTGATCTGATCTTGCTGACGCGGGCCGACACCATCACGGACAAGGACGGCGATACGAACACGAGCTCGGCCAGCATCAATATCGGCCAGGCGCTGTCGTTCCATGACGACGGCCCGAGCATCACGGTGACGACGACGGCGCCGGCGGATGCGCTGGTGGTGGACGAGACCAACCTTGCGCTCAATGCTTCGGCGAACTTTGCCGACAACTTCACGGTTAGCAGCAACTATGGTGCGGACGGCGCGGGCACGATCAGTTCGGCGTACACGCTCGGCATCAAGAGCGTGGGCGTTGCTTCCGGCCTGATCGACGTTGCGACCGGCCAGCCCATTTTATTGTACCTGAACGGCAATACCGTTGAGGGCCATGTCGGTTCGCTCGCAGGTGCGCTTGCCTTTACGGTCGCGGTGGATGCTGCCGGTGTTGTGACGCTGGACCAGGTGCGTGCGCTGACGCATCCGAATGCGGTCGATCCGGACGATGTGGTGACGCTGAATGCGACTGATCTGATCTTGCTGACGCGGGCCGACACCATCACGGACAAGGACGGCGATACGAACACGAGTTCGGCCAGCATCAATATCGGCCAGGCGCTGTCGTTCCATGACGACGGCCCGAGCATCACGGTGACGACGACGGCGCCGGCGGATGCGCTGGTGGTGGACGAGACCAACCTTGCGCTCAATGCTTCGGCGAACTTTGCCGACAACTTCACGGTTAGCAGCAACTATGGTGCGGACGGCGCGGGCACGATCAGTTCGGCGTACACGCTCGGCATCAAGAGCGTGGGCGTTGCTTCCGGCCTGATCGACGTTGCGACCGGCCAGCCCATTTTATTGTACCTGAACGGCAATACCGTTGAGGGCCATGTCGGTTCGCTCGCAGGTGCGCTTGCCTTTACGGTCGCGGTGGATGCTGCCGGTGTTGTGACGCTGGACCAGGTGCGTGCGCTGACGCATCCGAATGCGGTCGATCCGGACGATGTGGTGACGCTGAATGCGGCTGATCTGATCTTGCTGACGCGGGCCGACACCATCACGGACAAGGACGGCGATACGAACACGAGTTCGGCCAGCATCAATATCGGCCAGGCGCTGTCGTTCCATGACGACGGCCCGAGCATCACGGTGACGACGACGGCGCCGGCGGATGCGCTAGTGGTGGACGAGACCAACCTTGCGCTCAATGCTTCGGCGAACTTTGCCGACAACTTCACGGTTAGCAGCAACTATGGTGCGGACGGCGCGGGCACGATCAGTTCGGCGTACACGCTCGGCATCAAGAGCGTGGGCGTTGCTTCCGGCCTGATCGACGTTGCGACCGGCCAGCCCATTTTATTGTACCTGAACGGCAATACCGTTGAGGGCCATGTCGGTTCGCTCGCAGGTGCGCTTGCCTTTACGGTCGCGGTGGATGCTGCCGGTGTTGTGACGCTGGACCAGGTGCGTGCGCTGACGCATCCGAATGCGGTCGATCCGGACGATGTGGTGACGCTGTCGGCAACTGATCTGATCTTGCTGACGCGGGCCGACACCATCACGGACAAGGACGGCGATACGAACACGAGCTCGGCCAGCATCAATATCGGCCAGGCGCTGTCATTCCATGACGACGGTCCGACGGCACCGACTGTGACGGTAGGTGCTGCCACAGTTGGTGTTGACGAGACGCCCGCCGTTCAGACAACGGCTGGCGCAAGCGATGTTGCGGGATCGAGCACGGTCACCTTCAACGGCGTTGCCGGTACCAGCGTTGCATCCTTGTTTGCAAGCGTTGCGAACAAGGGCGTCGACACCGATGTTGCGGCTAACGTACGTGACAATGGCGCCCTGAGTTTTGCGTCGAGCGGCGCGGCGGCTCTCGTAGCTGTAGGCGCGCTGAACTACGGCGCAGACGGCCCGGCAGCAATCGGAGCAGAGAAGTTCGCCCTGACGTTAAATAATGCAGCGTCTGGTCTGAAGTTGACGGACGGCACGGCGATCACGCTTTCGCTCGACGCAAACGGGCTCGTTATCGGAACGGTAGGCGTCGACACCATCAATCCAAGTTTGACCGGTAAGGTGGCATTTGCGATCGCGATTGATCCCCTCACAGGCCAGGTTTATGTGGCGGAATACCTTTCCCTGCAGCACAGCGTGACCAACAATCCAAATGACCTTCTGTCGTTGGCAGCGGGTACTGTTGGCGTAACGGTGACGCTCACTGACGGTGACGGCGACAAGGTGACGACGGCGTCAACCGACATCAGCACTCGTATCAACTTCCTCGACGATGGCCCGACCCTGGGCAGCTTCGTCAATGGCACCTTGCCGAACGAAGTCGGCACCGTTAACGGCACGTTCGCCATCAACGCAGGTGCCGACGGATTTGCCGGATTTACGCTCACCGGACCTGCAATTACCGGCATTGTCTACACGTCGACAGATATCGTCGTCGGCGGCCATGTTGTCGGTGAACATCTCGTCGCCAAGTCCGGCGCGATAACGGTGTTCACGTTGGACGTAAATATGGACGGCACCTATACGTTCGCGCTGAACAATCCCCAGGTGGCGACCACCGAAACCATTGACCTGACGACGCTTGCTCCCGGCAATCAGCCGAATTTTGCTGAAACAACTGACGGAAGAATCGAGTTTTCAACGACAGCCGGAACCATCAACTCGTCCAATCAAGGCTTTGGCGTCAACAACCAGTTCATCAGCAGCACTGAGCAGTTCACGATGGAATTGCATGCGACGGGGGTGATCGGAGATCAGGCGCCGAATAGCAGCCCGGAGTTTGCGACTTCCGTTTCCTTCTTCGTTGCTAACGTCAACGGAAATGGCAACCATGTGTACAAGTGGACCGCGACGAACACGGACCCCGCTCATGCCGGTACCGAGTCGGGATTCATTACACTTGCCGACAATTTCTCGGGCACGATTACCATCGATCCAGTGACGCTTGCCGAGTTCAACCAGATAAAGATTGAAGGCGTGAGCGGCGACGGGCAAGGAATTCGTCTGACGACGGCGTCATTCTCGCACACCCTGTTGCCGCAGGACCAGAGCTACAACTTTGGTATTACACTGACCGATGGCGACGGGGATACGACAGGAACGTCGACCCTTGGAATTCATGTTGTGGCCGGCGATGCGAGTGGAAACTTCACACTGACTGGCGGCTTGACGGCCGACGTAATAGCCACCAGCTCTCATATTGACACTGTAGTTGGCGGCACCGGGTTCGATATCGTCGACTATCGAGACGCTTCCGCCGGTGTGACCGTCAATCTGCTGACAGGAGCCGGTTCCGGTGGCACAGCCGCAGGTGATACCTACAGTTCCATTGAAGGAGTATTGGGCGGCACTGGCGTCGACACCCTCATCGGCGACAACAACGCTAACTTCCTCGATGGTGGAGCAGGCAATGATACGCTCACCGGCAATGGCGGAGCAGATACGTTCGTACTGAAGGTGAGTGGCGGCGGACACGACAATATTACGGACTTTAGCACGCTGGCTGACCAGATCTTCGTCAACACCGGTGATGGTCTGTCGATCGATACCGCATTCGCTGTCGATGCAGCAAACTTCCACACCGGAGACGAGAACGTCGCTGCAACCTGGAATGGCGGCACGGGCAAGGAGTTCGTCTTCAATTCAGGTACGGGCGAACTTTGGTACTCGGCCAACGGCACGGGCGGTGACAAGGTCGATCTCGCCCATGTCAGTACGGGCCTGCCCCTCACTGCTACCAATGTTCACGTCTTCTGATCGACGCGAATCATAAATGCAGATAACCCCGTTTAGCGGGGTTATTCGTTTAGGAACATTAGCGAGCTTCGCTTGTGATTTGAGGCGTCAGTTATGAGCTACATCAATAGGGGCAGCAGGCTCAATCCAGCGGCGCTGCCGTTGCTGGCGTCTTGACCAGACCATTCGCCAAATTCGGTTTCGTTCGCCGCGGCAGGTGCAGCTTCAATCTCGCGACCGAGCAAACCGCGCCTGGCATATGGTGCGGCAAAGAGCTGAACACCACGGCTGTCGATGGCGTAGAGTGGCGTAAAGCTCATGGCTTGGAAGTCGTTCATCAACTCTGAGCGCCGGCTGTCGAGAATGAGCCAATGGCCGTCCAGACGTGCGGCCAGAACGGCGTGGTCCTGGCGGACGGCGCGATCGCGAACCAGTACCAGCTGCAAATCGTCGCGCGAAAAACCGGCCTCGGTGAGGGCGACATATTTGGCGATCGCATAATCCTCGCAATCGCCTTTTCCAGTCGCAAAGGAGACAAGTGGTGCACTCCAGCGATCGGCTTCGCCGTGCTGGGCATAGTCGCTGACATAGCGGATGGCCATATTGACCGCGCGATTGGCTTCATCCAGCTGATCGCGGCCGGATTGGGCTTTCACCGCGTTGATCAACCGCAGGAACTGAGCGGCATATGACGGGCAGCTCTCGGCATTCGCGCGGCAATGATCCAGCACAGCCCGTTCTCTTGCGATGTCGGATTCAATGCCGCGCCACTTGCGCCACAATATTCCCTCTGGCGCGCGAAATGTAAAAAGCCCGAATGGCTCCTTGCCGAGGGCAGGCGTCTCCTTCACGGGAGGCTGCGCGTCTGTTGCGACATCGGAGGGTGTCAACGATGCCAGTCGCAGGGCACCGGGGCCACGTCCGCGCTGACGATCAAGCTTCGCGAGAACCGTGTTGATTGTGAAGAACGTTGCGGGAGGGCGCGGTAACGCGCGGTCGGAGCCCGGGATGAAATCGCCGCTCGGTTCTGTCGCCACCGTCTCGTCGGCAAAGGCGCCATGCGCTCCGGCGCAGAATCCGATTGAAAATGCGATTGCTGCAGCAAATACCGACGCGCCGAACCTCGGCGTCTTCCCACGCGGTGTCATTAAGACGTCCCCATTGTCAGGAACGTCAGTCAACGTCTTGTGCGTTGATCCGCGTCCCACACTGTTATCGGGACGTAGACTGGGGTCTCCACCACTTAAGCGTAGTTAAGTGGTGCTAGGCGGCGAAGCAATGTTGAAAGAGAGGGTCTACCGCCGGTTTGCGGGGTCGTTCAAAATTGAACGAACAGATTTGGTAAACCGTTAAGTAAGCTCGTTGCTCAACGCTCGCGCAGGGCGTCATCACGCAAGGTACGCGCGGGTTTCACCAAATAATCAAGGACCGACTTTTCGCCGGTAAGCACTTCTACCGTCGCAATCATGCCGGGAATGATCGGCAATGGCTTCTTTTCGGTGCCGAGATGATTTTTCTCGGTCCGTACCATGACGCGATAGAATGTCTCCTGGCGTTCGGATTTATCGGCTTTTTCGTCGACGATCGTATCGGCGCTGATACGCTCGACCTTGCCTTTTAAAGAGCCGTAGACCGACGAGTCATAGGCCGAGATCTTCACGACGGCGTCTTGATCGGGGCGAATGAAGGCGATGTCCTGAGGACGGATACGGCCCTCGACCAGTAGCGAATCGTCAAGCGGGACAATATCCATCACATTGGCCCCAGGCTGGACGACTGCGCCAACCGTACTGACATTCAGTTTGTTAATGATACCGTGGACGGGTGATCTCAAATCGGTACGTCGAACCCGGTCCTGCGCGGATTTGATGTTTTCATCAAGGACGGCGAGGTCCCCGCGGGCTTTCGCCAGGTCTTCATCGGCCTGGGAACGGAAGGAGGCGGTGATGTTCGCGATTTTGGATTGGGACTCGGCGAGCTGCCCTCTCATTTCGGTCGCCTGCCGTTCCAGCCGGAGCATTTCGATCTCGGGCACCACCTTCTGCTCGTAGAGTTTACGGGTTATCGAGAGTTCGCGCTCGAGCAATTTGAGCGATCCCAAGAGGCGAGTGACCTGTTGATTTAGAACGTCCACGTCCTGCGCGACCTTTTGGGACCGCATTTTGAAGACGCTTGTTTCGGTCGCGACCGCAGCGGGGACGACCTTGTCGAGTTGATCGGGAAAGCTAACTTCGCTGCGTCCTCTCGCTTCGGCCTCGAGCCTGGCCGCACGCGCTGCCAGGGCTGCGCGTCGCTCACGAATCTCACCGAATTCGGAAGCAAACTTGGTGTCGTCGATCCGCATCAGGGACTGACCCTGCTGAACGATGGCACCTTCCTGCACCAGGATTTCACCGACAATGCCGCCTTCAAGCGTTTGCACGACCTGCATCTGTCGCGACGGTACGACACGGCCGTTGCCGCGTTTGACCTCGTCCAGCACCGCAAAATGAGCCCATGTGAGAAACGCGACCAGAAGGGCGAGGAACGCGAACAGCAGCATGCGGGAGGTGCGGGGCGTGCGTAACGCCGCCGCTGCCCGGATATCATTGGCAAAGGCAAAGTCAGAGGAGGGCATTGAGCTTCCGCTTTATGGTTGCCGTCTATGCAGATCTGGGTTGTACAGTGTTCTCCTGCAAGGGAGCTGCGGCCGGTGCCACGGGTTTACCCTGCAGAATCGCCAGCACCTTGTCGCGAGGGCCATCTGCGACCAGACGGCCGTTGTCGAACAGGAGCAGCCGATCGACCATACTCAGGAGCGAGAGGCGGTGTGTCGAAATGATAATTGTCATCCGCTCACCGCGAATGGCTTTTAATCGCTCCAGAAATTCGGCCTCGCTACGGACGTCAAAATGCGCCGTCGGCTCATCAAGGAACAGTACCCGGGGCTTTCGAATAAGTACGCGAGCAAGGCCGATGGCCTGCTTCTGGCCTCCCGAAAGGCTGCGCCCACCCTCCGAAATCGGCATATCGTATCCCATCGGATGACCCGCGATGAAGCTTTCCACGCCGGAAAGCCTTGCAGCCTCAAGAATCTCTTCGTCGGTCGCCTCAGGCTTGCCCAAGGCGATATTGTCGCGCAATTTTCCGAAGAAGAGGTCGGTATCCTGCATTGCGAAGCCGATGCCGGTGCGCAAGTCCGAAGGATCGTATTGTCTTGAATCCACTCCATCGACGAGAATCCGGCCTTCCTTGGCGTCGTAAAACCCAAGCAGAAGTCTTCCGACCGTAGTTTTGCCCGACCCGACTCGGCCGATGATGCCTACCTTTTCGCCGCCTTCGATCTTGAACGAGACCTTTTCCAGTGCGTTGCCAGGTGCGTTCGGATAGGCAAAGCTTACGTTCTCGAAGGCGATCCGTCCTTCTTCGATCTTCCTGGTAACATACGCGCGCTCTGGCGACCGCTCGCGCTCCAGCGACATGATCCGATCGATCGATTTGAGCGACGCCAAGGTTTGAGTGCCCCGCGTGATCACGGAGGCAATGCCTGCAATAGGCGCAAGGATGCGGCCCGCCAGCATGTTGGCAGCAACGAGCGCTCCCACCGTCAGCTTGCCGTCGAGAATGAGAAAGACACCGACAATCAACAGCAAAAGGCTGGTCAGTTGCGACGCAGTGTTGGCGCTGGTCAATGATAGCGAAGACCAGAAATGCACATCCTCGCCGGATCGTGCCGTAGCAGCGACCGACCGCTCCCATGCCGTCTGCATGCGGGCTTCCGCGCCGGTTGCACGGACGGTCTCCAAGCCAGACAGGGTCTCAACGAGAACGCCGTGACGTGCCGCTGACTCGGCCTGCAGGCGCTTCATCGCGCGATCGAGCGGACGCTGTAGCGCAAAGCCGATCAGAAGCATCAAAGGCAACATGACGAGCGGTATCCACGCCAACGGCCCCGCAATTATGAAAAGAACTCCGACGAACAGCATGGCAAAGATCAAGTCTGTCGCCGAGACCACGCTGCCGGACGTGAAAAACTCCCGCACCGAATCGAAGTCGCGAAGTTGATTGGCAATGATGCCGACCGATGTCGGCCGTTGTGCCATCTTCACAGCCATTACGTGCTCAAAAATGTTGGCCGCCAGAACCACGTCCACCGTCTTGCCGGTGACGTCGATCATGCGGCTTCTCACCATGCGAAACAAAAAGTCGAACGCAATAGCCAGGCCCATCCCGATGGATAGAGCTATCAGGGAAGGGATGGCGCCGTTCGGCACAACGCGGTCATAGACGCTCATCGTGAACAGCGGGGTCGCCAGCGCCAGCATGTTGGTCAGGAACGCAGCAAGTGCGATGTGCCCATAGCTGCGCCAGTGCACCCTGACGACCGACCAAAACCAATGATTGCGCGGCAGGTCTCCTGCGGCGACGGCACGTGCATCAGCCTCCGCGGCAGCCCTGACAAGGAACGCATATCCGGTGTATTCGCTGGAAATCGCGTTGAGACCGAGTACGCGCGGCGTACTTGGATTCGGAATCGGATCCAGGACTTTCGCGCTTTGGTTGGCCTGATCAACTCCCAGGAGGATCACCGCCGTCCCGTTTTTCATGATCAGAACAGCCGGAAGAACCAGGGCAGGGATGTCTATGATGTCCCGCTTGATAGCCTCGGTCTCGAGCCCTGCGCGTCTGGCCGCACGGTCGTAGAGGGCGACAGACAGTCTCCCATCGAGGATTGGCAGGCCTCCCAGCAAAGCCTCCCGGCTTACTGCTCGGCCATGAAAGGCCGCCAGATAGGTAAGGGACGCGGCGAGGGTATCGTCACCTTGCGGGTAGATCCGCGCAGATCCATTTGTTTTTGAGTCCGGCTCGTTCTTTGTGGTGCCGGCGGGCTTGGAAGTCGCACTGGGCGTTCGAAATAACAACTTGTAAGCCTTTGGTCTGTAATGGCAATTGCGCAAAATTAGATTGGATTGACAGGCCCAAAATACCACAAATAGCTAACAGAATCATTTGGTTAATTGGAGACTTTCGTTTGACAGTTAAAAAAGGAAAAGGCCCCTTTTAGGGGCCTTTTCCGGGTCTTAGCGTAAGGTCGCAATCGAAGTTGCTATTTTTGGACCGTGGGGAACGCCGACAGCAGCCAATGCGGCTTTCGCGGATTCGTTGCCGCGAAAGAGGAAGCCTTCGCTGCGTCGGGGGCCCCGTAAATTACGGTCGGCGTATCGACGCTGCCGCCTTTTTGCTGCGCGATCCATTCCGAGGCCCCTGCGACGTTGCCTGACGCGGAGGAATTGGGCCAACGATCACCAAAGTCTTCCGTCGTCTGAGCCGCGGTCTTCTGAAGCGCAGCAGCCGGACCCCGCTGAGGTTCAATCGACGCATAGGCCGCCGCCGGGCCGGCGCCGCCCGGAGCATTGGCGACACGTAGCGGCTCAGAACCGGTCTGCGGTGCGTGGAAGCGCACCGTGGGAAGTGAATACGCTGGCAGGCCGAAGGAAAGAGTGTCAACGGGCGCCGCATCAACCGGGGGAGGCGCCTTCAGATATTCCACCAGTGAACCCATGGCCGCGAGCAATTGATAGTCGGCAAAGACCACCACGCCCCGTGCTGAAGTGAGCGAGACCGACGCATTGAAGAATTGGTTCTGCGCATTCAAAAGATCGATCAGAGAACGCTGGCCCAATTCATACTCTTTTTGGAAGGCCGCAATGGTCTTTCTGTCGGCCTGAAGCTGACGCGTTAGAGCGGCGATGCGGGTCGCCGTGACCGTACGAGCAGCCCAGGCTTTGTCGATCGACTCAAGGGCATCGCGCTGCAGACGGGCATGCCGCATTGTCGCCTCGGTAAAACGCTCGGCCTTTTCCGACCTGTTCCAGACGTCCTGCCCACCGCGGAAGATATCCCAGGACATGACGACCTTGCCCGAGTAGTCTTCGTGGGTAACCCCCGGCAAGCCAGGCGAAGTGACATAAGGGAACGCGTTATCGTAATGCGTTGCCCTTCCTTCGAGGTAAAGTTTCGGAACAAACGCCCCATCTGTCACCCGGAATGCGTGCTTTGCGGCATCGGCGTCGGATTGAGCCGCCTGGATCGTCGGGTTGAACCTGACGGCTATCGCCAACGCTTCATCGCGGCTACCCGGCATGCCAGCAAGAGGTCCCGGGAAGCGAACGTTGTAAGCCTCAAGACCAACAACCTTGCGGTACTTTGCCTTTGCATCCTCTAACGATTTGCGAAATTCCGCGAGCTGGGCCTTGGCATTTTCAACGCGTTCCCTCGACTGTTCCAGATCGCCTTCACCGGCCCGACCGCCTGAAAAGCGCGAATTCACATTTGCAAAAATCCGCTCATGGTTTGCGACGTTCTGCTCCGCAAGACCGACCAGGCGCATATAACGCGTGACATCGACGTAGGCTTCAGCGGCATCCAGCGCCAGCAATTCGGTTCGTTCCTTCACACGGGACGCGGCAGCATTGACGCGCGCCGTCTGTCGCCAAATGTCATGGATCGAAGCAAACCCATCGAAAAGGACCTGTCGGACGACAACAGAGGCCTGGCTTCCATTCCGCCAAGGGCCAGCACCGAGGGTTGGCACCTGTATATTGCCCACAACGCCCCGGCTTTGGTCGAATTTTTCAGGCCCCGTACTGGCCTCAATACGAACTTGAGGTAATAGCGTACTCTGGGTCTGTCGAAGCTCGCTTTCCGTGGCGCGCCGATTTGCCGATGCCTCGCCCACGCCCGGGTTCGTCTGGACTGTCTGACGAAGTGCGTCATTTATGGAAAAAACTTGGGCGGCAGCTGGATTCGCGGCCACACATAGGCTCGCGATTACTAAAAATGTCGATTTCATAATGCCCGCCCCACAAAAATACCATTACCTGGAATCTCAAACGGAACCTAACAAAACAGGCATTCTTCACCTATGACATTTCAGCCACACATCCGGGCCAAGTTGTAGCGGTGGGTTCGATCGTCAAAACGGCATGCATTTGAATATCTTTTATTCTCAAGTAGTTGCGTGAATTTTAGGTGTTGCAGTCAAGCGACGCCCAGGGATTGTCGCTGATCTCAAGCGATCATTGTTTGGGTTAACAACCGTCGATGGGTTCACGTTTAAAGGTTCGCGGGCGGGGGGCCAATATGCGCCGTTCTCCACTCTTGCCGTCGTCCTGACGCGGCCAGCCATCCGGAAAATACTGAGCTACCGTAACCGGCACAGTGAACGCTGCGATAAACAAGATGCCGACTTACGTAACTTTCGGCCGATAAAAGCATGATCGACGGAGACGCGCTTCGGGCTCCTACTGCTCTCGACAATTTGCAGTTTGGATCGCGGCTATCGCTGGCGCGGTAATGGCATTGGAGCTATCGCCGGAAATGCTCGCGAGGCGCAAAAGTGTCTTACTGCCAAAGTAAAACTGAAATATTTCTGCCCCCGCCCGATCTACTCGGGTTGCCAGAATGGACTGGTCGTTACGATAGGCAGATGCAAAGACATACGTCGTGGGTTTTGGAGTGGCTCCCTTGGTTTGATTTGAAACTGTGCTTCCCCAGGTAACCGTCAAGGTCTCGCCATCGATCGTCACGGCAGGACGAACGTTTTCGAGAACGTCGTCGGCCCATACGGGCTCTCCCGTGGTTTTTCCCATTCCCATGCCTGTCTGCTCGAGGCGTTTGCCTCGCGGAGGTTCGCACACAAATCTGAGAGGCTGGGCGCAGGCGTCCACGACCGGCAACAACAACAGCAAGGAGAACCCCAGAAGTCTCAGCATTGGCATCTCCAAAGATAGGTGCATGATAATAGAACCCAAACTTGCGTATCTAAACTCTCGTCCGCCATACGAAATCATGGTCCCATACGAAATCATGGTCGGACAAAGAGCGTAAGCTTGGTCAGTCAGGGATTATTTGGATAATGACCTTGCCCCTCGGGCCTAATCCAGTTTGAAGTTCGCTCTGGCCCACGACAAGGACCGGAGCATGAAGCGCAATCGATTTACGGAAGAACAGATCATCGGAATCTTGAAGGAGCATGAGGCCGGGGTTTCGGTGGCCGATCTGTGCCGCAAGCATGGCGTTAGCGACGCCAGCATCTACAAATGGAAGGCCAAATTCGGAGGGATGGACGTCTCTGAGGCCAAGCGGCTGCGGTCGCTGGAGGACGAGAATGCGAAACTGAAGCGGCTGCTGGCTGACGCCATGCTGGATAATGTGGCGCTGAAGGATCTCCTGGTGACGCCCGCGGGGAAGCGGAAAGCTGTCGCTCATCTGGTGGAAGCCGGGGATGAGCGAACGGCTTCAAACCCTGGAAAATTCCAGCGCCCGCTGGCCTAGTTTTGGGGAGCACTTCACCAAACGCCAAGAGCGAACTCGGGATTGGATAAAACTTGGGGGCAAGGTCACGAGCCCGCGCGAAACGTTAATTCACGAGCGAAAGTTGACGCTTACAGCGCGTGCCCAGCACCGACGAAACTAACTCGGTGTCAAGATCGACGATAACAGCCTCGGCAGCAGCAATCGTCTGCTGGATGCGTGCAATTTCCGCAATTTGCGAATTCTTGATCGGTCCCGTCCGTCTCAACAGCGCAACGATCATGTCTCGACGTCGCTCTTTCAGTTGGACAAGTGGCAATCCGTGATCTTCAAGATGGTCGCCGAACATCGAAGTCCCCACTTTGACTGTGGGCATCTTAGCGAAAACCTGTGCCGGTCCATTTACGTTCTTCGCTAAATTCTTATCGATTACGTTCATTGCCCAGATCCTCCCAATTGAACGGGGATCGGGCAGCCAATTAATCGGAGGATAGGTCCGCTGTCACGATTTGTAATACGTCGGCTACCACCACGCGAGGAGCGGGAGAACTCGGCGATGTTTCCATCCGAACGCCAACGCGAAAACCGCGGCGGACTATCGAGCCCGTAGAATTACGGAAGATGCGAGCAAACGCAATCGTACAGCGCCGATGCCCTTTTCGGACATCGGCCCAACCCTCAGCCTCCCGGCAAATTGCGAAGCTCCGGAAAAGGCAATTGACCCACAGTTCGAAATTTGAAATTGTTGCTAAATTAGCGCTGGTCACACCGGTGCCGCTAGATCGATTTCGAAGCTGAATTTTGCTTGAGGGCTCTTTGATGGCCAGAGATGCCGAATATTGGCACCGCGCGTTGGCCGCGTTCAAGTATGCGAAGTTGGCAACGAAGGAACAGGATAGGGCCGCCTGGCTGCGGATCGCTGAAGGCTTTTCGGCGCTCTTCCGCAAGAATCAGAACGATAACGAGGATCTCTACCACACCGGCGTTACGCATGATTTGGAGTTGCACGAAACCGTTTCGTTGAACTGATCATTACGTCGCCGGCCTCATTTTGATCCAACAATGCTGACCGCCGGGGATTTCAATTCCTCTTCAATGCAGATGGGAGGATGGAAGGTAAGACGCGTCATTGGAGGACCGACTTGCCTCACAGTCCGTATAGGTAAGGGGGCGGCCAGGCCGCTTGTCCTGAGTGTAACGCCGTTATCAGCGCGATGCACTTGCAGAGTACATGTTCTGTTGCAAGATTCATGAGTTGCCTGGCTGCTTCGGTGTTGGGCAGTTCAAGTGCAATTTCTGGGCGATGTTTGATGCGCCAGCCGCTCTTTCTTGATCTGATGAGACGACAACGACATTATCGTCTTCGCCGCCGGCCGCATTCCCCTGGATTTTCGGGCTCGCGTTTTCCATCGATCAATGGTGCGCACCCACGGCTGGAACCAGTTCGCGGCTTGGAATCCCGACGATGGGGGAGGGCCGCTAACATGGGCGCGAAAACCTCCGTTGTAGGGCGGGAAGGACAGCACCCTCCCGCCAATCAAGCTCGGCCGCGATCAAGTCACGTTCAACCTTTTCGTGCTCAGCACCCGCGGCAGATGGTCTTTAGCTTGGCGTCGAGTTTTGAGTTTTCGGCGGCAAGCATGTCGACCACCCTTGGCTTGATCGGTCGGGGCGGCAGTCGCAGCTCATCGCTATGGCTTGGCGCGCCCGTCGGCGGCGTACCTCTGTCATAACAAGCAAGGCGATCGCTGGCCTTCGGTGTCGACTGGCATGTTGTGATTTGCGCGATCGCTTGCCCGGACAATGCTAAAATCGAAACTAGCGCTGCAATAAGTCTCATTTTTTCTCCAAAAGAGTTTTCAAGATAGCACCTGCTGACCATGTGTCTAGCGGCGAACGGTCGGCCGCACGCATGCGCTCGTGATTATGGAGAATGTGGAGAGGCGCCGCTGCTTTCGCCTACGCAAATCGGTCGAGACGCCGGCCAAGCGGGGACCAGCAACGACGAGCGAATGCGCCAAGTGGCGGGTCGAATGCCTGAGATGCTCTGACGGAGTAATGGCGATGCACCGAAATATTGGGTGACGGCAGTCGGTCACGTTCCGGTTAACACGGCCTCGCTGAGCGAAAGCAACTTCGTATTCGACGTTACGCCCATCTTGGACCACGCCAGCACGATTACGATCAGCGAACGGCGAGCGGGACCGGCCATTTAAGCGAGCTGAGGGCCCATGAAGCGATGGGCGTGTTCGGCGCAGAGAACGTGGTGATGCAAGTTTGCGATCCTCTGACGAGCCGAAACCGTCAAATAGAGATACTTGATACCATCCTCGATATGCATTGAGACGCAATTCCACAAGAAGCTTGGATATTGGCCAATCAGATCCGCCGGCGAGGAATAGCCGAATTGTCTGTTCATCCCGATTTCTTCGAATTCGACGTAGAGCGTGTTGGCTTTTCGGGGATACATTGGATCGCCGAGCTGACCGATCAGATGGGCAGCCAGCTTTGGCTCTAGGTGGTGTGGACTCTAAGGATTCCCATAGGCGCAAATCAGATTCAAGGCTTCATTTTGGGAGGCAGTCTTGGGTGTGAAGGACCGTTTGATTTTGAGCGACGCTGCGTGGGAGCGGCTGGCGCCGCTGATCATAGGTCGGCCCGACCAGAAGGGCTCGACGGGACGCGACAACCGGATGTTCGTGGAAGGGGTGCTGTGGATTGTGCGCACGGGCTCCCCCTGGCGCGATCTTCCAGAGGCGTTTGGGGATTGGAACAGCGTGTTCCGACGCTTCAGTCGATGGAGCATCAAAGGTGTTTGGTGGCGGATATTCGAAGCAATGTCCGATGATCCGGACTTCGAATATCTGATCGTTGATTTCACCATCGTCCGGGCGCATCAGCACGCTGCCGGGGCGAAAAAAGGGGGTCTGAAAGATCAGGCGATCGGCCGCTCGCGCGGTGGCCTGAGCACCAAGATACACATGGCCGTTCGCGGCTTGGGATGTCCTGTGCGGTTCACCCTAACCGCAGGTCAGAAGGGCGATGCACCGCAAGCCGCCGCCTTGATCGAGGGATTGCCTGCCGATGTCGTCATGGCCGATACCGCCTACGACGCCGATCATTTGCGCCAAGCTATCGCCGCCAAGGGGGCGCTCGCAATCCCCAACAAACCCGTCACGCTCGCTTAACACCCGCTCGACAAGCACCTCTATGCCCAGCGCCATCTCGTTGAATGCTGCTTCTCAAAGCTCAAATAGATCCGACGTGTCGCAACCCGCTTCGAAAAAACGGCCCGGAATTACCGGGCCGTCGTCACTCTCGCAGCCATCGTTCTGTGGATGGGCTAGTGTCCACACCACCTAGAGCTCCTTGCGGGGAACCGAGTCAATTCGATTGCCTATGCGACGCGCGATGCGTCCACCAGCGGCGAGATGCCGAGCCGTTCCATAGCAAACATCTTGGATCGATCCACGTGATACGGCGTTAATGCTGCATCGGAGGCTCCGCGCGGCAAGCTGATCGTTGTGTTGTTGTCATCGATCACAAACTCGGTCTCCGTGTCTCCGCTAAGTTTCTGCGAACATAGCCGATGTCGTGCAACAGGTAGGCGCAGATCAAGTTACTGTAGTCACTCGGTTCGAGCCGATGCGATAGCGAAAAGCCCTGCACCGTTTGCGTGCGTCTGCGACAACCCGCGTCCGGCAATTGAGATTTTTCGGTTGCTAATACCTTTTAGCCAGATTGCGGGATCATCCGGTTATGCCGAAGGTCTCGGCAACGAACGAATGCCAAACCATCGCACGCGGGCGGGTCAAAGCTCAGCCGCCGCGCCATGGCATTCTGACGCGTGGCCTGGCGCGGTTCAGGAATTGCAGAGCAAACAGGGTCTGGCAGGCCTGACGCCATAGCGTGGCCTCGTAGCGGCTTAGGCGATCGAGCGGGAAACTTGGCAGATTGGCCAGCCGCAGGAACGATTGCGTGACACTGTTAAACTTGTCGGCGTTCGAAACCGGCTCGCCGTCACCCTCGGCAAACGACGCGGGCTCGGCCATGGCGACCGAGCCGTCATACAGGCTGTCGATTATTTTTTGCCCCTCGTGATGGGCTCGCCGGGTTCGTCGGAATTTCAGGAGATGAAGGGCTTGAATCCTGAACAGGCCGCTTTCGATTGCGGTAGCCCGACGCAGGCGCCACAGCAGGCTTGCCAGTCGCAGCACGAGTTCGCGTTCGACCGTTGACGTGGCGTCAAAGTCAGCGGTGACGGCCATTTCGAACGCGGCGTAGTCCTCGGCGTCTTCGAGCGCACCGATAACGGTCTCTGCGGTGAGCCCGTGGCGGACCGCATTGCGGCGCGAATGCTGTTTGCCTTCTTCGGTCACCGGTCCCGTGCTGAGTTTTGCGTTACGCCGATTGGCGTCAATTTGCCGAGACGACGTCATCGTGCCGCCGGTCGGAAAATTGGCTTCGTTTCGTTATTTTGAGGCCGCTCATTCAAATCAGGTTGGTCCGCGACGCTCTCGTTATTGCTGGCGTCATCAATCATTTCCTCAGGCACAGGCGTGTGGGTTTCCTCCCAGAGTGCCCTTGCAACCTGGAGGGGCTCAATGCCTTTGTGCTGCCACCAGAGGCGCTCGTTGCCCTGCCGATGAAGTTCATGGTGGTGCAGTCGGCATACTGGCACGGTGAAGCGGTCGCTGACCTTTCGCCCGACGGTCCAGTTTTCGGCAAACTTGATGTGATGCGGATCCGATGGCGTGCGGCCGCAGACCAGGCACGGTCGGCCTGCCACAAACTTCAGATGCCGGCGGTCGCGCTCTCTGGTAGGTTTGGCCAGCATCGTGACTTGCGCGGAAGTAAAGGCGACGGAGGGGGCAGGGATGGCGGCCTCACTGGCACCTGATCTTGCGCCATCGCCAGCCCTGTGGTCGGACGGCGACCTCCGTTTGGTGGCCGGGCGATCCGAGGCTCCGGTGTCTAGCTCGGCCAGCCTTGCCGCGAATGCGACCTCGACCGCTCCGGCATCTGCATTGCTAAGACCGCTCATTCGGGACAGCGCGGTGTAAGCCCAACTGGTCAAAGAGGTGACATCAACCAGTTCGCCAAGCTCGCAGATGAGAAGCTCCTTGAGGGCTGCCGAGGCATCAGCCGCCAGCGGGGTGGTCTTTGCATGATTTTTCTTGTTAGGCGCCGGCCGGCCTGAGGACCTGTCAACCGTTCTTGGAGGTGGCAGGCACGGCGGCGTACCCGAGGCTTTCGAGCGCATCGGCGGGCCTTCGGAAGGGGCTGGAGGTGCCTGCCCCGGTGCGAGGTCCGGTGCATCGAGATCGTCCTCGCCGGCGATGCCGACCAAGGTGAACAGGCCATAGCGCCGGGCATAGGTCAGCGCCGCCCCCATTCGGTGGGGAGCTGCCGTCTCAGAGGCCGGGCAAACCGGCCAGTCGGAGGACACCCATTCACCGGAGGCATGGACAAGGGTGGTTGTCAGCTTGATCAGGCCGCTGTCCCGATCGACGGCGGTCGCCTGAATCGTCGCGATCTCGTGCTGGCCAAGACATTTGCGGACGATGTCGAGGCCCTTCGACAAGGGGGCATAGTGAAAGGTCCGCTGACCCTCGCGGGGGAATGGCGACTCGATGGTTGCAGTGAGCAATTTTTCCGGGTTAGCGATTTCACGTTGCGCCTTGGCCAGCGCTGCCGCCAGCGCGCCGACTTTATCGCTGGATCGCTGCATGGCGCGGCTCCTCTGCTACGATGTCAAAACTGATGGCGCCGGATTTCGAGCGCCTGGCGCGGATGCCATGGCCCGAGGCTTCCCGGGCATCCTCCGGCACCAACGCCTTCAGTTCGGTCTTTGATCGCTCGTGGTCGAGCGCCGCCTGGCGGGTTGCCTGAAACAGGCCCGCAAGCTCTGCCCAGGCGTTTGATCCGCTCATGTCGACGGTCCGGACGGCCTCGATTTTCGGCCGTGGCGGACCGACCCCGAAGAGGTGAGGGCTTTCGCCGCTCTCGACGCAGCGCCAAAATCGCTTCTCCGCCGTGATCAGCAGATGCTGGTACAGCGGATCGGCTGGAATTGTCATCTCCACCCATTTGCCGCCACCGGTGATGATCGACAGCACCGCCGTCCTTGAGGCCGTGACCCACATATTGTGCTGCAGTTGCGCCATGTGTTTTTCGGCTGCGCCCTCCTCCGAGAACGACCACGGCAGCATGAACTTGGCCTCGAAGACGGCGCCCGTTCCCACGACCATCCCGTCCAGTGTGGCGGCCATCCACCGCTTTACCGGATGAAAAACCTGTCGCTGCACCTCGGTAACAATCTGGCCGGTATTCCGCTCGTACCAGTTTCGGTTGAGATGTTCGGTGATAGTGCCGAGCTGGACGATTAGGTTGTGGGATAGGTCTTCAGGCTCGACCTCGCCTCGTTTCTCGCGCCAAAGCTGCAGCAGGGCCGCCTCGTTGTCGCCCATGATAATCCGAGCGTCCGAGCCGCCGATGAAAGCTCCCCTATCGAGCGTCTTTCTAGAGCTAACACTCATGATAAAACCTCCCGCCATTATGTCGTTTTCAGATGCAAATGACTTTTATCATCGCTTTAACGATTGATCAATTTATTTTCGATAGAAGTGGCGGAAAAAATGCAATTACCCGAGGATTTCCATGATTTCCCCCGCCCAATGCCGAGCCGCCCGGGGCTTGCTCGACTGGAGTCAACAGGATCTCGCGAGAGAGGCCGGAGTTGGCGTTGTGACCATCCGGCAGGTGGAAGCGGGCGTGAATCAGCCCCGCCGGGCAACCCTGGTCGTGGTTCGTCACACTCTTGAACGGGCTGGAGTCGAGCTCATCGACGACAACGGAGGCGGCGTTGGTGTTCGATTTCGCGAGGTGAGACGAGAACGGCGCGCATGAGGACAGGGCGGCTCATCAAAACTGTCAGGCCGATCGTCGCGCCGCGTGATAACCGCTTCGCACGCGACGGCTCTCGGTAGTTGATTTTTATTAGAACCACGATGCCGATCCGCACCCGGATAGAATGGATATCCGCGCAAAACATCGCTCTTAAAGGGTGGATGAAGCTGTCACGTCGCGGCGGCGGCATTCCTCGTCAGGGCAACGTGAACTAACCGTGGGTCCAGATAGCACGCAAGATCCCGATATTTCCATGCGAGGGCATTGCGGTCAATTTGGTCGTAGCGTCCAAAAACTCGAATAGTTCGCCTCCCGGCGTGCTCCCAACAAAAGCAGCGATAGCGGTGCTTCTCCTGCTTAGCCAAATTGTTGCTGATAAGCCACAATTACCCATGCTTTACTCTTCGATGTTTGGCACCGGAGTCATTGTGATGTAGCTCGGGTTAGGAGCAGAGCTTTTCTATGTGAGGAGCAGGCAATGCAAACTCAAGATGCGCCATCGGCTATCGATCCGATCCCGCTTGACTATATGACGCTGCCGGAAGTGGTCGCGCTTCGGGCCGCCGCCATTTCGAACCGCCAGATTGAGATGGCGTTTCCGGAACCTTTACTCCAACAGATATTCGGCAAGTTGCACCGATTGCCAAACGCACGTGACGAAAATGAGTCGCGAAGGATGGGGTTGTCCTTCTGGCGGAAACGGGAGCTTGCAATTTTAGAAATAATAGAAGCGTTAGCGAGTGCCCGCCTCTCGGCGATCGTATGGGAACCAGCGATATTGGCCTTCGTTCGCTTATCGTCCGAGGATTGGCATCACGCGGCCTTCAACGACCAGATGATTCGGAGTGGGGTCATCCGCTCCTCAACGGGCGAACGCACCGAGCGTTACGAGGGGAGGCGTCTGCTCGTCGACAACGCTGAGGTTTTGCGATGGATGGAAAAACGAGAGCGGTCGAAACCAGCTCCGGCGGCAAAGGTTTGCGCCGACTGGTTGAAGCAGAAAATGCGCGCCAGTCCCGAAAACAAGCCTCAGCCGAAACCGGCGTTACGCCTGGAGGCTATGGAAAATTTTGGCGTTTCTGGCCGTCAATTTGACGCGATTTGGAAATCGGCTATCGCGAAAACCGGGGCTCGATGGGATCGACGAGGTCGACCTCTAATTCGCAGCACTCCATCAACGGCGTGATATAGCCTTTCGGTCCTATGCGCGTGGGCCCGACTTGGCATCAGGCCACCGCGTTAATGATGGCCCTCCTCACGAATGAGGGTTTGCCTCAATAACTGTATTGCTGCGGCCGGCATATTGCGGAGCTCTTTGTACGCCGCCTGCAGTTCCTTCAGGCTCATGTCGTCCCTGATCTCGGGTAAGGAGGGTGCGTCCCAAACCGCAACGTCCAGTGACTGCGGCGGTCTGCCATATCCCCGATCCAACAGCATGTTGATCGCCGATACCCGCAGGCTGTCGCTGTTGCTGGTTCGCATGATACGGACCAGTCCTGCGATCGCTACCGAAACGTGTTTCTGGGCTAGAAATTTTAAAGAGGCTCGGTCAGTGGCCGATTTTTTCTGACGTTTCGTTCGCGACCGGTGCGTCCGCTTCGAGAGTTGGGTCATCTGTTCGTTTCACGATTTCGATACGAGCAAAGAGAACCCCATACCGCCTTCCCAATTGGCCGAAAACCCTACACCCCCGAATGGACGCAGCGATTAGCGCGGGATTTTCGCAGGCGCCCGAGCGATGCGCTGTTGGACCGAGAATGCGGGATGAGATCCGCGAAATCGAGTCATTAATTAATGCGCGAAATTGGGTGTGCTGGATTTTAAACGAGGAGAAGCGGATTTATTAGCTAACCCATCACTCTGCGTCAGGAACCGTCATGAAGCGTCCGAAGAAACGAAAAATGGAAGTTCCCTCGCTGGCGGGACAGGCCCAGCGGTACACTGCGGAGGCGATCGTAGAACTTGTCGACATTATACACCGTACTGATAGTCACGCCGCTCGTCTGGCCGCGATCACGACGTTACTCGATCGAGGTTTTGGCAAGCCGCCCAAATCTCTTGCGATCGCAACCGCAGATCCGATCAGAAGGGTGGATTCTCTCAGCGAGGAAGATTCAGTTGCTTATTTTCGCAGGTTCCGTGCAGGTTTGGAGAGAACAAAATGACCCAAGGCGAAACCCTGGCGCTGATCTCGCGGCCGGCCTTGCTGATGACGGAGTCGGCGGACGAATTCGACCGGTTACAGGCGATGCTGGTGCAGGAGATTGCTCCCCGCGGCATCATCGAACAAATGCAGGTAGCCGAAACCGCTCAGGTCGTCTGGGAGATGGTCCGCATCAATCGCTGCAAAGCGGCCATGATCAATACCGCCTTTCGCGCGTCACTGGCGACCCTGCTGGCGCAGCTGTGGACGGAACCGGGGGAATCCGCGCCGTACGAAGAGTTGCAAGACCTGGCTTTTGCCTGGTTTACCGATCCGAAAGCCAAGGACAAAGTGGCGAAAATCCTGGGCCGATTTCATCTTGATGAAACCGCGATCGAAGCCGAAGCGATAAAAAAGCTGGCGTCCGAATTAGAAGTGCTCGACCGGATGATGATGGCGCTAGTAGTTCGTCGCAATCGGGCGATCCGAGGCATCGCGGAGAACCGCGAAAGCTTTGCCAAGCGCGTGCAGGAAAAGTCAGAGCGAATCATCGAAGCCGAGTCGTTCCATCGGTTAACCGATGATCAGGCCTCGGCCTGACCATGGCGACCGCGCGGCAGATCGCTGCCAACCGGCGCAATGCCAGCAAGAGCACTGGGCCGCGATCGCGTTCCGGCAGGAAGCGGGCAGGCGGTAACGCGACGGTCCACGGTCTGACTGCGAATTTGTTCTCCAACACCGCGCTCGCCGAGCAGGTCGAGAAATTCGCGCGTGAAATCGCCGGGAGCGCCGACGATGCCATCCTCTTGCAGTTCGCCCGGGTCGCTGCCTATGCCGAGATCGATCTAGCCCGGGTGCGGCGGGTCAAGGTCGCGCTCATCGAGCGGGCGTCAGCGGTCGGGACATTGGATGGCCCGCTATTCGACGATGTTCGTAGCGTAAGAAAAATCCTCGATTTGATCATGGGCGGCGAACTGCCGCGCCGGATTGATCCTTTGGCGACGATGCCCTCGGGAGGAATTGAACGCACCGCGGAAGCCGTTCGGCGTGCGCTGCCAGAACTCACCAAGCTCGCCCGCTACGAATCGCGCGCCGCTGCACGGCGAGATAAAGCTATTCGGCAAATCGTTATGAAAACCCATCGCAACTCGTCTCCATTCTGCGAATAACAAGGTTGTGTTCGACGAGTTGAGCGACCGAGCCATGTCAACAATTTATAGTTGCTTAGATAAACCATATCGCGCAATAAATGCGCTGCCGCTTTTTTGCCAAACGAACCCAATTTTCTTGAATGATTTCAGGGGACCGCCAGAGTGCATAGCTTCTTCCAAGGGTCCGGTCCGTGCTGCGAGGCACGTGTTTCCATGTTCGACCACGGCGTTGGCGATCGTGTACTACGCCCGCTGCCGGGACCACAGTGAGGACGGGTTCGCCACGGGGAGGGGTTGGCACAGCGGAGGCCTGCAGGATGAAGCGCGAGGTAGGTGAGGGCCTCTCGGCTTCGGTCATCTCGCTGACTGGAAGGTCGCCAGTCCCAGCCATCCACGCTTCAGACGAATGCGCCAGTATCCGACTGCGTTATTGTTGAGGCGTGGGCGGCGGCTCATGCGTATCGACAAAACTCGTGCCAATAGCCGTTTGTTTCAGCGCTGAGGGCCCATGAAGCGATGGGCGTGTTCGGCGCAGAGAACGTGGTGATGCAAGTTTGCGATCCACTGGCGACCCGAAACCGCCAAATTGAGATACTTGATACCATCCTCGATATGCATTGAGACGCAATTCCAGAAGAAGCTTGGATATTTGTCAATCAGATCCGCCGGCGAGGAATAGCCGAGTTGGCGGTTCATCCCGATTTCTTCGAATTCGACGTAGAGCGCGTTGGCTTTTCGGGGATACATTGGATCGCCGAGCTGGCCGATCAGATCGGCAGCCTGGACCAGCTTTGGCTCTAGCCCGACGGTCTCAGCCGTTTGATCAATCCTTGCAGGAAATCGGGTCAGTTCGATTGCCTGTGCCACGCGCGATGCGTCCACCAGCGGGGAGCTGCCGAGCCTTTCCATAGCAAACATCTTGGATCGATCCACGTGATACGGCGTAAGAGCGGCATCTGAGGCGCCGCGCGGCAGGCTGATCTTTGTGTTGTTGTCATCGATCACAAACTCGGTCGCCGTATCTCCGCTCAAGACACCGCGAACATAGCCGATGTCGTGCAACAGGCAGGCGCAGATCAAGTGACTGTAGTCACTCGGTTCGATTCGATGCGAAAGCGAAAAGCCCTGGAGGATGTCGCGACCAACCATGGTGACGAGGAAGGTATGTTCCATATTGTGGTAAAGCGCATCACTGCGTCCCAAACACTCGATCGTACTGCGTGCCAGCGATGATAGGCGCTCGGCCGTTTCGTCATGCGTAGACCCAAAGATTTGACGGAAATCTTTAGCCAGGAATCTACCGAGATTTTTTTGCCGCCGATGCTGTGATCGTTTTCATCGACATTCTCCGGGGTGACCGATGCGGCCAAACGATAGCACTTCGCTTTGAAACTTCTGAGCGGATTTATCCAACGGGGAGTTTCAGGCACTGGACGTCGGAAAGTGCGGTACGTGCCGGCTCGCCGGGCGCGGGATTCGGACGCTCGAATCTCAGCCGATCACCGTTTGCGTGCGCGACATCTCGCGTCCGGCAATTGAAATTTTTCGGTTGCTGATACCTTATAGCCAGATTGCGGAATGATCCGGCTATGCGAAGGTCTCGGCAATGAACGAATGCCAAACCATCGCGCGCGGGCGGGTCAAAGCTCAGCCACCGCGCCATGGCATTCTAGCCCGTGGCCTAGCGCGGTCCGGCCGGCCCAAAGGACCTCCCGGTCGTTCTTGGGGATGGGGGGTCGTAGACTGGCCCGGAGCTTTCGAGCGCCCTGAAGGGGCTGGAGGTACCTGCGCCGGCGCGAGGTATCTGGCGCGTCGACTCCAAGTTTGGGTTGTGTAGACCGCGTATTTGGCCCGGTTCACGGCACGAAACTCGCGCGTGTCGTTATCCCGCATTCGCCTTCAGCCCGGCTGCCTCGATGCCCGCGACGGCGCAGACTTCATCATTGTCAGAGGTGTCGCCGCTGACGCCGACCGCGCCAAGCAGAACGCCACCATCCTGGATCAACACCCCGCCGGGCACCGGGATGAGGCGACCTTGAGCCATCGTATTCACCGCGCTGACGAAATAAGCCTGCTCCTGCGCGCGCTGGAACAGCGCGCGTGAGCCCATGCCCAGCGCCAGCGCGCCATAGGCCTTGCCGTGTGCGATTTCGGCCCGCATCAGGCTGGTGCCGTCCTGCGCCGCCGTGACTTTGACGCAACCGCGGGCATCGAGAATGGTGATGACCAGCGGCTTCAGTTTTTTCTCGACGCCTTTGGCAAGGGCGGCATCAAGAATCTTGCGGGCGACGTCGAGGGTGAGTTCAGTCATGGGTCGGTTCCTTTGCATGGGAGGAGAGAGGTGAATTGGGCTTTGCACGGTCCAGGCTCATGGCCAGAACACGCGCGACGTGAAGGGCTGATCGCCCGCTGCCATCCTTGATCTGATGCCGGCACGAGGTGCCATCGGCGACGATTAGTGTGGTCTGGTCGGCGCCGCGGATGGCCGGCAGCAGTGAGAGCTCGGCCATTTCCATCGACGCGTGGGTAGGTGTCGGCACCATAGCCGAAGGCGCCGGCCATGCCGCAGCAACTGGACTCGATGATCTCGACGTTCAGGTCGGGCACGAGGCGAAGCGCTTTTTCGACCGGCTTGAACGCACCAAATGACTTCTGATGGCAGTGGCCGTGAACCAGCGCCTTGGCGGGCATCGAACCAAGCGGCAGCTGCAGACGGCCGGCCTCCGCCTCGCGAACCAGGAATTCCTCGAACAGCAGCGCATGCGCACCGATGCTCTTGGCGTCGTTATCGGAGCGCAAGGAAAGCAGCTCATCGCGCAGCGTCAGAAGACAACTCGGCTCCAGTCCGACGATCGGTACGCCGCGCGCGGCGAACGGCGCGTAGGTTGCGACCAGCCGGTCCAATTCGGCTCGCGCTTGATCGACCAGACCTGCAGAGAGGAACGTGCGCCCGCAGCACAGCGGCCGCGCGTGGTCTGCCGGTTTTGGAATGTGGACGCGGTATCCGCCTTCAACCAGCACGCGTAGCGCGGCGTCGAGGTTTTCCCGGTCATAGGCACGGTTGAAGGTATCGGCGAAGAGCACGACTTCGCGGCCATTCTCAGGCCCGAAGGCCTCGGCATCGGTTCGGAACACATCGCGTCGGAATGCAGGCAGGGCGCGCTGCGCGCTGATGCCGGCGAATTTTTCAAACAGCTTGCGCAGCAACGGACTGCCGTTGCGCAAGTTGGCGAGCGGGGCGACGCGGGACGCGAGGCTGGCATAGTGGGGCAGATATCCAACCAGTCGGTCGCGCAGCGATAGGCCGTGTGTTGCCGCGCGTGCCGCCATCACCTCGATCTTCATCTTGGCCATGTCCACGCCGGTCGGGCATTCGTGGCGGCAGGCCTTGCAGGAGACGCAGAGTTTCAACGTGTCCATCATCTCGTCGGAAGCCAGCGCGTTCGGTCCGAGTTGACCGGAGATCGCCAGTCGCAGCGTGTTGGCGCGGCCGCGGGTGACGTCCTTCTCGTTGCGGGTCGCACGGTAGGACGGACACATCACGCCGCCTTCGAGCTTCCGGCAGGCGCCGTTGTTGTTGCACATCTCGACGGCCCCCTGGAAGCCGCCGCCCGCGCCGGGATAGGCCGACCAATCAAGCGCCGTTTTGAGTTCGCCGATACGATAATCCGGCGGATAGCGAAACAGCGAGCGGTCGTCCATTTTGGGCGGATCGACGATCTTGCCGGGATTGAGGAGGTTGTCCGGGTCGAAGCGCTGCTTGACCTCCCGGAAATCAGCAACGATGCGCGAACCGAACATGGCTTCATGGAATTCGGAGCGGACCAGGCCGTCACCGTGCTCGCCGGAATGAGAGCCCTTGTATTCGCGCACCATCTCGAAGGTCTCTTCGGCGATGGCGCGCATCGCCTTGACGTCCTTCTCCAGCTTCAGATTGAGCACGGGGCGCACGTGCAGGCAGCCTTCGGAGGCATGCGCATACATAGTGCCGCGTGTGCCGTGCTTTTCAAAAATACCGTTGAGGCGTTCGGTATAGTCGGCAAGATGCGGCAGCGGCACCGCGCAGTCCTCGACAAAGGAGACCGGCTTGCCCTCCTGCTTCATCGACATCATGACGTTGAGGCCCGCGGCGCGGAAATCGGCGATGCCGGTCTGCAGCTCGGGTTCTGTGATTTCAACCACGCCGCCCCATTTGCGCTGCGGCTTGTCCCAACCGAAGCCGAGATCCGCCATCAGCTCGCCGAGCTGCTGCAGGCGGCGCTGGTTTTCAGCCTGATCTTCCTCGGCGAATTCCACGATCAGCACCGCATCGGGGTTGCCGCGCACGGCGGTGCTGATGATCGGCTGGAACATCGCGATCTCGCGGCCCAATGTGATCATGGTGCGATCGACCAGTTCCACCGCGATCGGGCGGAGCTTCACCAGGTGCTGGGCCGCGTCCATCGCCTCATAGAAGCTGCCGAAATGACAGACACCCAGCACCTTGTTGCGGATGATCGGCCATAGCTTGAGCTCGACCTGCGTGGTGAAGGCGAGGGTGCCTTCGGAGCCGATCAGAAGGTGCGCCATGTTATTCGCCGCGTTGCGCGGTACCAGCGCATCGAGATTGTAGCCGCCGACGCGGCGCTGCACTTGTGGAAATCGTTCGGCGATCTCGGCTGCCTCGCGCTTGCCGAGATCGAGCATGTCGCGAAACAGCGCAAGCCCGCTTGCTGGTGAATTCACGCGCGCGAGATCGCGCGGCACATCGCCAAAATGCAGCAGCGTGCCGTCAGCCAGGGCCGCATCCATCGACAACGTGTTATCGCGCATGGTGCCGTAGCGCAGCGAGCGGCCGCCGCACGAGTTGTTGCCGGCCATGCCGCCGATAGTGGCGCGCGAGGCCGTCGAAACGTCGACCGGAAACCAAAGCCCGTGCTTCTTGAGCTGGCGGTTGAGGTCGTCGAGCACAATGCCGGGTTCGACAACGCAGGTGCGGTTTTCGACATCGAGCGAGAGGACGCGATTCAGGTATTTGGAAAAATCGACGACGATCCCCTCATTGACGGTCTGGCCGCATTGCGAGGTGCCGCCGCCGCGCGGGGTGACGATTCGACCAGCGTCCCCTGCGATGGCCAGCGTCCGCAACGCCTCGTCCATGGTCCGGGGGACCACGACGCCAAGGGGCATCATCTGGTAGAACGAGGCGTCAGTCGCGTAGCGGCCACGATTGAACGCATCGAAGAAGACGTCGCCGGTAATCTCGCGAGCAAGACGCACGGCGAGGGCGCTGTTTTCAGCCGAATTTTGTGACTTTTCGGCCCCTGTTGCCGCCATTGCCTTGGTCTCGTGAGTGATCTTCAGTGTCTTGCCTGCCGGGGTCCGCCTTGGCAAGGCAAAGCCCTGCTTCTTGTGCATTGACGGGCCCCGCCGGGCGGGGGACAAGCCCGCCGAATAGTGATATTCGAGCGGCTCGTGAAGCCAAGACTTGTGAAGCCAAAGACAAGACCGGGAAGGACGCCCCATGACTGTGCACTCTGGACGGCATTTTCTGCAGATTCCGGGACCGACCAACGTCCCGGACCGGGTGCTGCGCGCCATGGACATGCCAACCATGGATCACCGGGGTCCCGAATTCGCCGAGATCGGCCACGCGGTGCTGGCGGCCATGCAGCGGGTGTTCCGCACCAAGCAGCCCGTGATCATCTACCCGTCGTCGGGCACCGGTGCCTGGGAGGCAGCCCTCGTCAATACGTTGCAGCCCGGCGACAAGGTGCTGATGGCGGAGACGGGGCAGTTTGCCGTGCTGTGGCGCGGCATCGCCGAGAAATTCAAGCTTGACGTGGATTTCATGCCCGGTGACTGGCGCCATGGCGCCGATCTTGAGCAAATCGAGGCGCGGTTGTCGGCCGACAAGGCGCACAAGATCAAGGCTGTGTGCGTCGTCCACAACGAGACATCGACCGCCTGCGTCACCTATCCGCTCGAAGTCCGCAAGATCCTCGATCGTGTCAAGCATCCGGCGCTGCTGATGGTCGACACCATCTCCGGTCTCGGCTCACTGGAATATGAGCACGACGCCTGGGGCATCGACGTGTCGGTCGCGGGATCGCAGAAGGGTCTGATGCTGCCGCCGGGTCTCGGCTTCAACGCGGTGTCGGAAAAGGCGCTCGCGGTCGCGAAGGCCAATCCGGCGATGCGTTCCTATTGGGACTGGCAGGAAGTCATCGCAATCAACAAGGCGGGCACCTGGCCCTATACGCCGGCAACCAATCTGCTGTTCGGGCTTCGCGAAGCGGTCAAGATGCTCGAAGAAGAGGGACTGGAAAACGTCTTCGCCCGCCACAAGCGCCACAGCGCCGCAACGCGCGCGGCCATCAAGACCTGGGGCCTGGAAACGCAGTGCCAGGAACAGGGTGCGCATTCGCCCGCACTGACTGGCGTGGTGATGCCGGAAGGTCATGACGCCGACAATTTCCGCAAAGTGGTGCTGGAAAACTTCGACATGTCGCTCGGCACCGGCCTCAACAAGATCAAGGGCAAGGTGTTCCGGATCGGCCATATCGGCCACTTCAACGATCTGATGCTGATGGGCACGCTGTCGGGCGTTGAAATGGGTCTCGATCTCGCCAAGGTACCGCATCGAGGCGGGGGCGTGCTGGCGGCGATGGAAGTGCTCAAGGGACGCGATGCGGTTTCCATTCCAAAGGTCGCCGTCGCCTGAACCGGTCTCGACCCAACAACGAAAAGAACAGAAAGAACTGCGATGAACGCACCGGTAGCTGCAACTGAAGACCTGCTCTATTCCGTCGAGGACGGTATCGCCCGGCTGACGTTCAACCGGCCGCAGGCGCGCAACGCCCTGACCTTTGCGATGTATGAGCAGATGGCGGCGATCTGCGAGAGCGTCAACCAGGACCGCTCGATCAAGGTCATGATCCTGACCGGCACGGGGGAAAAGGCGTTCGCATCGGGTACCGACATTTCGCAGTTCCGTGCCTTCAAGACCGCGGAGGACGCACTCGAATATGAGGAGCGGATCGATCGCGTGCTGGGCACATTGGAGAAGGTCCGGGTGCCGACGATTGCGGCCATTGCTGGTGCCTGCACCGGTGGCGGCGCCGGGATTGCCGCCTGCTGCGATATCCGGATCGGCACCGCAACGACGCGCATCGGCTTTCCCATCGCGCGCACGCTGGGCAACTGCCTGTCGATGTCCAACATCAGCCGGGTTGTTGCGTTGGTCGGGCCGGCGCGGACCAAGGACCTGATTTTTACAGCGCGCCTGATCGAGGCCCCGGAGGCGCTGTCGCTCGGTCTGCTCAACGAGGTGGTGCCTGACGTTCCGACGCTGCAGCGCCGCGCCGATGAAACCGCCAAGCTTGTTGCTGGTCATGCGCCGATCACGATGGAAACCGCCAAGGAAGCGGTGCTCCGTATTCGCCGCACGCTGTCGCGCGAGGAGGGCCGGGATCTGATCCTGCGCGCTTACATGAGCGAGGATTTTCGCGAAGGAATGGATGCCTTCCTCAACAAGAGGACGCCGAACTGGAAGGGCAAATAGGCTCGGCTCGGGTTTGATTGATCACGATCGGATTCCGCATAGCCGCGGGCGTGGTTCGCTTGGCTCATGCGAAAGTCATAGGCAGTGTGGGGCGGTTCGACTTGAACTGGCGCAGTTAAATCCGCACAATGGTACCGTGTGTGCTAGTGTTTCTAAAATTAAAACAAAGATATAGGGAAGAAAAACGTGGGACAGATTCTGAAAGCCACGGCTGCCTTGGCGGCCATGATCGTCAGCGCGCCGGCGTTCGCTGCCTGGGAGCCGACCAAACCGGTTGAAATCGTGGTCGCAGCAGGTGCCGGCGGCGCCTCCGACCAGATGGCTCGCATGATGCAGGCGGCGATCCAGAAGAATAATTTGATGAAGCAGCCGATGGTGGTGTCGCTCAAGGGCGGAGCGTCCGGTGCCGAGGCGCTGATGTACATGAAATCCAGCGACGGCGACCCCAACAAGGTGCTGATCGCCTATTCGCTGATCTACATGCTGCCATTGTCGGCGAAGATTCCCTTCAATTGGCGCGATCTCACGCCGGTGTCGGTGGTCGCGCTCGATCAGTTCGTGCTGTGGGACAATGCCGCCGGACCGAAAACCGTGAAGGAATTCGTCGCCGCCGCCAAGGCAGCGAGTTCGCCGTTCAAGATGGGCGGCACCGGCTCCAAGCGCGAGGATCACGTGCTCACCGTGTTCATGGAGCAGAGGACCGGCGCGAAGTTCTCCTATCTGCCCTACAAATCCGGTGGCGAAGCCGCGACGCAACTGGTCGGCAACCATACCGAGTCCAACGTCAACAACCCTTCCGAAAATCTCGAAGTCTGGCGCGCCGGCCAGGTCCGCGCGCTGTGCGTGTTCGACAAGGAGCGGATCGCCTACAAGACCAAGGTCACCGAGACGCAATCCTGGAACGACATCCCGACCTGCAAGGAAGAAGGGCTCGACGTTCAGTATCTGATGCTGCGTGCGATGTTCCTTCCGGGCAAGGTCACGCCGGATCAACAGGCGTTCTATGTCGACCTGTTCCAGAAGGTGACGCAGACCGCCGAGTACAAGGAATACATGGAAAAGCAGGCGCTGAAGCCGATCTTCCTGACCGGCAAGGACATGGTGAAGTTCCTCGAGGAGGATGACAAGCTTAACACCTCGCTGATGAACGAAGCCGGTTTTGTGGCGAAGTAAGCCTGCCGTAGTGCGCGTTATTTCCCGGCAGGACCGTATCCAGCGATCTTGCCGAGAACGTTCTTGATCTCTGCTTTGGGCAGCAACCTCGGTGTGCCGATTTGAAGGCAGCCGTGATATTGCCGCGCCAGCGCCTCGACCTCCACCGCAAGCCACATTGCCTTTGACAGCGAAGGTCCGACGGCGATCATGCCGTGATGCTCCAGCAGGCAGGCCAGGCGGTCCTCGAGCGCCCGCACGGCGTGTTCCGACAACTCCTGTGTGCCGAACGTCGCATAGGGCGCGCAGCGGATGGTGTCGCCGCCGGCGACTGCGATCATGTAATGGATCGGCGGGATTTCCAGACCCATGATCGCGAGGATCGTCGAATAGGGTGGATGCGCGTGCACCACCGCGTCGACCTCGGGTCGTGCCCTGAGAATGTCGAGATGAAACCGCCACTCGCTCGACGGTCGCTGCGCCGCGTCGAACGAACCGTCCAGACCCATGAACACGATCTGCTCCGGCTGCATCGATTCATAGGGCACGCTGGTCGGTGTGATCAGCAGGCCGGCGTCATGCCGCAGGCTGATATTCCCGGACGTGCCCTGATTAATGCCCAACGCATTCATGCTGCGGCAGGCGTCGATGATTGACTGGCGCTTCTTCCGCTCGCTGGTGGCCGACATCCACTTTCTCCTGATCGCTGCGGCGTGGCGCCGTCAAATCACAAGCCCTGTCAGAGGGCCTTTGCAGTAGGCGAACAATGGTTGATTATTGCGTCGCAGTATAGTCGAACATCCAAGCGTGCTGGGAACAAGCCGGAGTGGTCGCTCCGGAAAACATCTGGGAGCAATCATGACGAATGCCGTGCTTGGCATTATCGGCGGATCCGGCATTTACGATCTGCCGGGGTTGGAAAATGTCCGCGACGAGGCAATCGAAAGCCCCTGGGGTGAGGCATCTGCGCCCGTCAGGCATGGTGTCATCGCCGGGTTGCCGATCGTATTTCTGCCCCGGCATGGCAAAGGGCACGTTCTGTCGCCTTCGGACATCAACTACCGCGCCAATATCGACGTCCTGAAACGGGCAGGGGTTACCGACCTGATTTCGCTCTCGGCCTGTGGTTCGTTCCGGGAGGATCTGCCACCCGGCACATTCGTGCTCGTCGATCAGTTCGTGGACCGCACCCACAAGCGCGAAAGTTCATTCTTCGGTAGAGGCTGCGTTGCCCATGTCTCGATGGCTCATCCGGTGTCACCGCGCCTATTGGTGCATTTGGCGGAGGCCGCCAAGGCCGAGGACATCAAGGCCGTGCAAGGCGGCACCTATGTCTGTATGGAGGGCCCTCAGTTCTCCAGCCTTGCCGAGAGCCTGACCTACAAGACGCAGGGCTATTCGGTGATCGGGATGACCAACATGCCGGAAGCCAAGCTCGCCCGTGAGGCAGAGATCTGTTACGCCAGCGTGGCGATGGTTACCGATTTCGACTGCTGGCATCCCCAGCACGACGCCGTGACGGTTCAGGATATCATTCGCGTGCTGAACTCGAATGCCGAAAAGGCCAAGGGCCTGGTTGCGCGCCTTGCCAGGGATTTCCCGCGCGAGCACGAACCGTGTCCGATTGGTTCGGATCGGGCCCTCGATACCGCGCTGATCACGGCGCCGGAGGCGCGAGATCCCAAATTGCTCAGCAAGCTCGACGCGGTGGCCGGCAGGGTGCTGCGCTCATGAAGGTCGATGGCAGGCATTTTCGCAGCATCTGGCTCGAGCCCGACGGATGGTCGGTCGGGGCGATCGACCAGCGGCGGCTGCCGCATGAATTCGTCATCGCGCGGATGACGAGTGCGGCGGACGCCGGCGAAGCCATCCGTTCGATGCTGGTGCGCGGCGCGCCGCTGATCGGCGCAACCGCCGCTTATGGCATGGCGCTGGCTATGCGCGCCGATACCTCCGATGCCGCGCTTGACCTTGCCTACAAGATGCTGATCGCGACCCGGCCGACGGCCATCAACCTGAAATGGGCGCTCGATGAAATGCACGGGATGCTGCGGCCCTTGCCGCCGTCAGGACGTGTCGCGGCGGCCTACAAACGTGCCACTGAAATCGCGGAGGAGGACGTCGCGATCAATCAGGGCATAGGGCAGCATGGTCTCGCGCTGATCGAAGCGATTGCCGCGACCAAGCCGGGAGAAACGGTCAACATCCTGACTCACTGCAACGCTGGATGGCTGGCGACGGTCGATTTCGGTACCGCGACGGCGCCGATCTACCTCGCGCATGATCGTGGCCTGAAGGTCCATGTTTGGGTCGACGAAACCCGGCCCCGCAATCAAGGCGCTTCCCTCACCGCGTGGGAACTTGGGCACCATGGTGTCCCGCATACGGTGATTGCCGACAACACCGGTGGCCACCTGATGCAACACCGGATGGTCGATCTGGCCATCGTCGGAACCGACCGGGTGGCCGCCAATGGCGATGTCTGCAACAAGATCGGAACCTACTTGAAGGCGCTCGCCGCGCACGACAACGGCGTGCCGTTCTATGTTGCGCTGCCGTCGCCGACCATCGACTTTAGTATCGACGACGGAATAAAGCAGATTCCGATCGAACAGCGCGCTTCCGACGAGGTCGCGACCATGACCGGCCGCACCACCGATGGGCGTATCGAAACGGTGCGGGTGGTGCCTGCGGGATCGCCGGTCGCCAATTATGCCTTCGACGTCACGCCGGCGCGGCTGGTAACTGGATTGATCACCGAGCGTGGTGTGCTGAGAGCTGAACGTGCTGCACTTGCGAGCACGTTTCCTGATCGGTTCCGATAGCGTTGCCGGTTGGCGTTGAGGAAACGCGTCAAGCCAGAGCATTCGCTGAAGTTACATTGACGCGGGCAACGCCAGCACTGTATCCCGTATGCCACGTCAGCTAGCCGGGATAGATCTCATCCATGTCCAATACCGACATCGAAATCGTCGTTGACGATCCGACCGCGCCGGAGGTCAATTCACCCGTCGTGACGAGCGTCCGCATCGTCGACGTCGTGGTGTCATTGCTCCTTCTGGCGCTGGCGCTGACGCTCGGATGGGACAATTGGCGCACCGGCGCCGCCTGGGACTCCACCGGCCCGCAGGCCGGTTATTTTCCGTTCTATCTGTCGGTGATCCTCGGTGGCGCCAGCCTCTATGGTCTCGTCACCGCTTTCCTGTCGCGCAAGGAAGCCGCCGAGACTTTCGTCACGCGGGCCCAGCTTCGCCGTGTCATGGCCGTGTTCGTGCCGACGCTGCTGTTCTGTCTGGCCATGCAATTTCTCGGACTCTATGTCGCGAGCTTCCTGCTGATCTCGACCTTCATGCGCGTGGTCGGCAAGATCGCCTTGTGGAAATCGCTGCTGACCGCCTTCGTGTTCACCGCTGTGATGTTCGTGACCTTCGACATCGCGTTTGACGTCATCATGCCAAAGGGCCCGCTCGAAGCGGCCCTCGGCCGATAGTAGATCGCAGGTAGTTCGATGGAAGCCTTCGGTCTACTCATGCACGGCTTTGCCGTCCTGCTGACATGGAAGACGCTCGTCCTGATGATGGTCGGGCTGGTGCTCGGCATTTTCGTCGGCGTGCTGCCGGGACTTGGCGGGCCGAACGGCGTGGCGATCCTGCTGCCGTTGACCTTCACGATGGATCCGACCTCGGCCATCGTGATGCTGTCCTGCATCTATTGGGGTGCGCTGTTCGGCGGCGCCATCACGTCGATCCTGTTCAACATTCCCGGCGAGGCGTGGTCGGTCGCGACCACCTTCGATGGTTATCCAATGGCGCAGCAGGGCAGGGCTGCGGAAGCGCTCACTGCGGCGTTTACGTCCTCCTTCATCGGTTCGCTGGTGGCGGTGCTGTTGATCACGTTTCTGGCGCCGATGATCTCGTCCTTTGCGCTGAAGTTCGGCCCGCCTGAATTCTTTGCGGTCTATCTGCTCACCTTCTGTTCCTTCGTGGGGCTTGGCCGTGAGGCCAAGCACAAGACGGTCATTTCGATGTCGCTCGGTCTGCTGCTCGCCGGCGTCGGAATGGACACGGTGTCCGGCCAGCTGCGCATGACCTTTGGTTCGACCGACCTCTTGCGCGGCATTAATTTTCTGGTCGCGGTGATCGGCCTGTTCGGCATCAGCGAGATACTGCTGACGATGGAAGAGCGCCTCGCGCTGCGCGGACACGCCGCCGGGATCAGTTTACGCGTCGTGTTGTCGGTCTGGAGAGACCTGCCGAAATACTGGGTGACGCTGTTTCGTTCGTCGTTCATCGGCTGCTGGCTCGGCATTACGCCGGGTGGCGCGATTGCGGCTTCGTTCATGGGCTACAATCTCGCCAAGCGTTTTTCCAAGGACCCGGACGGTTTCGGCAAGGGCCGCATCGAAGGTGTGTTCGCGCCGGAAACGGCGGCGCATGCCTCGGGCACCGCAGCACTACTGCCAATGCTGGCGCTCGGAATTCCCGGTTCTGGCACTGCGGCAATCCTGCTCGGCGGCTTGATGGTGTGGGGCCTCAACCCCGGACCTTTGTTGTTCGTCGAACACAAGGACTTCGTCTGGGGCCTGATTGCCTCGATGTATCTCGGCAACGTGGTCGGTCTTGTGCTGGTGCTGACGACGGTGCCGATCTTTGCCTCGATCCTGCGGGTGCCGTTCGCAGCGGTCGCGCCCATGATCGTGGTGTCCTGCGCGATCGGTGCCTATGCCATCCAGAATGCGATGTTCGACATCTGGCTGATGCTTGGCTTCGGCGTCGTCGGCTACGTGTTCAAGAAGATCGGAATTCCGCTCGCACCGTTCACGTTGGCGCTGGTGCTCGGCAACCGCGCCGAGGATGCGTTCCGCCTGTCGATGATCGGATCCGGCGGCGACATGAAAGTGTTCTGGTCGAACGGCCTGGTTGGCTCGATTACAACACTGGCAATCGTTCTCCTGTTCTGGCCCATCCTCGACAAGGCATTTGGGAGCGTCACCCGGCTGATGAAAACGGCAAAAAGCCCCGCTTAGTCATACGTTTGGACCGGATTTAGCATTTGTTCACCGTGGCTGGGCCAACTCCTCAATGGAACTCGATTATGTCCCCTTGTTGCTGAAGGGTAACAGGCTACGGGCGCATCTCGCTGTATGATGGTTCCAAGTTCAATTTCAGATTTTGGGAATCCCGATGAATCGCATTCTGATTGCAGGCGCCGCGATTGTTTCGCTGCTCACGACAAGCGCATTCGCTGCCGACCTGGCCCCGCGGCCGTACACCAAGGCTCCCGTGATCGTCGATCCCGGTTACAACTGGACTGGCTTCTATCTCGGTCTCAACGGCGGCTACAGCTGGGGCCGGGCTCGTAACACTTTCGATCCGGGTGCACCGCTTGTGATCACCACGTTTGGGCAGAATGTCGATGGCGGTCTCGGCGGCGCGCAGATCGGTTATAATTGGCAGCTGGATCGCACCTGGGTGGTCGGGCTTGAAGCTGACATCCAGGGCACGGGGGAACGCGGAGGATCGCGTGATCAACTCGGAGCGATCAGAGTCGGCAACATAGGTGCGACCTTGTTCGCCGACACCACCACGAGCTTGCCCTGGTTTGCAACGTTCAGGGCCCGTGGCGGCGTCCTCGTTGACCCGAGTCTGTTGCTGTACGCGACAGGCGGTCTGGCGGTTGGTGAGGTCAAGGTGGCGACGACGCCTACCGGGATCTTCCAGCTGTTCGACGGTAACAGCAACGTCACCATCGGCGCACCGTTCACGGTCATTGGGACCACGGTGTCCGGAAGTGAGACGCGTGTGGGTTGGACAGTTGGAGCCGGCCTTGAGAAGAAATTCGCCAGGAACTGGTCGGCGAAGCTCGAATATCTCTATATGGACTTCGGCTCGAAGACCTACTTCGGCGGAACGGCCAATCAGACCACCGTCAGGTTCCATGACCATGTTGCCCGCGCCGGCATCAACTACCAGTTCACCGCGGGTCCGGTCGTCGCCAAGTACTGAGCGACAGAACGATAGGAATAAAAAAAGCCCCGGTTTTCCGGGGCTTTTTCATGTGGTGAGTTCAGGCGTTCTGATGCCGCTCAGACCACCTTGCGCTGCCTGAGATCGGCGATCTCTTCCTTGCCGAAACCGAATTCGGCAAGCACCTCTTCGGTCTGTTCACCGAACTCCGGCGGACGTGCCGCCATGCTGCTTGGCGTCCGCGACAAAGTTATCGGCTGGCCGACCAGTTGGATGTGCCTGTTTTCGTCGTTAGGCACGTGCTGCGCGATGCCGAGATGCTTGACCTGGTCGTCATCGAACATCTGATCAATCGAGTAGATTGGGCCACAGGGCACGCCGGCGGCGTTGAGCTCGCTGACCCAGGTCTCGGTGGATTTCTTCTCGGTGAGCTTCCCAATGGCGGCATTGAGCGCGTCGCGGTTCTTCGAGCGGGCGGGAGAGGTGGCGTAATCGGGATTGGTGAGGAGTTCAGGCGCGCCGATCGCCTGCGCGCAGCGCTCCCAGATCCGCCCGCCGGTGGTGGCAATATTGATATAGCCGTCGGACGTCTTGAAGACGCCGGTCGGAATGCTCGTCGGATGGTTGTTGCCAGCCTGTTTGGCCACGTCCTTTTCCATCAGCCAGCGTGCGGCCTGGAAATCCAGCATGAATATCTGGGCCTGCAGCAGCGAGGTCTGCACCCACTGGCCTTCGCCGGAAACATCGCGTTCGAGCAGCGCGGTGAGGATGCCAAGCGCACAGAATAGCCCGGCCGTGAGGTCGGCCACGGGAATGCCGACCCGCATCGGACCCTCGCCGGGGGCGCCGGTAACCGACATCAGCCCGCCCATGCCCTGGGCGATCTGATCGAAGCCTGGCCGCTTGTGATAGGGGCCATCCTGCCCGAACCCGGAGATGCTGCCATAGACGATCCGCGGGTTGATCTTGCGCAGGCTCTCGTAGTCGATGCCGAGCTTGGCCTTGACGTCGGGCCGGAAATTCTCGACCACGACGTCCGCCTTCTCGGCAAGGCGCTTGAACACCTCGAGGCCCTTCGGATCCTTCAGGTTGAGCGTCATCGCCCGCTTGTTGCGGTGCAAATTCTGGAAGTCCGAGCCCTGGCGCGGGCCACCCGGCTGTTCGCCGGCCGCGTCCTCCAGCAACGCGTCGATCTTGATGACATTGGCGCCCCAGTCGGCGAGCTGCCGCACGCAGGTTGGCCCCGAACGGACGCGGGTCAGGTCGAGGACGGTGAAACGGGAAAGGGCCTGCGAGGCGCGCGGGGAGGGCATCAAGGAGTCTCCAGCCTACAATTGGTCGAGGTCAAATTATCGGCGAAATGCATGGGCTTGTCATGCGATCATCTCGGATAGTGTCCGCGCCGGGATGCATAGCATTTGCTAGCACAGGCGGCCTCGAGCCTGGCGCAGCTTGTTCACGCGCGTCTTCGGCTCGCCATCAGCGCGTTCACGCGCGTCTTCGACGCGCTATGGGGGGCGGCGCACCGCGGGACTCGGATCTAAAATCGCAAAACAACCCCATGCAAAGTAGCAAGAGCCCCGGCCCGCAGCCCTCGTGATACATAGGGTCCGGGGCACGAGAACCCAAATGGTCCGTGGTCACGGCCCAACCCAATCATCCCACTCTAGCGCGACAGTCGTCGCAAATCGGCTCGCGCTTTCGCTGCCAGAGGATCGTCCGGATGCCTTGCGATGAAGAGCTCCAGTGACTGAACCGTGTTCAGTCGTCGCGCCAGTTGATATTCCTCCTCTACCGCCAGCTTGGGATCGCGTGCAGGGGGCGTGGTACTTTTGGTGGCAGAGCCAGGCTTTTCATCCGAAGCGACAGCTTTGGCCATGGAGAAATGCCCTTTCTGAAGCAAACGATCCGAATCCGGCGGAAGAATTGTTGCAGCCAGCAGAGAGATCGTAAACGCCCTTCGCATTGCCTTTTTGCGTAGCACTTTTCGCATTTTTCCGTTGTCGGTTGACGTATCGCGTTAGCTGCGTTCGTCGACAATTACCTTTCCGTCATTTGGCAATGACTTAGGCTCGACCCAATCCACGCTACCTCCGAGTTTTGTTACGTTCCGGAGTGTTGCGACAACCGCTTCCATGAGGCCGGCGTTCGGACTGGCTGTCTCTGCCTTGAGGGTCATTAGGTCGCTTTCGCCCGATCGCGTCACGACGAGGCGCAGCCGCCCGAGTTCGGGATGGCGCTTGCCGATCTCGGCGATCTGTTCCGGCCGCACGAACATGCCCTTGACCTTGGTGGTCTGGTCGGCCCGCCCCATCCAGCCCTTGATGCGCATGTTGGTGCGCCCGCAGGCGCTTGTCCCCGGCAGCACTGCCGTGAGATCGCCCAGCGCGAGCCGGATCCAGGGGTGGTGCGGATCGAGCGAGGTGACGACGATCTCGCCGACGTCACCGGGGGCGACGGGATCGCCAGTGCCGGGCCGCACGATTTCGAAGATCAGGTCCTCGTTCACGACCATGCCGTCATGGGCCGTGGTCTCGAAGGCGATCAGGCCGAGATCGGCGGTGCCGAACGCCTGGTAGGCATCGACGCCGCGCGCCTTGACCTCGTCCTGCAGCGATTTGGGAAAGGCCGCGCCGGACACCAGCGCGCGCTTGATCGAAGAGACGTCGCGCCCGGCGCTTGAGGCGGCATCAAGCAGGATTTTAAGGAAGTCAGGTGTGCCGCTGTAGCCGACCGGCCGATAGGCCTCGATCAGCTCGAACTGCGCTTCGGTGTTGCCGGGGCCGGCCGGGATGACGGCACAGCCGAGCGCCCGCGCCGAGGCGTCAAAAATGAAGCCGCCGGGCGTCAGATGGTAGCTGAAGGTGTTGAGCACGACATCGCCGGGCCGGAAGCCGGCCGCAAACAGCGCCCGCGCGCCGCGCCAGGGGTCGGCATGAACAGCCTCAGGCTCGAAGATCGGTCCCGGGGAGGTGAACAACCGTCCGAACGACCCCGGGAGGCCCGCCACGAGCCCGCCGAAGGGTGGTGCGGCCTTGTGCAGGGCAGGGAGCTCGGACTTGCGCAGCACCGGCAGGCGCGCCAGTGCGGCCCGGTCGGTCACGGAAGCCGGATCGATGCCCTTCAGGCGTTCGGCATAGGCAGGCGCCGCCATTGCCCTGCGCAGCACGTCCGGCAGCCGCGAGAACAACTCCGCCTCGCGCTGGATCGGCTCACGCGTTTCAAGGGCGTCGTAATGGTCGGTCATGAGTCAGTCTTTCTTTCGTCATTCCGAGGCGCGGGGAATCCATAACTACGATCGGGAGTATGGATTCCCCGATGCGCAAGTGCGCATCTGAGGCTTGCGCCAAGAGGCGCATCCCGGAATGACGGCTGTTACAGCCACCGCTTCCGTCTCTTGAAGCTCTTCAGGTTCTTGAAGCTCTTGCGCTGGTCGCCGGCGCCGCCGAGGTAAAACTCCTTCACATCCTCATTGTCGCGCAATTCGTCGGCGGAGCCGTCGAGCACCACCTTGCCCTGTTCCATGATGTAGCCATGGCTCGCGACCGAGAGCGCCGCGCGAGCGTTCTGCTCCACCAAGAGGATGGTGACGCCGAGATCGCGGTTGATTTCCTTGATGATCCCGAACACTTCCTTGACCAGCAGCGGCGACAGCCCCATCGACGGCTCGTCCATCAGGATCATCTTCGGGCGCGCCATCAGCGCGCGGCCGATCGCCAGCATCTGCTGTTCGCCGCCGGAGAGGTATCCGGCGAGCCCCGTGCGCTCCTTGAGGCGCGGGAAATAACGAAAGACCATGTCGATGTCGGCGCCGACCTCGTTGTCGGTGCGGGTAAAGGCGCCGAGCTTGAGGTTTTCCACCGACGTCATGTCTGAAATGATGCGGCGCCCCTCCATCACCTGGAAGATGCCGCGGCGGACGATCTTGTCGGGATCGATGCCGTTGATGCGCTCGCCGTCGAACACGATCTCGCCGCGGGTGACCTCGCCGTCCTCGGTCTTGAGCAGGCCGGAGATCGCTTTGAGCGTCGTCGACTTGCCGGCGCCATTGGCGCCGAGCAGCGCCACGATCGCGCCCTTCGGCACTTCGAGACTCAATCCGCGCAGCACCAGGATGACGTTGTCGTACACCACCTCGATGTTGCGCACGTCGAGCAGCGGCGCGGTTGCGGTGGCGCTGGGGATGCTGCGCGTTGTTTCGACGGTTTCAGTCATGTCCTGATCACCTTCCGCTGTCATCACCCGCGAAAGCGGGTGATCCAGTATTCCAGAGGCATCTGCGATCAATCGAGACGCTGCGGCGTACTGGATCCCCGCTTTCGCGGGGATGACAGCTGAGTGTTGCCTACGAGATTACCAGCCCAGCCATTCGGCCTTGCGCGGCAGGTCGATGACCTTCACCTTGTCGAGCTTGATCGCGCCGTTCTTGACGAGATCGTTCAGCGGCGCGTCGGTCGCACCGGCGACCTTCATCCGGTAGAGATCGACCTTGAGCGTGCCGCGGTGGTCCTTGTCGGTCCAGGTTGACGGATTGCAGACGCCGTCCATGCCGGCCGGCACCCAATCCTTCTTCTGGTAGAAGCCCTTCTTGACGTTCTCGCCGGTGGCGCCGCCGTTCTTGGCGGCCCATTCGACGGCTTCCTTCATGTAAAGCGCGGTGCAGACGCCGGCGATGTAATGGACCGGACGGTAGGCGGTTCCGCCCGCATCGGACATCTTGGAGATGTCCATCACGGTCTTCATGCCGGGAGCGTTGCCGCCCCATGCCACGGCGGTGCGCAGCGGAAACACCACGCCGTCGGCGGCGGCGCCGGCGGCCTTGGCGGCATTCTCGTCCATGCCCCAGACGTTGCCGAGAAACTGAACGTCGACGCCGGCAGCCTTGCAGGCGTTCAGGACCGAGATGTTCGAGCCTGCGGTGTTGCCGAGATAAGCGTAGTTGGCGCCGGAGCTCTTCAGGGTCAGGCACTGCGCGCTGTAGTCGCCCGGCGTCAGCGCGAACACGATCGGCGGCAGCAGCTCGAAGCCGAGTTCAGCCGCGATGGCTTCACCCGCGGCCTTGGGCGCGTTCGGATAGGGGTGGTTGGCGCCCATATGGACATATTTCGGCTTGCCCGGCTTGCCCTTGGCCTTCCAGTCCTCGGCAGCCCAGGTCAGCATGCCGCGAACGGCGTCCGAATAGCTCGGGCCATAGAAGAAATTGTAGGGGGCGGGCTTGGCCTTGCCGCCGGCGCCGGTCGGGTCCGAAAGCGCTGCGGCGTAGGACGCCGAGATGTCGGGGATCTTGTCTTCGGCGAGGAAGCCGGTGAGGGCTTCGGTGTCGGCGGTGCCCCATCCGAGAATGGCTGCAACCTTGTCGGCGCCCGACCATTTCTTGTACTGGGCGATCGCGCGCGGCACCTGATAGCCGTAGTCGACGGTATCGACCTTGACCTGGGTGCCGTTGATGCCGCCGTTCTTGTTGATCCAGGCATAGGTGTCGGCGACGCCCTGTCCAAACGGCGTTCCGACGTCGGACGTGGCGCCCGAATAATCGGCAAGGTGACCCAGCGAGATCGGGGCTTGCGCGCTGGCTGAAGTCGCGCCGAGCAGGAGCGCAAGCGAGGCAGTGCTCAATAAAATCTTCATCGTCATTATGTTTCCTCCGGTCTTTTGTTGAGGTCTTTTGTCGTCGGTCCCGTTCCTTCCTCAATGCGAGAACGGGTAGAGTTTCCAGTAAGCCTTGATGCGTCGCCAGCGGTGCGCGAGTCCGTCCGGTTCAAAGACCAGAAAGATGATGATGATGATGCCGATGGCCATCTCGCGCAGGAAAGCGATGTTGTTCTTCAGTCCGAGGAACTGGTCGATCGGGCTGTCGCGCAGCGCGACGCTGAGCCATTCCATCGATTCCGGCAGCAGCACCATGAAGGCCGTGCCCATCAGCGTGCCCATCACCGAACCGATGCCGCCGATGATGATCATAGCGAGAAAAATGATCGAGCGGTCGATGCCGAAACCTTCATTGGAAACGACCTGGTTGTAATGGGCGTAAAGCGCGCCGCCGACGCCGGCAAAGAAGGCGGCGAGGCCGAACGACAGCGTGCGGTACTTGGTAAGGTTGATGCCCATGATCTCGGCGGACAGATAGTGGTCGCGCACCGCGACCAGCGCGCGGCCGTCGCGCGAACGGATCAAATTGGTCACCAGCAGATAGCAGACGACGACGTAAGCGAGCACGACATAGAAGTATTTCTTATCGCCGCGCAGCGAGTAGCCGAAGATCGAGAACGGCTCCGCGCTCGCAGGCACGCTGCCACCGGTGAACCATTCGGCGCGTGCGAAGAAATCCAGCAGGATGTATTGCGCGGCCAGCGTTGCGATCGCGAGATAGAGTCCCTTCAAACGCGCCGCCGGCAGCCCGAAGATCAGGCCGACCGCCGCCGTAACCACGCCCGCGAGCGGGATGCAGAAGAACACGGGGATGCCGAACCGGTTCGAAAGGTAGGCGGAGGTGAAGGCGCCGAACCCGAAGAAGGCGGCGTGGCCGATCGAGATCTGGCCGGTGAACCCGACCACGATGTTGAGGCCGAGGGCGGCGATGCCGAAGATGCCGATCTGGATCAGCAGGCTGAGGGTGTATTCGTTGAGGACATGCGGCGCAAAGCAGATCAGGACGATGCCGACGATCATCGCGTTGCGGCTGGTCCTGGTCGGAAACACGGTGGTGTCAGCCGCATAGGTGGTGCGGAAATCGCCGGCGGGGATCAGGGTCTGGGTTGCCATGATGGATTACACCCGCTCGATGTCTTTGGTGCCGAACAGGCCATAGGGCTTGATCATCAGGATGATGATCAGTGCATAGAATGGCGCGATTTCGTACAGATTGCCCCAGTGCAGATACTCGCTGTCGAGGAAGTGCGCGAAGTTCTCCAATAGGCCGATGATGATGCCGCCGAGCACGGCGCCGCCGACGCTGTCGAGGCCGCCAAGGATCGCGGCCGGAAACACCTTGACGCCATAGGCCGAAAGTCCGGACGAGACGCCGTTGACGACCGCCACCACGACGCCGGCCACTGCTGACACCGTCGCCGAGATCGCCCAGGCCATCGCGAACACGCTCTTGACCGAGATACCCAGCGACTGCGCCACCTGCTGGTTGAATGCGGTGGCGCGCATCGCAAGGCCGTATTTGGACAGGCGGAAGAACCACGCCATGCCCACCATCATCGCCAGCGAAACCGCAAGGCTCATCAAATAGACGGTCTGCACCTGCAGTCCGAGGATGTTGACGTTCTGGGTGGTGAAGACGCGCGGAAACGGCTGCAGATTGACGCCGAACATCCATTTCATCAGCGCGGAGAACACGGTGGAGAGCGCAATCGTCACCATGATCACCGAGATGATGGGTTCACCGACCATCGGGCGCAGGATCACCACCTGGATGGCGATGCCGAACAGGAACATGAACACCAGCGTGATCGGCATGCCCAGATAGAACGGCACCTGGTACTTCGTCAGCAGCCACCAGCACACCCAGGCGCCGATCAGCAGCAGTTCGCCTTGCGCGAAATTCACCACCTGGGTGGCCTTGTAGATCAGCACGAACGACATCGCGACCACGCCATAGAGCGTGCCGACCACGAGGCCGTTGACCAGGAGCTGGATCAGTAGCTGGGTGTTCATTCCGCGGCCTCCGCGAGCGGCGCGTTGGCGCCTAAATCGACCACCCGCAGCGTGGTGCGGATGCGCTGGGTGGTGCCGTCCTGGAAGCGGATCACGGTGTCGACGGGAATGTCGCGCTTGCCGCCATAGATCGCGTCGATGATCCCGGCATATTTCTCGTTGATGACGCTACGGCGAACTTTTCGGGTGCGGGTGAGTTCGCCGTCGTCGGCGTCGAGTTCCTTGTAGAGCAGCAGGAAGCGCGAGATGCGCTGCGCCGGCGGCAGCGTGGCGTTGACGGATTCGACCTCCTTGCGCACCAGTTCATAGACTTCGGGGCGCGAGGAGAGGTCGGTGTAGGTCGTGAACGAGATGCGGTTCTTCTCCGCCCATTTCGAGATGATCGAGTAGCGGATGCAGATCATCGCGGCCAGCGCGTCGCGGCCGGCGCCGAGCACGACGGTCTCGGCGATGTAGGGCGAGAACTTCAGCTTGTTCTCCAGATATTGCGGCGAGAAGCGTTCGCCGCGCGAAGTTTCGGCGAGATCCTTGATGCGGTCGATCACCACGAGCTGCCGGTTGTCGTTGAAATAGCCGGCATCGCCGGAATGCATCCAGCCATCCTTCATGTCGGCGGCGGAGGCTTCCGGATTTTTGTAATAGCCGAGGTACATGTTGGGGTGACGCACCACGATTTCGCCGACGCCGTTGATGTCGGGGTTGTCGACGCGAATCTCGATGTCGGATGCCATCGGCACGCCCGTCGTATCAGGGTCGACCTTGCCGGCCGGATGCAGCGTGTAGGCCCCCAACAATTCGGTCTGGCCGTAGAGCGTGCGCAGCGGCACGCCCATGGCCTGGAAGAATTTGAACGTATCCGGCCCCAGCGCCGCGCCGCCGGTGGCGGCCGAGCGCAGCCGCGTGAAACCGAGGCGGTCGCGCAAGGCGCGGAACAGCAGCTGGTCGGCGAGCAGGGACTGCTTGCCTTCGGCTAGCGCCGCCAGGCCCGCCTTCATGCCGAGGTCATAGAGCTTTTGCTTGAGCGGCGAGGAGTCCATCACGCCGGCGCGGACGTCGGCGGCGATCGATTCCCAGACCCGCGGCGCGAACAGCACGAAGGTCGGCGCGATCTCGCGGAAATCGTGCATCATGGTTTCGGGTTCTTCGACGAAGTTGACCTTCATCCGGCAGAGCAGTCCTTTGCCGAGGGCGTAGACCTGTTCCATGATCCAGGGCAGCGGCAGCACCGAGACGTATTCGTCGTCCGGTCCCTTCGGGTCGAAGCTGAGATACGTCGCGCAATGCCGAAGCACCCGCCCGGCCGCCAGCATCGCGAGCTTGGGATTGGCCGTGGTGCCCGACGTGGTGCAGAGGATGGCGACATCCTCGCCCTTTGTTGCGTCGACCAGGCGGTCATAGAGGCCGCTGTCGCGCGCGGCGCGGTCGCGCCCCATCGCCACCAACTTGTCGGCTTCCATCAGGCGCGGGTCGTCGTATTTCCGCATCCCGCGCGGATCGGAGTAAATGATGTGCTTGAGGTGGGGCACGCGCTCAGCAAGCGCGAGCAGCTTGTCGACCTGCTCTTCGTCCTCGGCGAACACCAGTTTGGCTTCGCCATAGCTCAACAGGTAGGCGGCTTCCTCATCCAGCACGTCGCGATAGAGGCCAAGGCTCATGCCGCCGATGGCGTGCGTGGCGATCTCGGCCGCCATCCAGTCCGGCCGGTTGTCGCCGATGATACCGATGACGTCGCCGCGCCCGAGCCCGAGTTCGGCCATGCCCAGCGCGAAATCATGCACCCGGGTCTGGTAGTCGTTCCAGGTGAAGACGCGCCACAACCCGAGATCCTTTTCGCGCAGCGCGATTTCGTTGCCGTGCTCCTTCGCGTTGAGGCGGAGCAGCTTCGGATAGGTGTCGGCCTTTGCGGCGCGTCCGGCGTAATCCATCATGCCGCGCTCTCCGCCGGGGTGTCGTCCGGATCGACCAGGGCTTCGTCCTCTTCACCGAGATAAGCACGTTTGACATGGGGATCGGCCAGCACCGCGGCCGGGTCGCCTTCGGCGATCTTGCGGCCGAAATCCAGCACCATGACGCGGTGGGAGATATCCATCACCACGCCCATGTCATGTTCGATCATCATCACGGTCATGCCGAACTCTTCGTTGAGATCGACGATGTAGCGAGCCATGTCTTCCTTCTCTTCGAAGTTCATGCCGGCCATCGGCTCGTCGAGCAGGATCAGCTGCGGCTCCAGCGCCATGGCGCGCGCCAGCTCGACGCGCTTGCGCAAGCCGTAGGGCAGGGTGCCGGCGGTGGCCTTGCGCACCGACTGCAGGTCGAGGAAGTCGATGATCTCCTCGACTTTGCGGCGGTGCTCGAGTTCCTCGCGCCGCGCGCCGGTCAGCCAGTACAGCGATCCCGTGATGAAGTTGTTCTTCAGCAAATGGTGCCGCCCGACCATGATGTTGTCGAGCACGCTCATATGGTGGAACAGTGCCAGGTTCTGGAAGGTGCGGCCGATGCCGAGCCGGGGCCGCGCGTTGGGATTTAGACCCGTGATGTCCTGGCCGCGATAGAAAAGCTGGCCTTCGGTCGGCTTGTAGCGGCCCGAAATGCAATTGACGATCGAGGTTTTGCCGGCGCCGTTCGGGCCGATGATCGAAAACAATTCGCCATCGTTCACGCCGAAGCTGACTTCGGTCAGCGCACGGACGCCACCAAAGCGCAACGACACCCCGCGCACTTCCAACGTGTAAGCCACTCATTCCCTCCAGATACGGCGCTTAGGCAGCGCTCTTTATCTCGTCGTTCAATCGCTTTCGCGATCCTACATCGGCGGCTATTGCGAGACCATCCGACTAATGCCGAGCGCCCCGAGGCGTTCGACCCGCCGGTTGGCAGGAATACATGCGCGGTAACGCCGCACCCGCAATTCCCGACCGCTCCCGCGCGTCGTCCGATCGCCCGGTTGGGCCATCAGCCGGCTGATGCGAGGTGGCTCTCAATAGTGGAAAGCGTTGCGTTGAAATGTCATGTGCCTGACAATTGGTCAGCAATTTTCGATCGTGTCGTCATGCGGCAGGTTTCCGCTATGGAGCCTGGTAGGGACTTGGGGTTGTTGTTGCGGCGCAATATGATGAAGGCAAAGGTCGCAGGCGATGAGTCGATGAGATCATGATTGCCCCGGATTCCCTGAAACGCATCGCGTCCTGGTCACGCGAGCTGAACGAACGCGAGATCGACATCGCGCGCGCCGGCATCGTCGAAAAATCCTACCGCGCCAATGAATTCATCTTCATGCGCGGCGACCCCTTCGAATACTGGACCGGCGTGGTCACGGGTCTGGCCCGGATGGGGATCGTATCCCGCGGCGGCAAGGCCGCCAGCTTTGCCGGCCTGACGGCAGGCGCCTGGTTTGGCGAAGGCTCCGTGCTCAAGAACGAGCCACGGCGCTACGACGTGGTGGCGTTGCGCGACACGCGTCTGGCGATGATGAACCGCACGACCTTCATCTGGCTGTTCGAGAACAGCGTCGGATTCAATCGCTTCCTGGTCCGGCAACTCAACGAGCGTCTGGGCCAGTTCATCGGGCTGCTCGAATACGGCCGCACGCTGGACGCGACCGCGCGCCTGGCGCGTTCGATCGCCTCCTTGTTCAATCCGATTCTGTATCCCGACCTCACGCCGCATCTGGAGATCACGCAGGAGGAAATCGGGGCGCTGTCGGGCATCTCCCGTCAAAATGCCAACCAGTGCCTGAAGCGGCTCGAGAAGGAAGGTTTGCTCCGGCTGGAATATGGTGGCGTGACCATCATCGATCTCGATCGGTTGCGCCGCTATGGCGAGTGACGCCGGAAATCGGCGCGTAGCGAGTCGTGTTTTTAACTGGAATGGCTTTACCGGCGGGCTACCCCGCACTGGGCACCTAAAGGTCTGATTCCAAACGGTTTTAGGATTAGACTCCGCCGGGGCCGGATGCTATGGCCGGCGCCGCGTGGTTGAAGCCCCTTGCGCGTCCGGTTCGGCTGGGCGAATGGGGCTGCGAGGGGCTTTGCCGGCGCCGCGGACGTACCCGGAAGGGTTGGGGTGTCCGGTGGCCGGGGAACTTACTGGCGTTCGTGCTGCCTTGAGGCGGCGCCGGGGTGTTGGAGAGAATATGGCGGCTCAAGATTCGAAGCAGCGCGTCGCGCTGATTACGGGCGTCACCGGCCAGGACGGCGCCTATCTGGCCGAGTATCTACTTGGTCTCGGTTACACCGTGCACGGCATCAAGCGCCGCTCGTCCTCGTTCAATACGGCGCGGGTCGACCATCTCTATCAGGACCCGCATGCCGGCAACGTGCCGTTCCTGATGCATTACGGCGACATGACCGACTCCACCAACCTGATCCGGCTGATGCAGGAGGTCCGGCCGACCGAGATCTACAATCTCGCCGCCCAAAGCCACGTCGCCGTCAGCTTCGAGAGTCCGGAGTATACCGCCAATGCGGATGGCATCGGGGTGCTGCGGCTGCTGGAGGCGATCCGGATTCTAGGCATGGAAAAAGAGACGCGGTTCTACCAGGCCTCGACCTCGGAACTCTACGGCCTGGTTCAGGAAGTGCCGCAGAAGGAAACCACGCCGTTCTATCCGCGCTCGCCCTACGCCGTGGCCAAGCTCTATGGCTACTGGATCACGGTGAACTACCGCGAGGCCTATGGCATGTTCGCCTCCAACGGCATCCTGTTCAATCATGAAAGCCCGATCCGCGGCGAGACCTTCGTAACCCGCAAGATCACGCGCAGCGTGGCCCGGATCGAGACCGGCCTCGAGGAAACGATGTATCTCGGCAATCTCGAGGCCAAGCGCGACTGGGGTCATGCGCGCGATTACGTCGAAGGCATGCACCGGATCTTGCAGATCGATGAACCCGACGATTTCGTGCTTGCGACCGGAGAGACCCGCTCGGTGCGCGAATTCGTCGAACTGGCGTTCGCGGAAGTGGACCGCACCATTGAATGGCGCGGCGCGGGGGTCGATGAGCAAGGCATCGACAAGAAGTCCGGCAAGGTCGTCGTGCGCATCGATCCCATGTATTTCCGGCCGACCGAAGTCGATCTCCTGATCGGCGATGCCAGTAAGGCGCGGGAGAAGCTCGGCTGGAAGCCGAAGACGCCGTTCGCCCAGTTGGTCAAGGAAATGGTCGCAGGCGATCTTGCGGCCGCAAGACAAGAGGTCGCCAATGGCAAGGGTTCCGTTTGAGCTAAAGGGCAAGACGGTTTTCGTCGCCGGGCATCGCGGAATGGTCGGTGCGGCGCTGGTGCGCCGGCTCGCACAGGAGGACGTCGAACTGCTGACGATCGCGCGCGCCGAAGTCGATCTGCGCGACCAGGCCGCGGTCAACAAATGGTTTGCCGCCAAGCGCCCGCAAGCAGTGTTTCTGGCGGCGGCAAAGGTTGGCGGCATCGTCGCCAACAACACGCTGCGGGCCGAATTCCTCTACGACAATCTGGCGATCGCGACCAACGTCATTCACGCGGCCCATGTCAACGCGACCGAGAAACTGATGTTCCTCGGCTCCTCCTGCATCTATCCCAAGCTGGCGCCGCAGCCGTTGCACGAAGATTCCATGCTGACGGGACTGCTGGAGCCGACCAACGAACCCTACGCGATTGCCAAGATCGCGGGGATCAAGATGGTCGAAGCCTATCGCAGCCAGTATGGCTCCGACTTCATCAACGTGATGCCGACTAATTTGTACGGCCGCGGCGACAATTATCATCCCGAATACAGCCACGTCGTCGCTGCCTTGATCCGGCGCTTCCACGAGGCGAAGGTTTCGGGTGCCAGGAACATCGTGGTCTGGGGCACCGGCACGCCGCGGCGGGAATTCCTCTATGTCGATGATCTTGCCGACGCCTGCATCCATTTGATGAAAACCTATTCCAGCGGCGAGCTTGTCAACATCGGCCTCGGCGACGACATCACCATCGCCGAATTCGCCCGGCTCGTTGCCGCGACTGTCGGCTATACCGGCCAGATCAGCTACGATACTTCGCGGCCCGACGGCACGCCGCGCAAATTGCTCGACAGCGGCCGGCTCGCCAAGCTCGGCTGGCGCGCCAGCACCAAGCTCGAGGACGGCCTCAAGCTCGCCTATCAGGCTTACCTCAACGAATCCAAGCAGGCCGCCGAGTGATCTGCCGAGTGGTTGCTTAGGACGCCTTCGCAGCCCTCGCACGCGGCGGGTTTTTTCCCAGCGCCGCCGCCATCGCCGATATCAGCGGCCTCATGAAGTAGGCGTCCTCGGCCGGCGATATGTCGGCGCGCAGCCCGTGGGATTTCAGTTCGTCGGAAACCACGGGGCCCACCGAAGCAATCGGCGTCTGCGCCAATCCTTCTCGCAACCGTGCCTCGCATCCACGTGCTCGCGCGACTTCGACGAGGCGGCGAACCTGGCCCAGATTGGTCAGCGCGATCGCATCGATGCGACCCTGTGCCATCTCGTCGATGGCGGTGACAATGTTGGCGTCGGCGGCCTGCGCGTCATAGACATAGGGCAGTACGATATCGACCTCGGCGCCCTGCGCCTTGATAGCGTCGACCAGCACGTTGTGATCCTTGTCCGGGTAGAGCTGCAGCCCAAGACGGTGGCCGCGCAGGTCGATCCGCGACAGCATCTCGGCGATGCCTTCGGAGGTCGGCTTTTCCGTCGTCACCTGCGGCTCCAGCCCGATTTCGCGCAGCGCACGGCCCGGTTTGGGGCCGCGTGCGAATTTGCGGGACTTGCCAAGTGCGGCCACGAATTCCGGTTCGAGGCCGATGCGGCGCACGACCTTCATCAGGCGGCGGAGACCTTCGCCGGTCATCAGCACCAGATCGTCGCAAGGCGCGGCAACGAACCGCCTGATCCAGGCTTCGATCGGCGCCGGATCGGGCGCGTCGTGAATGGTGAACATCGGACATTGCACCACGTCCGCGCCTTGCTCGGTGAGCAGGCGGGAAAACTGCGCTTCCTCGCGCGTTTCCAGGATCAGGATACGGTAGCCGTTCAGTCTGTCAGCCATGGCCTCGCTCCAACGCCGATCGTTGTGCTTTGTTCATCATGACCCCGGTTTCCGGATTGGCGCAAGCCGATTGGTGGTGATAGAGCAGGGCGCTAACAAGCGTTCCCCGCCACTGCCTGAATTGTAATCAAGTCCGCGCCATGCCCGACCATCAATTCGTCCTGACCCTGTCCTGCCCCGACCGCCCCGGCATCGTCTCCGCGGTGTCGACCTTTCTCGCCCATAACGGGCAGAACATTCTGGACGCCCAGCAGTTCGACGATATCGAAACCAAAAAATTCTTCATGCGGGTGGTGTTCACCGCCGCGGACCTCGCGGTCGAACTGGCTGCGTTGCAAACCGGCTTCACCGCGATCGCCGACCGCTTTGGCATGGACTGGCAGATGCGCGATCGCGCAAGCCGCCGGCGGGTGATGTTGCTGGCTTCCAAATCGGATCATTGCCTGGTCGATATCCTCTATCGGTGGCGCACCGGCGAACTTGAGATGATCCCGACCGCGATCGTCTCCAATCATCCGCGTGAGACCTATGAAAATCTCGATTTCGGCAAGATCCCGTTCCACTATCTGCCGGTCACCAAGGAGACCAAGCGCGAGCAGGAACAGGCGGTCCTGAAGCTGGTGCAGGACAGCGGCACCGACCTCGTGGTGCTGGCGCGCTATATGCAGATCCTCTCGGATGAGATGTCAGAAGCGCTTTCGGGCCGCTGCATCAACATTCACCACTCGTTCCTGCCGGGCTTCAAAGGCGCTCGGCCCTATCATCAGGCGCATGAGCGCGGCGTCAAACTGATCGGCGCGACCGCACATTATGTGACGCGCGACCTCGATGAAGGCCCGATCATCGACCAGGATGTCGAGCGCATCAGCCACCGCGATACGCCGGAAGATCTCTCGCGCAAGGGCCGCGATATCGAGCGGCGCGTGCTGGCCCGCGCGATACGCCATCACCTCGAAGATCGCGTGATCCTCAACGGCCGGAAGACGGTGGTATTTGGCGACTGATGGAACGTCGACCCTAATCGAAGACCGGAAAGAAATTTCTCGGCTTCCATCCGAAGTCGCGTACCGCAGGCGTTGAATCGAAGGCCATATCCTTCGTCATCCGGATGCCCATTGCGGCGTTGGCGCCTGGGAACAAGGGCTTGGCGACGACAAATCCAGCCCGCCACAACAGCGGTGGTATCGAGAGTGTCCGTCGCGGCAACTTCATCCCGTCAAAAATTCGACCGATCATCTCGCGGTAGGTGAGGGTCTCGCCGCCGGGCAACGAATATATCTTGTTTGCAGCGGCTTGACTCAATGCCGCGGAGACCGCGCCGATGGCCAAGTCTTCCGCGTGCACGGGCTGCCGTAAACCCTGCGCGCCCCCGACGAGGGGCATAAAGCCAAATCTCCGGATGAGCCGCGACAACGGCGTAATATTGCGATCCCGTCCTTCGGCATAGATGAGTGTCGGCCGCAATATCGTCCATTCGATGCCGGCCTGCGAGCAGATACGTTCGATGCTGCGCTCCGCTTCAGCCAGCCTGGTCAAGGTTGCTCGTTCGGAAGCAATCTCGCTGTCAATCTTGGTAATGACGCTTGTCGAGGTGAAGACAACAATTCGCTTCAGGGAAGGATTCAACAGATAGGGAAGAGCGCTGGACAACATCGCAGCACTTGCCGTGCAGAACAGGGTCGTAAATTCCGGGAATTTGAGAGCTTCAGGTTTTTCAAGGTCACCCAAAAACCAATCGATTTCCGTCCCATCCCGCGGGGCCCTTGACAAGGCAAGGGGGCGTTGACCGCTGCGGACCAGGCGTTCAACGATGTAGCCGCCGACAAGGCCGGTAGCTCCTATAACCAGACTCTTCGTCGCAGTTTTGTTGTGTTCAGCTGATTCATCCAATCCTAGCAAATCGATACCGCTCCCAGAATTCAAGCACCCGCGACCGGTCGATGGTCGAGAGTTGTCTTCGTTGTCCCACTCTTCAGCCGGTATAGACCGGACACTTTTCGCGGCATAGGGCGGAAGAAGCGATCCAGGCTTGAAACCGCGTCAGCGATAGGATTTCGTCGGCTGTACAACTTAAGGGTGTTGGAAGGAGTCTTCGTACATCGGTGTGATGTGGTATAATGAGACCGTTTCCCATAGCGCGTCGGTAGATCGCCAAAGCTGCCTGCGTCGCAGTTCCTTCACTATTGATGTCGGTGCGGTCGCGCCTGGCTTGATCCCCCAATACTGGTAACCAGGAGCCTCAAAGCAATGCAAGCTGTTGAAAAACATAGCTGCTTCGGCTATCCGAAGAAAACGGTTCGGCGGGGTGGGCAAGTTGATTTTGCGATGCCGGTGTTGCACGGGACCGAATAGCCCCGAATTGACTTCGAGAGCTCTTGGTGGCGAACCGCAAATTGGGTGATCAGTGATCAAATTTGGCTTGCTGGGGTGCGGACGTATCGCAAAGCGTCACGCTGATCTTCTTGGCGGCGGCCATATCGCTGGAGCCAAATTGGTTGCAGTCTGCGACGTCGTGCGCGAGCGGGCCGACGCGATCGCCTCGCGGTTTGGCGTGCCGGCTTTCTACAGCATTGATGAATTTCTGAACCACAAGGATATGCAGGCGGTTTCGGTGCTGACGCCCAGCGGGATGCATCCCGCTCACGTCATTGCCGCTGCCAAGGCCGGTAAGCATGTCATCGTCGAAAAGCCGATGGCGCTCCGGCTCGAAGACGCCGATGTCATGATGAACGCCTGCGATGCTGCTGCCGTCAAGCTTTTCGTCGTGAAGCAAAACCGGTTCAATGTCCCCGTGAAAAAGGCACGCGAAGCGCTCGAGGCCGGTCGCTTCGGACGGTTGATCCTGGGAACCGTAAGGGTTCGCTGGTGTCGTGATCAGGCTTATTACGATCAGGATAAATGGCGTGGAACCTGGGCATATGATGGAGGCGTTCTGGCCAACCAGGCAAGTCATCATGTTGATATGCTCGAGTGGTTCTTCGGCGACGTGGTCAGCGTACACGCCCGGGCGGCAACCGCGCTGGTGAACATCGAAGCCGAAGACACGGCAGTGGCGACGCTCAAATTCAGGAACGGCGCGCTCGGAATCATCGAGGCGACAACGGCGGTCAGGCCAACGGATCTCGAAGGCTCGCTGTCGATACTCGGTGAAGGGGGAGCCGTTGAAATTGCAGGATTTGCCGTCAACAAGATCCGGCACTGGCAGTTCTCAAAGGAGCTTGATTCAGACAGAGAGGTTATTGAAAGGTTCTCGGTTAACCCGCCAAACGTCTATGGTTTTGGCCACCAAGCCTATTACGAACATGTCGTCAAATGCCTCAACGACCAGAGTCCCGCGCTTGTCGATGGCCTTCAGGGGCGAAAGAGCCTTGAACTGATATCTGCGTTGTATGAATCCATCGAGACCGGCAAAGAAGTCTCTTTGAAGTTTGCCCCGCAATTATGCCGTCTCGGCGAACTGCCATGAACGAGCCCGAAATCCGACAGGTGGGCGTCCGTGACGTGGTATTCGGTGCTCGCGTCATCATCGTCGAGCCGTGCAATCTTTACGGTTGCGAAATTGGCGACGATTGCTTTATCGGCCCCTTCACCGAAATCCAGAAATCAGCACGGATTGGATCGCGAACGCGCGTTCAGTCCCATGCGTTTGTTTGTGAGCTTGTCACGATCGGTGACGATTGCTTCATCGGTCATGGGGTGATGTTCATCAACGACACGTTTTCGACGGGTGGCCCGGCGCGCGGCCGCAAGGAGTTGTGGCGCCGCACGAAAATCGGAAATCGCGTATCGATCGGATCGGGGGCGTCAATTCTTCCCGTTGAAATCTGCGACGATGTCGTGATCGGGGCCGGTGCGGTCGTTACCAAGGGCATTACGTTGCCCGGATCCTACGCCGGAAATCCGGCGCGTCTAATTCGGCGCCATTGACGGCGACTGGTTCGAAATGAGGCTCCATCCCATGGCCGTGCCCTATGCCGACCTCCGTCTGCAATATGAGAGTATCAAGTCGGAAATCGATGCCGCGATCGCCGCCGTCATTCGTGACAGCTCCTTCATACGTGGTCCATACGTCGACAATTTCGAAACTGCGTTTGCGGCGGCCGTCGGCGCTCCCCATTGCGTGTCTTGCGCAAACGGCACGGACGCTCTTTACGTCGCGATGCGGGCTTTGGGAGTTTCGCCCGGCGACGAGGTGATTACGACCGCGTGGTCCTGGATCAGCACATCGGCCATGATTACGCATGCCGGCGCGAACGTCGTCTTTTGTGACACGGACGCCAGCACCTACACGATCGATCCGGCCGCGATCGAAAATGCCATTACGCCGCGGACGGTTGGAATCATTCCGGTCCATCTTTACGGTCAGCCGGCCGACATGGACGCGATCATGCAGATCGCGCGCCGACACAAGCTGTGGGTGATCGAAGACTGCGCTCAGGCTCATCTGGCCGAATACCGAGGCCGACAAGTCGGCACGTTCGGGGACGCTGCGACCTATTCGTTCTATCCCGGGAAAAATCTCGGGGCGATGGGAGACGCTGGCGCAATTGTTACCGGTCGCCCGGATCTTGCCGAACGAATGGCAGCGCTGGCGCGACACGGTGGCCTTGTCAAACATCAGCATCGTGTCGAGGGGATCAACAGTCGCCTCGACGGCATGCAGGCCGCTATCCTTTCGGCAAAGTTGCCGCATCTCACTCGTTGGACGCAGGCTCGGCAGGCGGCGGCAAAGGTTTATGATGCCGGCCTCAATCAGATCGAAGACGTTGTTGTTCCCCAGGTGGCTCCGGACCGCACCCATGTGTATCATCTTTATACCATCCAGCATCCGGAGCGCGACAAGCTCGCCGCCCACCTGAGCGCAAACAACGTGCAGACCGCCGTCAACTACCCGGTGGCCCTTCCGTTTCTGGAGGCCTATGGACGATTGGAGCATCGTCCAGAGCAGTTTCCGAATGCGCATCGGGCTCAAAGCCGGATTTTGTCATTGCCGATGTTTGCGGAAATCACGGCGCCGCAACAGAAGACCGTGGTCGATCTCATTCGCGCCTTTGGTTAGTCGTGCTGCGCAGTGCAGGCGATATCGATTATGAAATGGTTGCGAATTTCTCATGAAGAGCGGTTCCCGACTGCTGGCAAATTCGACCTGGAACGCCCTGGCTTTCCTCGTCAGCGTCGGGTTGAACTTGCTGATCTTGCCGTTTGTCGTCCGTAAATTGGGCGTTGCATCCTTCGGGATGGCGGGGCTTGTAATCGCCACCATTGCACCTGCGCTCATTTTCAGTGGCTCTCTCGCCATGATGTCGACGCGCGAATTTGCCCGGACGCTCGCAGCCGCAGCGCGCCATGAGACCCGACAGTTTTTTGCAACAGCACTGTTTCTCAGCCTGGCGGTAGGAATTCCACTTGCAGGCCTTTTTTGGCTCGTTGGGCCGGCCTTTGCTCAGCGCGTCTTTCATCTGGGCGGTGACCTGGCGGCCGATCTTTTCGCCGCGTTCGCTTTCGGTGCGCTGGGATGGCTGTTCCAGTGCATCGCCGGCGTGTGTCTGGCGCTGTTCACGGCCCATCAAGATTACGCACGGCTGGCTTTGGTGAACGTCGCAGGCAGCGTGGCGTCGACACTTTCGATGCTTCTATTGATCCCGCAGTGGCCGCAGCCGTCGACTTTCATGGCCTGTCAAATGATCGGTTTTGCAGTCAATCTGTTGCTGTCGATACTGCTGGCGCGGCTGCTATGTGCAGATGTGGTGGCGTTTCCAGCGCTGCATTCCAGATCGCTGGTAACTCTCCTGCACATCGGCAAATGGCAGGCGCTGGCGCAGGGCGGTGGATTGGTCGCCGGACAGGCGGAGCGCTATTTGCTCGGCATGTTTCTTCAGCCGCAGAACGTCGGATACTATTCGATCGCGCAGCGCCTGGAGGAGGCAATTTACATTGGCGTTCTCAAGATCGGCGAGATTCTGTTTCCTTTTTTCAGTGCAATGCAGGGCGAAAGCGACGAGCGCGTCGGCGACCTGTTTTTTCGCGCGTCATGGATTCTGAACGTACTGGCCGTAACCGTGCTCGGAGCTCTCATTCCTGTCGCTGGTAATGTGCTGTACCTATGGACCGGCCCGGAAGTTGCTGCCGAAGGCCAGCGCGTGCTGATCGTGCTGGCCTTGGCAGGCATCCTTGGCAGCGGTACCAACGTTTTCACGTTCTATCTCCTGGCGAAGGGCAGGACAGGCGCAAACGCCGCGATCGCGCTGATCACCGCGCTACTCACCCTCGGAACCAGTGCGATGGCGCTTCCCTATTTTGGATGGCCGGCGGCGGGATGGAGTTCATGTGCCGGTGCGCTGGCCCAAATGGTTGTCATGACGCTGCTGCTGCGGCGGAGTTTCGCCTTGCCTGACGTCGGGTTGCGGGTTTGGCATTTTGTCCTGATGCCCATTGTAGTAGGGGTCGTCGGTGCAATCCTGTTGCGCGTCTGGATTACGAACTATGGGATAGATCAAGGTGCCGCTTTGTGGGAGGTTGCCGGCTATTACGTTCTTTCGGCCGTGGCGATCCTGATGGCTGTCATTGCCGTTTCCAGCATCGGCCCCTACGGAGCAGTTTGCCGGCGGGATCTGTATCGCATCGTAACGCGGTTTCTTCCCGCGCGGAGCCTCTGATTCATGTGCGGTATTGCTGGCATCGTCGATCTGCGCGGCGAGGCTGTCGCTCCATCTGCTATCGAGAAAATTACCGGCCTGATCGCTCACCGCGGTCCCGATGGTGCTGGATTTTGGTTCAGCGATGACAAGCGGATCGCGTTCGGACATCGGCGTTTGGCGATTATCGACCCCGGCGCTCGTGGCGATCAGCCGATGCATTCGGGGGATGGCCGCTTTGTCATCGTCTATAATGGCGAGGTCTACAATTTCCTGGAATTGCGGGCAGAGTTGCAGGCCGCGGGCGTCCCGTTCCGCACCGAGTCCGATACGGAAGTTATCCTCGCCGCCTGGCAGGCGTGGGGACCGGACATGCTCCTGCGCTTCAACGGAATGTGGGCCCTGGCGATCGCGGACAAGGTCTCCGGCGACGTTTTCCTGGCCCGCGACCGGTTCGGCATCAAACCATTGCTTTATTCGATTTCGGATGGCCGCCTGGTGTTTGCGTCGGAAATGCGTGCCATTGTTCGATCCGGATTGGTGCCTACCGACATTGACGCAGATGCTGCGCGCCGGATCATGGTCGATGCCTTTGGCATTGAAGGAAGCGAACGGACCCTGCACCGGGAAATCAAGCGGTTGCAGGGAGGGCACCATCTTTGGATAAGGGGCGGCCGCACCAGCGTTACGCGTTGGTGGCGTACGCTGGATCATCTGCCTCAGTTACCCTCCACTGATGCCGAGCGGGTCGAACGTTTCGGCCAGATTTTTCGAGATGCCGTGGCTTTGCGGATGCGCAGTGACGTGCCGATTGGCACTTGTCTGTCCGGTGGATTCGATTCCTCTGCCATCATTTGTACGATGTCCGAGGCCGAGAAGAAGGGGATGGGGCCGCGTGGCAACCATGCCTGGCGGCACGCCTTTGTCGCGTCGTTTCCGGGATCTCCCAACGACGAGCGGCCGCAGGCCGAGGAAGCCGCGGCCTGGGCCGGTGTTGAGCCCACGATACTCCGGATCGGTGATGACGACGCCTTGCGGGATTTCGATCGCGTGCTCGAAGACATGGACGAGGTCTACATTGGCCTGCCAACGGCCGTCTGGTTGATCTATCGGGAATTGCGTCGCCAGAAGGTGCTTGTTTCGCTCGATGGCCATGGTGCTGATGAATTGATGGGGGGGTATCTGCAGGCGGGCGGGACGCGGGCGTTTTGGGTGCGTAACGTTCTTTCTGGCATCACGGAGCGCTGGCGGTTTTTGGCAAACGCGGTGGATTTCGCGCGCGCGGCACTACTCAAGCGGCGGGGCCATTTTTTTCTGCGGGGCGGGCTTTCCTCGCTGCCACGGGGCTTCGCTGTGGTTGGCGATGAGGACCGTTTGCCGACCGAGTGGGGTTCCTTCAATCGCAGGCTCTATCGTATGCTCCATGGAACCGTGCTGCCGACAATCCTGCGCAACTTCGATCGCCTGTCGATGGCGCACGGGATAGAGGTGCGGATGCCTTTTCTGGATTGGCGTCTGGTGACCTATGCGGTTGCTCTTCCGGAAGAGGCCAAGTACGCCGACGGATACTCGAAGTTGATTGCGCGTCGAGCCATGGCCGGCTGCATGCCGGAATCAATCCGGACCGCAAAGCGCAAAATCGGCTTCAATTCGCCGATGCCGGAATGGTTGAACGGTCCGCTTTCTTCCTGGACGGCATCCTTGCTGGCAAAGAAGGTTGAGGCCTTCACGGAACTGGTCGATGAGCCGGCGTTCGAGAAGGCAGTTCTGAAACTGAATGGTGATAGGTCGTGGGATTGGGAGTCGGCGGGACGGATTTGGCCCTATCTCCATATGAAGTGGGTACTGGCTCGCCTGCCGTGACGACGTCTTCCTTCACTCCCGCTCGTTTCTTCTTGGGTTGTGAGATTCTGTCGACTCCCCGGCGTCCGATACAGCGCCGACGGTGGCGGAGGTGATCATGCTCGTGGCAAGCTATGTGTTGACGGCCTTGTCGATCTGCTGCGCCGCAGTTTACCTGTGCGCCAGGCTGCGGCTCTTTCTGACTGCGACCACGATGTTGCTGGCCTCATTGCTCCTTATTTATGGACCGGCATATCTCAGCTTCGTGCTGTCATCGGGCGAGAAGGCGATGCTGATTGCTCGATTGTCCGGCTCGGAGGGGCGCAGATCGGTCATGTTCAGCATGATTGAGTCAGCCTCATCCGATTTCGGCGCAATCATTGTTTCGATGAATATCTCGATTGCGTTGATGTTCATTGGCGTCGTAGCCGGCGTCGAAATTGTTGACCGCTTGATCCCGGGGCGGGCCGCGTCTTTAAAAATCGCCTTAGCCGACTGGAACTCACAAGTCCTGAGAGACAGCGTCGGCGGGACTCGCGTGTTGCTGGTGATCGCGGCCTGTTTGACTTTGTTCCTGGCATGGATCTCTTTTAGCGAGGGTCACCTTGGAACCATTGGATCGTTTTTGTCCATTACCGGAGACGAGGCAGCAAGGGCTGCATTCCGCCTGAACAACGGGGGGAGCCCAAACTACCTTTATCGCATGGCGTTAGGTGCGGTGGCGCCGATGCTGGTCGTATGGGGACTGCTGTCGGGCTGGGTCAACCGCTCATGGGGCCTGCTATCGGTGGCGGGCTTGCTTCTTGTTGCGGTCTTGATCGGAAAATCCGAGACCCTGAGCAGGGCGCCTCCTGCATTTTTCCTTGTCCAGCTGATCGTGGCCGGCCTGGTTGTGTTTCGCAACAAGCTGACGTGGCGGAGCGCCCTTGTCGTCCTGTCTGCAGTCATTCTGATCCTGTACGTCGTCGTAAGGCTCACGATATCCGTCTACGACAGTTTCGGCGCTTTGGGATTTCTGTATTACCGGATATTTGAAGTGCCAAGCGAGTCGGCTCTCGAAACGTTTGGCGCTTTTCCGTCCAAGTATCCTCACACCTGGGGCGCGAATATCAGGCCGCTGGCAACAATGATGGGACTCGATTACGTCCCTGCGTTCACGATCATTTCGCAGCTTTGGCACAATACCAAGGACGCCACCAGCAACGCGCTCTTCATTGCCGACGCCTGGGTCGATTTTTCGTATGGCGGTGTGATCGTATTCAGTGGGCTGGCCGGCGCTGCCTGTCGGCTGATTGACTTGATCTTTCTGGTAAAGGGTAAAACCGCGATCGGCATTGCGATGATGGCTGCGGCCTTCGGCGGTGTTCTCACGCTGCTCGTGAGCGCACTCAACACCGCATTTCTATCGGGAGGATTGTTGCTTGCGCCGCTCGTCGCGGGGGCCATTGTCGGAATAATCAAAGTTATGGATAGGAACTCAGGGCTGCATGCAAAGCCGGCAGGAGTTGGCACTTAAATCTACTTGGCCAACACCATCAGCGACCAGCCTCCCAGAAAACGGGCGGCAAGATCCGGCGAGACTTTTGATAACAGCGCGCGCGGTAGCTTCATCAGGTTGGTGCGTAACCTGCTGCTGTCGAGTTCAACTGCTCGCGCGGTGAAATCGGTGTCGATTATTTCGTAGCCGCAGTACCTGATCGTCTCGATCGCAGTTTCCTTGGTGAAATAGTGCAGGTGCCCCACGCGTCGTCGCGCGTCCAGCAGCGTATCTCTCCGCGCTACCGCGAAGACCGATAGATCGAGCGGGATGTGAAAAATCTTGTAGTCAGCGTAGCTGCGGAGCGATTTGATGAACCCGATATAGTCGTCGACATGCTCGAATACATCAATGCACAGCAGGGCGTCGAAGTGGACGTTCTCGTCCAGCATGTTGGTGTTGACATAATGCAAGCCAGGACGTTCGCGCTTTCGCGCCAGCTCGAAGGCTTGCCCGGATATCTCATAGCCGACGAAAGTGCTTTCAGGCAGAAGAGTCTTGAGCTGCACCAGTATCTCGCCCGCGCCGCAGCCGATTTCTGCGATCCGGGAGGGATTGAGATCGTTTCTGCGCAGGGTGCTGCATATCTTGGCAGCCTTCCAGGCTGAATCCTCGGCATGCCAGGTAGGATTGTTCGCGAGATACTCCGCGTTGGAATAGATCGACTCTGTTTCGATCCGGTGGCCCACGGTATTCTTGCTGCTCATGCGCTATTCCGGTCTCGTACACCCGCCGCCTGAAGCGAAAACTGGCCTATTTCGCAGCAGCGCATGGGGGTGTCAACTGTGGGCGAACCAATGGTCGGTTGGCATGTCTGAGCTACAGGCGCGTTGAGTGTTGTTATTCGTGTGCAGTTTGCTATCTGATGGTATCCTTTGGCGGACCCTTGATGCGGTTATTTCAGAATAGCGCTCTTTACCCATCTTACCTGCAGCATTTTGATGGTCTTGCGGCCGGGGCCGTTAGCTTCGACGATCGATTGCGCGTGTTCCTGGACGACAGGTTCGGTGCGTTGCATTTCCTCGAGCCCGTCCTTGATCGCTCGCCCGATGCATTTTTCACCAATGCTAACGACACGACGCTGCAGACGTACTGGGCGCGCGAGCACGGAATGGCGTCGGCGAGCGCGCCGGAGGACATTCTTCTGGCGCAGATCGAACATCATCGCGCGGACGTGTTCTACAATCTGGATCCGATCCGCTACAGCAGCAGCTTCGTCCGCAAGCTGCCCGGGTGTGTGAGGAAAGCCGTATGCTGGCGTGCTGCGCCATCGGGTGGCGTCGATCTGTCGGGCTACGATGCTGTCGTCAGTAATTTCCCCTCTATCCTTGATGACTGGCGACGGAAAGGCTGCAATGTTGCGCCGTTCTTTCCGGCGATTGATCCGCTGATGGATCAGTATGGTCGCGGCGATCGGCCTATCGACGTGTTGTTCGTTGGCGGTTACTCGCGACACCATTCGCGTCGTGCGGGCATTTTGGAGCGGGTCGCTGCACTCGCCGTGAGGCGAAACGTGGTGTTCTGCCTTGACGCATCGCGTCTGACGCAGCTCGCCGAAACTGCTCTCGGGTTTTTGCCGCCCCTGAAGAAGCATCGCCGACCTCGTGCCATATCGAAAATTGCCAGACCGCCGGTCTTCGGACGGCAGCTCTATGATCTCATCGGGCGATCCAAGATTGTGCTCAACGGGGCGATCGATATGGCGGGAGAGGATCGCGGCAATATGAGATGCTTCGAGGCCATGGGGTGCGGTGCCTTGCTGGTGTCAGATGACGGCCGGTACCCAGAAGCGATGGAACCTGGCGTCACAATCGCGACCTATGGCTCGCCCGAGGAAGCGCTTACCCTCATCGAGGAGCGGCTGGCGGACGGGGACGAATCGTCGAGGATTGCCTCGCTCGGTCGCGAAAGGGTCACTGCCTCCTACAGTAAGCCGTTGCAATGGAAGAGCTTTGTTGATCTCGTCGGGCAGTTATGATCGTGCTAATTACTCCCGGCCAATAGCGCAGTTGAACTACATGAACCTTCACCGTCTAGCCCAGCAGATCCTGGGGCGTGCAACCTGCAGGGTCGGTGCCAGGTCGCGCCTCAGTCAGGCGGCGCGCATCAAGAATGCCGCCGGCGACTCCGATCGTATCCTGATTGGCTGCGATACGTTTGTGCGCGGCGAGCTGATGACGTTCGGGCACGGGGGGAGAATCGTGCTGGGCGACTGGTGCTATGTGGGAGACGGAACCCGCATTTGGTCGGCGGCCTCGATCGAAATAGGACATCGCGTCTTGATTTCCCATTCCGTCAATATATTCGATAACCTCACGCATCCGCTGCAAGCCTCGCAACGACACCAGCAGGCCAGGGAAATATTCGAGCGTGGTCATCCGCGTAAGCTGGAGTTGGGCGAGCAGCCTGTCACGATTCACGACGACGCCTGGATAGGCGCGGGCGCCTTTGTGCTGCGCGGCGTCACCGTCGGGCAGGGTGCGATCGTCGCGGCCGGGGCGGTCGTCACGAGGGATGTGCCGGCGTTCTCGATCGCCGCGGGAAATCCCGCGGTCGTTGTCAGGGAGCTGTCGCCCGATGAGCGCTGATCCCAAGCTGTCGTCCTGGGAAGAGGCGGTCGTCTGGTTTCGAAATCAACCCGAGCAGCAGCAAGTTGCGCGCGACGCATACTACGATGACCCATTGGTGGATGCCGCGGCGCGTTACCATGCATCGGAGGAGTGGCGCGCCGTTTCCAGAATATTGCATGGTCGTCGTGGCCGAGCGCTCGATATCGGAGCTGGCCGTGGTATCGCCAGCTACGCATTGGCCCGTGATGGTTTCGCAGTCACGGCCCTTGAACCGGATCCAAGCAAGATTGTTGGCGCAGCAGCGATACGCATGCTCGCGCACGATGCCGGAATTGCCATTGACATTGTCGAGGAAGTTTCCGAGCGGCTGCCGTTTGCTGATGCGAGCTTCGATGTCGTGTTTGCGCGAGCGGTGCTGCATCACACGACCAATCTGGAAGATGCATGCCGTGAAATCTATCGCGTACTGAAGCCGGGTGGCATTGCTGTTGCCGCCCGCGAACACGTTATCAGTCGTGATTCCGACCTTCAGAAGTTCCTGGACCAGCATCCGCTGCATCGGCTCTATGGCGGTGAGAACGCCTTTCGTCTTGATCGGTACGTCGGCGCGTTGCGCACTGCCGGCTTTGAGCCTCTCGAGATACTTCCGCCCCTTACAAGCCCGATCAACCTGTTTCCTTACACCATTGAGAGCCTGCGATCGGCTGTCGTCTCACGGCTTTCGGCCAAGCTTCCGGTCCCGTGCTGGCGGGCGCTCCTGAGTCATGACCGCATGTTCAGGTTCATGCTGTCGATCGCCGAACAATTCGACAACCGGCCCGGTCGACTCTATTCGTTTGTGGGATACAAGCCGCAGCAATGAAGCAAATGTCGGCCATCTCTCACTAAGAACTATTGCGGCGTCTTGTTGGAAACGACTTCCTCGTAGATGGCCACGGCCTGTTCTGCGGATCTCTCCCAGTTAAAGAGCTGAGTGACACGTGCGCGCCCGGCATCGCCCATCGCCTTGCGAAGCGGTGGGTCGGCACACAGCCGGTCCAGCGCCGAAGCGAGTGCTGTGGGATCGCCGGGCTTCATCAAGATTCCCGTGTCGGCGGAAACTTCGAATGGAATTCCGCCGATCAAGGTCGAAACCACCGGCAGGCCGCTGGCCATGGCTTCCAGAATGACAAGTGGCAGCGTATCGGCGCGTGAGGGAAAGACGAACAGGTCGACGCTCTGATAGAGGGCGCGCAATTCTTCGCGGGTGATGAAATCGGTGAATAGAATCTTTTCACTGCCAGCAGGCATGCCGTTGTCAGCAAGGAGCTGCGCATGCTCCTTCTGCGAGCGGATAGCACCGGCGACAACAGTCGCCGCCTTTTCGCGCATCAGGGGCAGGGCTCTGAGCAGCACGTCCAGGCCCTTGTTTGCCGTGTGGTTACCTACATACAGCATGAGAGGACGCTCGGTCGGAAGAGCGAAGCGTGCGACCAGTCGTTGCCGCTCGGCCTCTGAAACAGGAATCGTGAAGTAGGGGTCCACGCCATTGGATACGACGCGAAGATTGCGAGGATGGACCCCCATGCCGGATAGAACGGGTTCCTCCTGGGGAGAGAGCATCAGGACTCTCGCCGCGTTCTGCGCCACGTGTACGACCGGTCGACGCACCAGCAATTCCAGCAATGGCTTTTGCCAGGCAGGGGCGCCGAAGCCTTGTGAGAATTCATTGAATTCGATGAAGCCGTGCGTTGAAATCACGTAGGGGATTTTCAGCTCTTTGCAGGCCTGCGCCGCAGCCTTGAGCGCACCCGGTGGATGCGGATTGTGAAAATGAACGACATCGAACGTTCCCTCGCGAAGCCATGGCTTGATATTCGCCCGCCATGCGAGAGTGACGGCTTGCCGCGGCAGGAGACGCCTCAGGGGCAGAAGGGAATTTGCTGCCTTTTGACGAATGATGCGCAGACCGTTCTCGACGGTTTCGCCGTTGTCCTCCGCCATCAGCAGGAGCGCGCTGTCGATCTGCTTTGCGATTCTCTCGGTTAATTGGATCGCAGCCGATACCCCTCCGCTTGCCTTGAACGTCGGTGGCGTGATGACGACCGCGCCAACGCGCAGCTTGGTGGCCGTCACGTTAGTCCATCCTCCACCCGATTTGCCCATGCCCGATTCATGCTTTCGGCAAGTGAAACAGACGGGGCCCAGTCGGTAATTTGCTTCAGTTTCTGAGTTGACGCCTTCAGCATCGGACGATCAACAGCGCGCACACGAAGCGGGTCCTGCTGAATATCGACTGTCACGCCGGCCGCGGTCCCGATCGTCGCGACGACGTCACCCACGGAGTGCGTGTTGCCAGTGCCAAGATTCGAAATCAGCGGGCCGCCCTCGAAAGCATCGTGCTTGGCGAGCGCGCGGAATCCATAGGCAACGTCGCTGACGTCGATATAGTCCCGGTGTGGAAACAGGTTTCCCAGCGCGAGTTGGCGGTTACCGGAAGCAAGCTGGCTGATGATCGCGGGCACCAGATGCGGGTTGGTCTCGCCGGGCCCGACGACATTGAAAAGCCTGACGATGACGCCGCGGACCTTGCTTTGATTGTGGTAGTGCCTGACGAAGTGCTCGCCATGCAGTTTCGTGTAGCCGTAGACGTCGACCGGGCCCAGCTCCTCGTCGCGTTCCAGATGGGCGTCGGGCAATGGTCGGTAGACCGCAGCCGACGAGGCGAATACGAATTTTGTCCCGGCCGAGGCTCCGTTCAGCAGATTGATCGTTCCCGCCACGTTGATCGCTGCCGCATTTCCGGGTTCGGCCTCGCACGCTGGGATGAAGTGAACGGCAGCCAAATGATAAATGATCGACGGCCGTATCCTGTTGAGCAATTCGGAAACCGTATCCGCGTCGCGGATGTCCTTCCGGTGCAGTACAAAAGCTTGCCGGTCCATCTGCGCCAGGCGATGTTCACCGCTCGCCATATTGTCCAATACGTGGACTTCGCAATCTCTCTCGGCGATAAGCTGGCGCACCAACTCCCGGCCCACGTATCCGTTCCCGCCCGTTACCAAAACCGGATTTTTAGTCATAACGAGCGTGCCTTGGAGTGAAAAGTTTCGAATGGCTGATTGGAGCGCACTCTCTGGATAAGGAATAAACCTCTACGAGAGTCAACAGCTAAAAGTCATGCTTTCGGGGGCGTTGGCGTTCCCTTGTTTGTCCCGACAGTTGCGAGTGATCTCATCAGTCATCGGACACAGCAGCGTCCCTGTTCAGAAGCCGTCGCATCAGTTGCCGGTATGAATTCAACGCGGTTGGTCGTGCATAGCTACGGGCAATCTCGGTCGCCCGCCGACCCTTCTCTTGGGTATTGCCGGCAGCCGAAGCTGCAAACTCGACGGTGCGAGCAATTGCGGCTGGGTCTTCGGGTTGTACCACCCAGCCCAGGTCATGTTCCTGCACCAGAAGAGCAGCCTCCGCATCCGGCTCTGAGCAGATTATCACCGGTCGTCCCACTGCGAGCAGATTGTAGATCCGACTTGGTACAGACACGCCGGTATTGTTTTTACGATACGGGATTATCCAGATATCGGCGGCCGACAAGAATTCTTCCAGCTCCGCTTCGGGCACGCGCTCAATCAAAGTGACGTTGCGCAGGGGCGTCGCCGCCTGCCTTTTCTTCAATGTGGTCCAGCCGACGCCCTCGCCCGAAAACAGGAAGTGAATGTCCGTATTGTGTTCCAGTATTCGAGCAGCTTCGAATACGGAGTTGGGGTCGTGAGTGAATCCTGCGTTTCCAGACATGGCCACCAGAAATTTGCTTCCGCAGCGGACGCGAAAGGAATTCTCGGTGACGACTCGATGTTGAATAGGAAGCGTTGGCCAATTTGGGATAAAGACGATCTTGCTTGGCTGCATGCGTGGATAGGCCATCAACAGCACATTCATGTCGCGCCCGATGGTAACGACAGCGTCGAGCCATTTGAACAGGACAGAGTTCGCCCAACGCATGATTTTTGTCACGATGGAGCGGGGATGCAGAATGCCGGCCATGACAAGCGTGTCCGGATAGAAGTCATGAATAATAAGTGCCGCGGGGATTTTGCGGAGCCTCGCTGCTACGGTTACGGCGTACGGAACTGTGAAAGGCGTCGTAACGCAAAGGATGGCGTCCTCGCGGCGGGCGTGCTTGAGGATCGCAAAGAACACCTGTAATGCGAACAGGACTGCGGCAAGTGATCGCGAAACCAGCGCTGATTTTCCTGGCCACCAGCTCTTTATCTCAATAATTGTGGGGAAGGATGACTTCGGAGGCGCCTTCGAGTTGGAGCCGGGCGAGCCCGACAGAACGGTGACGTCGCAGTCGCGAGCCAACTCCTCGGCAATCTCGGTCATGTAGGCCGAGGTCGTACTCGGAAACGGGGCGTAGTGCTGGGAGACGAGCAGGATTTTCCCGGCGCTCTGCACCTGGGGAATCGGCAGTATCGAACTGTTTGGCGCCCGATGCTGGTGCCGATTTCGCGTCAGCCCGTCGTAGAGTTCGACGACGGAGTTCCCGATGATTTTGGCTGACAGCTTTTCGACGACGAGCTTTCTCGCAGCTTGTCCGTAACGGTCGCGAAGCTGGGACGAGTTCGCCAGGCCAAGGATCGCCGCAGCAAGTGCCAATGGATCCTCGATAGGCACGAGGACGCCGGTCTGATCATGGATGACAACTTCGCGGCAGCCCGGAGCGTCGGTGGCAATCATCGCTCTGCCGCATGCTGCTGCTTCAAGCAGACTCATGGGCAGGCCTTCTCGATGCGACGGCAACACGGCAAAATGGCAGCGCCGCCAAAGCGAGACGATATTTTCGATGTGCCCAAGCCAGGTGATTCCCGGCCGTTGGCTCCATTCCCACGCTTCTTCAATTTGGACGGAGGCAGGGTTGGCCGGATCGGGATTACCGGCAATGATCAGGTTTATGTCGTGACCTTGTTCTCGCAAAATGCCGTGGGCGGCTACCAGCGCCCGGATTCCTTTGTCGGTTAGCAAGCGCCCGGCGAAGCCCATCGTAATCGGGCCAGTCGGCTCCGGCAGTGGCTGCAACACATCAGTATCGACACCGGATCCGGGGATCAGGATAGTTCGACCGTGCTCTATCCCAAGGCTTTCGAGGGCAGACAGATCGTCGGGATTCTGGACGAGAACAACGCTTTGTTTCCTGTTGAAGAGCCAGGGAAGGAGTATAGCCATGCTTCGTTTTAGAAGCCGTGTTCGCCAGGTCACCGAAGTGAAGATGTAGCCCAGGCCGGTAATTGCGTTAACAAGCGGGATCTTTCTTCCCAAAGCTGCAATCGATCCATACACGCAGCATTGCAAGCCGGAGTGATGAACGATCTGCGGCCTGATTTTGCTTTCAAGCCGTCGTAGCGCAGCGATTGTTGGAATTGCAGCAAATGGAGATAATCCGCCTCGGCGAAATGGTATCCTATGAAGCGTGAAGCCCTCTGCTTCTATGGCGCTCGCGCCTTTATCGACGCGCGTAGCCACGTGCACTTCATATCCCGCGGCGCGCGCAGCTCGCGCCATCGGCAGCCGGTTGAGCAAAAACGCGAAGTCTTCGTTTACCACGTATAGCAAGCGCGGGCGCGCGGTAGTCGTTGCGAAAGCCATGCAACTCACATCGTTTGATCTGCTGTTAGAGCGGTCCCGCACCCGTTTGGGCTGATACCACAATGAAATGGACATCGATGCCGTGGGCGTCGAAATGCCGAGTCACCCTACGCCGTTCGGGCTTCGAACTGAAGGGATCACGTCATCATTGTTGCCAAGGTTCGCAGCGGGCATTTTGCGGTCGCCGGGGAACGGGTGGCCGATCCGGCCTGACGATGCGGACGGCCGCTCTGCTATCGTCTCGTTAGCGAACTGGGTCGTGCGACGATGAGGCAGGTTTTGCTTCCTCACCGCGTTCTGCGGCGGGCAGCAGCCGTTTCCGTTCGCGTTCCCTCATGAACTCGTCGTACTTCGCGGTGCCCGGCCGCGGTGGCGCGTCCGCCGGCACGCCGCCGGCCCAGGCCGGAATGGCGTCGCTGACCCCGGCCGAGATTTTTTCGTTGATGGTTCCGCAGCCGCTCAGCGAGCAGCCCGCGAACGCGACGGCAACGAGGACAAGGATTGGGCGGGTACGGATCGACATGTGCGGCAGGTTACAACTTAGACCTTTAAGGATGATGGATTTGAGGCCGCCTTGTGGCTGGGCACGACCTGCCGCTTATTTGTTGACAGCAACATTTTATTTGTACAAATGTACAAATGGAACGAAGGCCGGAGACGGCCGGGCCGGCCGCTGGGTCTCGTGGACGGTGTTATAATACAGCCCGCGACCTGCCGCAGGAACGCCCCGGGGAACGTGTCCGTCCAAGGAAACGCGCCCTTCGTCCGATTGACAACAAGCCGCGGTGAGACGCCATGTCGTGGCGCTACCCGGCCGAAAATTTGGGTTATGGTGAGGCAAGGGCCGGGGACTCGGCTCAAGGCACAAGATCGATCAGGGGGAGAAAATTCATGTCTATTCGTCGTCAATTGCTGCTGGCCGCAGGCGCGGTCGCCGGTGTGCTGGCGGTTATACCCGCGAAGGCGCAGGACGCCGTCAAGATCGGCCTGATCCTGCCGATGACCGGCGGGCAGGCCTCGACCGGCAAGCAGATCGACAACGCCGTCAAGCTCTACATGCAGCAGAAGGGCGACACCGTCGCCGGCAGGAAGATCGAGGTCATTCTGAAGGATGACGGCGCGGTCCCCGACAACACCAAGCGCCTCGCCCAGGAGTTGATCGTCAACGACAAGGTCAGTTTCATCGCCGGCTTCGGCGTGACGCCGGCAGCCCTTGCCGCGGCGCCGCTGGCGACCCAGGCCAAGGTCCCGGAAATCGTGATGGCGGCGGGCACCTCGATCATCACCGAGCGTTCGCCCTATATCGTCCGCACCAGTTTTACGCTGGCGCAGTCCTCCACCATCATTGGTGACTGGGCCGCCAAGAACGGCATCAAGAAGGTCGCCACCCTGACCTCCGACTACGCGCCCGGCAACGATGCGCTGAACTTCTTCAAGCAGAACTTCACCGCCGGCGGCGGCGAGATCGTCGAAGAGGTCAAGGTGCCCCTGCAGAATCCGGACTTCGCGCCGTTCCTGCAGCGCATGAAGGATGCCAAGCCGGATGCCGTGTTCGTGTTCGTGCCGGCAGGGCAGGGCGGCAACTTCATGAAGCAATATGCCGAGCGCGGCCTCGACAAGGCGGGCATCAAGGTGATCGGCCCCGGCGACGTGATGGATGACGATCTGCTCAACGGCATGGGCGACGCGGCGCTCGGCACCGTCACCGCGCATCTGTACTCCGCCGCGCACCCGTCCGCGATGAACAAGGATTTCGTCGCAGCCTACAAGAAGGCCTATAACCAGCGTCCGGGTTTCATGGCGGTGGGCGGCTATGACGGCATCCACCTGATCTACGAAGCGCTGAAGAAGACCGGCGGCAAGACCGACGGCGACGCGCTGATCGAGGCGATGAAGGGCATGAAGTGGGAGAGCCCGCGCGGCCCGATCTCGATCGATCCGGAAACCCGCGACATCGTGCAGAACATCTACATCCGCAAGGTCGAGAAGGTCGACGGTGAACTCTACAACGTCGAATTCGCGACCTTCGAGGCGGTCAAGGATTCCGGCAAGACGAAGAAGTGACGCCGGCTTCGGCGTCATCCTCCGATGCGCGATTGCGCATCGTGGGGCGCGCGTCCGCTCTCGCTCTGCGTCATGCCCGGCCTTGTGCCGGGCATCCACGTCCTTCTTCGGCGAGCGAAAGGAAGACGTGGATGGCCGGGACAAGCCCGGCCATGACGGTGTAATTACTTTCGTGTCGCTAATCTCGGCTAAGCCCATCTCATGACCACGCTCTTCACCATCCTGTTCGACGGCGTCGCCTACGGCATGCTGCTGTTCGTGCTGGCCTGCGGGCTGGCCGTGACGCTGGGGCTGATGAACTTCGTCAACCTCGCCCATGGCGCGTTCGCGATGACCGGCGGCTATGTCTGCGCCGTTCTGGTCAACAATTCCGGCTGGCCGTTCTTTGCGGCGCTGCCGCTCGCCTTTGTCGTCAGCGCCGTGATCGGCGTGGCGCTGGAGCGTACGCTCTACCGCCATCTCTACAACCGGAGCCATCTAGACCAGGTGCTGTTCACGATCGGCCTCACATTCATGTCGGTGGCGTCGGTCGATTACATCATGGGATCGTCGCGCATCTTCATCAAGCTGCCGGCGGCGCTCGAGGGCCAGTTCGATTTCTTCGGCGTCGGCATCGGCCGCTACCGGCTGATGATCATCGTGATCTGCGGCCTGCTCACGGTGGGGCTGCAACTGATCCTGGCGAAAACCCGGTTCGGCAGCCGCTTGCGCGCGGCGGTCGATGATCCCCGTGCCGCCAGCGGCCTCGGCATCAACGTGCCGCAGGTGTTTGCCTTTACCTTCGCCTTCGGTTGCGGGCTTGCCGGTCTGGGCGGCGCGCTGAGCGCAGAAATTCTCGGCCTCGATCCGTATTTTCCGCTCAAGTTCATGATCTACTTTTTGATCGTGGTCACCGTCGGCGGCTCCTCCAGCATCACCGGGCCGTTTCTGGCTTCGCTCTTGCTCGGCATCGGCGACGTCGCTGGCAAATATTACGTGCCGAAGATGGGGCCATTCGTCATCTACACCATCATGATCGTGATCCTGATCTGGCGCCCGAACGGTCTGTTCGGCCGCACCGCGGCGCGGTGAACCGATATGAGCGCGCTTCCCGAAGTCTCGTCTCATGCCATGGCTCGCTCCCGCTGGCGCGGAGGCGAAATCGCGTTCTGGGTTCTGGTGCTGGCCTGCGCATTCCTGTTTCCGTCGCGCTATCTGATCATGACGGACATCCTGCGGCTGGCACTGTTCGCGCTGTCGCTCGACCTGATCCTTGGCTATGCCGGTATCGTGTCGCTCGGCCATGCCGCCTTCTTCGGCGTCGGCGCCTACTGCGCCGGGCTGCTGGCGCTCCACGGCATCATCACCGAACCGGTGATTGCATTGGTCGCGGCGGGTCTCGTCGCCATGGTGCTCGGCTTTCTCACCAGTTTCCTGGTGATCCGCGGCGTCGACCTGACGCGGTTGATGGTGACGCTCGGGATCGCGTTGCTGCTGGAGGCGCTGGGTGAGCGGTTCTCCAACATCACCGGCGGCACCGACGGCCTGCAGGGCATCGAGATGGCGCCGATCCTCGGTACGTTCGCCTTCGACATGTTCGGCAAGACCGGCTTCTTCTACTCGTTGATCGTGCTGTTCCTGCTGTTCCTGCTCGCTCGCCGGGTGGTGAACTCGCCATTCGGCCTGTCGCTGCGCGCGATCAAGAACAATCCGCTGCGGGCGTCCGCCATCGGCGTGCCGGTCAACCGCCGCCTGATCGCGATCTATACGCTGGCCGCGTTCTACGCCGGCATTGCCGGCGCGCTGTTCACCCAGACCACGGCGCTGGCCTCGCTCGACGTGTTCGCGTTCGAAAAATCGGCCGATCTGATGCTGGTGCTGGTGCTCGGCGGCACCGGCTATCTCTATGGCGGCCTGATCGGCGCTGTTGTCTTCAAGATGCTGCAGGAATTCTTCTCCACCATCACGCCGCAGTACTGGCTGTTCTGGATCGGCCTCGTGCTGGTCGTGATCGTGCTGGTCGGCCGCGACCGCATGCATCGCTGGGCGCTGTGGCTGCCCAATCTCGTGATCCGGAAAATAGCCGGACGCAAAGCCGTCGTGGCCGTTCCCGAAAGTGACGCGCCATGACGATCGCGCTGGAAACCAAAGGACTGGAAAAATCATTCGGCGGCCTGCGCGTCACGCGTGACCTGTCGCTGCGGGTCGAGCAGGGCGCCCGCCATGCCCTGATCGGGCCGAACGGCGCCGGCAAGACCACGGTCATCAACCTGCTCACCGGCGTGCTTGCCCCCAATGCCGGGCGCATCCTGCTCGAGGGCAACGACATCACCGATCTGCCGGTTCACAAGCGGGTGCTGCGCGGGCTGTCGCGCACCTTCCAGATCAACCAGCTCTATGCCGATCTGACGCCGCTGGAGACCATCGGGCTTGCGGTGTCCGAACGGCTCGGCCGCGGCGGCGACTGGTGGCGGCGGATGGGAACGCGGGGCGACGTCAACCAGGAGGTCGCCGAGACGCTGTCGCGCTTTCACCTGCTCGACGTCATGAACGAGCTCACCGCGACGCTGCCCTACGGCAAGCAGCGCCTGCTCGAGATCGCGGTCGCGATCGCGACCAAGCCGCGCGTGCTGCTGCTCGACGAGCCCGCCGCCGGCGTGCCCGAGAGCGAGCGCCACGATATTCTGGCGGCCGTCGCAGCGCTGCCGCGCGACGTCACGGTGCTTCTGATAGAGCACGACATGGATCTGGTGTTTTCGTTCGCCGACCGGATTTCGGTGCTGGTCAACGGCGCCATGCTGGTCGAGGGTCCGCCGGACGAGGTGGCGCGCGATCCCCAGGTCAAGGCGGTCTATCTCGGCGAGGCTGCCGATGTCTGATTTACTCGCCATCAACGGCCTGCGCGCCGGTTATGGGCAAGCGGTGGTGCTGCCGGGGATGTCGCTGACGCTGGGCGAAGGGCAGGTGCTGGCGCTGCTCGGCCGCAACGGCACCGGCAAGACCACGCTGATCAATTCGATCGTCGGCATTACCCGGCGTTTTGGCGGCACGGTCACACTCGGTGGGCTGGATATCACGTCGATGCGGCCGGATCAGCGGGCGCGCGCCGGAATCGGCTGGGTGCCGCAGGAACGCAACATCTTCCGCTCGTTGACGGTGGAAGAGAACATGACCGCGGTGGCCCAGCCCGGCCCATGGACCATCGACAGGGTTTACGAAATGTTTCCGCGGCTGAAGGAGCGCCGCAGTAATTTCGGCAACCAGCTCTCCGGCGGCGAACAGCAGATGCTGGCGATCGGCCGGGCGCTGACGCTCAATCCGAAGGTGCTGCTGCTGGACGAGCCGACCGAGGGGCTGGCACCCATCATCGTCGAGGAGCTGCTGCGGGCGCTCGGCACCATCACCCGCGCCGGGGGGATCTGCTCGATTATTGTCGAGCAGAATGCCCAAAAGATTCTGGGGTTGGCCGACCGGGTTGTGATATTGGAACGCGGCGCGATCGTCCATGATGCGGCCTCCAGCGCCCTGAAGGCCGATCCTGCGGTACTCGAACGCTATCTTGGCGTCGCTGGCGCCGCAGCACACTAGATAATCCCTGGGAGTAAGACCATGCAGCGAACCAAAGCCCCGTTCCGTGCCGACGAGGTCGGCAGCCTGTTGCGGCCGCAGCGCATCAAGGAAGCGCGCGCCAAACTGGAGAAGGGTGAGATCACGGCCGAGGACCTGCGCAAGGCCGAGGACATGGAAATCGAAAAGGTCGTGCACAAGCAGGCCTCGCTCGGCCTCAAGCTCGCGACCGACGGCGAGTTCCGCCGCTCCTGGTGGCATTTCGATTTCCTCAAGGACCTGACCGGCTGCGAATTGTTTCATCCCGACCAGGGCATCCAGTTCGCCGGCGTCCAGACCCGGCATGACGCCATCCGCGTCATCGGCAAGCTCGACTTCCCCGACAATCATCCGATGCTCGATCACTTCAGGTTCCTGAAGAAGCATTGCGACACCGCGCATGTGACCGCGAAGATGACGATCCCGTCGCCCGCGGTGCTGCATTTCCGCGGCGGCCGCAAGGCGATCTCCAAGGACGTCTATCCTGATCTCGAAGCCTTCTTCGAGGATCTCGGCAAGACCTACCGCAAGGCGGTGAAGGCGTTTTATGACGCCGGCTGCCGCTATCTGCAGTTCGACGACACCGTGTGGGCCTATCTGTGCTCCCAGGACGAGTTGCAGAAGGCGCGCGAGCGCGGCGACAATCCCGACGGCCTGCAGGAGATTTATGCCCGCGTCATCAACTACGCGCTGGCCGAGCGGCCGGCCGACATGATTGTCACCACCCATGTCTGTCGCGGCAATTTCCGCTCGACCTGGATTTCCTCCGGCGGTTACGAGCCTGTCGCCGAGACCATGCTGGCCGGCACCAATTACGACGGCTACTTCCTGGAATATGATTCCGACCGCGCCGGCGGCTTCGAGCCGCTGCGTTATCTGCCGAAGGGCAACAAGGTGGTCGTGGTCGGCGTCATCACCTCGAAGTTCGGCGAGCTCGAGAACAAGGAAGACATCAAGCGCCGGCTGATGGAGGCGGCAAAATTCGCGCCGCTCGAGCAGCTCGCGGTATCGCCGCAATGCGGCTTCGCCTCGACCGAGGAAGGCAACATCCTGTCCGAGGAAGAGCAGTGGGCCAAGCTGAAGCTCGCGGTCGATGTCGCCAACGAGGTGTGGGGGAAGTAGCTTCATCTTTCCGCGTCGCGGCCCTCTTCACCCGTCGTCCCGGGCTTGACCTCAGATGCGCAATTGCGCATCGGGGGACCCATACGCCGCGGCGGTTATTGTTTGCAGAAGGTCTCTAACGCCGGCGCTCTGACCGATGGGCCGCGGCGTATGGGTCCCGGCTCAAGGCCGGGACGACGGCTGTGCGCTCACCATCGTCCAAACGCACTTTCGCGATCTCGCGACGCATTGCGCCCGAGCTTTGCCAGAAATTCCTTACCCTCTCCAATCAGAGGGCGCAGGGAATGCCGGATGCGCGCTGCACCCGCGGTCTCGTGTGCGATTGTGCATAAGAATGCTGCACACGAGCATACAGGGCAGCGGAGAACATCCGACATTCCCTGCGCAATGGCTTTACGGTTTATAACGCGCTCTCCCCGGTGAGACGGCCTCTATTGCCACCGTCGCCCCTCGGAAGCGTTAGCTCCCGCTGGACTTAACGCCGTTACGGGCGCCAGGACCACACGCTTTCGCCGTACGCTTCAGCCGCGACCGTCAATCGCAACTGTTACGTCCACCGCAACCCGCCCCTCGTCGTGACGACGGCCGACGCCCCTCTGAGTGGGACGGGATAACGCAAACTCGTAGAGATGATTTGCCCGACGGCGAAAGCGAAATATTTTTTATTTCGGGGCTTGACACGATTTCCGTAAATCAGAAGTGATTTGCCCGTCGGGTCGTTTTGCCGCACGCGTCGCATCCAGTTTGCTATTGCGCGGGGGAATCTGGTCGAGCGATCGGTCTCACTTGCGTAATGGCGACGCCCGAGATGGCGAGTAGTGCCCCGATAGCCAGCGTCGGGGTCACGCGGTCGCCAAGGAACAGCACGCTCGAAATCAAGGCGAAGACCGGAAGCAGCAGCGCGAATGGTGCCACGCGGGCCATGGTGCAACGGGCGATCAGCCAGAACCAAAGACCGAACCCGACAATTCCTCCGATGAAAATAGTGTAGGCGAGCGCCATCCAGCCACGTTCGTCCGCCGTGACGAGGGTCGTCAGTTGCCCGTGTTCGAGGAACAGCGACATCAGCATGACCTGCGGTACCGTGAAAAGTGACGACCACCCCGTCAACATCAGGGGATCGAACGGGCCGTGGCGCTTGGTCAAGACGTTGGCGACCGCGAACGCGAAGGCTGCCCCGACCACCAGCAGGATTGGTAACGCATTTGCGGACAGGCCTGGCCCGGCGGCCAGCACGAGCACGCCGCCGAAGGCAATCAACACACCGGCGGATGTCATCAGCGACGGCCGCTCCGCAAGCAGTGGCCAGGCCAACAGGACGGTGAAGGGCGTCGTGAGTTGATAGGCGACGGCAGACATGCTGCCGGAACCGAGCCCCAGGCCCACATAGAACAACCCGAAATTCAGTCCGCCAAGGAAGACCGAGATGACGGCGATTGAGCCGAACTCCTGACGTGTCGGCCTTGCAACGAAGGGGATGAGCAGCAGCGCTATGGCGAGGAAGCGCAGTCCAAGGAAGAAAAGTGGCGGAAACTGCAGCACGCCCACTTTGATGGCCACGAACTGATAGCCCCAGATGAGAGGCACCAGCACCGCGCAGGCGATCTGAATGGCAGACATGGCATCCTCATTTTAAGACCAATCGGTCCAGATATAGGCGCGTATAATGCGGCGTGCGTCCATGGATTGAGCTACTTGATGAAGCGGTCGAGAAGGGCGTCGGCAGTGGCTTGCGACGTGGTGCGCGTTGGTCCCGTTTTACCGACCACCCGAAGTCCCTCGACGAAGCAGACCAGTATCCGCGCGGCACTTGCAGGCTCAACACCAGCGGCCAGTTCGCCCGCTGCCTTTGCGCGCGAGAGTGCGCTGGCGACCCTGGCCTCCATGGCTTTGAAAAAACCGCCGATGCGAGCTTCGACATCCCCGTCGTGGCCGGCCAATTCCATGGCTGTGGCCACCAGCAGGCATCCGCGCCGACCGCTGGCGCCGCTGGTGCGCTCGACGTAACCAGCAAGGAAGGTCCGCAGGCCATCAACCGGCGCGTGGCGCGGACCGAGTTCGACGTCCATCCGCGCCAGGGCGTCGGCGATATAGCGATCGAGCGCACGCAGGAAGAGGGCGTGCTTGTCCCCGAAGGCGGCATAAAGGCTGCCGCGCGAAAGCTTCGTCGCTCGAAGCAGGTCTGGAAGCGCCGTGCCGTGATAGCCGCGTGACCAGAACACACCCATGGCGCGCTCGACGGCGGCTTCCGTGTCGAAACTACGGGGCCGGCCACGCGGCAACTGCATTGGGCTTTGGCGTGTCATAACCGTATATATAGACCGATCGGTCTTTAATTGCAAATGGCCGCCATGAGTCAAACGCGTGGGCCTGCGTCGCAGCCAGCCTGCGCATTCCAACGGCAATCGGAAATCACTTGCCGGCATTTTCGGCCGTGCCGTAGCTGCGGGCGATGATGCCGGCAGCGATTTGCAACGAAGAGCCGGTCATCCAGCTGCCTCCGATCAAGCCCAGTGATCCGTCAGACACGGTCTCATCGAGGATGATGATGCCGACAGAGGCAAACGTCGCAATCGCGGCAAGAAATATTCCGACCGCGCTCAGGATCTCAACCACAGTATCCGGGCTCCATCGTCGTTGGATCGAGGCTGATCGTCGGGCCGAACGGCGAGGCAGATCGATGCCGACATAGAAGCTGAAAGCCCCAAAGAGCATCATGAACAGGACGATCCCGACACTCAGGGGCAGTTCGTTTAGCCGGCGCAATAATGCTGCGGCGACGTACAAGCCGCAGGAGCCTCCAATCGCGGCGAGTCCTACTCGTTCAATGAGATGCGCCGATTTGATGAGAGCCGCAGGAGCGAACCCGGCCGTCTTGGTGCCGGATGACCTGTCGATGTTTGCATTGGCCATTTTCATGGGGCTGCCTTTCCTGAAAGTTGCCTGCCGGAACGACGCGATAAGTCGGCCGCGCCTCGTGCAGCAATCGTCCGGCGTGAGGTAATCTCGATCGGCCGCATCAACGCGTTTGACGACGTTATCCGCCCATATCCCCGAACACACCGTATGCCCTGCAGTTCTGTTGAATGGGTCTGGCCTGGGCTCGCGCAGGTTGCCGCCACATTGCCGGGCGCGTATTTGCGCCGCTTCCGCGCGGGCGCTATTGAGCGCCCTCGGGTCCCCGGAAAAATCTGATGTCGCTCATGACAGCAGCCGTTGGGACCAATCGAGCTTCTAGCACCGCGTAACGCGTGTCGGTGTGAACCCCTTCACATCGCCACGGCATGCTCCCGTCGTCATGTTTCGGGAAACAAGGTTCAAACAAACGTGTTCGGAGTAACGCAGTACCTGACTATCGTTGGCCGAAGGTTAATGCAGCGCAGGTTTCGGCGGGTCAGATATCGCCTATTCATCGATCGGCTCAATCTGGCGCAGAGTGCATAAGAGTTCGAATTGTTTCAACGTTGCGAGTGGGTTCGGTCTTGCCGTCGAGCGGGGCGTCCAGCAATCCTACCGTTCTGCATCCTGCCACTACTCTTTTGAGTAGCGGACATTTCGGCTGTGCGACCTATGGAGAAATCGAGAGCCGGGCGCCGCCGGGATGCCCGCAAACAGGACGTGCGAACCGGGAAAAATATGCAATAATTTTTTCGTTACCGTGGTCCGATAATGGGCTGGCCGCCAACCAGAGCGTGGGTGGTGCCAATGCAGCAGATTGCGGACTGGCTCGAGAAGCTGGGGCTTGGGCAATACGCGCTGCGTTTTGCCGAGAACGGCATTGATCTTGGTGTTCTTCCCGACCTGACGGATCAGGACTACGACAGACTGGGAGTCCTGCTCGGACATCGTCGCAAAATGCTGCGCGCGATTGCCGAACTCAATCAAGCCGAATTGGTCGCCGAGCCGGCGATCCGGCGCGATGCCGAACGACGCCACCTCACCGTCATGTTCTGCGACCTGGTCGGTTCGACGGCGCTTTCGGCGCGCCTCGATCCCGAGGACATGTGGGAGGTGATCCGCACCTATCGGGCCGCCTGCGCGAGGGTCATTGCCACTTACGACGGCGTTATCGCCAGGTTCGTGGGCGATGGAATACTTGCTTATTTCGGCTATCCCGTTGCACACGAGGATGACGCGGAGCGTGCCGTGCGGGCGGGGCTCGACATCACCGCCGCGATAGGGCCGCTCGAAACGCGTGCGATACAGCGGGTGGAGGTGCGGATCGCGATCGCGACCGGACTTGTTGTGGTAGGCGACCTCATCAGCGGAGGCACGTCAGAGCGGCAAGCGATGGTCGGCGATACACCGAACGTCGCTGCGCGGCTACAGAGCCTGGCGGAGCCGGGGGCGGTTGTCGTTGCGGCCTCGACGCGCCAACTGCTTGGCGATCTATTCACGCTGCGCAGCCTCGGCCGCCGCGAGGTCAAGGGCCTCGACGAGCCGATCGCGGTCTGGGCGGTCGAAGGCGGAGCCGCATCGGAGAGCCGCTTCGAGGCGGTGCGAACCGTGCGCTCGATCGGCTTTGTCGGCCGCAAGGCAGAGATCGAATTCGCGCGCTCGCGCCAGCAGCTGGCGTGGCAGGGTCAGGGCCAGGTGGTCCTGATTTCCGGCGAGGCCGGGATCGGCAAGTCGCGCATCGTCGCGACGCTGTTGGAGGACCCTGCCTTGGGGACCCACCGCCGGGTGCGCTATCAGTGCTCGCCCTACCATACCAACAGTGCGCTTCATCCCTTTGTCGCTCAACTCGAGCGCGCTGCCGGCATCAAGTCGCAGGACACGCCGGAGCAAAAGCTCGACAAGCTCGAGGCAATGCTTGCGCTTGGAACGCAGCAGGTGGCCAAGGCGACGCCGCTGATCGCCGCGCAGCTTTCGATCTCAACCGGCGAGCGCTATCCGCCGCTTGGCCTCAATCCGGTGCAGCAGCGGCGACAGACATTCGCAACCCTTCTCGACCAGGTCGAGGGTCTGGCACGGCAGCAGCCCGTGCTGGTCGTCTGCGAGGACATGCATTGGGCCGACGCCACGACGCTCGAGCTGTTCGATCTCACGGTCGACCGGATCAGGGGATTGCCGATACTCATGCTCCTGACCTTTCGCCCCGAGTTCGAGCCGCCCTGGGTGGGTCTTCCCAACGTCAGCCTGTTGCGGCTCGATCGGCTTGACCGGCGGGATACCCGCGCCCTGGTCGAGCAGGTGACCGTCGGTCGGCAGCTGCCAAACGAAATGATGTCGCAGATCATCGAGAGGACGGATGGTATCCCGCTGTTCGTCGAGGAACTGACCAAGATGGTGCTGGAGTCCGGACTGCTCGTGGCAGATGCCGGGCGCTATCGGCTCGATAGTCCGTTCCCGTCGCTTGCCATTCCCGCGACGCTGCAGGACTCGCTGATGGCGCGGCTCGACCGGCTGGCGCCGGTCAAGGAGGTCGCGCAGATCGGCGCTGCCATCGGCCGCGACTTCTCGTATACGCTGCTGCGATCTGTGGCGGGGCGCGATGATCTGACATTGAGCGCCGCGCTGGCGCAGCTCGAGCAGGCCGAGCTGCTGATGCGGCGCGGCACGCCGCCGGAAGCACGCTACAGCTTCAAGCATGCGCTGGTGCAGGAAGCGGCTTACGAGAGCCTGCTCAAGAGCCGGCGGCTGCAGCTCCACAAGCATATTGGCGATGTCCTGCGCGACAGCTTTCCGATCATCGCCGAAACCGAGCCGGAAGTGCTGGCCTACCACTTCACTGAAGCCGGGCTCGGCGAGGTGGCCCTCGGCTGGTGGCGCAAGGCCGGCCAGCAGGCGCTGAAACGCTCGGCCTATTCCGAGGCGGTCGCCCATCTCGGCAAGGCCGTCGCGATCGCCGATGGGGTGCCCGATGCGCCGGGCCGGATTATGAGCCGGCTCGATCTCCAGATTGCCTATAGCCGCGCGCTGCGCGGAAGCCTTGGGCACAGCGCGCCCGAAACGGTGGCCGCATGGACGCGCGCCCGGCAGTTCGCGGCTGACATCAATGATCCGGTCGAACTGGCGCCGATCCATTCGGGCCTGTTCAACGCCTGCCTCACTCACGGCGAGATCGCGCCGATGCGGGAATTGGTGGGTGCAATCGTCAGCGCCGCCGACCGGCGACCGGAATCGCCGGTGGCGGCAGTCCTCGCCCATTGCACCAGCGGGGTGACCTGTTGGTTCGGCGGCGATTACCTCGATGCGAAAGTGCATCTTGAGCAGGCCCTTGCGATCTACGGCGCCGAGCCTGACCCCGAGACCTTCAGGGCGTCGACGCTGGACCTGCCGTTCGTCATCATGAGGTTTCTCGCCCTGGTGCTCTGGCCGATCGGGAAGATCGATCGAGCGCGCCGGCTCGCCGCGGCAGCGGTGAGTGTGCCGGGAGAAAAGCGGGCGCTGTCGCAGGCCAATGCGCTGGTTCATAAGGCCGTCTTCGACGGACTATGCCGGGGCATGTTGCAGCAGACGGAGACCATCCTTGCCCTCGCTCTCGCCCGCGAACATACCATGCCGTTGTATGTGGCCGCCGGGACCTACCTGAACGGCCTTGCAAAGTGGCGCGCCGGCGAACAGGTGGAGGGCCTCGGCGAAATGCGCCGCGGCTGGACCTTGCTGCATGAAAACGATTGCTACCTGTGTGAGCCGTTCTGGGGGATGCATGTTGCCCTGGCGAATGCGGAAGCCGGGCAACTCGAGACCGGGCTGGAAATTGTGCGCGAGTTGATCGGGTGGACCGAACAATCCGGCCAGCATTGGCTCGATGCCGAACTGCATCGTGTCCAGGGAGAGCTGCTGCTGCGTTGCGACCCGCCGAACGCTTCCATGGTCGAAGATGCCTTCAACAAGGCCCTTGAAATCGCCCGCCGCCAGCAGACCAAGACTTTCGAGTTGCGCAGCGCACTTGGCCTGGCGCGCTTCCATGTCAGGAATGGTCGAACGGCGCCCGTATCCGAACTGCTCGGGCCATTCCTCGTCGATTTCGACACGGGGCAGGATCTCCCCGAAATCGAAGAGGCGCAGAAGCTGCTCCGGCGCAGCCGTTAGCCGGTGCAACTACATTCTTTCGAGGGCCGCGAGGGCGAACTGCGCCTGACGAAGCGTCTTCACTTCTCCGTCAGGCAGGCTTCGCGAGTGGCTCGCCACGAGCTATCATCCGCAACGCAACCTTGCCGCGTGGTGCAGCCTGATCCGGGATGTGCGCTAGCTGCTGTTCGAGCCGAGAAGCTGCATGTCCCACGCATCATCCGCCGAGGCGCCAACCGCGCCGGTTTCCTCTGTTGTCTCCGATCTCGATCGTCTCGCCGCCGAAGTGATGGCCGACTGGAAGGTGCCGGGGGTTGCCCTTGCCGTGGTGCAGGACGGCAAGGTGGCGCTGACGCGGGCCTATGGTCAGCGCGATGTCGAGGCAAGTCTGCCGGTGACACCGGCGACGCAGTTCGTCATTTGCTCGATCACCAAATCATTCACCGCGACCGCGATGGCGCTGTTGCACCATGAGGGGCGCCTCGACTGGACCAAGCCGGTGCGCGACTACATGCCCGAGTTTCGCCTGAGCGACCCGGTCGCGACCGAGCGCGTCACGGTGCGCGACCTGCTGAGCCATCAGTCGGGCTTGCCACGCCATGACTGGGTGCACATGCCTGGCGATCGGGCGCCCGCCGAAATGCTCGACCTGATGCGGCATCTCGAATTGAGCCGCGACATCCGCACCACCTGGCAATACAACAACCTCTGCTACCACGTCGCGGGTCTCTTGATCGAACGTCTCAGCGGACAGAGTTTCGAGGCATTCATCCGGACCCGGCTGACCGACCGGCTCGGCATGACCGTCAGCTTCAACCTCGACGACCTTGAAGCCGCAGGTGAGGCGGCGCGGCCGTACATGATGCACGAGGATACACGGCTGCCGGCGATGCGCCTGCCGATCCGCACCATTGCGGCCGGCGCGATCAACACGTCGGTTACGGGCCTTGCGAACTGGATGCGGCTGCATCTGGACAAAGGTGAACTCGACGGCGAGCGGCTGCTGCCGGCGGCGCTGATCAGTGAACTGCATGCGTCGCGTGCCTTCATCTCGGCGCCCAACCTCGCCGAGTTCGGTCAGGCGCTCTATGGCCTTGGCTTCCAGACCAACTACTATCGCGGCGACCGGATGGTGTTTCACGGCGGCGGCTGGGTCGGCTGGGGATCGCTGATGACGCTGATGCCGGATCTGGGCATCGGAATTGCCGTCCTGACCAACCGCAGCCCGAGCGAAGTGCCGTCAACGTTGACCTGGTACATCCTCGACCGGCTGCGTGGCCGCGAGCCGGTCGAATGGCGTGCACGCTTCCTCAAGCAGCGCGACGAATTCATCGCCCACATGCAGGTCGACAAGGACGCGCGGGAAAAGGCGCGTCACAAGGATACGCGACCGGCGCACGAATTGGCGGCGTATGCCGGCGGGTACGCGCATCCGGCCTATGGCGTGATGTCGATGACTGCAAAGGACGGCGCGCTGCATTGGGCGTGGCGCGGGATGTCCGCGCCCCTGACGCACCGTCATTACGAGACGTTCGAATTGTCCGAGGAGCCGCAACGCCTGCAGCCGGACCGGCTTGCCATCACCTTCCTGACCGACCGCGACGGCAACATTGTCAGCCTGTCGGCGCCGCTGGAGCCTGTGGTGAAGGATATCGTCTTTGCACGCCTTGCGGCCGGCGACTGCACCGAACCTGCGTTTCGCGCCCGATGCGTCGGCCAGTTCAAGGGCGGCTCGATCACCCATCGCGTGACGCTGGATAGCGAAAGCCGGCTGGTGTTGAAGCCCGACTACCAGCCGGCCTATCGCCTCGCGCCCGAGCAGGGCAGAAGGTTTCGTATCGTCGAGCTGGAAGGATTTGTCGTCGAATTCCGCGGCGAGGCTGTTATCGACGAGGTGGTCTTTCACCAGCCGAACGGCGTCTTCGTTGCGCAGCGGGTGGAGGAGGGGAAGTAGCTTTCCAATGTCATTGCCTGCGACAAACGCGAAGCGTTTGCGCAAGGGAGCGGAAGCGACGAAGCAATCCATCCATCCGCTATGCCGCGATATGGATTGCTTCGCTTCGCTCGCAATGACGTGGAGAGACGGCGCGCCGTCACTTCCCCGTCAAGTAAACCTCGCCGAGCAGCGACGAGTTTGACCACGGCACCTGTTTGGATTTGGTCGCGGCGACGACTTCGGCGCGCACCCGCGTCAGCATCTGCTGCACTTCGAGCCCGGGCGTGCCGATGTGGCGCGACAGGGCCGCCGAGAACGGGCTGTTGACGCCTTCGCCGTCGAGCGCCACCTTCCGGGCGCGGTCGCGTAGGCAATCAGCGTTCCCGCGCCCAGCGTCGAGCCGGCGCCAAGGCTGGCCGGTGCGGCGAGACCCGGTCCGGCCTGGATGCCGCGATTGGCGCCCGTGGAAGCCACTTGCGTCGTCGCCACCGGAGGAGTCATGGGGTTGTTGCGGCAGGCATCCATGATCAGAATGTTGGTGCGCACCTGATCGTCGAGGCCGGCCATGATCGTATCCATTTCCACCATCGCATCAGTCATGCGGCCGCCGGCCTGCAGCGCCACGTCGATCGGCACGAGATAATTGCGGCCCTCGACCTGCACGCCGTGACCGGCATAGTAAACTACCGCGACCTGCGCCCGTGCCGCATCGCGCAGGAAGTCGCGGATCGTCGATTGCATCGCCACGCGATCGAGATCGATGCCTTCGTTCACCACAAAGCCGATGTCGCGCAGGCTCCTGGCGATCGAGCGGGCGTCGTTGACCGGGTTGGGCAGCGGCGTGACGTGCGAATAGGCGCCGTTACCGATCACGAGCGCGACGCGGCGCGTGGTGCCCTGGACCGGGGCGGGAAGCGGGGCAGGGTTGGCCGCGCCGGCCGGCGCCGGCGTCGATGTCGTGTTTGATGTCGCATCTCTCGGCGCCGGCGCTGTTGCGTCCGACAACAGCGAGAGCCGAACCTTCGCGGTGGCCTGATTGGATTTGCTGCCGGCGTCCGACGCCTTGCCTTCGAGGGTTGCGGCGTAGTCCTGTTTCGCGCTGGTGAAATCGCCCTTTGCTTCATAGGCGAGGCCGCGCTGGCTGTAGGCCGAGATCAGCACGCTGCCGGGCGGCGTCATGATGTTGACCGGGGCCTTCACCTTGGCGAGGCGGATCGCCTCGGTGCCGTCGGCGATGGCGCGTTCGAAGTCGCCCTTGGCGCGCCAAAGCACAGCGCGGTGGATCAGCGGCTGCGGCAGCGCCGCGTCGAGCCGGATCGCTTCGTTGGTGTCGGCCATCGCGCCGTCGAGATCGCCGAGCGCCTGTTTCGAGATGCCGCGGTTCTGGAAGGAGAACGGAGACTTCCGTCCGGCGTTGATCGATGCGTCATAGTCGGCGATCGCCTTGGCGTAATCGCCCTTGCCGCGCCAGGCGTTGCCGCGGTTGTGAAACAGGATGCCGCTCGGTGGTCCCAGCCGCAGCGCGTCGTTGAAGTCCGATATCGCGATGTCGTATTCGCCTTTGTCGTAATAGGCCGAGCCGCGCAGATTGTAGATCGCGATGTCAGGCTTGAGCCTGAGCGCCTCGCTGGCGTCGGCGATGACCTTGACGTAGTCGCCCCTCTTGTTCCAGCCGACCGCGCGCCAGAAATAGATGCCCGCGAGCTTCTCGCCGGAAAACACCTTCAGCGCGATGATCTTGTTGCAGGCATCGATCATCTGATCGGCCGGCGTGGTGTCGGTGGTGCAGAGCGGCCCGAGTTGTTTGCGGGACTGGGCGAGGGAGGGCGCCGACCACAGGGCGGCGGCGAGCAAGGTCAGCATCAGGATCGCGCGGCGCATCAATTGGTCCTTACCATCAAGGGGTTGCGTCCTTGTCTTGGTGGCGAAATGCGGGATGGCGGTTCATGCCGGCCGGGCCGGGAAACAGGCCTTTCCCCCGGTGGGCAGATGGTGGTAGGACGTTCCGGTCACCCGCCGTTGCCCACCGCTGCGTCCCAAACCGCCACCCGATGAAAAACGACAAGATTCTCACCCAGATATCGGATTTCTGCCGCCAGGCCGATATGGCGGAGACGACGTTTGGCCGCCGGGCCGTCAATGACGGCAAGCTGGTGCATCGCCTGCGCGAGGGCAAGCGCATTACCATCGACACGCTGGACCGGATCCAGGCCTATATCGCCGCTTCCACGCCGGGCGGGCTGCCGCCGCCGCGCGGGATCGAAGTGCCGCCCGAGAAGCGTGACCCCAGGGGCAATTTCCGCTTCTTCGAGAACCGGCAGAAATACCTGTTGTTCGTCCATACCTGCAGCGAAAAGCGGGTGATCGCCGACCGGGTGGCGCTCGAGCTGTCGAGCCTGCATCCGCGGCCGCCGGCGCTGCGGGTGTTCGATGCCGGCGTCGGCGACGGCACGGTGCTGGCGCGGGTGATGCGCTCGATGCACGGCCGCTTCCCCCATATGCCGTTCTATATCGCCGGCAAGGAGCTCAGCCTGGAGGACGTCCGGCTGACGCTCGACAAGGTTCCGGACCGGCTGTTCGAGCATCCCGCGACCGTTTTTGTGCTCACCAACATGTACTACGCCGAGGCGCCCTGGCTGACGCCGGCTTCGCCCGCGGCGGCCGCTGGCATGATCTGGCACGAGGTGGCCTTGCAGGGGGCCTCGTCGGGCGAGTTCGAGACCCAGATCGCCGCACTGGGCCCATTTCTCGAGCAGAACTGGCGGGCCAATGTCAGCCCCACATCGGGCATGCCGATCTATGAACGGCCGGTGGCGCTGGTGGTTTACCGGGAGGACCACCGGTTCCTGCTTGATTCGATCATCCCCCGGGCGGGCCGAACCGAGGCCAATTTCGACCTCGTCATCGCATCCCAGCCATACCGGGCCAAATCCTCTGTGAATTTCCGCGCCAAGCGGATCATCGCGCCGCTGGCGCGGGCGCTGCGGGCCGGCGGCCGGTTGATTGGAATTCACTCCCACGGGCAGGATCCGGGGCTGGAAATCATCCAGGCGGTGTGGCCCGGAGAAAATCCTTTCGCGGTGAGCCGTCATGAGCTATTGCGCACGGTGAAATACGAGCTGGGGTCAGCCGGGCGCGACCTCAATTTTAATGCCTACGCCGATAACCGTTCCATCTTCCGTTATGATATGGAAGCGCTGCCCAACGAGGTCACCGGCTCGATCGGAACCTCGACGGCCTTTGCAGCGTGGAATGCGGCGGTGTATGTCGCCCAGATCGAAGACGAACGGTTGACGGAAATGACCGAAAACGGCCGAACCCTCGATGCCACCAGAGAGGTTCTGCGCAAGCATAATGGGCTTTGGTTTTACGACGAATCCTACGTCATTTCGCGCCGTCGCGACTGACATTCCGGGATAAATGACAAAGAGAGCCCGCCAACATCAGGCGGAAACAAGGGGTTGTTGATGCGCGCGTCTTATCTTTTCACCAGCGAGTCGGTTTCCGAAGGCCATCCGGACAAGGTTTCGGATCAAATCTCCGACGCCATTCTCGATGCCTTCCTCGAGAAGGACGTCAAGCTCGGTATTGCCGACGACAGTGCGGTCAATACCCGTCTCGGCTGCGAGACGCTCTGCACGACCAACAAGATCGTTATTGCGGGCGAGGGCCGTGGCCAGTTGTTCCGCGACATTCACGGCGTCTCGGTGGTCGATCGCGAACTGATCTCCGAGATCGCCCGCGGCGTGGTCAAGGACATCGGCTACGACCAGAACGGCTTCTCCTATCACGGCGCCGACATTGAGGTGCTGCTGCATGGCCAGTCGCCCGACATCGCGATGGGCGTCGATGCCAAGAAAAAGAAGAGCGGCGAAGAAGAAGGCGCCGGCGACCAGGGCATGATGTTCGGCTATGCCTGCAACGAGAGCGAAATCTACGAAAAGGGCAGCTTCATGCCCGCGCCGATTTTCTTCGCGCACCGCATCCTGAAAGTGCTGTCCGACAAGCGCCGCAGCGGCCAGCTGTTCGACCTGCAGCCCGACGCCAAGAGCCAGGTCACGGTGAAATATGTCGAAGGCAAAGCGGTCGGCTGCACCAAGGTCGTGGTCTCGACCCAGCACAACGAGAAGAGCCGCAACGGCAAGAAGTATTCGCCCGGCCTGATCAAGGACATGATCGCGCATGAAGTCGAGTCGGCACTGCCGAAGGGCTGGATGCCGCAGAAGTCCTCCGACTTCCTGGTCAACCCGACCGGCAATTTCGTGGTCGGCGGCCCCGACGGCGATTGCGGCCTGACCGGCCGCAAGATCATCGTCGACACCTATGGCGGCTACGCGCCGCATGGCGGCGGCGCCTTCTCCGGCAAGGATCCGACCAAGGTCGATCGTTCCGCCGCCTATGCCGCGCGCTACCTCGCCAAGAACGTTGTCGCGGCCGGCTTTGCCGATCGCTGCACCATCCAGGTCGCCTATGCGATCGGCGTCGCCGATCCGATGTCGCTGCTGGTGGATACCCACGGCACCGGCAAGGTCGACGAAAAGAAGCTCGAAAAGGTGCTGCCGCAACTGTTCCGGCTGACCCCGACCAACATCCGCCGCACGCTGAAGCTGAACCGGCCGATCTATCGCCGCACCGCGTCCTACGGCCATTTCGGCCGCGCGCCGGAAAAGGATGGCGGCTTCTCCTGGGAAAAAACCGATCTGGTGTCCGCGCTGAAGGGTGCGTTCTGATTTTCTCCGTAATCGTTCTGCTTATTCCGGAAAGCCTTTCGCGCTTTTCGGAATAAGCTTTTTCAAGGGATCAACACATGACCGCCGCCGCCAAGAAGCCTGCCTTTACCGACTACATCGTCAAGGACATCTCGCTCGCCGACTTCGGCCGCAAGGAACTCTCGCTGGCCGAGACCGAAATGCCCGGCCTGATGGCGACGCGCGAGGAATACGGCCCGAAGCAGCCACTGAAGGGCGCGCGCATCGCGGGCTCCCTGCACATGACGATCCAGACCGGCGTGCTGATCGAGACGCTGGCCGCACTCGGCGCTGACATCCGCTGGGTCTCCTGCAACATCTATTCGACGCAAGACCACGCGGCGGCGGCGATCGCAGCCGCCGGCATTCCGGTGTTTGCCGTCAAGGGCGAGAGCCTCACCGAATACTGGGATTACACCGCCAAGCTGTTCGACTGGCACGGTGCAAAGCCCGGTGAAGCCTTGCACCCGAACATGATTCTTGACGACGGCGGCGACGCCACCATGTACGTCCATCTCGGTCTGCGCGCCGAGAACGGCGACACCAAGTTCCTGGACAAGCCGGGTTCGGAAGAAGAGGAAGTCTTCTTCGCGCTGCTGAAGAAGCAGCTCAAGGAAAAGCCGAAGGGCTACTTCGCCGAGATCGCCAAGAGCATCAAGGGCGTTTCCGAAGAGACCACCACGGGCGTGCATCGTCTCTATGACATGCAGAAGGCCGGTACGCTGCTTTGGCCGGCGATCAACGTCAACGACAGCGTGACCAAATCGAAGTTCGACAACCTCTATGGCTGTCGTGAATCGCTGGTCGACGGCATCCGCCGCGGCACCGACGTCATGATGTCCGGCAAGATTGCGATGGTCGCGGGCTTCGGCGACGTCGGCAAGGGATCGGCCGCGTCATTGCGCCAGGCCGGCTGCCGCGTGATGGTGTCGGAAGTCGATCCGATCTGCGCGCTGCAGGCGGCGATGGAAGGCTACGAGGTCGTGACCATGGAAGACGCGGCACCCCGCGCCGACATCTTCGTCACCGCCACCGGCAACAAGGACATCATCACCATCGAGCACATGCGCGCGATGAAGGATCGCGCCATCGTCTGCAACATCGGCCACTTCGACAACGAGATCCAGATCGCGGGTCTGAAGAACCTGAAGTGGGACAACATCAAGCCGCAGGTCGACGAGATCACCTTCCCCGACAATCACCGCATCATCCTGCTGTCGGAAGGCCGCCTGGTGAACCTCGGCAACGCCATGGGCCATCCGAGCTTCGTGATGTCGGCCTCCTTCACCAACCAGACGCTGGCGCAGATCGAACTGTTCGCCAACAACAAGGACGGCAAGTACAAGAAGGAAGTCTACGTGCTGCCGAAGTCGCTGGACGAGAAGGTGGCCCGGCTGCATCTCGCCAAGATCGGCGTCAAGCTGACCGAACTGCGTCCCGACCAGGCCGAGTACATCGGCGTCAAGCCGGAAGGCCCGTTCAAGGCGGACCACTACCGGTATTGAGATCTATTGAGATCGCCGCATACGCGACAAAAAAGCCCCGGAGCGATCCGGGGCTTTTTTCATGGCGCGATCGCTGCTACGATCTGAGGTAGAAGCATGACAAGCTCGCCACTGAAGAAGCGAGCGGCACGATTCAGATTTCATTTTCAGAACAGCATTGCGGAGGGAGAGCCATGTCGAACGAAGCAGCCAATGTCGCGATCCTGAAGGATGCCTACCGCCAGTGGCACGAGAGCAAGGGCGGCAGCGTCGAACAATTGTTGAGCATTTGCGATCCCGGTGTCAGATGGGGTTCAGTGCCCCGCGGCGTGGCTCCGCTGGCCTTTGCAACCGAATACAGCAGCCGCGACGCCTTGCACGCCTATTTCGACGGGCTGCTGGCCGACTGGGCGATGGTGCACTACACGATCGACGAATATGTCGCGCAGGGCGACGCCGTTGTCGCGCGCGGCTCGTGTAAATGGACCTACAAGAAAACCGGGAAAACCGCCGAAACGCCGAAGGTGGATTTCTGGCGCTTCAAGGACGGCAAGGCGGTTGAATTCTACGAGTATTTCGACACGGCCTGTGCCGCTGCAGCGGCCACATAAAGCCGGTTGCTATTTCGGTTGCCCTGCTCATACCATCGGGCAGGGAGAGCGCCATGACCGAAGCTGCAGAACATTTCGACGTCCTCATCGTCGGCGCCGGGCTCTCCGGCATCGGCGCCGGCTTTCATCTGCAGCAGAAATGCCCCGGCAAGAGCTACGCCATCCTCGAGGGGCGCGACTGCATCGGCGGCACCTGGGACCTGTTTCGTTATCCCGGCGTCCGCTCCGACAGCGACATGTTCACGCTCGGCTATTCGTTCAAGCCTTGGACCGAGCCGAAGGCGATCGCCGACGGGCCGAACATTCTCAACTATGTGCGGCAGACCGCCGTCGAGAACGGCATCGACCAGAAGATACGCTTCAACCACAGCGTCAAACGCGCGTCGTGGTCGTCGCAGGATGCGCGCTGGACCGTGGAGGCCGAGCGCAAGGAGGGCGAGGGGGGCCCCGAGACCGTGCGCTTCACCTGCAATTTCCTGTTCATGTGCTCGGGCTATTACAAATACGAGGAAGGCTACACGCCGGAGTTTGCAGGATCAGCGGATTTCGCCGGCCGCATCGTGCACCCGCAGAAATGGCCAGAAGACATCGACTATGCCGGCAAGCGCGTGGTGGTGATCGGCTCGGGCGCGACAGCGGTAACGCTGGTGCCGGAGATGGCCAAGACCGCGTCCCACGTCACCATGCTGCAGCGCTCGCCGACCTATGTGGTGGCGCGGCCCGCGGAAGACGCGCTCGCCAACAAGCTGCGGCGCAATCTGTCCGCAAAGCTCGCCTATCACATGATCCGCTGGCGCAACGTGCTGTTCGGCATGTATTTCTTCCAGCTCTGCCGGCGCAAGCCCGAGCGCGTCAAGGAGTTGATCCTCGGCGGCGTCAAGATGGCGCTCGGGCCGGATTACGACGTCGCGACGCATTTCACGCCGCGTTACAATCCCTGGGACCAGCGGCTGTGCCTGGTGCCTGATGGCGACCTGTTCAAGGCGATCCGGGACAAGCGGGCCTCCGTCGTCACCAACCAGATCGACACCTTCACGAAGAACGGCATCCGGCTGAAGGACGGCGGCGAACTCGAAGCCGACATCATCGTGACCGCGACGGGGCTTGTCCTGCAGGTGCTGGGCGGCCTCGAAGTCAGCGTCGACGGCAGGAAAGTCGATTTCTCGAGAACGCTGAACTACAAGGGCATGATGTATTCGGACGTGCCGAACATGGCTTCCGCGTTCGGTTACACCAACGCGTCCTGGACGCTGAAATGCGATCTCACCTGCGAATATGTCTGCCGCCTGATCAACTACATGGACCGGCGCGGCTACAAGCAATGCGTGCCGCACAACCTCGATCCCTCGATATCGGAACTGCCTTCGCTGGATTTCTCGTCCGGCTATGTGCAGCGCGCGATCGCGCAGATGCCCAAGCAGGGCTCGAAGCGACCGTGGCGGCTCTACCAGAACTACGCCCTCGACATCGTCACGCTGCGCTACGGCAAGATCGACGACGGGGTGATGCAATATTCGTGACGGCCTCGCCGCGGGCTGTCAGTGGCGCCAGCCGGAAAGCGCCCTGCGTAATTTCGCGTATACGCGGGCCCGTGCAAATCGTTCAGTCTGCTCCAACGGTTAACACCGGATTAACCGGTGCCGCCTACGCTGTCTGGCCTGAGGCTAACTGACAGCACGAGGAAGCCCATGGACGCCCAGCGAATTGCCGTCGATGCCGTGGTTGCATTGACCGATTGCGACCGCGACGCGGTCGTTGCCTTTATCCGCAGGCTCTATCTGGCCGGCGTCACGGACCCCAAGCGGCTGACCTTCAAGGGCCTGCAGGCGATGCGGAGCTGATTGCTCCTACACCGCAGTAATGAAAAAGCCCCGGAGCTGGTCCCGGGGCTTTGCTCTTTGCATAGAAGATCGGAACCGCCTATTCCGGATTGCCGATCGCAACCTTGAGCGTGCCGACGCCATCGACGCCGCATTCGATCTTGTCGCCCGGCTTGAGCTGGGAGACGCCGGCCGGCGTTCCCGTCATGATGATGTCGCCGGCGGCGAGCGCGACCTGCTGCGAGAGCTGCCAGATGATTTCCGGCACGTTCCAGATCAGCTCGGTCAAATCGCCCTTTTGCGTTTCGGTGCCGTTGACCGTGAGCCAGATCTTGCCCTTGGCGGGATGGCCGATCTTTGATGCCGGCTGCAGCGCCGAGCAGGGCGCGGAATAGTCGAACGACTTGCCGACTTCCCACGGGCGCTCCTTCTTGCGCGAGGCGATCTGCAGGTCGCGGCGGGTCAGGTCGATGCCGACGGCATAGCCGTAGACATGGTCGAGCGCCTTGTCGGCGGGAATATTGAGGCCGCCGCTCTTCATCGCGACGATCAGCTCGACCTCGTGATGCAGGTCCTTGGTCAGCGGCGGATAGGGAATGGTGGCGCCGTCAGGCACCAGCATGTCGGCGTGCTTGGCGAAGAAGAACGGCGGCGCGCGCTCGTCATTGCCCATCTCGCGGATGTGCTCGAGATAGTTGCGCCCGACGCACCAGATGCGGCGCACGGGATAGGACTTTGTCTCTCCGACGACGGGAAGCGACGGCTGCGGGGGGACGGGAATGACGTAGGATGCGGCGTTCATGAAATGGGTCTCTGGACGGGTTTTGGGGTGGAACGGCGGCGATAGCTTTACGCGGTTGCGCTGATCGGCGCCAGACTGGGGTGACCGGCGTCGCGCTGTTGCAGGCGGAAGAACGAGGCGTAGCGCCCGCCGCGCCGCAACAGGTCGTCATGCTGGCCGCGCTCGACGATCTCGCCGCCTTCGACCACCAGGATGGCGTCGGCGTGCATGATGGTGTGCAGGCGGTGGGCGATCACGATCGTGGTCCGGTTCCGGCACAGATGCTCGATGGCTTCCTGTACGGCTTTCTCGGATTCCGAATCCAGCGCGGCGGTGGCCTCGTCCAAGAGGATGATCGGCGCGTTCTTGACCAGCGCCCGGGCCACCGCGATGCGCTGGCGCTGGCCGCCGGACAGCTGCGTGCCGTGCTCGCCGACCGGGGTGTCGTAGCCGAGCGGAAAACCCATGATGAAGTCGTGGGCACAGGCGGCCTTGGCGGCGGCCTCGATCTCGTCCCTGGTGGCGCCGACCTTGCCGAAGGCGATGTTGGCGCCGATCGTGTCGCGGAACAGATAAACGTCCTGGCCGACATAGCCGGTCTGCTGGCGCAGCGAATGCCGCGACACGCCCGAGATCGCCTGTCCATCGATCAGGATGGCGCCGTCGCCCACCTCGTAGAGCCGCAGCAGCAGCGCCAGCACGGTGGATTTGCCGCCGCCGGACGGGCCGACCAAAGCGGTGGTCTTGCCGGGTTCGGCGATGAAGCTCATGCGGCGCAGCACCGGCTCGCTTGGCCGGTAGGCGAAGGTCACGTCGCGAAACTCGACCCGCGCGTCCGAGAGCTTCAGGGCCGGCTTGTCGTCGTCGGCGGGCTCGGTGGGCGGGCTGTCGACGATCTCCAGCAGCTTGCGCGCGCCGATCAGATTGCTGTTCAACTCGATATTGAGCCGCGCCAGCCGCTTGGCCGGCTCATAGGCCAGCAGGAATGCGGTCAGGAACGAAAAGAACTGGCCGGGCGAGGCGCCCATCGCGACCACGCGATAACCGCCATACATCAGTCCCGCGGCGATCGCGAAACCGCCCAGCGTTTCCATCAGGGGGCTCGACCGGCTGGAGACCCGCGCCATCTTGTTGGCGTTGCGTTCGACGGCGGTGATGCTGGCGTCGATGCGCTCGCGCATTGCCTGCTCGAGCGTGAACGCTTTCACGGTGCGGATGCCCTGCAGCGATTCCTGCATGGTTTCCATGATGTCGGCGGTGCCGGAGAACTGGTTATGCGCAAGGCCCTTGATGCGCTTGACGAGCTTGCGCAGCACCAGCATCGCCGGCGGGGCGACGCCGAAACCCAGCAGCGCCATGTACGGGTCCGTCATCAGCATGACGACGACGAGCGCGATCAGCGACAGCAGATCGCGGCCGATGGCGTTGATCAGGAGATTGAGGACCTGTGTCACCGACGTGGCGCCGGCGGTCAGCCGCGCCAGAAATTCCGAGGAATGCCGCTCGGAAAAGAAGGCGATGTTTTCGCTCATCAGCTTGGCGAACAGCTGGCGCTGGTTGTTGGCCAGGATCGCGTTGCCGATCTGCGACAGGATCACGGTGTGGCCGTAGGTCGCCGCACCCTTGAGCGTGAAGATGACGATGGTGACCAGCGACAGGATCGCGATCCCGCGCACGTCCTTGTCGACATAGGCCTTGTTGATGACTTCGCCGAGCAAATAGGCGGAACCGGCCGTCGTCGCCGCCGCAACCCCCATCAGCGCGAACGCCAGCAGGTAGCGCCGCCAATAGGCGAGGCCCTGTTCGGCCACCAGGCGGCGAATCAGGATCGCTGCGCCATAGGGGTCGTCGGTGATTTTTCTCGGTGTTTCTTTGGGAAGTTCGGTCATCCGCGTTCCATTGACGGCGCTGGGCATGAATGACCCGCGTGTCAGGGCTGCTACGGTGACTGCTTGCCCGCTAAATGGCGGTTTTTCAAGCCAAATAACAGCTTGATTTTACGCTGATTCCGCGTGCCGGCCGAGGCCGCCGCGCTCGTGGAACAGCCGCTCTTCCCAGGCCAGCGCGTGGGTGGCGATGGTCTCGAGATCATCATATTGCGGCGTCCAGTCCAGCGTCGAGCGGATGCGGCTGGTGTCGGCGACCATGGTCATGATGTCGCCGGGCCGGCGCGGCGCGTACTGGACCGCGAAATTGCGCATGGCGACGCGGCGGACCGCTTCGATGGTCTCCAGTACCGAATAGCCGCGGCCATAGCCGCAGTTCAGCGTCACCGAATCTCCGCCGCTGCGCAGATACGACAACGCAGCGAGGTGCGCCTGCGCGAGATCGCTGACGTGAATGAAATCGCGGATGCAGCTGCCGTCCGGCGTCGGGTAATCGGTCCCGAACACGTCGATCTTGGCGCGCTGTCCGGTGGCGGCTTCGACGGCGATCTTCAAAAGATGCGTCGCGCCGACGGTGGCAAGGCCGACGCGTCCCTTCGGATCGGCGCCGGCGACGTTGAAGTAACGCAGCGCGACATATTTCAGATCATGCGCCGCGGCGACGTCGTGCAGCATCAGTTCGGTCATCAGCTTGGAAGAACCGTAGGGCGACAGCGGCCGCGTCGGCGCATGCTCGGGCACCGGCACCTGGTCCGGATTGCCATAGACGGCGGCGGTCGACGAAAAAATGAAGCGGTTGACGCCGCCCTTGACGGCTGCGTTCAGCAGGCTGCGCGTCGTCATGGTGTTGTTGCGGTAATAGGCCAGGGGATCGCGCATCGAATCCGGCACCACCACGGAGCCGGCGAAATGGATGATGCTCTCGACGCCGTGCTGGGACAGCACGCCCTCGACGAGGTTTTCGTCGCCGGCGTCGCCGATGAACAGCGGCACGCCCTCGGGCAGGAAGGCGGAGAATCCGGTGGAGAGATTGTCGATCACGACGACGCTTTCGCCGGCGTCCGCCAGCGCGTGAACCATATGACTTCCGATATAGCCGGCGCCACCGGTGACAAGCACGGTCATGGGCTTACCCTCTCTCCCAGTTGTTGCCGCCGATGCTAGCCGGGGCGCGGTGAAGAGTGGGTTTCGGCATGAGTGAACTGGCCACTATGCTTAATGTTGCGTATAGGAACCCATGTAAACGGAGCCGGACGTGCCGATCGAGAACAATTCAGCCGATGATCTGCAGCTGATCGTGCCGAATCTGCACAGGCGCTATTCCGGCGTCACGGCAACCAACCGGATGGTGGCGCCGAAGCTCGCCCAAATGTTTCGCGCGGCATGGCTCGGTTCCCACGCCCCTGACGGCATTGCGCGGATGGGGTTCGGCGATTTGCCAAAACTCTGGCGCCGCCGCACGCCGCTGATCTGGCACGCGCGGCGCAACGACGAAATGATTGCCGGCGTGTTGTTGCGCGCGCTCGGCTGGCCGCTGAAGCTCGTGTTCACGTCGGCGGCGCAGCGGCATCATAAATCGCTGACCCGCTGGCTGATCCGGCGCATGGACGCGATCATCGCCACCAGCGCGCTCTCGGCTTCCTTCCTGAAGCGCGAATCAACGGTCGTGATGCATGGCGTCGATACCATCAGTTATGCGCCGCCGGCCGATCGCGCAGCGGCGTTTGCGCAAAGCGGATTGCCGGGCCGCTATGCGATCGGCTGCTTCGGCCGCGTCCGTGCGCAAAAGGGCAGCGACGTCTTTGTGGAGGCGATGTGCCGGCTGCTGCCGCGCTATCCGGATTTCACGGCCGTCATTGTCGGTGCTGTCGTGCCCGAGCAGCAAGGCTTTGCGAACGGCCTGAAAAAGCAGATCGAGGCCGCCGGCCTGCAGTCACGAATTATCATCACCGGAGAGATCGAGATCGAGGAAGTGCAGCGCTGGTATCAGCGGCTGACGATCTACGCCTTCACCTCGCGCAACGAAGGCTTTGGACTGACGCTGATCGAGGCGATGTCATCCGGCGCGGCATTGGTGGCGTCACGGGCGGGGGCGGCCGAATTCGTGGTCGAGGACGGCGTCACCGGCGTGCTGACGCCGCCCGGCGACGCTGATGCGCTGGTCGCGGCGCTGGAGCCGCTGATGCGCGATCCTGCCTCGGCGGCGGCGATGGGAATTCGGGCGCGCGCGCGCGTGCTGGAGAAGTTCAGTCTCGATGCGGAGGCGAATGCGATCGCCAAGGTTTATCGCGGGCTTTCTATTTCGTCTCCAAACGCGTGATGTCCGATTCATCCAGATGAGCTGTTTTCTCATCAAGAAGCGGATTTGAGTGCCAATCGGCGCTATCGCCGGCCTCGCCGTGCTTGACGGTGTGAATGACCGAATTGCGATACATGTAAACGTTGTGCGAAACGTTCGGCTCGGTGGTGCATATCTCGTTCGGTCCGAATATGCGGATCTTCAAGGCCCCCTCGACCAGTTCGGCGAGAGCCATTTTGCCCCGTTGGACGATATAGGTTTCGCGAACGTTGCGGTGATAATGGCTCTTTTGCCAGCCGCCGCTGTCGATCGCCTCGGTCCGGATATAGGCAGTGCCATCGTCGTGCTTGAGGCGAAATCGAAATTCGCCGTTTGGCATTTCGTTGTGTTCGATCGAGACGCCCTTCGCCCGCGCTTCTTCCGGTCCAACGCCGCGCGGTTGATCAGCCATGTCAGGAGACGTGTGTTTGCTGCAGGATATTGGCGACAAATGCATCGAGGTCGCCGCCGGCGAACAGAAAGCCCGGCAGGCCGACGGCTTGCCCGGCCTCGATATCGGTCGGGCGGTCGCCGATGACGAAGCTGCCGGCGTGGCGCACCGGCCAGTGCTGCATCAGATCATGGATCATGCCGGGGCTTGGCTTGCGCCAATGATGATTTTCGAGATAGCCGGCGACGGTGCCTTCCGGATGGTGCGGGCAGTACCTGATGTCGTCGATGACGGCGCCTTGCGCCGCGAGCTCGGCGCGCATCCAGTCATGCAGCGTGTTGAGTTCGGCTTCGGTGAAGTAACCGCGCGCGATGCCGGCCTGATTGGTGAAGAAGAACACAAAGTAACCGGCATCGTTCAGCCGCCGGATCGCCTTTGCCACATTCGGCATCCAGCGAATCCGTTCCTGCGTTCCGACATAACCGTCGTCATGGTTGACGACGCCGTCGCGGTCGAGGAAGGCGGCGGGCTTCTGAATCGAGCGGGCGAGGTCGGCACCTCTCATTTCTTCGAGGCCTCGCGCATCATCGCCTGTTCGATCTCGTCGCAGATGCCGTGGCCGATGGCGAGATGGATTTGCTGCACTACCGGCGTGTCGTCGGTCGGCGCCACCAGCAGATGGTCGCAATCCGCGCCCATCGCCACGCCCTTGCCCCCGGTGAACCCGATCGTGACAAGACCGCGCTCGCGCGCCTTGCGCAATGCCGCCAGAATGTTTGGAGAGCGCCCCGAGGTGGTGAGTGCGAGCAGCACGTCGCCGCGCACGCCGAGGCCTTCGACCTGGCGCGCGAAAATCTGCTCGAAGCCGTAATCATTGCCGATCGAGGTCAACGCCGACGTGTCTGTCGTGAGCGCGATGGCGGCGTAGCCGGGCCGCTCCTGCTTGTAGCGGCCGACGATTTCGGCGGCGATGTGCTGGGCGTCGCCGGCGCTGCCGCCATTGCCGATGATCAGCAGCTTGTTGCCGGCGCGCAGCGCCGCAATGATCGCGCCCGCAATCGCATGCGCAACGGCCAGCAGCGCCGCATCGCTATTGGCGCGCTCCAGCGCGATGAGCGACTGTTTCAGATGGGCCGCGATCGGGTCTTTCGAATTCTGGTTCAAGATGCACCGTCAGGGTTGCAACGCGCGAATTCTGCCTTGGCAGGCCTTGGTACTGATCGCGCGGCTCACGCGCAAGCTCACGAGGGTTGATGTGCACGCGCGCGGGCTTCGCCAAGCACGCGCTGCACGATCTCGACCACGTCGGATGCCGGGATGTCCCGCATGCAGCGATGCTCGTTCATGGTGCAGACCGTGCGCTGGCAGGGCTGGCAGGCAAGCTGCGATCTGGTTTGCAGGACGGTTGCCGCCAGGCCGTTCAGCGGCGCCCAGAGATAGGGGCTGGTCGGCCCGAAAATGCCCATGGTCGGCGTGCCGATCGCGGCCGCAATGTGCATCAGGCCGGAATCATTTGAGATGGCGACGCTGGCCGCCGCCATCGCCAGGATTCCGTTGCGCAGATCCGACCCGGTGAGGTCGCGAATTCGGGGTCCCCCGGCGGCCACGATCTCCTGCGCCAGCGCCTTTTCGCCGGGACCGCCGACCACCCAGACCTCAAAGCCGCGTTCTGCCAGCAGCCGGGCGGCTTCCGGAAAATAGGTCCAGCGCTTGGACGCTCCGACGGAACCGGGGCCCAGCGCCACCGCAGGCCCCGTACCCAGCCCATTGGCCTGCCGCCAATGGTTGGCATCCTCCGGCGGCACGGCCAGTTGCGGCACCGGCCATTCCGGCGGCAATGCCGCGCCGTCGGGCAGCGCCAGAGCGGCATTCTTGTCGATAAAGCGGGGCAGGGCCTTTTCGCCCCAGCGCATCCGGTTGATCAGCCCGAACCGGGCTTCGCCGAAAAAGCCTACCCGTTCCGGGATACCGGCCAGCGTCGGCGCAATCGCCGCCTTCCAGGTCCGGGGCAGGACCAGGGCGGTCGCGTAGCCCCGCGACCGCAATTCCCTGGCCAGACCCTGCTGCCTGGCCACCGCCAGCCGGCTGCGCGGCAGGTCCCAGACGATCCCGGCGCGGACGCCCGGCATGTAATCGACCAGGGGCGCGCACAGGGAGGTCACCAGCAAATCGACCGGCCGATTCGGCCAACGGGCCTTCAGGACCCGCACCACCGTATGGCCGCGGACAAAGTCGCCGATCCACATATAGGGGATGATCAGGATCGGTCGGGTGTCGGCCGCATCCTGCATCGCGATCCCATCTATTGAATCTTTATTCATATCTTTGGTGTCTGACGACTGGTCTTTTCCGGCTCCGTCGGTAACTGCTCCGCACCGGCAGGTAAAGTCGTGCCCGCGGTCTTCACCACGGCCCACAACCCAAGTTGCCTGCCGGGCAGGACTGGGGCAAAGCTGGCGCCGCACAATCAGGCAGGGGACGGCATGTTACTGGTGACCGGTGGCGCCGGTTTTATCGGATCGAACGTCGTGGCCGCGTTGAACGACGCGGGCCGCACCGACGTGGCCGTGTGCGACATCCTCGGCCATGACGGCAAATGGCATAATCTGGCCAAGCGCCAGCTTGCCGACTTTGTCCCGCCGGCGGAACTGATGGACTGGCTGAAGGGCCGGCGGCTCGACGCCGTGATCCATCTCGGGGCCATTTCCGAGACGACGGCGACCGACGGCGATCTCGTCATTGAAACCAATTTCCGATTGTCGATGCGGCTGCTCGACTGGTGCACCGCGAACGCGACGCCGCTGATCTATGCGTCCTCTGCGGCCACCTATGGCGATGGCGAGCGAGGCTTTCGCGATGACCAGTCCGTGGAAAACCTGAAAAAACTTCGGCCGATGAATCTGTACGGCTGGAGCAAGCATCTGTTCGACATGGCGGTGGCCGAACGCGCCGCGCGCGGCGAGCGGTTGCCGCCGCAATGGGCCGGGCTGAAATTCTTCAACGTGTTCGGGCCCAATGAATATCACAAGGGCACGATGATGAGCGTGCTGGCGCGGCGCTTCGACGACGTCAAAGCCGGTCGCCCCGTGCAATTGTTCAAGTCGCACCGCGAAGGCATTGCGGATGGCGATCAGCGCCGCGATTTCATCTATGTCGACGACGTCGTTCGCGTGACGATGTGGCTCTTGGCGACGCCTCATGTCAGCGGTCTGTTCAACGTCGGAACCGGCACCGCGCGCAGCTTTCGCGACCTGATGCTCGCGGCCTACGCCGCGCTCGGCGCCAAACCGAACATTGAGTATGTCGACATGCCCGAACAGATCCGCGGCAGCTATCAATATTTCACCCAGAGCGAAGTCGATCGGCTGCAGCACGCCGGATATAACGGCGGCTTCACGGCGCTGGAAGACGCGGTCGACGCCTACGTGAAGGGTTTCCTTGACCGCGCCGACCGCTTCCGCTGACGGGCCACAGGTAAGACCATATGTTCGATTTTGACGCCCTGTCGCATGCCATTGCCAGCCGCACCGTGCTGTGCGTCGGCGATCTCATGCTGGACGAGTTCATCTATGGCGAGGTCTCACGGATTTCGCCGGAGGCGCCCGCGCCCGTCATCGCGGTCCAGCGCAGCGAGACCAATGTCGGCGGCGCCGGCAATGTGGCGCGCAATATCGCCTCGCTCGGTGCGCGCTGCATCTTTGCAGGATTGATCGGCGAGGACGAAGCGGGCGCGAAACTGCGGGCAGAGCTTTCGCGTGAAACCCGGATCGAGGCCGTGCTGGTGACCGATCCCAGCCGGCCGACGACGCGAAAAGTGCGTTTCGTCTCCGAGCATTTTTCCACCCATATGCTGCGCGCAGACTGGGAACTGGCGCAGCCGGCGGCGCCCGACATCGAGCAAAAGCTGATCGACGCCATCCTGCCGCAACTCGGCCGTGCCGACATCGTATTGCTGTCCGATTACGCCAAGGGCGTGCTGACGGCGCGTGTGATCCGCAATGTGATCGACGCCGCCAAGAAGCTCGGCAAGCGCGTGATCGTCGATCCCAAGAGCGCCAACCTAGCGATCTATCGCGGCGCGACATTGCTGACGCCCAACCGCAAGGAATTCGCCGAAGCGACCCGCAGCCGCGCCGACAGCGAACAGGGCATCGCCGATGCCGCTCAGGATGCGATGTATCTGGCCGATTGCGAAGCCATGCTGGTGACGCAAAGCGAGCACGGCATGACGCTGGTTGTTCGCGGCGGAGAGGCGATCCATGTGCCGGCGCTTCCGGTGAAGGTGCGCGACGTCTCGGGCGCCGGCGATACGGTCGCGGCCGCACTGGCCCTGACGCTCGCCGCCAACGCCGATTGGGAGACCGCGCTGCGGATGGCGAATGCTGCCGCCGCCGTTGCGGTCGGCAAGAAGGGCACCGCCACCGTCACGCCCGCCGAACTGCGGCGAAAAATCCTGCCGCATGCGTCGCTGGCGGCTGAGGAAAAAATCGTGGCCGCAGGCGGCGACCTCGACGTTCATCTGGCGGAATGGCGCAAACAGGGCCTGCGCGTTGGTTTCACCAATGGCTGTTTCGACATCCTGCATCCCGGCCACGTCAAGGTGCTGACCGCGGCGCGCGGCGCTTGCGACCGCCTGATCGTCGGATTGAACAGCGATGCCTCGGTCAAGCGGCTGAAGGGCGAGGGACGCCCGGTGCAGGACGAACGCGCGCGCGCCGAAGTGCTGGCGGCGCTGGAGGCGGTCGACCTCGTCGCGATCTTCGAAGAGGATACGCCGATCGACCTGATCACGCGCGTGAAGCCGAGCGTGCTGGTCAAGGGCGGCGACTATACCCGCGAGCAGGTCGTCGGCTACGAGGTGGTCGAGGCTTGCGGCGGCGAGGTGCTGTTGATCGATATTCTGGCCGGGCACTCTACGACCTCGCTGGTCGAACGCGCCCGCGGAGGCGCTGCGTGAACTCCACCGCGGACAGTTCACCGGCAACTCACACACTCTCGGCCTGGCGCGATCCCGCCCGCTGGGCGAAGGCCGCCGATATTTTCGCGGTGCTGATCGCGTTCTCGCTGCCTTGGTCGACCTCGCTGGTCGGCATCTTTGCTGTGATCTGGCTGCTGGCGGTCGCGCCGACGCTCGATTTGAGGCTTTTTCTGCAATCGCTGAAGCGGCCGATCTGCGCGTTGCCGATCGCGCTGTTTGTGTTGGCGCTGGTCGGGACGCTTTGGTCTGACGCGCCATGGGACGTGCGCAGGTACGCCCTCAGTCCCGCAACGAAGCTCCTTGTCCTGCCGCTGCTGTTCTATCACTTCGAGCGCTCAGCGCGCGGCATGTGGGTGTTGGTCGCCTTTTTGGTCTCCTGCGCGCTGCTGATGGTGATGTCCTGGCTGGTCTTGATGTATCCAAGCCTGACGCTCAAGCCGGAAGGTGCCGACCGCGGTATTTTCGTCAAGAACTACATCGACCAGAGCCAGGAATTTGCGTTGTGCGCGGTCATACTCGCTTATCCCGTCATCACACTGTTGCGGGACAAGAAGCTCTGGCAGGCGTTGCTGCTGATCGCGCTGGCGGCGAGCTTTATCGCCAACATGGCGTTCGTCATCGTATCGCGCACCGCGCTCGTCACCATGCCGGTCATGCTCGCGGTATTCGCGCTGATGCACCTGAAATGGCGGACCAACGTCATCCTGTTCCTGATCACGATCGTGCTGGGCGGGCTGGCGTGGACGGCGTCGCCCCAGTTGCAGGCGACGACCGACAGGTTCGTGCGAGAATACCGGTTGTACAAGGAACTCAACCAGCCGACGTCGCTCGGCTTGCGGCTGGTATTCTGGGAGAAGTCGCTGCGGTTTTTTGCCGAGGCGCCGATCATTGGACACGGGACCGGGTCTACGCGGAGGCTGTTCGAGGCCGCCGCCACCGGTCCCGCGGGACTTGTCCAGCGCGAGGTGATCGGAAATCCGCATAACCAGACGCTTAACGTCGCGGTCCAATGGGGTTCCATCGGGGTCGCCCTCTTGTATGCGATGTGGCTGGTGCATCTGCTGTTGTTTCGTGGCGAAGGCCTGGTGGCCTGGATCGGCCTCATGGTCGTCCTGCAGAACTTCTTCAGCTCATTGTTCAACTCGCACCTGTTCGATTTCCACGAGGGCTGGATGTACGTGCTGGGTGTCGGAGTGGCCGGCGGCATGATACTGAGAGCCAAGGATACTGAGGGCCGATACTAAGGGCGGAAGCGACATGCCGGCGTCCACAGGCTGATAGGTCAGCGATTCAGGGATCAGCGACACCGGCCGTAAACGCTGGTTTGGATGATCGAGATGAGCTATCAGCGGGGTTTGACGTTGCGGGACAGGTTTAGTTGATCAAGGGCATGACGCGTCTTTCCCAATTAACGGTGCGGAACCTGCTGATCGCATTGCATGATGCGCTTGCGACCGGCGCAGCGTTGCTTGCCAGCTTCTTTCTCCGGTTCGAAGGCGACATGTTCTACGATCGCCTGCCGTTGCTGCTGCGCATACTGCCGTTTTTCGTCATATTCAGCGTTGTCGTCTGCTACTTCTCCCATCTCACCACGACGAAATGGCGGTTCATTTCGCTGCCGGATGCGTTGAACATCCTGCGCGCGGCGACGATTCTGACGCTCGCGCTCGTGGTGCTCGACTACGTGTTCGTTGCGCCGAACGTGCTTGGCACGCCTGTCGCCCCGAACGTGCCGGGGGCGTTCTTTATCGGCAAGATCACCATCATCCTCTACTGGTTTCTCGAGGTGTTCTTCCTGAGCGGATCGCGGTTCGCCTATCGGTACTTTCGTTACACGCGCGCGCGACTTCATGCGAAGGCCGAGAACGCTTCGCCGGCGCTTCTGGTCGGCCGCGCTGCGGACGCCGAGATTCTGCTGCGCGCCATCGAGAGCGGCGCCGTCAAACGCATCTGGCCGGTCGGCGTGTTGTCGCCGTCGCCGGCCGATCGCGGGCAGTTGATTCGCAACATTCCCGTGCTGGGCGGAATCGACGACATCGAGGACGTGGTTCGCGATTTCGAGGCGCGCGGCAAGCCGATCGCGCGCCTCGTGATGGCGCCATCGGCGTTCGAGCCGGAAGCGAAGCCCGAGGCGGTCCTGATGCGCGCCCGCCGGCTCGGCATGATCGTCAGCCGGCTGCCGTCGCTGGAAAGCGGAGAAACGCGCGCGGCTGACCACAGTTGCCGTCGAGGACCTGCTGCTGCGTCCGAGCGAGGCCATCGACTACGCGCGGCTCGAAACCCTGGTGAAGGGCAAATCCGTCATCGTGACCGGCGGCGGCGGGTCGATCGGCTCGGAAATCTGCGAGCGCGTCACGACGTTCGGCGCCTCACGGCTGCTGGTGATCGAGAATTCGGAACCGGCGCTCTATGCGATCACCGAAACGCTGGTCGAGAGCGGAACCACGGCCGAGATCGACGGCCGAATCGCCGATATCCGCGATCGCGAGCGGATCGTGCGCCTGATGAGCGAGTTCAAGCCGGATATCGTGTTCCATGCCGCCGCGCTCAAGCATGTGCCGATCCTCGAGCGGGACTGGAGCGAGGGGGTCAAGACCAACATCTTCGGCTCGGTCAATGTTGCCGACGCGGCGCTGGCCGCCGGCGCCAAGGCGATGGTGATGATTTCGACCGACAAGGCGATCGAGCCGGTCTCGATGCTGGGCCTGACCAAACGCTTTGCCGAAATGTACTGCCAGGCGCTGGACCATGACCTGGCGACGCAGTCGGACGGCAAGCCGCGGATGCGCCTGATTTCCGTGCGGTTCGGCAACGTGCTGGCGTCGAACGGGTCTGTCGTGCCGAAGTTCAAGGCGCAGATCGAGGCGGGCGGTCCGGTCACGGTCACCCATCCGGACATGGTCAGGTATTTCATGACCATCCGCGAGGCCTGCGATCTGGTGCTCACGGCCGCGACGCATGCGATGACGCCGGCACGTCCCGATGTTTCGGTCTATGTGCTCAACATGGGACAACCGGTGAAGATCGTCGATCTCGCCGAGCGCATGATAAGGCTTTCGGGATTGCAGCCCGGTTACGACATCGAAATCGTCTTTAGCGGGATGCGGCCGGGAGAACGGCTGAACGAAATCCTGTTCGCCAGCGAGGAGCCGACCATCGAGATCGGTGTGGCGGGCATCATGGCCGCCAAGCCCAACGAGCCGCCGATGCAGGTGCTGCGCAAGTGGCTCGCAATATTGGAGGAGGCGATCGCGAGAGATGATCGTGCCACCATCAGGGCGGTGCTCAAGGACGCGGTGCCCGAATTCGGATCGACGGCGGCTTGATCGCGACCAGCGCCTTTTCCGTTTCGACAGGGCTCTAGCGCTGGTCCGTCTGCGCAACGCGCGCTTGCGAAAACTGAAACAAGACGGCGGTAACAACGCAAGCTCCAAGCGCCAGCATCGTCAGATCGATGCTCCTTGAGGAGGCGGCGATCGTCGTCATCGCCAGGCCAGCCAAAGCGAGATTGAGCAGGAACACGCGGGCGATGACCTGCGTGACGCTGAACCCGTTATCCGTCGCGCGCTGATAGAAGTGCGATCGATGAGCGTCCCAGAACCGTTCGCCTTTAACCAGCCGCCGAAACAAGGTGATCGTCGCATCGGACAGATAATAGAGCGGGAGCAAAATGGCCGCGGCGAGGTGTTGACGGGATGCCAGTTCAAGCAGGCACCAGCCGGTGAGCAGGCCGATCGGCAGGCTGCCGACGTCGCCGAGGAAGAGTTTGGCCACGGGCCGGTTGAACGGCGCGAATCCCAACAGGGCGCCGGCGAGCCCCAGCGCGATCGGCAGAATGTTCGCAGGAGCCTCACCCAGGAGCGCGATCGCACCGAGCGCGACAGTCATCGGAACCATCTCGGCAACCGTCATCCAGTCAAGACCGTCCATGAAATTTACGAGATTGATGAACCAGAGCATCCCCAGCACGATGAAGGCCCGCTCGATCGCAACGGGGATGGTCTCGAAGAATCGGATTTGTGGGGGAAGGGCCGTGAACAGCACCACGACCACGGCCAGTTGAAGCGTCAGACGGGGAATCACCGGGATCGGGCGAACATCGTCGACCATGCCTACGGCAGCGAGGCAGAAACCTGCAGCAAGCACGATCAGAACGGACGTTCCTGAAGCGGTCGAGCCAGACAAAACTGTCAATGCTGCACCGATGGCGGTAGCGGCAATGACGGCCAACCCCCCGCCCTGGGGCGTCGGCGTCACATGCGACGATCGCGCATTCGGCCTTGTGAGCGCGTAGCGTTGCAGCAGGGGACGCAGCGCCAGAATCAGAATCGTACATATCACCGCGGCCGTGGCCGCGATTGCCAGCGATGTGGTCGGTGCGAGGGCGGTCATAAGAGCATAATTGGCGATTGTCCGATTTTTGGTATCGATGACCTAGCAGGTGAACCGGGCCACAAGCTCGACAATTCGCATCCCGGATGGGAGCACTGTGAGCAGCACAACCGCGGCCAGCTGCAAGGCAAGCCGCGGGATAACCGGAATAGGTCTGAGATCGGTAGCGATCATGAAAGTCCGTCAGCGGCAATATCCAGCCGCAAGGCATATAGGGAGGCTGCGCGTAGATCAATCGACGAAGAGCGAAGGCATCGCAGAGGTGGCTACCGGTTCAATAACGTGTTCATGAGACGGCGATAAGAGCCGAGGGTAATTTCGCGGGTATGGTGCGAAGCAATCTCTACCGCCCCCGATAGGCTTTCCATGCCGTGCTCCCGAATTCGATGCGGCCTCGGTGATCGCAGCAGCAATTGCCACGGGACCTTCGGGAGGCACCACCCAGCCGACGTCTTCTGCGCGGATTATTTTCCGGCTCATGTCGCGGCCGATCACCACTATGGCGTCGAACCAACGGATGATGGTCTTATTTGCGGACCGGAACCCACGGGTCAGCATCGACGACACTCCCATAAATCCGGCCATCACCAGGGTGTCGGGATAAAGATCGTAGATGATCAGGGCGGAGCCGGCTTTCTTGAGCCGAGCAGCTAGCGCGACCGCATATGGCAAGGTGAATGGCGTCGTCACGCATTACGCGCGCGTCGATTAGGAATCGCGGGATTTTCAAGCCGTCTCATGGCTATGATTCCAACGGCAAGTCCGAAGAAGAATTGCAAACTGTATGAATAGGCAAATGCGCCGGAAAGCGCGGTGCCCGAAAGATTGAATACGTATAGCGCGATCGCGGATCTTTCTGCGGATGAAAACAGGCTCCAGCGGCTAATGGCGGCCACCACAGGAAACAGGGTAATGATGCAGAATAACAACAGGCCGACAATTCCGGTTTCATAAAGTAGTTCGAGGTGCAAATTATGGGGATAGTGTTTGGACCCTTCCGCGTTGCGAAGTAACCAATCGGGCGCACCAAAGCCGTCATTCACCGGGAACATGCCAACGCCGCGGCCGAATAGAAGCCGATCAGGTTCCGCCAAGATGCGCGCTGCCGTTCTGGCCCAAATCTGTATTCGGAAGCCCGGTCTAGGATCCTGAATTTCCCGAATAGTACGAGAAATTGCATCTCCCGCATTCGGATCGACGGCCTTGTCCCCGAGCGCCTGCTGATAGAACCAGTTCGATGTAACTCCGGCTACGATCACGACAGCGATAACGCCAAACGCGACTTGCTTCCTTGAACGCACCCAAAGAGGTGCGGCTACCAGGAAAAGTAGACTGCATACCAGTGCTACCAGCGCTCCCCTGGCTGCAATGTGAAACATGAACAGGAGAACCAATGGCAACGCGCAGAATGCGAGAACGCGCGCTGTTCGATTTGAGCTAAGCCCAAGCGCTGCAAGCGCGGCCAAGCAGAGCACAGTTCCAATGTTCTGGTGAAAGGTGAGATAAATTGCCGACTCACCAACACCAAACACATCATGGATGAAGCCATCCCGCATCAGGTCGCCAAATCTGACGACATGCTGCGCGATGAACATCAAATAGACAGCACCGGCGGCCGCGAGCGTCCATAATACCCCGACAACGGCGCGCGCAGCGGCAAAGCCGAAAGTCATGAACAGTGCGTGAAAAATCAGAATTCCCAGCAGATGGGTTACGGGAACCAAAGGCAGGGAGTGGGTTAGAAAACTGATGATGATCGCGGTGTAAAACAGGCCCAGAACGACAATGATTTCTGTTATGCCTCCCGCCGCTGCGAAGGCCCGCCGCCAGCTCATCGCGATCAGTCCGCAACCGATTGCGACAGAAGCCGAGAATATTAAAGTGGATCCGATCAGGTAGAAGGGCACGAACACCTTGGCGAAAGCTGCGACGGTGACGGCGATCGATGTCCACTTCGCGAGGTCTCGGCTCTGGGACTTACCCAGCATGGCATTCTCTCGGAATCGGTAGCTTACCCCTGCATGCAGGTGATTGTGGCGTTATGCCGGATCGATGCTCCGTTGAACAGCTAAAATGTCGTCGTGCACATCGACCGGTCGAGAGCAGTCATGTCGGCTCCGCGAGCCGTGGCACGTTCCGCGACGACGCCGAGAAAACCGGCCATCACCAGGGGACGGGATAGAGATCGTAGATCGATCAGGGCTGAGCCGGTTTTTCTTGAGCCAAGTAGCTAGCGCGACCGCTTATGGTAAGGATTGGCGTCGTCACGCAGAGAGCGGGACATCTAGGGCCCCACGTTCTTCAGTGCAGCGGAGAACATTCGGATGGACAACAACACGGACGCGATCGACCGCGAAACCAACGTGGATTTTCCTGGCCTCTAGCTCTTGATCGCCTAATTCTTCTTCGTACACAGCGGGCCACCTAGCGAGTGATGGTAGTCTGGAGTTGACGCGGTTCCATCTCATTGATTTCGCGACGAAATATCCCGATTATTTAATCGCTTGAAGTTTGTTCATCGCGTGAACAAATCGCTTGACGTTCACGGCGTGAACGCGCTAAAGCGCGCTCGATTGCGGGGGCCAAATTGCGTACGCTACCGAGCGAAAGCGGCGAAGACGAACGGATACTGTTGGGTTTGCTCAGTTCGGTGGGGGACGGGGCGAGTTCGCAGCGGCGAATCGCGTCGGATCTCGGCATCGCGCTCGGCCTCGTCAACGCCTACCTCAAGCGCTGCGTGCTCAAGGGCTATGTCAAGGTCAGCCAGGCGCCAGCTCGCCGTTATGCGTATTACCTGACTCCGCAAGGCTTTGCGGAAAAGTCCCGCCTGACGGTGGAGTATCTCACCTATTCCTTTTCGTTCTTCCGTGAGGCCAAGGCAGATTGTGCGCGGGCTTTTGCAACGGCGAAAGAGCGCAATCTCAAAAGTCTCGTGTTGTGTGGCAAATCCGACTTGGCGGAGATCGCAATTCTTTCCGCTGCCGATTCCGAGGTGTCCGTCGTAGCCATCGTTGATGCGAGCGCTGACGAGACACTGTTTGTCGGCATACCTGTTGTCGATGGGTTTGATCGCGTTTCCGTACCGTTTGACGCGGTTCTGATCACGGACCTTGTTGGCGCCCACCGCGCCTTTGACGAAGCGACCGAGCGCTATGGTGCCGATCGTGTGCTGGCTCCGCGGCTGCTCCGGCTGCACACCGCCCAACGCGTGGAGGGCAAGCAATGACGATGGCGCCCGACGCGCTCTGGTACGTGGTTCAAACGCAGGTCAATGCGGAAGCAAAGGCCGCGCGCAATCTCATACGTCAGGGATTTGAGATCTATCTGCCGCGCTATCTGAAGCGGCGCAGCCATGCACGCAAAATCGACAAGGTCGCAGCTCCGCTGTTTCCGCGTTACATGTTTGTGCAAATGGACATTGCCACGCAGCGGTGGCGGTCAGTTCAATCAACATACGGTGTCTCGAACCTCGTGCAGAACGGTTCCGATCCCGCGGCGGTTGCCGCTCAGGTGATCCATGCGCTAAAAGCGCGCGAAGACGCGAGCGGTTATGTAACGCTGGACCAGCGCGCGAAATTCGCGATCGGCGACAAAGTTCGCGTGCTGGCGGGTGTTTTTGCTGAGAATCTCGGGCTTTTCGACGGCATGGCCGATCGCGATCGCATCGCCATCCTGCTGGAACTCCTGGGACGTAAGGTTCGGGTTTCGCTGGAGGCGGACCTGGTCGCTGCGGCCTGACGGTCGCTACAGAACGAGCATGCGCGATATCGCGCGTGCTGGCGTGAGATTTGCCGGTGGTCTGGTGACAGTTCGAGTCACCCGGACTGCGGTAGCTTGAGAATATCCATCTCGAATGCTTGCAGTGAGGCCGTGATGTTATCCTTTGCATTGATTGGGGCCGCCGGGTACGTGGCGCCTCGGCACATGAAGGCGATCCATGCCGTGGGCGGCGATCTCAAGGTCGCTTATGACCCGAATGATTCCGTTGGCATCCTCGACAGCCATTTTCCGGATGCGAATTTCTTCACCGAGTTTGAGCGGTTCGACCGCCATATCGACAAGCTTCGCCGTCGCGGCGACAAGATCGATCACGTGTCGATCTGCTCGCCGAACCATCTTCACGATGCGCATTGCCGTTTCGCGTTGCGCTCGGGCGCCGATGCGATCTGCGAGAAGCCATTGGTGCTCAATCCCTGGAACATCGACGGCCTGGCCGAAATCGAGAGGGACACCGGCCGCAAGATATCGACCATACTGCAGCTTCGGCTGCACCCCGCGATCTTGGCGTTGCGCGAGAGATTTGCGACCAGCAACAAGCGGCACAAGGTTGAGCTCTCGTACGTCGCTTCGCGCGGGCGCTGGTATTACGCGTCGTGGAAGGGCGAAGATGCGAAGTCCGGCGGGGTCGCCACCAACATCGGCGTGCACTTCTTCGACATGCTAAGCTTCATATTCGGCAATGTGAAACGCAACGAGGCCTATCTCCGCGAGCCGGAGCGGGCGGCCGGATATCTGGAATGCGCGCGCGCCGATGTCAGCTGGTTCCTCTCGGTCGACCGCAACGATCTGCCGGCCGAGGTGCAGGGCAAGAAAACCACCTTCCGCTCGATCACGGTCGATGGCGAGGAGATCGAATTCTCTGAAGGGTTCACCGACCTGCACACGCGAAGCTACGAAGAAATCGTCGCCGGTCGGGGTTTCGGGCTCGACGAAGTGCGCTCCTCCATCGACATAGTCTCGACCTTCCGAAGCGCGCCGATCACTTCGGGCCGCGAATGGCGACATCCCGCGATGCGCAAAGCTGCCGCGAAATGAGCGAGATGCGCGAAGACCCGCGCTTTCCCGGCGCGCTGATCCATGCCTCGAGCTATGTCGACGAAGGCGCGATCATCGGCCGCGGCACCAAGGTCTGGCACTTCTGCCACGTGCTGGCCGGCACCGTGATCGGGGAGGGCTGTTCGATCGGGCAGAACGTCATGATCGGCCCGCGCGTGAAGGTCGGCAATGGCTGCAAGATCCAGAACAATGTCTCGCTCTATGACGGTGTCGAGCTTGCCGACGACGTGTTCTGCGGCCCGAGCTGCGTGTTCACCAACGTCAACAATCCGCGCGCCAATGTCTCGCGCAAGGATGAATTCCGCACCACGCCGATTGGTCGTGGCGCCTCGATCGGCGCCAACGCAACCATCGTCTGCGGACACGCGCTCGGTGAATACTGCTTCATCGGCGCGGGCTCGGTGGTGACAAAGGACGTGCCGGCATTTGCGCTGATGGTCGGCAATCCGGCGCGGCGGATGGGGTGGATGAGCCGTGCGGGCGAGCGGCTGGGCAGCGAACTCGTGTGCCCGAGAAGCGGGGAACGCTATCATCAGGCCGCTTCGGGCTTGCTGCAGTTAGTCTGAAACACGCATAGTAGGCAGGCTGAAGATGCACAGGATCCTATCGTCGATTTCTGCCCGGCTCGCGCGTCCCGAGCCTGCCCCGACGGCGGCGGCGTCGTCGGCGGCGATGTCGTCGGCGGAGTACTGGTCGCAGTACAAGGTCGATTCACCGTCTTCGATTTTCGACTCGGTCGACACCTCGCTTCGGCACTACGCGTGGCGTAACGCGCAGTATCCGGGCTACATCGAGCTGATGCCGGTCGACAAGGCGGATGGTCTCACGGTGCTTGATTTTGGCTGCGGCCCAGGCAACGACATTGTCGGGTTTGGGCATTTTAGCAAAACAAAGAAGCTCTTTGGTGCGGACGTGTCGCCCCTCGCGCTGGGGTTCGCCCGCCGACGCGCGGCGTTGCACAATATCGGCGCCGAATTTGTTCAACTGAATGAGGCTCGTATTGGTCTTCCGCTAGCGGATAGTTCGGTCGACCTCATTCATTCTTCCGGAGTTGTTCATCATACACCGGACCCGGTCGGCATTCTGCGGGAGCTCAAGCGGGTTTTGCGGCCCGATGGTCATATGCAGATCATGGTCTATCATCGCGACTCGATCTGGATGCATCTCTACGTCGCGTATGTGAGAATGATCGTGGATGGCGAGGGCGCGGCTTTTGACCGGGCGACGGCATTTCGGCGTTCGACTGACGGGCCGGACTGTCCGATTTCCAATTGCTACAGCGTGGCTGAATTCATCGCGCTCACCGCGCAGGCCGGGTTACGCTGCGAATTCGCCGGCGCTTCGATGTCATCGCTTGAAATGAAGCTGATAAGCCGTCGATTCGAGGCCATCGAAAGCAAGCTATTCGACCCCGAAAGTCGCGATTTCCTGTCCAACCTGACGTTCGACAATCGGCAATGGCCGTATCACAACAATGCTGTTGCCGGCATCAATGCATGCTTCCGCGTCTATCACGCCTGATCCGATAGATGATCGCTTTGCCGAACCTGTGGCGAAGCGACCGAGCCAATCACGACATCCCCGTACTGTGCGACAAACCGCGATAGCCATTCCATGATTTCCCAATCTGCCGACAGAGGCCTGACTGGCTTCCTGGTTGCCCCGCTTGTTCGATGCCTGCGATTTCGCGGGATTCTGGCTCGAACGACCCTGGTAGAGCTGCGAAATACATACGCCGGCTCAGTCCTTGGTTTGTCGTGGCTCGTCGTTGGCCAGGTCTTCATGTTGGGTATCTACGCGCTGACCTATACGGTCATCTTCAAAGTCAACCCGGACAAGATGACCGTTGCTGACTATGTGCTTTACGTGTTCTGCGGGCTGGTTCCATATATGACTTTCGCCGCGGCGATATCAGCCGGAGCAGGTGTACTGACCAAGGACAGGCAGTTGCTTCTCAACACGGTATTTCCATCCGAATTGCTCCCGGTCCGTGCGGCGCTCGTAGCCAGCGCGGGGCTTCCGATTGGTGTAACGATCCTCATCGTTATTGCCCTAGCGCTCGGCAAGTGGAACGCGACGCTGCTGCTGGTGCCTTTCGTGATGGTCCTTCAATTCATGTTCCAGTGCGGACTTATCTGGCTCCTGTCCCTGCTCACGCTGGTCGTTCGCGACGTGCAGTTCATGATTCAATATGTGATGATGATGCTGTTGATAGCTACCCCGATTGGCTACACGGTGGATATGATGCCGAAAGCTCTCAAGGTTATGGCGTATGCCAATCCCTTGTTCTATTTCGTGACCTGGTATCAGGACCTCATCGTAATGAACAAGCTGCCCAGTCTCCCAATCGTCGCCGTAACGATCGTCATGAGCGTAACGACATTTGCCGTGGGGTTTTGGATTTTTGAGCGCGCCAAAACGACGTTCTTCGACTACGCGTAGTTCCTCGCAATGACAAATCTCTTGAACGATAGCTCGGCCGTCGCGACGGAGGACTCCGAAGTCGTGCTGGCGTTGCGCGGCGTGAGCAAGTCTTACCCGCTTTACGCCAGCCGCACGGATATGATTCTGGACAGGCTCGGCGCACCCCGCTTCATGTTGCGCGAAATTCCCGACTTCTACGCGCTATCAGACGTCAATCTCACGGTGAGAAAGGGCGAGCGTATCGGTGTCGTCGGCAAGAACGGCGCGGGCAAATCTACGATGCTCAAGCTCATCACCGGCAATTTCAGGCCGACCACGGGGCAGGTGGAAGTACGTGGCACCGTGCAGGCGCTGATGCAGGCAGGACTTGGCTACAACAACGCGGCAAGCGGCTACGACAACATTCGCTCATCGTTGAGCTTCAATGGGCTCGAGGGTTCCGAATTCGAGGCTGCGGTTGATGACGTCTCCGAATTTGTTGAGCTCGGTGAATTCCTTCATCAGCCGATATCGACCTATTCGCAGGGTATGCTGGCGAGGCTGCAGTTCGCGACCGCGACAGCAATCAAGCCCGATATCATGATCGTCGATGAGGTAATGGGCGCTGGTGACGCCTATTTCTCCGCAAAATGCGCGCGCCGCATGTACGACTTAACAAGGTTCGGATGCAGCCTGCTTCTCGTGTCTCATTCACCGCAACAAATCATCCAATATTGCGACCGGGCTGTTTGGTTGCACGACGGGCGGATTCACTATCAAGACACCGCCAGAAAGGTCGTGGCAGCGTACGAGGTCTATATGGAGCGTCTGTCGCAAGCTGCCATGACTGGAGCGCGCGTCAGCGACATTTCCGCCGATGACGATGTACTTACGCCTCTCGATGACGGGAAGAAGGTCTATCGCTGGCCCGGGCGCCCAGGATTGCAGGTTTCGGGGTTCTCTGTGACCTCGGAACAGAAGGTGGTGACTGAAGTAAGGCCCGGAGCGCAGTTGCAGGTCGAACTGTTGCTGGATGTTCAGGAGGCCGGACGCTACGGCTGCATCTATTATGTCGGATTTTGGACGAGCGCGGGGCACCGGATCTGTCGCGCGGAAAGTCCGATCGATTTTTTCGATGCTGAAGCGCCGCTGCTGCGAAAAGTTCGCGTCGATCTTTCGCCTTTTCCCCTGGGCGAAGGAGAGTATCTGATGTCGTTGTCCATTTATGATCGTTTGAATTATTCGACCACAACCGCCGGGACGCTTTGTCGGTTTGACACGTTAATGCGCTGCTACGAGTTGAAGGTCGTGGATGATCGACAAGTACGTGCCCAGTCGTACCCGTTGGCGAACTGGAAGTTTGCGGAAGCCGTCTAGGCCGCCGGCAACATCGACAAATCGAAAAAAGTACGCTCCCTTCAGGTTTACTGCAGCTCCACAAGTGACAAACGCAATTCAATTTAACGGTGTTAAAAAGGCGTATCGTCTCTATTCGTCTTTTAACGAAGCCATAATTGACCGGATAGGCCTCTATAAGCTGAGGTTCTGGCGGCCGCTGCCTACATTTGTGGAGTTCGAGGCTCTCCGAGGCATCAGCTTCACCGTCTTGCAGGGCGAGAGGATCGGGATTATCGGCCGAAATGGTGCCGGAAAGACCACTTTGCTTAAGCTGGTAAGCCGTAATTTTGCGCCCAGCAACGGCACCGTGACTGTCACGGGCTCCGTTCAAGCGATAATGCAGGCAGGTCTCGGCTTCCACAACGAGTCTACAGGCCGCCAAAATGTTGAAGCGTCCCTGATCTACAACGGCCTTGATCGTGCGGCATCAAAAGCGGCGATGGCAGACGTGGAGGACTTTGCTGAACTGGGAGCTTTCTTCGATCGGCCGATATTGACCTACTCTCAAGGTATGGTTGCCCGGCTCCAGTTCGCGGCCGCGACGGCTGTGCGTCCGGACATCGTTATCATCGATGAAGTGCTGGGCGCAGGCGATGCGTATTTCTCGAATAAGAGCGCCGCCCGGATGCGTAAACTCGCCGCGTCGGGCGCGACACTGTTGATCGTTTCGCACGGGCTCGGGCAAATTCGCGAATTCTGCGATCGCGTTATCTGGATGGAGAGGGGCGAAATTGTCGCCGACGGTGCGCCAGGCGACGTTATCGAAGCATATGAGAATGCCATCCAGAAACGGGTCAAAAATCAGGGACTGGCCGTTGATCTGGTTAAAGATCAGGGACTGACCGTCGAGCCGGTTGAGGATCAGGGACCGTCGGTTGAAGCGGTTGGAGACCAGGGACAGCCTGTTGCATCGAACGACTGGGCGGCGCAACTTGTCTCACGCGTTCAATTGAGAAAGAACATTCTCGCGCAAGAGATCATCAGCTCCCATGATGAAAATGAGAGACCTGATGTTCTCTCCAATGGGGCGACTGTCTTTCGCTTTGCGTCGGACAAGGTTGTTCGCATCACTAACCTCGAGCACAAAGACGCTGACGGAAATCGAGCAGTTGTCGCAGTTGGAACAAATTTCGAGCTGAAGATATCGCTCGGTTGCGAGCGGGCCGGCACATACAGTCTCAAATACGTTGCGATGATTTACAGCGTTGACGGAAAGCGCGTGGCCTCCTTCGAAAGTCCGCTCGATCGTTTCACGTTCGATGGTGGCGCTGAACGAGAGGTAACGATGTCGATCTCGCCGCTCCCGTTGGGTTCGGGAGAGTATCTCCTCTCGATCGGAGTCTTCGATGTCAGTGTACACAGTCAATTTTCGGTCGAGAATCGTCTCGACTATGTTTCTAGGGCTTTTTGTCTGAAAGTTGCTGACACCAACGATAGTGACCCGCCAGCGCTTCTCTACGCTGGGGCCTGGCTCTTGGGTGACGCAACAACTGCGGTTTCTCCGCAAATCGACGGTAGAATTTGAGTTCCAGTATGAGGATAGGCTAACTTCATGTGCGGCCTTGTCGCACTGGTTTCTCCGAGACCAATCGAGTCTGCAATTCTCGATCGCATGCGCGATCGTATTGCCCATCGCGGACCAGATGGCTTCGGATCGTGGATTGGAACTGCCGGAACCGGCCACGTTGGTCTTGGGCATCGGCGGCTTGCCATTCTGGATTTGCGCGCGACGGCAAATCAGCCGATGTTTACGTCCGATAATTCGTGCGCGATTGTCTACAATGGTGAAATTTACAATTTTGCCGAGCTGCGCGAGGAAATGGCGCAGAATGGAGTTCAATTTCACACGACCTGCGACACGGAGGTTCTTCTGCAGGCGTACCAGACCTGGGGTACGGAGTGTGTTAGTCGGCTCAACGGGATGTTTGCCTTTGCAATCTGGGATCGGCGTTCGCGGCAGCTATTTGTCGTTCGCGATCGGTTCGGCGAAAAGCCGCTGTTCTATGCATCCCTAGACAGCGGCGGAATTGCTTTCGCTTCGGAGATGAAGGCCCTTTTTGCACATCCCGAAATCGAGGCCACGCTGGATCACGAGCAGGTCGAGCGATATGCTGGTGGCGCCTCCCTCGATCTGTCGGAAGGGACTCTGTTCCGGATGGTTCGACGGGTTCCTGCTGCAACCGCCATGATTGTCAATGCGAGTGGCAAGATCGAACGGCAATGGCGATACTGGACGCCCAAGTTTGAAGGTACCCGTCCCTATAACCGCACGCAGGCCGTGGAGCAGTTCAGATCGCTGCTGGAAAAAAGCGTGGAACTGCGCCTGCGAAGCGATGTCCCGCTCGGCGCTTGTTTATCGGGCGGTCTTGATTCGTCGGCGCTCGTCGGATTTACCGCGAAGAACAGCGAGAACGGGCGGTATCCGGGCAAAACATACTCCATCAGGTTCGACGGCGATCCGGACATATCGGAAGGCCATTTTATAGATCTCGTCAACCAGCACAGCGGCGGAGATCCTCGACCCCTCAGTGTTGATCCAATGCGGTTGATCGAGGAATGCCAGCTGCTTCATTGGCACCATGAAGAACCAAACGTTTCGGCCTCGACCTATCTGGAATGGTGTCTGATGCGGCTGGTGCGTCAGAGCGGCGACATCGTCGTGCTAAACGGACAGGGGGCCGACGAGCTTCTTGGCGGTTACCAGTACTACTTTCAAATGGCGCAATTTGATTGGCTGAAGCAGGGGCGATATGCACACGCTGCTAAAGAAACGCTGATGTGGGCATGGAAGCTGAAACGGGAAGCCGCCAAGTATGAAAATGGGTCACGACGGATTGGCTTTTCTGTTGCGGAATTGGCGAATTGGGGGGTTAGGCAGTGGCGCGAGGGTCTGGACCCGGATGAACCGGCCCGACCGGGAGTGCCGTCGTCGAAAGGTGGAAACACGTTCCGGCATCTGCTCGCGCATGGTTTACAGTACTCTGTCTTGCCCGAGCAGCTTAACTCGGCCGACCGCAATGCGATGGCATTCGGCGTAGAGGCACGCTTTCCGTTTCTCGATTACAATTTCGTCGATTGGTGCATCGGGCTTCCCGATGATGCGTTGCTGCATAACGGATGGCACAAACACATCTTGCGATCCGCGACGAAGGATTATTTGCCGAAGCAAATTCGGTGGCGAGTCGATAAGATCGGGTTTGCGGCTCCCTTTGACGTCTGGATGCGAGGTCCGCTCAAGAATTGGTGTCGTGAGCGGCTTTTTGAGGGGCCGATAACGAAACTGAAGGCATACGACCGAGCAAAGATGACCGGCATGTGGAACGACCTTCAGGATGGCCTTGCCCCGCGGCATTGGGATTTATGGCGCTGGATAGGATTGAATGAGTGGTTACTTCTTTCTGAAGGCGGGCTTTGGAAGACGTATTCGCCGAGTTTAAGAAGCGCATCAGGCAATCTTTCGGCCAAAGCGGTCTAGCAAGCAGCATGATTCCAAAGAATTACAGAGCCAAACTTAGCCTTCGACCGAAGGTGCATGGGAAGGTCGTCCGACTGGCCGCTGTTATGCACGGCCTTGCGATCAGGCTGACGTCGCACGCGCGTGATGGCGTGATGGCGTTGTACTTTTCCGACAAGGACGGTGATACACCCGATCCCATGCGGGATCAGCTCGCACTTCAGCGCAAGATTGACGACGTTTTGCGGCGCTATCGAGCTGACGCGGCCAGCTTCAAATACTTTCACGATCTTCCTTATCAGGGATTGGCCATCGCCGGCGTGCTCGGCGATAGAATGTCCGACTATCGATTTGACGATTACGAATTGCGGAGCTGGATAAAGCCGAATGAGTCCGTCCTGGATATCGGATGCAACTGCGGCTTCATCGCTGTGCTAGCCGCCTACCGCATTGGCGCCTCTGCACATGGCATTGATATCAATCCCTACATGATCGAAATCGGTCAGTTGGTAGCGAAGCATCTGCGAGTCGATGCCTCGGTCCACCTCTCGGCTGGAAATCTCGTCGAATATCGACCCCCAGCCCCGTTCGATACCGTTCTGTCATTCGCTACTCACTGGACCGACGACCACAATTATCGCGTAAGCATTGTCGATCATATGGAGCGAATGGCTTCGCTGCTTCGCCCCGGTGGGACGCTGGTGTTCGAAACCCATTGTAATGACGTCGGTAGCGCTGAGTTCTACGAAGGGATGGCCAACGTCAAAGACAGGCTCTTTCGATTTGACGGGGTCTACAAGAAGACGGACGCCGGTACGCGCGAACTCTACATCATGCAGCGTATTTGAAGTCGTCTCGGACGGGACCTGACGTCTTTGCTCAAATCGGTGCTACGCTGGTTCAAGCGACCGCCATCGACGGACATACTGTTCTATGCCGCCTCATGGGTTGATGAGGTATGGATTCGTTCCACCATTTGGGAAAGCCGCAGGCGAGGCTGGAATGTCGTGTTCGCCATCACCGGCCCGGCGCCTGCCACCGACATCGCGCGTTACCAAGCGATGGGGGTTACTGTCGTGTCTTCGATCGCGCCGCTTGCGTTGCGGACGATCAGCGCTCCGATCGCAGTGACGGCCTCCAGCGGGATACCGGCGGACTGGTTCGATGTCGCTACAAGCTACCGTATCCACATGCCGCACTCGCTGGTCAGCCTTCATATGGCGTATCCCGTCGACGCATTCGACGGCTACGACGTGCTGTTCGCCGCCGGGCCTCATCAAATTGCCGAATTCGAGGCTCTGGCGCGAAGCCGGAATCTCGACGGCCGTCAGAGCAGAGCGATCGGGTACGGCAAGGCGGACGTCTTGCCGGCTTCGGAGCTGCCCGGCCAGACCGGGACAAAGCCGCATGTGCTGTTGGCACCTTCCTGGGGGCCGGAGAGTCTGCTGCCGCGTCTGGGGCGGGAGCTAACGCGAGAGCTGTTGAAGCAATACCGAGTGACACTGCGCGCACACCCGATGCAGGTCGAAAACCAGGACCCGGCGTATCTCGAGATGATTGAGACGTTCAAAGGGCAGGATTTCAAAGTCGAATTGCCGACTGAATTGCCGGTCTCCATGAATGAAGCCGACGTTTTCATAACCGATTATTCCGGCACGGCGTTTGAATACGCACTGATGCGCAGGCGGCCGATACTGTTTGTGGATGTTCCACGAAAGGTGGTCAACTCCACCTGGCAGGATCTGGGCCTTGCGCCTATCGAGTTGCGCGCCCGCGAAGAGATCGGGGTTGTCGTACCGGCGCTTGCTCCGGCATGCGCGGCCGCAGCCGGCCGGCTGCTGCAGGATCTTGCGAGCTGGGAGAGCCGAATTGAAGCCGCGCTCCCGGGCATCGTCTTTCGTCGGCCGTCGGTCGCCAAAGCCGCATGCGACGCGATTGAAGGGCTCGGTCGGCGCGGCCTGCAACCTCGAGCCACGGTGTCGCCATGACGTCTGCCGTCATCCTTGCTGCGGGTTTTGGTGCCCGTCTGCGCCCGATAACGGACACGCGGCCCAAATGCATGGTCTCGCTTGCCGGCCGTTCGCTGCTCGACAGGCAACTTGAGGTCTTCAGGGACTGCGGCATTGACGATGTTTCGATCGTGCTTGGCCATGCGCCGGAAAGCGTTGACCCTGCGGTATATCCGTTGCGGCGTTTCATGAATGAGGAATACCGCTCGACCAATATGGTCGCCTCGCTCATGCGAGCGAGCACATTGTTCGATGGTACGCGGGATGTCCTCGTTAGCTATGGCGACATCGTCTATGAACGCCGCGTGCTCGAGAGTGTGTTGGCGAATCGTCATCAGATCTCGGTGGCGGTAGATCGTCGATGGCGTGACCTGTGGGAATTGCGCATGGACGATCCTCTGTCAGACGCAGAGACGATGCGCATCGCCGTCAACGGCCGCATCGAAGAGCTGGGCAAGAAGCCAAAGTCCTATGACGACGTCCAAGGACAATATATTGGGCTGTTTCGGGTGGCCGCCGAGGTCGCGCCGAAGGTTGTGGACTTTCATCACCGTCTGCCCCTGGAGGGGTCCTATGATGGGCGGGATCGCTCCAACATGTTCATGACGTCCTTCATTCAAGCGCTCATCGATGCTGGTTTCGATGTTGGTGCCGCCTTTATCGACGGGGGCTGGCTGGAGATCGACCAACTTGCCGACCTGGAACGTTACGAAAGTCTGGCCGGCAAGGGTAAGTTGAGCGGCTATTACGACGATCGACTGTGATGAGAGTGTCCCAATTCGTGTCGGATCTGCCAGCGCCGCGGGCAGCAGATGAATTCTTCTCCGTCGAGTGCTTCCTGGCGGAGCAGCGGGAATTGGAGGACATCGTCAAACACCGCGCAACCTTTGACCGCTTGCGCCGGAAGGTCGAATTGACGCGGCGGCTTCTTGCCTTTTACGACCGGGATTGGCGTCAGCCGGGAGACGGGATCGTCGCTGCGCCGCAGTATGCCACGCTTCTGTGCGCGCAGTTGTTAGCTCTTGCCGAAGCTGACCGCGAATGGACTTGTCTTAATGCAGCGTTCAAGATGCTGGACGGAATATTGCTGGCGCCAGAAATCGTATCAGCGCCTTCGTTGAAGCCATGGGCGGAGCGCCTCGCGGAAGGCATGACGCTGTCGCATGCGTAGTCTTTCACTGACTGTTGTGGCGGCGCGGCATTGCCCGACGAGCCGCACTTATCTCACTTATCTCAAGGAGGCGGGGTTCCGTCCGTCAAAAGTGTTGCTGGTCGACTTCGTTGGCAACGTTCCGCGCTATGCGAGCTTGCGGAAGAAGTTTGGCGAAAGGCTGGCGTGGTTTTGGTTGCAACGCCTCCGCTCGCCAGCGGTGACGGGTGATGAAGAGTTTTGGGCTCTTTGCCGTCGTGTCCAGGCGAACGTGCCGAGGCCTATCGATTACTCCGGCGAGTTTGATTATTCGGGTTACTGCGACAAACTCCAGCGCGTTACGGCGGTAGACTACAATGATGCCGGCTTGCATCGGACCTTGCGCCGCCAATCATGCAAGATATTTCTTTATACTGACGGGGGACGCGTACCTCCTGCATTGCTGAATGACCCATCGATTCGCTTTCTCCATATCCATCCGGGTGTTGTTCCCGAGGTGCGTGGTTCGGATGGGTTGTTCTGGTCGCTTCTGATACGGGGGCGTCCCGGCGCCAGTTGCTTCTTCATGAATCAAGGCATCGACACAGGTGACGTGATCATGACGCGCGAATTCGATCGACCGGCATTCGATGGAATTCGGTCCGCGGTGGAGCGGGATGCTCCCACTGCCTATCGTGCGGTTTTGCACGCGTTCGATCCTCATCTGCGGGCACAATTGTTCGTCGATGTCGTGAAGCACGTCGACGGTGATTTGCGTCGACTGACAGGGCAACGGCAGGAGCCGACAGAAGGCATGTCATATTACTGGATGCATCCGGCGATGTGGCGACGTGTTCTGACACAGCTCGACACAGCGCCCTCACAATCATGCACACAAGCATCTTGACAACGACAAAAGCGCGCGAGGCGCGCTTGATCATTCTTGGCGCCGGACGTCCGTCCGTCGGGCGCAAGCATAGCGCGCTTCGGGTCGTCGGCAGGGATCGCAAGACGCTGGATTGGATTCTGCATGCGTTCAAGAAATTGGTGGGAGGCACCGTATTTGTTGGCGGCTATGAAATGCAGAGCGTCTTGGAGGCCTTTCCCGGCGTCGACTTCGTTCTGAATTCGGCCTGGAACGAGACCGGCGCTGCGAGGTCGTTGCTCGCCGCGCCGATCGACGAGGACCGGGACTGCTACGTTTGTTACAGCGATATCGTCTTGCGGCCTGAGCTCGCGCGCAAGATGGCCGATGCTCCGGATTATGCGATCGTCGTTGCCATTGATAGTCAGCCGGAGCACGAGACCGGGATCCGTCGCACGGAGCGCGAGACGATACGGATCGACGAAGGTCGTGCGATTGGTGTCGGGATGGTCGGGCCGGGACGGCGGGCTGAATTCATCGGCGCAGTGAGGTTCCCGGCTCACATGATGCCAGCGCTGCGAACCATGAAGGTGTCGGCCGACCCGGCGTTGAGACAGGGGCACTTATCGGCGATTGTGGGCGCGCTGATCGCTGATGGCCACAACGTCCACCTTGTGGACGGGCATGGATGCTGGTCGGATCTCGACGACGATCGTGACCTCACGCGGTTCCTGTTCGGTACCAAAGCGGAGACGCTCGAACGCCTGCGCGAACGTATCAGCCGCTCGATAATCCTGGAGCAGGTACGAATCGATGTTGGCCGCTGGAACGATGATGCCCAGGCGTGTCTGCGGGAAATAAGTTCGCTCGGGACAGGACCCTTCGCGGTCCGTTCGAGCGCCTTGGCTGAGGACAGTTTCGCGAGCAGCAATGCCGGCAGGTTCAAAAGCAAGCTCGATGTTCAGGGCAATGAGGAAGCCTTGCGTGAGGCCATCGCCCAGGTAATTGGGTCGTACGACGGTCACGATGCGGCCAATCAGGTGCTGGTCCAACGGATGGTGGGCAATGTTCGCGCGAGCGGGGTCGTGCTGACGCGTACCGGTCGGATTGGCGGCCCGTATATTACGGTGGCTTGGACTGAAGGTGACCGCACCGACGATGTAACGAGCGGCCGGGCGCAAGACCAGCGGACTCTCGTATCGTATCGTGGCGCGTCGACAGTGGTTTCCAGCGTTCCGCGGTTCATTGCGGATGTGATTGAGGCGACGCGTGAGATCGAAGATATTTCCGACAATGACACGCTTGACCTGGAGTTTGCGGTAGACCATGCCGGCCGTGTCTTTGTCCTCCAGGTCAGGCCCCTGGTTATCGCTCATGAACGCACCAGCGAGACGGACGGGCAGGTGATGAAGGCACTGAGCTTCGTCGAAAGCCAGATGAAGGAACTGGCGACTTTGCCGCCCTCGCAGGTCGGCGACAGGACGATCTGGGGCGTGATGCCGGACTGGAACCCAGCGGAGATCATCGGAATCCGTCCCGGCCGCCTGGCATTCGATCTCTACCGACGTTTGATCACTGACGAGGTGTGGGCCAGGCAGCGCGCCGAATATGGCTATCGAAATGTCGGACGTTGGCCGCTGGTCCGACGATTTGCCGGTCACGCCTATGTAGACGTACGAGCGAGCTTCAATTCCTTCGTCCCCGCGGTCATCGACGAGGGCACGACGAAGGACCTTGTCAACGCCTGTTTGGATCGCCTTGAGCGTAACCCGGAGTTACATGACAAGGTCGAATTCGAGGTCGTGCCGACGGCTTGGTCCTTTGACCTTGACGCGAAGCTCACCCGACTGGCTGATGAGGCCGGTCATAGTCGAGAGCGATTTGCCGCGATGGCGCCGGCCCTGGCAGATATCACTGCTTCCGGCATTCGTCGCGCACATGGTGACCTCCAAGGCTCTTTGACATTCTCATCGTTGCTCGACAAGCGTCTGGATGCGGGGGCGCAGAAGAACGATTTATCATGCGCTCTCGCGCTGATCGATTTATGCGGCGAGCACGGCACGTTGCCGTTCGCGCATCTCGCGCGCGGCGCGTTTGTCGCGATGACATTGCTGCGCAGCGCGGTTCGAGAGCAGGTGCTGTCGCATGAACGTGTCGAAAATTTCCTACAGTCGATCAGCACCGTGAGCCAGGATTTCGTGTCAGATGCCGTCGCCGTGAGATCCGGGAACCTCACTTTTGCGGAGTTCGCCGGCCGCTACGGTCATTTGCGTCCTGGCACCTACGACATTGCTTCTGCGTGTTATGCCGAGATGCCAGATCGATTTTTGAAGCCGATTGTCGATGTCGCTAACGTCAAGTCGCATGTCGAACATATCTGGACACTTGCAGAAGCGAACGCGCTTACCAGCCGGCTGTGCGCTGCGGGAATTGACGTCGAGATGGACACGTTAGACGCGTTCTTCCGCGAATCCATCCAGGGCCGCGAACTTTCGAAGTTTGTCTTTACGCGCGCTTTGTCGGAAGCACTGAATATCATTTCGAATTGGGGTGTCTCGATCGGAATGTCGCGCGAGCAACTCGCCAATCTCGAATTGTCGGATCTCGTGGCTTTCTCGCGCGGTATTGGGGCGGACGCGGAGCAACTGCGCACGCGAGCAGACGCGGGAGCTGAAGAATCCCAACTGGCTTGCTTCGTCGAGTTGCCGACGCTGATCTGTCGCGCGGGCGATCTTTACAGCTTCGAGCATCAACAAACCCAACCTAATTTCGTGACCGGCAAGAGCGTAACGGCGCCCGGTATCGCGCTGCGCGACGACGATGCGGCAGGCGATCTTGCCGGCAAGATCGTCATTGTGCCACGCGCCGATCCGGGATTTGACTGGATATTCGGCCATCGTATTGCCGGCCTTGTTACAATGTACGGCGGCGCCAATTCGCATATGGCAATTCGTTCGGCCGAGTTCGGTTTGCCGGCAGCCATCGGCATCGGAGAATCCCGCTACAAGGAGCTGGTCGATGCGCCACTGGTGGAACTCAACTGTCGCGAGCGGCGGTTGAGCGCGGTGGCCCGCCCATGACAAAACGTCTCTTGGTCGCTTTGACGCAACGCGTGGATGTTTCGCAAACGGGTGAGCGGCGTGATGCACTGGATCAGGCGTGGGCTGCAATGATGGAGCAACTCGGCCACATTCCGGTTGCGTTGTCGAACAATGTAAGGTCAGCGGACGAGTACCTTGCTGCGCTGGCTCCTGACGCAGTGATACTCACCGGCGGCAATGACGTTGCGACCTTGCCTGGCGCGGTAAATCCCGCGCCCGAACGAGACCGATTGGAAGAGGCAGCGATTGCGTACTGCCAGCATCGAAGTAAACCGCTGCTCGCTGTTTGTCGGGGTCTTCAGATGCTCAATCTTCACTTGGGAGGCACGCTCGTGCCGGCCCATGATCATGTTGCCACATCGCACCCAATTCGCGGCGAATACCTGCAGGGTGTCGGCTCGGTCAACAGCTTCCATAATTGGGCAATTCAGAGCGGCGGACTGGCTAAGGACCTCGTCGCGCTGGGGACTGCGCCCGACGGCACGGTCGAGGCTGCGCATCACGGCCGGCTGCCCTGGTTCGGCGTGATGTGGCATCCTGAGCGGCCGATTTCGGATCCCGCCTTTCACCGCAACCTCGTCGGCGCCGCGATCGAGGGCCGGCTCAAGGGGATTGCCTAGCATGAGTGCGACCGCTGTTGCTCCACCGGCTTTTGGCGATGGCAGGGCAGACTGCATATATTTCCTGATGTATGACAGCTGGCCATGGGAGATGCGCAGTAATCGATGGCATTATGCCTCGCGTTGGGCGCGACACTTGCCGGTTGTGCTGGTGCAGCCGGTCCTGATGAAGGACGACGAGCCATCGGTTTCCCTGCCCGAGCCTCGCATTCCAAATGCACGCATTCTGAAAGTCCGTGCGGCATACCCGCCGATCTGCTCGCTGACGACAGGCATGCTGCAAGCAAAGCAGCTCCACGAAGATATGGCCGCCCACGGTTACTCGCGGCCGATTCTGTGGACCTATAATCCGGATTATCTGTTTGCTTCGGAAATCTTGCCGGCGTCCATGCGTGTTTTTCACGCGACCGAGAACTATTTCTATTTCGAGCGTTTGACCAAAGGCTTCATTGAACGGCTCAAGCGCCTGTTGGCGATCTCGGATCTGGTCATCGGTGTCAGCGAAGGCGTCGTTGCGTCGCATCGTCCTTTCGCGAAGGATGTAGCGACAGCCGTAACCAATGGCTGCGACTTCGCTTTCTACAATACGCGTGAGCGCGATGCGACCGTGGTGCGGCTTGGCGAAGGTTGGGAGAAAACCGCAGTCTATGCCGGAAACATCAACAACAGGCTCGACTTTGAATTGCTCGATGCCGCAGCCGCAGCCAACCCCACTACGAACTTTGTCTTCTTCGGACCGATTTCGGGAATTGCTGACACCCCCGACGCCGAGGGTTGGAAACTGCTCGTCTCTCGCAAGAATGTTAGCTATCAGGGAGCCGTTGACGTCGAACAGCTACCCGGGATCTTTGCGGCCGCCCACGTTGGGCTAATACCCTACAAGAGTGATCCCATTCTGGTAGATAACACCTTTCCCCTGAAAGCATTCGAGATGCAGTCGGCTGGCCTTCCAGTCGTGTCGACTGATCTCAGTGCACTCAGAACCGAAGCGGGGCCGGGGCTTCTCATAGCATCGGGAAGGGATGCGTTCATTGACGGGGTCAGACGGCTTGACCGGCGGGTTCTTGGTGACAACGACCAGCTGATCATGCGGCAGCAGTGCCTGGCACATGATTACGATCGCAAGTTCGACGCTGTGTTTGAACTGGTCACGTCGCACCTGAAGCGGGACCTTGGCATCAGCGCTCCCGGACTGGAACTGCGCGGATTGGCCTCCGCCATGCAGAGCTCGGAAGAGCTGGCGCGTCTATACGCGCCAATCGCGCCCAATGCGCCTCGGCAAGTGAGCATCCACAGCCCGCTAGCCAAGTGGGTGTCCCGGATCGAGGAAGGAATTATTAATGGGGTTCGGTCGAAAGTGCCGCGACCTGTCAAAAGCATCCTGAAAAAGATTTTGAAGGTAAGTCCATGAACTGGTCTGCGATGCAAGACCGAAAGCTGAATATTCTAGTCGTTTATTGGCACAATGCGCCGACGATGCGCATCGCAACGTACGATCATTTGTACTGTTTCGAGCGGCATTTGCCCCAGCATCGCGTCTTTTACCTAAATCTGGAGCACAAAGATCTCCCGGACTATGCGAAGAATATTTCCTTCGACATTATCGTCTTTCATGACCTTTTCTTTTGCGGCAGATGGGGAGGGCCTGCGCTCTTTAACCGGCTTCGTAGCCAGATTGAATTCTTGCGTGATTCGCCGGCAATCAAGATTGCTGTTCCCCAGGACGAATTTATCTCCGCCGATTTGTTGTGCGACTTCATCAATTCCTACGACATCAGAGCGGTTTTCTCAGTTGCTCCCGCAAGCGAATGGCCGAAGATATATCCGCTGGTCGATAGGCAGAGAGTGCAGTTTTATACGGTCCTCACTGGATACCTTGAGCAACAAACCCTGCGGAAGATCGACGCGCTGCAAGCCGGGCGTCATGATGCTCGAGATATCGACATCGGCTATCGGGCGGGCGGAAGAAACTGGCGGCAAGCCTCTTGGCTCGGACGACATGGCGTCCTCAAGATCGAGATAGGAGATCGTGTCGAGGCGCATGCACGAAAGACAGATATTCGAACGGATATTTCGTCCCGGCCGGAAGACGTATTTATGGGCGACGCGTGGTACGAGTTTCTGTTGCGATGCAAGTACACAATTGGCCTTGAGGGCGGCGCAAGCATCCTGGATTGGGATGGCACCATTCGAACTCGCACGCTTGACTACGTGGAGAAACATCCAGCCTCCAGCTTGGAGGAGATTGAATCTCAGTGTTTTCCAGGGATGGATGGGACGTTTGCCCTATTTGCATTGTCGCCTCGACATCTCGAAGCGTGTGCGACGGGCACATGTCAGGTGTTGATTGAGGGAGATTATAATGGCGTATTGGAGCCATGGGTCCATTACCTGCCATTGAAGCGCGACTTCAGCAACCTCGCGGAGATTATGTCACTCGTGAAGCAGGACACTCATAGATCTGAGATCGTTGGGCGTGCCTACCGGGACATCGTGCAATCCGGAAAGTACTCCTACAGTGCGTTTGCGGAGCAGGTATTGTCGGAGACTCTCCAACTGTCTCCTAGGTTTGCTCAAAACGCAGAAATCTTCGGAATAGATGAGATGTATGAGCGTGCGCGGGAGGAGCACAAAGCCGCCAACGCGCGTCTTGGCCAGCCCGTCGGCACGAGTACGGCTCAATGGCTGCGCAGCCTGAATGTGGGCGTTAAGCAGCGCGCTCGACGGCTGATCTCGCGCGCGGCTCCCTGGCTGAACAACGAAATTCGCGGCTAATAGATGATCGCGATCATCAACTACGGCATCGGAAACCTCGGTTCAATCCGGAACATGATTGAACACGTCGGCGGCAATGCCGTGATAACCGACAGCGCGGAGACGTTGCTGGAAGCGACGGCGCTTATTTTGCCGGGCGTCGGAGCCTTTGACGCGTGCGTCGGTGCCTTGCGCGGTTCAGGGTTGCTGAGCGTTGTTGAAAGACGGGTGCATACGGACCGAATCCCGCTTCTGGGAATTTGTGTTGGCTTGCAACTCTTGGCGGATCGCAGTGAAGAGGGGCGTGAGCCTGGTCTCGGTTGGATCAAAGGAGACGTGGAGAGGCTCCGGCCCGATCCTGAAGCGAAGCTCAAAGTCCCTCATCTGGGCTGGCGTTCTATCGATGCCGGTTCGGCTGGTATCTGGACGGAAGTCGGCCATAAGCCACGATTTTACTTCGCGCATTCCTACCATTTTGTGCCGTCGGACAAGGAAGTGATCGTAGGTACTCTCGACTATGGTGGATCGGTTGTTGCGGCGGTTTCTCAAGAAAACATCCTCGCGGTTCAGTTTCATCCCGAGAAGAGTCATAAATTCGGCTTTCAGTTCTTCAGGCAGTACTTGAAAGAGCTGGGAGCTTGGTCGAACGAGGGGTGGGGAAAAGGTTGAAGGAAATCCCGCGCATCATTCCGTGCCTGCTTATTGAGCATGGCCGTCTTGTCAAGACCACCAAATTTACCGATCCCAAGTACGTTGGCGATCCGCTCAACGCGGTCCGGATTTTTAACGAGAAAGAGGTCGACGAACTTATCTTTCTGGATATTTGCGCCTCAAGAGAGCGAAGCGAGATCGACTACGATTTGATCAGTTCGATCGCATCTGAATGCTTCATGCCTTTTGCCTATGGAGGAGGCCTGCATAACCTGGATCAAGTGCGTCGCGTCCTCCGGAACGGCGCTGAGAAAGTCATCTTGAGCACTGCGGCGCTTGAGAATCCCGGGTTGATTTCCTCTGTTGCCGACGAGTTTGGAAGCCAAAGTGTGGTGGTATCGGTCAACATCAAGAGAAAGCTATTCGGAGCTTATTGCGTGTTCGACCCCCGAAACAAAAAAAACTTGAGCCTTGACCCGCTACATTTCGTCAAGCAATGCGTGGAGTACGGCGCGGGCGAGCTATTTTTGAACGACGTCGACCGAGATGGGACACGAGCGGGCTACGATGATGCTTTGATACGCTCGGTCTCGCAGCATGTCGACGTTCCAGTCGTTGCTTGCGGAGGCGCGTCTTCAGTCGAAGACTTAAAGCGCGCCATAGACGTAGGCGCCTCTGCCGTGGCAGCCGGCAGCTTGTTTGTGTTGCACGGAAAGCATCGTGCCGTATTGATTACCTATCCGGAACGCGAGAAGTTGGAGCGGATGTTCTGACGGATTCTGAAGTTCGGTGCCTATCCAGGATACATCCAGGTTGGTGCGAGCTCTGTAGCGGCTGCCGGTGAGTAGAATCGACCTCTATCAAGTTGGACGATGATGAATAGCGACGTGCGGTATCAGGTATGTGTCCGATGCGTAATGGACACCACGGATGAGAATATCGTTTTTGACGAATCCGGGATTTGCAACCATTGCAAATTGATCATGGATCGCAGGGACAACTATTGGCTTCCCGATGAACGCGGAGAGAAAAAGTTAAATGCTCTTATCGCTGAAATGAAGCAGCGAGGACAGGGAAAGGCGTACGACTGCGTTCTGGGCGTCAGCGGCGGGGTCGACAGCTCCTACCTCCTGATGAAGGCTCATGAAGAATGGGGCCTGAGGGTCCTTGCTATCCACGTCGATGCGGGATGGAATAGCGAACTCGCCGTGAGAAACATCGAGTTGATGATCACAAAACTCGGGATTGATCTGCACACGGTTGTGGTCGATTGGGAAGAGATGAAAGATTTGCAGCTCGCGTTCCTGCGGGCAGGCGTGCCCAACCAAGATATACCACAAGATCACGCCTTCCTGGCGGCCCTGTACAAAGAGACCGCGCGCCAGCGGATTCCCTTTGCTTTGACGGGGAGCAATTACGCCACGGAGTCCATTCTGCCGAGCGCCTGGGGCTATAGCGCAGGCGACCTGACCCACATTCGGGCAATTCACCGGCAGTTCGGAAAGCGACCGTTGAGAAAATTCCCCATGATGGGCTTTTGGTACTTCAACTTCTATCTTCCAAAGTTTCTTGGCCTGAAGATCGTGGCGCCGCTTGATCTTATGCCTTTCAGCAAACGGTCTGCGATTGAGTATCTCGAGAAGCGATTTGGCTGGCGTTATTACGGGGGCAAGCACTACGAATCGCGGTTCACAAAATTCTTCCAAGGGTACTATTTGCCGACGCGTTTCGGGTTCGACAAACGGCGCGCTCACCTGGCTAGCCTGGTGGCATCGGGAGAGATGACGAGAGACCAGGCCCTCGCCGAACTTCAGCAGCCATCCTACTTTGCCGAAGATATCGCGAAGGATCGGGCGTTCGTCTTGAAGAAGCTCGAACTATCGGAAACCGAGTTTGGCGAATTGCTGGCGGCGCCGCTCAAAGCGCATCGCGAATACCCGACCAATGAGTGGATGCATAAAATACGCTGGGCCACGAGCTTCAGAGAGCGTTTCAGAATTCTTCGGGATCACCTTGGCTTCTAATGAGTGTTTACCAAGCCAATGCATCCTTCGGGACTCGTTCAGCGCTCGCGGCGGGTCGTCGTCCAGCAGCGCTGGCCCGAGCGTTGCGTTTGCTGAACTCTGCGGCAGTTGCCAAGATTAAGAGTGGCCGAAACGAAGCCTGATCAAGAAACCAGAGATCGGAGGGCGGTTGGCCGCTCAATCACAAGATCATCATAGCAAGTTTGTTACTTTGCAGGAAAAACGTCTTACAGAATCCAAGTCAGAGACCGGCGGACGGCGGTTGTCGATACTCGTCTTGTATTCGCCCCATGCACTCTTTACCTCGACCGTAATGGAGCACATCAGTTCTTTCGGAACGTATTCTCAAAATGATGTGTACTACGCGACCGCTGTCGATGCCGTCGACTGCCTGTACGATATCGAGAGGTTCGATGTCGTTGTGATTCACTACTCGGTACGGCTTTCCTTGGAGCAGCACATTTCGCCGCAGGTGGCTGCTGCGGTTTCCAGCGCTCGTGCACATCGAGTGCTGTTTATCCAGGACGAATACGAGTACACTGAGCGCGCCCGTCGATGGATAGAGACGCTCAACATCGACACGGTGTTTACCTGCATCCCCGATGGTCAATCGGAAAAAATATACCCCTCAAGCCGTTTCAAACGGGTGAGATTTTTGACCAATCTGACCGGATATGTACCCGAACGGCTCGAGAAGATGGGAGGCTACAAGCCGCTTAGCGAGCGTCCGATCCATATTGGGTATCGAGGCCGGCCGTTGCCGTTCAGATTCGGAGATCTGGCCAAAGACAAGTACATGATTGGCTACCGGATGCGTCAGGAGTGCCAAACGAGGGGCATACCGCACGACATCGAAGTCGAGGAAGACAAGCGCATCTATGGCGATGCCTGGTACGATTTTCTTTCGAACTGCAGGGCGGTTCTAGGCAGCGAAAGCGGATCGAACGTATTCGACGATGACGGAAGTATCGGGCGTCAAGTCCAGGCCGCACTTGCAGAAAATCCGTGGCTCACATACGAGCAGATACGAGAACGCTATTTGGCTTCGCATGAAAGCGAGGTTCGGATGAACCAGATATCGCCTCGTGTCTTCGAGGCGGCCGCGACGAAATCGGCGCTGATATTGTTCGAAGGAGAGTACAGTGGATTGCTTCAACCCGACGTCCACTATTTGCCTCTGAAGAAGGATTTTTCGAATCTGGAATCCGTCATCGAGCGGCTTTCAAGGCTCGATCAATTGGAAGGAATGGTTGATCGTACCTACCGCGATATTATTTCGTCTGGTCGCTGGTCCTATAAAGCCTTTGTTGCAGGTTTTGACGAGCATCTGGATTCCGTCTTGCCCGTAGCGGGAAGAAGACAGACCGAGATGTCTTCTAGCCCGGATTATGATGGTTGCTACTTTGGGGGGCTGACGAACCGGCCTATTTCGAGCGATGGCCTGCGTGATGCCCCGCAACGCGTGCGATCTCGATTTGTTAAGGATCTTGCTACGACAAAGTCACCTTGGGGTGTTTCGCTGCCGATGTTCAGGAGCGGCTCGCTTGCGCGCAGAGTCTACCGTCGATTGCCAGGTTGGGCGCGTCCTGCCGCAGATATGGCTCTACGAAGGCTGCGTGACTTTGCCAGCCGCCCGCCGCGCTCCCGAGGCTAGCGGTTTGAATAGCCAGGTGCCTCCGGCAGTTCGTCAGCCGGCCTGATTGCACATCCGTTTTGCTGCAATGTGACGAGTGAATACCTGGCTCGCTCCTTCCTCTCTCTTTTTTGCATGACATCGTAATGGTCAACACAACTCCCAAGCGAATCCTCGTGGCTTATTCAAGCTCGTCGACCTACGTGTCGACCACGATGGAGTATCTGCTGTCTTTGAAGAAGTTTACGAAGTTCGACGTCGATTATGTTCACGTGACGGGTGGCGCACAGGTGAACTTCGACCTGAACGAATATGACGTCATCTTCCACAGCTATTGTTGTCGGCTGATCTTGGACGACTATGTGAGTGATAGCTACAAACAGGCGCTGCTGAATTTCCGAGGTCTGAAGATCATATCGGTGCAGGACGACTATGACCGTACGGCCCGGCTCCATCAGGAATTGAGGCGGCTCGGCTTTCATGTCCTGGTTACGCCTGTGCCTTGCGATTTCTGGCATCTCGCTTATCCAGCATCTGAGCTTCCTGGGCTCAGAATTGTGAATGCTCTGACCGGCTATCTGCCGGAAGGTTTCCTGGACCGCCGCCCCTCGATTGTGCCGCTCGATGAGCGCCGGGTCTCCGTTGCTTATCGCGGCCGCAACCTCGGGCCGAAGTACGGACGGCTCGGTTTCGATAAATACGAGATCGGCCGTCGTATGGCGGAGCTTTGCAGCGCGCGCAATATTCCGCACGATATTGCGATGGATGATGCAAGCCGGATCTATGGAACGGCGTGGTTTGAATTCCTCGGGGTCAGCCGCACGATGCTGGGATGTGAGAGCGGATCGAATTTGTTCGATTTCGACGGGGAGTTCGAGAAAACGATTGAGCAATTTGAGGCAGCGCAGCGCCGCAAGGCGACATATCAGGAGTTCGAGGACGTGACACGTCCCATCGAGGCATCGTTTGACATGGGCCAGATATCTCCCCGCGCTTTCGAGACTGCCATGATGATGACTCCAATGATTCTGTTCCGAGGAAATTATTCCGGCGCGATGGAGGCTGATGCCCACTATTTGCCACTCGAAAAGGATTTTTCGAACGTCGACGAGGTGCTCGCAAAAGTTGGCGATACTGAATACCTGGCCGCCATGGCCGATCGCGCCTATAGGCACTTGATAAGGCCGGAGAAATACGGTTATCAGGCATTCGGCCGTATGATTGAAGAAACCATCGAGGAAGAGTTTCCGAAGCGCGTTGATCCGCGGTGGATTGAATTCCGGGCCAAGACGCATCGACTTAATTCGAGCGCGAAAGCCGTGCAAGGAACATTGGTGCAGGAGACGGCGACCGAACTGCCGTTGGATGCCGTAACGCTGTTCAGGAACTCAACCCAAGGGACGACAGAGTTTCAGCATAATATGCCGGCCCAAGGGGGAGCAGACCTTCAGCACAAGACCGCTGTGCCGAGACCGGAAAGGCTTGCCAAGCACTATCCTTTTGCCTTTTGGGCTTACAAGCGGCTCCCTATGCCTCTTCGAAAGCGAGTGCGGCGCCATCTGGGCATCTAGTATGGGCCGGAAGGGTCGCCGGAAGCGACGCTTTGCTCTACTTGTGAAGTTGCAGAAAGTGCCTGAGAGATTGTTTCATCGATATGATAGATCGGGAAATATTCGTGGCGAATTCCTGCTGATGTTGCTGGTTGGCGGATTCAAGTCGCGGGCGATGATTTTGTCGGCGGCCCCGAATATCTCCGTGCGCGCAAGGCGCATCGCCTCGTGAGGCGAGAGATACTGCTTCTCTGCGACTATCGCGAGGACGGTGCTGCGACCGTGCGTCAACACATCGACTCTCTGATTGAGTGCTCCCGCCACAGGATCAGAATGATCTCGATCTTTGGCGATCTGCCGCCGCGGCTCGATCTAGATCATTTCGACGCAGTGATCGTTCACTACTCTCTGATCGCCTGCAACGACAGTTACGTGAGCTCGCGCACGCGCAAAGCCCTCGCGAACTTTCGCGGATTAAAGGCAATCTTTATCCAGGACGAGTATCGTTTCGTTGACGCGACGATTGCGGCAATGCGGGAAATTGGGATCGACGTCCTCTTTACGTGCGTTCCCGAACAGGAGATCGAGAAAGTCTACCCGGCCGGCCGGCTTCCTGCGGTGACCAAGGTAAACGTGCTCACGGGCTACGTCCCGGAGCACCTGCTTGAGCTTGACGTCGAGCCCTATGAAAAGCGCCGGATCGATGTCGGATACCGAGCCAGAAAGGTACCGGCATGGCTCGGCGAACTCGGCCAAGAAAAGTATGAGATTGGTCGAGCATTCCGCGAGCAGGCAGCGAACGATGGGCTCACACTCGACATCTCGTTCCGGGAAGAGGACCGCCTCTACGGTGAGAATTGGACGGAGTTTGTGCGATCCTGCAAGGCAATGTTGGGCGTGGAGAGCGGGGCTTCCGTCTTTGACTTCACCGGCGAAATCCAGCAGGCGGTCGACGCGTACGAGCGTCGGAATCCGGGTGCGCAATTTAGGACCCTGAAGGAACTTTATTTTGCGGATGTAGACGGCAATATCTCCCTCAACCAGATATCGCCTCGATGCTTTGAGGCTGCGGCCTTGAGGACACTGCTCGTGATGTACGAAGGTGAGTATTCCGGCCGAATGCAGGCTTGGCGGCACTACGTGCCTTTGATGAAGGACCACTCGAATCACGCTGAGGTGGTCGCTGTTCTCAAGGATCCAGCGCGCGCCCGCGAAATTATCGAGCGAGCTTATCGAGAAGTGGCTTGCAATCCTGATAACACATTTCGTGCTTTTGTTGCAAAGTTTGATGAGGTCATTTCAGCCCGTTTCCGAGCGGACCAGAGCGCAAGCTTGCCGTACTTCTGCGATCGCGATTTCGAGATTGCGGCTGCCCCGGGGTGGGGCGCACGCCGCCGCTGGATCAAGCGAAGCATCATAGAGCGCTGCTATCGCTTGCTATTCTCAACCGTGTTGGGCCGTGCTAGACCGGAGACGCGCGAACTGGTCCACGCGTGGCTGAAGACCCTGTTGCACCCATTGCGGTCGGTGCTGGCCCACCTGAAATCCTGAAGCCTGAACTGATCAACAATTACATAGGCAAGACGTTAGTATGTGCGGCATAGCCGGTTTCGTATCGCTGCAAAATGCTCCCTTCGCCGAGGGCGCGTCCGCGCTTGGCGCGATGTCGACGTTGATATCGCATCGTGGCCCGGACGGCGATGGCGAATGGATGTCCTCGGATAGACGCGTCGGCCTCGTGCATCGTCGTCTGGCGATCATTGATCTGACGGCTAGCGGTGCGCAGCCGATGCGGGCGCCGAATGGCACGATCATCACCTACAATGGCGAAATCTATAACTATATCGAACTGCGCAATGAGCTCGCCGCTCACTGGACTTTCCGTTCGACCTCCGACACGGAGGTCATCCTTGCGGCTTATGATCGATGGGGGGAGGATTGTGTTTCCCGCCTGCGTGGAATGTTCGCCTTTGCGATTTGGGACGAGCGCAACCAAAAGTTGTTTGCCGCGCGTGATCGATTCGGAATCAAGCCGTTCTATTACACCGAACAGGGCAATCGAATCTTCTTTGCTTCGGAAGCCAAGGCATTGCTGCCCTTTCTGAGCGATATCAAAACCGATTCGTCTGCGCTCGCGGAATACCTCACCTTCCAATACACGATTGGCGCCCGAACTCTGTTCGAAGGCGTTAGCGCTCTCTTGCCGGGGCACACCTTCGTCGTTTCCGCCGGTGCTATTACTATCCGGCGATACTGGGACGTTCAGTACGACGTCGATTTCAACCATAGCCCGCGCTACTTTGAGAGCCGTTTTGAAGAGCTGGTCGCGGATTCGCTCAACATCCATCTCCGCTCGGACGTGCCGATTGGAGGCTATGTGTCGGGCGGTCTCGATTCCAGTCTGGTGGCCTTGCTGGCCTCCAAGCACGACCATCGCAACCGGCTGGCCTTCCATGGTCGCTTCACGGAGTATCCGGGCTATGACGAGAGCCGCTACGCGCGCGAGGTCGCCGAGCGCGCGGACATGGCGCTCCACATCAGCGACATCACGGCAGAGGATTTCCGTCGTTCGCTGAACGACGTCATTTATCATCTCGATTTCCCGGTTGCCGGTCCCGGCTCATTCCCGCAATATATGGTCTCGGCGCTCGCCGCTAAGCACGTCAAGGTTGTATTGGGCGGGCAGGGCGGCGACGAGCTGCTCGGCGGTTACGCGCGGTACCTCGTTGCCTATTTCGAACAGTGCATCAAGGCGGCGATGGACGGCACCTATCAAAAGGGCAATTACGTCGTCACCATCGAATCCATCGTCCCCAATCTCGGCTTGCTGCGCGAGTACAAGCCGATGATCAAGGAGTTCTGGCGCGACGGGTTGTTTGACGACATCGACAAGCGTTACTTCAGGCTGGTCGATCGCTCCACCGACATGGTCGGCGAAGTTGACTGGTCGTCGCTCGATAAATCTCGCGTCTTCGAGGCATTCCGCGACATCTTCAACAACCAGGACAATGTGAAGAAGGAAGCCTACTTCGACAAGATGACGCATTTCGACTTCAAGTGCCTGTTGCCGGCGCTGCTGCAGGTCGAGGACCGGATGAGCATGGCGCATGGTCTTGAGAGCCGGGTGCCACTGCTCGACCATCCGCTTGTCGAGTTCCTGGCGACGGTGCCGGCGGACGTCAAATTCAAGGGCGGTCAGATGAAGCAGCTGATGAAGACCGCCTATCGCGACGTGCTGCCGACGAGCATCGTCGAGCGCCGCGACAAGATGGGCTTTCCGGTTCCACTGAAGGAATGGTTCAAAGGGCCGCTCGAGGGCTTTGTCGCCGATGTTTTCGATCAGCAGCGCGCTCGCAAGCGGGCCTACTTCAACACCGATGTCGTGCTGGCGAACTTCCAGGGTGCCTCGCAGTTCTCACGAAAGACATGGGGGCTCCTGTCGCTCGAATTGTGGCATCAGCGCTTCCATGATCGGGCGAATGAGTTTAAGGCAATGCTCAAACCCGGGCAGCAGGCTGCCCGCGCTACGTTGAGGGATACAGTTCAATGAAGGTCTTTGTTACCGGCGGAGCCGGCCAGGTCGGATCGACCGTGATTGATATGCTGCTTGCGCGCGGCGACCAGGTGCTCGCCATCGACAATTTTTCGACGGGGCGGCGCGACAACCTCACAGAGCACGCGAATCTGCGACTGATCGAGGATACGATTGTCGATGGATCGGTCGTTGACAAACTGTTTGCCGAGTTCAAGCCGCAAGTGGTGATCCATACGGCGGCATCCTACAAGGACCCCGACGATTGGGGCACCGATGCGCTGGTTAACGCCGCCGGTACGGCCAATATCGCGAAGGCGAGCAAAGCCCATGGCGTCTCGCGACTGGTCTACTTCCAGACCGCACTTTGTTACGGCACCAAGCCGACGCAGTCGCCGATCACGCTTGACCATCCGATCAACCCGGTGAACTCGAGCTACGCGATTTCGAAGACCGCTGGCGAGCATTATGTCCAGTTCTCGGGCGTCGATTGGGTGACGTTCCGCCTGGCGAACGTCATCGGTGAGCGCAACGTGTCGGGGCCGCTGCCGATCTTTTTCGAGCGCCTGTCTGGCGGCAAGAAATGCTTTGTCACACCGGCGCGCCGCGACTTCTGTTATGCGCCGGATCTCGCCCGCGTTGTGGTGCGTGCGGCCGACGGCACCGGCCACGGCACCTACCACTTTTCGTCGGGCAAGGACGTCGCGATCCGCGAGCTCTATGATGCCGTCGTCGCTGCGATGAAGCTCAACGACTATCCGGAACCGGAAGTGAAGCCGCTCGGCCCGGATGACGCCGCCTCCATCCTGCTCGATCCGTCGCGGACCTTCGCCGACTTCGGCGAGGTCGAATTCACGCCGCTGTTGAAGATCGCCGAAGCCGCGGTGGAGCGCTGGAAGCGCGAGGGCGTGCAGGGCGGCTACACCCATCTCAAGGTTGCTCGCTCCTGAACTCAGGTACACCCATGCGTATCCTCATCACAGGCGGTGCCGGTTGCCTGGGCTCGAACCTGATCGAGCATTGGCTGCCGCAAGGGCACGACATCCTCGTGCTCGACAATTTCGCAACCGGCAAGCGCGAGGTCGTGCCTGCGCTGCCACGCCTGTCGCTGGTCGAAGGCTCGGTTGCAGATCGTGTGACGGTGGACCGGGCGTTCGATTCGTTCAAGCCGAGCCATGTCGTCCATTCGGCGGCCGCCTATAAGGACCCGATGGACTGGGGGGAAGATGCCGCGACCAATGTCGCAGGCACGATCAACGTTGCCCATGCGGCCCGCAGGCACGGCGTCTCGCGGTTGCTGAACTTCCAGACCGTGCTCTGCTACGGCCGCCCGGAGGCTGTGCCGATCCCGGTCGACCATCCGCTGCGGCCGTTCACGAGTTACGGCATCTCGAAGGTTGCCGGCGAGCAGTATCTTGCAATGAGCGGGCTGCCGTTTGCCTCGCTCCGGCTTGCCAACGTCACCGGCCCACGGCTGGCGATCGGCCCGATCCCGACATTCTACAAGCGCCTGAAGGCGGGGCAGGGCTGTTTCTGTACCGATGCGCAGCGCGACTTCCTCGATATGTCGGACTTTCTCGCCGCGGTCGATCTCGTCATGAAGACCGATGCGCCAACTGGAATCTTCAACGTGTCGAGCGGCGAGGGGCATTCGATCCGCGACGTCTATGACGCCGTCCGCAGTCACCTCAAGCTGCCACCCGATCCAAACGTCAAGGTCGTGCCGGTCGGCGACGACGATGTGCCCGCCGTCGTTCCGGATCCGTCGCGGACCAAGGCGGTGTTGGGCTGGAGCGCGCAGATGGCGTTCCCGGAGACCATGCGTCGCATGCTGTCATGGTACGATGCCCATGGCGTGACCGACATCTACAGTCACCTGGCCGCGGCGCGCTGACGGTTCGAGCAATCGGGATGCCTGAAGGAAGTACCGTCGAGATCGAACGCGTCAAGGCGTTCTGGGAGCAAAATCCCGTCGCGGCGTCGGCGATACCCGCCGAGCTCGGCACCGCCGCGTATTTCCGTGGCTTCGACGCGTTGCGAGAGGCCGACAATTGCGAGCCCTATGCGCTGTCGGAGGCCATTCACGGCTACTCATCCGCGGGCGGCCTGCGGGTTCTCGATATCGGATGCGGCAACGGATACGTGCTCTATCAGTATGCGCGCCACGGCGCCTCCGTCGCCGGTGTCGACCTGACAAAGACGGCGGTCGAACTCAGTCGCAAGCGATTTGAGCTCGGCGGCTTGAAGGGCGAATTCCTGCAAGTCGATGGCAACAAGCTTCCATTCCCGGACGGTCAGTTCGATATCGTCTGCTCCATGGGTGTACTGCACCACGTTTCGGATCCACGTCCGATGGTCGAGGAGATTTTCCGGGTCCTGCGGCCGGGTGGCCGACTGATCGTGATGCTTTATTACCGCTACAGCTGGAAGAACCTGGTGTTGCTGCGATTGCGGCGCCTGTTTGACCCGCACTATCGCGGCAAGACCCAGCAGGAAGCGCTGAATATGAATGACGGCGATGCGTGCCCGCTTGCACTCGTCTACAGCCGCCGCGAGGCGGCCGCGCTGTTCTCGCGATTTTCGCAGCTCGAGTTCATGCTTACGCAGTTGAGCTGGCGCCAACTTTTCATTCTGCCTCCGCTCGTCAAGCTCGTCGAACGCGTTCTGCCGCCTTCAAGTACATGCTGGCCGTCGCGGGTCTTGGGCTGGAATTTGAACATCAAGGCGGTCAAACCGCCGACGACACAAGGAGTGCTTTGATGAGCAGTCAGACGTTCTCTGGCGCAAATGTTCTGGTCGTCGGAGGAGCCGGATTTGTCGGCTCGAACCTTGTGCGCCTGATCCGTGAGCAGAAGCCCGCACGGATCACCATCGTCGACAACCTGTTATCGGCCGACATCTCGAATGTACCGGAAGGCGATGACATCGACTTTCGCCTCGGATCGGTTGCTGATGATGCGATCCTGCAGAAACTCCCGGGCGATCTCGATTTCGTCTTTCATCTCGCGTGTTATCACGGCAATCAGTCCTCGATCGCCGATCCGCTGGCTGATCACGCCAACAACACGCTGACGACGCTGAAGCTGTTCGAGCGGTTGAAGGACATGTCCTCATTGCGCAAGGTGGTTTACGCCGCGGCGGGTTGCGCGGTTGCCGAGAAAACCTTCGATGGCGCGACGGCGACGACCGAGGACGCGCCAGTGTCCCTGTTCCACGACAGTCCGTACTCGATCTCGAAGCTGGTCGGCGAGATGTACGGCAACTACTATTTCACGCGTCACAAGCTGCCGTTCGTGAAGGCGCGGTTCCAGAATGTCTATGGACCCGGCGAAATTCTGGGCGCAGGTCGTTGGCGCGGCACAGTACATACCGTATGGCGCAACGTGACGCCGACTTTCATCTGGAAGGCCCTGCATGGCGAGGCGCTGCCGGTCGAAAACGGCGGCATTGCGTCGCGTGACTTCATCTTTGTTGAAGACATGGCGCGAGGGCTGATGGCCTGCGCGCTCAGGGGGGAGCCCGGCGAGATCTACAATCTGGCATCCGGGGCGGAGACGACGATCCGGGAGCTGGCCGAGCGCATCAACGCCCTGACCGGAAATCCGACGCCCATTGCTCTTGCGCCGGCGCGCGACTGGGATCGCTCCGGGCAGCGGTTCGGCGATCCGTCCAAGGCGGCAAAGCAACTCGGCTTCAAAGCCGATGTCGCCCACGAGGAGGGGCTTGCGACAACGATCGCGTGGACCAAGGCGCGCAAGGAAAAGATCCTCCGCTGCATGAAGCAGCACGAGCGTTTCATTCCACAAGTGAAGGCCTACACTTGACAATCAAAGCACTCACGATCGTCGGCGCCCGTCCGCAGTTCATCAAGGCGGCTGCCGTCAGCCGCGCCATCCGGGGGACCGACGGCATCGACGAGGTGATGGTCCACACTGGCCAGCACTTCGATACGGACATGTCGGATGTCTTCTTTGAGGAACTCGACATTCCCGCACCACGGCACCGCTTGAACATCAATGGCGGCGGGCATGGTGAGATGACCGGCCGCATGCTGGCGGCGATCGAGCCTGTGCTGATCGAGGAGAAGCCGGATTGGGTCGTGGTTTACGGCGACACCAACTCGACGCTCGCCGGTGCACTCGCGGCGGCCAAGCTTCATATCCCGATCGCACATGTCGAGGCGGGCCTGCGATCCTTCAATCGGCGGATGCCCGAGGAGGTCAATCGGGTGCTGACCGATCACCTCGCCGCGCTGCAACTTTGTCCGACCAGCGCCGCGGTAGAGAACCTCGCCAACGAAGGAATCCGGCAAGGCGTGCACCGGATCGGCGACGTGATGTTTGACGCGACTTTGTTCGCGACCGCGCGCGCAGAAGCCGGTTCGAAAATCCTGTCTGAGCTCGACCTGACGCCGAAGAATTACAGCGTCGCGACAGTGCATCGTGCCGAAAACACCAACGAGCCCGCCAATCTTCGCGAGGTCGTTGGTTTCCTGCAGCAACAGGCAAAGCGTTATCCGGTCGTCCTGCCGATCCATCCGCGAACGCGCCAGACCGCGCTGCGCATGGGTATCGATTTCGACGGTCTCAAGGTGATTGGTCCCGTCGGCTATCTCGACATGGCAAAGCTGCTGCATGGCGCCTGCGAAGTCTTCACCGACTCCGGCGGTCTGCAGAAGGAGGCCTATTTTCATCGAGTTCCCTGCACGACGTTGCGGGACGAGACCGAGTGGATCGAGACCATCGCGCACGGCTGGAACCGCCTCTGGAAAGGCGCGGATTTTGGCGAGCGCAGTGCGATCGACGAGTATGGCGACGGACGCGCCGCGTTCCGCATTGCTGAACTGCTTAAGAGCTAGGCGTCGTGGTCCTTCGGGATAGCCGCATGCGCGTGCTGGTCGGGTACGCGCAATACACTGACAGGCTGTCTTACTATGATGATTGGCTTGACGCATTCATCCAGGCGCCGCAGTTCGATGTCCTGGGTGTCAACGTCGCGGATCCCGCAGCAGGGGATAAACTGCAACGGCAGTTGCGGGAGGTCGACGCAGTGGTCCTGCTGCATTCGACCAATGGCGATACCACCGGCTATATCGAGCCGCACATCGAGGCGTTGGCGGGCCGCGCCGTCCCGCTGCTGACATTCGTTGGCAATGAGGTCAGCCTCCCGGGCTCGCGGATCGCTGACAAAAGGCAGCTGTTCGCCGCGCTCAAGCCGGAATTCGTTGCCACTCAGCTTCTGATTGAGTCCGGGCGGTTCCTGTTTAGCGATGTCGCGACCCGGGACGTGGTGGCAATCCCGCATGCGCTCAATCCATCCGTGTTCCGGCCGGGCAGGGCGGCCGGTGCGAGACGGCTTGATATCGGAGCGCGGGCGGTGCGTTACCTTCCTCACCTCGGCGACGACGATCGCAACCGGTTGATGCAGTGGTTTGCGACAAACGGAGCGGCGCGCGGCCTGCAGGTGGACATCTCGGACCAACGGCTCAACCGCGAGGGGTGGGCCGGCCATCTGAATGATTGCAGGGGAACCGTCTCAACCGAAGCCGGAACCTGGTTCCTCGAACGGGACGACGCGACCGTCAATGCGATCCGCGACTATGTGCTCTCGACGCGAAAGGGATTTGTGCTTCGCAATGATTCGGCGCTACGGAATCTGGGCCACAAGATGCCGTGGTGGCTCAAATCGATCGCGCGCCGTGTGATGCGACGAGGTCCTGTGCGCCATGAAGCTCTTGTCAATGAGCAACTGGACTACACCGATATCTTCGAACGCTTCTTCGCCGACCGGGCGCGGCCGCTCCATCATGGCAAATGCATCAGCTCGCGGCATTTCGACGCCGCCGGCACCAAGACCTGCCAGATCATGTTTCGCGGCCGTTTCAATGACATCCTCAAGGAGGACGAGCACTATCTCGCGCTCGATCCGGATTTTTCAAACATCGATGCCGTGCTCGCTGCCTTCAACGACCCATCCAGGCGGCAGGGCATCGCCGACGCAGCGTTCGAGCTGGTGAGCACGCAACACACCTATCGGCAGCGGGTGCAGCAGGTCTATGACCTGCTTGCAGAGGCGGCCTAGGCGCATCATCGGCATGTGCGGGATTTCCGGCATTCTCAGGCGCAACGGCGCCAGCCAGGGCGGCCTCGGCGATTGCATCGCGCGGATGACGGCTGCGCTCGCGCACCGCGGGCCCGATGCGGGTAGCCGGTGGATCGACGATGCGGCCGGTATTGGTTTCGGTCATCGCCGGCTCTCGGTGCTGGACCTGAGCGCCGCCGGCGCCCAGCCAATGCAGAGCGATTGCGGTCGCCTGACCGTCACGTTCAACGGGGAAATCTACAATCATCTCGGTATCCGGGCCGAGCTGGAGAAGAGCGGAGCCGCGCCGAACTGGCGTGGGCATTCGGACACCGAAACGGTGCTGTACGCCATCCTCCATTGGGGCATCGCCGACGCGCTGCGCCGCTTCAACGGCATGTTTGCCTTTGCGCTGTGGGATGCCCGCGATCGGACGCTGACGCTCTGCCGTGACCGGTTTGGCGAAAAGCCTCTCTTCTACGGCTGGATCGGTTCCGATCTGGTGTTTGCGTCCGAATTGAAGGCCTTTGCTGCGCATCCAGGCTGGAGGCCGTCGGTCGACAAGGCCGCCTTGACCGCCTTCATGCGCTATTCCTACGTGCCGGCGCCATGGACGATCTGGGAGGGCTTTCGAAAGCTCAATCCTGGTTCGTGCATCACCTTCACGCCTGTGGCTGCGGCCGGCGATCTGCCGCGGCCGGAGCCATATTGGTCAATGCGGGCCTGCATGGCCGCAGGACGACAGGCGCGCTACGCCGACGCGGGAGAGGCCGTAGCCGAACTGGAGCGCCTGCTGTCGCAAGCGGTCATGCGGCAATTGCTGTCGGATGTTCCGGTCGGAGCATTTCTTTCCGGCGGAATCGATTCCTCGACGGTGGTGGCGCTGTTGCAGAAGCAATCGACTCGTCCGGTCAAGACTTTCTCGATTGGGTTCGCCGAGGCCTCATTCAATGAGGCGGCACATGCGAGCCGCATCGCCCGTCATCTCGGGACCGATCATACGGAGCTGACCGTCAGCCCTGCCGACGCGATCGGCATAGTCCCGAAACTGGCCGCCATGTATGATGAGCCCTTTGCGGATTCGTCGCAGATCCCAACGCATTTGGTGGCCGCGCTCGCTAGGAGAAGCGTGACGGTTGCACTGTCCGGCGATGGTGGCGACGAGCTGTTCGGCGGGTATAACCGCCATGTTTGGGCCGCCCGATTGCATGCCGGCTTTTCCTCGCTGCCTTCGGCGGCCAGGAGAGCAATGAAGGGTGCTATCGGTCTTGTCGCACCGGAGCCGGCCAACACGATCGGAAATCTCGTGGGCAAGATCGCGCCCGACCGCTACCGCACGCTTCGCGTGGGCGATCTCATGGCCAAGGTCGGAAGCATTGCGGGAGCGGCGACCCCGGATGACATGTATCGCTTGCTGTGTTCCGTGGAAGACCGTCCCGACAGCGTAGTTGTCGACGGGACGGAGCGCGCAAGCTGGTTTGCCGAGGAGATGAATGAAGTCTCCGAGCCAATCGACGCACTCGACCGGATGACGCTGGCGGACGCGCTCAGCTATCTGAGTGACGATGTCTTGCAGAAGGTTGACCGGGCGGCCATGGCGGTCAGCCTCGAAACCCGCGTGCCGTTTCTTGATAGAGACGTCGCGGAATTCAGTTGCCGGGTGCCACCGTCAATGAAGGTCCGTGACGGTCAGGGCAAATGGCTCGTTCGCCAGCTGCTGGATCGCCATGTGCCCCGAGAGCTGATCGATCGGCCAAAGACGGGCTTTTCCATCCCGCTCGATCAGTGGCTTCGTGGTCCGCTGAGGGAGTGGGCATCCGATCTGCTGGCAACCGAGAACCTCGGCCAGCGGGGCTGGTTCAATGCCAGGCGCGTCGGCGACGTCTGGGCTGACCATCTAAAAGGCCGGCGCAATCACGGGTCTTGGCTGTGGAATGTGCTAATGGCACAGTCATGGGCTGGCGCATGGTGCCGCTAACGCGCGAAGCCTTATTCGATGGCCGCAGGGATGGGATCCTTGCTGCGATCCGCCTTCTCCGGACCTGCGATCCAGATCAACCCACCGATCGCGCCCGCGACAAACGCTGTCACGCCGGTCAACAGGGACACCATCGTTCCGTCCGATTGCACCAAGCCGGCATATCCGAAAGCAACCATCATGGTTGCCTCGCGCAGGCCCCAGCCGGCAATGGAGATCGGAAGCATGGTAATCAACACTATCGGAGGAACCAGCAGGAAGACCTGCTCGAAATCGGCACTGGCAAGGATGGCGCGCGCCGCGCACCAGGCCACGACCGTCGTCGCCACGTGGACGGCAAGCGAGAGCACGACGATTTTCGGGCCGGTGCTGCGGCTGAACAGAACCTGATTGGCGATGACCGCGCATGCATGCACGTGCTTTGTCGGCCACCATGTCTTCAACCATCGCCACTGCAGGCGGCCTAGAATGAGAAACCCGAGACCGGCCGTGATGGCAAGGGCATCAACCACGACGAGCGCTAAGCGGCCCTGATGGTTTGCGATCAGTTGGTAGCTCCAAGGCAGGCTCAGCACGACTACCAAGGCAAGGGCGATCAGGCCTACCGCGCGGTCCACCAGGATGGAATAGGTAGCAAAGCGCCAGCCGGCGCCGGTGCGGTGAACCAGCCACAGGCGCACCGCGTCGCCACCGATCGTCGACGGCAGCGTCTGATTGAAGAATGTACCAATCATGTTGTAGCGGAATGCCTGGACGAGGCCAAGCGGCGCGTTGCAAAAGCGGGAGATTTCCTGCCATCGCAGCGAGCCCAGCAAAATCTGGAAGATGAGCACAGCAACGGCAAGCGCCATCCAGGCGAAGAACCAGCCGGCGCCGCTTTGCAGGAAGCGCACGCGGACCTCGCCGAAATCGATGCTGCGGAGCGCGAAATAGAGCAGCAGCCCCGAAATCAGGATTCGTGCAGAAAAGGACAGAAAACCGCGCATTCTGGGCCAGGCTGGGGCTTTTGGGAGAGGCAGGGCGACGCTCAAAGTTAGACGTGTATTAGGGCCTGGGACGCGGACTAGCAATACCGTCTCCTTTGCTATTGCGATCGTTGCGCCCCAGAGGCTAAGAAGCCTCGACCGTTCAGGAGGAAGATTTCGGTGAAGCATGGGCGCAAGATCGCCGTCGTCGGGCTGGGTTATGTCGGATTACCGGTTGCGGTATCATTTGCGCGATCCGGCACCCCGGTGGTCGGCTTTGACATCGACAAGGAGCGCGTTGTCGAATTGAAGCAGGGCAATGACAGGACGCGCGAAGTGGAAGCTGATGAACTGAGTCACAGCTCACTCCTGTTCACGAGCGATCCCGCAGCACTCAAGCAATCTGACTTCTACGTCGTGACCGTACCGACGCCGATCGATGAAGCCCGCCGACCGGATCTGCGCGCGATGATTTCGGCATCGCGTTCGGTGGGTAGCGTACTGAAGAAGGGTGACATCGTCGTGTACGAATCCACCGTATACCCGGGCGCCGTGGAGGAGGACTGCGTTCCCGTCCTCGAACAGGTTTCGAGCCTGAAGGCGGGTACAGATTTTGCGGTCGGCTATTCCCCGGAGCGGATCAATCCTGGCGACAAGCAGCACCGTTTCGAGACGATCATCAAGGTCGTGTCCGCGCAGGACGCCGAAACGCTGGACATCGTCGCGGCTGTCTACGGGTCGGTCGTGACCGCCGGCGTTCACCGGGCGCCGTCCATCAAAGTGGCTGAAGCCGCCAAGGTGATCGAGAATACCCAACGCGATCTGAACATCGCCTTCATGAACGAACTGTCGTTGATCTTCCAGGCGCTCAACATCGACACGGCGGACGTGCTCGCAGCGGCGCGCACCAAGTGGAACTTCATGCCGTTCCAGCCCGGGCTCGTCGGCGGCCACTGCATCGGCGTCGATCCGTACTACCTGACGTTCCGCGCCGAGAAGGCCGGTTATCATCCCGAGGTCATCCTGGCCGGCCGGCGGATCAACGACGGCATGGGGCAGCGCGTGGCGCGCGAATGTGTCCGCCGCCTGTTGCTGCGGAAAACCCATGGCGGCGTGGTCACGGTGCTCGGCCTGACGTTCAAGGAGAACGTGCCCGATACACGCAATTCGAAGGTAATCGATATCGTCCGCGAGCTTCAGTCGTTCGGCCTGACTGTCCAGCTCCACGATCCGATGGCTGACGCCGCCGATGCAAAGCAGGAATATGACGTCGCACTGACCGAGTTCGATGCCCTGCAACCCGCCGATGCTATCGTGCTCGCCGTTGCACATGACCTCTATATCGACGGGGGCTGGTCGCTGATCCAGCGGCTGCTCCGCGGCGGCGGCGGCATTGTGCTGGACGTGAAGACCAGGCTCGATCGCGCGTCGAAGCCCGCCGATATCGAGCTGTGGCGACTGTGAGATCGGGGAACTGATGCCGACAGATGCGGTACTGGTGACTGGCGCGGCCGGCTTCATCGGATTTCACGTGGCCGAGCGACTGCTGTCCGAGGGACGCAATGTCGTCGGTTTAGACAGCATCAACGACTATTACGATCCGAAGCTGAAAGAGGCGCGGCTCGATCTTCTCAAGCAACATGCCAATTTCACGTTCGTGAAGCTTGATCTCACTGATCGGGGCGGCGTCAAGGCGCTGTTCGAACAGCACCGCTTTGCGTACGTGGTGCACCTCGCCGCCCAGGCCGGCGTGCGCTACTCGATCGATCACCCGCACGCCTATGTCGACTCCAATATCGAGGGGTTCATCAACGTGCTTGAGGGCTGCCGGCATCATGGCGGCCGGCACCTGGTGTTTGCGTCCTCATCGTCGGTCTACGGCGCGAACAGCAAGCTGCCGTTTTCCGTGCACGACAATGTCGATCATCCAATCAGCCTCTATGCGGCCTCAAAGAAGGCCAACGAGCTGATGGCGCATACCTACAGCCATCTCTACCGATTGCCGACCACGGGCCTGCGCTTTTTCACGGTCTATGGCCCATGGGGCAGGCCCGACATGGCGATATTCCTTTTCGCAAAGGCGATCATTGAAGGGCAGCCGATCAAGCTTTTTAACCATGGCCAGATGCGGCGGGACTTCACCTATGTTGATGACGTCGCGCATGCCGTTGTTCGCGTTCTTGGCCGCCCGCCCAAAGGCAACTCGGCTTGGAACTCCGAATCACCCGATCCAAGTTCGAGCGCGGCGCCGTGGAAAATTTACAATATCGGTAACAATCGGCCCGAAGATCTGATGCACGTCGTATCGGTGCTCGAGAAGGCACTGGGAAAATCGGCAAAGCGAGAGCTGCTGCCGATGCAGCCGGGCGATGTTCCTGCAACCTATGCCGATATCGAGGACCTCGCTAGCGACATCGGCTTCAGGCCATCCACGACGATCGAGGAGGGCGTCGGCCGCTTCGTCAAATGGTATCGTGACTATCACGGGATCTGAGCCCGGCAGGCGCCCATGACCCGATGAATCATTCCTCTGATTATGTGCGGCGGTGCCGGAACGCGGTTGTGGCCGGCCTCGCGCGAGGTTCGGCCGAAGCAATTTCTGCCCCTTTTCGGTAAGCGCTCGACTTTCCGGGCACGCGCGTTTCGGACGCGCGCTATCTACGCGCCCGATCATCATCAGCAATGCGCCTATCGCTTCCTGTGCCAAAACAAGTCGCCGAGATCGGCGCAGAGGCCGACGTGCCGCTGGGGTCGGCGCGGCGAAATTCCGGTTCCGCCATTGTGGTGCGCGACTGCGCGCGCGTCACCGTGAACGGCGGTCTGGCCAGGTCGGAGACCTGCTCGCCGGCAGTCTGCTGTGGTGGTCTGCCGCTAACCGTTCGTCTTCCGCTTGAGCCGAGAAGTGGAGGTCGCCTCAGAACTCGCGGACGCGGTCGATCACCTCGTCCATCTGCGCGCGGGTGATCTCGGCAAACATCGGCAGTGACAGGATCTGCCCTTGGTCGTTCGACGCATGCGGAAACTGTTCCGCGCGATAATTGAAGCGGCTATAGGCTTCGAGCAGCGGCAAGGCGGTCGGGTAATGGATCGCGGTCTGTATGCCATGCGCGTTCAGATGCGCGGCGAGCGCGTCGCGCCGCGGATGCTTGACCGTGTAGAGATGATAGACGTGGCTGCGGTCGGGCGCGGTCTGCGGCACCGTCACGTCCTCGATCTGGTTGAGGTCCTCCTCGTAGACCTTCGCGGCATCCTGCCGCGCCTTGGTCCAGGCCGGAAGATGCGGCAGCTTGGCCGAAAGGATCGCCGCCTGCATGCCGTCGAGGCGGCTGTTGATACCCTCGATCGGATGCTGATGTTTTACGAGCCCGCCGTGTCGCGCCAGCTTGGTCATGTGCTCGGCCAGTCGCGCATCGTTGGTCACGACGGCGCCGGCATCGCCCATCGCGCCGAGATTCTTGCCGGGATAGAACGAGTAGGTCGCGATCGCACCAAAAGTGCCGACCTGCTGGCCTTTGTAACGCGCCAGATGCGCCTGCGCGCAATCCTCGATAATCCAGAGCTTGTGCTTGCGCGCGATAGCCATGATCGCGTCCATGTCGGCGGGCTGGCCGTAGAGATGCACCGGGATGATGCCGACCGTGCGCGGCGTGATCGCGGCCTCGATTGCTGCTGGATCGATCGTGAAGGTCACCCCGTCAGTGTCGCAGAACACGACGGTGGCACCTGCCTGGGTGATCATCGCCGAGGTCGATATCCACGAATGCGCCGTGGTGATGACCTCGTCGCCCGGCCGCACGTCGAGCGCCTTCATGGCGAGATAGAGCGCATCAGTTCCATTGGCGCAGGACACGCAGTGCTTGACGTTGACGGCGTCTGCAAAGGCCCTCTCGAAGGCGTCGACATAGGCGCCGCGAATGAACGAACTATCGCGGATCACGCCGGCGATGGCAGCATCGATCTCGCCCTTGATCGTCTGATACTGCATGTTGAGGTCAGCAAATGGTACCGGCATCGTCGTTCCTATCGCTTCGGCTTCAGAAGAGGGCAGGGTTTCCCGCATAAACTCCGCTAGCTTCCGTGATGTCGTTTGTCACCCTTCACACGTGCGCCGCAGGCCACGTCGCGGATTCCGACCTTGAGCCGTTCCCGTTCGCTCACGCGACGACACCGAGACGGCTGCGGCGCGGCGTGAAGCGCAGAGGTACTTCCTGCCCCGTTTCAATGGATTCGTAGAGCGCGGAAATCAGTTCCAGGCTCTTGCGGCCCTCAAGTCCATCAACCAGCGCCGCGCGCTGGTTGGTCAGGCAATCAATGACGTGCTGATAATATGCCTGGTGGCCGAAGCCGTAGACATTCGGCGGGTTGACCGAAAACTTCTCGATCACGTCCTTGTCGGAGGCAAGCTCTTCGACAAAGCGCCAATGCCGGATCTGGTTGACCGCGAAGCCTGCGATCTCGACCGTTCCTTTTTCGCCGAGGATCGAAAGCGAACCCTCGAGATCGGTCGGGCGTATCGCAGTTGTGGCTTCGATGATACCGAGTGCGCCGTTCTTGAACTTTAGCGTGGCGACGGCAGTGTCCTCCGTCTCGATCTTGACGAGCGCTGTCGTCGAACGTGCGTGCACACTCACCACGTCGCCGAAAAACCATTCCAGCATGTCGATGTGATGGCTCGCCTGGTTTGTCAGCACGCCGCCGTCATAGGCCCAGGTGCCGCGCCATCCGTCCTGATCGTAATAGTGCTGGTCGCGGCACCAGCGAACGCGCACGGTGCCGAGTACGAGCTTGCCGAACCGGCCGGCCTCCAGCGCCTCGCGCGCCTTGACCACGGGAACGTTGAAGCGGTTCTGCTTGACGATGAACAGCTTGACGCCAGCCTCGTCGCAGGCGCGGATCATGTCGTCGGCGTCCTGCAGCCGCAACGCCATCGGCTTCTCAACCACGACATGCTTGCCGGCTTTCGCACAGGCGATGACGTGCTGCGGATGCATACCGCTCGGGGTCAGCACTGCGACCGCATCGATGTCCTTCCGCACCAGGAACTCGTCGATATCAGTGTGCGCCGGCACGCCGAACTTACCGGCGATAGCCTCGGCGCGCGCGGGAACGGAATCGCAGACGGCTACGAGTGAGGCGCCGTGGATCTGGCCGCCACCCAGGAGATCGGAGTGACGCTTGGCAATGCGCCCGCAGCCCAGTAAGCCGAACCTGATCATCAACGCTTCCTTTGGCCGCCGTCGTTCGGCGGGTAGAAATGGCGGGAACCGCTGGCGGTATAGACCAATGTTGCCCTCAAGCAAACCCCGCAAATACTCCTTGATCAACCGCTTTTTGACGAGGCGCTAGGAGCTCTATTCTCATTCTTGCGACCTGCGCGCGACGGCTATTTCTGCTACCAGTTCGTTTTGGAGTCGGTCACTCCGTGATGCCGGCGGAAATCGTTGCTAGCCGGCCGCAAGGCCGCCGGAGTCGGTCATATGGGGGGCGGCACCTTGATTGAAGCGGATCGATGCTTTCGCGTCAGCCTCGATCGCTTGAACGAAATAGACATTGAAATCCTTGGGAAGGCCGTTAGCATTCGACTGGGCGGCCTTTTTCGTCCCGTAGCACACTGCCCCTAGAAACGACTGCCAAATGGGTACTCCGCTTCACATGGCACGGTGATAGGCCTTGGGAGTGCTAATGACGTCCCCCTGGCGGATGCTCGCGAAAAAGCGGCTGGTGCACGGCGGTCCTGGCAAAAGGTCTAAACCCCATTGATGAGCGCAAGAGGGATGACGGTATCCCGACCTTTGGCGAAATGGCCGTCGAGGTTTGCGACAACGTTTCCGCAGGCTTCCGGAACAAGAAGCACAAGGCGCAATGGCGTATGACGCTAACCAGCTATGCCTCGATTTTGGCCTCTTGAGCAACCTTGGGCCGCCTCCAGGCAGATTTGGCTTACCAAACTTGCCTAATGCACGTGCCCGAGTCTTCGTTGCCGGACAGCCCGGTATGCTCTAACACACCGGGTAGGTACCACGCCGATCGATTTTTGCGAGTTGATATATGCCCGCCGTCGCTACCCCACCATCGAACTCGTCCACATCGCCGCACAAAGAAGCCATCCGCAAACTGCACGACGAGCTTGCGCCGGAACGCAATCGCTGGCTTCGCAAGGCGGCATTCTTCCACAGCGAGGACCTTCTCTATCTCAAGTTTCTCATTCCAGCTGGCAGCCGGATTCTCGAACTTGGCTGCGGTACCGGACATCTCTTAGCTGCCCTGAAGCCTTCCCACGGCGTCGGTGTCGACATAAGTTCCGGAATGATTGAGCAGGCTCGCCAAGCCTACCCCGATTTGACGTTCCTTCAGGGCGACATCGAAGACCGTACATTCATCAACTCGCTGTCGGGGCCATTCGACGTCATTTTGATAATGGATACGCTTGGCGTGCTTGGCGACTGCCAGCAAACATTCGCCAACCTTCATCAGCTATGCGGCCGCGAGACACGATTGATCGTGGTGTATTTCTCGCATCTCTGGAAGCCAATCCTCAAGCTTGCGGAACTCGTTCGGTTACGTAAACCTCAACCGCCACAGAATGTGTTTTCGCCGCAGGCCGTCCATGATCTCGTGGCGTTGGCTGACTTTGAAGCAGTCAAAGCCGAGTTAAGGATGTTGTCACCGCTATGGCTGCTGGGTATCGGACGTTTTCTGAACAGATTTGTCGCGCCGGTTCCTGGACTTCGCTCTTTGTGCTTGCGGCATTACACGGTCTGCCGCTCACTTGTTAACAAGGATGACGGAATCCGTTCGGCGACGGTCGTCGTCCCGGCGCGCAATGAGCGCGGCAATATCGAGCAAGCGGTGCTCCGCATTCCGCAATTTTGCGACGATATCGAAATCATTTTCGTTGAGGGGCACTCTCGGGACGGCACGTGGGAAGAGATTCAGCGCGTCATGTCCGCCTATCCCCAACACAACATCAAGGCAATGCGCCAGCCCGGGAAAGGCAAGGCCGACGCTGTTTTCGCGGCCTTCGATGTCGCACAGGGCGATGTGTTGATGATCCTCGACGCCGATCTCACCATGCCCCCGGAACAACTCCCCAAATTCTGGGAAGCAATCCGATCGGGAAAGGGCGAGTACATTAACGGCTCACGCCTCATCTATCAGATGGAGGACGAGGCGATGCAGTTCCTCAACCTTATCGCCAACAAGCTTTTCTCTATTATCTTTACGTGGCTGCTATCCCAACGATTCACTGATACTTTGTGCGGCACCAAGGTGCTGCGCCGCAGTGACTACGAGAAGCTCAAGGCGGGTCGCGCCTACTTTGGTGATTTCGACCCATTTGGAGACTTCGATATTATTTTCGGCGCATCGAAACTTGGCTTAAAGGTGGTAGAGATCCCAATTCGCTACGCCAACCGGACCTATGGCGAAACTCAGATTTCGCGGTTCCGGCATGGTGTTTTGCTGCTCCGGATGGTGGCTTTCGCGTTCTTTCGAATCAAAGCATTGTAGTCCCAAATGTCTGACGCTTTAGACAGCTATCGTTCGGCCTGGAACACAAAGCCGGTTCTCCGCTTGGTGTATGATGATTTCTACAACCGGATCGCGGGCATTTGCCGACCGGGAACTACGATTGAGATCGGCAGTGGAATCGGCAATCTGAAGGAAAAAATTGGAAATGTAATTTCCACCGACATTCAGTTTGCGCCTTGGCTTGATTGCGTCATGGATGCTCAAACCCTGCCGTTCGCGGCAAAGACTGCCGACAATATCGTCATGGTGGATGTTCTGCATCATGTTGAGTATCCCACCGCTTTCTTTGCCGAGGCGGACCGCGTATTGCGCCCGGGCGGACGGATCATCATGGTCGAACCCGCAATCACATGGGGGAGTAGTGCCTTTTACCGGCTCTTGCATCACGAACCGGTAGTGATGTCTGCCGATCCGCTCATTGTCGGCGCGCCGGATCCCAAACGGGATCCCTATGCGGCCAACCAGGCCATCCCGACACTTCTTGCGACGCGGGACCGCGAGCGCTTCCATCGCCAATTTCCGAGGCTGCGGATCGACCGCGTTGACTGGTTTTCCCTGCTCGCATACCCGCTGACCGGCGGCTTCAAGCCTTGGAGCCTTGTATCCGAAGCGGCCGCTAGACGGCTGCTCCGAGCCGAACGGACCATTGAGCCGCTGATCGGACGGGCGTTGGCTTTCCGAATGATGCTGGTGGTTGAAAAAAGTGCCACCACCGATGACTAGAGGTCGGAGCCACACTTGCTGCAATCAGATTTTTCTAGGCCTTGGCAATGACATTGATGCTGGCTCCATCGCGTGTGGAGTTCGTAATCTCGTCGATACCCAACTCGCGCCAGGCAGTATCCCGCTCATCATAAAAACGATATCCAAGCGGGATGAAATAGCTAAACAGTTCGCGCAATGATTTTCCGTGCTCTTCCAGGACGTATGGCGCAATTTCCATCACGAACACCGGCCGATCACGGCTCAGCATTTTCTCGGCTCCAGCAAGCACTTCGCATTCATATCCATCTACGTCGAGCTTGACGAGCGAAATCCGCACGTCGCCATTCTCAGCAAGCAATCCATCCAGACTGCGCGTCGGCAAGCCGTCGGTTGGCATCGGTTGGCCAAGGTGCTTTTGATGGAAATCCTTACCGCCCGTTAGCGGCCAGCTCGAATAGATTTTTGCCGGCGCTGAATCGGCATTGGCCGATCCGACAAAGCACTGGACCGCGGTCACCCGCTCGGGCAGACCCGGATTGAGCGAGAGATTGCGCTGTAGCTTATGAAACGCGAAAGTTGTCGGTTCGAACGCAAAAACCCGACCTTCGGGTCCGATCAAGCGCGCCATATGTAAAGTATGCGCGCCCACATTCGCGCCAATATCAAGTACGGTTGTCCCAGGCCTGACCAGTCGCGTGAGCGCTTTCGAAGTGGACGGCTCGTACCTTCCAAGGTAGATCGCGAAGTCGATGCCTTCGGCCAGATCCAGCTCGAAACAATTGCCGTTCCGAGTGACGATGCAGCGGTCAGATTGTCCAACGACAGCACGCGCCCCGCGCACGAAGCGGTAAGCAATTTTTGCAAGCGCGATTTTTTGCTTGGTTTTCATGAGTTACGACGCCCGGTCGAAAGAAACATTGTACCTTGCGCTTCTAGAGCCGGCTTGGATTCGCGAGGCGGCCATAAGTGCTCGGTTGGTGCGAAAGCTCGATCGTGAATATTCCATACACTGCCCCCTCATTTGCATAGCGGTTCAAAAGCAGATGCGATGTCTTTGGCGAGATAGCCATTGGCTTGAATGCAAATTTCTTGCTTCGGTGTTGTCCGATCCACCATTCCTGCAACAACGTTCTGCCTGGTCGTTCCCACCGCGACGACCACCGCCATCGCGATCACCGCTGTCTGCGCGGCACGCGAAACGGCGACGCTTCGAAGTTGCGCCAGCGCCACTCCGAACGCCAGCAGAATCCACGGATCAACAAAAATCGAATAGACAGATGCAAAGGCGCCGTAACGAATATTGTCAATCCCGACCAGCAAAGATGTGAATGAAAGCAACAGGAGAAGTTGCCACGTCACCTGCCAGCGACGGTAGATGGCAAGGATGAGCGCACTGCCCGCGGTTATCCAGAACAGCAATCGATACGGTGATCCGAGCGGATTGCCGCCGAACCACTCCACCACGATATGCTTGCCGATCGCCGACACTATTGCCGTCGCGGCAGAGCCGAGCTGGTTCGGATCAGGTGTTCGGACATCCTTCTGGACCAAAAAAGCCGCCATGTGCTCGATGGGATTGGCATCGATTGGGAATAGCGCGGGATGTGGCCGGATAAACAGCAGCGACAATCCCACTCCGAATCCAAAGCAAATGAAGGTAGCCCCGATATTGGTTTGGCGAGAATCGACAGAAAACCACCGGCCATAGACGATCATACAGAGCATGCAGTAGGCGATGATTGCTGGGATGTATGCATAACTAAGCGGCCCCAATTTTCCTACCGCCAACAGGAACGCTATCCAGGCCGGCGCCACGAGCACAAGAAGGGCCGCTTGTAAGCGATAAAGTTTGGCCGTGCTCCATTCGCGGGCTACTCCCACGCCGGGCAGGTATGACCTGCCGAACAGGACCGCGAGCGCCGGAATCGCAAATAGCGTGAAAATGGCATGCACTTTGGTATTATAGGAGAGACTAGCCAACAGCCCCGCCAGTCCGAGCAACAGGTGCGTGTTCCAGCCTGACGACCGGCCAGCGAGGTGGAGGGCAACAAACGTCAGCCATAGGAAAAACGTCGCCAACAATTCCGTGCGAAGAAGGGTGGTTTGAGCAGACAGGCCTTGGCCAAAAGCAAACATAAGCCCAACAAGCAATGCCGCAAACCAGTCATGGGTAACGCGCCAAACTGTCAGGAAGAACGCCGTCGAGAAAGCCAGACCCGTAACAAGACTGAGCAAGCGTCCAACGTTCACCAAATCTGCGAAGGCAGCGAGTTGATCCGGCGATGTACGCAAGGCGGATAGATTATAGATCGGTACCGCGTTTACGAGGTAAGCGACTCGATAGACGACCGACAACAACGAGTAATAGATATAGCCATGGTGCGCTGTGTCGCCCTGTGCGAGACCATCAGCTAACAACAGCGCCTGATAGCTGAATACGATGTCGGCATCCGGGTGAGAGAACGGGGCTCCGCCCCAGCGTTGATAATATGGGACAACCAGGGTGGCGATCGTGACTGCAAGCACTCCGGCCGCAGCTTTCGCCATCTTGGCCGCGGTCGGAGCGAGCATTAACGTGGCCTCCAGCTCATCTAAAAGGGGTGCGTCGGCTGAATAACAATGATTGGCATTCAACACCACCCCTGACGCATCTCGGGTAAAAAAACCTGCGGTTCGAACGGATTCGTTGATTGGGCGTCATTCTTCGGTGGCAAGTCTATCCGGGACAAATTCGCCCGCAAGGTAGCGCTCGCCGCAGCCTTTGGTGGCAGTCGCCAGACTTGACTATTCGGATCACAACTGTCTCTGCTAATTCATTGATAGGCTAGGACAGGTATTCAAATGGGAATGCTCCGTGATGTGGCCCGCCGACTGCCGGAGCCCGTCAAGCAGCTCATCCGCTCTGCATTGCCGGTTCCGCCCGCAACACCCGCGGAGCCCGTCAAGCAGCTCATCCGCTCTGCGTTGTCGGTTCCGCCCGCGGAGCCGGCTCAGCCGGCGAAGGAGGACAAGACCCGTACTTACGTTGCTGCCGGGGCAGCCCCAACCCACAGTATCCACGACCTTGGGCCTCTCTCCGCCTTGTGGTTGCGAGAGACCATCGCGGCCTATAACAACGGCTCTGAGGCCCAGCAGAACGCCACCAGCGTGGCCGTCTTCAATGAGGTCTCAAAGTACCCCGGCGGCGCCGGCGATATCCTGACGCCCTACGTTAAAGCCAGGTACGGCAAGCACCCGTTGTACAGGCAAATAGCCGCCGCCCATATGCTTGGAACCGGCGACTATCGCGCGGCATTCGATGCGCTGCAGGCCTTGGCCATCGAACGCCAGACACCATTTGATACAGCGATGGCGGCGTGGCCGTTGATGAGACCGGCGGGCCGTGAGCGAGAAGCGCTCGACTACCTTGACCGGCAATGCGAGATTTTCCCCGATGATCTCGTCTTGCGCGTCCATCTGGCGACCGCGCTTTATTGCACCCGGGAGACCGCACGCGCGACGGATGAAATCACCCGCATCAAGGACGGGCTGGATGCGATCCTGTCCGACGGCTACGGGCAGCACCTGGTCGAACTGCGCGCCGAACTCGACAAGGCGCTGCGCGACAAGACCATCTATCGCCGCTTCAACTTCGATGAAACTTCGTACCGCGAGGATCTGATCGACAACCACTGGGAGCCCTACTTCCATTGGATGACGACCCAGAGCGAACACGTCATGTTCGGCTGGCTCAACCGGTTCTTCGCGAACAAGCTTGCCGACCTCGGTAGCGGGATCGATGAGGTTTACAATTTTGGCGTGATGTGTGCCCAGCCGGATTCCGAGGCCGCCACGAAATTGCCGGGCACCAAATTCATCGGCGTAGACCGGCAGCGAACCACGGCCGCGCTCAACAAACTTGCTTATCCACTCCCAAACATGACGTTCTTCGGCGACGAGATCGAGATCGTCTTGGCGAGGCTGGCAATCGGCCCGACGCGCTCGTTGTTTCACGCGCGCACCACAACCCTTTGCTACCCGGAGAAGGTGCGCCAGCTCTATCGGACGTGCGCTGCAAAGGGCTTCAGGCGAATCGGGCTGTTCGAAAACATCGCGCTCAGTCACGACAGCTATCGCTTCTATGACATGGGCGGCGACATCGAGAACGCCTCGACGATCTACAAGAGCGACCAGTTCATCCACGACTATCGGGTGCTGTTGGAAGAGGCTGGCTACCGGATCACGAAGGAAGAGCGGATGTTCTCACCGCTCATCACGCCATTCAGTGAGATAGATTTGGGCTCCGTTCATGTGTATCTGGAAGCAGAGTTGAACTCGTGAGCGTATCGTTTGCGTTCAATTACGGCGCTAATCCCCTCTTTCTGGGAGGCGGCAGCCCATGCTGCCTTGGCGGTGAGGCACTTGGCCAAGGCGGCAAAGGCGCAGACGGCGTTCTGATCATCCAGTACGCGCGTTGATCTTGCAGCGCTTGAACCGTTACTGCGGGGTTGGTGCACGCTGTTAATCGTCGATAGGACTGGTAGGCAATTTCGAAAGTCAGGACCTACTTCGTCACGAGCGCGTACAGATCGAGCCCGACCCAAGGACCTAGCATTTCCACCCTCAGGCGGCGAGGAATGCGGTCGAAATACCGATGTTCACCCATGTTTGTTCGAAAGATGTCGCATCGGGAAAATTCGGCAAGCATCTTGGTCAGGACTGCCTTTGAGACCATGACGGTCTCCGGTGCGGACTGGCCGGCGATGTTCGTGTCGTACTCTGAGGCTCCCCGCCTGCTCAGATGCAGCGGCGCATTGCCAGCAAGTGCGTACCGGAACGTGGTGATCGGGAACTTGATCCAACGAATATAGTTCGTCGCGTCATAGACCATGATCGTCGCGCGACCGCCGGGCTTGAGAACGCGCCGGACTTCATTGATGCCACGCTGCAGATTACCCGTGTGATGAAGGCAACCGATCGTCACAACATGATCGAAGGTGTCGTCCGGGAAGGGAATGTCAAGCGCTGAGCCTTCGATAGCCCGCCCTGGCAAGTGCGCAATATCGAGCCGATGATTGACCCAATGAACGGGCCCGCTCGCTATGTCGAGCCCGGAATAGTCGGTACCGGATGCAGCGAGCCGCTGCGAGACGGACCCGTAACCGAGTCCGATTTCAAGCACCTTCTTGCCAGCGAGCTCGCTGAAAGGAATGAAGCGGTCGAGGTAATGGTAAAAGCCGAAAAACCAGTCATCGTATTTCTGGAGAGTCTCTGAGTCATGGCCGCGGAGCCCGAGACGGGTTGCGGCAATCGTCCCGCATAACTCGTCCCAGAATTTCCGGTTGCTGACATCGATGGTTGCCTGGTTGCCCGTCATGAGATCCAAACTACGGCCGCTGCCAAAAGATGGTCAAGATAGAAAGATTCGCAAATCCGGGCGCTGGCCTGTTTCCGAGCCTCGCAGCAAAGTAGGGCGCCAATCTTAGGCGCGCGCTTTGTTGGTACTGACCAGGACCAGCACCATAGGACACGGACCGCGCTACTTGACCGCGGTCATGTAGATGTCGAGGCCGCCGATGCGCGGCCAGCAGGTGAGCAGGAGGTCATTGCGCGTGCGACGCCGGAACGGCCAGTCCGTCGTTATGTTCTGGCGGATCGCCTTGAAGCTTCCGAAGCGGCGGCACATGTGCCGCAGCGAGGTAACCGAGACGACATCGAGATGCGGGGCGACCTCGCCGGCCAAATTGGCGTCATAGATGCCGCGGTCCTTCGGTCGCGTGTCGAACGCGCCGCGGTGCCCGAATCGTTCACTCAACCACAGCCCAGCCGTCGCGCGCGGAGCGTCGTGCCAACGTCGGAACGAATAGGCGTTGTACACCATGACGATCAGCCGTCCGCCGGGGCGCAGCATCCGGTAACACTCGTCGATTCCTTTCGCCAGATCTCCGGTGTGATGGAGGCATCCAATCGTCACTATCATATCAAAACGATCGTCTGGAAATGGAGCGGAGAGAACAGATCCCTGTTGCGCCGTCTGGTCTCGCCCAATCTGCCGCAGCCGATCGTTTGCCATCGCGACCGGGCCGAGCGCGATGTCGAGGCCGGTGTAAGTCCCGCTCCGTTCCGCGAGGCGCTGTGCCACCGTCCCGTAGCCGAGGCCAATCTCAAGTACGTCCTTGCCGCCCACTTCATGGAACGGGATCAGCAGGGGCAGATACGGATAGTGGCCGAAGAACCAGTCGTCGAACCGCTTGAGTGAGGCTTGCGAGCTATCCGTGACGCCGAGATGCTTCGCCATCTCCGACCCGCACAGCTCGTCCCAAAAGCGGGCGTTTTTCTCGTCCAAGGCGGCTACCGACATACTTCTAAGATGCCATATTGGTTGCAGTCGCGTCAATTGACGGTGTGCGTTAAATGCGTTCACTCGCGCTCACCTTCGATTACCGGAACTTGCGATTCCGATCCGGCGGGTCCGGGTCGAGGGTCTGGACCTTGCGCGGCAAGACGAGGAATTCCACACCGCTCCGGCTGGCGCGAGTCCAGTGCACCGGTTTTCCACCTCGCTGGCGAGGACGGCTATACGAGGTGGAATTCAGACGGGACGAACTTGAATTCGTCGACGTGCACGCCTGCCAGACCTGCGGCCAGCACGTCGAACGCCTCGTGAACCGCCGGGCCCGCATGAGGGTTGACGAGAAGATCAAATTGCTCGATCAGCGCTGCATTTCCATCCATCGCTGCGGGCATGGCAAGATTGGAGAAGTGGAAGCTGTCAGACGCGACCGCGGCGACCGGGGCCGAGTAGTTTACCTGAGAAGTCGTCACGTTTCCGGCCGCGTTCTTGTAGGTCACGGTTGTGGTCCACGAGAAGTGATCATGCGGGTCGTAGTTATAAATGATCTGGCTGCCGTCGCGCTGGACGTAAGTCACGCTGGTTCGGCTGCCGGTGTCGTCGAAATTCCAAACGATGCTGCTGTAGCTCTGTTGTCCCAGAACGTCGTACTCGTACAGCACCGATGAGTTGTCGGCATAATTGTATATCACCGAGGTGCGGCGATTCTGCGCATCCAGTTCCCAGATATCGACCAACGTCGATGTTTGGCTTCCAACCGAATAGTCATAGAGCTTGTGGGTTCCATCGTCGAAATCATAGGTGATGGAGATCGGCCGATAGGGATTGTTGTAATAGTGAACCTGGATGTCGGCATAGCGCTCTTGATTAGCTACGTCAAAGTCGATCGCTCGATGCGTGCCGTCGTCATTATTATAAGTTACCGACGTGGTGCGACCTTGCGTATCGACGATCGTCACGAGATCAGTCCAGGCGTAGCGATTGAGTGGATCGTATTGATGTAAATTCTTCGCTCCGCTGTCGTAGACGGTGTCGATTTCGTAGATTCTGTTCTGATCGTCCAGAATGGTTGTGATTGATGACCAGGGATTGTTGCCGGAGTCGGTCTGGACGACGGCATGGGTTGTCGGCGGGATGAGCTGGGCGCCGGTATACGTGCCGTCGGAAAACTGAAAATACTCGATGCTGATGGCCGTGTCCGTACCATCGGGCGATCCGGCCCGCGCGTCGGTCAGCGTGATGGTGCCATTCTGATTGAACGTGACCAGATATTGGAAGCTTGTTCCGGACAAGATGAGCGTATCGGTCCCAGCGCCGCCATCGATGACGTTGTTGGCGCCGTTCTCATAGATGGTGTCGCTACCGCCGCCGCCGATGGCGTTTTCGATGACGGTGCCAAGTGCGATCGAAACATTCTTCGTCAGCGCGCCGACGTTGGAGAAGGTCCCGGGACGAAGGTCGATGAGCTGGTTGGAGGAATAGCCGGACAAGTCCAGCGTGTCACCGCCGCCGCCATCCCAGATCGAGAACACAACCTGCTGGGTCGAAGAGGTGAGCTGGAAGGCCGCATCGGCATTACTATGGAACCCGTAGGTCGTGCTGCCGGTGGCAAAACTGGTGTTGGCGCCGTAAAGCCTCTGGATGGCAGCGATGTCGTCGAGCAGCGGAGTCGAGGCATAGACCGTTTGACCGTTGTAGACGTGGTTCGCTCCCGTGTAGGAGGCATTGAAATAGCTCATCACGCTGTACTGCCGGGTATCCTCCACATATTGCGCGCTGTTGCCATAGGTGATGGTCTGGCCGGGCCCGGCGTTGTAATCTCCGGGGTGCTCGAGCCCCAGCGCATGGCCAACCTCATGGATTATCGTAATGAGATCGTATGAGCCGGGGCGCAGGTTGCTTGTGCTTTGATAGGCCGTGTTAAGCCAGACATCGCCTTGGAAGCTGGTGGCGCTCTGATTGTTCGACGATGGGTAATAGGCGAACGCCTGCGCACCGTCGGTCGTCGAACGATAGTTGCCGAACAGGATCGTCGCGCTGTTGGTGTAACCCCCGGCGTTGACCTCCGTGAACGAGATATTCGCGACGTTCGACCACATTCGCATGGTGGATTCGACGGCGGCCATTTCCTGGGCGGTGAAAAGGCTGAAGGTGCCTGCTTCGTTACTGGACGAGTTATAGGTTGGGGCGCTGGCGCGGAAGCCGAAGGTGACTGGTCCGACGGCGGTCCCCAACGATCCGCTGCCCCAGTGGAGATTGTCACGGGTGATCCGCGCCCCAGCCTGTGTCGGATCGAGATTTGCAGTCGGAGCAAAGCTACTGACGCCGCCGTCAGTTGCGGCGGCCACATGGAGGGGGTTGCCGCATTGTTCGCACATCTAGGTTGCTATCGTAGCCCAACGAGGCCGAAAACCGCAGTGCCACATTACCACACCGAACTTTTTGTTTGCGTCGATATTCGCTCGCTTGGCTCGGACCGGAAGTGGGCAAGGTCACTGGAGCAAGTGTGCGAACAGTTATTTTCTCAGGGCGCGGTATCGAAACCATTAACGCGAGCTGGTCGATTCAATCGAATATTCGAGGTGGAACGGCGGGGCGGCGTGACTTCACCTACGTCAATGACGTCGCGCGAACCATCGTTCGCCTTCCTGAGTGGTTCCGCCCCCTGGGGGCCCGGTCTGGAACTCCGAAGCGCCCGATTCTAGCTTGAGCGCGACGCCGTGGGAAATCTATAATATCGGCAACAATCGGCCGAAGGCCTCTTGCACGTGGTAACGAGCGGCGCTGGGAAATCGGCAAAGCTGGAACTGCTGCCGATGCATCCGGCCAAAGATCCGGCTCGCGACGTTGGGTTCAGGCCATTCACGACGATCGAGGAGGGCGTCGCCCGCTTCGATATCGTGCCAGAATCTGAGCCCGGTAGGCGCCCATGACCCGACGGATCACCCTCTGATCATGTGCGGCGGTGCCGGAATACGGTTGTGGCCGGCCTCGCGCGAGGTTCGGCCGAAGCAGTTTCGGCCGCTGCACGGCAAGCGCTCGACCTGGTCAGGGCACTCTGACGCGCGTTTCGGATGCCGCGCCGTTTGCGCGCCCGATCTATGCGCCTACATCTTCCGTTTACGACGTCAACACCAAATTGCCATTTTCGGTCGATGACAAAACGGATCATCCGGTGAGTCTCCATGCAGCGACGAAAAAGGCCAATGAATTGATGCCGAATTCCTGGAGCCATCTGTGGTGGGTCCGGTGAAGGGAATTACGGTTTTTTTACCGTGTATGGGGCCGGGGAGCCGGCTGGATATGGCGATTCTTCCTGTTTACAAAGGCGATTATGGCAGGCACGCCGATCAAACTCTTTAACCATGGCAAGATGCAGCGCGACTTGACCTATGTCGACGATCTGACGCATGGCATATTGCGGCAATGCCGAGGTCGGCGGCGCGCCTGTGCGAATCTACAATATCGGCAACAACCGGCCGGAAGGCCACTTGCTCGTCGTGGCGGTTCTGGAGAAGGCGATGCGCCGCGCGGCGACAAAAGAGATGTTACCGACGCAGCCCGGAGATGTGCTGGCGACCTATGCCGATATCGACGATCTCATGCGCGACGTCGATTTTCGGCCGCAGACATCGATCGAAGACGGCATAGCCAAATTTGTCGCCTGGTATCGCGATCACTACGAAGCTTGAGGCACCGATGAACCGACGAATCATTCCCCTGATCATGTGCGGCGGCGCTGGAACCCGGCTGTGGCCGGCCTCGCGCGAGGTCCATCCGAAGCAGTTCCTGCCCTTGTTCGGGGCGCGTTCGACGTTTCAGGATACGCTGATCCGGGTATCGGACGCGGCGCTGTTCGAGCGTCCCGTTATCATCACCAACAATGCCTATCGCTTCATGGTGCTCGAGCAATTGGCGGAGATCGGCCTGGAGGCCGATGTGCTGCTGGAGCCGATGCGGCGCGATTCCGGGCCCGCGATCGCGGCCGGCGCCGCCTTTGCGCAAACGCGCGACAAGGATGCGATCATTCTGGCGCTGGCGGCCGATCACGTGGTGCGCGACACCGCAGCCTTCGTCGCCGCCTGCCGCGAGGGGCTTAACGCTGCGCAAGCCGGCCACATCGTGACCTTTGGCGTGCAGCCCGAGCGTCCGGCCACCGAATATGGCTACATCAGCCCGGGCGATGTCATCTCGGGGCAAGTTCGGGCGGTCGCAAAATTCGTCGAGAAGCCTGACGCGGAAACCGCGGCGGGCTATGTCAAATCGGGCTATCTCTGGAACAGCGGCAACTTCATGTTCCGCGCCGCGGTGCTGCTCGATGAATACCGCAAGGTCGATACCGCCAGCGTTCAGGCCGTCGCCGATTCCGTCGCCAACGCCGGCAGCGACCTCGGCTTCATCAAGCTCGACACCGATACGTTCGCTTCCGCCAAGTCGATCTCGATCGACTATGCAGTGATGGAGAAGACCTCGCGTACCGCCGTGGTGCCGGTCGCCTGCGGCTGGTCCGATGTCGGCTCCTGGCATGCGGTGTGGGAATTGTCCGACAAGGACGGGCAGGGCAACGCCGCACGCGGCGCCGCCGTGTTCGAGGATTCACGCAATTGCAACGTGACGACCGATCGCGCGCTGGTCGCGCTCGAAGGCGTCGATGACCTCGTGGTGGTCGCAACGCAGGACGCGGTGTTGGTGTCCAGGCAAAAGGACGCCAACGGATTGAAGCGTCTGGTCGCGACATTGAAGAATGTGGCGCCGCAGGTGACCGAAGATCATATCAAGGTGCACCGGCCCTGGGGCTCCTATCAGTCGGTCGACAATGGCGAGCGTCACCAGGTCAAGCGCATCATCGTCAAGCCGGGCGGCCGGCTCTCGCTGCAGAAGCACCATCACCGTTCCGAGCACTGGATCGTGGTGCGGGGCGCCGCGCGCGTCACAGTCAACGAACTGGTGAAGACCGTGCACGAGAACGAATCGATCTACATCCCGATCGGTGCGGTGCACCGGCTGGAGAATCCCGGCAAGATCCAGTTGGAGCTGATCGAGGTGCAGACCGGCAGCTATTTCGGCGAGGACGACATCATCCGCATCGAGGATGATTATCAGCGCACGTAGTCTAGGCGGGAGGACGAGCAAGGCGTCAGGTCGGCGTAGATCTGCGTAGTCATGCCGACAGCTCGCGAGATCGCATGCCCCTTGCGCGCGGAGACCGCCGCATTGGTCATCGACGCCGACATCACAGCCCAGGCCAGTCTGCCATCAGGAACACGGCCACCACTAGGCGGTGGTGCGGATCCAAGGCAAAACAACCCGTGCCACTACCCGTGCGCGACCATTACATGGCGCACGGCCGTGTAGTCTTCCAATGCGTAGAGCGACATGTCTTTGCCGTAACCCGACTGTTTGACCCCGCCATGCGGCATCTCGTTGGTCAGCATGAAATGTGTGTTGATCCAGGTGCAGCCATATTGCAGCCGAGCCGCCGTCGCCATTGCGCGTCCCACGTCCTTCGTCCATACCGACGAGGCTAGGCCATAGTCGCTGTCATTGGCCCAAGCGACCGCATCATCGACTTCTGTGAACCGGGTGACCGACACCACCGGCCCGAAAACTTCACGCCGCACGATCTCGTCGTTTTGCACTGCGCCCGCGACGACGGTCGGCTGGTAGTAGAAGCCCTGGCCCCCACCGACCTTGCCGCCGGTCGTGATGGCGACATGTTTGAGTTCCGACGCACGCTCGACAAAGCTTGCGACACGATAGAGCTGACGCTGCGAGATCAAGGGGCCAATCTCGTTTTCGGTGTCGTCCGCGCGATCGTACTTGATCGTTGAAACGGCAGACGAGAGATCCGCAACCAGCTTGTCGTAAATCCCCTTGCCGGCATAGATGCGGCAGGCGGCCGTGCAATCCTGGCCGGCATTGTAGTAGCCGAAGGCGCGCAATCCGGTCACCACCGCCGCGAGATCGGCATCGTCGAAAACGATGACGGGGGCTTTGCCGCCAAGCTCCAGATGTGTGCGCTTCACCGACTTTGCCGCCGCCTGCAACACCTTCTTGCCGGTTGCGACGTCGCCCGTGATCGAGATCATGTTGACCTTGGGGTGGTTGATCAGCGCGTTGCCAACCGTCTCGCCGCGCCCCAGCACGACGTTGACCACACCCTCGGGCAAGATGTCTGCCAGGACTTTGGCCAGTTTGAGCGCCGTCAGCGGCGTCTGCTCGGATGGTTTGAACACTACCGTGTTGCCACCGGCGATGGCTGGCGCGAGCTTCCAAGCCATCATCATCAGCGGATAGTTCCACGGCGCGATGGATGCGACGATGCCGATCGGGTCGCGGCGGATCATCGACGTGAAGCCTGGGAGATATTCTCCGGCGATTGCCCCGGGCATGGTACGGACTGCGCCGGCGAAGAACCGGTAGCAGTCGACGATCGCGGGCAGTTCGTCGTTGAGCACGGCGTTGATGGGCTTGCCGCAGTTGAGCGCCTCGAGCTTTGCAAACTCGTTAGCCTCCGCCTCGATACGGTCGGCGATGCGCAAGAGATAGGCCGAGCGCTGTGCAGGTGTCGTGCGCGACCAGGTCGCAAACGCTTTCTCGGCGGAAAGGATTGCGGCCTCGATCTGCTGCAGCGAGGCCTCGGGCATCTGCAGCACAGTCTCTCCAGTGCGCGGATTGAAGATCGGTTCCTCGGTCTCGGTTCCCTTTTCGAGCTTCGAGCCGATTAGCATCGCCATATCCATAGCCCAGTCTCCTTCCTGCATATTCTATTTGCCTGCGCCCGAGACTTGATCGCCCTCGCGCGTCAGGTAGTAGGCGGCGACGATCGGGATCAGCGTCACGAGCACCACAACCATCGCCACCACGTTCGTGACCGGCCGCTGACGCGGCCGCACGAGTTCTTCCAGCATCCAAATCGGCAATGTCTGTTGCTGCCCAGCCGTGAAGGTGGTGACAATCACCTCGTCGAACGACAGCGCGAAGGCCAGCATCCCGCCCGCGAGCAGCGCCGTACCGATATTCGGCAGAACGACATGGCGGAACGTCTGAAAGCCGTCGGCGCCGAGATCGTACGATGCCTCGATCAGCGAGCCGGACGTGCGGCGGAAGCGCGCGACCGCGTTGTTGTAGACGACGACCACGCAGAACGTGGCGTGGCCGAGCACGATGGTCCACGTTGAGAACGGAATATCCATCAGCGAGAAGGCCGACCGCAACGAGATGCCGGTGATGATGCCGGGCAACGCGATCGGCAGGATGATGAGGAGTGATATGACCTCGCGGCCGAAAAAGCGCGAGCCGCTCACCGCAGCAGCGCACAATGTTCCGAGCACGATCGCGATCAGGGTTGCGATCGCCGCGACTTTCACGGACGCCGTCAGCGCCTCCCAAACGTCGGGCCGATTCCAGGTTACCCCGAGCCACTGTGTCGTAAAGCCGGGCGGCGGCCATTGGTAGGTTTTGTCTTCAGTGGTGAATGCGTACACAAAGATCAGGAGAATCGGCGCGTGCAAGAACAGAAGGCCGCAGGCGGTCGCCACCTTCAGCCCGAACGGCGCGGATGCTTTGCGATCAGATCGCATCGAACGCCCCCATGCGCTTGGCCATCCACAGATAGAGGCCCATGACCACGATCGGCACGACAGTGAATGCGGCGGCGAGCGGGATGTTTCCGGCTGTTCCCTGATGGGCGTAGACGGCCTGTCCGATGAACAGGTGCGAGGTGCCTATGATTTTCGGAATGATGTAGTCGCCAAGCGTCAGAGAGAACGTAAAGATCGATCCTGCGGCGACGCCCGGCAACGCCAGCGGGAAGATCACGTTCCAGAAACTACGCCCTGGCGAGGCTCCCAGATCGGCCGACGCCTCAATGAGGCTCACGGGAATGCGCTCAAGTGACGCCTGGATTGGCAAGATCATGAAAGGCAGCCAGACATAGACGAAAACGATGAACGTGCCCGTGGACGACACCGACAACGAGTTGCCGCCGACGATCGGCAGCGCCAGCCAGGCCTCGAGCAGGCCCGTCAGGTGCAGCTTTGCAAGAGCCCAGTTGAGAATGCCTTCCTTGGCGAGGATGAGTTTCCAGGCATAGATCTTGACCAGATAGCTCGACCACAGCGGCAGCATGATTCCGAGATAGAACAATGCCTTCCACTTGCCGCGGGCGTACCGGGCCGCATAGTAGGCGATTGGAAACGCGACGACGGCGGACGCGATCGTCACCAGCGTGGCCATCACAACGGTACGAATCATGATGTCCAGGTTGGAGGGCTGCAGCAGTTCGCCGTAGGTTTTCAGCGTGAACTCACGCTTGATCATCCCCGAATATTCATCGATCGCGAAGAAGCTCTGCAGCAGAAGCGCAAACAGCGAGCCGAGGTAGACAATGCCGAGCCACAGAACCGGCGGCAGAAGCATGAGAAACAGCAGCAGCTTCGGCTTGCGCCAGAACAGATCGGACAGGGCGCCCAGCACGCCGTTGCGCGCGGTGAGAACCGCCGGCGGGCTCCGATCGCTCAGCGCAACCGAATCGCTCATGCGTCGGCCTCCATCACATGCAGTGCGTTGGCGCCAAAGGAAAGGACGACGTCCGCTCCCTGCTCTGGCACGGTCACGCCGGCCGGTACCGTCGCATGCAGCCGCAATCCTTCCGCGTCCAATCCGAGGCGCGTCGCCGCGCCGATATAGCTCACCGACACCACGCGCGCCGGGATGCCTGTGCCGTTGGTCTGGGTGCTGACGCGGATCGCCTCCGGCCTTAGGCTTCCCCAGCCGTCACGCTGGCAATGCCGTTTGACGAAGTCCGGAGGCACAACATTGGAGGAGCCGACGAAATCGGCCACGAACCGGGAAGCCGGGCGAGTGTAGATGTCCTGCGGCGTGCCCACTTGCATGATGCGGCCATCGTTGAAGACTGCGACGCGATCCGCCATCGACAGAGCTTCGCCCTGGTCATGCGTCACGAAGATGAAAGTGATCCCGAGCGATTTCTGCAGTGCCTTCAGCTCTTCCTGCATGTTCTCGCGCAGTTTCAGGTCGAGCGCGCCAAGCGGTTCGTCCAGCAGCAGCACCTTGGGTCGGTTGATGAGCGCACGCGCGAGCGCAACGCGCTGGCGTTGCCCTCCGGAAAGCTGCCCAGGCTTACGTGCGCCGTAGCCCGGCAGGCGGACGAGCGCCAGCGCGTCCTCCGCAATCCGTATCCGCTCTGTCTTGGAGACACCTTTCACCTTCAGTCCGTAGGCCACATTGTCCAGCACATTCATATGCGGGAACAGTGCGTAGTCCTGGAACACGGTGTTGACGTTGCGCCGATACGGCGGAACGCCCTCGGCGCGTTCGCCGAAGATCGAAATGGCGCCCGCCGTTGGCTGTTCGAAGCCAGCGATGAGGCGAAGACAGGTGGTTTTACCCGACCCGGATGGCCCGAGCATGGCGAAGAACTCACCGGGCTGTACCTCCAGGTCGACCGAGTCGACCGCTTTAACGCTGCCGAAATGGCGCGATACGTTCTCGAATGAAACGGCGGCGATCATGCTTTGCCCGCGTTGCTTGTATGATCCGGCGCTCGGCCTACGGCGCCCGTCGGTGGCCAGCACGCGCTTGAGATCTCGCGGCCAGTCGCGGCAACCCTGAGGGTTCGTCGCGCCTGGCCACCTTTGCCGCGGAATTGCACCGCGGCATCAGGCTTCAACGCCCTCCGATGACGCCGATGTAGTCCGAGACCCAGCGGTAGTAGGGCACGCACTTGTCGCCCTGCGTCGCGCATTTCGTTGTTGGCGTCGTCCAGAAGCGAACCTTCGAGAAGTTGTCGAAGCCATTTGTCGAGCAGCCCTCTTTGGTCTGCATTCCGCGTCCGTCCGTGCACGCCGCCGGAACCGCCGGATTGGCTCCGAACCAGGCCGAGAGGTCGCTCTGCAGGTTGGATGCAAGCGAATGCTCAATCCACATGTATGAGCAGTTCGGATTACGTGAGTCGACGTGCATCATGGTCGTGTCGGCCCACCCGGTGACACCCTCGTCCGGGATCGACGATGCGATCGGTTGATTCTGGCTCTTGAGCAGGTTGACCTGGAATGGCCACGAGCCCGACGCGACAACGCCTTCGTTCTTGAAATCGTCGATTTGGATGAAGGCATCGTGCCAATATCGGCCGACCAGCTTGCGCTGTGCGCGCAAGAGTTCGAGCGAGGCCTTGTACTGCGCTTCGTTCAGCTCATAAGGGCTCTTGATGCCAAGATCGGGCTTGTGCGTCATGAGAGAGCGCCGCGTCTGCAATGTGGATGGGGCCGTCATAGGCCTGAACGCGCCCCTTGTTCGGTTTGCCATCCGGCAACGCCATCTCCTCGAATACCACCTTCCAGCTCTTCGGCGGGTCCTTGAAGACTTTGGTGTTGTACATCAGAACGTTCGGCCCCCACATGTAGGGAACGCCGTAGTGAACGCCGTCGACCGTATGCCAAGGCGCCTTCTGGAGGCGCTCGTCGATTGTTCCCCAGCTCTTGATGAGGCTGATGTTGATCGGTTGCACCCGCTTGCCGGCAACGAGCCGCAATGAGGCGTCGCCAGATGCGGTCACGAGGTCGAAGCCGCCTTCATTCATCAACGCCACCATCTCGTCGGAGGTGTTGGCGGTCTTTACATTGACTTTGCAACCGGAAGCTTGTTCGAATTTTGTAACCCAGTCGAACTTCTTGTCAGTCTCGCCGCGCTCGATATAGCCCGGCCAGGCGACGATGGTGAGTTGCCCTTCGGCCTTCCCGATTTCCTTGATTTGCGCCGCGGACGGATTTGCAAACGCCAGCGCCAACGTAACGCCACTCAGCAATGCGAGTTTCGACTTCATCAACACCTCCCAGGTCCAGGCGGCTGCATTATCTAGGCAGCACGGTCCTCGCACGGAGCGTGTCGGCAAATGGAAGCTTTCGCAAATTCATTTATCAGGGGGGCGGTTTCGCTTTTTCCGATAGCGGGCCGTTATGGTCGCTGCCGTGCGCTGCGCTGGCCCTGCGCTATGCCTATGAAGTCGCGCGCGTTTTGCGTGAGACCTGACCCGCGCCGCCACGTCATGCCGATTTGAACGACCGGCAGGGAGCCGGAGACGTCGCGCGACTCGATGCGATCGCCTTCCAGAGACCAGGGCCGGTAGACAAGATCGGGCAGCAGTGCGAGTCCGGCGCCCGTGGCGACCAGGCTGCGCACCGCCTCGACGGATCGCGTGCGGAAAGCAATCTTGGGGCGGGTTCCGAATGCGGCGAGCAGTTTGCCGGTATTCTCCTCGACCTCATCGATTGTCAGCATGATAAGGGGCTCAGAGAGAATGTCTGCAAGCGCGATGCTGTCGGCGCTTGCAAGTGAATGTCCGAGCGGCAGCCACAAACGATAGGGCGAGACTTCGACGATCTCGGCGTCGATTGCGAGGCGGTCGCGCAGGTTCGACACCACCATGACGGCAACATCCAGTTCGCCGCCGATCAAGAGGTGCTCGAGGTAGTCGCCGTTGTCTTCGATGGCGTGGACCTCAACCGACGGAAACGCACGGCGATAGCGCGCCAGAAGATCCGAGAGCACGTAGCCGGCGACGAGCGAGGTAACGCCGAGCTGTAGGCGGCCACCGCGGTTCGAAGCTTGCTCGGAGAAGCTCCTGCGTGCATCGGAGATATCCGTCAGGATGCGCGTCGCGTGGCGCAGGAGCTGATGGCCTTTGTGGGTAATAGACAGGCCGCGCGGGTGACGCTCAAACAGCTTGACGTTCAGATCGGCCTCGAGCTCCTTGATCGCCTCGGTGACGGACGATTGCGAGATCGACAGCGCTTGCGCGGCATGGGAAACCGTGCCGGCCTCGGCCACCGCGACAAAGAACTGGAGCTGTCTGATCGTGAACGCCATGACGGGACTAAGCACCAATTTTGCCGCGGATGAAAGCTCCAGCCGCGAGCGGCGGATCGACGACCACAGTATCAATGCGAGGAATCGCGCCATGCTCTGGCAAACCAAAGCTGTCTGACCACAGGGAAGCGCGCTGACCACGAAGTCCATCGTGGCGCCTGAGAAAACCGTCAAAGAGTAAAATAAGACGTGATCGAGAGAGCGGGTTTTATTGTCCCTGGTGCAAACTCGGTTTTGATCGAAGCAGAACCGAAGGACTACTGAACGTCCCGCACGACGCGAAAACCGTTGGCGAAATAGCGCACGTCGAGATCGTAGCGGTAGCGCGCCGCCGAGGTGACCGTATTCGCCTTGTTGGCGAACGATCCGCCGCGCAGCACGCGCTGGCGGCATTGTCCTTGCGTCCAGGCGGAGCCGTCCTTGGGCGCATTCTTGTAATTGTCGTTCCAGCAATCCTCGACCCATTCGTAGACGTTGCCGGATGTGTCGTAGAGCCCGAAGCCGTTCGGCCGGTAGGATCCGGTCCGCATCGTCCGGCGCAGCGAGTCGCCGCAATTGTCGCAATTGGCGTTCGACTTGCCGACCTCTTTGCCCCACCAGTAGGTGGTCGTGGTGCCGGCGCGCGCCGCATATTCCCACTCGGCTTCGCTCGGCAGGCGGTAGTTGCGGCCGGTCTTCTGCGTCAGCCACAGAACAAACGCCTTGGCGTCCTCCCAGCTCACGTCGATGACCGGCTGATCGCCGCGACCCCAGCCGCGGTCGTCCGGCCGGTGCCTGCATTTGCCGTCCGAGACGCACGCATCCCACTCGGCGAAACTGGTTTCGCGCCGTTCGATCGCGAAGTTCTTGGCGATGGTGACCCGGTGCGGCGGTCCCTCGTACGGGCTGTCCTTGCCGCCCATGTCAAATTCGCCTGACGGCACCACCACCATTTCCGGGCAATCCGGACAGTCGCGGAACAGCTCGCCGGGTTCAGGCGGCGCGGTCGACTGGGCGGCGGCCGGTCCGGCAGCTAGCAGAAATATCAAAAAAGCAAAAAATCTGAACATCGTACCCTCGGCCTCAATTGCGCCGGTCGTCCCGCGCCGCCTGTGCCCATCGTGCCCGCAACCCTCCATAAAATCAAAAGTCGCAGTGTCGCTATCGTCAGTTAGTTTGGAGGTATTATAATACTCGTCCCACAATCGAATCGACGAGAGCCTGGGCGCGGGGTGTGGGTCCGCCGGCGGCAGGGGACGATATTCAATAGGGTAAATCCAGTGTACTATTTCACAGACGCATTACAGTTCTTGAGTTATTTGAGATTTTGGCAGCCGGCCTGTCTGATTTTAGGAGGTGTGCGCGTGTTCTCGAAAGTATCGACCGGAATTGCTGTTTCGCTTTTGATGCTGGCAGGAACGATCGGAACGAGCCACGGACAGCAAAAGCCGGTTGGCGGTCCCAATCCATCGCCCCCCGGTGCGGCCGTTTACTTTGTTGGCCTCAAGGATGGTCAGACGGTACCGACCACCTTTACTGTGAATTTCGGCCTCAAGGGCATGGGCGTCGCGCCCGCCGGCTCCGACAAGGCGAACGCCGGACACCACCATTTGCTGATCGACACCGAGCTGCCGCCGCTCGATCAGCCGATACCGAGCGACTTCAATCATCTGCATTTTGGCGCGGGGCAGACCGAGGCCGAAGTGACCTTGCCGGAAGGCGAACACACGCTGCAGCTGGTGCTGGGCGACAAGGACCACATTCCGAATACGATTCCGCTGATCTCCGAGCGGATCAAGATTCGCGTGGTTGCGGCCGCCCAGATGCCCGCGGCGTCGGCTGCTGCGGCGGCGCCTGCCACGACCAGCCCCGCCAGCGCGGGCCGCAAAAAATCTCCGGAAGGCGCCAAGGTATATTTCGTCTTCCCGAAGAATCGCGGCTATGTCACGCCGACGCCGGTCATCCGCTTCGGTCTGATCGGCATGGGCGTTGCACCCGCCGGCTTCGAGAAGGTCAACACCGGTCACCACCATCTGTTGATCGATACCGACGTGCCGAACCTCGATCTGCCGATTCCAGCCGACTTCAATCATCTGCATTTCGGCGCCGGCCAGACCGAAGCCAAGATCACGCTGCCGCTCGGCAAGCATACCCTGCGATTGCTGCTGGCCGACGAGCTCCACATCCCGCACGATCCGCCGTTGCTGTCGGAGCCGATCACGGTCACGGTCACCGCCAGCGGCCGTCCGCCTGCGAAGAAGAAGTATCGCAAATATCGTCGCTATTACTAAAGGGGGGCAGTTCCGGAGCCTGATATGAGCACACGTCGTCCGATCTGGATTGCAGCTCTGTATAGTCTCGCGCTGCTGACCTGTTCGATCAGCGTTGCGAAGGCTGACCGACGTGTTGCGCTGGTTGTAGGCAACTCGAACTACAGCAATGCGAGCCTGTTCCTGGCCAATCCGAAGAACGATGCTACGGACGTTGCCGCGGCACTCCGCGGCGTGGGTTTCGAAGTGTTGCAGGCGATCGACGCCAACAAGCGCGATCTCGACCTGAACATGGCCAAATTCGCGAGGCTGGCGACCGACGCCGACGCCGCGCTGTTCTATTACGCCGGTCATGCCGTCCAGTATCAGGGCCGCAACTTCCTGATGCCGACCGACGCCGAAGTCGAGGACGAGATCAGCTTCCGCTACCAGATGACGCCGCTCGACGACGTGCGCGCCGCGCTCGACCGCGGCGACGGCGTCAAGATCGTGATCCTCGATGCGTGCCGCAACAATCCGATCGTCAACGCGCTTCGCCGCAAGAAGAAGTCCGGCGACAGCCGCGCCATCGACGCCGTGCGCGGCGGGCTCGCCAAGATCGACAAGGCCCAGGGCATGGTGGTGGCCTATTCCACCGCGGCGGATGAAGTCGCCGCCGACGGCGACGGACGCAACAGCCCGTTCACCAGCGCCTTCCTGAAGCGGCTCAAGGAGCCCGGCCTCGAAATCGAACAACTGTTCCGCCGCGTCGCCGCCGACGTCAACGCCCAGACCGGCGGCCGCCAGCGCCCGGAAACCTACGTGTCGCTGCTGAGCAATTACTACCTCAACCAGACCGACCGGATCGCGTTCGACAAGATCAAGGACTCGCCCGATCCCGCCGTGCTGCAGGACTTCATCGCCAAGTTCTCGACGTCGAGCTACGTGCCGGAGGCGCAAAACCGCATCCAGCGCATCGAGGCCGCCATTCGCGAACGCCAGAACCAGGAGGCCCGGCAGCGGGAAGCCGCAAGGCTTGCGGAAGAACAGCGCAAGGCCGAACGCGAAGCGGCGCTGCGCAAACTGGCCGAGCAGGAAGAGGCGCTGCGCAAGCAGGAGACCCTTCGCGCGCAGGCGGCAGCTGAAAAAGTCCGCAAGGAGCGCGAGGCCGCCCAGGCGCAGGAAGAGCAGCGCCTGCGGCTCGTGGCCGAGAAGGAGCGCAAGGAGCGGGAAGCCGCAAAGGCCCAGGAAGAGCAACGCGTGAAGCTTGCGGCCGAGCGCGAGCGCAAGCTGCGTGAAGAGGCTGCGCAATTGCTGGCCGAGCAGGCGCGGACCAAGATCGCAGCGATAGATCGGAAGGAGCCGACCAGTCCGTCGCTCGCCGGCATATCGACCGACATCCGGACGCTGCCGCCGCCGACCGAGGCCGCGCCGGCGCCTGGCGATCCCTGTGATCGCGACGGGGCCCTGCTGGCGCAGTTGCGCAGCAACCCGTCGATCGAGGCGGTCACCGAATTGGAGCGGAGCCTGAGCTGCGAGAAATTGCGCGCCCAGATCCTGCGGTTGCGGGAAAGCCTCTCGGCGGTCGCCAATGCGGCGCCGGCCGCTGCGCAGATCAAGCCTGTCGTTGAAAAAATTGCGCCGCCGCCGGCCGTGACCCTCGCGCCACCGCCGCCCCCGGCCGGCCCGAAACAGGAAGCCGCCCCGAAGCCGCCGGAACCGCCGAAGGTTGCTGTTGCGACTGTCGCACCGGCACCCGAATGCAAAAAGGACGAAGCCAGGCTTGCCAAGATCCGCGCCAATCCCGCGCACGCCGATCTCGCCGCGCTGGAGCGTGACCTCGGCTGCGAACGGTTGCGCCCGCAAATCGTGCGCTTGCGCGAGAGCCTGCCCAAGGAAATCGCGAAGGAAACTGCGAAGGACGCGCCGCAACCGGATCAGCCGTCGGCTGCGGCCAATCCGCCAACCCTTCAATCCGCTCAGTCCGCGCCATCAGGGGCGAAGCCGGCGCAGCCCGCGCCGATTGTCCAGGTCCGAAGCTGTGACGAGGAGAGGGCCACCTTGGCCAAGCTGCGCGCCAGCCAGTCACGCGAGGATGTGGTTCGATTCGAGCGCGAGCTGGCCTGCGAGCAGCTGCGGCCTCAGGTCATACGGCTGCGGGAAAGCCTGTCCGGCGGCTAGTCAGGACGGGCTCCCACAGCCCTCGGCCAAGCACTTAATTCCTCCATATTGCGGTGGCCTAAGCCCCCCATGAGCCCTGCCAGATCGCTTCTCCAAGTGCCTCCTGGGCTGTAACTCTTTGAATCAAAACGTGTCCGGATAGCGGGGATGGCGTTCGCCACATTTGTGGCGGCGTGCTAGAGAACCGCCGGGGACTGGCGAAAAGTCTGTTGGGGTCGACAACATGGGTTTTAAAGGGTCCGGATCGGACGCGAAGAGCGGCGCCGCGCGTGAACTGCGCGTTGGCGTGATCGGTGCTGGGGTAATGGGCAGCAACCATGCCCGCGTGCTGGCGGGGCTGCCCGGCGTCAGGCTGGTCGGCATCGTCGATCCGCTGCCGGAACACCGCGCCCGCGCCACCGAATTCGCAGGCTGCCGTGCTTTCGAAAGCCTCGAAGAATTGCTGGCCGAGGGCGTCGATGCGGTCACGATCGCAGCGCCGACCCATCTGCACCATGAGGTCGCCCTCGCCTGCATCGCGCGCAAGATCCATATCCTGGTCGAGAAGCCGATTGCGCCCACGGTCGAGGAGGGGCGGGACATCGTCGATGCCGCGCAGCGCGCCGGGGTCACGCTGATGGTCGGCCATGTCGAGCGCTTCAATCCGGCAGTCGCGGCGATCAAGCAGGCGATCTCGGGCGAGGACATCCTTTCGATCGGCATCACGAGGGTCGGGCCGTTTCCGCCGCGGATGTCGAATGTCGGCGTCGTCATCGATCTGGCCGTGCACGATATCGACCTGATCCGCTGGTTCACCGAATCCGACATCGTTGAAGTGCAGCCGCAGCTCTCCAGCGCGATCGCCGAGCGCGAGGACATCGCGCTGCTGCAGTTCCGCACCGCCTCGGGCGTGCTCGCCCACATCAACACCAACTGGCTGACGCCGTTCAAGGCGCGCAACGTCACGGTCGCGACCCGCGGCAAATATGTGATGGGCGATCTGCTGACGCGTCAGGTGACGGAGTGCTTCGGCTTCAAGCCCGACGGCAGCTATTCGATGCGTCATCTGCCGGTCGGCCATGACGAGCCGCTGCGCGCCGAACTGATTGCGTTCCTCGATGCCGTCCGGTCTGGCAATGTGCCGGCGGTTACCGGCGACGAGGGCGTGGCCAGCCTCGAAATCGCGATCCGCTGCCTCGAAGCGCCGGCCCGGCCCGCGGCTTCCTCCGCACGCAAGGGTCCGCGCCGCGTCGCCGGCTGATCTTGACCGGCGGCCAGCCAAATCTACCAATAAGAGGGTTACATGAACCAACACACGCCAGCTCAACCGATCGCGTTCACTGACATTGTCGCGCAACGCCGCGGTCTTGGAAGCCGCATCGACGATGCCGTTGCGCGCGTATTGGAGCATTGCCAGTTCATCAATGGGCCGGAAGTCGCCCGTCTGGAGGCAGATCTCGCGGCTTACTGTGGCGCAAAGCACGTGGTGGCGTGCGCGAGTGGAACGGACGCATTGCTCATGGTGTTGCTCGCCAGGAAAGTTGGACCTGGCGACGCCGTCTTTTGCCCGTCGTTTACCTTCTGTGCGACGGGCGAAGTCGTTGCACTTCTCGGCGCGACCCCGGTTTTCGTCGACGTCAACGAAGAGACGTTCAACATCGACATCGCTTCGTTGAAGGACGGGATTTCTGTCGCGAAGAAAAAAGGACTCAAGCCAAGGGCGATTATTCCGGTCGATCTGTTTGGGCAGCCGGCCGACCATGACGCGCTTGCCGAGGTCGCCGAAGCAGAGAAATTGTTCGTGCTCGACGATGCTGCCCAGAGCTTTGGCGCATCGTACAAGGGGCAACCGCTGGGGACGTTCGGTCTTGCAACCGCGACGAGCTTCTTTCCCGCCAAGCCGTTGGGCTGCTATGGCGATGGAGGCGCGATCTTTACCGATGATGCCGAGCTGGCGGAGACATTGCGAAGCGTACGCGTGCACGGCCAGGGGTCCGACAAATACGACAACGTCAGACTCGGGCTGACGGCGCGAATCGATACGATTCAGGCGGCGATCCTGATTGAAAAGCTGAAGATATTTCCCGGCGAGATCGCGGCTCGGGACGCTGTTGCGAAGCGCTACAATGCGGGGCTCGGCAATATGGTGATCGTGCCTCGCGTGCAGCAGAACTGCACCTCGGTATGGGCGCAATACACGGTTCGCCTTCCAGGCGGCGGTCGCGATGAGGTAGCCAACGCGCTCAAAGCTCAGGGAATTCCGACGGCAATCTATTATCCGAAGTCGTTGCACCAGCAGACTGCCTACCGGAACTTCCCGGTGGCCGAAGGCGGCCTGCCGATTAGTGAGAGGCTTTCCGGAGAGGTTCTCAGCCTGCCGATGCACGCCTATCTCGATGAGGCGACGCAGGATCGCGTCATCCAGGCGGTGCGCGGCGCGCTTTCCGCCTGATCTCGGCCAAAGCGTTTTCGAAGAAAACGCGTCAAACAACCGATAGCGTTTACGTGAAGAAGGCGCGTCCATACAAATATAGTTCTCGGTTCTGATGCAATCAGAACCGAATATGCGCTAGAAGCGGGCTCATGCTTGGGCGCATTTTCACCGTCGGCGGCTATACGCTTCTTTCGCGCGTGACCGGTTTTGCGCGCGACATCATGCTCGCGGCGATCCTCGGTGCCGGGCCGGTCGCGGACGCGTTCTTTGTGGCGCTGCGCCTGCCCAATCATTTTCGCGCCATCTTCGCCGAAGGCGCCTTCAACGCCGCGTTCGTGCCGGCCTATGCCCATCTTCACGGGCAGAACGTAACCTCGGCAAGACTGTTCGCCGATCGCATCTTCACGCTGTTGTTCGGCGCCCAGATCGTGCTGCTCGTGGTGGCGTGGCTGTTCATGCCGCAGGTGATCGGCCTCCTGGCGCCGGGATTCTCCGACGATCCGGCGCGCGGCGAATTGGCGATTGCGCTGACGCGGATCACCTTTCCCTATCTGCTGCTGATCACGCTGGTGACGCTTTACGGCGGCATGCTCAACGTCATGCATCGCTTTGCGAGCGCTGCGGCGGCGCCGATCTTTCTCAACCTGTCGATGATGGCGACGTTGGCGCTGGCCGCGTTCTTTCCGGGCGCCGGCTATGCCGCCGCATGGGGCGTCCTGATCGCCGGCATCCTCGAATTTCTGCTGCTGGCGGGCGATGCGGCCAAGAACGGCATCCTGCCGAAGTTCAGCATTCCCCGGCTCGATAACGATGTCCGCGCCTTCTTTCGTGCGCTGGGGCCGGCGACCATCGGCTCGATGGGAACGCAGGTGGCGCTGTTCGCCGACACCATCATCGCGACGTTTCTCGCCGCCGGCGCGCTGTCGGCGCTGTATTACGCAGAGCGACTTTATCAATTGCCGATCGGCGTGATCGGCATTGCCATCGGCACGGTGTTGCTGCCCGAAATGTCGCGACGGATCACGGCGGGTGATGACGCGGGAGCGGCATCGGCACAGCGCCGCGCCTTTGAATTCTCGCTGCTGGCGTCGGTGCCGTTCGTCGCGGCGTTCCTCACCGTGCCCGATGTCATCATGCGCGCGATGTTTGCGCGTGGCGCCTTTACCAAGGCCGATGCTGCGGCCGCTGCCGCCACGCTCGCGGCCTATGCTATCGGCCTCATTCCATTCGTGACAATCCGCAGCGCAGTTTCGGCGTTCTATGCCCGCAAGGATACCGCAACCCCGGTGAAGGCATCGCTTACGGGGCTAGCCGTCAACGTCGCCCTGAAAGTCGTATTGATGGGGACACTGGCCCAGATCGGTCTCGCGCTCGCGACCGCCATCGGCGCCTGGATCAATCTGCTGCTGGTACTCGGTTTTGCAGTGCGAAGAGGGTATCTCGTTATCGATCACGCCTGGGTGAAGTCGCTTGTCAAGTTTGCCGTGTGCGGCGTCGTGCTCGCAGCGGCGCTTTGGCTGACTGCGCGGTTCGCCGGCGTCTATTTCGCGCAAATGACGGCTTTTCGCGACGAACTCGCACTGCTTCTGCTGATGGTGACGGCGCTCTTTGTCTACGGTTTTTCCATCCTGTTGCTGTTCGGCAGAGGTTGGATTTTCAGGCTGATCCGCGGCTAAACCCGTTTGCGCTTCCCGGCGAACCACGCCAATATGGCGCGAAACAATCAGGCTATTGGAGATACGATGGCAGCTCCCATCAAGTTCGGCGTCGGTCATAGCGTCCGCCGCAAGGAAGACGATGCGCTCATTCGCGGCAAGGGCCGCTACACTGACGACGTCTCGCCGTCTTCCGCGATGCATGCGCTGATGCTGCGCTCGCCGCATGCTCATGCGAAGTTCACCATCAACGTCACCAAGGCCCGCGGCATGCCCGGGGTCGGCGCGGTGCTGATCGCCGACGACGTCAAGGATCTCGGCGATCTGCCCTGCCTGTTCAATTTCGAGGTCGATCCGTTCACCGGGCCTCCGTACCCGATCCTCGCCAGGGATGAAGTGCGCCACGTCGGCGATTCCATCGCCTTCGTCGTCGCCGACACCATCGATCATGCCCGCGATGCGATCGAGGCGATCGAGGTCAACTGGACGCCGCTGCCCGCGGTGGTCGGCCTTGTCAACGCCGTCAGGAAAGGCGCGCCGCAGGTCTGGCCCAATCATGCCGGCAATGTGCTGTTCGACGTGCCGATCGGCGACAAGGCGGCAACTGACGCCGCGTTTGCAAAAGCGCATGCGGTCGCCGAAGTGTCGATCGTCAACCCGCGCGTCATCACCAACTTCATGGAAACGCGCGCGGCGGTCGCCGAATACGACGCCAAGAAGGATCATCTGACGCTGACGATCGGCAGCCAGGGCAGCCATCGCCTGCGCGAGATCATCGCCGGCATGGTGCTCAAGATGCCGCTGGAAAAGATGCGCGTGATTTGCCCCGACGTCGGCGGCGGCTTCGGCACCAAGCTGTTTCCGTACCGCGAATATGCGCTGATCTCGGTCGCGGCGAAACGGCTGAAGAAGACCATCAAATGGACCGCCGACCGCTCCGATCACTTCGTGGGTGACGCGCAGGGGCGCGACAACGTCACGGTGGCGAAGATGGCGCTCGCCGAGGACGGCAAGTTCCTGGCGATGGACGTCGACCTGATGGGCGACATGGGCGCGTATCTGTCGACCTTCGGTCCCTACATTCCGCATGGCGGCGCCGGCATGCTGCCCGGCCTCTACGATATCCAGACCTTCCACTGCCGTGTCCGCACCGTGTTCACCAACACCGTGCCGGTCGATGCCTATCGCGGCGCGGGCCGCCCCGAGGCGGCTTACGTGATCGAACGGCTGGTGGACGCCTGCGCGCGCAAACTCGGCATGACGCCCGATGCGATCAGGCGTAAGAATTTCATCCCGCCCAAGGCGCTGCCGTACAAGACCGTGACCGGCAAGGTTTATGACTCCGGCGATTTCACCGCGCATATGAAACGCGCGATGGACGTCGCCAACTGGAAGGAATTTTCCAAGCGCGCCAAGGCCGCCAAGAAGGCGGGGCTGGTGCGCGGCATTGGGCTTGCCAGCTATGTCGAGATCTGCGGCACCATGGGCGACGAGACCGCCAATGTGGCGCTCGATCCCAATGGCGACGTCACCATCCTGATCGGCACCCAGTCGAGCGGGCAGGGCCATCAGACCGCCTACGCGCAGTTGATCGCCGAACAGTTCGGTCTGCCGCCCGAGCGCGTGCACATCGTGCAGGGCGACACCGATCGTGTTGCCACCGGCCTTGGCACCGGCGGTTCGGCCTCGATCCCGACCGGGGGCGTCAGCGTGCAGCGTGCGGCCCACGACCTCGGCGGCAAGCTGAAGGAGATCGCGGCCGAAGCACTGGAAACCAGCGCTGCCGACCTCGAGATCAGCGACGGCCGAATCCGGATCGCCGGCACCGACCGTTCGGTGAGTTTCGCCGATCTGGCCAAACGTCCGGATGTCGATCCGTCAAAGCTGAATGCGAGCGCGACCTTCAACCAGGCCGACGGCACCTATCCGAACGGCACCCATCTGGCCGAAGTCGAGATCGATCCGGCCACCGGCATCATCAAGATCGTTAATTACGTGATCGTCGACGATTTCGGCGTGACGCTCAATCCGCTGCTGCTCGCCGGCCAGGTCCATGGCGGCGCGATGCAGGGGATCGGCCAGGCCCTGATGGAGCAGGCGGTATTCGGCAGCGACGGCCAGCTCGTCACCGGCACCTTCATGGATTACGCGATGCCGCGCGCGGCCGACGGCCCGTCCTTCCACTTCGAAACCCACAACGTTCCCTGCACCACCAATCCGCTCGGCGTGAAGGGGGCGGGTGAGGCCGGGGCGATCGGCTCCTGCCCGGCGGTGGTCAATGCGATCGTCGAGGGGCTGTGGCGCGAATACAAGATCGACCACATCGACATGCCGGCGACCGCCGAACGGGTCTGGATCGCCATCCGGGAGGCGCAGCGCCGGCATAACCTCTGATATTTTGTCGCAGCTGGAATGATTCTAAGTTTATGGTGTTATCAGGCCTGGGCGCGGTCCGCGGAGACCGCGCGCGGGTCTGTGTCATAAACAAAGGGATATGGCGAATGAAACGGGTTTTGGTGGTTGCAGGAGCGCTTTTGCTCAGTGTCGGCGCCGTTATGGCACAGCAGGACATCGTCAAGAAGGACCAGGATGTCATGAAGGCCACCGGCCGGGCCTTGGGCGGCGTGCTGTCGCCGATGTTCAAGGGCGAGAAGCCCTACGATCAGGCTGCCGTCGATGGGGCGATCAAGACGCTCGAAGATACCGCAAAGAACCTGCCGACCATGTTTCCGGCGAGCACCAAGGGCCTGAAAGCCGACGGCGACTACAGCGCCTCGCCCAAGATCTGGGACGACAAGGCCGGCTTCGATGCCAAGATCGCAGACTTTGCCAAGGCGGTGAGCGATGCCAAGGCCAAGATCAAGGATGCCGATACGCTGAAGGCGAACTTCCCCGGGATCGGCAAGGCATGCGGCGGTTGCCACGAGACCTACCGCGTCAAGAACAGCTAGGCTTCGGTTGGACCGGACAGGAAGAGGCGGGACGCGTGACGCGTCCGGCCTCTTTCTTTATTTGCGGGCGCGAAGGTTGCCTCGCTCGTCAATTCGGGGTGAAGCCCGTTACATCGCCTCGGTGTGAAGCTTGCTTCATCACCTCGGTGTGAAGCTTGCTTCATCACCGTGACTTGTCGAAATTTCATGGAAGCTTCCGGCCAAAATTGCGTACATACTGGCCGCCATACTGCAACGACCGATGACGGATTGGTGAATGCTGAAACGACTGTTCCTTCTGGCCGTTTTGGCCGCCGTCGCCGGGCTTGGCATTTTCTGGTGGCTGACCATACCGGCGGTGGTCGCTGCGAGTTCATTGCCAGCCTACACGCCTAACCTCGCCAACGGTCTCACAGCGTTCAATGCCGGCGGATGTTCGTCCTGCCACGCCGTGCCGAACCAGCCCCGATCGGCTCAAGCTCGGCGGTGGATTGCCGATTCCGTCGCCGTTCGGCACCTTCAACGTTCCCAATATCTCGCCCGATCCGAACGACGGCATCGGGCGATGGAGCGAGGCCGATTTCGTCACCGCCGTGCTCAAGGGCACGTCGCCGTCGGGCTTCCATTATTTTCCGGCGTTTCCCTACGCGTCTTACGAACATGCCAAGGTCGAAGACATCCGGGATCTCTTTGCGTATCTGAAGACGCTTGCGCCGGTGGCCGGCAAGACGCGCGACCATGACGTGCCGTTTCCGTTCAACATCCGCCGCAATGTCGGGGTGTGGAAATTCCTGTTCACGGACGGCAAGCCGTTCGTGCCGGACGCCAGCAAATCGGCGCAATGGAATCGCGGCGCCTATCTCGTCAACAGCCTCGGTCATTGCGCGGAGTGCCACAGCCCGCGCAATTTCCTCGGCGGCATCATCGACGCGCAACGCTTTGCGGGCGGGCCTAATCCGGAAGGCGAGGGCTGGGTGCCCAACATCACCCAGAAGCGGATGTCGGATTGGAGCGCGAAGGATTTCGCCTATTTCCTCGAGAGCGGGATGACGCCCGAGGGCGACACCGCAGGCGGTTCGATGGCGCGCGTGATCCGCAACACGTCGCAATTGTCACCGGAGGACCGCACCGCGATGGCGGAATATCTGAAATCGCTGCCGCCGGTGGAGGGACCGCCGCGGCCGAAGAAGCCGGAGAAATCCTGACGCGTTTTGATGCGAGGTCGCAACCGCGATGGGACTGCGCTCCCTCTCCCGCTTGCGGGGGAGGGCTGGGGTGGGGGTCTATCCGCGAGTCATCGTGTGGAGAGAGCCCCCACCCGGCGCTATGCGCCGACCTCCCCCGCAAGCGGGAGAGGTGACTGAGCCAACCGCGATACCGGTGACGTTACATCACTCAAACGTATTGACCATGCCGGCCTTGGCGAGCGCGGCTTTGCGTACGCCCATCCACTCCTCGGCGAGTTTTGCCGGATCGGAAGCCGGGCTGCCCTTCATGTAGTCGGTCCACGCCGCGATCAGGACTTCCTGCCGCTTGAGCAGTGCGTTGTTGTGCTTCTCCTGGTCGTCGCTCCAGGCGCCCACCTCTTTGAGCGCCTTGACCGCGCCCTTGTGCGTCGGCACCGCCCAGTTCTTGGCCTGCGCCTTCACCGCAAGCCCGCTGGCGCCGGGTGCGTTGTCCTTGTAGCCGTCATAGCCGTCGATCATCGCCTTGGTCAGCATGTAGACCTCGTCTTCGGACTGGCTGCCATAGACGCTGTAGATCGGATACGGATAGGTGCCGACCTCGACCGGCTTTTCCTTGGAAAATTCGCCTGCGCCGCAGGTTGCCTTGTGCTCGGTGAAATACGGGCCGACCTTGCGCATGCGCTCCCATCCCGCCTTGTCGGTGAATGGCATCGCGGGCCAGGTGATGCCGCGCGGCGATGTCTGCAGTTCCTTGGCGGGCCCGGAGATCGTCGAACCGAATACCGCATCGGTGTCGTTGTTGATGATGCCTTTCCACATCGCGTTGTTGCCCGCGAACTCGACGATCTTGACGTCCTTTGCCGTCAGATTGGCGAACGCCAGCACGGCAAGTGCATTCTGGTTGAGCGCGGGAGAACCGACCACGAAGCCGATCCGCTTGCCTTTCAGGTCGGCATAGGTCTTGACGCCGATGTCGGCGGCGACCGCCAGCGAAAGGCCGTTGCAGTCGATCGAGCTCAGCGTGATCTGGATGGGCTGCGGTCCCCATTCCCGGGTCGCGAATTCGAACACGCCTTCCTGCGCGAAAAAGACCCCGACGCCCATCGCCGAGATGCTGGCGCGGTTGAGGCGCAGCGGTTGCAGGCGCGCGACGTCGTTGCCGGCGGGCAGCACGCGCGCATCGCTGCCATACTTGTCCTTGAACATCTTGCCGACGGCAACCGTGATGTTGAAGCCGGAGGTCCCCGTGTCATACGCGGTCATCGTCACGTTGGGTGGCAATTTCACCTGTGCGGCCGCCGTCGATGCCGCGACCACGGTTCCGGTCAGCGCGATGGCCGCAAGCATCATCTTCGGATTGATCATTCATCCCTCCCGTTGCGGCTGACGTTGCAGCCTTGAGACGCTTGTCGCCGATGTTTCCTTGCCCGCGAGCGGGATGTCAGCTGGAAGCAGGCTTTGCGTATTGGCGCGAATGCTCGCGGATTTCCGCGCCTACTGCAAGGCAGAAGCAGGGGGTACCGATCCGCGTCAGCTTGACGCGTTGCGTTGTCCGAAATGGCTGCGGAGGGCGGCAAGTCCTGATTTGAGCCAGCGCGCCGTGCCAGTCATTCGCGACCGGATCGAGCCCGCGCGCTTGCGCTGATATCGCGAACCATATCGTGGCAACGTCCTAGTCGGAAAGAAAGCGCACCGATCGGGTGGCGATCGCGACGGCCACGGCGGTGCCCACCTCGTGCAGCGCGTCGCCGGCATGGAAGGGACAATCGACCGCGATATCGGCCGAGCCGGCGCGCACGCCATAGCGCACGCTGGCGCCGAGGAATTCGCGGTAGGTTACCGTGCCGTCGGCGATCGTCCTGTCCGGTCCGGCGCTCTGGCTCGCACCGACGATCGCGCAATCCTGCGGCCGGAACACCATGCGTGCACCCGGGGCCACTTTCCGGTCCGCAGCAATCGGTATCCTCGGGCCGCCGGCCACCTCAAAGGCGCGCGAGGCGCCGTCGCCGATCACGCGGCCTTCGACAATGTTGGCCGTGCCGAGAAAATTCGCCACGAACAAATTGGCCGGCTGTTCGTAAAGGTCTTTCGGCGTGCCGACCTGCTGAATGACGCCCTGGTTCATCACCGCGATCCGGTCGCAAACCGTGTTGGCCTCTTCCTGGTCGTGGGTGACGAAGATGGTGGTGAGTCCAAGCCGTTGCTGCAGTTCGCGCAGCTCGCGGCGGACCTGTACGCGCAGCTTGGCATCGAGATTGGACAGGGGTTCATCGAGCAGCAGGAGCTTCGGTTCGACCGCGATGGTGCGCGCCAGCGCCACGCGCTGTTGCTGCCCGCCGGAGAGCTGCGCCGGGCGGCGTTGATCGAGGCCGGTGAGCCCGACGAGTTCAAGCGCGGCCGCGACCCGCGGGCCGATCTCGGCGCGCGGCACGCGCTTTTCCTCGAGGCCGAACGCGACATTGCGCGCCACCGTCATGTGCGGCCACAGCGCATAGGACTGGAACACCATGCCGATGTCGCGTTTCCATGGTGGCAGAGCGGAAATATCCTTCTCGCCGACCAGCACGCGTCCGCTGTCGGCGTGGTTGAAACCGGCGATCAGCCGCAGCAGCGTGGTCTTGCCGCAGCCGGAGGGACCGAGAAACGCAAAGAACTCGCCGGGCGGATGTCGAGATCGATCGACTTCAAGACGTGATTGTCGCCATAGGACAGATTGACCTGTTCGATCCGGACACCGACGGCCGGTACGGCGATCGCTCGATTGCCTGCTGAGGCCGTCATGGTGCTGATAATCCCGGCATGAGCATCAATGTCCTGCTTGCGGCATGGCGCGGCCACGCTCGATCACGAAATGCGACAGGACCGTGCAGACCGCGACCAGCAGCACGGCGATGACACCGAGCGCCGCGCCAGGGCCGCGGCCCGCCGCGGATTGCATCAGCACGTAAAGGCCGTAGGCCAGCGGCGCGTCGGAGTTGGATTGCACCAGCATCAGTGTCGCCGACAATTCGACGGCGGCGGTAGCAAAGCTGGTGACGAAGCCGGCCAGCATGCCGCCCATCATCAGCGGCGTCACGATCCGGCGCACGGTGCGCAGCTTGGTGGCGCCGAGATTTTCGGCGGCTTCTTCCAGCGATACCGATATCTGCTGCAGCGCTGCGTAGCAGGCGCGCAGCGCATAGGGCAGGCGGCGGATTGCCAGCGCCAGCACGATCACGATCCACAGCGAGGCCAGCGGCGTGCCATCCCACAGTTTCACGCCGTAGAACGCGCGCAAATAACCGATGCCGAGCACGATGCCGGGGACGGCGAGCGCGGCCGAGGCCGCCCAGTCCAGCGCGTCGCGCCCGATCAGTCTGGTGCGCAACACCAGGTAGGCGATTGCCGTGCCGAGCACGACGTCGATCAGTCCAGCCAACGAGGCATAGATCAGCGTGTTCTTGATATAGAGCGAGCTTTCGCCGAAAATTCGCGCGTAATGCGCCATTGTATAGCCGTCCGGCAGCGGCGAGAACGACCACACGGTCGAGAACGACAGCAGCAGCAGGCCGGCATGCGGCGCCAGCACCAGCAGCAGGATCAGCATCACCGTCAGATAGGCGAGCACGCTTTCATACGGCCGCAATTTGCGCCGGGCGAGCCCGCCACCGCCGCGCTGCACGGTTGAATAGTCGATGCCGCGGGTCGCCAGCGCCGAAAGTGCCATCGCCGCGACGGAGGCCACGATCAGCACCACCGCGATCACATAGCCCATGGGATCGGCGATCCCGATCGAGGTGACGCGCAGATAGGCCTGCGGCGCCAGCATGTCCTTGACGTTCAAAAGCAGCGGCGTGGCGAGATCGTCGAACACCTTGACGAACACCAGCGAGGCGCCCGCGATATAGCCGGGCATCGCAAGCGGAAACACGATGCGGCGGAACAGGCGAAATCCGGACGAGCCGAGATTTTGCGCGGCTTCCTCCATCGAGGCGTCGATGTTGCGCAGCGCCGCCGAGAGGTTGATCAGGATGAACGGAAAATAGTGGATGGACTGCACGAAGATGACGCCGTTGAGCCCCTCCATGAACGGGATCTTGAAGCCGAGCCAATCATCCAGCAGCAGGTTGACGCTGCCGTTGCGGCCGAAAAACAACTGCATCGCCACCGCGCCGACGAATGGCGGCATGATCAGCGGCAGAAATCCCAGCGTCTGGATCAGCGCCGTGCCGCGAAAGGCAAAGCGCGAGGTGATGTAGGCGAGCGGCAGCGCCAGGATCGACGCTCCAACCACCGCCATCGCCGAGACGTAGAACGAATTCCAGAACGAACGCAGGAACAAGTCAGTGCGGAAGAAATCGGCGAAATTGACCAGGGTGAAAGCACCGCCGCCCTTTTCGGTGAACGCCACATAGATCACCGTCGCGGACGGCCACACCAGAAACAGCGCGAGGAAAACCGCAATGCCGAGCGCCAGCGCGATCTGCCCCGGCGTTGCGGAAAGTCTTGCGCGGGCGCGTGGGGCGGGGAGGGTGAGGCTCATGGGCGGTGCGCCCACAACGTCGTCCCGGCCGAGTGCGCGATTGCGCACGGGGCCGGGACCCATACGCCGCGGCCTCGCGGTGAAACATCGGTGAGAGATACCGTTTTCAACAAGAACAGCCAGTGGCTATGGGTCCCGGCCCCGTGCGCAATCGCGCACTCGGCCGGGACGACATCGAGAGATGGGCGCCCTCGTATCACTTCGCCAGCTTCGCTGCTTCCTCGGCCTTGGCCTGCGCCTGCGCGTAGCGTTCCTTGGCGAAAACAGCCCATTGTTGTTCCAGTTCGGCCTGCCGTGCGCCCTTCTGTTTGCCGCCGGTGAATGCGCTTGCCGTTTCCTTGGCGGAGGCTGCGGCTTCATCGACCGGCATTGCAGCGATCAGCTCGCGCGCCTGCGTGATGAGCGCGCGGGCTTGCGCATTGTCCTTCCTGGCGATCGCGGCTTCGGCCTCGTGGATCGCCTTGGTCGCGGCCTTCAGCGAATCGAGCTGGAACGAAATCAGTTGGTCGAACAGCACGTCGACCACATCGTTGCGCGCTTCGGACTTGGCGACGTCGAATTTTATCATCGAGTTCAGCCGCGGATCCTTGAAGGGGTTCGGGTAGTCCGCGGGCGCCTTGGCATAGACGTCGGGATTGACGGGGAGGCGGCGGATGCCCGGCTCGAACAGCACTTGCTGTCCGGCAGGCGAGAGCAGGAATTCCACGAAGGCTTCGGCCGCGGCCTTGTTCGGCGCATTGGCGACGATGCCGACATTGGCCGGCACGATCGTCGTCACCGTCGGATAGATGAATTTGACGGGGAAGCCGGAGGCCTGCGCCGAGAACGCGAAGAAGTCGATCACGATGCCGTAGCCGACCTGCCCGGAATTGACCGCTTCCGGCACCCCGAACGAGCGCTCGGTGATGTTGCGGAAATTGCCGGCCATCGCCTTGATGGTGCCCCAGCCCTTGGCCCAGCCTTCACCCTGCAGCACGGCTTCGACGGTCAGGTGCGTGGTGCCGGAGCGCGAGGGGGCGGCGATCGAGACGTGGTCGTAATAAACCGGCTTGGCGAGATCCTGCCATTCCCTGGGATCAGGCAGCTTGTTGGCCTTCACGTAGCGCTCGTTCCACATGATGCCGTAGCCGGACGCGGCAAAGCCGAAATAGAAGCCGGCGGGGTCGTTGATCGGAAACTGCCCGATCTTCTCGGGAATGCCTGATGCCTTGGGCGCGTATTTCTGCAGCAGCCCCTTGCCCTTGAGCACCTCGAACGCATCGGGCGCAGAAGCCCAGAACAGATCGACCTGGTTGCTGGACTTGGTTTCCTCGAGATACTTCACGCCGGCATTGGTGTTGCGGTTCTGCACTTCCAGCGTCACGCCCGGCGTCGCCGTCTCAAACGCCTTCTTGACGGGGTCGGTGACGTCCTTGGCGAAGGAGGTGACAACCGTGACCTTGCCGGCGGGCGCCTGCGCGAACGCCGCGGTCGAGACCAGCGCTGCGCAAAGCGACAGCGTCAACAGCCGATGCATCATGTTTCCCCGTTTGCTTGTTCTTGTCGTTGCCGGTGGCCGCGGAAGCGGCGGGGACTAGCTCCCGCCGAACGCCTTGAAGGTGATGATGGTGTGGGTGTCCTGGATGCCGGGAATGACCTGCACCTTCTCGTTGACGAAATGGCCGATGTCGGTGGCGTTGTCGACGTAGAACTTGACCAGCAGGTCGTAATCGCCGGCGGTGGAATAGATCTCCGAGGCGATCTCGGCTTCCGCGAGCGCATTGGCCACCGCATAGGACTGGCCGAGCTTGCATTTGAACTGGACGAAGAAGGGAACCATGATGTGTCTCCGAAAATGTTGCTCTCAATATAGCGTTTTCGAGCGAAGTGGATACCGGTTCGCGCCTGAAAACGCGTCAGAATCAGAAGGCCAAAAATGGGCCGCCGTGGCAAGCCAACTTGCTGGCAATGGCCGGTCGCGCTAGGACAGTTTATGGCTCCGAACTCTCCCATTCCACGAGGTAGGCGATGACGCCGATCGCGCTGACCATTGCCGGCTCCGATTCGTCCGGTGGCGCCGGAATCCAGGCCGACCTGAAGACCTTTGCCGCGCTCGGCGTCTATGGCGCCTCCGTCATCACGGCGCTGACGGCGCAGAACACGACCGGCGTCAGCGGCATCCATCAGGTGCCGGCGGAGTTCATCACCGCCCAGATCGATGCGGTATTTTCCGATCTCGCCGTTGGCGCGGTCAAGATCGGCATGGTGGCGCAGCCCGCCAGCATCGATGCCATCGTCGCCGGGCTGACGCGCTGGTCGCCGCAGCATGTCGTGCTCGATCCCGTGATGGTCGCGACCTCAGGCGACCGCCTGCTGGCTGCGGAAGCCGTCGATGCGCTGCGCACCAGGCTCATTCCGCTCGCCTCGGTCATCACGCCCAATCTGCCGGAAGCCGCCGCCTTGCTCGATGAGCCGATTGCGACGGACGAAGCCGCGGTCGAAAATCAGGGCAAGCGGTTGCTGGCGATGGGCTGCCGCGCGGTGCTGATCAAGGGCGGTCACGGGCAGGGCGCCGACAGTACCGACTATTTTATCGACGCCGGGAAGACCATCACGCTGGCAGCACCGCGCGTCGCCACCAAAAACACCCACGGCACCGGCTGCTCGCTGTCGTCGGCGATTGCGGCAGGCCTTGCGAAGGGCGAGGACATGGAGACCGCCGTCCACAACGCCAAGGCCTGGATCAGCGCGGCGATATCCGCCGCGGACCGCTTCAGCGTCGGCCGCGGGCATGGCCCGGTGCATCATTTTCACAAGTATTACTGAAGCTGTTTGAGTGAGTAGCCCGCATCAGCGCAGCGACATGCGGGTATCTGTGACGTCGCTGCTCTCATCCGGGCTGCATCCTCAGTCGTTGCCTTTCTTCATCTTGGCAATCAGCGGACCGAGCAAGTTCGAAAAATCATCGCTCCACGGGGCTTGACCAGGCGCAGGCCTCTCGACGTCCCAATCCTGCAGCAATCCAAGATCGATATCATTCCGCGCCAGCACCATGACCGTCGAGAACTTTATCATCGGGTCAAGGCTCGGCACCTCATCCTCATCATACAGCCGAGCGATCAATCCTTCGCTCGCCGCGGTCGCGGCAACGACGCCGGATAGATCGAGATGATTGTTGGATATGTGTGTCACGATAATGCCGTCTGGAGTGAGGCGGGACAGGTAGATCCGCAGCGCTTCCCGGGTCAATAGATGCACCGGAATGGAATCGGACGAGAAGGCATCGACGATAATGAGATCGTAACGGGCATCGGTGGCATTGGCGAGCGTGAGGCGGGCATCGCCCAGGATGATATTTGTCTCGGGTTTGCAATCGCGCAGGAAAGTGAAGCGGGCCGGGTCTTTGGCGATGCGGATGATATCCGCGTCAATTTCATAATAGTCGAGACGATCCTGTGGCCTCGCGAGGCAGGCGATCGAACCTGCTCCCAGCCCGATCACGGCGATCCGGGCAGGGCCGTTTTTCTTGTCCTGCACGGCATCGACCGCTTCGGCGATCGGCGAGTCCGGATGATAGTACGTCGAAAGCACCGGCCTGCCGGTCACGGGCTTGCCGTCGTCCGTCGTGAGCCGCTGGGCGCCGTGCAATTCCATGCCATGACGCAGCGCGCGGAAGCGGCCATCCTCGGTCACCTCGATCTTGTGAACCCCGAAAAAGCTGCGCACGGTCTCGAGATGCCGCACGTTCGGCGGATAGGCCCGCGTCACGATGAAAGCGGCGGCAAACAGCGCGGCGAGCCGGAGCGACGAGGAACTCGAGAACAGGGCGCCCGCCACCAGAAGCAATACGGCCGTCCACACCATCCAGTTGGCTACTGGCTGAACCGCAAAGCCGTCGCGGAAGCCCGGCAGGCTTGCCAGCAGCACAAGCACGACAAAGCCAGCGACCAGGCCGGCTTCCCTTGCCGTCGGCCACGAAGGTGCCGGGCGCGCCAGCGCAGCTGCGACAATCAGAATCGGGTATTCCGCGATCCACGAAAACAGCTTCGGCGCGATCAGCCCTGAGAAGATTCCGCCGAGCACGCCGCCCAGCGACATGCAGAAATAGAACCGCGTGAGATAGGCCGGCTGCGGCCGCGTCGCCGCCACCAGGCCGTGGCAGATCATCGCCGTGACGAAGAACGTCAGCAGATGCAGCCCGACATCGACGACGAGCCATGTGCGGATATCGAGCGCCAGCGTCAGCACGATCAAGGCCAGCAGCGCCGGCTGCGCCTTCATCCAGGTCGCCTGCGCAATATGGTTTCGCTCGCTGAACACCAGGATGAAACTGATCAGATAGAGCGACAGCGGCAGCACCCACAAGAACGGCGCCGCGGCAATATCGGTGGTGATGTGCGTCGTCACGGCAATCATCAGCGCCGACGGCACGAAGGCCAGCGCCACCCAGTAAACCATTCGTCCCAGCGCGGGCGCCGCCTCGGTTGCCTGCGCCTGCAAAACGGGATTGTCGTGGTCCCGATTGAGAAACACCAGGCTTCCGCACAACGCTATCAGGCCAACCAGCAGGTAATAGCCGTAGCGCCATGCGCCATTCTGAAAGCTCAGCGTCGAGAGCGGCTCTGCCAGCAACGGGTAGGCGAACAGCGCAAGCAGGCTGCCGATATTGCTCGCCGAGTAGAGAAAATAAGGATTGCTGGCTTGAGCAAGGCCGGAACGGGCAAACCATGCCTGCAGCAGCGGACCGTTGGCGGACAGCGCGAAGAACGGAAAGCCAAGCGAGACCGCAAACATACCGAGCAGGAAAAGCTCCTCGTGATCGGCGGGCGGCAGGTCCCAGCCATTCGCGACTGAGAGCGGAACGAATACGGCCCCTCCCAGCATCACGCAAAGATGGATCGCGAGCGCCCATCGGCCCCGCACGAGCCGTGTCAGCACATCGGCATAGGCGTAGCCCACCAGCAGCACGCCCTGGAAAAACACCATCGCCACCGACCACACCGATGGCGAACCGCCAAATCGCGGCAGCACCATTTTCGTAAACAGGGGCTGCACGGCAAACAGCAGCGTGGCGCTGAGAAAAATAGCGGCGGTGTAGAGCGCAATGACCAGGGTCGAACGGCTGGCCGAGGCGGTCACAAGAGCCGGTTTGACGTGATCGGTCATGCAAATGCTTGGTTATCGAGCGCCGTTTTGCCGGGGCAATCTCGAAGGAATGGATCAAGTATGAAATAGAAACCGTGGAGATCAAAGGGTTAATCAGCGGCCAAAGCGTGCCTCCGCGCTGCCCCAACGACGGCAGAAAGGCACCGGCCAATCGACCGTTTTGCGCCTCATTGCTGGCGCACCGTCGATGCCGTGCAGAGCGGCCAGGCGCCCCGGCTTTCCTTGTCCGAATGGCCCATTGGCGGGACCATGCCCGGCACCTATAATTCGCCGCCTGTAATTCAAGTGAATCGCGACGCCGCCAACGCGCGGACCAGCCGCAAATATCCGGGAGAGAAATGCCGTGAGACAAAAAACCCTGCGCTACGCCATATTGACCGTACTGGCGGGCCTTTCCATTGCCGCAAATCCGGCCCAGGCCCAGACATGGCCGGATAAGCCGATCACATTCGTGGTGCCGTTCGCGGCCGGTGGCGGCACCGACGCTTTCGCGCGCCCGCTCGCAGCCCAGCTCGACACCCAACTCGGCAAACGCGTGCTGATCGAAAACCGCGCCGGCGCCGGCGGCACGGTAGGCGCCTCCGCGGCGTCCAAGGCCGCCCCCGATGGCTACACCTTCTTCATGGGCGCGGCGCATCACGCTATTGCACCGTCGCTCTATCCCAACCTCGACTACGACATCGAGAAGGATTTTGTCGCGGTTGCGCTGATCGCGCGTCCGCCGCAGGTGATCGTGGTCAATCCCGACAAGGTCGCCGCCAAGACGCTTGCCGAATTCATCGCGTTCAACAAGGCGAACCCGGGCCAGTTGAACTACGGCTCCGCCGGCGCCGGCACCACGCATCATCTCGCGGGCGAGTTGTTCAAGATCCTGACCAAGACCAACCTCCAGCACGTGCCCTATCGCGGGGCGGGACCTGCGATGCAGGATCTGATCGCCGGCCATGTGCCTGTCGTGTTCGACGGCATGGGCTCGTCGGCCGCGCCGATCAGGGCCGGGCAGCTCCGCGCGCTCGCGGTCGCCGCGCCGAAGCGGGTGGCGGCTTTCCCCGACCTTCCCACCGCCAAGGAAGCCGGTCTGCCCGATTTTGAAGTGGCGACCTGGTACGGCCTGTTCGCGCCGAAGAACACGCCGCCGGCGATCGTCGAACGCATGATCAAGGAGCTGCGGCAGGCGATGCAGGTCGCTGCGATCAAGGAGGCCTGGGAGCGCAACGGCTCTGATGTCCCTGATGTCACGGGCCCTGCATTCGCGAGGATGGTGTCAGACGAAGTCGTGCGCTGGCGCAAGGTCGTGAAAGAGGCCAATGTGAAGCTGGACTAGAGGAGCGTTTTCCTTGCTCCAATGCGGGCGCCGCGCGTCGGTGCCCGCCCGCCGCCGATAGCGCGGTGCGCTGAAGTAGCACTTCCACGCATCCCCCAAAGTTCGCTAAGATGAGGACTGAAGGCTGCGGAGGCCTCGCTGCCCCGCGCCAATCCATCTGCAATTCCAGGGAGTGATCACATGAAGCGCCGTACGTTCCTCAAAGGCGGTGCCGTGGCCGGCGCGACGACGCTGGTTGCGGCACCCGCGATCGCGCAAGCCGCGCCCGAGATCAAGTGGCGTTTGACCTCGAGCTTTCCAAAGTCGCTCGAGACCATCTACGGCACGGCGCAGACCTTTGCGAAATACGTCGCTGACGCCACCGACAACAAATTCCAGATCCAGACCTTTGCGGCCGGCGAGATCGTGCCCGGCCTGCAGGCGCTCGATGCCGTGAGCACCGCGACCGTCGAGATGGCGCAGACCCCGCTTTATTTCTACATCGGCAAGGAGCCGGCGCTCACCTATGCCACCGGCGCGCCCTTCGGCATGAACCATCGCCATCAGCATTCCTGGTGGACGTTCGGCGGCGGCGCTGACCTCTGCAACGAGGCGCTGAAGCCTTTCAAGGCGCACGCGATCCTGTGCGGCAATTCCGGCACGCAAATGGGCGGCTGGTTCCGCAAGGAGATCAAGACCGTCGATGATCTCAAGGGCCTCAAGTTCCGCATCGCAGGCATGGGCGGCCATGTGCTCGCAAAGCTCGGCATCGTGCCGCAGCAGATCGCGGGCGGCGACGTCTATTCGGCGCTCGAGAAAGGCTCGATCGATGCCGCCGAGTTCGTCGGCCCTTATGATGACGAGAAGCTCGGCTTCTACAAAGTAGCAAAATACTATTATTACCCCGGCTGGTGGGAAGGCGGGGCCATGCTCCACATGATCGTCAACGACGAGAAGCGGAATGCGCTCCCCAAGCAATACCAGGCAGTTCTCAGCCAGGCCGGTGCAGCGGCCGGCGCGTGGATGATCGAAAAATACGACAGCGTCAATCCAGCCGCCCTGAAGCGGCTGATCGCCGGCGGCGCCGAACTGCGTGCGTTCCCGCAACCGGTCATGGAGGCCTGCTACACCGCCACGCAGGACCATCTGAACGAAATCGCCGAGAAGAGCCCGCTCTTCAAGAAGACCAAGGAGAGCCACGACGCCTACATGAAGGAAATGCTGTTCTACACGCAGATCGCGGAAAACTATTACGACAACTATCTGCTCAGCAAGATGCGCAGGGGCTGAGTGCGCGGCGGCCGGGGGCGCGGCGCAGCCTAGTTGCTGGGCCGGCCCTCGATCTCGCCTCGTTCGATGGTGAGTGTCACGTCCGCAAATGTCTCGAGCAGCTTCGGGTTCGACTCGGTGATCAGCAGCGTAATATCCTTGTCCTGCGAACGAAGCCGTCGGAGCGCTTCCGCGTATCGCTGCGCCAACACCGGCGCGAGGCCCTGAAATGGTTCATCCAGGATAAGGAGCCGAGTGCCGAGCATGAGCGCCCGCCCAAGCGCGACCATCTTGCCTTGTCCGCCCGAGACCGATCCCGCCGGACGTTTGGCGAGTTCCGTGAGTTCCGGCAACACCGTATAGGCCCGCTCCAGCCGGCGTCGCATCTCTTCCGGGTTCAGCTTCGCGACACGACCGGGCAGCAGGATGTTTTCTTCCACGGTGAAGGCTGAAAACAGGCGGCGATCCTCCGGGGCGTAACCAAGGCCCAGCGACGGCCGGCGATGCGGTGGGATCGGTCCAAGATCCTCGCCACCCAGTCGAACGGTGCCGCTCGCATTCGTGAAGCCCATGACGGTACGAACGGTTGTCGTCTTGCCGGCGCCGTTTCGTCCGATCAGAGCGGCGCTCACGCCCGGAAGCAGCGAGAAGCTGACATTGCGCAACACAGGCGCGTCTGCAATCGCGACGTTGACGTTCTCGAAACTCAGCATCGGTGTCATATCCCGATCACCTGTTCCCGGACCTTTGGATCCGCCAGAACCTCCGCCGGTGTGCCGACCTTCTGGATCTTGCCTACATTCCATACCGCGACGCGGTTGGCGTAGCGCTCCACCATGTCCATGTCGTGCTCGACGAAGACGGAGGTGACTTTCTCCTTTGCGAGCGCTGCAGTGAGGATGTCCATGATGGCTAGTTTCTCGGACGACGCAACGCCTGAGGTCGGCTCGTCCATCAACAGCAGCTTTGGCTTCAGCGCGAGCGCGAGCGCGATATCGACGAGCTTGCGTTGTCCCTCGGGCAGCTCCCGCGCTGTACGTTCTGCATACGATCTGACACCGACGAGATCCAGCAGCCGCTCCATTTCCGGCACCTCCGGCATCCGCGAAAGCGCCTGGAAGCCGGACGGGCGCCCTCGCAGGGAGGCGGCTGCGATCAGCATATTCTCCATCACGGTCTGATCGAGGAACAGCTGTGGAATCTGGAAGGCGCGGGCAATGCCGAGCTTGGTGATCTTGCGCGGCAGCTGCGCGGTGATGTCGTGGCCGAGAAAGGTTACGGAGCCGGCTTGCGGCCGCAGATAACCGGTCGATATGTTGAGGAACGTCGTCTTGCCGGCCCCGTTCGGCCCGATGATGGCGAGGTTTTCGCCCTCGAGGACATCGAGGTCGATCCCGTCGGCGGCGATGACGCCGCCGAACCGGATCTTGATGTTCTTTGCGGAAAGCAGGACGTTGGCCATCAATGCCCTCCCTGCCTGGATTGACCGTAGCGCTGGCGGAGGCCGATCAGGCCGTTCGGCGCGTAAAGGATGATAACGATCAGCACAACGCCGAGGATGAGCTGCCAGGAGTCTGCCAGATGCGCGGCGGCATAGAACCGCACGCATTCGAACATCGCAGCACCCGCGAAAGCACCGAAGGCATGGGCGCCGCCGCCGAGGATCGCGATGAACACGAACTCGCCGGACTTGGTCCAGAAGCCGAACTCGGGCGTCGCGATCTGCTGAATGATCGATACCAGCGTACCGCCAATGCCACCTAGAAATGCGGAGATCACGTAACCGATGAGCAGCACGCGCCGCGCCGACATTCCCAGATATTCGAGCCGGGTTTCATTTGATTTCATTGCCCGCAACATGTGACCGAGCGGGCTGTCGAGATAGCGTTGCACGCCGTAGAACGCGGCAATCGCGATCAAGAGGCTGACATAGAGAATGACGTACTGGAACGTCTCCGGCGTGAACGAAAATCCGAGCAACCCGGGACGGGCGACCCGGATGCCGTCAGCCCCGTTGGTGTAGTGGAACATTTTCTCGAGCAGCGACCACAACACCATCGAGAAAGCCAGATTCAGCATTCCGAAGAAGATTTCCCGGTAGCGAACCACGAACAGACCGACGATCAGGCCGACAAGAGTGGACGTTAAGCCACCGAGCACGAGATAGAGCAGGATATCGCCACCACCGATGTATTTGCCCCAGAACGCCGCGGTGTAGGCGCCGGTGGCAAAGAACATCGCGTGTCCGAACGACACTTGTCCCGCCTGTAGCAACAGGACGATGCCGAGCACCACCACGCCCTTGGCCAGAATGAGCGCGAACAGCGTCGCCCAGCTCGCCATGAAGAGCGGCGCTATTGCGCTGACCAGAAAAAAGAAGATTGCGACTGCCGTGATCGGCTTGATGCGGCCCGCCATCAGATTTTTCTCACCTGCACGGCGCCGAACAGTCCGAACGGACGCACCAGAAGTACCACCACCATCAGCAGGTATGGTACGAGCACTTCGAACTCCGGCTGAAGGTAGATGACAAAGGCCCGCGTCAAACCGATCATGAGCGCCGTGAGGGCGGTGCCCTCGATCTGCCCCAAACCCGCAGTGGCCGCCACCGCGAAAGAGAGCACGATCATGTCGGCGCCCATGCCGGGGACCAACGATGTGGTCGGCGAAGCAAGCGCACCGCCTAGCGCGGCCAGGCTCGCCCCGATGATGAACGTAATGGAGTAGACGCGCTGCGCGTCGATCCCGATGGCGGTCGACGCTTCGCGATCCTCGGTGACCGCCAAAATTACGGCTCCAGCAAGGGTTTTCCGCAGGAAGTAGCGCAGTCCAAGCAGTGTCGCGACCGCCACGCCCGGCAGCAGGATGACCTGGTAGGACGTATAGTTTACGCCGAATACGCTGATGTTCGGCAACAGCCTCAAGGGCTCGGCAGCGAAGATCGGCTGAACGCCCCAGATCAGACGCTGCAGGTTGTCCATGATCATGAAGGCTGCGAAGGTGATCAGGAGCTGCAGCACGTCGTCGCGTCCGTAGAGCGGTCGCAACAGGAAGCGCTCGATGAAACCACCGCACACGATGCCGATTACGATGGAGGCGGCCAGCAGCGCCGGATAGGTGAGCCACGGCGACACGTGTGCGATCGCGAGGCTGAATGTCGCGGCGAGATAAGCGCCGAAGGCATAGAGCGAGCCGTGCGCCACGTTTACCACGCGTAGCACGCCGAAAATCAGGCTGAGCCCGACGGAAACCAAGAACACCAAGGCGGCGTAACTGATCCCGTCCAGGACGGCCAGGGTGGCGAGAGTCGAGTTCATGGGGACCTTCAGGAAAGCCCGTCCTCCGGTTGAAACCGGAGGACGGTGATCAAGGCTACTGCTTGAAGGTCGGCACGTCCATCTTGACGAATTCCGGCTTGAGCATCTTCAGCCAATCGACCGAGCGCACGCCCGCCGGATTGGTGATCACCTTTGGATCGAAGATCATCATGTTGTCGAGCAGTTTGAAGTCATAGCCCGGGAAGGACTTGGTGACGCCGACGAGTTGCGCTTCCAGACCCTGGTTGTCCTCAGGCCTTAGCGTGATTGGCCTGCCGAAACCGGTCGCGAATTCGGTACCGGCAGTCGCGTCCACGACCTGCTCTCGCGTCGGCCAGTTGCCGCCATTGGCCTTGATCGCCTTGTCATAGGCCGTCTGCAACGCCGTGAAGGCCTGCGCCATATGGTAGACCGGGTAGATCGGCCAAGCGCCGGTCTTTGCCTTGAATGCCTCGGCAAAGGCCTTGAAGGCCGGGTCGTTCTTCTTTTCGGGATGCAGGAACCAGTGGTCCCCGCGCGCGCCAACGATCAGGCCTTCCGGCAGATCCTTGCCCAGTCGCTGGATCGAGGATTCGCCGATACCCAGCACAAATGTCGATTGCTGCAACAAGCCGCGTTGGCCCGCCTGTCGCACCAGTGTGTCGAGGTCGCCGCCCCAGGAGGTGGTGAAGACGACATCTGGCCGCAGTGCCAGCAAGCGGGATACCTCGGTGGAATAGTCAGGCGCGCCGAACTTCGGAAAAAGCTCCGCCACCACCTGAACGTCGGGCTTCATCGCTTTCAAAGCGGTCGAGAATATCTCCCAGCTTTCGCGGCCCCACGCGTAGTCCTGATTGACAACCGCGATGGTCTTGAAGTCGGGCTTTGTCTTGAGGAGATAGACGAGCACCGCGAGCATCTCTGGCGTGCCGTTCGCCTGCGTGCGGAAATTGTAGCGGTACTTTTTCGTCTCGAGGATTGAGGCCGCGCCGCAATCCCACATGAAGTTCATGACCTTGAGGTCTTCGGCAACCGGAACAAGCTGGTTGCAGCTGCCGGAGGAGATCGAGGCGAATGTCGCGTCGACCTTTTCGTCCTGCACCATGCGCCGGTAGTTGGAGACCAGCGCTTCGCCGCCGGCGCCCTCATCGATAAAGGAAAGCTTCACGGGGACACCGCCGATGCCTCCCTTCTTGTTCAGGTCTTCCGCAATCATCTCAGCCGCGGCCTTTGCCGGCACGCCGAAGACAGAAGCCGGCCCCGACAAGAATGTCGTGATACCGATCTTGATTTCCTGGGGTTTGGTTTGCGCGAGCGCTGCGCCGGTAAGAGTGGCGATGGCAATACCGGCTGCAACTGCAGCCTTCAGGCAATGCATTGAAATCTCCCTTTTTTAAACTTGCGCTGGCCGGGCGGCCATCGCGTTTTTTCTTGCCGCGACGCTACTTATTATTTTGGCATATTGCCAGCACTTACTACCTCCCCCGTCGCGGCGCATGGAAGGGTCCCGGCGCAATGCGGTTGTTGCCGGATCTCCCGTCAGCCGTGCTCATGAAATTTGCCGGTCCTTGACTAGCCCTCACGTAGAGCGGTTCACTAGTACACAGGCACAAGTTGCGTGTCCGGATGATCGGCTGTCCGCAATAGTTCAACCGCGGTCTGGGCGGCCCCCGCTGGTTTGTCCGCAATGCCGCAAAAGCCAGCCCGCACACGCACTCGGACGATTGCTAAAATTTTACGCAAATTGATAAGTGGCGAACAACCGCTCCGGCAAAAACCGGGCGGCGTTAAACCGGGTCTTTATCGGGCGCGTGCATTCTCCTGCAAAAGGAGGCGCGAAAAGCGATGCCCATTTTTCAATATTTTTACGTCGTAGGATCGGCACTGTTTGTATTGTTGTTTGTTTCCGATGCTTGCCTGCGCGATAGCGAGAGCGATTCACGCTTCGACGGGTCGCTCTATCAAAGCGCCATCTACGCACCCCGACAGGTGGAAACACTGACGGAGCTTCGCTTCACGCGCGATGCGACGCCGGCCGACCGCGTCAGGGAAGTGTTTGCCCAGTTCGTGCCCAATGAAGGCAAGCGCAGCAAACGCTACTCTTCGGTGGCGACGCGCGGGACCTAAATCTTCCGCACGCGTAACGCAGTGCGCGCGATTCAATCACGCGCAGTGGCGCAACAGCTATCGTCAGGCCACGGCCTCGATCGCCTTGCCGTTGACGCGCGTCTCGTCCTTCAAATTATCGACCGTGACATGGGTGTCGTACCAGGTGAGGCGAGGGCGCGCCCCGAAGCGCTTTGTCAATTCCGCCACGCGTTCCTCCGTGAACCAGGCTTCCGCCGCTTGGCGGCTGTCCCAGAGATAGACGCCGCCGGTACCGGTTTCGCCGTTCAGGTAGTCCTTGCGGATCAAACCTTTTGTGGCGAGGCCGCGGTAGGTCGGCGCGCTCGACGTGCCGCCCGTGATTGCCTGTTCCTCGGTTCGCTTCGGCAAGTCGAACTGAACGACAACGATGCAATTGGCCATGGCGGTTTCCTCAGGTGGGGTTAAGCGGATGGGGTAGTGGCAGGCGCAGTCCGCGCGCTTGCAGTTTAACCTAGTTGCCGAGCTTGATGCCGGCCTCCTTGATCACTTTTGCCCATTCGGGCGTCTCCTTCCTGATGACGGCCGCAAACTCCGCCGGCGTATTGCCGACCATCTCAAGCCCGAGTTCGTCGAACTTCTTGCGCACCTCCGGCAGCGCTAGCGCCTTGACGGTTTCGCCGTGCAGCTTGTCGATAATGTCCTGTGGCGTGCCTGATGGCGCGAGCAGGCCGAACCACGGCACCGCCTCGAAGCCGGGAAATCCGGACTCCGCCATCGTCGGCAGGTCGGGCGCCAGGGCCGAGCGCTTGACCGAGGTGATGGCCAGCGCGCGCAGTTTGCCTTCCTTCGCCAGCGGCACCACGTTCACGATATTGGCGAACGACATCGCGATGCGGTTGGCGAGCAGGTCGGGCATCAGCGCCGTGGTGCCGCGATAGGGCACCGATGCGATGTCGACACGCGCCATGTATTTGAACAGTTCGGCGCCGAGATGCTGCGACGTGCCGACGCCGGCATGGCCATAGGAGAGTTTGCCGGGCTGCGCCTTGGCGAGCGCCACCAACTCCGCCACCGTCTTGACAGGTTGCTCTGGCGGAACGGCGAGCACGTTCGCCGCGATGAATACCTGCGAGATCGGCGCAAAATCCTTGACCGGATCGAACGGCAGTTTGTCATACAGGCTCGGATTGATGACGAGCGCCGAGTTGCCGCCCATCAGCAACGTGGTGCCGTCGGCGGCCGACTTGGCGACGCGTTCGGTGGCGATGTTGCTGCCGGCGCCTTGCAGGTTTTCGACCACGAACGGCGTGCCCCAGACCTCGGCAAACCGTTCGGCCAGGATGCGCGCCGCAAGGTCCGGCGCGGTGCCGGGCGTGAAGCCGACCAGGATCTTCACCGGCTTGTTCGGATAGCTGGACTGCGCCGATGCCGCCTGCGCCGACAGCAGCACCAGCAGCGCGGCGGACAGGCTCGCTACGAACTTCATCGTTTCCTCTCTCGTCCTGCATGCCGGTTTGCGCGGTCATTGCCGCAGGATTTGGAGGAAGTGTGACAGCAGCAACCGCTGCCGGCAAGTAGCCCGCATGAGCGCATGCGATATGCGGGGTCGATGCGACATAAGACCCGGATATCGCGTTGCTCATCCGGGCTACGGACTACGGATGGCCAATTCCGCAAGTGCGACAAATCAACCCGTCGGGCAAATCAGTTCCGGTTTCCAGAATTCGTGTCAAGCCCCAGAATAAAAAATATTTCTGTTTACCAGAAGGCAAATCAGGCATACAGATTTGGCCATCCCGTCCTACTCAGAAGGGCGTCGGCCGTCGTCACGGACGTTGGGCGGGTTGCGGTGGACGCTGGTTTGCGCTGAGACGACGGCGCGGACGAGCGTACGGCAAAACCGTGTGGTCCTGGCGCCCGTTGCAGGCGTCAAGCTGTCGGAGAAGCGCAAGCGGGAACGGCAGCGACGGAGTCAACCAAGAACTCGTCTCCGGGGAGATCACGGCATAAGCCGTAAAGCCATTGCGCAGGGAAGGCCGGGTGTTCTCCGCTGCCCTGTATGCTCGTGTGCACTTTGTTTTGTGCAAACCGCACGCGAGACCGCGGGTGCAGCGCGCACCCGGTCTTCCCTGCGCCCTCTTATTTCGGGCGGGAAGTTACTTGCAAACCTCGGGCGCAATGCGTCGCGAGAATAATTTTGGTCGTCCCGGACAAGTGAGCGCAGCGAACGCGATCCGGGACCCATACGCCGCGGCCCATCGGTTAGAACGCCAGCGTTGGAGACCTTCTGCACAATGAGGGCCGCGGCGTATGGGTCCCGGCGTTCGCCGGGACGACGAACCAAATAACGATCCGGACGATGACCGTAAATCCACGTGACTTGCCGTCGTTTCCCTGTCGCATCGCGCTGCTATCCGCTTTTGCAGGGGCGCGTCATCGATTCGCGTGGGGCTATCAGTCGCGTCGGTTGTCATCGCCCTGTCACAGGGATCTGTTAGGTGCACGGCATGGGTAGTGACTCCTCGAGTGAAGAGAGCCCGGAGCGGCGCTTTCGCACTTTGTTTATCTCCGACGTCCATCTCGGAGCCCGCGGCTCGCAAGCCGACCGGTTGCTGGACTTCCTCAAAAGCCACGACGCCGACACCATCTATCTCGTCGGCGATATCGTCGATGGCTGGGCGCTGAAGTCCAACTGGTACTGGCCGCAATCGCATAACGACTTCGTGCAGAAAATGCTGCGCAAGGCGCGCAAGGGCGCCAAGGTCGTCTACGTGCCGGGCAATCACGACGAGTTCCTGCGCAATTATTACGGCACCCATTTCGGCGGCATCGATGTGGTGGAAAACACCATTCATGAGGGTGCCGACGGCAAGCGCTATCTCGTCATCCACGGCGACATCTTCGATCTCGTCGTGCAGAACGCGCGCTGGCTCGCCCATCTCGGCGACAAGGCCTATGATTTCGCCATTCAGATGAATCGCCTGGTCAACTTCTTCCGGCGCATGTTCGGCGTTCCCTATTGGTCGCTGTCGCAATGGGCGAAGCTGAAGGTCAAGAACGCGGTGAATTATATCGGCGCGTTCGAAAAGACCCTGGCCGGCGAAGCGCGGCGTCACGGCGCCGATGGCGTGATCTGCGGCCATATCCACTACGCCACCATCCGCGACGAGCACGGCATCCGCTACATGAACTGCGGCGACTGGGTCGAAAGCTGCACCGCGCTGGTCGAGCACGAGGACGGCCGGTTCGAGATCATCACCTGGGCTGATCCGCAGCGCCGGCTGGCGCCGGTTCCCCGCGTCGCGGCGCGCGCGGCATGACGCATATTCTGGTCGCGACCGATGCGTGGCATCCCCAGGTCAACGGGGTGGTGCGGACGCTGACCATGATGGCGGAAGCCGCCAAAGGCTTCGGCGTCGACGTCAGCTTCCTGACGCCGCAATCGTTTCGCACCTTTGCGATGCCGAGCTATCCGGATTTGCAGCTCGCGCTGCCTTACCCGGCGAAGATCGCGGCGCTGATCGAAGCGGCCAAGCCCGACAGCATTCACATCGCGACCGAAGGTCCGATCGGCTTGCTGGTTCGTCGCTATTGCCGCAAGCACGGGCTGCCGTTCACCACGAGCTTCCACACGCGCTTTCCGGAATACGTCTCGGCGCGCTCGCCAATTCCGGAAAAATGGGTCTGGCGCGCGCTGCGCTGGTTTCACCGGCCGAGCCAGGCGGTGATGGCGGCAACACCGGCGCTGGCAGCTGAATTGCGCCAGCGCGGATTTCGCAATGTGGTGCTGTGGTCGCGCGGCGTCGACACCTCGCTGTTTCATCCACGCACCACCGACCTCTGTCTGCCGCAGCCGGTGTTCCTCAGTGTCGGCCGCGTCGCGGTCGAAAAGAACCTCGAGGCGTTCCTCGACCTCGATCTGCCCGGCACCAAGCTAATTGTCGGCGATGGCCCGGCCCGTGCGGCGCTGGAGCGGAAGTATCCGGATGCCGTGTTCCTGGGCGCCCGGCACGGCGAGGAACTGGCGGAGATTTATGCGGCCGCCGACATCTTCGTGTTCCCCAGCAAGACCGATACCTTCGGCCTGGTGCTGCTGGAAGCGCTCGCCAGCGGCGTGCCGGTTGCCGCTTTTCCGGTCACCGGTCCCCGCGACGTGATCGGTGCGGCGCCGGTCGGCGTGCTGAGCGACGATTTGCGCGCCGCCTGCCTCGACGCGCTGCAGATCCCGCGGCAGGCCTGCGTGGAGTTCGCCGCCGCCCACACCTGGCAGGCCTCGGCGCGGGTTTTTATCGACCATGCCCTCAATGTCCGGGCCCCAGGCTCCGAAGGCGAGGTGGTCGAGTTTGTGGAAGACCCGCATTTCGCCGCCTGACTTCACCGGATTGCGTCTTGCCCGCCCGTCCACGGACGCGATACAAAGTGGTCATGACGGATCAAGCCTCGATGGTACCGATTGGTGCCGCAGATATCGATGCGGCGGCGCGGGTGGTTGCGCCCTTTGCGGTGCGAACGCCGCTGCTGTCGTTCCCGGTTCTCAACGAACGCGTCGGAACCAAGGTCTTTCTCAAGCCGGAAATGCTGCAGCGGACCGGTTCTTTCAAGTTCCGCGGCGCCTTCAACAAGCTCGCCTCGATCCCGCAGGCCGAACGCGGCGGCGGTGTGGTCGCGTTCTCGTCCGGCAACCACGCCCAGGGCGTGGCGGCGGCGGCGCAGATCCTCAACATGCAGGCGACCATCGTGATGCCCAAGGACTCGCCGCTGACCAAGCGCGAGCGCACCAAGGGCTATGGCGCCGAAGTCGTGCTCTATGACCGCGACAAGGAAGATCGCGAGGCGATCTCCAGGGACATCGCGAGCAAGCGCGGCGCGACCCTGGTGCGCCCCTATGACGATCCCTTCGTGATCGCGGGACAGGGCACGGCGGGCCGCGAGATCGCGGAGGATATGACCGCGCTTGGCCTGACGCCCGATATCGTGGTGGCGCCGGCCTCCGGCGGTGGGCTGATCGCGGGCGTTGCGACGGCCATCAAGGCGCGCTTTCCGCAATCGACGCTGATCGTCGCCGAACCCGAGGGCTACGACGATCACGGCCTCTCGCTGCGCGCCGGCCACCGCGAAGCCCATCATGCGGCCGATCGCACCATCTGCGATGCGCTGATGGCCGCGATCCCCGGCGTGATGACGTTCTCGATCAACAGCAAGCTGCTCGCCCAAGGCGTGGTCGCTTCCGACGCGGAGGTCGGGGCGGCGGTGGCGTATGCCTATCGGGAACTGAAGCTGGTGGTCGAACCCGGCGGCGCCGTCGGCCTCGCCGCCTTGCTGGCCGGCCGGATCGATGTGCGCGGCAAGAACGTCGTCATCGTCCTCTCCGGCGGCAATGTTGACGCCGACCTGTTCGCCAAGCTGGTCGCCTGAATGGGTGCGGCAGGACGCCGCAGGTCACGACGGCTCAGCCCGGCCCGATAGCGAGAACCGCCAAATCCCGTGATTCCCGAGCGCTTGCGCATTAGTCCAACCGGCGGCCGGGCCGGAGTCCAACCCATTGCTGTGGTAGTGTTGCACCGCAGGTACACGCGAGTTCCCCAAACGTAGGTACGTTGTTCCCGCTGAGGAACAGCTGAACGAAACCTTGTGGGGCTTGGAATGAATATCCGGAAGAGCGGACTGTGGATCACGGCGACGGCGCTCGGCGCGATGATCCCGTTTGCAACCGCCCTGGCGGCCGACATGCCGGTGAAGGCCGCGCCGATCGTGGCTGCGGCTTACGACTGGTCCGGCGTCTATCTCGGTGTGCACGCCGGCTATGGCGGCGGCATGAAGGATTGGGACGCGCGCAACGCTGATTTCGTCGCGCGCGGATTCCTCGCCGGTGGTCAGGTCGGCATCAACAAGCAGATTTCCAGCTTCGTGTTCGGCCTCGAACTCGACGGTTCATGGGCCGATATCAGTGGCTCGCAGTTTGTCAGCGTCGGCAGCGCCGCGCTTGGCATCACCAGTTCCCAAACCGCCAGATCGAAGATCGACGGTCTCGTCACCATTGCAGGCCGCGCCGGCATTGCGGCCGATCGCTGGTTCGTTTTTGCCAAGGGTGGCATCACCGTGGCGCACGAGCGTCATTCGATGGATGCTTCCGCGACCGGATTTGGCCAGGCCGGAACGGCTACCGCCAGCGGCAACGAGATTCGCTATGCGCCGATGGTCGGCTTCGGCGCCGAGTACGCGCTGGGCGGCAACTGGTCGGTCAAGGGCGAGTACAACTACATCCATCTGGACACCACGACGACCACGTTGAGGGGCACCGCGACGCAGGCCGGGCTCACTGCTCCGTTCAGGGCCGATGCGCAGATCGAAGAAGCGATCCATGTCGTCAAGGTCGGCGTCAATTATCGCTTCGGCGGCGTTGCAAAGGACCCGTCCTATGCGCCGGTGCCCGCCGCGCCGGGCACCAACTGGTCGGGCGCCTATATTGGTGCGCAGGCGGGCTATGGTTTCGGCCGCAAGCAATGGCCGGACCTCGGACAGGCCGTCGCTCCTGTGACCAACCTGCCGCAGTATGACATGACGGGGTGGCTGGCTGGCGGCACCGTCGGCGTTAATGCGCAAGCCGGGCGCTTCGTGTTCGGTGTCGAAGGCGAGTTGCTGGGCACGGATATCAAGGGAAGCCAGACGATTGCGCTTGCCGCTCCCGGTGTCACCCAGACCCTCAACTATGACAGCAAGATCGACTGGCTCGCGCTCGCAACCGCCCGTGCCGGCTTCGTCGTCGGCGATCGCCTGATGTTCTACGGCAAGGGCGGCCTTGCGATCGCGCAGGAGAAGCACAATTTCAGCTTCGCCACGGTTGCCGTCCCGGGTCCGGGCGGTATCGGGGCTAATGTATCCGCGAAGGCCGTGCATACCGGCGTGGTGGTGGGCGCCGGCGGTGAATACGCGCTGGGCAACAACTGGTCGATCAAGGCGGAATACGACTACATCAAGATGTTCGCACAACAGGTCACGGCCACCGGCACCGTGAATTTCAACATCCCGGGCGTGCTTGTCGGTACTGGCGGCGGAGCCTTTCAGGGCAGCAAGCTGACCCAGGATCTGCACCTCGTCAAAATCGGCGTGAACTATCATTTCAGCCCGCTGCCGACCGTGGTCACCGCGCGCTACTGATCGGCGCTCTGAACTCTTCAGCGAAAGGCCCCGGCATCGACCGGGGCCTTGTCGCTTCATCGTGCGATCAGCGCCTGAACCCGCCGCCACCAAACGAGCGGCCACCGCCAAACGAACCGCCGCCGCTGAATGAGCGGCCACCACCGAACGAATGCCGCGGGTGAGCATACGAGCGCCCGCCGTACGAATGGTGCGAGTTAGAAGAGTGGCGATGGCTGGCGTAGTGATGCCTGGAGTAATGGTGCCGATTGTCGCTCATCCGATGGGATCCGCCGCGGTCGTGGAATCGGCTCTTGCCATGCATGTGATTGGCATGCGCGTGGCCGTTCATCCTTGAGGAAGTGTTTGTGAACCTGCCCGGCCTGTGGCCGTGCATCGAGGCGGACGCATTCATTCCCTTTGTCGATGAGGCCAGCGATGGCGCACGATGGCCGTGCGAAAAGCCATGTCCATGGTAGCCCGCGTGCTTCGTCATGCGGTTGAACTGCATCAGCGGAACGTGTCTCGGCTGCGATTGCAGCCTCAATGCGGTGCGCGCATACGGACTATCGGGGAAGCGGTCGCGGAACGACCTGTAGCCGCCGGATGTGTTCGTGAGCACCGCCTTGTGCCATGCATATGACTGCCGGTAGTTGCCAAGCAGCACGCGAACGCGATCGGACAGCGGGTCGGATGGATACAGCTGAATGAATTCTTCATAATGTTCGGGCGAACCTTCCGACAGGACGTAATCATAGGCCTGACGCACCGAACGCGAAGGCAGGTTCGACGCCATCTGGATCACTGGGCCGCGATCGGGCGCGCGGGTTGCCGCAACAGCCGTATCGCCGAAGAAATAGAAGTCGTTGGTCAGCGACGAGCTTTCCCACGGCGTCTGCCGGCCGCCGGTGGCGTTGTTCACTTCGAGACGAACGCGCTTGAACAATTGCTCGATCGGCAGATTGGGCTGACGCGCGATGTTCAGGAACGCCGACGTATAGGGGCTGTGATTGCCATCGCCATCATGGGCTACCATGCCCGGCGCCGTCGAATATCCGACGATCGAGCCGGCCGGCGCATCGACCATCGCAAGGCCGCGCCCGGAATCGTCGACGTCGGGAAAGGGATTGTTGCGGCAGGCGTCGAGCACGACGATCCGCATCCGGCTCGAGATGGTTTCCAGCGTTCCCATCAGGTCGACCAGACGCAGCGAATTGCTGTCGAGATCCGACAGCTTGGAAATTCGCGCATCGATCGGCAGCAGGTAGTTCTCGCCCTCGAGCTGCACGCCGTGCCCGGCATAATAGATCATGGCGACGGCATTGGGTCCGCGATTGGAAACCCGGTCAATAAAATCCTCCACCGCCTTGAGCATGTCGCTGCGCGTCAGATCGGTCGCCGTCGTGACGTCAAAGCCCGCTGTGTTGAGGAGTTGCGCTACCGATCGCGCATCGTTGCTCGGATTGGCGAGCCGCGGCGCGATCTGGTAGTTCGCGTTGCCGATCACGAGGGCGACCCGCTGCTCGGCCGGCAGCGATCGAACGCCTTCGCTGATGGCAGCGTTCACCGCCTCGGCGAAAGCGGTGCCGGTGTGCGCCAAGCTCAGCAGGCTTCCCAACAGACCGGCGCACAGCGCCAATGATTTGAACCCTGGCATGGGTGTCCTCCATCCAATCTCAAGGCGAGATGTCCGGCGGACAGGCTAGTTTGGGGTGTGGGTGCTGTACGTGACCTTGGTCACTGTTCGATTTCGTGAGCCGTGGAGGTCGGCTTCATGAGAAGAACGCGATCTTCTCGGCCTGGCTCATGCGCCGGATCGGGGCCAGCGGATCATTGGCCGCGACAGGTCTGCGCACGATGCCGCTGGCGATGATCGACGAGCCGAGCGAGACTTCCAGCGCCGGTTCCAGCATGGCTGCGGCAACGGGCTCAGGCGGTGGTTGAACCGGCGGCGCGACCGGTGCGGACATCGTCGGCTCGGGCAATGCAGCGACGATTTCGGGCGGGGCCGGAAGCGGCTCGACAATCTGAGCTTTCTCAACAATCGGTTCCGCAAGCCGGGTTTCCTCAACCATCGGCACTGCGATGTGGGCTTGCTCGATCTCCGGTTCGACGAACTCATCGTCGTCGATGGGATCGGGCGCGCCCATCTCCATCGCGATCATGTCGAGGACCGCCTCGTCATGAGCGTCGGCAGCTTCAGCGGTGAGTTCAATCCCGGCCGTCTCTGCGGTTTCGACTTCCTCCAGCGCGGTGTCGGCCTGGGAGACCACAGCTTCGACGACCATAGCTTCAGCGACCATGGTTTCAGCGACCATGTCTTCGGCGGCCGGAGCTACAGCGTCGGTCGAAAAGGAACTGGTTGCTGCCTGAGCTTCCGAGGCTGGCGCTTCCTCGATAATCGCGGCGACAGCCGGAGATTCATCATGCGCCATCGGCGTGAGCGCGGCAATATACGCCTCAGCAATTGGTGTCTCGGCAATCGCCGCCTCGGCAACCGGCGCGGCTGTCTCTTCATCACTGAATTCTGCGATCCGTCCGGCAAGCGAGGCGAACGCGGCCTCCAGCGCCGCCTTGGCTTCGTCGGAGGAGATTTGCTCGGCGCCCTTCTCGATGACCTGAACCTGCGAATCGATCAGGTCGCAGATTCGGCTGTCATTGCCGATTTCGCGCAAGCGCCAGGCGATCTCCCGAATCACCCGCGCGCCCTTGCGCACCGGCGCCAGCTTCTCGTTCAGCGCAAGCCCGTCGATCGCCCCCATCGCCGAGGTCTGCGCCGCCTCCAGCGCCCCGCGAATCGCAATCAAGGCCTCAACTAATTTGGCCTCGGCGAGGCTATTGTCTGCGACGGCGTCCGCCGCCGCTCGCTGTGCATTGGCAGCTTCGCGCTGTGCGTTCGCAGCCTCGCGCTGGATGGCAAGGCTCTCTTCCTTCTGCGCGGCAAGGCTTTGCTCGATCCGCGCCACCGCATCGAGCACCATGCTGGTGTCGGCGTTGCGGTTGCGCTTGGCGTATTCGCCGAGAAACCAGCGGCCCCGCGAGGTCTCCATGAAGGCTTCGCTGATCGCAGCATAGTCTTCCTCGCCCGGCAGCGCGGCGCGTGCTGAGATCGGCGAAAGGGCGAATGCTTCGTCGGCCATGCTAAACTCTTCGCGCAAATCACCGCGCGTTGCGATAACGAAACAACACGATATCGGGCGAATCGCAATTGAATTGATGCCAAGCGAATCACAAATCCCCATCGCATCTCAAGGCGCATCGAAGCGATTCGCGGCGCGGCTGGCGCTGTTCTACGGCGCGACGTTCGGGACGATGGGCACCCATCTGCCGTTTTTCACGCTGTGGCTGAAGTCGGTCGGCATCGACGCCTCCTGGATCGGAATCATTTCCGCGGTTCCTGCGGTGACGCGATTTACCGTGCTGCCGTTCGTGACCGGTGCCGCCGGGCGGCGCTATTCGCTGCGCGCGGTCCTGATCGTCACCGCGACCGCCACCGCGCTCGGCTTTGCGGTGATCGGCACGCAATATCTGCCGCTCGCGGTGCTGCTCGCTTATGCCGTGACCTGCTGCCTGTGGACCCCGATGGTGCCGCTGACGGACGCCTACGCGCTCGGCGGGGTGGCGCGCTATGGCCTGAATTACGGACCGCTGAGGCTGTGGGGTTCGGCGGCCTTCGTCGTGGGCGCATTGATCTGCGGCCTGCTGGTCGATTTCATTGCGGCTAGCCAGCTGATCTGGGTCATTGCGGCGGTGGCGGCGCTCGGTGCGGTCGCGAGCCTCGGGCTGCAGCCGCTGGACCGGCCAAAACCGCCAGCGACCGCGGTGCTTGGCGCGAGCGCCTTGCTGCGAGATCCCGGTTTCCTCGCCATCATCGTCGCGGCCGCCCTTATCCAGGGCAGCCACGCCGCCTATTACGCCTTTGCTTCCATCACTTGGCAGGCGTCCGGCCTGGACGGGCTGACCATCGCCGGCCTGTGGGTGCTGGGCGTGCTCGCCGAGATCGTGGTGTTCGCGCTCTCGCCGCGTTTCACGCTGGCGCCGGCGTTGCTGGTGGTGATCGGCGCGCTCAGCGCGGTGGCGCGCTGGCTGATCACCGCGCAGGAGCCTTCGGTCGTGGTGTTGTCGTTGGTGCAGCTCGCGCATGGCCTGACCTATGGACTGACGCAGGTCGGCGTCATGGGACTGCTGGTCCGTCACGTGCCCGGCCATGTGATGGCGCGCGGGCAGGGTTACCTTGCGGCCTGCGGCGGCATCGTCAGCGGTACGGCGTCCGTCGTGTCGGGATTGGTCTATGCGGGCCATGGGCAGCGGGTCTATTACGTGATGGCGGCGATGGCACTGCTGGCTGCGATCGTGATGTGGCTGGCACGGCACCGGCTAACAGCGTTTTCAAGCGAAGTGGGCACCGGTTCGCGCTAGAAAACGCGTCAAAAATAGAATCTACCGCGTCAGCCCCAGAGCGCGGCTTCCGGCGGATAGACCAGACTGCCTTCGTAGCGCAGCCCGTCCTCGCGGTCGTGCGCCAGCAACAGCGGGCCGTCGAGGTCGACGAAGCGTGCGTGTTGCGCCAGCAGCATTGCAGGGGCCATCGCGAGCGAGGTGGCGACCATGCAGCCGATCATGATTTCGAAGCCGAGTGCGTGCGCGGCATCCGCCATATCAAGCGCTTCTGTCAGCCCGCCGGTTTTGTCGAGCTTGATGTTGACGGCGTCATAGCGTTCGCGAAGGCCGCTGAGCGAGGCGCGGTCATGCACGCTTTCGTCGGCGCACACCACGATCGGCCGCTTGATGCGCGCCAGCGCGGCATCATTGGCGGCCGCAAGCGGTTGCTCGACCAGCGTCACGCCGAGTTCGGCGCAGGCGTGCAAGTTCCGCTCGAGATTGTCCGAGGTCCAGGCCTCGTTGGCGTCCACGATCAACTCGGATTCGGGGGCGGCCTTGCGGACGGCAGCGATCCGCCTCTCGTCGCCGTCGCCGCCGAGCTTGATCTTGAGCAGCGGGCGGCGTGCGGCCTTGGCGGTGGCCGCCGCCATCGCCTGCGGCGTTCCCAGCGAAATCGTGAAGGCGGTGGTGCAGGCTCGCGGCGCCGGTCGGCCGAGCAGGGTCCAGACGCGCTGGCTCCTGCTTTTGGCCTCGAGGTCCAATAGCGCGCAATCCAGCGCGTTACGGGCGGCGCCCGCTGGCATGGCGGCCTGCAGGGCCGTTCGGTCCAATCCCCGGGACAGCGGTTCCTGCATCGCCTGAAGGGCAGCCAGGGTCGTTTCCGCCGTCTCGCCATAGCGGGGATAGGGAACGCACTCGCCGCGCCCGGTATGGCCGCCATGGCTGACTTCTGCCACGACGGTAACCGCTTCCGTCTTGGCCCCCCGGCTGATGGTGAACGAGCCGGCGATCGGCCAGCGTTCGATGCGGGCGACAAGCTGCCGGGCAAATTCGTGGGATTGGCTGGAAGTCATTTTAAAATCTGGCAATTTCTGAACCGCGCGCTTGCTCGCCGCAACCAACTATGGCTGGTTAGGGACAGATTCTACAAGGCAATGCGGCGTGCCGGACCATACCTTTTGCATCATTAGCGGGCGGGCCAGAGGGCGGGCATCGTGAGCGCAGACCCGACACTGGAGCGGATAGCCCAGGGTAACGGGCTGGCGCTGTGCGCTGCCGGTTCGTGGACGGCCCGCTTCGCCCCGGTGCTCGAGAAAATGGTGGCCGATGCCGAGAAGCTTCGTGGCAGCCGCCCCAACATCTTCATCGACGTCTCGCAGGTGTCGAAACTCGATACGTTCGGCGCCTGGCTGATCGAACGGCTGCGCCGCAGCCTGACCGATGGCGGAATCGAGGCCAAGATCGCCGGCCTGTCGGCGAACTATTCCAGCCTCGTCGACGAGGTGCGCCGGGTCAAAGCCGAACCGGTCGTCCAGGCCCGTTCGGTGACGATCACCGGCATGCTGGAGCAGATCGGCCGCAGCGTCGCCGGCATCGGCGGCACCCTGGTCGGATTGATCGAGATGCTCGGCGCGGTGCTGGCAGCGGCCGGCCATGTCCTGATTCGCCCCCGCGGTTTCCGCCTGACCTCCACCGTGCATCATCTGGAGCAGGTGTGCTGGCGCGCGGTGCCGATCGTGGTGCTGATCACGTTTTTGATCGGTTGCATCATCGCACAGCAGGGCATTTTCCATTTCCGTCAGTTCGGGGCCGATATTTTCGTGGTCGACATGCTCGGCGTGCTGGTGCTGCGCGAGATCGGCGTGCTGCTGGTGGCGATCATGGTGGCGGGGCGTTCGGGCTCAGCCTACACCGCCGAACTCGGCTCGATGAAAATGCGCGAGGAGATCGACGCGCTGCGCACCATGGGTTTCGATCCGATCGAGGTCCTGATCCTGCCGCGCATGCTGGCGCTGGTAATGGCGTTGCCGATTTTGGCTTTCCTAGGCGCGATGGCAGCCCTCTATGGCGGCGGCCTCGTGGCGTATCTCTATGGCGGCGTCGAACCAGAAGCCTTCCTGCTGCGGCTGCGCGACGCCATCTCGATCAATCATTTCATCGTCGGGCTCATCAAGGCGCCGGTCATGGCCGCGGTGATCGGCATCGTGGCCTGTGTCGAGGGGCTTGCGGTGCAGGGCAGCGCTGAATCGCTCGGACAACACACGACATCGTCGGTGGTGAAGGGAATCTTCTTGGTCATCGTCATGGATGGCGTGTTCGCCATCTTCTTCGCATCGATCGGAATGTGACCATGGTGGGTGAGATTTCCGACGCCATCATCCGGGTCCGCGACATCACCGTGCAGTTCGGCAAGACGCGGATTCTCGACGGGCTCAATCTCGACGTGAAGCGCGGCGAGATCCTGGGCTTTGTCGGCCCGTCGGGTGCGGGCAAATCCGTGCTGACGCGCACCATCATCGGCCTCGTGCCCAAGGTCGCCGGCAGCATCGAAGTGTTCGGCGTCGATCTCGACAAGGCCTCTACGACCGAGCGGCGCGGCGTCGAACGGCGTTGGGGCGTGCTGTTCCAGCAAGGCGCGCTGTTCTCCTCGCTCACCGTGCGGCAGAACATCCAGTTTCCGGTGCGCGAATATCTCAAGCTGTCGCAACGCCTGCTCGACGAGGTCATGGTGGCCAAGCTCGGCATGGTGGGCCTGAAGCCCGAAGTCGCGGACAGGTTTCCGTCCGAGCTTTCCGGCGGCATGATCAAGCGCGTGGCGCTGGCGCGCGCGCTCGCGCTCGATCCGGAACTGGTGTTCCTGGACGAGCCGACCTCGGGCCTCGACCCGATCGGCGCCGGCGATTTCGACGAGCTGGTCCGCACCCTGCAGCGTACTTTGGGGCTGACCGTTTTCATGGTAACCCACGACCTCGACAGCCTTTACACGGCTTGCGACCGTATCGCCGTTTTAGGGAACGGTAAGATCATTGCAGCAGGATCAATTGCCGACATGCAGGCCTCGCAGCATCCATGGCTGCAGCAATATTTTCACGGCAAACGCGCCCGCGCTGTGATGGGCTAGAGCGTTTTCGAGCGAAGCGGGTACCGGTTCGCGTGAAGAAAACGCGTCAAAAGGATAAAGTCGGGCGCCTGGTTCCGATCAGAACCGAGCCCTGGTACGGAGTAATTTGAGTTATGGAAACGCGGGCGAACTACGTCCTGATCGGTGCCTTCACCCTGGCGGTGATCGCGGCGGCGTTCGGATTCGTACTCTGGTTCCAGAGTCTGCACACCACCAAGGCGCGCAGCCCGCTGCGGGTGATTTTCGAAGGCCCGGCGACCGGCTTGCGCAATGGCGGCAGCGTCAATTTTAACGGTATCCGGGTAGGTGAGGTTGTCCGCGTGAAGCTGGACAACCCGCGTCGCGTCGTCGCACTGGCGATGGTCGAGAACAACGCCCCGATCCGCAAAGACACCCTGGTCGGCCTCGAATTCCAGGGACTGACCGGCGTGGCTGCGATCTCGCTCAAGGGCGGCGAGGAGGGGGCGCCTCCGGTGCCGCTGGACGAGGACGGTGTTCCGGTTTTGACCGCCGATCCGGCCGCGCTGCAGGACGTCACCGAGTCGATCCGCGCCACGTTGCAAAACGTCAACCGGATCGTCGCCGACAACCAGGAATCAGTGAAGAACTCGCTGCGTAACCTCGAGACCTTTACCGGAGCGCTCGCGCGCAACTCCGAGAAGATCGACAACGTCATGCTCAAGGTCGACGGCGTGATGCTCAAGGCCGACAATCTCATGCTCGGCCTCAACACCATCGCGGGCGGTGCCAACGGCGGCGAGTTGAACCTGATGGTGAAGTCGATCCGCGAACTGGCTGACGATCTCGACAAGCGCACGGGCGCGCTGATTTCCGATGGTCGCCGGACGCTCGCCGACATCAGCCGCGCCGTGAACAATTTCGATCGCAATCCGAGCCGGGTGATCTTCGGCGGCGGCAACAACGCCGCGCCGGCAGAGCCCGCGGCAGCACCGCCGCCGGCCAGACCGGCCGCGCCAAGGCCGCCCGCCGCGGCCGCAGCGCCGAGCGGGCAGAAGCGGCAGTAATAGGCGAATGGGAAATGGCGAGTAGCGAGTAGATCGCTACGAGAGCCGTCATTGCGAGCGAAGCGAAGCAATCCATGTCGCCCAGCGCGCACAGTTGGATTGCTTCGTCGTAGGCGCCGTGTGTCAATTGGTGCCCTGGACTGTAAGCCCATGGCGGCGACCGGCGGATTACGCGTCGCCCCACGTCCGGATTTTTTCCAGGAAGGCTTCGAAGGTCGGCGCCACTTCGTAAGGTATTACAGGTTCTGCTCCCGTCAGGTCACAGTAAACAATGCCCCCCGAAAACTGTCCGGGGATACCCAAGCAAAAAATGTTGCCTCCGGAATCGCGAGCGATAGGCAAGAGGCGATGGTCCGGAAGGCGTTCGCGCGCAAATTTGATGTTCCAGGACAGCTTGCTCGTTTCAACACCTCGCCCGATTCCAAAAAATATCTGAATGTCCGTCGGGCTACCCGGTAGACGGTCGATATCTATCGTGTCCGGCACGGGTCGACCGCCGTTATTTTTCAACAAGAAGTCTTTGTAAGAAGCAGGCAGCTTGCCACCGATTGCAGCCTCTACTTCGGCGATACGGCTGGTGTCGATTTGAGGGCCCGGATTGTCAATCGTGATCATAGCTCATGGCCCAGTTTTGAAACCGCCAGCGTGCCTCTTGCCAACCGAAAGATAAACTACGAACCAAAAAAACGGAGGCATCGCTGCCTCCGTTTTCATTCACTACTCGCTATTCGCCCGTTATCCCAGCCGTCCCGCCGCATGCGCGAGCAGGGTGTAGACGAGGCCGGTCTCCGAGGTCAGGTGGCCGCGCAGCGCCTGTGGCCCGCGATCCTCCCGGGCAACCTCGTCGAGCAAGCGTTCGAACTCGGCGATGTAGCGGTCGACCGTCTGCTTGAAGGCACGGTCGGCGCGGTATTTGCGGGCGACCTCATCGAAAGCCTTCTGGCCGGCGGGCGTGTAGAGCCGCTTGGTGAAGGCCTTGCTCTCGCCGCGCTGATAGCGGTCCCACATCTCGGCCGCGAGATTGCGATCCATCAGCCGGCCGATGTCGAGCGACAGCGATTCCAGCGGATTGGCAGGGGCTTGAGGCGCGCGCGGGCGGGGAGCCTCGCGTCCGCTCGGACCACCGGCGTCGGTGCGGCTGAGCAGGTCGGACAGCCATCCGTCGCGGCCGCCATCCTGGTTGCTCGCCGGGCTGACCGGCGGGGCTTCGGTGCGGCGCGGCGCCGGCATGCCGAGATCCGGCGGCGGCAGGTTCGACGCGCTGCCGGTGTCGCGCACGCGCACGTCATTACGGCCGCCGCCAGCGGCTGCTGCCATCACGGGTTCTTCCTGGCGTTGCACGCTGGCGCGGCTCGTCGTCATGACGTCGAGGCCGCGGCCGTGATGGGCGACGATCCGGTTGAGTTCGGCCAGCGCCTCGATCTGGTCGACGATCACCTTGCGCATCTGCGCGGTGTTGTCGGCGGCCTCTTGCGGCATTTCGAGCACGCCGCGGCGCAGTTCGTTGCGGGTCGCCTCGAGTTCGTGATGCATCTCGGAGGCCATCTGCTTCATGGCCACCACCATGGCGCCGAACTTCTCGGTCGACTGCTTGAACATCGCGTCCGTCTCGGCGTTGCTCTGCTGGTACAGTTCGTTCATGGCGTCGATGGTCTGGTGCCGCTCGTTTTCGGCCGCGACACGAACCGCTTCGAACTGACGGCTGATCGCGGCAGAGCCGGCGCCGGCGGTTTCCGCCACCACGCGGGCGATGTCGCGGGCACGTTCCTCGGCGGCGGCAAGCGATTCATCCAGCAAGCCGGTGAAGCGCGACAGCCGCTGATCGAGGTCGGTGGTGCGCAGATCGATGGTGGTCACCAGCGATTCAAGTTGCGATTTGCGTTCGGCGACGGACGTCGTGGTGGTGCGGTTGGCCTGTTCGACCGCCGTGGCGGCATCGACCAGCGCCTTGCCGTGGATTTCGAACTCGCTCGACAGCGAGCCGAGATCCTCCAGCGCCTTCGAGGTCTTGGCGTTGAAGGTGGTGAGCTGGTCTTCCAGGGTCTGGGTCGCAACGCCGTTGCGCGAGGTGACGTCGTTCATGGCGGACACGAAGTCGGCCACGCGGGTCACCAAGGCGCGCTCCAGCGAGTTGAGGTTGTCGTGAGCGCCGGTCAGAACTTCCTGCAGCAGGATGTTGCCTTCACGCAGCCGCTCGAACAGCGCGACGGTGTCGGTGCGCAGGATCTTGCTGGTCTCCTGCATTTCGGTGACGGCCGCGATCGAAACCTGACGCGACTGGTCGATGGCCGAACGCGACGACTGTTCGAGATCCTTCAGCGACTTGGCCACCGCGCCGGTTGCCATATCGCCCGCGGTGGTGATCGTGCGGGCGACTTCCGAGCCATGGGTCGCCATTGATTGCGAGAACGCCTGGCCCCTGGTCTCGATCGACTTCAGCGAATCGGAGGTGACGCGGTCGAGCTCGGTCGTGAGCTGGGTGGTCTTGGCGCTGAGCGCCTCGACCAGCGAACCACGGCGGCTGTCCACGATCTGCGCCAGACGATCGGTCTGTTGCTGAACGTAGGTGACGATTTCGTCGGTCTTGCCGGTCATCGTCGAGCCGAAATTGCTGCTGGCCGACAGCACCGAGCGCTCGATGTCGGCCGAGGTCGTCTTGACCTTGGAGCTGACTTCGTTCGACGCGGCGACGAGCGCGCTCTGTGCGTTCTGCGCGCTGGCCTGGATCGCGTTCTGCGCGGTCTGCGCCGTGGTCTGGATGTTGTCGGTGGTGGTGGCGGTGACCGCAGCGAGCGAACGCTCGATGTCGCTGGCGATCGCCTTGATCTGGCTTGCGGCGTCGGCCGAGGTCGCGGCGAACGAACTCTGCGCTTCGCGCGCGGTGCCGAGGATCGCGGCGGCGGTGCCGGCGCCGACCGCGCTCAGCGTGCGTTCGACATCGATGGCCAGCGACTTGACGTGGTCGGCGGCTTCCGTCGACGCGGTGGTGAGCGCGCTCTGCGCTTCACGGGCGCCTGATGTGATCGACTCGGCGGTGGCATTGCCTGCCATCGAGAGCGAACGTTGCATGTCGGCTGCCAGCGACGCGACCTTGGTCGCGACGTCCGTTGATGCGGTGAGGAGGGCGTTCTGGGCTTCGCGTGCACCCGATGTGATGGCCTCGGCCGTGGCGGTGCCGGCGGCAGACAGCGAACGCTCGACGTCGGCCGTGAGCGACTTGACCTGGCTGGTTGCATCCGCGGAAACGGTGACGAGGGTGTTCTGGGCTTCGCGTGCACCTGACGTGATGGCCTCAGCTGTGGCGGTACCGGCGGCCGACAGCGAGCGTTCGACGTCGGCAGCGAGCGACTTGACATGGCTGGCCGCATCCGCGGACGCGTTGATGAGGGTGTTCTGGGCGTCGCGGGCACCGGCGGTAATCGATTCGGCGGTGGCGGTGCCGGCGATCGACAGCGAGCGCTGGACGTCGGCGGCGAGGGACTTGACCTGGTTCGCTGCATCCGTGGACGCGTTGACCAGCGTGCTCTGCGCCTCGCGGGCGCCGGCGGTAATCGATTCGGCGGTGGCGGTGCCGGCGATCGACAGCGCGCGCTCCACGTCGGCGGCCAGCGACTTGACCTGGTTGGTGGCCTCCGTGGAGGCGGCGATCAAGGTGCTCTGGGCTTCGCGGGCGCCGGTCGTGACGGCTTCGGCAGTGGCGCTTCCGGCGGCCGACAGGGCACGTTCGACGTCGGCGGCGAGCGACTTGACCTGGCTTGCCGCGTCCGCAGACGCCGTAACCAGCGTGGTCTGGGCTTCGCGGGCGCCGGAAAGCACCGACGCAGCGGTGGCGTTGCCGGCGGCCGAGAGCGTGCGCTCGACGTCGTCAGCCAGCATTTTGATCTGGGACGCAGCTTCGCTGGACGCCGAGACCAGCGAGGTCTGGGCCTCGCGGGCGCTGGAGAGGATCGAGTTAGCAGCCCCGGTGCCGACGGCGGTGAGGGAGCTTTCGACCTCCGCCGATGTCAGCCTCAGCTGGGCGCCGACATCGGACGAAACCGTGAGCAGCGCCTGCTGCGCGGTTCGGGCGCCGGTCTGGATGGTCTCCGAGGTGTTGACCACGAGGTTGGTGAGCGAGCGCTCGGCGTCCTCGACATGCGACCTGATGCCCGAGGACAACAGTTCGGCGCGCGCCATGAGATCGTCGCTGGCCTGACGGCCGCTGCTTTCGATACGGCCTGCCACGGCTTCGACGCGCGAGCCGAGCAAATCCTCGAACTGGGCGACGCGCATGTCGATGTCGGTGGCGATGGCGCCGACCCGGGTTTCGACGCCCTGGTGGATGTCCTGGAACCGCGCCGCGATGGTGTCGGTCAGGTGCGCGCTGCGGCCATCGATGGTCTGGGTCACATTGGTGAGGCGTTGGTCGACGGCTTCGACCGCCTGCGCGGTGCCGACGGCCAGCGACGTGGTCACGGCGGCGAGGCGCAGGTCGATGGCTTCGACGGCCTGTGCGGCGCCCGTCGTCAGCGACGTGGTCACGGTGGAGAGGCGCTGATCGATGGCTTCGACGGCTTGCGCGGCGCCTGTTGTCAGCGACGTGGTCACGTTGGAAAGGCGCAGGTCGATGGCTTCGACGGCTTGCGCAGCGCCCGTTGTCAGCGACGTCGTCAGGTTGGTGAGGCGCGAGTCGATCGACTGAATGGCCTGCGTGGTGCCTCCGGTCAGCGACGAGGTGAGTTCGGTGAGACGCGAGTCGATCGAGTGGATCGCCTGCGCGGCACCGTCGGTCAGCGAACTCGCCAGTGTGCCGAGGCGATCATCGATCGTCTCCGTGACGGACCTGGCGCGGGTGTCGAAGGTCTGCTCAAGCGCCTTCAGGCGGCCGTCGACGGTCTCGTCGAATGACCTGATCTTGGTGTCGAGCGAGTTGTCGAGATGGTTGACGCGCGTGCTCAGCGTGGTTTCGAACTGCAGCAGGCGCTGATCGAGCGAGGCGGTGATCTCGCCGCTGTTGGAGACCAGGCGGGTGTCGAAGGTGTCGACATAGCTCTTCAGGCTGTCGGCGATGTCCTGCGTCCGCTGGCCCATGCGTTCGACGATCTCGCCGCCGAACGTTTTGACGGTGCGGTCGAATTCGGAGATGTGACGGGTGATCAGGGCGCCGAGCGTGCCTGAGTCGCGGGCGAATTTCTCGACCAGTTCGCTGCCCTGGTTCTTCACCAGTTCGTCGAACGCGCTCATCTGCAGCGAGAGGCTGTCATGCGCGGTCTCGGTCTGGCTGACGACCTTGGCGACCAACGAGTTGACGGTCACGTCGAGCGCGTCGCTGGCCTTGTCGCCGGAGGTCATGATGCGGGTTGCCAGGCGGTTGCCGGCCTCGTCGATCTTGCTGACGAGATCGCCGCTGCGCAGCTCGAGTTCGAGCAGCAGCGAGTCGCTGGAATTCTTCAGGGAGTCGTGGACCTGTTCGGTGCGGTCGGAAATGCCGTCGACGATGGTCGAGGAACGCTGCTCGAACTCGCCGGTGATGCGGTCGATGCGCTCGTTCAGCATCTCGTGGACGCGATCGGCCAGATCGACGAACTCGTCATGGACGTGGCCGGTCTTGAAGTTGAGGCTGGTGGTCAGCCGTTCCGAGGCGTCGAGCACGGCGCGCGTGGTCTCGGCACTGGCTTCCTCAAGGCGGTCGAGCAGGTCGCCGCCGCGCTCGCCGAGCGCGAGGATCATGTTGTCGCCGGCATGGCTCAATGCGGTGGTGATGTGGGCGCCGCGCTCTTCCAGCGCGCCGGTGATGCTTTTGGCGACTTCGTCGACGCGCGAGGCGATCGCGTCCGAGATCAGCGCGATGTCGTGGCGCAGGTCGATCTGCACGCCGGAAATGGCGCTGCGAACCTGCTCGGCCTGGCCGACCAGGTTGTCGCGCTGATGGGCGATGTCCTGCAGCAGCGCGCGGATGCGCACTTCGTTGTCGGAATAGGCACGCTCCAGCGCCGCGACCTCGTTGGCCACCAGCGTTTCCAGTTCGCCGGCGCGCGCGATCGCGCGTTCGACGCCGTCGCCCATGGCAGCTACTTCGCGGCGGATCGCCTGGCCGACCGTCACCATCGAGTCGGACGCGGCACCTTCGGGCTCGGAGAAGCGGATCGCGACCTGCGCCATCGATTGCGCGATCATCCGCATTTCCTGGCCGCGCCAGGCAAGGCTCGCGAGGAAATAGAACAGCAGCACCGGCGCAAAGAACAGCGCGGCAAGGCCACCCAGCACCAGCACGCCGCCGCTCTGTCCCATTGCGGCCTGCAGCGAAGGCAGGAACGCGGCGGTAAGCAGCGCGCAGCCGACGATCCAGACGCCAGCGAACACGGTGGCGAGCGTATAAACGCCGCGGGCAGGGCGGCCCTTCTGGATTGCCTGGAGAATTTGTCCGATGGTTTCGCGGTCATCATTGGCGGCGCGACGCGGGGCGCGCGGCTCTTCGATCGGATCGAAGACCTGGCGGTCGCCGCCAGAACGCGCATCAACACGCGTATCGAACGGGGTTTCGGAATAGGCCGGGGGCGTGGACGAAATGCTTGATGGCGAAAGGTCGCTGTTGCCGATCGAATTGCGATTGGGATCGACAGTGGTGTCACTGATGTTCAGCGCTTCCTGAATGGCGGAAAGCGCGACTTCGGTGGGATCTTTGACCTTCTTGGGATTGTTCGCCATGTTCAGTCGAGCCCTCTTACTTTTTTACGCGTCCAGCTGGTCTTGCAAACGCCCCCCGCAAGCCCAAACCGGATCTTTGCCCCCACGCGGACGCAACCGCGCCCCGTCGGCGGCTTGTCCGCTACATCCGCAAACATCCTATTGGTTGAGTGATGCGAATGAAATGGTCGCGATTAAGACATTCTTAATCATCGTTAACAGCTTTGTGGCTTAAGCCCTTACGGATACTCGAAATTCCCGTGGGAGGCTGTCCTTTGCGGCAACTCCTCGGCGAAAAGTAGGCGAAGTTGCGGCAATTCCGGTGAACGTTCCATTAACCAGTTTCGTGATTGGGTGGCCAAAACGGCCCTGGCTGGATCGGTCCGGCAGGGAGATGTGGGTCAGGGGTCAGGCCATGCCGCTTCACCTTGAACGGATACAATGGATGCCATCGCCGCCGCTCGCTCCCGATGACGGTCCGATCGATTTCGAACACCTTAAGCGCATGACGCTTGACGACACCGGCCTCGAACAGGAGGTGCTGGCGATGTTCGCGGCCCAGTCGGCCAAGCTGATGGCCATGCTTGCCACCGTGCCGGCCGACGCCGATGCGCTGGCCCATACGCTGAAGGGCTCGGCCCGCGCGATCGGCGCCTTCGGTGTGGCGGAAGCCGCCGCCCGGCTGGAGGCGGTTCTTGCTGATGGCGACGATCCGTCCCGGCTTGTTGCCGAACTCGGCGAGGCCATTGCGCGGGCGCGGGCGGCTATCGAGGCGATCCTGCGCCGGTCCTGACGCGGGCCCGTGATCTGACGCCGGCCGAAACCCCGCCAAATTAGCCCCTTAGGTTTTCGTCCCGACCGCTGGCGCTGTGCGGATCGACCCGTTATAGGACTGCCGGGGACCCTCCTACCGTATACCGGCAGCACGAGCGATCATGGCCAAAATCCACTTTGTCGACCATTCCGGCGAAAAACGAACCATTGAAGTCGAAAACGGCGCGACCGTGATGGAAGCCGCGATCCGCAACGCCATTCCGGGCATCGAAGCCGAATGCGGCGGGGCCTGCGCCTGCGCGACCTGCCATGTCTATGTCGAGGAAGAATGGCGCGAGAAGGTCGGCTCGCCCACGCCGATGGAAGAGGACATGCTGGATTTCGGTTTCGACGTACGGCCGAATTCGCGCCTGTCGTGCCAGATCAAGGTCTCCGACGAACTCGACGGCCTCGTGGTCTCGACGCCGGAGCGGCAGGCGTAGCGCCTGCTCCAGCTCCGCCGGATGGTTCAGCGCGCTCCGGCGCGCTCCGTTTCGACCAGTTCCTCATCGACCGCATAAACCGCGCAGTCAGCGGCAGCTTTTGCGCATGCGGCAAGGGCCGCGTCGCGCGCCGCGACGGCGGACCGCTGCCCGGCGCGGTAGCCAAAGCTGCCGGTTGGGGACACCGCAAATGCCTTGTGAGGGCTCGCGGACAAATAATCTGCAAAGGCTGAGCGGCCTTTTTCACCCAACCGGGGCGGCGGCGAAAGCGCTGCCGGAAGCGGTGCTGCGGCCAGTTCCCGCGTTCCCAGATTCTGCTCGTGCAGGAAGCGATCGACCATCGGGGTCCATAGCGCAATGCCCCTTGAGAAGAGCGTGTGGCCGTCGTCCCGGAACGCAGGGGCGTCGATCAATTCAGCGCGGCCGCCGGCGCCGGTGAACGCCGCGTGCATCCGGTGCGCGAGGTCGGGGCGAAAGAACTTGTCGTTCTCCGCATAGATCCACAGCATCGGAATTCGCGACGTCCGGCCCAGAGCCGCAAATGCCCGGACCAATGCCGCCTCGTCGCAGACATCGTCATCGGCACGTGAACCGCGCCCTCCGGCAAAGCTGATCGCGGCGGCGAGGCCGGGCGGCGCAGTGGCGGCGAGCGCGATGCTGGCAAAGCCGCCCGCCGAGGAGCCGACCGCGATCATGCCGCTCGTGGAAACGTCGGTGCGGCCCTGCATGGCCCGGACCGCGGCGCCCAAATCTTCGGCAGACGCCCCGGCCGATCGCAAATAATCACGGTTGGCGCAGCGACCGTTGCTCTCGGCATACCGGCCGCCGGAGCCGCCATAGCCTCGCCGCATCACGACCAGCGCCGCGAATCCGCGCCGCGCGAATTCGATCGCCTGCCGGTACGTTCCATATGGCGACATGCTGGCTCGCGCGGTGGGATCGCGCGGTGCGCCGTGGCTGATCAGCGCCAGCGGAAAGCGTCCGCTGCCCGAGGGCCGCACCAGCATTGCCTCAAGGCCCGCCGTTTCCGCAGCCGCCATCGGAATGCGCAAATCCTCGCGATAAAATCCATCGGCCGCGGCGGGCTGCATCGTCGCGGAGACGATCAACACCGCCAACAGCGCGGCGCGCATTATCGTCCGTCCATTCCGCGCCGCAGCCAGCGCTGGAAGTTTCCGATGATCTCCTCGGTCAGCGGTGTCGGCTTTCGCGTCGCCTCATCGAGCAGCACCGATACCGATTGCGCCGAGGCGACGCATACACCTTCGGAGAACACCACCTGATCGAAGGTCACGGAGGTGCGGCCGAATTTCACCACCCCGAGCCCCATCTCGATGGTGCCCGGCCAGCGCAGCTCGGCGCGAAAATGGATGTCGAGCCGGACCATGATCCAGCTGACGCCGTCCGGCATCAGCCCATAGCTGCGGTCCTTCATCAGCGTGACGCGGCCGGTTTCGAAATAGGTCGCATAAACAGCGTTGTTGACGTGCTGGTTGGGGTCAAGGTCGGCGAAACGCACATTGTCGGTCAGCCGGTAGGGGAAATCCTCCAGGCGCGGCGTTGAATCGAGGCGGGCAGGGGCGTTCACGGGGCGGTCTCCGAACGTTTCACGTTGTTACAGCCCAGTTATCCTGCTCCGGCAAGGGGTTGAGGCGAAGGCCACCTGCCATATTATGGCTTTCCTGTTCCACCGGCGTTGGCTAGACAGACGCTGCCCCAGAAGCGCCGCCCAGGCCATCGGCTTGGTCCAACCGAAAAGAAGCTGAGATGAGCGAAGCGATCAAAACCGATGTGCTGATTATTGGTGCAGGTCCTTGCGGACTATTCGCCGTGTTCGAACTGGGCCTCCTCGATATGAAGACGCATCTGGTCGACATCCTCGACAAGATCGGCGGCCAGTGCGCCGAGCTCTATCCGGAAAAGCCGATCTACGACATTCCCGGTATTCCCTTTGTCACCGGCCAGGGCCTCACCGACGCGCTGCTGGAGCAGATCAAGCCGTTCAATCCGACCTTTCACCTCAACGAGATGGTGGAGACGATCGAGAAGATCGGCGATCCTCTCTTTCGCGTCACCACCGACGCCGGCCAGGTGTTCGAATGCAAGGTAGTCGTGATCTCCGCGGGCGGCGGCTCGTTCCAGCCCAAGCGTCCGCCGGTGCCGGGCATCGAGGCCTATGAGGGCACCTCGGTGTTCTACGCGGTGCGCAAGATGGAGCAGTTCCGCGACAAGAATATCCTGATTGTCGGCGGCGGCGATTCCGCACTCGACTGGACGCTCAATCTGCACCCCATCGCCAAGCGCGTGACGCTGCTGCACCGACGCGATGATTTCCGCGCCGCTCCGCACAGCGTCGAACAGATGCGCGCACTGGTGGCTTCCGGAAAAATGGACCTGAAGATCGGTCAGGTCACCTCGCTTGAAGGCGAGGGCGGCAAGCTCTCGGGCGCCATGATGAAAGGCAACGACAACGCGGTCTCGAAAGTCGAGTGCGATACGATGCTGCCGTTCTTCGGGCTGACCATGAAGCTCGGACCGGTTGCGAACTGGGGCGTTGCGCTCGAGAACAACCTGGTGCCGGTCGAAACCGCCGCCTTCGAGACCAACGTATCCGGCATTTTTGCGATCGGCGACATCAACACCTATCCGGGCAAGCTGAAGCTGATCCTGAGCGGATTCCACGAGGGCGCACTGATGGCGCAGAAGGCGCACCGCTACGTCTACCCGGACAAGCGCCTCGTCTTCCAGTACACGACCTCGTCATCGAGCCTGCAGAAGAAGCTCGGCGTCAACTGACAGAGGGCGCCTTTGACGAAAGTGTTTGACTAAGAGTTCGACTGACGTTCATTTTACAGCAAGCGCCCCTGAGCTGTCCCATTCGGAGAGCACCGTGAAACGTTGGTCGAACCGAGTGAGGCGGTGCGCGGTCATCTTGTTTTTGTGCTCCCTGCTGCCGGCGGGTAGCGCCGTCGGTGGCGAGAGTTCGGATGCCACCATCAAGGTCGGCGTCCTGCATTCGCTCTCCGGCACCATGGCCATCAGCGAAATCACGCTGAAGGATACCGTCCTCTTCCTGATCGACGAGCAGAACAAGAAGGGCGGCGTGCTCGGCAAGAAGCTCGAGGCCGTCGTGGTCGACCCGGCGTCGAACTGGCCGCTGTTTGCGGAAAAGGCCCGCGAGCTGATCACCAAGAACAAGGTCGCCGTCGTATTCGGCTGCTGGACCTCGGTGTCGCGCAAATCCGTGCTCCCGGTGTTCAAGGAGCTGAACTCGATCCTGTTCTACCCCGTGCAGTACGAGGGTGAGGAGAGCGAGCGCAACGTATTCTACACCGGTGCGGCGCCGAACCAGCAGGCGATCCCGGCGGTCGATTACCTGATGAAGCACGAGAAGGTGAAGCGCTGGGTGCTGGCCGGCACCGACTACGTCTATCCGCGCACCACCAACAGGATCCTCGAAGCCTACTTGAAGTCGAAAGGCGTCGCGCAGGAAGACATCATGATCAACTACACGCCGTTCGGTCATGCGAACTGGCGGACGATCGTGGCCGACATCAAGAAGTTCGGCTCGGCCGGCAAGAAGACCGCTGTCGTTTCCACCATCAACGGCGACGCCAACGTTCCCTTCTACAAGGAGCTCGGCAACCAGGGCATCAAGGCGAGCGACATTCCGGTTGTCGCGTTCTCGGTCGGCGAAGAAGAACTCGCCGGCATCGACACCAGGCCGCTGCTCGGCCATCTGGCCGCCTGGAATTATTTCCAGTCGATCAAGGATCCGGCCAACGAGACGTTCATCAAGGCCTGGCAGGCCTACACCAGGAATCCGAAGCGCGACACCAACGATCCGATGGAAGCCACCTATATCGGCTTCAACATGTGGGTGAAGGCGGTCGAGAAGGTGAAGTCGACCGACGCCGACAAGGTGATCGACGCGCTGCCCGGCATCGAAACTCCAAATCTGACCGGCGGCATCGCGAAGATGCTTCCGAACCATCACATCACCAAGCCGGTGTTTATTGGTGAAGTCAAAATCAATGGTCAGTTCGACGTGGTGTGGAGGGCCCCGGGCCTGGTGGCCGGCGATGCATGGTCGAACGAACTCGAGGGCTCCAGGGACCTGATCGGCGACTGGGTTGGCAAGAAGTGCGGCAACTACAACACCAAGACCAACCAATGCGGAGGCAGCCATTGAAGCCGGTTGGCGTATCGAGCCGGTTCCTGGCTCTTGCCGGAGATGATTCCAACGAAAATATGACCGAATGGCCGCGGCTCGCTCGCCGCCGTCTCGCGTTCGTCCGTCCAGGCACTGGAACCGTCCGCGAAATGGCCTTAGTCTGCGGCCATTCATTTTGTGAATTAGTCAGGTGATGACGATGCGAAGTGCGCTTTCTGTGGTTCGACTGATATTGCCGATCGTGATGGGGCTTGCGTTCGTTTGCGAACTTGCTGCGCAAACGGCGGAGCCGTCAGCCGCCGGGCTGTGGCAAAAGGTCGAGAAGGGAAAGCCGGTCGGATGGTTTCTGGTGGTCGATCGCGACGGCATCTATGAAGGCGCGTTTGCCAAGCTTTTTCCTGAGCCGGGCGATGCTCCCAATCCGGTCTGCTCAAAATGCACCGACGATCGAAAAGATCAGCCGTGGCTCGGGCTCTCCTTCATCCGCGACATGAAGCGAGACGGACTGAAATACGAGAACGGCAATGTGCTCGATCCGCGCGATGGCAAGATCTACAAAGCCAAGATGACGGTCAGTCCAGACGGACAGACTTTGACCATGCGCGGCTATCTCGGCTTCTCGCTATTGGGCAAGGACGAGATCTGGACCCGGCTGCCGGACGCCTCGATTGCTTCGCTCGATCCGGCCATCATCGCGAAATATCTGCCGGCCCAGGCGGCGGCGATGAAGCAGCCCGCTCCGAAAGCGCCTGTCACAAAGAAGACGACGACGCCCGCGCCTGCACCGGGAGCGCCGGCCCCCGCGCGTTAGAGCGTTTTCCAGCGAAGTGGACACCAGTTCGCGTGAAGAAAACGCGTCAAAACAAGAATCTAGAGCTCCGTTCCGATTCCATCGGAACGGAAAAGGCTCTAGCGGCGGCGGCTCCAAAAGCGCTTCAAATCGCCGATTTCAGGTCGGCGAAAGCCTCCTTGAGGTAAACGGCGATAGGTCGCTTTCCCTGGTCGCGGTTCCAGTTATCGATCGCGAGACGTAGTGCTCCGATCGACATCATCGCGACGATGCGGAGCGCAGGCTGCCGCTTGGGCTGCGGCCACATCTGGCAGAGCGCGTCGAATACCGCTTGTTCTTTCTCTACATATTTCGCCTGGTGTCGTATGCGAAGCGCCTCGTTCGCGCACATCAGGCGTTCGATCACCCTGGTTTGCTTGTAGTCGGCCTGAAAGCGCAGCGTCAACTCCAGCAAGGCGCTCTTCACGGCGTTGAGGGGTGACTGTTTGGTCGATTGCTCCAGCAGGGCGGCTCGCAGGGTCTCGTTGAAACCGCCGTCCTGCCACGCCAGCAGAATCTCTTCCTTGGACTTGAAGTAGTAGAAGAACGTTCGCCGCGAGATCCCCGCGGCCTCCGCGATCGCATCGAGCGTGGTGGCCTCGTAGCCGTGGGTCAGAAACAGTTTCAGGCCTTGCTCGGCGATGCGATGCAGCGTCTCGCGCCGCTTCCGCTCTCGCAGGCCTTTCTCCTTGGTGGACGAATTCTCCATGGCCTCTTGTGGCACGAATATATTTCCTTGCAAAATTACACTAAGTGCAATTACATTATTACACCCAGTGCGAATTATGTTCAAGGTGAGGCAGCATGGAAAGCAGGATTGGCGGCGGTGCTTCGTTGCGGCGTGTTCAGTCCGCTGCGGTCGGTCAGGACGGTGCAACCTCGCGGTCCCGAAGGTCCGGCGAAGACGTACCAGCCACCATCACGCGGCGGGGCCTCAGCGCCATGCTGATCGCCGTCGCAATCTCGGCCGCCGTTCCGGTCAATCCCGCGGCAGCGGAGGCCGTTGCGCCCGCTTTTCGCGTCGTTGATTTCGAGTGGGTCGACCCGACGCGTTCGCGGACCATTCCCGCGCGCCTGCACTGGCCCGCGAATATCGCGCCGGGAGCGCGCGTGCCGCTCATTGTGTTCTCCCATGGGATGGGTGGCTCCCGCCGGGGATACAGCTATCTCGGCAAATATTGGGCCGCGCGCGGCGTTGCCAGCCTGCATGTTCAGCACGCGGGCAGCGACTCGTCGCTCTGGGTCGGCAATCCCCTTACCGTCGTCGACCGTTTGCAGCGAGCGGCTCACGAGAGCGAGGCGCTTGCCCGGGTCTGGGATTTGCGCTTCGCGCTGGACCGCGTGCTGCTCGGCGGCGTCGGCCCCTACGGCGCCCAGATCGACCGTCGGCGTATCGTGGCGGCTGGTCATTCCTATGGCGCGAACACGGCGCTTCTTGCCGTCGGCGCGCGCGTGATGCGCGAAGGGCAGTGGGTCGAGGCCCGCGACCCGCGCTTTGCCGCGGCGATCGTGATCTCTGCGCCGCCGTTCTACGGTGAAACCGATCTGGCTTCGGTGCTGGGCAAAATCACGGTTCCGACCCTGCACGTGACCGCCACCAATGATGTCATCCAGATTCCCGGGTACTACTCGCCCGCGGCCGACCGGCTCGCTGTCTTCGACGCAATGCCCGCACCGCGCAAGCTGCTCGCCGTATTCGAAGGCGGGTCGCACAGCATATTTACAGATCGCTCGTTCACCGGTGGTCCAGCTCTCAACCCGAAAGTGAAGGCCGCCACGACGGAGCTCACGCTGGCTTTTCTCGATATGGCCTTCGACGGCAACGGTACGGCGCTGACGCGTTGGAATGCGGCGTGGCAGCCTATTCTGGCGTCCGCACCCGGGTCAGCGCTTTCGCCTGTTCCGATCGCCCGTTCCCGGCGACTGGTGCAGGGATCAACGATCGGCTTGCCGGCCACACCATGAAATGGATCGTCGTGGCGGCGTTAGGCTGGATGGCCGGGGGCTGCACGGCCGTACAACTCGAACGGTCCGGTTCGCTGGCTTCCTACGACAATCTGACCCCGTCCGATGGGCTTCTGACCAAGTCGCAGGTTCGGGTCAGCAAAGCCGATGTTCTCGCGGCGAAGACCCTGCGGATCGAGCCGACCGCCTTCACGGCAGCCGCCGCGCGCGTGCCGTTCTCGGGCGAGCAGCGCAGCCTGATCAAGAATGCGATCAGCAGAGCCATGTGCCTTGCTCTGAGCGAGCGCTTCCAGGTCGTAGCACCGACGGAGACGGCGGATCTGAGCGTCCGTGCGGTGATCATCCACGTGGCGCCGACCGATGCGACGGCCGCCGGCGTCTCCAAGGTCGCGAGCGTCGTGCCGTCGATCGTTGCCCCTGGTGTACCGATTCCTGTCCCACGGCTTCCGATCGGACTCGGGAGCCTCGCCGTGGAGGCCGAGGCCCGTGATCGCAGCGGTAGCCAAAAGGCTGCCATGATCTGGGCGCGTGGCGCGAATTCCTTTACCAGCTCACCGCGCGTGTCGAGCGACGGGGACGCCTATGATCTCGCTTCCGCGTTCGGAGACGATTTCGGGAAATTGCTGGTCACGGCCGAGAGTCCGTTCGGAAAAATTTCGTCACCGCCATCGATCGCCAGATTGCAGGCCTCCCTCGGCGGAGCGCCGAAGGAGGCGGCTTGTGAAGCATTCGGGCGAGCGCCGGGACTGGTCGGCATGATCGGCGAGAGGATTGGACTGCCGCCGGATTGGACCGACCGAGGTACGCCAGCGAACGAGATCCACCCTGAACCTGCTCCACGTGTCGACACGAGGGCAGTTTCTGCGCTCGAACGCTAGCGCGTCCCCGGCAATACCGGGATCGGCGATACCGGCTGCGAAATCACTTCAGGCACGGCGGCATCCAGTTGCAGCGCGGCGGCCGCGGCCGGCAGTGCCGCGTCCGCCATCGCAGCGTGGCCTTCGGCGGTGGGATGAACGGCGCCGCCATACACCGCCGACAGAACCCCCCAGGTCGCGTCGTGGATGTCGGCAGGCTGCTGCGACGACGGCAAGCCCTGCGGATAGGTCATTGCCGCGAAGTAGCTGTCATTGGCGTCGCGGATCCAGCGCGCGCGCGGCAAATAGGCGCGATATTCGCCGGCGCTGCGGCCGCACAGCATCGGCTGGCTGGCGGCGGTGACGATATCGGGGTCGAAGCTCTCGCCGCGGGCCGAGAAACATTGGCGATCGAATTCGGGATCGCTCTCCGCACGCGCGCAGAAACCGTGGTTCGCAAACGTCGCCTGATGCGCATCGACAAAGGTCATGCGGTCGGCGCGCGGGTTGCGGCACAGGATGCCGGATTGGCACAGCGCGAGCGCCTTCAGCTGCGGCAGGAATTCGCCCTCGACAAAGTTCGAGACCGCGGCCAGTCGCTGCGGCTCGGCGTTGAACGAGGGGTGGATGTCGAAGCCCGCCCGTCCGCCGGGGCAGGGCGCGCCGTTATTGGCCAGCGTCGGGTTGGCGTAGGAGGTGTAGACCACGCGCGACATGTCGCCGACCAGCGGCTTTAACGCCTCGCGCAGTTTTGCAAATCCTTGTGGGAGGTCGCGCATCAACGCGCCGCGTGCCTCCTCGACCGATGCCAGCACGCCGCTGCGCCGGAACAGGGCGCGCTCCGTCGCCGTGTCGACGATCACGTCGGCGACGAGCCCCGAAAAATAGATGTCGTTGGCGCCGACCGACAGCAGCACCAGATCGAGCTTGCGGTCGGGCTGGCGGCTTTTGGCCGCCGTAACGGCCTCGCGCAATTCAGTGAGCTGCGCGTTGACCGTGCCGCGGCAGCTGCCCGATTTCGACGGCGGGCAGTCACGGGCGCGCTGCGAGCCGAACAGGCCGTCGGCGATGGTGGCGCCGGTGCAGGCCAGCGGCAGATAGGTCACCGCGATATGCGGATATTGGACGGCGAGCGCCAATGCGGTCCGCGTCTGGTAGCTGTAGAGCGAGCGGTGGCAGGCTGCATTGAGCCAGAGCGCGCTCTGGCGCTGCCAAACGGCCATCGTATCCGGCGCTTCACAGGCTCGTCCGCCCTTATAGCCGGCGCGGCTTGGACGGTAATATTGTGAGGCGGCTGACCCCAGATAGGAGCGGAAGCAGAAGCCTTCATCTGACAGCGCGATAGGCCGGTCCGGATTTCCCTCGCCGGAAGCGATGCTGTCGCCGAGGCCGGCGATGAAGATGTCGCGCACCGAGATCTCGGTGGCGACGCGCTGGCCGCCGTCCGAGCCGGCGGAGACGTCGACGCTGGCAACGGTGGCACGGCCGTAGCGGACCCTGAAATTGACCGGCTCGGCGCAGTCGAAAGTGGAGCCTTGCGGCCCGTCGCCGTCGTCGAACGACCAGGCGCAGGTGGCGCCGACCGGAACCTGTCCCGTCAGGCGGACGGTGATGGGATGATCTATTGGCGTCAGATAGCTTTCCTTGACGTTGTCGCGGGTGCAGGGCTCGCTGACGCGGCCGGCAAGATCGATGCAGAGCCGGTTCACGGTGTTGCGTGCCCAGCCGCGGCCGTCGCTTTGCAATCCCAGCGCCTGTTCTGCGGCCAGAATGCTGCGACCGCGGCCGCTTTCGGTGTGCAGCTGAAAATCCCGTTCCTCGCGGAACAGGCGGAAACGGTTGCGGACCTCCCACGAAATCTGCATGGCACCCTGGGCGATCTGCGCTTCCGCAGGGGGAGGCGATAGCCCCGCCAGCGCGCCGGCAAGCAGCGCGATTGATGCTATCGATCGAGGTAAAATTCCGGCCATGGCGCGTTTGACGTTAGCGATAAGGCAGAAATAAGAGAACCCGACCCTCGTAGCCTAAAAGACTGAAGCAGGCAGATAACGTCGCTGTTACCGTTTCGCTCGCTTGAGCGGCTGCCTGACCGGGACCTCCGCCGTGCGGGGCTGTTCGTTCATCTGGCGGCTGGCCTGCGCGAGCCTGCGGCGTTCCTGCCAGGGCTGCACCACGCTGAGCCAGAGTTCGCGCGCGCCCATGATCCAGATCGAGATGCCGAACGGAATCAGGAAATACAGGATCCGGAACACCACCAGGGTTGCCAGCAATTGCTCCTTGCCGAACTGCGGCAGCGCCACCAGCATCGCGGCGTCGAACACGCCGATGCTGCCCGGCGCATGGCTGGCGAAGCCGAGGAGCGTTGCGAGGATGAAGACCACCGCCAGCGAAACGAAATCGATATGGGGCTGCGTCGGCATCAACAGATACATCGCCAGCGCGCAGAACCCGAGATCGACGACGCCGATCATGACCTGCAGCAGCGTCAGCCGCGCCGAGGGCAGCACCACCTTCCAGCCGTTCTGGCCGAGTTCGCGGCGGTTCTCGCCCATCACCAGCCAGAGGAAATAGGCCCCGATGCCGGCGAGGCAGCCGAGCGCGATCAGCCGGTTCACCGAGGGCGGCAGCAGGTCCATGGCCGTCGCCGCTTCGGGATGCCAGGCCATGCCCATGCCGAGCACGAACAGATTGCCGAGCCAGAAGGTCAGGCCCGACAGGAAGCAGATCTTGGCGACGTCGATCGCGGTCAGGCCGTAGTCGGAATAGATCCTGAAACGGATCGCACCGCCGGTAAAAACGGTCGCGCCGATGTTGTGGCCGATGGTGTAGCTGGTGAAACTCGACAGCGCAGCGATGCGATAGGGGACATGCGTCTTGCCGATGGTTCGCAGCGCAAAGAAATCATAGAAGGTCAGCGTGCAAAACGCGCCTACCACGCACAGCGCAGCCAGCGCGATCCGATGCGGCGCGATTTCCGTCAGTGCGGTCAGAATAATCGCGGTGTCGACGCCCTTCAGGGTGTGAACCAGATGGGTGACCGCAAGGATGATGATGACGAGACTCGCAGCGATCCCTAGCCGTTTCCAGCCGATCTTCTCCTTGAAGCCACGCCCAAGCGTGGTCAGCAGCCGATGCATTCATCCTCCCGGCGGGATGGCAAAAGAAAACCTGTCAAAAGCGGCGACAGGGACGGTCAGACGCACCGTGCGCGAAGACACATAAGCCAAAATCGAACGGTTGTGCAGCCCTTGACAAGCCTAGCTTCTGCGTTCGTTCGGCAACCCTGTCATACGTCCTACATATGCGGCCGCGTTAACGATTGTGAGTCGAGGCCAGGCGTGTTCCCAACGCTCTCTTGTAAGCGCCGTTCCGCTGTTACCGGGGCCGCCCTGCGTAGATCGGCTAAAGGTGGGGCCGCCGTTTTGCATTCCCAAGCCGAGGGACGGTTATTGGGAGGCATCACGACCATGAACGGCTTGTTCATCCCGAATTGCGGACATCTAATATTACGCTGAGAGACAACTCGTGACAGCGCCGTCGCCGAAGAGGCCCGGGAACGCGGCCGAAAAGCAGCTTAAACGAGGCTTTTTGTGTCATGTCGACAAAACAGACGCATGCCCGGAAAGGTGCTTCCGCTGCGGGGGACCGGTGGGCAAGGCGGTCAATGGCCCGTCGATCGACGGCATCATCCAGAAGCCTGACGAAGTCGTGGGCGAGGTCGTGGCCGTGCTGGATGCAACGCTGAGCCATGTCGCCTACGCCGCTGCGCTTGACGAGATCTCGCTATGGCCGTCCGGGTGTGGAAGCTGCCGCGCGACCACGCGCTGGCGGAGCCCACGGTTGGTCTGCGGGCCGAGAGCAGATTTGTCCGCTCCATTGAGGCAAAACGCCGCGCGTGAAAATCGCGCGCGTTCTTGCGCCAGGGGCTGCGGATCTGGCCGGCGTGCCACTGCCGGTGCGGGTACTCACTGCTTGGGAATCACTTCACCGGTGGCCGTTTGAGGCCGCGCTCGGTCGATACCGGGAATCACCGGGTAACGGCGGGAACCCGCAACCGGCACGCGAGGACGCCAAGCATTCATTCACCATCGAACCAGACGACACCGCGTCGGTTACCCCAAATGCACCATTAGCGTCGTCATTACAGGCCTGTAGCAGGGGTCTGTGATGTATCAAGTTCTGAATTGCCTGGTCACCGAGCATGATTTGCGGCTGGTCGTTCTCGCCGGCATCATTTGCTGGCTGGCCAGCGCAGTAGCGATCAGCCTGTTTCATCGCGCCAGGGCGTCGCAGGGACGAACCCGCGCGATCTGGGTCGGCCTTGATGCTGCGGTCGGCGGCTGCGGAATCTGGGCCACCCATTTCGTGGCGATGCTCGCCTACGATCCCGGGGCGGGGGCCGGATACAATATTCCGGTCACCCTGCTGTCGCTGATCTTTGCGGTCTCGATCGCCGCGGTCGGCCTCAGCGTTGCCTTGCTCAACGACCGCCGGTCGACGCTCGCGATGGGCGGCGCGATTGTTGGCGCTGGCGTCGCAGCGATGCACTACACCGGCATGATGGCGCTGGAGCTACCGGCGCGTATCATCTGGTCGCCCGGCATCGTGCTGGCATCCGTCGTGTTCGGTGGCATGTTCGCCGGCCTGGCGCTCGTTATCGCCGCGCGCCGGGAGGACCGCAATCATACCTTGGCCGCCACGGGCCTGCTGACGATCGCGATCGTTTCCCACCATTTCACGGCGATGGGCGCCGTGACGCTCGTTGCCGATCCGACCCTCGTCACCGACGAGTTGACGATCTCGCCGGGCGCGCTTTCCTTTCTGACCGCGGTGGCCGCGTTCGCCATCCTCGGCATATCGTTCGTGGCGGCGCTGCTCGATCGCCGTTCAAGCAGCGAGCTGCACCAGCAGAAGGTCCTGCTCGACTCGGCCATCACAAACATGTCGCAGGGACTTTGCATGTTCGATGCGGACGGCCGCATCATGCTGTTCAACCAGCGCTACAGCGAGATGATGGATCGGACCAACATGCCGCTGCAGGGCCGTTTGCTGGTCGACGTTCTGCGGGATCAGAAATCGATCGGAAAATGGGACGGCGATCCCGAAGAATTCTTCAACATTGTGGTGACCGCGGCGAAAGCCGGCGAGAGCCTGAACCGCGTCGTCAGCCGCAACGGACGTTCAATCCGCGTCGTCGATCAGCCCAAAGAGGGCGGTGGTTGGGTTGCGACCTTCGAGGACATCACCGAATGGCAGGCGGCCCAGGAGCAGATCACCCATATGGCGCGCCATGACGCGCTCACCAATCTGCCGAACCGGACGCTGTTCCGCGAGCAGCTTGAGAAGGCGCTGCGCCTCGCCAAGCGCAGCGATCAGCTCGCGGTGTTCTGCCTCGACCTCGATCATTTCAAGGAAATCAACGACTCGCTCGGCCATCCGGTCGGCGACGCCCTGCTGAAGGAAGTTGCCCGCCGGCTCGGCGAATGCGTCACCGAGCACGACACGGTGGCTAGACTTGGCGGCGACGAATTCGCGGTCGTGCAGTTCTGCAGCGACTGCGATCCGTCGGCGGTGGCCTTGCTTGCCAGCCACATCGTCGAGAAGATCGGGGAGCCCTACGATATCGGGGGCCACCAGCTCGTCGTCGGCGTCAGCATCGGCATCTCGCTGGCGCCCGAGGACGGCAAGAACCCCGATGAACTGCTGAAGAAGGCCGATCTCGCGCTCTATCGCGCCAAGGCGGACGGCCGCGGCACCTATCGCTTCTTCGAGAGCGGAATGGATGCCCGCGCCCAGGCGCGGCGCATTCTGGAACTGGATCTGCGCGCGGCGCTGCAACGCGACGAGTTCGAGGTCTATTATCAACCGATCCGCGACGTCGCCACCGACAGCGTCGTCGCGTTCGAGGCCCTTGTACGCTGGAATCATTCGCTCCGCGGGATGATCGCGCCGGCGAATTTCATTCCGCTGGCGGAGGAAACCGGTCTGATCATTCCGCTCGGTGATTGGGTGCTTCGGCAGGCCTGCGTTGACGCCGCAGGCTGGTCCGAGGATATCACCGTCGCCGTCAATCTTTCGCCGGTGCAGTTCAAGAATCCGAACCTGATCTTGTCCGTCAAGTCGGCGTTGCAGGCCGCCGGTCTTCCGGCGCATCGCCTCGAACTGGAGATCACGGAATCGGTGCTGTTGCAGAACAGCGAGACGACGCTGGCGGTTCTGCACGAGCTTCGCGGCTTTGGCGTCAGGATCTCGCTCGACGACTTCGGAACGGGCTATTCGTCGCTGAGCTATCTGCGCAGTTTCCCGTTCGACAAGATCAAGATCGACCGTTCTTTCGTCACTGAACTGGCCACGCGCGACGATTCCATGGCCATCGTCCGCGCCGTGACCGGATTAGGCAAGAGTCTCGGGATCGTCACCACAGCGGAGGGCGTCGAGACGGAGGCCCAGTTCGATCTGCTGCGCCGCGAAGGGTGCACGCAGGCCCAGGGCTATCTCTTCAGCAAGCCGCGTCCCGCCGCCGAGGTGGCCGCGATGCTGTCGAAGCCGCGCGCGCGCATCGTCGCGTAATCGCAGAGCGTTTTCGAGCGAAGTGGATACCGGTTCGCGTAAAGAAAACGCGTCAAAAAAGGAATCGGGTTTGAGGTTACGCTTTACGCAGCGCGAAATGCGCGCCGCAGAACGCCATCACGGCGCCGAGGCATAACGCCGCAAGACCCGAAAGCACGCCCGAAATCGTCGGGATCGGGCTCGGCGCGGAAGCTGCCTGGCCGGCGCCGGCCAGGATCAGCACGCCGACCGCGATCAGGAACTGGCGCATCCGCTGCGGGATCTGGCCGGACACCGCACTGTGCATCAGATTGGCGGTGAAATAGCCCCCGCAAAAACCGACGCTCGCAATCAGCCACCACGCAATGGCCGCACCCGCGGGCATGAATTCACGGGTATCGGATCGCCACAGGCCGCCGAGGTCGAGGCCGTAGCGCGCGCCCAGCATGTGAACGGCAAGCGCCAGCAGCACCCCGGATATCATCGCGCCGGCCAGAATCAGGCGTCGCGGAAAATAGGTCGTCTCGGCCATGGCCTGCTTGTAAGGTAAAGCCGGCTGGCCGCGCAAGCTGCGCGCTCGGCCGCTACCGGGATTTTTCAATTGCCAACCTCGTTACCCAACAGGACGGAGACATCGGGCGAGAGCGCGCCCGAGACCCGCTACGTCTACAAGGCGTCGCTGATCGGATCGGCGCATGAATTCAAGCTGACCGATGCCGGCTTGTCCTGGCATATCTCGGGCAAGTCCGGTGTCTGGGGTTACGCCGACATCGCGGCGATCCGCCTCAGTTACAAGCCGTCGTCGATGCAGTCCCGCCGTTTCCGCGCCGACCTCCAGGGCAGGGATGGTGGACGCATCACCATTCTCTCGACCACCTGGCAAACCGTCTCGCTGATGGTGCCGCAGGATCGCGACTATCGTGCCTTCATCACCGAGTTGCATCGGCGCATGGCGAAGGCGGGCAGCAAGGCCGCGTTGATCGCCGGTATCGGACGGATCACCTACGCCGCGGCCCTTGCGATGGTGACGTTGCTCGGCATCGCGATGGCCGGACTTCTGGTGCGCGCGTTTGCGACCGGTGAATGGTACGGCGCGTTGTTTCTGGTTGGCTTCGTCGCGCTGTTCAGCTGGCAGATCGGCGGCTTCATCAAGCGCAACCGGCCGCGCAGTTACGACTTCGATCATTTGCCGCGAGCGTTGCTGCCGTAGCTTGCGCAATCAAGCGCAATCAAATGTGACTTCGCCAAGCGCACCGCATGCGGCATCGTGCCAATGCGTTCCCCGCGGTTGGATGAGCATTGCTGCGAGCATGAAGTGACGGATCGAAGCACGCGATTGCCGAGCGAGGCCGAGATTGCCGCCATCAATGCGCAGCATTTGATCAGCACGCCGCTGAAGCCGGCCGATCTGCTGTTTGTGTTCGGTACCCGCCTCGATGTCAGGGAGCGCGTCGATGAAGCCTTCAGGCTGTGGCGCAACGGGTACTTTCGCTGCTCGATCGTCAGTGGCGGGATAACGCCAGGATCGGAACGCTCGGAATGCGAAATCATTGCTGATGCGATGATCGCGCGCGGCATCCCGCCCGGACGGATCCTGCGGGAAGATCGCGCGAAAAACACCGGCGAGAACGTGATCTTCTCGCTCCCGGTGATCGACGCCGCGCTGGGGCTTGCGCATGTTCGCAGCGTGATTTGCCTCGGCAATACCTGGACCGCGCGCCGCTATCCGATGACGCTGCACCGGCACTGGCCGGAAGTGGAGAAAATGCTGGTCACGGTCGACAGTTTTGCGACGCCGCGGGCGCTCTGGTACACCGATCCCGAATTCAGGCGGCGCATGCTCTCTGAATGGGACAAGATCGAGCCGTACAAGGCGAAGGGCTTTATCGCCGAGTGGCCGTGAGGTGAGGGAGCTGGACCGACCTATTCGGTCGATTCGAAATCTTCTTCGCTCGCGCGCAGCATTCCCGCCAGCGTGCGCAGCGCCGCATCGAGCTGGTCGACGGGCGGCGCGGCCAGCGCCAGCCTTATTGCGTTCGGCGCATGTCCGGGGCTCACCGCAAAGGTCGACGAGGGCGTCAACGCGATGTCCCGGCGGGCCGCGGCGGCGACGAAAGTCTGCGACCGCCAGTGGTGCGGCAGCGTCAGCCACAGATGGTAGGATTTCGGGTTGGCCTGCAGCTCGAAGCCGGCCAGCCGTTCGGCGGCAATGTGCTGACGCCGCTGCGCGTCGATGCGTTTGAGCCTGACGAGTTCGGACGCGGTGCCGTCGGCCATCATGCGTTGCGCGGCCGCGAACGCGTATCCCGAGGCCGTCCATCCGCCGGAACGAACCGATGCCATGATGCTCTCGCGCAAACGTGGCGGGGGAACGATGAAGCCGAGCGCCAGACCCGGCGCGACCTTCTTGGAAAGACTGTCGAGCACGACGCAGCGATCGGGCGCCAGCGCCGCCAGCGGAGCCTCGTTGTCGAGGAATCCATAGACCGCATCTTCGATGATGGTGAGATCGAGTTTCTCGACGACGCGCAGCAACTCGGTGCGGCGCGAGGCCGGCATGGTCATGCCCAATGGATTCTGAACCGTCGGCTGGATGTACAGCGCCGTCAGATGCGCTTCACGGTGGGCCTTTTGCACGGCGTCGGGACGCACGCCGTGCTCGTCCATTGTCAGCGGCACCAGTGTCACGCCGATCCGGGCGGCGATGCCCTTGATGAAAGGATAGGTCAGGGCCTCCACGCCGCAACGGCCGCCGGCCGGTACGATCGCGGCCAATGCGGCGGCGATGCATTGCCGGCCGTTGGCGGTGAAGACGATCTGCTCCGCGCGCGCCGACCAGCCGTTTTGGGAGAGGAAATCCGCTGCGATATTTCTTGCCGCTTGCGTGCCGGCGCTGGTGCCTTGCCGCAACGCGATTTCGAGGGCCTCCGGCCGCTCCAGTCCCTCGAGGCTTTTCGCAATCAGGGCCGCTTGCGTCGGCAGCAGCGGATAATTGACTTCCAGATCGATGCGGGCGCCGCGTGGCTCGGTCAGCGTGGTGATCGCACGGGGCGCCTGTCCGGAAATGAACGTGCCGCGTCCGACTTCGCCGACCACGAGGCCGCGGCGTAACAATTCCGTGTAGACGCGGCTCGCGGTGGAGACCGCGATCTTGCGCTCATAGGCGAAACTGCGCTGCGGCGGCAGGCGATCGCCCGGTTTGAGCCCGCCATTGGCGATCTCGGAGGCAACGGCATCGGCAAGCCTGAGATATTCGAACTTTGACATAATTGCACCGAGAGCAATGTTTTACTTGCACCGAGGAATGTACCGGATCATTTTGAACCTATCAAGCCTGAGATTGCACTGAGGAGAGTGCAAACAATCAGACCTTAAGGCGCTGCCGCTGATTCCCAGCGATTGCGTCGGCGGCATCGCCTTGCCGCGTGAAAGCCAACCGGAGAAGACCAATGACCACGATGTCCCAAGCCGCAGCCCAGCCTGCAATTTCCCTTAGCTCGGGCGGATTTTTCCGCCGGCTCGGGATTTGGGCGCATGCAATCGTCGCGTATCTGGATCGCCGGGCGGCGGTCAAAGCGCTACGGCAGCTGGACGATCGTGAGCTCCGCGATATCGGATTAACCCGCAGCCACATCGAGCAGGCGGTTTGGGGTCATGTCGATCCGGAACTCGGGCGGCTTCGGTAACGGCCCGGGCGCCCCGACCTGCACGATAAAAACATGCGGCCCGGTTGATCGACCGGGTCGCAGCGTGACCGGGAATCGCGGTCCGTCAGTGCCGGACCACCAGCACCGAGCATTTGGCGTAGCGCACCACATGGCCGGCGTTGGAGCCGAGAAAATAGGTCCGCATCGCCGGCCGGTGCGACGTCATCACGATCAAATCGGCCTTGATTGCCGCGGCCTCTTCCAGGATCTCGTGATAGATACCGCCTTGCCGCACCACGGCGGAAATGCGCGACGCCTCGATGCCGGATTCCTGCGCCACGATCGCGAGCGCTTCTTCCGAGGTCTGGCGCTGCTGGGCGTCGAAGTCGGCCGGCACATATTCTGCCAGCATCACCGGCGTCATCGGCATCACGTTGAGCAGCCGCACCGTGCCGTTCCAGGTCTGCGACAGCGTCGCCGCGGTCGCGATCGCAGGCTTCGCCAAATCAGTATCGGCGAGATCGAGCGGCACCAGAATGGACTTGAACATCCGCGCCTCCTGTCAGCCACGAGCCTAGCATGACGGCGCCGGGATGTCCGCCCGGCCTACTTTGCATGGGGTTGTTTTCGCGATTTTATGTTTGGGCTAGTCGTCCGACGTCTGCTTCAGCAATTTCGGGCTGGTGAAGCGCACGAGGTTGCCGCCGCGAAACGCCACCTCGTTCCAATCCTTGTTCGCGAAGTCGAGGATCGCAAGGCCGCTGGTCGGTAGATTGTGCTCGAGTGCTTTCTTCGCGGCCGCATCGCCGCCGCCGGAAAGCGCCAGCGCCAGTTCATGCATGCCGGGATTGTGGCCGATCACCATCAACCGCTTCGGATCGGTGGCTTCGGCCATGCGGATGGTCCGCAGGAGATGCGTCGGGTCGGCGCCGTAGAGTTCGGCCAGGAACTCGACCTGCGGCGGGGCGAAATCCTTGGCCGCATCCTGCATCGCCTGCCGGACGATTTCCCAGGTCTGCAGCGTCCGCACCGCGGTTGAGACCAGAACCATGTCGGGAACGGGCAGGTGCCGGCCGATCCAGCCACCGACGGCGGCGGCGTCCAGCCGGCCGCGGTCGTCGAGACGGCGGTCCTGGTCGTGCCCCGAGGGCGCGTCGTGTTCGGTCTTGGCGTGACGCAGCAGCATCAAACGGCGCATGGGCAGCAATCTCGATTCGTTTCGGCCTGAATTAATCTACAGGCTCATGCTCAGGACAAGGTGACAAGCGCCGCAGCGGTCCGTAAGAAAACGCCATGGCAGAGACTTTCACAAGTGCGACCAACGGTCCGGACGACGACGCGCCGTTTCGCTCGCGCCTGTCGTTCGACCTCGATGTCGACATCTGCGTGGTCGGAGCAGGCCTCGCCGGCCTGACCGTGGCACTGGAGGCCGCGCGTCTTGGCGCCAGCGTTGCCGTGCTCGAGGGCCGGCACGTCGGCTGGAACGCGTCCGGCAACCAGCTTGGCACCGTCATGCCGGGCTACAGCCTTCCGATCGGCGAGTTGATTGAGCGCGTCGGCCTAGAGGATGCCCGCGAACTCTGGGCGCTGTCGAAGCAGGGCGCTGATTACATTCGCACCGTAGCGACCGAAGAGGCGATGCCGGGCATTGCACTGACCGAGGGAGCGCTGGAAGTCTCCAACGTCGATGCCGGTGAAACCTTGATCAGCCGGCTGCAGACGCTTAGCGAGGATTTCGAGACCGAAGTCGAGGGCTGGCAGGTCGATCGGGTGCGCGATCAGCTCAAGACCGGGCACTATTTCCACGGCATCTATTACCCCAAGGCGTTTCAGGTCGACGGCCGCAAATATGTCCATGGCCTGGCTGCGCTCGCAAGGCGGGCAGGGGCGCGGATCTTCGAGGACACGCCGGTCGTCAGCATCGATCCTTCGGGCATTCGCAAGCGCATCGTGACGCCGTCGGCGCGGCTTCGCGCATCCCACATCGTGCTGGCTGGCAACATCCATCTCGGGGCGCCGTTGCGGCGGCTGTCGGAAACGCTGCTGCCGGTCTGGCGCTATGCCGCCGTGACCGAACCGCTCGGCGCGCGGCTAACTGACGCCATCACCTTTCAGGGATCTGTTAGCGACAGCGACGGCATCGATCATTTCCGGATCGTGGAGGGCGACCGCCTGATGTGGGCCAGTCCGGAAACGACCTGGGACGCGCGGCCGCGGCGCTTCGGCGCGACCATCCAGCACCGAATCTCCACCATTTTTCCAAAGCTCGGCAAGGTCGGAATATCCGATGTCTTCGGCGGTGCCGTCGGTGTGACCGTGCACGGCATGCCGCAGATCGGCCAGTTGCGGAAAGGATTGTGGGTCGCCTCCGGCTTCGGCCGCCAGGGGATGAACACCGCGGCGATGGCTGGGCAATTGGTAGCGCGCAGCATTCTGTGGGGCGACGAGCGCTGGCGGCTGTTTTCGCCGTTCGAACTGGTCTGGGCAGGCGGCACGACCGGGCGGGTCGCCGGTCACCTGATCGGCATGTGGGGGCGGGGAAGTTCAGCCGCCGCGGGCGCGCTGGCCCGGTACCGGGAAGGCATGCGCGCCAAGGAGCGGATTCGCGAGGCGCGGGTGGCCGAGGCCAGCCGGCAGGCCGGAACCAGGCCGCCGCTCCGTCGCCGTCCGCCGCCGGGTCCGTCGCGGCCGGTCCGCCCGCAGCCGCCGTCGGAAGCCCCGGACGTCGCAATACCGCCGGTCGTGGTCTCGCAGGAAAGTGAGCGAATTCGGGACGGATCCGTGTAACTTCCGCACGCGCGCGCCGTATTTGATGGCGAACCACCTTGTTCCGCCTCGCACGGAGACCCCGATGATGGACCGCCGTATCCTGCTCGCATCTGTGGCCGGCCTGTTCGGCCTTGTGGCCTTCCGCTGGTTGCGTACGCCCGCGCAGGCCGCCGAGAAGTTCGAGATCGAAAAGACCGACGCCGAGTGGCGCGCGCAGCTGACGCCGCAGCAATATGAAATCCTGCGCAAGCACGGCACCGAGCGTCCGGGCTCGAGCCCGCTTCTGAAAGAGCACCGCAAGGGCATCTTTGCCTGTGCCGGTTGCGACCTGCCGCTGTTCGCCTCGGAGACGAAATTCGAGAGCGGCACCGGCTGGCCGAGTTTCTACCAGCCGCTCGACAACGCGCTCGGCAAGACCGAGGACCGCACCTACGGCATGCTGCGCACCGAGGTGCATTGCAGGCGCTGCGGCGGCCATCTCGGTCACGTCTTCAACGATGGCCCGAAACCGACGGGGTTGCGCTATTGCATCGACGGATTTGGGATGGTGTTCCACCCGGCGTCGTCGTCGCCTTCGTGACGCTTGCGCCCGGCAAATGTTGCCCGCCCGGCAATTGTGCCCCGGTCTTCGGACCGGGGTTTTTTGTTTAAGCCATTGGCATATATGGATTTTTGTATTTGGCACGACGCTTGCGACATCTTCTCCCGACGCGGCCTGCAATGACGTGAGACCGGCGAGCCGCCCGGATCGAATTTGGAGAATATGTCATGGGTATCTTCGGCGCTCTTACGACAGCCGTCGGCGGCCTCCGCTCGCAGTCGTACGCACTGGAAAACGTCTCGGGTAATATTGCGAACTCGCAGACCACGGCGTTCAAGCGCGTCGACACCAGTTTCCTCGATCTCATTCCGCAGACCGCGTCGACCCAGCAGTTGGCGGGCGGCGTCACCACGCAATCGCGCAGCACCAACTCGGTGCAAGGTGACGTGCAGACGGCCTCGGTCGCGACCTTCATGGCCATCAACGGCGCCGGCTTCTTCGCCGTGCAAAAGCCCGGCACCTTCACCGACGGCACGCCGGTGTTCGACGGCGTCGACCGTTACACAAGGCGCGGCGACTTCCAGATCGACAAGAGCGGTTATCTCGTCAACGGCGCCGGCTATTATCTCCAGGGTGTTCCGATCGACCCGACCACCGGCAACCCGTCGGGCAGTTCGCCGCAGGTTCTCAAATTCCAGAACGACTTCCTGCCGGCGCAGGAAACCACCAAGATCGATTACCGCGCCAACCTCGCCTCTTATCCGTTCACGACGCGACACGATACGTCGGTGCAGGGATCGGAACTGATCGCGCCGGGATCGTTCAGCACAGGACACAATCCGCTGGTGGTAGGGACACCTCCGGCGCCGTATACCGACTCCTATACCAACGGCACCGTGCAGAGCAACAAAGCGACGCCATCGGTTTTCAATACCGGCGCGACACAGCTTTCGGGCGCGGCGGGCACCAACTCGATCGCCGCTAACTTTGCCGTGAACGACACCATCACGATCAACGGCACCGTGGTCACCTTCGTGGCGGCGGGTGCCGTCGGCAATCAGCTCAACATTACCGACGACATCGATGACTTGCTCGCCAAGATCGACTCGATCACGGGAACCGCGATCCCGTCCACCATCACGGCCGGCTCGATCAGGTTACACACCGGAACGACGTCCGACCTCACGGTCACCAGTTCGAACTCCACGGCATTCGCAGCCCTCGGCTTCACCGGCGGCACCGCGACCGCGACTCGCGGCGGCGGCGGTACGATCGGCACCGGACAGGTGGTCGGCAACGACAACTCGACATTCCTCGATCAAAGCGTCGCCGGTGGTGCGGTTACCACCTATGACGTGTCAGGCGCACCGGTGAACCTGCAGTTCCGCTGGGCCAAGACCGACAGTTCCTCCCTCGGTGCGGGCCACACCGATACCTGGAACATGTTCTATCAGGTCAACGCCAATGCGACTGGCACGCAGGTCGCATGGCAGAACGTCAACACCAATTTCACTTTCTCCGCCTCCGGCCAGATGTCGCCCGCGATTCCTTCCATCACGCTCTCGAACGCCGTTGTGAACGGTATCTCGCTGGGCAGCCCCGTCATCAACTTCGGTACCGGTGGTGTGACCCAGTTCGCCGATGCCAACGGCAACGTCCAGGTCAACCAGATCCAGCAGGACGGTTTCCCCGCCGGCCAGTTGCAGTCGGTCGGCGTCAGCACCAACGGCCGCATCGTCGGCAACTATTCCAACGGCCGTAACCTCGATCTCGCCGAAATATCGATCGCGACCTTCAACGGCACCAACTTCCTCAAACGCGTCAACGGCGGCGCCTTCGAGGTGACCGACGAATCCGGCGGTGCACTGTTCGGCAAGGCCGGGACCATCGTCGGTTCGTCGCTCGAAGGATCCAACACCGACATCGCCGACGAGTTCACCAAGCTGATCGTGACCCAGCAGGCCTATTCGGCCAACACCAAGGTCATCACCACTTCCAACACGATGGTGCAGGATCTGCTGAACGTGCTGCGATAATTCCGACGCGGCCGTCCTCGATACGATTTGAGATGGGCATTTAGTCATGGGTTTGAGTCAAGCTCTCTCTACCGCGATGTCCGGCCTGCGCGCGACGCAGGCCTCGCTCGCGCTGGTCTCGTCGAACGTCGCCAACGCGGAGACGCCGGGTTACGTCAAGAAGACGCTCAACCAGGTCGCGGGGACGACCGGAGAGTTCGGATCGAGCGTCCTCATCAACGGCGTCAACCGGCAGCTCGATCAGTATCTGCAGACCCAATTGCGGACCGAGAACTCCGGCGCGTCTTACTCCGCCGTCCGCTCGACCTATCTCGCCAATCTGCAGAACGTCTATGGCAATCCGGACGAAAGCGGCACCATCGAGAACGCGTTCAACACCCTGTTGACGGCGATGCAGAACTTGTCGACCAGCCCGGACTCGCAGTCGGCGCGTATCGGCGCGGTCGCCGCGGCGCAGGCGATGGCGCAGCAGCTCAACTCGACGACGCAAGGCATTCAGAACCTGCGTGCCAACGCCGAGAGCGGCATCAACGACTCCGTGATCAGCGCGAACAACGCCATGGCCCGGATCGCGGCGATCAACGTCCAGCTGCAGAACAACGGCCAGACCGACGCTTCGACGGCCTCGCTGCTCGATCAGCGTGATCAGTATATCGATCAGCTGTCGCAGCTGATCGATATCAGGACGGTCACCAACAATCTCAATCAGGTGACGATATTCACCAATTCCGGCGTGCAGCTGGTCGGCACCGAGGCGTCGCAGCTGAGCTTCAATGCGCAGGGCACGATGACGCCCAACACGCTGTACAGTAACGATCCAACGAAAAACAACGTCGGCACCATCACCATCAACTTTCCGCATGGCGGCAGTTACGACATGGTGTCGACCAATTCGATCCGATCCGGCAAGATCGCCGCCTATCTCGAACTGCGCGACAAGACGCTGGTGCAAGCACAGGCGCAGATCGATCAGTTCGCGGCGTCGATGTCGAGCGCGCTGTCGGACAAGACCACGGCCGGCACCGCCGCTCCCGGATCGGTCGCGCCGCAGGCCGGTTTCGATCTCGATCTCGCCGGGCTCCAGTCCGGCAACGTCATTCACGTCACCTACAAGAACAACATCACCGGCGCCACGCATAATCTCTCGATCATGCGCGTCGATGATCCGGGCGTGCTGCCGCTGACCAACGCCGCAACGCTCGATCCGAACGATGAGGTTCTTGGCGTCGATTTCTCCGCCGGCATGGGCTCGGTCATTTCGCAGCTCAACGCCGCGCTTGGAGCGACCGCCGACCTTCAGTTCTCAAACCCATCGGGCTCGGTGTTGCGGGTGCTGGACGACGGCGCTCCGAACCGTTCGGACGTCACCGCTGCCTCGGTCACCACGACCATGACATCGCTTACCAGCGGTAACGTGCAACTGCCGTTGTTCACCGACAACGGCGCGCCTTACGGCGGGGCGATCACCGCTAACGGCTCGCAGCAGATCGGGTTGGCCGCCCGCATCAGCGTCAATACGGCGTTGCTCGGCGATCCCTCGCGCACCATCATATATTCCACCAATCCGCTGACCGCCGCCGGCGATACCGCGCGTTCAGACTTCATTCTCACGCAATTGTCGACGGGGTCCTATCGCTACTCGCCGACGACCGGCATCGGCACCACGGGGGCGCCGTTCACCGGCACGCTCACCAACTTCGCCAGGCAGTTCATCAGCCAGCAGGGCGAGGCGGCGAATGCCGCCAAGCAACTGGCGGACGGACAGAACGTCGTGCTGAACACCCTGCAGAACAAGGTGAGCGCGACTTCCGGCGTCAATATCGACGACGAAATGGCGCATCTGCTGGCGCTGCAGAATGCTTATTCGGCCAACGCGCGCGTGATGTCTTCCATCAAGCAGATGTACGACACGCTGATCCAGTCCATGTGAGGATTTCATGTCTATCGATGGCGTTAGTGGCAGGACATCCTATATCGGGACCTCGATCATCGGGCTCCGCAATCAGCTCAATGAGCTGACGCAACAGCTTGCGAGCGGGAAGGTCTCGACGACCTATGCGGGGCAGGGCGCCGATCGAGGGTTTGCGCTCAGCCTGCGGGCGCAGGTCAGCAGCATCAACGCGTTCGCCAACACCGCGACCAACGTCAATACGAGAATCGGCGTTCTCAACCTGGCGCTGCAGGGCATGACCAACATCGGTACGTCGGTCAAAAGCGCCGCGAGTTCGTCCACCATCGTGCTCAACAATAACGGCCAGACCTCCGGGCAGATCACGGCGCAGGCGGCGTTCTCCAACGCTGTCTCGCTGCTCAACAGTCAGTCGGGGGACCGCTATCTTTTTTCGGGACGCACCACCGACAAGGCTGCGACGGTGTCGGCCGACGTGATGCTCGCCGGCTCGGGAACGCAGGCCGGGTTGACGCAATTGATCAACGAGCGCCGGCAGGCGGATCAGGGCGTCGGCAACATGGCGCATCTCACCGTCTCGTCGCCGCCCGCGACCACGACCGTCACCAGCCTTGGCGAGGACGGCTCGTCGTTCGGGCTGAAGCTCGGCGCGATCACCTCGTCGCTGACCGGTGCGACCGTGACGCAGCCGGCGGGCGCGCCGCCGTCTGCAACGATCGATCTCGGCGCCGTCAATCCGAACGAGGGCGACAAGATTTCGTTCAACTTCAATCTGCCAGACGGCACCAGCGAGACGATCTCGCTGACCGCGACCACGACGAGCCCGGCGCCATCAGGTTCGTTCCTGATCGGCGTCGACACCGACGCGACGACCGCGAACCTGCAGGCTGCGCTGACGTCGTCGATCCAGGCGCTCGGGGATACCGCGCTGGTTGCGGCATCGGCGATCGCCGCATCGGACAATTTCTTCAACCCGTCGGCAACGATCACGGGAGGCGCCGTCACCAGCCAGGTCCCGGCGCCGATCACGGGCGCCACGCTGTTATCCGGCGCCGCGGCAACGGATTCGGTGGCTCCGAGCTTCGCGGCGGGCGACACCATCACCGTCAACGGGACGCCGATCACGTTCGTGGCCTCCGGCGCAACCGGCAACCAGCTCAACGTCACCGACAGCGTTCAGGCGCTGCTGGCGAAGATCGATTCGATTTCCGGTGCCACGACGCCTTCGACCGTCAACGGCGGAGCGATTACGTTGCATGGCGCTGACAACGAGAATCTCTCGATCAGCAGCTCGAACACGGCGGCATTTGCGGCGCTTGGTTTCAAGGCCCCGGCAACCGCTGCGCCTGCGCCGTTGCGTGTCAACGGCCCACCGTTCGCCACCGCTACGAACTTGATCGGCGGCACTCCAGCCAACACGGTGTCCTGGTACACCGGTGAAGTCGGCGCCGATTCCGCGCGCGGCACCGCGATCGCGCGGGTCGATCAGGCCGTCACGGTGCAATACGGCGCGCGTGCCAACGAGGAAGCGCTGCGCTATCAGCTGCAGAACATCGCAGTGTATGCCGCGGTCACGACCAACGCCAACAACCCGAATTCAAAAGCGCAGATCAACGCGCTGCAACAGCGCATCTCGGCAAACCTGGCGCCGCAGAACGGGCAGCAGTCGATCCAGGATATGCAGGCGGAAATCGCCGGCGCGCAGACCGCGATCAAGGGGGCGACCGATCGTCAAACCCAGCTCAAGGGAATGGCGCAGACGATGCTCGACTCGATCGAGGGGATCAATGCGGACGAGGTGGCGACCAAGATTCTGGCGCTGCAAACCAACCTGCAGGCGTCGTATCAAACCACCTCGATGCTCTACCAGACCACGTTGACCAAGTTCCTGCCGATCTGATCGGAAGGCTTGCAACTCAAGCAAAAAGGCCTCCTTGCGGAGGCCTTTTTCGTCTGGCGCAACTGCGATGCTCAGGCGGACTGGCGGCCGGGATCGTTCTGGAGCTTTCGTGCGCTTTCGAGAATCTGCTCCTCATGGGCGATCAGCTTTTTCGATTCCTTCAGCGCGTGATAGAGGTCACCGTTCAGGATGTAGTTGTTGATCCCTTCGATGAAGGGCCATGCACTCGGCATCGTGGTCAGGATGTCGCGCACCAGGCTGAAATAAGTCGGGTGATGGGCCATCGGGTCAGGCGACAGGTACATCAGCTGCACCGCGAGATAGATCAGCTTGGCCGGGGTGTCGGAGGTCTCGGGGGTCAGGATATCTTTTTCGCGCAGGATCGGAATCCTGTCGCCGTCGATCAGGAGCCTCGCGCGCTGGTCGGTATTGGTGACCACGCAGGCGCCGATGATGATTCGTTCGTGCGGCTTGAGCTCGACTTTCAAGGCCATGCCTGTTCTCCATTGACGCTTGTTGCGCGAGTTCTGGGTGCCCGCCGGCAGATTCGGCATCCTTCCTGATGATGGTTAACCAATCGTAAATCGGCCGATGGTGCCTGCGTTACCGGGCGTTGCGGAGCGCGCCCCGTAAGAACCCGGGATCGAAGCCCGCGGCGGCCATTAATTCGAAATTCACCCTCTATTATGCGGGGCTTATCGATTGGATTCATTTTTTCTTAGAGACTTGGTTTCAGAGTGAGGCGTCGCCCGATCGAGAGGTCGGGATAGTGGCTCGTCTTAATTTCACACCAGAAAGGTATGAAACATGTCCGGTATTGTTCTTTCGGCCTCGGTTCGCCAGAACCTTCTCTCGCTGCAGTCGACTGCTGATCTTCTCGCGACCACGCAGTCCCGCCTCTCGACCGGTAAGAAGGTCAACACGGCGCTCGACAATCCGACCAACTATTTCACCGCCGCCTCGCTCGATAGCCGCGCCGGCGACATCAACAACCTTCTCGACAGCATCGGCAACGGCGTGCAGGTCCTGCAGGCTGCCAACACCGGCATCACCTCGCTGCAGAAGCTCGTCGACTCCGCCAAGTCCGTCGCCAATCAGGCGCTGCAGACCACGGTCGGCTTCTCGACCAAGTCGTCCTTCACGTCCGCCGTGATCGACGGCGCAACGGCCGACAATCTCGTCGCCGCTCAGGATCCGGTCAGCGCCGCGTTCGTCGGTACTTCGGCTCCGCAGCGCGCTGCGTATACCAGCACGACGCTGACCGCGGGCACCCAGCTCACGACGGCCGCCCCGGTGGGCAACGCGACCGGTTCTTCGCTTCTGTCGAACCTCGCCCTCACCACTGCGGTCGCTGCTGCCGACACGCTGATTGTCAATGGCAAGACGATCACCTTCCAAGCCGGCGCGAATGGCCTCGTCGGGACCGGCAACGCCTATACGATGGGCGTCGATACCACGCTCGACTCTTTGGTTGCGGCGATCGACACCCTGTCGGGCAATACGTCCAGTGCCTCGACGGCAACGGGCGGCGTCATCACCCTGCACACCGGTACGGCTTCCAACCTCGCCGTGAGCGGCACAGCGCTCGCCAAGCTCGGCATCAGCAATGCGAACCAGAGCGTTGGCGCTCGTGGCGGTGGCGCCGTGACGGCTGGTACCTTGGCCGGCACCACCAAGCTGAACGTCGGCGACGGCTCGGCAGCTTCGTTGTCGAACGGCTTTGCGGTCGGTGACACCCTCACTGTCAACGGCAAGACGCTGACCTTCGTGGCGGCGAACACGGTCGGCAGCGATCCGAACCAGATCAAGGTCGACAGCGACGTCACCGGCCTGTTGGCGAAGATCGACGGCCTGACCGGTTCGTCGACGCCCTCGACCATCACCGGCGGCGTGATCACGCTGAACACCGGCACGCTGAGCGACTTGACGATCACCGGCAGCAATGCCGCAGCTCTCAGCGCGCTCGGCCTGGCCGGCGGCGTGACGCAGGCCCGTACGCAAAGCCCGGGCGTTCTGGACGGCGCGACCCTGCAGATCGGCGCGACGGGCGGCGGCACTGCCACCGACATCGTGTTCGGTGCGGGTGCTGGCCGCATCAGCTCGCTCAATCAGCTGAACGATGCCCTCGCCGCCAACAATTTGCAGGCCACGTTCGTGTCCGGCAAGCTGTCGATCACCACGACGAACGACGCGGCTTCGGCCACGATCGGTGCGATCACCGGTACCGCGGTCGGCGCGGGCCAGGCGTTCGCTGCCGGCACCACCGCGCCGGCTCCGGTCGTCGACGCATCGGCCAAGCTGACCCGCGACAATTTGGTCACCCAGTACAACAACATCATCAATCAGATCACCACCACCTCGCAGGACGCGTCCTTCAACGGCGTCAACCTGCTCGGCGGCGACACTCTGAAGCTGACGTTCAACGAAACCGGCAAGTCGACGCTGAGCATCCAGGGCGTCAACTTCAACCCGGCCGGCCTCGGTCTCGATGTCCTGAGCTCGGGCGCCTTCAAGGACAACTCGGCGGTCAACGACATCGTGACCTCGCTGAGCACCGCGTCGTCCACGCTGCGCTCGCAGGCTTCGGCCTTCGGTTCGAACCTGTCGATCGTGCAGATCCGTCAGGACTTCAACAAGAACCTGATCAACGTGCTGCAGACCGGCTCGTCGAACCTGACGCTGGCCGACACCAACGAGGAAGCGGCGAACAGCCAGGCGCTGTCGACCCGCCAGTCGATCGCGGTGTCCGCGCTGGCGCTGGCCAACCAAAGCCAGCAGAGCGTGCTCCAGCTGCTCCGCTAAGTTCAGCCACATCAACGTTCAAGACGGCGGGGGAAACCCCGCCGTTTTTCTTTTTGGGTGAGAGAAAAAATGTCGGGTCGTTGCCGACAAAACGCATCAAAGCGAAAAATTTTGGCTTCGATCTTAATCTCATCAGAACGCACCGCGGGCATGGTGCTGAAAATATGGATTTCCGCCGGACCGCCGACACAAATGGTAACGGTTGCTAACCATATTTAAAGGCCGGACTTGTATGAAAGTTGGGCAGTTCTTGCAGTCCCGCGGTCACTGCCAACCGCTCCCACCGAGGTTTCCTGAATGTCCAATGCAGCCCAGGCCTACGCTCGTACGTCGCACGCGACGTCGTCCCCCCGTGAAATCGAAGCGCAGGCGCTGCTGAAGGCCGCACGACAGCTCCAGGAAGTCCAGACCAACTGGGCCGGTCCCGGCCAGGCGCTGGAGAACGCGCTGCTGTTCAATCGCCGGCTCTGGTCGATTTTCATGAGCGCGGCGACGGCCGACGAGAATCCGCAGCCGATCGAGGTTCGTCAGAAGATCGCCAATATCGGTGTGTTCGTGATGAAGCAGACGGTCGACATGCAGATGAGCCCGGATCCGGCCAAGCTGAAAGCGCTGATCGACATCAACTGCAACCTGGCCGCCGGCCTGGCCGGCCGCGGCTGACACGGCCTTAAGGGTAGGGGAGCCGTAGCATGGCCGACGTCCTGAGCATCCTGTCGGCCAACTACAAGACGGTCGGGCAGACCGTACCCTCCAATACGCCGTACTTCGCGGTCAATCCCGACAATTATCAGGGCGATTGGACCGGCAAATATGCCGACAACAAGTCGTTCAAGATCTCGGTCTCGAACGTCACCGGCTTTCGCGCCAAGGTGCACTACCAGAGCGGCGCTACCAGCAAATATCAGGACGTGCTGATCCGGAATAATTCGTTCCGGGTCGGCGACACCAAGTTCACGCTGGCGAGCAACGGCAAGGCCGAGATCAACACCGTCGTCACCGATCCCGTCAGCGGACAGACCTATCTGGACAAGGCTTACGCGACCCACGAAACCTGAATTAGCGGGCCTTCAGGCCCGCTGGTCGGTAACGCGAAGACGCTGCGGCGCGTCCCTGGTCAGGTCGAGGGCGTGGAAATAGGCGCGGCGGCGCAGCACCGCTTCTTCCGGAAACTGCTTCACCACCTGGCTGGTCCGGTTGTCGACCACCTGATAGACGACCGCTCGCGCGTCGCGATCGATCACCACCTGGTTCGAGACGGATGGATTCGAAATCGATACATGGACCGCGCGGGAATCGCTGCTGCGTGCGCCGGCGTCCGACGCCGTCACGCTCTGAGGCGCCGGCAATTCGGTCGCGACCGCATTATGCGCCGCTTCGCTGATCGGTTGAACAATCGGCGCGGCAACCGGTGCCCCCACCGGTTTGATGTTGAAATCTGTACTCATGGCAGCCTCCAGGCTTGCTTCGAGTCAAATCCCAACCCCTCTCAAACCGCAATATAACTTCCCACCCCTCAACACGGTGTTAGGGAACGCGCTGAATCCCGTGCCTATACGGGGGCGCGAATTTGTCGAAAATTTTAGATGTTTAGAGCGAGCGGCTCACTGCGAGCGGCGTCATGTTGCGCGGCCCTGGCGTCGCGCGCTGGCCGCTCGCCGTATAGGTGTTGGGGATGTTGCGGCGCTGAATCTCGACGTTGACGCCGCGCACGATGCCTTCGGACACCGCATGCGCGGTCGCAAGCACCGTGAGATTGATCTGCAGCATGGCGCGGAACGTGTCGTGATGGCGCCGCAACGTTGTCAGCAGTTCGGGCGATACCTGCGCCAGGTATTTTTGCGAGTTCTTCAGATGCTCGACCGCGACCATGTAGCGGCGCGACAGCTCGCCCTTCTGGCCTTCAAGCTCCATCGCCTCGCGGATCTTGCCGGCGCGAACCAGTTCGGTTTCGCGCTCGATGATGCCGAGCAGGCCGCTCATCACGTCCATCAGGTCTTCCGCGAGTTTGCGGGCCTCGACCGGCGAGGAAATCGCGCGTGCCGTAACTGCGGCGGGCTGTGCTTGCGGGCGCTGATTCATGTCGGGGTTCCCTATCTCAGCCGGCGCGGTTGGCTTGCTGCAGGATCAAGGTACGGAAGACGTCGTTGGAGATTCCGATGCCGCCGGATTTGGCGAACGACTTCGAATATTCATCCGTCAGCATCGAGCGCCAGGCGCCGGTGCCCGTCGTATCGCCGAACGGGCCTTCGCCTTTGACGCCGGTGGTCATCTGCGAGAACATCGAGTTCAGGAACATCGCCTCGAAGTCCTGTGCCTTGGCGCGGGTCTTCTTCTGCGCCTCGGGCGAAATCTTGGTCAGGGCCTCGGCCAGCTGCGGATCGTTGCGGCCGTTGATCAGCGTGGATTTCGGGTACGAATTGCTGATGCCGTTCGAGCTGCTTTGCATCACATCACCTCGATGTCGGCCTGGATCGCGCCGGCGGCCTTGATCGCCTGCAGGATGCCGATCAGGTCGCGCGGACCGATGCCAAGACCGTTGAGCCCGTCGACGAGTTGCTGCAGCGAGACGCCGTCTTTGACGACCGCGAATTTCTTGCCGTCTTCGGAAACGGACACGCTCGAGCGCGGCGTCACCACGGTTCGGCCGCGTGACAGCGGATTGGGTTGGCTCACTTGCGGACTCTCGGAAATCGAGACCGTAAGGTTGCCCTGCGCCACCGCCACGGTGGCGACGCGCACATCGCGGCCCATCACGATGATGCCGGAGCGTTCGTCGATCACGATCTTGGCGGTGAGGTCGGGTTCGACCTGCAATTGCTCGATCTCGGTCAGGAAGGCGACGACGTTGCCCTTGAATTCGGCTGGGATCGCCAGCTGCACCGTGGAGGGATCGATCGGCTCGGCGGTCTTGACGCCGAGGAAATCATTGACGGCCGCGGCGATGCGCTTGGCGGTGGTGAAATCGGCGTTGCGCAGCGCCAGCCGCACATTGGGCAGGCGATTGAGTGCGAATTCGATCTCGCGCTCGATGATGGCGCCGTTGGGGATGCGGCCGTTGGTCGGTACGCCGCGGGTGATGCTGGCGGCGGCGCCTTCCGCCGCGAAGCCCGAGATCGCGAGCGAGCCTTGCGCGACCGCATAGACATTGCCGTCGGCGCCGAGCAGGGGGGTGACGAGCAGGGTGCCGCCGGTCAGGTTCTTGGCGTCGCCGAGCGCGGAAACGGTGACGTCCATCCGCGTGCCCTGGGTGCCGAACGCCGGCAGGTTGCCGGTGACCATCACGGCGGCGACGTTGCCGGTGCGGATGGTGGCGCCGCGGATGTTGACGCCCATGCGTTCCAGCATCGCCTGCAGCGACTGCTTGGTGAAGGGGATGTTGTTCAGCGTGTCGCCGGTGCCGTTGAGGCCGACGACGAGGCCGTAGCCGATCAACTGGTTCTGACGCACGCCTTCGATATTGGCGAGGTCCTTGATCCGCGAGGTCGCGCCTGCGGACATGGCCGACAACGCCAGCGCCAGCAGCGCTGCGCAGCCTACCCGCAACATTCTCGCCGTATGGATGCCGGGCATCCCAATGCTCCCCTAGAAGTCGTTCCCGGACGACGCGCCACTCCCATGACGGTAGCCCGCGATTAACTATGCGAGATCGGTGCCACGCGGTTTCGGTGGTCTAGTCCGTTGAAAGTGCTATGCTTTGTTCGGTGGTGCGCGATCCGGCCGATCTCGCGGCACCGGCGAAACTGCCGCGCGGCGGCAGATTTTGCCGGGTCGTTTACGCGGCATTAACCATAAAGCGGCGAAGCTGCCTGCAATCGACCGGCGAGATTCACGACGATGCGCATCTACGGACCGAACGGCACCACGCTTGGATCGCCCGCGAGCAGCACGCGGCGAACCAGCTCGACCGGCTTCTCGCTGCCGGATGCGCCGGCGACGCCGGACGAGACCCGCTCCGCGGCACCGCCGAAAGCCGCCGGCAGCATCGACGCACTGCTGGCGATGCAGGGCGTCGAGGATCCGACCGAGCGCCGCAAGAGGTCGGTGGCGCGCGGGCGCGGCGCGCTCGACGTGCTCGACGAACTCAAGCTCGGGCTGCTGTCCGGCAATCTCGACACCGCCACCATGAACCGGCTGCGCGATGCCGCGGCCAACCTGAAATCCTCCTCCGGCGATCCCGGCCTCGATGCCGTCCTGGCGGAGATCGAGCTTCGGGTCGAAGTCGAACTGGCCAAGGCTGGTAAGTTCTAGGCTTCGCGCTTCCTCACATCCCGTCTGTTACGCCGCCATCGCATTGCGCTGCGCATCGTAGCGGCGCTGCGCGTTCAGCACTTCCTTCAGATTGCTTTCCGCCCAATCGCGCAAGGCATCGACGGCTGTCGACAGCGTCGCTCCCAGCGGCGTGATCGAATACTCCACCGTCACCGGCACGGTTGCGATGACGCGGCGCTTGATCAGCCCGTCGCGCTCCAGGCTCTTCAGCACCTGCGATAGCATCTTCTGCGAGATGCCTTCGATGGCGCGGCGCAGCGCGTTGAAGCGCATCGGCTCGTCGCGCACCAGGAGCAGAATCAGCACCGCCCATTTGTCGCCGACGCGATCGAGAATCTGGCGCGTCGGACAATTGGCGGCATAGGCGTCGGGTTTCATTTTCATGGCGGTTACTCCGGCGTAATCAGGTGAGTTCAAAGTGCTCTCTTAACACCTACGCTCTTTGCGTTATCTAGTCACCATTGGATACCACATCCATCTCATCGCAAGGAGACCTAAGATGAAGATCGCCGTCGTCGGCGCGTCCGGAAATGCCGGATCGCGTATCGTCACCGAACTGGCCAGCCGCGGCCACACCATCACCGCCATTGCCCGCCACCCGGAGAAGATCGCGAGCCAGCCCAGCGTCACGGCCAAGCAGGGCGACGTGCAGGACCAGGCCGGTCTGGCCGCGCTGTTCGCCGGCCACGATGCCGCGATCAGCTCGGTGCATTTCCTCGACAGCGACCCGGTCCGGCTGATTGCCGCCGCCCGTGATTCGAAGGTTGGCCGCTACCTCGTGGTCGGCGGCGCCGGCAGCCTCGAGGTGGCGCCGGGCGTCCGGCTGGTTACGACGCCGAATTTTCCCGTGGTATACAAGGCCGAGGCCGAGAAGGGCGGCGCCTTTCTCGACCTGCTGCGGCAGGAAAAGGAGCTGAACTGGACCTTCCTGTCGCCCTCGGCCCTGTTCACGGCCGGCGAGCGGACGGGCAAGTTCCGGCTCGGGACCGACCAGCTTTTGACCGCGTCCGACGGCAAAAGCTGGATTTCCTTCGAGGACTTCGCAGTTGCACTCGCCGACGAAATCGAGCGTCCGGCCCACCTCCGGCAGCGTTTTACCGTCGGTTACTGACCAAGCGGGCTGCCCCGCTGCGGTGCACAGTTTTGTCTGTGTATGCGCTCCGGGGCGGCCTTCCTTGCCGCAGGGCCGATATTGTCTGTCACAACTCGCCGCTATATAAGGCGCGCGCGGACGGACGATTTTCTGTTCCGCCTTGCACTTGTAGATAGGCTGACATTGGAAAAGTTGAAGAATTATCGACCCTCCGAAAAAGAGCCTTTCATGAACGACCGCCAGCGCGATTATTTTCGCGCCAAGCTGCTGGCGTGGAAGGACGAGATCCTGCGGGAATCGAAAATCACCCTGCAGACCCTCCAGGAAGAGAACGTCAATCATCCAGATCTGGCTGATCGCGCCTCTTCCGAAACCGATCGCGCGATCGAACTGCGCGCCCGGGACCGCCAGCGCAAGCTGATCTCCAAGATCGACGCGGCGCTGCAGCGTATCGAAGACAACACCTACGGCTATTGCGAGGAGACCGGCGAGCCGATCTCGTTGAAGCGGCTGGAAGCCCGCCCGATCGCAACGCTGTCGGTGGAAGCGCAGGAGCGTCACGAGAAGCGTGAAAAGGTTTATCGGGACGAGTAGAGTAACCTCCGGCATCTGACCGCAGCGCGCGGTCGGCATTGCCGGATTGCAACGAGAGAGCTGCCGCCGATGGACAAAATTCTCGCGGCCGCCAAGCGCATCGCAAGCGCCCGCCGCAGCCGTTCGCCGCTGGCCGCGCTTTCGAGCGAACTCGTGCCGCGGGACGAGGCCGAGGGCTACCAGGTTCAGCGCGCGGTCCACGATCTGCTGTTGCCGCAGACAGGCAGCCTCGTCGGCTACAAGATCGGCTGCACCAGCGCGGTGATGCAGCAATATCTCGACATCCCCCATCCCTGCGGCGGCGGCGTGTTCGCCAAGGGCGTGCATGAGTCCGGCGCCAAGCTGCGCTTCGGCGATTACGTCCGCGTCGGCGTCGAGTGCGAGATCGCGGTCCGGCTCGCGCGCAATCTGTCGCCGTCGGAAGCGCCGTTCACGGCCGAGTGGGTGATGGAGGCGATTGAGGCCTATCACCCCGCGATCGAGATCGTCGACGACCGCTACGCCAAATGGGAAACCATGGGCGCGCCGACGCTGGTGGCCGATGATTTCTTCGCCGCCGGCTGCGTGCTCGGTCAGGCGATCCCGCGCACCGCGGCGCCCAATCTGCTCGAGGTGGTCGGCCGCGCCATCGTCAACGACACCGAAGTCGGGCGCGGCACGGGCGCCGACGTGCTCGGGCATCCGCATAACGCGCTGGCCTGGCTCGCCAATCATCTGGCCGAGGAGGGCGTGGGATTGCACGCCGGGCAGATCGTGCTCACCGGCAGCCTGGTGAAGACGGTGTGGCTCAATGCCGGCGACAGCATGGTGATGGAGCTCGACGGGCTCGGCACGGTGGCGGCGAGCTTTCGGGACTGAGCGGCAATCATGCAAGGGCAGGAGAGCGTTCCCTCGATTCTCGAAGCCGACGCGCGCGGTGAAATCGCAGAGATATTCGCCGACATCCGAAAGGTGCTCGGCACCAGCGTCGTCAATCTGATCTGGCGCAACCTTGCGACCATGCCGGGCGCGCTGCCCTGGACCTGGGCTTTGGTGCGGCCGCTTTATCTCGGCGACGCACCGCTGCATGCCGAATCGATCAGGCGCACGATCGCCTTGCCCGACCTGCCCGGATTTTCCGCCGACACGTTGCTCGCCGCCGGCATCGATCAATCCGACCAGGCCATCATTCGCAATGTGCTGGACAGCTATCAACACACCAATGCGCTGGCGCTGACCGTGCTGTCGGCGTTGCTCGCGCATTTCGAACCGCACCCGGCCGGTACGGTCACGGCCGCCAGCTCCGCAGCCCCGCCCTCCGGCGTCAAGATTCCTGAACTGCCGCCGATGGACGCGCTCGATCCCGAGGTGGCGCGGCTGGTTGGCGAATTGAACGGTTTCGGCGAGGACACCGAACCGCAACTGATTGCGAGCATGTACCGGCATCTGGCGTACTGGCCGGCGTATCTGGCGCTGGTGCGAACCATGCTCGCGCCGCTGCAAGCCGACGGCCGGCTCGATGCGCTGACGCGTGCGACACGCGCGCTCGGGCATGCGCATGGTCAGATGCTGGCGTCGCATTTGAAGCCTGCGACGCCGCCGGACGCGCTTGCGGGCGTGCTGAAATCGTGCCGGTTGTTCGTCGAGCATCCGATTGCCCGCATGACCGGGCTCTGCGCATTGATCCGCCGCGCCACGCCTGAGTGAGCTTAGCTACCCGAGCACTTCAACTCGGTGCGGTCATAGAACGCCTTGATGGCGTTGAAGGGGACGACGAACCGTTCCGGATACCCCTTGAACCACACCAGCACTTCGAAGCGGTCGTCCTTCACGGTCAGCTTGCCGAATTCATATTGCAGGACGACGGTCATCTCGCTCGGATATTTTTCCAGGAGATACCCCGGCATTTTCACGCCCTCGGTCCGGGTCGTGAAGGTGATATGGACCGGATGTTCTTCGGCCGCGTGCCACAGCGTCTCGGCAATGTTGAAACGCGCCGGCGTCGTGCTGCAAGGTTCAGCCGCCACCGCGTGGGATGCGGCGAACATGGTCGCCAGCACGGCGAACAGGATTCCTGCTTTTCTCGTTGTGGTCGCCTGCATTGGTTCGTCTCGTGTTGTTACACTGTTTCATGCGTCAGTGACCTCTGAATGCACATGGGTTCAATCCGGTAGGCCAGCGCGGCTTCGAATGTGCGCGTGGTCACAGGATGGTGCGGCTCCATACATCGCTGTCGTCCTCCGCGAAAGCGGGGGACCCAGTACGCCGCGGCTTCTCGACTCTATCATCAGCGTCTCTGGAATACTGGGTCGCCCGGTCAAGCCGGGCGATGAGCGGAATATGACTTCGCGATCTCGCGACGCATTGCGCCCGAGCTTTGCCAGAAACTTCCCGCCCTCTCATGAGAGGGCGCAGGGAAGACCGGGTGCGCGCTGCACCCGCGGTCTCGTGTGCGGTTTGCACAAAACAAAGTGCACACGAGCATACAGGGCAGCGGAGAACACCCGGCCTTCCCTGCGCAATGGCTTTACGGCTTATGCCGTGATCTCCCCGGAGACGAGTTCTTGGTTGACTCCGTCGCTGCCGTTCCCGCTTGCGCTTCTCCGACAGCTTGACGCCTGCAACGGGCGCCAGGACCACACGGTTTTGCCGTACGCCTCTGTCGCGTTACGTCTTCGCGACACCAGCGTCCACCGCAACCCGTCCAACGTCCGTGACGACGGCCGACGCCCTCTGTGTGGGACGGGATGGCCAAACATATGCACCTGATTTTCATTCTGGTAAACAGAAATATTTTTTGTTTCGGGGCTTGACATGAATTCCGGAAAACAGAACTGATTTGCCCGTCGGGCCAATAAGCCGCATGTATTTGACTTGACGGAGCGCTGTTCGGCTCTTTCACGCCGGAGAACGACGCACTACGCTGTCCCAGCGCAGCAAGCCTTGCCCGACCAATCAAGCAGGCACCTGCGCCAGGGAGGGAAAATGATGCCGCAGATCACGCCTGTGAACCGCCGCAAATTGCTGGCCATGCTCGGCGGCTCGATTGCCGCGCCGTATCTCGTCGGGCGTGACGCGTTCGCGCAGGAAGCCTGGCCGACGCGGCAGGTGAAATACGTCAACGGTTTTCCGGCCGGCGGCGCCACCGATACGCTGTCGCGGATCATCTGCCAGAAGATGAGCGACCTGTCCGGACAGTCCTTCGTCGTCGAGAACAAGGCTGGCGCGGGCGGCGTGCTGGGGGCAGATGCGGTGGCAAAGTCGCCGCCGGACGGATACACGCTCGGTCTCGGCGGCATCGCCAGCAACGTGCTGGCGATCGGAAGCTACGCAAAGCTTCCCTATGATCCGCGCGCCGATTTCACCTTCATCGGCGGCATGTGGCAGTTGCCCAATATCCTGGTGGCGAGGAAGGATCTGTTCTCCTCGGACATCAGGGAATTGCTGGCCGCGTTCAGGAAGGAGCCGAAGAAATACACTTACGCCTCGGCGGGGTTCGGCACCACGCTGCATCTGTCGGGCGAGATGATGAACAGTATGGCCGGCGTGGAGGTCAATCACATTCCCTATCGCGGCGCCGCGCCGGCGTTGACGGACCTGCTCGGCGGCCGCGTCGATCTGCTGTTCGACAATCTGCCCGGCTCGTTGCCGAGCGTGCGCGCAGGCCAGGTCAGGCCGGTCGCCGTCACTTCGCTGAAGCGCATTCCCGAACTTCCTGATGTGCCCACGATGGCCGAGGTGCTGCCGGGATATGCGATGACGTCGTGGACCGCGCTGATCGGGCCGGCGAACATGAGGGCCGATCTTGTCGCGCAGGTAAGCGCGCTCACCGTCAAGGCGCTCGCCGATCGCGTCTTGCAGGAGCGCTACGCCGAGCTTGGCGCCACGCCCTGGCCGGCGTCGTCAGCCGAGATCAGCAAATTCCGCGACGACGAGGAAAAGCGGCTTTTGCCGATCATGCAGGCGGCGGGGATCAAGCCGGGGTGAGGGGCTGGTGGTCGGGGAGGCCGCGTTGCCGCGCGGCTCGTCCGCGAACGGCACGCCGCGAGGACCAGGCGGTTGTTGCCAGCAGCATCCTATGACACCATCCAGATACCGTGTTTTCATGATTTCTGGATGCCTATGCCGCCTCGGAAGTATACTTGGGAGAATCTGCCGGATGAGCAGTTGCTCAAGCAGCGTCTCAGCAGCCTGCGGGTCAAGGTCAAGGGCACCTGGCTCGAGGATTGTGTCGGCGCTCTGAACGAGGAACTGCAGGCGCGGGGCATCCGGCTGCGGCCGCACACATGGATATCGAGCGAATGGTTCAGTCCGGCAGATGTGCCCGGCATCGCCATCCCGTTCTATCTTGCCCATCCCCGCCTGATGAAACTCGAGAAAAAAATGATGCTCGAGGTAGAGGGAAGTACCTGGTCGGAGTGCATGGCCATCCTCCGTCACGAGGCAGGCCATGCCATGCAGCACGCTTACCAGTTGCAACGCCGCCGACGCTGGCAACAGTTGTTCGGCCCGTCCTCGAAACACTATCCGCTCTACTACCGGCCCAATCCCGCCAGCCGGCGTTACGTCCAGCATCTTCGGCGCTGGTACGCGCAGAGCCATCCGGACGAGGATTTCGCCGAAACCTTTGCGGTGTGGCTGCGACCGCGGTCGAAATGGCGGGCACGCTATGCCGGTTGGCCGGCGCTGAAGAAGCTCGAATATGTCGACGAGCTGATGGGCGAGATTGCAGGCGAGCGGCCGCCGATTGCATCACGGGAGCGTGTCGATCCGCTGTCCGGGCTCAGCCAAACGCTTGGCGAGCATTACCAGAAGAAGCAGGCATTCTACGCTTTCGAGCCGCCGAAGACGTATGACCGTGACCTGTCCCGTCTGTTCTCTACCGATCAGCGGCATCGACGGGCGCAGCCGGCGGCGTCCTTTATCAGGCGGCACCGCGCCCAAATCAGGCAGCTGGTCGCGCGATGGACGGGCGAGAACCAGCTTACGCTCGATGCCGTTCTCGATGACATGATCTCCCGCTGCCGCGAACTCGATCTCCGGGCGCCGGGCTCGGAGCGGAAGCTTGTGATCAACTTCACCATTCTGTTGACCGCCAAGACCATGCACGCGCTGTTCGGCCCGTCACGCCGCAAATGGATCGCGCTATGAGACGCCTGCGCGTCCTGGTCCTGATGCATCCGGACTTCTTGCCGCCGGACTCGACCGATGGATACACCGCGCAGGAAATCAACCGATGGAAAACCGAATTCGACGTCGTGAGCACCTTGCGCGCGGCAGGCCACGATGTGCGCCCGCTCGGCGTGCAGGAGGAGATCAAGCCGGTCCGGGACGCGATCGAAAGCTTCAAGCCGCATGTGGTATACACATTGCTGGAGGAGTTCCACTATACGTCAGGGTATGACCAGCACATCGCGAGCTTTCTCGAACTGATGAAAGTGCCGTATACCGGCTGCAACCCGCGCGGCCTGATCCTGGCGCGCGGCAAGGACCTGTCCAAGACACTGGTGCACCATCGCCGGATCGCGGTGCCGGCCTTCGCCGTGTTTCCGATGCGCCGCAAAGTCAAACGGCCAACGCGTCTTGCGCTGCCGCTGATCGTCAAGAGCCTGAACGAAGATGGTTCGTTCGGCATCTCGCAAGCATCCATCGTCGATACGGACGAGAAGCTCGCAGAGAGAGTAGCATTCGTCCACGAGCGGCTCGGAACTGCCGCCATCGCCGAGCAGTACATCGAGGGACGTGAGCTCTATGTCGCCGTGCTCGGCAACAATCGGCTGCGAGTTCTGCCGGTTTGGGAATTGAAGTTCGGCAGCATGGGTGGCCAGGGAGCACGGCAGATTGCCACCGAAAAGGTCAAGCACGATCCCAGTTACCAGGAACGCGTCGGAATTGTAGACGGGCCGGCCAAGGACCTTGCACCGGAAGTATCCGCCCGCATCCAGCGAACTGCGAAACGCATCTACCGTACACTGAAGCTCGATGGATACGCGCGCATCGACTTTCGGCTCGCTGCCGACGGCACTCCGTATTTCATCGAAGCGAATCCCAATCCCGAAATTGCGAAGAGTCAGGAGTTCGCTACAGCTGCCCGGCATGACGGGCTTGACTACCCCGACCTGCTGAATCGCATTCTGGCCCTCGGAATCAGCCGGGCAAAGGCAGGCGCATCCGTAGGCTGAAAGGCACCGCGAAGCGGTCATGCAGTGCGCACTCGGAAGTTGATTTCTTGTTGTCTTCAACCGTAGACGGGAGATACAATGTCCCTGTGCAGGCAAGCTGGTCGTTGGGCGCCATCGAACAGCAGGTTATGCCAGTGCCCGGTCAGCCAGCTCTGGGCACCGAGCGACTCCAAGTTTACCCATCTTGAAACCGGTGCCGACAAAAATTCTGCCCGGTTTTCTGCTCGATCGTTATGGCTATTCGATAAGTCGAAAAAAATCGGCTTCAATAAAGCGAAGCGTCAAATCGCAGGGATCCCACTAGATCGGATCAATCCTCTAAACAATTTCCGGAACAATACCGACTCCGCAAACGCAAATAAGCTGGGTATCGCAGCGCAACATTGATCGTTACTCACGAGCACGCGGCCAGGTGCGGGAAGCCAAGTAAAGCCAGCCACACGACGACACAGCTTTCGGCATCCGGCGGTCAACTCGCTGGAATTTGCCGCTCGGTTGAAACGCCACGTAGGCGATGCAGAAGGGCAACGCCCCGGTGGAATGTCATCGGGCCGTCAAAATCTCCTTAGTATTTCCCGGACCAAGCGTGTATTTCCGGAACCCAGTCGGAACGGAGTGGGCCATGGAATTATTTCGGGCTGAGATGGTGGCCGTTGTGGAGAGTGAGACGGACAAGGATTGCCCGTCCTGTGGTGACAGGTTGAAGCTGGTTCGAACCATGGTGAGCCCGAGCACCGGCTGCATCGTCCACATGTTCGAATGCAAGTGCGGACAGCGCACTTGGGCCGATTAGACGACCAAGGGTACAGCCCGTATCGACTGGACTATAGCGGTTCGGCCGGCTTGAAGACGAAGATGGTGGAGTTCGGTCCCGCCTTCGCTCTTCGAGTTGCGGCGGGATAGGTCGCTCTTTGAGCTACGGCTGACCGGTCGCGAACCCACCCTGTATGGCTGCATCATCTGTCGGCCCCGACGTTCAGGCGACCAATTCGACCTTGCCGCTGTCCAGACGATAAATCCCACCGACAACCTTGATCTTGCCCTCGGCTGCGGCGGCGCTGAGGATTGGCGTCGCCGATTTGAGCCGGGCGACAACGTCGATGACATTCTGGCGGATGGCGTTCGCGAGCTTGTCGCCGGGTTTGTCCGCGCTGGCCTTGACGGCAGGCGCAAGCGCATTGACCAGCGACGGCAGGTGGCCGGGCAGGGTGGTGTTGTCCTTGAGCGACTTGATCGTGGCATCGACGGCGCCGCAGCTGTCGTGGCCGAGCACCAGGATCAGCGGCGAGTTGAGCACGGCCACGCCATATTCCAGGCTCGCGACCGTGTCGTCATTGGCAAAATTGCCCGCAACGCGGCAGACGAACAGATCGCCCCGGCTGCTGTCGAAGGCGTATTCCGGCGCGATGCGGGAATCCGCGCAGCTCAGGATGCTTGCAAAGGGATTTTGACCGCCGACAAGAGCTTCCCGCTCGCTTTTGAAATCGTGCCGGCGCGAGACGCCTTCGACGTAACGCGTATTGCCTTTCATCAACCGATCGAGGGCCGCGGCCGGCGACATCTGGTTCTGCGGCTTCGGCGGCGGCTTTGCATCCTTGGCTTTTGCATCCTTGGCAAAGGCCGCGGGGGCAAAGGCAAGCGGTGCCAGCGCAAGACTTGCGGCGATCCCGCCCGTGACTTGAAGGAAGCGGCGGCGTGAGGTTTCACGAACTTCAATGGCACGGCTGGCATCGCAGATACGGCACATGGCGGTTCTCCTTGGGGAGACGATAGCGATGCCGACGTTTATGTCACTGCGAGTGACGCGATGCAATCGGGCTCGCCGATTGCAACCCCAGCGGGTTCGCGCAAGGTGCGCTCAAATGACAGTATCGTAAGATACGTCCTTACGCCCGCGACGACGCCTGCCGCGATACGCTGTAGGCGTCCCAGCTGCCCCAGCTCACCTGCGCGAGGCTGCGCAGATCAGTCGCCAGCGGCCGCTTGGTTTGTCTTTCGTGCGCGGCGATGCATCGCTGGGATTCAGCGATCTTGCGCTTGAGCTGGGCCAGGGCTTTTTGTTGCGCATGGCCGGCCGCGCCGGTCATTTCGCCAACCCGGAAGCGGGCGATTTCCAATGCCTTGACTGCCTCGCGGTTCTTCTTGAGCTGAACCCGGTGCCAGGCGATGTTGCTATTGCTTTCAGCGATCATGTTTGCAGCCGTGATCAATACGAGTGGGCAGGAGAGGGAGCGCCTGCGCGCGCCGGCCAGGTGACCGACCTGGTCAATCCCTTGGATCCTCTCCTGGACTTTCGAGGATGAGACGGCTTGGTTAACGAAGGGTTAACGGCGCGACGTACATTCTCATCGCTAATCGGGAATGCCCCAGGCGGCACGCGCAAACAGAGCGGGAGGCGGAAGTACGGTGTCGAGATCGACCGGGCTGCGGTCGAGCGTGACGGCGACCAGATCATGATCCGGCCAGCCGCGCTCGGAATCCATGAGCGCAAGGCCATCGGCCGTGCGACATTGGCTGGAACGTCCATGCCGAGATTGTCGCTCGGTGACTTGGCACTGTTCGCCAAGGATTGTTTCCGTACGGCCGGAGTCGGGCGGCTTTTGCCTGACGTAATCTCGAAGCGCTTTCTGGATGCTCAACCGGATCGGCTCACCCGCGGCATTATGTTCGAAGGCGATGTCGAGCCGCTCCACCTCGTTGACAAACCGCAATCGGCGTCCGCCCTTTCCGTCCACATCTTCGGTGTAGGTCCACGGGTAATGTCGTCGCACCGTGCGCGTCTGGATGTGCCGATCGGTCGATGGCGCGAGCACGCTCCGCATGACAACGGTGACGTCGCCCGGCGCGTTGGACGGCCGCGCGGTTTCGCGGGGCTCCGTAAGCCAGGATTTCAGATCGAGTTGATCGCGGTGCGGTCTCACGTCGTCGGGTTTCACCGGTAGCCGGTTGATCGCGGTGGTTTCGAGCGATGTTGTCGGGGAGATATGGTTTTCAACCCGTGACCACAGCTCGATGCCGTCTGGAGTCACACAGCTCAGACGCTTGGCGTCGCGACCGATCAAGCGCTTCGACGGCAGGTTCCAGACGTCGCAGCTTTCCCCGAGCCACGTCTGGGCTTCTCCGGTTTTGAACGGATGATCGCTCCACCGTATCAGATGAGCCATCGCCGGGCCGCGCAAGATGTGCAGCTGGTCGTGGCCTCCGACCCGGGGTGGTGATTCGCGCGCGAAGGTGACGAACAGCGGACCGGGACCGAAATAGGTCGTCGAATGGTAAGCATTCTGGTCGAAACGGTGATCGACACGCGTCCAGCCGCCGTGATGGGTGTGCATCTCCTGGAGCGGTGGACCGCGATACGGCTTTACGAAAACAGTCGCGACATAGTCGGGGACATCAGGCACAGGTGTGAAGGGCGCGTCGGGCGGTCTTGCCATGGCCATATGTGGCGAGAACAATGCGGCGCAGAGCAGCCAGAATTTTCTCATCCACATGTCCCAATCGCTTCGCACGGACCATGCTGGCGGATCGTGCCAAAGTTGTGGCGTTCCGCGATGCAGCCATCAGATGAAAGCCGCGGTGCTAACGTTCACCGCTGCTCCGCCGTCGCCGGCTTCTGATCGTCATCGGCCAGGCAACGGATGACAAAAGCGGTCCAGTCGCGCGGCAGCACCTTGGCGAGATGGGCCTTGCGCCGGCATTCCAGTTGCTCGGCTTTCTTGGCGTTCGCCTTCTCCTCGGTGAGGGAGGATTGCCTGATCCGGCGCAGCGTCACCGGCTCGCCGTCGGACTCGAATTGCAGCTCGTACTTCCGGCCGTCCCTGGCGGTCGCCGCACAGGAGATGCTGGAGACCTGCCTCGTCGCGATGATCCCCACCTGACGGCAGGTGCCGGTCGATGATTCAACCAGCGGCACCGGCAGGCCGTCGACCTTCGGCCTTTCCTTGGAGTTCAGCAGCATCCGGTCGACCTGCAGTTCATAGATGTTGTCCTGCTCGCGGCGGCCGGTTTCACCTGAAAATGAAACGATGTGGCTGTCGTCGCGGGGATCGTCGAGCACGATCGTGAAATGCGCGCGGCCTTGCTGGCCGTGGAAATAGGCCACCGCCTTGCAGCCGAAATCGCGGCCGGCGATTTTCAGCTTCGTGCACTTGCCCGAGATGTGTGCGTACATGTCGATGTCGGGCTCGGCGCGTTCCACCGCGCCCGCGGTCAACGATGCCGTTGCCGCACAGAGAACGCCAACAAGGAACGGCCAGCACAAGCGCATCGTCATGTCCGGTTCAGGAAAGTTGGCCCGGTCAGGCACAGAAGGAATATCAGTTCGAATCGCACTCTGGTGGGACTCTTTGTCGTTTCGATGGAACTTTTTGCCGGAAAAACACGGCAATCTGCCGCACTGCACCGGGAAATCATGGCCCTTTTAACCCGACACTAACTGGGATTCCTAACCGGGCTTCCATTCATCGCTGGCCTAATACCCATAGCCTCCAGCGTTGTCGATGCGAAGGGTTGAGGACTTGAAGACCGGAGCCAAAGCAAGTGCTGACGTCGCACAGGGCTATGCCGTGCGGCTGATGCAGCATCTGGTGGTCCCGACCTTCGTGCTCAATCCAAAACGGCGCGTCGTGATCTGGAACCGGGCCTGTGAGCGTTTGACCGGCGTCGTCGCGGCTGACGTCATCGGCACATCAGGCCATTGGCGCGCGTTCTATCAGCAGCAGCGTTATTGCCTGGCCGACCTGGTCGCGCTCGGACGGCCCGACAAACTGAGCCAGCTCTATCCCGAGCACACCATCCCCGATGACGGCGTCGGCTTCTCCGCCGAAAACTGGTGCGTGATGCCCAAGCTCGGCAATCAATTGTATCTCGCCATCGACGCCGGCCCGATCCACGACGAGGACGGCAAGTTGATCGCCGTCGTCGAGACCCTGCGCGACATGACCGATCAGAAGCGTGCGGAATTGGCGTTGCAGACGCTGGCGGCGAGCGACGGCCTGACCGGCCTTGCCAACCGCCGCTCGTTCGACCAGACGCTGGCGATGGAGTGGGCGAGCGCGCAACGAACCAAAAAGCCGCTGTCGCTGCTGTTGTGCGACGTCGATCATTTCAAGCTCTACAATGATCTGCACGGCCATCAAAAAGGCGACGAGTGTCTGCGCGCGGTGGCGGACGCGATCGGCAAGAACGCGTTTCGCCCGGCCGATCTTTCGGCGCGCTATGGCGGAGAAGAGTTCGCCATCATCATGCCCGAAACCGATTCCGCCGGCGCGCGAAAACTCGCCGAGCGTCTGCGCGACGCGCTGGCGCGGGTCCGGCTGCCGCACGGCGCGCCGGGCGTGCCGCCGTTCGTGACGCTGAGCATCGGCATCGCGACGCTGGTGCCGAGCGAGGATACGCGCGCGGATTGGCTGCTTGGGCAGGCCGACCAGGCGCTCTACGCCGCAAAATATTCCGGCCGTAACCGCGTCGTGTCGGCCGATAAGGTGCTCGCCGCATTCGCCGGCGCGCAGGACCTGCGCGAGAGCGAGACGCCGCTGCCGGTCCGCAAGCGCCGTGTGCGCAAGTCGGCCTGATACATTTCCAGTTCGGTGGCTCTATCCTTTGAGACGCATCGCTTCGCGATGCTCCTCAGGATGAGGTCGAATAGCTCAACAAGTCCCTGGCTTAACCCTCATGGTGAGGAGCGCGGCAAGGCCGCGCGTCCCCGGACGATGCAACGCATCGCCGGTCGAACCACGAGGCCTCAAAACGACCGCGGCCCTCGTCAGGGGAGCTGACAAGGGCCGCGTTAGAACACATCGTCGCGCCTAGGTTCGCAACGAGGTGTGGGAGCTCGGGATTACGAATTAGAACGGCAGCAGCACGTCCATTACCTGCTGGCCATAGCGGGGTTGCTGCACGTCGGTGATCTGGCCGCGGCCGCCATAGGCGATGCGGGCCTGCGCGATCTTCGAGGAATCGATGGTGTTGTCGCTCTGAATGTCTTCCGGGCGCACGATGCCGGCGACGATCAGTTCGCGGATTTCGAAGTTGACGCGGATCTCCTGCTTGCCTTCGACCACGAGGTTGCCGTTCGGCAGCACCTGCGTCACCACGGCGGCGACGTTGGTCTGCAACGCTTCCTGGCGGTTGACCGATCCCCTGCCGTCGGTGGAGGCGGTCGAGTCCGCGGTCAGGATCTTGCCCGGCAGGATCTTGTTGGCTTGCGTGATCGTCTGCGATCCGAGGAAGTCGGTAACGCCGGAGTCTTCCTTGCTGGAGCGGCTGCGCTGGGTCTGGTTGGCGATGTTGGCCTTGTCGGTGATGTTGACGGTCACCGTCATGATGTCGCCGACGCGCGCGGCGCGCTGGTCGCGGAAGAAGGCGCGTGAGCCGTTCCGCCACAGCGAGTTGGCGTTGTAGGAGGCCTGCTCGGGCTTGGGCATCGGCATCTGCACCGGCTTGTAGCCGGGCTGCGTGGTCGGATTCTCGATCTCGGTCAGCTTCGGCTTTTCGCCGATCTGGGAGAGACGGTCGATCGAGGAACAACCGCTTGCGAACGCCGCCACGGTCAGCAGGGCGCCGGTGAGAATGAAGCGGTTGATACGGGAGACTGACATTTACATTACTCGGCTTTTGGAGCGACTGACGAACTGAGTTTGGCGACGGCGACGGGGGCGGCTTGTCCGGTGCTGCCGAGCGAAGATGTGGTATCGGCGGCGGCCGGCGCAGGGCGGGGTGCGGCGACCGTGATCGAGACCTGGCCGCGGCCGGTCACGATGCCGGACACCGTGCGCTTGGATTGCAAATTCATGACGTTGACGACGTCGCCTTCGGTGCCGTTCTCGAGCGCCTTGCCGCGCACGGTGAGGTAAAGGCCGGGGGAATCGTAGATCAGCGTGACGTTCTGGTCGCGCTGCACCAGGTCCGGCTTGGCGAGATCGGCAACCCGGACGGCCTGGCCGGCGCGCAGCTGCCGACGCGCCTGCATGCCGACCGCGCGGTCGCGCGTCGCGGCATCTGCGCCGACTTCGGCCTTGGGGCGGCGCTCGATCACGACGTCGGAGGATTTCAGGACTTCGTTGCGCTCGATTGCGCGCGCCAGCACCGCGGCCTCGATGGTCTCGATCGCGGTGCCGGTGAAGCGCAGCTTGATCGGCGCCGTGCCGCTGTCGTTGGAAATTTCGAAGGTGACGTCGAAGCGGCCGTTGCGCGGATCGAAGCGCACGATGGCGGCCTGCATGCCGCCGCTGTTGGAAGCATCGAGCCTGACGTCGCCGGGATCGCGGTCGAAGGTCAAAGAGAGATTGGCGGCTTCGCCGAGGCCGTTCTTGCGCTCCAGCGCGCGCGCAACCTGCTGCTCGATGTCCTTGCCCTCGAGCATGCGGGCCAGCCGCGTCACCGAAATTTCCTTCAGGTCCCGCGTGTCGACGCCGATCACGTGATGCGAGCGCAGTGCATTGAGCACTTGCGCGACGGGGAGCGAACCGGTGGTGCCCAGATCCGGCGCGCGGTAGATCGCGATCTGCGCAGCACTGCCGGCATTGTCGATGACGTCGCCTATCCGCACCAGGTCGCCGGTGACAACAACGCTGGCGCGCAGCGCGGGCGCGGCGATGATGTCGCCGCGGGTCTGCGCGAGCGCTGTCGCCGCGGAGGCGGCGATGAGCGCAGTAGCAAGGAGGAGCGCGCGGGCGATCATGACAATTCCTCAGCGGAACATGTTGGAGGTGGACTGCAGCATCTGGTCGGCCGCGCTGATCACCTTGGCGTTCATCTCGTAGGCGCGCTGCGCGGCGATCAGGTCGGAGATTTCGGTGACGACCTCGACATTGGCCTGTTCGAGGTTGGACTGCTGCATGTCGCCGAAACCGTCGGTGTTGGCGATGCCGTCCTGCGGCGGGCCGGAGGCCGGCGTGTCCGTGAACAGATTGTCGCCGATCGGGTTGAGGCCGGCCTTGTTGATGAAGCGGGTCAGGCCGATCTGGCCGACGGTCGACGGCGTGGTCGATCCCGGCAGCAATACCGACACCTGGCCCTGGGCGTTGATGGTGAGGCCGGATGCGCTCTGCGGGATCGTGATGGTCGGCTGCACCGGATTGCCCTGCGAGGTCACGACGCGGCCCTGCGCGTCCATCTGGAACGAGCCGTCGCGGGTATAGGTGTAGGTGCCGTCGGGCATCTGGATCTTGAAGAAGCCTTCGCCGCGGACCGCGATGTCGAGCTCGTTGCCGGTCGGCAGCAGCGTGCCCTGGCTCATCAGGCGCGGCGTGCCGACGGTCTTGACGCCACCGCCGATGTCGACGCCGACGGGCAGGATGGTGCCCTGATCGGAGGCCTGCGCGCCGACCCGGCGCACGTGGTCGTAGATCAGGTCCTGGAACGCGGCGCGCTGCTTCTTGTAGCCGGTGGTGCGCATGTTCGCGATGTTGTTGGAGATCACCTGAACGTTGAGTTCCTGTGCCGCCATGCCGGTCGAGGCTGTGTAGAGTGCGCGCATCGATCAAAACTTTCAGGTTATGCCGGAACTTCGGCGAGTTTCTCGATTGCGGATTTGTGCAGATCGCTCTGCTGCTGCAGCAGGGCCGAAATCTGCGTGTAGGCGCGCGTGATCTCGATCATGCGGCTCATCTCGGTCACCGAATTGACGTTCGATTTCTCGACGTAACCCTGGTTGACCCGCGAGGTGGTGTCTGGCTGGGGAGCGACGCCCTGGTCGGCGGAGTACAAATTGCCGCCGTCCTTGACGAGCTTCTGCGCGTCCGCGAATGAAACGATGCGCAGCTTGCCGCGAACGGAATCGATGCGGTTGGAGCCTTCGAGGACGGTAACATTGCCGTCGGGGGCGATGGTGATCTGCTTGTCGGTCTGCTGGAACCCGATCGGGCCGGAGCCTCCCATCACGGGATAGCCGCTCTGGGTGACTAGTTGGCCCTGATTATTGATCTGCAGATTGCCGTCGCGGGTGTAGCGCTCGCCGGCAGGGGTCTGCACGACCAGGAAACCCTTGCCGTCGATCGCGACGTCGAGCGGGTTCTTGGTCATCTCGCTGGCACCGGCCGCGAAATCCTTGAAGGTGCCGCGGTCCTGCACGAACGCGACCTGGCGGTCGGGGCGCTGGAAATTGTCTTCATGCGCGGGCGAGCGCAGAAATTGCTCGAACAACGACCGGTCAGCCTTGAAGCCGTTGGTGTTGACGTTGGCGACGTTGTTGGCGACGACATCCATCTGCCGTTCCAGCACCATCTGCCGCGATAGTCCGACGAGAAGCGTATTCTCCATCGGTGGTTCTCCCCTTCATCGACCCGCGTGCTGCTCTCCCAAGCCGCCCGCCGATCTCTCGAACCGCCCAGGCTCTCCCAAGCCCGTGGTCCGCCGACTACTCAGCGAAAGCCGTGCCAGTTTGGAAAATGACGGTTTTTAAAGGGGTTAGGCGTTTTGCCGGGGCGATTTCGGACGGCAGAAAGGTCTTGTTGACCATGTTTGCCCGGCAACTTTTTCCTAGTTGAGGGCCAGTGGAAAGGTTCCGTTAACCATTATTACCCTACCGTTGCATTCAAGAGAGCGCGTGTGCGCTGGCGGCTTTTGTATCGCGTCTGGGGTCTCATCCGGCCCGGCTGGTGGCAACCGTGTTCGTTCCCAATTGGATCGGGCGGGGCAATGGCGGACAACGAGGCAGAGGGCGGCGCAGCCGAAAGCGCGGAAGCCGCCCCGGCAAAAAAGGGCAAGCTCAAGCTGATCATTGCCGCTGTCGGGTTCGTCGCCATCCTTGGCGCCGGCGCGGGCTGGTTCTTCCTGATGCGCGGCCACGGCGAGGAGAAGCACGCCGAGGCGCCGCCGCCGAAGCCGCCGTCCTTTGTCGAAGTGCCGGACATGATGGTCAATCTGGTCGGCGCCCCCGGCGAGCGCGTGCAGTATCTCAAGGTCAAGGTCGTGCTCGAGGTCAAGGAAGAGAAGCAGCTCGAGGCGATCAAGCCGACGCTGCCGCGCGTCACCGATCTGTTCCAGACCTATTTGCGCGAGCTGCGCCCCAGCGACATCAACGGCTCGGCCGGATTGTTTCGCCTCAAGGAGGAGCTGACCAAGCGCGTCAATATCGCGCTGGCGCCGCAACAGGTGAGCGCGGTGCTGTTCAAGGAAATCCTGGTCCAGTGACTCAGCAGGTCTCATAATCATGGCCAACGGTAAAGACCTCGACCAGGACGCGATTGCCGCCCAATGGGAGGCCTCGCTCGATTCCGAGGATCCGGCGGCAGCGGCGGAAGAAGCTGCGGCCAATGAACTCTCGGAGAGCATGGCCCTGCAATGGGCCGCGATGGTCGAGGACGGCAGCCGCGATTTCGGCAACAAGGCCGGCGGCGAGCGGGTTCTGTCGCAGGAAGAAATCGACAATCTGCTCGGTTTCACCGTCGGCGATGTCAATCTCGACGACAATTCCGGCATCCGCGCCATCATCGATTCGGCGATGGTGTCTTACGAGCGTCTGCCGATGCTCGAAATCGTGTTCGACCGCCTGGTGCGGCTGATGACCACGAGCCTGCGCAACTTCACCTCCGACAACGTCGAAGTCTCGCTCGACCGCATCACCTCGGTGCGGTTCGGCGATTACATGAATTCGATTCCGCTCCCCGCCGTGCTCAGCGTGTTCAAGGCCGAGGAGTGGGAAAACTTCGGCCTCGCGACCGTCGATTCAAGCCTGATCTATTCGATCATCGACGTGCTGCTCGGCGGCCGCCGCGGCCAGACTTCGCTGCGCATCGAAGGCCGTCCCTACACCACGATCGAAACCAATCTGGTCAAGCGGCTGGTCGAGGTCGTGCTGGCCGATGCCGAGCAGGCGTTCCGGCCGCTGTCGCCGGTGACCTTCTCGATCGACCGGCTGGAAACCAATCCGCGCTTTGCCGCGATCTCGCGGCCTGCCAACGCCGCGATCCTGGTGCGGCTGCGCATCGACATGGAAGACCGCGGCGGCAATATCGAACTGCTGCTGCCTTATGCGACCATCGAGCCGATCCGGCCGGTGCTGTTGCAGATGTTCATGGGCGAAAAGTTCGGCCGCGACCCGATCTGGGAAGGCCATTTCGCAACGGAAGTGGCGCAAGCCGAGATCGCCGTCGACGCCGTGCTGTATGAAGCCAACGTGCCGCTCAAGCAGCTGATGAAGCTGAAGGTCGGCGACACGCTGCCGCTGGAAATGAAAAAGGACGCACTGGTGTCGGTCCGCTGCGGCAACGTCGTGCTGACCGAAGGCCGCATGGGCCGGGTCGGCGACCGCGTCGCCATCCGCGTCACCAAGCAGCTGCGCAAACCCAATACCACCTTCGCGATGTTCGAGAAGGCCGACGAGCAAACCAAGTTGATGGAGGCACAATGAGTCATTCCCTCGGAATCGTAATCGAGAGTCTGGTGGCGGTGCTGCTGCTGGTGACGATCGGCTACTGCGTACTGCTCAACTCTCGCCTGAAGCGGCTGAAGGCGGACGAGCATTCGCTCAAGGCCACGATCGGCGAACTGATCACCGCCACCGAAATCGCCGAGCGCGCGATCGGTGGCCTCAAGCATACCGTTCGCGACGTCAACGAGCACCTCGGCAGCCAGCTGAACGCGGCCTCCCAGATGTCGACGCAGCTGAAGGGCATGCTGGCCGAGGGCGACGGCATCATCCGCCGCCTCTCCAAGATCGCCGTTGCAGCGCGGCCGCTGACGTCGGAGCCCGAACCCGCCGCTCCCAAGGTCTCGACCGCGAGAGCAGTCGCCGCCGCTGCGGAAGCATTCTCGGAACGCCGAAGGGCTAGTGGCCTCGCTGCATGAAATCGTTTCGCGACATACGTGTCATTCCGGTGGTGCTGGTCGCCGTCTTCGGCCTTGCGGTGCTGAAGGTGGCCGGCCTCGTCATCGACGGGGGATACGTATTCGACTATCAGCCGCAGCCGACCAAAAAGTCGTGGGCGCAGGATACGTTCAACTTTCCGGGCGGCGGCTCCAAGGTCGCCTCCAAAATCGCCTCCAAGCCTGAACCCGACGACATCACGGGGTCGGTGCCCAAGCCCAAGGAGGAGGCGCCGAAGCCGGCAGCCCCCGCTGCCGCCGATCCACCGCCGCAGCAAAGCGGCACGGTAATCTTTCCCGAACCCAACCAACAGTCGGTATCGCCGTCGGAGCGCGCAATTCTCGAGCGGCTGCAGGCGCGGCGGCAGGAACTGGAGCAGCGCGCGCGCGAGATCGAGATCCGCGAGAGCCTGCTGAAATCGGCCGAGAAGCGCATCGAGGGACGGGTCGAGGAGGCGAAGGCCACCGAGGCGCGGATCACGACCGCGACCGGGCAAAAGGCCGAAACCGATGCCGCACGCTTCAAGGGCATCATCACGATGTATGAGGGCATGAAGCCAAAGGACGCCGCCAAGGTGTTCGACCGGCTCGAAATGTCCGTTCTCTACGAAATCGCCTCCCAGATCGCGCCGCGCAAGATGTCCGACATTCTCGGCCTGATGCAGCCGGAGGCGGCCGAGCGGCTGACCGTGGAACTGGCGCGTCGCGCCGGACCCGACAAATCCGCGTCGACGGCCGAATTGCCGAAAATTGAAGGCAAGATGCTGTCGCAAAAGCCCAATTGACGGGGATATTTAACAATACCTTAAGCCGGCCAATTCAAGATTCAGCCACGAAGGCGAGGGCGCCTCGTTGCTGCAATCGTTGAGGCCAAGAGACATCCTGGATGGGGCAAAGGGCTGCCGCTGGAATTGGGTCGCAGGGCCGCGCATTGGCGCGGATGGCCCGGCGCTGCCTTGATGTCACCCTTAACCGATCTCTTGGTCTCCGCTCGCCACTTGCCATCCTGCTGTTGCTGGCCGGCCTGACGGCGGCCTCGCCTTGCCGGACGCAGGACCTCGTCAAGGGCGAGGCGACGTTCACGGCGTCCGGCGGCTACGCGCGGCTGGTGCTGAAGCTTGCCGAGGACGTCGAGTCCGACGTCATCACCGCCGGCTCCATCATCGTGATCCGCTTCAAGCGTCCGGTGGACATTCCCGTCGACAAGCTGAGCGACGCCGTGCCCGATTATGTCGGCTCAGCCCGGCGCGATCCTGATGGTTCGGCGATCCGGCTGTCGCTGGCGCGGCGGGCGACGATCAACACCATGACGGCCGGCGAGCGCATCTTCGTCGACTTCCTTCCCGACAGCTGGACCGGCCCACCGCCCACGCTGCCGGCCGACGTCATTCGCGAACTGGCCGCGCGGGCCCGCGCCGCCGAACGCGCACTGCGGGCCCAGCTTGCAGTTGCCGCGGCCAAGAAGAAGCCGCCGGTGCGCGTCCGCGCCTCGGTGCAGCCGACCTTTGTCCGCTTCGTCTTTGAAATGCCCAACGGGGTCAACGTTTCGTCGGTGCTGAACGAGCAGAAGCTGACGCTGCAGTTCAACGGCGTGCTGGCGTTCGATCTGGCCGACGCCAAGGTGGCGGCGCCGCCGAATATCGCCTCGATCACGCAGCGGACCGATGGCGATTCCTCCGCGGTCGATATCGTGTTGATCGGCGAAGTCGACGTGCATTCCTTCCGCGAAGAGAAGAACTACGTCATCGACGTCGCCTTCCAGCAGGTCGACAAGCCGGCGGCGGAACAGGCGCAAGCCCCGGTCGCCGCGCCCCCGGCTGTCGCGCATGGCCCGACGGCGAGGTCGGGGATAGCGGCGCAGATCGCCGCTGCCCAAGCGGGCGCTCACAGCAAGCCGCTCAGCGACTCGATCCCGCCGCAGCATCCTCCGCAGCTGCCGCCGGTGACGTCGGAGGCGATCGCCGAGCAGGCGAAAATCGAGATCAAGCCCGGCGAGCCGCAGCAGGCGCCGCCTGCAACTGAAAGGACACCGGTCACCGAGACAGCGCCGCGCGCGATGCCGGTTGTCGAGCAGACTGCGCCTGTCGCGGAGAAGCCGGCGCCGCAGGCTGCCGTGCCCGCACCGGCGGTGGAAAAGTTGCCTTCTGTGCCGCAGAAGCCGGAGCTTGCGGCTGAAAAGATGACGCCGGTGGAGACGCCGAAAGCAGTCGTGCCTTCGGAAGCAAAGCCGGCCGCTGCGATCGAGACGCCAAAACCCCAAGCGCCGAAAAAGGCCGCTGCTGCCGTTGAGGCGCCGAAGAAAGCCGAAGCACCGGCGGCGTCCGTCGAGGCGAGGCGCGACAGCGACGGCCTGCGTGTGACGTTTTCCTTTGCCGCGCCGACGCCGGCGGCGATGTTCCGCCGCGCCGACACGGTGTGGCTGGTGTTCGACCAGACCGGGCCGATCGATGTCGAGCAGATCCGCGCCAAGGGCGGCGCGATCATCGGCGACGTCAGCCGGCTGCCGCTGGAAAAAGGCCAGGCCATCCGCATTCGTCTCAACCGGCCGCAGATGCCGTCGCTCGAAAGCGATGGCCGCGCCAACGGCATGGTCTGGACGCTGACATTTGCCGATCGTGTGCAGGCGCCACCATTGCCGTTGCAGGTGTTGCGCAACATCACCGATCCCGCGCTGGCTAACGTCACCGTGCCGCTGGCCAACCCCGGCCTCATGCATCGGCTGGTCGACCCCGACGCCGGCGACACGCTGCTGGTGGTCACCGCGCCGCCGCCGACCCGCGGCTTCATCAAGCGGCAGGACTTCGTGGAGCTGTCGCTGCTGGAATCCGTCCACGGCGTCGTCGTTCATCCCAATTCAGACGACATCACTGCCGAGGTCGGATCCGACAAGGTGATGCTCGGCCGGCCGGGCGGGCTGACGCTGTCGTCGGCCGACGTCTCTGCCGAACGCGCCACCGCGGCGGTGCGGCCGTTGTTTGACGCCAAGGAATGGCGCAAGAACCGCGAGGAGAATTTTCTGGGCCGGCTGGATGCGCTGATCAAGGCGGTGGCCGCGGCCGGCGATGACGGGCTGGCGCAAGCCAGGCTCGACCTTGCCAATTTCTACATGGCGCGGGGGATGTTTCAGGAAGCGAGGGGAGTGACCAACCTCATCCTCTCTGAATCCAAGGCTGGAAGCGAAGACGCTGCCGTCGTCATGGTCAATGCGGTCGCCAGCATCCTGATCGGCCATCCCGAGCGGGGGCTGAAGGGACTGGCCAGTCCGGTGATCGGAAACGGCTATGATTCCCAATTGTGGAAGGCACTCGCCTTTTCACGCCAGGGCAAATGGGCTGACGCGCGCGAGAAGTTCAAGAACGCCGAATTCTCGATCGCGGCCCTGCCGCTGGAAATGCAGCGCATCGTGACCGCGGATGCGATGCGGGCGTCGCTCGAGGTGAAGGACTATGCCGGAGCCTCGCGCCGCCGCAGCGAGCTCGAGGTGGTCGGGGTGCCCAAGGAAATGAAGCCGGAGATCGCGGTGTTGCGCGGACGGCTGGCCGAGGCGCTCGGCCACGACAAGGACGCACTCGACGCCTACCGGTTCGCCGCCAATTCGTCCGATCGGCCTGCGGCTGCCGAAGCCAAGCTGCTGGAGGTCCTGCTCCGCCAGCGGCGCGGCCAACTCGGGCAAGCAGAGGTGCTGCGCGAACTGGAAACGCTGTCGGCGATCTGGCGTGGCGACGCGATCGAGTTGAAGACCCTTGCCGTATTGTCGCAGCTTTATGCCGATGCGGGCCGCTACGAGGAATCGCTCGCGGCGGCCAAGACCGCGACCCGGCTGCAGCCGAATTCCGAACTGGCGCGGCAGGGCCAGGACGCTGCGTCCGCGCTGTTTGCGCAGCTCTTTCTCAGCCCCAAGGGCGAGGACATGAAGCCGATCGATGCGCTCGGCATGTTCTACGAATATCGCGAACTGACGCCGATCGGACGCCGCGGCGACGAGATGATCCGCCGCCTGGCGGATCGCCTGGTGGCGGTCGACCTGCTCGATCAGGCCGCCGAGCTGCTGCAGTATCAGATCGATAAGCGGCTGGAGGGCGCCGCGCGCGCGCAGGTGGCGGCGCGGCTTGCGATGGTTTATCTGACCAACCGCAAGCCGGATCGCGCGGTCGCGGCGCTGCGCACCACGCGCATCGCCGATCTCTCGGGTGAGTTGCGCCAGCAGCGCCTGTTGCTGGAGGGGCGCGCGCAAAGCGACGTCGGACGCCATGATCTCGCGCTCGACATCATCTCCAACATCACCGGACGCGAGGCGATCCGCCTGCGCTCCGATATCTACTGGGCGTCACGGCAGTGGCGCGAAGCCTCCGAGCAGATCGAACTGTACTATGCCGATCGCTGGCGCGACTTCAAACCGTTGAACGCGGTGGAGAAGGGCGACGTGATCCGTGCCGTCGTCGGATATGCGCTCTCCGAGGACGCCATCGGACTGTCGCGCTTCCGCGAGAAATATGCGCCGCTGATGTCTGATAATACCGACCGGATGGCGTTTGATCTCGCCAGCAAGCCGGCCGCTGCCTCAAGCACCGAATTTGCCGCGATCGCCAAGATGGCGGCTGGCGTCGACACGCTCGATGGCTTTATCCGGGAAATGAAGGTCCGCTTTCCCGACGCCACCGCGCGCGCGCCGATTTCGCCCGAAATGGCCAGGGGCGAGCCGGTCCACACCGGGTCCTTGCGCGCGATATCAGGACATAAAACCGCCGGGGCAGCAAAATAACAGTTCAGGCAACCCCCGGCGGGGTTTGCGCGCCAGCGTTTCGTCGGTTAAGCGAAATCCACACATCAAGCCGTATGGAAGTTTGTCGTTCGATGCCGCTGACCCGGGGCCGAATTGTAGGACACGACAACGAACGATTGGCGTTCAAGTTCACCATGCAGAATGGGGACGAGCCGATCGAATGCCAGATCAGTGACGCTGCCATGGACGAGCTTGCTGGCGTCAAGGGAACCGAGAGCCTGGCAAGACAGGCGCAGTTTTTGGCGTTGCGAGATGCCGTCGAGCGCATCGCCTCCGACATGTTCGACGCGGCGCCGGCCGTGAAGGGCTATGTCGTCAGAATATTCACCAAGCACATCCCGAAATAGCGCCCCGGCGCGGCAAGGTATCGCGCCGCGGTCTCGTCCTCTCGACAGACGGCTTCCGAACCGGCAACCTGCGCGCACAAAATCAAAGACGCCATCGGGGGAACTATCGCCATGAGCAAGCCAGCCAAGACCGAAGCCGAACTCATTGCGATGGCAAGGGCCGAGTTGAAGGTCCATGCCGATTGTCCCGATGGAATGGTGATCTCGGTGCTCCGCGACGGCGACTCCTGGGAGTTTCGCGTAAGTGCCGAACAGGCGACGATAGACAGACCGGGCTATCCCGAATGCGTCGCGATGGTGGTGCAGATCGGCGATCACCTCTGTAAGCAGTACGACGTCAAGGAGTGAGTAGACCGTGAGGCGTTGCGCGCCTTTCCTATTTCGCAGGATTGCGTGCGGCGTAGGCGGTGCGAAGTCCCGGCACGAAGCCGCACGCCTCGTAGAAGCGATGCACGCGCGGATCGGCCCGGCCGCTTTGCATCAGGACCTGATAGCAATCCTGCTTCCACGCCTCCGCCAGGGCTGCCGCGACCACTGCGCGGCCGTGGCCGCGTCCCTGGAAGTCGGGATGGGTGGCGACGTTTTCGAGAACGCCGTGCTGACGACCGCCGCGCAACAAGTTGGGCGTGGTGATGAGCGTGCAGGTTGAAACGATTCTACTGCTTTCGTCCGCTACAAAGATCATTATTCCTTCGCGGGCGAGGATCTGCGCCCAAATTATTCTAGCTCGTTCCGGTTCGGCACTCCGGCTGACGTCGGACTCGGCAAACAGCGCCAGCAGCGCGCCGAGATCGCCGACATTTACCAGTCGCGCATTTGTCATCCGTGAGCTCCTTGATTGAAACCGTTTCCATCCCAAATCGTAGCTTCCCAAACGGCCAAATAGCGCGAGAGACGGACTAATTTTTATGCATCCCAGGAATACACACCGAGCGCTGGTTCCGGTCGCGATCGCTGTCGTGGTCGCGGTCATCGGCACCGCGCTTTTCGCGGTGGAATTGCGGACCAAAGACGTGGTCGCGGACAACGGCATCAGCATGATCACGACGGCTGTCGTCCAGAAGGCCGGCGCGACGGCTTATCCGACCGCCCGTGACATCGGCTCGGATCAGATCAGCTACGTCCCGTAACTCTGCACCAGGCTTCCCGCCACCAGCGACCAGCCATCGACCAGCACGAAGAAGATCAGTTTGAACGGGAGTGACACCACGACCGGCGGCAGCATCATCATGCCCATCGACATCAGAACCGACGCCACCACCAGATCGATGATCAGGAAGGGCAGGAACAAGAGGAAGCCGATCTCGAAGGCGCGCTTCAGCTCGGAGATCATGAAGGCCGGCACCAGAATCCGCAGCGACATCTCTTCCGGCGTCGCCGGCGGCGGCTCGCGCGACATGTCCAGGAACAGCTTGAGGTCCTTCTCGCGGACGTTCTTCAGCATGAAGCCGCGCAGCGGCACGGACGCCCTTTGCAGCGCGTCCTCGACGCCGATCTGGTTGGCGACCAAAGGCTTGATGCCGTCGTCATAGGATTTTTGCAGCACCGGCCCCATTACGAACGCGGTCAGGAACATTGCGAGCGCAATGATCACGGAGTTCGGCGGTGCGGTCGCGGTGCCCAATGCGGTGCGCAGCAGCGACAGCACCACCACGATCCGGGTGAACGACGTCATCATGATCAGGATCGACGGCGCGATCGAGAGGATCGTCAGCAGCGCGATCAGCTGGATCGCGCGTTCGGTGACGCCGCCACCGCCCTGGCCGAGATTGATGCTGATGTCCTGCGCCAGCACCGGATCGACGAGCGATCCGGCGGCTATCAGTGCGACAAAAAATAAAACTCTACGCGGGGCTTTCGCCGATCTCACGAAGGAGACTTCGGGCGGCCCAGCAATGAGGCCATCTCGTCTTCGAGGTTCTCAAACCCGGTCTTCTGCGGCGCGGGCGCGGGGGGCGGGGCGGGCGTCTCGCTGCGCGCGGGGCGGGCAGGCGGCGGCTCGGGCGCGACCGGCGGTGCGATCGGGGCATCGGCCGGCCGGCGCAAGGCAGCTTCGAGCCGCTGCGCCATCTCGGCGAGATTCTGGTCGGCGGATTGCGGCGGAGGCGCAGGCGGCGGGGGTGGCGGCGGCGGTGCTGCGGCACGCTCGGGCGCGCGGACCGGCGGCGGCGACTTCGGCGGCTCCATCTGGCGCTGCGGCCGCGGCATCATGGGTTCGGTGCGGGCCGGGCGCTGCGGGACCGGATCTGGACGCGGTTCCGGCCGGCCGCCCATCGGCTCCGGCGAAAAGCTTGCCAGCGGATCGGTGCGGCGCTCCGCCATCGGCGGCGGCGCCGGGCGGCGGAGTTCGTCGGCGAAAGCGGGACGTGCCGGGCGCGGCGGCGGCTCGGGCATTTGCGGTTCGGCATGATCGAACGGGTCGCGGGCGCTCTCGTCGTTCCAGCCGGCATCCGGCAGCGGGGCGATGCGCGGCGGCTGCTCGCCGGTGACCGCAGGCCGCGGCGCCATCTGGTCACGGCCCGGCATGGCACGGACGATATTGGGTTCCACCACGATGTCGCTGGGGCCGCCGATCATCAGGAGATGTTCGACATTGTCGCGCCGGACCAGCACCAGACGCCGGCGGCCGTCCACGGCGGCGGCGTCGATCACGGCCAGCCGCGGCATCCGCCCGCGATTGGTGTTGGCGCCGAGGCGGTTGGTGGCGAAGCGGCGCACCAGCCATGCGGCGACGCCGATCAGCGCCAGCACGGCGATGAATGCGAAGATGAAATATGCTGTCTGCATTCTCTAGTCCCCGGCCTCAGGCCGTTCTCACATGCTTGCTTCGACGTGCGTGGATCTGATCTTCCAACTTGAACATGATTCTTCCGGATTCATGTTCCGAAACGATCTTCATGTTCCGAAGCGATCCGTCGACCGGCGAATCACGCCCGAGATCAGCCCTATTCCTTAATTCCCCACGGCAAACGCTGCCGCCCATTAATTAATAGACCAAGAATCGCTTGATCCAAAACGACTTCTGAGCGCCCCCGGCCGCGTCGGCCGTTGCTGGTTAACGCAGGTTTCGTGGCGAAAATGCGCTCTTTTGGGCGCCGGCGCCGGCGCAAACGCGTTGTCCACGGCCTGTTTCTGCGGATTTTAACCAGCCGTTAACCATACACCGGGCAAATTCTGCCTACCTCCCGGCGACTGCCAGAGGTTAACGAGGACCCGCTCGCGATGGCCATCAACGACCTTCCGATCCTGTCGGCGCTGCGCACCAAGATGCAGTGGCATCAGGAACGCCAGCGGGTGCTCGCCGAAAACATTTCCAACGCCAATACCCCGAACTTCAAGCCGCGCGACCTGGTGGAACCGAAATTCGACAAAAAAGGCTCCGCCGCCACCGTCGGCGGAACTTTCGGATCGATGGCGATGATGCGCACCAGCGCGAGCCATATCGCCGTGTCCGGCGGCGGGCAGACCTTCGACGGCGATGGCGGCAAGAGCGGTTTCCTGACCCGGCCGGCCGGCAACGCCGTCAATCTGGAAGATCAGATGATGCGGGTCTCCGCCAACCAGATGGACTATGCGGCGGCCACCTCGCTCTACACCCGCAGCCTCGGACTTCTCAAGACCGCGATCGGAAAGCGCTGACGCGCCGCATTTAGGGGAACCGGATCATGGCAGATGATGGTGGAAGCGACTTCGCCCGCTCGATGAGCATCGCGACCTCGGGCTTGCGCGCGCAGGCCGGGCGGATGCGGGTGATCTCGGAAAACATCGCGAACGTGGATTCCACCGCGCCGACTTCCGCCGGTGATCCCTACCGCCGCAAGGTGCCGACCTTCTCCTCGGCGCTGGACCGCACCATCGATGCGAAAGTGGTGACCCTCGGCAAGGTGCGCACCGACCAGTCGGCGTTCCGCGTCAAGTACGAGCCGAGCAACCCGGCGGCGGACGCCGCCGGCAACGTCAAATATCCCAACGTCAACCCGCTGGTCGAAATGACCGACATGCGCGAAGCCCAGCGGTCCTATGAGGCCAACCTCAACATCATCAGCGCCACGCGCCGGATGATTCAACGCACGCTCGACATCCTCAAGGCCTGAAACAGGAATCATAGACCATGGCTTCACCGACAGTTGCAGCAAACGCCTACGCCGCGCTCTCGCGCATCATGGAGACCGGCGGCGCCGAGAAGGGCGGGAAGACTTCGGGCGGCCCGTCCTTCGGCGCGCTGCTCAAGGATGCCGTCGGCAGCGTGATGGAGGCCGGCAAGAAGTCCGACGCCCAGACCATCGCGATGACTTCGGGCAAGGCCAACGTCATGGACGTGGTGACCGCGGTGGCCGAGACCGACGTCGCGGTCTCGACGCTGGTATCGGTACGCGACCGGGTGATCCAGTCCTACGAAGACATCATGAAGATGCCGATTTGACCGCGAAAGCGATCATCCCGGGGCGCGCGTAAGCGCGAACCTAAGATGTGCAATTGCACATCGGCGGATCTCGAGATTCCGGGTTCGATGCTTCGCATCGCCCCGGAATGACACCGTGGAAAGAGCGAGACAAAAAATGACCGGTGCTGAAACCCTCGACGTGGCGCGCGATGCGATCTGGACCATTGTGGTGGTGTCGTCGCCCCTGATGGTGGTCGGCCTCGTGGTCGGCGTCGTGGTGTCGCTGTTCCAGGCGCTGACGCAGATCCAGGAGCAGACGCTGATCTTCGTGCCGAAGATCCTGGCGATCTTCGTGACGTTGTTGCTGGCGTTGCCGTTCATGGCGGATTCGCTGCAGGGCTACATGATGCGGATATCGTCGCGAATCATAGGCGGATGATGCACTGTGCGTAGACCATGCGCATCGATGTCTCCATGCTGCCGGCCCTTGCCGCGACTTTCATGCTGGTGTTCGCCCGCGTGGGGGCGATGGTGATGCTGTTGCCGGGATTTGGCGAGAGCAACATCCCGGTCCGGATCAAGCTCGCGATTGCGCTGTTGCTGACGCTGATCATCCTGCCGCTGCACCGCGCCGCCTATCAGGTCGATTTGACCTCGATGAGCGCGATGGGCGTTCTGATGGTGCACGAGATCGTCATCGGCGTGGTGCTCGGCGCCACCGCGCGGGTGACGCTGTCGGCGCTGGCGGTCGCAGGCTCGGTCATCGCCCAGCAGCTCGGCCTCGGCTTCGTCACCGCGGTCGATCCGACCCAGGGCCAGCAGGGCCTTCTGATCGGCAACTTCCTCACCATCCTCGGCATGACGCTGTTGTTCGCCACCGACACCCATCACCTGGTGATTGCGGCGCTCAACGAGAGCTACCGGATCTTCTCGCCGGGCGAGACGATGCCGACCGGCGATGTCGCGGCGCTTGCGACCCGGGCTTTCACCGCCGCCTTCAAGATCGGCCTGCAATTGTCGGCGCCGTTTCTGGTGTTCGGCATCGTCTTCAACATGGGGCTCGGCATTCTGGCGCGGCTGATGCCGGCGATGCAGGTCTATTTCGTCGGCGTGCCGCTCTCGATCATGATCGGCTTCCTGATCTTCGCCGCCGTCCTCACGGCGATGATGGGCACCTATCTGAACTACTTCACCGGCGTCATGCACGAGCTCACACCTCTTAGATAGAGCATGATCCGGAAAAGTGGGTACCGGTTTTCCGAAGAGATCATGCTCAAATAAAGCACCCAAGGCGCCGCGATGGCCGACGACAGCGACGATAAGACAGAAGACCCTACGCAAAAGCGTCTCGACGACGCGCATGCGAAGGGCGACGTTGCCAAGAGCCAGGAGGTCAACACCTGGTTCGTGATCGCGGGCGCGACGCTGGTGTTGTCGACCTTCTCGGGCTCGATCGGCGGCGGCATCCTGATGCCGATGCGCAATTTGATCGCCAATGCCGGCACGCTGCGCGCGGACGGCTCGGCGCTGCTGCAACTCGGCAATACGCTCGGCATTGCCGTGCTGGCGGCGATCGGCGTGCCGCTGCTGATGCTGATGATAGCGGCCATCGCCGGCAACATGATCCAGCACCGGCTGGTGTGGTCGTCGGAATCGCTCACGCCCAAATTCAGCAAGGTGTCGCCCGGCGCCGGCTTCAAGCGTATCTTCGGCAAGCAGGCGCTGGCGAATTTCCTCAAGGGCGTGTTCAAGCTGGTCGCACTCGGCGCCGTCATGATGGCGGTGCTGTGGCCGGAGCGGCACCGGCTGGAGTCGTTCCTGGCCTTCGACCCGACGGCGATCATGGGCGTCACCACCAGTTTGACGCTGCATCTGATGGGCGCGGTGGTGGCGATGCTGGCTGCCGTGGCGATCGCGGATTACTTCTTCCAGTACCGGCAGTGGTTCGAGCGGCAGAAGATGTCGTTGCAGGAGATCAAGGACGAGTTCAAACAGTCCGAAGGCGACCCTCACATCAAGGCCAAGATCCGGCAGTTGCGCCAGGCCAACATGAAGAAGCGCATGATGACCGACGTGCCCAAGGCCAGCGTGATCATCACCAACCCGACCCACTATTCGGTGGCGCTATCCTACGACCGCGGCATGTCGGCGCCGGTCTGCGTCGCCAAGGGCGTCGACAATATCGCGTTCAAGATCAGGGAGATCGCCAAGAAACACGACATTCCGATCGTCGAGAACGTGCCGCTGGCGCGCGCGCTCTATGCCACCGTCGATGTCGACGAGGAAATCCCGGTCGAGCACTATCATGCGGTTGCCGAAATCATCGGCTTCGTCATGGGGTTGAAGCGCGACGCTGCCGGCCGTCGCAACTGAGGGATGGGTCGGAAATTACCTTGAAATGCGTTGGATAAGGCCTTGGACGATAATTTTTTACGTGTTTTCTTCACTCGAACCGGTGCCCATTTCGCTTGAAACCGCTATTGATGCCAATTAGCCGCCTGATGGACTTGCGCTTGCCGGTCCGATTCAGGCACTCAAGGGCGCGCAGATCAGCGCGCCATCCCATGCCGACGGGCTTGCGTCCCCTGATATGACCGCCGAAACCGACAGCCATCCGTCCCCCGAGCCCTTCGCGGCCCATGAGCCGGCGCGGCGTAGCGGCAGCATCGTGCTGGTGCTGCTGGTGGCCGCCGGCATCGTCGCGATCGCGGTCGTGCTGATGACCATCGGCCGTGCCCAGGCCCAGCCCTATATCCTCGGCGTGCTGGCGCTGCTGGCCATGGTCGGCCTGTTCAATCTGTTCGCCTTTGCCGCGGGGATCATCCGGTTCACCGACCGCTCTACCGACGATCCGGTGATGGGGCGGATCGCCGACCACGCCCATGACGGGCTCGCGGTCACCGATTCGCGCGGCCACGTCGTCTATTCCAACGCCGCCTATCTGGCGCTGACGGGGGCCGCGACCGCCCAGGAGGTGCGCCCAATCGAGCGCGTCTTCATCGGCAATCCCGATGTGTCGGAGGCGGTGTTCCGCCTGCTCAAGGCGGCGCGCGAGGGCAAGCGGCAGCAGGAGGAAGTCCGGATCGCAGGAACCGACGGCGCCCATGGCCGCTGGCTGCGGATGCGGGTCCGTCCGCTCGGCGCCAGCAAGCGCGAGGCGAAATATTCGGTGTGGTCGATCGCCGACATCACGCGGGATCGCGAACGCCAGGAGGACGTCTTCAAGGAATTGCAGCACGCGATCGAATATCTCGATCACGCGCCTTGCGGCTTCTTCTCGGTCAGTCCTTCAGGCGAGGTCGTCTATGTCAACGCGACGCTGGCGGGCTGGCTCGATCACGACCTTGCCGAGATCGGATCGGGCGGCTTGAAGCTGACCGATATCGTATCGGGCGACGGCGCCTCGCTGCTGACCTCGATCGTGGCGGTGCCGGGCGAAGTCAAAACCGAAGTGCTCGACATCGATCTGCGCATGCGCAGCGGCAGGACCATGCCGGTGCGGCTCTATCACAAGCTGGCGTTCGGCGCCGACGGCGTGCCCGGCGCGTCGCGGACGCTGGTGATCAGCCGCGCGCGCGACGAGCATTCCGACCCGGAACGCGCCGCCGAAGTGCGCTTCATGCGGTTCTTCGACCATACCCCGATGGCGATCGCGACCGTGGACCGCGCCGGCGCGGTGGTGCGCGCCAATGCCCGCTTCGCCAAGCTGGCGCAAAGCCTGAGTGCGGATGGTGCCGCGAACAAGTCGATCTTCCGCAGCGTGAACGCCCGCGACCGCAGCCTGCTGATCGCGGCGATCAACCAGGCCGCCGAAGGGCAGGGCGACATCGCGCCGGTCGAAGCCATGCTCGACGGTGCCAAGGAGCGCTGGGCGCAATATTTCGTCACCGCGGTCGAGGAGGACGAGCGCGAAACCGAAGCCGCCATCGTCTACATGCTGGAAACCACCGAGCGGCGCACGCTCGAGAACCAGATCAACCAGTCGCAGAAGATGGACATGGTCGGCCAGCTCGCCGGCGGCATCGCGCATGATTTCAACAACGTGCTCTCGGCCATCATGATGGCCAACGACTTCCTGCTGAACGCGCACAAGCCGACCGACCCGTCGTTCCAGGACATCATGCAGATCAAGCAGAACGCCACCCGCGCCGCGACGCTGGTGCGGCAACTGCTCGCGTTCTCGCGCCGCCAGACCCTGCGGCCGCAGGTGCTGGATCTCGGCGACGCGCTATCCGATCTCACCATGCTGCTGCGCCGCCTGATCGGCGAGAAGGTCAAGCTCGACCTCGTGCACGGCCGCGATCTCTGGCCGGTGAAGGTCGACGTCTCGCAATTCGAACAGGTGATCGTCAATCTCGCCGTCAACGCTCGCGACGCGATGGCCGATGGTGGCAAGCTGACGGTCAAGACCAGTAACGTCACGACGGATGAAGCCGCGCTGTTGTCCTACAAGGGCATGCCGGCGGCGGACTACGTCCGGATCGACGTCGCCGATACCGGCACCGGCATCCCCGCCGAGATCGTCGACAAGATTTTCGAGCCGTTCTTCTCCACCAAAGAGGTCGGCAAGGGCACCGGCCTCGGGCTGTCGACCGTCTATGGCATCGTCAAGCAGACCGGCGGCTTTGTTTACGTGGATTCGACGGCGGGGGAGGGCACCACGTTCCGCATCTTCCTGCCGCGGCACCGTCCCGAACTGGAAGCCGCCCCCGAACCGCAGGTCACCAACGGCGCCGCCAAGGAAGCCGTGGCCGAGCCGCCGAAGCCGCAGGCCGATCTCACCGGGCAGGGCACCATCCTGCTGGTGGAAGACGAGGACGGCCTGCGCTCTCTCAACGCGCGCGGTCTTCGCTCGCGCGGCTACAGCGTGATCGAGGCCGCCAACGGCATCGAGGCGATGGAAGCGCTGGAAGAGAAGAACGGCGCCGTCGATCTTGTCGTCTCCGACGTGGTGATGCCGGAAATGGACGGCCCGACGCTGCTCAAGGAAATGCGGCAGCGCAATCCGAACCTCAAGATCATCTTCGTCTCCGGCTATGCCGAAGAGGCCTTCGACAAGAGCCTGCCGGAAAACGAGCAGTTCGCCTTCCTCGCCAAACCCTTCGCGCTCAGTGCACTGGTCGCCAAGGTGAAGGAAACCATGACGGCGCCGTAACCGCTTTCGGTCTTCGGTCCGGATTTCAGGATTTGCGAGGCGGGAGCGGCCCTTGTTGTCACCTTTGGGCCGGAAAACCCACGCCACCATACATTTGCCGTTCTGAACGGGGTTAAGGTGTCCGCTTACGGCACCGACGCTGCTCACGAAGGCAAGTTGCATGACCGATCCTGCCACGGTTCCTGAGGCGGCTGACGCCGCGGAAACAGCGTATTTTCTGCGCCGTTTCGCCGACATGATGTCCAACGGGCAGAACGCCGAAAATCTGCTGCGTGCGGCCGACCTGATCGACGGCCTGATGGCGCGCGTTTCCGGCGCCTTCGATGAGGAACAGCTGTGGCGCTACAAGTACGAAACCGTGAGCCACCAGAATGAGGAGCTGGAAACCGAATGCGAAAGCCTTCGGCATGACATCGAGCGGCACGTAAAGCTTTCCAGTTTCATCATCACCGAGCGCGATACGCTCAAGACGACGCTGCAGGGGCGGGAGGCGGAGCTGCTCGAACTCGGCGATACGCTGAAGCGAGCGCAGGAAACCTTGAAGGGAGCACAGGAGGAGGCCGCGACGAAATCGCAGGCCCATGAATCCGCCCTGGCCGAGCTTGGTACAGGCTTCGATCAGGAGCGTGTCGCGCTGAAGGCAAGCCTGCAAGCGAGCATCAAGCAAATCGAGCAGCAGCGCAGCGAGTTTCTGCGCGAGCGCGACGAGCTCTCGGCAAAGCTGTCGCAGAGCGAGGCCGTCATGGCCGAGTTCAGGCTTGCCTTTGATCGTGAGCGTGACGATTGGCAATCCAGACTGCGGGCACGCGAGGACGAACTTGCGACCATGCGCGTCGCGACCGCGAACGAACACGAGGAGCTGCAGCAGAGGATCGAGACGCTCGAGGCCAAGCGGGAGGAACTTCGGTCGGCCTTTGACCGGATCAGCCAGCTCGGCGTTGCAGCCACCGACCCGCGCGCGGAAGCCCAAGGCGGCTCACCTCCGGTTCAACCGCAAGAGCGGGATTCAGCGCCCCGGGATTCGGCGCCCGGAGAAAACAGCGCGGTCGTGTCGAAAGAGACCCTGCGCCAGGCGCGGGCGCAATTCGAATTTCTGGCCAAGGAATGCGTTCGCCGCGGCGATGTCGCGACCCAGGCCATGTGCGAGCTCGGGGCCCACACCATGGATCAGGCCCTCGTGGCCGAGGAAACATCGCATCCATCGCCGGTCGGTGAGGTGGCGTTAAGCATCCTCGGGCCGATCCGTGCATCGGTCCCTGGGCCGGCCCTTGGACCGGTCGCCGCCGATCCCCATCCGACTCGCCAGGTCAGCGCGGAAAACTTCTGAATTCCAACGGGTTCAAACCCACAACCGGCCTAATCGTCACATCCCCGCGACTGAGGGCCGCAGCGCTTGTTCCCGTTTACGGCTTCACTTTTAAGCGGCTCTGCCCATCTTAGGGGCTGCTTCCCCATGCCGGGGAATTGAGGAAACAGATATGAATTTCTCGCAACGAACGCGCGGAATTGTTCGGGCCTTCGCCATCGTCCTGTCGCTGGCGGTTCCCGCCGCGATGGCCATTACGGCGGCTGACGCCCGGGTGGGCGGCGGCAACAGCTCCGGTTCGCGGGGGTCGAAGACCTATTCGGCTCCGCCCAGCACCACCACGGCGCCCAATGCGGCGCAGCCCATGAACCGTACCTTCAGCCAGCCGGGCGCACCGGCGGCCGCTGGAGCCGCCGCAGGGGCAGCCAAGGGTGGCTTCTTCAGCCGGCCCGGTATGGGCATGATGATGGGCGGTCTCGCCGCAGGCTTCCTCGGCGCCGGCTTGTTCGGCATGCTGTCCGGTGGCGGGTTGGCCGGCGGCCTCGGCGGAATAATGTCGATCATCGGCCTGGTGCTGCAGATCGGCTTGATCCTGATCGTGGTCAAGTTGGCGATGTCGTGGTGGCAGCGCCGCCACACGCCGGCGAACGCTTATGCCAATTCCGGTGCCGGACCTGCCGCGGGTTCAGCCCCGCCGCAAACCGGCTTCGGCTCCGGAATGGGTTTTGGTCTGGGATCAAGCACCCCCGCGCCGCTCGAGATCGGACCTTCCGACTACGAGGCGTTCGAACGGCTGCTCGGCGAAGTCCAGGCCGCATGGTCGAACGAGGACGTCGCGAAACTGCATACGCTCGCCACGCCCGAGATGGTGTCGTACTTCACCAAGGACCTCGAGCAGAACAAGGCCAACAACGACGTCAACAAGGTGTCCGACGTCAAGCTGCTGCAGGGCGACCTCGCAGAAGCCTGGCGCGAAGGTCAAACCGACTATGCGAGCGTCGCGATGCGCTTCTCGCTGGTCGACAAGACCCTGGAGCGCGGCACCAACCGTCTGGTCTCGGGCAGCGAGACCCCGATCGAGGCGACCGAGGTGTGGACCTTCGCCCGGCAATCCGGCGGACACTGGGAACTCTCGGCGATCCAGCAGACCAACTGATCTTCTGCTGAACGCTCAAGATGCAAGGCGCCGCGGTTCATTCCGCGGCGCCTTTTGCTTTGCCGCTATGCCTCCGGAATAACGATGGCCGCGGCGTGTTGATGACGGCGTACCAACAAGAAAAAATGGGAGGCTTCGATGAACCTTGGTTCCAGACTGATCTCACCGGCCGGTTTCGCCTTCGCGGCGATCTCGGTTATGGCCGCAGCGCCGGCACAGGCGCAATCGGCCGACACCAGCTTCTTCGTGACCAGCAACGGCATCGGCAATGGCGGCAATCTCGGCGGCCTCGCCGGGGCCGATAATCAATGCCAGACGCTGGCGCAGGCGGCCGGCGCGGGCGCCAAAACCTGGCGCGCCTATCTCTCGACCCAGGCCGCCGACGGCAAGCCCGCCGTCAATGCGCGCGACCGCATCGGCAACGGACCGTGGAAGAATTCCAAGGGCACGGTGGTCGCCAAGGATGTCGCCGAGCTGCACGGCAGCAACGGTCTTACCAAACAAACCGCGCTCAGCGAGAAGGGCGATGTCATCAACGGGCGCGGCGATACGCCGAACCGCCATGACGTGCTGACGGGCTCGCAGCCGGACGGAACGGCCTTTGCAGCCGGCGAGGACCGCACCTGCAAGAACTGGACGAGCAGCACGCAGGGAGCGGCGATGGTCGGGCACATCGACCGTGTCGGCCTGCGCGACGACGACGCCTCGAAGTCCTGGAATTCGTCGCATCCGTCGCGCGGACCGGACGGCGGCTGTTCGCAGAACGATCTGAAGAGCACCGGCGGCGACGGCCTGATGTATTGCTTCGCGGCGAACTGACGAAGTCATTCCCCGATGCGCAATTGCGCATCTGAGGGTGACGGAATGACGGAGGTGAGACGATGAAGATCATCGATGCGCAGGTTCACATCTGGTCGCAAACCGTGACGCCGACGTCGGGGCTGCATCGCAAGGTCGCGAAGTTCACGGCCGAGGAAGTTTTGCGGGAGATGGATGAGGCAGGGGTGGATGCCGCGCTGATCCATCCGCCAGCCGGCTGGGATCCCGATTCCAACGCGCTGGCGATCGAGGCGGCCCGGAAATATCCGGACCGCTTTGCCATCATGGGCAATTTTCCGCTCGAAAACCCTGACAACCGCAAGCTGATCCACGGCTGGCGCAAGCAGCCCGGCATGATGGGGCTGCGCTGGCCGCTGCTGCTGGAAGCGCACCAGAAATGGCTCTACGACGGCTCGCTCGACTGGCTGTGGCCCGCGGCCGAGCAGGAGGGGCTGCCGCTGGCGATGATGGGCGGACTGTTCCTGCCGAAATTTCGCGAGATCGCCGAACGGCATCCCGGCCTGAGGATGATCCTGGATCATTGCGGCCTGAACCGGCACGGACGGGACGCCGAGGCGTTCGTCCATCTCGACGAACTGGTGGCGCTGGCGCAGCTGCCGAACGTCGCGGTCAAGGCGACCGGCGCGCCGCATTATTCGACAAAACCCTATCCGTTCCGCAACATCCATGACGGGCTGCACCGTATCTTCGATGCCTATGGGCCGAAGCGGATGTTCTGGGGCACCGACATCACGCGAATGCCGTGCAGCTACCGGCAATGCGTCACGTTCTTCACCGAGGAGCTGCCATGGCTGAAGGGGGCCGATCTGGAGCACGTGATGGGCCGCGCGCTCTGCGACTGGATCGACTGGGACTATGCGAGCGTGCGCGGGTAGGGTCACAAGCGAAGCGCGCGCCGTTTAGAAGTCGTTAGCGATGTTCGTCAAGGTAAATATTCTTTTCAAGTTGACGCTTGGTGTTGCTCGGCTAGATCATTCAAACGGACGAAGTTGCGTGCAACTTCACGAATTTTCTTCAAGCCAGCAGGTATAATCATGTCTCGCGTTATTGCCGCCGCCTTCGCCACCGCGCTCGCCGCAGCCGTCATCCCGACCGCCGCTTCCGCCGGCTGCTATTCGTGCTACCAGCCGCAGCCCTGCTGCGGTCAGCAATATGTGCAGCAGGTGATCCCGGCGGAGTACCGCGCCGTGCGGGAGACCGTGATGGTTTCGCCCGGCCGCGTCACCGCGTATCGCACCCCGGCGCGCTATCGCACGGTGATGGTGCCGAAGACCGTGATGGTCTCGCCCGGCCGCGTCCACTATGAACGGACAGCCCCGCGATACGCCGTCCAGCAGCGCGTTGAAATGGTTGCGCCGGCCCGTGCCTATTATGCGCCGGTCGCGCCGCGCTGCGCCACCTGCGGTTATTGAGCCTCACGCAAGCCGCCATCGCCTGAAGCCGTCGCCCTGTCCGGCGACGGGCCCACGATCGCGGCGCTGTTGCTCGAAGAAGCCATGCCCGGGTTTGAGGCCGCCTTTCAGGCGGCCTTTTTCTTTTACTTTCTCTTTGACGCCTTCCTGGCGCTCTTCTTTTTGGCGGTTTTCTTTTTCGCTGCTTTTTTGACGTTCTTCTTGGCGGCTTTTTTCTTGGTCGTTTTCTTCCTGGCCAGATAGGCACCGACGTTTTTCGACGAATGCCCGACGGCGGCCACCGCAGTCGTCAGCTTCGCCGGGGTGACCTTGAACTTCTTCGACCAGTAGCGGACTTCGTGGGGCTGGCTGATGGCGATCAGGGCGCGGTCGGCGGCCTTGTGTTTCTGCTCCCCGATATAGGCTTCCACTTTCCTGGCGGAGTGGCCGACCTTCTTGACGGCGGCTTTCAGCTGGGCCGGCGTAATCTTCAATTTCTTCGACCAGTAGGCGACTTCGTAAGCTTCGCCCATTGCGATCAGCGCGGCATCGGCACCGCCGCGCTTCTTCTTGTTATCCGCCATCCCATTGCTCCTGTCGTGGTGAGGAATCCGGCACTCAAGGGAACCTAACACGGCCTCCCGCCTTCGGACAGATTCGCGCCTGACAGGCCGTGCGAAACGCATGGCGTGGCGATGGACGTCAGGACCGGGCGGCATTGTGACGAACGAAATACGGACTGATGTGTTATGGCTGCGAGCAGGGCTCTTGGTGCAGGGTTCTTGCTACAGGTCTTTGGAGATGCCGTCGATGCGCTATCAACTGTATTACTGGCCACATATTCAGGGCCGCGGCGAATATGTCCGGCTTGCGCTGGAAGAAGCCGGCGCGGCCTATACCGACGTGGCGCGAAGCGGCAACGGCACCAGCGCGATGATGAAGATGATGGAGACTGCGAAGGGCACGCCGCCGTTTGCGCCGCCGTTCCTGAAAGCGGGAAACCTCGTGATCGGCCAGACCGCCAACATCCTGCTCTATCTCGGCGCGCGCCATGGGCTGGCGCCGAAGGCGGAAGCGGCAAGGCTGTGGGTGCACCAGCTGCAGCTCACCATTACGGATTTCGTGCTGGAAGTTCACGACACCCATCATCCGCTCGGCCCGTCGCTCTATTACGAGGAGCAGAAGGCGCCGGCCAAAAAGCGCACGGAAGAATTCTGGAAATCACGGGTGCCGAAATATCTGGATTATTTCGAGGAACTGCTGGCCGCGGGTGGCGGCGGCTACGTCACCGGCCGGCGCCTGACCTATGTCGACCTGTCGCTGTTCCAGATCGTGGAGGGGCTGCGCTACGCCTTTCCCAAGCGCATGAAGGCGTTTGAAAGGAACATCCCCGCCCTGGTCGAGCTGCATGACCGCGTCGCCGCACGGCCGAACATCAAGGCCTATCTCGCCAGCGGGCGGCGGATCGCGTTCAACGAGGACGGAATCTTCCGGCGCTACAAGGCGCTGGATGTTTGAGAGGCGCAGGTCCATCCACTCGTCATGCCCGGGCTTGACCCGGGCATCCACGTCCTTCCTTCGGGTCTGAGCGAAAGACATGGATGCCCGGTGATAGGCGAGCGGAAGCGACGCCGTCCTTCAGACCGCTATGCCCGGGCATGACGGTGAATTAAGCCGTCACCTGCTCCTTCCATCGAACGGCGTCATCGTCAGCTTCGATAGCTCGATGCCGTCGATGCAGCTCACATTGAGCGCCACCACCTGGCTGCCGTCGGGCTTGGCGCCGCGCGCAAAAACCTCGACGCCGCAATCGATGCAGAGCTGGTGGCGGATCGCGTGCTTGTTGAAGAGATATTCGCGCAAATTGTCCTCGCCGGCGCGGAGCTGAAAGCTCTTCGGCTCCAGGAACGTGATATGCAGGCCCTTCTTGGTGCAGATCGAACAATTGCAGGCGGTCACCATTGCGAGGTCGGTGGTGCATTCGAACCGAACCTGGCCGCAATGGCAGCCGCCCGTGTAGGTCTTGCTTTCAGGCATGTGTCCCTCACCAGATTCCCGGAATCAGACGATAGCGCACGCGCGCGGCATAGTCAGCATAGCCCGGCAGGCCCGCGATCAGCGTGCGCTCCTCAATACGGGCGCGTACCGCGAACAGGATGGCGAACAGCGGCGCCAGCGCCACGCCCCACCAGGATCCCAGCAGCAGCGGCACGCCGATGAAAAACAGCATGATGCCGCTGTACATGGGATGACGGACAAAGGCGTACGGACCCGTCGAGATCACATGATGGTCGCGCGCGGTCTGTACCTTGATCACGGGGGCCGCGAACGAGTTTTCGCGAAACACCCACATGATGATGGCTGTCGAGAGCAGGTACATGGCAAGGCCCAGCACCTGCAGGGCCAGGGGGACGTGGGAGGCCTGCATGCGCCGGTCCAGCCCCATCACGACGAACCAGATCAACCCCGTGGCGGCGAACACCAGCATGAACTTCTTGTCGGCGGCCGGCTGTTCCTCGCGTGCCGTCAGCCGCATCCGTTCGGCGAGCAGCGCGGGATCGGTTTTCGCAAGCCACAGCCCGCAGGCAGGGCCGAGCACCGCGGAGGTCGCAAGGCACGCCCACGCACCGGGCCAATGCAGTGTGCCGGCGGAGGCAAACAGCAGCGCACCCATCCCGACGACGAAGAAAGTGTTCTGCAGCAACAGCTTCGCGATCATGCGGTATCCCCATTGCCTGGGGGCATCATGATCGCGCGATTTTTCGGCAAACTTGCGGCGTTTGGCCCGGCAAGGCCAGGGCGAGCAGCCTCTATGCGAGCTGGTCGACCCGCGTTCCCTGTCCGGGCGGCAGGGCGGCAAGCAGCGTCGGCTTCGGCAGGCGCGTGCCGTCGGCGGCGGCGCCGTTTTGTACGTCGGCGGGCCTTACATCCGGCTTGAGCGCGCTGGCTTCAGGCGGCGTGATCTGCACCGGCGCGGACACAGCAGAGATATCCATCGGCATCATCCTTTTCGTTGCCTCCGACACTGGAGGCATTGAAGCGAACGATGTGTGAATCCCGGCCTGCGATCCCGCTCGATGGTGAACGGGGCGCTCGAAAATTCGTTAGAATGCGGCGGATTCCGGAAGGAGCGCCGCTACTCGTCCTTGCCGCGGGTGACCGCAATCGAGGCCTCGGTCTTGGTCCGCGTGCATTCCATGTTGAGCCGGCGGAAGCGCATCGAGACCTTGTCGCCACGCAGGATGCCCATCCGCTTCATGCAGCGCGTCGAGCCCGTCACGACGTCGGGCTTCGGAATGGTGAAGACGAGCGCACCGGCTCTCGCGACCATGTCGAGAAATTCCGGTTTGAATTTCCGGTCGGTCTTCGCATAGAGCTCGAGCGAGTAGCTCTTGCCGCGGCAGCCGATCGAGAGCTCCTTCGCGGAGGGATGCGTCAGATAGACGATGTTGGCGGCCTTGAAGTTGACCTTGATCCCGTCGACCTGGCTGGCGAGTTGCTTGGCGACGTCGTCGCAGCGGTCGGCGCGGGCCGGCGAGGCCGAGAAGGCCGCCAGCGCCAGCGCCAGCGCGGCCGCGACCAGGACCGATCGGTGAAACTGTCGTCGTGATGTCATTTGTAAATGCCCCTCTGGGCCCCATTGAAGCTTGCGCGGCAGCTTCCTGCAAGAGGCCTATTCGAATGTCAATCAGAAGCCGCGGGTCGTCATTGCGATAAAGAACGCCATCGTGGTGAACAGGTTGAGCAGGGTCGGCGTGCTGACCAGCGCCGTGGCGGCCCCAAGCCGCTGGTCGCGCGCCGCACAGGCGATGGCAAAGGCGGCCATCAGCGGGAACAGGATGATTTGCACTGATGTTTCCAGCGCCGCGTAAGGGCCGTTGAAAGCGAGCCCGTGCCTGATCACCGAGGGCATGTAGCTCAGCCAGGTCATGAGCATGACCGCGCCGAGCGCCATGACCGCGTGGCGCACGTAACCGATGGCCGCGAACAGCAGCGCCGACAGCGCCAGCACCGGATGGACGGCCAGGTGCAGCTTGACGATGGCCGCGCCGACGCCGTGACTCGGGATTTTCGACATATCGTCCAGCAACGTCGGCGCGCTCGACATGCCCCAGTAGAGCTCCATCAGCGCGATCACAGACAGCGCGACGCGCAGGCCGATCCGGCGCGGCGCTGACGTGGCAGGCGCGATGTCGATCACCGGGGCAGGCGCGCGCGTCTCGGCCGTGGTGATCGGTGTGCTCATCATCTGGCCGGCTGCGTCAGGTCCCGCGCATGGCGAGGCCGATGGCAATCGCAATGATGGCGGCGATGTTGAACAAAGTGGGAAGGCCGGCCAGCGCGGTGGCAACGAGCAGCCGACGATTGCGCGCGGAAAGGAAGATCGCGCAGACCGCCAATAGCGGGAACGCGATAATCTGCGCAGGAGACCAGATCGCGCCGAAGCCGACCGCGTCGATTCCTGACGACACCACGGTCGGCATGTATTTCAGCCAGGTCACGATGATGACAGCGCCGAGCATGACAATCGCAGGCCGCACGCGCCCGAAGGCGGCGAATACCAGGGCCGCCAGCGCCAGCAACGGGTGCATGAGGCTGGCAGCGCCGCTGACGGCTGGCACCTCGATTTCAGGATCACCGAAGATCCCCCATGCCACCGACAGGCCGTCGAGGAGTTCGAGCACCGCGATGATGGTCAGGGCGACGCCGAGACCGGACAGGCTGGCTGCGGGCGGGACCGGGGGAGGGGCGGCCACTGTCTCGCTCGTCACTGTGGTGGGAACAGTCGTCATTCTCGATTTCGATTGCTGATGGCCATTCGGGAACCTTCCTTTTGTGTCAAAAGTGCTTAGAACGGTTCAAATACCGGGTGTCCCCTGGACGCTTCCGGCCCCCAAAACCCTGCGAGCCCAGCCCATGAACGCCCCGACCGCCTTTCCCGACCAGAAGCCCGTTCCGCCCTACAAGCACACGCCGCTGTTTCCGCTGGGCGCGGACACAACGCCCTACAAGAAGATCACGACGGATGGCGTGCGGGTCGAGAAGGTGCTCGGCAAGGACATGCTGGTGGTGTCGCGCGAGGCGCTGCGGGCGCTGTCCGAGGCCGCCTTCGGCGACATCAATCACTATCTGCGGCCCGGCCATCTGAAGCAGCTGGCCAACATCCTCGAGGACAAGGAAGCCAGCGACAACGACAAGTTCGTGGCGTTTGATTTCCTCAAGAACGCCAACATCGCCGCCGGCGGCGTGCTGCCGATGTGCCAGGACACCGGCACCGCCATCATCATGGGCAAGAAGGGCGCCCGCGTCATCACCGACGGCGACGACGAGGCCGCGCTCTCGGAAGGTGCGCGCGACGCCTATTTGCGCCGTAACCTGCGCTACTCGCAGGTGGCGCCGATCTCGATGTATGAGGAAAAGAACACCGCCAACAACATGCCGGCGCAGTGCGAGATCTACGCCGAGGGCGATGACGCCTACAAGTTCATGTTCATGGCCAAGGGCGGCGGTTCCGCCAACAAGAGTTTTCTGTTCCAGGCGACGCCGTCGGTGCTGACCAAGGATCGCCTGCTGGCGTTTCTGAAGGAGAAGGTGCTGACCCTCGGCACCGCCGCGTGCCCGCCCTATCATCTCGCGATCGTGATCGGCGGCACCTCGGCCGAGCTTTGCATGAAGACGGTGAAGCTGGCGTCCGCGCGCTATCTCGATGCGCTGCCCACCCATGGATCGGCCGATGGCAACGCCTTCCGCGATCTGGAGATGGAGCAGGAGATCCTGAAGATGACGCAGTCGCTCGGCGTCGGCGCGCAGTTCGGCGGCAAGTATTTCTGCCACGACGTGCGCGTGATCCGGATGCCGCGTCACGGCGCGTCGCTGCCGATCGGGCTCGGTGTGTCCTGTTCGGCCGACCGCCAGGTGCTCGGCAAGATTACGAAAGACGGCGTCTATCTCGAGGAGCTTGAGCACAACCCAGCTCAGTATTTGCCGGCGGTCGAGCAGGCGCTCGGTGGCGAGGTGGTAAAAATCGATCTCAACCAGCCGATGAAGGATATTCTGGCGACGCTTTCAAAGCACCCGATCAAGACGCGGGTCTCGATGACCGGCACCATGATCGTCGCGCGCGATTCCGCCCACGCCAAATTGCGCGAGCGGCTGGAGAAGGGCGAGCCGCTGCCGGACTATTTCAAGAACCATCCGGTCTATTACGCCGGCCCCGCCAAGACGCCCGACGGCTACGCGTCAGGCGCGTTCGGTCCGACCACCGCGGGACGCATGGATTCTTTCGTCGACCAGTTCCAGGCCGCCGGCGGCTCGATGGTGATGGTCGCCAAGGGCAACCGCGCGGTCGCGGTGCGCGAGGCCTGCAAGAAGCACGGCGGCTTCTATCTCGGCTCGATCGGCGGCGCCGCGGCCAACCTCGCCGAGCACTGCATCAAGAAGGTCGAGGTGGTGGAATATCCCGAACTCGGCATGGAAGCGATCTGGCGCATCGAAGTGGTGGATTTTCCGGCCTTCATCATCATCGACGACAAGGGCAATGACTTCTTCAAGGAATTGAATTTGGGGTGAGGCGGCGTCCAGATTGTGAGCGAGGGTGCGATGGTCGAATGGTTCGAGGACCTGAAGCTCGGGATGCGCTTCAAGAGCGACGGAGTGACGGTGTCGAAGGACGACATCATCCGCTTCGCGGCCGAGTATGATCCGCAGCCATTCCACCTCGACGAGGAAGCGGCGAAGAATACCATACTTGGCGGCCTCGCCGCTTCCGGGTGGCACACGGCTGCCATTGCGATGCGGCTTGCGTCGAGCTGTCGTCCGTTCGGACCACACCCGCTGTTCGGCGCCGGTGTCGATGATCTTCGCTGGCTGAAACCCGTGCGGCCCGGCGATACGATTCATCTTGAAGGGGAATTGGTCGAACTGGTGCCTTCACGCTCGAAGCCGCATGGCGTCGCTCGCATCAAATGGACGGCCTACAATCAGCGCGGCGAGGCGGTCTACGCATTCAATCCGATTGCGATCGTGCCAAGCCGGCCGAAGTGAGCGGGGGCGGGAGCTGCAGAGCTGTCGGCCTCGATGGATTCGGCAACGGCTGGGTCGCAGTGCGTCTTGAAGGCGGCGCGCACGAAATTTCCTTCCATCGCGATGTCTCGGAAGCGTTGTCGCGCCCATTCGATCGGGCAGGGATCGATATCCCCATCGGCATGGCCGATGACGGCGAGCGCGCGTGTGATCTGCTCGCCCGCGACAAATTGCGCCCGCACACCTCGCGTGTTTTCACGGGCGCGCGGCGCTGGATTTGGCAAGACTTCGACAATCCCGACGAAGCGAACAGGGAATGCCTGCGTCGCGGCCAAAAGCGAATATCGCGCCAGCTCTGGCATCTCGGACCGAAGATCATGGAGGTAGACGCTTTCCTGCGTGCGCATCGCGCGCTTGATGTCCGCGAGGTCCATCCCGAACTGGTGTTTCTGCGGTTGAACGCAAACAATCCCTTGCCGTCGAAGAAATCCGAGGAAGGAGATTGCCTTCGCCGGATGTTGCTCAAGCGAAGCGGGCTTCGCGATATCGATTTATGGCTGGATAAGACGCGGATCGGCACCGGCGCGAAGCGTGACGATGTCCTGGACGCCTGCGCCGTGGCGATTGCCGCGCGCGAACCTGCGGGCAGCGTCGGATCGCCGTCACCGGACGCTCACGGCCTGCCGATGCAAATCTGGTTCTAGCGGCGCCAGCCCCGAGCAGCCCCACTCTTCAACTGCAATTCGTGACCTGGCTGGAGCACAGGCTGCGCCACCAGCCGCGTACGCCGTCCTGGCTTTCGACGAGGCCCCAATAGCCGCTGCAGGCGAAGAGGCGCTTCGGGCCGCCATCGGTGTCGAGCGGGCCGCCGAGCTTGCGCATCGCTTGTGTCCATTTCGCATCGGCGAATGGGGCCTGAAACAGCCCGCCCATGCGCGTGCCGCCATTGGCGTAGTTCGCGCCGACCTTGTTGGCCGCGACCCAGCCGCGCCCCGCATAGGGCTTTGGCGCGTTGCGCGGATATTTCTTCTCGTCCTCATATTCCTTGCCGGGCGGCGTCGCGCCCTCGATCAGGAACCAGCCGTCCTTGAAGCCGATGATGCGGAATTCGGTCAGCCAGCCGTCTTCGGGTGTGTTCTCACTACCACCCATCTTCAGGCGATAGGGCGGCGGCAGCGTGCCGAGCACGCGCGATTTCACCGACGGCTCGGCGCGGACGTTGAGTCCCCCGGGATCGCGATCTTCCGACCAGGCGCCGAGACTGCAGGGCTCGGTACCCTCGGGGAGTGTCGCGCGTTTGGCCGCGAGTTCGGCGTGCGATTTTGCGAACCCGCTTTCCTGACCGTCGGGATCGGTCATCGTGGTGTCGCGGTTGCCGCGCGTGGCGTCGCTGCGCGGCTTCAATTCCGCCGACAATGCGCGCTTCTCGTCCTTGTCGAGCCTCACGACAAGCTCCTGGCGGGCTGCGAACACGCTGGCGGGGGATTTAGGGTCGTTCGCGCTCGCCGGATAGACCGCGAGGTATCCGGTCATATCCGTGGTGCGGTAGGCTTCGCCGGCGACAAAGCCCGCCGGCACCAGCGCCAGCGCGCTGGCGCGCCATGCCGGCTCGGGTTCGGATTGTGCGATCGCCGCCGTCACCAGGAAGGCGACGACGGCGATTGAAAGCAGTGCAGTCTTTTGCATGGATCGAATGGTGAGGGAGCCAACGCACTCCCTCATTTCGCGATCAGGCCCGAGTGCCCGTGAACGGGAAGCTGCCCATCGGGCCGATGCCCATTTCGCCGGACATGCTGTCGCCGGACACCTTTCCAATAAACTCGAGGGTCAACGGCATCGGGTTGGTGATCGAGACCTTCCAGTTGACGGCGTCGCCGCTGATGGTGCCGTCGAAGATTTCGGCGGAATTCCCATCGGCGCCCTGCGTGCCGGTCAGCGTACCGCCAGAGGCCAACAACGTCAGCGTCGCCTTGCGCTCGCCCATCGGCGTGGTCATGACGATATCCCAGTTTCCGTCAACGGCCATCTTGGTCTCCCCAATACATTTCCCAGGAACCGGAATGGTTCTGAGTTCTCCCGGCGGCGGTATAACCCATCTTGCCGCGCAAGCCCAACCCTGTAGCCTTCCTTTTGACGCGTTTTCTTGACGCGAACCGGTATCCACTTCGCTTGAAAACGCTTTGCCTACGGTACTTACGCGCGGGCGGCCGCGCGCAGGCGGCTGCCGACCAGGACGCGGAACGCGACATATTGCACGGCGAACAGAGCAATCTTGGCCCCAATCAGCACGACGGTCACATAGAACGTCCACAGCTTCATGTCTCCGGTCATGGCGACGCCGATGGTGCCGGCGGCGAGCAGGAAGCACAGCCCGGCCCAGACGTAGCCTGCGGCAGTGACATATTCCGGAATGGTCTGGGTCACGATTGGCGGCATATAGCGCAGCATCCAGCCGCGCTTGAGCATGATGAGGCCGATCGCAAAATGCCCGATCGCGGGTTTCGCCAGCACGAAGCGCGGATCGTGGGTCAAGAGCGTGGCGCCGCCGAGCACGATCACGAGCCCGAGGCTGGCCCAGGTCATGTAGCCGAGTTCCTTGCCTTTGATGCGGGAATAGATCACCTGGCCGATGGCGCCTGCGATCGCGACGCCGGTCGACAGCAACACGTTATCAGTCGCGAGATAGATCGCGATGAACACGATGGTGGAGAAAAAGTCGGCGCCTAATCTTGCGAATACGTCCTTCACTGTCGCGATCCTCCTTGGTGAATGGCGTCATTGCGAGGAGTGAAGCGACGAAGCAATCCAACTTTCTTGTTATAGCTATGGATTGCTTCGCTGCGCTTGCAATGACGGTTGATGGTTAGACTTCGGGCAAGGCGTTGGCGGGCGGGGTGCCGTACTTCGCCTTGCGGTATTCCGGATACCATTTGGTGAAATAGGCCGCGCTGTTGCGTGCGGCAAATGCGACCAGCAATCCCGACCACAGCGGCAGGCCCGGCACATAGATCAGCGCAGCATTGCCGGCCATCATCAACAGCATCGCGCCGGTCCACGCCCAGGTGATAATGTAGTTCGCCCTGATGAAGCCTGACAGCTTCGTGGTTTCGGCATCGACCACCTCAAGCGCATATTGCAGCGTGAAGGGTTTGCCGGCCACGATCGAGCCCAGGGTGACGAGGAATATTCCGGCATCGACGGCGAACTTGACGCCGGAGACGCTCAACTGCGGATCGATCAGGGTGACGTAGCTGCCGACCGCGGTGAACACCACCACGGAGCCCGCTCCGAGGATCTTCAGGCAACGGCCGCGCAGCATGTCGTAGGCAATCACCGCAAGACAGATCCCGGCGCCGGCAAACAGGCTGACCGCGGTCGAGGTCACCAGCATCAGCAGCGCGAAGGCACCGTAGGGGGCGAGGATCAGGAAGATCGTCATGGCAGCCTCTCAGGCTTCATCTTTACATCGTAAAGATACCGTAGGGGCAAGGGCAGCAGTCGTCAAGAAAAATCTTTACAGTGTCAAAATAAACGTGAGTTGATGGAAATAATCAAGTGGTACAATGGGTTAGGAGGCAATGAATCGGCTAGAACGGCCAGAAGCGCGCCAGTGCAAGAAGCGCGGCTGCAAGCAGCACCAGCAGGGTAAGCAGTATGCCGCCGACGCGGCAGATCTGAAACTGCATAGTGCGTGGGCCGACATACATGCCGAGCGGATGCAGCAGCCGCGCCACCAGCAGCATTCCCATCAGCAGGTGCACCCGCGCGGTCGGCATCCCCGACATTTCCAGCAGCGCGACCAGCAGCACGATAACAGGGACATATTCGGCAAAGTTGCCGTGCGCGCGAATGGCGCTGCGCAGCTTGATGTTGTCACCGTCGCCGAACACGACGCGATGTCCCCGCCGCAGGCGCGAGACCTGCAGGCCGAGCACCAGATACAGCAGCGCGAGAAGGGCGAGATAGAAGCCGGTGATCGTGGGTATGTGCATGTGTGGGTCCCCCGAGACGACTCATAGCGTCATTCCCCGATGCGCAATAGCGCATTGGGGATGACTAGGCGTCGGCTACTCCGCACTCACCCAATTGCCATGGAAACCATCGGGCACGCGATGCCCGAGATGCACCAGCGCCACCGGTCCGGCTTCGACGTCTTTGGCGTTGAACACCGCCAGGTCGCTGCGGTTTTCCCGCGCGCGCCAGACCGCGGCGAGCAGCCAGCCATCGCCCTCGGTGGCGTCTTCGCCGCGCTCGACGAACACGGCTTCGGAAATGGTGTCGCCGGCAGGCAGGTGATACTTGCCAAGCCGCTTGCCCTTGCCGTCGACATGCACGATGCCGGACAGCGCGCCGAACATCGGCAGGTCGGGATTGGCGCAGGCGTACCAGCCGTGGTTGCTGGCAAGGCCCGCGCGGCGATCGTCGATGCGCGGGAATTCGCCGGTCAAATCGTCGAGATACTCTTGCGTGAAGCGGTCGGTATTGCCGGAGAGGTCGAAGGTCCAGCGGCAATAGCGTGCGCGCGATTTTTCGGGATCCGTCGGCGAGCCGTCGGGGTGGGTGAACAGCGGCGCTTCCTCGAACTGCATCACGTCGGCGACGATGCGGCCGCCTTCCTCCCACGCGTTCATGACGTGGAACACGTAGCAGCTCTCGGCGCGGAACCAGACGATGTCCTTGGCCGAACCGGTGCGCTTCATGACGCCGACATAGGCGCCTTTCTCCGGCTCCCAGGCGTAAGGCGGCTTGCCGCGCATCGCCCGTTCCATGCTGCCGGTGATGGGCAGGATCGGAAACAGCATGTGATTTTCGGTGACGATGAAGTCGTGCACCATGCTGGCGTAGGGCGACTCAAAACGATCGAACCGCGTCACCACGCCTGACGCGTTGACCGATCCGAACGACAGGGCAGGGGTCAGCGGTCCCGCGGCATTGTAGCCGAAGAACACCATTTCGCCGGTGACGGGGTCGATCTTGGGATGCGCCGTAAAGGGGCCTGCGATCGCGCCCTTGTAGTCGCAATAGCCCAGACGCTCCAGGGTACCGGGTTCGATCTCGGTCGGCATATGGCCTTCTTCAAGCGCCAGCAGGCGGCCACCGTGGAAGATGATGTTGGTGTTGGCAACGCCGCCGTCATTGGTGATTTCGGCGGGCGCACCCGGCAGCTTGCGGCCGAAGCCGCCGAACAGCGCGCGGCCGGCATCATGCTCGGCCTGCCATTTCGGGGTACGGACCCAGCGGTTGCGATAGCTGGCGCGGCCGTTCTCGAGATGGAAGGCGTGCAGCATGCCGTCGCCGACGAACCAGTGCGCGCCGGGCGCTTCGAATTGCGGGTTGGGGCCGTTGCGATAAAGCGTGCCGTTGAGCTCGCGCGGCAATTCGCCGGTGACCTTCAGGAACGGCGCGTCGCATTCCATCGGAATCGGCGCCAGATTGGTACGCGCCGCGTTGGCCGCCACTTGATCGAGCATCGTCGCTTCCTCCGGTTTTATCTTTACAACGTAAAGATATGACTACAGGGCATGCCAGCCATCGTCAAGCAAAATCTTTACAGTGTAAAAATTGCGGCTATAAGGATTCGCAAGGGGTGCAAATGGCAAAAACATCAAGAGAAAACAAAGTGGTACGCACCGTCGCGCGGAGCCGTAAACCGGCGAGGGCGGCTGCCGAACGGCCCGCCGTGCGGCGGCGCAAATCGTCAGGCGATACCCCCTATCATCATGGCGACCTGCGCGAGGCCCTGCTGCAGGCGGCCGAGCGGGTGCTGGAGCGCGACGGATTGGCCGGGCTGACGCTGCGCGCGGTGGCGCGCGAGGCCGGCGTCTCGCATGCCGCACCGACCCATCATTTTGGCGATCTCACCGGCCTCGTCAGCGAACTCGCGGCGATCGGCTTTCGGATGTTCAACGAGGCCATGGTCGCCGCCGGCAACAGCGAAACGCTGCCGATCATGAAGGGGCTGGCGAGCGCCAAAGCCTACGTCGCCTATGCGCAGGCGCATCCCGGCATGTACGGCGTGATGTTCCGCAGCGCACGGCTGGATTATTCGCGCCCCTCGCTGCATGAGGCCTCCGATGCCGCGTTCGCAGGGCTGACCCGCGGTGTCGGCGCCAGCCGGCACGAGCAGATTCCAGAGGATGGATTGTCGCTGGATCAGGCCGCCGCCATTGCGCGCGCCTGGTCGTTGGTGCACGGTTTTACCACGCTGCTGCTGGATGGCCGCCTCACCGGCATTCTGGAGCGGTTGCCCGAGGGCACGTCGGCCGACCAGCTGCTCGACGCGATGCTGCGCGGGTCCGTGCCCCGTCCGCCGGGGGCCTAGGTGGCAGCATACCAGCTATCGGGCATGTGACTTCCGCGTGACTTCCCGCAGGTCGGCGCTCTATAAGGTGCGCCTTAAAGCGTTTCTAATATCGACCGAACGACCCCTGCCGGGAAGGAACTAGCTGTGACAGACTCCAAAGCCGTCCTCATCGACCGCCATCCCGGCCGCACGGCCCAAACCATCGGGATTGCGCGCGAACTGGGCGTCGATCCGGACCTGATCCACGAGCCCTCGGTCGGCGTGGTCGGCACCAAGGGCGACAGCCAGTGCTACATGGGCGTGATGGCGAAGGTCGATGCGATCCACGCCAGCCTCAAGAGCCATGTCGGCAAGGGCGCCGGCCAGATGAAGCTGCGCCTGGTCCAGCCGGAATACACCATCGCCACCTCGGACGGCATCCGCAACGGCACGCGCGAAATGCGCTACTCGCTGATCGGGCGTGAAGTGACGCACGACGCGCTGTGCGAACATCTGGAGGCCACCGGGCTGCTCGGCACCATCGCCGTCGTCGCCTGCGACAAGCCGCCGGTCGGCACGCTGGCCGCGCTGCTCGAGCACAATCAGCCCGCGATCATCATGTCCGACGGCGCGATCCATCCCGGCACCGATCCGAACACCGGCGAGAAGCTCGACATCGTCAGCGCCTACCAGGTCGCCGGCAACCCCGATGCGGAATACCGCCACCACATCGCCTGCCATGCTTGTCCCGGCTACGGCAGCTGCGGCGGCATGTTCACCTACAACACCATGCAGACCTTCATCGGCGTCGTCGGGATGCAGCCGCTGCACATGGTGGCGCCGCCGTCCGACGATCCCCGCCGCCTCAAGGAGTTTCCGGACCAGCTGGTCGGCTACCTCGCGCAGATGATCGCGAAGGGGCTCAAGCCGCGCGACATCGTGGTGCGCGACTCGATCCGCAACGCCGTCATCGTCGCGATGGCGATCGGTGGCTCCACCAACGTCACGCTGCACGCGCCCGAGATCGCGCGCGCCGCAGGCTTTGCCGACTTCTGGAAAGAAGTCATGACTCCGTCCGAGTTCAACCATCTGTCGCAATACGTCGTGCCTGTCCTCACCGATGCCCGGCCGTACGGCAAATATTCGATGGTCGATATCGACGCCGTCGGCGGCGTGCAGGTGATCGTCCGTGAATTGCTGGAGGCCGGACTGCTCAACGGTGACGTGATGACCTGCACCGGCGAAACGCTGGCCGAACAGGTCAAGCGCCTCGAAACCAAACCCGCCGACGGCACTGTCATCTACACCGTGGCAAAACCCTACAAGCCGACCGGTGGCCTGCGCGTTCTCGGCGGCAATCTGTCGCCGGAATTTTCCGCCATTCTGAAACTGGCGGGCGTCGAAGGTGGGCTGGAAAACAATCTGTTCCGCGGCAGAGCGCGCGTGTTCGAAGGCGAGCGGGGGCTACTTGAGGCGCTCGACAAAACGCCCGACCTTTTCCAGAACAACGACATGATCATCGTGCGCTACGAGGGTCCGAGCGGCGCGCCCGGCATGCCGGAAATGCTCGATCCCACCTCGCGCATCACCACGCTGTGCCGCGAGCGCGGCATCGTGGTGGCGCTGATGACGGATGCGCGGTTCTCCGGCGGATCGGTCGGCCTCGTCATCGGCCATGTCGGCCCCGAAGCCGGCCTTGGCGGCCCGATCGCCTTCGTCGAGGACGGCGATGAGATCATCGCAGATCTCAACAACAACGAACTCAACTGCACGGCGCTGGCGGATCCGGCCGTGCTGAAGGCGCGCAAGGCGGCCTGGGACAAGGTGGTGGCGGCCAATGGCGGCCTGCACCCGAACTGCGGCGTCGCCGACACCCGCCTGTTGCACCGCGCGCGGCTCTCTGCCGTGCCGGCCACCCGCGGCGGCGGCCTGCATCCGAACCGCGAGGTGTGGGTGCGCGAGCAGCGCGAGGCAACCAGGTCGGGCTTCGTGCCGAAGAACAAGCACCGGCCCGACGCCGCTAAGGCGTTTTAGGAAGCGGGCGGCAGGACTTGGCATCGACGGAACGGTTGCAGCAAGTACTGCATCGCTTCGCGGCGACAACGACGTCAATTCGGGCAGGGTTGTCCCGCGGCTCCCCACAGAGCCATGTCTTTAACATGGTCCTCGAAGGTGCCTGGTGGCGTGGAACGGCCGGCCCCGGGGTGCCACCCCCGAGGGATGAAGCCGCTTAACGATGCATCGTGCCGCAAGTGTTCAAGGAGACCAACGGCGTCTCGACCGCCATTGCGTTTGGGATCCTTCAGTTGCGCACAAATCTCGGCGCCACTCTTGCCGAACCAGATGAACGCGACCGGGGCAAGCTGCCACTCAATGCCGGCGCGCATCGGCGCGGGTGCGGGATCATTCGGCAAGGTGGAGGTCATGTGACACGTCGAGCAGGGGATTGTTTCAGCCCCGATGCGGCTCTCTCCGCCATGAATATTCATGCCGTGCACCCGGGTCCTGTTTTCGCCTGCCGGCGTCCACATCGGTATGGCCTTGGCGTCGACATGGCAGTTGGCACAACGTGGATGTGTGACAACGGCTTCAATCCTCTTCCAGGCTTCCAGCCCCTCGGCACGGCTGACGCTGCCCGCCGGCAGCACGTCCTTGGCGGCCTCGTCTTTGGCCACGACAATTCCCGTGAGGGCCAGGATTGAAGAAGCAGCGAACGCGACCGCGATCAGAGATGTCTTCATGGCTCGCCCTCAAACAAAATCGATGAACTTGTTGAAGGGCATTTCGCGGATGCGCTTTCCCGTCGCCGCGAATATCGCGTTTGCAAGCGCGGGAGCGGCGGGAGGAACGGGAGGCTCCCCGACACCTCTCACTTTGGGATCGTTCTCAAGCCCACGAACTTCGATAACCGGGCATTGGTAGATCCGCATGGCTTCGTGGTGGTGGTAGTTGGTCTGCTGCACCGCGCCCTTTGCGTAAGTGAGTTCGCAATTGATCGCGTGACCGAGCCCCCAGACGACCCCTCCCTGCACCTGGTTTTCGAAGTTGACGGGATCGACGACCTTGCCGACATCGACCGCGACCCAGACCTTGTCGATCCTGATGCCCCGGTCAGTCGCGGTCACTTCGACGACTTCAGCCGTCGGCGTCCCAAAGGACTCGACGAACGCGACGCCCCGTCCTCGGCCGTTGCCGAGCGGTCCCTTCCAATCCGACATCTGCGCGACCGTTTCCAGCACCTTGCGGTAGGTCGGAACGGTGCACATCTCGATGCGCGCCTTCATTGGATCAAGGCCTGCCGCATGGATCAGTTCGTCGATGAAGCTTTCGGTGAAGAAACCGGCGGTCGAGGCGCCGACCGACCGCCACGTGGTGCATGGCGACAGCCCCTGCGCTTCATAGCTGGTGGCCCGGAAATTCGGGATGTCGTAATAGACATTCCACAGCCCGGCGGCCAATTGCGCATCGGGATCCTTTGACGGGGTGCCCGTATCGCTCGAGCAGCCCCTTTAGCGGCGCTGTCGATGCCGATTGCAGGTCGGCCGCGACGATCTTGCCGTTCTTGACGCTGCCTTTGTGCCGGGCGACTGAAATCTGTCGCGGAATATCCTGGAGAAAATCCTCCTCGCGCGAAAACACCAGCTTGATCGGCGTGCCGCGCATCTGGTTTGCGATCTCGGCCAGCACACGGATGTTCTCGTATTCGAGACGGTGGCCAAAACTTCCACCGGCCCATTGATTGTGAAAGGTCACCTGCTCCGGCTTGAGGCCGATCGCCGTCGCTGCGATCGACTGCACGGCCTGCGGGCTCTGGTGGCCGACCCAGATTTCCATCCCCTTGTCGGAGACGATGGCGATCCCGTTGAGCGGCTCCAGCGGCTGATGCGCCAGATAGGGCGCGCGATACTCCGCCTGGACCGGCGTGCCATCCTTCAGCCCGGCTTCGATATCGCCAATTTTCCGCCACTCCTTGCCGAGGAATTCCGGCTTGAACGACGCTTCCAGAACCTTCCAATGATCAGCCTGCTCGGCGGGATAGGCCGAGGGCGCCCACTGGCAGTCGATCGCGTCGACCGCCTGCATCGCGTACCAGCTGTTGGTCGCGATGACAGCAACGCCATTCTTGATTTCGAGGATCTTTTTGACCCCCGGCATCGATTGCGCCTTGCTTGCATTGTACGACTTCATAGGCTGACCCTTGTTGGGGTTCAGCTTGACGGAGGCGAACAGCATGCCGTCCATTTTCAGATCGATGCCGAACTTCAGCTCGCCCATCACCTTGGGTCGCACATCAAGCCGCATCATCGGCTTGCCCACCATTCGCCATGTCGACGGGTCGCGCGGCTTGACGTCGAGCACCGGCGCAATCTTCGCGGCTTCCGCCGCGAGGTCGACATAGGCAATCTTGCTGCCGTTAGGCAGGATCACGTGGCCGGACTGGGTGCGAATGTCGGCGATAGGAATGCCCGAACGCTTGGCGGCCGCGGCCTTCAGCGTCTCGCGCGCGACCGCGCCGGCGACGCGCAGCTTTTCGTAAGTGTCAGGAATCGTGCTCGACCCGCCCGTCATCTGCAAGCCGGTCTTCCTGAGATATTCCAGCGTGGCGGCGCGGGCTGCTTCGGCGGCCGGGCTTTGGTCCGCCGCCACGAACGGCGCAAACTCATCCGCGAAGCCGGAGTTGAAGTAGGCGGGACTGGGGCCTGCGAACCGGATCTCGAACTGACCGGGATCGAGGTCCATCTCTTCGGCGATCAGGATCGGCTGCACGGAGCCGACGCCCTGACCGATGTCGGCGTGCTGTGCGATGAGCGTTATTTTCTGCGGGCTTATCTCGACCCACGGGTTGAAGGTCACGGCGTTGGGCCCGAGGCCGGCGGCCAACGGATTGCCATGGGCGGTCGCAACGGCCTGTTCGGCATGACTGTAGGAACCGAAAGCGATGCCGCCGGCTACAGCGGCGGAGCCCACGATGAAAGCGCGACGAGAGAGGTTCTGCATGACGCCCATGTTACTTCGCTCCCATCTTTGCGGCAGCCGCATGGATCGCGGCGCGAATGCGCGGATAGGTGCCGCACCGGCATAGATTGCCGGACATCACCACATTGATTTCCTCGTCCGTTGGCTTGGGGATCAGTTCAAGAAGCGAAATGGCCTGCATGATCTGGCCGGTCTGGCAGTAGCCGCACTGCGGGACCTGATGTTCGATCCAGGCCTGCAGGACCGGGTGCTGGTCTCTATCTCGCAACCCTTCGATCGTGGTGACCGACTTGCCGGCGACGTCGCCGATACGCGACTGACAGGAACGGACCGCCGCACCGTCTATCTGGACGGTACAGGCGCCACATTGCGCTACGCCGCATCCGTATTTGGGACTTGTGACACCGAGTTCGTCGCGCAACACCCAAAGCAACGGCATCTCGGGAACGACGTCAACCTGGTGCTTGGTTCCATTGACCGTGAGCTCGATCATGTCGATATGTCCCTTTGTGGATCTTGTTGTCCTCACTTCCGGGCAGCTTCACGCCCGTCAACGTAACTTAGGTTTCCTTGGCTGCCAAGTGTTGCACGGACGTGACGATAGAGCGCACGCGTTGGCTTGCGTCGCGTGCCTTTTTGCTAGGCAGTTCGGACATCGTCGTAGCAATCCAGCAGGTCACCCTATTCGATTGAGGGTGCCTCTGATGCTCGTGAACATCTCGCCGATGTTCTTTCGCATTGAATCGAGCTTCTGAAAATCTTCGAAGATCCTGGAAATTCTCGCGTCGAGCTCGGTCTTGTTGGTGGCGATCGCCTCCACGCGCGAGGCGAGCCCTTCATCGCCCTTCAGTTCGATCTCGCTGAGCGTCTTGCTCAGTATCGCGTGACCGATATTCACTTCGGCGATCAATGCCTCGATGCCGTAGACTGGCCCCTGCAACGGCGCCAGTCCGGCCTGCGACGTGGCCAGTTCCTCCTTGAACTGGCCCAGCGTCGCCGAAAAATCCTGCAGGTTCCGGAGACGCAATCGGCAGTCGACGATGAATTCGTTCAGCGCGTTCTGGCGGTCGAGCAGGCTGGCGCCGCTGGAATCCGTCTCAATCGCCGCGAGCGCTCCAGATGCGTCCGACGTTCCCTGAGCTCTTCCAGGTCCAGGCGAATGGCGTCCAGAATATGGAAGCAATCATCAATGTGCGCGACCCGCTGCTCGATCTCGACTTTGTTCTTCGAAAGGCTCTCGACCCGCAGACTGAGCTTTTCATCCCCGCTGGATTCGAGTTCATCCAGCATCCTGGTCAACTGGTCGCCGGATGAGCGCAGTTCGGTGATGAGGGCGTTGATCCCGGTTTCCGGCGTGCGCACGGGAACCAGCTCTGCGTGGGTCTTGGCCAGCTCTTCCTTGAAGCGGTTGAGCGTCGCCAGCGACTGCTGCAGCACGCCATGACGGTTGTGAATCGCGGATACGCTTTGGTCCAGTTCGCCCACGCGATCGCCGAGATTTTTCTTGTTGTCGTCGGTCTCGAGCTCGGTGAGCCACCGGTCGAGCTGACGCAGCCGGTCCTTCAATTCGCTGAATACCGGCTCGGCAACCCGACGCTTCTCCGACACGACGCCGACCGTCTCGCGAAGGGCCTGCTGGCGGCGCCGGATCTCTTCAAGCCGCGCATGGAGATCGACGGAATCGTACCGGCTCTGCTGTTCGGCTACCCGCTTTTCAGTGTCCGCGAGCGTCGTCTGAAGCGATACGATGGCTTCTTCGGGGTCGCTCTTGGCGAGAGACTGGACCGACGAGTCGAATCCGGCTTGCGCGTCATGCGCGGCCACAACCCCTTGTCGCAGGCCCCTGAGGCGGTCCCGCAATAACTTGTTCTGGCGCGCCAGAACGTAAGCCTGCCAGACGGATGAGCCGATCAGCGCTAGCGTGGTCAGCATGATGGCGCCGAGCGCGAACCGCTGGGGACCAGGCAACGCTGAAAGCTGAACCGATATCTGGGCTGGATCGAGTCCCAATGTCGCGCCTGCAAAAAACGCGCAAGCGCTGAACAGCACTATCCAGGCGATGATCGGAAACCACATACCGTGATCTAATCAGACTGTGTCGTAATCGATTGAAGGGGTGTTTTTTGAGGGCAAACCGGGTTGGATGCCCGTTTCCGCAAATCCACGTCCCCCTTTTGGTCGGGAACCATAACGGCTTTTGAGGTCCTGCGGTAGTCTTACAGCGCCGGCACACGCGACTTGGCGCCGCAACCCGGGCGCGTCCATGGAGAGAAGGCCGGGAGGGTCGTGTGTCAGAACGGCGCCAGGCGCCCGACGTCATCCGCTAACGCTTCGCCATGCTTACGGCGCGACCGGTCTCGCCGATCACCTTCACTTCGTCCTTGCCGCAGGTGAAGCTGCGCGCGAGCTCGTCGGCGGCCTTGCGGGCAAGCTCGTTGGGATTTGGGTTGGCCTTGGCGTCGATATAGGCGACGTGGCAGACGGCGCCTGGCGGCAGCCTGGTCACCGCCAGCATCGGCTTGGCGGTGGGGCGGCCTTCCTTGTCCGGATCACTGTTGTCGGCGATGTGCCAGCGCTGGATGATCGCGAACGGCTTGCCGTCCACCGCCCGCCATTCGACGGTGTTCGTGGTCGAGTTGAATGGGCCGAACCAGCCTTGCGCGGCCGGCTCCTTGGCCGCCGCGGCGCGGTTGCGGCCGACCGAGACGGTTTCGCGCAAGTCGCCTTCGCTGATCAGCACCACCAGGCCCGCCGTGCCGGGGCAAACCCGCGTCGTGCTGCCGTCGAGTTCGCTGGGCTTGCCGATCATGCGGCAATCCTTCGGCGCCGTGGACGTATAGAGGCTGCTGAATGTCTGGGCATTTGCCGGTGAAAACAGGCCAGGCACGGCGCATGGTGCACCGGCCAAAACCATCAAATGCAAATAGCGGAGGCGTTTCATCCCTTGGCGTCCCCTGGCGTCCCCTTGAGGTCCCCTGGGCCCGGGCCTTTGGGGAACCATGACAGTCTGACGTGTGCAATCTGGGGAAGGTTCAAGGAAGCCAACCGAAATACCTGACATCGGCGCGGAATCGTCCTAGAAGGGCAGCTTCGCCGTTCCTTTCACTCACCAGCGTGTCAGTAATTCAATCGTCATGGCTACCGTATCTCCGAACAAACCCTTTCGCGTCGGCCGCTCCCGTACCGGGCTTGGCCTCTTCGCCACCAAACCGATCAAGAAGGGCGCCAAGATCGTCCGCTATTTTGGGCCACTGCTGGATTCGAAGAAGAAAAAAGACGACGCGATCGAGAACAAATATCTGTTCGAGCTGACCAACCGCTGGACCATCGACGGTTCGGTGCGCGCCAACGTCGCCCGCTATATCAACCATGCCTGCAAGCCGAACGCGGAATCCGACGTCAAGCCGCGCAAGCGCAAGGTCATCATCCGCGCCATCAAGAACATCGAGCCGGGCGACGAGATTAATTACGATTACGGCACCGACTATTTCAAAGCCTATCTGAAGCCGATCGGCTGCAAATGCGTGGCGTGCGAAAAGAAGCGCAAGAAGAAGCGCGCCGAGGCGAGGGCGGAGAAGCTTCGCCTCAAGGCCAAGGCGGAACGGAAGGCCTTGAAGGAAGCCGAGAAGCAAAAGGCGAAAGCCGCCCGGGCGCGCAAGGCCAAAGCAAAGGCCAAGGAAAAAGACAGGCAGAAGCTGGTCGCCAAGAACGGCACCAAGGCGAATGGGGCCAAGGCGAATGGGACCAAGCTGAATGGCAAGTCCTTGAACGGCAAGTCGCTCAACGGCCATGCCCGCAAGGTTCCGACCGCACGGTCCGGTATTCTTGCAAAGCCCCGGCAGGCTGCGGAAAGCCGCGCGACGGCCTAGCCACGCGGCTTCCGCACCGATCTCGGCAACGTCGAATCCCCGAAATCTACCGCCGAGCGCTGAACGATCACGCCTGATGCATCGACCACGACGCGAAAGCGCCGGTGCTCGGAGAAGAACGTCAGCCGATGCCGCCCCTGATCCGCATCGACGCCACGCTCGGAAACGCTGGTGATGGTGCCCGCGCGCATGCCTTCCCTGAGCCGCGGCAGCGCGATGCCGAGGCCTTCGGCGACGATCGACGCGTCGATCTCCACTTCACCATCGGCAAATTCGATCGGCTTGCGGCACCTCGCGCAGGGCTCGCTTTGGATCGCGCGGGATAGGCGCATTCCGCCAGCGTCGTGCCGTCGAGTTCGCGCATGAAGGCTTCGCGCGCGGCAGCGAGTTTTCCCTTCAGGCGGCAGCGCGGCAGCAGGGAGCAACAACCGCCATCCTCGCGAAAACACTCGACCAAGGCTTCGCCTTCCAGCGCGCGCACGACTTCGCCGAGCGTAATCGATTGCGGCGGCCGCGCCAGGCTGAACCCGCCGCCGACGCCGCGCTGGGTCGAAATGAAGCCGCCATCGGCGAGATCCCGCACCACCTTGGCGAGGTGATTGCGGGAGATGCCGAATTCGGCCGCGATCTCGCTGGTGGCGAACGAGCGCGCCGGCTCGCCCGCCAGCCGCATCAGGGCGCGCAGGGCAAAATCGGTGAACGATGTCAGGCGCATGGGAGGCCCTCAGAAATGTGACTTGGCAGATCATCTATAGCAATCTAAATAGGTATTTGAAATACCTATTTAAGGAGACCTGGTGTGACAGGGGCAGAACGGCGTCAGGCGATCACCGCCGAGATCATGGAAAGAACCGGCATCACCGAAGCCATGATCGAACGGCTGGTGCACGGCTTCTATGCAAAAGTCCGCAGCGATCCGGTGCTGGCGCCGGTATTCGGGGCGCGCATCACCGATTGGGAGCCGCATCTGCAGCAGATGTGCGCGTTCTGGTCATCGGTGGCGCTGATGTCGGGCCGCTATCACGGCACGCCCATGGTCAAGCATATGCCGCTGCCGGTCGACGCCGGTCATTTCGACCGCTGGCTCGAACTGTTCGAGGCTGCGGCGAGCGAACTCTGTCCGCCGGTGGCTGCGGCCCATTTCGTCGAACGGGCGCAGCGCATCGCGGCAAGCCTCGAACTTGGAATCGCCAGCGGGCAGGGCGTCATGCTCGCACCCGGCGAGCGATTTAGGCGCAGTGAAACAGGAGCCGTTCGATGACCAACCAGACGCGTGCGATACAAGGCAAGGATCAGGTCGATCCGTACTCCGGCAGCAGCCTCGTACCGATGCTCGTGATCGGGCTTGTGCTGACATTGGCCGGAATGTTCGCGGCGCTGGCTTTGAGCTAGGCGTCGGCGCAGCGACGCCTGGTTCGGCTAACGCGCCTTTTTCTTTGAGCTGTTCAGCGCCGCCGCGGCGCGGATCAGCGTCTTGAAGGCATCCGCATTGATTTCAACGCCCTCATGGATATCGATGGCGCGCCTTGTGTTGCCTTCGAGGCTGGAGTTGAACAGCTTTGACGGGTCCTTGAGCGAAGCGCCCTTGGCGAAAGTCAGCTTCACGGCGCTCTTGTAGGTCTCGCCGGTGCAGATGATGCCGTCGTGCGACCAGACCGGAACGCCGCGCCACTTCAACTCCTCGACCACGTCAGGCACGGCCTGTTTGATCAGCGCGCGGACACCGGCGAGCGTCTTGGCCCTCCAGTCGCCCAGTTCCTTGATCTTGATGTCGATCAGCCGGGAAGGGGACTCGCCTTCATTTCCTTCCTTCGATGGGCTCTTGCTGATCTTCCTGGTTGATGTCGCTTTCTTCGCGGTCATTTTCCCTCGTTCCGTTTCGTTAGTCACCACGCGCGGGTTGCTCAATTGGCGTCTGCTCATGGCTCGTCCCCGCTCACATTCGCTCGCCGGGCAATTTGCTGGCCTGCTTCACCCAGGCCTTAAGCTGAGCTTCGTCGAGTTCGTCGTCCTCGTGGATGTCGAGATAGCGCACTTCCTTGTGCTTGGATGCTCCAGGTGGAATGGGGCGCAGCGACGTGCCGCGGAAGAACGCCACCTTGACGTATCTCGTGAAGACATGGATGCCGAGGAACCAGCCTTCTCCCTCGATACCGTACAGCGGCGAGTTCCATTTGACGGCTTTGTACACGCCGGGGAAGGTGCGCGTGACGAGCGCGTCGAGGCGGCGCCCGACATCGCTTTTCCAACCCGGCATGGCCGCGATGTACGCTTGTACCGGCGCATCGCCGTAGGCCTTGGCGATCTGCGGATTGCCCCCCGACAGCAGCTTCGGCTTCGCGGGGCTCCCTTTGGCGGCGATTTTCTTTGCGACCTTCTTCGCCGGCTTCCGCTGCGTCTTGCTCGCCTTCATGCACACTCCTTATCCCGGTGCGTCACCGCTACGCCATTTGGTGGCATAGGGCAGCGCGAACAAGTACAGGCCGCTGAACAGGAGCAGGAAAAGCGGCAGCAGCGCCAGGAAGCCGATCCAGTCGGCATGCGTCCCCATTGCCACGGCGATGAAGTTGATGATGACGGTCACCGTAAAGGCAAGGGACAGCCAGCGGTGGATCTGTCGAATCCAGATGTTCCAGTTCAATGGAATCTCCTCTTGTTACGTGCCTTGAATAATCCTCAGGCGGAGCCTGCAGGCTCACTCGCCCCGTTCCAGCATCTGCTCCAGCTTTGCGAAGAACTCCTGCCAGCCCGCCTTGGCGCCGCCATAGGCCTGCGGCTGATCCGGCCGGAAGCCCGACTGCTCCATGCGCAGCAGGGTTCCCGTGCGTGTCGGCGTCAGCGTCCAGGCGACGACGCTCGACAGGTTGTAGGCCGCTTGTTCGTGCTTGAAATTCCAGGTGTAGGTCAGCTTTTTATTCGGCTCGACGGCGAGAACCTCGCAGTCCAGCACGCCGCCCCACTCGCCGCGCAGATTGAAGTTGTGACCCACGACAGGCTTGAAGTCGTTCTTCATCAGCCACTCCTCGATCAAATGCGGTTGCGTCAGCGCGCGCCAGATTTTTTCCGGCGGATGAGGTATCTCGCGTTCGACGACGACGGAGCGTGTTTCGGTCGTAGTGTTCATTGGTCCATCCTTTTGAGGAGATCTTCGAGGTCGTCGAACCGGTTCTGCCAGAAGCCGGCCATCTGGCTGGTCCAGTCGATCAGCGGCGAAAGCGCGCCGAGCTGCGCGCTGTAGTGCGTCTGTCGTCCTTCATGGCGGTCGCGCACCAGCCCGGCCTGCTTCAGGACGCCGAGATGCTTTGAGACCGCCGGCTGCGAGACGCCGGCGCGCGCCGTCAGGGCCCCGACCGTCTGCTCTCCGTCGCGGCACAGCCGCTCGAAGATCGCCCGCCGCGTTGGATCGGCGAGGGTTCTGAACAGCACGTCATGAACGTTTGGCATCTGGTATCGATAACCCGTTGGCTATGGATCGACGTATAACCATCGGGATATATGTTAGTCAAGCGGGGAATGGAGCGGCCGAACGGTTGCGTCAGGAACCAAGTTCCGCGGCCAATGTGAGCCGCTGAAGGCGGTTGGCGTACCTCGGACAGGATTTGGGTCGGCCCAGAATTACCATACCCCGCTGGTTATGCATCCAGCGGGAGGGCGCCAACCGCCCACGCGAACGCGCCCGACGACAAGAGCCTGTCATCGGGCGCGCCTTCAATTCACAGCAAGCTCAGGCGGTCACCACGCCGCCGCTCTTGCGCAGTCCGATATATTGCAGCTCGGCAAACACGCCGGTTGCAATCGCTTGTGCGACCACGAAAAGGATGCCGAGCAGGTTCGGGCTGACTGCGCCCGAGAACAGCAGGGCGATGCTGCCCAGCGTCCACGCGGCGTTGCCCACGATCACCAGCAGCACCATCGCCTTCAGCACCGATTGCCGCGTGCCGAGCCAGCCGACCAGCGCGGTGTAGGCGATCAGAAACAGTCCGCTCTCGCGCAGCAGGGCTTCCGGCAGATTGAGGAACGGCGCGAGGACGCCGGCGCCAAGCGTCAGGGCCACCGCCGCTACGCCGCTGAAGACGGCGTCGGCAAGCAGAGCGCGGCTCAGGAATGAAGACGGGTTGATCATAGTTCTCTCCTTTGGTTTTACGGGGTGGGTGGTTGGGGGTTAACGGAACCAGGACCGGAACTGGCGCCAGCGCCGCATCGGGGACAGAACCTCGCCGATCCGGTTCTCGATCGTCTGCACCTGCGCGACCACGAAGACGCCGGTGTCGTGAACCAGGGGTTCCGGCATGTTGAGGGAACGGGCCAGCGCCCAGATCGCCAGTCTGTGCAGGGCGCGAACGATGAGCAGAAACAGAGGAAGCATCAGCATGGGTCATCTCCTGTGGTTGCGAAGATGACCCCGTCCGCGACCCAATTCGATTACGTTGGAGGTAATGGAAGCTGAGAAATTCGCATGGTAGGTTTTCCACCATGAACGCACATGCTTCCACGGCGCGAGCCGAACGTACCCAGCCCGTCCATATCGGCGATCACCTGCGCGAATGGCGGCAGCGCCGCCATCTCAGCCAGCTTGATCTGGCCGGTGATGCCGAGATTTCGGCGCGTCATTTGAGTTTCGTCGAAACCGGCCGCGCCGCGCCGTCACGCGAGATGGTGCTCAAGCTGGCTGAACGCCTGGAGGTGCCTTTGCGCGAACGCAACGTGTTGCTGGTGGCGGCCGGCTTTGCGCCCGCCTTTCCGCAGCGCTCGCTGGACGATCCCGCGCTGAAAGCGGCGCGGACGGCGATCGACCTCGTCCTGAAGGCGCACGAACCCAATCCGGCGCTGGCCTATGACCGGCACTGGAATCTCGTCACCGCCAACCGCATGGTGGCGCCGCTGCTCGAGGGCATTCCGGCGCGGCTGTTGGGCCAACCCCTTAACATCATGCGCCTGGCCTTCCATCCCGAAGCGCTGGCGCCGCGCACCGTCAATCTCGCCGAATGGAGCAGTCATCTCCTGGAACGGCTGCACCGCCAGTGCGAGGCGACCGCCGATCCCGAACTGCTGAAACTCTACGCGGAGCTGAAGGCCTATCCGATGCCGGCGCGCTCCGGCCCGCTCTCGCCGGACAATGTCGCGATTCCCTTCAAGTTTCGGCTGGGTGGCGAGGTGCTGAGCTTCATCTCGACCACGATGATCTTTGGAACGCCGGTCGACGTTACGCTCTCCGAACTGGCGCTGGAGACGTTTTTCCCCGCCGACGACCTGACCACGCAGCGGATGCTGGAGATCGCGGCGGCGCTCACGTAGGATGGGTGGAGCGAAGCGATACCCATCAGCAAGTTCAGCCTGAGCTACCAAAGTTGATGGGTATCGCTACGCTCCACCCATCCTACAAGGTTGCGATTTACAGCGCCGCCCGTCCTTCGCATAATCGGCGAATGGACTCCCGCCAACATGCACCGCTGCCCGCCAATCCCGTCGGCGATCTCCTGCGCGGATGGCGCAATCGCCGCGCCCTGAGCCAGGCCGATCTGGCGTTCGAGGCCGGCATCTCGATCAAGCATTTGAGTTACGTCGAAACCGGCAAGGCGGTGGCGAGCCGCGACATCCTGCTGCAACTGGCATCCGCGCTTGGCCTGTCGCTGCGTGACCGCAATGCGCTGCTGGAGTCCGGCGGCTTTGCGCGGCAATATGGCGAGCGCGATTTGTCCGCGCCCGAAGTCGCCGACGCCAAGCGCGCCATCGATCTGTTGCTGCGCCGGCACGAACCGTTTCCCGCCATCGTCACCGACCGGCGCTGGAACGTGCTGCAGGCCAACGGCGCGGCGACGCGGCTGATGACGATGCTGCTCGGGCCGGAGCGCATGACGCGTCCGCTCAATCACATGCGGATGTTTCTCTCGCCCGACGAGTTGCGGCCCTACGTCGAGAACTGGCCGAAGGTCGCGTCCGCACTGCTGGTGCGTGCGCGCCACGAGGCGATGGCCGCGCCGCTCGATCTGGCGCTGCAATCGACCTGGCGCGAACTGTTGAAATTACCCGACCTGCCGGTCGCGCAGTTCGACGAGCACGAAACGCCGGGACCGCTATGCGAGGTGCGGCTGCGCAAGGGTGATGTCTCGGTCGGCCTGATCGGCGCGGTGTTGACATTGGGCACGCCGCAGGACGTCACGCTGCAGGAATTGCGCGTGGAAATGTTCATGCCGGCGGATGCCGCCTCGGAAGCAACGCTCACCGCGCTGGCGAATTAATTCGCCTTCTCGATCAGGCTTTCCAGCAGGCGCTTCAGATCCGCCGTGGCCTTGTTGCCGTAACTCTCGGCGATGAAGGCCTCCTGGCTCAGCGCCAGCGAGTTCAGGCGTTGGGTCAGCGCCTTGCCGCGATCGGAGGAGAACATCAAGACCTTGCGCCGGTCGTCGGCATCCTGGACGCGGTAGACGAGGGCATCCGACACCATCCGGTCGACCATCTTGGTCAGCGTCGGATGATTGAGCAGCACCGCTTCGGCAAGTTCACCCATCGAGTGGCCCTTGCCGTCAGACAACACCTTCAGGATGCGCCACTGCTCGACCGGCACGCCTTCCTTGCGGAAGCGCGCGTCGAGCTGGCGATTGATCTCCCGATTGGCCTGCGCAAGCAGGTAGGCGAGATGCTCGGTGATGGGTTTACTGGGCGATTTGGCCAAGGCTTTGAACTGCGTAATGGAGTTTTGGATGAATATTTAGCGCTCTTGCTTGAACTCTATGCACGGGAATCGTTGAATATTCAATATTTTCCACTAGGATTTTTGTTGCCGATCACCTTGCCGATGGTAGTCTGATGGCGCCGGACTAAAAGAAGCTGAAAGGAGAGCGAATTGCTCTCGCTGCCGCAATTAGAAAAGTTCGGTGGGCCGCCGATGCCGCCGGAACTGCTGCTCAAGGGGTTGCCGGGGATGGGGACGGGCACCTCGGAGCCGGCGCTTGGCCCGTTCCGGTCGCCCCGCGACCGCAAGAAATTGCGGATTGCCAATTTTGTCGGGCTGTCCGGTCCGTCGGGAATCTGGGGCCCGGCCTCCATCAACAGTACGCTGCTCGGCATTTCCGAGATCAACCGCCGTGGCGGAATTCTCGGCCGCGAGATCGAAGTCGCATTCCATGACACCGGCGGCGATATCGACGACGTGACGCGCACCGCTTCCGACATTGTCGCGGCCGAAGACGCCGATCTCATCATGGGTTCGCATATCAGCGCGGTCAGGGTGGCGCTGCGCAAGGTCGTCGCCGGACAGATTCCATACCTGTACACGCCGGTCTATGAGGGCGGCGAGCGGACGCCCGGCGTGATGGCCATCGGCGAGACGCCGGGGGCGCAATGGCGCCCGTCCATCGAGTGGCTCGCCAACACCAAACAGGCGACCAACTGGTACCTGATCGGCAGCGACTATGTCTGGCCATGGCTGTCGCACAGAGCGATCAAGAAATACATCGCGGACGCCGGCGGGCGTGTTGTCGGCGAAGAGTTCGTGCCGATCGGCGAGCACAATCACGGCAACCAGCTGGCGCGGATCCGGGCCGCGAAGCCCGACGTGGTTCTGATCACGTTGATCGGCGCCGACAGCGTCGTCTTCAACCGTACCTTTGGCGAGCAGGGGCTCGGCACACGCATGCTGCGTCTGGCCGGTGCGATGGACGAGACCGTGCTGCTTGGGATCGGCGCCGACAATACCGAAAACCTGTTCTGCGCATCCGGCTATTTCATCGACAAGGCCTCGCGCGAGAACGACGCTTTCCGCTGCCAATACCAAGCCTGGTTCGGTCGCCACGCGCCGCCGATCGGCTCGATCGCGCAGTCGAACTACGAAGGGTTGCGGTTTCTCGAAACGGTCGCCGCGCGCGCAGGATCGCTGGCGAGAAAGCCGCTGCTCTCGGCGGCTGCGAATGTGGACTATCAGGGCGCGCGAGGCACCGTCGGCATTCGCCGCGGCAGCGCCAGGATGCCGATCTATCTTGCAGCCGCCAACGGGTTGGACTTCAGGCTGATCAAGCAGTTCTGACTCCAACGCGTAACGCTTCGCAAAAGGAGGTGTTGAAAATAATACTTGAAAAGGAAAACATTTCCGTTTCTAGTGATGGGCGTGGGGTTGGGGCCCTTCGCAATTTCCTTCGCGAGCCGTCAAAGAAACAGGAGAATCCATCGTGACAGTAGCGCTTCCTACTCCCGATCAACTGCGCGCAGTTGCCGACCAATGCGGTCTGGCCTTGACCGATGAGGACGTCGCTTCCTTCCGTGGGTTGATGCAGGGCTCGGTCGATGCCTACAACGCCGTGGGCGCGATGGCCGACGAAGTCCCGATCGTGAAGTACCCGCGGACCCCTGGCTATCGCCCGTCGCCGGAAGAAAATACGCGCAACGCCTGGTACCGCAAATCGACCGTCAAGGGCGCCGCCAGCGGCAAGCTGAAGGGCAAGGTCGTAGCGCTGAAGGACAACATCATGTTGGCCGGCGTGCCCATGATGAACGGCTCCGCGACGCTCGAAGGCTATGTGCCGGATTTCGACGCCACCATCGTCACGCGCATGCTCGATGCCGGCGCCGAGATTGCCGGCAAGGTGCATTGCGAAAACTTTTGCATCTCCGGCGGCAGCCACACCAATGCGACCGGTCCGGTGCATAACCCGCACAAGATGGGCTATTCCGCCGGCGGATCGTCTTCCGGCAGCGCGGTCGTGGTCGCGCTCGGCGAAGTCGACATGGCGATCGGTGGCGACCAGGGTGGATCGATCCGGATGCCGTCGTCCTTCAGCGGCACCTACGGCATGAAGCCGACCTGGGGCCTGGTGCCTTATACGGGCATCATGCCGATCGAGATCTTCGTCGATCACACCGGGCCGATGACCGCCAATGTTGCCGACAACGCGCTGCTGCTCGAAGTGATTGCAGGTGACGACGGCTACGACCCCCGGATCAAGTCGCCCGAGGTGCAGAACTACACCAAGGCGCTGGGCGCCGGCATCAAGGGCATGAAGATCGCAATCATCAAGGAAGGTTTCGAGCAGGCCGGTGCCGAAGCCGACGTCAACAGGAGCGTGATGGAAGCGGCGAAGCGGCTGGCGAGCCTCGGCGCGACAGTCGAACAGGTTTCAATCCCGCTCCACATGGTGGCGCCGGCGGTCTGGACGCCGATCGGCGCCGAGGGCATCGCCCAGACCATGATGTTCGGCGACGGCTATGGTCTCAGCCGCTCGGATCTCTACTCGACGTCGCTGATGGATTTCCACCGCGGCTGGCGCGGGCAGGCGGACTCGCTGTCGGAAACGACAAAGCTGTTTCTGATGCTTGGCGTCTACGTCAACAATAATTTCGGGCCGCGCTACTACGGCAAGTCCGTCAACATCTCGCGGCGTATCACCGCCGCCTATGACAAGGTGCTGGCGAATTACGATCTGCTGCTGATGCCGACTACGCCGATGAAGGCGACGCCGTTGCCGGCGCCCGGTGCCTCCCGGGAGGAGGTGTGCCAGCGCGCCTTCGAGATGATCACCAACACCGCGCCGTTCGACATCACGCACCACCCGGCGATGTCGATTCCCTGCGGCATGGTCGACGGACTTCCGGTCGGGATGATGCTGGTCGGCCGGCATTTCGATGAAATGACCATCTATCGCGCGGCGCACGCCTTCGAGCAGGCCGGGGACTGGAAGAAAATGTAAGCAGCCGAACGCCGCAACGCTGCTGGTGATGGCATATGGATAATCTGTTCGTCGCACTGTTCGAGATCCTGAGTTTCGGCGCGATCGTCGTTCTGGTCGTGCTGGGGCTCGGGATCATCGCCAGCATGATGGGCATTTTCAACTTCGCGCAGGGCGAGTTCGTCCTGCTCGGCGCCTACGTCACCTACATCGTGCACAGCTCGGGGTTACCGGTCTGGATCGGCATGGCGGCCGCGCCCTTCGTCGTCGGCGGATTGGGATTCGTGCTGGAGCGGAGCATCGTCCGGCGATTTTACGCCGCACCGATCGTGGCGATGCTGGGCACCTACGCGCTCGGGCTGATCATCCGCGAAATCGTCCGCGGCCTGATCGGCGGGCTCTATCTGTCGGTGCCGGAGCCGCTCGGCGGTTCGGTCAATATCGGGACCATGCACTTTTCGAGTTGGCGGCTGGTCATCATCCTGATCACGGCGCTGGTGATGATCGGCAGCTATCTGCTGCTGGCGCGCACCGCCTTCGGGTTGCGCATCCGGGCGTCGCTGGAAAACCCTGCGCTCGCCCGCGCCTCCGGCATTTCGACCAATGCGATCTATGGCGCCACGTTTGCGTTCGGCGCCGCGCTCGCAGGCCTTGCGGGGGCGCTGATCGTGCCGGTGTTCTCGCTGTTTGCCGATCTCGGCCTGCGCTTCCTGATCCAGGGCTTCGTCGCCGTCATGGTCGGCGGAGTCGGCTCGTTCGCGGGACCCGTCGCGGGCGCCGGCGTGATCGGCACGCTCGCCGCGGCACTGCCCTGGATCATCCCGCCCGTGATCGCCGACGTCCTCGTGTTCGTACTCGCCATCATCTTCATCAAGTTTCGGCCGCAAGGCCTGATTTCAGGAAAAGGGGTTTAGTCCATGTCCAGCGAACGCAGCCATCTCAACCGCAGGCGGTTTCTCTCCAACTTCGCCTTTGCCAGTACCGCCATCGCCACCGGCGTCGGCAGCTGGGTCGTCCGTCCCGATTGGGCCAACGCGGCGGGGCCCCCGATCAAGGTCGGCATCGCCACCGACCTGACCGGCCCGATCGGCTACGCCGGCAACGCGGATGCCAACGTCGCAAAAATGGTGGTCAAGGAAATCAACGATTCCGGCGGCTTGCTCGGCCGGCCGCTGGAATTGTTCATCGAGGACACCGCGTCGAATGAATCGGTCGCGGTCGGCAACGTCCGCAAACTGATCCAGCGCGACAAGGTCGATCTGGTGCTGGGCGGCATCACCAGCTCGATGCGCAACGCCATCAAGGACGTCATCGTCGCGCGCGGCAAGACGCTCTACATCTACCCGCAGCTCTATGAAGGCAAGGAATGCACGCCCTATCTGTTCTGCACCGGCCCGACGCCGGCGCAGCAGTGCGACGAATTCATTCCCTGGCTGATCAAGAACGGCGGCAAGCGGTTTGCGCTGCCGAGCGCCAACTATGTCTGGCCGCACACCCTGAACGTCTATGCCCGCAAGGTGATCGAGGCCAATGGCGGCGAGGTGGTCTTCGAAGAGTATTACCCGCTCGACCAGATCGACTTCAGCGCCACGGTGAACCGGGTCATCTCGAACAAGGTCGACGTGGTGTTCAACACCGTGATCCCGCCGGGGGTAGGGCCGTTCTTCAAGCAGCTGTATGAGGCGGGGTTCCTCAAGAACGGCGGCCGGCTATCTTGCGTCTATTACGACGAGAACACGCTCAACATCAACCAGGCGGCGGAGATCGAGGGCCTTGCGAGCTGCCTCGACTATTTCAAGGCGCTCACGCCTGAAGACCCCTTCAGCGCCAAGCTGCATGCGGCTTACGAAAAGCAGTTCCCCGGTACGTTCCTGTTCGCCGCGGGCAGTGCCGCGACCGGGACTTATCGTGGCCTCAAACTGTGGGAGGCGGCGGTCAAGGAGGCCGGCAAGATCGATCGCGACGGAGTCGCGGCGGCACTGGATCATGCCAAGATCGCCGAAGGTCCCGGCGGGCCCGCGGAAATGGTTCCCGGCAAGCGGCATTGCAAGATGAAGATGTACACGGCGGTTGCCAAGGGCGGCAATTATGAGATCGTCGCGCGCAGCGCCGGCCTCGTCGATCCCAAGGAATGCTAAAGGGAATGCCAACAGGGAATGCTGATGCAGAGCGAAGGGCAGCGGCGGATGACCGCCGTTGCCAAGTCGGGAGCGGATCTGCTGGTTTGACGACACCGCCGACGCCGCTGCGGCTTCCGCTTCGCGTCGGCCGCCAGCGCCGATGGCAAGTGCTGCCGATCATTGAAATCGTGGTGCTGGCGATCGCCGTACTGCTGCCATTCGTCCTCAAGGACTATCTGACGATCTACGCCACGCGGGTCCTGATCCTGTGCCTGTTTGCGCTCTCGTTCGACCTGGTGTGGGGCTACGCCGGCATCATGAGTTTCGGGCAGGCCGTGTTCTTCGGCACGGCCGGTTATGGCGTGGCGCTGATCGCGCGTGACCTCGGCGTGACGTCGATCCTGCTCGTGCTGCCGGCCGGGCTCTTGATCGGTTTTACCTTTGCGCTGCTGCTCGGCGGGTTTTTGCTGCTCGGACGTCATCCATCCAGCGTGATCTTTGTTTCGCTGGGCACGCTGACCGGCTCCTACGCGGCCGACCGGGTGGCGCGGGGCTGGTATTATCTCGGCGGCCAAAACGGCATTCCCTCGATTCCGCCGATGTCGCTCGGCAGCTACGACATCACGGAAGGGCCGGTCTATTATTACCTGACGCTCGGCATTCTGCTGGCGGTCTATTTGCTGTGCCGTTTTCTGGTGCGATCGCAATTCGGACTGGCGCTGGCCGGTCTGCGCGAGAACGAGCAGCGGATCGCCTTCTTCGGCTACCAGGTGCAGCGCCTCAAGGCGATCATCTTCTCCTTTGCCGGCGCCGTCGCGGGGCTCGCGGGCAGTCTTTATGCGTTTCACGAAGGGTTTGTCTGGCCCAACATGCTGGGCGTGGTGATCTCGACGCAGGTGGTGCTCTACGTTTTGTTCGGCGGCTCCGGCACGCTGATCGGCGCCGTGATCGGCACGGTCGCGATCGAGGCGGTCAGCTTCTGGCTGTCGAACTCCTATCAGGACATCTGGCCGATCATCCTCGGCGTATTGCTGCTGCTGGTCATCCTGTTTCGCCCCGCAGGCCTCGTCAGCCTGATCCTGAGCGAGCGCGAGCGTGTCGGCAATTTCGGCCGGCTGCCGGAGGAGGGCGATCGTGGCTCTTCTTGAAGCGCGTGGACTGATCAAGATTTTCGGCAAGCTGACGGCCCTGAACGGCGCCGATCTCACCGTTTACGAAAACGAATTCCACGGCCTGATCGGACCCAACGGTTCGGGCAAGAGCACGCTGATGAAGTGCGTCGCCGGCGCGGAAATCCCGACCTCGGGCACGGTGACGTTCGGCGGCCGCGATATCTCGCAGGCCTCGCCGGCGGAGCGGGCGCGCGCCGGCATGAGTCTGAAGTTCCAGATCACCAGCGTGCTGCCGGCATTGACGCTCTACGACAACATACTGCTGGCGCTGCAAGCGCAGTGCTCGCTGCCCAGCCTGGTGTTTTCGCGTACCCGCGGCGTTCTGCACGATCGCGCGATGGCCATGCTCGAACAGTTCCGTCTGGTGGACCGCGCGGCGGAGCCCGCGTCCGCGCTGTCGCACGGCCAGCAGCAATGGCTTGAGATCGCGATGGCGCTGGCGCCCGAGCCGAAGCTGCTGCTGCTCGACGAGCCGACCGGCGGCATGAGCCTCGAGGAACGCCGCGTGACCGGCGAACTGCTGCAGCCGATCAAGAAGAAATGCTCCCTCGTCATCGTCGAGCACGACCTCGATTTTATCAGGGACATCTGCGACCGGCTGACCGTGCTCGATCAGGGCAGCGTGCTTGATTGCGGGTCGGTGTCGCATATCCAGTCGAGCGCCCGGGTTCAGGAGGTCTATCTCCGCCGTGCCTGACCAGGACAGATACCTCAATATCCAGAGCGTCGACGCCGGCTATGGCCGCAGCCAGGTGCTGTTCGGCGTCAGCATGGCCGTGCCGTGGCGCGGCGGCGTCGCCATTCTCGGCCGCAATGGCGCCGGCAAGACCACGCTGATGAAGGCGATCGTCGGCGAATTGCCGCTGCTCGGCGGCGCCGTCAGTCTCGATGGCCGCAGCGTCGGCGCGCTGCCGACCGAGCAGCGCATTCGCCTCGGCGTCGGCTACGTCCCGCAGGAGCACTCGGTGTTCGGCAGGCTGTCGGTGCGCGACAATCTCGCCGTCGGCGCATTAACCAACCGCGACAGCCAGGCCGTCAACCGCGTGCTGGAGATTTTTCCAAAGCTCGGCCAGCGCATGGACCAGGTTGCCGGCACATTGTCCGGCGGCGAACGCAAGATGCTCGCGATCGGCCGCGCGCTGTTGTCGAACCCGCGGGTGCTTTTGCTTGACGAGCCGACCGAAGGCGTCTGGATCGGTGTGATCGAGGAAATCACCGAGCGCCTGATCCTGCTCGCCAAAGATATCGCCATCGTGATCGTCGAGCAGCATCTCGATCTCGCGCTGCGCGTCGCGGACCGCGCCTTCGTGCTCGACCGCGGCCGGGTCGCGCTATCAGGATCGGCGCAGGAAGTCCGCGACGATCCGAGGCTGCTGCAGTATCTGGCGCCTTAAAGCGGGATGGGGTTAGGTTGAATCGATTTGGGATTCCCAAATCAGTGGGTTTCTGATTCACCATGATGGCTGGACGGAGGCCAGCATGGATGGGCAAGCCTTATTCTCTGGATCTTCGCAAGCGTGTCGTGTCCGCGATCGAGGGCGGGATGTCCCGCAATCAGGCAGCCAAGCAGTTTGGGGTCGCGATCAGCACAGCGATCGGTTGGATGCAGCGGGTCGAGGATACTGGCAGCGTTGCTCCGGGCCAGATGGGTGGTCATAAGCCGAAGGCAGTTTCGGGAGACCATGCGGTTTGGCTGTCGCAACGGATCAAAGACGGCGATTTCACCATACGAGGGCTCGTTGCCGAGCTTGCCGGACGCGGCCTGAAGGTCGACTACCACTCGGTGTGGGACTTCGTGCATGCCGAGAAGCTCAGCTTCAAAAAAAAGCGTGGCGGCTGACGAACGCGATCGACCCGACGTGGCGCGGCGGCGCCTCCAATGGACAAAGTATCAAGGTCGCGTCGAAGCTGAGCGACTGGTCTTCATCGACGAGACCTGGACGCGGACCGATATGGCTCCCTTGCGGGGATGGGCGCCGCGCGGGCGCAGGCTTCACGCCAAGGTTCCCCACGGCCGCTGGAAGACCATGACCTTCCTGGCGGCCCTGCGCCATGACCGGATCGATGCGCCATGGTTTATCGAGGGGCCGATCGATGGCGTGAGCTTTCGCACCTATGTCGAGAAGGTTCTTCTGCCCATCCTTCGACCCGGCGATATCGTCGTTTTGGATAACCTCGGCAGCCACAAGAGCAAAGCAGTTCGCCAGCTCATCCGTTCGGTCGGCGCCAAACTCTTCTTCCTGCCAAAATACTCGCCTGACCTGAACCCGATCGAGCAGGTCTTTGCCAAGCTCAAGCATCTGGTCCGCAAAGCTGCCGCGCGAACCGTCGACGCGGTCTGCGCCGCAATCGGCTACGCACTCGATGCCTTCACCTCAGAGGAATGTGCCAACTACCTCAAAAATTCAGGCTATCGAACTTAATGCCATCACGCTTTAGGGGATGAGATTCCGCGAGGGCGGTGCGCTCCCTCTCCCGCGCTTGCGGGGGAGGGCTGGGGTGGGGGTGCTGCCGCGAGTCAGACTGTTCGTGTGGAGAGAGCCCCCACCCGCCGCACTTCGTGCGTCGACCTAAGAGCGAGCTTCGCTCGTCTCGACCCCGCAAGCGGGAGAGGTGAACCGGGCCTGCGGACGCGCCGATCATCCCGGTATAGCACCAACCCTCACGACGCCTGAGCCTGTTTTGCTTCCCGCCGCTCGAAGGTCATCGCCTGCAGCACTTCGGCGAAGGCGCCCTTGCGGTCGCTGAGCGTTGCCATGGTCAGCCCCGCGCCATTGGCACCGGTGCGGGTGCGCGAGCGGATCAGCATCCATTCGCCTTCGGGCGGTCGGAAGAAGTACAGGCTGATCTCGGGATTGATGAACGTCCATTCGCGCATGTCGACGATCTGGCCGACGCCTGAGGCAAAGTCCGCGGCCTGCACCGCCTGCAGCAGCGGGGTGTTGGTCTCGCCCTCGACCATGGGCACGTCGAGCCGCATCCATGCCGCGGCCGGTCCCGGTTTTTCCAGCGCGCCTTCGATGAGGCGCACCGAAACGTTCTGGAAATAGCGGCTCCATTTCTGCGCAAAGGAAGGCGGAGGGGTGCCGGATTCCGGCGGCGCGTCGCTGGCCGAATTTTTGGAGAACGGATCGGCCGGCGACTCGCTCCCCTGCGCAGTCAACAACGCCGTACAGCGGCCGATCTCGGTTTCGCCGTCCGTCAGCCGCACCTGGATGGTCTTGGCCTTGCGGCCGTCGCGCAGCATCTCGGTCTCCAGGCCGAAGGCGCGCAAGCCCGCCGGCCGCCACAAATCGAAGGTGAGGCGGCGCACCGCAAATCCGCTATTCTCGGCGAGCCGTTCGACCTCGCGCGTCATCAGCGCGGTGGTCGCGCTGCCCTGCAGCATATCCGGCGACCAGGGCCCGCCGGCATGCTCGGTGGCGCGAAAGAGAGGGCCTTCCGGCTTGAAAATGGCGGTCATGTCGGGCTCCGCGGTTGAATCGCTGCCCGATTTCTACGAAGACCGGTCCGCGGCCACAATAACCGCGGAGGTTATGTAATGGCGGCATGCGGCCCGGGGCCTTGTCCCGGGCCTCAATCGGCTTACTTTCCCGCCATCATTTGAAGCCCGAGGACGCGCCCATGAGCACCATAAAGCCGCTGAAGATCGACATCGTCTCCGACGTGGTCTGCCCGTGGTGCTATATCGGCAAGCGCCGGATCGAGAACGCGCTGGCGCTGGTGCCGGATGTGCCGGTCGAAGTGCGCTGGCGGCCGTTCTTCCTCAATTCCTGGGTGCCGCGCGAGGGCATCAGCCGCGACGAATATCTCACCGCCAAGTTCGGCTCGGTCGAGGCCTATAAGGGCATTGCCGGCCGCGTCGTCACGGCCGCGGGCGAAGAGGGCCTGACCTACCGGCCTGAGCTCGTAAAGCGCCAGCCCAACACCACCGATTGCCATCGCCTGATCCACTGGGCCGAAGCGCAAGGCAAATCCGGCGAGATGAAGCAGCGCCTGATGGAATTGTACTTTCGCGATGGCGGCGATCTTACCGACGTCGACGTGCTGGTGCAGGCCGCCGCCGATATCGGCCTCGATGCCGAGGACGTGCGCAAGCGCCTCGCGACCGACGAGGATGTCGCGCTGATCTCCGGCCAGGCTCAGGAAGCGTCCGAGAAGGGCATCTCCGGCGTGCCGACCTTCGTGCTGGCGCAAAAATACGCGATCTCGGGCGCGCAGCCCGCCGACCAGCTCGCCCGAGCCATCCGCCAGGTGTCCGGCGAGATCAACGCGCAGGCGGCGGAATAGCTGAGTGCGTCATGCCCGGGCTTGTCCCGGGCATCCACGTCTTCCTTACAGACTCAAAGCAAGACGTGGATGGCCGGGTCAAGCCCGGCCATGACAACTGAGAGAGCTACGGCCCCCGCAGTTGTCACTGCGCGCCTTTCATGCCCTGATACTTCCACAGAACCAAGAAACCACAGGAAAACGCCATGATCTATGAGTTGAGGACCTACACCGTAAAGCCCGGCACGCTCGGGGACATGGTGAAAGCGGCGAGCACCGTGTCGGCGGACATTCGCAAGAACGACTACGGCAAGCTCGAAGGCTACTGGATGACCGAGATCGGGCCGCTCAACCAGGTCCTGCATATGTGGAGCTACAACAGTTTCGAGGAGCGCGGACGCCTTCGCGCCGAACTGGCCAAGAACCCGCGCTGGACAGCCGAGTACATTCCGCTGATCCGTCCGCTGCTGCTGCGCCAGAATGTCCGGCTGATGAATGCGATCAAGCCGCCGGTGGCTCCGGCATCCTCAGGCAACGTCTATGAACTGCGCAACTATCGCGGCAAGCCGGCTGGTGGCCTCAAGCAATGGCTCGATGCGTTCACCGCCGTGCTGCCGGAGCGCGAGAAATATTCAAAGATCGTCGGCCTCTGGCAGACCGAGTCGGGCGAGCCCAATGAGGCCTGCCACATCTGGGCCTATCCCGATCTCAACACACGCGCCCAGGTCCGCGCCAACACCATGAAGGATCCGGCCTGGCAGGAATTCCTCGGCAAGGGCCCGGGCTTCCTCGAGGAGATGCACTCGACGATCATGCTGCCGGCACCGCACTCGCCGTTGAAGTGAGGCGAGGGCCTTCGCGCAACAAATTCCGCCGTCATCCTGAGGTGCTCGCCGTCTTCGGCGAGCCTCGAAGGATGGCTACGGGCTCGAACTGTCATCCTTCGAGGCTCGCAAGCGCTCGCACCTCAGGATGACGGTATCGTTTGCCGCTCCTACGTCCCCTTCAAATAATAATTCGCGCGCTTCCCCAGCGCGATGCGCCGCAGCGCGCGGCGCATCGCCATCGAGGCGCGGAGTGGTTTGATCGCCGTGGTCACCGTGCGATAGAAGGCGAGCTTGAGCGCGTCGCGCACCGGCTGCTTGCCGGGCGGCTGCTGCGGCATACCAACGCCGCGCAGCATCGAGTTGAAGAAGTGCAAATCGTTGAGGCGGCGCACTTCGCGCGTCTTCCAGGTGATCGCCATCGAAATCGAGAACGAGTCCGCGGTCCGCACCCAATGCGGCCACTGATACGGCACGTAGCAGCCGTCGCCCGCGAACAGATGAAACTCCTTGCCGCGGGCGGCAAAGCTCTCGTCATATTTCAGATTGCGGTGCTTGGTCATCGAACGCTCGATCTCGTCGCCGGAGACGATGGCGCGGTCGTTGTTGTCGAAGATGGTGAAGAATTTTTCGCCGTGGATGTGCACGAAGAAATTGTCTTCGCTGTCGAGATGGAACGGCGTGGTCGAATTCGGCGAGGATACGAACAGAAAGCCTTCGAGCTGTTCGAAGCCGGCATCCGCCAGGCTATTGAAGCCGCGGGCGCGCGCCACCGAGAGCAGGGTGTCTTCCAGCAGCTGGCGATATTCCGGCGAATTCTCCACGCGCTTGAGCACCATCCAGGCGCCGGCGGTCTCGATGCTCTTCACCACTTCCACGGGATCGAGATCGACCGAGGGTATGGCGTCGGGATCCTGGCTGATCGCGACCTTGCCGGAATTGTATTCGATCAAATCGCGCGGCAACTCAGCAGCCAATTGTGCGATACGCGGCAGCATCAACAGCGGATGGCCGGCCAGCTTGTGGCGGATCGCGAACGGCTTTAGCGGAAAGTCGCGGCGCAGCGCGTCGTTGTCGGCCGTAATCACCGGCGCTACGGCGGTCTGGGTATTCATGAGGATTTCTCCTGGCGTTCCCTGATGAAGCGGATGGCGCGGCGCGCCGGCTCGCGGGCCAGCTTGCGCAGCGTCAAGGCGGTTTGCGCCAGCGTTGCGACCACGTCGCCGCGCCGCAGCGGAAACAGCACGTCGCCGATCGCAAGCCGACCGCGCCAGATCGGATTGATCATGGGGTGGTCGGCATTGGCGGTGGAATCGACGAGGCGGATCGCAGGATCGGCGCAGAGATGCCGGGTCAGATCGAGCGTCAGCTGCACGCCCGGCGAAAATTTCGAAAAGCGTTCGTCGACGCCGAGCTTGAAATAAAACGCGCGATCCTGATGCCGCAGCACGACGGCTGATGCCACCGGCGTCTCGCCGGCGCGCAACGTCACGATCTCGCATTGGCCGGTGGCGGCGAGCGCGCAAGTGGCACGGCGGATAAAGGCGGCATCGCCGGCGTGCTGCACCAGCGCGGTGCCGCGCTTGGCTTTCCAGCCGCTGGCTTCCAGCGCCAGGAACGTCTCGAGCGCGGCGGTAACCTCTGCGGGCGTGCGCGCAATGTCGAAATGCACCTCGCCATGGTCGCCGAGCCGGTTGCGCTGCCGGCGCAATTCCTTGAGTTTCTTCGGTCCCAGCCCCTCGCGCAGCAACTCATCGGGGTCGAGGGTGGCGTCGAGCGCGGCGCGGACATGCGACTGCAGCACGCGCGGCGTCAGGCCGTTGCGGGCCAACACTTCGGTGAAGGCCTTCATCGCCGCGCCGTCCAGCGACATGTCGCGCAGCATCAGCGCGTGGGCGCCGGCCTTGCGCGCGCCGTCCAGCAGGCGCTCTGCCGCCTGTTCGGCATGATCGCGGCACAGCAGCGGCGTGGACAGCGAGCCATAGGGATCGGCGCTGACCCAAACGGGCAGGGGAATCTTGTAGGCGCGCCACATCGAAATAACCGGCATCAGGCCGGTCAGCTCGCCAGCATCGCTCCAGGCGCTCAATGCAGAAGCACCGACGCGTCCGCGCGCGGAAGCGTTGACCGCCAATTCCCATTCCGGGAGGTAATAGCCGTTGGGCTCGGCGACGCGCTCCGACAGCGCGCGCCATTGGGCGGCGGGGATGTCGGCCAGCGGCGTCAGCGCACCGGCAGGCGCCACCGGCGCGCGCGCGCGTGCGGCATCCCCTAAAGATGCACGACGGACTACCGATGTCTCTGCAATCTCGGCCACTTCCCCGTTTCCCCGGTCGCGATGTCGAGAGCGGCACCAACAGGGTGCCGCCTGCTTCCACGACGTTCTGGGGCAACGCTAGCGTAGAGAAATGGAAAATGCCGGTGGGCCGACGCCCGGATTTGAGCGGTTATGTTAACGGCTGATTCAGCATGCCGCTGCAGGCCGATGCTGCGAGGATATGCGTTCAACCATCTCCGGCCGGGCAAGCGGCTGTTTTGACGGCCCGGATCGCAGGATACGTAGCCCCCGCCGGCGTGAACCGGCGGGAAATATCTTCGTTAGCCAACTCTCAGATTTTCCGCGGAGGTCTTGCCGCGGTTTTCTTTTTCTTCGTAGCTGACCTTGGCGCCCTCATTCAGGGAACTCAGTCCGGCCTTTTCCACCGCCGAGATATGCACGAACACATCCTTGCCGCCGCTGTCGGGCTGGATAAACCCGAATCCCTTGGTTGCGTTGAACCACTTCACAGTACCTGTCGCCACGTCCGAACTCCCTGTTTTGATCGAGGCCGACAACCTAGGTCTCTCTGGGGGTCCTCCGCAAGGAAAGAAAACCTGCTGAAGCGGGCCAGCGGGCGGCAAGGCACGCGAAAGCCGACCGGCTGGACCAGGCTGCGCGGGTCTGCCGCGCACCAGTCTGTGACTGGTGCCACCGATCATCGTTCGGGTTCCATGCCAGGTTAGCGGTCTTCGAATCCATGGGGCGAGGCCATCAACAAAATCGACGCCGCTGCGCTGAATCGTCCCATCTGCGAAATAAGCGACCTGGCTGACAGGGAACTGGACGGCATCGCAGGCGGCCGCTCTCGTTTGATCATGCGCGCGGGACAGGGCGTTATGACAGGTGCGGATGGGTCCGCCATGCCCTGGAGACGCGGCTTCGGCTTTCCTCCGCCGTCCTACCCGCCTTGTAAGCATCCGCGGCCGAGGGTCGCAGAACGTTGGGAGGCATCCGGGCTAGGCGTGCTGTTCATTCGCCCGCTTCGGCCAGCTGGTACCGGACCGGCGTGTGGTGCCAGCCCTCGTCGTGCTTCTTCCAATAAATATCCTTGAGCCGCGTCGAGATCGGCCCGGGCCGGTCGTTGCCGAGGATGCGCGCGCCGATGCGCGACGCCGGCATGACGCCGCCGGCAGTGGTCGCGAGAAATACCTCGTCCGCGTGGTCGAGCACTGATCGCGGGATCGGCTCGACCGCCGCCTCGATGCCGAGTTCGGCGCACAGGTCCAGCACTGACTGCCGCGTGATTCCGCGCAGGCTGCCGCGGTCGGGCGTCGTTACCCTTCCGTCCCTGACGACGAAGACGTTGAAGCCCGGTCCCTCCGTGAGAAAACCCTGCGCGTCGCACAGCACGGCGGTGTCGAAACCGGCATCGTGCGCCTCCATCAGCCCGGAGGTCAGGTCGTTCCACTGATAGTTCTTCACCGTGGGATCGACCGAGGCATCGGGCACCCGCGGCGTCGAAGCGACAAAGACATGCGCGCCGCGCGCCTGCACGTCCTTCGGCACGACGTCGATCCAGGGCAGCGCATAAGCGATCAAATGGTTTTCGCAATCCGCCGGCCGGCGCGATCCCATCACCCGCGGCCGTCCGCGCGAGGCCACCATCGCGACATAGGCATCCGCAAGACCGGAGAGCGCGACACAGCGATGCAGGATCGCCTCGATCGCGGCGCGGTCTTCCGGCGGATGGATTCTGCGCTTTTCCATCGAGCGTTCGAACCGGTCGAGGTGATCTCGGAGCCGGAAGAAGCCGCCCTTGAACACGTGCACGACGTCATAGACGACGTCGGAGCGCGTAAAACCCCAATCGGTCACCGGCAGCGTCGCCTCGGCGATCGGAACATAGCGTCCGCGGACGTAACCGGCGCCGTCGGGGTAGGGGGCAGTGGTCATGGGTGATCTCCAGTTGCTGGTCCGCCGGGCAAGTCGTGCGATCAAGCGGGAACGTACGTCAACCTGATCACATCCTCGCCAATCAGGTCGCTGGTCACAAGGCGGAGCGGGGGCCGGGGGCCTGCGAAGAATGGCTTGCCGCGACCAAGTACGAATGGATGGAAGTAGAGCCGGTACTCATCGATCAGACCAAGGTCAGTCAGGCTGCGCGCCAGGTCTGGTCCGGAAACGGCAATCTCCCCAGCGAGCTCGGCCTTCAGCCTCCGTATCACCGCCTCGAAGTCATCCCCGACAAGCGTGGCGTTGGGGCCGACCGACTTCAGGGAGCGCGACACGACCCACTTCGGCTGGCGCCGCCACGCCGCCGCGAACTCGCGGTGCTCCGCACTCCACTCAGGACGGTCTTCGTCCCAATAACGCATGACCTCGTACATGCCGCGGCCGTACACACTCCCGGTCAGGTCGCGCACGTGCTCTATCCAGTGACGAAAGAGCGCGGGGCCTGTCGGCATCCCATCGTGGTCGACGTAGCCGTCCAGAGACTGGTTCATTCCAAAGACTAGCTTCGCCATGCTGCAAAATCTCCGCCCTGCGCTTTCCAGGATAGCTTGAGCCGACGTCGTGCAGAAGTGAGATTGGGCAAAATTGCGCGCCGCTTTACCGGTGCGACGACCAATGACCGGACGTCAGCTTTGGCCCAGCCCTGGACACGTCCCGAAGGTCCTTATCGCTATCAATTCGGGCTGGTTTACTGTCGCGCAATGCTCTCTTTGCGCGATGCCCCTCGCTTTCTCCACACCCGCAGGTCAGCCATGACTTTTATGGTCGCCGCAAGGACCAGCGCGCAAAGCGCCGCCTTCGACATCGTCTCCATCGTCCCCTCGATCAGTATGCCGTGGACCACGCTCCCGACGACGATGACAATCGCGAGGGGCATATGGACGACACGCCACGTTCGCGCCCGCAGTCCCAATCGCCGGCGAAGCGCAGCTATGATTGCGACGGCGAAGATGGCCCACATGGCGATCACACCCCAGGGGGAGAACGGCGTTGGCGATGAGAACAGGAGGGCGTCAATCATATCAGGAGGGCTGGTGATCCAGAGGCCGGCGACGTGGACCACGACAGCCACGACCAGCGCGCCTCCGATCCAGTGATGTGCACGCCGTCCACGATAAGCCGACAGTCCCGGCAAGTATCCGCCAATCAGCAAAGGCTGAACGAGCACAAGACCCATTGCGACAATCCCTGCGAACCCGGCCAGTATGTAGACCGGATCGCGCCACGCGAGCAGCGGACTCGCTGCTGCAGCGGCGATCGGCACGCAAATGGCTGCTGCAAGGGCGGCCCAGATCAGGGTCACCTTCGCCAATCTCATCCCCGCGTTCCCAACTCGATCAGGCCGGCTGAAGGACGAAGTGCGCCTCGAGGCCGGTATCTTTGGCGCTGCGCATCACGGGACGTAGAAAGACGGTTTTGAATTCACCACTGTCATAGGCGAGGTGACCATGCGGCTGGCCAAAGATCGGAATGATCTGCGGCATCTCGAGGCGGAACGCCCCGTTCTTGTCGGTGAGCGTGGCCCCATGACTACGCTCATCTCCCTCCCGCCCTTCGGTGGTGTGCGCCCAGATCTGGATGCGCTGCCCGGCAAGCGGGGCCCCGTCGCCTGCGCGGCGTACGGTGCCGGTCATCCAGAAGCCACCCTTGCCGATCCGATCCACGGTCGGCGCGCCCTTGAGGTAGTTGTTGGCCCCGCCTGGCATCGAAGGGGTCGGTGCGAGGCCTTCCGCGCGGGCGGGCAACAGCAGCCCGGAAACCCCGGTTACCAGGACGCACCCACCGGCGACGAGGAGGTTGCGGCGGTTGAGTACGAAGGTGTTCATGCAAATTCCTCCTCGCGACCGTGCAGTTGCGCCGCAAAGAGTACAACAACAAGCGCGAGAGGCCCAGTTGTGGGAGGCGAAGCGCGCGACAGGGCGCAATAACAGTGTTGTGAACGGGTGTGCCGGCCGCTCAACCAGCGTGGTTGACGAGGCATACTCAGCAGCGTCGGGGGTGTTGGTCTTTCGCTCCTGATCGCCGATGGATGCCAGGCGATCGATGGCTTGTCTGCTTCCGGGACCCTAAACGGACATTTCTGCCGATCCGAGCTTTGGTCCTTTCCTGCAGCAATTGCTTAGTCGCAGAATTCGTTCGCTGTGAGACCGGTAAGAGGAGGAGATAATGCGCGCGTTTCTGCCAGCTGTCTTCTTGCTCATTTCGCTTTCGTCTGCGGCGAGTCGATTTTGCTGACGATGGCCGCTCACGGGGATAAAGCAGACGATCGCAGCCACGGCCGCCGACGTCTGCCAGGGGCAATTTGAATTTGGGACACCTTCGTTGTCCGATCTGTACATTCTCGCAATCCATACCGCTTCGCATTGCTGTTGAACCTTCGCGAAGTTCCTGTGACCCACCACTAAGGGGCTTTGGGACCATCGGAGGTTCTGATGACGAAGCATCGAACGATTACTGGGTTCGTCGCTGTCGCTCTGCTCGCTGTTGCCGCAACCGCTGCCACCATGAGGTCGTCCTCGGTTTGGACCAACGGCTTTGTCGACCCTACCGGCACAACCATGTTGAAGGGCCTCGCGGTTGACGCGAACAAGCTTCCGGCCGCGAGTTTTGACGATCGCTGGTCCGCGATGACAACTTCGACAACTGGCACGCCTGAGCGCACGCTCGCGGATCGCTAGGTGCCCGCCGCAATCGGGGTCTGCTGGACGAAATTTGTATTGACCTTGGCGGTTGGGTATCCAGCTGCGTGCACGACGGGATGATCAGGTAGGTACATTCACACCGCATTGGCAGTCGTTCGAAATTCCAAACTTTTTGAGGGAGGCAATGATGAACGTACTGAAATCTGCAATCGTCGGCATGGTCCTGATTTCGGCCAATACGCCGGTCCGCGCGGACGTCATCGGCGACTGGAACAACACGGCAGTTGACGTAATGAAGGCGGTCAACGTCAGCGGTAATCCGTGGACGCGCAGCATGGCGCTGGTGAATGTATCCATGTCTGACGCGGTCAACTCGGTGCAGAACCGATATTCCCGCTACATACCAGAGCTTCCAACTGACCCGAACGCCTCGGCCGAGGCCGCGGCCGCCGCGGCTGCCCGCGAAATTCTCATGCGTCAGTACCCTGGCCAGAAGGAGCGGATTGAAGCGGCCTTCGCAGAAGCGATGAAAACCATTCCGGACAATCCCGCACGGGCTGCGGGTATTGATTTAGGTGTAAAAGTTGCGGACGCTGTTTTCACGGAACGGCAGAGCGACGCGACAAACACACCCGACACATATCGTCCGCTCACGACGCCTGGCGTGTGGGTACCGACCACGCCGCCGCTCTTTCCTCAGTATGCCACGGCCAAGCCTTGGGGCATGGAAAGCGCGAGTCAGTTCCGCCCGGGTCCGCCCCCGGCACTCAACAGTGCGCTTTATGCGCGCGATTACAACGAAACCAGGGAAATGGGCGGAGTGAAAAGCACGAAGCGCACCGACGCGCAGTCCGACGTCGTGCGCTTCTGGACACAGGCCAACCTTGGGCCCGCATGGTTCCAGGCTGCCAGGCAGGCTTCAGCTCGTCATAACCTCTCCCTGCCGGAAAGTGCGCGAGTGTTCGCACTGATGTCGATGGCTCTCGCCAACTGCTTCATCCTCGATTGGGACGCCAAATTCCAATACAATTTTTGGCGGCCGATCACCGCGATCCGTAACGGCGACCAGGACAGTAACGATGCGACTGAACGCGACGCCGGTTGGCTGCCTCTGAACACCACGCCGATGCATCCGGAATACCCGTCGCAGGCGGGCATCAACGCGGGTGCGGCGCGAACCGTTCTGGAAACTGTTTTCGGCAACGGGACGGAAGAATTCGTCGCGACCGACATTTCCGACGCCCGCCTTTCACGCAAGTTCACCAGCTTTGCGCAACTGGCACAGGAGCACAAAGAGGTGCGCATCTGGGGCGGTATTCATTTCCGCAACTCGCTGGACGTCGGAGATGCGATGGGTCGCAAGGTCGCTGATCATCTCGCGGCAAACTACATGAGGCCGACGAGGTAGGCCCCCTGCTCGGGGCCATCTCAAGGCGCCCGCTTACTGGCGGCGCGTTGTTGCTTTCCGTGTTCACGACCGCATCCGGTTCCAGAATTAACCCGGAGCGAGCGTATCAAGCTTAATACGCGAGTTCCGTTGCCGCCTGCGAACGTAGGCCTATCATTCCGGGTAGTCGTTCGGATTCAAGATGTGCCGGATCACCAAATCAGCGTAGCGCTCGACCAGAGGTGCCGCTGTAGGGCGGCGTCCCGCTCGAAATGATCCTGCTGCACGCTGCACGGGATTGCCATGTCGACTGTCGAGCAAGTACTGAAATCCGCAGGTCGAGAGCGTCGCGCGATCGGTCGGACGCGCATCAATCGGAGCGCACTGTTATCCTTTCATGGCGGTGCTGGTGCCTTTCCTTGCTGCGTTCGCGACGTGACGAACTCTGGAGCCGGCGTTCGTCTGGAGCGGCTGAACATGTTGCCGGTGGAATTCGATCTGTCGTTCGATAAGTTTCGAACGGTTCGGGAGTGTCGCTTGGTCTGGCGAGACGCTGACTTCGTCGGCGTCGCGTTCGGGACCTGACCGTTGGGACCCAAAGCATGACGAAACGCGAACGCGGCGATCTGATCTATGGGGTCGTCGCGAGTGCGCTCGTATTTGTATTCATGATCATCATGATTTTCTCGCTTTGATCGATTCGCTTATCGGAGGTTACGCAGCGGCGCGCCGGCACCTCTCAGAGTATCACGGGCCAAATCGCCCTTGGGCGCGGCGAGAGACCTGCAGATTGATCTTGACCAGTTCAAAGGCGGCAAATGAGGCCGCCGAACAGGGGCAGGCTTTCTAGGACGTGGACTCATCGGGCCTGATGATCCCATGATTCACCCTCGCGGCCTGGTCGCAAAATGCTAATGTCCAGGTGTTGCCAAGCGTCTTGTCGGGGAGCCCACATGCACCGGCGCGCATTCATGTCGCTTGTCGGAGGCGCGGCGGCAATGTGGCCGCTGACAGCACGAGCACAGCGACCGTCATTGGCGCCATTGGCAAAAATGCAGAAAGTGATTTCGATCCATGACCCTCGCGTGCTGAACGTATCGGTGATTGACCTCATCGATGACCGTTTTATTCGCAAGTTCGACGAAGATGTTGAGCTGGATGCACTCTATGCGGCCTACAGGTAGCCTTGGCACGGCTTAATCACTTCTGTTCGGGACTGAGGACCCTGACCAACGGCGAAGTCAGTGTCGTCGCCGACGTGGTTTGGGCTTTGGAGGGTCTGCTCCAGTGATTGCGCGATACCACGCGGATTGCGCGTGCGCTCTGGCAGCGGCAAGATTGGATTGTCCACGATAGAACTGACTTAGGCCCAGGTAGCAATCGGTGCGCTCGGGTCCGTGAGGTATTGCTTCGCAGTTCACCTGCGCGCTCGCAACGACGGGAAGGACCGCCAACAAGATTGCGACGATACCTGCGGACCAATATGTCATGCCGCCTCCAGGCGATTTGCTCACGCTGGCTTGTCAGGCTTTCATCAAGTCGCTTCTTGGCAGCCGCGCGAGCGGACTCGTTCGGAGGGTTAGAACCGCGCTGACCCTCGAGCGAGTCCGCAATCGCCGCGCCGCCGCTTGTGGAAGCTAATGATCCCTTCGATGGCGTCTGCACTGAAAGTAACACAAGTAAGCGAAACTCATTCCGTGTGGCAGAACAGCTACGGTCGTCAGGTGGCGCGGCATTTTGTTTCGGCGAGTGTATGCGGTTCGATCCTACCTCTCGTTTCACAATCCCTTTTGAAATACGTGAAAGCTCTTGGCTAACGGCCGGGTTGGTGTCTAATCTTCTTTTTTTGGTCTGCGTTTTTTGAGGCCACATATGAATTATTCCCAAATGAAGGACGAGCGCCTGTTGGCGTTCTACGAGAATGTCCGTCATCAAGTCGCATTGGATGCAGGAAGCCGCTATCGCTTCGCAGGCGAGGGCGTCCGCGCATACGCGGACAAGCTTCGCGAGGAAATGGACCGGCGGCGGCTCAGGTTCACGCCCATCAATTGGCCGGAGGATGGTCGCTGATTTTGGGAAACCAAAATCGAGGTGCCAATTCAGGTTCGCGAACTGGTCGCGCTCGGCATTGAAAATGCTGAAGAGGCGCGCTGGTCTCCCTTCTTCGTGTGGCTAGATCGATTTCACCCGGCGCTGCGGAATAGTGCGGGGTGTGCCCGGCCGTCCAAACGGCTGCCCGGGCTTTGCGATGCCAGCGCGTGCTGTGCTGCCCGTTAAGGGATTGGTTACCTGTCATTGTCAAGCTTCCGCCATTGCAGATAGGTCGCGACGAGCGATAGCGAATTTCCGAAACATTTTAATCCGACCAGCCCGGTTGGCGGTCTCCATAGGAGGCCCACTATGTTCAAGGGCTTCGCGATTGCAGTCTTGCTTATGCTTGGTGCATCGCAGCTGGATCAGTACTTCTGTAATGGCAGGTACACCGACAGTACCATGTCGATGCTGCGACAAATCAGGCACTCCTTTCGCAGTTGAAGGCCGCTTCGGTGGAAGCCGCTGCACGCAGGGTCCCGCGTCTGCCTCGGGGGTTAGCCGTGGTCCGGTCAAACCGACGCGAATGACCCAAAGCGCCCGTCAGCCGTACGCCTTGCAGCGATGACGTGAACCGTTAGTATCCTCGGATATCACGCGGAATGATCGCAATGTCCGCCCTGGGGCGTAAGACGTGCAACGACGTACATGAGAAGTTGAGGGGAGACCAGTTAGATGAGCATCGCCGATCCCAACAAGACGATCCTAACGGGCGAGAACCCGTTTATCCGCTTGAGCCTGAAGGACGGCGAGCCGAACTCGACAGAGGCGAGCTATTGGCGGATCATCTTTTCGCCGGCTGGTCCCGGACACGTTCTCTACTTGAAGAGCGAGCTGACGGAAGGCCGCTGGCGCATCTACTCCGACAACATCGCGATGGCGCGGTGGCTGCAGTCTACCGTGCAGGGCATGCTCAATGCCGAACTTTCCGACACGGCCATCCCTTGTGCGGATGCGCAATTCTCCAAAGCGGGAGATCCGCGCTACTTCTGGACTGAGCACATCAAGTCGCACGGCGAAGACATCTCGCTTACCTGGTTCGATATCGGCGAGCCGCTGCTCATCCACTCGCAGCCGAACCAGATTCCCGACCGGCGCTACGGCGTGTGCACCGTGCTGATCCCGGCGCTCGGAACGCGTCTCGTCCGCAACGGCGTCGAGGCGAAGGGGCGATCCTGGCTGCGGGAACGTGAGGGGCGGCCATTCTCGACGTCGGCGTTGGCATTTTCGGAGAGCTGGACGGAAGCGGTCTGAGGCGGAGCTGCCGATCAACGGCCTGTTTGCAGCTACACCACCGCCCTTTGCCCCTGCGCGAAGGGGCTGAGGCCCAGCCATTGCTGCATCGATTTGGCGATCGAGCTGTCGCCGGTGACCTTGATGCGGCCGGCCTCGACTTCGTTGTTCAGCTTGGCGACGCCCATCCACACCGCGGTCATGGAGCGCAGGGGGCAGCTGACATAGAGGTCGACGTCGTAGCCGGGATCGGTGAGGCAGAGGTCGACCTTTTCTTGCTCCACCACCAGCCACCATGATTTCCGGTCCGGCCGCATCTCCGGATAGATGAAGTTGATGGTGGTGCGGCGCGGCGGCAATGGCGTCGGCTGCAGGTTGCGCCGCATGTCCCACATCAACAGCCCGGGATCGAGATTCTTCAGCGACAGCGTCGACTCGACCCAGCGCTGCCCCCAGAAGCCGAGCGACATGACGATGCCGCGCAGATCTTCGCCCGCCTCGGTCAGCTTGTAGTCCATCACGCCGTGCTGACCGGTTGGCACCGGGACGATCACGCCGGCCTCTTCCAATTCCTTCAGCCGTTTCGACAACAGCGTCGGCGACATCCGCGGCACGCCGCGGCGCAGTTCGTTGAAGCGCGTGGTGCCGCAGAGCAATTCGCGCAGCACCAGCGCGGTCCAGCGGTTGCAGAAGATCTCTGACGCCATCGCCACCGGGCAGAACTGCCCATAGCTTCCGCGTTCGCTTTTGTCGGGCAACGGGGTTCTCCTCATGCACGCGCGGGGGCAGTACAGATACTATACTGGTCGGGCCTGCCGGCGGCCATAGCGAAGCGAATAATCCAGTGTTTACAGTGGCCTGTTTTCCATGCGGCGCATCGCCGCCGCGGCAGTACAGTTCCTGAACTGGAGGGATCTTGCGCCCGGGCCTAGTTTCCGGGGCATTAGACATCTCGCTTACTCGCGAATGTCCCAATGAATGGAGGGATCACCATGAGCAGCAACGCAGCACGCGCCATCGATGCGACAACGCACCGCAACCCTGTCGAGATCGCCCGCGAGCTCGGCCCCATCTTCGCCGAGCGCGCCGCCACCGCCACCGACGAGGACCAGTTCGTCGCCGAGAATTTTGCCGCGCTCAAGGAAGCGGGCCTGGTCGAGGCCGGCGTGCCCACTGAACTTGGCGGCGGCGGCGCCAGTATCGATGAGCTCGCCGAAATGCTGCGCATCCTCGGCCAGCATTGCGGCTCCACCGCGCTGGCGTTTTCCATGCACACCCATCAGGTCGCGATTCCCGCCTGGCGCTGGAAGGTGCAGAAGGCGGCGCCCGTCGAGCCCTTGCTCAAGCGCATCGCTGCCGAGCGCATCTTCTTGCTGTCGAGCGGCGGCAGCGACTGGATCGGCGGCTCCGGCAAGGCCGAGAAGGTCGACGGCGGCTATCGCATCACCGCGCGCAAGGTGTTTGCCTCCGGCTCGCCGGCCGCGAACCTGTTCATGACCACCGCCGTGCTGGAGAGCGAAGGCGAACCGGCCCAGGTGTTGCACTTCGGCCTGCCGATGAACTCGCCGCAGGTGAAGGTGATGGACAACTGGCGCACGCTCGGCATGCGCGGCACCGGCTCCAACGACGTCTTGATCGACGGCCATGTGGTGCCGGAGGCAGCCGTTGCGGTGAAGCGCAAGGCCGGCGAATGGCATCCGCTGTTCCAGATCATCGCAACCATCGCGTTCCCGCTGATCTATTCGGTCTATCTCGGCGTCGCCGAGAGCGCCCGCGACATCGCGGTTGGTGTCGCGAAAAAGAAGAAGGTCGACAACCACATGATCCAGCTCGCCGGCCGCATGGATACCGAACTGGCCGGTGCGCGCCTTGCCCGCGAGCACATGCTGGCGGCGGTGCGGCTCGATGCGCCTTCGGCCGAGACCATCAACCAGGTGATGACGGGCCGCACGCTCGTCGCGCGCCACGCCATTGCCACCGTAGAGCTTGCGATGGAGCTCGCCGGCGGCGCCGGCTTCTACCGCGCCACTGGGCTGGAGCGTCGCTTCCGCGACATCCAGGCCGCGCGCTACCACCCGCTGCAGGCCGGCCCGCAGGCGCAATACGCCGGCTCGATGGCGCTCGGCCTGCCGGTGGACAAGGTGTTCTAGGATACGCACGGCTCTCCTCCCGAGAGAAGCGGTTGAGGGGTCTGTCTCCGAGGGAGACAGGCCCATCACCCGCTCGCGATTCTTACTCTTCCGCGCGCAGACAGAGAGGCATTGGAGCAGCCCGAGTGGTGATTGATGGGATGCACCTTCTCGGGTGATGGCGGACAGCGCGTTTGGTGTCAGCTGTTGGCACTCTTGAGACTTGCCGTTCGGTTCTGACACGTCCGTTTCCAGAAGGCAGACCGGAAGTCACCGGTGGAGGGCCAAACCGGCGCTGATGGCCCAACGCAGACATCGAACGAGGCGCGCTTAGGTTCTTCCCGAGGGTGGATTTCCGGTTAGAGTGGGGCCCCTAATCCCTGGGGCAGTGATGCGGCGACGCGAGTTCATAGGTCTCGTCGGTGGTGCGGCAGCGTGGCCGGTGGCGGCGAGGGCGCAGCAGCCCGAGCGGATGCGCCGCATCGGGATCCTCCTGCCCGCAACCGCGGACGATGCGGGAATGCAGGCCCGGATCGCGGCATTTCATCAGGGCCTGGAGCGATCGGGCTGGACCATCGGCCGCAACGTGCGCATCGACACCCGCTGGGCCACGACCGATGCTGGCGAGATTCGCAGGCACGCGGCGGAATTGGCGGCGCTCGCGCCCGACGTCATCCTGGCCCATGCGGCCACGACCGTGGGGCCGTTGCTGCAGGCGACCCGCACCGTACCGGTCGTGTTCCCGGCCGTCGTCGATCCGGTCGGCGCCGGCTTCGTCGACAGCCTGGCGCGGCCGGGCGGCAACGCCACCGGTTTCATGAACTACGAATACAGCCTGGCGGGCAAATGGCTGGAACTGCTCAAACAGATCGCGCCCGGCCTGACACGAGTAGCGGTCCTTCGGAATGCCGCCTCAGCCTCCGGCCCAGGCCAGTTCGCCGCCATCCAGGCCGTGGCGCCGACGCTCAGCGTGGAGGTGAACCCGGTCAACGTGCGCGACGCCGGCGAGGTCGAGCGCGCAGTCGCCGCCTTCGCGCGTGCTCCGAACGGCGGGCTGATCGTGACGGCGAGCCCGTTGGCGCAGCGTCATCGCGATCTGATCGTCGTGCTGGCGGCCCGCCACAAGCTACCTGCGGTCTACTTCGAACGCCTCTTCGTCGCCGCCGGTGGGTTGCTCTCCTATGGGCCTGATCAGATCGACATGTATCGCCGGGCAGCCGGCTATGTCGACCGCATCCTCAAAGGCGAGAAGCCCGCCGAGCTCCCGGTACAGGCACCGACCAAGTACGAGCTGGCGATCAATCTCAAGACCGCCAAGACGCTCGGCCTCGCTGTGCCGCAGACACTGCTCGCCGGCGCCGACGAGGTGATCGAATAAAGAGCCGGTGTCAGTATCTTTCGGAGCCGACGTCCCGTGATCGCTTGAACGCATGCCTTCACGGTGCAATCTACCTGTGCCTTGAGAACTCCGTCGGCTCGTGCACAAGAGCAATCCGTGCGCGACGGATGCGACAGATCAACCCGACGGGCGTGCTGCTCATGGGATGGTGTGGTAGGGTGTGATCCTCGCTGGGGGACAACCCATGAGGCGACGGGATTTTGTCACTCTGTTCGGCGGCTCCGCCATAGCGTGGCCACTCGCGGTCCAGGCGCAGCAGCGGGCGATGCCGGTGATCGGATATTTGGGCATTACGTCGGCAGAATCCGATGCCTTCCGGCTGTCCGGCCTTCGGCGCGGGTTGAACGAAACCGGCTATGTTGAGGGCCGGAATTTAACGATCGAGTACCGCTGGGGCGGATACCAACCTGATCGACTACCCGCATTGGTGGCTGAGCTGATCCAAATGCGGGTGGCTGTGATCGTCACACCCGGCCTTCTCTCGACACTCGCGGCAAAGGCTGCGACCACCACCATCCCGGTTGTTTTTGGCGTCGGCGCCGACCCGGTGCAGAATGGTCTTGTCGCAGGTCTCAATCGACCGGGCGGCAACCTCACGGGCGTTAATGTGCTCAGCAACGAGTTTGGCGCCAAGGGGCTCGCGCTATTTCACGAGCTGGTGCCCGGCACCACGACCATTGGCCTTCTTGGGAACCCGAACAATCCGATGATTGACGAGCAGGTTACGAGAGAAGTGTCGGCGGCCGCCTCTGCCATGGGGATACGGATTCAAATTTTGAAAGCCACCACCGACCGGGAAATCGACGCCGCCTTCGTGAGCCTGGTTCAAGCGCGCACCGGAGCGCTGCTCGTCAGCAACGACGCTTTCTTCAATAGCCGGGTCAAGCAAATAGTTGCGCTCGCGGCACACCATGCGATTCCGGTGATGTACGGATCGCCTGAGTTCATCGTGGGTGGCGGACTCATGGGTTATGGAGCCAGCCTGACGGAAGCATATCGACAGGTAGGACTTTACGTGGGCCGCATTCTCAAGGGCGAGAAGCCAGCCGACTTACCGGTCGTTCAAGCTTCCAGGTTCGAGCTGGTCATCAACCTCAAGACCGCGAGGGCGCTCGGGCTCGCAATTCCAGCGAGGCTGCTCGCACTTGTTGATCAGGTGATCGAATGAGAGACTTTTGCTGCGGCGCATGAGTCCGAAGCGGACGAGCCGGTCGCAAGAACGGTCCGGCAGGCTGGTACGGCCGGTCTCCCTATGCTTTGATGCCGAATGGCTTTGGGCAGAGGACGACCCTCGTGGCCGGTGAGCGCGTCGAGCGGCGATTGGCGGCGGTCCTGGCGGCCGATGTGGTCGGCTACTCTGCGTTGATGCAACACGCCGAAGAAGCCACCTTCGCTGAGTTCGAACGGCTCAAGCGCGAAGTAATCGAGCCAGGACTCTCCCGCCACGACGGGCGATTGATCAAGACCACCGGTGACGGAGTGTTGGGCGAGTTTGCAAGTCCGTCGGCTGCGGTACGATGCGCGGTGGAGATACAGGAAAGCATCGCATCGGGCCGAAGTCCCCTTGAGCTACGTATCGGGATCAACCTCGGGGAGGTTATTGTTGGGGCCGACGGCGATCTTTTTGGCGACGGGATCAACATTGCGTTCCGGCTGGAGGGAGCCGCTGACCCAGGCGGTATCCTGCTGTCCGAGAAGGTGTACATCGAAGTCGAAGGCAAGTTGGACGTCGGTTTCGAGGACAAGGGCCAGCAGCAACTCAAGAACATCTCCAGGCCCGTCCGTGCCTACGCCATCTGCGCCGCGGCAAATCGCGCGCCGACCGAGCGGCTAACGGCAGTCCCGCCACTCCCGGACAAGCCCTCCATCGCCGTGCTGCCGTTTGAAAACATGAGCGGTGATCCCGAGCAGGAGTATTTTGCTGACGGGATGGTGGAAGAGATCACGACAGCGCTTTCGCGTTTCAAATGGCTGTTCGTGATCGCTCGCAATTCGAGCTTTACGTTCAAAGGCCGCGCCGTCGATATCAAGGAAGTCGGACGCAGGCTTGGCGTACGCTACGTCCTTGAGGGGTCGGTCCGCAAGGCATCGGAGAGGGTCCGTATCACAACGCAACTGATTGATGCAGTCACCGGGATTCATCTGTGGAGCGACCGGTTCGAGGGGAGCCTTGGGAACATATTTGACCTCCAGGATCAGGTGGCGAGCAGTGTTGTCGGAGCTATCGATCCGAAGCTGCAGGAAGCCGAAATTGCGCGCGTGAAACGAAAATCTCCGGCAAATCATGATGCCTATGACTGCTTCCTGCGCGCGTCAGCCTTGCTCCATCATTGGACAGCTGAGGGCCGTGAAGAGGCACTCCGCTTATTCTACAAGGCCATCGAGTTGGATCCCGAGTACGGGCAAGCTTACGCCTTCGCAACCTTTTGCTACTGTTCGCGCAAGGTAGACGGACTAGCCGCCGACCCCGACAACGAGCGTTGCGAAACCGAACGACTGGCCCGTGAGGCGATACGGCTGGGCAGGGACGACGCCTTCTCGCTAAGCCACGCAGGGTTCGCCCTGGCGCAGGTCGTCGGTGAGTTAAACGAGGGGGCGGCGTTAATCGAGCGGGCGCTTGCGCATAATCCAAACCTTGCGGGATCGTGGCAAATGGGTGGCTGGGTTAAGCTTTGGCTCAATCAGCCAGACGCTGCGATCGATCATTTTGCTCGAGCGATGCGATTAAGCCCACTTGATTTTGGATTCCATGGGGCTGAGACGGGCACCGCGTTTGCGCATCTCCGCGCGGGACGTTACGAGGAGGCTTCGATTTGGGCTGACAAGGCGTTGCGTGACCAACCCAGATCCGCTGATGCAGCGCAGGCCGTAGCATTAAGCAGCGCGTTTGTCGGGGATCTGGAGAAAGCAAAGGAGGCGATTAAACGCTTGCGTGAGGTTGCGCCCAATCGGCGCATATCTACTGCCATCATTTCGAAAAATTTATCGCCGAAAGTCAGAGCTCGTGTCGTTGATATTCTCAGAGATGCGGGAATGCCCGAGTGAGTCCCAGTGCGGATCGTGCTGCTGAACTCACAGGGTCTTGGGGCATGTCGAAGCGTGAGTGCCGGAGAGGGCGCACTGATCGGCTCTCCAGAAGCCGGAATGACCGCGTTTGGCACGATACGGACCTGCCGGGCTTACCGACGATGTCTGCTTCCGGAGATAGAATCGACCTTCCGCGCCGACGGAGCGAGGTCTCAGTTTGACCCAAAGCGGACATCAAGGCTGGACTGATCGCAGCCTACAGCGCCGTCCAACCTTTCCACGAACTGTTCTATATTTCGATCTGTTATATGGCCGTCAGGGGGGCTCAGGGGCTTCTTCTTGGTCTATAAGAGGCGATGCAACTTCAATCGACTTTGACGTGTCCCGGCTGCGGACATCGATCGGCTGAAACCATGCCGACCGATGCCTGCCAATTCTTCTATGACTGCACCGGCTGCGGCACCAGGTTGAAGCCCAAGGCTGGCGACTGCTGCGTGTTCTGCTCCTACGGCACCGTGCCGTGCCCGCCGATCCAGCAGAATGGCAAGGATGCGTGCTGTAGCTAAGGCCGTCTCAGTTAGCCCCGCTTCCTGTCGGGAGCTTGACCGCTACGCCGCCCCGGATAGCAAGCCCCATCACGCCAATTAGACCTAATTTCACTTGTTGAGCGGCTCACATGGCCCCCAACGAGACCGCCTTGGTTGGCGGCCGATTATCTGGTCGATCTCATTTGCCAGCGCCTGAATGCGACAACCGCCCAAATGGCCTCAACTACGCCGAACGGCCACGCCCCTTGAAGGAAGCCATACGCCGAACCGAGTGCGCACGATCCCGCGAACCCAAGTATCAACCAGGAGCTCCAATCTTCCAGTGCGTAACAGATGAGCATGGCGGTGACGGCAAACAGGCCGAAGGCGGTAAGTGCGTCCACGATTATCTTTATGCCAAACTTATACCGGTTCACGCTGACTCATATCGATTTCCTATAAGCAGAGTGGATACGATCCCGCGGCCCAGAGGCCGCAAAAATGCTGGAGTTCGATGACAAGACCCGAGCGAACATGATGACAGCGCTCGATTTGGGCTGCAAACATTTGTCGGGTAATTTCGATACAGCCGAAAATCGAACGCGTATCGGTGATACGATTGTTGATGCCGCAAGGTCAGGCAAGCGTACCCTGGCACAGTTTATCGACGTGGCGCTACACGAGGTCGTGGCGATAAGAGGTCCGAAGCCGTCGCCTGTTCAAGCGGTGATAGGCTGGTTAGGACACCGCATCAAAAGGGCGTAGTTCGCGCTTTGAGTGCACATCCTAACGGCCATTCATCGCGAACCTGGACTGTCGCGTTGTCGAGGTCGGCTATTGTCCCGTGATCGCTTGAACGCATGGGTTCACGCCGCGCTCTACCTGTGCCTTGAGAACTGTGTCGCCTCCTGCGCAAGAGCAATCGGCGCGCGAAGCATGCGACAAATCAACCCGACGGGCAAATCACTTCTGGTTTACAGAAGTCTTGTCAAGTCCAAAAATTCCGAAAATCAAAAAGATTTCTCTTCCCTTCCACCCCAAATCACCTGCACATCTATGCCCATCCCGTCCCACTCAGAGGGGCGTCGGCCGTCGTCATGACGAGGGGCGGGGATGCGGTGGACGCTGATGTTGCGATTGACGGTCGCGGCAAAGGCGTACGGCGAAAGCGTGTGGTCCTGGCGCCCGTAACGGCGTCAAGCCTTAAGGGAGCTAACGCTTCCGAGGGGCGACGGTGGCAATAGAGACCGTCTCACCGGGGAGAGCGCGTCATAAGCCGTAAAGCCATTGCGCAGGGAATGTCGGATGCTCTCCGCTGCCCTGTATGCTCGTGTGCAGCTTTGTTTGCACTATTCGCACACGAGACCGCGGGTGCAGCGCGCATCCGGCATTCCCTGCGCCCTCTGATTTCTGAGAGGGACGAAGAACTTGAAAACCTCGGGCGCAATGCGGTCGCGAGAACGCGAAACTATAACCTCGTCGTCCCGGCCTTGAGCTCAGATGCGCAATTGCGCATCGGGGAACCCATACGCCGCGGCTCCTGTTGTCGAAAAATCAGCCCACACCAACCCCGCTAAACCGGCTCGTAGCTCTCGCTCGCGCAGGTGTCTTCCGCCTCGACGTGGCGGCGATCGAAAATCGCGCCGTTGGAAATCGTGATGCGATAGGTTTGCGTGCCGAGCGGCTTGCCGTTCACCGAGGTCAGATCGGCCTTGACGCAGGCGGTCCAGCCCGTTCCGCGCAGCTCGGGGCGCGGCGCGGAGAACTGTACTCCCCTCGGATTGGATGCCGCCAGGAACACCGAATCCAGTTTTTCGCTGAGCAGACGCTTGAGGTCCGGCGGCGCCTCGAGCGGCGGCGGTTCGGGCGCTTTGGCGCGCATGAATTCCGGCGCCGGCGAGCGGACGTCGGCAAAGCCGCAGCCTGCCAGCACAAGCGCACCCCCCGCGATCAACGCAATGTGAACAATGACCCGCCCCATCACCGGTTTTCTACCCCGGGACGGCGAAAATTGCGCCCCCCTGCGGCGATCAAATTGTGCGGCCGAGCGGGCCGCGCCGATCAACATTTGCTGAACCGCGCATCCGGACAGGCTATCATGCCCCGGATACCGATCCCGGGATTGCCATCATCCCGACGGAACGTCGCCGAGATGGCGAAGAAAGCAGGGGCGATGAAGACCATTACCATTGCGGCATTCATTCTGGCGTTGCTTGCGATGCCGGCGCACGCCCAGGGCCGGCGACAGCAAGGGGGAGGTGAGGAAACGAGGGCGAAGCAGGACACCAAGCCGAAGGTGGACGAGAAAGCCTACAAGGCTGCGCTCGAGCGAATTCCCGAACCGAAGGAAAAATACGATCCCTGGGGCGTCGCGCGTCCGGCGGAACCCGCCAAGAAATCCAGGTAATCCAGCAAATCCAGGTAAACCAAATTGATTACATCTAATCGCGCGGGCTTTATGCCTGCGACATATTCGTCGTTGAACTGAGTCTGTGTCCCACCTCACACTGCCTGACTTGCGTGAACCTTTACCACCAAGACCTTGACCAATTTGCAGCCTGCATTGCCGGAGGTGGCCCATGTTTCGTCACGCGCTTTTCCACTTGGTATTTCCGGCGGCGCTGCTGCTGGGCGCGCATTCCGCCTCCGCCGAAAGCCGCCTCGCGCTGGTGATCGGCCAATCGGCCTATAAATCCGTTCCGGCGCTGCCCAATCCGATCAACGACGCCAAGGCGGTCAGCCGGATGCTGATCGATTCCGGCTTCGAGGTTTCGACCGTTTCCGATCTGTCGCAAAGCCAGATTCGCGATCAGCTCTCGGCGTTCGCCGGCAAGGTCGCGTCCAAGGGCGGCGATTCGATCGCGCTGGTATATTACGCCGGACATGGCGTGCAGATCGACGGCGAGAATTTTCTGGTGCCGGTCGACATCGATCCGAAACGGGAATCCGATATTCCGATCCAGGCGGTGCGGCTGAACGACGTCCTGAACACGCTGACCTCGGCGCCGAGCAAGATGCGCATCCTGCTGCTCGATGCCTGCCGCAACAATCCGTTCCCTGGCATATCCAAGAGCGCGGGCGGTGGGCTCGCGATCATCGACGCCAAGATCGGCGCGCCGAACACGTTCCTGTCGTTCTCGACCTCGCCCGGTGCGGTGGCCGAGGACGGCACGGGCAGCAACAGTCCCTACACCACCGCGTTGATCGCCGCGGCCAAGGAAACCAACATTCCGATCGAGGAAACCTTCAAGCGCACGCGCGTGTCGGTCAACAAGGCGACCGATGGGCGGCAGACGCCGTGGGACAGTTCCTCGCTGACGGAGGATTTCAGATTTTCCGGCGCCCCGGTGGCCGGCCCGAAGCTGGCCGCGACCAAGAAAACCGTCGAGGAGTGGACGCGCGAACTGAAGGGCAAGCCGGTCGAGGCCGCGAATGAAATCATCGTCGCCGACGGCACCGATGAATCCTACGAGGCGTTTGCCAATCTGTACGCGCAGACTCCACTCGGTGCACTGGCCCGCGACTGGCTCAACAGGCACAAGCGCATGGTGGCGTGGAACAATGCTGTCATCGCCAACACCGCGGCGGGCTATCGCGCCTTCCTGACGAGCTTCCCGGACAGTGATTTGACGCCGACCGCGCGCACGATGGAAGAACGCCTGCGCAACCGTCCCGAGATCATCCCGGCGGTGGCGGTGAGCGGTGGCGCTACGCCGCAGAACGTCGCGCTGACCTGTCCCTGCACCCCGCCGGCGTCAGCGCCGCAGCTGAAGAAGAACATTGCGCCGATCAAGCGCGTCGATCCGGATCCGCCCAGGCGCGTCGAGCGCGCGCCGCCGAAGCGGGTGCGCGGGCCCGACTACTATGATGATGAAGTGGTCTATCGCCGCCCACCGCCGCGCGAGGTGTATGAGCCCGTCGGGCCGCCTGTCGGCGTCGGCATCGGGATTGGCATCGGTGGCGGCGGCTATGGTGGCGGCGGTCATCAGGGCGGCCGGGGTAGATACTGAGGCGGCAATCACGTTATCGATCTTGCAAGAGAGCGCCGCCCGTGCGGCGCTTCTCGTTGCGGAGATAGCATGCGAAGCCTGATCGGCCTGTTCGCCGCGGCCTCGTTGCCGCGCTGCTGCTCGCGGCGTGGTCGCTGGCGTCGCCGCCGTGGTGCGAAAACGTAATCGTGCTCTGTTTGAGAATCTCATATAGCGCAGCGCAATTGCGGACGATCGATTGAGCGCAAGCGGTGCTTGCGCATGCATTCGGATTTCGATTACGACATTGCCCGTGAAACGTGCTGGCGCGGTTTTCCGGCATTGGTGCCGGCTTTCGCCGTCATGCGCCAAGGGAGAGCATCATGAAGACGACTGTTTCGATCCTGTTTGCGGCGGCGCTTACGCTTCCGCTTGGACTTGCATCCGTTCCGGCGCACGCCGTCGTGCTCGATCTGTCGACCATGACCTGCAAGCAGTTCGTCGATGGTGGTGATGACACCATCAAGATGGTGTTGACCTGGATGGACGGCTGGTACAAGGGCGACTCCGACGAGGCGATCATCGACACCGACGTGTTCGTCGAGAACGCCAAGAAGTTCGGCACCTATTGCGGAAAGAATCCGACGATGAGCATCGTCAATGCCGCTGAATCGGTCCTCGGCAAGTAAATAAACTACAGCATCGCGAACGCGCTCGAGACCATCGCCACCGGCTTGTTGTCGGTGGCGCTGGAGAGCGTGACGCGGCCGAAGCTCATGGTGCGCCCGAGGCGAACCACGCGCGCATCGGCCAGCACGTCGGAGGCGGTGACCGCGCGCATGAAATGCGTGGTCTGGTCGACCGTCGTCATCGGGCGATAGCCGCGATTGGCGGCGACGTTGGCAATTACCATCGCGGTGTCGGCAAACGCCATCAGCGCCTGGCCGGAGACAACGCCGCCATTGCGGCACAGCCGTTCCGAGAACGGCATGCGCAGGATCGCACCGGGCTGCCAGTCGGCCGATCCACCCGGCGGCGGGGTGAAGTCGAAACCCTCGATCGACAGATTGAGGTCAAGCACCCACGGTGCAAACACCTCGTCCAGCACCCGCTTTGCTTCCGCGATGCCGAATTCCGCGGTCTGTTGCTGTTGCATGAATGGTTGTTCCTCGGACGGATATTTATCCGCCCATTGTAAGGGGCATTCGGCCGAAATGACCATGGCAGACCCGGTCGGCATTCCCAATCGTCCGGCCTGCATTGGCTTGAAAATGCCAGACTTGATGGGCATGATCGCCGCTTGGGGGAGTGGGGCGCGTTCATGTTTCGCCGGATAGTATTGATTTCGAGCCTGATGGCCGTGGGCCTTGCGCTTAGCGGCTGCACCAAATGCGGTCCGATCTGGGACGACTGGATGCAATCCCCCAAATCCTGCAAGTCGGACCGGCTTTGATCCGCGCGCTTGGCGGTGCGGCTGCGGCGGTGATATACCGCCCGAAAACGCCGGGGAGAGTGTCCCAAAGGAGAGCCTGTTATGAGAATTCTGAGCGCGGCCGTGATGATGGTGTTGCTGACGGCGCCCGCTTACGCGCAGATGCCCAACCTGAACCTGATGCCGGAAGTCGTCACCCGGACTCCGGAGGAGAAGGAACAGGATGCGATCAAGGATAAGGCTTACAAGGAATCGCTGAAGAAGATTCCCGACTCCAAGGCCGCTTCCGATCCGTGGGGAACCGTGCGCAGCAACGACACGCCCAAGGCGGCTGCGCCAGCCAAGCCGAAGACCGGCAGTGCGGCCAATACCCCTCGCTAGCCGAAAGCCCCCATAGCGCGGACTCGGAATCGTTCTCCGCCGCCCCTATATTGAACGTGTCGTCATGTGTTTCGGAGTTGCGACATGGTCATGCGTCCGCGCGATCTGGCCAGCCGGATGGCCGCCCGGCGCAAGCCGGATGATGGCTATCTGCGCGAGACCTTCACATTGCCACGCGAGGTAGCGCGGGCGAGGGCGCGCGATTTCCTCAGCCGCTATCCCAAAGCGGCCTATTTGAGCGCGGTCGAAAGCTGGCGCGAACTGCCGGGCGGCGACATCGAATTCACGATGCGGCGGCTCCCCAGCGCGGACTAGAACGGCGAACTAGCCAGATGCGCGTTTTTTCCGCTCGCGGTTGATCCGCAGCTGTACCCGTCTCACCGCGAGCAGATAGAGTTTGGCTTCGGTTTTGCCGGCGATGACCCTGTCGTCAATCCGGAATTGCCATTTCCAGATACCCGGAGCAACCGCAGTCACGGTGTATTCAACGCCCTTGTAGATCATGAAGCAGCCCTGTCCGACACAAGCCGCATTCAATCCGAGATGGTAACTTTAGATTGTAAATATTATTTGATACCCGTAGAGGGAATAGGTGGGCGCGGGGCGCCGAACTGGGAGGTTGCTCCGTGCCCGGTGTGCCTGAGCTCGCGGTCGATCTTCAGCTGAACGCGGCGCATGGCGAGCAGGAGCAGTCTTGCTTCCGTTCTGCCCGACCTGGCGAGGTCACCGATCCGGAATTGCCAGTTCCAGATCCCCGGGGTTTCCGATCTTGTCAGCGTATACTCTATGCCTTTGTGATTCATAGGGAATCTCCCCATACGCCAACTGAACTAACTGAGTTGGGCGGGTAAAGTTTCCGTTTGTCCGATAGGCGTACTGTGCGGTCGTCTAACGATAAAGCGCCCCTGTGACACGCGGTGATCGCGATGCGAGGGGCAATCCCGCGTTCGGCAGTTGGGCTGGCCATGCCCCTTGCCGGCGCTCCCACGCGCCGCGGCTTGTTACTTGCCGACAGAGCCTGGAATGCCGCAGGGGCAGTCCTTCCTGAACTGTCCAAAACGCACCGCGCCGCGCAAGCGGAATATGGTCGCTTGGCGGCGCAGGCTTATACCCCGAGTGATGCAATGTCCCAGGCAGCTATATGTCTTGGCGGCCCCGCAAAAGGTTCAACGTCTCCTGTTAAAAAAATCCAATCCTGAAACGAAGCGATCGCTCCCGCCGTATCTGTCTGACGGTGGGGTGGTCCTCCAGATTATTCCCCGCTGTCGGCGACCCCGACCGTATGGCCCCATGCGGCGGGGTCGTTTTGCTGTGGCGACGCGCCGGGCGCTTCGGCTTAATCGAACGTGACGCCGATGCGCTTATCCTTGCGCCAGACGATATGGCACGGCCGCTTCAATTGTTCTGATGGCACGAACAGCGTGAAGCGGTCCGGGATGAACAGCGGGGTCACGACCTCGAGCGCTGCGCCGGAGGCCGAGAGATTCCGAACGGTGCAATCGATTCCGCCGCCGCCGAACTCGATGGTTCCGGCCTTCAACGTGCGACGCCGCGGTGCGATCCGGGTCTCGTCCATAGCCCCCATTATAGCACTGATTCACGCGCAAATGGATGGTGAGCAGGGGTTCGCGCGGGGGTAAGGCGCGAACACAAGGCGAAAAACTGGCGACCATCCGGTTGGGAACTTTGTTCTTGTCCGGAGAACTACGGGGGAAGGGCCGCCTTGCAAATGAAAGAGGCCGCCGATGAAAGGCGGCCTCTTCAAACCGTCGGTTACGGCAGGGTTGTGGCGATGTTCCTGATGGTGCCGGTATGGAAGCGAATGACGGCTACGACATGGTGGTAAAGATCGCTCAAACGGCCGCCGCCGTTCACGGCGTCCAGTTCGTCGATGGTCAGTTCGCCGACGTTCAGTTCATCGATAGGCTTCTGGCCAATCTCAATCATGCGTCTCTCCTTTGTTGAGGATTACGACAATCGCGTTGCAAGGGTGCGCTCGGATGTTCCCGTTGGCTGTGATGGCTGGCACACTCAAACTGAGCCGCTGCATGTTTCAAATCTGGCCGGTGACGTTTTGAAATCGCGTCGAGGGAAGGCATCGATCAATTCGCCGATCGTCGCCGCACAATTTGCGTTGAGCGGATACGCGGTCCGCAGAGCTTCTCGCACCTGGCCGAAATCGAACGTCAGGTATGGCCCTGGCGGCGTCCTCAAACACAAAAGAGGCCGCCAAGCGCGGCGGCCCCTCAATTCCGGTTTGCCCGGACCGGCCTTATCGCATGTGCAGGGTCATCTTCTGCGGCGATACCAGCGGCTGATGCACGGCGTCCAGCAAGCGGGCGCCCAAAGCCTTGAGGTACGCGTCGACGATCCGGTCGAGGATGGCGCCGCCGCTGACCTGTTCGAGTTGTTCAAACGACATTTCGCAGATTTCGTTGTTGCGTTCGGTCATGTCCGTCTCCTGTTTGCGTGGGCAGGACCATTCCCGCCACCCTTGATGACAGGGATAGGCTGTCTCGCGACGCACTGCTGTGATGACCGTCACACGACGGCCCAGACGCAAAATCGCGAAAACAGCTCCATGCAAAGTAGAATGGGGCCGCCGAGGTCGCAGAGTCGGATACTGGCCAACATTGAACACCCAAGAAGGCAAAGCAGGGCACTCAAAAGCACAGCGCCACCAAGCTGAATAATGCTTGGCGGCGCTGCACCCGAGCTGGAAATTGCAATGCCCCAGCCTGGAGTAGACGTTCGGGACAGGACAAGGTTGCTGAAAAAGGAAACAGAATTTCGGGAACAAGTGGCAGTGGGCGGAGTTGTGAAGGTGCTGCCAGTTCCCAGTTGCCCCGGCAGCACAAGCGGCCCCAGTGCCTCTTCCCCGAGGCTGGGGTCGTTTCTTTGGGCGCGCTAGGACCGCTTCGAGGGTACGGCAGGCGCCAGTGCTTCGATAGCAGCGCGCCCTGTTTTGCTGTGCTGCTGAGAGAGGCAACGATCAGGATAGCAATGCGCTGGCAGCGGGTTGGATGCGCAACAAAGTCGGTCGCGAGATCAATGCGTGGTTATTGGTCGAGGCGAAGATGGACCGATAGAAATCGGCGAACTGATCAAAGATTGACGAAGAAGGGGCCGCCAACTGAGGCGGCCTCGTTTACGCGACGGGCGGGTAGCTGGGCTTCGGAAGGCTGATTGCACTCGAATTGATGACGCCCTTCGAAATGCCTTTACCCCCTGAGACCGATTCAAGCGCATCGTCGGTCAGTTGCTCCGCATCGGTCAGTTTGCGAATTTCATTCCGGTTGTTCATGGTCCCGCTCGCGCTGTGGCGCCCTTGTGCGTCGTTGATCTGGCGCGAGTATGCCGGGCGGCTATCGGGGCGACTGTGACAGTCGTCACGAAAGCGTTCCTGCAAAGGAAAGAGGGCCGCCAACTGAGGCGGCCTCGCTTTTTCTAGGCTGGTTCTGGTGGTTGAAGTCCGGGAGAGGAGAGCCACTCGTTGATGTGAGAGGCCGTCTCCAGGTGCCTGATCTTCCTGAGCAGCACTTCCTTCTGAGGACCAGGTTTGAGCTTGGCTACCTGTGCTTCCAACCGGGCCTTCTCAGCTGCAATTCGATCTTCAAATGTGTGGGGAACGGATCGGCGACGCTGCATGATACAACCTCGTTGCTTACGGGTCCTAACCGTAGGGTTTGCTTTTCCGATCCTATAAAATTCCGATCCGGGGCGTCGGTTCCGAAGTGAACAATCCAAAAAAAGGTCACTGCGCATTTCAACTTAGGCCCGCCAAGGGGTCGAAACAGGCCAGTACCGGCCGGCTCGGACTACCCACTTTGGGGGATGAACAGAGCACGGCAACATCGCGGCGCTGGTGAGGGCCAAAAAGGGCCACCTCAAAATCAAAAGGGATCATTAACTTAGAGTGGGATGGAAGGGGGCCAGCACCCCGATCTCTGAAAGAACATATTGCGAACGGAGAACAAAGGTGGTACAAGTTCTCACTGTTCGAATCCCTGAGATCCCTCGTCGTCCGTTTGTCCCGCTAGCGAATCCCCGCCATAAGGAGCACCCATGTCCGCCACTGCCCTGCGTATCGTCGAAGGATCCTCCATGGATAAGACCAAGGCCCTGTCCGCCGCGCTCTCCCAGATCGAGCGCCAGTTCGGCAAGGGTTCAGTGATGAAGCTGGGCAAGAACGATCGCTCGATGGATATCGAGACGATTTCGTCGGGCTCGCTCGGGCTGGACATCGCGCTCGGCGTCGGCGGCCTGCCGAAAGGCCGCGTGGTCGAAATCTACGGGCCGGAATCATCAGGCAAGACCACGCTGGCGCTGCACACGGTGGCCGAAGCCCAGAAGAAGGGCGGCATTTGCGCCTTCATCGACGCAGAACATGCGCTCGACCCGGTCTATGCCCGCAAGCTCGGCGTCAACATCGACGAACTCCTGATCTCGCAGCCCGACACCGGCGAGCAGGCGCTGGAAATCTGCGACACGCTGGTGCGCTCGGGTGCGGTCGACGTGCTGGTGGTGGACTCCGTCGCTGCCCTGGTGCCGAAGGCCGAACTCGAAGGCGAGATGGGCGATGCGCTGCCCGGCCTGCAGGCGCGGTTGATGAGCCAGGCGCTGCGCAAGCTCACCGCCTCGATCAACAAATCCAATACCATGGTGATCTTCATCAACCAGATCCGCATGAAGATCGGCGTGATGTACGGTTCGCCGGAAACCACCACCGGCGGCAACGCGCTGAAGTTTTACGCCTCCGTCCGCCTCGACATCCGACGCATCGGCGCGATCAAGGAACGCGACGAGGTCGTCGGCAACCAGACCCGCGTCAAGGTCGTAAAGAACAAGCTGGCGCCGCCGTTCAAGCAGGTTGAATTCGACATCATGTATGGCGAGGGCGTCTCCAAGATGGGCGAAATCCTCGACCTCGGCGTCAAGGCCGGCATCGTCGAAAAGTCCGGCGCCTGGTTCTCCTATGACAGCCAAAGGCTCGGGCAGGGGCGTGAGAACTCGAAAGCGTTCCTCAAGGCCAACCCCGACATGACCGCAAAGATCGAGGCCGCGATCCGCCAGAACTCCGGCCTGATCGCCGAACAGATTCTCGCCGGTCCCCCCGAGCGCGACGCCGACGGCGAAGAGCCGGCAGACGAGTAGGATTTTCCGAACCTCGGGTCGCCTGACCCGGGTTTCGACATAGCGGGTGCTGAGGACGTTGAGTTGCCGACGTCTTCAGTGCCCGTTTTGTTATGACGGTCATTCCAGGATGGTCCGAAGGACCAGACCTCAGGTGCAATTGCGCACCGGGGAATCTCGAGATTCTCAGATGTGCAATTGCACATCATAGTTCGCGCTAATGCGCGCCCTCAGATGCGCAATTGCGCATCGCGGAGTGACGGCCTTTCGGCCGTCACTCCGCTGCCTGCGCGTAATCCTCGACCGGCGGGCACGAGCACACCAGATTGCGGTCGCCGTAGACGTTGTCGACGCGGCCGACCGGGCACCAGTATTTGTCCGTCCGCGACGTGCCGGCCGGGAAGCAGCCCTCGGCGCGGCTGTAGGCGCGGGCCCAGGCGTCGTCGGCGATGTCGTGCACGGTGTGCGGGGCGTGGCGCAGCGGCGATGCTTCGATCTTCCAGCGGCCCTTCTCGACCTCGGCGATCTCGTTGCGGATCGCGATCATGGCATCGCAGAAGCGATCCAGCTCCGCCTTCGACTCGGATTCGGTCGGCTCGATCATCAGCGTGCCCGGCACCGGAAAGCTCATGGTCGGCGCGTGGAATCCGTAGTCGATCAGCCTTTTCGCGATGTCGTCGACGGTGACGCCGCTGGTCGCTTTGAGCGGGCGGGGATCGACGATGCACTCATGTGCCACGCGGCCCTTTGCATTCTTGTAGAGCACCGGGAAATGCGGATCGAGTTTGCTCGCGATGTAGTTGGCGTTGAGAATCGCGATCTCGGTCGCCCGCGTCAGGCCTTCGCCGCCCATCATCAGGATGTAGATGTAGGAGATCGTGAGGATCGATGCCGAGCCGAACGGGGCGGCCGACACCGGCCCGATCGGATGCGGCACCGTGCCGTCGGTCGCGGGATGACCGGGCAGGAAGGGCGCCAGATGCGCCTTGACGCCGATCGGTCCCATGCCGGGTCCGCCGCCGCCATGCGGAATGCAGAACGTCTTGTGCAAATTCAGATGGCTGACATCGGCGCCGTAATCGCCGGGCCGCGACAGGCCGACCTGCGCATTCATGTTGGCGCCGTCGAGATAGACCTGCCCACCATGGCCATGCACGATGTCGCAGATGTCGCGGATATGCTCCTCGAACACGCCATGGGTCGACGGATAGGTGATCATGATCGCGGCGAGATTCTTCGAATGCTTTTCAGCCTTCGCCCGCAGGTCGTCCACATCGACGTCGCCTCTGATGTCGCAGGCGACCACCACGACGTCCATGCCGACCATCGCGGCGGAGGCCGGGTTGGTGCCGTGCGCGGAGGACGGGATCAGGCAGATTTTGCGATGCGGCTCGCCGCGTGCGACGTGATAGCCGCGGATCGCCAACAGCCCGGCATATTCGCCCTGCGCGCCGGAGTTCGGCTGCAGCGAAATCGCGTCATAGCCGGTGATGTCGCACAGCCATTTTTCCAGCCGCTTGAACAGCGCGTGATAACCCTTGGCCTGTTCGTTCGGAGCAAACGGATGCAGGCTGCCGAACTCGGCCCAGGTCAGCGGGATCATCTCCGCCGTTGCGTTGAGCTTCATGGTGCAGGAACCGAGCGGAATCATCGCGCGGTCGAGCGCGAGATCGCGATCACTGAGCTTGCGCATGTAGCGCAGCAGTTCGGTCTCGGAGCGGTGCGCGTGAAATACCGGATGGGTCAAGTACGCGGTGGCGCGCTTCAACTCGGCCGGAAGTGCCTCGCGTGCGCCAATCTCGATTTCCGCGTAGGACAATTTGCCGCCGAATGCGCGCCACACCGCCTCGATCACGGCCGGCGTCGTGGTCTCGTCCACCGAAATTCCAAGCGTGCCGTCACTGATGCGCAGATTGATCTTCTCCGCGCGGGCGCGGGCGACGGTCTCGTCCTGCTTGGCGCCTGATGCCACGGTGACGGTGTCGAAGAAATTCTGCGACGCCGGCGCAAAGCCGAGTTTTGTCAGTCCCGCCGCCAGCACGGCGGCGCGCCGGTGCACCTGGCGCGCGATGTGTGTCAGTCCTTCGGGGCCATGATAGACCGCGTACATCGAGGCGATCACTGCCAGCAGCACCTGCGCGGTGCAGATGTTGGAGGTGGCCTTTTCACGGCGGATATGCTGCTCGCGGGTTTGCAGCGCGAGGCGATAGGCCGGCTCGCCGCGCGAATCCACCGACAGCCCGACGATGCGGCCGGGCAGCGAGCGCTTCAGCCCGTCGCGCACCGCCATATAGGCGGCATGCGGCCCGCCATAACCCATCGGCACGCCAAAGCGCTGCGCCGATCCGATTGCAATGTCCGCGCCGAGTTCGCCGGGCGAGGCCAGCAGCGTCAGCGCGAGCAGATCGGCGGCGACGACGGGAAGCGCCCCCTTGGCGCGCAGCGACGCAATCGCGGGGCGCAGATCACGCACCGCGCCGGAGCTCCCAGGGTATTGCAGCAGCGCACCCAAAACGTCCGCCTTGTCGAGATCGGCGAGGGGATCGCCGACGATCAGTTTCCAGCCCAGCGGCTCGGCGCGGGTGCGCAGCAGCGCCAGCGTCTGGGGATGGACGTCTTTGTCAACGAAGAAGGCCTGTGCCTTGACTTGGGAATGCCGCTCCGCCAGCGCCATCGCTTCGGCCGCAGCCGTCGCTTCATCGAGCAACGAGGCGTTGGCGACGTCGAGGCCGGTGAGATCGCAGATCATGGTCTGGAAGTTGAACAGCGCTTCCAGCCGGCCCTGGCTGATCTCGGGCTGGTACGGCGTATACGCCGTGTACCAGGCCGGGTTCTCCAGGATATTGCGCTGGATCACCGCGGGCAGAACGGTGCCGGAATAGCCTTGGCCGATCAGCGAGGTGAACACCTGGTTCTGCGCGGCGAGATCCCCCATATGCGCCAGCGCTTCGGTCTCGCTCAACGCGCACCCGAGGTCGAGCGGCGTCTTCTGCCGGATCGAGGACGGCAGCGTCTGGCTCATGAGTTCGCCAAGGCTTTTGGCGCCGACGCTTTCCAGCATCGCCTGGATGTCGCGGGGCGAGGGGCCGATATGGCGGCGCACGAAATCGGTGGCGGGTTCGTTCAGGGGCTTGAAGGGCGCGTTCATGGGTGAGTCCTTGTCACGTCGAATTCGATAAATCCGTCATGGCCGGGCTTGTCCCGGCCATCCACGTCTTGGACGCAAAGAAAGTCGTGGATGCCCGGGACAAGCCCGGGCATGACGGAAAGAGAATGTTGGGTCAGATTGATTCAAACGAACCTCCAACACGCTTCATTCGTCACGCGGTGTGCTTGGCGTAGGCGGCTTCGTCCATCAGGCCGTCGAGTTCGCTTTTGTCCGCAATCTTCAGCTTGAAGAACCAGGCCTTGCCGGCGGCGTCGGAGTTCACCAGCGCGGGTTCGGCGGCGAGTTCCTCGTTGACTTCGAGCACGTCGCCGGAGATCGGCGCATAGACGTCGGAGGCGGCCTTGACGGATTCGACCACGGCGGCGGCCTCCGCCTTCTTCAGGCTGCGGCCGACCTTGGGCAGTTCGACGAATACGACGTCGCCGAGCTGCGACTGCGCATAGTCGGTGACGCCGATGGTGGCGACATCGCCCTCGATGCGGAGCCATTCATGGTCGGTTGTGAACAAGATCGTCATGGAACTTCCTCAGCGTTTATAGGTGTTGGGAACGAATGGCATGGCGGCGACCTGCAGCGGCAGGCGCTGGCCGCGGACTTCGGCGAACACCTGCGTGCCGGCTGCTGCGAGCTGCAACGGCAGATAGCCCATCGCGACGGGTGCATTGAGGCTCGGGCCGAAACCGCCTGAGGTGACCTTGCCAATCGGCTCGGCGGAGGTTGCGTCGGCAAACAGCACCGCGCCTTCGCGCACCGGCGCGCGGCCTTCGGGCCGCAGGCCAACGCGGCGGCGCGCTGCGCCCTTTTCAAAATGGGCCAGAATAATTTCGGCACCGGGAAAACCGCCGGCGCGCGCGCCGCCCGCGCGGCGGCTTTTCTGCACCGACCATTCCAGCGCGCCCTCGACCGGGCTGGTCGTGGTGTCGATGTCGTGGCCGTACAAACAAAGCCCGGCCTCGAGCCGCAGGCTGTCGCGGGCGCCCAGTCCGATCGGCAGCACGTCGCTGTTTTCCAAGAGCGCGGTCACCAGCGCTTCGGTGTGTTCAGCCGGAACCGAAATTTCAAAACCGTCTTCACCGGTATAACCGGAGCGCGAGACGAAGCAGTCGAAGCCCGCGACCTTGCGCGGACCGGTGTCCATGAATTTCATGCCGCCGACGTCTGCACAAAACTTCGCCAGCGCGGATTCGGCCTTCGGCCCCTGCAGCGCGATCAGCGCGCGGTCGGCCAGCGAATCGATGACACAGGCTTCCGAAAGGTGCGCGCGCAGATGGGCCTCGTCCTCGGCCTTGCAGGCGGCGTTGACCACCAGAAACAGGTGGTCGCCGAAATTCGCCACCATCAGATCGTCGAGAATGCCGCCGTCGGGATTGGTGAACTGCGCGTAGCGTTGCCGCCCGGGCGCCACCGCGACGATGTCCTGCGGCACCAGCCGCTCCAGCGCCAATGCGGCGTCCTCGACCTTGCCGGACTTCGGCCGCAGCGCGAGCTGGCCCATATGCGAGACGTCGAACAGGCCGGCGGCACTTCGTGTGTGCTGGTGTTCCCGGAGCACGCCGGCGGCGTACTGCACCGGCATCTCATAACCGGCAAACGGAACCATCTTGCCGCCGCGCGCCACATGGAGCGCGTGCAAGGGTGTGTGATGTAAAGGAGATTCGTCGCGTGCCAGCATTCAGGGACCCTCCAGGGTTGGGGGACCAGTCCCCAAAAACCCAAAGAAAGCCCCATCTGTCGCTGTGCCTGAGAGTATTATCCCGTCGGCGGACACCCCTGGGCCAAAGCCCTTCGGCGTCTCTTTCCAGATGTTAGTCCGTCACGGGGTCCGTTTGCCTGAGAGTTTCCGGGGCGGTTGCTCCTTCGGCGCCGGCGCTTAAGCCGATCTCTCCCGACGTGACGTCTTGAACATAGGCAGGAAAACACGGCGCCACCATGGCTGTCAACGCACGGCGGCAGCTATCAACCAGTCTTGTGTGCTGCGGCAAGCCTATGATCCGCCTGCACAGTTTCTGGACACCGCCTTTGGCCTTGTCTAAAAGCGTTCGGCCGGCAGAAAAGGCTATTTGCGGCCTGACCCGGTCCTATTTTCCGATTGGATGAACATGAGCGGCGTCAACGAGATCAGGTCGACATTTCTGAATTACTTCAAGGCGAATGGCCACGAGATCGTGGCCTCGTCGCCGCTCGTGCCGCGCAATGACCCGACCCTGATGTTCACCAATGCCGGCATGGTGCAGTTCAAGAACGTCTTTACCGGCGTCGAGAAGCGCCCGTATCAGCGCGCCACCACCTCGCAGAAATGCGTCCGCGCCGGCGGCAAGCATAATGACCTCGACAATGTCGGCTACACCGCGCGCCATCTCACTTTCTTCGAGATGCTCGGCAATTTCTCGTTCGGCGACTACTTCAAGGAGCGTGCGATCGAGCTTGCCTGGAACCTGATCACCAGGGATTTCGGGCTGAAGAAGGACAAGCTGCTCGTCACCGTCTATCACACCGACGACGAGGCGGCCGCCCTTTGGAAAAAGATCGCGGGCTTTTCCGACGATCGCATCATCCGCATCCCGACCTCGGACAATTTCTGGGCCATGGGTGATACCGGGCCCTGCGGTCCCTGCTCGGAGATCTTCATCGACCGCGGCGAGCATATCTGGGGCGGCCCGCCTGGCACCCCGGAGGAGGATGGCGACCGCTTCCTCGAATTCTGGAACCTCGTCTTCATGCAGTTCGAGCAGGTGACGAAGGAGGAGCGCCAGCCGCTGCCGCGTCCCTCGATCGACACCGGCCTCGGGCTGGAGCGCATGGCCTGCATCCTGCAGGGCGTTGAGAGCGTCTTCGAAACCGATCTGTTCCGTCACCTGGTCGATGCCACCGCATCCGCGCTCGGGGACGGACCGCAGGAGCAGAACGTGGCGTCGTTCCGCGTCATCGCGGACCATCTGCGCTCGTCCGCCTTCCTGATCACCGACGGCGTGCTGCCGTCGAACGAGGGCCGCGGCTATGTGCTGCGCCGGATCATGCGCCGCGCGATGCGCCACGCGCAGTTGCTGGGCGCGCGCGATCCCTTGATGCATCGCCTGGTCTCGGCGCTGGTGCGCGAGATGGGGCAGGCCTATCCGGATCTGGTGCGGGCGGAAAAGCTGATCGAGGAAACGCTGCGGCTGGAGGAAACCCGTTTCCGCAAGACGCTGGCCCGAGGCCTTTCCATTCTCGACGAGAAGAGCAGTTCGCTGAAGAAGGGCGACATGTTCGACGGCGATACCGCGTTCACGCTGTACGACACCTACGGCTTCCCGCTCGATCTCACGCAGGACGCGCTGAAATCGCGCGGCATCAGCGTCGATCTCGCCTCGTTCACCGATGCGATGGAAAAGCAGAAGGAAAAGGCGCGCGCGTCGTGGTCGGGAAGCGGGGATACCGCGAGCGAGAACATCTGGTTCCCGCTGCGCGAAAAACTCGGCGCCACAGAGTTCTTGGGCTATGAGACCGAGAGCGCCGAGGGCGTGGTTTCCGCGCTGGTGAAGGACGGCAAGGACGCCGACAGCCTCAAGGCCGGCGAGACCGGCTCGATCGTTCTGAACCAGACGCCGTTCTATGCGGAGTCCGGTGGCCAGGTCGGCGACACCGGCGTGATGATCGGCGAGGGCGTCAGGTTCCGTGTCACCGATACGCAGAAGCGGGCCGGCGATCTCTTCGTGCACCAGGGTACGGTGGAGCAGGGCACGCTGAAGGTCGGAACAGCGTTGCAGCTCGAGGTCGACCATATCAGGCGCTCCTCGATCCGGGCGCATCACTCGGCGACGCATCTGTTGCATGAGGCGCTGCGCCAGGTGCTCGGCGATCACATCGCGCAGCGCGGCTCGCTGGTGGCGCCCGATCGCTTGCGCTTCGATTTCGTGCACCAGAAGCCGATCACGGCGGAAGAACTCGCGCGCATCGAGGACATTGCCAACGAGGTGGTGCTGGAGAATGACGAAGTCACCACGCGCCTTATGGCGGTCGACGATGCCCGCGAGGCCGGCGCGCGCGCGCTGTTCGGCGAAAAATATGGCGATGAGGTGCGGGTGGTGTCGATGGGCAGGCAGGCCCGCGAGCAGGGTCAGAACGCGCTCGGCTGGTCGGTGGAATTGTGCGGCGGCACCCATGTGCGCCGTACCGGCGATATCGGCCTGATTTCAGTGACCGGCGAAAGCGCGGTTGCCTCCGGCGTCCGCCGTATCGAGGCGCTGACCGGACGTCATGCGCGCAAGCATGCCAACGACACCATGCAGCTTGCCAGGAATGCAGCCGGCGAGCTGCGCACCTCGGTCGAGGAAATGCCGGCGCGCATTGCCGCGCTGGTGGAAGAGCGCAAGAAGCTCGAGCGCGACCTGTCGGATGCGCGCAAGAAGCTCGCGATGGGCGGCGGCGGAGGCAATGGCGCTGTGGCTACCAGCGGCGTGCGCGAAGCGGGCGGCGTCAAGCTCCTGGCGCGTGCGGTCGAAGGCGTCGAGACCAAGGACCTCAAGAGCCTGGTCGACGACGGCAAGAAGCAGATCGGATCCGGCGTGGTCGCGATCGTCGGCGTCACCGAGGATGGCAAGGCCGGCGTGGTGGTCGGCGTCACCGCCGACCTGACCTCGCGCTTCAGCGCGGTCGATCTGGTCAAGATCGCCTCGGCGACGCTCGGCGGCAAGGGCGGCGGCGGGCGACCCGACATGGCGCAAGCCGGCGGCCCCGACGGCGCCAAGGCGGATGCGGCGTTGACGGCGATCGAACAGGCGATGGCCGGGGCGTAGCGCCGCGCCGCGTGATAGCCCGAGACGCGCCCGACGCCTAGGCGCGTCGTTCAGGGCTTGCGCAGGAACACGTAGTCCGCCGAGTACGGCACATTCAGAAAATTGCCGACGGTCTCGCAGGCGCCGTCGCGCTTGCCGCCTTTGGTGTTGATCCGCTGCACCGTAGTGGCATCGGCGAGGACGCCGCTGCCGCGCCGGGAGGTCACTTCGAGCTTCAGCCACGGGATGTCGTTCGCGGTCGCGCCGGGGGCGTTGCCGGCGACCTTGGCGGCCACGGCGCTGCCGTCGCTGTGTTCCCAATTCGGTCCGGCATAGTGGCGGCCGACGGTCTTGCCGTCGGCGAGCAGCGTCGCGATCGGTTCCCGGAATGACCAGATCGCCTTGCCGTCGGCGCCGGCCTTGCATTCGTAGACCTGCGCGCCTTCGGCATGCAGGGTCACGACGACGGTCTGGCCGGGTGCCGCGATGGCGTCGGGCAGGGGGTCGGCCGCGCGCGTGGTCGCCGAACTTGCGAGCAGCAGGAGGGAAATCGCGGCAATCCGGTGTGGAAGCATGGCGATACTCCGAACTCGTCATGGCGAGGAGCGGAAGCTTCGCTCGCCATGACGTTGATGGGCTTTTAGCTCCGTGGCGCGGCGGCTTACTTCGCCGCCATCGCCTTGGTGAGGTTTTCCGCGACCTTGTCGAGGAAGCCTGTCGTGGAGAGCCAGCGCTGGTCGGCGCCGACCAGGAGCGCGAGGTCCTTGGTCATGTAGCCGGCCTCGACGGTGTCGACGCAAACCTTCTCCAGCGTGTTGGCAAACTTCGCCAGTTCCTCGTTGTTGTCGAGCTTGGCGCGGTGTGACAGGCCGCGGGTCCAGGCGAAGATCGAGGCGATCGAGTTGGTCGAGGTTTCCTTGCCCTTCTGGTGCTCGCGGTAGTGCCGGGTCACCGTGCCATGCGCGGCCTCGGCTTCCACGGTGTCGCCGTCCGGCGTCATCAGCACCGAGGTCATCAGGCCGAGCGAGCCATAGCCCTGCGCCACCGTGTCGGACTGCACGTCGCCGTCGTAGTTCTTGCAGGCCCAGACATAGCCGCCGGACCACTTCATCGCCGCCGCCACCATGTCGTCGATCAGGCGGTGTTCATAGGTGATCTTCTTCGCCTCGAACTTGGCCTTGAATTCCTTGTCGTAGATGTCCTGGAAGATGTCCTTGAACCGGCCGTCATAGGTTTTCAGGATGGTGTTCTTGGTCGACAGATAGACCGAGTAGCTCTTGGCGAGGCCCTGGTTGAACGAGGCGCGGGCGAAATCGGCGATCGAGTCGTCGAGATTGTACATCGCAAGCGCAATGCCGGCGCCCGGCGACTTGTAGACTTCGCGCTCGATCACCTGGCCGTCCTCGCCGACGAATTTCATCGTCAGCGTGCCTTTGCCGGGGAACTTGAAATCGGTGGCGCGGTACTGGTCGCCGAAGGCGTGACGGCCGATGATGATCGGCTTGGTCCATCCGGGCACCAGACGCGGCACGTTCTTGCAGATGATGGGTTCGCGGAACACCACGCCGCCGAGGATGTTGCGGATGGTGCCGTTCGGCGACTTCCACATTTCCTTGAGGCCGAATTCCTTCACCCGGGCCTCGTCCGGGGTGATGGTGGCGCATTTGACGCCGACGCCGACCTTCTTGATCGCGTTGGCGGCGTCGATGGTGACCTGGTCATTGGTCTTGTCGCGGTATTCCATCCCGAGGTCGAAATACATCAGGTTCACGTCAAGGAACGGGTTGATCAGCTTGTCCTTGATGTACTGCCAGATGATCCGGGTCATCTCGTCGCCATCGAGTTCGACGACGGGGTTGGTCACCTTGATTTTTGCCATGACGGAGGGGGCCTTTTTTGGAAAACCGCGCGTTTAGCGGCGGATGGGATGGTGGTGCCGTCGCTATAGCACCCGAAAACGCAGGCTGGAAGGCGATTGGCGGGGCAGATATGGCTGGTTTTCAGGCGAGCCCGAAACGCCGTTCCAGCCAGCTTCGCGCCTTGCCGGGTGGCATGGCGCGGATCACCGCGGCGGCGTTGCGGTTCTGCCGGTGCTGGTTCTCGGCGATGTGCAGGTATAGCCGGGCGGCACGCCAGCTGCGGTCCGGATGGCACAGCTCCAGAATTCTGCGCCACACCGCATTGGCATGGCTGGGATGCTCCGCGAAGCAGGCGCGCCAGAGAATCTCAAGCGCATAGGCCTTCGATGCGTGGGGCTCAATTCGAGGGGCCAGATCAAGGCACTTTTTGAGCTCGCGCTCGGCGAAGACAAGCCGTCCTTGCTTGAGTGCCACGCGGATCGGCCATGCCATCACGGCCACCGTGCCATAGGCGTCATGGCATGACTGCGCTTCACGCGCCGCTTCTTCCAGGATCGGCAAGGCCGCGGCCGGGTCCGCGTATTCCGCAACTGAAGTCAGCGCCTGGACGCGATACCACGCATCGGGGCAGCCGCGCGCCGCCTGCAGCGCCTTGGCGGTATCGGTCGGCGCCAGCTGACCCGCCCGCTGACGGCCGATCAGGGACGCATGCGAAGGCCTGGGGGTATGTGGAAAGGGCTGGTGCTGCGAAGACATGAGGCTTGGTCGCGGCGCGAGCCGGCGGGGTTCGCCTCGAGGCCTGCCTCAGGCTCGATCAGGGTCAGAACGCCGCCTGGGTCGCCGTTCCCGCCACCACATACCAGGTCACGAACAGGCCGCAGATCAGGGCGCCCGGCAGGCTCGAGCCGGTGCGCCGCCAGGTGAAGGTCGAGACCACGGCGCAGATCGCGAGTAGCGGCACGAACTGGATGGCGACGATGGTCGAGAGCGGCACGAAGCCGGGGTCGGGCAGCGGGTTGAACAGTTTTCCGGTCAGCCAGAGCGTGCCGTATTGCACCACCAGCAGCACGATGAAGCCCAGCGTCAGCGCCAGGATGTTGGTGAGATAGAGGGTGGCGCGCCCCGCCGCCATGGTCGAGAAATTCCGGTGCAGCACGTGCAACGCCACCACGAAAAACGCCGTGAACGGCACCAGGTAGATCAGGAAAATCAGGGCCTGCTTGGCGCTCATCAGCTTCAGCGCCACGATCCAGAACCGGAAATCGATCTTGAAGGCGAGGTCGGCCAGCCACAGTGCCGCATAGCCGATCGCGACCGTGGCGACCGCGATCACGACCGACTGCCCGATAATCCCAGCCCGGCTGGCCCGCTTGGGCGCGAACGGCATCAGGGCCAGCGTGATCAGGGCGTTGAGGACGGCCCAGACCATGATCTGGTTGGTGATCCCCTGCGGCAGCCAGGCCGACGGTTTTACAAAAGTGCCGGCCAGCGCGAAGGCCGGATAGTAGGTCAGCGCCGGGATGAACGCGGTCAGGATGAAGGCGGTGGTCCAGCGCCGGCCGTCTGCCGCCGAATGCGCTGGCATGGTGCCGTCGGCGATCTCGGGGAGCCGCAGGCGGGAATACATTTTGGCTTCCAGCAGGGCATCAAAGGCCCCGATCAGGAGGGCGACAAAGCCGAGCAGAGCGATCAGCGTGCCAAGCTCCTTGCGGAACCAGATCTGGTCGTCGACCGGCAGCGGCGTGCCGCCCTTCAACGTCTTGGCGAACCAATCGAGGCTGTAGCCGATCGCTTCATGGGAGATGTGCTCGGCCGGGTGGGTGATGGCGGGGGTGTAGAGCACCCGCGCGGTTCCCTGGGCGATGTCGCCATAGACCTTGCCCGGCTCGACCGGACCCTGGGTGCCGAACATCGCCCACAGCTTTGGGCTCTGGGTGACGTCGCGGGCCCGATCGACGCCCCACATCAGGGTGGAAAATTCCTCGTATTGGGCGAACACGAGCGCCGTGTTTCGCGGCCAGGTCGGGGTGCCGTCGGCGGCGAACGGCTTGCCGGTAGACGACCCCTCCAGCACCATCGACTGATAGTCGTTGGGCATGGCGGTTGCCGCCGCCAACACAGTCCAGCCACCCATCGAATGACCCTCGAGGCCGATATTGGTCTTGTCGACGAAGTCGAGGCTGCGCAGGTAAGCCAGCCCGTCCGGACCACCAAAACCGTTGGCGAAGGCGGGCGGGTCGCTATAGCCGTGACCGGTCTGGTCGAGGGCGAGGACGACATAGCCGCGGCGGGCGAACTCGATCGCAAAGCCGTCCTGGGTCTCGCGCGAATTGATGTAGCCATGGACCGCGAGAATCCCCGGCGCCGGAATCTGCGGCGTGGCATTCGCGGGGATGTAGAGCAGGGCACTCATGGTGTTGCCCTTGGCGCCCTTGAACCTGACGTCCTGGATCCGGATGCCTCCGGAGGTCTGGGTCAGATGGGCCAGCAATCCGCCGGCCAGGATGAGGAGGATACCGACAATCGCCAACGACCATCTGCCGCGCATGGACGTCTCCTCTTGAGGCCTCAGCCGTTGAACCGGCCGCCTGTTTGTTTGCAGCTTCGCTTTGAGTGTGATTGTTAGCCTATCCGAAAGCTGTGCGCGTACAAGCCGCGAGCGATCAAGCCCAATTCAGGCTTTGACCGAACTTTCGGAAACGCTACTAAGCCCGTTGTGTGGCTTGGGAATTCTGGCCGCTGTTGTGGCCGATCATCGAAACATGGAATGAGGTTTTGAATCAGGTGCTTCGCATCCTGATTCAAAACCTTCAGAAGTTGAATCAGCTTCCGAACTAGAATCAGAAAGTGACGCAGGATATGTCCGGGTCTGGGACCGATAAAACCAAGTCTGGTTTGGACTTAGCTGGACCTGTTGTGATCCTTGTCGAACCACAGCTCGGCGAGAATATCGGCATGGCCGCGCGAGCGATGGGTAACTTCGCTCTTTCCCGTTTAAGAATCGTGAATCCCCGCGACGGCTGGCCGAACATCGCGGCGCAACGCGCGGCGGCTGGCGCCGACCAGATTCTGGAGAGCGCCGAATTGTTCGACACCGTCGAGCAGGCGGTCGCGGATCTGACGCTGCTGTTTGCGACCACCGCCCGTGCCCACGACCAGGCCAAGCCGGTGGTCGCGCCATCAGATGCCGCGGTCGAGATCGCAGCCCATGTCGCCAACCGGGTCGCTGGCGGAGTCGGCATCATGTTTGGCCGCGAGCGGTACGGCCTGCAGAACGAGGAGGTCGCGCTCGCCAACCGGATCATCACCTTCCCGGTCAACCCCGGTTTCGCCTCCCTCAATCTGGCGCAGGCGGTGCTCTTGATCGGCTACGAGTGGTTCAAGCTGTCGACCGGCGGGGCGCTGCCGTTCGCGATGCCCGAACGGTCCGAGCCGGCGTCCCAGCACCAGATGCAGGCATTCTTCGACAACCTCGTCCGGGAGCTCGACCGGGTCGAGTTCCTGCGCCCGCCGGAGAAGCGGGAGACCATGCTGGTCAACATGCGCAACATCTTCACCCGGATGGATCCGACCAAGCAGGACATGCACACCCTCCATGGGGTTGTCATGGCGATCGCCGAGGGCCGCAAGGGGCCGGCCAAGGGCGGCGTGCTCGACGGTGAACAGGCGACGCGGTTGCGTGCCCTGCTGGCTGAGCATCGGCCAGGCGGCTTCGCCGTCGGACAGCGGCGGAACCGTCCGTGGGCTGGCCCGGTTGCTGCGCCGGAACCCGACCGACGCCGAGCGGATGCTGTGGCAGTCCCTGACCCGGGACCGCCGCTTCGCCGGGCAGTTCAAGCGCCAGACCCCGGTCGGCCGCCACATCCCGGACTTCGTCTCCTTCGTGCACCGGATCGCGATCGAGCTGGTCAACCCGACCGAGTCGGAGGCGATCGTCGCCGACCGCGCCGCGCGGCGAACCTGGCTCGAGGCCCGCGACTACCGGGTGGTCGAGATGCGGGTGGCGGATGTGGAGCGGGACCTGGAGGCCGAGTTGGGGCGGCTGGAGGCGAGCCTTCGGCAACCGCAGTAGGGTGGGCAAAGGCGCGAAGCGCCGTGCCCACCATCTAACCGCGATCGCTATGCCGAATGGTGGGCACGCTTCGCTTTGCCCACCCTACGCAACCGCCTGCCGGTTAAACCGCGACCAGCCGCGCGACCTAGATTCCCGCCTGGCGCGAATGGGCGGCCGAAATCCCGAGTGCCTTCATGCGCGACGCCAGCGTGGTCGGCTTGAGGTCCAGCATCGCGGCCGCGCCGCCGGCGCCGAACACTTTGCCCTTGCTGGCGGCGAGGGCGGCCAGGATGTTTTCGCGCTCGTGATCGCGCATTTCGGCTGACGTCATGACGGCCGGCCGCACGTCGCTCTTCTGGCGGCTGGCGCTGGCCGGTGAATGCGCGCCGACCGTATCCGGCAGATCGATCCGCAACCGTCCATTTTGGGAAAGGATCGCCGCGCGCTCGATCACGTTCTGCAGTTCGCGGACATTGCCGGGCCAGTCGTAACGCTGCAGCCGCCGGGCATCGCCTTCCGACAGCCGCAGATCGGACTTCAGCTCGTTGCTCTCGCTCATCAGAAAATGCTGGGCCAGCAGCGGAATGTCCTCGCGGCGGTCGCGCAATGGCACCGATTCCACCGGAAACACGTTGAGCCGGAAATACAAATCCTCGCGAAAGCGGCCGCGCTGCACTTCCTGCTTCAGGTTCCGGTTGGTGGCGGCGATCACGCGCACATCGACGGTGCGGGTGCGCTCCTCGCCGACGCGCTCGAAATTTCCCTCCTGCAGCACGCGTAGCAGCTTGCCCTGTAGTTCCGGCGGGATTTCGCCGACCTCGTCGAGAAACAGCGTGCCGCCATCGGCAAGCTCGAACCTTCCGATGCGGTCGCGCACCGCACCGGTGAAGGCGCCTTTGACGTGCCCGAAGAATTCGCTCTCGAACAGTTCGCGCGGGATCGCCGCGCAATTGACGCGGATCAGCGGCCGGTCGCGGCGGTTGCTGGCTTCATGAATGGCGCGCGCGATCAATTCCTTGCCGGTGCCGGACTCGCCGGTGATCATGACGGCGGCGGTGGTCGGTGCGACCAGCTTGACCTGCCGCAACGTTTTCTGGATCGCTTCGCTTTGGCCGATGATGCCGCGCGGGTTGGTCTCGATCCGGATTTCTTCCTGCAGATAGGCGTTTTCCAGCTCCAGCCGCTCGCGCAGCCGGTCGACTTCGGCCAGCGCGGCGTGCAGTTTTTCGTCCGCCTCGCGGCGGTGGCTGACGTCGCGAAACACGATCACGGCGCCCACCACCGTGCCGCGGTCGCGGATCGGCGTCGATGTGTACTCCACCCAGACCGGCGAGCCGTTCTTGCGCCAGAACACCTCGCCATCGACGTTGTGGATCGCGCCGTCGCGGAACGCCGCATAGATCGGACAATCCTCATCGGGGTAATGACTGCCGTCATGGTGGCTGTGGTGAACGATCGGATGAATGGCCTTGCCGACCAGTTCCTCGGCGGTCCACCCCAGCATCCTTTCTGCGGCCGGATTGACGAAGGTGGTCTTGCCCTCGGCATTGACGCCGTAGATGCCTTCGCCGGCGGCGCGCAGGATCAGCTGGTTCTCGCGCTCGATGTCCTGGAACACGCGTTCGACGCGCTGCCAGGCGGCGAGCCCGCCGCGCATGTGGTCCTCGGCGGTGGCATCGACATAGCGGCGGCGGCGCTGTTCGAGGTCGCTCATCGTGAGCAGGATAAGCGCGCGCCCATCATGCGGCACCATCGATCCCGTATATTCCAGCCGCAGCTTCTGGCTGGTGGCGTGGCGCGGCGTCAGCGCGTTGGTCCAGTAGGCGCCCTTGTCGAGCACGGCCTGGCTGAACACGATCAGCGCAGGCACTTGCCCGGCATGCAGCGCGCTGAATTTGGTTTCCCGCAGCAGCGTGCGGTCGTAGCCGAGCAGGGTGCAGGCGGCGGGATTGGCATCGATGATCTCGTCGCTGTCGGGATCGAGCAGCAGTGTCGGCTCGACCAGATAGTCGAAGGTGAGGATACGCAGATCAGAATCGCGCGGCGTCGCGGCATGCAAATGCGGCATCGTTTCCATGCTCACCAACTCCGAGAATTCGTAATTTGACTACGATTTTTCGTGTATCACGAAATCTCGTAATCGCCAACAATCCAGCTAAATAGCTGCATTATTTCGGCAAACGCGGCCGGACCGGGCTGGCACACTCCTTGCGTAATTGACTTCAGCGTCATGCAGGAGGTTTCATGTCCACGTTCGACAATCCGTTCGATCCCGCCCGCAGACTCCATGCCCAGGGTTGCAGCTGCGGCAGGCACGTTAGCGATGCCGAACATGATGCCGACGCGCAGCTTGCGCTGCAGCCGACGGTGGCGGCTTCCGAAGAGGCCCGCTTTGAGAACGTGGTCGCATCCGCCGTGATGCGCGCGATGTTTCCGCAGGATGTGGCGCGCCGCGCCTTTCTGAAGTCGGTGGGTGCGGCGACCGCCGCTGCCGCGCTGTCGCAATTCTTCCCGCTGAAGACCGCGACCGAGGCCTTTGCCCAGGGCGGGCCGCTGGAAAAGAAAGACCTCAAGGTCGGCTTCATTCCGATCACCTGCGCGACGCCGATCATCATGGCCGCGCCGATGGGCTTCTATTCCAAGAACGGCCTCAACGTCGAAGTCATCAAGACCGCCGGCTGGGCCGTCATCCGCGACAAAACCATCAACAAGGAATACGACGCAGCCCACATGCTGTCGCCGATGCCGCTCGCGATCACCATGGGCGTCGGCTCCAACCCGCTGCCCTACACCATGCCGGCGGTCGAGAACATCAACGGCCAGGCCATCACGCTCGCGGTCAAGCACAAGGACAAGCGCGATCCGAAGACCTGGAAGGGTTTCAAGTTCGCCGTCCCGTTCGACTACTCCATGCACAATTACCTGCTGCGCTATTATCTCGCCGAGCACGGCATCGACCCGGATGCCGACGTGCAGATCCGCGCCGTGCCGCCGCCGGAAATGGTCGCCAACCTGCGCGCCGACAATATCGACGGCTTCCTCGGCCCCGATCCGATGAACCAGCGGGCGGTCTATGACGGCGTCGGCTTCATCCACATCCTGACCAAGGATATCTGGGAGGGGCATCCCTGCTGCGCCTTTGCAGCATCGAAGGAATTCATCACCTCGATGCCGAACACCTATAGCGCGCTGCTCAAATCGATCATCCAGGCCACCGCGTTTGCGCACAAGGCCGAGAACCGCAAGCAGATTGCGGAGGCCATCGCGCCCGCGAATTATTTGAACCAGCCGCAGATCGTGCTCGAGCAGATTCTCACCGGCACGTTTGCCGATGGCCTCGGCAATGTCGTGAACCAGCCGAACCGCGTCGATTTCGATCCGTTCCCGTGGCAGTCCTTTGCAATCTGGATCATGACGCAGATGAAGCGTTGGGGTCAGCTCAAGGGCGACGTCGACTATGCCGGCATCGCGGCGCAGGTCTATCTCGCGACCGACGCCACAAGGCTGATGAAAGAGGCGGGGCTGACGCCGCCGACCACCACCACCAAGAGTTTTTCGGTGATGGGCAAGACCTTCGATCCGGCCAAGCCCGAGGATTACCTCGCCAGCTTCAAGATCAGGAAGGCGAGCTGATCATGCGGGCGCGAATGCAAGCGCAACCGTCGTCCCTGCGGACGTCGTCCCTGCGAACGCAGGGACCCATACGCCGTGCTGTCTGTATGGGGCACAACGTCAACGACTTTTCTTCATCACCACTGCCGCGGAGTATAGGTCCCTGCGTTCGCAGGGACGACGTGTTGAGAGATATCGCCCGATGACCTCCTCTTTACGTTTCCGCGCGGCGATCGTGTCGATCGCGCTGCTCGCCGCCTTCCTCGGCATCTGGCACATTTCGACGCGCGGCACCGGCACCGTCGCCAACATGACGCCCGAATACGCCAAGCTGATGGGCCTGACCGCGACCGCCGGCAAGTCGGCGATGCCGGGACCGCTCGATGTCGGCGCCAAGCTGTGGGAGCATCTGAAGAGCCCGTTCTACGATAACGGGCCGAACGACAAGGGCCTCGGAATCCAGCTCGGCTACTCCATCGCCCGCGTCGCCCTTGGATATTTCCTGGCTGTGATCGTCGCGATACCGCTCGGCTTCCTGATCGGGATGTCGCCGCTTTTCAGCAAGGCGCTCGATCCGTTCATCCAGGTGCTGAAGCCGATCTCGCCGCTGGCCTGGATGCCGCTCGCGCTCTACACCATCAAGGATTCCAGCATTTCCGCGATCTTCGTGATCTTCATTTGCTCGGTGTGGCCGATGCTGCTCAACACCAGTTTTGGCGTCGCTGCCGTGCGCAAGGAATGGATCAACGTCGCCCGCACGCTCGAAGTCGGGACTGTGCGCCGCGCCTTCACGGTGATCCTGCCGGCGGCGGCGCCGACCATTCTCACGGGCATGCGGATCTCGATCGGTATCGCCTGGCTCGTGATCGTCGCGGCCGAGATGCTGGTTGGCGGCACCGGCATCGGCTACTTCGTCTGGAACGAGTGGAACAACCTTTCGATCACCAATGTCATCATCGCGATCCTGCTGATCGGCATCGTCGGCATGCTGCTCGACCAGATCCTTGCGCGGTTCACGCGCATGGTCACGTTCCCGGAGTAGAGCGATGACCGACAAATTCATCTCGATCGAAGGTATCGCGCGGCGTTATCCCGGCGCCGATGGCGGCCAGATCAGCGTGTTCGAGGATCTCTGGCTGTCGATGTCGCGCGGCGAATTCGGCTGCGTGATCGGACATTCCGGCTGCGGCAAGACCACGGTGCTCAACATCCTCGCCGGCCTCGACGAGCCCAGCGAAGGCGCCGTCATCGTCGACGGGCAGGCGATCGAAGGCACCAGCCTCGACCGCGCCGTGATCTTCCAGAGCCACGCGCTGCTGCCGTGGCGCACGGTGCTCGGCAATGTCTCCTATGCCGTCACCTCGAAATGGCGCGACTGGGACCGCGCCAAAGTGAAGGCGCATGCGCAGAAATTCATCGACCTGGTCGGGTTGACCAGCTCCGAGCACAAGCGCCCGTCGGAATTGTCTGGCGGCATGAAGCAGCGTGTCGGCATCGCGCGGGCGCTTTCGATCACGCCAAAAATCATGCTGATGGACGAGCCGTTCTCGGCGCTCGACGCGCTAACGCGCGGCACGTTGCAGGACGAGGTGCGCCGCATCTGCCTGGAGACCGGGCAGACCGCGTTCATGATCACCCATGACGTGGATGAAGCGATCTATCTCGCCGACAGGATTTTTCTGATGACCAACGGCCCCGGCGCGGTGCTGGCCGAGATCGTGGAAAATCCGCTGCCGAAGGACCGCGGCCGCATCGATCTGCACCGCCATCCCTATTACTACGCGCTGCGCAACCACATCGTCGATTTCCTGGTCAGCCGCAGCAAGACCTTTGCGGCCACTGTAACCAATCACGATCCGCGCAACGTGCCGATCGTGCGGCCGGGTAAGCCGGAACTGATGATCGCATCGAACACCGACGAGCAACACGATCAGTCGACGTCATGGCCGGGCTTGTCCCGGCCATCCACGTCTTCCTGAAGTGAACGAAGCAATACGTGGATGCCCGGGACAAGCCCGGGCATGACGGAAGTCAAGGAGACGAAGCATGAAACGCGAAGACCTCACCGAAAAGCTGCTCGACATCAAGCGCGAGAAGGGCTGGAGCTGGAAGCACATCTGCGAACAGATCGGCGGCTATTCCGAAGTGCTGATCGTCGGCGCGATCCTCGGCCAGATGAAACTGACCAAGCCGCAGGCCGCGAACGCGGCTGAATTGTTCGGCCTTTCGAAATCCGAGACCGCGATGCTGAACGAGGTGCCGATGCGCGGCACCGGCACGCCAATGCCGCCGACCGATCCTTTGATCTATCGCTTCTACGAAATGGTGCTGGTCAACGGCCCCGCCTGGAAGGCGCTGATCGAGGAAGAATTCGGCGACGGCATTATGTCGGCGATCGACTTCGACATGGCGATGGAGCGCGTCGCCAATCCCAAAGGCGACCGGGTCAAGATCACGATGTCCGGCAAATTCCTGCCGTACAAATATTACGGTGCCAGCGGCAACGTGCCGGAATATGGGTTCAAGGAGGGGTGAGGCGTCTCTCCGTCGTCATTGCCTGCGACAAACGCAAAGCGTTTGCGCAAAGGGAGCAACGCGACGAAGCAATCCATCTCTCTCATTGCCGAGGAATGGATTGCTTCGCTTCGCTCGCAATGACGGGGGAGGGACCGGCTATTTAAACGCCTCCCGAACTTCCTTCATCTGCACCATCTCGCGCACATAGGTGAATGCGCCCTGGTCCTTCATTTCGCGGGCGCATTTGAGGAAAGCAGCGAGCGCCACGCGCGCCATCGCGCCGCCGACGCTGATGCGCTTGACGCCGGCGGCGGCTATCTGCGGCACCGTCAATGTCGGATCGGCAAATCCCATCACCAGGTTGAAGGGTTTTCCGATCGACGACACCACGGTGCGGATGGTGTCGATGTCGTGCACGCCAGGCGAATACAATACGTCGGCGCCCGCGGCCTCGAACGCCTGCAAGCGTTTGATGGTGTCGTCGAGATCGTTCCGGCCATACAGCAGGTTTTCCGCGCGCGCCGTCAGCGTGAACGGGAACGGCAGCGCGCGGGCCGCTTCGACCGCCGCATGCACCCGCTCGACCGCGAGCGTGAAATCATAGATCGGGTTGCGCGGATCGCCGGTTGAATCCTCGATCGAGCCGCCGACCACGCCGGCTTCGGCCGCGCGTGCGATGGCTTTGGCGGCGGTCTTCGGTTCATCCGCGCCGCAATTCTCCAGATCCGCATTGACCGGCAGGTCGGTCGCGTCGGCGATGGCGCGGCAATTCTCGATGATGGCGTCGAGGCTGACGGTGGCGCTGCCGAGCGTGTTGGCAAGCCCGAGGCTGGTGGTCGCGAGCGCCTCGAAACCCATCGCCGCGAGCAGCTTGGCGGTGCCGGCGTCCCATGGATTGGGGATGATGAAGGTGCCGGGTCGCGCGTGCAGGGCGCGGAACAGTTCGGCTTTTTCCATCTGGCTGCGCATCGCTTCGTTTCCTCAATTGGTTGCTTCGCGGCCAAACATAGGAGGCTTCCGTCCATCAGCCTAATTTGTTATTTCTCTTCACATCATCAGCTTTTTGCATGGACCGGTAAATGGACAGCGACGCGCTCAGTACCTTCCTGACGGTTCACCGCCGCGGTGGAATTTCGAGCGCCGCCAAGGCGCTGCACCGTTCACAGCCGGCGATATCCCGGCGCATCGCGCTCCTGGAACAGGAACTCGGCGTGCCCTTGTTCGAGCGGATCGCGGGACGGACGATGCTGAGCGATGCGGGGCGGGTGATGGTGCCGTATGCCGAGCGCGCGGTCGCTGCCGCGCAGGATGCGGAGAATGCGGTGCGCGCACTGGCGCGGCCGGATTCGGGGCCGGTCGCACTCGCCGTGGTAGGCACGCTGGCGGGCGGTAGGCTGTCCGAAATCCTCAAGCGGTTTGCCGCCGAATATCCCGGTGTCGAATTGACCTTGCGCACGGCGACCAGCGCGGAGGTCAGCGACCTGATCCGGCGCGGCGAGGCGACCATCGGGCTGCGCTACGACCGCGACGGCTCGCGCGATCTCGATTGCGAATTGCTGCGAGCGGAACGGCTTCAGGTCGTGTGCGCGACGGATCACCCGCGTGCTGGCCGGCGGGTCGCGAAACTGGCCGATTTGCGCGGCGAACGCTGGATCGCGTTTCCAGTACTGCCGAGGCGGCGCGAGATCACGGCGTCACATGTGTTTGCGCTGTTTCAAACCCATGGATTGGGGGAGGTCGGCTGGACGCCGGTCGACAGCCTCACCGCGCAGAAGCGTCTGGTCGAAGCCGGCCTTGGCATCGCATTGCTCTCGGAGAGCAACGCTGCAGAAGAACTGAAATACGGCTCGATCGCGACCATCCGCGTCGGCGATCTCAAGGCAAGCCAGGACGTCGTGACGGTGACCCGCCGCGGCGGCTTTCTCAGCGCGGCGTCGCGGCGGCTCCTGGAGATTGTCAAGGCGCGAATGGCGAATGGCGAGTAGCGAATGGAACTTGCTATTCGCTACTCGCCACTCCCTATTCGCAGGCTTTACGTTCCCGCCTTCACCTGGGCGACGGCAGTCGCCATCAGCTCATCCATCTTGGCGCGGAGTTCCTGCTCGGTGAGGGCGACGCCCTTGGCCTTGATATCGCCCATCACCTTGCGAATGACGTCGGAATCGCCGGCTTCCTCGAAATCGGCGGCGACCACTTCCTTGGCGTAGGCAGTGGCGGCGTCACCGGTAATTCCGAGCTTTTCTGCGATCCAGGTTCCGAGGAGCCGGTTGCGACGCGCCTCGGCCTTGAACTTCTGATCTGCATCGAGAGCGAATTTCTTCTCGAAACCTTCTTCGCGCTTGTCGAAAGTGCTCATATTTGAGTTCCAATCCCTGCCAGATGCACGCGGGGGCCGCGTTGTGGCGGCCCCGTCGCCTACCTAGATAGAGGGGGCGAATCGGCAAAACAACGGGCCGTTAAGCCGCAGTCTACAGGTATAAGTTGGCCCAATTGGGCCGTGTCGATTGTGCTGGATAGGCCAATCGGATAGGTTGCCAACAGGCTAGGTTCTTGTTCTGTTTCCAGTTGGTTAAGATCAGGTTCCTGGCCTTCACGGCAGCTCCGTCGTGGTCGTAAACCCTTGTCATCCGGAGCACACCAAATTCATGGATTTCAACAAAACACGGTACATCCCTATGAGCCGTCGACGCCGCATTTATGAAGGCAAGGCCAAGGTCCTGTATGAAGGTCCGGAGCCGGGAACCCTGATCCAGCACTTCAAGGACGATGCGACCGCGTTCAATGCCAAGAAACACCAGGTGATCGAGGGCAAGGGTGTCCTCAACAACCGGATTTCGGAGTACCTGTTTCAGCACCTCAACGACATCGGGGTGCCGACCCATTTCATCCGCCGCCTCAACATGCGCGAGCAGCTGATTCGCGAGGTCGAGATCGTGCCGCTGGAGGTGGTGGTGCGGAACGTGGCGGCGGGATCGCTGTCGCAGCGCCTCGGCATCGAGGAAGGCACCCAGCTGCCGCGCTCGATCATCGAGTTTTATTACAAGAACGACCAGCTCAACGATCCGATGGTGTCCGAAGAGCACATCACCGCGTTCGGCTGGGCGACGCCGCAGGAAATCGACGACATCATGGCGCTCGCCATCCGCGTCAACGACTTCCTGACCGGGCTGTTTCTGGGCATCGGCATCCGTCTGGTCGATTTCAAGATGGAATGTGGCCGCCTGTTCGAGAACGAAATGATGCGGATCATCGTCGCTGACGAGATCTCGCCCGACTCATGCCGGCTGTGGGACATCAAGTCGAACGAGAAGCTCGACAAGGATCGTTTCCGCAGGGATCTCGGTGGTCTCCTGGAGGCCTATACCGAGGTCGCAAAGCGTCTGGGCATCCTGATGGAGAACGAGCGTCCGGCCGGCACAGGCCCGGTGCTGGTGAAGAGCTGAGGCAATCCTGTGAAAGCACGTGTTACCGTTACCTTGAAGTCCGGCATTCTCGATCCGCAGGGCAAGGCCATCGAAGGCGCGCTGAAATCGCTCGGCGTCGACGGTGTCGCCAGCGTCCGTCAGGGCAAGGTGTTCGACATCGAACTGTCAGGCTCGGACAAGGCCAAGGCCGAGGCGGCGTTGAAGGACGCCGCCGACAAGCTGCTGGCGAACACCGTGATCGAGAATTACCGGGTCGAACTGCTCTAGGCGCCAGCAATGAAATCAGCCGTCCTCGTCTTCCCTGGCATCAATCGCGAGCGCGACATGGCGCGCGCACTTAAGCTCGCATCGGGCAACGAGGCCGCGATGGTCTGGCATGCCGAGACCGCGCTGCCCAAGGGTACCGATCTCGTAGTAGTGCCCGGCGGCTTTTCCTATGGCGACTATCTGCGCTGCGGGGCGATTGCGGCGCGTGCGCCTGTGATGGACGCGGTGCGGGATTTTGCGGCGGGTGGCGGCCTCGTGCTCGGCGTCTGCAACGGTTTCCAGATCCTCTGCGAAGCGGGCTTATTGCCCGGCGTGCTGATGCGCAACGCGCGACTGAAATTCATCTGCAAGGATGTGCACCTGCGGGTCGAACGTTCCGACACGCCGTTCACGCGCGGCTACAATGCCGGCCAGGTCATCCGGGTGCCGGTGGCGCATGGCGAAGGCAATTACGAGGCCGATGAAGAGACGGTCAAGCGCCTCGAAGGCGAGGGGCGGGTGCTGTACCGTTATTGCTCCGCCGATGGCGTGGTGGACGAAAGCTCCAACATCAACGGCGCCGCGGAATCGATCGCCGGCATCGTCAGCGAGCGCGGCAATGTGCTCGGCATGATGCCGCATCCGGAAAACCACGTCGAGGACATCATGGGCTGCACCGACGGTCGCGGCCTGTTCGCCGGCCTCGTCGCGCATCTGGAAAAAGCCGCGTGAGTTCTCTTGCGGTAAAACTGGCCGCGGCGCTTTTGACCCTGTCGTTCGCTACCGCCGCCCACGCGCAGGATTACCCAAAACGTCCCGTCACCATGATCGTGCCGTTCGCGGCCGGCGGCACTTCGGACGTGATTGCGCGCGTGGTCGCCGAGGAGATGGCGAAATCGCTCGGACAGCCGATCGTGATCGAGAATATCGTAGGCGCCGGCGGCTCGATCGCGCTGGCGCGGGCGGCGCGCGCTGAAGCCGATGGTTACGCCATCGCGATCGGCAATGCCGGCACTAGCGCGGCGACCTATACGATCTATCCGAAACTGTCGTTCACGCCGGACTCCTTCGTGCCGATCGCAATGGTGGCGAAGACCTTCGGCATCGTCGCGCTGCGCAAGGATTTCCCGGCCAGGAATCTTCAGGAATTCATCGCTCACGCGAAGAAAAATCCCGGCAAGATCAATCTCGGACATGCCGGCGTCGGCTCGTCGAATTTCCTGATCTGCAAGAGTTTTGTGCAGGCCGCCGGCATCGATGTCACGCTGGTCGGCTATCGTGGCGCGGCGCCCGCGCTGACGGACGCGATCGGCGGCCAGATCGATGGCGTCTGCGATGCCGCGGCGTCCGTGTCGCAGGCGATCGACGACAAGCTCGTCAAGGCAATGGTGGTCGGCTCGACGGTGCGGCTCGCGACCTTGCCGGAACTGCCGACCTCTGCGGAAGCGGGGCTTCCCGAATTCGAGGCGCAGGGCTGGAACGGCCTGTTCGCCCCAAAAGGCACGCCGCCGGCGGTCATTGCGAAACTGAATGCCGCGGCGAAGAGCGCGGTGGAGAGCGATGCCGTCAAAAAGCGCTTTCACGATCTGTCGACCGTTGCGCCCGACGCCAATGAGCATACCCCCGAAGTGCTGCAGCAACTCGTGACGCGCGACGTCGAGAAATACCGCAAGCTGCTGGAAGAGAAGAAATAGGCGGCAACCCCTTCGACGGATAGTCAAGGTTGCTGGGCCTTCGATCTGCCACGCAGCCGGTCGATCCACTTTCCGTACCGGTCACCGGGAATGGTCATCGCGGCGACGCCGGCCATGACGAGTACCAGTCCGAGCGCCAGGTTCGCCGGCACGGATTCACCGAGCAACAGCACCGAGAGACCGACGCCGATCGGGATGCGCAGATAGCCTTGCGCGTTGGTGGTAAGCGTGCCGAGCCGGCTCAGGCACATATAAAACAGCATCAGCCCGAACGCGCTTGAGAAGATGCCCATTGCGAGGGTCGCCGCCAAAGCTTCCGCCGTCGGCCGCAAGGTCCAGGGGTGATCGACGATCAGCGATGCCGGCAGCAGCACGAAGCCGCCGAATAGCAGTGAGCCCGCCGCCACCACCATCGGATCGTAGTCGGTCAACCGCAGCCCGAAGATGGTGGCGCAGGCAAAGGAGAGGGTGGCGACAAGGATGACGATTTCGGCGAACACGTCCTTGCTGAGACCGCCGAGCGCGTCGAGCCCGATGATCGCGGCCGTTCCGGCGAGGCCGAGGATGGCGCCAACCAGCTTCAACAGCGTCGCCGGCTCGTGCCGCGTGATGCCCCAGGTGATCAGGAAGGCGAAAATAGGCGTCGTCGAGGCCAGCACCACGGCGCTCGACGCCGGCACATATTGCTGCGCCCAGGTGATCATCAAAAACGGGATGGTCGAGTTGATGCTCTGCTGGAAGGCGAACAGCTTCCAGGCCTTGGCATCGATCGGGAGCCGCAATCCGCGCGCGTACAGGATGACGAGAAGGAATGCGGCCGCGATCAGCGAACGGGCCGAGATGAAGGTGATCGGCGGGATCGAGCCGAGGCCGATCTTGGTCAGCGGATAGGTCGAGCTCCAGCAGCACGCCAGCGCCAGCAGCAGCGCATAATCTCGCCAGCTGTGCTTCCCCGGGGGAATGCTAGGTGGCAACTGTGCCTGCGTCCGTCGGTGGCTTCCGCTTCACCCGCTTGATGGTGCCGGAAAAGGTGAACAGCGATCGCTCGCCCGATTTCAGCACCCCGCGCAGGAAGATCAGGGAGCCGCCGGCGCGGGTGATCTCACCCTCGCATTCGACCAGTTCGCCTTCGTGCGCCGCATCGAGGAATTCGCAGCCAAATGCCACCGTCACGCCCGACCCTTGCAGCACCGGCGAGGCCAGCGCGAACAGGCAGTAATCCGCAAAGGTCATGAAGCAGCCGCCATGGACGTTGCGCTGGCCGTTGAGGTGTTTTTTCTCGACCCGAAAGGCGCAGCGGACCCGGCCGTCTTCCTCCACCCGGTGCCAGAACGGCCCGCTATGGGTCTCGAAATTGTCACGGGTCCAGGTGCGCCACCCGGCGAATTCGCCCTCGGTTTCAACGTGCAGGTCGGGACGTTTGACGAATGCAGTATTGGAGAGGTCATTCACGAAATTGGGCCTTCCTTTGCAGGTTTAAGCCCTTAAATCCGATCCAGGCGTGATGTGCAAACGCCGATCCCGGCTGGCCTGCCGTAAAGCTCTGGACAGGGCGGAAATGCGCCCTAAAAGGCCTTTTCCCAGCCCGCCGATCTTCCTATTAAGGGACCCATGAACGAGCCCCAGATCACCCCCGAACTCGTCGCCAGCCATGGTCTCAAGCCGGACGAGTATGAGCGCATCCTCAAGCTGATCGGTCGGGTGCCGAGTTTCACCGAACTCGGGATTTTTTCCGCGATGTGGAACGAGCACTGCTCGTACAAATCCTCCCGGATCCATCTGCGCGGCCTGCCGACCAAGGCTCCCTGGGTGATGCAGGGCCCGGGCGAGAACGCAGGCGTCATCGACATCGGCGACGGCCAGGCGGTCGTGTTCAAGATGGAGAGCCACAACCACCCGAGCTATATCGAGCCCTATCAGGGCGCGACCACCGGGGTCGGCGGCATTTTGCGCGACGTGTTCACGATGGGGGCGCGCCCGATCGCGTGCCTCAATGCGCTTTCCTTTGGCGCGCCGGAACATCCCAAGACCCGCCATCTGGTGTCGGGCGTTGTCGCGGGCGTCGGCGGTTACGGCAATTCGTTCGGCGTGCCGACGGTTGGCGGGCAGGTGCGTTTCCACACCCGCTATGACGGCAACATCCTGGTCAACGCGATGGCCGTCGGCCTCGCCGACACCGACAAGATCTTCTATGCGGCGGCCTCCGGCGTAAACATGCCGATCGTCTATCTCGGATCCAAGACCGGCCGCGACGGCATTCACGGCGCCTCGATGGCGTCGGCCGAATTCGACGATGATTCCGCCGAGAAGCGCCCGACCGTGCAGGTCGGCGATCCCTTCGCCGAAAAATTGCTGCTGGAAGCCTGCCTCGAAATCATGGAAGCCGATTGCGTGATCGCGATCCAGGACATGGGCGCGGCCGGGCTGACCTGTTCGGCGGTCGAGATGGGCGCCAAGGGCGATCTCGGCGTCGACCTCAATCTCGACGCCGTGCCGACGCGCGAAACCGGCATGAGCGCCTATGAGATGATGCTCTCGGAAAGCCAGGAGCGCATGCTCATGGTGCTGAAGCCCGAGAAGGAACAAGAGGCCGAGGCGATCTTCCGCAAATGGGGGCTCGATTTCGCCGTCGTCGGCTACACCACGCCGAGCAAGCGTTTTGTGGTGAAGCATGGCGGCGACGTCATGGCCGATTTGCCGATCAAGGAACTGGGCGACGAGGCGCCGCTGTACGACCGGCCGCATGTCGCGTCCGCGTTGTTGCCAGTGGTGCGCGCGCAGGACGTGAAGCCGCCGATCGGCATTTCGGCGGCGCTGGAAAAGCTGATAGCGACGCCCGAGCTCTGCTCGCGGCGCTGGGTCTGGGAGCAGTACGACCACGTCATCCTCGGCAATACGGTGCAGCGCCCGGGTGGCGACGCCGCCGTCGTGCGGGTGCAGGACGGACCGAAGGGGCTTGCGCTCACCGTCGACGTGACGCCGCGTTATTGCGAAGCGGATCCGTTCGAAGGCGGCAAGCAGGCGGTGGCCGAGGCCTGGCGCAACATCACGGCGGTCGGCGGAAGGCCGCTCGCGATCACCGACAATCTGAATTTCGGCAATCCGGAACGGCCCGAAATCATGGGCCAGTTCGTCGGCTGCCTGAAGGGTATTGCGGAAGCCTGTCGTTCGCTCGACTTCCCCGTCGTGTCCGGCAACGTCTCGCTCTACAACGAAACCAACGGCCGCGGCATCCTGCCGACGCCCTCGATCGGCGGCGTCGGGCTGCTCGACGATTTCACCAAGTCCGCGTCGCTCGCCTTCAAGGCGGCGGGTGAGGCAATCCTCTTGATCGGCGACACCCAGGGCTGGCTCGGACAGTCCGTCTATCTGCGCGATGTCTGTGGCCGCGAAGAGGGCGCGCCGCCGCCGGTCGATCTGGCCGCCGAAAAGCGCAATGGCGACGTGGTGCGCGGCATGATCCACGCCGGCACCGCAACCGCGGTGCATGACGTTTCCGACGGCGGACTTCTGATCGCGCTCGCCGAGATGGCGATTGCAAGCGGCATCGGCGCACAGCTATTGGCGGCACCGGCCTCGATCGTGCCGCACGGCTACTGGTTCGGCGAAGACCAGGCACGCTACATCGTGACGGTGCCGGCGGCCGATGCCGGACTGGTGCTGGCGAAGATGAAGGGCGCCGGGGTGCCCTGCGTGCGGATCGGCGCCACCGGTGGTGATGCAATCGCGGTGGCCGGTGAAGCACCTGTTGCGGTGACGTCGCTCAATACGGCGTTCGAAAGCTGGCTGCCGGCCTATATGAGCGGCAAGGCGTCGTAGCTCCGCTCTTTCCACGTCATTGCGAGCGAAGCGAAGCAATCCATTTCGCTGCTCGCCGAGAGATGGATTGCTTCGTCGCTGCGCTCCCGTGCGCAAACGCTTTGCGTTTGTCGCAGGCAATGACGGCCGGATGTCACAACACCCGCTTCGCACCCGGAATCTGCCGCAGCGCGCGCGTCAGCGCCCAGCTGAACGCGACCGTTAATACGAATCCAATGGGGGCTTTCACGGTCGCCGGCATATTGAAATCGAACAGCCAATACTGCAGCCACAACGCGATCGGATAGTGCACCAGGAACATGCCGTAGGCATCAGCCTGCATCGGATCGAGTATGCTCTTGCCGGAGCTGGCGAACCTCAGGAAATAGGCCAGGATCAGGAACAGGATGGCCACGCTGAAGACAGTGAAGCAGACGGCATAGGCCCCTTCATACCAGTCGGGTAGGTCTGCTGGATTCCCCAGGTTCTCGCGCTTGATGGAGATCAGCACCCACATGAGGTAATACGGAACGATCGCCAGGATCATCCAATCCCAGCTGACCTTCGCCATCCGGCCGTCAGCCGCGAGCAGCCCGCGATCCATCATCGCAACGCCGATGCCGGCGCCGAAAAAGAAGTAGGTTGCGTAGAGCATCACGCGCCCGTGCTGGACGGAAAACGGCCCGAACTCGAACCAGCTGCCTGCTCCGTAGTAAATCCGCCCGGGAATGTAGAACGCAGCGGTGACGGCAAGCATGACCGCGAAGAATACCGCGGGCCGGCGGCGACCGTGCAGCGAGAGGCGATTGATCGGATCGAGAAGGTTGGGTGACAGCCGATACAGCAGGCAAGCAACCAGGTCGAAGCCGAGCAAGACCCAAAGGAACCAGATCGGTCCGCTCGGCCAAGGTCCGACGGTGACGGTTTTCCACCAGAATGAAGCGAAGCTGACCTCGGGATGCTGACGCAGGGAAATGGCGTAATAGGCGATCGGAATGACGGTCAGCGCGCAGATCGCGAAGGGCAGGGCAAGCCGAAACAGGCGATCCTGCAAATAATTCAGCGGTCCCTTTCGCGCAATGCCGGACCAAGCGAACAGGCCGGACAGGAAAAAGAACATCGCCATGAAGAAACTGTCGGTGGCGAGCACGATCATGTCGAAGCCGAAGAATGACTTCGGGTCGGTGTGACCGTAGTAAGTATACGGGATGACGGCGTGGTGCAGCAGCACCACCAGCGTCAGGAAGGTGCGGGCGCGATCAAGCGAAAGGTTTCGCGTTTTGGTTTTTGGCACCGTCTGAACGTCGGCATGGCCCACGGTGGAAATCGATGTCATGCGCCCCTCCCGGCCAGGCTGTTTGCTCGGAGTGTTGCAGCCTGGAACCCGATTCAGCAAGGGCTATCGTCAAACCTCGCAGCGCGGCATCGTCGCTCATTCGAAAAAAGTGTCGCGGACATGTGGCTGAACGGGATCAGGAATTTCGTCGCACGGCAGAAGCGCGAAACGCGTTTTCGCTCCAGATGACTCGGTCGGCCGCGCCTTGACCGGCGGATCAGGCCCTCAGACGACTTCCTCGATCTTCACCTTGTCCGGATAGAACGCCAGATGGCCGGCGATCTCTGCCATCGCCGGGAACGGTGTCTCATAGGTCCAGATCGAATTAGCCAGCGTCCTGCCGTCGGCGTTGATGCTGAAATAATTCGCGTCTCCCTTGTAGGGACAATGCGTGGTCCGCTCGGTGCGGGCCAACAGAGCCATGTTGACGTCGCTGCGCGGCACATATTGCACCGCCGGATAGCTCGCCTCCTTGAGGGTGAGGGCCTGGGTGGTGTCGGCGATGACCACGCCGCCGGCCGAAACCCGGACGCGCTTGGGATTGGCCGCAATCGTGATCGGATGGTCGGGACCGGGAAGTTTCATGCTTCTTTGCCTCTTTTTGGGTCAGCCGGATGTGACCGGACGCCTCAACCTGAATGGTTTAAAAGGTTTGAACCCGGGATATAGTGCCGGGCAGGATGACCTAGAAGAGCGTACGCGCTAGGTTTGGCCGTCACGGTCGCGAGAGCTGGCCGTGATTCGCAATTGACGGAGACATGCTGGAATGCCGATGGACGCCCACGATATCGAATCGATGATCAAGGCAGCCATACCCGATGCCGAGGTGACGATCCGCGATCTGGCCGGTGACGGTGACCACTACGCCGCGACCGTGATTTCTGAGTCCTTCCGCGGCAAGTCGAGGGTCCAGCAACACCAGATCGTCTACCAGTCGCTCAAGGGGCAGATGGGCGGCGTGCTGCACGCGCTGGCGCTGCAAACCGGGGTGCCCGAAGGCTGACCGAACCTCGGAGGCGCGCCGATGGCGGCGGATGCACACGGCGCGCTGTTCCGACCGATCGTGCCGCACCAGCACAGCCGGGTGACCTACGCCGAGCTGTTCTTCGACCTCGTCTTCGTCTTTGCGGTCACCCAGATCTCGCACAGCCTGCTCGGCCATTTCACGCCGTTGGGCGCGCTGCAGGTCACGATGCTGTTCCTCGCAGTCTGGTGGGTGTGGGTCTACACCTCCTGGATCACCAACTGGCTCAATCCCGAAAAGACCCCGGTCCGGCTGCTGCTGTTTGCGCTGACGCTCGGCGGGCTCATACTTTCGACCTCGATCCCGAAGGCGTTTGACGACCGCGGGTTGTGGTTCGCGTTGGCCTATGCCGCGATGCAGGTCGGCAAGACCGTGTTCCTGTGGGTCGCGACGCCACCGTCGCGTCCCCTGGCGCGGATGAATGCGATCCGCATCACGTCGTGGCTGGCGTTGTCGGCGGTGTTCTGGATCGCGGGTGGATTTGCGAAGGGCGAAACCCGGCTGGTGCTGTGGGGGATCGCGCTTGTCATCGAATACCTGTCGCCGGCGGTCCGGTTCTGGATACCCCGGTACGGCGCGTCTTCGGTCGCCGATTGGGTGATCGAGGGCGGCCACATGGCCGAACGCTGCGCGGGGTTCATCATCATCGCGCTCGGCGAATCCATCATCGTGACGGGTGCTACTTTTGCCGAGCTGACCTGGACGATCGAAAACGTCACGGCCTTCGTGTCAGCCTTTGTCGGCACCCTGGCGATGTGGTGGATCTACTTCAACAAGGGCGCCGAAGCCGGATCCGAGCAGATCTCAAAATCGAGCGAACCGGGGCGGCTGGCGCGGCTCGCCTATACTTACCTGCACATGCCGATCGTGGCCGGCATTATCGTCACGGCAGTGGCCGACGAACTCGTGCTGAAGCACCCGGGTGGGCATTCCGATCTCAGGACGGTCCTGAGCGCGACCGGCGGACCGCTGCTGTTCCTGGTCGGGACAATCCTGTTCAAGCACAGTTTTCGCGGTTTTCTGCAGCTCTCGCACGGTGTCGGTATCATCGTGCTGTGCGGCCTTGCCTGGTTCGCGCACGACCTGTCGCCGCTATGGCTCTCGTTGCTCACGACCGCGATCATGGTGGTGGTCGCGGTGTGGGAATCGATCTCGCTCAGGTCGGACACGCCCGAATAGCCAATTCGTGCGGGCCGGTCGCGTGACCGGCCCGCCGACGCGAACTGCAAGCACTACTTCTGGGCGACGAGGTTCTTCAGGACGAGGTCGGACAACTGGACCACAAGGGCACGAAGCCTGACATTTTCCTCGATCAGCGACGCCAGCGCGGCGCTCGCGTCGGAATCGGGTCCCTCGTCTTCATCGTCGAGCGCCGATGAAGGTCCGAAGCGGTGCTTCTGGTTCCCGGACGTCGGATACGCATTCCCCATAACTGGATCCCCTGGCACGAACTCACCCCAGCCAAGTCGTATGCGCAGGATTGGCTGAGTCGGCGTCAAAATTTGGACATTTCGAAGGGGAAACGACAGCGCTGCTGCAGCGAATTGCTGGCATAGATTGCCGAAATTGCAAATTTGTTAAGCATTTGCTTTCATACCGACTACGAAGGTGCAGGTAGCGCGGCGGCGCGGACACCTTTTTTGCAAGTTAAATCTGACCGGCGCGGTCAACTCAGTTCCCACGGCATGCCCGTGGCCGAGAACGCGCGCCGATGAAACAAAGCGAAGCACGTGCCCTCATACTCCAGCAGTGGGATGACTGGATACTGACGCAGGCGATTGATCCTGGCGGGCCCACCGGCAAGGACTCGCTGCGATTCTTCTACGAGTTGCAGGACGACGCCTCGCCGCTGTTGGATTTCCAATCTCGCGGGCAGGACAAATGGCGGATCATTCACGGCTGGCTGCTGGGCGCCGAGCGATTATCCGATCATTGGATGATGCCTTCGCCACGGATCATACCCACGCGCAAGCCGCGGTCGGCGCGCGGCAAGTCCGGGGCGAAAACGTGAGGGCTCAGTCCAAGGCCGCCAGCGCGTGCACCGAGAACATCCTGTTCTTGTCGGTCCAGGACTCCCGCACCTTCCAGCCCGCGCCACGCGCCAGCGCGGTGAAGCGCTCGAAGCTGTATTTGTAGCTATTCTCGGTGTGGATGCTCTCGCCGGGGCGGAACGAGAAATTGTGCCCGAGCACGCGCACGTTCTGCGCCTTGCGGCTGATCAGGTGCATCTCGATGCGATGGCGGTCGCGGTTGTAGATCGAGCGGTGGGTGAAGGCGGAGAGATCGAAATTGCCGCCGAGCTCGCGGTTGATGCGCACCAGCACATTGAGATTGAAGCGCGCGGTGACCCCAGCTGAATCATTGTACGCGTCGTAAAGCACGCGCTCATCCTTCTCGAGATCGACGCCGATGATCATCTGCGCGCCATCGCCGAGGATTTCGCGGGCGGTGCGCAGGAAGGCGCTGGCTTCATTCGGCTCGAAATTGCCGAGCGTCGATCCCGGAAAGAAGCCGAGCTTCGGCATATTGGCGATCTCGGCCGGCAGCGCAAACGGTGCAGTGAAATCCGCGGCCACCGGATAGACCTTGAGACCGGGGAAATCCTTGCGCAGGGCGTCGGCCTGCGCCTTGAGGAAGTCGCCGGATATATCAACCGGGACGTAGGCGCCGAAGTCGCTGCGTTCCAGCAGCAGGCGCACCTTCGTGGTGGCGCCGGCGCCGAATTCCACCAGCGCCGCCCCCTTCGCGATGATGGCGGCAATCGCATCGCCGCGGTCGCGCAGAATGCCGAGTTCGGTACGGGTCGGATAGTATTCCGGCAGCACCGTGATCTGTTCGAACAGCTCCGACCCCGTGACGTCGTAGAAATATTTCGGCGACAGCCGCTTGGGATGCTGCGCGAGGTTTCCGATCACGTCTTCCGCAAACGCCGTAGTCTGTTCATCGAACTCGTGCGTGTGGGCCAAAGCGGGGGCATGCACATTCATGATACTCTCCTGAACGCGCTTCCCGGCGCGCTTTTGATCATCGGTTGGCCATGATCTGGTTCGGAAAGGCGTCGTCGCCGTTCCGGATCATGCTTGAGAAAGGTCAGGCGTAGTCTGCAAGGCGCAATCCCGTGAATTGCCAGCGGTGATGCGGGTAAAAGAAGTTACGATAGGTGATGCGGCTGTGACCGGCCGGAGTTGCAAGCGACGACCCGCGCAGCACCAGCTGGTTGACCATGAACTTGCCGTTGTATTCGCCGAGCGCGCCTTCGATGGCGCGATAGCCGGGATAGGGTGAGTAGGAACTGCGGGTCCACTGCCAGACGATGCCGAACGCATCGTTCAGCTGGCCGGCACGTGCGGCGACTTCCCATTCCATCTCGGTCGGCAGATGCTTTCCGCTCCAGCGCGCGAACGCATCCGCCTCGTAATAACTGACATGGCTGACCGGAGCGGACGGATCGATCGGCTGCAATCCGCCGAACGTCATGATCTTCCATTCGCCGCCAACCTGGCGCCAATGGCCGGGCGCCTGCCATTGCTCGTTGTTCGCGGCGGCAAAACCGTCCATCAGCCACAGCGTCGCCGTCGCGTAACCCCCGTCCTTCATGAAGGCGAGCCATTCGGCGTTGGTGACGAGGTTGCGGGCGAGTTTCACCGGGCCGACCAGCGCGCGGTGCGCCGGCTTCTCATTGTCGAAATGAAAACTGTCGTCGGTATGCCCGACGGTATGGATGCCTTCGTTGAGGGCGATCCATTCGTCACCGCCTTGTGTCGGGGCAGGGAAACGCCACGCCGCATCATAGGCCGGTGGGATCGGGTTCTGGGCGAAGGCGTGCAGGATGTCGGTCAGCATCAACTCCTGATGCTGCTGCTCGTGGTTGAGGCCCACTTCGACCAGCGGCACCAGTCCGGTAAGGACGTCCTCGCGCGCGGTCTGGAAGAATTTGACGACGGCGGCATCGACATGGCGCCGATAGGCGGTGACTTCATCGGCGCTCGGGCGCGTGAGGTGACCGCGCTGATGGCGGGCATGGCGGGGGCCGGCACTGACATAATAGGAGTTGAACAGGAAGGCGTAGTCGGGATGAAAAACCCGATAGCCTTCGCAATGCTCGCCGAGCAGGAATTGCTCGAAAAACCAGGTGGTATGAGCGCGGTGCCACTTTGCCGGGCTGGCGTCCGGCATCGACTGGATCAGCTGATCCTCGGGGGACAGGGGGGCGGCCCGGCGCTCGGTCTCGTCTCGGACTGCGAGATAGGCGTCGACCAGTCGCTGGGCGAGGGTGCCGGAATCGGAAAAGAGTGACGGGGTGGGGGTGGCTAACGCGGCCGCGGCTACTGATTTCGTCACTGGTGGCTCCGGTTCGGGAGAGAACGTTTCTCTGGCAGACAGGTTCCTGACGGACAGTCCGTCCTAGATAGGGGTTCCCATCCGGGAAAAAAGCCTCCGGGCGCCATGATATTGATGCCGTCAGACTATGAGCCGCCCGGCCTTTTGGGCCCCCCGGCAAGGTTGCGCATGCCAGCTCCTCGCCATTTTACTTTGGATGCACAACGGTTTGGGCTACATATATGGGCAGGATCGGGTTGAATCGGACGAGCCGGCCCGCAAGGCTTTAGCCGCAGGGGGCCGTGCCCCAAAAGGAAGCGAATATGAGCATCGAGCAATTCATCGACAACGAAGTGAAGTCGAACGACGTCGTGCTGTTCATGAAGGGAACGCCGCAGTTTCCGCAGTGCGGTTTTTCGGGGCAGGTGGTCCAGATCCTCGATCACGTGGGCGTCGGCTACAAGGGCCTGAACGTTCTGGAGTCCGCCGATCTGCGCGACGGCATCAAAACCTACTCCAACTGGCCGACCATTCCGCAACTCTACGTCAAGGGCGAGTTCGTTGGCGGCTGCGACATCATCCGCGAGATGTTCCAGGCCGGTGAATTGCAGCAGCTGTTCGCCGACAAGGGTGTCGCCGTCAACACGGCGGCTTCAGCCTGAGTTCGACCGCGCGCCAGATCGGCAAGGCGCGGCTGGAAGTCATCGTTGCCGACATCACGACCTTGCGCGTTGACGCCATCGTCAACGCCGCGAATTCGTCCCTGCTCGGCGGGGGCGGCGTCGATGGGGCGATTCACGATGCAGCCGGGCCTGAGCTGTTGGCCGAGTGTCGTACGCTGAATGGATGCGCGACCGGCGACGCCAAGATCACCCGGGGCTACCGGCTCAAAGCCCAACATGTAATCCACACAGTTGGACCGGTTTGGAACGGCGGTAAGCTTGGCGAGGACGATTTGCTCGCCTCGTGCTATCGCCGCTCGATCGAACTTTGCCGGAAGCACGGTGTTGCCTCCGTGGCTTTTCCGGCGATTTCAACCGGCATTTATCGCTTCCCAGCCGAGCGCGCGGCCGGGATCGCGGTCGCAACCGTGGTCGATGCGCTGGCCACGGCACCTGAAATGACCGGTGTGATTTTTTGCTGCTTCTCCGAGGATAGCGCCCGCCTGCATGAATCGGCGCTGGCCGCGTTTGGTAGCCCTTGTGCCTGATGACACGCGACCGCTACACTCCCCGGGCGAATTCCGGGGAGGGGTCCAATGAATTCACGTCAAGTGCTGTGCGCGCTCGTTTGTGGCGCGCTGATGCTGGGGGCGCCGCCGCTCGCCCGCGCTCAAGGCACCTTCGACATGCCCGCCGGGGCGCGCTTCAATGAAGCAAAACTCGCCAAGATCAGCGAGTTCTTCGCCAACGAGGTGGCCACGGGCAAGATTGCGGGCGCGAACGTCCTGATCCAGCAGCGCGGCAAGCCGGTCTATCATCAGACCTTCGGCGTGCAGGACGTGGTCTCCAAGGCGCCAATCACGGACAAGACCATCTTCCGCCTGTCTTCGCTGACCAAGGCGATCACGTCAGTCGTGGCGATGCAACTGATCCAGGACGGCAAGATCAGGCTCGACGATCCCGTCTCGAAATACATTCCGTCCTTCGCAAACATGAAGGTCGGCGTGGAGAAAAAGGCCGAGGACGGCAACAGGACGCTCGAACTGGTGCCGATGACCCGGCCCATCACCATCCTCGACCTGTTGCGCCACACCTCCGGCATCACCTACGGCTTCTATGGCGACAGTCTGGTGCGCAAGGCCTACAAGGAAGCCAATCTCTATGCGGGCGAATTCGACCTCGCCGAGTTCGCCGAACGGATCGCCAAGCTGCCGCTGCACAACCAGCCGGGCGCGCTCTGGCAATATGGCCATTCCACCGACATTCTGGCGCGGGTCATGGAGATCGTATCCGGAAAGTCCCTGCTCGAGATCGAGAAGGAAAAGCTGCTCGACCCGCTTGGCATGACCGACACCGGCTTCTTCGTCACCGAACCGGAGAGGCTGCAACGGCTCGCCCAGCCGGTGCCGAACGACAGTGATTTCCGTGTCGGCCGCCAGTACCGGACCGAGGTTCGCCAGAAATGGGAATCCGCCAGCGGTGGCATGGTTTCGACCATGGCGGACTTTTCGCGCTTTGCGCAAATGCTGCTCAACGGCGGGACGTTCGAGGGCAAGACCTATCTCAACCCAAAGACGTTCGAATTGATGGCATCGGACCATACCAGCAAGAGCTCCGGCGTCGAGCGGGACTATTTCTATTTTCCCGGTGACGGCTTTGGCATGGGGCTTGGATTTGCCGTGCGCACCGATCCCGGCAACGCCAAGCCGCCGCCGCCGGGATCGCTCGGCGAATTGAAATGGGACGGCGCCTCGGGTTGCTACATGGTGATCGACCGCAAGCAGGAAATGTTCTTCGTGCTGCTGGAACAGACGCCCTCCGAACGGCAGCGCGTCCAGCGCACCCTCAAGCAGTTGGTCTACGAAGCGATGGAGAATTGACGGCGTGAGGCTCCGCGGTCTGTTCGTCGCGGCGCTGGCCGCATTCGTCGTCCTCGTCTCGTCGCATGTCGTGCGTGCCAGCGAGCCTGCGCCGGGCGCAGGAAGCTTTTCACGCGAAGGCCTGACGCGCGTCGGCGACTATATCCGCAACGAAATCGCGACCGGCAAAATACCCGGTGCGATCCTGCTGATCCAGCAGCACGGCACGCCGGTCTATTTCGAGAGCTTCGGCGTCCGCGACGTCGCGACCAAACTGCCGATGACCGCGGATACCATCTTCCGCCTCTACTCAATGTCGAAGCCGATCACCTCGGTGGCGGCGATGATGCTGGTCGAGGACGGAAAATTAAAACTCGACGATCCCGTCTCGAAATACATCCCGGCCTTTGCGGCGACAAAAGTCGGCGTCGAGAAGCGCGCTGACGACGGCACATTGACTCTAGTCGAGGAGCCGCTCGAACGGCCCGTTACGATCACCGATCTGCTGCGCCATACCTCCGGCCTGCCCTACGGTTACATGGGAGGAGGTCTCGTACGCGCCCGCTACGCCGAGGCTGGTCTCATGCGACGCAACCTGACCAATGCCGAATTTGCCGAGCAAGCCGCAAAACTGCCTTTGGTCGAGCAGCCAGGCACGCGATGGGACTACGGCTATTCCACCGACGTACTCGGTCGCGTGATCGAGGTGGCGTCGGGGAAATCCCTGCTTGAATTCGAAAGAGAACGGTTGCTCGCTCCGCTCGGCATGAGCGAGACGGCCTTCATCGTCACCGATCCCGCGATGCGGCCACGCATTGCCGAGCCGATGCCGACCGATCGCGCGATCAGCCCGGTCACCAACGTCCGAGATCCGATGGAGCCTAGGAGGATGGAGTCCGGCGGCGGCGGCATGGTGGGTACCATCAGCGACTACGCGCGCTTCGCGCAGATGCTGCTGAATGGCGGCACTTTCGAAGGCCGTCGCTACCTCAGGCCCGAGACGATCGCGCTCATGACGTCCGACCACATCGGCGCGGAAACGAAAATCGCGCGTGACTATGCCTACTATCCCGGCGAAACCAGCGGCTTCGGCCTTGGCTTTGCGGTGCGCACGTCGGTGCCGCCGAACACGTCGTGGCCGCTGGGCGAGTACCGTTGGGATGGCGTCGCGGGCACGTTCTTCTTCATCGATCCCAAGGACGACATGTTCGCGATCTTCATGGTGCAGACGCCATCGCAGCGCGGACGCATTCAGCTTGCATTGAAGACGCTGATCTATCAGGCGCTGGGAAGGTAAGCGTCAAGCCCCGCGCACGATCTCGCGCACGAAACCGACCGTCTCCTCGATCATCGCGGCCGTCACATCGAGATGGGTGCAGGCACGGATCCTGCCGTCCATCATCGCCAGCAGCACGCCGCGCTTGCGCAGAGCCTCGATCATCTTGTCGCCCGGGATGCCGGCGCCATCAGGTTTGAAGAACACGAGGTTGGTTTCCGGCTGCTGCACCTCGACGCCGTTGATCTGCGAGAGCCCGCGCGCCAGCGCCCGCGCGTTGGCATGATCGTCGGCGAGGCGGTCGACGTGGTGGTCGAGCGCGTAAACGCAGGCCGCTGCGCAAACGCCGGCCTGCCGCATCGAGCCGCCCAGCCGCTGCTTCCAGCGCCAGACATTGTCGATGAAATCGCGCGAGCCCGCGATGGCGCCGCCGACGGGCGCGCCGAGGCCCTTGGAGAAATCGATCCACGCCGAGTCCCAGCCTGCGGCCATGTCACGCGCGGAAATGCCCGACGCGACGCAGGCGTTCAAGAGTCGCGCACCGTCCATATGGGTGACGAGCCCGTTGGCCTTGGCGATTTCGACGACCTCGTCCAGCGCGGCCTTCTTCCAGATCGTGCCGCCGCCGATATTGGCGGTCTGTTCGACGCTGACGACGGTTTGCGGCGGCTGGTAGCGCGAGCGCGGATGAAGCGCGGCACGAAACGTCTCCGGCGAGAATTGCCCGTCGTCGCCCGGCAGCGGGGTGATCTGGAAGCCGCCGAGGGCGGCATGCGCGCCGCCTTCACGGGCGATGATGTGCGCGCTGGCATGCGCCAGAATTTCGTCGCCCGGCCGGCACCAGGCCAATGTCGCCGCGACGTTGCACATGGTACCCGACGGCATGAACACGGCCGCTTCCTTGCCGAGCAGTTCGGCGACGCGTTCGCAGAGCAGGTTGACGGTCGGATCGTCGCCGATCTGTTCGTCGCCGACCTCCGCCCGCGCCATCGCCTCGCGCATCGCCGGCGTGGGGCGGGTCTGGGTATCCGACAGCAGGTTGATACGGACCGGCGCTGCCTTGGGATCGCGCGGAGGAGGGGTGTAATAGGTCATTGGCTGGCTCTCGGTAGTTGCAAGACGGCGAGGAGAGGAAGGAATTATCTGAAGCGCAGATTTTCGCGGGACAACTGGTCGATCGATCTGCACCCCATCAGCTTCATGTCGCGTTCGATCTCGGTCCGCATCAGGCCGAGCGCGCGCTCAACGCCGGCCTGGCCGGCTGCGGCGAGAGGATAGAGATAGAAACGGCCGACGCCAACCGCTTTGGCCCCCAGCGACAATGCTTTCAGGACATGGGTGCCACGCTGGATTCCGCCGTCCATGATGACGTCGATCCGGTCACCGACGGCGTCGACGATTTCAGCCAGCTGATCGAACGCCGCCCGTGAACCGTCGAGCTGCCGGCCGCCATGGTTGGACAGGATGATGCCGGTGCAGCCGATCTCGACGGCGCGTTTGGCATCGGCCACCGACATGATGCCCTTCAGGCAAAATTGTCCGTTCCATAGTTTCACCATTTCGGCGACGTCGTCCCAGGTCATGGAAGGGTCGAGCATTTCGGTGAAATAGCGCCCGATCGACATGGCGCCGCCGCTCATATCGACGTGCTCGTCGAGCTGAGGCAGTTTGAAGCCCTCATGGGTGAGATAGTTGATGCCCCACATCGGCTTGATCGCGAACTGGGCCATGCCGGCAAGCGTCAGGCGGAACGGAATCGAGAATCCGGTACGCAGATCGCGTTCGCGGTTGCCGCCGGTGATGCTGTCCACGGTGAGCATCATGACGTTGACGCCGGCTTGCTTCGCCCGCTGCATCATGGCGCGGTTGAGGCCGCGATCGCGGTGAAAATAGAACTGATAGACCTGCGGCGTAGCGTGCGCCTTGCGCAATTCCTCGAGGCTGACGGTGCCGAGCGAGGAGACGCCGAACATCGTGCCGTACTTCGCGGCAGCTGCGGCCACCGCGCGCTCGCCGGCATGGTGGAACAGGCGTTGCAGCGCGGTCGGGGAGCAATAGACCGGCATCGCCAGTTTCTGGCCCATGACGGTCACCGACATGTCGATGGCCTCCACGCCGCGCAGGACGTTGGGCACGAGGTCGCAGCGCTCGAAGCTTTGGGTGTTCTGGCGCAGCGTCACCTCGTCGTCGGCGGCGCCGTCGATGTAGTTAAAGATCGGGCCGGGCAAGCGCTGTTGCGCCAGCTTGCGGAAATCGTGGAAGTTGTGGCAGTCGTTCAGGCGCATGGCGTTTCCCCGCGGGGCAGCAAAAAGGCCCCGGTTTTCCCGGGGCCTTAATAGCTCGAAAATGCGTTCCGATCAGCGCGAATAGAATTCGACGATCAGATGCGGCTCCATCTGCACCGCGAACGGCACGTCCGACAGCGCCGGGATGCGGGTGAACTTCGCCGTCATCTTGGAGTGATCGGCCTCGATGAAGTCGGGCACGTCGCGCTCGCCGAGCTGGACGGCTTCCAGCACCGGGGTGAGCTGCCTGGAGGATTCCTTGATCTCGACGACGTCGCCGGGCTTGACCTTGTAGCTCGAAATGTTGACGCGGCGGCCGTTCACCTTGATGTGGCCGTGGTTGATGAACTGGCGCGCGGCGAACATGGTGGCGACGAACTTGGCGCGATAGACCACCGTGTCGAGGCGGCGCTCGAGGAGGCCGATCAGGTTTTCACCGGTGTCGCCCTTCATCCGGCCGGCTTCGACATAGATGCCGTGGAACTGGCGCTCGGAAATGTTGGCGTAATAGCCCTTGAGCTTCTGCTTGGCGCGGAGCTGCACGCCGAAGTCGGACAGCTTGCCCTTGCGGCGCTGGCCGTGCTGGCCGGGGCCGTATTCACGGCGGTTCACGGGGCTCTTGGGGCGGCCCCAGATATTCTGGCCCATACGGCGATCGATCTTGTACTTCGCCTCACTGCGCTTAGTCATCGCGTCCTCTTGGATAGGTTTGAGTTTTGAGGAAACGCGCCCTCCTGTGCATCGGGAACTTCCCGGTGCCGACAGGTCCGCCTCGAAAGCTCGGGGAGGACCACGGGTCGCGAAACGCAACGCGGGCCGAAAACGGCCCGCGAGCAAGCGGGGTATTAGGGGGGAAGTGCCGTTCTGTCAACGATTTGGGCACGTCATTCCGGGGCAATGCGCAGTATTGAACTATGGTGCGCAATTGCGCACCTGAGAATCTCGAGATTCCGGGTCTGGTCCTCTGGACCATCCCGGAATGACAGCTACGTCGCGACCGCCCGGACTGCTTTTGGCTCGGTTTGCTGCCGATTCGCGCGCAATTCGCCTGATATTTCGGTGTTCAGCACCTGTTCCAGCCGATTCAGCACCTTGGCGATCAGGGCGGCATCGGTAATCCGGTGGTCCCAGCGCAGCACGACATCGATCGTCTGGTCCGGTTTCTCGACCCCGTAGCTCAGGACGAAGGGGCCCGGGCTCAGGGCGTGGAGCTGGCCGGCGCCATAGGCGGCTACCGACGTGACCCCGAAACTGCCGAAATAATTGGCGCGCTGGCGGCCGAAATTGAGCCCGATCGCCCAGAACAGCCGGCGCAGCGGCAGCGGCAGCCGCGTTGTGCGCAGGATTTTCCGGAACGCCGGCACCTGTTCGATCGGCGCCTCCTTGGCGTGCCGGATCATCGCGTCGACCTCCGCGAGCGACATTTCATCGGGCGCGGTGACCTTTTGCGGCAGCACGCAATCCTGGCCGTCTTCGACGCGCGCAATCGCCACCATCGCCACGCTGCGCGGCAGTTCGTAGAACGCGGGCAGGGGCCATTTGACGTAAAGCGTGCGCAGCACCGGTTGCTCCTTGGCGACCAGCGCGAACGCCTTGACGAAGATCGCCGCCCAGCCCGGCCGCACGGCGGCCTGCGCCCGCGCCTCCGAGAGGCCGCGGATATTGAGCGGCCGCGCCAGCGAGACAAACGGCACGCGGTTCGACGCATGCATGAGGTCAGCGATGAGACGGCGCGGCAATGTTATTTTTCGAACCGTTCCGCGCATGTTACAGCTCAACTTCCCGCAATCAACAAATCAGAAAAACCGGCGCGCCCAACGACCCGCCAGTGCCCTGATGTAGCACGAACCGGCCGGTTTGACGCCAGAGCCTTTCCGTTTCGATTGCATCGAAACGGGTCTCTGGGCCCTTATTTTGACGCGTTTTCTTGACGCGAACCGGGGCCACCCACGGATCAAGCCCGAGGGCATGCCTCGCTTGAAAACGCTCCAGCCCTATGGCGCCGGTTTGGCCAATGGTTCGCCCGCCTTGACGACATAAACCCCAAGCACTTTGAAGGGCTTGTCGCCGGCCTTGGCGTCGTGAACGGCGCCTTCCGGGATCTGGTAGGATTCGCCGGCCTTGATCTTCACGGGCGGCTTGCCGTCGATGATGAGCTCAAGCTCGCCCTCGAGCACATAGCCAGTCTCGGCACCGGGATGGGTATGGCGGCCGGCCGCGCCGCCGGCAGGCACTTCCGCAATCGCGGTGACGGTGTTGTAGCCGGGCGGGAAGTCGAGTTTTTGCAGCGGGGTGCGCTTGATGCCGCTTTGCTGGGCAATCGCGACCCCGGCGCCGGCGAACGCAATGACGGTCAGTCCGAGCAGAATTTTCCTGATCATGATGTTTGTTCTCCCTGTGGGTAAAGACTAGCAGCGCGACCGTCGCGGGCAATGGGAGGGGCGGAGGTCAAATGAACAATTCCGTTTGTCGGAGCGGGCGGATGCGCGCGCAGGATAGCACGACCATCTCTCTCGTCGTCCCTGCGAATGCAGGGATCCATACCGCGTGATATCTCCATGAGGCTCGGTAGCAGAGACCATCCGCAAAACTTCTTCCTGTGGTTATGGGTCCCCCGATGCGCAATTGCGCATCTGAGCTCAAGGCCGGGACGACAGCGGTGTTTGCTGTTGCACCGTCACCCAAACGCAATCTTGCATTCTCGCGGCGCAAATGCGCCCGAGCTTTGCCAGAAATTTCCTTGCCCTCGAAATAAGAGGGCGCAGGGAAGACCGGGTGCGCGCTGCACCCGCGGTCCCGTGTGCGGTTAGCACTAGAAATGCTGCACACGAGCATACAGGGCAGCGGAGAACACCCGGCCTTCCCTGCGCAATGGCTTTACGGCTTATGCCGTGATCTCCCCGGAGACGAGTTCTTGGTTGACTCCGTCGCTGCCGTTCCCGCTTGCGCTTCTCCGACAGCTTGACGCCTGCAACGGGCGCCAGGACCACACGGTTTTGCCGTACGCTCGATCCACGCCGTCGTCTCAGCGTAAACAAGCGTCCATCGCAACCCGCCCAACGTCCGTGACGACGGCCGACGCCCTTCTGACCAGGGCGGGATGGCCAAACACATACCTCTGTTTTTCCTTCTGGTAAACAGAAATATTTTTGATTCTGAGGCTTGACACGATTTACGTAAATCGTAAGTGATTTGCCCGTCGGGTTGATTTGTCGCATGCGGGTTGCAAGATTGCGGTTGCGTGGGGAGCGAAGCAGCAAATTCGGCAGGGCGGTGACTCAATCCGATCGCGCGAGCTCTGGCTTGATACTCGTCGTGTCCCGGACGCGGTGCAGCGTGTAACGCTGCTCCGCAGAACCGGGACCCATGCATCCAGCCGTTGGGTGGACTCCGGATCAGCAGCGCATCACCATAGCGCGTCAAAGACGCGCGTAATCGCGCTTCCGGCTGCGCTGCATCCGGGGAACGCCGAGAGCAACTGGCCCTAGCCAAAAGAAAACGAGGTACGTTGTCGGGAGCCGCGCTGCTCGTTCGTCCTCCGGACACAAATCCCGACGGCGTCACGCAATTAACCGGAGTCCTCCAATGATCCCCACCATCACGGCCTTTGAAAATTCGCCCGACCGCGGCAAGGGGCTGGCACGTGACATGCGTGTTCGCTGGGCGCTCGAAGAAGTGGGCCAGCCTTACGACGTCCGTCTTGTTTCGTTCAGCGAGATGAAGCAACCCGCGCATCGAGCGCTTCATCCCTTCGGGCAGATTCCGACCTATGAAGAAGGCGATCTGGCCTTGTTCGAGTCGGGGGCGATCGTATTTCATATCGCGCAGCGCCACGCGGGACTGCTGCCTGATGATGCGAACGCCCGGGCGCGCGCGATAACATGGATGTTCGCCGCGCTCAGCACGGTGGAGCCGCCGATTGTTGATCTGCAAAACGCTGTTCTCCTGGAACGCGACAAGGGCTGGTACGAGCAGCGACTGCCTATCGTCAAGGATCGCATCCGCGACCGGCTGGGCGAGCTTTCCCGTCGCCTCGGCAATGCCGACTGGCTCGATGGAGCGTTCAGCGCCGGTGACCTTCTGATGGTAACCGTGCTGCGCCGGTTGAATGCATCAGGTATATTGAACGAGTATCCGAACCTGTCCGCCTATGTTGCCCGCGGCGAAGCGCGGCCGGCCTACAAGCGTGCTTTCGATGCTCAGTTGGCGGTTTTTACGGCGGCGTCCATAGGCTGAGCCGTATTCGGTAGGATGGGTGGAGCGCAGCGATACCCATCATTTTTCGTCAGAAGGAAGGTGATGGGTTTCGCTTCGCTCTACCCATCCTACAAGATCATCCACTATCCGCTACGCCGGCACCCGCCCGCCGAAAAACGGCATCAAGGCGTGGCTCAGCGTGTGCGGCCGCTTCGAGGTAAACACCATCTCGGCGCCGGCGGTGTCGGATTCGTGGCCGGGGCCGCCGAGCAGATCGGACACGCGCCGCGCGATGGCGGGCGCGGGGTCGATCCAGTCGACCGGCCAGGGCGCCAACTTCACCAGGCGGTCCAGCAACAGCGGATAGTGGGTGCAGGCCAGCACGACGGTGTCGGTGCGGGCGTTGCCGTGATCGACGAAGCAGGGCGCGAGTTCGGCCGAGATGTCCCTGTCGCTGACGTAAAAGCCGTTGAGCGCGCGTTCGGCCAGCGAGGCCAGTTCACCCGAACCCACCAGCGTCACCTCGCAGCCCTGCGCGAAATCGTCGATCAGCTTTCTTGTGTATTCCCGCTTGACGGTGCCCTTGGTGCCGAGCACCGACACGCGTTTTGTTCTTGAGCTGGCGCAGGCCGGCTTGATCGCGGGCACGGTGCCGACGAACGGCACCGAATAGGCGCTGCGCAGATGCGACATGACCAGCGTGGAGGCGGTGTTGCAGGCGATCACCACCAGATCGGGGGCGTGGGCCGCGATCAGTTCGCCGACCAGCGGCACCACGCGGGCAATGATCTGCTCTTCGGTATGGTGGCCATAGGGGAAGAACGCATCGTCGGCGACATAGACGTAATGGGCGTCGGGCCGCGCGCCCACGATCTCGCGCAAGACCGTGAGGCCGCCAAGGCCGGAATCGAAGACGAGAATCGTTGGAGGAGCTGCCACGCTGCGACTTTAGCCGATCCGCGGTTACCGTTCAGTTGTTTTGGCGTTTCGGGGGCCGCAATTTGCACAAATCGGTGATTTGCAACGATTCAGGTCGCGTTGATTATCGCCGCTGGCTATCAGGATAAGCCATTGCCGCTACGAGCGAAATCGTCGACCCCTGAAGTCAGAGGCTGCGCAGGAAATGATCCGGAATACACAAGCGAGTTGGGGCAGTGTTGCCCGCGGTTTCCACTGGCTGCTCGGCATCGCCATCCTCGGCATGATTGCCTTTGGCTGGTGGATGAACCATTTTCCGGCGCGGCCCGACCGCTTCTTCTATCGCTCAATCCACGCCGATATCGGCTATGCCGTGCTGCTCTTGATGGTGCTGCGCCTGATCTGGCGCGGCCTCAATCCGACGCCAGCCTTGCCCGATGCCTCACCACGCTGGGAACGGATTTTGGGGCGCGTCAGCCATGGCGCGCTCTATGCCGTCACCATCCTGGTCGCCATGCTGGGCTGGGCGCATTCCGGCGCACGCGCCCAGAACTATTCGGACTGGTTCGGGCTGTTTCATGTCCCGCAGTTTACCGCGCCCGACCGCGCCGCGGCGCAGGCCTGGGAAGACCGCCACATTCTCTTTGCCTATGTGCTGCTGGCGCTGATCGTGATCCATGCCGCGGCCGCGCTGTGGCATCATTTTGTCAGGCGCGATCGCGTCGCCGCGCGCATGATCAACGGTGAGGCGGGGTGATGGCCAATGGCTGAAGCAGCGCAGCCGTCATACCCACACAATGGCTTAGCCATGATCGCTAGGGGAGCGAGCCTTGCGGTGCACTTGCACCGCGGGGCGAGTCTCGAAGGATGGGCCACGGGTCGTACTCAAAAGCTTGTCGACGTTGCCGCCGAGACGCCGAACGCCGTGGCGCGTCCTCAACCCGCCGGCATCGACTTCTCGATCAGCCGCACCCAGTACGATGCGCCGTGGCCGAGGATATTGTCGTTGAACGTGTAGCCGGGGTGGTGGCATTCGTTGCCGTCGCCCATGCCGAGAAAGATGAAAGCGCCGGGGCGCGCTTCCAGCATGAATGCGAAATCTTCCGAGCCCATCAGTGGCAATGCGCGCTCGTTGACGCGGTCGGCGCCGACGACATCGCGGGCCACTTCTGCAGCGATGCCGGCCTCCCGCGCGTGATTGACCGTCACCGGATACGAACGTGTGTATTTGACCTCCGCCGATCCGCCGTAAGCCCGCGCCACGCTGTCGGCCACCTCGCCGATGCGGCGCTCGACGAGATCGCGGATGGCAGGATCGAGCGTGCGCACCGTTCCACCGAGCTTGGCGGTCTCCGGGATGATGTTGAAGGCGGTGCCGGCCTGGAACATGGTGATCGAGATCACGGCCGATTTGAGCGGATCGACGTTGCGCGATACGATCGACTGCAACGCGTTGACGATCTGCGAGCCGACCAACACGCTGTCGACCGCGTTGTGCGGACCGGAGCCCGCATGGCCGCCTTTGCCGTGCACCGTGATCTCGATCTTGTCCGCTGAAGCGAGCATTGCGCCCGGCGTGGTGTGGAAGTGCCCTTCGGGCAAGCCCGGCATGTTGTGCAGGCCATAGACCTCCTGAATGCCCCAGCGGGTCATCAAGCCATCGTCGAGCATCGCCTTGCCGCCGGCGCCGCCTTCTTCGGCCGGCTGGAAGATGACGACAGCCGTGCCGTCGAAATTGCGCGTTTCGGCGAGATATTTGGCCGCGCCAAGCAGCATCGCGGTGTGCCCGTCATGGCCGCAGGCGTGCATCTTGCCGGGAATCTTGGAGGCGTAGGATACGCCCGAAGTCTCCTCGATCGGCAGCGCATCCATGTCGGCGCGCAGGCCGATGGTCTTGCCGGACGTGCTCTTGCGGCCGCGGATCACGCCGACGACGCCCGTGCGGCCGATGCCCGTCACCACCTCGTCGCAGCCGAATTCGCGCAAGCGGTCGGCTACGATGCCGGCGGTACGGTGGACTTCGTAAAGCAATTCCGGATTCTCGTGGAAGTCATGGCGCCAGGCGGCCATTTCATCTGACAAGGCGGCGATGCGGTTGACGATGGGCATGGGAGATCCGTTTCTTGTGTAGTTCGTTTGTGGCTTGAAAGCGCTCTAACCCTTGTAATTCTACGCTGCCCCGAACACGCGCCTGAAAATCGTGTCGACGTGCTTGAAGTGATAGCCGAGGTCGAACTGGTCCTCGATCTCGGCGTCGCTCAGATGCTTTTTCACATCGGGGTCTTTTTTCAGCAGCGTCAGGAAGTCGCCTTCGCCGCGCCATACCGGCATCGCGTTGCGCTGAACGAGTTTGTAGGCGTCCTCGCGGCTGGCGCCCTTTTGCGTCAGCGCGAGCAGGATTCGCTGCGAATGCACGAGGCCGCCGAGGCGGTCGAGGTTCTTCTGCATGTTCTCGGGGTAGATCAAGAGCTTCTCGACCAGGCCGGCGAGGCGCATCAGCGCGAAATCGAGCGTCACGGTGGCATCGGGGCCGATCATGCGTTCGGCGGACGAGTGCGAGATGTCGCGCTCGTGCCAGAGCACGATGTTCTCCATCGCCGGTATCGCATAGGCGCGTACCATGCGCGACAGACCGGTAAGATTTTCCGACAGTACCGGGTTGCGCTTGTGCGGCATCGCCGAAGAACCCTTCTGGCCCTCGGAGAAGAACTCTTCGGCTTCCAGTACTTCGGTGCGCTGCAGGTGGCGGATTTCGGTGGCGAGACGTTCGACCGAGGAGGCGATCACGCCGAGCGTTGCGAAATACATCGCGTGGCGGTCGCGCGGGATCACTTGCGTCGAGATCGGCTCCGGCGTCAGTCCCATCGCCTTGGCGACATGTTCTTCGACGCGCGGATCGATCTGGGCGAAGGTGCCGACGGCGCCCGAGATCGCGCAGGTCGAAACTTCCTTGCGGGCGGCGACCAGGCGCTCGCGGGCGCGGGAAAATTCCGCATAGGCATAAGCGAGCTTGAGGCCGAACGTCACGGGCTCGGCATGGATGCCGTGGGAGCGGCCGATGGTTGGCGTCATCTTGTGTTCGAAGGCGCGCTTCTTCAGCGCGGCCAGAACCTTGTCGATGTCGGCGAGCAAAAGGTCGGCGGCGCGGGTGAGCTGGACGTTGAAGCAGGTGTCGAGCACGTCAGAGGAGGTCATGCCCTGGTGAATGAAGCGCGCCTCGGGGCCGACGATCTCGGCCAGATGGGTCGTGAAGGCGAGGACGTCGTGCTTGGTCTCGCGTTCGATCTCGTCGATGCGGGCGATGTCGAAGGTGACGTTACGCGCCTTGGCCCAGACGGTTTTGGCGGCTTCCTTGGGGATGACGCCGAGTTCCGCCTGCGCGTCGGCTGCATGCGCCTCGATCTCGAACCAGATCTTGAAGCGGGTCTGCGGCTCCCAGATGGAGGCCATTTCCGGGCGGGTGTAGCGGGGGATCATCGACGACTCCGGCGAATTGTTTTTTACGCCGTGCTTTAGCAGGGCCGCCCAAATGAGACAAACAAAGCCAGACAAACGCCCGGGAAAAACGGCTGGGATAACGCCGGGCAGGCTTGGGCCGGGTGCCCAGCGGACGGGGGCCGGAAAAGGGCTTCGTTCACGAAAAGCTGAATGACAGATATTGAAATCTGTCAGCGAGACATGCTATATCCTTTTTCGACGCCACGGATAGGGGCGTCATCCGGGTTCGCTGGCACTGAGCCCGGGTACTTGAGAGGACTTAAGCCATGACAATCGAAATCATTAATCTGACGACACAAATCAGCCGTTGGCTGAACGCCCAGGTGGCCCGCCATCTGGAAGCCCAGGCCACCCGTTTGGGACCGCTGAAAAGCTGAACCTAACAGGGGCTGGAGCATTGATGCTCTAGCTTCTTGTTTTGACGCGTTTTCTTCGAAATCGCGCTAAAGGGGATCAAAATGACCACCCGTTCCATCATTCCGCAGGTGCGCGCATGAACGAAGTCGTGGTTTTGACCCCTGAGCGAATTTTGGAGGTTACCGAGGACGTATTGCGCCGCTACGGGCTGGCCAAGGCCACGGTTGTGGACGTTGCCCGTGCGCTGGATGTCAGCCACGGCAGCGTCTACCGCCATTTCCCCAGCAAGGCGTCACTGCGCCAGGCGGTTGCCAAACGCTGGCTCGACCGCGCCAACGCGCCGCTGCAGAAGATCGCGGAATCCTCGGGACCCGCGCCTGCCAGGCTCGAGAAGTGGCTGCGCACGATGTTCGAAATCAAATACAAGAAGGTTTCCGAAGATCCCGAGATGTTCCAGACCTACCTGACGCTGGCGCAGGAGGCCTGCGAGGTCGTGCACGCGCACAAGGAACGCCTGGTCGGCCAGGTCGCGGATATTCTGTCCGACGGCGTGAAACAGGGGGTATTTCAGGTCACCGACGTCAAGGTTTCAGCGCGCGCGGTGTTCGACGCCACCATCCGCTACCATCACCCCGCGCATTCGGACGAATGGAGCAATCCGGAAACGGCTGCTCGGATCGACGCGCTGCTGGCGCTGGTCATCAAGGGCCTGGAAGCGCCAAAGAAGCGCTGATCGCGCGCGGGCCCCTGCATATCCCAGTCTTCCGCATCATTGAGGGCCGCATGCGTCCCGTAGTTTGATATCCATCAAGACGCGTGCCGGCAGCGGCGCGATCATGGACGCGGAGGAAGATGTGCGTCTTGCGGTGTTTGCGGATATCCATGCCAACCGGCAGGCGTTCAGCGCCTGCCTTGCGGCGGCGCGCGAGCGGGGCGCCGAGCGGATCATCTGCCTCGGCGACATCGTCGGCTATGGCGCCGACCCCGAATGGGCGGTCGAGACCGTGATGGACCTTGTCCATGACGGCGCCATCGCCGTGCGCGGCAACCACGACAACGCCATCGGCACGCCGTCCGAGAGCATGAATGCAGCGGCCCAGGCCGCGATCGAATGGACGCGCAGCCGGCTGAGCGCGCCGCAGCGGCGGTTCCTCGCCGAATTGCCTCTGACCCGGCAGGAGGACGATCGCCTCTACGTGCATTCCGAAGCAAGTCATCCGGCGCGATGGCGCTACGTCGAGGGCACGACGGATGCCGCCCGCAGCATCGCGGCGACGGACGCCCAGCCCCATGTCCACGTCACCTTCTGCGGGCACATCCATCAGCCCGCGCTCTATTCGATGTCATCGGCGGCGAAGATGACGAGCTTCGTGCCGACGTCGGATGTCCCGGTGCAGTTGCTCGGTGGCCGGCGCTGGCTGGCGGTTGTCGGCTCGGTCGGGCAGCCGCGCGACGGCAATCCGGCGGCGGCGTTTGCGATGCTCGATACCGCGACGCGCGAGATCACCTATTGCCGCGTGCCGTACGACGTCGAGACCGCGGCGGAACGGATCCGCGCCAACGGCCTGCCGCGCTGGCTGGCCGATCGCCTGCGCGAGGGGCGCTGAGCGATGCCTAAGCCTTCGATTGAGCCGGGCGCCGAACTCGACGGGTTTGCGATCGGCGAGCGCGTCCATCAAGGCGGCATGGCGACGCTGTGGAGCGTGACCCATCCCGGCATCACTGTGCCGCTGCTGATGAAGATCCCGAGGATTTCCGAGGGCGAGGATCCGGCGGCGATCGTCTCTTTCGAGATGGAGCAGATGATCGTGCCGCGGCTCGCCGGCCCGCACGTGCCGCTTTGTTTCGGCTCCGGCGATTTCGACCGGCAGCCTTATGTGGTGATCGAGCGCATCCCCGGCAAAACGCTCTATGACCGGCTCGGCGATCTGCCGATCCCGTATGAAGAGGCGAGGGTGATCGCCGGCAAGATCGCCACCGCGCTGGCCGACCTGCACCGGCAGAACGTCATCCATCACGACATCAAGCCAAGCAGCGTCATGTTTCGCGAGAGCGGCGAAGCGGTGCTGATCGATTTCGGACTGTCGCATCACACTCAATTGCCTGATCTCTTGCAGGAAGAATTCCGTCTGCCCTATGGCACCGCGCCCTACATGGCGCCGGAGCGCCTGCTCGGCGTGCGCGACGATCCGCGCAGCGATCTGTTTTCACTCGGCGTGCTCCTGTATTTCTTCACGACGGGCGTGCGGCCGTTCGGCGAAAGCGAGACCCTGCGCGGCATGAAGCGGCGGCTGTGGCGCGATCCCTATCCGCCGCGGCAATTGCGGCCGGATTATCCGCTTTGGCTGCAGGAAATCGTGCTGCGTTGCCTGGAAATCGAACCGGTCTGGCGTCATCCGACGGCCTCGCAACTGGCGTTCGAACTGGCGTATCCGGATCAGGTCACACTCACTGCGCGGTCGGAGCGCCTCCAGCGCGATCCGATCACCACGGTGTGGCGCCGCCGCTTCAATCGCGGGCTGACGCTGCCGAAACCCAAATCGGATGTCGCAGCGCAACTGGCGTCGGGGCCGATCGTGGCGGTCGCCATCGATACCGAAGAAGGTTCGGGACCGCTCAACGCGTGCCTGCGCATCACTGTCGAACAGTTGCTGGCGACGCTGCCGTCGGCGCGGCTCGCCTGCATCAACGTGCTGAAACTCGGCCGCATCACCATCGACCGGACGCTCGACGAGCAAGGCAACAACAAGCACATCGACCGGCTGGTCGCGCTCCGGCACTGGGCCTCGCCATTAAAACTCGACGAGAGCCGGCTCACGGTGCATGTGCTGGAAGCGATCGATCCGGCATCCGCGATCCTGGAATTCACAGTGGTCAATCAGGTCGACCATATCGTGATCGGCGCGCGGCAGAATTCGATGATGCGGACGTTTCTGGGCAGCGTCTCGGCCAAGGTCGCGATCGAGGCGGCCTGCACGGTGACCGTGGTGCGGCCGCCGCGCTCGGCCGTGGCGGCGGAGCGGCAAGATAGAAGCGGCGGCAAGCCGAAGGCGATCGAGGCTTAAGGGTTCATCTGAAGCGCTGGACGTGATCGATCAGCGCGCGCAGCTTCGGGGCCGTGTTGCGGCGGCTTGGATAATACAAATAGAAGCCGGCGAAGCGCGGGCAATACTCTTCCAGGACGGACACGAGCTCGCCGCGCTCGATCGGGGCGCGAAAGCTCGCTTCCATGCCAAAGGTGATGCCATAGCCGGCGACGGCGAGCTTGATCATCAGCGCCATGTCGTTGGTCGTGATCTCGGGTGCGACGGCAACGCTGAACTCCTTGCCGTGCTCGGCGAACTCCCAGCGATAGGGCGCGACCTTGGGCGCGGGGCGCCAGCCGATGCAGCGATGGCCTGCAAGCTCGCTCGGATGCGAAGGCAGCCCGAACCGGTCGCGGTACGCCGGCGCGCAAACCGCAAGCTGGCGCTCGTCACCCGCGACGGACACCGCGATCATGTCCTGCTCGATCACTTCGCCGAGCCTGACGCCGGCATCGTATCCCTCGGCGACGATATCGAATTCCTCGTCGGTCACGGTGATGTCGATCTGGAGCTGCGGATTGGCCTCGGCAAAGGCGGCAAGGAACGGGCCTGCGAGAAAGCGCTCCGCGATCGATGAGACGGCGAGCCGCAGCTGCCCGCGCGGCAGCCCGCGCAGGTTCCCGGTGGTCTCGATCGCCGCGCGCATCTCCGCAATCGCGGGCGCGGTCTCAGCAAAGAGGCGTTCGCCGGCCTCGGTCAGGCTGACGCTGCGCGTCGTGCGCTGCACCAGTGCAATCCCGAGGGTCTCCTCCAGCCGCCGGATGGTCTGGCTGACCGCCGAGCGCGTGACCCCCAGGCGGTCGGCCGCCGCGCGAAAACTCCGCTCCTCGGCCACGAGGGCGAAGACGGCCAGCGCGTTGAGGTCCGGTTCCATTGGTTAGATTTTCTTTCCATGTTGGGAAGAAATGGTCGTCTTTTCACGACAGTGGAGCAGATCTAGCTTCCTGGCAACCGCTCAATGGCGGCTCGCAGACTCAACCAGGAAGAAGACAAAACATGTCGCTCAACAAAGTCATCCTCGTCACGGGCGCTTCGAGCGGCATCGGCGCCGCCATCGCCCGGGAGCTCGGCGCCGCCGGCGCGAAGGTCATGCTCGGTGCACGTCGCACCGACCGGCTGGACGCGCTCGCGGAGGAAATCAGGGCCAGCGGCGGGGAGGCCATGCCGCGCCGCGTCGACGTCACTGACCGCGCCGATGTCGCGGCGTTTGCGGAAGGCGCGCGCGAGGCCTGGGGCCGCGTCGACGTCATCGTCAACAATGCCGGCGTCATGCCGCTTTCGCTGATGGCCTCGATGAAGGTCGATGAGTGGGATCGCATGGTCGACGTCAACATCAAGGGCGTGCTGCACGGCATAGCCGCGGTGCTGCCGGAGATGACGTCCCGGGGCTCCGGCCATGTCATCAACATCGCATCGATCGGCGCGCTCTCGGTATCGCCGACGGCCGCGGTCTATTGCGCGACCAAATATGCGGTGCGCGCGATCTCGGACGGGTTGAGGCAGGAACACGACAACATTCGCGTCACCTGCATTCATCCCGGTGTGGTCGAGAGCGAGTTGGCCGACACGATCACCGATCCGGTAGCGGCGGAAGCGATGAAGACCTATCGGGCCATTGCGCTGCAGCCCGACGCGATCGGTCGCGCCGTCCGCTTCGCCATCGAACAGCCCGACGATGTCGACGTGAACGAGATCGTCATCCGGCCCACAGCCTGCAAATAAGGAGGGAGGCAAAAATGGGTTTTCGTTTTCACAGGCAACCGCCAATGCGCAGTTGCGTGCTTGCCGCTATCGCGCTGTTTGCCGGCGCGCTCGTGTTCCCCCTCGAGAAAGGTCTTGCTCAGATGAACTCACAGAAATCTGCTGCCCAGCTGGCACAAAACCATACCTATGCCGGCATGTGGATCACGGCCGACGGGAACATCCGTCACAATCTGCTTCCGAACGGCCGCTACGACGAAGCCCGCGGCAATCGCGAGAGCGCCTACCAGGGGCGCTATGAGATCAGGGGAAACCACATCGATTACTGGGACGACACCGGTTTCACCGCCGATGGCGAATTCATCGACGGCGTGCTGCATCACGGCGGCATGATCTTGCATCGCAGGAAATAGCGAGTTCCGTATCAGCGCCGACGGCACAGCAGCTTGGGCCGTCTGGCGTCAGGCGGCGCGAACCTGATCGATTGGGCGCTTCTCGTCGCGTGGCGGCTTGGTGTCGCGATCCTGCCAGACGTCGAAGAACTGGATGATTTCGCGGCAGGGTTCGCAACGGAACATGTTGCGCGACGACGCCGTCTTCGACATCTCGTTCAAACAGCTTGGGCAAAGCGGATTCATGGCTCTCTCGAAATTCTTTGGCTGTAATATTCTCAGGCTAAGCGAACAGTTCCCACGCACGGCGCAAAAAAAATGCGAACAGGCTTCGACTTGGGGGAACGGTGTTTAGCGGCGATCCTGTAACCGCGTCCGGCTTTCCAATTCGTAAAGATCGGACCGGGAACCGCTGTCGAGACGGTCCATCGCCGGCCGGCGCCGCTCATACCGGCTGAAGAAGAATTCGAGATCGGGACGCGGGCGCCGCGCGATCAGGCGCTTGCGCCTCACCAGTCGCCTGGCGACCGCGCCCATGGTTCACATCCAGCGGGGAGCGCGATTGTTTGTTCGCCGCTTGTTGCCGGGCTCTGCCGCTACCAGGCAAACGGTGACGGCTGCATTCAGGGCCAACCACAACGCCACGCCGGTCCAGACAAATGTCATCGTCATGATGCCGCCCTCCGCGAATTCGGAAGCGCGTTGTGCGTGATTTGCTTGAATCCGTGAAGACCGGACTTCTACGGTAGGCCGCACGAAGTTTGTGCATGCGGCGGCGCAATATGAATTGCTGCAGGTGCGGTGCGTAACCTACGCAACGGAATTGTTCGCGAGCCAGCGGATTGTCGACGTTAGCTACGCGCCGGACTCACTCGAGTGTCTGCACAGGCGGTAGTGACGTTGCCGCAGGCGCTGCTGTCGTCGCCGCAGGCGCCGATGTCATTGTCGCAGGCGGCGATGGCCTCGCGCTCGGCGCTGCATTGCTGGCTTCGTTCCTGGTCGTCGCGACACGCGCATCTTTTTCGACGCGCGCGGCGGCGGGCCTGGTTTCGCGAACAACTTCCGCTCGCGCGCCACGCACGCGCTCTTTCGAGGCTTGCCGGCGCGGACGCTGCGATCCGGATCGATCAATGCCCATGGACCGTGCGATCGACGGTCCCGCCGAATAGCCGATGAAGGCGCCGGCGACTGCGCCAATCGGCCCCAGCACCACGGCGCCCGACACCGCACCCAATGCGGCGTCGCCAGCCCGGTGCTGCGCAAAGGCTACGGAGGGCGCAAGCAGCAGGATCATGGCGGCCGCGGTGAGGGCTTTGGTCATGGCTGGGTCCGTCGAATGTCAGGGATCGACGGTGTTCCGGCTTTATGGCCAGACCATGAAGCTTCGTGGCCAGACGATGAAGCTTCATGGTCAAGACGATGACGCTTTGGGTTCCATCAGCCGCGAGCGGAACCCAGGGAGGTGCCAGCCGACCGGGCCGCGTCTTCGCGACGTAAACGCTCGAGGATATCGCGCACCGCTACGGCGTCTCGAATGCAGTGAAACCCGTAATGGCCGGTGTGATCGGTATCGGCAGCACGGGGCGAAATGCCGGACGCGAAATACAGGGCGCAGGGGCCGCGGCCAATGTCGAGGATCTCGAAGGTCGGGTCCATATCGCTGAACAAGGTGTCGGTCACGGTTGGCTTGCCGAAGGTACGCACGATCAGCGCGCGGCGATTTGTGATCACGTACAGCGTCTGCAGGTCGTGCAGCAGCACCAGCAGGGGTGCGCCCACCATCGCCAACCCGAGCACCAGGAGAAACATGGCCGATTCGGCGATCCAGCCCCTGGTGACCGCAATCGCGACGAGAGCCAGCCAGGGAATTCCGATCCACCACAGAAATCGCCAAAGCATCATGCGGGCAACGCCATCGGGCTGCCCCTGCCACAGCACGCGCTCGCCGCGTTGCAGCGCCTGGCCCAGCAGCCATCGCAGCTTCGCGGTAAACAACGTCGATCGGATTTCATCAATGCTCATGCCCATTGGTCGCTTGCGGGGCAGGAATGGTTCGGACCGTATTGTTCGCAAGCGGGATTGGGCGCAGACGCTAGTCGCGCTGTGTGTTTCCGCTACGTGCGTGCTCGAGAATGTCCCGCACGGCGGAGGGATTTCGAATGCAACGAAACCCATAGCGGCCGGTGTAGTCGGTATCGGGCGACCGGGTCGAAACACCGGACGCGAAATTCAGGTGGCCTGCGCCGCGGCCAATGTCGAGGATTTCGAATGTCGCGTCCATGTCCTCGAACGAGGTGCCCTTGACGGTCGGCTTGCCCCAGGCCGTGCGCAAAATCAGCGCCCGGCGATTGGTGATCACGCATAGCGTCTGCCAATCGTACAGCACCATCACCAGGGGTGCGGCGATCATCATGACGCCGGACAGCAGAAAGAACACCGCCGATTGATCGATCCAGCCTTTGGCGGTAGCGACGACGGCGAGCGTCAGCCATGGGAATCCGATCCACCACAGAAACCGCCACATCATCATGTCGGCGACAGCGTCGGGCTGGCCCTGCCAGAGCACGCGTTCGCCGCGTTGCAGTGCCTCGGCAAGCAGCCGCCGCAGCTTCGCGGAAAACAGCGTCGATCGAATTTCATCCATGCTCATGCCCGTTGGTCGCTTGCGGTACAAGGATGGTTCGGAACGCAACGTTGGATGGCGCGGTCGCCGGGGATGGCGTAATATGCGGCGTGGGGCGTCTGCTACCGGTGAAGGAGGGTCTCCCATGTATGCCGCCATTCGTCAGGGCAAGGCAAAGACCGGCATGGCCGAAGAACTGGCACGCAGGATCAAGGAAGGCGCCATCCCGATCATCAGTGATGTCGAAGGTTTCATGGCCTACTACGTGGTCTATGCGCCGGACGACACCGTGACCGCGATCAGCATCTTCAACAATTACGCAGGCGCCGAGGAGTCGAACCGGCGCGGGATCGCGTGGATCGAGCAGAACCTGACGCCTTTGCTCACCGGACCCGCGACGGCGGTTGCCGGACCGGTGATCGTCCATACGCTGGCCTAGGGCGTGAACCCATAAAGTTCGGGCGCGGACGTCCGCCTTGGTGCGCGGACTGAAGTCGGACACTGCAGCACTTCCGAAAAGTGCCCCAGAAGCGGACGTCGCCAGATCAAGCGATATTCGGGACGCGGCGCCTTTCTCTCAGCGCCGGCCGACACGGTTGACCGGACCGCCGCGATTGAGCGGTGTCCCGCGTCGTACTCCAACGCCAACGGCGCCGACGCCGGGAGTCACCACCGCCCGCGCGACCGGCCGCGGCCGCAGCACGACGCCGGGCCGTACGACGCAGCCGGCGGGATAGGCGACGTATTGGCAGTACACCACAGCGCTGGCTTGCTCCGTGCTTGCGGCCAGGAACCCGGTAACGAGTAGCCCTGATAACGCGATCGACAGCTTCATGTTCATCTCCTCAAGTTGGTAGGACAGGCTTCGTCTAGGATCGTTTTTCCTTGCTGGCGGCCGACAGTGTCACGACGCACCAGACCGCCAGTGCCGCGTGGGCCAGCACCACCGGCCACAAGGCGATGCCGGACATCCCCTGGTTGGCCCACGCCAGAACCAGGATCGCGACCACAGCCGCGTTGTAGAGCAGCATGGCCGCGATCAATCCTCGTGCGGCACGGCCGGCTGAATCTTGCCGCGCAAGCCAGCACGCTACACCGAGCGCAAGCAGCGCGACGCCGGCTACGCGGCTGACCGTGACGCCAGCAGCCGTGCCGGGCATTGCGCCCAGCAGTAATTCCACAAGCAAGGACGGCGCTGTCGCCAGCGCCAGGCCGGTCGCCGCCTCGGCCGCGCCCATCACTGAAAGGAGCGGCCTCGGCGTCCCATTCATTTTCGTGCCTTCGATACTGGCTGTTTGGTGTTGCCCGGTTGTTCAATCGGATCCGGCTCCGGCGCTTGCATAGGCCCCAATTCTGCTTTGGACTGCGCGACGGCCTGAACATGCGGTGCGAGCTTGAACGTGAGCTTGTTGATCTTGCCGGTGAACTTGAACGGGGGATCGTAGCGATATTGCAGCATCGCCACTCCCGTGCGGGTGTCCTGGCCGATGTCGAAGCTTTCATCCTCAGGGAACGTGACCGGTATGCTGTGCTCCATGGACTTCCGGTCCACTTCCTTGCCGTCCACGGAGAGCACACCGGTTCCTCCCTTGCCCAACTCCGGACTATCCGACTTGAAGTCGAAGACGATGGTGTGCTTGCCGGCGCTCAACTCCGGTCCCGACCATACCGTGCGCTTGAGGTTAAGCAGGTTGTAGATGAACACCGGTTTGCCCGATCGAATGCCCGCCACACCTTTGCTCAGGAACAGACCGTAGCCGCCGAAGCGCCCGCCTTCGGTGACGATCATGCCTTCCGCACCGCCTTGGGGAATATCGACATCGGCCGTGATGGTGTAGGATTTGTTGAGAATATTCGGCGAAGCGCTGGGGGGGACGCCGGTCAGTTCACCCGCATAGGTGAAGATCGTTCGCCCGGCCGTGAGGTTCGGGCGCGGCGTATTCCAGCGCAGCAGCGTCGAATTATCGAGCGGCAGCACGTTGTACTTCTTCGCTTCCGCATCGAACACCGCCTGCAACTCCTTGACCTTGTCCGGCATCTGCGTGGCGAGGTCGTTGAACTGGGTTGGGTCCTCCTTGACGTTGTAAAGCTCCCACTTGTAGGCGCTGACATCCGGCGGCGGGGCGGTACTGAGCACCCACGGCTGGGTCACCGGCGTCGTGGCCGCGACCCAATCGTCTTTGTAGATGGCGCGATTGCCGAGCATCTCGAAATACTGCGTCGTGTGCCGGGTCGCCGTGTCGGCGTTGGCCTTGTCCCATGAATACTTCAGGCTGATCCCCTCGATGGGACTTTGCTTGATGCCGTTGACCATTTCGGGTTGCGGGATGCCGGTCACCTCGAGGATGGTCGGGACGATGTCGATGACGTGGTGGAACTGGCGGCGGATGCCGCCCTTGTCGTTGATGTGGCCGGGCCAGGAGATGGCCATACCCTGCTTGGTCCCGCCGAAGTGCGACGGCACCTGTTTCACCCACTTGAACGGCGTGCTCATCGCCCACGCCCAAGGGGCTGCGAAGTGCGGGAACGTCTTGTCCGATCCCCAGAACGGGTACCAGAGGGACTGGGCTTTCACCGGCACAGGGATGCCGTTGAAGGTCGTGAACTCGTTCGGCGTGCCGTTGAGCATGCCTTCCGCGCTCGCGCCATTGTCGCCGCTGATGTAGATGATCAGCGTGTTGTCGGCCTGGCCGAGGTCTTCGACCGCCTGGATCACCCGGCCGATCTCATGGTCGGTGTAGGCGAGATAAGCTCCATAGATGTCGGCTTGCTTGATGAAGAGCTTCTTCTCCAGCGCACCGACGGAATCCCATTCCGGAAGTTCTTTCGGCCACGGCGTCAGCTTGGCGTAGTCGGGCATGATGCCGAGCCGCTTCTGGTTGGCGAAGATGGTTTCGCGCAGCTTGTTCCACCCTTCATCGAACAAGTGCATATCGCCGATCTTCTTGATCCACTCCGGCGTCGGATGATGCGGCGAATGCGTGCCGCCAGGCACGTAATAGACAAAGAACGGTTTCTCCGGCGCGAGCTCCTTGAGCTGCTTCATGTGCTGGATGGCCTCGTCGGCCATTGCCGTCGTCAGATTCCAGTCCGGATTGCCCTGGAATGGGTAGATGGCCGTCGTATTGCGGTATAGGTTGGGCTGCCACTGGCTGGCATCGCCGCCAACGAAGCCGTAAAAATATTCGAAGCCCATGCCGTTGGGCCATTGTTCGAACGGCCCGGCCTGGCTCGACTGGTAGGACGGCGTGTTGTGGTTCTTGCCGAACCAGGAGGTGGCGTACCCATTCGCCTTCAGGATCGTGCCGATGGTGCCTTTGTCAGCCGGGATGATCGAGTCGTAACCCGGGTAACCCGTCGATATTTCGCCCACCACCCCGGCGCCCACCGAGTGATGGTTGCGTCCCGTGATCAGCGCCGCCCGTGTCGGCGAGCAGAGCGCGGTGGAATGGAAATTGGTGTAACGCAGCCCCTGTGCGGCGATGCGGTCGAGGGCAGGGGTCGGAATCACGCCGCCGAACGTCCCCGGTGCACCGAAGCCGGCATCGTCGGTCATGATGAGCAAGACGTTGGGTGCGCCCTTCGGCGGCACCACGCGCGGCGCCCACCACGGTTTTGACTCCGATGCCTTCTCCTTGATCTCCCCGCCGAATGGGGACGGCGGCGGCGGAATTTGTTTTCCGTCGATGGTGGTGGTGGCGCCGGGCGTGCCCAGCTCTCCCGTCACCACTTGCGCGCTCGCGGGTCCGGAAAACGCGGTGAGACCCAGAAGGAGGACGACCACGCTGCTGGTTTGCAGGACATCACGACGAAAGCGCATGTGAAGTGCTCCTCTTCCCAGTTACGTCTTGGTCCTTGGCATGCGGACCTACTCGAAAGCGAAAATGCGCTTCCAATCCCTCTTCATGTCGACGACCGTCCATTTGTTGAGCGCGGCGGCGTCCAGCGCCCTGTCGAGCTTCCCGAAATGGGACTGGCGGTCATAGGCATATTCGCGATCCGCATCCGTGTGATGGACGATCAGGCCGAGGCGGACACCTCCGCTCAGCGTCGTCCATTGCAGCATTTCGAGGTCACCATCGGAATTGCCGAACGCGGCGATCGCGCGGCGGCCGATGTGCTCGTTGATCCCTACTGGCTTGCCTGGGCCATCGTCGATGAAGTTGACCTGCGGTAGGCGGAACAGCACCGGCGCGCTGTCGCGCATCTCGAACCTGGTCTTGATCGACGAGCCGACGACTTGTTCAGGGGGCACGCCATAGACCTTTTCGCTCCACGGACGCATGAACTCGATGCCGCCGCCCGAGACGATGAAGGTCTTGAAGCCGTTGGCGCGCAGATAGGCCAGCAACTCCAGCATCGGCTGGTAGACGATCTCGGTGTAGGGCCGCTTGAAACGCGGATGGCGCGCGGTTGCGAGCCAGTCGGAGACGATCTTTTCGAATTCTGCCGTCGTCATGCCGGCATGGGTCGCCATGCCGAGCTCCACCATCCCGCGTTCGCCGGATGCCGCCAACGCCCTCAGATCGCCCTCGAGCACCGCCTTGAACGGCTGGGTGTCCTTCCATTCCGGATGCAGCGGCACCATCGCCTTGACGCGGTCGAGGATGAAGGCGAGCTGGACGTACATCGGCTGCTCGCACCAAAGCGTGCCGTCATTGTCGAAGGCGGCGATACGCTGATCTACCGGCACGAAGTCCGGACCGCCTTGCGCGGTCACCCGGGCGACGAAATCCACAATGGATGCCTTGGCCGGACCGTCGTTCCATGAAGGCAAGGAATTCGTCTGCGCCCATCCGGACTGCGGGCGCAGCGGTCCCGCCAGGACCGCACTTGCAGCCAGGGTCGAGAGCAGCATCCGGCGGTTGAGCGTCAACATCGCGTTTCACTCCAGTGATGACGTGCCGCGAGGGCGTTCTCAAGAGGGCGGCTCTGACCGGTGCCCCAACCTAGGGGCACCAGCCTGATTGCCGCCTTCGCCTATTGATTGTGCGCTTGGGCAGCCTTCATCGCGACTTTGGTCTTCTCCTTCAGGTCGCCGACTTTCGCGGCAGCCGGGGGTATCCATCCATCGGCTGCGCGATGGCGTGCCAGCTACTTCGCGTCCTGCGCGGCGCGATTTGCATCGGCCAGCTTCTTCTCGTCCTCTGTCGTCAGTTTTGGTGGCTCCACAGCGATCGTCACCTTGTTGATCTTGCCTGTGAACTTGAACGGGACTTGATAGTCGCGGTCATCGATCGGCGTACCGGTCTTCGAGCCGACATCGAAGGTTTCGTCGACTGGCAAGATTAACGGCACGGTGCGTTCCATTTTCTGCGTCGCAACGACCTTGCCATCCACCGTCAACGTGCCGTTGCCGCTACGGCCGATGCCGCTCATGTTGTTGAAGGCAAGCGTAGCGAAGCCGAGACCGTCGTACTTGAAGTCAAACGCGATGGTATGCTTGCCGGGCGAAAGCGCTTGCTGGCCTTCCCAGCGGACACGGCCCATACCGAGCAGGTTCCAGGTGACCACGGGCTTGCCTTTCACAAGGTACATCCCATAACCGCCGAACCGCCCGCCTTGAGCAACGATTGACCCGTCGCCGCCGCCTTGGGGCACCTCGACATCCGCGGTGATGGTGTAGGACGTGTTGAGAAGTTGCGGCGCCACCGGGCCGGGCAGCCCGGTTATCGGCGTCGAGTAGGTAAACTCCTTCCGTCCCGCTGTTACCGAGGGACGCGCCGAAGCCAGCCGCGTCGCCGCCGAAGCATCCAGCGGCAGCACCTGGTACTTGGCGAACTCGCCGAACATCAGGTCCCTCATCTCCTGCACTTTGCGCGGATTGGCGGCGGCTACATCAGTGGTCTGCGACCAGTCCTTGCTCACGTCATACAGCTCGAATTTGAAGGCGCTGGCGGGGTCGTCGACCGCCTTGCCGGCCAGATCCCATGGTGCACGAATCGGAACCGCGCTCAGCATCCAGCCGTCGTTGTACAGACCCTGCACGCCCATCATCTCGAAGTATTGCGTGCGGTGCCGCGTCGGGGCATCGGCGTTCGCCTTGTCGAAGGTGTAGGCAAGACTGACGCCCTCGATCGGCTTTTGCGCGATGCCATCGACCATGACCGGTGCGGGAATGCCCGTTGCCTCCAGGATCGTCGGCACAACGTCGATCACGTGGTGGAATTGCCAGCGAACGCCGCCCTTGTCAGCGATACGCGCCGGCCAGGAGATCGCCATGCCGTTGCGCGTGCCGCCAAAGTACGACGGAATCTGCTTCGTCCACTTGAATGGCGTGTCAAATGCCCAGGCCCACGGAACCGCGTAGTGCGGGTATGTTTCGTTGCTTCCCCAGGCGTCGTAGAACTTCAGATTTTCGGCGACCGTCGGGTTGATGCCGTTAAACGGTACGAGTTCTGCGAACGTGCCGTTCACCGTTCCTTCCGCGCTCGCACCATTGTCGCCGCTGATGAAGATGATGAGCGTGTTATCGAGCTTGCCCATATCCTGCACCTTCTGGACCACGCGGCCGATTTCGTGGTCGGTGTACATCAGATACGCGGCGTAAACGTCGGCCTGGCGGATAAACAACTTCTTCTCGTCGGCCGACAGCACGTCCCATTTCTTCAGCAGGTCATCAGGCCAGGCCGTCAACTTGGTGTCCTGGGGCACCACGCCGAGCTTCTTCTGGTTTGCGAGGATCTGGTCGCGGAGCTCGTTGTAGCCTTTATCAAACAGGTGAAGATCGGTGGCCTTCTTGACCCATTCCGGCGTGGGATGATGCGGCGCATGCGTGCCACCCGGAACGTAGTACAGAAGGAACGGCATCGACGGATCGATCGAGTTCAATCTATCCACCCAACTGATGGCCTCATCGGCCATGGCGGTGATCAGGTTCCACTCCGGACGTCCCTCAAACGGCGCGATCAGCGTCGTATTGCGGTAGAGCATCGGCGTCCATTGGCTGCTGTCACCCCCCAAGAAGCCGTAGAAGTATTCGAATCCCATTCCGGTGGGCCATTGGTCGAACGGGCCGGCTTGGCTGGTCTGGTAGGTCGGCGTGTTGTGATCCTTTCCGAACCACGAGGTGCGGTAACCGTTCTCCAGCAAAATGCGGCCGATGGTGGCGGTGGTCTTCGGAAGGACGCTGTTGTAGCCGGGGAATCCGGTGGCCTGCTCCGAGATCACGCCAAACCCCGAGGAGTGGTGGTTGTGGCCGGTGATCAGGGCGGCGCGTGTCGGTGAGCACAGCGACGTGGTGTGGAAATTCGTGTAGCGCAGCCCGTTTGCCGCGATCCGATCCAGGGTCGGCGTCGGGATGACTCCGCCGAAGGTGGAGGGGGCGCTGAAGCCAACGTCGTCGGTCATGATCAAGAGGATGTTCGGCGCGTCCTTCGGCGGCACCACGCGCGCCGGCCAGGCCGCCTTCGATTGCAGGGCATTCAGGTTGATCTGGCCCTGGAATGGCGCCGGTGGGGGTGGCAGATAGCGACCATCGATCGTCGTGGTGGCTGCGGGCGAGCCGGGCACGCCGGTCGTCTGCTGTTGGGCGAAGGCCCCTACAGCCGTCGAGCTCAAGAACGCGGCCACCAGCATCGATGCGGCCAGCAACGAGCTGCCGCTCGCCAATGGATCGCTGCGGTTTAGTCCCGTGGAAGCGTCGCCATCGTCGCGCTTGTCGACCTTTTGGTCTTCACTCATGACATCTTCTCCTTCTTCCTGGTGACGCACCGAAATCCGACGTGGCTCGTGGACGTATCGATCGCCTCCGCATGGCGCGCGGCAGGCCGATAGCGGCGGCAATAATTCGGCGCACAGAGATGCGAGCCGCCTTTCAGGACTTTTCGCGGAATCAGGATTTGCGGCTGACGGGGATCGAAGCTTGCGTCCTCGCGGCCGCCGCGGGGATTTTCGGGAATGCAGCACGCCTTCGGGGCGTCCGCTTCATGCTTTTGCGAATACCAGTCGGACGTCCACTCCCAGACATTGCCGATCATGTCGTGGATGCCGTAGCCGTTCGGCGGAAAGGCCGTGACCGGCGAGGTGCGGTCGAATCCATCGTTGCGGAGATTTTGTGCGGGGAATTCGCCTTGCCAGGTGTTGGCATAATGCTGACCACCGGGGGTGAATTCGTCGCCCCAGGCGTATTCGGCCTCGTTCAATCCGCCGCGCGCGGCGAATTCCCATTCCGCCTCGGTCGGCAGGTCCTTGCCGGCCCAGCGCGCATAGGCCAGCGCATCGGAATAGGCGACGTGCACGACGGGATGATGATCGAGCACGTTGATATTGCTTTTGGGGCCATAGGGGTGCCGCCAGTCGGCGCCCTTCATGAACTGCCACCACTGGCTCCAGTCGCTCAGGTTGACGGCCCGCGCGGGCGGCGAGAACACCAGCGACCCCGCATAGAGCATGTGGGGCAGGGCGCCCGGATAGTCTTTCGGATCGGGCGGGATTTCGGCTGACGTGACATGGCCGGTCGCGCGTACGAATTCCTTGAATTGCCGGTTGGTGACCGGCGTACGGTCGATAAAGAATTCATCGACCGTCACGTGATGAGCCGGCGCTTCCTCCGGATAGTGCCGGTCCGATCCCATGCGGAATGTGCCGCCGGGAACGCGCAGCATGCCGTCAATCAAAGGATCGGAAGGGTCGCTTGCCGCGGAGCCGTGCATCGCCGTACGCCTCTCTAGCAACGCTACGTATTCGCAGAAGCGCCGTTACGTGAAAGGGACAGTTGATCGCCGTCAAAGGCCAATTTATCGAGTGTGGGCAAGGGAACGTTGATTTAAGTCAAGTTCGCTTCTTGAAGCCAAGGCAAGCACCCTTTTCTCGGATGCTTGGAGTCCTCAGCCTAATCGAGAAATCGTGGAGGATAAAGCCAACGGGCGCGCGAATGCGCGCCTGATGACAGGCTCCGCGCGCGACACGAAGGATGGTGGGCACGGCGAGCGCGCCTTTGCCCAGCCTACGAATTGGCAGCAGCAGAAACGGCGCCTGTTTCTAGATCGCTTCGCCGCGCGCCATCGCCGCTGCATTGCGGATCGCTGATATGTTGGTCTTGTAGGCCTCCACGGTGCCGCCCTTGAACACCGCGGAGCCCGCGACCAGCGCGTTGGCGCCGGCGGCGGCGAGTTCGCCCGCGACGTCAGGACCGACGCCGCCGTCGACCTCGATATCGATCGGACGGCCCGCGGTCATCGCCCTGATGTCGCGGACCTTGCCGAGCGCCGAGCGGATGAAGGCCTGGCCGCCGAAGCCGGGATTGACCGACATGACGAGCACGAGGTCGATCAGGTCGATGACGTATTCGATCGCGCTGACAGGCGTGCCCGGATTGAGCGAGACGCCGGCCTTCTTGCCGAGCGCGCGGATCGCCTGCAGCGAGCGGTGCAGATGCGGACCGGCCTCGGCGTGAACCGTGATCTGGTCGCAGCCCGCCTTGGCGAAGGCTTCGAGATAGGGATCGCAGGGGGCGATCATCAAATGCGCGTCGAAGATTTTCTTGGTATGCGGGCGCATCGCCTTGATGACGTCGGGCCCGTAGGAAATATTCGGCACGAAGTGCCCGTCCATCACGTCGAGATGGATCCAGTCGGCGCCGGCGGTGTCCACCGCGCGGACTTCCTCGCCCAGCCTGGAGAAATCCGAAGCCAGGATCGACGGGGCAATGATGAGCGGACGCGACGCAAATTGCTGGGACATGTGCGCTCCCGATGCACAAGGGACGGATTAGCCCCGCGTATCATGCAGCGCGGCCGGGGGCAATGCGGCTGCAATGACTCCGGCCAGGCGGAAAAATCTGCCGCGGCGGGCAGCTATTGCCGGGCAGGTTCCCACCTCTGCGGACCGGGCAGGATCAGGAAAACCGCTGATTTGTTGGGTTTCTCGCCGTGGCATGGCGCTTGCTGAGAAACCGGCATGAACGAGGGGCCGCGCTGAGCGGCGTTGTTGGGGTTCTGTCATGTTGCTTGCTCTTGGTGCCGCGTCATCGGCGATCGATGCCCTGCAGGCGCTTACTTCCTCGAAGTCGTCGTCCGCAAAAGCCACCGGAACTGCCAAGACAAGCCTGTTCGACTCTTTCGCGAGTGCCTCGGCCTCGACCGGCTCAAGCAGCAGCGCCGGAGGTAGCGGCGGCTCGCAGATCTCGCCGGCAACCATGAGCGCGCTGCTGGCTGCGCAAAGCCAGTCGTCGACCGGATCGACATCACAGGTGTCCTCGAGCCGCTCGGACTCGCTCAAGAGCCTGTTCTCGCAGATCGATGGCAATGGCGACGGCAAGATCACCAAATCGGAATTCAACGATGCGCTGGGCGCCGGCGGCACCAATTCGGATAATGCCGACAGCGTCTTCGGCAAGCTCGACAAGGACGGCGACGGCTCGGTCAGCCTCGGCGAACTGGCATCGGCGCTGAAGGGCGGCAAGGGCCGCCACCATCGCGCCGGCGGTTCCGGCGAGAACGGATCGAATTCCGATCCCCTGATGCAGGCGCTGCAGGGCGCATCCAGTACGTCCGTCACCAACAGCGACGGTTCGGTCACGACATCGCTGACCTATGCGGACGGTTCCAAGGTCACGATGACGTCGGCCGCATCGGCGAGCGCTTCGAGTGCCGCGACATCGTCGTATAATATCATCGAGAAGATGATCCAGCGTCAGGCACAGGCGATTTCAGCCTCGGCCACCGCATCGATCTCGCTCAGCGCCTAAACAAGAGACCCGGCGATGCTTCGGTAGTCGCGACCTAGCCGAAGCGATCCCCCCACGCCGGTAGCGCGCCCAGAAAGGGCAGCGCGGTCGCGCTATGCACGCCGCGTGCGATCGCGCGGGCCACGACATTGGCCGCAACCATCCCGAGTTCGGTGAGGCCGTGCCGCGGATCGACCGGCTTCCTGCCGGTCGCCGCCGCAAACACCACGTCGCCATCGGTCGGCGCATGCACCGGGTAGATCGCACGGGCCATGCCGGTTTGCGCGATCATCGCGAGGCGCTTGGCCTGCGCCTTCGTCAGCACCGCATCGGTGACGACGACGACCAGCGTGGTGTTTTCTCCGGAGATCGGTTCCGGGGCGCCCTTGAGCCGCGCCTTCAGCATGTCCTTTGTGAATGTCGGCGGCAGTCCGCGTCCGCCATATTCGCCGTCGATTTCGAACGGCGCCGCCCAGAACCACGGCCCGTCGCCGACCGTCACGCTGCCGACGGCGTTGACCACCGCAAGCGCCGCCACCATGACGCCATCTTCGGTTTGCGCGGAGGCCGAACCGAGGCCGCCCTTGAAATTGGCGGTGGTGGCGCCAAGCCCGGCGCCGACGCTGCCGAGCGCGAAATCGGTACCCGCCGCGCAGGCGGCGGCATAGCCGAGATCGCGATAGGGCGGGAAACGTCCCCACGCCTTGTTGCCGCCGTTGAGAAGATCGAAGCAGATCGCGCCGGGCACGATCGGGATAATCGCTTCACGGATCCGCAGGCCGCGCCCCTGTTCGGCGAGCCAGGCCTGCACGCCGCCCGCGGCATCCAGCCCAAGCGCGGAACCGCCGGAGAGCGTAATCGCGTCGACGGCCTCGACCGTGGCTTCGGGCTTGAGCAGGGCTTCATCGCGGGTGCCGGGGCCGCCGCCGCGCACATCGATCGACGCGGTCGCGGGGGTATCGAAAATGATCGCAGTCACGCCGGATGCGACGGAAGCGTCGTCGGCGTGGCCGACGCGAACGCCGGAAATGTCGGTGAGAAGGTTTTTCAAGATGCCGGTCCGTTCAAGTCCGCGCCGATTGCGGCCATCGATATCTGGTCATCCTCGCCGATATATCGGCCGTCAACAAGGCTTTAACTGCCAAGCGCCAATCTGAACATCCTGGCGAGTTCGGACTTGCGGTACGGCTTGGCGAGCAGCAGCACGCCGGAATCGAGGCGGCCGTGGTGAACGATGGCGTTCTCGGTATAGCCTGACGTGTACAGGGTCTTCAGCGAAGGGCGCCGTTTCAGCGCTTCGTCGACCAGCTGGCGGCCGTTCATCATGCCGGGCATGATGACGTCGGTGAAGAGCAAATGCAGCGTCGGGGCGGTATCGATGATCTGCAGGGCCTCGCTGGCATTGGCCGCCTCGAGCGTGGTGTAGCCGAGGCTTTCGATCTGCGTCACCACGTAACGGCGCACCAGCGAATCGTCTTCGACGACGAGAACGGTCTCGGTGCCGCCATCGACATTGGCTGATATCGCGGCTTCGGCGGCGGTCTGGTTCAATCCCGTGGCGCGCGGCAGGTACATCTTGACCGACGTGCCGTGGCCTTCCTCGCTGTAGATCTTGATATGGCCGCCCGACTGCTTGACGAAACCGAACACCATGCTGAGCCCGAGGCCGGTGCCCTTGCCGACTTCCTTGGTGGTGAAGAAGGGATCGAACACCCGCTCGATCAGCGCTGCGGGGATTCCGGTGCCGGTATCGCTCACCGCGACCATCACATAATGGCCGGGCACGACCTCGCTGTGCATGCCGGCGTAGTTCTCGTCCAGATAGATGTTGCCGGTCTCGAGCGCGAGCTTGCCGCCATTGGGCATGGCGTCGCGCGCGTTGAGCGCAAGGTTGAGCACCGCCGTCGATAGCTGGTTCGGATCGACCAGGGCCGTCCATGCATCCTCGGCCAGCAGCGGCGTGATCTCGACGTTCTCGCCGAGCGTCGGGTGCAGCAGTTTGGCGGCCTCCAGCACCAGCCCATTGACGTCGACCTCAACGGGCTGCAGCGGCTGCTTGCGGGCAAAGGCCAATAGATGCTTGGTCAGGTTGGCGCCGCGTTCGGCGGCTTCGTCGATCAATTTGGTAATGGCGACGAGTTCGGGCTTGTCGGCAACCGATTCCTCCAGGATTCCGATGGTCCCGGTGATCACGGTCAGGATGTTGTTGAAGTCGTGCGCGACGCCGCCGGTCAGCTGGCCGATCGCGTCCATCTTCTGGATGTGCCGCAACTGGGCTTCCGCCGCCTGCTTCTCGGTGAGGTCGCGGCCGATGAAGAAATGCCGTTTCACCGGTTCCGACCACGTGCCGGTCCAGTTCAAGGTGACGGACTGTCCGTCCTTGTGCACGTAGCGGGTCTCGAAGTTTCGCAGCTGGTTTCCGCGCCGCGCCGCGCGCATCTCGTTGCGCGTACTGTCGAGATCCTCGGGGTGGATGAAATGGATGGCGCTCCGGCCGATCATTTCGGCCGGATCGTAACCGAGGATGATCTTGGCGCTCGGACTGACCTGGATGAAATTTCCGCTGCTGTCGGTGACGAAGATCAGGTCGTGCGAGGTTTCGAAAATGCGTTGCCGTTCTTCGATCTCCTGGTTGAGCGCCTTTTGCGTTCGCTTGCTATCGGTAATGTCGCGCGCGATCTTCGATGCACCGACAATTTCGCCGGTAGCCGACCGGATCGGCGCGATGGTCAGCAAGACATCCACGGTTCGCCCGTCCTTGTGCGTACGCACCGTTTCGAAGTCTTCGATCCTCTCGCCACTGCGGACCTGTTGGAGGATGTTGCGAACCTCGGCGCGGCGGTCGGCCGGAACAATGAGGTCAACGTGCCGGCCCACGGCTTCGATCGAAACGAACCCGAACAGGCGCTCGGCGGCGCGGTTCCAGCCGGTGATGATGCCGTCAAGCGATTTGGTGATGATGGCGTCGCTGGAGGATTCGACGACCGCGCTGAAAAGACGTTCGCGCTCGGTGTGGAGGCTGCGCTCGGAAGCAGCCTGGCGGCGCAGCTTGTCGAGCAGCCGGGCCAACTGGGCTTGCAGGGCGACATTGTCGATCAGGAGCACTGCGAGGACGAAGCTGGCTGCACAAAGTCCGTAGATCCGGCCGGCGTAAAACCCGAGATCGAAGCGGGCCGCGTTGAGAATTCCGGACAGTGCGATGTCGTACATCCAGGCGCACATCACGACCATCAACCAGACGTCGAGCACGGAATGCGGTCGCCGGTGCCACAGGATCAGCAGCGCCGTGAAGCTGAGAAGCACTTCCGCCGACAGGGTACCGATCAGCGTGTAGGTGAAATGTCCGCCACGGATCATGACAGGCAGCAGGTCATGCCTGGCGGTGACGAACCAGGCGGCAAAGGATATGGCAGCCGCGACCGCGATGATGCTGCCCAGGATCGCCCGTACCTCGGATCCCGGGATCTTCGGGCCGCCGTCCTTGTCTTTCAGGAACGCATAGCCGAGCACGACAACCGGAAATCCGATGTGCCAGATCTGGTAAAGCCAGGCGGTTGTCTGCGGGCCTGCATTGAGCAGCCCGGTCGGAGCAAAGACACCTGGAAAGGTCAGGGCGTGAACGATCGCCGCGACCGCGGTGAACAAATATCCGCTCGCGAGCAGCAGCAGCGCCCGCGATCGCAAGATCGCGAACTGCGAGAACAGCAGGATCGCGGTGATGAGATCGTTGATCGCGAGCGCGGATTGATAACTTGGAATGAAGGCCGGAACGGGGGCTAGCGGCACCCTGGCGTAAACTGCGGCGAGGACGAACAGGACCGTCGAGACGCCGACCACTGCCAGCGCGGCCCTGCGGTCGCGGCTGGTTGCCGGCAGGGTCGATAGAAAGATGTTGCGTTCATCAGCCGTCTGCATCGTTGTCCCTGGCAAACTGGCATCGAACGCGTCACCGGGCCAGCACCAAATGGGCGAACTTTAACCTATCCACCGAAGGGGGCATCTAGCCGATAGGCGGATATCGATCCGGAGAACTAACAGACCTACAACAGGCAGGAGACGCGGAGCTGCTCAGGGGTCGAAATGGGCACGTCAAGTCTACAATGAGGTCGGGCCGGATGGAATCAACCCAGGGTTACATACTACCCATTCAATTCATGGCCGGAAAGACAGGTCCCGGGTAACCGGCCCTTTACCCAAACGCTGAATATTCCACGTGGCATTGCGCCTTCGTCGGGTACTTTTATCATAGGCTATCTGCACGGCCGTTCGGGAATTTTCTTCATGCCGCGTGTTCTTGTGATCGACGACCAGTCCGACGTGCGCACGATGATCTCGATCGTGCTGCGGATCAACCAATTCGAAATCGTCGAGGCCGCCACCGCCGAAGCGGGATTGACCGCATTCGAAGTTGCCGATTTCGACCTCGCGATCGTCGATATCTTCCTGCAGGGATCGAACGGCTCCGATGTTATCGCGACGATGCGCGAACGGATGCCCGACCTGCCTGTTGTCGCGATATCCGGCATGACGGCGCTCGACTTCCTGTCCAAATCACCTGAACTGGCTGACGTGGTCTGCCTGCAAAAGCCGTTTCGTCCGACCGACCTGATCCGCGCGATCGACGCGGCCCGGGAAGCGATGCGGCCATCGGCCGGCGCCGTTGCCGGGGCGGCCGCGCGGTAGTCCGCCTTTCAGCCGTCACGGCCGGGCCGACTGTCCAACGCGCCGGCTGCCGGCTTCACCCGCCACGGTTTCCCGAGGCGGAACCGGATCGGGCGCGGTCTGGCGCGCCAGCGGGACCAGGAGCCGGCAAACGAGACCTTCGGGGCGCCAATCGAATTCGGCCTTTCCGCCGAGTTGCGACTCAATGCTGGCGATGACGCTCCGTGTGCCAAATCCCCTTGATATCGGCTTTTCGACCACAGGCCCGCCGGTCTCCATCCAGACGAGTTCGAGAAGGCCCGACTCGAGCTCCCACTTCACCGATAGCCGTCCCGTCAATGCCGACAGGGCGCCATACTTGGCCGAATTGGTGACGAGCTCGTGCAGCGCCAAGGCCACCGTCTGCGCGGTCGCCGGTTGCAGCTGCACCTCGGCGCCGCGCAATGCGATCTGATCGCCCATCGAATATGGCGCCAGCTCTTCGTCGATCAGCTTGCCTATTTCAGCGCCCTGCCAGCTCGACAGCGAAAGCACGGTGTGCACCCGCGCGAGCGCGGTGATGCGTCCTTCGACCGAGCGGATGTAGCTCTTGACGTTTTCGCCGCGCGTCAGCCGAACGATCGATTGCGCCAGCGCCAGCGCGTTCTTGGCGCGGTGATCGACTTCGCGGGCGAGCAGGTTTTGGCGTTCTTCGGCCTGTTTGCGTTCGGTGATGTCGACCGTCACGCCGCTGACGCGGATGACGCGGCCGTCCCTGTCGGTGCTCGCCGCGGCCGTCCCCGCGCACCAGCGCACTTCGCCATCGGGGCGGATGATGCGAAATTCCGCTTCGTATGATTTCTCTCCTCGGGCGAAGCTCGCCCACGCATCGTGCAGTTCCGGGACGTCGTCCGGATGGATCAGGGCCTGAATATTGGCTGGCGTCAGCTCAATGCTGCCGGGATCGACGCCGAGAATTTGATACTGGCCCTCGTCCCACATCCAGTCGCCATTGACCCAGTCCCAGTCCCACGACCCCATCTTTCCCGCGGCGATCGCCAGACTCCGGCGCTGCTCGCTTTCCAAGAGCCGCGCATGGGATTCTTCCAGTTCGGCGGTGCGGGCGCGAACCCTGTCCTCGAGCTCGCCATTGAGCCGCTCCAGCTGACGGGTCTTGCGATAGAGTTCGGCGAACACCTTGATCTTGGCGCGCAACACTTCAGGCACCACCGGCACCGGAACGTAGTCGACCGCGCCCATCTCGTAGCCGCGCAGCCGGTCCAGATCGCTGACCTGGATCGCCGAGATGAAGATCATCGCCGTCTTCTGGAAACGGGGGTGTTCGCGGATCATCGCGGCGAGCTCGAAACCGTCCAGTTCCGGCATGCAAACGTCGACCAGGATGATGGCGACGTCGTTCTTCAGCAGGAACTCGAGCGCCTCGCGCCCCGAGGCCGCCGAGACCAGGTTCTCTCCAAGCTCCTTCAGTATGACCTCATAGGCGAGCAGCTTTGCCGGCTGATCGTCCACCAGAAGTATGTTTACTTTCTCTTGGTCCATCATCTGCGCGCCGATCAACGGTGGAGCCACATACGGATGGCAAGGAGCAACTGCTCGGTGTTGACTGGTTTTGCCAGATAGTCCGAGGCTCCGGCCTCGAGGCACTTCTCGCGGTCGCCCTTCATCGCTTTGGCGGTCAGTGCGATGATGGGCAGGCGGCCAAACGACGGGTTTTGCCTGATCACCCCGATGGTCTGGTAGCCGTCCATCTGCGGCATCATGATATCCATCAGCACGATCGCTATCTTGGGATTGGATTCGACCAGCGCAATGGCCTCGTGGCCGGTGGTCGCCGTCAGCACCTTCATGCCGCGCCGTTCCAGCACGCTCGACAGCGCGAAGATGTTGCGGGCGTCGTCGTCCACCAGAAGCGCAGTCTTGCCAACGAGATCCTCATCGGAACTATTGAGTTTCTCCAGCATCCTCTGCTTTTCGACCGGCAATTCCGTGATCACACGGTGCAAAAACAGCGACGTTTCGTCGAGCAGCCGTTCCGGCGATTCCACGCCCTTGACCACGATGCTGCGGGCCATGGTGTGGAGTTCCGCGTCTTCCTCGGCGGAAAGTTCCCGCCCGGTGAACACGACTACCGGCACGTTCGACAGCGTCTCGTCGTTGCGGATCTGGTCGAGTACCTCGAAACCGCTCATGTCCGGCAACCGCAGGTCCAGCACGACGCAGTCGCAGGGGTTGTCGCGCAGGGTCGAGAGGGCGCCGGCGCCGGTATCCGTGGTGAGGATCTCGATATCCACGTGATCGAGCAGCGCCTTGATGCTCATCTGCTCGGCGGCGTTGTCTTCCACGATCAGGAGACGCTTGCGCCGCGGCTTGGCGTATTCCTTGATCTGGGACAGCGCGGCGCTGACGCCTTCGGTCGTGGTCGGCTTGTTAACGAACGAGAACGCGCCGCGTGCCAGCGCGTGCTGGCGGTCCTCGTCGAGCGTGATGATCTGCACCGGAATGTGCCGGGTCAGCGGATTGTGCTTGAGCTGGCTCAATACGGTCCAGCCCAGCATGTCCGGCAGGAACACGTCGAGCGACACCGCCGTGGGCTGGAACTGCTTGGCAAGTTCCAGCGCTTCGGCGCCGCGATTGGCGACCAGGACCTTGAAGCCCTTGTCGCGGGCGAGATCGATCAGCACCCGCGCGTAATGCGGATCGTCCTCGACGATCAGGAGGATGGTGTCGCCGGCCTCGAGGTTGAGCCGGTCATCCGGCAGCTGCTCGATCACCCGCTCCTGGGTCGCGGCAACCTGCAGCGCCGGGGCGGTCAGATAGGACGACGGGGCAGGGGTGCGCGGCGCGACGGTGGGCCCGGAATATTTCAGCGGCAGATACAGGATGAAAGTACTGCCCTTGCCCGGGGCGCTGCGCAGATGAATCTCGCCGCCGAGCAGGCTTGCAAGTTCGCGGCTGATGGCGAGGCCGAGGCCGGTGCCGCCATATTTTCGGCTGGTGCCGGCATCCGCCTGCTGGAACGCTTCGAAGATCAGCTTCTGCTTTTCCGGCGGAATGCCGATGCCGGTGTCGGTGACCTCGAAGGCCACGACGGCGGGGGCATGGTTCAGGATCGGGTGCTCCGCGCTCCATCCGCCGAGGGCTGCGGACACGGTCAGCCGCACGCCGCCTTCGGCGGTGAACTTGAACGCGTTCGACAGCAGGTTCTTCAGCACCTGCTGCAGGCGTTTGGAGTCGGTCACCATGCTGCGGGCGAGGTTTTCGTCGACGCTGATGTTGAACGAGAGCTGGCGGTTATCGGCTTCGTGCCTGAACGGCCGGCCGACGGTTTCCAAAAGGTTCGAAGTGAGGATTTCCTCGGCATCGACCGTCACCGTTCCGGATTCGATCTTCGACAGGTCGAGAATGTCGCTGATCAGATTGAGCAGGTCGGTGCCGGCGCCGTGGATGGTGCGGGCGAATTCGACCTGCTTGGCCGACAGATTGCCGTCGGGGTTTTCGGTGAGCTGCTGGCCGAGGATCAGGATGCTGTTGAGCGGCGTGCGCAACTCGTGCGACATGTTGGCGAGGAACTCGGACTTGTACTTCGACGTCAGCGAAAGCTCGGTCGCCTTCTCCTCGAGCGCGCGCCGCGCCTGTTCGATTTCCTGGTTCTTTCTTTCCACCTCGACGTTGCGTTCGGCGAGCTGCTGGGCCTTCTGCTCGAGCTGTTCGTTGGTCTGCTGCAGTTCCTTCTGCTGGGTCTGCAATTCGCCAGCGAGCTGCTGCGACTGCTTCAGCAGGCCTTCGGTCTGCATCGTCGCCTCGATCGAGTTGAGCACGATGCCGATGGAGTCGGTGAGCTGTTCGAGGAAGGTCATCTGCGACGTGGTGAACGAGCTGATCGAGCCGAGCTCGATGACGGCCTTCACCTGGCTTTCGAACAGCACCGGTAGCACGACGAGATTTCGCGGGACGACGCGAAGAAGGGCGGAGTTGATTGGGGTCGCATCCGCCGGAATGTCGGAAAGGATGCGCTGGCGCTTGTCCATCGCAGCTTGCCCGACCAGCCCTTCGCCGAACTGGACGACCTCCTTGTGCGGGCTGGCGCCGTCGCCGGCATAGGCCGAGAGCAGGCGAAGCTGCGGATTCTCCTCGTTCTCGATCTGGTAGATGACGCCCATATGGGCATTCACCAGCGGCGTCAGCTCGGTCAGCAGCAGCCGGCCGACGGTTGTGAGATCGCGCTGGCCCTGCAGCATGTTGGTGAACTTGGCGAGGTTGGTCTTCAGCCAGTCCTGTTCCGAGTTCACGTCCGTGGTCAGGCGGAGAGTGCCGATCATGGTGTTGATGTTGTCTTTGAGTTCGGCGAGTTCGCCGCGTGCGTCGACCTGGATCGAGCGGGTGAGGTCGCCTTTTGTCACCGCGGTCGCGACCTCGGCAATGGCGCGCACCTGCGAGGTCAGATTGGCGGCGAGCAGGTTGACGTTGCCGGTAAGGTCCTTCCAGGTGCCGGCAGCGCCGGGCACGTTGGCTTGACCGCCGAGCCTTCCTTCGACACCGACTTCGCGCGCCACGGAGGTGACCTGATCGGCGAAGGTCGCCAGTGTCTCGGTCATGTTGTTGATGGTATCGGCGAGAGCGGCGACTTCGCCCTTCGATTTCACCGTCAGGTCCTGCTTCAAATCGCCGTTGGCGACCGCGGTCACCACCTTGACGATGCCGCGCACCTGTTCGGTGAGGTTTGCGGCCATGAAGTTGACGGTGTCGGTGAGGTCCTTCCAGGTGCCGGCGACGCCGGGCACCTGCGCCTGGCCGCCGAGCTTACCCTCGGTGCCGACCTCGCGCGCGACGCGCGTGACTTCGCCGGCGAAGGCGTTCAGCTGATCGACCATCGTGTTGATGGTGTTCTTCAATTCGAGGATTTCGCCCTTCACGTCGACGGTGATCTTGCGCGACAAGTCGCCGCGCGCCACCGCCGTGGTGACCTCGGCGATGTTGCGGACTTGCGTCGTCAGGTTGGCTGCCAGCAGGTTGACGTTGTCGGTCAGGTCCTTGAACGTTCCGCCGACGCCGGGCACCACGGCCTGGCCGCCGAGCCGTCCCTCGGTGCCGACTTCGCGCGCGACGCGCGTCACTTCGGCCGCGAACGAGCGCAGCTGTTCGACCATCGTGTTCAAGGTGTCCTTGAGCAGCAGGATTTCGCCGCGCACGTCCACCGTGATCTTCTTGGACAGGTCGCCGCCGGCGATCGCGGTCGCGACCTCGGCGATGTTGCGGACCTGCGCCGTCAGGTTGGACGCCATGAAGTTGACGTTGTCGGTGAGGTCCTTCCAGGTGCCGGCGACTTCAGGCACCTGCGCCTGGCCGCCGAGCTTGCCTTCGGTGCCGACTTCGCGCGCGACGCGCGTCACTTCGGAGGCGAAGGCGTTGAGCTGGTCGACCATCGTGTTGACGGTGTTCTTCAGCTCGAGAATCTCGCCCTTGACGTCCACGGTGATCTTCTTGGACAGGTCGCCCTTCGCCACCGCCGTGGTCACTTCGGCGATGTTGCGGACCTGGCCGGTGAGGTTGCCGGCCATCGAGTTGACGTTGTCGGTAAGATCCTTCCAGGTGCCGGCGACGCCGGGCACGTTGGCCTGGCCGCCGAGCCGGCCTTCGGTGCCGACCTCGCGCGCCACGCGGGTCACTTCGCCTGCGAAACGGTTGAGCTGGTCGACCATCGTGTTGAGCGTTTCCTTGAGCTGCAGGATCTCGCCGCGCACGTCCACGGTGATCTTGCGCGACAGGTCGCCGCCGGCGATGGCGGTCGCCACCTCGGCGATGTTGCGGACCTGCGCGGTCAGATTGCCGGCCATCGAGTTGACGCTGTCGGTCAAGTCCTTCCAGGTGCCGGCGACGCCGGGCACTTCGGCCTGGCCGCCGAGCTTGCCGTCGGTGCCGACCTCGCGCGCGACGCGGGTCACTTCGCCGGCAAAGGCGTTGAGCTGGTCGACCATCGTGTTGAGCGTTTCCTTCAGCTGAAGGATTTCGCCCGACACGTTCACCGTGATCTTCTTCGACAAGTCGCCCTTGGCGACGGCGGTGGCGACTTCGGCGATGTTTCGTACCTGGCCGGTGAGGTTGCTGGCCATCGAGTTGACGCTGTCGGTCAAATCCTTCCAGGTGCCGGCGACGCCGCGCACCAGCGCCTGGCCGCCGAGCTTGCCTTCGGTGCCGACCTCGCGCGCGACGCGCGTCACTTCGCCGGCAAACGCGTTGAGCTGGTCGACCATCGTGTTGACGGTGTCTTTCAGCTCCAGAATTTCACCGCGCACGTCCACCGTGATCTTCTTCGACAAGTCGCCATTGGCGACCGCCGTCGTCACTTCGGCGATGTTGCGGACCTGCGCCGTCAGGTTGCTCGCCATCGAGTTGACGCTCTCGGTGAGATCCTTCCAGGTGCCGGCGACGCCGAGCACGTTGGCCTGGCCGCCGAGCCGCCCGTCGGTACCGACTTCGCGCGCGACGCGCGTCACTTCGCCGGCAAACGCATTGAGCTGGTCGACCATCGTATTGAGGGTTTCCTTCAGCTGAAGGATTTCACCGGATACGTTGACGGTGATCTTCTTGGAAAGGTCGCCGCCCGCGATCGCGGTCGCGACGTCGGCAATGTTGCGGACCTGCGCGGTCAGGTTGGAGGCCATGAAGTTGACGTTGTCGGTGAGGTCCTTCCAGGTGCCGGCGACGCCGGGTACCTGGGCCTGACCGCCCAATTTGCCTTCGGTGCCGACCTCGCGCGCGACGCGCGTCACTTCCGAGGCGAACGAGTTGAGCTGGTCCACCATCGTGTTGATGGTGTCTTTCAATTCCAGAATTTCGCCGCGGACGTCGACCGTGATCTTGCGCGAGAGGTCGCCGCGGGCGACGGCGGTGGTGACGTTGGCGATGTTGCGGACCTGCGCGGTGAGGTTGCCGCACATCGCGTTGACTGAGTCGGTGAGATCCTTCCAGGTGCCGGCGACGCCGGGCACGATCGCCTGGCCGCCGAGCTTGCCGTCGGTGCCGACTTCGCGGGCCACGCGTGTCACTTCGGAAGCGAACGAACGCAGCTGATCCACCATCGTATTGATGGCTTCCTTCAGCTGCAGGATCTCTCCGCGGACGTCGACCGTGATCTTTTTCGACAAGTCGCCATTGGCGACCGCGATGGTGACTTCGGCGATGTTGCGGACCTGGCCGGTGAGGTTGTTGGCCATGGAGTTGACGCTCTCGGTCAAATCCTTCCAGACGCCGGTCACTTCCGGCACCTGCGCCTGGCCGCCGAGCTTGCCCTCGGTGCCAACCTCGCGCGCCACGCGCGTCACTTCCGAGGTGAACACGGAAAGCTGCTTGATCATCGTGTTGACGATGTTGGCGGACTGCAAAAATTCGCCGCCCAGCGGGCGGCCATCGACATCGAGTTGCACGGTCTGCAGCAGGTCTCCCTGCGCCACCGCGGCGACCGCCCGGGTCACCTCGCGGGTCGGCCATAGCAGATCATCGATCAGGGTGTTGACCGACCCTTCCATGTCCGCCCAGGAGCCGCTCGAAAGATCGAATTTGACGCGCTGGCGGGTCTTGCCCTCGCGGCCGACGACCTGTCCGACCCGCTCCAGTTGCTGCGCCATGCGTTGATTGGCGGCGACGATCTCATTGAAAGTGTCGGCGATCTTGCCTTCGATGCCGAGATGATCGCCGGTCATCCGCACCGAAAAATCGCCGGAGCGCATCGCCTGCAGCGCGTGCAGCAGATCCTGCATCGGGTCGGGCGTGCCGTTGGCTTGCGCTTTGGCTTTGGAGACGCGGCGGACCGGAGAAGATGCTCCGGGGGAAAGATCACTCATGGTGTCTCCTCGAGGCGATGTCGCGCGAATCTGGCCGCTGGTATGCGATTTGCGCCATAAGACGTGCCGCCCGATCGGAGATCAAGGTGGAACAGCAGGTGATGCAGCAAAATCAATGACATGGAACCTAGCCCGAACTGTTTAAAACCGCTCAGATGCTTTTGGTTCCACAGCCCTTTGGAAAAAAGTTCCGTATCGCGAACGGCCGTTAACCTTTGGGGCTTCGGACTTCTTGATGGAACGCGCCGCAAACAAAAACGCCCCGGCGAAGCCGGGGCGTTCGTTGCTAACCAAGCTTGGGAGGGGTCTTAAGAACCCTTCGGATTGATCTCGGTGTAGTTGCCCTTGGCGTCCCACTTGTAGACGACGTAGTCGATCGCCTTGATGTCGCCCTTGGCATCGAAGCCCATCTTGCCGAGCACGGTATCCCACTCGCCGGCCTTGATGGCTTCCATCACCTTCTTCGGATCGGTCGAGCCGACCTTCGCTACTGCCTTCGTCCAGACCTGCATCGCGGCGTACGTGTAGAGGGTGTAGCCTTCGGGGTCGATGTTCTTGGCCTTGAACTTGGCGACGATCTCCTTGGCGGTCGCCTTGTTGCGTGGGTCGGGGCCGAAGGTGAACAGCGTGCCTTCAGCGGCGGGACCTGCGATCGAGGCGAACTCCTTGTCGTTCAAGGCGTCGCCCGCCATCAACACCGTCTTCAGGCCCTGGTCGCGCATCTGGCGCAGGATCAGGCCGGATTCCTGATGGTAACCGCCGACAAAGACCAGATCGATATTGTCGCGCTTCAGCCGCGACACGATCGCGTTAAAATCCTTGTCGCCCTTGTTGTAGGATTCGAACATCTTCTCGGTGACGCCGGCCTTGTTGAGCGCCTTCTTGGTTTCGTCGGCGAGGCCTTTGCCGTAGGTGGTCTTGTCGTTGAGGATGGCGACGTTCTTGCCCTTGTAGTTCTTGACGATGTAGTCGGCGGCGACCAGGCCCTGCTGATCGTCGCGGCCGCAGACGCGCGCCACGTTCCAGAGCTTACGCTCGGTGAACAGCGGGTTGGTCGAGGCCGGCGTAATCTGCAGCACGTTGCCGTCGGCATAGGCTTCCGACGCCGGGATCGAGGACGACGAACAGAAATGTCCGGCGACGAACGGGATCTTCGCGCTGGCGAACTTTTCCGCCACCGAGCGCGCCTGCTTGGGATCGCAGGCATCGTCGCCGACCTGCAGCGCCAGCTTCTTGCCGAGCACACCGCCGGCGGCGTTGATGTCGGCCACCGCCTGTTCGGCACCGTTCTTCATCTGCCGGCCGAACGCGGATTCGCCGCCCGTCATCGGGCCCGCCACTGCGATATTGATGTCCTGCGCCAGCGCGGTGGTCGAAAGCGCCAATGATGCGCCCAATGCCAGGCCGATGAGTTTCAATGATTTCATGAGGTATCCTCGCGGGTTGTTCGATTTTCGGGATGCACCCGGCGGGCCGGGCGCGAAAACCGCAGCCATTGTCGGCTGATTTTACCGCGAAGTCATCGGCAAATTTCGGGCAAGTCCACGGTCCGTTCGCAGCATCTTGCCGCAGCGGGCGGTTTTCGCCGCCGGCTTGGGCAATGCTAGCCCCGCCGGCCGCCCTCCAGATAGGCGGCGCGGATTTCGGGGCGCTGCAGCAATTCGCTGCCGGTGCCGGAGAGCGTGATCAGGCCGTTGACCATGACATAGCCGCGATGGGCGAGTTTCAGCGCGTGATTGGCATTTTGCTCGACGATCAGCACGGTCAGGCCGTCCTGCCGGTTCAGGGTCCGGATGGCGTCGAAAATCTGCCGCGCGATCAGGGGCGCGAGGCCGAGCGACGGCTCATCGAGCATCAGCAGGCGTGGCCGGCTCATCAGGGCGCGGCCGATCGCCAGCATCTGCTGCTCGCCGCCCGACAAGGTTCCGCCGCGCTGGGCCATGCGTTCCTTGAGCCGCGGGAACAGCGTAAAAATGCGCTCCAGGCCGCTGGCGCGGTCGGCCTCGCTGGAGTCGGTCGCGTCGGCGCCCATCTGCAGGTTTTCCGCCACGCTCATCCGCGGGAAAATCCGGCGGCCTTCCGGGGACTGGGCGATGCGCAGCCGCGCGATCTCGTGCGTCGGCACGGCGGTGATATCCTGGCCGTCATATTCGATCTTGCCCGCGCGGGCGCGGGGCCTGCCGAACACCGTCATCATCAAAGTCGATTTGCCGGCGCCGTTGGCGCCGATCAGGGCGACGATCTCGCCGGCGCCGACCTCGAGATCGACGCCTTTCAGCGCCTCGATCTTGCCGTAGGCCGCGCGCAAGCCGCGGATCGCCAGCAGCGGCGTTGTGGGGGATGATGCGGTCACGTTCCGCTCTCCATCACCGCGATGGCTTCCTCCTCGTCGGCGCCGAGATAGGCGGCGATCACCCTGGGGTCGTCGCGGACATGCTGCGGCGTGCCCTCGGCGATCTTGACGCCGTAGTCCATCACCACGACGTGGTCGGAGATTTCCATCACCACCGACATGTCGTGCTCGATCAGGAGGATCGAGGTGCCCTGATTCGCGCGGATCGAGAGCAGCAGCTCGCTTAAGGCTGCGCTCTCGCGCGCGTTGAGCCCGGCTGCCGGCTCGTCGAGGCAGAGCAGCGCCGGTTCAGTGCACATCGCGCGCGCGATTTCGAGGCGGCGCTGATCGCCATAGGGCAGGTTGCCGGCGGCATCGTCGGCGCGGTCGAGCAGGCCAATGCGCTCCAACCACGTTCGCGCCAGATCGATCGCCGCTTTCTCCGCGACGCGCCAGGACGGCGCGCCGATCAGTCCGAGCAGGGTAAGGCCGGAGGCGCGCATCAGCGCATTGTGCTGCGCCACCATCAGATTCTCCAGCGCCGTCATGCCGGGAAAGAGCCGGATGTTCTGGAAGGTGCGCGCGACTTTCGCCTGCTTGGAAATCCGGAAATCGTTCAACCGCTCGAGCTGGATGGTATGGCCGTCATCATGCGCCAGCCGCATGCTGCCGCTGGTCGGCTTGTAGAAGCCGGTGATGCAGTTGAAGACGGTGGTCTTGCCGGCGCCGTTCGGTCCGATCAGCGCGGTGATCTTGCGCCGTTCGGCGCCGAAGGAGAGGTCGTTGACCGCGACGATGCCGCCGAAGCGCATCGACAGATGGTCTACGGAAAGGATGTGATCGGCGCTCATCCGTGCCCCTCCTTGACGAGGTCGGACGAGATCGCCTGGTTGCGTTCCAGGAACACGGTCGGCGCACGGTGACCGATCAGGCCGCGCGGGCGCCAGATCATCAACAGCACCATCGCCATGCCGAACACCAGCATGCGATACTGGTCCAGCCCCCGGAACAGCTCGAAGCCGCCGATCATGGCCAGCGCCGCCAGCGCCACGCCCAGCTGCGAGCCCATGCCGCCCAGCACCACGATCGCCAGCACCAGCGCCGATTCATGGAAGGTGAAGGATTCCGGGCTGATGAAGCCTTGTCTGGTCGCGAAGAATGCACCGGCGAGACCGCCGAACATCGCACCGGTCGCAAACGCTGTCAGTTTTGTGGTTGTCGTGTTGATGCCGAGCGCGCGGCAGGCGACTTCGTCCTCGCGTAAGGCTTCCCAGGCGCGGCCGATGGGCAGGCGGCGCAGCCGGATCGTGACCCAGTTGGTGAGCAGCGCCAGCGCCAGGATCAAATAGAACAGAAAGACGATGCGGTGGGTCGGTGAGAATTCGATGCCGAGTTTGTGCGCAAGCCCGTCGTCGCCCGGCGACAGCGGAATGCCGAACATGGTCGGCCGGGGAATGCCGGAGACGCCGTTCGGACCGCCGGTCACGCTCTGCCAGTTGAGCAGGACGAGGCGGATGATCTCGCCAAAGGCGAGGGTGACGATGGCGAGATAGTCGCCGCGCAGCCGCAGCACGGGAAAGCCGAGCAGCACGCCCCAGAAGGCGGCGAGGATGCCGGCCAGCGGCAGACAGATCCAGAACGACAGTCCGAAATTGGTCGCCAGCAGCGCGTAGGAATAGGCGCCCACCGCGTAGAACGCGACATAGCCGAGGTCGAGCAGGCCGGCGAGGCCGACCACGACGTTCAGCCCCCATCCGAGCATGACGTAAGTCAGCACGAGGATGCCGAGATCCAGAATGTAGCGCTCATTGTAGAAGATCACCGGCACCAGGAAGGTGAAGATCAAGAGCACCGGCGCGACGAGGCGACCCGCGAGCGAAAGCGCCGATGTCACCTGTGGCGGCACGACGCGCACGGTGCCGACCGGTCCCCACCATTGCCGCAGCAATTCGACGACGATGCTGCCGCCGAACACGGTCGCGACCATCATGGCAAGGTCGCCGAAGCGGGTCCAGTAGGTCAGCTGTCCGTCTGATCCTGCTTCGGTGCGCACGCCGATCATCAGCGAGAACAGCACCAGCGCGACCAGCGCGCTGATCAGGGCTTTCTTGAAGATGAAGGCGACGCCGGGTGCGCGTGAGGTTTGCATGGCGGCGGCGGGGTTTGCGCTCACGCTGCGGCTCACACTTTTTCGACTTCAGGCCGGCCGAGCAGGCCGGTCGGAAGGAAGATCAGCACGACGATCAGGATCGAGAACGCCGCGACGTCCTTGTACTCGACCGAGAAGTAGGCCGACCACAGCGTCTCGATCAGCCCGATCAGAAGTCCGCCCAGCATCGCGCCGGGCAGCGAGCCGATGCCGCCGAGCACGGCGGCGGTGAACGCCTTGATGCCGGCGACGAAGCCCATGAAGAAATCGACCAGGCCGTAATAGAGCAGGTACATCATGCCGGCGACCGCGGCGAGCGCCGCGCCGATCACGAAGGTCATGGAAATGGTGCGGTCGACGTCGACACCGAGCAGCGAGGCCATGGTCTGGTCTTGCTCGCAGGCGCGCATGTCGCGGCCCAGCCGCGTGCTCGATACCAGCCAGGTGAACAGCGCGAGCAGCACGACGGTCGTGATCACGACGATGATCTGGATGTTGGACAATTGCACCACGAAGCCGCCGGCGCCCTCATGCAGCGTGTAGCCGCCGGTGATGATCGGCGGCACCGGCTTGACGCGCGCGCCCTGGGCGACCTGGGAATAATTGGTCAGCACGAATGACATACCGATGGCGGACAGCATCGGGGCGAGGCGGAACGAATGCCGCAGCGGCCGGTAGGCGATGCGCTCTACCGTCCAGCCATACAGCGCGGTGATCGCCATCGATACCAGGAGCACGACCAGCAGGATCAGGGGGATTGCGGTCAGGCCGAACGAAACCAGGATCAGGAACGTGATCAGGGCAATGAAGCCACCGATCATGAAAATATCGCCATGGGCAAAATTGATCATGCCGACAATGCCATAGACCATGGTGTAGCCGATGGCGATCAGGCCGTAGATCGAGCCGAGCACGAGGCCGTTGATCAGTTGCTGGGCGAAATAATCCATGCGCTGCCGTATCTAGAGGTCAACGCGCCGAGGCCCCCGGCAGCCTTGATCGACGCGTCGTGTCGTTTTCTTACAGTTTGGAACTGGGTGCGGCAACAGCGCTGGCTGCGGCTTAAAGGGCTTGTACAGAGCTAGTTTTGAGCTGCCGGTTCCCAGGGAGTTCCCTGGGTCACAATGACGACACGGCTCTGCCGCGCAATCATCGCGCCGGAACCGGTGTTCCCTGGCAACTAATGCCCGGACTTTCCGTTGTCTCCGACTCCGTTCAACAAGGGAGATCCCCAATGAGCAAGCCGACCCAAAAGCCGGGCCAGCAGAACCAGAATCCGGGTCAGAAGCCCGGCCAGCAGCAGCAGGGCGGCGGTCAAAAGCCCGGTCAGCAGCAGCAGGATCCGAGCCGCCGTCAGGGCGAGCGACCCGGCGAGATGCCCGATCAGGACCGCTAGTTCGCAGGACCGCCGGTTCGAACGTCAGCGAGAGTTGAGGAAGGCCCCGCCGAAAGGCGGGGCTTTTCCTGTGTGTGGGGCAGGCCGCCGGCCGATTAAGGTAAACAAAGGGTTTAAATTGCCGCTCGCCGTTTAAGGGAGTTACGTCGCGCCCAAACCGACGGCGCCAAGCGCCGCGTGATGAACGGGAAGCGACATGGCCAAACACTGGCGGATCAGTTCACTCAGCGGCGCGCTGCTGGCGGCGTATTTCATTCCGGCCTGGACCCTGATCGCGTTCAAGATCATGGTTTCGCCGATCCACGGCCTCTACGACCGGCCCAACATTTCGCTTGCTTTGTTCGTTAGCGATCATCTGCAACTGGCGGGCGCGGCGACTGTCCGTTTTGCCTGGCTATTGGCGCTCGGGCGGATGACGGTCGTGGCGTTCTTTGCGGTCTTCCTGGTGTTCGTGACCCGCGCCGCGATCCGCAAGAGCGGCGGCTGCAACGAAGCGCTCGGCATGGCGCTGGCGATCGGCAGCGTCATCAGCTTTGCGGGCGTGCTGATGGCGTCGCAGGCCGGTGAGACCGCCGCCCTTCGGATGCATGCAGCCGAACTGTTGATGATGCTCGGCACCGTGATCGTGATGCTGGTCGAGGCGCCGGCGCAGAAGCCGGCGGATGCCAGCGCCGGCTCAGCCGAGCTATCCCTTCAGCAGACCTAATTCGGCGACGATCGCTGCGGCTTCCTTGACGGCGTGGTTGGCCGCGGGCACGCCGCAATAGATCGCCTGCTGCAGGATGATTTCCTTGATATCGTCAGGCGTGAAGCCGCCCTCGGCGAGGGCCGCGCGCACATGCAGGCGGAATTCATCCCATTGGCCGAGCGCGACCATGGTGCCGATCACGAGCACGCGGCGGGTGCGGTGGTCGAAATGCGGGCGGGTCCAGATATCGCCCCAGGCGTAGCGGGTGATCAGGTCCTGGAAATCGGTGTTGAACGCGTTGCGGTTCTTGATCGATTTGTCGACCCATTCATTGCCGAGCACTTTTCGGCGCTGCGTCATGCCGTTCTCGCGGCGCTTGTCGTCGTCCATGGGATTCGCTCCTTTCGTCATTGCGAGCGCAGCGAAGCAATCCATGTCTCCCAGCAACGAAAGAATGGATTGCTTCGCTGCGCTCGCAATGACAGCTGTTAGAGTTAGCGTTGCGTCAGGAAGCCGACCACCGCGTCGGTGAAGGCGTGCGGCTGCTCGACATTGGAAATATGCGCGGCGTCCAAAATCGTCATGCTGGCGCCGGGAATCTGGCTGCGGATGAATTCACCGGCTGAAACCGGCGTCGACATGTCGTGGCGTCCGGCAATCACCAGGGTCGGGCTTTTTATCTTCGGCAGCATCTCGCGGTTATCCAGCCTCGACAGCGCCTCGCAGCAGGCGAGGTAACCCTCGACGGGCGTTGCCAGCATCATCGCCTTCATGTTGGCGGTGATCTGCGGCTCGCGCTCGCGAAAATCCGCCGTCAGCCAGCCGCCGATCACGGTGTCGGCGACCGCGGCGATGCCGCCTTCCTTCACCGCCTTGATGCGGTTGTGCCAGTTGGTCGGGTCCGGATAGTGGCATGCGGTGTTGGCGAGGATGAGTTTGCCGAATCTATCCGGCGCATTGGCGCCCAGCCATTGCCCGACCATGCCGCCCATCGACAGCCCGCACCAATGCGTCTTCGCAATATTCAGGTCGTCGAGGATCGCGAGCACGTCGCGGCCGAAGCGTTCCATCGAATAGGGGCCGGGCGGCACGCTGGATTTGCCGTGGCCGCGCCGGTCGTAGCGGATGACGCGAAACACCTCCGTGAGCGCCTTCATCTGCGGCTCCCACATCTGCATGGTCGAGCCCAGCGAATTCGACAGCATCAACGTCGGCCCGCCGTCGCGGCCTTCGACGGATACGTTGAGCAGGCACCCGTCGGCGTCGATCATCGGCATGGAATGTCTCCGGTCTCTCAAGTTTCCAGTGAAGCGAGCAGGCGGTCGATCAGGGCTTGCGAGGCGCCCTGATAGGCCATCGGCTCGAACAGTTTTGCGATCGTCCCGGCGCTGAGCTGCGCGGTGACTTTTGAATCCGACGTCAGCACGTCGCGCAGATGTTTCTTGCCGGCGACCGCTTTCTTGCTGGCCGCCTCGATCAGATGATGCGCGTCGCTCTTGCCGATCTTCTCAGCGAGCGCGAACGTCACCGCTTCCGCCATGATCAGCCCGTCGGTGGCGTCGAGATTGGCGCGCATTCGCGCCACATCGACTTCTAGTCCCTCGGCGATGTCGACGATGGCTGCAAGCGCCCCCGAGGTGACCAGCAGCAAGGTCGGCAGGGTCGGCCATTCCGCATGCCAGGGCCCGGCGCTGCGCTCGTGGTCCTGCACCTGGGCGGCAAAGATCGTCGCCGCCAGATTGGGCGCCATGGTGGCGGCGGCAAGCGCGGTCGCGGCCGCCACGGGGTTGCGCTTGTGCGGCATGGTGGAGGAGCCGCCGCGGCCTTCGCCTGACGGCTCAAAGGCCTCGCCGACGTCGGTCTGCATCATCAAGGAAACGTCGCGGGCGATCTTGCCGCAAGTGCCGGCGAGAATGGCGAGCACGGATGCGGCCTCCGCGATGCGGTCGCGGTGGGTGTGCCAGGGGGCCTCGGGCAGCGGCAGTTTCAGCTCCTGTGCCAGTTTTTCGGCGACCAGTAATCCCTGATCGCCGAGCGCGGCGAGCGTGCCGGCGGCGCCGCCGAACTGCAGCGCCAGCGTCTCGCTGCGCAACCGCCGCAGCCGCTTCTCCGAGCGGTGCAGGGCCGCGGCATATTCGGCAAGCTTGAGCCCGAACGGCATCGGCAGCGCATGCTGCAGCCAGGTGCGGCCGACCACCGCGGTGTTGCGGTGCTGGCGCGCCAGTCTGGCAAAGCCGGCGATGGCGCGGGCGGTGTCCGTGAGCAGCGCATCGATGCCGGCGCGCAGGCCGAGCATGGCGCCGGTATCGATCACGTCCTGGCTGGTCGCGCCCCAATGCACGTAGCGCGCGGCGTCGGCGTCAGCCTTGGCTACGTTCGCCGTCAGCGCCTTGACCAGCGGGATCGCGAGATTGCCGGACCGCGTCGCGGCCTCGGCCAATGCGGCAAGGTCGAATGATTCGGCCCGGCAGGCGTTCGTGATCGGGCCCGCCGCCTGGTTCGGAATAACGCCGGTCGCGGCTTCGGCGCGGGCCAGCGCGGCCTCGAAATCCAGCATGTTCTGCAGGCATGCGGCATCGTCGCACACCGCGCGCATCGCGGCGCTCGACAGCATCGGGACAAGCAGTGGGGACAAGGATGTGCTCATCTGTGCGGGACCTAACCATCCCAAGTTGGCGTTGCCAACCCGGTTGGTCACACCAACCCGGTTGGTCATACCCACCTGGTTGGCTCTGCCAATGCCCCTGATTATCTGGCGGTATCCGGGTCACAACACCGGGAGCCAGAATTTGCGGCATTGCGGCGATCCCTGTTGGGCTTTGCGAATATGCATCGCTCATTGTCCCAGGGCGGCCTTTCCTTATGCGCGGCCGTGCATTACTTGGGAGAACAGTTTTGAAGCGTTACAGGAGGCAACCCCATGGCCATGACGATGACCGGCGAAGTCCAGCTTGCGGCGCCGCGCGAGGCCGTGTGGGCCAAATTGAACGATCCGGAGGTGCTGAAGGTCTGCATCCCCGGCTGCGAGGAGCTGGAGAAGACCGAGGACAACGGCTTCCGCGCCACCGCCAAAATGAAGGTCGGCCCGGTCTCCGCCCGCTTCAAGGGCAAGGTCACGCTGAGCGATCTCGACCCGCCCAACGGGTACAAGATCTCCGGCGAAGGCGAGGGCGGCGTTGCCGGTTTTGCCAAGGGTGGCGCCACGGTGGCGCTGGCCGAAAAGGATGGCGGCACCTTGCTGAGCTACAATGTCGAGGCCCAGATCGGCGGCAAGCTGGCCCAGCTCGGACAGCGCCTGATCAACGGTTCGGCCAAGAAACTGGCCGACGAGTTCTTCGCCAATTTCGCCAAGGCGGTGCAGGGTTGAAGCTTGGCTGAACGCTTGGCCCCGCCCAAGATTCCCGCCTCAAGTCCAGCCCGAATATCCCCCCAAGAGTCCCGCTAGGCCGCATCTGGCCATGCCGGAAGTGAGTGACTGCCACGGTTGCTCATTGCCGGGATGGCCCATATTATGGCCTTGGAACGATTTTAAACGCCTGCGCAGCCGATATGCGGCAGTGCAGCTCAAGAGAGTGCTGATGGCCAAGATTTCCCTGATCGTGAACGGCAATCCCGTAAACGCCAATGTCGACCCCCGTACCCTCCTGGTCCAGTTTCTCCGCGAAAACCTGCGGCTGACGGGCACCCATGTCGGCTGCGATACCTCGCAGTGCGGCGCCTGCGTCGTCCATCTCGACGGCAAGGCGGTCAAATCCTGCACCACGCTGGCTGTCATGGCCGACGGCCATGAAGTCCGCACCATCGAGGGCCTGGCCGCCGACGGCGCGCCGCTGCATCCGATGCAGGAAGCCTTCCGTGAGCACCACGGCCTGCAATGCGGCTTCTGCACCCCCGGCATGATCATGACCGCGGTCGATTTGGTGCACCGCAAGGGCAACGACCTCTCGGACCACGTCATTCGCGAAGAGCTCGAAGGCAATCTGTGCCGCTGCACCGGCTATCAGAACATCGTGACTTCGATCGCCGCCGGCGCCAAGGCGATGGCCAAATCCGACCTTGCTTAAATCCGACCTGGCTTAAGTCCGCCTCGCATCATCGAATTCATCGCGACCGCGATCAGGAAGTTCTCATGTACGAATTCAAATATCATCGCCCCGCGACCGTGCGTCAGGCCGCCAATCTCCTGGTGAAGAACGAAGACGCCAAGGTGATCGCCGGCGGCCACACGCTGGTGCCGGTCATGAAGCAGCGGCTCGCCAGCCCGCCGCATCTGGTCGATCTCTCCCATATCGAAGGCCTCGACGGCATCGAGATGAAGGGCCGTTCGCTGGTGATCGGCGCCACCGCCAAGCACGCCGCGGTCGCGACCTCGGCTATCGTCGGCGAAGCCCTTCCGGCGCTGGCCGAACTCGCCGGCATGATCGGCGATCCTGCGGTGCGCCACAAAGGCACCATCGGCGGCTCGCTCGCCAACAACGATCCGACGGCGGATTATCCTGCCGCGGTGCTGGCGCTCGGCGCCACCATCGTCACCAACAAGCGCCGGCTGAAGGCCGAAGAGTTCTTCCAGGGCCTGTTCACGACGGCGCTCGAGAGCGACGAGATCATCACCAAGGTGATGTTCCCGGTGCCGAAGAAGGCTGCCTATATCAAATTCCGCAACCAGGCCTCGCGCTACGCGTTGGTCGGCGTGTTCGTCGCCAAGCGTCCGTCGGATGTCCGCGTCGCCGTCACCGGCGCCGGTTCGGACGGCGTGTTCCGCGCCGAACCGTTCGAAGAGGCGTTGAAGAAGCGCTTCTCGCACAAGGTGCTCGACGGCGTTTCCGTTCCGGCCGAAGGGCTGAACAGCGACCTGCACGGCAGCGCCGAATATCGCGCGCATTTGATCGGCGTGCTGACGCGCCGCGCCGTCGAAGCTGCGACGGCGAAGTAAGTTTGCCGTTTCCCGGCTCAGCAAGATTGGCTTTGTCATGAGTGCATCGGCGCTACCGAAATCCGTCGATGCGATGCAGGAATTGCTGACCTCGCGCGGCTATCTCGCCGAGCGATCGCTGGCGACGGTGACCTATCTGTCGCTGCGGATGGGGCGGCCGCTGTTCCTCGAAGGCGAGGCCGGCGTCGGCAAGACCGAAATCGCAAAGGTGCTGTCGGCTGCCCTTGGCCGCAAACTGATCCGTCTGCAGTGCTACGAAGGCCTCGACGTTGCCTCCGCGGTCTATGAGTGGAACAGCGCTGCGCAGATGATCGCGATCCGGCTGGCGGAAGCCGGCGGCGACACTGACCGCGACCAGCTTTCCAGCGATATTTTCGCCGAGCGTTTCCTGATCAAGCGGCCGCTGCTGCAGGCGCTGGAGCCGGACGTGGCCGGCGCGCCGGTGCTGCTGATCGACGAACTCGACCGTGCCGACGAGGCGTTCGAGGCGTATCTTCTGGAAATTCTCTCGGACTTCCAGGTGACGATCCCGGAATTCGGCACCGTGAAGGCGCCGCAAGCGCCGATCGTGATCATCACCTCGAACCGCACCCGCGAAATCCATGACGCGCTGAAGCGCCGCTGCCTCTATCACTGGGTGGATTATCCCAATGCCGAGCGCGAGCTTGCGATCGTCAAATCGCGCGTTCCGGATATTTCCGCAAAGCTGTCGCAGCAGGTCGTCCGCTTCGTGCAGGCGCTGCGCGATCAGGATTTCTACAAGTCGCCGGGCGTTGCCGAGACCATCGACTGGGCCACCGCGCTGACCGAGCTCGACGCCCGCTCGCTGACGCCGCAAGTCGTCGGCGACACGCTGGGCGCGCTCCTGAAGTATCAGGACGACATCGCGCGGATGCAGGGCGACACGCTGCAGAAGGTTTTGAAGGAAGCGACGAGCGACTGACTTGTCATTCCGGGATGGTCCATAGGACCAGACCCGGAATCTCGAGATTCCGGGTTCGATGCTTTGCATCGCCCCGGAATGACGGGATAAACCGAGTGCTACGATGGCCATCGACCACCTCAACCCGCCAACCGGCCAAATGGCCGACAACGTCGTCGGCTTTGCCCGCGCGTTGCGCGCGGCCGGCATTCCGGTCGGGCCGGGTGCGGTCATCGATGCGCTCAACGCGCTGCAGGTGATTGAGATCGGCAACCGCGCCGACGTCTACACCACGCTGGAAGCGATCTTCGTCAAGCGTCACGAACATGCGCTTATTTTCAAGCAGGCTTTCGACCTGTTCTTCCGCGCCGCCGAAGAGTGGAAGTCGATGCTGGATTCGGTGCCGCTGCCGGACCACGCCAAGAAGAAACCACCGCCGGCCTCGCGGCGCGTGCAGGAGGCTTTGGCGCAACCCTCGATGCGCGAGGAGGCCCCGCAGGCCCAGGAGCAGGAACTGCGGCTGTCCGTCTCCGACAAGGAGATCCTGCAGAAGAAAGATTTCGCGCAGATGAGCGCGGCCGAGATCGCCGAAGTGACGCGTGCGATTGCGGACATGCGATTGCCGCAGGCCGAGCTGCGCACCCGCCGCTACCAGCCGGACGCGCGCGGGCTCAAGCTCGACATGCGCCGGACGCTGCGCGCCTCCTTGCGCACCGGCGGCGAGATCATCGACATCCGAAAGCTCGGGCGGATCGACAAGCCGGCGCCGATCGTGGCGCTCTTGGATATCTCGGGATCGATGAGCGAATATACCCGCCTGTTCCTGCATTTCCTCCATGCCATCACGGATGCGCGCAAGCGCGTCTCGGTGTTCCTGTTCGGCACCCGCTTGACCAATGTGACGCGCAGTTTAAGGGCGCGCGATCCCGACGAGGCGCTGGCGCGCTGCTCGTCCTCGGTCGAGGACTGGGCCGGCGGCACCCGCATCGCCACCTCGCTGCACTCGTTCAACAAATTGTGGGGCCGGCGCGTGCTCGGGCAGGGCGCTATCGTGCTCTTGATCTCGGACGGGCTGGAGCGTGAGGCCGACGACAAACTGGCGTTCGAGATGGACCGGCTGCACCGGTCCTGCCGCCGTCTGATCTGGCTCAACCCGCTATTGCGCTATGGCGGCTTCGAGGCCAAGGCGCAGGGCATCAAAATGATGCTGCCGCACGTTGACGAATTCCGCCCGGTGCATAATTTGAGTTCAATGGAAGGGCTGATTGCGGCGCTTTCGGCGCCGCCTCCGCCCCATCATCGCAGCGTGATCCGATCGGCAGCTTGAAAAGAGGCCCGCTATGCTCAATCGCGACGAAGACATCCTGCAGGCCGCCGAGGCCTGGCAAAAGGCCGGTCATGGCGTTGCGCTGGCGACCGTGGTCGAAACCTGGGGTTCGGCGCCGCGCCCGGCCGGCTCCAGCCTGGTCATCAATGACGACGGCACGTTCTTAGGCTCGGTGTCCGGCGGCTGTGTCGAGGGCGCCGTCGTCACCGAGGCGCTCGACGTGATCGCGAGCGGCCAGCCCAAGATGCTGGAATTCGGCGTGGCCGACGAGACCGCCTGGAATGTCGGTCTAAGCTGCGGCGGCACCATCCGTGTCTTCGTCGAGAAGGTAGGCCAGTCGTGAAGCTCCAAACTCTTTCCGAAGTGAACATCGAGCGCGCCGCGCGGCGGCCGGTGATCGTGATCACCGATACCGCCAATGGCGACCAGCGCCTCGTAAAGGCAAAAGACATCGCATCCGATCCCCTGCGGGCTGAGCTTTCAAAGCAGTTGCGCATGGGCAAGAGCGGCATGATCGAGGCCGCCGGCAAGAAACTGTTCCTCAACGTCTACGCGCCGACCGCGCGGCTCGTGATCGTCGGCGCGGTCCATATCAGCCAGGCGCTGGCGCCGCTGGCGCGCTCGCTCGATTACGACGTGACGGTGGTGGATCCGCGCACGGCGTTCGCCAGCCCCGAGCGTTTTCCGGATGTGCCGCTGATCGCCGAATGGCCCGACGTCGCGCTGCCGCCGCTCAATGTCGATCACTACACCGCGTTCGTCGCAGTGACGCACGATCCCAAGATCGACGATCCGGCGCTGCTGCATGCGTTTGCGCGCGACTGCTTCTACATCGGCGCGCTTGGTTCGCGAAAGACTCATGCCAAGCGCGCCGAGCGGCTGAAGGCGCAAGGCGCATCGGACGCTGACATCGCACGCATCCATGCGCCGATCGGCCTCAACATCGGCGCGGTGTCGCCGTCGGAGATCGCTGTCTCGATCATGGCCGAGATCACCGCCGAGCTGCGGCTGCCGAAGGAAAACGTGAAAGAGCAGGCGGCATGAAATTCGGCCCCGCCAGTCCGGCCGACGCGATTGGCGGCGTCACCGTGCATACGCTTCGCCAGGGCGCGCTGGTGCTCAAGAAAGGCACGTCCATTGGTCCCGGTGAAGTCGAGGCGCTGACCAAGGCCGGCGTCAAGGAAATCGTCGTGGTCCGGCTGGAAGACGGCGACGTCTCCGAAGACGTCGCGGCCGCCAGCATCGCGCAGGCGGTTGCGGGCGAGGGCGTCAATGTCGAGCGTGCCTTTACCGGCCGTTCCAATCTGTTCGCCGCCCAGGCCGGCGTGCTGGTGGTCGATCGCGCCGCGGTCGATCGCATCAACGGCGTCGATGAAGCCATTACCTTTGCAACCTTGGCCGCCTTCAAGCCGGTGGTCGAAGGCGAGATGATCGCGACCGTCAAGCTCATTCCGTTCGGCGTCGAAGCGAAACTGCGCGACGCGGCCGTCGCCGTCGCCGGCAAGAACGCGCTGCGGATTGCGCCTTACACCATCAAGCGCGTCGGCGTGGTCTCGACTCTGCTGCCGGGGCTCGCGCCGAAGGTCATCGAGAAAACCCTGCGCGTTACCGCCGAGCGACTGGCGCCGGCGGGCGCCGCCATCATCGCCGAGCGCCGCGTGCCGCATGACGAGACGGTGCTGGCAGCCTCGATCAAGGAGTTGCTCGGCCTTGGCGCTGAACTCGTGATCGTTTTCGGCGCATCCGCGATTGCCGACCGCCGCGACGTGATCCCGGCGGCGATTACCGAAATCGGCGGCGCGATCGAGCATTTCGGCATGCCGGTCGATCCCGGCAATCTGCTGCTGATCGGCAGCGCCGGCGGCGTGCCGGTGCTGGGCGCGCCAGGCTGCGCGCGCTCGCCGGTCGAAAACGGCTTTGACTGGGTGCTGATGCGCCTGCTCGCGGGACTGAAGGTGACGCGCGCCGAACTCACCGGCATGGGTGTTGGCGGCCTCCTGATGGAAATCGTGACGCGGCCGCAGCCGCGCACCGTTGCCGACACCGAAGCCAGCCGCAACGTTGCGGCGATCGTGCTCGCGGCCGGACGTTCGACCCGGATGGGCGGCCCCAACAAGCTGCTCGCCGAACTCGACGGCAACAAGCTGGTGCGGACCGTGACCGAGCATGCGCTGGCCTCGAAGGCGACGGAGGTGATCGTCGTCACCGGCCATCAGGCTGATCTGGTCGAGCAGGCACTGGCCGGCTTGAGAGTGAAATTCGTCCGCAACCCGGATTTCGCCGGCGGGCTCGCAAGCTCCGTCAAGGCCGGCATCGGGGCGGTGCCGGTGACTGCCGACGGCGCGCTGGTCTGCCTCGGCGACATGCCGCTGATCGATGCCAAGCTGATCGACCGGCTGATCGAGGCGTTCGAGCCGGATCGCGGCCATCTCATCGCAGTCCCGGTCAGCGACGGGCGGCGCGGCAATCCGGTGCTGTGGTCGCGGCGCTTCTTCCGCGAATTGATGACGCTGGATGGCGACGTCGGCGCCCGCCACCTCATCGCCAAGCATGCCGAAGCCGTGGCTGAAGTCCCGGTCGAGGGCGAAAGCGCGTTTCTCGATATCGACACGCCGCAGGCGCTGGAAGCGGCAAGGCGGGGTTAAACGGGTTCGTAGGGTGGGCAAAGCGAAGCGTGCCCACCATTTACGACGACGATCTTAGAGAGATGGTGGGCACGGCGCAGCGCGCCTTTGCCCACCCTACGCCCCCCAAAATTCAACCTTCCGTTCACCAAGTCTCAACTCCCTCCCGGCTAGATTCCGCCCGCTGTCTTGGGGGATGGGGCCTTGATCGTTTCGACCGCTGCCGCGCAGCGCCGCGCGCTGTTCATTCTCGCGCTTACTTTGGTGATCGGCGCGTCGCGCTTCGTCACTGAAAGCTGGGCGGCCGGCGCGTTGGCGGTCGGCAAATGCGGCGCCTATGGCCAGGCCTATGACTATCCTGCCGAAGAGACCGCGCGGGCTGCCGCGCTGAAGCAATGCAAGGGCGACTGCACCGCCGTGACCATGAAGCGCGCCTGCGCCGCGTTCGCCATCGACATGGCCAAGCCCTGCGGCGCCCACGGCTATGCCGTGAAGCCGAAGATTTCGAGCTCGCTCAACGCCGCGACCAAGAAGTGCTACGAATTCGGCGGCAAGGAATGCGTGATCCGCGCCTGGGCCTGCGACGCCAAGGGGTGACCTCTTGCGTCATTCCGGGGCGCGTCGTAGATGCGAACTCGGAATCTCGAGATTCCGGGTTCGCCGCTGCGGCGCCCCGGAATGACAGTGGAAAAACCCCATGCAATTCGACACCAAAATCGCGGTCGTGATCCGGGCCGATCTTGAACCGTGGCAGAAGCTCAACGTGGCATCGTTCCTGGCCGGCGGCATTGCCGCTTCGTTTCCCGAATGCATCGGCGAGCCCTATGGCGACGGCTCCGGCACCAAATATCTGTCGCTGATCGGCCAGCCGATCCTGATCTACGGTGCCGATCGCGCCGCGCTGTCGCGCGCGCTCGAACGCGCGCTGGCGCGGGACGTGACGCCTGCGGTCTATACCGAGGACATGTTCAAGACCACGCATGACGCCGCCAACCGCGAGGTGGTGAAAGCGGTGATCCGCGCCGAACTCAATCTCGTGGGGCTCGCCATGCGCGCCGAGCGCAAGGTGATCGACAAGATCGTCGATGGGTTGAAGTTTCACAGCTAGGAAACGTGTCCCTGCCTGCAGGTTGGCGGCTTTGCCGTCAGGCGGAATCGCCGCCACCGCTCGCAGCGCCCCCGCCGATCGACGAACCGATCGCGGTGCCGATCACTGGGCCAAGAAAAACGCTGGCGGTGTGGGTCGCGAAATACGCGCGGATCACGCCCAGCGAGAGCATTCCGCCGGCGACGTGATCGAGATCTTCGATGTTCAGTTCACGAATTTCACGGCTCGAATTGGTCATGTTGCACCCCTGCGACCTTCGGTGAGATTCATGCTCACCTCAGGCCGCCAGGGTACGCCAATCAAGGCCGACCATCTGTGCCGGATGTCACGCTGGTTCCGGCAAGATGGCTGCGGCCAATTCAGGCGGGGGGCAAGCCGAGCGCCTGTCCGGCCTCGATCCAGACCGGCAATTCGCGCTGATACAAGGCGTTGCTTTCCTTGAAGCCGATCGCCGGTTCGAGCACGAAGGTAGACAGAATTTCCTTCACCTTCGGATCGTTATTGGCGGCCACGCAGAGTTCGGACAACCGGTCGACGATCGGCTGCGGCGTCGCCTTCGGCACCGCCCAGCCTGAAAAACCGCTCACGGTGAAGAATTTCGAGGTCGCGCCGAGTTCAGGCAAGGTCTTCACGTTAGGAATCGCGTCGACCTTCTTGGAATGCACCGCGAACACGACACCGGCGTTGCTTTGCAGGACGGATTGCGCGGCCGTGTAGCTGCCCATCGCGACGTCGAGGGTGCCGTCCGCGATGCCCGTCCACATCGGCGCTTCACCCCGGTAGTGGATCGGCTCGATGTTGAGGCCATACTGCTTGTTGAGTTCATTGATGGTGATGTGCGGGGAAGAGCCGGCGCTGTAGGTGCCGAAGTTCATCTTGCCGCTCTTGCGCGCGAAAGCGACGAAGTCGTCGAATGTCTTGATGCCCGATTTCGTGCTTGCGACCAGCAGCAGCCCGGCGCCCGGGATGATGCTGACGAGCGCCAGGTCCTTGTCCATGTCATAGCCGGGGTTCTTCATCATGACCCGGTTCATCACAAAGGTCGTCGAGATCGAGCACAGGATGGTGTGGCCATCCGGCTCCGCGCGTGCGACTTCCTGAGCACCGATCGAACCGGAGGCGCCCGCCTTGTTTTCGACGACGACGGTCTTTCCCACCTGCCTGGAGATGTAATCGCCGAAGCCGCGCGCCAGGAGGTCGGTCTGCCCGCCCGCCGGGTAGCTGCAGACCATCCGGATTTGCCGCGACGGCCATGCGCCTTGCGCCGAGGCCCCGCGCACCAGGAATGGCGCCACGGCAGCGGCGGTACCGGCAGCGATGAAGTGGCGGCGATTCAATTTCGTTGACATGATTCCTCCCTGAATTGGCGGGGAGGGTATCGCATCGTCCGGCTTCCGCCATGCGTGAAAGACGGGACAGATTGGCGCAGCGCGGGGACGTCCGCGGTGAATATGCATGCTCGCGTGCGCTTCTTTGTTCGATTTTCACGTTAGACCACGGATGCAGCGCGCATCCGGCATCTCTGCGTTCTAATCGAGGGCAATCTGTTCAAGGACTCGGGGCGTTTCGGGCCGCGGAAGGCGAGCCCGTGTTTGGGTCGCGCGAGTGCGGGCGAGATGGATTGCTTCGCTGCGCTCGCAATGACGGCTGAACGACCAAATCCTCACGGGGACGTGAAAACGGCAGCTTCAGTCCGATATTGACAATGACTGACCGGTCAGTCATATAAGGGACATGAGCAAAACACGCCCCAGCACCCGACGCCCGTCCACACCGGCCAAAAGCCGCGTTCTGATCAGGTCTGCCGCCGCCAAGAGCCCGAAAGTGGTCTCGGCGAAGGTTGATCCCGCAAAACCCGCCTCAAACCGGGCCGAACGCGCCGCCGAGCGACGCGGGGCCATTATCGAGGCGGCGATGGATGAATTCATCGCGCGCGGCTTTGCCGCCACCAGGCTCGACGACGTCGCCAAGCGGGCAGGCGTCGCCAAGGGCACGATCTATCTGCACTTCAAGGACAAGGAAGCGCTGTTCGAGGAATTGATCCGGACCGCGATCGTTCCGCTGGTCAACCGTCTTGCCGCGGCAGGGCCGCCGCCGGCTGGCGCCTCGATCCGGGACATGGTGGAGAAGTTTGCCCGGGCCTTCATCCATGACGTGGTGACGACGCGGCGTGGCGACATCGTGCGCCTGATCGTTGCCGAAGGGCCGCGATTTCCCGATATCGCCGATTTCTACTACCGCGAAGTGGTCTCGAAGGGGATCGCCGGCATGCGCGCGCTGATCGAACTCGGCGTCGCTAGCGGCGAAATCCAGCAGAAGAATCTGGCGCGCTTTCCGCAGATCCTCGTGGCGCCCGCCATCGTCGCGATCATCTGGCAAAGCCTGTTCAGCAAACACGCGCCACTCGATGCGAACGAGATGTTTCGCGTTCATCTCGATCTGATTTTTGGCGAACGGAGGACGACATGACTTCGTCGCGCAAGACCTTCTTAAGAGCGTCGACCATTTTCACCGTGCTCGCGCTGGCCGCCGTGCTGGCCGGCTGCAAGGAGCGCAAGGATCCCGGCTTTCAGGGCTGGGTCGAAGCCGACATAATCTTCGTCAGCCCCGACGAATCCGGGCGCGTGACCAAGCTCAGCGTGCGGGAGGGCGACGAAGTGAAGCCCGGCATGCAGATCTATTCGGTCGATGACGAACTGCAGAAGGCCGACCTCAACCAGCACAATGCGACGCTGGCCAATGCCCAGCAGACCTATGACCGTGCGGCGTCTTTGTCCAAGACCGGTTCGGGCACCCAGGCCAATCTCGACTCCGCGGTCTCGGCGCTGCGTGTGGCGGAGGCGCGCGTCAACACTTCACAGACGCGGCTGGCCCGGCGCAACGGTTTCGCGCCGGTCGCCGGCACCGTTCAGCAAATCTATTTCCGCGAAGGCGAGATGGTGCCGGCGCAGCGGCCGGTGTTGTCGATCATGCCGCCCGGCAACATGAAGCTGCGCTTCTTCGTGCCGGAGACGCAATTGGCGAAGCTTGCGATCGGCGACGAGGTCAAGGTGACCTGCGACAATTGCGCGGGCGATCTCACCGCAAAAATCTACTTCATCGCGACGACGGCGGAATATACCCCGCCGGTCATCTACAGCCTCGATGAGCGCAGCAAGCTCGTCTATTTGATCCAGGCGCGACCGAACAAGCCGGCCAGTCTGCGCGTCGGCCAGCCGATCAGCGTGTTCGTCAATGCGCCGATACCGGTGGCGGACAAGCGATGAATTCAGCCCCATCAACCGCGCCTGACATTGCGATCAATGTCGAGGGTCTGTCGAAATCGTTTGGCGGCCGGGCGGTCGTGCAAAACCTCTCGATGCAGGTCAAGCGCGGCTCGATCTACGGCTTCCTCGGTCCCAACGGCTCCGGCAAGACCACGACCATCCGCATGCTCTGCGGCCTGCTGACGCCGGATTCCGGCGAGGGCACCTGCCTTGGCTACGACATCCGTCGCGAGGCCGACAAGATCAAGCGCCAGGTCGGCTACATGACGCAGCGCTTCAGCCTGTATCAGGACCTCTCCGTGCGCGAAAACCTGGAGTTCGTGGCGCGGCTTTACGGCCTGCCCAACGCGCGGCAAGCGGCGCGCGACATGATCCAGCGCATCGGTCTCAACGGCCGCGAGGAACAACTCGCGGGCGAGCTTTCCGGCGGCTGGAAGCAGCGGCTGGCGCTCGGCGCCTGCACGCTGCCCAACCCGCAATTGCTGCTGCTGGACGAGCCGACCGCCGGCGTCGATCCCAAGGCGCGGCGCGATTTCTGGAACGAGATCCATGCGCTCGCAGCCGACGGCCTGACGGTGCTGGTCTCCACCCATTACATGGACGAGGCCGAGCGCTGTCACGAGATCGCCTATATCGCCTACGGCAATCTGCTGGCGCATGGCACGGTCGACGAGGTGATCGCGCAATCGGCGCTGTCGACCTGGACGGTCACCGGCGACGATCTCAACGGTCTTGCCGCTGAACTGTCAGGCAAGCCCGGCGTCGACATGGTGGCGCCGTTCGGCACCAGCCTGCACGTCTCCGGCCGCGACAAGGCCGCGCTCGAATCCAGCGTCGCGCCCTACCGGGAAAACAGGGGGTGGAACTGGCAGCATGGAGATCCGTCGCTGGAAGACGTGTTCATCGACCTGATGAGCCGCTCAAAGGACAATTTCCAATGAGTACGACCGACACCAACAGCGCGCGCCGCAATGTGCGGGAGCCGTCATTCGGTTTCTGGTGGCGCAGCTATGCGATGCTGGTGAAGGAATTCATCCAGCTCCGCCGCGACCGGGTCTCGTTCGCGATGATCGTGATGCTGCCGGTGATGCAGCTCGTGTTGTTCGGCTTTGCGATCAACACCACGCCGCGCCATTTGCCGACCGCGGTGTTGCTGCAGGAAGACAGCGACCTGGCGCGCTCGATCCTCAAGGCGATGGAGAACACCGCCTACTTCCGCTTTACCCATGAAGTCCACAGCGTCGCCGAGTTCGACGACCTCCTGCAATCCGGCAAGGTGCTGTTCGGCGTCGAAATCCCCCGCGGCTTTGAGCGCGCGGTGCGGCGCGGCGATCATCCGGCGCTGCTGGTCGCCGCCGATGCGACCGATCCGGTGGCGGCGGGCTCGGCGCTGGGCACGCTCAACGGCATCGTGCAGACCGCATTGGCGCACGATCTGCAGGCGGGCGATCCGCCATCGACGCCGTTCGAGATCCGTGCCCATTCCCGCTACAATCCGGCGGCGTCCTCGCGGCTCAACATCGTGCCGGGCCTGGTCGGCACCATCCTGACCATGACCATGCTGATCTTCACCGCACTGTCGGTGACCCGTGAGATCGAGCGCGGCACCATGGAGAGCCTGCTGTCGATGCCGATCAAGCCGGTCGAGGTGATGTTCGGCAAGATCATACCTTACGTGATCGTCGGCTTCGTTCAGGCAACGCTGATCATCGGCATCGGCGTGTTGTTGTTCGGTGTGCCCATTCTCGGCAGCCTGGCCACGCTGGCGCTGCTGACGACGCTGTTCATCACCACCAATCTTGCGATCGGCTACACCTTCTCGACCATCGTGCAGAACCAGTTGCAGGCGATGCAGCTGTCGATGATGTTCTTCCTGCCCAGCATTCTGTTGTCCGGCTTCATGTTTCCGTTCGCCGGCATGCCGAGATGGGCGCAATATATCGGCGAGTGTCTGCCGCTGACGCATTTCGTTCGCATCGTCCGCGCCATCATGCTGAAGGGCGCGACCATCCAGAATTTGCAGTACGACACCATTGCTCTCATTGCACTGATGCTTTTGGCGATGACGATCGCCGTGACCCGCTTCCGTCGCACGCTCGATTGATGCAGTATATTTGATGTCATTCCGGGATGGTGCGCCAGCACCAGACCCGGAATCTCGAGATTCCGGGTTCGATGCTGCGCATCGTCCCGGAATGACAAGGGTGGGGAAATGTTCGGTTTCTGGGGCAACACAAGCGAGAAGCCGGTGGTGTCGGCTGATTTTCAGCGCGCGCTGACGCAGCAGATACTGCGCACCGAGCTGATCCGGATCAAGGCGCTGATCGGGACCACCGTCCTGATCGGGGTACTGATCCTCATTGTCCATGCTCTCGATCCCGATGCGATCCAGAAGCTCTGGCACGGCCGCTTCGATCCGAGCGAGCTCTTCATCGTCCTGGTCCCGTTCGTTCTGTTCGAACTCTGGGTTCACTCCGTCATCACCCGGCACCTCGGCAAGGACCAGGACCTGCCGGTTTACCGGCGCTATGTCGGTGTGCTGGTCGAAACCTCGATGCCGACGCTCGCTTTGGCGATGCACATCGACAGCATGGGTCCGGTGGACGCGCTCGGCTTCGCGGTGCCGCTGACCTATTTCATCTTCGTCATTCTGTCGACGTTGCGGCTGGATTTCTGGCTCTCGACCTTCACCGGGTTCGTTGCCGCAGCCCAGCTGCTTGCCATGGCGATGCTCTATCATCGCGCCGGCAGCGCCGATCCGCCGCCGGATCTGTATTATCACTCGGTGCGCAGCGTCATCATCCTGATCTGCGGAATGCTGGCGGGCGCGGTCGGCGTTCAATTGCGCCGGCAGTTCGAGGCCAGCATCCTCGCCGCGACGGCGCGCGACCGCATCACCAACCTGTTCGGTCAGCACGTCTCGCCGCAGGTGGTCGAGCGGTTGATGGCCGAGGGCGCGGCGACTGGCAGCGAAGTCCGGCGTGTCGCGGTCATGTTCGTCGACTTTCGCAGTTTTACCGCGGGCGCCAGCACCCGCACCCCGCAGGAAGTGGTGGACCGCCTCGATGGCGCGTTCGCGGTGCTGGTCGACATCCTCGACCGCCATGGTGGCATCGTGAACAAGTTTCTCGGCGACGGTTTTCTGGCGCTGTTCGGCGCCCCCTTCGACGCAGGCAACGCCGCGCAGCATGCGGTGGCTGCTGCGCGCGAGATGCTTGAAGCGAACGAGCGCGCCAATAAGGCGTCCAGCTGGCCGCTGCGCATCGGCATCGGCATTCACGTCGGCGAGGTCGTCGCCGGCAATATCGGCTCGCCGCGGCGCAAGGAATACACCGTGATCGGCGACACCGTGAATTTCGCCAGCCGGCTCGAGGCGCTGAACAAGGATTTCAATTCGCAGTTCCTGATCTCGGCGGCGGTCCATGACGCGCTCGGAGAGGAATGTCGCGATGCAGTCGCGCTCGGCGAGGTGCCGGTCAGAGGCTATGAGCGGCCGGTGACGGTCTGGAAAGTGGCATAGGAGAATGGCAATGCAACGGCGTTACATCACCGTCGACGTGTTCACCGATCGCGCCTTCGGCGGCAATCCGCTTGCCGTAGTGCTCGATGCCGGCGGGTTGTCCACGGCGCAGATGCAGGCGATCGCCACCGAGTTCAATTATTCCGAGACCACCTTCGTGCTGCCGCCGGCCGACCGCGCCAATGACGCGCAGGTTCGTATCTTCACCGTGAACCGCGAGCTTCCGTTTGCCGGCCATCCCAATGTCGGCACCGCCTACGTGCTGGCGACGCAAGCTGCAAAACCGCCGGCGCGCCTTTTGTTCGAGGAGGGGGCGGGCCTCGTCCCGGTCGAGATTACGACCGAGCAGGGCAGGGTCGTCAGCACCGAATTCGCGGCGCCGCAGCCGCTGAAGCGGATGTCGCATCTCAGTGCCGAACAGGCGGCTTCCTGCCTGTCGCTGCCGGCGAGCGACGTGAAGGTTGATCGGCATCCGCCGCAGATCATCTCGGTCGGGCTGGCGTTCCTCGCCGTCGAACTCACCTCACGCGAAGCGTTGCGCCGGGCGAAGCCGAATGCGGAGGGATTTGCAAAAACCTTCCCGTGCGACGGCAGCGATGCGGTCTATTTCTATACGCGCGACGTGCCATCGGGCGAAAAACCCTGCGAGTTGCAGGCGCGGATGTTTCATCCCGGCGCCAGCGGGCTTTCCGAGGATCCCGCCACCGGCAGTGCCACCGCCGCTTGCGCGGCGCTGCTCGCGGACATCGATCCGTTGAAGGATGGCGAACTAAAACTAACGATCGGCCAGGGTGTCGACATGGGGCGCCCGAGCCTGCTGCTGACGCGCGTCCGCAAGCAAAACGGCGCGGTTGCCTCTATCCATGTCGGCGGCGCCAGTGTGCATATGATGGAAGGTACGTTTTGGTTAGCGGGCGAGGGGTGAGGTGTAAGGGTTCGTCATGCCCGGGCTTGTCCCGGGCATCCACGTCTTTCTTTTTGCGGCACCAAAGGCGTTGATGGCCGGGCATAGGCGAGCGGAAGCGACGCCGTCTTTCAGACGGCTGTGCCCAGCCATGACGGAGGGAGGCAGCTACACCTGCTTCGCCGCCAAATTCTCCACCTTCACGCCATCGCGGTCTTCGATGATCTCGGCGATCCATTGCCGGTGGCACTGCTCATGGTCGCGCTCGTAGCAGAGAATGCAGACCGGACCTGACTTCTTCACCAGCGCCGACAATTCGTCGAGTTCTTCCCTGGCCTGCGTGGTCTTCAGATGCGCCGAATAGATCTTATGCAACAGATCGAATTTGCCGCTGCGCGCCGCCTCGCGGCCGGTCTTCGGCGTACCCAGCCCCTTCAGATGCAGATAGGAAATGCCGCGCTCGTCGAGGCCGGCCGCGAGCTGGTTCTTGGAAAAGCCCGGCCGCCGTGACGCGGCCACGGCGCGCACGTCCACCAGCAGTTTGACGCCGGCGCTTTTCAGTTCATCGAGCACGGCCTTGGCCGGCGTCTGCTCATAGCCGATGGTGAAGAGGCGATTCCTGCGTGCCATCTCGATGTCCCGGCGCCGTGATGTCCCGACGCCAGGCTAAGTCACCCCGCCACGGATTTCCATAACCGCGGAGGTTATGCCGCAGTTGCCCGGCCGCCAGATGCGTTGCTGCCGGGTGCGCCATGTCGCATAGTCGCGAAAACAGCGCCTGTTGATGGCCGGTTATATCGGGGGAAATACGATGCATGGATTTTGCCGCTCGCTGACGTGGATGGCCGCAGTCGCGCTGCTGGTTTGCGGCGGCGCAGCGCGGGCGCAGGGCACCTATCCAGACCGGCCCGTGAAAATCATCGTCCCGATCGGTCCGGGCGGCAGCTACGATCTGGTCGGGCGGCAGCTTGCCGACGTGCTTTCCAAGCGCATGGGACAGGGCTTCGTGGTCGAGAACAAGCCCGGCGCCGGCACCGTCGTGGGGACGCAGGCGGCGAGCCAGAGCGAGCCGGACGGCTATACGCTTGTCGTCGGCGGGCTCTCCAACATGGCATTCAATTCGGCGCTGTATTCCAAGCTCGGCTACGACCCGCTGAAGGATTTTGTGCCGGTCGCGCTGGTCTACAAGTTCGGCTATGTGATGGTCGGCCGCAAGGATCTGCCGCAGCCCAAGCTGGCGGACATCGTCGCCGCGGCGAAGGCCAATCCGGGCTCGATCTCGGTGGCGACCGCCGGCGTCGGCACCGGGCAGCAACTGGTGGCGGCGGCCTTCATGAAAGCTGCGGGGGTGAAGCTGCTGGAAGTGCCCTACAAGGGCTCGCCGCCGGCGTTCACCGATCTGCTGGCGGGCCGCATCGATCTGTTCTTTGACTCGATGGCCGCAGGCCTACCCCATGTGCAGTCCGGGCAGGCGAAAGGCATCGCCGTGCTGGCGTCCAAACGCAGCCCGCTGGCGCCCGACGTGCCGACGATGTCGGAAGCCGGCGTTCTCGGGCTCGATGTCGATTCCTGGCTCGGAATCTTTGCGCCCGCCAAAACTCCTCCGGAGATTCTCGCCAAGCTCCGCCGCGATATCCGCGCCTCATTGCCCGACCTCAAGGAGCGCTTCGAGAAGAGCGGCGGCGAAGTCTGGGACGTGCCCGACGACAAGCTCAATGCCTTTGTCGCGTCCGAATATGAGACCTGGACCAAGCTGATCCGCGAGGCCGGCATCAAGCTGGATTGACGAGGAGCCTACTTCACCCGCTCGATCAATTCCATCGCGCCCGTCGGCGCGCGGACCTTGCCCTCGTGGATCACGTAGGCGAAGACGTCACGCGGCGTCTTCTTCGGCTTGGCTGCATCGACGCGCGGCAGGTCGTCGGGTTCACTTCCAGAGGCCCAGGCCTGAAACCGATTCGCCCAGGCGTCGAGCTGTTTTGGCGGATAGCAGGTCTTGAGTTCGTCATTGCCCTTCTGCAGCCGCGCATAGACGAAGTCGCTCGCGATGTCGGCAATACCAGGATATTTGCCGTGCTCGGCGAACACGACGGGCGTTTCGAACTTTCGCAGCAGTGCGATGAAATCGGGCACGCAAAAACTGTCGTGGCGGACTTCGACCACGTGACGCAGCGCGCGGCCTTCGAGTTTGCGCGGCAGCAGTTCGAGGAACTTGCCGAAATCGGCCTCGTCGAATTTCTTGGTCGGCGCGAATTGCCAGAGCACGGGGCCTAGCCGGTCGCCGAGTTCCAGCACGCCTGAATCATAGAACCGTCTCACGGAATCGCCGGCTTCCGCCAGCACCCGCCTGTTGGTGGCAAAGCGTGGCCCTTTCAACGAGAACACGAAACCGTCGGGCACCTCACGCGCCCATTTGCGAAAACTCTCCGGCTTCTGCGAGCCGTAATAGGTGCCGTTGATCTCGATCGAGGTCAGCTTCGACGCGGCGTAGGACAACTCCTTCGCCTGCGTCAGCTTCTCTGGATAAAATACACCGCGCCACGGCTCGAAGGTCCAGCCGCCGATGCCGATAAAGATGTTGCCGCTGTTCTTGGCGGACGATTTTGCAGGTTTGCTCACCGGGGGCTCTTTGCGAAGGAGGGATGATTGCGGGCCGATCTTAATCCAGATCGGACCTAATTGGCCAGATTGCCGCAGGCAAAGATGATCGTCCGGAAGTGCGGGATAGAAGCCGGGCGCTGCGGCGCGATATATGGACACAGACGCCGGTTCAGCCGACAATACACGCAGAACTTGGCGCGCCAATTGCAAACCTTTGCAATGTAGCAGGCCGTAGGCCCAGGAACTTTTCCGTTCATATCGACGCAGGTTCGGAGTTGGCTACGAGCGGATACATGACAGGCAAACATCAACCATCGCAACAAGCGACCAAGGGCGGCGGGCAAGCCCAGTTCGGGGCCTTGCTGATGACCGATGGTGGAACGCAACGGAGCGGGCCGCCATCGCTGTTCCATGGCCTCACCGAGTCCGAAATCGCGCAGGTGCTGGGCTCCGGAAAACGCAAAGTGCTCTACCGCGGCGCCCAGCTGTTCAGCCAGGGCAGTCCGCAAGACGGTATCTTCCTGATCGAGAGCGGCCGCATCAAGGTGTTCTACATCGCCCCGTCGGGCCGCGAGATCACGCTCGCCTATTGGCACTCCGGCAATTTCGTCGGCGGCCCCGAGGTCTTCAAGCAAGGCCTGCACATCTGGTCGGGGGTCGCCGCCGTCAACAGCACCGTGCTGCATTTGCCGGGCGATATCCTGCGCCGGATGGTGCTCACGATCCCCGCGCTCGCGATCGGAATCATCGAGGGCCTGACTTTCAAAGGCCAGTGCTATTCGGCACTCGCCCAGATGCTCGGGACGCGCTCGCCGACCGAAAGGCTGGCGCAGCTGCTGCTGCATCTGATGAACCTGTATGGCGTTGAAGAACGCGATGGATCGCTGATTGCCGCGTCATTCACGCATGCCGATCTCGCGCATATGACCGGCGTGACGCGCCAATCCGTCACCATCAGCCTGAAGCGATTTACCGAGCTTGGAATCCTGCACGCGCACGGCTCCAACCTCGTCATCAAGGACGCGGACAGGCTGAGCGATATCCGCGACGGCAAGCTCGCCAAGGCCGCGGCCTCTGACGACATCTGAGGTGAAGGTCTAAGCGCGTCCCGCGTCAAACCGCCGCTGATGTCGGCGGGCTTCCGGACGTCTGCGGGCTGAGTCCCGTCTGGTTGCAATGGCTAATTTATAGACATTTAGCTCGCCGGATAACCAAGACGGGCGCAATATCTGTACATTAATTGAGCATCCGCAAATTTCTTAGCAATACGTTGCTGGTTCGAAGCGTTCGTCGTTTCGGATTCTGAGGAGGCCGTTCAGAACTTGCTGACCGGACGTGATCGCGTCCGTGATGGAAGCAAGCGAGTTCGCGGCAAATGACGCCTACCACTCCCTTCGTTAGCCACGCCCTTCGCGAACCGGGCCTTCGCGAACCGGAAGCCGTCCGCGCCGTCAGAATTGGTCTGATGGCATGTCGTTTGCACCATCAGGGTCATCAAGCCAGTCAGTCTGCTCAGCGCCGAGTAACCCTGCCGCCCTTCGCCGTGGCCGGGGGATTCAGCATGGGCCATGCAAGTCACACCGCACAGTTTGGTTCGAAAGGATTTGTCCCATGAGCATCGGCCCTGCGTCTAAACTCCCTGGCTTCCTTCCTTTGATCGCTGCGGCAGCCATCGCATTGGCGCCCGGACAGGCGAGCGCTCAGACGCTCGAGATCGGGATCGGCACACAGAATACGACGACCAACACCGTGACCGGCGGCGTCGTGCTGAAGGAGCTTGGTCTCCTGGAGAAGCACCTGCCGAAGACCGGCAAGTACAAGGACATCCAGTACAAGCTGAGCTGGCAGAACGCCACTTCCGGTCCGCCGATCACCAACGGCATGATGGCCAACAACATCCAGATCGGCATGATGGGCGACTACCCGCTGATGGTGAATGGCGCCACCGGGCAGGCGACCAAGAACGAAACGCAGCTCGTCGCGATCATCGCCTACAACGCATTTGGCGGCGGCAACGGCATCGTCGTCCACAAGGACTCGTCGTTCTACGAACTCGCCGATCTCAAAGGCAAGAACGTATCGGTGCCGTTCGGCTCCGCCGCGCACGGCATGATGCTCACCTCGCTGCAGAAGCGCGGCCTGCCGCCCGATTTCTGGAGCCTGGTTTCGCAATCGCCGGAAGTCGGCACCACCAATCTGCAGGAAAAGCGTATCGACGCGCATGGCGACTTCGTGCCGTTCGCCGAATTGCTGCCGTTCAAAGGCTTTGCCCGCAAGATCTATGACGGCGCCGAAACCAAGGTGCCGACGTTCCACGGCGTCGTCGTGCGCAAGGATTTCGGCGAGAAGTATCCGGAGATCGTGGTGGCCTACATCAAGGCGTTGATGGAGGCGAACGACTGGATGCGCAAGAACCCGAAGTTTGCGGCCGAGAAGATCGAGGAGTGGACCAAGATCAACAAGGAAGTGATCTACATCTTCCTGGGTCCCGGCGGCGTGCACACGCTCGATGCGACCATCAAGCCGAAATGGGTCGAAGCTGTCGGCGCAAATTACGCTATCCTGCAGAAGCTCAACATGATCAAGGAACTGAACATCGGCGCCTGGGTCAACGACAGCTATGTGCGGGCGACCTACAGGGAACTCGGGCTCGACTACGACAAGCAGCTTGCTTCGTATGACACCTATAACGTCACCGGCACCGATCCGGTCTGCAACACGCCGGTCAACAATCCCCTGCAAACCGGCGAGATCTGGATCCAGGGCGGCGACATCGTGCCGTTCAGTTCACCGGTCTGCACGCTGCTCGGCTTGAAGAAGTACGGCTCCGAAGGCAAGAAGTTCAACGCCGTCTATCTGGTCGACCGCGAGCTCGGCATCAAGGTGTTCGCCGACGCCGCGTTCTATTCGGTCGGCGGCCAGGATCCGAAGAAGCCGGATGTCGTGCCGTTCCTGCTCAAGAAGGATGCGGAAGCCTATGCAGCCAAAAATGGCGGCAAGCTTGCCACCTATGCCGAAGTCCTCGGCGCCATCAACCTGGGGCAGTAGGGGAATCCGATGGGCAGCACGGCAACAGCCAAGATTGTGGCGCTCCCTATGGTCGACAAGCACGCCGATCCTGAGCCGGTGGCGGCGGAGGTGAAAGCCTCCGCAGCCCAAATGTCCGCAGCGGAAATTCCGGTGCCGGAAGCGGAGCCGATCCCCACGGTCTCGCTCACCAAGGTGTTTTTGGGCCTGCTCGGGTATGTGACCCGCGAGCGGATGATCACGGCGTTGCTTGCCTGCATCTCGATCGGGGCCCTGTTCCTGTTCTGGTATCTCGGCACCAAGTACAGGCTGGAATTCTACATCCGCTTCAAGAACGTTCCGACGCCCTATGAAGTGTATCAGCAGCTGACGCAGGTCGGGCTGTCGAACAAATACCTCTTCAATATCGCGATGAGCGTGCGACGCATTCTGCTCGGCTTCATGATCGCGACCATCATCGGGGTGCCGCTCGGGCTGGCGATCGGCAAGTACGAGCGCGTGCGCGACTTCTTCATGCCTGTCGTCGAGATCATGCGGCCGATTCCGGCGATCGCCTGGGTGCCGATGTCGATCATGCTGTGGCCGAACAACGAAGCCAGCATCGTCTTCATTACCTTTATCGGCGCCTTCTTTCCGATCCTGCTCAACACCATTCACGGGGTTCATTCACTGGATGGCGTGCTGGTACGGGCGGCTCGTTGCCTCGGCGCCAGCGAGATCCGGCTGTTCATGAACGTGATCCTGCCTGGCTCGTTGCCGCACATCTTCACGGGTCTTGCCGTCGGCATGGGCGTGGCCTGGGTTTCGCTGATTGCCGCCGAGATGATCTCGGGTCAATTCGGCGTCGGCTACTTCACCTGGGAAGCCTACTCACTGGTGGACTATCCCGCGATCGTGCTCGGCATGATCACGATCGGTGTCCTTGGACTGGCGTGCAGCGGCATCATCCGGATGGTTGGCGTCCTTCTGATGCCCTGGCTCGCATTCGCACCCGGAGGCCGGCGATGAGCATGACCATGGCGGAAACCGAAGTCAGCAAGGGCTTCATCGACGTTCGCGATATGGGCGTGACGTTCGGCGCCAACGACAACAAGGTCGTTGCCGTCGACAATGTCTCGCTCAACGTGCAGCCGGGCGAGTTCGTCTCGCTGATCGGGCCTTCCGGTTGCGGCAAGTCGACCTTGCTCAGCATCGTGGCCGGCTTCGTCAAGCCGACCCGCGGTGAGGCCCTGCTCGATGGCAAGGCGATCACCAAGCCCGGTTCCGACCGTGGCGTGGTGTTCCAGCAATACTCGCTGTTTCCGTGGCTGTCGGTTCGCAAGAACGTCGAGTTCGGCCTCAAGATGGCCGGCGTCGAGCAAGGCAAGCGCAACTCCACGGCACGGGCGCTGCTCGATCTGGCCGGGCTGCTCTCGTTCGAAAACCATTATCCGGATCAACTGTCCGGCGGCATGAAGCAGCGCATCGGCATCGTCCGTGCGCTGGCGACAAGCCCGCAGGTGCTGCTGATGGACGAGCCGTTCGGCGCGCTGGACACGCAGACGCGGGTCGTGATGCAGGAGATCCTCACCAACATCTGGCAGCAGTTCCGTATCTCGGTGCTGTTCATCACGCACGACATCGAAGAATCGATTTTCCTTTCCGACCGCATCTACGTCATGACCGCGCGACCGGGCCGCATCAAGGCTGTCATCAAGGTGCCGCTGCCGCGTCCGCGCACGGCCGAGATGACCGACACGCCGGAGTTCATGAACCTGGTGCAGGAGCTCAAGGGTCTGATCCGCGAAGAGTCGCTCGCCGCCATGGCGCCGGAGATCAAGGATCGAGGCCTATCTGGCTTTGGAATGAAAGTGGGACCGAAAGGAGTAGGCGAAATCTTCTGACGTAACTTTGAACGTCGCGGCCTGACAGGCGCGAACCCAAGAATCGATCACAGCAATCAAGCACAGACGCAAACAGGCGCGCGCGTCAACGATGACTCACGCCTCGTGTCCACAAATCGGAGCATTCAATGGCAAAGAAACCAAACATTCTGTTTTTCCATGTCGACAATCTGGGCATGGGCGAACTCGGTTGCTACGGCGGCGGCATTCTGCGCGGCGCCGATACCAAGCGCATGGATCAGTTCGCAAAGGAAGGCGCCAAGCTGACGCACTACGTCGTCGAGCCGCAGTGCACGCCGACGCGTTCGGCGCTGATGACCGGCCGTTTCCCCATTCGCTCGGGCAACCACACCATCGCGCTCGGCGGCAATGGCGGCGGTATCGTCAAATGGGAACGCACCATCGGCACCATCCTGTCGGATGCCGGCTATGCGACCTCGATCTACGGCAAATGGCACATCGGCGCCGAGGACGGCCGTTTCCCGACCGACCACGGCTTTGACGAATGGTACGGCCCCTTGCGTACCTATGACGAATGCATGTGGCTGACCGACCCGCATTATGTCGCAGAACGCGACGGCTTCTCGCACATGCATGAGGGCGTCAAGGGCAAGGGTGCATGGCCGCTGCTCGATGAGCAACTCACCATGGAGACCAAGAAAACCTGCGATCTCGAATACCAGAAGCGCGCCATCAAGTTCATGGAGAAGTCCGTCAAGGCGGACCAGCCGTTCTACTGCTACTTCAACCACTCGCTGATGCACTTCCCGATGAGCCCGCGCGACGAATTCGTCGGGAAGAGCACCAATGGCGACTGGGGCGATTGCCTGCTGATGCTGGACCATGATTTCGGCGTGCTGCTCGACAAGCTCGACGAACTCGGCGTTCGCGACAACACCATCGTCGTGATGTGCGGTGACAACGGCGCCGAGGACCATCTCGCCGGACGCGGCACTGGCGGCTTCTTCGACGGCTCGTACTTCAGTTCGGCGGAAGGCGGCATTCGTACGCCGCTCCTGATCCGCTGGCCGAACCACATCAAGCCGGGCACCGAGAGCAACGAGATGGTTCATGTCACCGACATGTTCACGACGCTGCTGTCCATGACCGGCTGCGAGGCACCCAAGGATCGCCTGATCGACGGCGTCGACCAGAGCGAGTTCTTCCTCGGCAAGAAGGAAACGTCCAACCGCGAGTCCTGCATCGTCTGGCTCAAGGACGAGCTGCACGCTGTGAAGTGGAAGGACTTCAAGATCAACTTCAAGCGGCAGCAGCACTTCCATGATCCGGAGCTGGCGCTCGGCTTTGCCCGCATCACGCATCTGAAGGAAGACCCGAAGGAACGTGACGCCGTCAACCAGCGCTACGTTCGCTGGTGGGTGATGCAGCACGCCCAGCGCATCATCCGCGACTTCGAGGAGAGCGCCAAGAAGGAGGAACTGATTCCGCCGGGCGCGGCACTCGATTTCGTGCCGAAGCAGCGCCAGAAGGCTTGAGGACGATGTCTGCACCGAGGATAGCGGCTGACGTCGCGCAGGGTGCAACCGGCAATCGCCGGGGAGCGGGCTGCTGCTCGCTCCCTGGCCAACCAAACACGGGCGTAACGCCTGGCACAATCAACCGCGATTCCATGGTCTGGATCCCGGGCGGCTCTTTCCTGATGGGCTCCAACAGCTTCTATCGGGAGGAACGCCCGGTGCGTCCTGCCTCCGTCGACGGGTTCTGGATCGACACCTATCCCGTCACCAACGCCGAGTTTCGAAAATTCGTGGAGGCGACCGGATACGTCACCTATTCCGAACGCCCGCCGAACCCTTCGATGTATCCCGACGCCGATCCACAAATGCTGGTGCCGGGCTCGCTGGTGTTCAAGAAGCCCGATCATCCGGTGAACCTGCGCAACAACCTCGCCTGGTGGGAATACAGGCCAGGCGCCCACTGGCGGCGTCCGCAGGGGCCGGAGAGTTCTATTGCAGGATGCGAAAATCATCCTGTCGTGCATGTGGCTTACGAGGACGCGCTCGCTTACGCGGCGTGGGCCGGCAAGGAGCTTCCGACCGAAGCGGAGTGGGAATTCGCCGCGCGCGGCGGTCTGGAAGGCAAGGCCTATCCCTGGGGCGATGCCTCCAATCCGGACGGCCAGTTCATGGCCAACACCTGGCAGGGCCATTTTCCCTACCAGAATTCGGCCGACGACGGCCACGAGGGGACGTCGCCGGTCGATGCGTTTCCGGCCAACGGCTACGGCCTGTTCGACATGGTCGGCAACACCTGGGAATGGACGTCGAGCCCTTATGGCGCCGAGCAGGAGCAGCAACAGCAATCGTGCTGTCATCCGAAGCCCGGCGACGACACATCCGTGCGCCGGGTGGTGAAGGGCGGTTCGCATCTGTGCGCGCCGAATTATTGCTTGCGTTACCGGCCGTCGGCGCGCCAGGGCGAAACCGTCGATTCCTCTACCTGTCATATCGGCTTCCGCTGCGTCGTGCGTCAACCACCGGGCACCTGACGAGAATCTCTTTCGCAACCGGCGCGGGCCGGAGCATCGCCAACCATCTTTCGGAAGTTTCCCATGCAGGCCGCCAGCACAACGACCAACGCGCAACTCCAGTTTGAAGACTCGCCGTCGATCGGCGCGGTGCTGCGTGCGCCCAACCTTTTCGTCCGCGAGTCGCTGGCCGGCATCGTCACCGCGCTGGCGCTGATTCCGGAGGTGATTTCGTTCTCCTTTGTCTCCGGCGTCGATCCCAAGGTGGCGCTGGTCTCTTCCATCGTGCTGTGCCTGGTGATGTCGGCGCTCGGTGGCCGGCCTGCGATGGTCACCGCGGCGGCGGGCTCGATCGCGCTGGTGATCGGGCCGATGGTGAAGGTGCATGGCGTCGGCTACATCCTGCCGACCATCCTTTTTGCCGGCATCATCCAGATCGTCTTTGGCTTTGCCGGACTGGCACGGGTGATGCGCTTCGTTCCACGTTCGGTGATGATCGGTTTTGTGAATGCGCTCGGCATTCTGATCTTCGCCGCACAGGTGCCTCACATCTTCAATGTGCCATGGCTGGTCTATCCGCTGTTCGCGCTGACGATCGCCATTGTCCTCATCATGCCCCGTTTCACGACATCAGTGCCGGCGCCGCTGGTCACCATCATCGTTGTGACCGCGATCGTAATGGTGGGGCATCTGACCGTGCCCAATGTCGGCGGCGAGGGGGCCATGGCGCCGGGACTGCCGGGCCTTACGGCGTTCATCGTTCCGCTCAACCTTCAAACGCTCAGCATCATCTGGCCGACGGCGCTCAGCGTCGCCTTTGTCGGCCTGCTCGAGACGTTGCTGACGGCCAAGCTGGTCGACGACCTGACCGACACACGCTCGCACAAGGGCAAGGAGTCCTGGGCGCTCGGCGTCGCCAATATCGCCGCCGGGTTCTATGGCGGCATCGGCGGATGCGCGATGATCGCCCAGACCGTGGTCAACGTGAAGATCGGGCAGGGCCGCACCAGGATATCGACGGCGGTCGCCGCACTCGTGCTGCTGGTGCTGGTCACTGCGCTCAGCGACCTGATGGCGCAAATTCCGATGGTGGCGCTCGCCGCCGTCATGATGATCGCAGCCCTCAAGACCATCGATTGGCACAGCATCCGGCCTACGACGCTGAAGCGCATGCCGATCCCGGAAACGTTGGTGATGGTTCTGACCGTTGCCGTCACGGTTGCCACCGGCAATCTCGCGATCGGGATCGCCGTCGGGGTGTTGCTGGCGATGGTGTTGTTCGCGCGCCGGGTCGCCCATGTCATCCGGGCCGACCGCACGCTCAGCGAAGACGGCCTTTCGGTTCGCTATCACGTCCATGGACCGCTGTTCTTCGGCAGCAGCAACGACCTCGTCGAGCGCTTCTCCTACGGCGCAGATCCCAAGCGCGTCCTGATCGATCTCACTTATTCCCAGATCTGGGACGCTTCGAGCGTCGCGGCGCTGGATTCGATTGAAACCAAATACCGCGACCATGGCGCGTCAGTCACGTTCGTTGGGCTCGACCAGCGCAGCTCCTCGTTCCACGAGCGGCTGACCGGCCAACTCGGCGCCTGAATTTCGGAACGCGGAACGAGAAGGAGCTTCCGATGGCATTCTTTCAATGGCTGTCGACATTCGTCCGCAGGATGATGCGAAATTGGTCCGGCCGCTACCGGCCGGAGCGGCATTACATGCGCGGGGCCGGGCCGGCGTCAAAGCGAAGCGCGCGCCACAGCACAAGCTCCTGAGATGCGGCGTTGATCGCGGATCCGGCACCTTATCCGACAGCGCGTACTCCAGGCCAGCCCAATCAATCGTGATTGGCCAACTCGCTGAAACCGTGCTGTGCACGGTTGCCTCGATCGCGGGGCGGGCTACGCAAAACAAAAATGGAGAAAAGGATGCGCATCCTGATCGCCGCATTGGTCGTGATGACAACTTTCCCTGTTCTCGCCGACGAGGTCGGTGACGCGCGCAAATTGGCGGTTTCGGGGCGTGACGCCTACTGGAACTGCCTGGCCCGCGAGTATCCGCGGGAGAGCAACAAGAACATGCCGGAACAGGAATTTGGTGCGTTGATCGCCGCTGCCTGTGCGTCCGAGCGGCAGAGTTTCCGGGTGGCGCTGGTGGGCTTTCTCGGGATCCAGTCCCCGGACAAGGATGCGGGCGCGAACCTGACGACGGCCAACGATGCCATCGCCTTCGCCCAGAAGGACATCGTGACGGCGTTCGCAAGGCGCAAAGCCGCGTCGAAGTAGCCAACCCGGCGTTCGTCAGCCTATTCCACCAATCCGGCCTTCCGTGATATTGATTCCCGATCAGACGGGGGATTGTCGGGTATGAATTCTGAGTCGATAGCCGGTATCTTGGGTGCCATTGTCGCCTCGATCGTGCTGGTGGTTGCGATCGCCTATGGGCCGATCGGGCAGTTTGGCAAGCCGGCGCCGAAGCCGGCCGCCGTCCAGCAACCGTCCCAGATGGCGCCCGCGGCGCCCGCACCACGGGGACCGGTGATCCGGGAAGTCCCGAATTAATTGACGCAGGGCAGGGGTTAGGCCACCCCCTTGCGGAAGGCCCCTCGCATCCTTATCTTGCTCCTAACGGCGACGTTGAGCATTAAGCAGCTCCGGCGCTGGGACGACCATGAATAGTTTGGCTGCGCCGGATGTACGCGCGCCCTCTGTTCGTGGTCGTTGGCATTTTGGGGGCCTTTTTGGCCCGTTTTCCCCACCTGAAACCCGGTCCCGCGTCCCTGCTTTGGCGGCGGCTTCGATTGCTGGTGGCGCCATTGGTAGTGCTGGCGGCGCCTTGGCATCCCCAGCGGCTGCGGATATACGCTGGCCCCATGAATCAAGCCATCAAACCGGGCCCCGAAAACCCGTCGCAGGCCGCCGGTTTGCCCCAGCTTTCGGTCGTCGTCCCTACCTTTAACGAGCGCGACAACGTCACCGTCCTCTACCGGCGGCTGGACGCGACCCTCAAGGACATCGCCTGGGAAGTCGTGTTCGTCGACGACAATTCCCCTGACGGCACCTGGGAAGTGGTGCGCGGCCTGGCGCAGAAGGATCCCCGCGTCCGCTGTATCCGCCGGATCGGGCGGCGCGGCCTGTCGGGGGCCTGCATCGAGGGCATTCTCGCCGCCAGCGCGCCCTATGCGGCCGTCATCGACGCCGATCTGCAGCACGACGAGACCCAGCTGCCGAAGATGGTGGGCCTCTTGCAACGTGGCGAGGCCGAACTCGTCGTCGGCAGCCGCTATGTCGAGGGCGGCAGCGCCGACAGTTTCAACAAGGGACGCGCCGGCATCAGCGCGCTTGCAACCGAAGTTGCAAGGCGCGTGCTCAAGGTCGAGATCGCCGATCCCATGAGCGGCTTCTTCATGATCCGCCGCGACCGCTTCGAGCAGCTGGCGCCGCAGCTTTCGACGCAAGGCTTCAAGATCCTGCTCGACATCGTAGCTTCCGCGCAAGGCAAGCTGCGCACGGTCGAGGTTCCCTTCACCTTCGGCTCGCGCCAGCACGGCGAGAGCAAGCTCGATTCGATGGTGGCGCTGGATTTCCTGGGTCTGGTGCTGGCCAAGTTCACTCACGACGTGGTCTCGCTGCGCTTTCTGTTGTTTGCGATGGTCGGCTCGATCGGCCTCATCGTGCATCTCGCGGCGCTGTTCATCGCGAACCAACTCTTCAACATGCCGTTCGCGGAGTCGCAGGCCGTCGGCGCGCTGGTGGCGATGACCAGCAATTTCATCCTGAACAATTTTCTCACCTATCGCGATCAACGCCTGAAGGGTTTTGCCATCCTGCGCGGCCTGCTGCTGTTTTACCTCGTCTGCAGCGTCGGCCTGTTCGCCAATGTCGGCGTCGCGTTCTCGGTCTACGACCAGGAGCCGATCTGGTGGCTGGCGGGAGCGGCGGGCGCGCTGATGGGCGTGGTCTGGAACTACGCGATGTCCGGACTGTTCGTCTGGCGCAAGCGATGATCCAAAAATGAATCCGAACGAGGCGCGGCTTGTCCTCAACACGGTTCTGACGATCCTGGCGCTGGTGGTGGTACGGCTGGTAGCCGCCGCCTACACGCCGATCACCTTCGACGAAGCCTATTACTGGATGTGGTCGAAGAATCTGGCCGGCGGCTATTACGACCATCCGCCGATGGTGGCGTTCGTGATCCGCCTCGGCACCATGATTGCGGGCGACACCGAACTCGGCGTCCGTCTGGTCTCGATCCTCTTGGCATTGCCGATGAGTTGGGCGGTGTACCAGACCGCCGCCGTGCTGTTCGGCGGCAGGCGGGTGGCGACGACGTCGGCGATCCTGCTCAACGTCACGCTGATGGCCGCGGTCGGCACCATGATCGTCACGCCGGACGCGCCGCTCCTGGTAGCCTCGAGCTTCGTGCTGTTTTCGCTGGCCAAGGTGCTCGAGACCGGACGCGGTGCGTGGTGGCTGGCGGTCGGTCTCGCCACGGGCGCTGCGCTGTTGTCAAAATACACCGCGCTGTTCTTCGGCCCCGCGATCCTGATCTGGCTGGTGGTGGTTCCGAAACTGCGGCGCTGGCTGATCTCGCCATGGGCCTATCTCGGTGGCCTCGTCGCGTTCCTGATGTTTTCGCCGGTCATTCTGTGGAACGCCGATCATCATTGGGTGTCTTTCATCAAGCAGATGGGCCGGGCTCGGATCGAAGATTTCAAGCCGGCCTTCATCGCCGAGCTGATTCCGACCCAGATCGCGTTCGCAACGCCGCTGGTATGGATTCTCGGCGCGATGGGTCTCTATGCGTTGTTTCAGCGTCGCGCCGGCGCGTTGCCGGCGCGCGTGCTGGTCAGCACCATGTTCTGGACCATCGTCGCCTATTTCGTCTGGCATTCGCTGCACGCCCGCGTCGAGGCCAACTGGTTCGCACCGGTCTACCCGGCGTTTGTGGTCGCGGCGGCCTATGCAGCCCATCTGGTGCCATGGGAAAAGCGTGAGCAGCGCACCGTCAATTTCTGCCTGCGCTGGGCGGCGCCGACAGGCATCGTAATGTTTGCCATCCTGATCGTGCAGGCCAACACCGGCATGCTCTCGGGTTATCGCCGCGACGCCACGGTGCGCAGCGTCGGCGTCGGCTGGCGCGAAATCGCAGGCGAGATCGAGGCGGTGCGGGCGCGCGCGGGCGCATCCTGCGTGCTCGCGCCGGATTACGGCACCACCGGCTGGCTCGCGTTCTATCTGCCGAAGGGAACCTGCGTTGCTCAGCAAGGTCAGCGCATCCGGTGGGTCAACATGCCCGAGCCGACGGCGGCGCAGCTCGGCGGCAGGCAGCTGTATGTTCGCGAGGCCTTGCCCGGCGATCATCCGTTGAAGGACGAATTTGCCCGCGTCGAGAAGGTCGGTGAGGTCACGCGCAAGCGCGGTCCGCTTGTCGTCGAGACCTACGAACTCGATCTGCTGGAGGGACCGAAGGGGAAAGTGCTCGACGGTTCCCCGCCGCCGGAACTGGCGCTGGAAAACAGTATTTTGCCGGCTTGGTTGCGCCGAAAATAGTCCGATGGTCATGTCGGAATGGCCGCATTGGGATCGTCTTGTAGGGAACCCAGCACGCCGTCCAATCGTGAGGTCATGCCCATGTCCGGTTCCAGCCTGAAGCCCGCCGCTGAACTCGCCCGCGGCAATACCGCGCGCATTCCCAATGAAAGCGCCGAATATCGCCGTGCCCGCGAGCAATTGCTCGCTGAGGAAATCGAACTCCGTCGCCACATCGAGCGCGTCGCCGAAATGCGCCGCGCATTGCCGCCCGGCGGTGAGGTGACGAAGACCTATTCGTTCGTAGGCGAAGGCGGCAAAGCCACGCTGCCTGATCTGTTCGGCAACAAGCAGACGCTCGTGATCTACAGTTACATGTTCGGGCCGCAACGCGATCAGCCGTGTCCGATGTGCACGTCGTTCATGGCCACGTGGGCAGCCAAGCTGCAAGATGTCGAGCAACGCATCGCGTTTGTGTTCGTCGCGCGCTCGCCGATCGCGCGATTGATCGAAGCGAAGAAGGCGCGCGGCTGGACACAGCACAGGATCTATTCCGATCCGTCTGGCGATTACACCCGCGATTACGTCAGCGCCGCGGATGCCGATATGCCCGGCTATAACGTGTTCACGCGCCGCGACGGTTCGATCCGTCATTTCTTGTCCGGCGAAATGGGGCAGGGTACCGCCGACCCCGGCCAGGATCCGCGTGGGGCACCCGACCTCGATCCGCTGTGGGCCCTTTTGGACACCACGCCTGAAGGCCGCGACAAGGACTGGTATCCGAGCTTGAGCTATTAGAGCGTTTCCAGCGAAGTGGACACCGGTTCGCGTGAAGAAAACGCGTCAAAACAAGAATCTAGAGCCGCGTTCCGATTCCATCGGAACGGAAAAGGCTCTAGCTCCTCGGGCAGGACCGGCGATGGACGGGCGTCGGATTTGCATCCGTGGCGTGCAAGACTATTTACAATTCCGGAATTTGCTGTATCTGGACGCGCACTTCTGCCGATCTCACGGGAAGACGATGCAACATCGAGCCACCTATCCGACGCGTTATGCAGGCCTGCAGGTCGTCCGGCGCGGTCGCGTTGTCGCGCGTGCGCATAGTGTGTCCTCGAAAATTGAACCGTCCAATCGGAACGAACTACTAGTGTGAGAGGCAGCGGGATTTTCCCTCTGCCGCACAGGCAGAGAGAAGAGATCCCGCAAATTGTCCGCCGCGGCAAATTGCACTTCGCAACCCCTCCCTGCCTGCAAAGCCAAACCGGTCTGTGTCGTTTCAGACATAGACCTTCCGATGGAGTCTCGATTGGGCCTCCAATACGATATGAATTGCAGGGAAGGAGGATCCGATGCGATCCGATCCGTTTCAAGAGCGCGCCAGGGCCATGGCGATCGAAGCCGGGCTTGACCCCGACGCCAAGATTGATCGTCCCGGTCAGCGGCCGATGCCGCTCTTGGTGCACGTTCCGCGATGCCGCGCGCAAGGAAAAGCTTGCGCGTGACGCGGCGGCTGTTGGTGCCGACATCGCGACCAAGCCGCAGGCTGCGCAATACCAGAACAGCCCACTCAAGATCTTCGGCCAGCACGAGGACGCCACGATCGCGCAGATGCGCAATTGCATGGCGGTCGGCAACGCCGTGGCCGGCGTGATCTGTGCGGACGGTCATCTGGGATATGCCCAGCCGGTCGGCGGCGTGATCGCCTATGAGAAGCAGATCAGCATCTCCGGCGTCGGCTTCGACATCGGCTGCGGCAACATGGCGGTGCGTCTCGATACGCCGTTCAGCCGGATCGAAAGCAATGTCGGCACCATCATCAAGGACGTGCACAGGGCGATTTCGTTTGGCGTCGGGCGGACCAACGAGGAGCGCGTCGAGCACGAGCTGTTCGACGACGGCGATGCCTGGCGAGAATCCGACATGGGCGCGTATCGGCAAAAGGCCGTGTCGCAGCTCGGCACCGTCGGATCGGGCAACCACTATGTCGACCTGATGCGCGACGAGACCGGACTTGTCTGGATCGGCGTTCACTTCGGCAGCCGCGGTCTCGGCCACACCAGTGCCACCCGCTACCTCAAGGCTGCGGGCGGCAAGGACGGCATGAATGTGCCGCCGGCGGTCATCGACGAGGACAGCGAGATCGGGCGACGCTACATCGCGGCCATGCAACTGGCCGGCCGCTATTCCTATGCCGGCCGGGAGTGGGTGATTGAGCGCGTGCGCAAGATCATCGGCGGCAACGTCACCGACATGGTTCATAACCATCACAATTATGCCTGGCGCGAAAATCACGCGGGTAAGGATTTGTGGGTTGTGCGCAAGGGCGCGACGCCGGCCTTTCCGGGACAGCGCGGCTTCATCGGCGGATCGATGGGAGATGACGCCGTTATCGTCGAAGGCGTCGACAGCCCCGAGGCGAAGGCGTCGCTCTACTCGACGGTTCACGGCGCGGGCCGGATGTTCGGCCGCAGGGAGGCCAAGCGCAGGTTCACGCGCGTCGAGATGGATGCGTGGCTGCAGTCGCGCGGCGTGACGTTGATCGGCGCCGATCTCGACGAAAGCCCGATGGCCTATCGAAGGCTGCCCGAGGTGCTTGCCGAGCATGCCTGCTCGATCAAGGTGCAGCACACGCTGCGTCCGTTCGCCGTCGTCATGGCGGGCGAGAACGAATTCGATCCGTTCAAGGATTGATTGCCAAAATGGGACACCCGGCCAACGGCCGGATGTCCCGATTCCACGGAAACCCCGCATGTTTACGGGCTGATTTGCGCATGACTTCCAATGATTTGCGCATGCCTTAGATCTGCCCGCGTTTAATCTGCATTTAACTAAAACTCGCCTTAATGACGCTCCGTGTCTTTGCGAGATGCTGCCCGGGAACTTTTGGGGCGCGGCATCAAGCAGGGACCTAGTAGAGTTGTTCTGGACGCAAGGCGAATGAGTGCGAGTACCGGTGCGTTTGGCCTTGCGGCCCACAACCGCAAGAGATCTTCCCGGAAAGTCATTCCTCAGCATTTCCTCGGCGGCGTCGCGATCGCAGCCGTGGTGCTGGGCTGTGCCTGGACCGTTTACAGCAATATTTTCGCCTCCAGCGTCTATCCCTCGATCAACAGCGCGGCGTTCGATCCGCCGGTCGTCAAAAGCTCCACGATTGTCGCGTCGCGTCCGGCGCGGCCCGCCTTCAACGAGGTGTTCGCGTCGCTGCCCCAGTCGGCCCCGAAAATTTCCGCGCCCGCGACCGTCGCTCCTTCGATTATGTTTAACGAAAGGTTTGCAGCCTCGGCGCCGCAAGGCGAGGCATCCAGGGCGATCGCAACCACCCAAGTGGCGGAGGTCTCGCCGCCGGTCGATGTGAAGAAGACTGAAGCGCCGAGACTTGCGGAAGCGCCGAAGTCGAAGGAAGCCCCTTCGCAGGCGCCGACTCAGGTCGCCTTGAACGTTCCGGCCCCGGCGCCAAAGCAGGCTGAAGCCAAACCTGCCGCCAAGGAATCCGGGGCTTCGGTCCGCGACATGGCGCAGCGCGCCAAGGCGGCGGTGATGTCGATTGCGTCCAACGACAAGCCGAGCATGGTCGAGAAATTGTGGGGCAAGCAGCCCGCGCATGGCGGGCTGTTGTCCTACGCTTCCGCCGACGCCAGCGTCACCGGAAGCATTCCCGATACCCGTTCGCAGAATCCGATGCTGGGTGGATCGCCGCCCTACGACAAACAGACCGCAGTCTACGACATTTCGGCGAAGATGGTCTATCTGCCCGACGGCACCAGGCTGGAAGCGCATTCAGGCCTCGGCGCCAAGATGGACGATGTGCGCTATGCGCATGTGCGGATGCAGGGCGTGACGCCGCCGCATATCTATGACCTGAAGCCACGCGAGGCGCTGTTCCACGGCGTGCCGGCGCTGCGACTGACGCCGATCGGCGGGCAGGACAAGATCTTCAACCGTGACGGCCTGCTGGCGCATACCTACATGCTCGGCGCCCGCGGCGATTCCAATGGCTGCGTTTCCTTCAAGGACTATTACGCCTTCCTGAACGCGTACCGGAACCAGGGCATCCGGCGTCTAGCGGTGCTGGCCAGGATTCAGTGACGTCGCTCGTCGTCTCTGCAACGCAGGGACCCATACGCCGCAGCGATCATTGTTGCAGAAGGTTCTGACACTAGCGTCCGATCGGCCGCGGCGTATGCATCTCCGGGTTCGCCCTTAGGCCCACCGAAGAATGTGATCTTCGTAACAGTGCGACCGCCGCCGATAAGTCATCGTTCCTATCGCCGAGGCACTGGTGCATCGGTATCAACCAACCCAAGGTAGGAGACGTAACTATGGATGAAATCGAAATCGCTGCGTCGGATACCGTGACTGATGCGGAACTCGATGAGGTCAATGGCGGCTTTATCTTCATATTGGTGGGTGCGGCGGCGTTCAGCACCGGCTTTTTCGCCGGGTACGGGGCGGTCAGATTTGCACAGGACATGTCGAAATAACGCAGTCCGTCTGAAAGAAACGAGCGGAGGCCCCGTCGCAGTAGCGCGGGGCTTTCTGCACCCATTGTCATCCGGGCCACAACGTAAGAGAGGTTCATCCCTGCGATGTGCAGCCTCCTTAGGCTGTATGTCGAAGTGAACTTCCATGATGCTTGAAGAATAGATCAAGCTTTACAGGTTCGCCGGTATCTCGCCAGAACAGTTTTCGATTAAGGCTGGCCGCCACCGCGAGGCGGTGGTGGCCGCCGATCAGAATATGGTCGTCCGTCGTTTTGGCGATGATGTCTCCGTCTTCGTCCACGATGATTTTCATGTGCCGCCTCCAATCCAAGGCCGCCGATCAGCGCCGCCGCGAAGGTGCGCATTCTATCTAACCTCGTACGGGCTCCGCGTGTTCCAACTGAAGATCACTGTTTTGGGATAACAGGCGCCACAGGTCCCCGCACAAAGTCGCGCCCTCCACGGAACCCTCCTTCCGATTGCGGACGACCGCCATCGTTCGACGGTCCCGTGCCAACAGTTGCATCATCGCGAGGGCATCAGCGTCGCGGCGCGGGCAGGCGAGCGGATGGCATCACGTCATCGAAGTGCGGTGAATGGGCACGTTGGTTCGTTGAATGTCTGTGACGGGGAGTCACAATGCATCAGAAATTTGAAAAACGCGCTTGCAACTGAAAGATGTTTCGTTTATTAGCCCGCTCCTTCGCTAGGCCATGGGTTCGGGCTCTCTGAGATCCCGACTGGCGCGAGCCGGTGTCCGGTTTCGTGTTCCGCCGAATGAAGACGCGAGGTGTAGCTCATGGAGAGCGTCGGGGTGATACCCGAAGGCATCGGTTCGATTCCGGTCTCTTGCACAACCGAAGGATAGCTCAGTGGTAGAGCAGATGACTGCTAATCATCGTGACGCGGGTTCGAATCCCGTTCCAACGCTCCGGTTCAGTTTAAAAAACTGAATTCCCATTGAAGGGGACCGGACGCGCGCTTCAGTCGCAGTCCGGCCGCATTGCCGCAAGGCTCTTCGTCCGAACCTAGACACTGTACGAACGGCTCTGCGCCGCGGTGGATACCGCTTGCGCTGACGCCGGGAAAACCGTTCGAACGCCCGACATTTGTCGGGCGATTGCGCGCGTGCGCCCGTCGTCATGCAAGCTCAAACCACGGCCCGCCGGACTTACAGGAAGCGCCGTTCGGTCCTCAGTTCCTTCTCGACGAAACCAGCTTTCCGACCTATGGCCGGAAAGCCAATGATGGAGGCGTGCCATGAACTGGCATTTCCTGATGACGCATGTGACGGTGAAGGATGGTGAGCGCGCGCTGCTGACGCGGAACGGCAGGCTCGAGCGCGTGCTTGGTCCCGGCCGGCATCGGCTGTTTGATCCGCGCAACGAACTGACGACAGAGGTATTCAAGGTGGTTCGCGCCGAATTTCCGGTGGAGCGTTACCTGGTGCTGAAGGCTGCGCGGCCCGATCTTGCGGCCGAGCTGTTCGAGGTGGTCGAGACCAAGGCGGATGAGGTTGCCATCGTCAACCTCGACGGCCGTCCGATGCAGCTGATGACGCCCTGGCAGGCGCGCGTCTACTGGAAGGTCGCGACATCGGTCGATGTCGAACGCATCGACCTGACCGGCGATGTCAGGGTGACGGCGCGTCATCTGGCGATGATCGACCGTAACCGTTCGGCCGTCGTGACGGAGGCGGTGGTCGAGAACCACGAAGCCGGCCTGCTCTATGTCGAGGGCCGGCTGGTGGAGCGGCTCGCGCCCGGCCGGCACGCGTTCTGGATCGTCGGCCGCAAGATCGAGGTCAAGCGTCTCGATCTGCGGCCCCAGGCGGTCGAGATCACCGCGCAGGAAATGCTGACCAGGGACCGCATCGCGCTGCGGGTGACCTTGACGGCGTTCCGCCGGATCGTCGATCCCGAGCGGGCCGTAGCTTCGGTGCCGGACGTGGATGCGTGGCTGTACCGGCTGGTGCAGTTCGCGATCCGCGAGGCGGTTGCCGGCCGCACGCTCGACGAGGTGCTGTCGGCAAAGGCAGCGCTCGATGCGGAGCTTCGGGACTATGTCCGCGAGCGTATCGTGGACAGCGGTGTCGAGGTGAACGAGCTCGGCGTGAAGGATGTGATCCTGCCCGGCGAGATCCGCGAGCTGGTGAACAAGGTGGTGGAGGCGGAGCGGGTGGCGAAGGCCAATTTGATCCGCCGGCAGGAAGAGACCGCGGCGACGCGCTCGCTTCTGAACACCGCCAAGCTGATGGAAGAGAACCCGCTGCTGCTGCGGCTCAAGGAACTGGAGTCGCTCGAGCGGCTGGTGGAGAAGGTCGGCCGTATCGACCTTCACGCCGGCGACGGGCAGGGCTTCGATGCCCTGCTCACCAAGCTGGTTCGCCTGAAGCCGGCGGAAAACGCGTAACAGGAAGGGTCGCCTACGGGCGGCCCTTCGTCTGTGAATGCGGGCTTTGGTGGAATGACGCTTGAGAGATTTCTGCCCTTCGAAAATCCGAAAAACAAAAACCCCGGCATCGCTGCCGGGGTTTTGCATTCTTTGACGTTCGCCTGGATGGATGGACTTAGAAGTCCATGCCGCCCATGCCGCCGCCCGGGGGCATGCCGCCCGCGCCGCCGCCGGCGTTCTTCTTCGGCAGTTCGGCGATCATGGCTTCGGTGGTGATCAGCAGAGCCGCAACCGAAGCTGCGTTCTGGATCGCCGCACGAACCACCTTGGTCGGGTCGATGATGCCCTTGGAGACCAGGTTGCCGTATTCGCCGGTCTGCGAGTCGAAGCCGTAGTTGTACTGGTCCTTCTCGAGGATCTTGCCGACGATGACCGAGCCGTCTTCACCAGCGTTGATCGCGATCTGGCGGGCCGGCGCGGACAGCGCCTTGCGCACGATCTCGACGCCGGTCTTCTGGTCGTCGTTCGCGGTCTTGATGCGCTTGAGCTGCTCGGAGGCGCGCAGCAGGGCGACGCCGCCGCCCGGGACGATGCCTTCTTCAACCGCCGCACGGGTCGCATGCATCGCGTCATCCACGCGATCCTTGCGCTCCTTGACTTCGACTTCGGTCGCGCCGCCGACGCGGATCACCGCGACGCCGCCTGCGAGCTTGGCCAGACGCTCCTGCAGCTTCTCACGGTCGTAGTCCGAGGTGGTTTCCTCGATCTGCGCCTTGATCTGCTGCACGCGTGCCTCGATGTCGGCCTTCTTGCCGGCGCCGTTGACGATGGTGGTGTTTTCCTTGTCGATCATCACCTTCTTGGCGCGACCGAGCATCTGCAGCGTGACGTTCTCGAGCTTGATGCCGAGATCTTCCGAGATCGCCTGACCACCGGTCAGAACGGCGATGTCCTGCAGCATGGCCTTGCGGCGATCGCCGAAGCCCGGAGCCTTGACGGCAGCGACCTTGAGGCCGCCACGCAGACGGTTGACGACGAGGGTAGCGAGAGCTTCGCCTTCGACGTCTTCCGCGACGATGACCAGCGGCTTGCCGGTCTGCACCACGGCTTCGAGCAGCGGCAGCAGCTCGTTCAGCGAGGAGAGCTTCTTCTCGTTGATCAGGATGTAGGCGTCGTCCATTTCAACGCGCATCTTGTCGGCGTTGGTGACGAAGTAGGGCGAGATGTAGCCGCGGTCGAACTGCATGCCTTCGACGACGTCGAGTTCGGTTTCGAGTGACTTGGCTTCTTCAACCGTGATGACGCCCTCGTTGCCGACCTTCTTCATCGCGTCGGCGAGGAACTTGCCGATTTCGGCGTCGCCGTTGGCGGAGATGGTGCCGACCTGGGCGATTTCCTCGTTCGAGGTGACCTTCTTGGAGTTCTTGACGAGGTCGGCGACCACGGCTTCCACCGCCAGGTCGATACCGCGCTTCAGATCCATCGGGTTCATGCCGGCGGCAACCGACTTGGCGCCTTCACGGACGATCGCAGCGGCGAGAACCGTTGCGGTGGTGGTGCCGTCGCCGGCCGCATCAGCGGACTTGGAAGCGACTTCGCGCACCATCTGCGCGCCCATGTTCTCGAACTTGTCTTCGAGTTCGATTTCCTTGGCGACGGTGACGCCGTCCTTGGTGATGCGGGGAGCGCCGAACGACTTGTCGAGCACGACGTTGCGGCCCTTGGGGCCGAGCGTGACCTTTACGGCGTTGGCGAGAATGTCGACGCCGCGCAGCATGCGGTCGCGGGCATCAACGCCGAATTTGACTTCTTTAGCTGACATATTTGATTTCCCTGAGTTGAACTTGGTGTCTCACCCTTGTCGGGGAGCGCCGCGCAGGCGCTCCTCAGGGGTGAGCGTGTGCGGGTTTGGCTTAGGCGGCCTTCTTCTTGGTCGCGGGAACGTCGGTGAGGACGCCCATGATGTCGCTTTCCTTCATGATCAGCAGTTCCTGGCCGTCGAGCTTGACCTCGGTGCCGGACCACTTGCCGAACAGGACGCGGTCGCCGACCTTGAGGTCGATCGGGATCAGCTTGCCAGCTTCGTCACGGCCACCAGGGCCGACGGCGGTGATTTCGCCCTGGGAGGGCTTTTCCTTGGCACTGTCCGGAATGATGATGCCGCCAGCAGTCTTCTCTTCGGCGTCGATGCGCTTGACCACGACGCGGTCGTGAAGCGGACGGAATTTCATGCAGTCCTCCTAAGTTTTTGCAACTGTTGTCGAATTCTGGGATTTTGGCAGTCCGAGCAGGCGAGTGCTAGCTCGGCTGCGGCTGATTTAAGCCAGTCTTGTTCGGGGGACAAGGGCTTCTAGCAGAAAAATTGGCACTCAAATATGACGCCTGCCAATTTCATTCATCATGATTAATCAGGGTAAACGGCTTGCGACCCCGTATTAGCAGGTGCGGTAAGCTGCTGCTAACGCATGAATTTTCAACAGATCATTAAACATTTAGGCTTGTGATGGGTTGGTATCGTGCGTCACATTTCTCTCATGTGAGCGCATCTCCGCCGGGGTGGCTCGGTGTGGCCACCCACGTGAAATGCGCTTCCTACAATGGAGGTTGGCATGGTCTCGCGGGTTGGGGTTGTTTCCGACGATTTCCGGAAGCAGGTGCTGGGTTATGGGCTGACGACGGCGGAAATTCTCTATCGGTTGCCGGATCATCCCTCGCTGCTGCAAACCTACGTCTGGCAGAACTACGATCTGTTTCCGAAATTTCCGGCGCTGAAAGATTTTCTCGCCTTCTGGCAGGAAAAGCTCGACGGCCCGCTGTACTCGGTCACGGTTGCGCATTCCAAGCTGATCAAGCCGGCCGAGCTTCGCGCCGTGGACGGCGTGTTCAGGCTGCATTGAGCGGAGAGATTTGTAGGGTGGGCAAAGCGCAAGCGTGCCCACCATTCCTTGCTCGATGAAGATGGTGGGCACGGCGCAAGCGCGCCTTTGCCCACCCTACGAATTTCATTTTGTGTTAGCCTCCCGCCATCAAACAAACGGGAGGGCACTAATGGCCAAACAAAAAGCGACATCGAAAGCCGCAGCCAAAACCGCGGTGAAGAAGAAATGGACGGGCCTCGGCACGGCAGCCAAATCCTCAGCCCGCAAGACCATCGCATCAAAAGGCCGCGGCGCCACGGCCAAATCGAAGGCGGCAGCCGAGCCAACGGCCAAGGCCGTAGCAAAGCCGAAGGCGCGGCCGAAACAGCGCATCGCCATCAGCCATCACCGTGAAGAGGATTTCAAGGCCGACGGCCTGCGCACCTATGCACAGTACCGCGATCTCGGCATTGCCGCGGCGACCCATGGCCTGGCGCAGGCGCATGTGATCCGGCTGATCGGACCCTGCAATCCGGAGGAAGTTTCAAAGCTGCATTACCACGACGTCGAATTCCAGATGGTCTATGTGCTCAAGGGCTGGGTGAAGACCTACATGGAAGGCCAGGGCGAGACCTTGATGAAGGAGGGCGGCTGCTGGACCCAGCCGCCGCGCATCCGGCACCTGATCCTGGACTATTCCGACGACGTCGAATTGCTGGAAGTGATTTTGCCGGCGGAGTTCAAGACGGTGGAGTTATCGTCGTAAATCCGCGCGAGCGCGAATGTTAGTGTTCGTCATGGCCGGGCTTGTAGTCCCGGCCATCTACGTCTTGTCTCACCCAAAGGAAGTAAGTCGTGGATGCCCGGGGCGTAGGCGAGCGTAAGCGACGCCGTCCTTCAGACGGCTATGCCCGGGCATGACGGGGCGGCTTCGTTTCCGGCATCACAAACGCAATCAGACAAAGCCCGACGCAGGCAATGGCGGACAGGCCGAGGAAGGCCGTGCTGTGGCCGAAATGGTCGCTGACATAGCCTGCCAGGATATTGCTGCAGGAAGCGCCGATGCCGACCGCCGTCCCCACCACGCCCTGGGCGAGGTTGAAATGGCCGCTGCCGAAGGCGATGTCGGCGACGGTCAACGGGATGAGAACGCCGAACACAGCGGCGGTCACGCCGTCAAAGAATTGCACGGCCACCAGCGCGTAGGGATCGGTGACGGTTGCGAACAGCACGCCGCGGATGGCGAGCGCGGTGAAGCCGACCAGCAGCAGCGGCCGGCGGCCCCATTGCTGCGCCTTGCGGCCGACCGAGGGCGAACTCAGCGCCACGATCGCTTGCGGCAGGATGATGCACGCCGCAATCAGCACCGGAGCCCACTGGGTCGAACGCGTCGTCACGATGCCCGCCATCAAGGGCAGCATCGCGGCGTTGGCGAGCTGCAGCAACATCACGGCGCCGGCAAAGATCAGGAGCGGGCGCTGGCGCAGCAGATGCAGCACGCTGGTGGCTTCGGGGTCCGGCTTGGCGCGGACGATCGCGCCATGGGCCTGTTCCGGATCGATTTCGCGATCTTTGATCCGGGATAGCGCTATGATGGTGAAGATCACCAGAACGAAGGTGGCGAGAAACACCGAGCGGCTGGAGATGAAATAGCCGCAGGCCCCCATCAGCGCCGCGGCGACGCCGTTGCCAATTGACGCGAACCGGGCATTGCGCCCGAGCCGTTCGCCGATCGCGGTCGGTCCGACCAATCCAAGGCTGATCGCGGCGATCGCCGGGCCGAGCACGCAACTCGCCATGGCGTGCAATGTCGCCGCCGCCGCGATGACGGGAAAGATCGGCCATGCCGCATAAGCCAATGCTGCGACCCCAATCGCTGCGACCGCGAAACCAGCGACCAGCCTTTCTCTCCGGGCAGCGTCGATGATAGCGCCGCCCGGCATCTGGCCGATCAGCCCGACGATGCCGCCGATCGACAGCACCAGCCCAATCTCGACCTGGGTCCATTTCTGCGTCGTGAGGTACACCGCGACGAACGGACCAAAGCCGGTCTGGACGTCAGCGAGAAAGAAGATGAACCAGTCGAGGCCGCGCTGGCTTTGCGCCGAAGGGTGCGGCTCGGGCGATGCCGGCGGCGGTGACGTGTCGCCGCGCTCATCGATGGACGGCGCGCCCCGCGTCTCATCGGCAGGATCATCCCTGGCAGGACCCTTGGGATATGGGTTCGGGCGCGCGGACAGTGGAATTCTCCTCCTCCGTCAGTGGTCGAATTGCAGCGGCTGCAGACTGCCGGTGGCGCCAAGCACCACGATCGGCGTATCTTCCTTGTATTCGGGCGCGGCCTTGACCTGTTCCAACGTCAATTCGAGCGTCATGCTTTCCTTCTTGTTGGTAACCTGTCCGAAGTGGAGTGCGTTCCAGTCGACGACGATCTTTCGGCTGCCGACGCCGAGAAAGCCGCCGAAATCGATCACGGCGGCGCGCACGGTTCCGGAGCGATCGACGATCACGTCGACGATGCGCCCCATGTTCTCGCCGGCCGTGCTGCGGACATCGCGCCCGAGAATCCCGCGTGCGTCCGCCGCGCGGATGACCGTGACGGAAGGCGGGGGCACCGGTTCTTTCGGCGCATCCGGCGAGCTCTTTGCCGCCGGACTTGGCGTGGCGGGGGCAGGCGGGCCCTTGTCTGGTTCCTGCGCGACCGCCAGTGCGCCGAGGGATATCGCGCTCCACACCAGAACGGCTGCCGTGATCTTTTGCCCTGAACGCATGCGGTCTCCTGAAACCCTTCACGGTTGCGCAGAGGTGACGAACCGGCCAAAGCCGGTTTCGCCATCATTTCCGCCGATACGATCGCCGTCAGCGCGACAACACGATCGAGACCTGAACCCGGCCGCGCGTCCGCATCATTTCGAGCGATACGTCGTCGCCGTGACGGCGCAGGCGAAGATCGACGCTGGAATCGCCAAGCCGCAAGTCACGCAGCACGACTTCGTTCAGGAATTCCGGCAGACGCGGATTCCGCAGGCGGATTTCGCCGGCCCGCGCATCGAATTCCAGGCCCAGCGAAGCTTCCAGCAGTGTGAACGGCGTCGCGCTCGCCCATGCCTGCGGCGAGCACGCCACGGGATAGAGCGTCGGGCCAAACCGCCGCTCGCGGTGAAAGCCGCAGAACAGTTCCGGCAGCCGCCTGAGGTCCATGTAACTCGCCGCGCCGAACAACCCCTTGAACAGATGTTCGACGGAATGTTTCAGGCCATAGCGTGCAAGGCCCAGCGCGATCAGCGCGTTGTCGTGCGGCCAGATCGAGCCGTTGTGGTAGGACATCGGATTGTAGCGGGACTCGCCTGATGCCACGGTGCGAATGCCCCAGCCGGTGAAGAAGCGCGGCCGCATCAGGTCGGCGGCGACCATGCGCGCTCGGTCCTCGCCAATGATGCCCGTGAACAAGAGCTGGCCGGCATTGGATGTCCGCACCTTGCACGGCCGCTTGGCGCCATCGAGCGCGAGCGCGTAGGTGCCCATGTCAGGACACCAGAACGCCTCCTCAAAGCGCGCGGCAAGCTCCGTTGCCTCCTCATCGAGCCTGCGCGCCTGCTCCGCAAAGCCAAGCTGGCGCGCGCAACGCGCCGCCAGCCGTTTGCCGGCGAAAACGTAACCCTGAACCTCGCACAGCGCGATGTGGCCTTCGGCCAACTGGCCGTCGGCATGAAAGATCGCGTCGAAGGAATCCTTCCAGCCCTGATTGGAGAGGCCCTGGTCGGATGCGCGCTGATACTCGACAAAGCCGTCACGATCAGGGTCGCCGGGCCCGTCGATCCAGGCCAGCGCGGCCTCGATCGCAGGCCACAGCTCGCGCAGCGTGTCCTCGTCGCCGGTGCGCTCGAAATAGAATCCCGCCAGCAGCACGAACAGCGGCGTGGAATCGACGCTGCCGTAATATTGCGCGAACGGCACTTCGCGCAGCGCCGCCATTTCGCCGCCGCGCATTTCATGCAGGATCTTGCCGGGTTCGGCATCGTTCAAGGCATCAACGGCCGTGGCCTGATAGGCAGCCAGCCGTTTGAGCACGCCGCAGGCCACGCGCGGGTCGATCCACAGCATCTGCAGCGCTGATATCAGGCCGTCGCGGCCGAACGTGGTCGAATACCAGGGAATGCCGGCATAGGGATAGCGACCATGCGCGGTGTCGGTCATCAGCATGTTGAGATCGGCCATCGACTGACACAGCACCTCATTGAAGATACTGTTCGACGTTTCGACGCTGGCGGCGCCCGCGGTCGAACGGCGCATTTCGCGGCGATGCGCGAGCAGGCCATGCATGAACGGCGCCGGCCGGTGCTCCGCGGCATAGTTGCAGGTCACCGCGACGAACACCGAGGTAAGCTGCTGCGGCTCGAGCGCGAAATGATAGCTGCCGCTGTTCACCGCAAGCAGGGTCGGACGCGGGTCGAAATGCAGATTGGTCGTTCGCGCCTCGCCGTCGAGGCCGTGATATTCGAACCTGACATCGGCCGGGCTGAGCAGCTCGCTGGTGCCGGTGCCGCGGCGCGGGCGCCTGGCGCCGCGCACCTCGAACAGATCGGCGAAATCATTGTCGAACAGAAAGGTCAGGTCGATGTGTGCCGCCCGGTCGCCATGGTTCTGGACGGCGATCCGCTGATAGGCGGTGCCACGCCACAGGAAGATGGTGCGCACGATGTGGATCAGATCTTTTTGCAGGACGATCCGGTCGCCGTCATAGATGTCGGGATTGGTGAGGTCGATCGTTAGTGCGGAATTGTCGTCGCGCAGGTTGGAGCCGAGCAGCAATGGCTGGGTCTGGTTCAGCAAGAGCTCGAGCCGCGCCAGATAGCGGGTATCGGCATTGAACAATCCATCGGGTCCACCCGCCGAGGCGCCGATGTCGCCATGGCTGTCGAGGACGATGAACGTATCGTCATGCTTGAGGGTCCGGCGCGGCCGTGCCGCCTGGCCAGTCATGGGAATGTAGAACGGCGATTCCGTGATCTGCTCCGCGAGCGGAGCGTCCGCCCGTTGGACGTTGGCTTTGGTGGCCATGCGTAACCTCTGTCATGTAACTCTAGAACCTTTTCCGTTCCGATTAAATCGGAACGGGCTCCAGATCCTCGATTTGACGCATTTTCTTGACGCGAGCCGGTATCCACTTCGCTGGAAACATTCTGGCGGATACCGCTCCGCACGCTGCGACGCCGATCTGACTGCGCTCTACATTCGTTGCCGCGATTTCAGGCTGCGTGGATCGCGAGACGGTTCATTTCCTGGGTTACGAGCTGCCGGTACGGGCCGGTTTCACGCATCAGGCGGTCCGGCGGACCATCCTCGATGACCTTGCCATCCTTGAGCATCACGACGCGGTCAAAATTGCGCAGCGTCGCGAGACGATGCGCAATCGCGATCACGGTGCGGCCGCGCATCAGGCGGCCGAGCGCGTCGCGGATGGCCTCTTCGGATTCGCCGTCAAGCGCGGCAGTTGCCTCGTCGAGCAGCAGGATCGGCGCGTCCTTCAGAAACGCGCGCGCGATCGCGATGCGTTGCCGCTGGCCGCCGGAGAGCTTGACGCCGCGATCGCCGACCATGGTGGCAAGGCCGTCGGGCAGATTTTCGACGAAGTCGCAGCGCGCCGCGATCGCCGCGCGCAAAACCTCGTCGTCGGTCGCCGTTGGGCGGCCATAGCGGATGTTCTCCATGATGGAGCGGTGGAACATCGAGATGTCCTGCGGCACCACCGAGATCGCCTCGCGCAGGCTTTGCTGGGTGACGCGCGAGATATCCTGGCCGTCGATGGTGATACTGCCTATGTCGACGTCGTAGAAGCGCTGCAACAGCACGAACAGGCTGGATTTGCCGCCGCCGGACTGGCCAACCAGGCCGACGCGCTGTCCGGGTTTGAGATTCAGGTTGAATTTGTCGAACACCTGGACACCGCCGGGATATCCGAACGAGATATTCCCAAAGGCGATGGCCGCACCGCTCTTGATCAGCGGTTCGGCCTCGGGGTGGTCGCGCAGCTCATGCGGCTGCAGCAGCGTTGCGATCGCCTCCGAGAGCCGGGCCGTGTGCTGGGTGACATCGACAAGCGCTACCGCCAAATCACGGGTCGCGTGCAGGATGGAGAGGCCGAGCGTGCAGACCAGCACCACGTCGCCGGTCGTGGCTTGGCCGCTCTGCCACAGCGTGACCGCCCAGTACAACAGGGCCACCGTCAATGCCAGCGTGATCACGGCATGGGTGAGACGAAGCTTTTCCAGATAGCGCAGGCTGCGGCCCCGCGCGGTCAGTTCGCGGTCGACGGTGTTGTCGAAGCGGTTGTGCTCATGGTCGAGCCCGCAGAACGCCCGCACCAGCGGCATGTTGTTGATGACGTCGACCATTTCGCCGTCAACGGCGGCGGCCTTGTCGGCGTAGTCGTCATGTAACGGCTTGCCGGCGGCCGCGATCCGGAACATGGCGATGAGGACCACGCTTGCGATCACAATCATCCCGGCCGCCATCGGCAGGCTGACAGTTCCAATCAGCGCGATTGCCACAATTGTGGCGATGCAGGGCGGCAGCACGTTCCATACGAACATGTTCTCCACCGTGAATACGGCATTGGAGGTGGCCGTGATCCGGCTTGTCAGCATGCCCGGGAGCCGGTCGATGAAATAGCTCGGGGCGTGCCCGGTCAAATGGCGGAACATGTCGCGGCGCAAATCGCCGGTGACGCCGACAAACGTGAAGCTCGCTGTCCAGCTCGCAATCCGCCACAACAAAACGTCGGAACCGATCAGCGCTATGAGAAAAACGAATGCCAGCCATACACCGCCGCTATGCGCCGGTCCGGCGGCGAGGGCGTCGACGAGATACTTCACGCCGTATTGGGTGCCGACCGAGCAGGCAACGGCTGCAACAACCGCGACCAATATCACCAGATGCGACGGGCGCCGCTGACGCAGATAGCGCATCACAAAGTGGAAAGGGCGATTTGCATATCCCGAAAGATTGTCCATGTGCCTGCTAAACCTGTTGGAGATAAACGAGAATCCCTAGCGGATCGCCGATTGCCGAGAGCCGTCTTGATGAGGATCATCCCGAGGACGCGGTAGCGCCTCATCTGCACAACAATTCCGCAGCAAGGTCGGTCCGAAGAGCCTGATCACATGTGATGTCATGAGCAAGACGACAGTGTGCGCGAAGTGCGCATCATCTTGGAACTTCGCAGGTGCGTAAACGTTCCCGACTTGGCGATGCCGCGCCACGAGGGGCTGAGGGCTTTCAAAGCAGAGTCAGAGATCAGGAGGTTGTTAGGATGCGCATCGCGCAGGTTGCTCCGTTGACGGAGGCTGTTCCGCCCAGGCTGTATGGCGGTACCGAACGCGTCGTCTATTGGCTGACCGAGGAACTGGTCGCTCTGGGCCACGAGGTCACGCTATTCGCCAGCGGCGATTCCCGAACCTCCGGCAAACTGGACGCGACATGGCCGAAGGCGTTGAGGCTGGACGGGTCGGTGCGGGATCCGAACGCACTTCACATGCTGATGCTCGAGCGCGTACGGCAAAAATGTGACGATGAAGAATTCGACTTTCTTCACTTCCATCTCGACTACTATCCGTTCTCGCTGTTCGCGCGGCAGCCGACGCCGTTCGTGACCACGCTGCACGGCCGGCTGGATCTTCCCGAGCATCAGCCGGTGTTCGCGACATTCTCGAAGATTCCGCTTGTTTCGATCTCAAATGCGCAGCGGCGGCCGGTGCCGAAAGCAAACTTCATCAACACCATCTATCATGGCCTGCCGGAGAAGTTGCTGACGCCCCAAGCCGTGAAACCGAGCTATCTTGCCGTCCTCGGCCGTATCGCGCCGGAAAAGGGCGTGGACCGGGCGATCAGGATCGCGATTCGCTGCGGCATTCCGCTCAAGATTGCGGCGAAGGTCGATCGCGCGGACCAGGAATATTACGACGCGATCATCAAGCCGATGATGGCTAATCCGCTGATCGAATTTATTGGCGAAATCGGCGACCACGAGAAAGCCGATTTCCTGAGCGGGGCGATCGGGCTGCTGCTGCCGATCGACTGGCCGGAGCCGTTCGGCCTTGTGATGATCGAGGCCATGGCCTGCGGCACGCCCGTGATCGCCTACAACCGTGGATCGGTTCCTGAAATCATCGACGACGGCAAGACCGGCTTCATCGTCGAGGATGAAATCAGCGCGGTCGCCGATGTCGGGCGGCTGGGGGAACTTGATCGCCAGGCCATTCGCACGCATTTCGAGACGCGCTTTACGGCTCGCCGAATGGCGCTCGATTATGTCAACACCTATCAGGGCATGATCGACGCGGTGAAGCCGCGGATGAAACTGGTCAGCAGCGCGGAGTAGAGAGGGCAGCTTCTGTGAGGACGCCCATTGACGTCTCCGACGATGGCCTGTGCCATCGTCGGAGTCTTCACCGGCGGCGTGCGACACGAAACTATTCAGACGCTCGCGCGGTTCCGTCGACGGGGATCAATGTCGGGCGCTTTGGGCTGTGCTCCTCGACCCATTTTTCGACCCGCTTGCGAACGCCCCGCCTGGGCCGTGGCACAGCATGGTTCTCGGAGGAACGAAACAGCGCGTAGTCGCGGCCGAATAGCCAGCGCGACATCTGAAAGACGCCGTGGGTGATGAACAATGCGGCGACCACATCAATCGAATAGTGATAATGGCCCAGCAGCACGACGGAGCCGAAGAACACGGTCAGCGCCAGATAGAACGTCCGCCACGGCGGGATGTGCCAGAAGGCAAGCGCGGCGAGGAACGGCAGGCCGGTATGGCCGGAAAAGAACAAGTCGCCGCCGTAAAAAATCGAGTTGAAGAACGGCGCCGGCTGCTGCGGATCGATCGGCGACGGTGCCATGTGGGTGAGCGCCACGAAGACGGCGCGGACCACCAGGAACAGCGCCGTTGCCTTCAGCGCGAACGGCAACCGGTTCGGCCGCCAGGCCAGCAGCCCCGCCGTGATGACGAAGGCCGTGAACGTGCCGTAGATGAACAGAAAGCGGACGTTGTAGGGCCCGACGCGACTCAGCACAAAATCGGTGACGTGGTTGCTGGCATGGACCGTGGCATAGGTGACAGCGGCGAAGATCGCGATGCTGCTGGCAGAAAGGAAGGCGGCGCCTTCGCATAGCGAGCGGACATACGCGCGCGTACCAAACAGCGTGCGGTAAAGCCGCATCGTGTCCTGCATTGTCCCTGCGCCTCCGTTCGCGGTAGTCGGCGACGATAGGTGCGGCGGGCTTCGTCGCTCGGGCCGCTGGATATCCTTTACTTCAGCGTTACCGTAATGCGAGGCGAAGTATCTGCATGTGAACTATGCCACACCTCGTCGATTTTTGCCGCTGCCCGCTAGCTCATCACCCCCACGATCGCGCCCATCAGGCAGGTGGCCAGCGTACCCGACACGATCGACTTCAGCCCGAGCGCGTTGATTTCTTCGCGGCGGTCGGGCGCCATGGTGCCGAGGCCGCCGATCATGATGCCGAGGCTGGCGAAGTTGGCGAAGCCGCACATCGCATAGAGCATAATCAGCCGCGACCGCGGATCGAGCGCATCAGGACCGAGTTTCGATAGATCGACATAGGCGATCAACTCGTTGAGCACCGTCTTGGTGCCCATCAGGCTTCCCGCCGTGATCGCCTGCGGCCACGGCAGGCCCAGCAGCCAGCACACCGGCGCCATCAGATAGCCGAGCAGCCTCTGCAGCGAAATCCTGGCGCCGCCGATCTCGGGCAACAGGCCGAGGATGGCGTTGGCGAGATAGACCAGCGCCACCAGCACCAGCAGCATCGCGATGATGTTGAGCAGCAGCTCCAGTCCGGACGTGGTGCCCTTGACGATCGCGTCCATGGTGCTCTTCACTTCCGTATCAGTGTTCGCCAGCATTCCGCCGGTTCGCTTGTCGGAAGTTTCCGGCACCATGATCAGGCTGATCAGGATCGCCGCGGGTGCGCCGAGCACCGAGGCAATGACGAAATGCGCGGCCGCGTCCGGGATCAATGGCGCCAGAAACGTGGCGTACAGCACCAGCACGGTGCCGGCGATACCCGCCATTCCGCCCGTCATCACCATGAACAATTCGCTGCGGGTGAGCTGCGCAAGGTATGGGCGGATGAACAGGGGCGCCTCGACCATGCCGAGGAAGATGTTGGCGGCGGCGGAAAGGCCGACCGCGCCGCCGACGCCGAGCGTACGTTCCAAAAGCGAGGCCATGCCGCGCACGATCGGCGGCAGCACCCGCCAGTAGAACAGCAGTGTGGTCAGGACGCTCATGACGAGGATGATCGGCAGCGCCTGGAACGCCAGGATGAAATCGGCGCCGGGAGCCTTGAGGTCGAACGGCAGCGTGCCGCCGCCGAGATAGCCGAACACGAAGGAGGTGCCGGCGCGGGACGCCGCCGCGATGGTATTGACCGCGTCATTGATAGCGCTGAACGCCTTTGCGACCAGCGGCAGCTTGAGCAGCACCAGCGCGGTGGCCACGGTAACCGCAAGCCCGACCGCCATCTGCCGCCATGACACCGCGCGGCGGTTCTCGCCGAGCGCCCACGCGATTCCCAGCAACGCCAGCACGCCGAAAGCCGATTGCAGTTGCAGCATGATCCCAAAGTCCCCCGGTCGATTATGGCAGCGGGGGACTTGCAAGCGCAATGCCGGGCATTGACAGCCCGTGGGCATTGACAGGGGGGCCAGGGTCGTTCACGGCGTAATCAACAACAATGCAAGCGGGGCACGGCTCACGCTTCGAAAAGCAGGATACCGGCCTCACCATGTCTTCCCTGATGCCTGTCGGCGCCGGCGATCTGCTCAGGCATCCATCCTTCCTGTCGTTTCTGCTGTCGCGCAGCCTGTCACGTTTCGCCAGCCAGATCGGGGCCGTCGCCATCGGCTGGCAGGTCTACGACATGACCGGCAGCGCCTTCGATCTCGGCATGATTGGACTGGTTCAATTCCTGCCGACCGCGTTGTTTCTGTTCGTGGCCGGCCACGCCGCCGACCGCTACGAGCGCAAACGGGTGGTGCAACTCTGCCAGATCGCCGAGGGGCTGACGGCGCTGTTTTTGGCCTGGGGCGCCTATGCCGGTTTTCTTAACGTGACGCAGATATTCATTGCGTCCTTTGTGCTCGGCATAGCCGGGGCCTTCGAAAGCCCGGCATTGGCCGCGCTGCTGCCGCTGATCGCGCCGAAAGGCTCGCTGCAGCGCGCCACCGCGGTTTCGAGCGGCGCGGCGCAGATCGCCACCATTGCCGGTCCCGCGCTGGGTGGGCTGGCTTACGCCCTCGTGCCAAGCGCGGCCTACGGGGTCATGGCCGCGTTTTTCCTGTTCGGGGCCGCAATCATGGGCGCGATCCGGCTGACGCAGCCGGCCGTGGTGCGGGATGTTGCGACATCAGACGATATCTTTGCCGGCGTCAAATTCGTCCGCAACAACCCGGCCATTCTGGGAACGATCTCGCTCGATCTGTTCGCGGTGCTGCTCGGCGGCGCCACGGCGCTGCTGCCGATCTATGCGCGCGATATCCTTCAGACCGGCCCGCTCGGCCTCGGCATCCTGCGCGCCGCGCCCGCGATCGGCGCGCTGCTGATGACTGCGTTCCTCGCGCACCACACCATCAACCACCGCGTCGGAATACGGATGTTTCAGGCCGTGATCGTGTTCGGGGTGGCGACGGTGGTGTTTGCGCTGTCGTACTGGATGTGGCTGTCGGTGCTGGCGCTGGTGGTGCTCGGCGCCGCCGACGTCGTCAGCGTGGTGATCCGTTTCTCGCTGGTGCAGCTCGCAACGCCCGACGACATGCGCGGCCGGGTCGGCGCTGTCAATTTCCTGTTCATCAATGCTTCAAACCAGCTAGGCCAGTTCGAGAGCGGCGTTACCGCGGCACTGTTTGGCGCGATGCCGGCCGCCGTGCTCGGCGGCGTCGGCACCATTGCGATCGCGCTATTGTGGATGAAGCTGTTTCCGACGCTGCGGGATGTGGAGAAGTTGGAGTAGGGGAGGCGAGTGGTACGTGTCCCGGACGCGGTGCAGCGTGACATTAGCGCGTTTACGCGCGTCTTCGACACGCTATGGCTCCGCAGAGCCGGGACCCACCGCGTCATGGGCCCCGGCTCAGCAGTGCAGCACTTCGTGCCGCACTGCGTCCGGGGCACGAGAGAGCCTAGCCCCGCCCGACGAACGGCATCTTGGTTGCCATGACCGTCATGAACAGCACGTTGGCGTCGAGCGGCAGACCCGCCATGTAGGCCACCGCGTCGCCGACCGCTTTTGCGTCCATGCGCGGCTCGTGTTTCATCGTGCCGTCGGGCTGCATCACGCCAGGGCCGGCGACCATGCGGTCGGTCATCGGGGTTGCGGCATTGCCGATGTCGACCTGGCCGACTGCGATGTCGTACATGCGGCCGTCGAGGTTGGTGGCCTTGGTGAGACCCGTGATGGCGTGCTTGGTCGAGGTGTAGGCCGACGAGAACGGCCGCGGCGCGTGCGCCGAGATCGAGCCGTTGTTGATGATGCGGCCGCCGCGCGGGTTCTGGTCCTTCATGATGCGGAAGGCATGCTGGGTGCACAGGAAGGGGCCGGTGAGGTTGGTGTTCACCACCGCCTGCCACTGCTCGAGGCTGAGGTCCTCGAAGTTCACCGGCGGCGCGCCCATGCCGGCATTGTTGAACAGCACGTCGAGCCGGCCGTAGGTTTCCTTGACCTTGTCGAACAGGGCGGCGATCGAGGCCGGGCTGGTCATGTCGGCGGAAACGCACAGGCTCTTGCCGACATTGTCGCCGAGCTTCTTGGTCTCTTCCAGCATCTCCATGCGGCGCCCGGCGAGCACCACGGTGAAGCCGGCATTCATCAGCGCCAGCGATGCCGCGCGTCCGACGCCGGTGCCCGCACCGGTGACGACTGCGATCTTGTTTGTTGCTTCGGCCATTGTTTCCTCGCCTTTACTTCTTTGTTTCTGTTTCTGATTTGTAGGGTGGTCTTGGAATATTCTGGTGCGCCGCGCGCAACGCCGCCGACCAGCGCGAACGCAGATCGTGGAAATAGGGCTCGCCGGCCTCGATGCGGTGATTGAGGTCGGCCTCGCAGGCATCCGCGCGCACCACCAGCACGTCGATCGGCAGGCCGACGCCGAGATTGGAGCGCATCGTCGAATCCATCGAGATCAGACTGGTCTTCAGCGCCTCGTACAGTTCGACGTCGTAATGCATGGCGCGATCGAGCACCGGCTTGCCGTATTTGTGCTCGCCGATCTGCAGGTAGGGCGTATCCGTGGTGCATTCGATGAAATTGCCGGCGGTGTAGACCATGAACAGCCGCATCCGCGAGCCCTTGATCTGGCCGCCGAACAGGAACGAGACGTCGAAACTGACGTCTTCCGAGCGCAGCGCGTCGCCCTCGGTGGCGTGGACGCTGCGGATGGCGCGCCCGATGCGCTGGGCCGCCTGGAACATGGTCGGCGCATTCATCAGGGTTTCGACCTCGCCGCTATGCGGGTCCTCGATGCCCTCGGTCAAGGTGGACAGCACCGACTGGCTGATCGCCAAATTGCCGGCGCTGGCGATCGCCATGATCCGCTCGCCCGGCTTTGAGAAAATGTGCAGCTTGCGAAAGGTCGAGACGTTGTCGAGGCCGGCATTGGTGCGGGTATCCGCGATCATGACCAGACCGTCCCGTACCAGCACTCCGCAACAATAGGTCATTCCACGTCCCCGAAACCGTCCGAATTACCGGCGGGGCACTAGTAGCCAATTTTTCGGGGGCATCCAACCCCAATTCCCCAGGCCGTGGCATGCGCTGGATGGGTAAAAAGACGCATTGAAAGGGTGGCTGCGCGGAATGAGGGCTCGATCGGCGCTTGATCGTGCTGCGAACCGAACCCTACGACACGCCTCCGTCGTTCTATTTGCCACCGACAAGGAGGTTCTTGTAGATTTTCCCGTCCTTCATGATGACGACGAAATTCTTTGCCGGGTCTTCGATCAGCTTGATGTTATCGACGGGGTTGCCATCCACCAGCAGCAGGTCGGCCAGCGCGCCTTCTTCCACCACGCCGAGCTTGCCGGGATAAGGATTGCGAAGCCCGGACATGGCAAGCAGTTCGGCGTTTGTCGATGTCGCCATGACGAGCGCTTCGGCAGGGGTGTACCAACGGGTAAGCGAGGCCAGAATTGCCCCTTGTTGTTGCGCCAGTTCGCGGGAGAACAGCACATCCGTGCCCCACGCGGTCTTGATCTTGTATTTCTTCGCCATCTCATAGGCGCGGGCTATCCCGGGCCAGACCTCTTCCGCTTTGGCTCGCTGGACAGAACCCTCAGGAAGGCCCAGCCTCATTCCCTCCGGCAGTGGCTGCATGCTCAGCCAAACACCCTTGTCCGCGATCAGTTTTGCGGTTGCGTCGTCCATCAGGAAGCCGTGCTCGATACACCTCGCGCCGGCCGCAATAGCGCTCCGGATCGCAGCCGGCGTAAAGGCATGCGCGGCGACGTAGGTCCCCCAATTCTCGGCCGCTTCGACCGCGGCGCGCATTTCGGCCTCCGTGAAGGTGCTGACGTCGATCGGACTGAAGGGGGACGACACTCCGCCGCCCGCCGTCAACTTGACTTGTGAGGCGCCCTGCATGAGCTGTTCGCGTACGCGCACGCGCACCTCGTCAGGGCTATCAGCAACGATGGCGCCGCCGATCTGCTCCATGCGGGTAAGCATGCCGCCGATCGTCCGCGGCAAATCAGTCAGCTGCCGGAAATCCCCATGCCCGCTCGTGACAGTGATCATGGCGCCGGACGGATAGATACGCGGGCCCTTGACGATCCCTTCATCGATGGCGCGTTTGAGACCAAACACCGGCCCGCCCACGTCGCGAATGGTGGTGAAGCCGCGCATCAACGTGTCTGTCGCTTCGTCGCCAGCTACCAGATTGTTGAAGCCGACATCACCGAACGCCTCTACCGGGTTCGTGCGGATCAGCATCGCGTGCCAATGCGCATCGATCAGGCCCGGCATCAGGACGCGGCCGGCACCATTGATCGTTGCGGTTTGAGCATCGACCGCGATCGAGGCCGTCGAAATCTTCTCTATCGTGTTGCCTCGGATCAGGACGTTGGACGGCGCTGAAAGCGCGCCGCTCTTTCCGTCGAAGATCCTGACGTTCTGAAATAATGCAGCTTGCTGGGCCTGCGCTGAGGGCGGGGCGGAGAAGCTCATTCCGATTGCAGCCAGAACTGCCAGCACGGAACCGCCGGGCAATATTCTCAAGCAAGACATTCTCATCGTCGCGTGTCCCCCGTTATCTGATCTGGTTATCTGGTCTGACCGTTCTCATTGCGCCTGATGATCTTGAGAACCCAGAAGATCACGCCGGCAATCAGGGACAGGACGCCAAGAAACGATAATGCCGTTGACTCGAGGTTCATGCCTGCGACCAGCAACACGCATCCCAGGACGATCAGAAGCAGACCGCCGAGCTTTTTCGCGAGAAAAACCGATCCTTCGTCAGCACGTGCAACCATAGCGACCACTCCCTTATGCCGTTTTCGCCGACGGCCACCACGCATATGCCAGCCACGCGATGCCGTGAGATATCAGGTCGACGCCAAGGACAAATCCAAGCACCCAGAGACCCGTCACCGGGAATCCCGTCAAAATGACGAGGCCGGCCAGAACGCCGAAGGCGCCGGACAGCAGCATGATCCAGCCCGCGTCTTTCCAGTGGCCGAAGCCCACCAGGATACGAACGATGCCGGATATCAGCAGCAGCAGGCCGAGGACATAGGTGAGGATCAAGGCGCTGGCGACGGGCTGGCTCACCAGCACGGCGCCGAAGGCGATGTACAGGATGCCCAGCAGCACCTGCCATACGAAGCCGCCCCATCCCTTGGTCCAGAACGCGTGAATCACTTCGAAGGCGCCCGCGATGATCGAGATCCAGCCGATGAACATCGTGCTGATAACGGTCACGAGCACGACGTCACCCAACACCAGGATTCCCGCGGCGATCATCACCAGTCCGAGGAGGACGCAGATCCAAAATGGTGGCGCGGACAAACCATCGGCGCGCAGACGTGTACTACCGTCGTAAGTGGTCATGTTGCCCTCCTCGGTTCGGAGCCCGTTCGATCGAATGAGCGGCGCAGCGCCGGCCGCTCGCGGCTCGCGTCAGCATTCTGAAATTGGCTATATCCATCGCCAGCCACAGACGCGGCGCCCGCGGTGCCAATAACAGACCCAACGACGCCGGCGGTGACGATGGATTGGGCGCCGTCGCGGGGGACGCGCCACAGGACGCGGGGGCGGCCGGCGGGTGACGGCCTGAACCCGCACAGTAAGGTCATCCTCCTTGCTGCCGGGATCCTTGCTGCCAAGGTCTTTGCCAAGATCTTTCTGGGGCGCGAGGGGTATGGCCTCGACCACGGCCGGCAGCGAACTTGCGGCCAAACCCGCGGCTGCGGCCACACACAGAATGCCCCGTAATACGCTGCGACGCTCGATTGCATCCATTGGGCTCACTCCTTTGACCAGCGCCTTGCTATTTTTTCTCCTCGGAGCAACCTGCGTCTCGCAATCGGGGATCAGGCCGATTTCGAGCCTTCGACCGCGGGATCGTCACTTGGGATTTCTCCCGGCAGGTAGTTCGGGAGCTTTCCGGCCGGAATTACCGCGAGCAAGGCGAGTCCGGCCATGATGAGCAGGCCGATCTTCAGCGCTCGCAGCCGCGCCTCCGTGTTCACGCGCACCGCTTCCTGCACCTGCTGCGGCGTAGCGGTTGTGTTCTCCATCACGCTCCGCAAGCGCTCGTTACTGACGAATGTGATGTTGTTGAGATCGACCTGGCTCTGCAGCTCCTTGGGCAGCACCGGATTTGCGGCGATGCTGCTGACGGCGATTGTGCTCAAGAGGCCGACAAGCAGTGCGCCGGCGACGGCTGTTCCGACTGCCGCGGCGAGATTCTGCGTGGTGCCGCGTGCCGATCCGACGTCGCCTGCCAGTGCCTTGGGCGAGGCGGTGACCAATACATTGAACAGCAGCGTGACCAGCGAGCCCTGGCCGATACCGAACAGGACGAGGCCGAACAGCACGGGAATCTCGCTCCAGTCGTTCCGCACCACGAACGCGAGCCACACCAGTGCAATCGTGCAAAGGGCGAAGCCATAGCGGCCGATCTGGCGGGGCGTCAGTTTGTCGTAGACGTTGACGATCAGCATCGCCGTGAAGAACACCGTGAGATTGAACGGCATCATCGCGATCGCGGTCGCCAGAGGAGAGCGGCCCTGTACGATTTGAATGTACAACGGCACAGAAAAGTTGAGCGCCGCCTCCAGTGCGACCACGGCAAACAGCCCGTAGACCGCCGCGCGTTCCTGCGGCGAGTCGATCACCTCGAGGGCAAGCAGCGGCGTCTTCCCGGCCGCCTGGCGCCGATGCGTCCAGATCAGAAAGGCCTGGCCGAGTACGATACCCAGAACGATCATGACCGGCGCAGGCGAAAGGCCGAGCAGGTTGAACGGCGCATTGGGTGTTGCCAGCGCCAGGCCCCAGCCGTTCAGGTTATTGAAGCCGAAACTGATGAGGATGATGGCTGTTGCCGCCAGCACAACGCCTGTGATGTCGATCTGGACGTCCGGTCGTCCGTGGTCGGGCCTGAGGCGGAAGCTCAAGACGAAAACAATGGCGGAGGCGGCGATCAGGATTCCGAACGCCGGACGCCAGCCGATATATGTGCCGAGGACGCCGCCAATGATGAACGCCAGCACGCCGGCAGCGGCCCGCGCCGAACCAAGCGCACCCACCGCGGTCGCCTGTTGGCGCCCGGTATAATTCTCGGCGATCAGCGCCACCAGCGACGGCACGATCACGGCCCCTGCCGCGCCGCAAAGCGCCTGGGCCGTGATCATCAGCGTCGCGGTGGGGCTGAACGTCATCAATATCTGCGCGGCGCAGAACAGGACGACGGCGGCGCGGAAGACCTGAGCGGCGCCGAACCGCTGGGCGAGTTTCGCGCCCAGCATCACGAAGCCGGCAACCAGCATCGAATAGGCCACGATACCGGTCGCGACGGTCGTCGGCGGGACGCCGAAGCTCTGCACCATGCCCCCCATCGCGACCGGCAGCGAAGCGACGTTGAAGGACATGATCATCTGGCCGAACGCAATGGCGATCATCGGGACCCATGACGCCTGCGCGTCTTCGCGGATGTCGCCGATTGAAATCGAGTGCGTCGCCATGGCGTCCTCCGGCTTGCGCGGTTCCGGATCGGTCGGGTCTTGCGGCCCGTCCCAATCCCTTTGGCATCTGATTCATTCTTCCGGTTGCGACACGAACAGATCCATTCCCAGCCGCTGCGACAGGAATTTTGCGGCTAGCTGTCCCTTGACGCTGTTGCCTGCAGCGTCGAGCGGGGGTGCGAAGGTTCCGAAGCCGCCTTTACCCGGGGAAACGGCGACGATACCGCCACCGATTCCGCTCTTTCCGGGCAGGCCGATGTCGTAAAGCCAATCGCCCGAAGTCTCGTACAGTCCGGCGGTGATCATCACCGCCAGCGCGTAATGACAGACAGCCGGATCGACCACGCGTTTCTTGGTGATGGGGTTGACGCCGCCGTCAGCCAGCGTCGCGCCCATGACCGCGAGGTCCCGGGCGCTGACATTCAGCGAGCACTGCCTGGTGTAGAGGTCGGTCGCTTCCTTTGCGTCGCAGTAGATCCGATCAAAACTCTGCAGCAGGCGGGCAATGCTGCGGTTGCGGAAGTTGGTATCCGACGCCGAAGCGTAGACCTCTTCGTTCAGCGGCAGCTGTCGGCCCGCGAATCGCGACAGTCCGTCATGGATGAATTGCCATTTTTCATCCGCGGTCGTGCCAGGCGCAAGGCTCGTCGTTGCAATGGCGCCCGCATTGACCATCGGGTTGGTGCGGCCGCCGCCGTGCTCGATGGCGGCGAGGGAGTTGAAAGCAAGGCCCGTGGCGTTTGCTCCGAGCTTGGCGCGCGCTTCTTCCGGTCCGATCGTCTCGCATACCAGCGCGAATACGAACGGCTTCGACACGCTCATGATCGAGAATTCGTAGTCGGTTTCCCCGGCGGCATGGACGCGTCCGCTGGTGCCGACGACGCAGACGCCGAACAGATCGCTGGGGATTCTGGCCAGCGCCGGATAGACTTGCGAGTTTTGGCCGTCGGTATTCGATTTAAAGCGCCGCTGCGCTTCGGACACGAGTGCCTGTACCATCTCGGGCCCGGGCAGATGCCCTGTCGAAACGTATGGCCGTTCGGCTTGTGCCGTGATCGATGGCGAGTCCATGGGACTCCTCCTCAATCCTGTTTGTACGATCCTGCTCGTGGGTGCCGGGGACATCGGCAACGTTCGTTGCTCATTGAGCAACCGATCACGTGGGATCTTGTCAGCTCTTTTTATTCGGCCTGACAAACAAGCGCTCCTAAGTGCACGGAGTCAAGCATACAACCTGACGCACTGGTTTGCGCAACGTGTGCTTCGTCGTGAAAAGTTGTGGCAAATCCGTGCAACGCGATGGCACAAACTGCATATGCCGGGAGCCGACTAATCAAGTCGCGCTGCGTCCGTGCCACAGCACGCATACGGATACATCCACATACAGTGCGGTCAAGTCACACCGTTGCCAATCAAGCATACCGAAACTGGAATTGCTTGTTCCGCCTCCATGAGCCTCTTCCGCGGGATGAAGTCCTCAAGACCCAAATCCAAGGGGCACGGAATCTCCTAGTTTCCCTTCGGCCCGGCCGGCCCTGGAGGACCTGCTGGACCGGGCGGCCCGGCAGGTCCGGGAAGGCCGCAGTTCTGTATCACCACGTCTCTGGTATCCGGCCCTGACGTGATCTTCACGATACAAGTGGAGGGGAATTCTGCTCCAACCCACCTGAAACCGCCCGTCGATGTGCTCTCAACCTGTACCGTTTTGGTCGGACTGATTGTGATCTCCACCTTGGGGTCGCGCGGTCGCCTGACCCGTCCGGCGATAACTAACTCGCCTCGCGATATGGTGGCGGTCGTGATCAATATTTCTGCCTGGGCATTTCCGCTCAACGTGACCAGACAAGCGGTTGAAGCAACGGCCACTGTGCCGACAAGCTTTGTGCGCATAGCAAGTCTCCCCTGCAATTTGTAATACGGGACTTGATCACCAGCGCTCAATGTTAGCCGTGCGATCGCATGGAAGGGTTGGCGGCGTGTGTGCTTTGCTACAAAAGTTTGTGACAAATTACGCGATCGGGTGGCACGAACTGCATACGCCTCGAAGCTTGGCGAGCGGAAGGCTGAAATAGAATGGGTGCCGCGAGGCAGGGCAGCAGCGCCGAGGGAGCGGATGCGCGCTGGTATTCCGCCGAGACGCTGGTAGCGTCGGTTAGGCAGCAGGCACTCCTATCGCGGATGCAAGATGCGCGCTCCGATCATGACGCGGCCGACCGCGGAACCTGATTCAACTCCCGCTCAGGGCGGGTCGCTGGTCGATCCCCGCCAGGGCGACATCGAGGATGATGCCTCCAGCCCCGGACGGAGATCGCTGCTGGCGATCGCCGGCAGTCTGCTGGTTGAAATCAGTCTGCCGAAACTCCTGTTCGCCTGGACCGTCTCGCTGCTGTTGCCGGCGGTGCTGCTCGGTCTCGCGCCGCTGATCGCGACGGCCTGGTTTTCCTCCGTGTCCGAACATGTTCTGGAACTGACCGGAATCGGCGCGGCGCTGCTGCTGGTCGCGGTCATCGCGCTCGGATGGTTCGGATGGCGGCCGCTGTTTCGGGCCGCTGAGACAAATTTCTGGTCGCTCAATGCGCTCGCCGTCCAGCCCGGCTACGCGTTTGGCCGCGAGGCGCTGCGGCACCTGGCGGAGCTGGTGTTCGGCAGGAACGCCGACGCGGCGGGGCGGGCACGGCTGCGCGCGGCGAGCTCCGCCGGCGCGGGCATTGTGCTCTGCCTGTGTGCGGCGGCAATCGCGATTCTCGTTTGGCCGTTCTCGCGGTGGATCGGTTCGGTGCCCGACCTTGTGCTTCTGCACCGGCTGATCGTTCCGACATTGGCCAATGCGGTCGTATTGGTATCGGGTTATCTCGCATTCGCGTCGCTGGTCTGGGGCTTTGCGGATGCCAGCATGGATCAGCCGCTCGATCTTCCCGAATTCGACGACGCGCCGTCCGGTTGCCGGACCTGGCGTGTCGCGCATCTGTCGGACCTTCACGTGATCGGCGAGCGATATGGCTTCCGTATCGAGAGCGGACGTGGCGGCCCGCGCGGTAACCAGCGCCTTGCGCGGCTGATGGTCCGTCTTGCGGCGATCCACGCCACCGACCCGCTCGACCTCATCCTTGTGACCGGCGACATGACCGACGCCGGCCGCGCGACGGAGTGGGCCGAATTCCTCGACGTGGTGGCGCTGCATCGTGACCTCGCGGCTCTCATGGTCATGTTGCCCGGCAATCACGATGTGAACATCGTCGACCGCGCCAATCCGGCCCGGCTCGATTTGCCGTTCAGTCCCGGCAAGCGGCTGCGGCAGATGCGAACGTTGTCGGCAATCGCAGCGGTGCAGGGGGAACGCGTGCATGTCGTCGACGACGCGGGAAAGCCGGCTGCCACCCTCAACGAGGCGTTGGCGTCGCATCGAAAGCGGATCGCCGCCTTTGCCGAACGCGGCGGCTTGCGCCGCGCCGCCGGGCTGGTCGGGCTGTTCGACGACCTGTTTCCGATGCTGTTGCCACCCGATCGGGAAGACGGATTGGGCGTCTTGATCCTGAACTCAAACGCCGATACGCATTTTTCCTTCACCAATGCGCTCGGATTGGTTTCCGTAGAACAGATGCGCCGGCTCGCCGCGGCGCTGGGTCGTTTTCCCCGTGCGCAATGGATCGTCGCGCTGCATCATCATCTGATAGAATATCCGATGCCGGTTGCGAATTTTTCCGAACGCATTGGAACCGCGCTTGTCAACGGCAGCTGGTTTGTTCGCAAACTCAGGCCTTTCGCGAAGCGGGCCGTGGTCATGCACGGCCATCGTCATATCGACTGGATCGGCGCCTGCGGTGCGCTGAAGATCATCTCTGCTCCGTCGCCTGTCATGGGTGGCCCTGACGCCAAACCGACGCATTTTCTGATCCATACGCTGGCTGCTGGTTCGGGCGGGCAGCTCTGTCTGCTCCCACCGCAGCGCGTCGAGATCGCCGGCGAGACCGGCGGCTAGCTTTTGTCGGCCCCTATTGCTTCGATCCGCCGAGCAGATCGGCTATCCAGCGGCTTGACGGATGCTGGGCACAGAAGGTGAGGATCGCAAGCGCGATCGGCACGCCGATAAAGGTTCCGAACAGGCCCCATTGAAAGGTCCAGAAAAAAATCGCGAACAACACCACCAAAGGAGATATCGAAAGCATGCTGCCGGCAACGCGCGGCTCTATATAACTGCCGACCACGAACTGGATGATGTTGAGGCACGCGAAGAGGGCAAGAACCGCTTGCCAGCTCTCAAATTGCGTCATCGCCAGCAGAGTGGGAAACAGCGTTGCGATGAAGGGCCCGATAAAGGGAATGTAGTTGAGCGCGAAGGCGATCACGCCCCACTCCAGCGCGAACGGCAATCCGGTGATCCAGGCGAACGCACCGACGAGCAGGCCGGTGATGGCGCTCATCTGCGTCCGAACCAGGAGGTATTTCCGGAATTTGGCTGCGGTCGCGCTACTTCCGTCCAGCAGCACGCGCGCAACCTCGGGCTTGCCGAGCGTCTCGATCCTTCGTCTTGCGTCCTCTACTTCCAGAAGTCCCAGCACAACATAGACAAGTGCAATCACCCAGAAGCTGAGCGTGGTATTGACGCGGCCGGTGACGAACTGCGTTGTGCGCATCAGCCACCCGACGTTGAAATGCTCGGCCCACAAGCCGGCGACGGAGACGCCATGGCCGTCGAGCCACGTCACCATGGCGCCATAAAGCGCCTGATAGCGCACCGTATCGGCCATCAGTGATCGTCCGACCCGCCCAAAGCCCCACGCCGCGAGCGAGGCGAAAGCGAGACAGACCACGATCGTGACGACAATGGTGGTCGCCAATGCCAGCAGTTTCGGCATTTTCGCCTGCAGGCTGCTCTGCAGCGGCCAGACGATCGCGATGATGAAAAGCGCCAGCGCCAGCGGAGCGAACACCGCGCTTGCCTGCCTGACAGCGGCCGCCAGCAGCACCACTGCGATGATTCCGACCGCGAACTTCATGCGACGCCTGCTAGGCTCATTACCGGCGGGCAACTAGTAGCGAATTTCAGACCAGGCATCCAATCCCAATTATCCAACGGGGTGGCATGAACCGGGTGGGGTGAAACGAGGCCTTGAATCCGGTCGGGAGGGCTAGACCCGGGCGAGGATGATATGGGCCTGGATCTTGGCCGATATCTCGCCGCTGCCGTGCCTGATAGCGATGACCGAGGCCGCATGGTCGGTTGCGGCTTCCAGCCGGTCCGGACCCCGCGCTTCGATCTCGTTGCGCAGCGGAGTTCCCTGGCAATAGGCCAGCGCGACGTGGCGGGCAGAGAGGGCGCGGCTTTGCGCTGCCCTTGTCTCGATCTTCACGTCGGTAAAACCGGCCTTCGCCAGATCGCTGCGGATCAGCGCGGTGTCGTGATAGCCGTGGGGCGTGCGGGCCATGAAGCGGGGAGGGTCGCTTGGAAAGAACGTCGCGAGGGCGTCCGTGACGTCGCTCGCGAAGACGTTCTCCTCGATGCGATCCCAGGCGTTGAACAGGAAACTTCCGCCTGGCCTCAGAACCCGGCGGGCTTCGCGGTAGCCGGACGGGCGATCGGGAAAGAACATGACGCCGAATTGGCAGCAGACGAGATCGAACGCGGCGTCCTCGAACGGCAGCGCCTGCGCATCCGCCTTTTGCCAGATGATGCGGCTGTCCGCGCCTTGTCTTGATTTCGCATGATCCAGCATGGGCTGATTGAGGTCGGTGACGACGTATCTGGCATCGGACGACAGGATCGGCGCCAGTGCGCGGGTAACCACGCCGCTGCCGGCCGCGGTTTCCAGCACGGACTTCGGCGCCAATGCGGCGACGCGTTCTGACATGTCCCGCGCGTAGCTCGCGAAGATCAACGGAACCATGTGGTGATCATAGTTTTCCGGGATCGAGCCTGCGAACAGCTTGTCGGTTTCCGACATCGCGGTCTCCTGCGTTGCGCATGGTGGTTTTGCTTGCAGTCTTGTCTCGCGGCCCTATAGATTTTGGCAGCTCTAAAGAAAAAAGAAAACATTCTGGGAGGCGGAAATTGCGCGCCATTTGCTCCGGCAGGTTGAAATTCGCTTTCCCAGTGTTCTTGTGCATCGCGCTATGTGCCGCAAGCCCCGCCGCAGCGCAGAAGAAGGGTGGTACGCTCCGGCTCTATCACAACGACAATCCGCCCTCGACGTCACTGCTGGAAGAAGCGACCATCGCCTCGGTGCTGCCGTTTGCGACGGTGTTCAACAATCTCGTGGTGTTCGATCCGGCCATGCCGCATGAGAGCATGGAGACCGTGATCCCGGATCTGGCTGAAAGCTGGTCCTGGGACGCGACCAACACCAAGCTGACCTTCAAGCTGCGGCAGGGCGTGAAGTGGCACGACGGCCAACCCTTCACGGCGAAAGATGTGCAGTGCACCTGGCGAATGCTGATCGGCAAGACCGAAAACCAGGATTTCAGGCGCAACCCGCGCAAGGTCTGGTACACCAAGCTGCAGGACGTCAGCATCAATGGCGACCATGAGGCGACGTTCGAACTGAGCGAGCCGCAGCCGAGCCTGCCGGTGCTGCTGGCGAGCGCGTTTTCAGCCGTCTACCCCTGTCACGTGCCGCAGGCTGTGATGCGGAGCAAGCCGATCGGCACCGGACCGTTCAAGTTTGTCGAATTCAAACGCGGCGAGTCCATGCACGTCGTGCGCAATCCGGATTACTTCAAGAAGGACCGTCCCTATCTTGACGAGATCACGGTGCGCACGATCGACAACCGCGCCACGCGGATGCTGGCATTCTCGACCGGCGACTACGACATCACCTTTCCTTCCGACGTCAGCGTTCCCCTGCTGAAGGACATCAAGGCGCGGGCACCGAACGCGATCTGCGAGATGACCGGCACCGGCACCCAGATCAATCTGCTGGTCAATCGCGTCAACCCGCCGTTCGACAATCCCGATATCCGCAAGGCGATGTCGCTGGCGCTCGATCGCAAGGCCTTCAATACCATCCTGATGGAAGGCAACGCGCGTCTCGGCGGGGCGATGCTGGCAAAGCCCGAGGGCGAATGGGGCATGTCGCCGGAATTGGTGTCGTCGCTGATGGGGTATGGCCCTGACATCGCCAGGAACGTCGCGGAAGCGCAGGCGATCATGCAGAAGCTCGGCTACAGCGATGCCAAACCGTTGCCGATCAAGATCCAGACCCGGAACCTGCCGACCTATCGCGACCCCGCGGTGATCCTGGCCGACCAGCTCAAGAAGATTTACATCGTCGGCGAACTCGACATCCTCGATACGCCGCGATGGTATGCGCGGCTGGCGAAGAAGGATTTTACGATCGGACTGAACGTCACCGGCGTCAGCGTCGACGATCCCGACGGCAACATCGTCGAGAATTATTCGTGCAGGTCCGAGCGCAACTATACCCAGTACTGCAATGCCGAGGTCGACAAGCTGCTGGCGGCGCAATCGCGCGAACTCGACAAGGAAAAGCGCCGGAAGATCGTCTGGGATATCGAGCGCATCCTGGTCGATGACGCCGCGCGCCCGATCATCCTGCACTCATCGGCCGGCAATTGCTGGCAGCCGCATGTGAAGAACTTCAAGCCGCACGACAACAGCCAGTACAACAATCTGCGGTTTGAGGATGTGTGGCTGGATAAGTGACGGCATTGTTCCGACGCGGACACCATCCTCGTCATTGCGAGCGAAGCGAAGCAATCAATGGCTCGGCAGAGAAGGTGGATTGCTTCGTCGCTTCGCTCCTCGCAATGACGGTGGTTGGATCTACGACTGGCTTTGCCACTGCCCCTGCCGGCCGCCGGCCTGTTCGACCTTGACCGCAACCGTCAGCGTCTCGTTGCCGCCGCCATAGCGGGTGCCGCGGACCGGGGCCGCGCCGAGATAGTCGAGGCCGATCGCAATGCGGGCGTGGGCGTCCGTGGTGCAGATGCCGTTGGCCGCATCGAAACCGACCCAGCCCAGATCAGGCACGAAGGCTTCCGCCCAGGCATGGCCGGCCTGCTGGTTGACGGTGCCGTCGGAGCGCAGGAAATGCCCGGAGACGAAACGCGCCGGCACGCCGCCCGAGCGCGCGCAGGCGATGAAGATATGCGCGTAGTCCTGGCACACGCCGCGCTTGAGCGCGAAGGCTTCCGCCGCCGAGGTGCCGCTGTTGGTCGGGTCCTCGTCGAACGTCATGTGCTCGTTGATCTGCACCATCAGCGCATGCAGGAAGCCGAGCACGTCGTCACCGGATTCCGAACGCATCTCGCGGGCAAAGGTCGCCATCGCCGGATTGACTTCGGTGAGCGCGGTGGAGCGCAGGAACAGGCTCGGCGGGAAACGCTCGTCGGTGCCACGCAGCACGCCGCCGGTGTCGTGGGTCTCGATCAGGCCCTCGACATTGATGGTGAGGTCGGCGAGGGGCCCGTGAGTCAGAACATGCGTGACATTGCCGAACGCGTCCTGGTGCATGTCGAGCCGGGAATCGGTGGAGACGTCGATCTGCCACTCGGCGACATATTGCCCGTCATGGCTGCCGGGCGTCATCCGCAGGATCTGGATCACGCCTGAGGCCGGGGGCTCATAGCGATAGCTGGTGGTATGGGCAATTCGCAGGCGCATGGGTAGACCGGGATGAGGTTGAGATCGTCATGCCCGGGCATTAGCGCGAAGCGCGCCTTCGCGCTAGACGTCCCGGGCATCCACGTCTTTCTTCCTTCTCACTCTCCAAAGCAAGACGTGGATGGCCGGGTCAAGCCCGGCCATGACGCTGAATGTATCAAATCAGATACTGCTTCGTGATGATTTCACCCAGCCGAGCGTTATCAGCAATGAATTCCTGGATGAATTCATGGACGCCATGCTGGAAGATATCGTCCATATGGCTGTGTTCAAGCCGGTTGCGGACGCCGCGGGCGTGGCGCTGGGAGGCGCCCTGGCGGCCATAGGCGACGCCGATCTGGTCGAGGTTCCGCACCAGATTGCTGTAGCAGCTCGCCAGCGAGCGCGGCAGCGTGTCGTTGAGGATCAGCAAATCCGCGATCAGCCAGGGCTTTAGCGTCTCGCGATAGACCCAGTGATAGGCCGTCAGCGCCGACACCGAGCGCAGGATCGAGGTCCACTGGTAATAATCCAGCGGACCGCCGACATGTTCCTCCTCGGGCAGCAGCACGTGATATTTCACGTCGAGAATGCGGGCGGTGTTGTCGGCGCGCTCCAGATGCAGCCCGAGGCGCGAGAACCAGTAGGCGTCGTTGCGCAGCATGGTCCGGTAGGCCGAGCCGTCGAAGCGGAGCGACGTCTCCTGCACGAAGCGCAGGAATTTTGCGAGTTCCTCGCGGCTCGACGTTCCTTTGCCCCACACCTCCTGCAGCTCGATCCAGGCCGAGTTGATGGTGTCCCACATCTCCGAGGTCAACGCCGTGCGCACCGAGCGGGAATTGAGCCGCGCGGCCTCGATGCAGTTCTTGATCGAGGAGGGGTTCGACGGCGAGAACGCCAGATATTCGACGACGTTCTGTTCGTTGGCTTCCTGATAGGCCTCGTAGAAGCTGGCGCTGACGCCGGCGGTCAGTAGCGCGGAATCCCATTCATTGGTCTTGCCGATATAGGCGGCGGGAAGGGCGGTGACGCGCAAGGTGGCGTCGATGGTGCGCGCGAGATATTCAGCGCGCTCGACATAGCGGGCCAGCCAGTACAGGTTTTCGGCGGTGCGCGACAGCATCTCTATTCGTCCAGAATCCAGGTGTCCTTGGTGCCGCCGCCCTGGCTCGAATTGACCACCAGGGAGCCTTCCTTCAGCGCCACGCGCGTCAGCCCGCCCGGCACGATGGTGACGTGATCGCGCCCGGTCAGCACGAACGGCCGGAGGTCGACATGGCGCGGCGCGAGGCCGGATGCGGTGCAGGTCGGGCAGGTCGACAGCGCCAGCGTCGGCTGCGCGATAAAACCCTCGGGCTCGCGCTTGAGCTTGTCGCGGAACGCCTCGATCGTCGCCTTGGTGGCGGCGGGGCCGATCAGCATGCCGTAGCCGCCGGAGCCGTGCACTTCCTTGACCACGAGATCCCCGAGGTTGTCGAGCACGTAGGCGAGGTCCTTCGGCTCGCGGCAGCGCCAGGTCGGCACGTTCTTCAGGATCGGCTCTTCGCCGAGATAGAATTTCACGATGTCAGGCATGTAGGAATAGACCGCCTTGTCGTCGGCGATGCCGGTGCCGACGGCGTTGGCGAGCGTGACGTTGCCGGCCGCATAGGCCGACATCAGCCCGGGCACGCCGAGCGCGGAATCCGGGCGGAAGGTCAGGGGATCCAGGAAGTCGTCGTCGACGCGGCGGTAGATCACGTCGACGCGCTTGAGGCCCTCGGTGGTGCGCATGAACACCTCGTCGTTCTTGACGATGAGGTCGCGGCCCTCGACCAGCTCGATCCCGAGTTTGTCGGCCAGGAACGAGTGCTCGTAATAGGCTGAATTGTAGACGCCGGGCGTCATCAGCGCGACCACAGGCTCGGCGGAAGCGGAGAGCGGCGCCACCGAGCGCAGCGCCGACAGCAGTTCGTCGGGGTATTTCTCCACTGGTGCGACGCGGTGGCGGGCGAACAGGTCCGGAAACAACCGCATCATGATTTCGCGGTTTTCCAGCATGTAGGAGACGCCGGACGGGGTCCGCGCATTGTCCTCCAGCACGATGAAATTGTCGGCGTCGACCCGGACGATATCGATCCCGGCGATATGGACGTAGACGTCGTGGGGGACGTCCTGGCCGTTCATCTCGGGACGGAAGACCGGATTCTGGAAGATCAGGTCGTCGGGGATGATATTGGCGCGCAGGATGTCGCGGCCGTGATAGATGTCGCGCAGGAACATGTTGAGGGCGCGGACCCGCTGCTTCAGACCCTTTTCCAGCAGCGTCCATTCCTTGGCCGACATGATCCGGGGAATCACGTCGAAGGGGATCAGCCGTTCCTGGGCTTCGGCGTCGCCATAAACCGCGAAGGTGATGCCGATCCGGCGGAACAACAGCTCCGCTTCCTGGCGGCGATATTCAAGGGCGTCCGGAGGCGTCTCCTTCAACCAGCGGGAGAGTTCCTGGTAGGCGGGCCGGAGGTCCCCGCCGGGGCCATTCATTTCATCAAACGCGACTGCCATAAATCCTGACTATCTTTCGAAGCCATGCGACACAGTGCATGACTTCACGGGATGGTAGCAAGGGCCGGGCCAGCGCGATATGCATGGGCTGGGGCATTTGGTATGGGGTTGTTTCCCCGTGCTGCCTGAAAAACCGGCTGTCGGGTGCTTATTTCGGCAGCAAAGCCCCGTGACTTCAATGCGTTGGATGCGCAAGGTCAGGGGATAAGACGAGGATTGGAAATGAGTGAGATCGTCACAGCGGGTATTCTGGTCATTGGTGACGAGATCCTGTCCGGCCGGACCAAGGACAAGAACATCGGCTTTATCGCCGAGTACCTGACCAATATCGGGATCGACCTCAAGGAAGTCCGCGTCGTTGCCGACGAGGAGGCCGACATCATCGCCGCCCTTGATGCACTGCGAAAGCGCTACGATTACGTCTTTACCACCGGTGGCATCGGGCCGACCCATGACGACATCACCGCGGACAGCGTCGCCAAGGCGTTCGGCGTCGGCATCGATCATCATCCCGAGGTGGTGGCCCGATTCCGCGAACGCTGGACCGAGCAGGATCTGAACGAGGCGCGCTTGCGCATGGCCCGCGTCCCCGACGGTGCCGAACTGATCCAGAGCGCCACCATCCTGGCACCCGGCTTCAAGCTCGGCAACGTCATCGTGATGGCCGGCATTCCAACGATCATGCAGGCGATGATGGACATCGTCGCGCCGAAGCTGAAATCGGGCGTGCGGATGCTGTCGCATTCAGTCCGGGCGAACGCGCGGGAAGGCGACATCGGCGGCCCCTTGCGCGCGATCGCGAGCGCCCACCCCGACACCATCATCGGCAGCTATCCGTTCCAGGACGAAGACAAGAAGCCGAACACCAATCTCGTGGTCCGCTCGCGCGATCCCGACAAGCTCGCCGCCGCGATGGCTGCGGTGAAGGAGATGCTGGCGGGTTTGAACACGCCGCGATAGCACCGATGATTTCGACCAGGCCAATCCGCGCCGACGATCTCGAACTGGTGTGCCGGCACCGCGAACAGATGTTCCGCGAATCCGACGCGCCGGGCAGGACCGAAGAGATTTTGGAGAGTCAGACCGCGCATTTTCGGCCCTGGCTGGTCAAGCACCTCGGTGACGGATCGTATTTCGGCTATATCGTCGAGGAACACGGCGAGCCCATCGCGGGAATCGGACTGATGACCATCGAGTGGCCGCCGGGCCCCTCCCATCCGACGCAGGACAGGCGCGGCTATGTGCTCAACGTGTTTGTCGAGCCGTCGCATCGCAAACGGGGAATTGCCAAAGCGCTGATGGACCGGGCGGACCAGGAATTCGCCAGGCGAGGCGTGGCTTTCGCGATATTGCACGCCACCAGGATGGGACGGCCGCTGTACGCGCAACTGGGCTGGTCGGCGACCAGCGAGATGGCAAAGTCGCTATCGTAAAGGAGATCAAAGGTGGCCGATCGTTTTGGAGCAAAATCATGAGCGAAAAAGTCACTCCGCCGCTGGAGAAGGCCTTCCCGGTCTCATGGGATCAGTTTCACCGGGATTGCCGCGCGCTGACCTGGCGGCTCAACGAGGTCGGGCCGTTTCATGCCATCATTGCGATTACCCGTGGTGGGCTGGTGCCGGCAGCGATCGTGGCGCGCGAACTCGGCATTCGCATCATCGATACCGTGTGCATTGCCAGCTATGACCACACCAGGCAGGGCGACCTGAAGGCTCTCAAGGGTGTTTCGGCTGATGTGGCAAAACTCGGCGGCGGTACCGGCAAGGGGCTGTTGATCGTCGACGACCTCGTCGATACCGGCAAGACCGGCCGGCTGGTGCGTTCGATGATGCCGGAGGCGCATTTCGCGGCCGTTTACGCCAAGCCGCAGGGCAAGCCGCTGGTCGATACCTTCATAACCGAAGTGTCGCAGGACACCTGGATTCACTTTCCCTGGGACACCGCGCTGTCGTTCCAGCCGCCGATCCGCGACGGCGCGTGAGTTTCTAGCCGTCATTGCGAGCGCAGCGAAGCAATCCACAGCCACAAAGAAAGAATGGATTGCTTCATCGCTACGCTCCCTTGCGCAAACGCTTCGCGTTTGTCGCAGGCAATGACGGGTGTGGCAAATAGTCGGGCCCATCATGCCGCTGCAAAACCGTGTCACGCCCTCAGGCGACATCATCGCCGATCCGCACCGCGGCCTGTTCACCGGCAATCGCGGCATCATCCATGATCCCGCAACGAAGACGCTGCTGAACAAGCGCTGGGCGAGCCCGGCGTGGATCACCTGCGTCTGCGAGTTCAGGGGATGGCGGCGCAAGGTGATGGGCACGCGCAGCTGGACCGAACTGTTCTTCCTCGATGAGGCGACCGCGTTCGCCGCGGGCCATCGCCCCTGTTTCTTCTGCCGCCGCGACGACGCCAACCGCTTTCGTGCGGCGTGGGAAGAGGGCAACGGCGTCGCCAATGTCCTCGCGCGCGATATCGATGCCGTGCTGCATCGGGAGCGGCTGGAGAAAGGTAAGAAGCGGCTGCATCCATTGCCGATGCCGGTTGAGAAGCTGCCTGATGGGGCGATGGTGCAGGCGGGGGCGGAGAGTTTTCTGGTTTTGCAGGGCAGGGCGCTGGAGTGGACGATGGCGGGCTATCGCGAGGTCAGTAATGCGATCGAGGACGCGATGTTGCTGACACCGCCGTCGACGTTGCGTGCTTTGGGTGCAGGATATCGCACGACACTGCATCCAAGTGCACAAAACTTTCCCTCCCCCCTTGCGGGGGAGGGCTAGGGAGAGGGGTAAGCCGCAACGGTGGTGCGCGTGGCTTACCCCTCTCTCCAACTCTCCCCCGCAAGGGGGGAGAGGGCCCAGTGTGCCGTGCCTCGAACGGCGCGGATCAAAACTCCTACCCCAACTGCTGCCTTGCCAGCTTCGCGCCGGCACCGAGCGCCGCCAGCTTGGCCTCCGCGATATCCCGGCGCATCGGCGCCATGCCGCAATTGGTGGTCGCGACGATGTTGGCCTTCGGCACGAATTTCGATACCGCGTCGATCACCTTGACGACGTCTTCGGGGGTCTCGACCGTGTCGCTGGCGACGTCGATCACGCCGGCCTGGACAATCTTGCCGGAGAGCAGCGCCAGCAAGTCCAGCGGCACCTTGGAATTGCGGCATTCGATTGCGACCTGCTGGATCGAGCTTTTGGCGATCGCCGGGAAAATCTCCTCGTACTGCCGCCACTCCTTGCCAAGGGTTTCCTTCCAGTCGGTGTTGGCCTTGATGCCGTAGCCGTAGCAGATGTGCACGGCGGTGGCACAGGTCAGCCCCTGAGCGGCGCGCTCCAGCGCCTTGATGCCCCAGTCCGATACCTCGTCCATGAACACATTGAAGGCGGGCTCGTCGAACTGGATGATGTCGACGCCGTCCGCCTGCAGCGCCCGTGCTTCCTCGTTCAGCAGTTCGGCAAAAGCAAACGCCATCTTGACGCGGTCGCCATAATGGCCGTCGGCCACCGTGTCGATGATGGTCATCGGGCCGGGCAAAGTGAATTTCAGCTTGTGTTTGGTATGGGCGCGGGCAACGCGGGCCTCATCGGCATGGACCCGGCCTTTCAGCGTCAGCGGCGCCACCACCTGCGGCACCATCGCCTTGTAGCGGTCTTTCCGGATGCCCATCTCGACCTTGTGGGCGAAATCGATGCCGTCGACCTTTTCGAGAAAGCCGTGGACGAAATGCTGGCGGGCCTGCTCGCCCTCGGTGACGATATCGACCCCGGAATCCTCCTGCAGTTTTACGGCCAGCATGGTGGCGTCACGCTTGGCGCGGGCGAGTTCGTCGCCCTTGGATTTCCAGGGCGCCCACAGCGTGTTCGGCTCGGCCAGCCATTCCGGCTTCGGCAATGAGCCTGCGATCGTCGTTGGAAACAGCATAGGAGCCTCCCGGGTGGTTCTGATTGAGCGCCTGTCTGCCATGTCTTATGATCGCCGTACAGAACAACAAAAGTCGCCATTACCGGGAATAATTCGAAAATCCCGGACGCTTGGGGAAACCATGATCGACCTGCATTACGCGCCGACGCCCAATGGCTGGAAAATCTCGATCATGCTGGAGGAACTCGGGCTCCCCTATACCGTGATCCCGGTCAACATCCGCGCCGGCGAGCAATTCAAGCCGGAATTCCTTAGCCTCAGTCCCAACAACCGCATTCCGGCCATCGTCGACCATGCGCCGGCCGACGGCGGCGCGCCGTTCTCCGTGTTCGAGACCGGCGCGATCCTGATTTATCTGGCGGAAAAGACCGGCCGTTTTCTGCCTGCGGACTTGCGCGGCCGCTCCCACGCGGCGCAGTGGGTGATGTGGCAGATGAGTGGGCTCGGGCCGATGCTCGGCCAGCACGGCCATTTTGCGCTCTATGCGCAGGAAAAGATCCCATACGCCATCGAGCGCTACCGGGATGAAGCCGCGCGGCTCTATCGCGTGCTCGACACGCAGCTCGGCAAGACCGGGGCCTATATCGCGGGCACTGAATATACGATCGCCGACATCGCCTGCTTCCCCTGGACCATGACCCACAAGGCACAGGGCTTTACGCTCGACGATTATCCCAACATCAAGCGCTGGTACGCCGTCGTGCGCGCCCGGCCGCAGGTGCAGGCGGGGCTGGCGATCGGCAAGTTCGTCAAAGAACCGTTCGACGAGGAAGCGCGCAGGAACATGTTGGGCGCGAAGGCGAAGGAAATGGTCGGACGGAAGTGACAATTCCCAACCCTCATGGTGAGGAGGCGCGAAGCGCCGTCTCGAACCATGAGGCCACAGACGGGCCTTCATCCTTCGAGACGCCGCTTCGCGGCTCCTCAGGATGAGGATAAATAAGCAAAAGGAAACGCCATGATCGAATTCTTCTTCGACTGTTCCAGTCCCTGGACCTATCTCGCCTTCCACAACATCCAGCCGCTCGCAAAAGAGCTCGGCGTCGAGATTTCTTGGCGGCCGATCCTGGTCGGCGGCATCTTCAACACGGTCAATCCCAGCGTTTACGCCCAGCGCGAGACGCCGGTGCCGCTGAAGGCGCGCTACATGAAAAAGGACCTTGCCGACTGGGCGCGCTCCGCAGGGCTTGCGATCAAGATGCCGCCGACGGTGTTTCCGGTGAACAGCGTCAAGGCGATGCGCGGCTGCATCTGGCTGGGCAAAGAATCTGAAAGGGACATGGTGCCGTTCGCACGCGCCGTGTTCGAGACCTATTGGGGCGGCGACAAGGACATTTCGCAGGATTCGGTGCTGACGGAAGTCTGCAAGAGGGTCGGCGTCGATCACGTCAAGTTCTTCGCCGGCATTGGCGAGCAGGCGATCAAGGATCAGCTCAAGGCCAACACCGACGAGGTAATGGCGCGCGGCGGCTTTGGTTCGCCGACCATCTTCGTCGGCAAGACTGACATGTACTTTGGTAACGACCGCATGCTGCTGATCCGCGAAGCCGTGCTGCGGCTGCAAGAGAAGGCTGCCTGATGCCGAAAGCCGTCGTCTGCCGCGAGCTGGGTCCGCCCGAGAGCCTGCGTCTCGAAACCTTCGACCCGGCACCGCTGGCGCTAGGGCAGGTGCGTGTCGCGATCCGCGCCGCCGGGATCAATTTTCCCGATGTCCTGATGGCAGCGGGGCAGTACCAGCTCAAGCCGCCATTGCCGTTCACGCCGGGCGTGGAAGCCGCGGGCGACGTGGTCGAAGTCAACGAGGCCGCGGGCGTCGCGATCGGCGACAAGGTGATCGTCAAGATGCGCCACGGCGCCTATTGCGACGAGGCCGTGGCCACGCCGTCGCAACTCGTGCCGCTGCCATCGACCTTCGACTATGCCGAAGGCGCGACCTTTCTGGCCGGCCACGGCACGGCGTACCACGCACTGATCGACCGCGGGCAACTGCAGCCGGGTGAAGTGCTGCTGGTGCATGGCGCCGGTGGCGGCGTGGGACTTGCGGCGGTCGAGATCGGCAAGATGCTGGGGGCCACCGTGATCGCAACGGCCTCGAGCGACGAAAAACTTGCGATCGCCAAAGCGAGGGGCGCCGATCATCTCGTGCGCTATGACCAGGAACCGTTTCGCGATGCCGTCAAGCGCATCACCGACGGGCGCGGCGCGGACGTGGTGTTCGATCCCGTGGGCGGCGAGGTGTTCGAGAACTCGATGCGCTGCATCAACTGGGGTGCGCGGCTCTTGATCATCGGGTTCACCGGCGGCATCGGGCTCGCCAAAACCAATCTCCTGATGATCAAGGGCGCCAGCGTGCTCGGGGTGCGCGCCGGCGAGGCGGTGCGGAAAAATCCTGTTCTCGGCGAGGTCAGGATCAAGGCCCTGACGGAGTGGGCCGAAGCCGGAAAAATCCGCCCCAACATCTCCCACCGCCTGCCGCTGGAAGACTACGCCCGCGCGATGCGGCTGTTGATCGACCGCAAGGCAATCGGCCGCGTGGCGCTGACGATGGGGTCGTAGGGTGGGCAAAGCGAAGCGTGCCCACCATTGTCTCCACGAAGAATGGTGGGCACGGCGCAAGCGCGCCTTTGCCCACCCTACGGCCCGCTAAACCTTCCATCCCTCAGAAACGCGATCGTCTGCGCAATCGCCACACGATTCCCCGGCAGCCAGGGATGCGACGTGCCGATCACAACATGATCCGCCATCCCGTCGAGTTTGGTATTCTCAACCGATACCCTGCCGTCATGCGGCTTCGGCAGGAAGAGCGAGAATGTCGGATCGACCGACCGGTTTCCCGCGATGATGCCGACGGGATAATCGACCGGCGGAAACAGTGCGTTGGTGGCTGCATCGCGCCGGGTCACGAGTTGCTCACCGGCGGGGCCGAACCAGGCGCGATAGAGCGAAACATTCTTCAGGCGATCGGCGATCTCGCTGCCGCCATTGGGCGTGCCGAGCATCACGACGCGGCCGAGGCGCTCCGGCCGATATCTGGAAAGGTAGACGCGCGCCAGCAGGCCGCCCATCGAATGGCCGACGAAATGAAGCTGGCCTGCGATCCCAGCGGCTAAGTGTGTGACGGCGGGGTGGATGTGCTCAGCCAGCGCTTCGAGCGCGTGATGGCGGCTGGGATAGTCGATGTTCAGCGTGGCGAAATCGGCGGCCTCGAGCGCGGTCTGCATTTTCCGGAATGACAGGGCCGTCCTGCTGATGCCGTGCAGCAGGACGACGCCGTCGTTACTTTCGGGCATTTCTACCGTCCGTCATTCCGGGGCGATGCAAAGCATCGAACCCGGAATCTCGAGATCCCGGCTTCGATGCGTTCGCATCGCTCCGGGATGACCGCTGCGCGGTCACTTATACTCCCGCTCGTCCCACCACGGGTAGTAGTCGGGCATATCTGATGAAACCTTGTTCTTGAATTGCGCCGGGCGCTTTTCCAGGAACGAGACCACGCCTTCCCTGACATCGTCCGAACGGCCGCGGGCGTAGATGCCGCGGCTGTCGACCTTGTGGGCTTCCATCGGATCGTCGGCGCCCATCATGCGCCACATCATCTGGCGGATCAGCGCCACCGAGACCGGGGCGGTCTTCGCGGCGATTTCCTTGGCGAGCGCGCGGGCGGTCGGCAGCAAATCATCCGGCGGCACCACCTTGCTGACGAGGCGGCCGGCGAGCGCCTCCTGCGCCGGGAATACGCGGCCGGTGTAGCACCACTCCAGCGCCTGGGCGATGCCGACGAGGCGCGGCAGGAACCAGCTCGAGGCGGCCTCCGGCACGATGCCGCGCTGGGAGAACACAAAACCGAAGCGCGCGGCTTCAGAGGCGATGCGGATGTCCATCGCGAGCTGCATGGTGACGCCGATGCCGACCGCGGGACCATTCACCGCCGCGATCACGGGTTTTAAGCACTTGAAGATGCGCAGCGTCACCTGTCCGCCACCGTCCCGTACCTGCGGATCGCTGTAATCGACAGTGCCATCCGCAAGCCGCTTCACCGGCCCGCGCCGCGCGTCGCGATCGAACGTATTGGCGCCGGAAGAAAGATCAGCGCCGGCGCAAAAGCCGCGGCCGGCGCCGGTGACGATGATGGCCCTGACGTTGTCGTCCTTGTCGGCCGCGTCGAAGGCGTCGATCAATTCCTGCTGCATGGTGCCGTTGAAGGCGTTGAGCTTGTCGGGCCGGTTCAAGGTGATGGTGAGAATTTGCTCGGCGACCTCGTACTTGATGGTCTCATACGCCATGGGGGTTTCCTCTGCTGTATCTTTGCTTGACAATTTGTACCCGTCATTCCGGGGCGTCGCAAAGCGACGAACCCGGAATCTCGAGATTCCGGATTCGATGCTGCGCATCGCCCCGGAATGACGGATAGAGTTTACTTCTTCGGCGGGGCCGGCCACGGCTTTTGCGGGCCGCGCAGGCCCTCGAACGCCTTGGCCATGCCGAGCACGCCGAGATCGTCGAACCGGCGACCGACGATCTGCACGCCGATCGGAAAGCCCTTCTTGTCGTAGCCGCCATTGATCGAGACGGCCGGGTTCTCCGACATATTCCACGGCACGGTATAGGCGATGTGCTCGAACGGCTTTGTGGGGTCGTTGACCGGGGAGGCGAACTCGGCCGGGAAGTTCACCACCGGCGACACCGGGGAGACGACATAATCGAGATCGCAGAACAGCTTTGCCGCGGCGGTACGGATCGCCATGGTGGCGTTGAAGCCCCTGATGACATCAAGGCCCGAGAGCTTCGCGCCGGCCTCTGCCCATTGAAGGATATAGGGCAGCGTCTTGCTGCGCTCCTCCGGCGTCAGCCTGGAAATATCGTCCCAGCTTCGCGCGCGAAAGAAATTGTCGATCCCGTCGAGCATCTCGCGCGTCAATATGCCGTCGACTTCGGTAACGACCGCGCCGGCGGATTCGAACGCCTTGGCGGCCTTGACGGCGACCTCGCGCACTTCCTTCTCCAGCGGCAGGCCGGTGCCGGCATCGAGCATCAACCCGATCCGCACTTTGCGCGGCGACTTGTCGAGCGCCTTCCAGGCGATTTCATGCGCGGGCAGGCTCATGCCGTCGCGCCGGTCGGGACGCGACAGCACGCTCATCATCAGCGCTGAATCGTCGACGGTACGGGTCATCGGTCCGGCGACGCGTCCGACATAGAAGGGATCGACCGGAACGCGTCCGAGGCTCGGCTTCAGCCCGACCAGGCCGCACCAGCAGGCCGGCAGCCGCACCGAGCCGCCGATATCCGTGCCGAGATGCAGCGGGCCGTAACCGGCCGCGCCGGTGGCGCCGGCGCCGGAAGAGGACCCGCCGGGGTTCTTGCTGAGGTCCCAGGGATTGCGGGTGAGGGGATGGAAACTCGAAAGGCCCGACGACAGCATGCCGTAATCCGGCATCGTCGTCTTGGAGAAGATGATGGAGCCGGCTTCGCGCAGCCGTGCGGCGGGCGGCGCGTCCTTAGGTGAAGGCACCAGCTTGACGCTGGCGGCGCCGAGCGGCACCGGCTGGTCCTTGGTGGCGATATTGTCCTTGATGGTCACAGGCACGCCGTCGAGCGTGCCGACAGGCTCGCCCTTCTGCCAGCGTTCGGTCGATGCCTTGGCGACGGCGCGCGCGCCATCGGGATCGAGCAGATAGAGCGCCTTGATCTGCGGCTCCCACGCCGCGACATGATCAAGCACTTCCTCCAGCACTTCGGACGGCGAGAACTGCTTGGCGCGATAGCCGGCGAGAAGGTCGACGGCGCTGAGATCGTGCAGCGACGTGACCTCTTCTTCTTTTTTGGTTTTATGCATGACCACCTAACCTACTGGCATACGGGTCTCGATGATGCGCGCGAACATGCTGGCGCCGATCGGCAGTATCTTGTCGTCGAGGACGTAACCGGGATTGTGCACGGGCACCGAGCCTTCATGGCCAACCCAGAAATAGGCGCCGGGCACCGCCTGCATCATGTCGGCGAAATCCTCGCTGCCCATCTTCGGCTCGGTGCGGGTGATCACCTTGTCCGGATCGACCACCGTACGCGCCACCGACTCAACGATCCGGGACTGCTCTTCCTGGTTCACCAGCACGCTGAAGGTGTCGCGGATGTCGGCAGTGATCTCGCACTGGAACGCCGCCGCGATGCCGGCGCAGATCGCGCGCATGCGCTCGCGGATCAGCGCGCGCACGCCGTCATCGAAGGCGCGGACGGTGCCGCACAGCTTGGCCTGGCCGGGAATGACGTTATAGGCCGAGCCGGCATGGATCTGCGTGATCGACAGCACCGCCGGATGATGCGGAGGGACGTTGCGGCTGACCACGGTCTGCAGCGCCTGCGCCAGCGTGGTGGCGATGATCACGGCATCCTTGGAGCGTTCCGGCATCGCGCCATGGGCGCCGTAGCCGTCGATCGTGATGTCGAAGAAGTCGGCGCCGGCCATCGCCGGGCCCGGCAGGATCGCGATCTCGCCATGGTTCAGGTCAGGCGCGTTGTGCAGGCCGTAGACCTCGTCGCAGGGAAACTTCTGGAACAGGCCGTCCTTGATCATGGCGCGCGCGCCGCCGAGGCCTTCTTCGGCGGGCTGGAAGATGAAATGCACGGTGCCGTCGAAATTTTTGGTTTCGGCGAGATAGCGCGCGGTGCCGAGCAGCATGGTGGTGTGGCCGTCATGGCCGCAGCCGTGGAAGCGGCCGGGAATGGTCGAGCGCCAGCGCAGATTGGTGTTCTCTTCCATCGGCAGCGCGTCCATGTCGGCGCGCAGGCCGATCTTCATGCCGCTGCTGCCCTTGCCCTTGAGCACGCCGACGACGCCGGTGCCGCCAAGGCCGCGATGCACCTCGATGCCCCATTGCGTCAGCTTGTCGGCGACGATGCCTGAGGTGCGGACCTCCTCGAAGCCGATCTCGGGATGCGCATGAAGATCGCGCCTGATCGCGGTGAGTTCTTCGGCATAGCCGTCGATGCGTTCGATGGTGGGCATGTCTGTTTATCCGGTTACGGTTGAACGAGATTTGGCTGGAGTCGCAAAAGCAGGGCCGTTCGGCTTGATGCGGATACCCGGACGCAGCCGCGTCCAGGGCAGGGTAGCGGTATCGGCCGGCATCGCGCCGGGCGCGGCGCAGATCAGCAGTTTTTCGGCGATCGGCTCAAAGTCGGCGCGGAAGTGCACCGAACTCTTGTTGACCAGGATCGCCTGTTCGGTCGGTTCGATCCCGACATAGCGGTACATCGCCTGGTCGGCGAGCTGCGCTTTGTAGGAACTCACGACCACACGGACATCGCCGATGCGCAGGCACGCCGACGGTCCCATCTCCATGTCGCGGCCGCCATAATAGGGGCCGGACGCCACGAACTTGCCGTCCGACAGTTTTTCGACGACGAACGTTTCCTGATACGGTGCGTCGCCCGGGATGCCGGACTTGCCGCCGAGCGAAAGCGTCACGGTGGCGCCGACGCCCGCGGCATGCGCGGCCTTGGCTGACTCCGGATCGTAGATCACGCCGGTCGCTGCTCGCGTCGCCTTGTTGCGGACCAGCGCGCGCAGCATGCCTGTCGTGTCGGAATCGCCGCCGGCTCCGGGATTGTCCTGGGTGTCGGCGATGACGATCGGCCTGCTGGCGTTCTTCGCCAGCTCCATGGCGTGGCGCACGCCGTCGTCGGGGGAATAGATGCGGCCGTCGAAATCGTCCTCATGGCTCTCGATCAGCGCTACCAGTTTGTCGGCGGCCGCATCAGCATCGGCCTGCGTCGCGCCATAGGCGAATACGCTGGGACCACAATCCCTGAAATCGGCGGCCGGAAATCCGGGCGCGAATGACAGCGTCGGAACTGAAGCGCTCTGCATCGCCGCCAGTTTTTCATAAATGCCTTTGGTCGGCTGGTCGTTGGTGCATTGCCAGCTGATCGGAATCAGGAACGGCAATTGCCGGAAGGCTTTTGCATAGCGCGCCTTCGTCTTGAGCATCAGCGCCAGATGGTTTGCGCAGGCCCGGCCGGTGTCGGCCATGTCGACGTGAGGGTAGGTGCGGTAGGCGATGAGCGCGTCCGCATGTTCCATCATCTCGGGCGAGACGTTGGCATGGAGGTCGAGGCTGACGACCAGCGGCAGGTCCTTGCCGATCACCTTGCGCACCCGGGCAAGCGTTTCGCCTTCGCCGTCGTCGTAATGCTCAGTGACCATGGCGCCGTGCAGGTCGAGATAGACGGCATCGATCGGCCCCGCGCCCGCGATGCCGTCGACCATTTCCTTCATGATGCGTTCGAAGGCACCTTTGGTGACATGGGCTGATGGAACAGCGGCCGCCGAGATCGTCGGCACCAGCTCCCAGCCATTGGCCTCGGCGGCTTCGACAAAGCCGGCAAGGCCGATATTGACCTTGCGCATCACCTTGAGCACCTCAGTGCCACGCGCCATCGACGGCCATCCGCCACCATGAACGAAATCGTCATAGGTCGCCTTGGTCGGCGCGAACGTGTTGGTCTCGTGCAGAAAAGCACCAACGGCAATGCGGGTCATCAAGTTTTCTCACCGGTGCATTCGTTGGGGGACGTTAAGCGTGTCATTGCGCCAAGCGCAAGCCGTGGAGCAATTCCGTTTTGCATGCCGCCCCATCCGCCATTGCCTGCGACAAACGCGAAGCGTTTGCGCACGGAAGCGACCTGTCCGCCGTAGCTCAACGAGCGAAGGCGGAAGCAATCCGTGCAGCGGCTTGCGCCGTTAGGCATTGCCCGGTTGCGCTGCTCCCTTGCGCAAACGCTCTGCGTTTGCCGCAGGCAATGATGGGGAGAGCTGCCTGGCGCTCACGTCAATGTCGCCAGCAGACCCGCCATCAACCGGCCGCGCTCGGCCAGACTGTCGATCTCGATATGTTCGTTGAGTGTATGCGCGTCGGCACCGCGAACACCCAGGCCGTCGAGGGTTGGGATACCCATCGCGCCGGTAAAGTTGCCGTCGGAGCCGCCGCCGGCGCTGGCGTGTGGGAGTTCGAGACCAAGGCCTTGCGCAATGCCGCGTGCCTGTTCGTAGAGCGCCATCGTGCCGGCGTCAGGCTCCCACACCGGCCGGGTCACGCCACGGGTGACCTTGAACGTGACGTCATTGCTGGTCCCGGAAAGCGCGAGCATCCGCTCGACGCCGCGATCGAGATCTGCCTGCCGCTTGGCCATGCTGAGCGCCTCGCCGGTACAGGTGGTGGCAACGCAGTTCACCCACTGGCCGCCATGCACAATGCCGACCGAAAAGGTGCAATCTTCAGTCGTCATGCCGTCGATGGCGATAATCTGGCGTGCCATCTCGCGGATCGCGGAACGGCCGGATGAGAGCGTGGCGCCGGCATGGCTCGGCTTGCCGATCGCTTCCAAATTGAACCGGGCAATCGCATATCGTCCGGTGACCACACCGTTGTTGGTGCGACCTGGCTCGGGCACCAGCACATATTTGTTGCGGGCGGCTTCGGCCTCGATGATGTCGCGGGTCGACGGCGTGCCGACCTCTTCGTCCGGCGTGAACAGTACCGTGATCGGCAGCGGCGTCGTGAACGAGGCGCGCGCCAGTTGCCGGATCGCCTCCAGGCTGAGGTAGTTGCCGCCCTTCATGTCGAATATGCCCGGGCCGTAGCATTTGTTGCCCTCCCGCTGCCACGCCAGCTTTTCCAGCGTGCCGACGGGATGGACGGTATCGAGATGGCCCGCGATCAGGATTCCCGGCTCACCCAGCTTCGGGTGAGGGAAGCGCGCGCGGACACAGCCTGCAAAACCCTGCCGTCCGGAGATGCGTTCGATGGTCGCACCCATGATGGCCATCTCCCGCGCTGCAAGATCGAGCATGCGGTCGACCGCGCCGGCGTCCCAGGTGGGGCTTTCGCATTCGACCCAGGTCCGCAGCCCCTGCAGCATGGTCTCGGAATCAAAGGGAAGGTTGGCAGGATTCATCTGGATTCTCCCGGTTCGGCCGGAATGTTTGGGCTCGGTGCCGATAGGGCCGTACGAGAGGGACCGGCAGGGATTTTGTAAAGGGAAAACATGCCGCCGTCAGACTTTCGCCGCGGCGGATTGTGGAATGGGAATTCTGGCATCATTCTTGATTGTAGATTTTTGTGGAGGCGTGCTGGCGGAGCCGGACAGGGGCCGGCGTCATCCATGTCGTCGGACCAAAAGGGTGTTGTGAAGCTCAAGATCGACCCTATAGTCCGGTCAGAAACCGGGCAGGGGGCCCGAACAAGAAAAAGCGTTCGGGCGCCGAGCGACAATGGAGGTGAAGGAATGAATGCGTTCAGAAAAGTAATTCTTGCTGCGACTTGCGTTGGCAGCCTGACAGCGGTGGCAGCGCCGGCGACGGCCCAAACTACGTTGCGCGTCGTCATGCACTCGGATCTGAAGATTCTGGATCCGATCTGGACCACGGCCTACATCGTCCGTAACCACGGCTACATGATTTACGACACGCTTCTCGCGCAGGACGAGAAGGGCGAGGTCAAGCCGCAGATGGTCGAGAAGTACGAAGCCGCGGCGGACGGCAAGGGCTACACCTTCACGCTGCGCGAGGGACTGCTGTGGCACGACGGCAAGCCGGTGACGTCGGAAGACTGCATCGCTTCGATCAAGCGCTGGGCGGTCAAGGACTCGCTCGGTCAGAAGATGATGACCTTCGTCGACTCCATTGACGCCGTCGATGCCAAAACTTTCACCATCAAGCTCAAGGAACCGACAGGCCTCGTGTTGCTCGGCCTGTCAAAGCCCTCGTCCAACGTGCCGTTCATGATGCCCAAACGCGTCGCCGATACGGATGCCAACAAGCAGATTGAGGATTTTACGGGATCCGGCCCCTTCGTTTTGGTCAAGGATGAGTGGAAGCCCGGCGACAAGACGGTTTACGTCAAGTTCGACAAGTACAAGCCGCGCTCCGAGCCGGCCTCGGGCCTTGCGGGCGGCAAGATCGCCAAGGTCGATCGCGTCGAGTGGCGCGCCATTTCCGACGCGCAGCAAACGGTCAACGCGCTGTCGAAGGGCGAGATCGACTTCATCGAGGCGCCCAGCCACGACCTGCTTCCAACCCTGAAGAAGGATCCGAACGTAAATATTGTCGTGTCGCCGTTGGCGAAGTTGCAATACGTCTTCAGGCCGAACACGCTGCACAAGCCGTTCGACAATCCAAAAGTTCGCCATGCGTTGTGGTACGCCTTCAATCAGGAAGATTTCCTGATGGCGACCATCGGTGACGAGAACTACATCAGGCCGTGCAAGGCGCTGTTCATCTGCGACACGCCTTTCGCCAGCACCAAGGGAATGGACGGGCTGCTGACCTCCAACGCAAAGAAGGCCCAGGAGCTGCTGAAGGAGGCGGGCTACGACGGCACGCCGGTGATGCTGATGCACTCCACCGACCTCAAGACCCTGACCAACCTTGCTCCCGTGGCGAAATCGCTGATGGAGAAGGCGGGCTTCAAGGTCGACATGCAGTCGATGGATTGGCAGACCCTGGTCGCCCGCCGTGCCAAGAAGGACCCGCCGGAAGCGGGCGGCTGGAACGCCTTTCTCACGGCCTGGGTCGCTGCCGACGTGATGAACCCGATCTCGACGGCATATGTGAACGCGGCTTGCGAGAAGGCGTCGTTCGGCTGGCCCTGCGACGAAAAGCTGGAGAAGCTGCGCGACGACTTTGCCCGCGAGACCGACCCGGCCAAGCAGAAAGCGATCGCCGAAGCGGTACAGCAACGCGTCATCGAGTTCACGCCGGAGATTCCGGTCGGCGAGTACGTTCAACCCGTTGCCATGCGCAAGAACGTCAAGGGGTACCTGATTTCACCGGTGCCGGTGCTCTGGAACGTGGAAATCACGAAGTAAGTTGACAACGGGCGGCGGTTCGCCGCCGCCCGTTCGGTTTATAGGATCGCGCTTCCATGTCGATGTACGGCTATCTCTTTCGGCGTCTGCTCGGCACGATCCCCGTGATGCTGGTGGTTGCGGTCTTCATCTTCCTGATGCTGCGGCTGACCCCCTCGGATCCTGCGGCGATCATCGCCGGCGACAACGCCACCACTGAACAGGTGGCGCAGATCCGCAGCCAACTCGGCCTCGACCGGCCGATGATCGAGCAGTTCGTGATCTGGTCGGGCCGGGTGTTGACAGGTAATTTCGGCGAAAGCTTCTTCTTCAAGAAGACGGTGGCCGCGCTGATCGGCGAGCGGATCGAGCCGACCTTGTCGCTCGCGCTGTTCACGATCCTGATTGCGGTATTTGTCGCTGTTCCGCTCGGCGTGCTGGCGGCGCACCGGCACGGTTCGTGGATCGACCGCATCGTGATGAGCTTTTCGGTGCTCGGCTTTTCCGTGCCCGTGTTCGTGGTCGGCTATCTCCTGATCTATTTGTTCGCGGTTTATCTGAACTGGTTGCCGGTGCAGGGCTATCAGCGAATCTCGGAGGGGGTTGGCGGCTGGGCGCAGCGGCTGATCCTGCCGTCGGTGACCTTGTCGGTGATCTATATCGCGCTGATCGCGCGCATGACCCGCACCAGCGTGCTTGAGGTGCTCTCCGAGGATTACATCCGCACCGCGCGCGCCAAGGGACAGTCCGAGCGAAAGGTGATGTTCCGCCATGCGCTGCGCAATGCGGCCGTCCCGATCGTCACGGTGATCGGACTTGGCGTAGCGCTTTTGATCGGCGGCGTCGTCGTCACCGAGAGCGTGTTCACCATCCCCGGCCTTGGCAGGCTCACGGTCGACGCGGTGCTGGCGCGCGACTATCCGACGATCCAGGCCGTGATCCTTCTGTTCTCATTCGTCTACGTCATGATCAACCTTGCGGTAGACATGATTTACACAATCCTCGATCCCAGGATCCGCTACTGATGGCCGACGCTACGATCCTCGAACCCGCGCTGCCGGCGAGCGCAGCCAAGCCCGCCGCGTATCGCAAATTGCTGCGCAACATGGGCGTGGTGTTCGGCGCCGCCGTCATCACGATCGTGCTGCTGATGGGGTTGTTTGCACCCTGGCTCGGAACCATCGATCCGACCGCGATCAGCCCGATCGCACGAAACAAGGTTCCCGGCGCCGAAATCACGATACGCACGGACACCGGCGAACGCATCAAGATGATCGCCAAGTTAGGCACCGACGGCCTCGGACGCGACGTCTACAGCCGCGTGGTCTATGGCGCGCGCGTCTCGCTCTTTGTCGGCATCACGGTGGCGCTGATCAGCGTCGCCTGCGGCCTGTTCATCGGTCTGCTCGCCGGCTTCTTCCGCGTTCTCGACGCCGTCATCATGCGGATCATGGACGGCTTGATGGCGATTCCGGCCATCCTGCTGGCGATCGCCATGGTGTCGCTGTTCCGCTCCAGCGTGTGGACGGTGATCATCGCCATCACGGTTCCGCAGATTCCAGGCGTGGTCCGGCTCGTGCGCTCCATCGTGCTCAGCGTGCGCGAGGAGCCCTATGTCGAGGCGGCGGTGACGCTCGGCACGTCTACCCCGAAACTGCTGTGGCGGCACGTGTTGCCCAACACCGTCGCGCCCATGATCGTGCAGGGCACGTTCATCTGTGCGTCCGCCATTCTCATCGAAGCCATCCTGTCCTTCCTTGGCATCGGCGTGCCGCCGGAAGTGCCGACCTGGGGCAACATCATGGCCGCGGGAAGAGAGGTGTTCAGCCTGTTCCCGCACAACATCATCTATCCCGGTGTGTGCCTTGCGCTCACCATCCTTGCGGTCAACGTTCTTGGCGACGGCTTGCGCGATACTCTCGATCCCAAGATGATGAAGCGGGTGTGATGTGAGCAACACCGTCCTCGAAGTCTCCGATCTTTCCGTCGCCATCAGGGGAGGCGACCGGCCGCACGCCGTGCAGGGGATCAACCTGACCGTCGATGTTAACGAGATCGTCTGCGTGGTCGGCGAATCCGGCTCCGGCAAATCGGTGACGGCGCAGGCGGTGATGGGGCTGTTGCCGAAGGGCGCGATGCAGGTCGAGAGCGGTTCGATCCGATTGCAGGGCGATCAACTGCTCACCAAATCCGATACCGAGTTGCGCGCCATCCGCGGCACCCGCATGGCGATGGTGTTCCAGGAGCCGATGACCGCGCTCAATCCGGTCGAGCGGGTCGGCGACCAGATCCGTGAAGTGCTGGAGATCCACACCAGGCTCGACCATAAGGAGCAGCGCGCGCGGGTGCTCGAGATGATGCGCGCGGTGCATCTGCCGGACCCCGAGCAGATGATCGACGCCTATCCGCACCAGCTCTCCGGCGGCCAGCGTCAGCGGATCATGATCGCGGCCGCGCTGGTGCTCGACCCTGCACTATTGATTGCGGACGAACCGACCACGGCGCTCGACGTCACCACGCAGGCTCAGATCCTCAAGCTCGTACGGGAAATGCAGGGGCGCACAAAAACCGGCGTACTGTTCATCACCCACGATTTCGGCGTCGTTTCCGAGATCGCCGACCGTGTCGTGGTGATGCAGATGGGCCGGATCGTGGAGCAGGGCCCCTGCGAGGAAGTGCTGCGGGCTCCGCGCGAGGAATATACCAGGATGCTGCTGCGGGCGGTGCCGAGCATGACGCCGCCGAAGCGATCTCCGGTGACCGGTCCGGTGGTCCTCCAGACCGAGAATCTCTTCAAGACCTATGGCAAGCGATCGCTGTTCCAGCCGAAAGCGCGCGTCGTGGCCGCGGTCAAGGACGTCTCGCTGACGGTCCGTCGCGGTGAAACGCTCGGCATTGTCGGCGAGTCCGGTTCAGGCAAGTCGACAGTGGCGCGTTGCGTCGCGCGGCTGGTCGATACCTCAAGCGGCGGCATCAAGATCGACGGCATCGATATCGCGGCAATGCGGGAGGCGAAATTTCGTCCGATGCGCCGGCGCGTTCAGTTCATCTTCCAGGATCCATATCGATCGCTCAATCCGCGCCGCACGGTCGGAGAGGCGATCATCGAGGGGCCGATGAATTTTGGCGTCAGCCGCAAGGAGGCGCTGCAGCGAGCGCGCGACCTGATGGCGATCGTGCACCTGCCTCCGGCCGCGATCGATCGCTTCCCGCACCAGTTCTCCGGCGGCCAGCGCCAAAGGATCTGCATTGCGCGGGCGCTGGCGATGGAGCCTGAATTGCTGATTGGCGACGAGCCGGTGTCGGCGCTCGACGTCTCCGTGCAGGATCAGGTGCTAAAGCTCCTGGACGAGGTGCGCCGAAAGTTCAATCTGGCGGTGCTGTTCATCACCCACGATTTGCGGGTCGCAGCCCAGGTCTGTGACCGCATCGCGGTCATGCAGCGCGGGGTAATCGTCGAACAGGGCACCACGGCGGAAGTCTTCGCCGCGCCCCAGCACGAATATACCCGGGCATTGTTCGACGCCGCGCCTGGCAGGCATCAGGAATTCGCCGCCAGCGCTTGATCGCGCATTGCCATCCGATTAAATCGAAACGGGCGCTGGATTCTCCATTTGACGCGTTTTCCTGACGCGAACCGGAGTTCACTTTGCTGGAAACGCTCTAGCAGTGGCTGTCGCGCACCAATTCTGGCCCGTCATTCAGGAGCGGAGACCTGACTTGCGGCTCGGGTGAAGGAGAACGCTCCCGGGGCGGCTTGCTTATCGTGGAATTTGGTTTTTCGGGATGTTGCTCTCTCGGCATGTTGTCAGCGCTCCATTTGCTGCAGGACAACATTTTCGCGGGCAACAGGTTCCGTCAATCCGGGTGCGCTGCGACATGCGCCAGTAGCAATTCGCTGACCCGTTCCGGCGCCTCATCGGCCGCGAAATGTCCGACGCCGGGCAGTACTTCGAATTGATAGGGCGCGGCGACGAAATCGCGGGTGCCTTCGGCGGCGATACGGCCGACGGTGTCGTCGGCGTCGCCCCAGATGTAGAGCGTGGGTACACGGATCGGACCGAGCGGCCCGCGGACCGCGCCGCGCGCGCGGTACCAGGCCAGCGCCGCTTCCATCGCGTCCTTGTTGCCAAGCACGTCCAGATGCCTTTCGATCGCCTCATTGGGAACACCGTTGGCAATGAGCCGATCACGCAGCCATTTGGCGTTGTCGGCGAGCACTATGTCGGCCGCGTCAGGTTCGAGGAACGCCTTGTGGTGTCGCGAGCGACTAGCCTGCTCGCCGTCCGACATGTGCAGCGCGCGATTGAACGCGTTCGGATGGGGCCGCGAAAGAATGGTGAGCGAGGCCAGCCGCTCGTGGCAACGGTCGGCCAATCCCCAGGCGATGCTGCCGCCCCAGTCATGGCCGACCAGGTGAAAGCGCGCCTCGCCATAGCCCGAGGCTGCGGCGATGGCCAGCGCGTCGTCGATCAGGCGGTCGATCAGGTAATGCGAGAACTCGCGGGGGTCAGGCCGCGCGCCCGGAGAGTAACCGCGCTGGCTCGGCGCAATCGCGCGGTAGCCCATATCGCCGAGCGCCGTGACCTGGGCGCGCCAGCAATGCATCGATTCGGCAAAGCCATGCAGCAGCAACACCAGCGGCGCGCCTGTCTCGCCCGCGACGAGGGCGTCGAAGGTGAGGCGCGGGGAGATGGTGATCTGTTCCAGGGCGGGCACGCGACAATCCTAGATAGACAATGCCGGCCGGTCCACGGCGAAACGATTTTTCTTTGGGGCAGGCGGTCGTCTGGGCCCGTCCGGAATTATGCAAGGGCCGAAAAGTACTGTATTTGGGGCCCGTCAATCGCAGAAGCCTCAAGGGATATTATCGTTGCATTATCTGAGATCGGTCGCATTCGATACGTTGGTGGTGCTGTGGACGCTGGTGCTGTCGCCGGCGATACCCCTGTTGTGGGCATTCGATGCGAGCAGCGCAAAGGTTCGCGCGGTGTCCCAATTGTGGTCGCACGGCATCGTGTTTCTTCTGAAATACGTGGTGGGGCTGGATTACAGGGAGCAAGGCCGCGACAACATTCCAGTTGGCCCGTGCATCATCGCCTGCAATCACCAATCGCTGTGGGAGACCGTTGCGCTCTGCGTGATTTTTCCCGATGCCAGCATCGTCGCCAAGAAAGAACTGCTCAACATCCCGGTCGTCGGCTGGTTCCTTCACCGCTATCCGATGATCCTGGTCGACCGGTCAGCCGGCCGGCAGGCGCTCAAGCAGATGATCGCGGAAGCAAGGGCGGCGATCGGCGAAGGCCGCAAAGTCCTGATATTTCCGCAAGGCACGCGCCAGGCGGTCGGCGAGCCCATGACATTCCATGCGGCCGGCATCGCCGCGTTGTACACCAATCTCGATATCCCGGTGTTGCCGACGGCGCATAATTCCGGATTGTTCTGGGGCAAGAAGACGCTGATGATTCACAGCGGCAACATTTCTCTGTCCTATCTGCCGCCGATTCCGCCGGGGCTCGATCGGAAAGAGTTTCAGGCGAAGGTCGAGCGGCAAATTTCCGAAGAGGCGAGCCGATTGATCAAGGCGGCGGACGCGAAGGTCGTTAGTTAGCGCGACCATCGTTCGGCGAGCCAGCCTGCGACCGGCGAGAAAAAGGCCAGGCACCAGATAAACTGCGCCACCTTCGGGGAGAATGTGGCGATGGCTGTTCCGATCACGAATACCAGAATCGGAAATAATACCGTCACCCGCAATGGCATGTCGCGGCGGCCCCTGAGGGCGATAACCCACAGCAGCCCATTCAGCGTGGCGATGGTAGCGAGATGGATTCCGTAGATCACGGCGACCACGCCGTCGAGCCGATAGCTGCCATACAGTCCGTTGGTCACCGGCAGGATGATGATCGACAGCAGAAACAGCAGATTGAGGAATACCACGCCGCGGCTGGCTTCCGGCGCAACGGCGAGCCGCCGGTGATGGCTGAACCAGAACAGGCCGGCGACCACGAAGCTGATCGTCAGCGCGATGACCGGTTGCGCGTAGACGCGAACGAGGTCGATCCAGGCCGGCGCGGTGGCGAAATTGCCGGCCTTCGGCAGGTCGTAGGCGAGCAGCGTCATGGCTACGCCGAAGATCGTGTTGCTCAGCATCTCCAGCCGGCGCATTTCGAAAAGACTAGTCTGCTGCAAAGTTGCTCCCCCGCCACGCTTCGTCCTGACGGTCCGGGCATGGCTTGCCAGGCCGCGGCTCGTCAGAGCGTCCCCGTGCCTCACCCGTCCGTCTTCGCCTTCGCTGCGCTTCAGCTACGCCGGACACGCTTCGCCCTCACGGCCTAAGCGTGGCTGCGCCACGCGTAGCCCGTCAGGGCGAAGCGTGGTGCGGGCGGTGGGACTCGAACCCACACGACGTTGCCATCGAGGGATTTTAAGTCCCTTGCGTCTACCAATTCCGCCACGTCCGCTTTAGTCAGAAGATCAGGTACTTAGCGCGTTTGCCCGCGAAGTGGAAATGGGATAATCCGCCCCCGGAAACCGCGCCTTTCCTTAGGGGAACGCGGGGCCGGACGCAAAGCCTCAATGCGGACATCTGGTCCTGCTTTAGGCAATCTCAATGTTGTAGGCTTATGAAGGTCCGATGCCCGTATCCTCGTCCCATCGCCGGCGAATTTCGCGTGCCGTAGGCGTGTTGGCGCTGCTCGCGGCCGCCGCAGGGCTCTCCGGCTGTGCCAGCGTGGGCGACAACGTGTCGACGGCTTTTGCCGATCCCGCCAAATACGACCTCTATGATTGCAAGCAGCTCGAGACGGAACGCGTCAAGATTGCCGGGCGCAAGGCGGATCTGCAGGGCCTGATGGCGAAGGCTGAAACCGGCGTCGGCGGCTCGGTCGTGTCGGAGCTTGCCTATCGCAACGAACTCGTTGCGACTCAGGGACAATCGAAGTTCGCCGAGGAGGCCTGGCGGCGCAACAAATGCCATGAATCTCCGCCGGAGTCCAAACCTGCCGCGAGCGCGGCGGCGACGCCGCCTGCGCCGGCTGCAGGCGTCCGCGGATCCCGTCCATCGTCGCGATGACGCGCCCTGCGGAAGTTCTCCCGCGCCGTGCGCACGCGTCAGATGTTCACGCCCGCCAGTCGTAAATCCAGTCCTGCCGCGCCAGCATTCGCCTTGGACCGAGCGATTTGATCGCAAGATCGCGCGCGAGCGCCAGCGGTCCTGTCAGATGATAGATTTGTCCCGACCGCCGGGCGGCGCGCTGAACCCGTAACACGCGGGCGCGCCGCTGCCGTCCGTACCGCTTGAGGGCCGCCGGGATGCCGGCGGTATTTTCGCCGGAGCTATCGCTCAAGGCTTTCGCCAGCACCGCAGCATCCTCGATCGCCATTCCTGCGCCTTGCGCTGCGAACGGCAGCATGGCGTGCGCGGCATCGCCGAGCAGCGCGATCGCGCCGTCACTCCAGTCGCCGATATCGGGCACCGTGAACAGCGCCCATCGCCGCCACTCATCGACGGCGCCGATCAGCATCCGGGCGGTTGCCGGCCATTGCTGCGAGAACGCCGCCTTGATTTCGTTAGCCTCGCCCGGTGCGCTCCAGCCCGGCCTGTTCCACGTCCCCGGCACGATGGCGACGACATTGACGCGCCGCCCGCCCGAGATCGGATAGGCGACGAGATGCGCTCTTGGTCCCATCCAGAGTTGCACCCGGGGCGAGGTATATTCGCGCGGCAGCGCCGTCGCATCGAGCGTGCCGCGCCAGGCGATCAGACCAGAGAATTGCGGCTGGACCTCCGGGAACAAATGATGCCGGACCGCCGACCAGATGCCGTCGGCGCCGATCAGCGCCACCGCCAGTTCCTGTTGCCGCGCATTGCCGCGACGCCCCACGACCGTCAGTCCCTTGGCGTGCGCGGTGACATCCTCGAACTGGCAGCCAAGCCGCAATTCGATGTCGGGACTGTGGTCGACCTCTGCCTGCAGCGCCGCCTGCAGGTCGGCGCGATGCACCACCCAATAGGGTGCGCCGGCGCGAAAATTCGCGGCCTCACCGAGCGGCAGGCGGGCGATCTCGCCGCCGTCCCGGGCGCTCATGATGTTGATGGATTCGGGCGTGACGGCGCGCGGCGCGAGCCGCGGCTGCAGACCGAGTTCAACCAGGATGCGGCTGGCGTTGGGCGAAAGCTGCAGGCCGGCGCCGGCTTCCTCCAGCCGCTCGGCCTTTTCCAGAACGACGACGCGAAAGCCTTGCTTTGCGAGCGCCAGCGCCGCGGTCAGTCCTCCGATCCCGGCACCAGCGACAACGATGGTGCGCGTAACCGCCACGGCGGATCTGTCAGGCGACTTTGTCTTTCAGCACACATTCCGGGGGGCGCGCTTCGCCGGCTTTGAGATCGGCGGCAAACCGGTACAGCGTGGAGCAATAGGGGCAGATGATCTCGTTGTCGTTGCCGAGGTCCAGGAAGACATGCGGATGGTCGAACGGCGGATTGGCGCCCACGCACATGAATTCCTGCGAGCCGATCTCGATTACCGAGACGCCGGCGTCGTTGTGAAAGTGCGGGACGACATGGTCGGACATCTTGTTTCACCTTGGATAGCAATGACGGACGGACGCAACCAACGCGATGCCCGGCTCGACATGCCGCGCACCATACTGACGGGTTCCGTTGATTCCTATAGCCCAGATTCTTGAAGGTCGCCGCCGCACATTTGCTCATGCAAATTCGACACAATCTTGTCGTCCCAGAGAAGCCCTTCTTTCGTCGGGGACGTTGTGTCGCAAATGCGGCACATTATGTTGAGGGCAGCGAAAATCCAGGTTTTGCAGGGATGATGCGGGCAGGGCTCAGTTTGGCGGCGGCGGGCATGGCGGCAACTATCGCCGTGGGTGCGGCGCTATGGCCACACGCGCGCGACTCTTTTGCGATCCTGGCGGCGCAGGACGAACCGTCCGAATTGGCCGATCTGAGGATCAATTCTGCCCTGCGGAACAACCCGGCGCTGGTTGCAGAAAATATCGAGGCCGCGCTGGCGGCAGGCGATGCCGATCTAGCCGGCAGCTTTGCCGAATTGGCGCGCGACAAGAACATCGCCATCGGCGAAGAGCTGTCGACGCGCGTGAACGAGGCCGTCACGGACGCGAACTCAACCTCGCATTTTGCTAAACGTTTCGCGGTCGGTCTCGTCACCGGCAACGCTGAGGATGTCGCGAGCCTGTCGGGCACGGTGGCCGGCGATCTCTTTGTGTTCGGCGATATCCGCGACGTGGTGCGCGAGAGCAAGCATCTGGCGATGGGCGAGGATACCGATCATCTGATACTTGGACTTGCGACGGTGGGCCTGGCGGTGACGGCGGCGACCTATGTGTCGGTCGGTGGCGCGCTACCGGTGCGTGCCGGGCTGACCATGGTCAAGGATGCCCGCAAGGTCGGGCGCCTCGGCGAGGGACTGATGCTATGGGCCGGCCGCTCGGCGCGCGAGGTCGTCGATGGGCCGATGCTGCAGAAGGCGGTCGCCTCCGGCTCGGTGCTGCGGCCCGGTGCAACCGTCAGCGCGATCAAGGCGGCGTTCCGCGCCGAGAAGGCCGGTGCGCTGGTTCGGCTGGCCAAGGACGTCGGCCGCATCGGAGAGAAGGCCGGTACGCGCGGTGCGCTCGACACGCTGCGCATCGCCGAGGGCCCGAAGGATATCGCGCGAGCCGCCCGGCTCGCGGAATCCAAGGGTGGCCAGACCCGCGCGATCCTGAAACTGTTCGGCCGCGGCGCCCTGCTGCTTGCGGTCGGCGCGTTCAATCTGTCGCTGTGGGTATTCAGTGCACTGCTGACGCTGTTCGGCTTCCTGTCGTCGATCAAGGCGATCACCGAGCGCGCCACCATGGCGTATCTGCGCCGCAAGAAGGCGAGGCGACAGCGTGAGCAGGCGGCGGCTGCGGCGTTGCTTCCCGGCCCGGCTCTGGCGGGCGCCGCCACCTGCGGCTAGAGTTGCGATCGTTTTCCGATCGCGCCTTTTGAACTCCCCAAAAAATGGAACTAGCGATGCCGAGTTTTCACAACGGCGATATCGAAATTGCCTATCTCGACGAAGGCGAGGGCGATCCGATCGTTCTCGTACACGGCTTTGCCTCGAGCAAGAACGTGAACTGGGTCTATCCGACCTGGGTGTCCGAGCTGAAGAAGGCCGGGCGCCGCGTGATCGCGCTCGACAACCGCGGTCATGGCGATTCCGGCAAGCTCTACGACTCCGCGCAATACGAGATCGCGATCATGGCCGGCGACGTCATCGCGCTGCTGGATCATTTGGAAATCGAGCGGGCCGACGTGATGGGCTATTCACTGGGATCGCGGATGACGGCGGTGATGGCGCTGGGCCAGCCGCAGCGGCTGCGCTCGGCGATCCTGGGCGGCATCGGGATCGGGATGATCACGGGCGGTGGCCCCGGCGAGAACGTAGCCCTCGCACTCGAGGCGCCGTCGCTGGAGGACGTGACCGATCCGGTCGGGCGGACGTTTCGCGCTTTTGCCGACCAGACCCGTTCCGACCGCCGCGCGCTGGCGGCCTGCCTGCGCGGCTCGCGGCGCCTGATGACGCGGGATGAAGCCGCCGCTATCCATGTGCCCGTGCTGATCGCCGTCGGCACGTCAGACGAAATCGCAGGCTCGGCGCAGGCGCTGGGTGAGATCATTCCGGACGCCGAGGTGCTGGATATTCCGAACCGCGATCACATGCGCGCGGTCGGCGACAAGGTCTACAAGGCCGGCGTCATCGATTTCCTGTCACGGCGAAGCTAAGCCTTCGCGTGCGTCCTCGCCGAAAAATTGCCGCGCAGCCGCGATCAGCACCACGAAGGTCGCGACCCACGCCATGCGCGCGCCATAGCGGTCATGCGGGCCTGATATCACGGCGCAGATAAACGCGTTGCCGAGCACGGCGAGTGTAACGGTTCCCGCGAGGAGCGTGAGATCATCGAACGGACGCCGCCACAGGCCGCGACCGAACACGATTGCGGCCAGCAGCATCGAGACGAGCGCCACCGGAACGTGGAGACGGTTGATGGCGGCGAAGTTGAGCCGCCAGCGCTGCTGGTTCGCTGCGCGCATCGCCTTGACCTGCGTTGGGATATAACGCTCGATGATCCCGTAGGTGTGGCCGATCCATTCATTGGTGCCTTCGCCGGTCGCGACATGGACCAGTTGCCGCGCGGTTCCGGTGATCGCCGCCTCGATCTGCCGTGCCGGATATTCGGCGAGCGAACGCAGCACGATGAAGCTCATCTCGTCGCCCAGGCCCTTGAAGCGGCCAAGCGTGTTGAACATGCTGTTGCCCCACAGAAATTGATCGGCCGTTGCAGGCAACTGGTCGCGATAGGGACAGAGCTTCAACTGCTGCTGCTGCGGGCAATGCTCCTTCAGGTAACGCGCGACGATGCCGTCCTGCAGCATGCGTCCGAAGGCGACGCCGTAGCCGCCGGGCGTCCACGCCACTTTCCCCGACAGCGCGAAATTCGCCGCCAGCAGCATCGCCGCACCCGCGACGAGGGTGAGGCTGCCCTTCATCAGTCCGGAAACCGTAATTCGTCCGCGCGAAAACGGACGCATGAGCCACCCCACACAACACAGCCCGAGCAGCACCGCCAGCGTGGCGCTGTGCGAGGCCGCGGCGAACGCCGTCAGCGCGAACAGCGAACATTTTTCGATTGTCGAGGTCCGCTCGCCGAGCGCGACCAGGATGAAGAGCGACAGCACCGACAGGCCGGCGTAGAGGTCGGTCAGAAGCGTGCTCACGAGCCACGGCAGCGCGGTGGCCAGGGCCAGCACCAGGCTCATTGCGAGCAGCCGCAAGGGTTGGGCGATTTCGAATGCGCGCAGCGTCAGCTGCAGGATCCACAACGTTGCCAGCGCCTGGATTCCGAGATTGATCCAGAACGCGGAGTCCTCGCCGAAATGCAGATAGAGGCCGAACACGGTGGAGCGGCTTGGCACGAGGTAGCCCTCATACCAGCGTGCCAGATAGCCGCCGGTATCCCATTGGAGCAGCGGGTAGCCGTTCCACAGGGCAGGGGCGAGCAACATCAGGGGGATGGCAATGGCGGCGATCCAGACCAGCCGTGAATCGGCCGTCCGCGCGCGCAAAATCTGCGTGTTGATGTGATTTCCCCCCAATTTCGGCCAGCTTGCCCGGAACGGCCGGGGGCCGAAATTCATCAATAGTCGGACCTTACCCGGCTTGATTTTCCGAAATCGCCAACCACCTTGAACTGACCCTAATCGTTCCCGGGGCGTTCGGCGGGGGTTTACTCTGCCGGCGCCTGCCCCGGGACAGCCATCCGTCCGCCATGCTATAACGCCGGGCGAAACAAGCCACGAGAACAAGCCGAGAGAAGCCTATGGCAGTGCATCAGGTCAGTCCGCAGGGTTCGAAGCTGGCCGCGCTCGATCCGATCTGGGATCGCGTGCGGAACGAGGCGGAAGACATCGTTCGCCGCGAGCCGGAACTGGCGTCCTTCATCTACTCGACCGTGCTGCATCACGAGCGGCTGGAAGATGCGGTGATCCACCGCCTGGCCGAGCGGCTCGATCATTCGGCGCTGTCGGGCGATCTGATCCGCCAGACTTATGACGAGGCGCTGCGCGACGAACCCGATCTCGGCAATGCGTTCCGCGCCGATCTGGTCGCGGTGTATGACCGCGATCCTGCGACGTCGCGCTTCATCGATCCCTTGCTTTACTTCAAGGGCTTCCACGCCCTGCAGACTCATCGGCTGGCGCACTGGCTGTACAAGCGAGGGCGCAAGGATTTCGCCTACTACCTGCAGAGCCGGGCGTCCGCGGTGTTCCAGACCGACATCAACCCGGCGGCGACCATCGGCCGCGGAATCTTCCTCGATCATGCGACCGGTTTCGTCTGCGGCGAGACGGCTGTCATCGAGGATGACGTTTCGATCCTGCACGGTGTCACGCTCGGCGGCACCGGCAAGGAGAACGAGGATCGCCATCCCAAGATTCGCCACGGCGTGCTGATCGGGGCCGGCGCGAAAATTCTCGGCAATATCGAGATCGGTCACTGCGCGCGCATCGCCGCAGGCTCAGTGGTGGTCAAACCGGTGCCGCATAACGTCACCGTGGCGGGTGTTCCGGCCAAGATCGTTGGCGAAGCCGGCTGCGCCGAGCCATCGCGCACCATGGACCAGATGCTCAACGCGATCGGGATCTGATTTCTATAGCGTTTTCCAGCGAAGTGGACCCGGTTCGCGCTAAGAAAACGCGTCAAAACAAGGAATCTAGAGCCCCCGTTTCGATTCAATCGAAACGGGGCTCTAGGGATTTTCTGACCTGTCGATCTCGTGAAGATACGGCTGGCGGTCTGCGCCGTCTCGGCCTAAAACTCCCCGGAAACCCCATATTATCCGATTGGAGACCACCGTGGACGTTCAGGAAGTCAGGAAGCTCGACGCCTATCTCAAGCGCGTATTCGGCAACCAGAAAATTCGCGTGGTGCCGCGCCCGAAAAAGGATGATTCCGCCGAGGTCTATATCGGTGAGGAGTTCATCGGCGTCCTGTTCGTCGACGACGAAGACGACGATCGTTCCTTCCAGTTCCAGATGGCGATCCTCGAGGAAGACCTGGTCGATCAGGGTTGATTTCGGAGAATGCGTAGGATGGGTAGAGCGAAACCCATCGCCGCACCGGCACTCGCTGTGATGGGTTTCGCTGCGTTCTACCCATCCTACGAAGTCAGCAAAGCCAACGCGCCGCTATTTGTGCGGCCCCTGCAATTGCGCCGTCAATCGGTTCATCGCATTGGCGACGTCGCGCCATTGCGATAGCCAGCTCCGCGGAAATCTGAATGTCAGGTCGGCGCCGTCGACACGGCGCTCGCTCAGGCACATTCCGGGCGTCACCCCGTCGCGCGTGCAGCGCGCGTTGAGGCCTGGCGCGCCGGCGGTGAACAGATCCTCGTTGGCATAGGGCGAGCCGTCGCGAAACGCGCGCATCGCCAGTCCGTCGTCGATCGGCGTTGCGGCCTGCTCAAGATAGCGCGGATAGATGGTGCGGACGCGGACGTCGGGCGCCAGCGTGTCGTGGTGCGCCGAGATCGACAGAAAGATCCGGTCGATCGGCTGCACCTTTTCTTCGACCGTATCGGCGCTCATGTGCTTCGGCGCCTCGGGCGCTTCGAGCGAAGGGAATGTGAAGCTGAGATCGACGCGTTCCTGTGGACCGGAATGGCGCTGGATTTTCCTGCGGATCGCCGACGTCGGCACGTTGAAGAGGGTGCCGCCCACGCTGACCGGTAACCGCGACGGCGCGTTGGCTGCACCGTTGCCCCAGGTCGGCCACAAGAGATAGGCCACGAGCCCGATTGCGCCGGCGGTGATGATCGCCGCCACCACGATCAGGACCATGTGCGAGCGCGGGTCTTTCCGCGTGTCGCGGGCGATGTGCTGGGCCGTCGAAAGCAGTGTCATGAAAGAAGTATCGGTCGAGTTCGAGGCTGAGGCCGAATCACCCGGCGAATATGCCACGGGCGGCGGGATTTCCGTATGATTTCACCGGCATCGGGCAAGCGCGAGCCATGCGGGATTGTGGCCTTCGGCTGTTAACCTTTCCTTAAGGATGCTGTGGCGGCGGGTCCCCGATTTTGCGAAAGCAGGGCGCGGTTTGTTCTGTAGCGGATGTGTTCCATGTCGCCCGATGCGTTGAATTCCCTGTTTTCCCTTTGCATCGGTTTTGCGCTCGCGGGCGCGTTGACCAGCGGCTACCAGGCCATGGCGGCGCGGCCCGCCGGTTTCGGGCTGCTCGGCAATGGCGTGGCGCCGAAGACGTTTGCGGCGGTTCCGTTCCTGGTTTTTGCTGCCCCCTTCATCATCATGCGCAATACCCTGCGCGGCGCCAGGATCGAGCGCCGCCGCTTCGAATTCGTGATGATGGCGACCGTGCTCGCGGGCTTCTGGAGCCTGATGTCCGGCACGTTCGTCCTGATGACGCTGCGGGCCGCAGGCCTGTTCGCTTAGAGCCTGGTCGCCTGAGGCGTATCCGGCCCTTTGCTTGATCATGCGCTGGCGGCTGTGCCAAGGTCTTCGCAAACGGAGACCTGATCATCATGGCGATCTACGAACTTGACGGGCAGGGGCCCGATCTTCCCGCGGACGGAAGCTATTTCATCGCCGATACCGCCACCGTCATCGGCAAGGTGCGTCTGAAGAACGGGGCCAGCGTGTGGTTCGGCGCGGTGCTCCGCGGCGACAATGAGTGGATCGAGATCGGTGAAGGCTCCAACGTGCAGGACAATTCGACCTGCCACACCGATCCCGGCTTTCCGCTGACGATCGGGAAAAACTGCACCGTCGGCCACAACGTCATCCTGCATGGCTGCACGCTCGAGGACGGCGCGCTGGTCGGGATGGGCTCGATCGTGATGAACGGCGCGAAGATCGGCCGCGGCAGTGTCGTCGGCGCGGGATCCGTTATCACCGAGGGCAAGGAATTTCCCGAGCATTCCCTGATCATCGGATCGCCCGCGCGCGTGATCCGCACGCTTTCGCCCGAGCAGGCGACGGCAATGGGACGTGCGGCGAAGTCCTACGCCATCAACGGACCGCGCTTCAAAAAAGGTTTGAAGAAGATCGGCTGAACGCAGCGTCAGGTATCTTCGGATTCGTCTTCAGACTCTTGGGCCTCGGCCGCGCCGGCAATTTGTTCGTGCCCGGCGGCCCAGAGCGCATGCTGTTCGCTGCCGTCCTGATACGGATTGGCTTCCGCCGGAATGTTCTCGCGCGCGGCGCGCTGACCCTGCTCGAATGGATCGGGATCGGTCGTCATGACGTTGCCTTCCGGGCTTTTGATTTCTTCTGTTTTACAGGTGTCTCTGTTTTGGCGCCGGAAAGTCTTGCGCTCTTGCGAAGTGCGTCCCTGAGATCGATCGGGATGCCGTGCTTCTTTAAAACGTCGGCAAAGGCTTCATCGGCCAGTTCCTGAATCGTCGCCATCCGGTCGCGTCCAAGCTGGGTCAGCTTGTCGAACGTGTCGTCGTCGAAAGCGATCAGTTTGCGCACGCGTCCTCAGCTCCGGCAAAGTGGCGGATACGTTTGCATAATGGTCCGCCCCCGAAAACGTTCCGGCCGGAACAAGCCTGTTTCGCCGTCGTTGAACCAGGAAAGGAGTTCTCGATGACCAAACCAACCGCATTTGCAGCAATGATCGCGCTCACCATCCTGACCGTGCCTGCCATTTCGTTGGCGCAAAACGCAGGCGGCGGCAGCGGAAGTGCTGGCGGCACAAGTGCCGGCGGCGCCGCGAGCGGCTCGACGACAGGAAGCAGCAGCGCGGTCGGTACGCCCAATGCTGGATCGGCGGGCGCCGGCTCGACCTCCATCCATGGCGTCCCACCCGGCCCGGCAAACCCGGCAGGTCTGAACAATTCGGGCAACGATCCGAGCGGCACAGGCAACGCGGCCAGGCTTCCCGCTGCGCCCGGCACCAACAGCGCCGGCACCGCCCAATCGTCGGGCCCGGCCGTGAACACTGGGGCCGGGGTCACGACCGGTGCTGCGGGCACAGGGTCGATGGAGCGACCGCATGCGGATGTCGATGCCGCCATCCAGCAGGAAAACAGGACCATCGACCGCAAGGTCAAGAGCATCTGCCGCGGCTGCTAGTTGCACGTTGCCGGTCGCGAGAAGTGCGAACACAGGCCGCGCGATTGCGTCGGTTCAGGTTGCAACTAATCCCGGCCTGGCGGGTTATCGGGATGATTTCGGCGGCCCCGGTGTTTAATCGCCGAGGCCGCGTTTGGTTTGCTTGGTTTGCTGGTACGTCGCTTGCATCACCTTGGGGATGCTGAACATGCTCTCAGTCCCGGCTTTGACGTTGGTGCTCCTGGGTGTCGTTGTAAGTCTGGGAGCGGCCGTCGTCTGGATACTCTGGGAAATCGAGCAGACGGTATCCAGGCCGCATCGCAACAGCGATCGCGTCGGATAGGCCGTCTGTTGGAATAGCGCGCAGCCATTTGCTGCGCGCCATTTTTCACGTCTGGTTTGCCCGCAGGTATTCTTGAGTTTTGACGCGTTTTCTTCACGCGAACCGGTGTCCACTTCGCTCGAAAACGCTCTCGCTAGCCCAGCACGCCATATTTCTTGAACCAGGCCTGCATCTGCGCCCACGCGTCGTCGGCCGCTTCCTTGCGATAGCTGGCACGGTAGTCGGCGTGGAAGCCATGCGGGGCGCCCGGATAGATCTTGAACTCGGCGGTCTTCTTGTTCGCCGCCAAGGCGGCCTTCAGGGCTTCCACGGTCGCGACGGGAATGCCGCTATCGGCTTCACCATAGAGGCCGAGCACGGGCGCCTTCATCTCGGGCGCGAGCTGCGTCGGGCTCTTCGGCCAGAGCGGGTTCGGCGGATCGACCGGCGGGCCGTAAAACGCGGCGCCTGCCTTGAGCGCGGGACTATGGGCGGCGTATTCCCAGACCGTCCGTCCGCCGCGGCAGAACCCGATGATGCCGAGCCGCGAAGTATCGCCGCCTTGCGACTTCGCCCACGCCACCGTGCTGTCGAGGTCGGACAGCAATTCGGCGTCCGGTTTCGAATTCACGATCGGCAGCAGTTGCGGGATGTCGGTGACCTTGGTGAGATCGGTGCCCTTGCGGAAATAGTAATCCGGCGCCACCGCGAGCACGCCGAGCTTGGCGAGGCGCCGCGTCACGTCCTTGATGTATTCATGCAGGCCGAAAATCTCCATCGCCACCAGCACGACCGGCGGATTGGCGGCGCCTTCGGGACGGGCGAAATAGCCGGGCATCTCGCCGTCGGCCACCTTGATCCTGGCATCGCCGGCGTTGAGGCCGTTGGTGTCGGTCTTGATGACGTCCGCCCGCACCGGCCCGGCGGCGAGCGTATAGCCGGCCGTGACGGCGGCCGTCGCGGTCATGAAGCTGCGGCGGGAAAACGGCGCGACTTTCGTCAGTCCGATGACATCAGCGGTCGGCAGGGGTTCGGCACTCATTGGGGAGGCTCCTTGGATGGCGTCTTCCGGCGCAAGGGGGTCCTTCGCATAGCGATCAAGTCTACGCAGATTGCGTAGACTTACCTGCGCCGAAACCGCATCAAAAACAAACGATTAGTGTGCGGTCCTCATGTTTCAGGATCGCATGGGTTCAAGAGAGCCGCATTCAGCAAACAATGCCGGCCAAAGGCAAATCACCTGCCTGCGAGCTAAATCTGAATCAGGATTTCGGAAACGCCGGAGCGAGGGATGGAGGGGGGCGCAAAAAACAAGGCCGTCGACGCAGTATACCGTCAACGACCTTGCCAGCCCCGGATATTGAAATCGGCTCACGCCATCCGGTGAACTGCAGCATGCAGGAGATTCCCGCGGCCATATGTGAAGCAGTTCACACTCGGAACACAAAATTGGCAGGAAAGCGGGTTTTTGGTGGCATGTGGTTGAGAACTGCCGCCGCTTTGGCCTGCAGCCGGGCACGGCGGACCGGGCTGAATGTGTCACGATCAGCGACGCAAAGGGGACTGATCACGCTGGCAAGTATCGCGAGGGCGCCCGGTCTTTGCGAGACGGGTCGCGGACCCCGTCCGGGCCTAGCGTCAGCCGTTCGACCTTCCGCGCTTGAGGGCGCTCTTGTTCGCGCGCGGCTTTGCCGCGCTGGATTTCCTGACCGACCGTTTGCGGGCAGAGGGTGGAGCGGCCGGTTCGGCCGCCTGCGCGCTCGCGAACGATTGCCGCAAGCCGTCGATCGATTCCGTCAGGGTGCCGACCTGTTCGGAGAGCTTTCTGGTATCGGCCTGCTGCGCAGCGAGCAGGCGGCGCACCGTCAGCAATTGATCCTGGACCACCTGGAGCTGATCGATCGATTCCTGCTGGGTGGCTTCGAGGCCCTTGGTTTTCTCGACCAGCTGTTCGGACGCCTGCGCGGTACGCGCCTGCAATTGCCTGACCGCAACGACGCGGTCGGTTTCAGGCGCGCTGCCGGTATAGGCCCGCCACAGCGTGATCGAGCCTATTCCCAGCACGACGATGACGAGAGCCGCAGCGCCGATCGCAATCGGCTGGCCACTGATACGCGCAAGCGCACTGGTATTCCGGGGAGCGGGTTCGATCATGAGACTCAAAATCCGGACGTAATTTCAATACCATCGCTTACCACAGGCTTGGCGGCGCCGAAACCCGGGATTCGCCCGATCGAGTTGGGATTCCGGGTAAAACATCAACAATCCCGGGCTTTTGCGCTGGAAAATGGCCTTGGATGGCCCGCGCGGCCTGCACACTCTCTACGACGGTTGTTGCAGATGCGCGCGGATAAATTGCCCCGCCTTCGCCAGGGCCTGGCGACCGTCCGCCAATCTCGCATTCCAGACCGGCCACGCGTGGATCATGTGCGGCCAGATCTCGAGGCTCAATTCGACGTTGGCCGAACCGGCGGCGGCCGCCAGCCGTGTGGCGTCCGCCAGCAGGGTTTCGGCCGAGCCGACCTGGATCAGGAGCGGCGGAAAGCCGGCGAGATCCGCAAATAGCGGCGAGATCAACGGATCCCGGCGATCGAGCGGCGACGGCGCATAGGCGTCCGCGAGTTCGGCGAGATAAGCCCGGTGGATCAGCGGGTCGATCGCATCCTTGGTGTCGAGCGTGGCGCCCGACATCGTGAGGTCGGTCCAGGGCGAGACCAGCCAGGCGCAGCCGGGCAGCGGCTCGCCTTCGCCGCGCAACCGGCCGATCAGTCCGAGCGCGAGATTACCGCCGGCGCTGTCGCCACCGACGGCGATGTTTGCCGCCGGTATGCCTAGCTTGCGCAAGAAGTGCCACGCCGTCAGCGCGTCCTCATGGGCGGCCGGGTAAGGGTGCTCGGGCGCGCGGCGGTAATCGATCGCGAGCGAGCGCGACCGTGCCGCACGGCCGGCTTCCGTCACCATCCGGCGATGGCTCACGATCGAACCGGAGCAATAACCGCCGCCGTGAAAATACAGCAGCACGCGCGACGGGTCGCTGCCTGATAAAAGCGACCACTCGCCGGGCACGCCGTCGCAGTCGACGGCGTCACACTTCACATCAGCAGCCACCGGCCAGGTCGATCCGACCTCGTCGAGCCGCTGGCGCCGCTCCGCCCATCCGACCGGTCGCGGTTTCGAACCCAGCAATGCGCGGATGGCGTCGATCTCGTTGTGGGGCACGGTCGGTTCCTCCGAAGCGCGCCATCATCTCATATCTGGCGCGGCACAAAAAGTTGCGGCATGCCTTGGGCGAGGGCGACTGGAGCTCACTTGTAATGCTGCTCAACGACGCGCAATCTTGCCCTCTCATGGGTCCGACGTTGCCCGATGGCCGGCATCGATCATGATCAGGAATGGAATCTATCTGGCGACCACAAGGTTTCAGGACGGCGTGGAAGCCTACAACCGACACGTGATGGTGCTGCGCGACGGCACGATGCGTGGGGGCGGTGGATTCTATTATACCGTCGGAAGCTACACCTGTTCTGACGGAAGGTGGAAAGGTGAAATGACCAGCCGGGAGCATACGCCGATTGACGGTACGTTTCCCTGGGCAGGAAAGGAAATCAGCATCGGATTTTCCGGAACCTATTCCGGGGAAGGTGCTGAGTTCGACGCTACGGCATTGGCTGGCAAGCGAAGCTTTCGCTTCAAATCGATCTACCGGCTGCTGCATGCCGACTGAACGCGAGCTACTTGCTGAGGGCGAAGCGCTCTTCATCCCCCAAAAAGGTTGCGGCCAGCCATTGGGGGATGGCTGGCCGCGCGCGAACCGGTCTGGGACGGGGAGGGGTGGGGATGTGACCGGGTCGCGGGTTGGTAAATTCCTTTGTCGTTAGCGATCGCGAGAACTGGCGGTGGCGACCGCGGGGCGATTGTCACCGAGCGACACCCACAGATTAGGGTCGCTCTGCGACTGACGCTTGACGAAGCGGTAGCCGGTCTCCGTCCAGGCGAGGACGCTTTCGTTCTGGTTGTCGAGCACGAATTCGCCCTTGTCGGTTTTGACCGTGAGCACCGCGTGGCCTTCGCCCTTCTTGTCGCGCACCACCGTGATCAGCAGCGCCTCGCGCGGCCAGCCGGCATCGATCAGCATCTTGCGCTTCAACAGCACGTAGTCCTCGCAGTCGCCGTAGCCGTCTGTCGGCAACGACCATTTCTCGATCACACCCCAATGATCTATGTCGGTGATCGGCTTGATGGTCTCGTTGACCCACTTGTTGACTCTCAGCAAATCTCGCCATGCCGTCTGCGACAGCACGATGTCCCGCGGCTGTGATGCGCCGCCGCGGCAGTCGCCGGGATTCTCGGCGCAGAATTCGACCCAGCCGATCGGCGAACGCGTGGTATCGCCAAGGCTGGCATAGAGCGCGTCACCGGCTTTCGCCTGATAACTCGTAGAGACGCTCATCCCCAGCAGGATGGCGGCAACCGCCAATCCCTTCCCCTGTCCCCTGAACAACATTGTGGCCCCCGTTTCTTGTTGGGACCATGTTTCGCACAAAGGATTTGCGCCGCCGCTAAGTCAGCCAAGTACATTTGACGCGAATACAAGTAAAAGGCGCAGCGAATTCGATCTATACTTGAATAAAATTCGCCTAAAATTTGAAACAACTGCAATTGATTCAAATTTTACGCATTAACGCGCCAGGCGCTGCCGCAGCGGCATTTGTGACTGCAAAAGCCGCCGGCGTTAACCTGCTCTGGCAGGCGCCAAAACACACAAAGGCGGTATCCGGCAACGCGGATACCGCCTCTTGAGGTCGATAAATCGGGGATTTTGGGCGGCTGGCGCTTTACCGCGCGCTAACCGCGTCTTCGAGCGTGTCGGCAATCTGCTCGTGGACGAACTCGAGCGCGAAGCCTTCTTCGAGATTTCGCACCACGCGCGACTGCACCTTGCCCAGCATGACCAGCGATTTCAGCGGCGGGCGGTTTTCCGCGGCAATCGCCGCACCCGACGCCGAGAGGTCGATGATCCGGCAGGTCATCTTGCTGCCGTCCTCGAGCGTGAGCAGCGCGATCGGGTTGCGCGGCACGATGCGGTCGTGGCGACGGTCTTCCGGCAGATTGAGGATGTCGCGGTTGGCGAGCCAGGTGAGCTGGGCGGCGAGCTTGTCGCGTTTGCGCGCGGTCGCGCCCACGGTCATGGCAAAACCGTTGTCGATGATGCGGGTGATCTTGCCCTCGACCCGGCCGATATGGTCGAGATAGGCGATCACGCGGTCGCCGACATTGCCGATACCGGGCGCCAGCAGGGCCAATCCGCCCGGCGACATATTGATGATCTGGCAGGGAAATTCACGCCGGTCCGGCAGCATGTAGCGGCCGAGCAGGTGGACTTTCACGCGCTGGAAGCGCCGTCGCTCTTCAGCGACCGGGACAGTGGATTTTTTTTGCGCAAACGACATTCTTCGCCACCCGACGTCCGGTCCTTCGGCGTCAGGAAGACCCTAAGGCCGACAGGGTTAATGATGTGTTATCGCCGGTTGCATCAAGTATGTGCATCAAGCTGTATGTGTCCGTGCCGTCGCGATCCGGTTGAACGTCCACAGCAGCAGCGGGCACAGCAAAACCATTACCGCGCCGAAGTCGAATGCGGTGGCGGCGGTCCCGGTCCATTTGGCGAGGCTGCCGCCGACAAACGGCCCCAGCATCATCGCCGCATAATAGACCGTGAAGAACAGGCCCATGCCGATCGCGCGGGTGGAAGGCTGCAGCACCTGCGCCGGCAGGCTCATGATTGGCCCTGACGGCAGCGCGCAGATGATGCCGAGCGCGACGACGGTCAGCAGCACGGCGCCGGAGCGTGGCAGCACCAGCATCAGCAGCGCGAACACGATGCAGCCGCCGACAAGAACAGTCTGCGGGCGCTTGGTTCGATCCGCCAGAAATCCGCCTGCCGGGCCGGTGAGCGCCGCCAGCCACAGCACGATGCTGATGGTCGATCCTGCTGACGCGATCGACCAGCCGCGTTCGACCAGCAACAACGGTCCGAAGCTGAAGATCATTGCAAAGCCGATATTGTAGATGCCCCAGAGCAACCCCGCGACGATCACCGCGATCGTTGCGTTGCGGTCGAGACGCGCGGGAACGCCGGAGACCGCAGCCGCATTCGGCGGCGATCGATAGCCCGCGGCAAGCAGAACGATCCCCGATCCGATCAAGGCTGCGACCGCAAAATAGACCGCGCTGACGCCCCAGGCGGTGCCGGTCGCGGGCAAGGTCAACAACGAAATCGCAATGCCAGCCGGCCATGAATTGACAAAGATCGCCATCGCGGTTGCGATCTCGCGACCGGCGAACCAGTCAGCGACCATCTTGCTCATCTGCACGTTGAGCAGCACGCCGCCGGCGCCCGCGATCAGCCGTCCCGCCATCTGCACGTTCCAGGAATCCGACAGCGCCATCGCAAGGCCGCCGATCATCATCAGCGCGAGCGCGGCAAGCACGGTGGTCTTGTCGCCGAACCTTTGCCCGATTGCGCCGCCCGGCAACGCAATCGCCACGCCCGGCGTGAAATAAAGACCGATCAGCAATCCGATATCGGCAAGGCTGACGCCGAAACTGGTGCCGAGCAGGGGTGCGACCGCGGCCACGCTCTGAAACTGGAAGGCCATCGTGAGGCGAACCACGAACAGGATCGCAAGAACGCCCCAGCGATTGCGCAATGCCCCACTCCCGGAAAAACGCCTCACCTTCAAGAGCTGCAGCGCAAGCTCTGGCCGCACCCGGCCTATGTCAATGCGCGCACGGATTTCGGGTTCGCCGACCGAGCGCGCAGCTACTTCTGGACCAGCTGGTTGAGATCCCGCTTGATCGAGTTCAGCAGCGACTCCAGCCGTTCCTGCCTGAAGGCGGGTTGCTCCGGCAAGACAGCTTGAACGGCCGGCTCCGCGACGGCGGCTTGAACGCGCTTCTCGGTGATGTCGGGCTTCGCGGTGATGTCGGGTTTTGCGGGAAAGACGGGTTTTTCGGGGAAATTCTGCCGAGCCGCTTGAACTTTACGGGCAGGCCGCTTGGGAAATACCGATCGAACGGGCTCTTCGGCCTGCGCACCGGCTTCGACGAACTCGCCGTGCAAAACGTCCTCGCGCCGTCCCATCAGCCACAGGACCGCCCAATAACAAACCGCCAGTAAAATCACGCAGAAAATAATGATCTCAAACATCGCTCACGTCCAATCCGGTCAGTATCCCGGTAAAGGCGGTTTTCGGTCAAGACCGCTGAAAGCGATTGTTTGTCAGTGCGTTGTTTCGGTACCATCATGCTTAATGTCAGGCCCGGCAGGGCCGGCCAAATTTTGGGGAGGGATGCGATGCCGGGAGTGAAGCGGGACCGCGACGATGCCGTCGGCGTGCTGACACTGGACGAACCTGCGACGCTGAATGCGATGACGCCCGATCTGTTGGGCGATCTTGCGCTCGCGATCGGTGAGATGACCGAGGATCCGGGGGTACGGGCGCTGGTCTTGACCGGCGCCGGACGCGGCTTCTGCTCCGGCCAGAACCTCAAGGCCGCCGCGATCCTCGGCGACGACATCGTCGACGGCGTGATGCGGTATTACTGGCCGGCCTTCAAGGCGCTGCGCGAATGCAAGGTGCCGGTCGTGGTAGCGGTCAATGGTGTGGCGGCCGGCGGCGGCTTCAGCCTCGCGATGGCGGGAGACGTGATTGTCGCGGCGCGCTCGGCGAGCTTCATTCAGGTCTTCAGCCGGATCGCGCTGGTGCCTGATCTCGGCTCGACCTGGCTACTGCCGCGCCTCGTCGGCCGGCAGCGCGCGCTCGAACTGATGCTGACCAACGAGCCGCTATCGGCCGAGACGGCCCGGGAATGGGGACTGGTCCGGGAAGTGTTCGATGATGCCGCGCTTCAGGGCGGCGCGCTGGCGCTGGCGCGCAAGCTCGCTAGCGGTCCGACGCGGGCGCTGGTTGCGACACGCCGCCTGATCGAGGAGAGCGAACACTCAAGCTATGCCGATCAGTTCCGGCGCGAAATCGAGATGCAGGCCGAGATCCGCAAGAGCGCGGATGCGCTGGAGGGGCGCAACGCGTTTCTTGAAAAGCGCGCCGCGCGGTTCAGCGGCCGGTAATTCCCTCATACACCATGAAGCCGCGCGCGATGGCGAGCTTGCGCAAGGCGCGGGGAACGAGCTTCTCCGGCCGGTGCAGATAGCGCCACGACGTCAGCTTGAAATCCTTCAGCGTGCCGAGATCGTCCTCGAACGGCGCCAGCAGGCCGGTGACGCTGATCGGCGCGTGCGCGCGGCTGTTGAACGGCAGCAGCAGCAATTCCAGATGCGCGGTCCGGCCGTCTTCCGACGTCGCGGTGATGCCGGCGACGGCGGCCAGCATTTCTTCGGCGACGTAAGTCACGATGTCCTGGACCTCGCGGCGGCTCTCTTCGGCGAACAGCGCCGAGAAGCTGCTGTCCTTTGCATCGCGGCCGAGCAGGGCGCAGACCCGGGTTCCGGCGACGCGGAAGGGGAAGCCGGCTTCGCTTTCGTAACCCAGCACGAAGATGTCGCCCAGCAGTTCGCGTACCGCTGATGGTTCGATCTCGCTGCGGTCAGGTGCCCGCGCGTGGCCGCGTTTTGCGTCCCAATAGGCAAAAAACTGACGGCTCGATGGATGTTTCATACGTTGGCCTCGCCCCCGCCCGTGGCAGGGCGGCACATATCTGTCCCGATTTTGCTCACGTGCTGTCCCTTCTGTGTTGTGCAGGACAGGCTGTGCAGCGTCCATGCCGTGGACGCGGTTTGGCGGGTTTGGCGGCGGCTTTGCGTTGTTAACGTTAAATTAACTATGCGATTGGCGATCCAGCGGCGGCCTGCGTAGAGTGGAACGCATCGGGCCCGGACGGCTTATCTCCGACTTGCCGGCTCGGTTGGTACACAGGTGGCGTCAAACAGTTTGGTCATCGCGCGGGGAGGGGTGGGGATGTTCCCCTAAGCTCCAGGGGCGCGAAAAGATCGGCGACGAGGGAGGATGTTCTCAGCATCCTCCCTTTTTCTTTTTTGGCACAGCAGTTCCGTGTCCCGGACGCAGTGCAGCGCCTTTGACGGTTCGGACGTTTGTGCACTTGCACAGCGCGGGCAAAGCCGCCTATCTGGGCCGAATGCTCCCCAAAGCCGCTCTGAAGGTCCCTGGCCCCTTGGAATCCCAGCCTGAAACCCAGCTTGAAGCCCCGGAAGGTCCGCGCGAGCCGATCCTGACCCTGCCGGGTGCGCTGACGGCCTATGTCGCGCTGATCGCGGTCATTCACCTGCGTGTGCTGCTGCCGCCGGAACTCGAGAACTGGACCATCGACGTCTTCGGTTTCATTCCGAAACGCTACGATTCGACGCTGCTCAACATCGATTTTCCCGGCGGCACGGGCGCCAAGGTCTGGACCTTCGTCACCTATTCGCTGCTGCACGCCAACCTCACCCATATCGGCTTCAACGTGCTGTGGCTGTTGCCGTTCGGCAGCGCGCTGGCGCGGCGGTTCGGGGCGGTCAGGTTTTACGTGTTCATGGCCGTGACGGCCGCGGCCGGTGCGCTTGCGCATCTGCTCACGCATGAACACGCGATCGCGCCGATGATCGGCGCGTCGGCGTCGGTGTCCGGCACCATGGCGGCCGCCATGCGCTTTGCCTTTGTGAAGGGAAGCTTTCTGTCGTTCAGCCGGGGGGACGCGGATGCAGCGGCGAAGGTGCCGGCGCTGTCGCTCGGACAGGCCTTTCGCGACACCCGCGTGCTGGGATTTCTGGCGGTGTGGTTCGGCGTCAACATCATCTTTGGCGTCGGATCGATTTCGATCGGCGCCGACGGCGGCACCGTGGCGTGGCAAGCGCATATCGGCGGATTTCTCGCCGGCCTGATGCTGTTTTCGCTGTTCGATCCGGTGCCGCGGATGGCAACGCATGCTGCAGATGCGTCATCGCAAGACGAGGCTGACCGCGTCTGATCGTCGCTTGCGGCGCACCGCGATTTCATTCATCATCTTCACATGTCGTGACACAAGACAAAGCCCGCTGCCGTGCAGGACAGCTGAGCTTGTAAACCGTGCCTGAAACGCTCTTGAAGCCAATACGGCGCGGAACTGTTGATTGAAGACTCGCGAACAAGTCGAACCCCCAAAAGGGGTGCGCACCGATTCAGGAGGCGGCAATGACGGTACGTGCAATTCTCGATTCCAAAGGCCATCACATCCTGAGCGTCGAGCCGGACGTCAAGCTCTCGGCCGCGGTCAAACTCCTTGGCGAGCGCAAGATCGGCGCCGTGCTGGTCATGAACCAGGGACGCCTCGAAGGCATCCTGTCGGAGCGCGACATCGTCCGCGTGCTCGGCGAGCGTGGCGCCAAGGTGCTGGACGAGCCGGTCAGTGCCGTGATGACGCGCAAGGTGGTCAGTTGCCGGGAGTCGGACACGGTCAGCGGCATCATGGAAATGATGACGCTGGGCAAGTTCAGGCATCTGCCTGTCGTCGAGGAGGGCAAGGTGGTCGGCCTGATCTCGATCGGCGACATCGTCAAGCGCCGTGTCCACGAATATGAAGCCGAGCAGGAAGCGCTGCGCGACTACATCAAGACCGCCTGAGCGCTATTCTTTCTCTGGTTCGGCCTTTTCGGTAGGCGTGGCGGTGCCAGCCGCTGGCGGCGCCAGAATGTGGATCGCTTCCTGGATGGAATCGATGGCGCGCTCGGCGGCGCGCGCGCCATGGGCGATCAGATCGTCGGCGCGGTGAAAATCGAACAAGCCGATCTTGGCGACACGGGGCGAGATCAGGAGATCCGGCGGATCGCCTGCCAGCCGCGCGCGGGTGATGCGGTCCTGCATGATGTTGAAGGCGTCCACCATGACGGTGGAGATTCCCGGCCGTCCGCCGCCGCCGAAGAACTCGCGCTTCATGGTGCGCTCTGCCGAGAAAAACCTGCCGAAACCGCGCTTTGCTGGTTCGGCTTCAGGTACTGCCTCAGGTGCGACCGAGACGTTAAGGTCCGCCGCCGCGCCGTGGGAATAAATCGTTGTTGCGTGGGTGAAGATGTCGCTGGAGAGATTGGCGGCGATGACGATCTCCGCGCCGAGGGCGCGTGCCGCCGACACCGGAACCGGGTTGACCAGCGCGCCATCGACCAGCCAGCGGTCGCCGATCAGGATCGGCGAGAATATTCCCGGCAGCGCGTATGAGGCCTGCATCGCGTCGATCATGCGGCCATGGGTCAGCCAGATCTCGTGGCCGGTGCGCACTTCGGTTGCAACAGTGGCGAATTTCACCGGCAGGTCCTCGATCAGGCCCTGGCCCATCGTCGTCTCGAGTTGGGCGGCAAGCCTGCTGCCGCCGATCAGGCCGGAGCCGTTGAGACGGATATCGAGATAGCCGAAAATATTGCGCGGCTGCAGGCCGCGCGCCCATTCTTCCACCTTTTCGAGATTGCCGGAGGCGTAGCCGCCGCCGATCACCGCACCCATCGACGTTCCCACGACGACATTGGGATGGATACCGTGCGCGACCAGGGTCTTGATGATGCCGATATGGGCGAAGCCGCGCGCGGCGCCACCGCCCAGCGCCAGCCCGATCACCGGCCGGCGGATGCTGCCGAGTCCTACCTCGTCACGGCCGTCGGAGCCCTTTTGGCCGCGGCCCATCCAGTTATCCAACACGAAAAACTCTCCTGCGGCTCAAGCATATTCGCCGCGGCATGGCCGCACCAGAATCATGTCAATCAATTCCAGATGCTTGGTTTATGCCCGGCCAAAGCGGCCTAGGCGGGGATTATGACTGGACCACGACCGCGGGATCAACATCGGGTTTAGGTGCGGGTTCCTCGCTTAGGGGGTACCCCGGGACGCTCTGCAGGCTTGAATTTGCCGCGTTTTCAGTGAAAAGCATGGCCATGGCTTGGCGAGGCAATGGCATCGGCGGGGACGGGAGCGCGTGGCGGCTTTTCCCGCGGCTTCTGCTTGCCCCAATGCTTGCCTTGGTGTTGCTGGCACCTGGCCCTGCTTCGGCCCAGATGTTCTCCGATCGCCCGCCGCCGGTGCCGCCGGGTTCGATTCCGGATGCGCCGTCGGGCCCTGCGATGAACCTGGCGCCGCCCGGCTCTGTACCCACCCTGCCGCCAACGCTGACGCAGCCGACCCTGGTGCCGCCGTCGATCGCCACCGTCCCGCCAGCGGCGCCGCCGCCGGGCGCCTCGCCGCCCGGCCAGGCCGTGCTGTCCCTGACGGCGCGCTACGGCAAGGATTTGCCGGTCATCAATAGCGGACTGGTGTGGCGGGTATTCGCCGACAAGCCGGACGATAACGGCACCTTCCGCCTGATCCGCGAGGACCGCGGTGCGACCCCGAACATCGTGCTGCCGCCGGGCAATTATGTCGTGCATGTCGCGCTCGGCCTCGTCAGCGCGGTGCGGGCGGTGAGCCTGAAGTCGGAGACCGATCGCGAATCCTTCGTGCTTCCGGCCGGCGGCCTGCGCATCGAAGGCCGCGTCGGCACCTCCAAGATTCCGCCGAACCAGATTTCGTTCGCGATCTACAAAGGCAGCCAGTTCGACGGCGCCGAGCGGACCTCGCTGTTGCCCAACGTCGCCGGCGGCGACGTCGCGCTGCTGCCGGAGGGCACCTACTACATCATCTCCAACTACGGCGACGCCAATTCCGTGGTCCGTTCCGACATCCGCGTGCAGGCCGGCAAGCTGACCGACGTGATCGTCACCCATCGCGCCGCGGTCATCACGCTGAAACTGGTCAGCGACAGGGGCGGCGAGGCGCTCGCCAACACCGCATGGTCGGTCATCACGCCGGGCGGCGACGTCATCAAGGAATCGATCGGCGCATTTCCCCGCGTCGTCCTGTCCGAAGGCGAATACCGCGCCATCGCCAAGAACGAAGGCAAGGTGTTCGAGCGCCCGTTCAACGTGGTGAACGGTGTTGATGGCGAGGTCGAGGTGGTGGCGCGGTAAGTCGTGAGCAGGGTCGCTGCTTTGCAGCCCTCGCTCCATGCTTATCAAGTCAGGACACCTGTTCTTCTATCCATCGAAGATAGTCGTCCGAGCCGTTCTTGATGTCGAGCATGATGATTTGCGGGATATCGTAGGTGTGCTCGCGCTTGATCAGTTGTTCAATCTTGGAGAAGTGGGCCGCGATAGTCTTGATTGTGAGTGTGTATTCATTGTGGTTGTGAATTGTTGCCTGCCAACGATAGAAACTGTCGACTTCTCTTATCTGCACGGCGGCGGCGAGACGTAAATCGACAAGCTGCTTGGCGATCTTGCGCGCAAGAAAATCTTGCTTTGTTGACGTGAGAATAAGGACGGGCAATTTGCGTAGCTCTACAGTGGCGGGCGCGGGCATTTACGCCGTAAAGGGCATTGCTCGTCAAGCACGAAAGCTATGAGCGTGGAGAGCTTGGCCGCGCGCCTGACTTCGTACGCAAGCGCGTAGGTAGTTCTCACCATAAGCGCGCGAGCATTAATACCTACGCTGAACTGGACGCATTTCGCGCCGCCGCGTGCTACGTACTATCCACAGCAGGCAAGGCGGAGCATCAAGATGCACCGCTGAAAGCCCAACGAATTGGTGCGTCCCGAACGACAGGAGTGCGCCGGCGTGAATGCGCCAAGTCGAATGAGCAGCAAGAAGATTCTTTTGGCGACGGATCTCAGTGCGCGCTGTGACCGCGCGCTTTGCCGGGCGGCCATGCTTGCAGCCCAGTGGCAATCGTCGCTGATCGTCTTGCATGTAGTTGAGGACCGCGACGTGAGTATCCCGAAGACAGCAGGTTTGCCGTCGTGGAGACGCTCGCCAGATCCGCTTGATACAGCCAGAAAACACCTCCTGGCCGATGTCGACGCACTTCCGGCCCGGCCAACGGTGCGAATCGCCGAAGGAAATCCGGTAGAGACCATTCTGTGCAATGCCGACGCTGAGAATTGCGATCTGATTGCAATCGGCATCGGAAGAGACGAGTCGTTCGGCCATTTCATTCTGGGCAGGACCGCGGATCGACTACTTCGTCGGGCTCGGGTTCCGCTCCTTGTTGTCAAGGAGCGTCCTCGCAGGCCCTACAGGAATATTGTTTTCGCTACTGACCTCTCCGCTTCCTCCCGTTATGCCCTGGAAACAGCCGGACGCCTTTTCACTGGACAAAGGCTGACAGTTTTTCATGCGTACACCCCAGCGTCCGAATTGATAACTGAATCAGTATCGCATCGACAATATCGTATGGAAGTCGAGCAGGAAGTGCAGGCGTTCTTGGCAGGAGTCGACAAAACAGCACCCGGTTGGCAACAGCCTCATGTGCTGATCGAGGATGGCGCACCAAATTTATTGCTGCGTGACTATGTGCGAGACAAGGATGTCGACCTGATAGTGCTTGGTACGCACGGGCGGAGTTCCTTCCTCGAGTTGTTTCTTGGGAGCACGGCAAAGGTGATCATGGATGACGTGGCCTGCGATGCGCTCGTCATCCGGGAACCGCGCGCATCGGTCGATACGTAACCGAGTATGTTGTCTGCACGGAATTGCATTGATCGCCTTCCCCTGAGATGGCGATGATTACCTACGGTTTTGGAAGTGCACTCCGTCCCTGTAGGCTTATGCTCATGCGCGCCAGATGCGACAGCGTCCGCGCGCCCATCTTCTGCAGCACAGCTGCGCGATGATGCTCAGCTGTCCGCGTGCTGATCCCGAGTTTTGTAGCGAGCACCTTCGTCGGCATCCCTTCAGCCAGAAGGACCATCACTTCCTGTTCGCGGGCCGTGAGCGATCGATACCTGGCTTCGATGGCCGCATACGCTTCTTCCTCGGCGGCGATTTCGCTGACGCGCTGCTGTGCTTCCTCCAGAGTCTGAAGGAGTTCGGCCGGCTCGAACGGCTTCTCGAGAAAGTGCAATGCGCCCGCCCGCATGGCCTTGACGGCGAGCGGCACGTCGCCATGGCCGGTGATCATGACCACTACCGGACTCATCGGCCCCTGTTGCAAGTGATGTACGAGATCCAGCCCGCTCATTCCCGGCAAGCGTAGATCAACCAGCAGGCACAACGGCCTGCTCAGCTTGACCTCCGAGAGGAACTCTTCGGCCGAGGCATAGGTGCGCGCTTCCATGTCAGCCGTATGCAGCAGCACTTTGAGGGCTTCGCAGACATCGGATTCATCGTCGATGACGTGTACGACGCGCTTATGTCCCATGGCCCACCTCTGCGCTCAGGGGAAGGTCGATCGTGAACCGCGCGCCGCCATCTGGCCGGACGCGCTCCCAATCGATCGTCCCTCCATGCGCGCTGATCAACTCGCGTGACAGCGCCAGGCCGAGCCCCATACCGCTCGGCTTTGTCGTGACGAACGGCTCGAACAGGTGTTTCGCCACGACGTCGGATACGCCCGGCCCATTGTCCTCGACCTCGATCCGTACCCCCTTGTCCAGCGTTGCCACGCGAATGGTAACGCAGCCGGGCAATCGGCTCGCTTCCGCGGCGGCGTCGATGGCGTTGTTGATCACATTGATCAGGCTTTGCTCGAGTTGAAGCGCATCAACGGTGATCGGTGGGACGGACGCAGCTTCAAGCCGCACCGAGACGCCGTGCGCCCTTGCGTCATCCTCGGCCAGAGCCACCACCCTTCGTGTCAAGGCGCCGAGATCAGTAGGAGTTGGCCTGAGCGTACCGCGCGAGACGAAGTCCCGCAGACGCTCGAGGATGTCTTTCGCCTGGCGCAGCTGAGCCGTTGCCTTCTCAAGGGACGCCGCAACCGGCGCCGGCTCCGCAGGCTTGTCAGCCAGAAGCTGCCGGCCGACGTGAAGGTACATGGCGACGTTCGACAGCGGCTGGCTGATCTGGTGCGCCAGGGAAACGCCCATCGCGCCGGCCGTCGCATGCCGCGTCATGCGCGCCACTTGGGCATGCTGCTCGCGCAGCAGCTCATCCGATTTGCGGCGTTCGTCGACGACAGCGCCGAGCAGCAACCCATTGAACGCGAGCGCCAGCACCAGGAGCTGGTAACCCATGAAGGTGCTTGCGGGATAGCCGCCCCAGCTGATGAAAGCCAGCAGCAGAAGATGGACCACACATACGCCGATTGCCGCTCCCGCGAACCCGGTGCGCATCGCGATCCAACTCACCGGGAGGAACAGCAGATAGAAGAAATGGTATTCGTTGGCTCTCTCGAAGGAGAAGATCAGCCACAATGCGACCAGGACCCCGGCCAGAAAGACTCCGGAGTCGATCAGCAGTACTGTGGGTCGTATCTCTCCCAAACGCTGGACTGACCCGAACACGGTCATGGCAACAGGCAGGATGATGATGATACCGACGGTGTCTCCGACCCAAAGATGCGGTACCGCTTCCCAATACTGCCTCACCGGCAGGTCGCCGAACCACACGAGAAAACCGCAATAGAGGCAGGCTATGACGAAGGTGCCTGCTGGCGCCGTCACCAGCAGCGCAATGACATTGCGCAGGTCGGATCGACCGACTGCGAAGCGGAGGCCTCGCGTGAGACCCGCGGCCAGTGCGGCATACCCAATCGCAACAACTGCGCTCGTTGCAACGGTGGAAGCGACGCTTTTGGCGGCTCCGTAGATGAAGAGATCGACCAGCAACGCGGCCAGGAACAGCACCGGCGCATAAGCGACGCCTTTGAGCAGCAACAGACCCAGGCTTAGCGCCTTCACCGGATTCCACAGCGTGATGCCGAGGCCTTCGAGTTCATGGACGCGCGTGAGCCATTCGAGCCCGATATAGGCGGCAATAAAGACGCCGCCGATCGCGACGTACTGCGCCGACGCCAGTTCCTGCGGCCAGCCAGCACTCCAGCGCGAGCCCGCAGTCGCGCTAGCTGATTTGCGGACGACGTCGCCCAACGCATTCCTCCGTCGTCCAGTGAACGATTTTTTGCTCCGGCAAGAATGCGCTTCCTTCAATCGGCGCGCAAGCGCGTGCGTACTACTCACCATGAGTCCGTAGGTAATATTCCCTACGCGGCGCCGGGCGCATGTCGCGTCGCTGCATGTTACGCCTTATGCCCAGCAGACACGATCCACTCACGCCAGCAACGGCACCCGCCGTACTCGAACGCGATAGTGGAAAGCCGCAGGGCGGAGGTACATGACCCACGCAGCCTACTTCATCAGATCATCGTCGACGGGCCTGATGACGCCGCGTCTTGCTGAACGGCTGCGGATGCTCGCCGTTCCGGTATTTGCCTTGCTCCTGTCCGCTCCCGCGCCGCTCCATGCTGCCGAGGCAGCGGCGGTGCGTATCGACCTGACACAGCATCCCGTCGGCTATCTGGCGCTGCTGATCTTCTTCGTGGCCTACGGATTCGTGGCCGTCGAGGAAGCCATTCAACTGCGCAAGTCGAAACCCGTCATGCTGGCGGCGGGCCTGATCTGGGCGCTTCTCGGCGTAGTCTACGCCGCGCATGGTCAGAGTGCCGCGCTCGAAGCCGCTGCCAAGCATGTGATCCTCGACTATGGCGAGCTGATGCTGTTTCTCGTGGTGGCGATTACGTATGTCAACACGATGCAGGAGCGGCGCGTCTTCGCTGCGGTGAGGGTAAAACTGACCAGTACGAAGCTCTCTTATCGGCAGCTTTTTTGGCTGGTCGGCGGGCTCGCGTTTGTCTTCGGCCCTATCATCGACAATCTGACCACGGCGCTCGTCATGGGAGCCGTTGTGGTGGCCGTCGGGGTCGGCAACTACCAGTTCATCGTTATGGGCTGCATTGTCATCGTGGTGGCCGCTAATGCCGGCGGTGTCATCTCGCCGTTCGGCGACATCACCTCGCTGATGGTCTGGCAGAAAGGCAAGCTGGGGTTCCTCGAATTCTTCCATCTCTTCCTCCCGGCGCTGGTGAACTTCGTTGTACCGGCGGCGCTAATGCATTTCGGCGTGCCGAAGGGAATGCCGGAACCGGTAAGCGAAACCAGGCGACTCAAGCACGGCGCGGGCGTTGTGATCGGACTGTTCGCGGCCACCATCGCGACCGCCGTCTCGTTCAAGACCTTGTTCAGCTTGCCGCCCGCGCTCGGGATGATGCTGGGTCTCGGATACCTGCAAATGTACAGCTATATCCTCCAGCGCATCGGGCGACGCCGCGGCGACCAGGACATGGCGTTCGACTCCTTCCGGGAGATCAGGCGTCTGGAGTGGGACACGCTGCTCTTCTTCTTCGGCGTCATCTTCGCGGTCGCTGGGCTTGGCGTCGCCGGCTATCTCGCGCTGTTGTCGAATTTTCTCTATGGCGATCTCGGACCGACCGTTGCGAACATCGCCATCGGCGTACTGGGCGCGGCGTTCGACAACATCCCGCTGATGTTCGCGGTGCTCACCATGAACCCGGATATGTCGAGCGGCCAGTGGATGCTCGTCACGCTGAGCACCGGTGTCGGGGGGAGCCTCGTGTCAATCGGCACGGCGGCAGGCGTGGCGCTGATGGGATTGGTGCGTAACCACTACACGTTTCTCAACCATCTTCGATGGTCCTGGGCCATCGCGCTCGGTTACGTGGCAAGTATCCTCACCCATCTGTGGATCAACGCCGCGCTCATGTAGCCTAGCGCAGCGTGGAACACCTGCTTCGAATTCGTCACGGATTGCCTCGGAGATATGATCGCGGCAGCTATTTTTGCCACGGCTTAATTCGCGATGACTGAATGCATAATACCATCACAATTTTTTGCAGGTCGGAAACTGCAAAATCGTGGCCTGCGTCGCGTCGCGCGCAAGCGAAATCTCACGGGCCGGGTGCGACAAAACAACCCGACGGGCAAATCAGTTCTGTTTTACGGAAATCATGTCAACTCCATAATTTCCGAAAATCAAAAACATTTCCCTTTCCTTCGACCCAAATCAGCGGCACATTCTCATCCATCCCGTCCCACTCAGAAGGGCGTCGGCCGTCGTCACGACGAGGGGCGGGTTGCGGTGGACGTTGAGGTTGCGATTGACGGTCGTGGCTGAAGCGTACGGCGAAAGCGTGTGGTCCTGGCGCCCGTAACGGCGTCAAGTCTTTCGGGAGCTAACGCTTCCGAGGGGCGACGGTGGCAATAGAGGCCGTCTCACCGGGGAGAGCGCGTCATAAGCCGTAAAGCCATTGCGCAGGGAATGTCGGATGTTCTCCGCTGCCCTGTATGCTCGTGTGCAACCTACTTAGCACAATCGCACACGAGACCGCGGGTGCAGCGCGCATCCGGCATTCCCTGCGCCCTCTGAATTTCGAGGGCGGGAAGTTTCTTGCAAAGCTCGGGCGCAATGTGCCGCGAGAAGGCGAAAGTGTATCTTCCGTCATTGTCTGCAACAAACGCGGAGCGTTTGTGCATGAGAGCGCAGCGAAGCAATCCATGGCGTCAAGCCGAAGTATGGATTGCTTCGTCGCTTCGCTCCCTTGCGCAAACGCCTTTGCGTTTGTCGCAGGCAATGACGAGCCTGGCTGTTTGAAACTTGAATCCGAAAATTGGCGTTCAGATTCAACTGAAACGGAAATGGCTCCGGCCGATGACGCCTAAAACCGCGTCACGATATCCGACAGCGCCGGGCGAGGGCGGTCCTCGGCGGGTTTTGATGGGGTGCCGATATGGATGAAGCCGGCGAGTTTTTCGTCCGGCTTCACGCCGAGCCCTTCGAGCACGTCGCGGTCGAACGCGAACCAGCCGGTCAGCCAGTTGGCGCCGTAGCCGAGCGCGGTGGCCGCGGTGACGATGTTCATGGCGCTGGCGCCGGCCGACAATTCCTGTTCCCACGCCGGCACCTTGGGGTGTGGCTTGACAAAACTCACCACGGCGATGACCAGCGGCGCGTCCATCATCCGGCGCTTTTCCATTTCGACGTCGGCTGCCGGTGCGCCCGGATTCTTCCGCGCGAACACGGCTGCGATGACGTCGCCGGCGCGGGCGCGGGCGTCGCCTTCGAACACGATGAAGCGCCATGGCGTCAGCTTGCCATGATCCGGCACGCGCGAGCCGATGGTCAGGATGGTGTCGAGTTCGTCGGCCGAGGGGCCGGGGCCGCTCATCTCGCGCGGTTTGATGGAGCGGCGGAGTTTCAGGAGTTCAAGGGCGTCGGGCACGAGCATCTCTTTCGTCGGACAGGATTGGGCAATGGCCTAACACGCAGATAGGGAGGCAAGGAGGCCACCGAAAGCCAGTTTAGACCGATTGTGACGAGCCTTAAGGCTTGCGGGGCGGCATCTTTGCCGCCCGCTCCAGAAGATCCTTCCCGAGGTCTTCCAGGATCTCCCGCGTGGCCAGGAAGAGGCTGTGTCCCTGCTCGGTTTCGATCGCCAGCGCGACCACCGTCGGCCGGTTGGGATCCGGGATCAGCTGGTAAGCCCGGATCGGAAAGGCGGGAAGCTCCTGCTCGTCGGTCATCAGGTCTCGAGCCTGGCGCGCTTGACGTCCGGCGGGGTGGCTTCCTCGACCAGCGCCGCCAGCGCCTCGTCGGTCGGCATCACCTTCTGGCCTTCGCTGCCGAGCCGGCGGACCGAGACCGAATGGGTCTCGGCTTCCTTCTTGCCGACGACGAGAAGCGCGGGGATCTTCGCCAGCGAGTGCTCGCGGACCTTGTAGTTGATCTTCTCGTTGCGCAGGTCGATCTCGACGCGCAGGCCCGCGCGCCGCGCCGCGGCGGCGACCACCTTGGCGTATTCGTCGCCTTCGGAAGTGATCGTGGTGACGACGGCCTGCACCGGCGCCAGCCAGAGCGGGAAGTTGCCGGCAAAATGCTCGATCAGGATGCCGATGAAGCGTTCCATCGAACCGCAGATCGCGCGATGCACCATGACCGGCACCTTCTTGGAGCCGTCGGCGTCGATGTAGAACGCGCCGAACCGTTCCGGCAGGTTGAAGTCGACCTGCGTGGTGCCGCACTGCCAGTCGCGGCCGATGGCGTCACGCAGCACATATTCGAACTTCGGCCCGTAGAACGCGCCTTCGCCGGGATTGATCGCGGTCTTGATGCGGTTGCTGCCGCTGGCCTGAATCTCCGACAGCACGGTGGCCATCACGCGCTCGGCGTGATCCCACATCTCGTCGGTGCCGACGCGCTTCTCCGGCTTGGTCGAGAGTTTTATCGTCAGCTCACCCTCGAAACCGAAATCGGCATAGGTCGACAGGATCAGGTCGTTGATCTTGAGGCACTCTTCTGCGAGCTGCGCCTCGGTGCAGAACACATGGGCGTCGTCCTGCGTGAAGCCGCGTACGCGCATCAGGCCGTGCATCGCACCGGACGGCTCATAGCGGTGCACCACGCCGAACTCGGCGAGCCGCAGCGGCAGGTCGCGGTAGCTCTTCAGGCCATGCTTGAAGATCTGCACATGGCCGGGACAGTTCATTGGCTTCAGCGCAAACCAGCGCTTGTCCTCGGCCTCGTCGCCGGCCGATTGCGCTGCGAACATGTTCTCGCGGTACCAGTCCCAATGGCCGGAAGTCTCCCACAGCACCTTGTCGAGGATCTGCGGCGCGTTGACCTCGCTGTAGTCGCCGGTCAGGCGGCGGCGCATATAGGCGATCAGCGCCTGGAACACCGTCCAGCCCTTCGGGTGCCAGAACACCACGCCGGGACCTTCTTCCTGGAAGTGGAACAGGTCGAGCTCGCGGCCGAGCTTGCGGTGGTCGCGCTTCTCGGCCTCCTCGATCTGCTTCAGATAGAGGTCGAGGTCTTCCTGCTTCGCAAACGCCGTGCCGTAGATGCGCGTCAGCATCGGGTTGTTGCTGTCGCCGCGCCAATAGGCGCCCGCGACCTTCATCAGCTTGAACGCGTTGCCGACCTTGCCGGTCGAGGTCATGTGCGGCCCGCGGCACAGATCGAACCAGTCGCCCTGGAAATAGATCTTGATCGGCTCGTCGCCAGGGATGGCGTCGACCAGCTCGACCTTGAAGGCTTCGCCCTTGTCGCGGAACACCTGTTTGGTCTTCTCGCGCGACCAGACTTCCTTGGTGAAGGGTTGGTCGCGCGCGACGATCTCGCGCATCTTCTTTTCGATCGCGGCAAAATCTTCCGGCGTGAACGGCTCGTTGCGGAAGAAGTCGTAATAGAACCCGTTCTCGATCACGGGGCCGATGGTGACCTGCGTGCCCGGCCACAGCGACTGCACCGCTTCGGCGAGCACGTGGGCCGCGTCATGCCGGATCAGTTCCAGTGCGCGGGGGTCGTCGCGGTTGACGAACTCGATCCTGGCGTCGCCCGAGATCGGATCGTTGAGGTCGGCGACCACGCCATCGAGCGCCATCGCCACGGTGCGCTTGGCCAGCGACGGCGAGATGCCCTTGGCGATCTCGAGCCCGGTAATGTCCTGGGGAAATTCGCGCCTGGCGCCATCGGGGAAGGTGAGGGTGATTTTTTGCACGGGTTCGGCCGGTTTCAAGTTCGCAAGGCCAAATTGGAATCCCGGTGCGGGTGCATTGCTGTCAGGCATTGGCGTCTCCTAAAGCTCACTCCTGCGAACGAGCGCAGGTAAGCGGGAACAGGCGGTATAGCAGGGGATTCGGCTCCTGCAATCGGGCAATATCAAGAAAATCGGCGGCCCGTCCCCGCGGTTGGGGGCCGCCATCGTGACAAGACCAGGTTCGCGTGCTCTTCTTGGCGCGGGGATTGAGAGGGCATCGTGAGGGCAGGCAATACCGCGGCATATGTCGCTTTAGTGGCGCTTCAGTTCGCGGCCATGGGGCTGGTGTCCCCGGACAGGGCGATGGCGCGGGGGCCGTCTGACGGTTGCAAGGTCGGTCCGCTGAAAAGCAACAGCGAACTGGACGACCGCGTCGCGGCCTGCACGATCCTGATCGATACCAGCCGGTCGCCGAAGCAGCTGGCGCTGGCGCTGTCGTACCGTGCGCAAAGCCTCCTCAACCAGAAGAAATGCGACGCCGGGTTTGCCGACCTGATGCGCGCCAAGGACGTCTCGCCCTCCAAGAAGAGCTCCGACTATTACGATCTGCATTTGTGGATCTCGTACTACTGGCAGCACTGCAAGGGCGATTTCGATCGCGGCCTCGAGGTGTTGAATGAAGCCGCTGCGATCCCGCGGTCTATAACCAGCGGGCCAACATGCTCAGCGACAAAGGTGATCACGCGGCGGCGCTTGCCGACATCAACAGATCGATCGCCCTGATCAACAACGATCCCTATCGCGCCTCGGCCTATAACAACCGGGCGCTGATCCTGAAGACGATGGGGGAGTATGAAAAGGCGGCAGCCGATTTCGGCGTTGCGATCAAGCTCGCGCCCAAGAACGCCAAATATTACGCCAACCGCGGCGACGCCTGGCGTCGCACCGGAAACCTCGAGCGTGCGTTGCAGGACCAGGACCGCGCCATCGAGCTTTACGCCGGCGGTCCCGGCATCGCCCTTGGCCTGACGCTGCGCGGCGAGACGCTGCGTTACATGGGCGAATACGACCGGGCGCTTTCCGACTTCAACCAGGCCGTCCGGATCGAACCGGACTTCGCGCCTGCGCTCACCGGACGCGGACTGACGTTCGAGCGCACCGGCGATCTCGAGCGCGCGAAATCCGAGTTCCGAATGGCGTTGTCGATCAGCGAGAATTCCGGCCGGGGCGACCTGTCGAAATCCGCGCGTGAAACCGCCGAGGCGCGTCTTGCGGCGCTTTCCTCCGGCGTGCCGCAGCCGACCATCCTTCCAGTCCCCAGCAGGGCGGCCTCGACGAATTCGGTGCCGACCCCGGCCGTTGCGATACCCGTCGTGGCACCCGCAGCGGCCAAGGCTACAGCGGCAAAGCAAGGCCGCCGGGCCGCACTGATCATCGGCAACTCCGCCTACAAATCGGTGAGGGCGCTCGAGAACCCAGGCCGTGACGCCGAAAAAATCGCGGGCACATTGCGCGCGATCGGCTTCGACAGCGTCACGGTCGCCATCGACGTGACGCGCGAGAAAATGACCGAAGCGCTGCGCACGTTTGCGGCGGCCGCCGACAAGTCCGACTGGGCGATGGTCTATTATGCCGGCCACGGAATCGAGGTGAATGGCGTCAATTACCTGATACCGGTCGATGCCAAACTGGCATCCGGCCGCGACGCCCTGTTCGAGGCCATGCCGCTGGATCAGGTGATGGCGGCCATCGACGGCGCAAAGAAGCTCAAGCTCGTGATGCTCGATGCCTGCCGGGACAATCCGTTTGCGAATGCATCAACGGCAACTTCGCTGACGGCTGCCGCTGCGCCGGCGCCGGCTTCGAACGAAGGCGACACGCGCGGCGCGAAGACGCGCTCGGTCGGCCGCGGCCTTGGCGAGGTCAAGGTGCAGGGCGCGTCACTGGTCGTCTACGCCGCCAAGCATGGCGAGACCGCGCTGGACGGCGAGGGGGATTATTCGCCGTTCGCCGTCGCGGTCGTGCAGCGGATCGCGACGCCGGGCGTCGAGATCAACAAGCTGTTCCGCCTCGTCCGCGACGACGTGATGGAAGCGACCGCGGGACGGCAGGAGCCGTACACATATGGTTCGCTGCCCGGACGCGAGGACTTTTTCTTCGTGAACAGGTGACCCGCAACAGTCCCTAATCCGCCATCCGCGTCAGCACGGCCTTGAAGGTGACGCCGGGCAATTGCAGCGCGGTGCCTTCGAAGTCGATCATGCTGCCGTTGTCGGCCCCCTTCAGCGTCAGCGTGATCATGTCGATCCCGAACAGCGGTTTGAAGGCCGGATCGGGGTTGTGACGCTCTGTGGTGACCCTGGCCTGAATGCAGTCGCCCTTGTCGGTATAATTGCCGATGAATGCGAAAGCCGAATTGCCGCCCCGAAGCTTGCCGCCGCAGGCGTAAATCACGCCGGTGCCGGTTCCATGAACCGTATGAAATTCAACCTTGTACAAGCCGTCCTGCAAAATGATCCCCGAAAGTTGTATCTCCTAATGACTGCACCCTATGGTCCGGGGCTGCGTCGGACAATGCTGCGCGCCCTAAATCGTTGGGCCATCAACATCACAATTCGATCAGTGGAATTCAGCGTTATGACGGGAAGGATCAGCGAGGAAGCCTCGCTGAGGCGACCGATTACCGGTTCGCGGGTGACGGCGCGCTGGCGATCCGGGTCAGCTGTGGCGAAGCGGCCATCTTGACCAGCACGTCCTTGACCGGATGCTCGGTCCAGGCCTGCGTGACGTAGCTGCGATGGGTGATACCGTCGCGCGTCTGCACGAATACGACGCTGCCGGGCCGCAGCGGCCCGTCCATGTTCTCGGTGACGGTGATGCCTTTTTCGCGCAGCATCGACATCAGTTCCTGATCGCGTCGCTTGGTGTAGCGGGTATAGGAGCTGACGAAGAAGCCGGTGCGGTTCTTCTCGATCCAGGACGCAAACTTGTCGAGTTCGCCATAGACGGCATCGAGAAGGAACACGCCGCGGACGCGGTTGGGAACGCCGCCGACCTCGAGGCTCCAGGCGGTGGGAACGAAACCGCCGCTATAGCCGATGATGACGATGGGCATGTTGGCGAACGCCTGCGCCGATTTCGGGTCTCCGGTCAGGCGGGCGAGGTGGGTCGCCGACTCGTCCATGAAGCGCTTGAAGCCGCCGGGCTGCCAGAACTTGCCCGCGCTGGAATCGGCGGCGTTCACCGCCAGCTGCGGCGCCAGCAGCACGGCGTTCACACCTGAATCCGAAATCTGCTGCGGCACCAATTGACGGTCGCGGACATCTCGTTCCAGCGTCGCGCCGTTGCCGTGGAAGAACACCACGATCACGCCGGGCTTGCGGACATCAAACGTCTCGGGGACGTGCACCAGCACGCGGCTGTCGTTGTAGGTCTGATCCTGCCAATAGACCCGGCCGCCATAGCTGCGGCGTCCCTTGCGCTCACCATTCGAGATGTTGAGGAACGGCGCATCGGTGCGCGGATTGTTGCCGAAATAGGGGAAGGCGGAGGATTTCATGCTGACCAGCGTGGTCAGCTCTTCGCGCTCGGTCTGGCGCGGAAGCGTCAGTGTGGGATTGAGCGAGGCGACCCTGACCGGCTCGGTCCGCACCTTGCGTTGAGTCGGGGCCAGCGCAACCTGCTGCACCAGGCTCTCGCTTGGGGTCGGGAAACGGTCGGCGAATTGCGGCTGCGGGAAGCGGTCTTCAAAACTGTCGCCGGCGGTGGCGTGGGCGTTCGCGGCCAGCATGTCCGCGCTGGGCGCCTTGCCGCATTGAACCAGGACAAAGGACAGGGGTACAAAAAGCGAAGCGACCGCGACCCAGCGCCAACGATGAGCATGACGGGGCTGGGCATGGCGCTGCGTCGCCGGGGAAATCACCCGGTTCGCGCGATGATGTATCTGGAATTTCGGATCCGCTCCGACCATCCACCCCGTGCCCCAAGGACCACCTGAGAACCACCCAAGATCCACCGTTAACCGGCGTACCTCGATCGTGTTTAGGCGACGTTAAGCTTCCGGAGAAAACTCCCCATATCCGGAAGTCCGGAAGGAGACCATCCAATCGTGTCCTGATTGTGAGCCCCGCCATCTTGTCCTCGCAATGTCGGGGTGCACTGCAAAGGCCAGCGAGACTTTTCTGGGTATCTGGATACCCAGAACGTTACCTGATTTAAATCATTGTTAACGCTGCTTGAATTGGGCGGCGCCAGCCTGCACCATGAGGGTTCAGGCGTGCGGCGCTGAAGGTACGGTCGAAATGGCGGCATCAGAAACGGGCAGCGCGGCATGGTCCGGCCCGCGTCCCGGCGGCGGCTCGACCATTTCGGTGGTGGTAGCGATCTCCATCGTCGTTGCCGACATGGTCGGCGTTGGCGTCTTCACCAGCCTGGGCTTTCAGGTCAAGGACATCCCCTCCGGCTTCTCGATCCTGTTGCTGTGGACCGTCGGCGGTATCGTCGCGCTGTGCGGGGTGTTTGCCTATAGCGAGCTCGGGGCGATGTTTCCGCGCTCGAGCGGCGAATACAACTTTCTCGGCCGCGCCTTTCACCCGGCCTTCGGTTTTGTAGCGGGCTGGGTGTCGGCGACCGTTGGTTTTGCGGCACCGGTCGCACTCGCCGCGATGGCGTTCGGCGAATACGGCAAATCGGTCTTTCCGGACGCGCCACCGCTGGCGCTCGCCATCGGCGTGGTCTGGCTGGTGTCGCTGGTGCAGCTCACCGGCGTCAGGCACTCCAGCACCTTCCAGTTGATCGCGACCATCCTCAAGGTGCTGCTCATCGTGGCCTTCCTGGTCGCCGGATTTCTGATGGCGACGCCGCAGCCGTTGTCGTTCGCGCCGTCGGCGTCCGACTTCTCCCACATCGTCAGCGCGCCGTTCGCGATCAGCCTGGTGTTCGTGATGTATTCGTTCTCGGGCTGGAATGCGGCGACCTACATCATCGGCGAGGTGCACGATCCGGAGCGCAACGTGCCGCGCGCGATGCTGGCGGGGACGCTGATCGTGCTGGTGCTGTATGTGGCGCTGAACGCGGTGTTCCTGCACTCGGCGCCGATCGACAAGCTGGCGGGCCAGCTCGACGTTGCCCGCGTCTCCGGCAGTTACATCTTCGGCGAGTTCGGCGGCCGCATCGTCGGCGCGATGATCTGCTTCGGTCTGATCTCCTCGATCAGCGCGATGATGTGGATCGGGCCGCGCGTGATGATGACGATGGGCGAGGACATTCCGGTGCTGCGCCCGTTCGCGCGCCGGTCGACCGGCGGCGCGCCGGCCTGGGCCATTCTGTTTCAGCTGACCGTGGCGAGCCTGATGCTGTTCACGCGCAGTTTTGAAGCGGTGCTCGAATTCATCCAGTTCGCATTGTTGTTCTGTTCGTTCTTCACCGTGCTCGGCGTCATCAAGCTGCGCATCACGCACCCCGACCTGCCGCGACCCTATCGCGCCTGGGGATACCCGGTCACCCCGCTGGTTTTCCTGCTCGTGACCGGCTTCATGATGTACTATCTCTTGACGGAACAACCGCTGCGCGTGTTCCTTGGTGTTTTGATCATGCTGTCAGGACTTCTGATTTACGCCGTGTTCCGCAAGCGGGCCGATCAAGGCCCGGTGGCCGCGTCTGCGGGCAGCGAATGAAAATGAAGATGCGTGCCTCGTTGAAAATTGCCGCGGTGAGAATTGCCTCGTTGAGAATCGTAGCGCTGGTGGCCACGATGTTGTTCGTGGTGACGCTGCCCGCGCGTGCCGCCGACCCGGCAACCGCCGACGATACCGCCAGGTTTCTCGCCGGCATGATGCCTTCGGCCGACTCGCCGCTGATGCCCCTGACCAGGGAGCCGGCCTGGCAGCGCCACGCCAAATTCCTCGACAATGCGTTTGCGCAGCTCGAGCTACGGCAATTGTCGAAGATCCGCGCCTGGGCGGACGGCAATCTGGCGGCGCCGCGGCCGACCATGTTCTACATGTTCTCGGGGCCGGACTTCCTCTATGCCGACGCCTTCTACTCGAAGGCGACGACCTATGTGCTGAGCGCGCTCGAGCCGCCGGGCTCGGTGCCGGATCTGACGAGACTGCCGCGCGGCGGCGTTGGCGCCGCGCTCTACAGCGTGGAGCGTTCGCTGAGTTCGATCCTGAGCTTCAGCTTCTTCATCACCAAGCAGATGAAGACCGATCTGAGCGCCGGCCAGATTAACGGCACCTTGCCGGTCCTCTATGTGTTCCTGGCGCGCTCGGGCAAGACCATCCGCAGCGTCACGCCGGTGGCGCTGGACGACAAGGGCGCGGCGTATTTCGGCAACGAGAACCCCGGGCCGAACGCGGTGCGCGGCACGCGCATCGTCTTCGCCGGCAGCGACGGCGCGGAAAAGACGCTGTATTATTTCTCGACCGATCTTTCCAATTCCGGGGTCAAGGTCACGGGCTTCCTGAAATTCTGTTCGACGCTGGCGCCCGGCAACAGCCTGATCAAGAGCGCGTCCTATTTGCTGCACTCCGGCAATTTCTCCACGGTGCGCGACTACATCCTCGCCAACAGCGCCACTATCATCCAGGACGATTCCGGCGTTCCGCTTCACTACTACAGCCCGAAGAAATGGCGCTTCTTCCCGTTCGGCCGTTATGCCGGCCCGATCGACGAGTTCCCGGGGCGATATCAGCCATCCTATGCCGAGCTGTTCAGGCGCGCGCAGCCGATGGATTTCGGTATCGGCTATCGCTGGCGCACGCATGAATCGAACTTGCTGCTGTCGGTCAGGTTGCCCGACGACGGCTCTGGCAGCCAGGAGACGACGTCATCGGCCGAGCCGCCACCACCGTCGCCACCGCGTCCCAGAAAGCCGCGTCCGCCGGCGCCTATCGAACCGCAGCCGAGAGGCGGATTCTTCTTCTGGCGCTAGTTCGCCAGCGCGCAACGACTACGGCGCGTTGACGCCGCGCCATCGGCCGTAGCGCCACGGCAGATACCATCGCGCGCCCGGCGGTTTTGCGGTCGGGACGTTGTCGATGCCGGACGTGCCCCAGGGCTGACAGCGTAACATCCGCGCCAGCGTCATCCATCCGCCGCCCCAAAGACCAAAGCGTTCGATGGCCTCGTCGCCATAGACCGAGCAGGTCGGCAGATGCCGGCAGTTGTAGCCGACGAGCGGCGAGAGCGTGTGCCGGTAAATCCAGATCAGCCCGCGCCCCGCGTTGCGGGGCAGGCGCCGGACCGTCGTGGCACAATCTATGCATCGTGATTTTGTGCAATGTGATTTTGTGCAATGTGATTTTGTGCACTGTGATGACGGCATGAATGACTGTTCCATATGGCTTGCCCGAATGATCTCCGTACTCTTGCGGGGTTCCAAGGTAAGGAACTGAACATACGCAGATATTTACGCCACAGTTGGAAATTATCCGATGGTTTATGGGCGATGCAGCAAAGGTACTATGGACGCTCGCAAGGCGCACGGTTACCTTTTTCATAACGCCAGCATGACAGAATCATGTGGCGTTGAAGTGGGGCCATTGCCGTTGCTCGCCGTTAGGGCTTGGGGGAAGGAACCAAATTGAGGTTTGTGACGTCGGCTAGAATTCGCGGCCTGGCGCTGCTCGGTGCCACCGCCCTTTGTATCGCATTGCCTGGCGCGATCACGACGCCGGTCAACTCGGCGCACGCCGGCGTTTCCCTCGAAGAACGCAAACTGCCGATGCACTTCAAGTGGGTCGCATGCCAGCCGGACTGCAAGGGCTGGGTCTCCGCCGTCGGCATCGTCACCGCGGACAGTCCCAAAGAATTCGAAGAGTTCGCGCGCGATCGCCAGCTTGGCGGCGCCACCATCGTGCTCGATTCCAGCGGCGGGTCGGTCAATGATTCCATTGCGCTCGGCCGCAGGTTCCGTGCCCTCGGCGCGCTGACGACGGTCGGCACCACCGTGCGCACGCAGACGGCGCAGGGCGAACGCGCCCATGTCGTTCCGGAAGCCTATTGCGAGTCGATGTGCGTGTTCCTGCTGCTGTCTGGCAAGACGCGTTATGTGTCGCCGGCCTCCCATGTCCGCGTGCATCAGATCTGGATGGGCGATCGCGCCGATGACGCCAAGGCGGCAAGCTACACCGCGCAGGATCTGATGATCGTGGAGCGCGACATCGGCCGACTCGCCAAGTTCACCTTCGACATGGGCGGAACCGGCGATCTGTTGTCGCTCGCGCTCAGCGTGCCGCCGTGGGAAGATCTGCACAAATTGTCCGCGGCCGAATTGCGCCTGACCAATCTGATCACGACGGACGCCCTAACCGACGTGCTGCCGCGTGATTCATCGACGCCGGTTGCCGAACTGAAATCCAAGCCGACGCAGGATCGCTTCGTCAGCTCCGCGGTCGAAGAGCAGGCGCCTGTGCATCCGGCGAAGTCGACCAAGACCGCTGAAGCCGCGGTTCCCACCGGCGGCACCGCCGCACCGGCGCCGGCTCAGCCGCAGCAGAAGTAAATACTCAAGCTGTCATTCCGGGGCACGCGAAGCGTGAGCCCGGAATCTCGAGATTCCGGGTCTGGTCCTTCGGACCATCCCGGAATGACGACCTTGGAGCTGCGGAAGTTGTCCCTGCGCCTACGCCGGCTGCTTCGCTCTGGCCTCGATCTGGCCGATGGCATCGACCACCGCATCGAAGGTCAGCATGGTTGAGGCGTGGCGGGCCTTGTAGTCGCGCACCGGCTCCAGCAGTGCGATGTCAGCCCATTTGCCCTGCGGCGGCTGGCCGTTTTCCTTCAGCATCTTGCGCACGGTCTCGCGCAACTCGCGCAGTTCGCTCGCGGTCGAGCCGATGACATGGCTCGCCATGATCGAGGAGGAGGCCTGTCCGAGGGCACAGGCCTTCACGTCATGGGCGAAGTCGGAAACCACCGGACCGTCCATCTTGAGGTCGATCTTGACGGTGGAACCGCACAGTTTGGAATGGGCGGTGGCGCTGGCGTCGGGGTCGGGGAGGCGGCCCAGACGGGGGATATTGCCGGCCAACTCGATGATGCGCTTGTTGTAAATGTCGTTCAGCATGGAGCGAGGTCTCGGGCCCGTGGGCGGAACCGCCCTTGGCGGCAGGGTTTCACCGTCCTATATATGGACGGTCATGGCGGAAATACAGTCCGGCCATGTTGCCACGGCGGCCTGATTGGAAGCCAATTCTACCCCGGTGGTGCTAGGTTCAAGGGGACTCAGGCGTCCGGCGGCGAAGCCGCCCCGTCTGCCCGGTGACACTCCGGTCTGAAAGACCGGTCGAACGGAGAAGACATGGACGCATTGATCAAATCGCTTCGCCCCGGCAAGACTGAGGTCAAATCGCCTGACGTGGCGCCGGACACCCGCCCCGCCGAACTCGATCCCGCCGAATTCCTGGCCGCCGCCGTCCGTGCCGATCAGCCGCGCCCGTCGCGCGCCGAGGCCGAGGCGGCCGTCCATACGCTGCTCAGCTATATCGGCGAGAATCCCGGCCGCGAGGGCTTGCTCGACACCCCGCGCCGGGTCGTCGAGGCCTTCGACGAACTCTACCAGGGCTATCACCAGTGTCCGGCCGAAGTGCTCGACCGCACGTTTGGTGAAACCGCGGGCTATGACGATTTCGTCCTGATCCGCGACATCGAATTCACCTCGCAATGCGAGCATCACATGATGCCGTTCTACGGCAAGGCGCATATCGCCTATACGCCGGTCGAACGGGTCGTGGGGTTGTCGAAGCTCGCGCGCCTGACCGACATCTTTGCGCGCCGCCTGCAGACGCAGGAGCATCTCACCGCGCAGATCGCAGCCGCGATCGACGAGGTGCTCAAGCCCCGCGGTGTTGCCGTCGTGATCGAGGCGGAGCATACCTGCATGTCGGTGCGCGGCGTCGCCAAGCACGGTGCGATGACCTTCACCAGCCGCTATACCGGCATGTTCCGCGACAATCCGGCGGAGCAGGCGCGTTTCCTGTCCATGGTGCGAGGACCGGGCCGGTAACCTCGCCTGAATCTTCGCGAGGCAACCCGTGTCCACATCCGCAGATATCAACGACCGCGAGGAAGGGCTGGCGTTCCAGCCCAAATTCGACGCGTCGGGTCTCCTGACCTGCGTGGCGACCGACGCTGCGACCGGCGACGTCTTGATGGTCGCGCACATGAACGACGAGGCCCTGCGCAAGACCGTCGCCAGCGGCGAGGCCTGGTACTTCAGCCGCTCGCGCGGGCGCCTGTGGCGCAAGGGCGAGAGCTCCGGACACACCCAGCGCGTGGTCGAGATGCGGATGGATTGCGATCAGGACGCAATCTGGATTCGCGTCGAGCAGCATGGCGCCGCGTGTCACACCGGCCGGCAGTCATGTTTCTATCGCGCCGTGAAGACGGGCGATGGCGGCACGCAGTTGTCGTTTGTCGATGCGGACCGGCTGTTCGACCCGAACGCGTTGTATCGGAAGTGATCCGTTGCTCCGCAGCGAGAGTCAGCTATGCGTCGACGATTCCTCTCCACCTGCCACTATCGAACGAAGACCTGTTGGATGCCTTCGTCGAGGGGGCCTTCGCGATAACGTTGCTCTTATCGCAGTCGTCGGGGAAGGCGCTGCGCGGATAGAGGACATTATCGACGAACCCGTAGTAGGCGACGGGTCGGATAACACGCGCTTTGTTACCACCACCTCGCATGCGAATGAGACGGTGGACGAGGTCTTGGAATTCGCCGGTTGGTGGAATGACGGGCGCAATCAGCCGGTCCAAATAGTAAGGTTATAGTCCGCAACAACGTTCATTCGGTCACCAGCGGACGTCACTCGGTATCGGCTCGATGTCGGCTTCGTGCCAACTGCAGACCACATTATTGCTTGCGGATCATTGCTTCACTTCGGGAAGCGACCAGCGCGGCGCTTTCCAGATCGTAGTCCATTCGTCGTGGCCGGGCATGCCCCTAACCTCAACGCGAATGACGACAAAGCTCCAAGTCTCATCGAACTGATAAGTGTGACGCACTTCCCACGATGGCTTCAAGTCTGATCCAGTTACAGCTTGAAAAATCAAAGTCTCTTTATCCCAAGTAATCCCGCCTGGCCGGTCGGTCATGCCGAAGCCTTCGGGCATTGTGAGTACAGGAAACTCAAGCAGTCGAGGTCTATGCAAGGTCGAAAGGTCAAACACCTTATGCGTGCCGACAAAGCCCCAACAAAACATAATTGCAAGGCGGCGGCCTTTAGGTTTTATGAACTTAACTGGATTCTTCTCGATATCTTCCGTGAAGCGGCAACCTGCATGGTTGGCTGCGAGTGCCAGTCTGCTGGGCAACAAGGCTGGGTCCGAGACTTCAAATTCCGTTCGTCCCTTGGCGAGATTCGACCACTCTAAACCTGCCTCACCGCGGTCGCGCACGATATTTCTCTCCTCACCATGAGCGGGTAACATTGAGGTAGATACTAACATTCCGACGACGAGAAGCCGGAGCAGAAGAGAAACGAGGATAGTCACAGCTCACTCCTTCGGCAGAGGCACCAGCGCGTTAGCGTCCCTTTGCATCTAATCGTCTTTGAAGCTTCTGCTATGGGGGTCATCAACGGACCTGACGGCACCGAAATTCGACTTCCGCGCTTCGCCCGAAACCGGACTCAAGTCTTATGCGGTCACGTCCGCTTCGTGAGACAGCGGAAGTTTCTCAAGATCAGGAGTGCCAGAAGCGGAGGGCGGCCTCATTGGCCGCTCGATGTTTACTCCGATGGCTTGACGCCAAGATCGCGCAGGATGCCGAGCATCACATCACTGTCGCGCTTGAAAATACGAGCCGTCGTTTCAAGACTGGCAGGCGAACTCAGAATAAAGTTGTTTAGCATCTGCTGCACCTTGGAGTCGGATCCGGCCTGGATCAATAACTCCGAGATCCGCTGGACGATATCCTGCGGCGTGCCGGTTGGTACGGCAAAAGTGGTGAATGCGCGCAGGTCGTAGAAGTCGCCGACGGCACCCTGTTCAGTCATTGTAGGCGTGTCCGGATAGGGCGGCAGGCGGCTGCCTACCACGCCGATCAGGTTTCCCGTTCCCGCCTGTATGACGGGTGCTGCTGCGGCATAGCTTCCCGCTGCGCCATCCAGCGTCTGCCCCGCGATGTCATTCCACATCGGCGCCTCGCCGCGATATTGGATGACTTGAAATTGAATGCCGTATTGCTTCGCCATTGTCGCTATCAGGACGTGCGGCGTCGAACCCACTCCGTACGATCCCCAGTTCAGGCTGCCGACTTTCTTTCCATACTCGATGAACTCACGGAGATTTTTCGCTCCCGTCTTCTTCGCCGCCACCACCGGACCCCCGGCGCCGCTAACCATCGTCAGATAAATGAAGTCCTTCTCAGGATCGTAGGGAAGGTCTTTCACCGTAAGACGGTTCTGGATGAGTGACGAAGAAATCGTGCAGAGGATGGTGGTACCGTCAGGTTCTGCGCGTTTGGCTTCCGCCACGCCGATGACGCCGCCTGCGCCGGCCTTGTTTTCGACGATGACCGTCTTTCCCAGCTGCCGCGCCAGGTAGTCGCCGAAAGCGCGCGCGATGCCGTCCGTCTGGCCGCCGGCCGGATACGGCACGAGAATTCGAATCTGGCGCGTGGGCCATGAGGATTGCGCCTCCGTCTTCATGGACGGGGCACACAACATCACCGCCGAACCAGTCACGAACGTTCGCCGTGTCAGCTTTTTCATTTTCCTGCCCTTGGTTTCTTGTCATTCGCCCGGCTGTGAACCCCGGGCGGGAGGCAGAAGTAGCACGGGACGCGCCATCCTGGCTTGGTGGCGAAGTGTAGCGGCGATGTAGTTCAGGCGAGGCTCGCTGAGGCTGATATTCCGCGCGGTGGATTGTGTCCGCTTGGGTCAAAGCTTGTCCGGCTCGAACGATCGCTTTTAGCGCCAAAGGGAAATCGAGAGCTTGACGACGCCATCTGGTCTGCTTACTGGTCTTACCAAGGTAAGATCAGCGAAGGAATACGGGTGGAACTGAAGCGAGCAGACGAGGGCGAGAAGGGTTTCGAGAAGGTGTTCGCCTTCTTGCGCGACCGCTTGCTCGCCGGCTCGCTGAAACCCGGCGATCGGCTGGTCTCCGAGCGCGATCTGGCGATTCAACTCGGCGTAGGTCGGCCGCTCGTTCGCGAAGCACTGCGGGCCCTCACGATGCTCGGCATTGTCGAGATCCGGGATCGCATCGGCACTGTTGTGACGCGACCGGACGTCTCGGTCCTCAATGACTTCTTCACCTTCGCGCTCGCCCAACAGGCAGACATGCCTGATGACGTGATGCAGGCCCGCGTCGCGATCGAGTGCCAGGCGATCAGGCTCGCCTGCGAGCGCGCTGATATCGCCGATTTCGAACGCCTGCAGACGGCACTCGGCAAGATCGCGGAAACGATCGACAAGGCCGACGCCGGAGGCGTCGCCGATTACGAATTCCACCGCACGATCGTGCTGGCATCGCATTCGCAGACGCTGGCCGTCCTTCACAATTCGATGGCGGGCCTGCTGACGCATGTGCATCGCAATCGCCGCGAGCTCGTGCAGGCGTTCCCTTCGATGAAAACCTATCTGATCGATGATCACCGGCGCATCTTCGAGGCGATCGTCGCCCGCGATCCGGACCGCGCCGATGCAACGCTGAGAAAGCATTTTGAAATCGGCAACGAATACCGAAGGCGCGCCATCATCGGTGAAATAGGCGGCATCACGGCCTCGTCGGCGGCAAATCTACAACCGAAGAGACGAGCGAACAGCAGGAAGACCACATGAAGATTGTCGTAGGTTCGGATCACGCGGGCTTTCCCATGAAGGCGGAGGTGCTGGCCTTTTTGAAGGAGGGCGGCCACGAAGTGCTGGATGTCGGCAGCTTCGATCCCGCTCCGGTCGACTTCCCGGATATCGCACGCAAGGTCGCTGCTGCCATCACGACGGGGCAGGCGGAGCGCGGCCTCATGGTGTGCGGCACGGGCGTCGGCGCCTCGATTGGCGCGAACAAGATGAAGGGAATTCGGGCTGCCGTGTGCCACGATGTCCACTCTGCCCATCAATGCGTCGAGCACGACGACGTCAACGTCATGTGCATCGGCGCCCAGATTGTCGGTCCCTGGCTCGCCAAGGATTTGATCGCGGCCTATTTGGGCGCCACGTTCTCTACATCAGAGGAATTCCGGCGTCGGGTGGCCAAGCTCGCGATCATGGACAACGAACGCTAGGACGCCAGACAAGTAAACGCCAAGAAACAAGACAAACGGGAGGAGGCAATGTTGAAAAAGATCGTAGCTTCGACGGCACTCGCCATCACGGCCATGGTAGCCGCCATGTCCCTCGGCCACGCGGACGCGCTGGACGACATCAAGAAAGCCGGCAAGATCCGTATCGCCATCGATCTTGGCGTGCCGCCCTATGGCATGACGGATGACAAGCTGCAACCGACCGGCCTCGACGTCGACACGGCACGGCTTCTCGCCAAGGATTGGGGGCTCGAATTCGAGCACGTGCCAACCACCGGTGCCACTCGAATTCCAGCACTTCAGACCGGCAAGGCCGACCTCGTGATCTCGAGCCTCTCCTACACGGCCGAGCGCGCGAAGGTCATCGATTTCTCGTTGGGCTATGCCGTGCTGCGAACGGTCATTGCGGCCCCAAAGTCCGTCTCCGTGAAGTCGCTGGCCGAGCTCGATGGGAAGACGGTTGGCACGGTGCGCGGCACGACTCACGACACGCAGCTGACAAAGGAGGGGCCGAAGGGGATGAAGCTGGTCCGCTACGAGGATGACGCCACCGAGACGCAGGCCTTCCTTAGTGGACAGGTCGACATCTTCTCGACGGCGGAAATGATGGTCCCGCAGATCGACAAGAAAAACCCGGCGCGGCAGGTGGAGCTGAAATTCGTACTCGACAACTTCAAGCTCGCTGTCGGCGTGAAGAAGGACGAGAAGCGCCTCGTGGACGAGGTCAACGCCTGGATTTCAGCCAATCTAAAGAACGGTAAGCTCAACGAGCTGAACAAGAAGTACTTCGGTGACAACCTGCCCGATCTCATTCTGAAGCAGTAGGACCAGCCATGACCAATATGATCATCTCTCGCCGCCTGATCGCAGGTCTGGCGCTCGCAGCTCTGTCGCTATCGTTTGCATCGGCACAGGCCGATACGCTCGATAACATCAAGAAGGCGGGCAAGGTCCGGATCGCCATCGACACGGCCATCCCTCCGTTCGGCATGACCGATGACAAGCTGCAGCCGACTGGATCGGACGTCGATACTGCGCAGCTTCTCGCCAAGGATCTCGGGGTCTCCCTGGAACTCGTGACCACCACGGGCCCCACGCGCATTCCGATGCTGCAGACCGACAAGGCGGACCTCGTCGTCTCCACGCTGTCGATCACGCCCGATCGTGCCAAGGTGATCGACTTCTCGATTCCCTATGCCGATCACCCGTCGGTCGTGGCGTCGCTGAGCGCGGTCCCGCTCAAGGAAATGTCCGATCTGGCCGGCAAGAAGGTCGCCGTCGTGCGCGGCACGACGCAGGACAGCGACCTTACCCAGCAGGCGAAAGGCGCCCAACTGGTGCGCTACGAGGACGACGCCACGATGGCGCTCGCATTCGCGTCGGGCCAGGTGGACATCCTCGCGACGGCGCGCTCGCTGCTGCCGGCGATCAGCAAGAAAAACCCGGCACGCACGGCCGAGTCGCGGATCACCATGCAGACGTTCTACCTCGCCATCGGCATGCGCAAGGAAGAGCCCAAGCTGAAGGAGTGGGTGAACGGCTGGGTGAAGGACAACCTTCAGAACGGGAAGCTCGGCGCGATTTACAAGAAGTATCATGGCGTCGACATTCCGGTGGAGCAGTTGCTGAAGGCAGCCAACTAAACGGCAGGACCGGGCGGCGATGCTCTACAAGTTCGACTTCTCGTTCCTGCTGGAGAAGTGGCCGGCCTTCCTGAACGGCGCCTGGCTTACGATCCAGCTTACGGTACTGTCGATCGCCCTCGGCTTCGTCGTTGGCACGCTGTGCGCGGTCGCCCGGGTTTACGGCGGGCGTCCGTTGCGGCTGCTGGTCGGCTTCTATGTGGAGCTGATCCGCAATACGCCGCTGCTGGTGCAGATCTTCATCGTCTATTTCGGCCTATCGAGCATGGGCCTCAAACTCTCGGCCGAAACATCTGCCGTCATTGCGCTCGTGGTGAATATGGGCGCCTATACGACGGAGATCATGCGGGCGGGCATCCAGTCCGTCCACCGAACCCAACTCGAGGCGGCGGATTGCCTGGGCCTGACGCGGCTTCAGTCGATCCTGCACGTCGTTCTCTTGCCGGCCATCGAGCGGGTCTATCCCGCACTCTCCAGCCAGTTTGTACTTCTCATGCTGGCATCGTCGATCACGTCGCAAATCTCGGCCGAGGAGCTGACCGCCGTCGCCAATAACGTGCAGTCCGATACGTATCGTAGCTTTGAAGTCTACATCATTGTCGCGGTCATCTATCTCGCTCTTTCCCTTCTCTACAGGCTGGCGTTCAAGGCCATCGGCCTCGTGATCTTCGAGCGTCGCCGGCGGCTGGGCACCGCCCTATGATCCAGCTCAACGCTCACCACATCTGGTATCTCGTCACAGCAGCGCAATGGACGGTGCTGCTGTCGCTGATCGCATTCGCGGGTGGCGCCCTCGTCGGCCTGCCGATCGCGCTGATGCGGGTCTCGCCGAGCCAGGCGCTGCGCATCGTCGCCGGCGGGTACATCCAGCTCATCCAGGGCACGCCGCTTCTGATCCTACTGTTCCTGACCTATTTCGGCCTCGGCATCCTCGGCTACAAGCTGGCGCCATTGGTCGCGGCCGGTTTGGCGCTGACGTTGTATGCCGCCGCCTTTCTTGGTGAGATCTGGCGTGGCTGCATCGAGGCGGTGCCGCGCACGCAGTGGGAGGCTTCGGATTGCCTCGGCCTCGGTCGCTTCCAGCAATATGCCTATGTGATATTGCCGCAGGCCGTCCGAATAGCCATTCCGCCGACCGTGGGCTTCATGGTCCAGATCGTGAAGAATACGTCGCTGGCTTCGGTGGTCGGCTTTGTCGAACTCGCGCGCGCCGGCCAGATCGTCAACAACTCGACCTTCGAGCCCTTCATCATCTTCTGTATCGTGGCCGCAATCTATTTTGCGATGTGCTACCCGCTGTCGCTGGCCAGCCGTTTCCTCGAAAGGAGAGCCAATGCAGGCCGCGCCAGCCACTAGCGCCACCGTCGTTCAGGTTACGGGCGTGGTGAAAGAGTTCGGCACGTTGCGCGTTCTCGACGGTGTGAGCCTCGAGGTGGCGCGTGGCCAGACCGTGGCCATCGTCGGCCGCAGCGGATCCGGCAAGAGCACGCTGCTGCGTTGCATCGCGGGACTCGAGACGATCCAGGCCGGCAAGATCGAAGTTTGCGGCCATGAAGTCGGCCGGCCCGGCAAGGCCGCTCGCGCCCAGTTGCGCCACGATGTCGGCATGGTTTTTCAGGGCTACAATTTATTCCCGCATCTCACGGTGCAGCGGAATATCACGTTGGCGCTGACCTTGGTGAAGAAGCAGCCAAAGGACGCCGCGCAGGCCAAGGCTGCCGAAGTGCTGCGACTCGTCGGGTTGACCGACAAGATCGATTCCTATCCCGAGCAGTTGTCCGGCGGGCAGCAGCAGCGGGTCGCCATTGCGCGTTCGCTCGCTCTGTCCCCCCAGGTCATGCTTTTCGACGAGGTGACTTCGGCGCTTGATCCAGAACTTACCGCAGAAGTTCTCGCCGTCATGGAAGATCTCGCGGCACGCGGCATGACGATGATCACCGTCACCCATGAAATGGGCTTCGCGCGCAAGGTCGCAAACCAGGTCATTTTCATGCATCGGGGAAAGATCTGGGAGAGCGGGCTGACGTCGGAACTCTTCGCCCGGCCGCAGACCGCCGAATTCAAGCAGTTCATCTCGAGCGAGCTGTAGCCGAGATGCCGGCTGAAATCGTGGCGCGCCTCCGCCAACAGCGCATCCCGGAAAGACCCGGGCATCTCTTAACCTCCCGTTAACCATACCTGTCCCAGTGTGGCGCCGTATTGGGCGCTGATTGCGATTTCGCACAGGCCGCGCGGTCGTTTCGCGGGGAGCGGGGCACCAGGAAACATGTCGGTCGACACATTGAACGCCACGGCAGGTGTCGATCCCACGCGCGCGAAGATCGCGGGCTCGATCAAGCAGGCCGCCTCGAGCACCGGCGCGAGCTTCGAATATCTGCTCACCACCGCCAAGATGGAATCCAACTTCAACCCGAAGGCGGCGGCGACCACCTCGTCCGCACGCGGGCTGTTTCAGTTCATCGACCAGACCTGGCTCGGCACCGTCAAGGAAGCCGGCAGCCAGCTCGGCTACGGCAAATATGCCGACGCCATCACCAAAAATCCGTCCGGCAGTTATTCGGTCAGCGACCCCGCGGCGCGCGCGGAGATCATGAAGCTGCGCGACGATCCGCAAGCTGCGTCGTCGATGGCGGGGGTGCTGACCCAGTCGAACAGTTTCAAGCTCACCGGCAAGATCGGCCGCCGGCCGAGCGACGCCGAACTCTATATGGCGCATTTCATGGGCGTCGGCGGCGCGGGAAAACTGATCTCGAGCGCCGAGGACAATCCGCAGGCTTCCGCGGTGCAGATGTTTCCGGCCGCCGCCGAGGCCAACCGCTCGATCTTCTACGATCGTTCGGGCCGCGGCCGCAGCGTCTCCGAGGTCTATTCGGTGCTGAACTCGCGCTACGCCAGCGCCGCCAGTTCGCCGGCCACCCGCACCGCGATGGCGGCGGTCGGCGGTGACCTGCCGCGTCGCGTGACCGTTGCGAGCGCCACGCAAGCGACGCCGGCAGCACCTGCGATCGATAACGCGGCCTACCTGTCGAGCTTCCCGGATACCCGCAGCGTGACGCCGGTCGCCGTGACATCGCAGACCGCCTCCGCGCAGCCCGAGCCGATCTTCCGCTCGCTGTTCCAGGCCGGCGCACGCAGCGAACCGATTTCGCCGGCGGTGCAGGAATTGTGGGGCAGGGGATCCTCGCTCACCACCGTCGCCTCGGCGACACCATCGATATCGGGACAGAAGCCCGAAGTCCGCGCACCGGGCCGGCTCGATCTGTTCAGCGATCGCAACGGCACGTTCTCAAGCTAGCATTTGCACGATCAGTGCTGCAGCCCATCCTTCGAGACGGCCGCTTTGCGGCCTCCTCAGGATGAGGTCTAGCTTGCGGAAACACCACAACCTCATGCTGAGGAGCGAGCATCGCGAGCGTCTCGAAGCGATCTCTCTCATCGTCAACACGAGCTACCACTGCGCCGACAGCGTCTTGCCCTGCTCATAGAATATCTTGCCGCCATCGGGGCCAAACCTGATGCCGTATTCGAACGATGCGGTGCCCGAGGATTTCTTGCCGTTCGACGGATTGGAATGGCTGAATTCCAGCGCGCCGCTGATCTGGCAGCTTGATCTCGTCTGGTCGCACGAGGTTCGTATCGTATCCATCTGCAGCCGGTACGATCGGTTCGGCCAGTTCTTGACGTATCTCTCCTTGTCTTTGAGGACTTCGTCGCGAGTTGTTGATTTTCCATAGTAATCAATTCGCTCGTCGAGCGACCGGCGGGCGTAGTTCATGAAATCGGCGGCGCTGCCCTGCGACTGCTTCATGGCCTCGATGACAAAGGCGGTCGCGCGCTGCTCCAGCGCGGGATCGATCGCAATCGGCCGCGGCGGCGCAGACGGCGCCACGATATTCTGCGGCGGCGCTGCGACCGGCGCGTTCGGCGTCGTGCTTGCGAAATAGAACGAGCCATCGATCGGCGAGGAGGAAACCCAGGGCTGCTGCGAACCGCCGGTCGCGCGTTTCACCTGCAGGCCGACCTGATTGAAAGTCTGGAAGATGTCGAGCCCCGGCTTCTGGATCGCCTGCGCCAGCGCCGAGGTATAGGGGCTGTTGCTGCCGGTGCCGTCGAGCGCGACGTTGCCGGGCTGGGTGGCGTAGGACAGCAGCGTCCCCTCGGGCGCGCGCAATTGTGCAAGCCCGCTCTCGGTACTGCGCAATCCGCGTCCACCGAACGGATTGTTGCGGCAGGCATCGAGGATCACGAGGTTCAGCTTTGTCCCCGATCCCTCCATCTGCCGAAGCACCAGGTTGACGTCGACCATCTGGAAATCGACATCGGCTTCCTTCACCGGATTGGCCGAAATCGGCACCAGATAGTTGACGTTGCGGACCTGGACGCCGTGGCCGGCGTAATAGAACAGCGCGACATCGGCGCCCGTGAGCTCGTTACCAAAAGTCTGGATCGCGCGATCGAACGCCAGCTTGTCGAGATCGATCTGCGCCCGTCCGCCGACCAGGATGAAGCCGACCTTGCGCAACGTCTCGGCGATCAACGCCGCATCGTTCCTGGGATTGGCGAGCGGGCTCACGCTTTGGTAGCTGGAATTGCCAACCACCAGCGCGATGCGCTTCTCCGCCCGGCAGTTCACGGTCGAAAAGACCAGCAGGAATATTGATAAAGCAATGGTTGAGCGCATGCTCACGCCTCGCTCCGCAAGAAATATGACGGCGATAATAGGCAAGGATTGGCGGCGCTTGTCGAGATGGCGGGGCCGGTTTTGGCGGTCGGCGGCGAGGCGCTCTAACCGCCCGTTTCGGGACCCGCGCGCGTTCCCTTAACGAAACGTCAATAATCCCAAACGTTTATGGTGAACCCTTTGTTAAGCGTCATGGTTTATTTTCTATGACAGTGGCACCGCGTCACGGTGTCGTTTCGGGTTGCGTAGGCCGGCTAGACCATGATCGTTCGGCAGTTCATCAGTTGGATACGTACCGCTCCGGCAGGCGAGCGGGCAGAGGCGACGCGGTCTTTGGCGCGGGCCTGGTTGATTTCCGATCTCACCGAGGACGACCGCGCCGCCGCCGAAGGCGCGCTTCTGATGCTGCTCGACGATCCGTCCCCGCTGGTCCGCCAGGCGATGTCGCAGGTGTTTTCGCGCAGCGCCGAAGCGCCCGCCGCGATCGTGCAGGCGCTCGCGCTCGACCAGGCTTCAATCGCGCTGCCGGTGCTCGAACATTCCCCGCTGCTGATCGACGCCGACCTCGTCGACATCGTCGCGACCGGCAACAGCGAGACGCAATGCGCGGTCGCCCGCCGGGTCAATCTGCCGCCTTCGGTATCCGCCGCGATCGCCGAAGTCGGCTCACCGGCCGCCGCGCTCGAGCTGATCGAGAACGCCTATGCCGAGCTGGCGCCATTTTCCTGGGACCGCATCGTCGAGCGGCACGGCCATCTCGCCGCGATCCGTGAATCGATGCTGGTGCTGGAGGGCTTGCCGTCGGCCACGCGCCTGGCGCTGGTCGCCAAGCTTTCCGACACGCTGGCGCAATTCGTCGTCGCCAAAAACTGGCTGAGCCCGGACCGGGCAGGGCGGCTCGCCTCTGAAGCGCGCGAGCGCTCGACCGTCAACATCGCGGCGCGTTCGCGCGGCGAGGACATGCAGGGCCTGGTGCAGCATCTGCGCGCCACCGGCCAGCTCACCGCGGGCCTGATCCTGCGCGCGCTGTTGTCGGGCAATCTCGAACTGTTCGATGCATCATTGGCCGAATTGTCCGGCCTGCCGCACGCCCGCGTCACCGCGCTGCTGCACGATCGCGGCGGCGCAAGCCTGCAGGCGCTGTTGATCCGGGCCGGCCTGCCGGAATCCACCTTCGCCGCCTTCCGCATCGCGCTCGAGGTCAGCCACGAGACCGGCTACGTCGACACGCCAGGCGGTGCGGCGCGGTTGCGTCGCCGCATGGTCGAGCGCGTGTTGACCCATTGCGAGACCGACCGCAAGGCCGCCGAGCCGCTCTTGATCCTGCTGCGCCGTTTTGCAACGGAATCCGCACGCGAGGAAGCCCGCCAGTTCTGCGACGAGCTCGCCGCAGAGGACGCGATCGCGCACGATCTGATCGCGGCGTAGCCCGACTTTCCAACATCAAATTCGGTGTCGTCCCTGCGAACGCAGGGACCCACAACCACCGTCGCGAATTGTTGGAAAAGGCAACCACCACATCGCCCCACGGAGAAGCCGCGGCGTATGGGTCCCTGCGCCCGTGCGCAATTGCGCACTAGGCAGGAACGACGAGCTGATGAAGCTCGCGTCTATTCCACCGGAATAATGCTCGGCGCCAAAATCGCTTCGAGATGTTCGGGGCGGTCGCGGTTGGCGTAGGTGAGGAATTCGTCGGCGATGCCGCGGAGCGAGCGGCTGAGCACGCCGGCGGTGGCCGCGGTGTCGAGCTTGGTGCGCTCGCGCACGATGGCCTGAATGGCGTTGATGTGATGCCTGATCAGATCCGACGGCACCAGTTCGAGATCGGGCGCGTGTTCGATGATGCGGCACAGGCTTTCGGCGGCGGCGCCCGCGGAGGGAAAGCCGAACGTCGCAGCATCGCCCTTGATGTCGTGGGCGGCGCGAAACAGCTCTTCGCGGGCGTCGTCGGTGAAGCCACCCTTCAGGATGGCGGCGTGGGCGTCGGAAAGCCGGTCGGCTTCGATCGCCATCCAGTTCTTGAATTCACCCGACAGCCCGGCCAGCGCTTTTTCGGCGCGCCCGACCGGATCGTCGAGGTCGGATTCCGGAACGCGCAGCAGCACCTTGCGCAGCGGATTGGGCTGCGTGATCACGTGGTGATCGGCGAAGCTCTTGACCTCCAGCTTCCCGGGTTTTTCCTTCGCCATGATGGTTCCTCAGCGGTTCGCGCGTTAGACGCTGGATCGCGCCTTGTCGAGCAGCGACGGCTGCTGCATCACTTCCATCTCGCCGCCGATGCGGCGCTCGGGGCCGATATAGGCATTGTTGGTGTTGCGCCGGCGGTCCGGGCCGAAATAGGTCTTGGTCTTGATGAACGGCCGCGGATTGGCGACGACGTTGAGGATGCGCTGATAGAGCCCCTTGGCCGAGATCGGCTTGGCCAGGAATTCGGTGACACCGGCGTCGCGCGCGACCGTGACGCGGCGCTTCTCCGAATGGCCGGTCAGCATGATGATCGGCGCGTAGGGATTGCCCTTGGATTCCGGCTGCCGGATCATCTGCGCCAGTTCGAGCCCGTCGAAGATCGGCATCGCCCAGTCGGTGATGACGATATCGGGAACGTAGTGGGTGTACATTTCGAGGGCGGTGGCGCCGTCCTCGGACTCGTAAGCCTCGCGCGCGCCGAACGAGTGCAGCAGCGTCCGCAGGATGCGGCGCATATGCGGGTTGTCGTCGCAAATCAGAAACCGCAGCTTGTTGAAATCGATGCGATACATGGTCCGGTCCTAAGCGCATACCGGGCAACACGGTACACCCGGCGTTAACCATATCGCGGGGCCGGTTAACGAATGGTTGCGAAAGGGGGGCCGGCAGGGGATCTGGTGGCAGCTCATGTCACCGCTCTATCAACACGTCGTCCCGGCCTTGAGCCGGGAATCATACCGCGTTGTGCTATCGGTTGGGGCGAAGTGGCCGACGCTTTGCGCAACAACAACGTTCGGTGGTTATGGGTCCCGGCTCAAGGCCGGGACGACGGGGCAGCCGGGACGACGGCTAATGCCCGAACTGCTCGCGCAGGATGCGCTCTTCCAGGCTGTGGCCGGGGTCGAACAGCATCCGCATCGAGATCGACTTGTCGGACAGCACCTCGACACGGCGCACGTCGCGCACTTCGTCATGGTCGGCCACGGCTGCGACCGGACGCTTGCCGCCCTCGAGCACTTCGATGACCACGAAGGCGGTGTTGGGGAGCAGCGCGCCGCGCCAGCGCCGCGGCCGGAACGCGCTGATCGGGGTCAGTGCCAGCAGCGCCGCATTGATGGGAAGGATCGGCCCCTGCGCCGAGAGGTTATAGGCGGTGGAGCCGGCCGGCGTCGCCACCAGAATGCCGTCGGCGATCAGTTCGGCCATGCGTTCGTGCTCGTCGATCAGGATGCGCACATGCGCGGCCTGATAGGTCTGACGAAACAGGTACACTTCATTGATGGCGTGGTGCAGATGCACCTGATCGTGAATATCGGTCGCGCGCATCAACAGCGGATTGATCAGCGTCTCGCGCGCCGCGGCCAGCCGGCCATGCAGGTCGTGCGTCGAGAATTCATTCATCAGAAAACCGACGGTGCCGCGATGCATGCCGTAGATCGGCTTGCCGGTCCGCATGTACCGGTGCAGCGTTTCCAGCATCAACCCGTCGCCGCCGATCGCCACCAGGATATCGGCCGTATCCGGGGCGTGATTGCCGTAAAGCCTGGCGAACTCGGCCAGCGCCGCCTGCGCCTCCGCGGAAGCGCTCGCAACGAAGGCGATGCGGTCATATCGCTTGGGGCTGGCCATCGGACTACGGGCTCATGGTGGCGCCGGATTGCGCCGCGCTCGTCTATACACCTTGGCGGCGCTTGTCGAGATGGAAGGGCGCCACGCCCGGGATGGTAACCCAAGCCGAAGGGCCGGAGCGGCTATTTCTCCTGCAGGGTTCGGATCGGGTCCCAATCCTTATCAGGCAGATTTTCAGCCAACTCCCGGGCGCGCTGCCTGAACAGCGCTGCCGGCCGGTCGATATCGGCCGAACGCTCGAAGCATTTTGCGGCAAGCTCGAATTCCCGGGCGCGCCAATGCGCAAGTCCGTCGGCGTAATGGGCGATCAGCACCTGCCGGGAAGCGCCAAGCCCGGTCGAGAGCGCCAGCAACTCGTAGATTTTCAGCGCCTGGTTGCGTCCCTTGACTCTGATCGCATCGAGTTCGCGCCAGGCGAAAGCGTCGCCGGCAAGGGCAACCGTCGTTTCCGAAGCGATGACGGTCGTGCCATAGAATTTGTTGGCGCCCTCCAGCCGCGAGGCAAGGTTCACCGCATCGCTCATGACCGAGTAATTGAAGCGGCGCCGCGATCCGAAATTGCCGACCAGCGCCTCGCCGGAATTGATGCCGATCCGCTGAGCCAGTTTGTGTTCGTGAAAGAGCGCCGAAGAGGCGTTGAGCTCGGCCAACTTTGTGCAGCAGTCCAGCGCGGCGCGCGCCGCATTGGCGGCATGGTCGGGATCGTCGGCCGGCGCACCAAACACCGCCACGACGGAGTCGCCGATATACTTGTCGACATAGCCGCCATGGCTTTCGATGACGTCGGTCATGACAGAGAGATATTCGTTCATCAGCTCCATCAGGCTGTCTGGCGACATCTTCTCGGCGATCAGCGAAAACCCTTCGATGTCGGAGAAGAACACCGTCACCTCGCGGGTCTCGCCACCAAGCTCCGGCAGTTTGTTCGACGACAGCATCCGGTTGATGACGTGCGGGGCGAGGTACAGCGCAAAGCTCTTCTGCAGCAGGCGGCGATCCTTGTCGGCGACGACAAAGCGGAAACCGATCGTCGAGGCCAGCGCCAACAGGCTGGCGAGGAACGGCTCGGCGACCGGGAGCGCCAGCGCGTGATTGAAGGCGAGGGTGGCGCCGGCGATGCCGGCCACGACCATGACCGCCCAGGTCGTCGCCGCGACGAGCGGTCTGAGCTGCCACGCGGCGATGGCCGCCAGCGCCGCGAACAGGGCTGATATCAGGAAGCGCGACAGCGGCCCCGGTTCGACCACCGCATTGCGCGAGATCAGGTTGTTGACCGCGGTGGCGTGGATATAGACGCCGGCGATAGTGCTGGTCCTGAAGGCGGCGGAGACCGGCGTGCTCCCGGCCGCGCAGCGCGGCGTGCGCGCGCCCTCGATGCCGGTCGCAAAGCGCTTGGACGTCATGCGCCGGTCCTCGATATCGAGAACGGTGCCGAAAATGACGACCTTGCCGTCGAACCAGCGCCGAAAATAGTCCTTGTCGTCCTTGACCGCGCAGTTGCGCAGATCGGCGAACGAGAAGGTCGGAATGTCGGCCGCGCCGCCCTCGAAATTCAGCGTCAGCGTATTCGGCACCCGGCCCGGAATCCGGTAACCACCGAGTGTCATCCGGCCATTCTTGTCGAATTCGGGAGCCGCGCCCATCGCGCGCGCCGCCAGCTCGACCGCCATCGAAGGCACTTTCGCGCCGTTGCTGGGGAACGTCAGCGGCATGCGTCGCACCACGTCGTCATGGTCGGTATGAACGTTAAGCGGCCGGATGTTCTGCTGCTGCCGCACCGCGATGCGCTGTCCGGCCGAGGGCCTGACCGGCTGGTTGCCGCCGAGCGTCTCCCCCAGCACCACCTTGCCGGTGGCTGCCGCGCCGGCCAGCGCAATCAGGAAGTCTTTGTCGAAGCCGCGCACCCTCGTGCCCAGCATGTTGTCGCCGAACGGGATCTCCGACTGCTCGATCGACGTCGGGATCACCACGTCGAAGCCGGCGACCTTGGCGCCGCCTTCCAGGGTCGCGGTCAGCACGCGGCCGATCTCCCTGGTCCAGGTCAGCATCGGCGAGTCCTTGAAGGGGGCGGTGCGCAGGCTTTCCTCGTCGATCGCGACGACGACCGTCGGAGACGCGGCCGGATCCTGCCTGCGGCCAAACACCTCCCACCGCAGCGCCGTGAGAATGTCGAGCGAGAGCCCGCGGATCGGCCTGACGACGGGAGAAACCGAGGCCGCGGCGCAGACCAGCGCGATGGCGGCGATCACCATCTGGTTGCGCGTGCTGCGCCTGATTCTCAAGCGCGGAGGTCCGGCACGCCTAGTCCAGCCGCAGCAGCCGGCCGACGATCGGCGTCGCGCCAGGTTGGGCCTGGGCGTCGACCCGGAACACGATTTCCGACGATTTGAACGAGGCGGCGTAGAGACCGCCGGGGACCAGCGCGACGTTCTCGCCGGCGAAATCGACGAACTTGCCCTTGAGCTGGGTGCCGCCGAGCGCGATCTGGTGACGCTCGCCGGCGAGGTCGAGCCGGCGCACCACCAGCGTGCCGCGGCCCTTGGCCTGCACGAACGGCGAGGCGCCGTAAAGCGTGAGCTGCGGCGCGGGCAGCGAAGTGGCTGTGGCGCTGCGGAGCAGGGTGGCGGCGACGGCGCTGGTGTCCTTGGTGGTGGCGTTGGCCTGGTTGGAATCGCAGTTCGTCTTCTCCGCCTTGAGGACGGCTTGATCGACGATGCTCTCTTCGTTGCCGACGACGACGGTGCCGGCGCCGCTGATGGTCTCGCGTCGGCAGGACTTCAAATAGCTGAGCACGACGGAGCCGCCGTCGGCGATCTTGATGACGGACCGGGCCGTCACATAGTCCATGAATTCAGCGCCGGTCACCTTGCCCTTGACGTCCTCGACCACCGCAACCGGTGAATCCGCGGCGGCGGGACAAGCCAGCGTCAGCAGGCCGAGGCAGGCAATAATCGCACGTTTCATTTTGGTCCCCATTGGAAAGCGCAGGTTCTTTAGTCTCGCCAGCGCCAAAATGGTTTCATGGATGAATCAAAAAATAATTGGCCGGGTCCGCCAGCGGAACCGACCGTTATCACCTAACGGTCGGCGAGGACAACCATGGCGGTGCGGCGGACCAAGCCCATACGGATTGCTTTCACGCAATACTGTCGGGATTGTGATGCCAGCGGATTTCGTCCTGTTGTAGCACAGCCCTTCTGTCGCCATCCCAGGCTGAAATCCGTAGCCCAACGGATCTCGTGGCAAAGGGATCAAGTGGCACCGGGAGCAAGTGAGAGGGAGCAGGACGTCATGGCTTTTCGCTTCACCGCGCGGCGTCATATGCAACTGGCCATCACGCTTGTGATGCTGGCCTGCGTGGCCGGCGCGCGCGCCCAGGACGCAAGCCCGACGGCCGTGCAGCCACAACCCGCCGCGACGCCGACGCCGGGTCCAACGCTGCCGCCGCAGGGACAGAAGGGCGGCGGACGGCGCGGCGACGCCGCGGCCCCGCAGCCGGTCTCCGATCAGCATCGGCTGCCGCCGGATTCCACCACCAGACAGACGCTGGCGCTGCCCGGGCGCACGCTGGCCTTCACCGCGACCGCAGGTTCGATCCGGCTGTTCGACGAAAAAGGCGAGCCGCAGGCCGACATCGCCTACACCTCCTTCCAGCTCGACGGCACCGATCGCGGCGCGCGGCCGGTCACGTTCCTGTTCAATGGCGGGCCGGGCGCTTCCTCGGCGTGGCTGCAGTTCGGCACTGCCGGACCGTGGCGGCTGTCGATTACGGGAGATGGCGCGATTGCCTCCGCTTCGCCCGAGCTTGTGCCCAACGCCGAGACCTGGCTCGACTTCACTGATCTGGTCTTCATCGATCCCGTGAGCACCGGCTATAGCCGCTTCGTCGCGACGGGCGAGGACGCGCGCAAGCGGTTCTTCAGCCTGGACGGCGACGTCAGTTCGATCGCGCTGGTGATCCGGCGCTGGCTCGAAAAATACGACCGGCTGCTGTCGCCGAAATATGTCACCGGCGAAAGCTATGGCGGCATCCGCGGCCCGAAGATCGTTCGCAACCTGCAGACCCAGCAGGGCGTCGGCGTGCGCGGGCTGATCCTCGTCTCTCCCTTGCTCGACTACCGCGAGTTTTCCGGCTCCAGCCAGCTGCAATACGTCCACAGGTTACCCACCATGGCCGCGGTGGCGCGCGAAGCGAAGGGACCGGTGAAATGGTCCGATCTCGCGGACGTCGAACGCTACGCCCGCGGCGAGTTTGTGGCTGACCTGCTGAAGGGGCAGGCGGACACCGAGGCCAGCAACCGGCTCGCCGACAAGGTCGCGTCGTTGACCGGCATCGATCAGGCCGTGAGCCGCCGGCTTGCCGGACGCTTCGAGGTCGGCGAATTCCGCCGGGAGTTCGACCGCCGCAACGGCCGGGTGACCGGACGCTATGACGCGTCGGTGTCGGGCTTCGATCCCTATCCGGATTCGGATTCCTCGCATTTCGGCGATCCCTCCGGGGATTCCCTGATGGCGCCGTTGACCAGCGCCGCCGTCGATCTCACCACGCGCAAGCTGAACTGGCGGCCGGACGGCTCGTACCATCTGCTCAACGACAGCGTCTTACGGTCGTGGGATTTCGGCCGCGGACCCGCCGAGTCCGTTTCTCAATTGCGGCAGATTCTCGCGCTCGACCCGAAAATGAAACTGCTGGTCGGCCACGGCCTGTTCGATCTCGCCACGCCGTATTTCGCCTCGAGGATCATCCTCGATGGGTTGCCTGCCTTCGCCAGCCCCGCCAGAGTGAAGCTCGTCGTCTATCCCGGCGGCCACATGTTCTATTCGCGCGATGCGGCACGGCAGGCGTTTCGCGGCGAGGTTCAGGGGATGATGAAGTGAGGGGGCCTTCTCAACTCGCCGTCTTTGCGAGGAGCGAAAGCGACGAAGCAATCCATAGGCCTGCTTGGCGCGGTATGGATTGCTTCGCTTCGCTCGCAATGACGCCTGTGCGTCACCGTAATTCTTCTTGAAAGATCGAGTTAAGAATCCGCGCGAAGCGTGAGCCCTCGGTATTGATCAGGGCTTTTTCGAACCTACATACACTGTGCGGCGGCGCCTCGCGCTGTCGCTGCCCTCTTTTGGGGCGTTTCCTCCCTAGACTTGGGCCGCTTGTTTATTCAAGCGGCCCTTTTTATTTGCATGGATTTGCCGCAATTCTCACGCCGCCTTGTAGGCCGCGATCTTCTTGATCTGCGGCGCGAGCGCGTCTTCGGCCGTTTCGAGATCGAAGCGCGCCTGAATGTTCATCCAGAACGCCGCGCCGGTCTTGAAGAATTTCCCGAGCCGCAGCGCAGTGTCGGCCGTCACAGGCTTTTCTTCGCGCGCGATGCGCTCGATACGGGTGCGCGGCACGTGCAGCGCGGCGGCGACCGCATAAGGTGTCAGCTTAAGCGGAACAAGAAATTCCTCCCGCAGGATTTCGCCGGGATGAACCGGCGGAAGTTTCTTTGCCATATGTGAACTCCCGATGCCCATCAATCGTAGGATGGGTAGAGCGAAAGCGAAACCCATCATCTCACCCCGCGGAAGCATCGATGGGTTTCGCTGCGCTCTACCCATCCTACGTTCCCGTGCTCGCGATAGGCTATCGAGTCGCTTCCCTCACAATAGCGAAATACAGCGAGCGGGTGCGACAAATTAACCTGACGGGCAAATCAGTTCTGATTTACGGAATTGGTGTCAAGCCCGGAAATTAAAAATATTTCTGTTTACCAGAATGAAAATCAGGTGCATATGTTTGCCCATCCCGCCCTACTCAGAAGGGCGTCGGCCGTCGTCACGGACGTTGGGCGGGTTGCGGTGGACGCTTGTTTGCGCTGAGACGATGGCGTGAACTAAGCGTACGGTAAAACCGTGTGGTCCTGGCACCCGTTGCAGGTGTCAAGCCGTCGTAAGCGTGAGCTGAACCGGCGGTGACGGAGTCAACCAAGAACTCGTCTCCGGGGAGATCACGGCATAAGCCGTAAAGCCATTGCGCAGGGAAGGCCGGGTGTTCTCCGCTGCCCTGTATGCTCGTGTGCACTTTGTTTTGTGCAATCCGCACACGGGACCGCGGGTGCAGCGCGCACCCGGTCTTCCCTGCGCCCTCTTATTTCGGGGGCACGGAATTTCTGGCAAAGCTCGGGCGCAATGCGCGGCGAGAATGCGAAACTGCGTTTTGGGTCATGGTGCCAACAAAAACACCGCCGTCGTCCCGGGCTTGACCCGGGACCCATAGCCACAGGAAGAAGTTTTGCGAACGGTCTCTGTTACCGCATCTTCATCGAGAGATCACGCGGTATGGGTCCCGGCCTTCGCCGGGACGACGATGAAAGTGGCTTTACGAGTTCGTGCCGGAAGCGGCGCGCGGTGAAGCCTCGGCCAGCGATCGTCCGACGTGTCGCAGCATCCTGCTTGCCTGCGCGGCGCTGTGGTCGAGCAGCCAGCGGCCGAACGCGTCGGGCGACAGCGCTCGGGCGTAGAGAAATCCCTGCACGACGTCGCAGCCAAGTTCGGTCAGCAGATTCAGCTGGCCGTCGCTTTCGACGCCTTCGGCGACAACGGTGAGGTGCAGACTTTGGCCAACGCGCACCACCGATGTCACGATCGCCAACGCGCTGGGGTCGCTCTCGACATCGTGCATGAAGCTGCGGTCGATCTTCAATTCGCGGATCGGCAGATGCGCCAGCCGGCTGAGGCTCGAATAGCCGATGCCGAAATCATCCAGCGACAGGCCGACCCCCAGTTCGCGAAGCGCATGCATCGTCTCGATCGCAACCGAACGCTCGTTCATGATCACGCCTTCGGTGATCTCGAGCATCAGCACTTCCGGCGGCAGGTCATGGTCTGCGAGAAACCCGGCGACCGTTGCGGCCAGGTTCGGGTTCTGGAAATTGATCGGCGAGAGGTTGACCGACACGCAGGGGATATCCACGCCGGCCGCACGCCATTCCGCCATTTGCCGGCAGGCCTCGCGGAGCGACCACATGCCGATCTGTTCGATCAGTCCGCACTCTTCGGCGAGCGGGATGAACTTCGAAGGCGAGACGTCGCCGAGCTCCGGATCGTACCAGCGCGCCAGCGCCTCGACGCCATAAATGCCGCCGTCGCTGGTCCGGATCTGCGGCTGATACTGCAATTGCAGAACGTCGTTGGCGAGCGCGCGCCGCAGCGCCGCGCTGTGGGCCAGCCGCTGTTCGGCCAGCCGGTCCATGTCGGCGCTGAAGAAGCGAAACGTGGAGCGGCCGGCCTGCTTGGCCTTGTACATGGCGGCATCCGCCTGCTGGATCAGCGTGTCGATGTCGGTCGCGTTGTCCGGATACAAGCTGATGCCGATGCTGGCGGACATCGCGACCTGCTTGGCGCCGATCTGAATCGGATTGACCAGGGCCTCCGTCATCCGCGACGCCATCAGCGAGGCTTCGGCCGCGTTGCGGTTCGGCAGCACGATCACGAATTCGTCGCCGCCGAGCCGCGCCAGCATGTCGCCCGGCTGGATCTGCGCGCGCAGGCGCTGGGCAAATCCGACCAGCAGTTCGTCGCCGGCCGAGTGTCCGAGCGTATCGTTGACGTCCTTGAAATTATCGATGTCGAGAAACGCCAGTGCAACGTGTCTTCCGTCGGCGCAGGCGTTGGTGGCCTCAAGGATCAGATCGCGCAGGCGCGCGCGGTTCGGCAGGCCGGTCAGCATGTCGTAATAGGCGAGCCGCGCGATCTGGGCGCGGGCTTCCTTGCGCTCGATCGCGAGCCCGCCGAGATCGACGCAGGCGTCGACGATCCGCTGATGCCAGCGGCTGGGCGCGCGACATTCCCGGTAGTAGAACGCGAAGGTCCCGATCACGCGGCCGTCCTTGCCCTTGATCGGCGTGGACCAGCAGGCGCGCAGGCCAACCTCGAGCGGGCGGGCCTTGAACGGCTGCCAGCGCGGGTCGGTATCGATGTCCTCCGCCAGCACCGGCTTGCCGAAATAGGCCGCGGATCCGCAGGAGCCGATGTTGGGACCGATCGCGACGCCGTCCAGCGCCCGCGAATAGTCCTCGGGAAGGCTGGGGCCGCCCAGCGAGTGAACCAGTCCGCCGGCGTCGATGTGCAGCAACGAGGAGACGACGTCAGGCGCGATCTCTTCGACGCGCCGGCAAAGCCGGTCGGCGATGTCGGCGATCGGGATTTCATCGGCCAGCGCGCTCATGATCAGCTGCTGCAGCGAACGCAGCTGCTTGGTCTCGGTGATGTCGGTCAGCAGGGCGAACATGTAGTTGGACCGTCCGCGCCCGTCGCGGAACGTCTTGACGTTGGCCGAGACCCAGATTTCGTCGCCGTTCTTGTCGTAGGCGAGGACTTCCTCTTCGCCGCCGGCTTCCTCGCCGACCCAGCGTCGCAGCCTGGCCAGCGTCCTGCGGTCGGTACAGCGGCCCACCAGCAGTTCGCCTGCAAACCGGTCCTTCGCCTCTTCGAGCGAGTACCCGAACATTCCCGTAAACGCGGCGTTGGTGTAGACGACCCTCAGATTGCGATCGGTGACGACAACGGCGCGGCTGGTCCGGTCGGCGACCAGCGAGAGCAGAGCCAGCCTTTCACGCCGGTCGACCTCCTTGGTGATGTCGCGCACGAAAGCGATGGTGCGGTGTTGACCGTCGATCTCGATGTTCGAAAGCCAAAGCGCCACACGAATCCGGCTGCCATCCTTGCGCGCGATCGTGATCTCGGCGTTGCGTCCGTTCGGAACGTCGTTGCGGCTCACCTGGTCCGAGGCGGGCGTCGCGACATGATGATGTTGCAGGTCCTTGAGCCCGAGATCGCCGACATGGCAGCCGAGCGCTGCTGCGCGGTTGAGCCCGAAGATCAGCTCGGCCGCGGCGTTGCAATAGCTGACGTGAAGCTCGCGATCCAGGATCAGGACGGCGTCGTTCGCCCGCTCAAGCGCGGCCAGCAGAACGTCCGGCGTTTCGGCCACGGGGTAATCGCCTGTGCTCATCATCCAACCCTGATGCCCGCCTGGAGCCCATCGGGGCCTTGGTCCGATAGGGCGGCGGCGTCATTTTGGTGAAAAGCCTAGGCGAGCATGGGTGTTGAAATGGTTCTTCGATCCCGTCCCGGCTGGCGGAAAGAGATCATCCTTAAGGATTCGCTAATAAATAGCCGAAGCAACCGGCCTCAGCGGCCAGGCTGGAACGCAATTTCCGTTGTGCGTGGCGGAAAAAGAAGGGTGCCGGCGGCGGATCGCGTCGGCACCCATCCATTTTCGTATTGCCGCTCCCCGTCACGAAGGGAGGGCGTTGACGGCTCAGTAAACCAGACCGGTTCCCGGCGGCTTTTCGAGCGCCGCGGCGAGCGAGCGGTATTCGTCACTCGAGGTGCCCGCAAGCGACGCGATCTTGTTCAAATGGTATTGCGCGGATTCGCGGTTGCCCTGTTCGACCTGCCACAGGCCGTAATATTGCCAGGTCTTGACGTGGTTCGGATCGGCCTTGAGCGCGCGCTCGTACCAGACCTGCGACACCTTGTAGTCGCCGAGCTGGCGATAGGAGTAGCCGATCAGATTGGCGACCGCGGCGCTGTCGTCGCGGCCGAGCGCCTTCAACTGTTCGATCGCCGAGGCGTAGTCGTGGCGATCGTAGATCGCGGCATAGGCGGCGCGATAACCGGCCGCAAATGCGGTTTCCTGCGTGCTCGGGCGTACTTCGCTCGATCGCTTCTTCTTTTTGCTGTTATCGGGCGGCGGCGGCGGACTGCTGTCGGGTGCCGCGTAGACCACGCTGATGAAGGGGGCCGCCGTCAGCGCCAGGGTCAACATCGCCAGCGTCAGAAGCCTGATAGCAAATTTGGTCATGCGTCTCTCCAGTTGAACAGATCAAGAAACCCGACTTCGAGAAAATCAGTAGAAAAGGACGGTGCCATCAGGCGATCCTATACCGAAGCTCGCTGATTTGAACACCTGGCGGTTGGGAACATTCCCGCCCCTTTAGTGCCATTCCCGTGATTTTTGCGCTGCGGCCGCATTGCGCCGGGAACATGACGAAGATGTCATGCAGATGAATGAAGTCCGGTGTCGCGCTTCACGACGGGTTCAGTGCGGGGTCGTTAGCGTCGTCTGCATGATCAGCGAGGGGTCGGTCACGTGGCCGGAGCGTCCTGCGATCCATGGAAGAGGAGACAACCATGTTCAAGACCATTTCCGCAGCGCTGCTCGCCGTATCGGTTCTCGCCGCACCCGCGCTAGCCGGTTCGCCGGGTAAGACCATGCACGCGCCGATCAGGGCGGAGCAGGCGAACGCGAATTTCTTCAATGCCAATGCGCGGATGGGCCGGCATCATCACAAGCATTATCGCCACCATCATCGCCACCACAAGCACATCGGCTTGTTGAAGACGCACACCACGCCGAAAGTCGTGTTCAAGCACGTTCCGCACGGCAGGCGCGGCTGATAACTGATCCGCGGGCGCGGTTCGATCCCCATTGCCCCCGCCGCGCCGGCGGGTATCAGGCCAGCCCACGCGCCATTGCTTCCCCAATGGCCGTGGGTTGGCGCCGTTTTCAGCGGTCCAATCCGGGCGTGATGCCCGAGTTGCGAATTCCATTTCGGCGCCGCCCGGTCTAAGAGATAGCCTCGGGGGCAGGTGGAAGACTTACGCTTGGGGACATCAGCAAAATTTGCGGCGATCGTGTTGCTGCCGATCGTGCTCGCGGCCTGCGCGAGCAGCGACGAGGGCAGGAGCATCACCTATACCGACGATCGCGGCGTCTCCAATCAGCCGTTTCCCAACAATTACAAGGGCGAGATACTCTCGTTCATGAGGACCTATCTCAACAACCCGGTCGGTGTGCGTAATGCCGTGATGGCTGAGCCGATACAGCGCGTCGTCGGGGGACGGCTGCGTTATGTCAGTTGCCTGCGCTTCAGCCCGCGCGATTCCGACGGCAATTACGCCGAACCGCGCGAACGCGCGATCCTTTACGTCGATGGCCGGCTCGACCGCATTATTGAAAACGCCAGCGAGCCCTGCGCCGGTGCGGTCTATGCGCCATTCCCCGACCTGGAAAAGATGGCGCGGTAGCAGCCGGTGCTCAGGATTACGCGCTCTGCTTTGCCGTCGCGGGGCTTGCCGGCGCGCCGGTCGGCGTATCCTGCATTGATTTGATCAGGTTGTTGCGCACCGTCACCACCGCCTTTTGCAGCTTGGGGAATTCCTCCGGCGAAAGCCCGGAAGCCTTCACCAGATTCCTTCCTCCGAGTTTTTCGCGCAGGCCCCGCCCGGCCTCGGTCAGGCTGACCAGCACCTGGCGCTCGTCGGCGGCATCGCGCTGCCGGCGCAGATAACCCATCGTCTCGAGCTTCTTCAGGATCGGGGTCAGCGTGTTGGATTCGAGGAACAGCTTTTCGCCGAGACTTGAGACGGTCTGGTTGTCGTTTTCCCACAACGCCACGATCGCAATGTATTGCGTGTAGGTGAGGCCGAGTTCATCGAGAAGCGGTTTGTAGGCCCGGCCAAAGGCGAGGTTGGCCGAGTAGACCGCAAAGCAAAGGAAGTCGGCGAGCTTGGGATCCGAAGGCCGCGGATCCGAAGGCGTTGGGTTCGAAGCCGTTGGGTTCGAAGGCTTGGTCGGTTTCATCCTGATGCTCCCGGACACCTGATCGTGACGTCAGGTGAGCATATATATCGGATACGATTAAATCGGAAGGGTTGACTTCAGGAACAATAGCGGTAATTAGATCGTATCCGAACAAATCGCACTCGATGTGTATCGAAGGAGACCCAAATGTCCGACAACATCAACCTTGGTCGCCGCCGTTTTCTTGGCGCCGCGGCCATGACGCTGGCAACGGCCCAGGTGGCTTTGGCCGGCCCGGCCGGCGCACAGTCCGGTAACGCCAAACCAGTGAGTGCGGTCAAGCCGGGCGCGCACACGTCGTTTCCTGCCATCAAGCGGATCAATGCTGGCCTCCTCAATGTCGGATACGCTGAAGCAGGGCCCGCCGACGGTCCGCCGGTCATTCTCCTGCACGGCTGGCCCTACGACATTCATGCCTTCGTCGATGTCGCGCCGATCCTGGCCTCGGCCGGCTTCCGGGTGATCGTGCCGCATCTGCGCGGCTACGGCACCACGCGGTTTCTCTCCAGCGACACGCTCCGCAACGGTCAGCAGGGCGCGCTCGCGGTCGATGTCATTGATCTGATGGATGCGCTGAGGATCGAGAAAGCGGTTATCGCCGGCTTCGACTGGGGCGCACGGACCGCCGACATCGTCGCGGCGATCTGGCCGCAACGCGTCAAGGCGCTGGTCGCGGTAAGCGGGTATCTGATCGGCAGCCAACAGGCCAACAAGGCGCCGCTGCCGCCGAAGGCAGAGCTTTCCTGGTGGTACCAGTATTATTTCACCACCGAGCGCGGCCGGGCCGGCTACGAAAAATATACCCGCGATTTTGCCCGGCTGATCTGGCAAACGGCTTCGCCGAAGTGGAATTTCGACGACGCCACCTTCGAGCGCAGCGCGGCCTCCCTCGACAACCCGGATCATGTCGCGATTTCGATCCACAATTATCGCTGGCGGCTCAGCCTGGCCGAGGGCGAGGCGAAATACGACGATCTGGAGAAGCGGCTCGCCGCGTTTCCGGTAATCCAGGTGCCATCAATCACCCTCGAAGGCGATGCCAATGGCGCCCCGCACCCCGATCCTGCCGCCTATGCCAAGAAGTTCTCGGGCAGATACGCGCACCGCCTGATCACCGGCGGCGTCGGCCACAATCTGCCCCAAGAGGCGCCCCGGGCCTTTGCCGAGGCGGTGATCGACGTTGCCGGCTATTGAGCCGGGACGGCTTCCGGGAGCCTGAAATCGGGCATCCCGGAAACACCCGAATGACGCTCTTCGGCGAAGGGTCCTTCCGGCTAAGCGGAGGGTCCTCCGTTCCGAAAACATGACCTGAATTCAATCACTTTTTGGCGACCCTTGAACCTTGCCTTAGTCATCTCCGACATCAACAAAGCGGGATACCTGCCAGTTAACGCAGGAAAAAACCTTATATGCGAGGGAACCAAAGCGCTTTGTTGCCGCGCCGTCACAGTTGGGCACCGTCAGGTGCTCCGGCATTGCCGCAAAGCAACCTAATTGAGGTCACGTTGTTTGGTTTGATGACGAACGTTAGTCACGGGGAATGAAGATGAAGAAGTTTTTGCTCGGCGCTGCCGCGCTGGCCGCAATGGCGGCTCCTGCTTTCGCGGCGGACATCCAGCCTCGACCTTACACCAAGGCGCCGGCATACACGGCGCCGGCGCTGGTCTATAACTGGACCGGTTTCTACATCGGCGGCCACGTCGGCGGGGCATTTGCGGGTAACGACTCCCTGCAAGGCAGCGACGCGCGCTTCCTCGGCGGTGTGCAGGGCGGCTTCGACTACCAATTCGCGCCCAATTGGGTGGTGGGTGCCGAAGCCCAGTACAGCTGGCTGAACGGCGGCAGCAATAATGGCGTGCTGTTCCCGGGCGGTACGCTGGTGACCAGCAATACCGACCAGCTCGGTTCGGTGACCGGCCGGGTCGGCTACACTTGGGGTCCGGCGCTGCTCTACGCCAAGGGCGGTTATGCCTGGCGGGACGGCAACAACCTCGGCGTCACCGTGGGCGGCCTGCCGGCGGGCTTTACCAACAATGGCAACCGCAACGACGGCTACACCGTCGGCGGCGGTCTCGAATACATGTTCGCACCCAACTGGTCGGCCAAGGCCGAGTACCAGTATTACGATTTCGGCAAGACCACCTTCACGGCTGGCCCCGCCGACATCACCGGCCAGAGCTTCCGGAACGACGAACACACCGTCAAGGTCGGCGTGAACTACCGGTTTGGCTGGGGTGGCCCCGCGGCCTCCAAATACTGACGGGCTTGCTGCGTAACCAGACGAGAAAAGGCCGGGGGGAAGCCGGCCTTTTTGTTTTCAGGGGCAGCTGCCGGAGGGCACGAAGCGCTATCCGCGGCTGTCGGCAGCCCGCAAAAAATAATTTTCGCGGTGCACGCAACTTTTTGTCATCTTCGGTTATTATGGTCCAGTCGGCTGGTTGGACAATCAAACATGCGTGCTTTTGCGTTAGGGCTGGTACTTTCCGCAGCGTCGCTGCCATGCTTTGCCCAGACTGTCCTGAAATCAGAACCGCTCATCCTTGCTCCCTATGAAATCGCCTTCGTGCAGGACGCCAACTGTCCGGTTGGGAAGGTGCTCAAGGTGACCGGCGCGATCAGGGGACTGAACCGCCGCAAGGCTTGCGTCGTGCTCGCCTCGGAACAGGCTTCACTGGCAGCCGCGACGCCTTAAGGCGGCGATCGTTCGATTTTTCCTCCGGCCGCAAGGCGGGGCTGGTCCCCTGCGGCAACTATTTCTATGTCCGCCAGGAATACTCGCCAAGCCGCCGCATCAGGCGGCTTTCGAACCCAACTGCAGCACCGAACGGGCGTCACGCTCGGCCTCGGCCTTGTTGCGCGCCGGATCTTCGTCGGGGTCCGGTTGGCACGGCTTGATCTCGTAGTCATTGTCCAGCACCGGTCGCGGCTCCTGCCTTTCCTCATCGGAAACCGCATCGACCACCAGCCCCGACTGTCGGGCCAGCTTCCAGACATCGGCCTCGGTCGGATAGGCCTTGCTCAGCTTGGCCTCTTGGCAGAACAGCGCGTAGGGCATCCAGGGTGGCTCCAGCAAAAACGGTCAACGTTGCAGCCCCATTCGGGTTTCAGGCTTGGCTGCTATGCCATTCCTTCAGAGCTCGGGAAGGCAAAAATGGTCCGTTTTGGCGGTATTTTGGCGGAGTCCCTGAGTCGTAAACGAGTCATGAATCCCGCGAAAAAGAATCCACGAGACTCCTCGGCTAGAATCGCTGGATGTTTCGGCCATGAGAACGATCCTCCAGACTCACTCCTGCGAGCGTGTCCAACTCACGCTCACGGTCGCGCTGCTGGTGGCCTGCGCGGCCAACGTCGCGCTGGTCTGGGCGTGGCTTTAGCAGGCGGGGAGCGATTGACCGCGCGACCAATCCACCCATCATGCAACTCAATGGTTCGGGCTGTGAAGCGGCCTGACGACATTGCAGGGACGGGAATGATCGAGACGCTGCAAGCGCGGGTCAATGGCGATGCGGGATTGGTCCGGCGCGGCCGTTATCTCACGACCAGCTTTCTTCTGGAGGTCGGCCAGTCGGCCTTTCTGATTTCGATCCATGAGGGACGAATCGTGTCGGTGACGCCAGGGCCGTTGGTGATGCCGTCATCGGCCTTTGCGCTTCGCGCCTCCGAGGAGGAATGGAAGAAATTCTGGAGCGAGCGCCCGCCGCCGGGCTCCAACGATTTGCTGGCGCTGATCAAGCGGCGCGTGCTGAGGGCCGAAGGCAATCTGCAGATCTTCATGGCCCATCTGCGTTACTTCAAGGAGGCGCTCGCCAAGCTCCGCGCCACGGGAGCCGGCGCATGAGCGCGAGGTTCGAGCCGATCGTCGGCCGCTACATGCATCTGGAATTGTTCGGCCGGCCGCACCGCATCTACGTCGAGCAAGCGGGTGAGGGCACGCCGTTACTGTGCCTGCACACCGCGGGCAGCGATGGCCGGCAATACCGCGCGCTGATGAACGATGCGCGCGTCACCTCGAAGCATCGCGTCGTTACCTTCGACATGCCCTGGCACGGCAAATCCTCGCCGCCGGCTGGCTGGCAGGAGGAGGAATACCAGCTGACCTCGGCGCAATACACGACCATGGTCCTGGAAATTTCGGCGGCGCTCGAGCTCGACACGCCGATTCTGATCGGCTGCTCGATCGGCGGCCGCATCGCGCTGCATCTGGCGCTCGAACATCCCGAGCGCTTTCGCGCCATCATCGGTCTGCAGGCCGGCGCGCATGTCGATCCCTATTACGATCTGAATTTCCTGCACCGGCCGGATGTGCATGGCGGCGAGGTCTGCGGTGCCATCGTCTCCGGACTGGTGGGCCCCGATGCGCCCGAACGTGAGCGTTGGGAAACGATCTGGCACTACATGCAGGGCGGGCCCGGCGTCTTCAAAGGCGATCTGTATTTCTACAAGCTCGACGGCGACATCCGCGGCCGCGTCGCAGAGATCGACACCAGGCGCTGTCCGCTGTTTCTGCTGTCCGGCGAGTATGATTACTCCTGCACCCCGGAGGAGACGCTGGCCGTGGCCAACAGCATCAGGGGTTGTGAAGTCACCATCATGAAGGGGCTCGGCCACTTCCCGATGAGCGAAAATCCGGAGCTGTTTCTGACGCACCTGCTGCCGGTGCTGGAGAGAATCGGCAGGACCTGAAGGGTCTTCAAGCGAAGCGGATTCAGGTTCGCGCTAAGAAAACCCGTCGAACAAAAGAACCTAAACCAAAAGGACCTGGCGAGCAGCTATTTGCCCAGTGGCGGCGGCGCGGTGTCTTCGCGCAGCGCGGCGTGGACCTTGGCCATGGTGGCGCTGCAATAGGCCTCGCGCTCGCGGTTGAAGCGTTCCTGATGCGCGCGGAAATTGGCGACACGGGCGCGGATCTCGGACTGGAAATCGACCTTGGGCTCGGGACGGGCGCTCTGGACCGGCTTCAGCGGCGCGACGGAGATGGTTTCGGCCAGCATCGCCTCGACGTCAGGCATCGACACCGCGGGCGCGGCCTTGGGCACGTCAAAGGGGGCGGGCGCTTCCGGGCTCACGAAAGAGGCAGGATTCGCGAGGAATTGCGCGGCGTCCGGCTTCTTCCCGGTCACCGATTGCACGAATGCCATTGTTTGCGCGATCAGGAGGTCGCGTTCTTTCATCCATTTCATCGCACACCTCAGCCCAAGTCATTCGAGCAAAAGGCTTTTGTGGAATCAAGAGCAAGTGTTGAACTTGGCTAATGAACGCATTCGATTTGCCGGCGAGGTGACAAAAGGGCGACACCTGTGGGGGACACCCAGCGTGGCGCCGCCGCAAAGCAGAGCGGACCGCGGCTCGCAGCACGGTGCGTTGCGTAAGGTATAAGAAAATAGGGGCGGCCGTCACGGCCGGACCCTCCATCCCGCTTAGCGCTCGCGCGGATTGGTGTTGGGCACGAAAGGCGCGCCGATCACCCGGACCGGCGTTTGGTCGATGAGCCGGGCTGGTTGACGTGCCGCCGGTGAAGCCGTGGCGGCCTTGGTCGACGGCGACGAAGCCGTCGCGGCGGCCGCATAGACCTGCTTGTTTTTGCTCACGGCGGAGGCGGGTTCCCAAAAGCCGGCGGCGCCTGCGATCACAGTACTCACCAAGGTAACGCCGGCGAGCAACACCAGATTGCAGTTCTCTTCCCGAATTCTCATGGAGCAAAAACGTGATTGGCCGGTGTTGGTTCCGGGAGTCCACGGGAACCCAAAATGCCGCAGGCATCGGATGGAACAAAGATTAAATGTGCACTTCGTAACACATCGCTCGGAACGATTCCCGCGTTGCAACGTAATTTCTGCGGGCAGGCAAGCGGGAGATAGCAGCGGTGGTGGGCAGGCAGTATCTGACGCGTCAGGCAACTACGCTTCTCAAATTTGCACGGACAGTCACGGACCCGAATGTGGCAGCGGGCCTGGTCGAGAAGGCCGCCGATCTCAAATCCCGGGTCGATGATCCGAACCGGTCGGACAAGAGTCCGAGAGCGCCGGATGTCGAGCGGTCCAGCAGTCGATAGCGCAGCGACGCCGCCATGCAGGAAGGCCGCATGGTCTGCGCTCGCAAGCCGACGCGCGATCACATAATCGCCATCCGGAACTCCGTTGAATCATCGGAACAGGAGTCCGTTTCCCTAAACTGCAAAAATTAACCTGCGCAAGTTCCTGCAACACGCTCGCTCCGCAGGCGTTAACCCGGCAACGGAAAGGAGCGCACATGCGAAAGATAGGATTAACTCTCGCAGCCGTTGCCGCGCTTGCGACAACCGCTGTCGTCAACTCGCCGGCCGAGGCCCGCGGCGGGCGTAACGCGGCGATCGGCTTCGGTGTGGCCGCAGGCGTGCTAGGCGCGGCCGCGGCGGCCAATGCCTATAACAACGGTTACTACTATGGCCCGAGATACGGCTATTACGGCGGTGGGCCGTACGCCTATTACGATGATGGCCCGCGATACTATCGCCGCCACTATCATCGACACTACCATCATTGGTAACGAAGAGGCCCGGAGCAATCCGGGCTTTTTCTTTGCGCTGTCAGATAAACAGCTTGGCGACGGCCAGCACCATCAAAGCTGCAATGCAGAGATACATCAGGGCGAATAGGCGCCGGTCCTGTTTGGCGTGCCGTTCCGAAATCTTACCAGTCATGAAATCAGTAAATGGATCTTGCACGGTGGCCCTCTGAAGCAAGGCCGTACAGGTTCTGATTTGCGATTCCCGGTCAAGAGTCGCTTGAGATTTTTTGATGTTGCGGTCGGCATAAAGCGGCTCGCAGAGCACGGCGCCCAAAGTGTTCACTGTGAATAGTGAGGATAACGGGAAATCTCGCTGTGGCTGTGAATATCGAGGATTGAGTGCAGAATGCTGCTTTGCGGTCGGACAATTCGAAGCGCGCACTTCAGAACCGTATTCATCGAGCCATTGTTCGGGAGGTGCCACGTTGAAATATAATGGTGTCAGCTCGCCGGCGGCGGCCTATGTCTGCCACGTGGTTTGCTTCTTTATCGGTTGGGCCGCGCTTGCGCTTTTCACCGTCAATCGGGTGAAAGTCGATCACTCCGAAGGGCCGAGCTGGAATCCATTTTCTAGATTGCCGGACGGCTCGCCTGCGATTTCCGAATACGCGGTGGATGTGCTCGGCGTCAGCGTCATGATCGCTGCGCTCGGGCTCGCGCGGCTGATACGGCGCTGGATGCTGATGTAAACGGTGCAAGCGTCGTTGTCGTATTTGCGACTTTGAACGCGGACTGGCGCCGGTAAAACCGTCCCGCATTCAATTATATCAATACCTTACGGCGACCGTGACCTATTGTCGGAAAATGTCATTTTTTGTGAACAGTTTCACAAGGCCGCTATCCAACGCCAGCGCGTTAGGTTATGTGACCCAAGGTTGGGACAACCCCGGAGCGATCATGACAACAGTGCAGGCCATTGCATTTGGGGCCATGCTGGCTTGGACCCCGGCGCTTATCATTATGGCGTTCTTGTTGTGGAATGTTCCCGACCTCGACGAGAAAGAATAGCCTCGTTGCGTCGCCGGTGTCGTCAGCGCTTCGCCCTGCCGTCGACCTGACGCCAGAGCGACAAACCATTTCGATTTTCGATCGATGACCTGGACCACTCTGAACTGGCGCCGATACGCCATGAGTTAGCTTGGCTGCACGTCGCGCAAATTGGTCGTCCCCAGTTCAGCACCAGTTTCTTACGATAGTGATGGGATGCTACCGAGCGAAACTCTCGGTCTTGTGCCACGACGACAGGAGCGTCCGAATTAGGATATCAGACTTCTTGCACGGTCATTTGCTGGCCAGCGCAAAGCAGTTCGTGCTGAATCACGATCCGGATTACTCGGCTTGCCTGTTCCGGCTAAACACAAGACCAAGGCAGCCCATTGCGATCAAAATTGCTCCCGCGATCATCAGCCAATACGGCAAGTCAATCGACGACAGCAGGTCCATTTATTCCCCTTCGCGTTCAGCTGGACCGTTCAGCCTCATTTGGGTTTTTGGGAATTGGCTGATGTTTCCCCGTCGAGCCAGTCTTGCTCCTCGGCCAACGCGAGCCAAGCGGCTTCCATCCGCTTGAAACGCTTGTGAGCGGGCTCGTTCTCTGCAGCCTCAGCCAGACGCAGGCAGTTCTCCGCGTTCTGCCGGTAGATTTCAGACTGCTTTATCATTGCCGCGCCTCTTCGGCCCCATTTCTCTATCGCCTTTGGTCAGATTAAGCGGCAGTCGTAGGGAGCGTATCGGAAGAGTTTAGTCTTTATGTTCGGTCCAGCTGCGTTCGCCGCACTGACATTCAAACATTCGTACCGTCAAGCCACGAGTTGGGTCCATCATCTTGTGAACCACTTTGGGCTGCGCGCCACACCTGCACCTGCGATGCTCGCGTTTCTCCGATCCTGAGGGTTTATCGCCGCTGAAGTCGTTCATTACTCACCCCGCCAAAGGTGAGTCAATAAGTGCTAAATTGCAAGTTTTGTTCCCGCTCGCGCGCGGAAAACGCGCGCGTCACCCGAATGGGTTATAATTCAAGTGAAGCCACTAACGGCGAGGCCGCGACCGGTAAGCAAACAAATCCGCGCGGGCCGGTGTGTACTTCGCGAAGGTCCCGGACTCGTGCAGCCACAGCCAGCCGCGCGCGATCGCGAGATCTTTCCAGCAGCTTGCGCGCGGCCTTCTCAGGACCGGAATAGGGGCGGTCGGTGCTTGGCTTCACGCGTGCTGCGAATCTATGCGTGCATCCTGAACGTGACGGCCGGTTGCTGCTTATCTATCGCGGCGTCACAGAAACAGCGTGCCCGTCCGCTGGTTGATTGCGTCGGCAGCGGCAGGCCAGCGGCATGCATTGCGTATTTCCAAGCATCCAGGCGCGCTGGTGCCGATACTCGACGAAGTCGGCTTCCGTGCATCGTGGTCGGCACAACCAAAGAGGCCGCCAACCGAGGTACTCCAAACTAGTTCGGAACGATCAACCGAGTTGCGGTAACTTGGCTAACCGTAGGCCGCCTTTTTCCGCGTTGCCCGCGGTTGGAATGGCGGCCCCAACTCAGCCCCCAGCCCCGAGGTTGGGGCCGCTTCTCCGCGGCATCGCGAATGGAAGAGGCCGCCACCTGAGGCGGCCGACAAGGCGAACGATAGAATGCTGATGCCACCACGGCCGCGCGCTTTGCTGTTTTTGAAACGGGGCGGGTTGCCGCCTTTTCCCCAGACGGTGAGTGTATGAGTTCCAGCGAAAAAGCGGCCGTCGAGGTGGTCCCCGGCAAAAGGCGAGAGCAAGTGATCGTTGGGGTGGCCTTCTTTGTCCCAGTTGTCCTTGCAATGGCAGGCTGGTTCTACCTCCTTAGCAAGCTCGTTGCGAAGACCTACGATTGGCTGTTTGCATAATTGCAGCGGAGCGCGCCGCGCGCAGCCATTGGTCGATTGCGTCGGCAGCGGCATCGGGGATGGCAAATGTCCAAGCCTTGAAGGGGCGAGAGCAACCGATGCTCGATGAGGTCGGTCCCGGTGCATCGGGGCAGGTCATGTTTCCATGCCGCTTCGATGTCGGTCCCGAGCCTTATCGTAACGCGTGGCAGCTGCGAGGCTGGTTTTGCATTCACGATCCGGTATTTTGCGCCGGCTTTTGCTGCCCAATGAAAAAGGCCGCAGGCTTTGCGCGCTGCGGCCCGTCCGGGAAAATTGATTGTCAGTGCAATGACAATACTCCCAACCCCGGTAACGTCGAATCTGCCGCAAGACTTTCGAGCAGGGGAGTCTTAATTGGTGTTCCGAGAAACGAAACATCCCGCATGTTGCTAGACGGTGACAGTTCCTCGCACCACTCAAGCGACGCTGGTGCCGGTTGAGAGGATTGAACTCCCGACCTTCGGTTTACAAAACCGCTGCTCTACCGCTGAGCTAAACCGGCGAATTGAAGCGATGGCGGGCCAGCCCAGATAACGCGCGGGATTCTACCAATCTTCGGCGGTCGAATACCAGACTTGCCCGGAAAGGGCCAGCACCTCGAAAGCCGCTCCATCACGCCTGCACACGAAAAAGCTGGCCTTTCGGCCGCCTTTTTCCGCGTCTCGATCCGCTGGTCCTATTGGCAGATGTGCCGGCGGCCGTCTTCGCCGCGGAACAGGGTGCCGGGATGCAGACGAAGCCGTTGCGGCGGGCATATTCTTCGCCGCCGATCGGTTCGACGGCCATAGCGGACGCGGTGCCTGCGGCGGTGCCGGCCGCGGCATTGCCCGGTCCGAAGCCGGTGCGGCCATCCCAGCGATTGTAGCTGTTCTGCCAGGTGCCACTCTGGCGATTCACCTGATCCGCAAAGGCCGGACGCTGATAATTGCCGCTGGTGACCTGCTGCGCCATGGCCGGGCTCGCCAATGCGTATGCAAGGATCGCGGCGGCGCCGAGGATCTTGATTGTCGTCATACGGCTCTCCTTCTTTTCGTGACGCGAGTTTTCTCGCGACACCAGTTTTCGTCACGCCAAGCCAGGTCCGGGGTGCAAGGTCGTTCCGTATTTTCCCTCGCCGCGATTCAATTCGGCGTGATTTGCCCGGACGTGCCGCTCACCTCTCAGCAGGGGCGCCAGCGTCCGTCGGGGCCCATATAGGTCGCGTCGGGTTGAATGCCGCAGGCGGGACGCAGGCTCTGCGGTCGTTGGACGGGATAGGCATAGGAGTCGTCATAGGCCGGCCCGCCGTAATAGGCGTAGGAATCCCTGTTGCGGAACGGGGCGGTCGCAATCGCGCCCGCCGCGCCAACCGCACCGCCGACGACACCGGCTGCGACTTCGCCGGGCCAGAAGCCAGACGATCTAGGGCGATAATTGTAATCATCATTCGTCCACTGCTGCGCCATCGCAGGTGTCGCAATCGTCGCCGCCAGCAATGCCGCTGCGCCCAGAAGTTTCAGCTTTGTCATTGGTTGCTCTCCGCAAATATTGTGCGGGGCCAACCGATCGCAGGGCTCGATGTTCCGAATTTGGGTTGTGCTGCGTTCAAAGCGGTGTGATGTTCCTGTTCCCGCACTTTGAAGCGCCCCCAAGAACTCCACTCAAGAGAATATCAAGACAACTTCAAGAGTCCCTCAGAGAATTTTATGCCGACGCGTGACCTCGATTACCGCTGCGACGATGTCAATTTGCGGGGCTATCTCGCCTGGAACGACAATGCGGCAGGTCCGCGGCCGGGCGTGCTGGTGTTTCACGAGGGACTGGGGCTCGGCGCGTTTGCGATGGAACGCGCGCGGCGGCTTGCAGACCTCGGCTATATCGCGCTCGCCGCCGACATGTTCGGGGACCGGCGGCAGGCGAGCAATCTGCAGCAGGTCGCGACGCTGGTCGGCGGCCTGCGTGCCGAGCCGGAAAAACTCCGCGCCCGCGGCCGCGCCGCGCTCGCGACGCTGGCGGAACAGCCTGATGTCGATACCAGCCGGCTCGCAGGAATCGGGTTCTGCTTCGGCGGCTCGGTGGTGCTGGAGCTCGCGCGCGAGGGCGCCGATCTCAAGGCTGTCGTCAGTTTCCACGGGGTGCTGACGACGAAAATGCCCGCGCAGCCCGGCCGCGTGAAGGCCAGCGTGCTTGTCTTGACCGGCGTGGAGGATCCGCTGGCGCCGCCCGATCAGGTCACCGCGTTCGAGAACGAGATGCGCGAAGGTCAGGTGCGCGACTGGCAGGTCATCAGTTATGGTAACACGCTGCACGGTTTCACCAACCCCGCCGCCGACGGCTCAATGATGCGCACCGCGCTCTACAATGAGCAGGCCGATCGCCGGTCGTGGGCAGCGATGGTGAGTCTGTTTGATGAAGTGTTGACCTGACAAGAACAGTTGATTGGTTTGATAAGCGCTTGTAGCGCGCAGGGGGCATATGTTCGGAATCTTGGGGCTTGGGTTTTTGCTGGGCATGCAACATGCACTCGAAGCCGATCATATCGCCGCCGTCTCCAGCATCGCCGCGCGCCGCAGCCGTGTCGGTGACATCGTCAAGCACGGGCTGACCTGGGGACTCGGTCATACGCTGACGCTGTTCGTGTTCGCCGGCTGCGCCATCTTGCTCGGCAGCGCGATCCCGGAAAGCGTGGCGCGTCCACTCGAGGCCGCCGTCGGCATCATGCTAGTCGGCCTCGGTGCGCATGTGCTGTGGCGGCTGTGGCGCGACCGCGTGCATTTCCACAAGCACGGCCATGGCGACGGCACCGTGCATCTTCACGCCCACAGCCATGCCGGAGAAACCACGCCGCATCTGCGCACCGCGCACGCGCATGAGCATGGTTTTCGCTGGCGCACGCTGCTGGTCGGGTTGATGCACGGCATGGCGGGCTCGGCTGCGCTGCTGGTGCTGACGGTGTCGCAGGCGTCTAGCCCGGCGGCCGGACTCGGTTACGTCGCGCTGTTCGGGATCGGCTCGATGATCGGCATGGGCGCATTGTCCACCGTCATCGCCGTGCCGCTCGCGGTGTCCGCGCGCTGGCTTACCTGGGCCAATCGCGGCCTGCAGGGCGCCGTCGGTATCGTCACGATCGCCATCGGCGCGACGACCCTCGTCGAAAACCTGTTTGCGTGAGCAAAATCTGTGTGCCTCAGTCCGCTGGATCCGCTCGCCCCGTTAACAATTGCTGAGCGGGTTCGCTCGCAATTGAGCGGCGGGGGATGCTGACGCGTTAGCCTTACCGGCAGTTTGGTCCGGCCCCTTAACCCTTGGGGATGCCCGTTCGACTAAATTGCGGCCAAAGGAAAACGGGGTCCCGGGCGATGCGCATTGGCGTGACACTGGCAATTCTGATGGCGACGACGTCGACGGCCTTGGCCGGCGGCGGCTTTGAAATCGTGATTCCGGGCCGCCCCGGTGTTCCCGTCATCATCAACGGCGTCGATGCATCCTATTCGGTGGTCGAGGGCGACTGGGGCCTCCTCAGGGGTACGCATGTGCAGCCGACCGTCTATGGCGGCCGCTATGTCGATCCGGTGCCGCGTGTCGGTCATTATTATCCGAGCGCGGGTCATCTGCCCGGTTACGGCCGTCTGGAAATCGAGCCGCCGGCGAACCGAAGGTTGCCGCAGCCGGCCGAAAGCTATCACCAGTCCTGGTCCGCACAGTCGGCGCCGCTGCCGGCGCAGTCCAACGTGCCCGTCAATCCGCCCGAGATCATCTACGCACCGCAGGAAGACCGGCGTCGTCGGCATCCCACGGGACTGCTTCCACGCCCATAAAACCACGCCAACAAGAACACCAACAGGCAAACACTTACAGGAGAGAGTAATGCGTCATCTGATTTCAGGACTGGTCGCGGCCGTCGCCGTGATGGCCACTGCGCCCGCGATGGCCTGCGGTTACGCCAATTGCGGTTACGCTGCGCCGGTCGTCTACGCCGCGCCGGTTGTTGCGACCTACACCTCGGCGGGCTGCAATCCCTGCGGCGGCGTGGGTTGGGGTTATGCCCGGCTCGCCGATCCCGTGCAGCAATACTATTACGTCAACCAGGGTCCGACCTATTCCGGTCCCGGCGCCTGGGCTCCGGCCCGCGTCTATCAGGAAGACACCGTCGTCGGCTATCGTCCGTATTACGGCTACGGCTACGGCAGTGGCGTCGTGGCCCCGCGCGCCTACGGCTACCGCTACGGTTTCCGTCCGGGCATCCGTTATGGCTATGGCGCCCGTTACGGTTATGCCGGACGCTATGGCTACGGCGCTCGTTACGGCTATCGCGGTGCGCGCTTCGGCCGCTACTGATCCAAACTTCGAATCAAGACAAAGGCGCCCGTTCGCATCATGCGAGCGGGCGTTTTTTTATTTCATCAGGCCAAGCCGGCTCGCGCCGATATAGAGCGCCAGCACCGCGGCGTTCGAGACGTTCAGGCTCTTGATCTCGCCGGGCATGTCGAGGCGCGCCACCACGCTGCAGGTCTCGCGCGTCAATTGCCGCAAGCCCTTGCCTTCGGCGCCCAGTACCAACGCCAGCGGCTGCTGTAATGCGACCGCGCCGAGGTCTTCGCGGCCTTCGCTGTCGAGGCCAACGGTCATGAAGCCGCGGTCGTTCAACTCGTTCAGCGCGCGGGCGAGATTCTGCACGGTCACCAGTGGCACCAATTCCAGCGCGCCGGACGCCGACTTCGCCAGCACGCCGGTCGCCTCGGGGCTGTGACGCGCGGTCGTGACGATCGCCTTGACCGCAAAGGCCGCGGCCGAACGCATGATGGCGCCGACATTGTGCGGATCGGTGATCTGGTCGAGCACCAGCACGATGCCCTCCTGATCAAGCGAATCGATATCCGGCGAGGGCAGGGGATCGGCCTCCGCGAGCAGGCCCTGATGCACGGCATCGGGGCCCAGCCGCTGGTCGATCGCGCTCGGCCGGACGAGTTCCGGGGGCACGCGGGTGTCGATATTCTCGTCGGCCAGGCGCCGGGCGGCGTTCTCGGTCAGAAATAGTTTGCGGATCTGGCGTTCCGGATTGGCCAAGGCCGCCGCAACCGTATGCCACCCATAAAGAATCACCGGCCCGTCCGGGCTCGTGTCCCGGTCGCGCCAGGCCGGGCGACCGCCCGGTTTCCGGCCTTTTTCGAAGGGTTTGCCGCCGCCACGGCGGAACGGCGGTTTTCGGTCGCGATCGCTCATAGGCCAGCTTGTGTCACGGGTTCCGGATTATGGCAATTTGGCCCCTCGAGGCTCGCTTTTCGAGGCTTCCCTTGGTTGACTTTGCCATGCCCCTTCGCCCATAAACGCGCCCGACCGGGAGCGCGCCATCGGCTCCAGGTATTAACTTCATCCATGGCCTGTCCGCCGCCATCAAGCGGTTGGGTTTGCGATGCAGTTAAACGGGGGAGTGTCCCGAGTGGCAAAGGGAGCTGACTGTAAATCAGCCGTCTTATGACTTCGAAGGTTCGAGTCCTTCTTCCCCCACCAATCTTTTCAAGGAGTTGTGTTCCCAATCGCTGAACTTCATGGAAGCGCGCGCTCTGGGGTAACGTTGCGGGTAACAGCTGCTCGAAATTAGCGGAAGGAGCCAGTTCTTGGCAAGGCATGTCACTGCCTCAGGATATGGGACCCCTTGACTTGGGCGGTCGTCCAAGCTTTGGCCGCGGTGCGCGCTCTTTAGGTCTGACTGGCATCACTGATAAACGAACGCCCAGTCCCTCGAACAAAGCCATGACACGTCCGAGTTGAGGGTCGATCTCACCGCCAAATGTTTTGTACAAGTTGTCTCGGCGAAGGCCCGTTTCCCGCGCCATTGCCTTTACGTTTTGGGCTCTCATCACCCGGTTCAGAGCAATTAGAACCTCACGCAAGTCATTTTTGCGAAATATATCATCTAGGTAGGCGGCGATCGCACCTGGGTTGTCGCGGTAGAGTTCCGGGTCAAATTCGTCGTCCGACATCATGTCCTCAACGCACTTTGCCATTCAGTGTGGCATCCCGGTGACAGCCCTAAAAGGTGAATTGGGTATACTCCCTATCACATTGGATTTCAGGAATCGGTGCGACGCACCCGGTGCGACAAGGGGAATAGAAATGAAGAAAATTGTGCTCGCTCTGGCTGCGGTAGCGGCAATCACCGGATCGGCCTCGGCCGCTGACCTCGGGGCCCGTCCGTATACCAAGGCTCCGCCCCCCGTGGTTCCGGTCTACAACTGGACCGGCTTTTACATCTTCGGCGGCGGTGGCGGCGGCATCTGGTCTGCAAACGGCGGCGTGGATGTCACCGGGGGCCCCTGCCTCGTTTGCACCAACACCCGCACTGGCGGCGACGGCTGGTTCGGAACGGTGGGTGCCGGTTACGACTGGCAGAGCGCGAACTGGGTGCTCGGTATTTTCGGCGATGGCACCTTCGGTAGCCTGAAGGGCAACATCGGTGATTCGACTTTCACCGCTCCTGGCAGCCTCATCCCGGGCATCGTCGGCACCACGAAAATGGAGACGGCTTGGGCAGTTGGCGCGCGCGTCGGTTATCTTGTCGCTCCGAACGTCCTCTCCTATGTGAACGGTGGTTATACGGGCACGTACTGGACGGGCAGCACGCTGCTGGGTTCAAACACCGGTACTGCGTCCGGTCTACACACTGACAGCTTTAACACTCAGGGCTGGTTTGTGGGTGGTGGCGTCGAAAACAACCTGAACATCTTCGGAATCAATGCTCCGGGCTGGTTCATGAAGACCGAATATCGTGCGGCCTATCTTGATCGCAAGAACCTCCAAGAGCGGGTCGATGGCACCAATCTCCCGACCGGCTTCGACATCACCTTCAAGCCTTTCGTTCAAACGATCAGCACTTCGCTGGTCTATCGCTTCAACTGGGGTGCTGCGACGGGAACGCGGTATTGATCTCCCGATTGGTCAATTCAAAAGCCCCGGCATCGCCCGGGGCTTTTTCTTGATCACTACCCAATGAAGCCCGCCGGCGTGAACGGGCGAGCCTTTTGCGCGCACTGTAGGTACGCTGGCCGCTAGCATAAGGAAGGGCCGCTCACTAAGGCTCACCCACGGATTAAAACATGCGGTTCGTTGCTGAACTTTGGCAGTTCATGCGATTCCGGAAGAAGTTCTGGCTGCTACCGATCCTGATCATGATGGTCGTGCTCGGCGGACTTGTGGTGCTCACCAAGGGCACAGCGGTCGCGCCGTTTATCTACACCCTCTTCTAGCTAGTGAAGCGGCATTTCTTAGAGTGGGCCAACTGCGGCTGAGAAAAAGCCCCGCCGGTTAGGGCGGGGGCCAGTTGCGGAAAGGTAATATTGCTAGCCCGCGTGAGGGCCGCCGACAATTAACAGGCCAGGCGGCATGTCGATTCGCATTTCCAGCATGCCTGCCTATTTATCCCGCATGCGTACATCAGCATTCGAACCCTGCATCCCGACCCGCGCCACCAAAGTCCCACCTCCAAAAATTGGCTTCATGAGATCAAGCACGACGGTTACCGGCTGATCGTTCATCGCGAGGGCAAGCGCGTGCGCCTGTTCACTCGCAACGGCTTTGATTGGAGCGATCGATATCCGCTGATCACCGAGGCCGCGCTGCGCACCGCTCAACCTCGTTTGTGATCGATGGTGAGGCCGTGTTGCTGGGTGTTGACGGGATCTCCGACTTCGACGGCCTGCACAGCCGAAAGCACAATGAGGAAGTGCAGTTCTACGCCTTTGATATGCTGGTGGCCGACCGGGACGATATCCGGAAGCTGCCGCTCACCATGAGGACGACCAATCTCGCCCGGCTGCTGGCGCGGCGCGTCGATGGCATCTTTATCTCTGACTTTGAGCGCGGGGAGATCGGGCCTGAGCTATTCCGGCATGCCTGCCTGATGGGCTTGGAGGGCTTGGTATCCAAGCTAGACGATCGACCTTACCGCCCCGGCCGCTCGCCCAATTGGGTGAAGATCAAGAACCCGGCGTCACCTGCCATGCTGCGGGCCAAGGATGCGTTCTCCTGATGGGCTGGACGAACCACCTGCACGTCTGCGCATAGCCGCGCTGGAGGAACCGCCAGCCCAAAGGCGAAAGGATAGGGGTGTGCTTCATTTGGCCGCGCATGTCACCCAACCAGATTTGAACCATTCGCCTCGGCATTTGTCTGACTCTGCGGAGGCAACACAAATGATGCCGGACCAACTAGCCCGCCAAGAGCAAATTGCCCGCCGTTTGGAGCAAGCCAAACGCTTGGTGAAAGGCGCGAACGACGCCAGGACCATAGAGCGCATCGGGAAGATGATTGGTGACCTAGAGCATGAGCAAGCGGAAGAAAAAGAGAAGTAAACGGCCGTCTTGGCCTCTCTCATTCTGACCGATGCTACACCGCAAGCTTGTAGCTTCCCGCCGTTCCGAACCACAAGGGATTGATAATTTGCGGAAGGCGTCTCGCCGCGCTTCAATGGGCCATGCCTGTTCTCACCCGCGGCCCTCACCCTGAACGCTCCGACACTTGGCACGTCTACTACGGTGATGTTCAGGTCGGCACCATCGCGATCCAGTCAGGTCTGCCGGTCAAGGCCAAGCAATGGCGGTGGGACTGCGGTTTCTATCCGCTATCACACCGTGGCCGGTCCCGGTACGGCTATGCGTCAAGCTTCGACGAAGCACGAGCCGCCTTCGAGGTGGCGTGGAAAGACTATCTGAAACGATGCACCGAAGCCGACTTCGTGGAGTACCGGCGTCAGCGCGCCTTCACGGCATGGAAGTACGCCATGCACGAGGCCGGTCTGCCGCTGCCGACGCAATCAACCAGTGGACAGGCGCGCTGTTTCTGTGGCGCCACAATCAATACAGCGGTAACCCAGCAACACGTTCACACCGCGCACATGATGGATTCGCAATAGGCAAGAAATCTCCGGGTTCTTCCTTGGAACCACGATAGAGGCGGAAAACATGAACCGGCTCAGGAAATACGTCGAATGGATGAGCCGAGGCCGGCGGACAGACCGGATTGCCTACGTCATGAAGGAGTGGGATTTGCCCCAACCGTTGCCTGGCGCGGAATGGCAGCCCGACGCAAAGTTTAGCCCCGCTGACGAACTTCTAACCAATCCGAACTTGAAGGCGGTTTTCAAAGAGGCGCTGGAAAAAGGCTGGGCATTGTATTCAGCCCCAGGGTCTGACGATGAAAGACGCTGACACCAAGCTGCTGGAGATCGCCAATACGGTCGAGCCCGTCCAGGATGGTCGCATCCACATCGAGAAAATCACAGGACTTGCCCCACCAGCCAACCGCCGGCTGGTCGATCTGGGGCCGAAGGCGAAGGGGAAATGAAAATCAACAGCAAAACGAGGGCACAATGATTTCACTTTTGATTGGGATTTTGATCATCGTGGTCGTCGGCGCGATCTGCTTTTGGGCGATTGAAAAGTTCGCGCCCGACGCCAAGATTGCGAATCTACTCAAGTTGCTCGTTGTACTCGTTTGTCTCGGCGCAATTGTGCAGCGATTGTTGGTGCTGACCTATTAGCCAGTCCCCGCGCGGCTTGTAGAGCTGGGGCTGAAGGCGAAGCCCAGGTCCTGATTTTTGTTTAAAGAATCCATCCCGTTTCTAGAGGGAGGCGCGCATGAGGGCGATCGGCGTCGCGGCAATATTGGTTTCCTTCCTCGCGATGGTTTACATCGTTTTCGATTATTACCAGCGCCAGAACCAGATCGACCAGATGCTGGGAATAACAGCGGACAGGCGGTGACGCGCCAAGCCCTCACGGGCGGCTTTCGCGCGCCTTATTGGGCTAGGACAAGGACACAACCATCACAATGAGCGCCAGTCCGGCGAGAGCCAGCGAGACATATCCAGCGATGTCGATCCAATCTCGGTCCTGGGGCATGCTCGGAATGCTGATCGCACAAACTCCCGCATTCCTTGACCCAGATCAATCAAGGCGCTTCTCCCGAAATGATCTGAAGCGATTTGCCCCTCACGGGCGGTTTCGCACGCCTTATCCCTTGCTCGTCCGCTCGCTACGGATACGTTCTCTTGATGTGGATCACCCAGCTAAATCTTAGGTGGGCCAGTTCTCAAGAGTCCGCCGGCTCCTGGATCGACGCACAAAATTCTCGCGTTCGTCCTGATTGCGGCTTCTGAGCGAGATCTTCAGTTTATGGGCCTTGAAGGCAATACCGCCCACCGTTCGGTTCATAATCTCCGCAATTTTCGGAATAGGGTGTCGCTGCGCTAGTTGCTTAAGGTCACGGACATCTTCATCAGTCCAACGCTTACCCATCGACTTGCTCCAGCACAAATACGAACTCCTAAAGTCGGGAAAAAACGGAAAGTTCCTATTCCGTTGGGAACGGCTCCGGGCGTGTCGAATTGGCCCTGATGGCACGGCGACAATAGTTAACGCAACTTGGTTGGATCGTTCCGGGCTACTTTGGAGTACCCCCGCGGCCTTTTCGTAAACAAGCCGTCCGTTTGGAACGCTGGTCCGGGACAGGAGTTTGAAATTTCCATTGTACGCGGTGTTTTTTATCGTGGAGTCGAATTGTGAGTCAGGTGCAAGAATTTAATAGACTGGTCGTCGGCGCTCGCTTCAAGATGAGTGAACTCGGAGCCACTCGATTGCGATCGCTGGCAGGCACGACATGGATCGTCGTCGAGGTTTCCCATCGAAATACGGGCGTCACCGTGTTGTTCGATGGTGCCAAAAGCCCAACTTGCCTGCACAGGGATTTTATCACCCCAATCTAGCGGTAACGCATCGGCCGGCTTGTTGAGACTCGGCCTTAATAGCAAAAGTAAATGACCCAGGATACTCCAGTACTCGCCGCCAACATGAGCCAACGCGCGGTGATGCAGCATCTCAGTTTGACTGAATGGAAGGTGGTGGCTCACCTCCCTGTGCCGGCTGGCCCTGGTATGCTCGATCGGATACGGGGCCATGGTTGGATAGAACTGCGCGGAATGAAACCGCGAACCGAGATCCGTTTGACCGAGTTGGGACTGGCAGCAATGCGCGCCCCTGTTGTACTGAAGGCGAAGCCCAAACCCTGATCAGCATGAAACGATACTTGGCCTTCATACTGACGTTCGAGGGTGGTGTCGTTAGTTCGATCGAGTTTTACTGCGCCGATGAAGCCGAGGCGATAGAACGTGCCAAGGCTCTTGTTGCAGACGGGCCGGTCGAACTTTGGGATGGGCCGCGTCGGATAGGTCGCTTTAACCTATCGCACTAGCTCCGAACGTGTCCGCGGTCATAGCGCTGCCCGTGAAAAGCAACGGCCCCAGCCTAAGGGGGACCATGCTGGGGCCGTCGATTGTAACACGCCCGGGCGGCAGGCGCGTTGAACCCACGCTAATCCTGCAAGGGCGCAACGCAAATTAATTCGATTCCGCGACGCAAAGGAAATTGGTGCTTGTGTTACTTTGTGCACCAAACGTGAGCCAACTTTTTTCCTAGATCAGACTCACCGCGTTCGGTTTGCGGACTATCTGTTCGTCATCATGGTAATGCGCACTCGAAAGGAAGCCACCCGGCGCCCGTCTGGGTTTATTGAACCTTGCCGGCCTACAAAGGCGATCCGGCCACCGTCCGGCCCTGAGTGGGTCCACGAGATAAAGCACGACGGCTTCCGCCTTCTGGTGCGCCGCGAAGGCCCGCGGGTGCGTTGTTTCACGTGGGGCGGCCCGGCCATCGTTGAGGCCGCCAAGCGGCTCCGGCCGCAATCCTTCCTGATCGACGGCGAGGCGGTCATCTGCCGGCCTGACGGCGTTTCGGACTTTGACGCTCTCCGGGTCGGGCGGCGCGCCCACGAGGTGACGCTTGCGGCCTTCGATCTGATCGAGCTGCAAGCCGACGATTTGCGGAAAGAACCACTATTCAACCGAAAGCAGCGCCTAGCGCGACTCCTGAGCGGTGGCCCGGACGCGATCGTCTACAACGAACACATTACGCATGACGGCCCCACCGTGTTCGAGCACGCCTGCCGGCTCGGCCTGGAGGGCATCGTTTCCAAGCGACTGGACGCGCCGTACCGCAGTGGCGCCGCCAAGTCATGGCTCAAGTCAAAGAACCCCCTCAGCGAGGCCGTGAGGCGGGAGACCCAGGAGGATTGGAGCTAGATCATGGCCGCGCGGCTGGTCATCTAAAGAAGGGCAAAAATTGCGAGCCAAGCACTCATCAATATGACAGGTCGCTATAGCGGTATAAGGCAGGGCGATACGCACTCGATCCTCCCCCGAAGAATACGAATCAGTACCACGGTTCGCCGCACCTGAGAACACCTCGGCTTAACACGGACAACGCGCAGCGCCTTCCCGCAAGCCGAACACGTCGGCATTGGCAGCGCGACCGCCCACCCTTAGGCCCTTTGCCCGGTTGGCATGCCGGCATCGCGATTGAGCGCGGGCAGATAGCTGCGGCGGCCCTTCTACTTGAACCTCGTCTTGATCGCCTGCCAGAACGATAGGCCTTCCCGGTGTTGATGCTCAACGGTAGGCGCCGGCTGAGTGGCGCGGACCGGGCCGGAAGTTGGAGGTGTCTCGGTCAAACCTGCCTCCAATCGCGCATGCATCTCCAGGTCGAGCGCCTCGGCTTCCCGTCGATCACCCTTTCCAACCGGAGTGAGAGTTGCTTTCTGAGCCATGCTCACCTCCCTCGTCCCCTGACTGAAGCCAACGGGTCCAGATTGGGCTCGTTCCATGGCGCGAAAAAAGAAGCTTCCGTTCCGCTTCCCGATGCATCCACTTGTATTTCACGTTGTACTGACGGCATTCCCCCAGCCACGACGCCCTGTGGCTCTCCGCCCTCCCGATCCCCAAGATGTTGAAAATTTGCGTTAGCGCCCTGGGGGCGTTTCGATGAACGATGCCTTGGCGTCGAAAACCAGACTCAGGACTCTGCTATTGGTCAGACGGTACGCCCACGACTGCGAAGGCGGCCGGCTTCAAGTCCATCCTCGTCTATTGCGTTGGCCCCCCTTATGGCGATCCCCGCCCGCGATGCTGGCACAATGCCGCGGTGCCGCTCGATCGGCTGCCGGACTGGGATTGGTACCATATCTGCGCCCATCTCAAATGCACGAAATGCGGTAGCGTGGGCTGGGGTGGACCCGCAGTCGGCCGAACTGGGGCGAAGTGATAAACTATGAGAAGGGTGTAAGCTGAGAAACTGGGCTAGAAGCAAAGACTTCGGTGAAGGGAACGGCAATGGCCAAAGGCTACTGGGTGGTGTTCGCAGACGTTACCGATCCCGAAGGCTACAAGGAATATGTCGCAGACAACGGTCCGGCACTCGCCAAATACGGGGCGCGCTTTCTCGCGCGGGGTGGCCAGGTCGAACCAAAAGAGGGACAGCCAAAATCGCGCGTGGTCGTCGTTGAATTTCCGAGCTATCGCGCTGCGCTCGATTGCTATCACTCGCCCGAGTATTCCGCCGCAATGAAGCTGCGGCAGGGACGATCTATCTGGGATATGGCGATCACGGAGGGGTACGAAGGGCCTCAGCCGCACCACAGCGACCTCGGTGGGGGGTAGGCCGTACACGCCAGCGCCGTGCCGCTGTGTGAATCGTTGGTCCGAAGACGTCGCTCATGAGCTGCGCCGGCGCTGCGATCTGGAGATGCGTGACATTTCATTGCCGTTGCAAGACTTCACCGACCGATATGAGGGCCGCTATCAAGACGTCCAGCTGCCACTACCAATGCGGTTGGCTTGATGCTTACGGACCGGCAAATGGCTGTTTTGCGGGATCTTGGACCAGCCTCTTCATTCAGCGAGGAAAAGAAAGGCGCGGTCTTGCATCTACTCACAAGCGGATACATCGAAAGAGACGGTGATCTGTTCAAGCTCACCGCAATGGGTTTACAGGCGTTGCTTGATCAACGGCGTGCATAATTTGTAAGTCCTGTCCGACAGTAAGTACAAAAGGGTACACAACCGCTCGCGGTTAAAAGTTGTATAAGTTTGGAACTGGCATTTTGCTCTGCAGTTGTACGGTCGAAAACTGTTGAGCAGCGCCGATGTCCCGACCAGTCCCGTACACTGACGTAATAATCGATCCGATGAATGGCCCCCAGGTCGAGCACTGGGCCAAGGACCTGCAGGTTCAAACCTACGAGCTCCGGGCAGCAATTAAGTTGATCGGGCCACGCTTAAGCCACCTGCGGCGGTACTACGGAAGGTCTGCGGACATCATTGTCCTTTCGGATAGGCGGGCCCAGTCACGCCAGACGGCGGCAACATGGTCTGCATTTTCCCCTGTTTGAGAACTAAGGAAGACGGGTCGCAGCCGAGTTACCCTCGTTTGTAGCGTCCTTCCATCACCGCTCGGCTCTAGGCTTTCATCGGTGACAGAGAGACGCCACAGCGCACCCGCCCTTTAGGAGCGCGAGCATGTCACCCGATGAGCCTGCGGGACCGCAAGATAAATCTGATCAGGTTCGGTGTAAGCGTTGCGACGCTGTACCCCGGCTTGTCCATAAGATTCCGAACGTCCGAACCGGCGGCAGCCTTCATGTACAAGTGCCCATAAGCTGCGCTTGTGGAACGAACACACGGTGGGACAGTTAGCAGCTGCGGCATCCCGCCGGCGAGGTTCAGACGATGCTTATGCTGTTTCCAATGATGGCGCTCATGATGGATGCGGCCCGAGTGATAGAAATACGTCTTCGGATGATGGCGTTCGGGAAGAGCACCCCTGACGAAATTTTTCTAATGGTCGCTGAAAAGATCGATGCCATGGAGCAAGCGAAGACAATCATTATTCGCGGCGGAGATCCGTCGCATGTCATCGATAACTACCAGAAGATTGTCGCGGCGAACGTCGCGCGCCTATCGCGCTCCTAACGCCGGAACTTTCGATCCTCACCGCTTTGCGGTGCGGGGAGTCGCACCACACAGACAAAAGAAAAGCCGGAGGCGCACTGCACTCTCCGGCTTTGACAATTAGTTTTGCGAGGCTTCATTCCTTCTTATGTGGCAGCCCCACCGCCATCGGATGTAGCGCAACATCTTTACACAAGGAAGGCGCATTTCTGCATACGAGACAACCAGCTTCCCACTCAGATGTTCCATCCCGCACCAGCTGTATTGCCGGGCTCGCAGGGTTCTTGATCTTCAAATGGCAAGATGCGGGTCGTTGTTGCTGACGCCGTCTATCGGGCCGTGCCCAGTGATAAAGCCGTATCTCGCTTGCCACAGAATCAGAAATTCCCTCTCATTGAATTCCGCTTCAGCCTTCGACGGGGCAGCCGGTGCGGCTTCCGCCTGCCGTCGTTCGACGGAGGTACATCCGCTCCGCCAAATGGTGCTACCAGCAGCGTCAGAACTTCGGGGATCCGCCCCCATGGACGAGCCCTCCGCAACAGCGCCAGCTCCTGAAGCAACTCTGCCCGCGGCGCAAATCAAGTTTGGCACTCGGAAGATGTGGGCTAGGGGAATCGATGGCGGCACGGTGGCAGAGAAAGGAGCGAGGTTGGTCTATTCACTGAGTCCGGTTGATGGATTGATTATAGCGGTCCTCTACCCGGCCACGTTGGAAGCGTGAAGGAGGATCACATCTTTCTCGAGGCCGGCAATTACAGCGGCATAGACTTATTGGGAAAATTGCGATCGGACCTCAAAGACCTTGGCGCTTACGTTTACGTCTCAAGTTTGAGCACGTGGTCTGCGTCGCTCACCGACCCGATACTGATCACCTCTTCGTCGGTCTTGCTTGCCCGCCAGGAATGCGGCGTCGGGGGGAGTTCGGCCTCGACGTAAGTCTGTGAGCTCGCGGCAAACGAAGAAGGCCCCGCCGAGACGGGGCCTTCAGAAGCATAAAAATCTCTCTCTTACTTCTTTCCTTTCGGCGCGGGCGCGGACGCGATGGGCGCACTGGCGCCTGCGTTGGGCGGAGCGGCGCCTGCTTTGTGCCCGTAATCAGGGCCTGCCATTGGAACCGGTTTCTTGGCTTTTGGATCAACCGTGATGGGCGCACTGGCGCCTGCGTTGGGCGGAGCGGCGCCTGCTTTGTGCCCGTAATCAGGGCCTGCCATTGGAATCGGTTTCTTGGCTTTTGGATCAACCGTGATGGGCGCACTGGCGCCTGCGTTGGGTGGAGTGGCGCCTGATTTGCTGGTGTCTTTTCCTATCAACATCGGCCCGGTCGGCGTCCCGGTCTGAGCCAACGCCAATGACGACCCAAAGGCGAAAAACGAAACTATTGCCGCCGTAACTACTCTCTTCATGTCCGTCTCCCGATTAAAACCCCTAAAACCTGCACAGCACCAATCTGTTCTATGGCGGCGCAGCGGTCAAACTTGATTTCGCGGGACCAACGGTCGCAGCACAATTTCATCGCGACCGACGCCGGACCAGGGCTGACTGCCGGAGGGTTGAGAGGCGCCTCCCTTTGCCGTCGCGTCCGCTTCCGCTGTGCTCGTGCCTCTACCAGCAACATACGTCTCAGAGATCCCCTCGTCAGCTCGAATACCGGCAACGGCTCGGAACCCGGCGCGGAGCTGCGCCCACCCTGCAAACTTCTGGCTCAGCGTTCATGACTGCTTTTCCAACATTAAATTCGGCTTGCGCCGAAACCCTGACGAAGCGTCGTCATTTGTTCATTGTCGCTGGTCCGGTTCCGGACGCCCCTTGGGACGGGCTGCGGCAGGGGGGCCGCCGCTGTCGGCGCTATGGTCTCGGTGGCCCCACCTCTCTTTGCGCAGGTCGGTCATATTGCAATCGATTGACGGTGAACCGTGGCTCGCCTGTGCTGGTACATCTCCGCAGTCACAGACAAAGTGGGTAATCGAAGAACAACGGCACGGTGAGCGGACGTTTTGGCTTGCTTGCCTGTCTACTCACCGGCCGTGTTTTGGCCTTCTTCACGGCAGGCTCGCCGAGCCTAAACTATGACGCGATAAAACATCTTCTGATGGCGACCGCTGTCCCCATACTGCATGATCTTTAAAAGGCGATTTGCGCGTTGCTCTTCCATTCGTTCAAGCTCGGATCGAACACGGGTTGCGCAAGCCGTTCCTGCTCCGCCGCCCCTGAAGCCTCCTCCGCCTCCTCCGAATCTGGCCTCCGCCTCATCCGGCACTAGTGCGAGCGTAGATGCGACAATTGCCACGCCACTGAGGATGGCCAATACTCTTTTCCGCATTGCACTCTTCTTTTGATTAGGACGTTTCCATTCGCCTCCAGGGAAACTCACAAAGCCGCGCGAGCTCAGCAACGTGCTCGGAAAACAGGGTTTCGGTGACCAGCGGCTGCTGCGGTGCTGTCCGATTCAGACTTGGCCATGAACTCCGTGACGGATTCGTCCAAGGTGCCGTCGAGCAGCAGATACGGGCCGGTGCCTTTGGTGCGCCGCTGGTTGTTAAGCGAAGGCCATTTCCTAAGGACAGCCGGAGCGTTAACCGGTCTGTTCACTTGTGAACCCTTCGCGTTATATCTTTGCCTTTTCATGGCGGAACAATTGTCCGGTACCTGACATTACGTCGTGATCACGGGGACCCTCATAGCGGACCCTAACCAAGAGACGCTATAGCGCTCCCGCCGAACCGGAGTGAGCGCCATGATCCGCTACTACTTCGACGTCGTCATAGACGATGATGTAACGGTCGATGAAGAGGGTGAACTCCTTCTTGATATAGGGTCGGCTCGACAAGAGGCTTCCCGAACGTTAGCTGAAATTGCCCGCGACGAGCTAGAGCGGACAATTGCACATCTGGCGATAATAGTCCGAACCGCTAAGGGGCCAGTTTGCGAGGTTATCTTTCAGTGGGACCCGAAATCTCTGCAGTAAAGCGCCCGAACAAACAAACGGCGCGGGGGCGAGGCGAGGCCATCTCTGCGAAAGGCCGTGTTTCATCAGGTGCACGCGCCACGACGACCGTTGCAATAAGACAATGCCCTCGTCGGCAAATGATTTGACCCATTCGATTTCCCCACGGGTTGGGGTTGTTGGTGACGGAGCCTCTGGTGCCGCTGCGCAGCACGAACCGGGCGCCTGCCGTGTTCGGTCGCGTTTGAATCGCCGGGCTTTCACCGCACATTCTCACTGGCATTGGTTTTCCGTTATTTCTGAAAAGGTGCGACATCTGAGGCGACCCCGGAATCGGTAAAAAGGCACCCACCTTCAAGCCATGGAGCCGGCGGCGTTGAGGCGTGTGTCTGGACGACGACGTCGGACAAAACGCTTCGAACAAAAGACTTCGCCGTCATGAGGAACGCTGCCACCGCTCGCTGCGTTGGATTGCGGGGGCCACGGAGAGCCCCATGGACAAGAAGATTCTGGTCCTCGGCCTTTTGGTGGCATTTTGCTTCGCCTTAGCTGCGATAACCCGGGCCATAGTTAACGCTGACACAGCCCAGGATAAATCCGTCCAAGGAGTGCCGCAGGCTGCAGTGCGGGATGGGTTAGACATTCGGCTCATCTCGCAGCGAACATCAGACATGAGGTCAGAGCGTTGACGTTGATTTCGCTTGAGATTGCTTCGGGCCACCGCGAATTGCAATGCCCGGACGAAATGTTTAACCGTCGGACGTGGCTACTGCACTTTTGCGCTTTTGCGGGACCGCAAGAGCCAAAGGCTATTGCCGACAGTCTTCACCGTTCGCTTCAATGCATTTGCGATTGAAACGGTAGTCCGGCCGGCATCCCGCAATTCCAGCAGGAGCCGGTCTTCTTCATCAATCCATGGTCCTTTCTTGACCATCAGCCGGCCTTGCGCTTCGCGGCTGGTTTGGCGTGCGTTTTCTTGGACGGCTTTTCGGCCGGGGCGGGCCCTTGCCACCCTTGATGCTCGCCTTCAGCGCATCCATCAGGCTGAAAAGGTTGCTGGGAGCGACTCGCTTCGCGGTACGCGTCATGCCCGACCTTGCCATCCGGCACAATGTAATAGGGACGAACCAGATAGAGATCGTCGATCTCGTTGCGCGGCACGAACTCGTCGATTTCGATGGTACGGGTGGACTCGAGTGCGATGTTTTCGAGCTCGTCCTTGGTCACTTCAAGGTAGCGATCCTTGTCGACCTGGTAGCCCTTGATGATGTCGCTGCTCTCGACTTCCTCGCCGGTGTCAGCATCGACCTTGAGATAGCGGATGCGGTTGCCGGTCTTCTTGTTGATCTGGTTGAAGCTGATCTTCTCGGATTCGGAGGTAGCGGGAAACAATGCGATCGGGCATGTCACGAGCGACAGCCGCAAAAAGCCCTTCCAATTCGCGCGCGGGGCCATGAACTCAAACTCCACCTATACTGAATAAGGTCAATATAGGCGGGCGACGAGGATGTGGGAGTCCCGGCTTAGCAGTCCGGGCAGGTGTCGCCGATGGACTGCATGACAGCCTCTAATGCTGCAAGGCATGCTTCCGGCGTGGAGCCAGGAAACGGGTTCCGCCAGGCTTCCTCGCGTGCCCGGTTCCAGGCATACGGGTCCGAGCGGTCTTTCCCATGGCCGTGATGCTCGCACTCGGTCACGGCGAGCTGTTCGATCAGCACGCCGAGCGCCCAGCCTTCCAGTGTGCGGTAAGCTGGCCGTCCGGTCGGCGGAGATGTCTTGCGCTGCGGGCTGCTCATCGTCATTCCTCGAATCAAAGGGTGAGCAGCAATATAACACCCGGCTCCTTTCTTCTGAATCCGGCTGGCCTTATGCCCACTGTCCACTGGCGACGAACGCATCGAGGCCGCCTCACGCAATGTGCAAAAGTGAACTTAGCAGATGACGATAATTTAATTGGAACGATTGATCTTGGAGTCCTTTCGCTTATCTCTGGAGTCGGCAGAGGTGCGCCGCCGCAGCCGGCCGGCGGGACCATCTTTCGCCTACCCCAGGGTGGAGCCGCTGTCAGCGGGCGGTATCGCCTGAAATGAAAGGCCCGCCAGAGGCGGGCCTTAGTTTTTATAGATTTCGATAAATATCTCGTTCTCGACGTATCTCGTCAGCCCCATAGGGCCGCGCTGCGGGATCGAACGACTGCCACCCGCTCTTCTGCCAAGCGGCAGTTCGGTTTCGAAGATTGACAGCTGACTCATTTAGAAGGCCATCGAGCCGAGCGCGGTCGGCATCCGCAATCCTGGCGGAAACGAGCGTTCCGCCTCGCCGAACACCTTCAGCATATGCATGCGCGTCTTCGTCGGATATGCCGGCTTCGGTAAGTGCGCCCACAATGCCGCCAGTAGCCGCACCGGCCGCAGCACCGACGGCCGTTGAAGCGAGCCAGCCTGCGGCAACAACCGGTCCGAGACCTGGAATAGCCAGCAGTCCTAGACCAGCGAGAAGGCCCGCTGCTCCGCCCAACCCACCACCGATGCCAGCGCCCCTGCCGGCACTTTCTGCTCGGTCGTCCACGCCATCGGCGTCTCGGTCCTTTTTGTCTCCGCTAAACCAGTTGTCGGAGTTGTTTGCCACGATGCTGATATCGGAATGCGCCACACCAGCGGACTCGAGGCGCGCCACGGCCCGCTCGGCATCAGCGTAGCTGTGCGCTCAAGCCCGCGACCCGAGTAAGTATTTGTGATCTTCGAGCGGCTACCAGAAATCATCAAGCGCTAACGCACCAAGCATGGCTGGGCGTTTCATTTGGAACCTTCCAATAGGATTTCCATTAAGTGGCTACGCGGCGCATTCCCGTGCCGGGTTGGCTCGCGCATTGGTAGATAGAGGTGTTGGTCCCAGCTGGCTTGGCGTTCAAACTTCTTGATCGGCGCAGTTGTCGTCGCCGCCCTCTATTTCACGCGTGAAATCCTCGTCCCGATCGCACTCGCCGTCCTCCTTAGTTTTGTCTTGTCGCCCCTCGTGAGGGCATTCCAGCGCATGAAAGTGTCGCGGTCGATAGCGGTGCTCAGTGCCGTCAGCCTGGCGCTGGCCATCGCCCTCAGTCTTGCGGCGATGGTGATGATCGAGGTCAACCAACTCGCGAGCGACCTGCCGCGCTATCAGTCCACGCTGGGCGAAAAAATCCATAATTTGCGGGACAGGATTGGCAGCGTTGGCGTGCTCAAGAACGCCTCCAGCCTGTTGAAGAACCTGGACAGGGAGCTGACGTCGCCCGGAAGTGGCGATGCCGAAACGGCGAAGCCATCGTTGTCGGACGGCCCAGCAAAAACGCCTATCCCGGTCGAAGTCCATCAGCCGGATCCGGGCGCGTCCGAGGTCCTGATTGCCATGTTGCGACCACTCGCAGCTCCCTTCACCACCACCGGAATCGTGGTGATCTTCCTCCTCTTCTTCCTTTTTCAGCGGGAGGACCTGCGCGATCGGTTCATCCGGTTGCTCGGCAGTGAGGATTTGGAGCGCACCACGGCGGCGCTCGATGACGCAGGGCAACGGTTAGGCAGGCTGTTCCTGACGCAACTCATTCTGAATGCGACTTTCGGCGTCGTGATCGGATTGGGCCTCGCCGTCATCGGCGTCCCGAGTTCGCCGCTCTGGGGACTGCTGGCAATGATCCTTCGGTTCGTGCCCTACATCGGCGCGATCCTTGCCGCCGGCTTGCCAATTGCCTTGGCCGCCGCGGTTGGGAGCGACTGGACCATGACCTTGTGGACAATCGCCTTGTTCGCAGTGGTGGAACCGCTGACGGGCCATGTTGTCGAGCCGCTGGTCTGTGGGCGAAGTGCCGGTCTGTCCCCGGTCGCCGTGGTCGTGGCCGCGTCGTTCTGGACCTGGCTCTGGGGCCCCCTGGGGCTTTTGCTCTCCACGCCGCTCACACTGTGTCTGGTCGTCTTTGCCAGGTACGTCGACCGTCTCCAGTTTATCGACGTCATGCTGGGAGACCAGCCGGCGTTGACGCCGCAGCAGACCGCATACCAGCGCATGCTGACGGGCGATCCGATTGACGCGATCGAACAGGCACGGTCGTTCCTGAAGAAGGGGTCCGCTGTGGCCTATTACGAAGAAATCCTGCTGGGCGCCCTGCGATTGGCTGAGGCCGATGCCGCCCAAGGCCGGCTTGACGACGTCAGGCTCGAGAACATTCACGAGACGGTTTCCGAAATCATCGAAGATATCGCCTCGCACGAGACCGCTGAGGGGAGGGCGAGTGCCGAAGCGCCCGCCAAAGAGGGGAAGATTGTCAACATCGACGCTCGCAAGCTGGGCAAGCCGGTTTTCTGCCTACCCGGACTGGGTCGGCTCGACGATTGCGCCGCGTTGATTGTCGCAGATGCGCTGAAACGTGAAGGGTTCAACGCCCGTGTTTCCGGCGTCGATGCTGAGATTGACGCCGGCAAGGCCGAAACGATCTGCGTTTGCTTTCTGGAGGAGGTATCGGAGGCGAGGTCGTCGTTCACGGTTCGCAAGTTCTCCCGACGGGCAGCTTCGGCCAGGATCATCGTTTGCCGGTTGGGAAATCAGCTCGAAGCGGACAAGGAGCAGCGTAGTGATGACGTAGCGCCGCAGTCGCTCGCCACCGTTATCGCCGCCGTCGCCAAAAGTGCCAGCGTCAAAACGCGTCGGGAACAATAGCTATGTCCCCGAGTTCGGCACAGGAAGGAGTCAAGGTATGCAACAGACAGCCGATCAATCGCTCCGAGAGCTACAGCGCGACACCGAGCAGACACGCGCAGGTCTGACCCAAACGGTAGATCAGCTCAAGGCGAGCGTAACCGATACCGCGAGCGAAATTCGCCAGCGCATCAGTCCCGAAAACATAAAGGCGGAAGTGACGAGCTACGTCCGCTCCAAAGGCGAAAGCATGTTGGAGGACATAACGGCGGCGGCGCGTCGTAATCCGATGCAGGCGGTAGCCGTAGGCGCAAGCCTCGCCTATCCGCTTTTCAGGTTCGCAAGGGCAATTCCGTTGCCCGTGCTGATGGTCGGCGCGGGGATCTTTTTCGCCGGCACAAAGAGCGGACAATCGATCACCCAGAAAGCCTCCGACATGGCCTCCGATCTATCGGACGAACTCGGCCGGCGCAGCGAGGATATGTCGGCGCAGGTTGGAGGGGCCGCCAGTTCGGCAACGGACGCGGTTTCGGATGCCGCGGGGCGCGTTGGCGACATGCTGTCCGGGGGCGCGGACCCGGTCCGCCGTTCCGCAACGTCCTCGACGGCAGCGCTCAGTCTGGCAGACCGGTTAAAGGACTCGGCCGCCGCGGCAGGCGACGCGATCAACACGGGTGTTTCCGATGTGAGAGATCGTGCGTCTGACCTGGCTGGTTCCGCGATGGATTCGTCGCGAGATATTGCCGCTGGCGCAGCCACTGCCGCGCGAAGCGCCGCCTCGTCCGCGGCGAATGCGGGGTTGGAAGCGGCCCGCGATGTTCGCGACAAGGCAGCGGATTATTCCAATCGCGCCGGAAAGACCATGTTGGACACGATCCAGCAGAATCCGCTTCTGGTCGCAGGCGTCGGTCTGCTGGTTGGAGGTCTGATTGCGAGTGCGCTCCCCAAGAGTGAGTTGGAGGAGGATCTCGTGGGCGATGCAGCCACGGCTGCCAGAAGGCGGGCGAGTGAAGCAGCTTCCAAAGGCTTCGACGCTGCCAAGGGCGTAGCGGGCGAAATCCTTGAAAACGTGGCGCGGCAGGCTGGCGCGGAAGGCCTGACCCCGGACAAGTTGGACGAGTCGGCCCGTGAGATCGGGCAACGCGTCAGGCGCGTGGCGGAAAGCGCCGTCACGACGGCGTTCGATCCGGACAAGACGTCCCAATCACACAACGGCGGAGAAAACTGACATGGCTGACCTCATTGGAACTGCACATCAAGTCACGGCGTCTTCCGGCCAGGACTCCGCAAGAGCCAAATTTGACGACGCCGTCGCATCGACCAAGAGTTTGAGCGAGAAGGCCATGTCGGCTGGCCGAGACCTTACCGACAAGGCAAAGGATATTGCTGAAGGTTCGACCGATGCCATCAAGGGCCAAGCCTCCGATCTCGTCGATGCAGCCAAGGATGTGGCATCCCAGGCTACTGACAAGCTCAAGGACGCGGTCAACAGTCAAAAGTCGTCCGGCGCGGAATACGTCGGCAACCTGGCGGAAACAATAAGGCGCGCGGCACGGGAATTCGATACGGATCTGCCGCTCGCGGGCACCTACATCCGGAAGGCGGCCTCCCAGATCGAAGGGGTTTCCGATCACATCCGAAACGGCAACCTGAACGACGTGGTTCGGAGCGCGCAATCCTTTGCGCGCCGGCAACCCACGGCGTTCCTTGGCTTGGCTGTCCTGGCGGGTTTTGGCGCCGTTCGGTTCCTCAGGAGTTCCTCCACGGACGACGGCACGAGCTCGCAGGCCGGCCGCTCCTCCGCAGCAGACAGCAGGGGATATCGCGATGACTTCTCGAACTGATCGCTCGATCCCGGAACTGTTCAGCGATGCGGTCGGTCAGCTTGCAAAGCTGATCGGAAACGAATTCGCGTTGGCTCGCGCCGAGCTGTCCGAAAAGGCCGGACAGGCCGGGAGAGCTGCTGCAATGATGGGTGCTGGGGCAGTCATCATGATTCCCGCGCTTGTCCTGCTGTTGTTTGCCGCGGCGGCTGCCCTCATACAGGGCGGCTTCTCCGAGCCCATCGCATATCTCATCGCCGGGGGCGGCGCAGCGGCCCTGTCGATCGCCCTCATCGTGGTGGGCCTTAATCGCCTGTCGGGCGATGCGCTTGCGCCCACTGTGATGATCCAAGAAGTCGAGCGAGACAAAGCGGCGGCGAGGGAGATGGTTCGATGACCGATATGGCCGGAAAAGGTTCTGATTTCATCAAGGATCTAGGGGACGCTGCTCGTCGCAATCCTGTTTCTGCGGCACTGATCGGCATGGGGGTCGTATGGCTTTTCGCAGGCAAGGCCGGGGTTCGGCCGAACGAACTCCTTGAAAGAACCGGCCTGGATCGCCTGCCGGAGGCGGCAAGGAATGCGATGAGCGCTACACAAGACCGCGTTGCATCTGCTGCCGATGCGCTCCGTGAGACCGGCAGCGACGGTGTTGAAACCGCGACCCGCATGGCCTCGGAATACGCAAAGGCCCTGCCGGATTCTGCCGATGTTCTTCGCAATGTGCGAGGCAATCTGACTGATCTGTTCAAGGCACAGCCCCTGGCATTGGGCGCTCTTGGATTGGCCATCGGCGCCGGCATCGCTGCGGCCCTGCCGAACACCGACATCGAAAAATCATACCTTGGCGAAACCAGCGAGACCCTGAAAAGCAAGGCTGCCGAAATCGCAGGTGAGCAGATCGAGAAGGTGGCGGCGGTTGCGGCGACCGTCGTGGAAACCGCGGCAGATGAAGCGCGCAGGCAGGGCCTCACCATCGATGGCGCAAGGGAGGCGATGGACGACCTTTCAGGCAAGGTCAGCCGCGTGGTCGACGCGGCGGGAAAGAGCGCGTCGCAACGCGCAACATGAAGGGCAAGTGCGATCGACAGCAAAACGAGGAGAGAAAAATGAACGCCAACGAGGCAGAAAGGCGCGGATACGCAAGACCGGGCTCCGACTGATCCTTGCGCCGCCGGCCACTCGCATATCGAGCGGCGGCCCGGGCACGACGACGAGGCAAGCCATGTCCGAGGTGTGGAAGATTCTTAAGGCTGCTGTGCGGGGTTACATCGACAATGAAGCCTTGAGTCGGGGCGCAGCAATTTCCTTTTACGCTGTCACGTCCCTGACTCCTGTCCTCCTGATCGTGGTGGCGGTTGCCGGCGTTGCTTTCGGAAACGACCTGGTGCGGGATAGCCTCATCCGGGAAATGGGCGGCGTTCTTGGGCAGGAAAGCGGCGAACTCGTCAAATCGATGCTCGCCAAGTCGAGCGATCCGAAAACCGGCACGTCCGCGACGATCTTCGGAATCGTCATGCTGCTGGTCACCGCTTCAGGCGTGTTCGGAGAAATGCAATCCGCTTTGAACGCCACATGGAAGGCGAAAGCGCCCGACGAGCCATTTTTCTCGCTGATCAGGAGTCGGGCCACGAGTCTGGGTCTGGTCGGCGCCCTCGGCTTCCTGTTGATGGTTTCGCTTGCCGCCAGCACCGGCCTATCGGGCCTTGCCGACTATCTGGGCAGCAGGAACGTGCTGGCTCCGTTGATCTTATCCGTCATCAACACGCTGGTGTCGGTTGCGCTGTTCACGGCGCTTTTCGCCGCCATTTACAAAGTCTTGCCCGACACCCCTATTGCTTGGCGGGACGTGCGCACCGGTGCGTTTCTGACCGCGCTGATGTTCACGGCGGGAAAAAGTCTAATCGGCTGGTATCTTGGAACGACAGCGACGAGTTCGGGCAACGGCGCGGCAGGCGCCCTAATCGTAATCCTGCTCTGGACCTACTACTCTGCGCAAATATTCCTGTTCGGATCGGAGGTAACCAAAGCGATCGCCGACGCGCGGTCGGATAACAAAAGCCGTGACGCTTCTGAAAGCCGGCTGAGGCCGGCTGGAACGTCAAGGCAACACATTCGTTAGTTCCAAATGCACTGGACGTTGGGAAGAGGCCGGCGGTCGGAATAAACTGCCAAGCTTTCGACCAGTAGTGCAGGCGGGAGAACATTTGAGCAAACGATGGCCATCCAAGCTTTGGGTTGTCCGGCACGGTGAAAGCGCGGGCAACGTCGCTCGCGACGCCGCTCATGCTGCGGGCCGTCCCGACATCGATATTTCCGCCAGGGATGTCGACGTTCCGCTCAGCGCTCTTGGTCATCGGCAATCGAGGGCGCTAGGCCGATGGTTCGCGGCGTTGCCGCCGGATACAAAACCGGAGATCGTGCTGAGTTCACCCTATCTTCGTGCGCAAGCAACGGCAGAGGAAATCGGCAAGGCCTCAGGCTTCGCCCAGGGATTTTCGAGCCTGGTTATCGATGAGCGGCTGCGTGAAAAGGAATTTGGAATACTGGATCGGCTAACCCGACTGGGAATCGAACAGCGTCATCCCGAGCTGGCCGCTTCAAGGCAGCTGGTAGGAAAGTTCTATTACCGCCCACCAGCGGGAGAAAGCTGGTGTGATGTGATTTTGCGACTTCGCAGCGTGCTCGATACGATCAGTTTGCATTATGGTGGCAAACCCGTCCTGATCGTGGCGCATCAGGTGGTCGTGCTGTGCATGCGTTATCTCCTCGAAAATATGGACGAGAAAGAGATCCTGGCGATCGACGCGGAGGGCGACGTCGCCAATTGTGCGGTGACCGAATACGTCTTCGATGAAGAAAAAGACGGCGGGTCCCTCGTATTGACGAAGTACAATTTCGTGGCGCCGCTCGAACGCGAGGGGGCGCCGGTTACGTCCTCGCCCGACGCGAATGTCGCCGCGCGATGAGCGTCACCGAGATTACCCGGGAGTTCCTGCGGGCTCATCCCTTGCCAAAACCCGAAATGGGAGGCGATAAGCAGGCGAGAGGCCGTGTGCTAGTCATTGCCGGCAGCGTGGAAATTCCCGGTGCCGCATTGCTTGCCGGGCTAGGATCGCTCAGGGCTGGCGCAGGAATCCTGCAGATCGCCACTTGCCGTTCGCATGCCGGCCATTTGGGTATGGCCATGCCGGAGGCGCTGGTAATCGGATGTAGGGAAACAAATGCGGGCGGCATCGATCCGGCGAGCGCGGAGCGTTTGATCGAACTCAGTGCAGACTGCGATGCTGTGCTGATCGGCCCAGGCATGACGGACCCAGCAGCGGTTGCGCAGCTTACCCGGACCATATTGCAAAATCTGGATCGTCCGAGTGTGGTGCTTGATGCTTTAGCATTCTCAACGCTCCATTCCGATAAAATGCCGCAAGGCCGTGTCGGCAAAATCGTCGTGACACCGCATTCGGGCGAGATGGCGAAATTTCTCGATGCTAGTCGCGCAGATGTAGAGAAAGACCCATTGAACGCGGCGCGCCGAGCTGCGGCTGCGCTGCCCGCCGTCGTAGCGATGAAAGGTGCCGATACGCACGTCGTTGCCGAAAATGGCGAGGCTTGGCTTTCGCGAAATGGCTGCATCGGTCTGGCCACGTCTGGATCGGGAGACACCCTGGCAGGTATTCTCGTCGGACTGCTTGCCCGAGGTACGGAGGCCGGCCTGGCGACGGCGTGGGCGGTTTACATGCATGGTCAGGCCGGCCGAAATCTGACGAAGAAATACGGCGCGTTCGGGCTGCTGGCGCGCGAAATTCCTGGCGAGATTCCTGCAATCATGCGCGAACTCACCGAATGATATTCGGGGCGGCGATCATGAGAGAGTCGGCAACGGGGGCGGGCAGAGACTCCTGCAGAAACCTTACCTTGACTTCGCAACGTGACTTGCTTGCTTTCCCCGTAGCGCGCTTGCCGATCGCGGCGCGGATCAATTCCCTTACGTAAGATCTGCAACGGACGCCCTGCGATGGGTGAGTTGCAGCAGCGCTCGGAGGTCGGCCGCTTGCCGGCCGTGGGGCATCGCTCACACGGCGAGATCATTGGATGCTGGTGGCGAAGTGAGGCAGCTCCCTACAATAAATGATGCTGTCGCCGCAGGAACAATCCCACCTGCCCCCACTTGACTGCAAACCGCCCGTTTATCGCGAGGATTCTCGATTTATGGCCGACCTAACAGAAGACAAAATACGGACGCGGGCCTTTGAGTTGTGGAAAGAGGCTGGCGAGCCCAGCGGCATGATGGAAACGTTCTGGTACCGAGCTGAGAGAGAGTTGCTGCAGCAGCGAAGCGACGAGTCGGCCGAAAATCAGGACTTGCGCTGACCCGCTCTCAACGCCGGATGCGTTATCGCGAAGGGGTGATAGAATCCCGGTGCAGGCGAGTTGGTCTGTTGGACCATCGAACAGCACGGGTACGGAGGGTGGCCATGGATCAGCTCGAGGACCCCCGCGACCTGGAGCGCAAGATTGAACAAGCGAGCCGTATTGCCTCGCGGGTAATAGACCAGACGACCTATCAGCGTCTTACCGCTTGGGGCGATAAACTAAGACAGAAACTGCAAAAACCTTGCTGCAAGGAGATGAAAGTTTATGGGCATTCAGCGGGCGTAATTGCGAGTAGCAGAATAGACAAGTGCAGCCAGTGCGAAGATCCTCACGCCTTTTCCTTTAGTCCAGGTTTTCTCCCCACGTTGGCACTTATCGACCGACGAGAAGAGCTTCTCGCCGGGAAAAATGTCGGCGGATTTGGATCGGCCGCAGCCGCCGACAACAGACCAATGCACGTTGTATGCGGCAGCGTTCAAAACACTCGGAAAGGACCCCGAATTTCGGCCCGCCGGTCAACTTCGCTTTTGAGTATTCACGTAGTTGGACGGTATTAGCTAACCAACTTGAAAACCTATCGATCATCATGAAAGAAGAAACGATAGGCGATTGCGGCCCCATCGATGCCCGCAGCTTATTTGGCGAAGTAGACCCGCCGGGGCGTGGATTACTGGATGGCGCGGAAGTTCAACCGTTGGGGCCGGACCGTAGCAACGGGTAGGAATTGCGCTCAGCGGTCCGAGCCGCTTTCCGCGAATGCACCAAGCGACATAAGAGCCGACGCTGTAGCAGTGGCAGCTAGCCAGCAATCTTAGTTTGACCGTAATGCGCCGCAGTGTTTGACCGTAATGCGCCGCAGTTCTATCGGCAATCAAGGGAACTTGGGCCAATGACCGAAAAATTAGCGCTCTTTCTCGATGGCCTGAACCTTCACTACACGGCGAAAGCTTTGGACTTCAGCATTGATTTCAGGAGGCTTCTCGCTGAATTCGAGGCTCGCGGCGTGCTTGTGCGTGCTTATTACTACACGATCATCGCTGAAGAATTTGAAACGACCCGGCCTCTCATCGATTGGCTCGAATACAACGGTTTCGCAGTGCGTACGACATCGGTTAAAGAGTTCGATGATGTTCAGGGGCGGCGGAAATACAAGCGCAATATTGGAGTTGAACTCGCAGTCGATGCGGTCGAGATTGCGAAGTACGTGGACCACATATTGTTGTTTTCCGGGGACGGCGATTTTCGTCGCCTTGTGGAAGCAATCCAGCGCATCGGTCCTCGCGTCACAGTCGTATCAAGCATGCGAACGAAACCTGCGATGGTCGCCGACGAATTGCGTCGGCAGGCGGATACGTTCCTCGAATTGGATGACCTCAAGGCTGCGATAGCGCGGACAAAGGAGGAGAGGAGCAACCAACGGGATGAGTTTTCGTAGGGAAACAATATTCCCGTGACTCGCACAAAAGGCCGCCCAACTGGGTCAGTCTTACGCGAACCACAAAAAGAGGTAAGCACAGATCGCCGCCCCAGCCAGACCAAAAGAAGCCGATAGTAAGGAAGGTCACAATCCATGGCTTTCAATCAGCGCCGATCTCTACAGTCGAACCGTTGATCTAGCAAGGGAGCGCGCTAATGCGACCCTTTTGCGTTCGGCGCGACTTCTCACGGGAACCCGCCCACTGAGGTCTTGCGCGGTGCGACGATTGCTAAACTAGGCTTGAGCGTGGCCTGAAACCACAACGGCCGACGTCCCGTAGCTAGGGCGTCGGCCATCGCTCTCGTTGAGGCTGGGGCAACTGGAAGTGGTCGGCCGGGGCCGTCCGCTTTTCCAAATTACGGGCGGCCCCACTTCCTTTCAAGCCCGGCGGGAAACATCAGGATCAGCTGTCAAGATGTGACCAACACCCAGCGGCAAGATCGTCTTTAACGCGAGCGGAAATTCCAAAGACTCGACGATCAGCGCGTTCCGGATTCAGTAGCGACGCCCCCAGGACGCGTTTTTTCGGAGCGAACCGAATAGATTCCCGGTCTAATACCCGACACGGGGGCTATGAACTGCCTGTGCAGGCAAGTCGGTCTTTTGGCGCCATCGAACAACACGGTAACGCCCGTGTTGCTGAGGCTCACTTCGACAACGATGCCGGTAAGATTAGCGAACTCGGGGCATCGAGCGTCGCCTAGCTTACTCATCTTGAAGCGAGTCCCGACAACTAACCTGTCGATTTCCCGAACCATCTCAAATCCGTAAAAAATAAATTTTGCTAAAGCGCAATAATGAGAACCAGCGGCCACTCAATGCGTGCCACCAAGTTGGCATTAAACAACTTTACCCATTTGCTTTCCATCACCCACTTGGGGGGGGCGGCCCCTTTTGCTGCAAGTGCGAGATGCTTACTTCCGACGAGCCGCATCAGTAGGCTGCACTTGCTGGGTAAACTGCATTCTAATGTTGCCTATTGCCCACCAACCAACATGAGCATTGCGAGTACGCTCGCGGCGAACAACACGACCGAGCCTAATAAGAAAAGGGTGTAGTAGGTTTTGTCCTCGTCGACCTGATGCAGGTCCCTCAAGCTGAGCTCGGTACTGTTGCAGGCGTAGCCAGACCTTGTGGCAAAGGGCGGACATTGCGGTTACTATTCCGAATTTACGTAATTCTACGAGCGTTACTAAAATCGGCACTGCGCGGTATCTTTGATCAAATCGAGGGGCCGGCGATGTTCATTGTGAGCGATCTGGCTGGCGACACGGAAGTGGTCCGGGACACGCCCGAGGACGCCATCGAAGCAGCAAACGATTTGCTTGCTCAGGGATCCGCTCAAGTAACCATCGAAGCCGGTGGCAATGTCTATACGCTAGTAAATTTTGCCCTGACCATCATCGACCCCAGAGATTAGGGCCACCAGGCCGCTATCCTCTAAGAGCCTTTAGCCAGGAGCGAGCGGGCGGAAAAAGGTAGCCATTTACGACGTTGAGACCAACACCATTCAGATCGCCGAGCGCGGTTCTACCCTTTTTGCAAGCAGCCACAATCTCTTCGGCAATGTATTTTCGGATCGGGATTATCCCGCTCCGGCGGCAGCTTCCGGCAAACATACTCAAGCGCCGCCGTCATGTTGGCGAGAGTCGTTTGATCGAAATTCAGAATTGAGTTCATGCGGCCGCACAGCATCGGTTGGCAATGAACGATACCGCGTATGTGTTAACGCAGGCTGATATCGAACATTGCCGCAAACGTCCGCAAATTAGGACACCACTAACCAACAGGGGCCCACAATCATGCCCTCATGCGTGGCAAGACAAGGTTCAGTTTCTTCGCCTTGGCTTGGACGCCCATAAAAGACCTGCGAAGCTCTTTGCCGATGCTGCGGGCGTCCTTTCCGGCCTGAGCCATTGACCGCAGTGCGGCCAGCTCGGCTTCCGTCCAGCGGCGCGTTTTGTATGGCGCCCGCTGCGTTATCATTTGTCCTACCTGATAATCGAAATCAGGATGGCCAGTTGATGGGCGAGTGCTGCATTCGCCGCTTGATCATTTCTTGACGTAGCTTATCCGCCCGTTCCCGGACGCTCGGGCTAGCCGTGAAATGCTCTTTATGCTTTCGATCGGCGTCGGCTTGTTCGCGTATGCTCTCGTAATAACGTGCGATGCTAGCGTCAGACATTCTCTCGAAACTCATAATCAAAGAACCTGCTTGAGTGGCGGCCGCCGACCGTCACGGGTGAGGGGGTGGGCAGTAAAGTTTACCACTTTTTCCCGATGTGTGAAATAGCACACAGTGCTCGACGCGTTAAAAGTTAGACAATGCGGTCACGTGGAGGATTCAGTCATGACCACTTCTGCGAAGCGACGCGTAACAGCCGACGTGATTATCTTAACGACAGGGGCGGTAATTTTGATCGTGCTGGCCTATGTTGGCGCGCTTTAACGGCAGGCGCGGCCCAGGGTGGGGACCAGGAGATGCATACGCTGAGCGCTGAAGATATCGACGCCATTATTCTGTAGCCCCGCCGACACCCGGCGGGCTTTTCGGTAAGGTCCCATTAACCCGGGATTGTCAGATTGGGTCCGGACCTTTCGAGCGAGGGGTCGCAATCTGAAAGCCGTCACCGATCTCAACCCCGGTGGCGGCTTTTTGATAATTGAAGCGCGTCTGCGCGGCGAGTGAGGGTGGGAATATCGCCGTGCAAAACCGTTGTGACGCTATGCCGGAAGGTCCTGACGCCTCTGACTCGGTTTTGGAATCTCGTTCTTTCGGCCCATCTCGCGCTCATATGCTGCTTCAGCCGGGGTCAGAGGATGTTCATAGTCAGCATATGCGCGGGCCTCATCCACCGTCATGCCCATCTCACGCATCTGCTTAAATGTGCGAGCCCGCCACGCAATTCTGAGATTCAGTAAGATCTTCCTTAAGATGTTCATGCCCGTGTTCCAATTCAGGCTCGTTTGGCGGACTTCGAGTAGGAAATGCGACTGGCTGCCGGCTAAAAAATTGACGCTTCAGGACCCGCCTTGAGAAATTAAATTTAGTGCGGGCGCTCGATGTGGAGCGTGCGAGCCACCCCGCCTTGTTCTCGAAGGCGCTCCTCCTAAGCGTAGTGCGCCCTGATGCGGCGCAGTATCTCCGCCATTGAAGGATCGTCGTCTCTGGGTTTGCTCATGCGGCATCCTTACGCCACGCTGGTAAACCGATTCCAAACGGCACAGACTACAACGGCGGGTTAGGACAAATGAAACCCCGTCCGGGGGGCTAGCGCGGACGGGGTCATTCCAAAGCGCTCCCGGCGGCGTTTTGATGAGCGCCACCGAAAGCCTAACAGCGGGGCTCATTGCCGGAAAGTGAGTTTCGTGGAAACTTGGTATTAGTCCGAGCGAGACAGCCGGTTTCTTAACGTTCGCGCTTTGCTCGTAAGCTCGTTCCGCTCTAAACTGAGCAATGCGCGTCGGGCTCCAGCGACGCTCAGCCTCCTAAGGGGCTTGTCTAGGGGGTCGACATGTATGAAGCGACGCCGTTCAGTCGGGGCGCGGAGCGCTTCCCTGGCGATAACATCAGCGACGTTAACAGACTTTCGGGAAGTCATGATGCCCTTGCAACCTGGCTACCAGAGTTCTGCCCATTAGTGGGCACACAAGCCATGCCGCGCAAATCACAACCCGATCAGTAGCCAACCGCTTGGGACGTGGCAGCCCGCGGGGGTTTTTCGTCCATCAGGAGAACGCATCCTTCAGCCGCGGCATGAGGAGGCGGGGTTATTGATTTTCACCCAATTGGGTGGCCTGCCGGGCTGGTACGGCTGGTCGTCGAGCTTGGAAACCAAGCCCTCGAGTCCCATAAGGCAGGCGTGCCGGAAGAGCTCGGGCCCGATCTCGCCGCGTTCGAAGTCGGAGATGAAGATGCCGTCCACACGCCGGGCCAGCAGCCGGGCGAGGTTCGTTTTCCTCATCGTGAGGGGCAGCCTCCGGAGGTCATCGCCGTGCGTCACCAGAATGTCGAAGGCGTACAACTGCACCTCGTCATTGTGCTTGCGGCTGCTGTGCAGGCCATCGAAGTTCTGAGATTCCATCAACATCCAACAGAACGGCCTCACCATCCAGGACAAACGAGGTCGACCGATGCGCAGCGCAGCCTCGGTGATTAGTGGGTAGCGGTCGCTCCAGTCGAAGCCACTTCGCGTGAACAGCCGGACGCGCTTGCCATCGCTGCGGACGATCAGGCGGTAGCCATCGTGCTTGATCTCGTGGAGCCAGCTATGGGAGGTCGGGACCTTGGTGGCGCGGGTTGGGATGCACGGTTCAAAGGCTGATGTGCGCATGTGGGATAACTAGGCAAGCTAGCGGGAAATGCGAATCGACAATCCTAGTCACCTTGTCAAAGGCCCTCACGGGGCCGGAGCATGTTACCTTACCCGCGACTTCGCCCGCCATCTCTGGCGGGCTTTTCCTTGGCGTTAGGAACGATCCGGCGCCGGAGGAATCGATTCTGCGCTCCCGGTATGCCCCTTACCTCCAACCGGGAGAAAACCCCCACTGGGTTGGCGGCCTTGGTGCAGCGTGGCGTTCTCCGCGCCGGGGCCGTTTGTGCCGCTCCATCAGGGGAAGGCGCGTTTCGGACCGTTATTTTTGACAGGATATTCGAACGCCACGCCCTCAGGATCATGATCTCGAAACCAAGACTCGGCTGCGGCCTCGTTGGCGAATACTTGCAGATGGTCGGGGTCTCCCACCTGTTTGCTCGTGTCGACGTAGACCCAGACATTCATGAGAAGGCATCCTTAGCGCGGTTCGTCGCTGGCGACGCCGGGTTCTTCACCTTGATCCAGTTCGACGACGGCCCCGCTCGATAGGCGCAATCTCGGCGCTTCGAAACGATACCTTCCAGCCCGAGCTCACAAGCGTGCTCGAACATCGCCGGGCCGAATTCGCCTTCCATATACTCGCTAAGTTGAATGCCAGGCGACCCCATGACCGTTGAATTCTCAAGCACCTTTGCCAGTTTGACTTTACGGACATGCAGAGGTTCGGCACGGATGTCCTCGCCGTCAACCGCCAACAAATCGAAGGCAACCAGGCGGGCTTCGCGGTCGTGTTTCTTGGAGCGCAGTGCGTCAAAGTCTGCGACGCCGTCCTCGCGCAAGACGACAGCCTCGCCATCGATGACAAAGGATGACACCCGCAGATGGCTGGCAGCTTCCACGATCAGGGGGTAGCGGTTGCTCCAGTTGTAGCCGTTCCGAGTAAACAACCGCACCCGATCGCCCTCACGCTGCACGATCAGTCGAAAACCATCGTGCTTGATCTCATGTAGCCAGTCAGGACCGCTCGGTACCCTTGTTGCGCGGGTCGGTATGCAAGGTTTGAAGGCACTGGTACGCATCCGGTTTAGATAGGCGAGGGCGCAGCGAATCGATACGGGCCCGCCGGCTCACCCCGGCAGGTTTTCTTTGCCCGTGCAAACGCCTTATACGAGGCTGACAACGGCGAGGACTAGTTCGGGGCCGATATCGCTCGATGCCAGCGCGATCAAGGTTCCGGCACAGACGGCTAAAATGGCGGTGACTGTGAGAGCAATCATTTTGGAAATCCCCTGTTGTCAGTGGCGAGGAGACTGCGCCGGCTTCGTTTCCGGATGACTGCGTGGGGGAAGGCAATCGGTTTCGTTCACCGAGACGTTATCTGCCGTACGAATGCCGCCTGTATGCCGATCGCCCGCAGGCGGGATGTTTCGTCAAGGGAAAGCCGCCCCAAAGGGCGGCTTTAAGTTTAACCATTGAAGTCCATCCAAGGGGATGAGCTTCAACTGATACTTCCGGTTCGTGACCGTTTTTTTATAGGCGCCCCCGCCTGACTGCTTAGTCTGCTGTTCTCGACGGGTAGCTGCATCGCAGCAGCCGTTCTTTCCGGTTCTTCTTGGAAAACTCGCGCTCGCGTTGCTCGACAGCAGCAAGCTCCCTTTGCGCCGCTTCTAGAAAGCGGTCACGCGGTGTTATTGCCAATTGAGTGTGTCCGGTCATCACGCACCCCACTGATTGCCCAGCGCCCGTTCTACCCAAGTGCGGGAAACTGGAAAAGGTTCGGCCACGTAAAATTATGGAAAGATGACATTCGGCCACAGCGGAGGAACCCTCCCGCCATAAGTCGCGGCCCAAACATCTTATCAGCGCCATTGCCATCGGCCTCGGGGGATTGGTTTGCTCATTTTTTTGTCGGTGATCCGCTAAGCTGAGCTTGAACCGCTACGCATCGGTCAATTAGGTTCAACCTGGCTCCAGTCCAACTCGACGCCGTCCTAACCGGCAGGGCTTTTTCTCGGCGTCAGCACGGCTCAGATAGGAGAGGGGACCGGATATGCGAATCCGAGAACGGCCCCAGCACGCGGCGGGTGCACTGGAGCCGTCACTTGGAGTTTGCCTTCCGGCCAACGGGGGTTGAAGACCGGAGGGCATGGAGTCCGACTCAGCGCACGCTTGAAAGTTCCGGCACTCACCCAAACTCGCAGTCGGATGCCAGACGCTCAATGGCATCCGTTGTGGCGGCCGCAGTTCGCTTCCCCTAGGGCGGAGACGCGCCGTGTTCTGTTGATGAGGAGGCAAGCGCTTACCGACCTCGATGCCGCTCGTGTGATTTGATGCGGATGGAACAACCGATGGGTCAACAGGTTCTCCTTGTGCAACGCAACAAGGGTAAAAATGCCAGCTACAACTCAGTCATTTCGTCCGCCATCTAAGATTCTTATGATGCTTGAAGGGCGGCGCGCTCTCAGCGAATTCGGGGCTTTTTTGGGTGCGCTTCCGATTTTAAACTTGGTGGCAAAGGGGGACGGACATCCGGTGTTGGTGTTACCCGGCCTCATGGCTGGTGACGACTCCACATTACTGCTGCGCCAATTTTTGGAAGGTCGTGGCTACAGGGTTAGTGGCTGGGGGCAGGGGCTAAACCGAGGTCTTCGCGCCGGCGTCCAAGACCGCATGCTCGATTTGGTGCGTGAACTTAGCGACTTGCACGGTAGAAAAATCAGCATAGTAGGCTGGAGCCTTGGCGGGATTTATGCGCGGGAACTGGCAAAGATGTTGCCAGATCGCGTTCGTTCGGTGATTTCGCTGGGAAGTCCCTTCGGCGCCAGTCCCAAATCCACAAATGCGTGGCGAGTTTATGAGTTTGCCAGCGGCCAATCGGTCGACGACGCGCAGGATGTTGCGGTCGCGCCACCAGTTCCTACGACGGCGATTTATAGCCGCACGGACGGAATTTGCGCGTGGCAGGGTTGTGTAGAGGAAACCTCCGCTCAGTCAGAAAGCATTGAGGTGCAAGGAAGCCATTGCGGGCTGGCCGTAAATCCAGCCGCCGTCTACGCGATTGCCAACAGACTGGCCCAGCCGGAGGGAGCGTGGAAACGCTTCGATCGCAGTGGCTTGCGAAGCCTTATCTTCCCCGATCCCTCGCTGGGCGCTCAACGCGAGAAATGAGGAGCACCTGAGCGAAATCTCAGGGCATGCCTGGAAGCAGACTTATGAATTGGGGACATATTGTTAGAAGCGTCGCCGTCGCGATTGGCATAACGTTCGTTACAGCGGTCGTCGCCTACCTTGCTCTGCGGTTTTTCGCGTCGCTAACTTAGGCCACGTCAATTGGGACTGGGAGCAGTTATGACTGATGAGCATCAAATAAACGCGATTATCGCAAAGGCGCTACTCGATAGCTTTGGCGACCATCCCGAGCTCAAGGTAGATTTTGAGGAGGCCAAAATAATTGCGAAGCGCATCCTTGGAGCTCTTGGGGATGCAGGCCTTCAAGTTACGGTGACGGAAGTGCCAGCACGGTAACGAGCTCTGCTATACCTTTGAATGACATGGGAGCTTCTAGCGGACGAGTGTGGGTATCGGTTCCAAATGGGCGACAACTGCATTGCCTTAGTTGTCCATGAGCTGGCCACCAACTATCTGAAATACGGCGCGCTATCGGTCACGAGCGCCGTGCTGACCGCGTGGCTCGGAGGCGCGCGGCATCCGATGACCTATCCTTAGATGTGCTTGACGAAGGAAAGTGATCGCCACGTTTGAGCAGGAGAAGTCCGCTGGCATAAGCGGCGTTGCAAACAATCCTTCGATGACTGAACTAAAGAGAACACATGGGCAAAGCTAGAATTGTATGTCGGCTCGGCCGAACGGGCAGCATCAATATTCGAGGTAATCGAATGTTCTTGAAATATGATCATGAACAGCGGCGTCCTCGAAAAGGAGTCAGCGTTCGTGATCTGGCGCCCCGTCATCGGCACGTTAGAGTCTTTGCGTTTGGGCTTCTACGCCATGGTTTCTCCCTCGCCCAGTGGTGTGGGGCGTTTCAATGAGAAGAATCTGAACGTTAGCGCTTTGACTTCTTACTTTTCTTCTTAGATGACTTTTTGGCGGATTTCTTCGACGCCTTTTTAGCTGACTTCTTCGGTGCGGACTTCTTCGCGGCCTTTTTCGGAGATTTCTTGGCCGACTTTTTTGCTGACTTCTTCGAGGCCTTCTTGGCCGTCTTCTTAGCCGCTGCAGCCTTGTTCACTTTCTTGGCAGCCTTCTTGACCGACTTCGGTACGCGCTTCGCAACCGCTTTAGTGGCCTTCTTGGCGACAGTCTTTACTGCGGCCTCAGCCAATGTTCCTGCCGCTCCAGCGACCAGGTCGGTCATTTGCTCCATGATGGGCTTCTTAGATTGGTCGGCCTCGGTGGCTTGCTCGGTCTTTTCAGTGTCCATGGTGTCCTCCAGAATCGCTATCTTAGCTTATTTCCATTCGACCGGCATTGGCCGGGTGGAGGTATGTGCCCAAAAATTTGTTCAGAGAGCCATATTTCTCTTCATTACCCAGAGGCTCTAGGGCGGTTTCCGCGGTTGTCAGGCCAGCTCAATTTTGATCAAATGGCGGGCCACTAGAGGATGTCCATGAGGTCGAAGCCTTATCGACCTTTCTTAGAATCCGGGGCAATCAAGCAATCAAGTGGTGTAGATCGCGCCTGCGACCGTCATGATCTGAACTTTGCTCAATAAGGCCAGTGGTGACAAGCGACTTCATAGATTGCCTGCAAACTACGAAAAAGCGCGCGGTCATAAGAGATGGTCAGCACAGTTTGGGTGAATATTTTCTAAGCCACTACACAGGCTCGATGTTTCCTTCGAATTATTAGTTAAAGGATAATCGTCTAGAAAGTCGCCTCACAAAAGGAGTGTCGTGTGGCTAGAAAAACCAAAAAGAAAACCAAAAGGAAAACTGTCTCGCGTCGCCTGTACACGATGGAAACCTAAAACTGCTAAAGGCGCATTCAAGATCTAGGACGCCGGTGGAGCGTATTGCTAAGCTTATGAAACGGTCCGCAGCAACCTTGCGTCAAAAGGCGCGAGCGATGGACACCGTAGGTAAATTAAAACCGGGCGGCTCGCTTGCATGGTGTCAAACGGACCGCCCGGCGGAGGACCGTCTGTGGCTAAACGAGACGGCTTATACGAGAATACACGGGCGCCGCTCATGTTCCTATTTTTTCTAAGAGCAGAAAGCCGGACGTAATCGCTCACGCTTCGGACCTCGGCGAACGAACCCGGCTACAAGGACGCGGTCAAGCGCTGGACGCGACCCTCAGCGAGCTAGCGCAAGCCGAGGTCAATCAGTCCGCGGAGACGGCACAGGCGGCGTAAGAAGAAGAAATTTAGAGGTGCCGAGCTAGCTACCTTCGTCGGGAAGTCGAGAAACGTTTTTTGGCTTGTTATAATAGCCTGAGGCACGGTGTGCGCCCTTTTGTGCTTCATAGTGGACAGATCCCGGATAAGTTGCGCACAACACCGGGCCACAGCTTGACGTCTCCGATCCCACCGGCTCGTGATGGCGGCTACTAAGACGCTCTCAAACTTGTCTCGAAGCCACTTGACCGAACTGGCGCCTACTTGATCTGAATATTGAAACCTTGAGACCGCATATCCAGAAGCGTCGTCCTATCTGCGGCAGTCATGGTTGATGGCGGGGTTATGACCAAGCGCTGCCTCCCGCGGTTCTCGATCAGCGCCAGTCTCAGCGCCGGGAGATCGGCAAACTCGCGTGTTGCCAACAGCGAATTGTGTTCGCTCGGTTCGCTGTAAATCGCTAGCCTCCACAAGGACAAAGTCACGATGTCTCCAAGGAAATAGGCCTAATCTGCCGTAGGCAACCGTCGCATTGTGAATTGAATTTGTCCGTCGGGAAGCTGACGCCACCGTTCGACAATCGTCATGTAACCGCCGGATGGGAATTCTTTAATGAACGTGCGCGCCTGAGCGCGCGCCTCTTCGACGGGGAGTGTGAAGGTTTTGCGCAGGAAGCCATCTGGATCTAGACGCCGCAGATCTCGTAGTTCTCGTGATCGGGTGGCTGCGTCGCGAGGCTTCATATGTCCTCCCTGAGCCCTTTGAAGAACGGATGTCGCACCTTGCCCTCGGCCGATTTTGCTCGGTATTCGATTTCAGCCATCAGCTGAGGTTCGACCCAGATGCCCTTGTGTGCGATCCGGTTAGCATAGGGCTGGGTTTTGCGGATCAGTGGGGTGAGCATTCCGCGCAAGCGGGCCGCCGAAGCCTTATCGAAACCGTGATCGACCTTGCCGGCATACACCAGGTCGCTGCCTTTGCGGCGTCCGAGATAGACACCATCCCAATCGTTGCCATCGAGCGCGAAGCCAGCGATCGTCAATGTTTCGCGCTGCGCGCATGTCTTCTTCACCCAATCGTTGCCGCGGCCGGAATTGTATTTGCTGTCCCGCACTTTCGATACGATGCCTTCGAGGCCGATCGAGCAGGCGTGTTTGAAGATATCTGCGCCTTCCGTCTCGAAGCTGTCGGAAAACTGGATAGCGCTATTAGCGATCAGCTTTCTTAGGTGCGCCTTACGCTCGAAGAGCGGCAGCTTCCTCAGATCAAAGCCGTTGAGATAAAGAAGATCAAAAGCAACCATCACAATCTTGGTCGACTTGCCCTTGAGCTCGTTTTGCAGGACAGAGAAATCGGTGGTCCCGTCAGCAGCCGGTACGACGACCTCGCCGTCGATGATCGCGGAAGAGGCACTGATCAGGAAGGCGTCATGCGCGATCTTGCTAAACCGCTTAGTCCAGTCATGACCATTGCGGGTAAAGACCTTCGCGGCTTCATTGGCGATATGCAGCTGGACCCGATAGCCATCGAACTTGATCTCGTGAAGCCAGCGCTCTCCTGACGGAACTTTCGCGATTGAGGTCGCCAAGGTGGGGTCGATAAATCCGGGGAAGGGCGCTTTAACACCGATAGCCGCGGGCTTCCTGCGCTGGAATACCATCGCTTCACGCCAATCGCATCGGCAAGGGTAGCTGGACGCGGCGGTGACGGCCTTCGTACCGATCGGTGAAATCTTGCAGGGGTAAGGGGATGTCGCGCATTTGCAAATCGCAGCGCCGTCGCAGCTCGTGGGCGACATCTTCCGACCCGTCCTCCGACCATCGCTCAGCGGTGTTGAAGGCGATGATACGGATCGGATTGTTGTACTGACCGGAAAGAAGGTCTTGGATCACGGCCTCGAGGTCGGCTGTCTCGCAATCGGTTTCGCGCCAAGCGCTGCCGTTTTTGCCAAAATCATCGGCTACCAAATAGACCGTCTGATCGTTGCCGTTGGGCACGATAGATGGCGTCCAATTCGACTTACGCATAACAAACTCCACACTACAGAACCGAAAAATAAGCGGGCACTTAGAAATTTGTTCCGGGGTCCCGGGTCCCGGATCGCGATATGTTCCCTTTCTCCTCCCGGCACGCCGAAACAGACCGCTCCGCTTTTCGAAACAGGCCACTGATTGGGAACGAATACTTCCGGGGCGAATTCAGTGAAGACTACCGGATGTCAGGCTCAAATGGCATCCGCTGGAATGGCGGCCTCAGCGCGTCCCCCGAAAGGCGCTGAGGCCGTTTCTTTTGGCTATAGCAACGCAACCCCAAGCGCCTCAACTGAGGTGGCCCGTAGTTTCTCCGACCGAGAACATATTTCCGGAACTAAGTGGCATCGACTTCGTACCTAGTCTTACAGGTCGCCCGACCGGCTCCCGCCTGCAACGAGCAGGGCATCATGTGTAACAAGTGCGACGATATTCGTAAGATTGCTCACTACAAGCAATTGGCATCCCTCATCACCGACCAGCAAACCCTGAACGGGATCGGAGACCTGATCAAGAAAATGGTGGTCGAAAAGACCACCTTCCGATGCGAGCAGCCGCCAGAAAAGTAAGGCCGCCTCAGTGGGCGGCCTCTTTCGTTTTGCGACGGACTTGGCAGCTGCCTTCGGAGGCGCCGGCATTCCCCAGCGCATCCGTGACCACTCTCCGCTCTCCCTGATTGTTGGCACGATGGGCGCTGGAATAGTTTGGAATACGACTGTTAGAGGCTATGACCCGCGACGTCCGTAGTATTACGGAAAGACGTTCAACGACTGTTCATGATGAGCCGACTAACAACGCGACCGGGGAGGCGCGGTCAATTAGAATGGGCATCGATGGCGACGTCACCGGACAAGTTCGATCCTCTTGCTATTGTCGTAGACTGGCTTGATGCCTGTCGCTTCGGCGATCATGGTGCCCTAGTCGACATGTACGACGAGCGGGCGACGCTTGAATGCGGCTGCGATGGTGTGGCCCTCATCGGACGAACGTCCATCGCGGCTTACTGGGGACCCAAACTTGCGATGGCGTCTTCGACGGCATTCGCAATGGACGACCTGACGCTAACTGCTGACGGCGTTTGCCTCGACTATCGAAATTATGAAGGCGACCCCGTGCGGATGCTCTTCCGGTTCACCTCCTCCGGCCAGATACTGCACACTGAGTGTGGGCTGTTCAGTCGGCGTTGCGCCGCCTGACAGTCGCCGTCATGCGTCCCATGCACTCGTCAAGCCGTCTGACCGCTCATCGCTTGCTCGCCCGGGCATAGGCGGCAGATTGCCGCCGCAGTTGACCACGCGATGAGGGCTGCGATTGCAGCTTGAGGGATTGCACATTTCAATCCCGATCGCCCGGCCACATTTTGGAGGCGGGCGTGTCCGCCGAAATCTTGTTCGGTCGCAGGGCGATCAGCTGACTTCTCTTGTAGGGATATCGGCGCTGCTCAGAGCATTCCTTACATCGCATGTAACGCTCCAGCTCGTGCACCGGCGTTGTTTTCGGACGGCGAATGATACCTAACGCCACCGTCTGATGAGTGTTGCAGCCGAGGCACCTTACTTCGAGGTAGCCGTAGCCCCCGTTCAAAGCGTCGCCGATAGCCGGGGAGGGTTGCGCCGGACCTCGAAAGCCCAACATTCGCGCGTTCCACGCCTCGCAGGCGAGGCGGTCCGCACTCTTCCGCGCCCTGGTTGCTTCGTCGGATTTCGCTCGAACGCTTGAGCCGAACAGATACTCGCGAGATTTGGTGCTCATCGGCCACCACAAAAGCGCGGCCATTGGCTTACCGCAAATTATCAATGTCTAGGGGCCAAGCCCGGTCGGACAGTACTGGCCCTCGTGGCTGTGGAAAGATCCCGTCCGAGGAACGAACGTCGCTGCCGCAAATTATCGCACCGGTGGCTGGCAAGAGGATGTGCGATATTCCAGCGATCTTTGGAGCTGGGCTCGCACATCCGATGGAGGAGCGGATATGAAAATGGTGACGATAGTTGTGGCCCTTTATCTCGGCACCTGTTCGTTCGCTTTCGCCCAGAGCTCGACTGGCGGGGCGGCCGGGAGCAGGGAGCTCGACGCTTTCGAACGGGAGCACTATCAGCGGAACAGGCGGATCGCCTGGCCCGAATACCTCGAATGCGCTCAACCGCGGCACGACAGGGAATAACCTCGGCGCGCCGCCAAACCGCCCCTCCGCAGGGCCTGCTGCCACTCACGGCAATGCCGTGGATACCCCCGCAGCAAAAGCAGCCACGCAAAATTTTGGCAATACAGACGCGGGCGTTTTCAAGAAATAAGCGCCTATTGTGGCGACGATGCTCAATCATCCCCGATGACTAATAATTTGGAGCCTGCAATGACAAACGCGGACCTCCACCGGAAGCGCGGAGCACCGGATCGAGCACGCAACGGATGCTATCCGCAGCATGTCGCAGGATCTTACCGCCGAGGTCGCGCCGCGGCGCAATTGGATCGACCAGGTGAGCACATTGACGCGAGAAGCGCCCATTCATTCGTTGGCGATTGCCTTCCTGTTTGGGTTGATCATCACCCGTCGGTGACTCTCGCAAGTTGCAAACAAGATTTGCTAAACCCGTTGGTCGGACGAGCGAGCGCCTTAGTGGCTATTCTTCAACGAAGCGACCACTGAACCCGGCCGCGACGCGATTGGCTGGTATCAAGAAAAGAAGTCGAGCGATGACAGGAACATTGGGCTTACGCATAACCACGATTGGAGTTCGCACGGCGCGGACGCGTTCGGCCTGTTGTGCCTCCATTACGACCAACCGGAGGGGGCTCCACCGCAGCGGCAACGATATACAGGCCCACGCAGTTCGAGCAGCGGGGGCTCTTGGCAAAGCGCATAGACACGCAATTGATCCTTAGCAAGTAACCAGTTGGCCAAACAAAAGGCCCGCAGTAATTTCACACTGCGGGCCACGGGCCCTTCGACGGGCTGTCTGTTTCCTAATCGCCAGTCAGGTGCTTTAGCGTATCATGCCACCTCGCGACTCCCAGTACGTAGGCGTCCCGTAGTACTGGTGCGTGCGCGTTTCCCAGTCTCGATCTTGCCACGAGTCATCACTGAACTCAGGCGCGTCTCTTAGTTGTTGCTCGGTGATATTTGTTCGGAAACCACCAAGCGACGTGTCATATGTCAGAGCGCCCCAAGGTATGGGATAATGGCTGTGGCCTAATCCAGCAAAGCCGCCAAAGCTCATGACGGCATAGGCCACGCGACCTGACACCTTGTCGATAATGAGGTGATCAATCTCACCGATATTCTTCTGACCTGCCCCATACACCTCGGTTCCCTGAATGTCTTCGCTTGAGATGCATTGACGATCCGGATGCGCTGTCGCACGGGCCATGGCTTCCTCCTCAATAGTGAGTTTGTCGTCATAACTCGGCCGCTACGGCTTCGTTCCTGATTTCCGAGAGAATTGCCCTCCACACCAACCCTACCGTCACCGTCGACCCAATTAACCAAAATCTTATGGCATCAGGAAAAAGTGGCAACTTTCTCAGGGCAAACGAATTGAATTTGAACGCTTTCTTGGAGTCGAAGATGGATGACAGTTCTCCGCTGAAGGTTGCGGTGCAGCGAGCGTGGAGCTTGCACTTGGCGACTCACGACGATGTCGACGCCGCCGACGCGCGTCGTTGCTCGCTGGAGAGGTACCTACGCCGAAAATGGCAAACTGGCGAAAGCGATCTAGAAGAACTAACGTGCTGCGGTCTTTCTTATCTAGCTCGTTTACGAACCGAGAGTTGGTGAAGGAGGATGGCAAACTTCGCCACGGCTTTGATCCGCCTAGCTGCTCGGAGCGCCAGACCCGAGTGGACGCTGAGCGCGATGGCAAGCCTCATGGCTGCCGGTATCAGCGTGTCGCTTCGATATGTTTTTGGATGAAGGCCAAACTTTACTAAGCAAGGCGAGTTATTGGTGGATGAAATGGCGGACGCTAACGGCTTGAAACTCATCGGAATTGTTTTTGCAATGGTGACTCTTGCCGTCACTGCAACAGCGGCTGTGCTTGCGATTTGAGATGCGCACGAAATACAAAGCTATGCAGTTCGAGATCGTTCAATCGACAGACCTCTTTTGCTGGAAATGGGTCGTCTTTCTCGGCGCAACCAGGATGCAGACTGGCACGGCACTTACACGAGCCGACGCGGTATCGGATGCCGAATTCACCATCGACAATGCTTTGGAGAGCCGTGGAGGAAGCGCTGCGGAGAGGCGCGGAACACTTTAGTCCGCGTTAGGCCGCGCAATGATGCGTTGAAGAATGAAGGCCCTGCCGAGCTCAGAGGAGGGCACTCGGCAGGGTAGGTTCACGCCGTGACGAACGATTAGTCCGTACAAACCTTCATGGACTTCATGCCGGTTTCCGCTTCGGTCCGGGTCTTGAAGATGCCGTTGTCCACGACGGTCGTCGTCGTCGTCGGCTCCCTGTCGACGATGGTGCACTTCTTAGTAGTTGCATCTCTCACGACATAATATTCGGTGGCGGTCTGCGTCAATGCTGGTGGCCTTGGCGCGGTTTCCGTCTAACGCGGGATTTAGCAATCGAAGTGCGGGACGACAACGGCGTGGTGATCGAGCGTCTACCGTAAGGCCTCCCGGTGCTACTGGCGCCGCGCTTTGCATCCATCACCCGTGCCATCCCGGATGATCCGGATTCTTTATCTTGATTTAATTCAAGCGAGCGCAACTACCTCCCCGTTATGGAACCAACCGTCTTTCGCGAGCTTGGTGCATTTTAACCGGGAGGACTCCATGAAGAAGCTAGTGACGGTGACGACAATCGCGTTTTTCGTTCTGGGATCGTCTTTGGCCTCGGCCCAGACCGGCGGGCCAATGTTGATAGGAAAAGACACCAGCAAAGCAGGCGCCACTCCACCCAACGCAGGCGCCAGTGCGCCCATCACGGTTGATCCAAAAGCCAAGAAACCGGCTCCAATGTCAGGCCCTGATTACCAGCACAAATCAGGCGCCACTCCACCCAACGCAGGCGCCAGCGCGCCCATCACGGTTGATCCAAAAGCCAAGAAGCCGGCACCAATGGCAGGCCCTGATTACCAGCACAAAGCAGGCGCCTCTCCGCCCAACGCAGGCGCCAGCGCACCCATCGCGTCCGCGCCCGCGGCCAAAGGGAAGAAGTAGGACCAGAGCACTTTTTGTGCGTCTTAAGGCCCCCGTCCCGACGGGGCCTTCTTCGTTGGGCCGTGACGTGCTCCCTTCATTAAAAATATGAACGATCCCGCACCGTCTGCATCGTTCTAATGCTAATGAGCGAGTTTCAACAATCGGCAAACCGGAGACTAAAATTCACCGGGTGCAACTCCAAAAGCGAGTGTAGCCGTATCCAGATGGGTCGAGCAATACGAGGCCTGTCTTCGGCCGTGGGTGTTTCATTGACGAGCAAGCGCGCTAAGCCCTCCGCTTGAGCGCCAGCTTCACCATAGCGAAACAGGGGACGCCAGCGCTTGCCCCGATGACTTTGCGCGGGTCGCGCGCCTCAACTCAGGCGGCCCTTTACTTCTCTTTTTCTTCCGCTTGCTCATTTTCTAAGTCATCAATCAGCTTCCCGATGCGCTCTTCAGCGCTCATGCGCGTTGCAATAGACGCATTCTCCTCTCACCCACAGAAATTGGAAAGAGGTGTGGCGGACTTAGCCGCCACAAGCCAATATCAGGCCTCAATAGTACGAATAACCGTACGATTCATAGCAGACGTTCACGTACTGATAACCGTCCCAAACCACGCAGCTATGGTAGCCCGAGTAGCCATACGGATAACCCCATGCGCCGGCAGCGACGATGCCGGCTGCAACCGGCCCACCCCATCCTCCCCAACCCCAGCGACCCCAACCCGGACGGTAGCCGGCCCACCTGCCGCCCCACCCGGGACGGCCCGCGACACCCCACCCAGGGCGGCCTGCGATCGGACCTGCCGCTGTAATAAGGCCCATACCGTCAGCTACCTCGCTCGGCCTTGCTGGCCTTGCAGAGCGCCACGTACAGCTCAAACGCTTCCGGGCGACCGTACCGCTCTTTCTGCCAGCGCTCCGCTGCGCAGCATCCGGCCGGATATGGGCATGTCGCGTTTGGATCTTCAAACGCCGGCCATTCCCATAGCCTCAGCTTGAGCTCATCCCACAAGGTGCTGTGCAGGTCCCACCACTGTTCGCAGCCAGAACACTGCGTGTGCACCCAGTATTTTCCGGCCCAATCCCTGGGCACACACGCGCATTCGATGGCTCGCATCTTCTCGAAAGTTGAGATGGCAAGCGGCGTAATCTCGAAGTTACGATCTTTCGCCTTGCGTTTTTTCACTGGCACAATGGTTCTCCGCTTTCCAGCGCTACTGGCTCGAAGTCGTCGGCCGTTAACCGCCTGCGTTCGGCGGGTGACAGCAATCCGTGACGATCCAGATAGGCAGCCTCGCTTTCGAACTTGGGCGGATCGCTCCAGTCTATCGGCGTGCCTAGATTGAATTTGTCGGCCCCGACCCACGGCCAATCCGTCGGTATCCCTCGCCAGAAGCGGGGCGCATAAGCCGAGGTTTGGTAGAGTGGTTGACTTGAGCCTCCGAGTTGGCGCCGTGGCTCCTCAAGTTTATCCGGCCATTCGCTCGTCAGTCCTAGGGCCTCGGGTGCAGAGCGAGGCGCGTCGAAACGCCACCAAAGATTAGGCCGCGTGCCGGGATGGTCAGCAATCCACGCAGCAAGTACCTCCTCGCGATAGGCCTCCCAAAGCGCACTGTTGGACGGGTATTCGTCATCCATCGCGCAATCGCGCCGCAGTTGGAAAGCCTCAAAGCCCTCCGTTCCATGCGGCAACGGCTCGTCATGCAGGAAAGCCCGCTGAGCCTCGGTCAGTTCAAAAATCGTTTTATTCCGCTTCGACTTTCTACGTTTAACCGGCATAGCCAGACCCCCTGCGGTTCGATCGAAGTGCAGGCGGCCCCGTGCGCGCGTCGCCCGGTGGCTCAGTGTCGAGGTCCAGTTCTCGCAGAAGACGCGCGAATGAAACCTCGGCGTCCCGGCGAATGCTCACGGCAGGATGCGGACGCAGGCCACCCTCGCGGCCGGCAATGACCAGCCCGTCACGGGCGAGGATCGATTGTGCGTCCACAGCGCGGTCCCAGGCCTCTGCCGCTGCCTGGAGCAAGCGGAGATGGTGCGGCTCAAGCCTGTACTCGCGCACAACGGACCGCCACCACGCTCGGGTGGGGTCGGCAAGGTGTGCGGGTGCCTTTGGGGTTGTTTGCTTCATGGTTATCTCCGTTTAGGGGTGAGTTTTTGAACGGGGGCAGCGGTTGGCAAAGGTTACTGGCAACGCGGTTTTCAGAAGGGGCGCGAAAACCTTTCCTTTGGTCCCCCCTGCCTCTCGTGTGGGATCGGCCGGCGCCCCTTTGTGATCCCCATCACAGTCAACTCGGCTTCGGACCCGCTAAGCCTGAGTTCACGGGAAACAGGGAGACGGGAAATGACCTCGAACAACGAACTCAGCTTTGCGCAGCTCGACACCGTCAGCGGCGGTTGGTTCAGCATTGGCCATCTGCCGATGCGGTCGTCGGCGACGAAATCTTCCTCGTCTACGCCAGAGGGCCCGGCTTCTAAGGATGGTTCGACCGTCAAGTCGTATCCGAGCGCTTCATTCGATCCCGTCACGATCAGGTTCTGATCACTCAAGGCGCACAGCAGAGCAGCTACCCACTGGCAAGCTGTAGAGTGCTTCTGTAGTGGCACTGTGCTGGTCGATAATTGGCGCTGACAGTCCCAGCCCAAGCGCATTCACGTTGCTTGATTGCAACACAGTCCCACTACAGGACCCGTATAGGTTCTGTGGTGGGACTGTTGGTTACTGTGGTGGGACTGTTGAATGATTTTGCCGGTATCCATTTCATGAACTCCTTGGTGGCCATCACGCCTGTTTTGGTGTCGTCGGGAAACTCGGTCAGCAGCCACTCGGTGGCGACACGACCCTTCATGTTGAAGCCGCTCCGCTTCCCCACTTTGATGAAACCCAGCGCTTCCAAGAGTTGGAAACAGCGGCATGCCGTGCTGTGGCCGATGCGAAGCTCCTTGGCGGCTTCGCGCACGCTGTAGGGTATCTTGCCGTTGTTTGAGTTCGGGCCTCTGTAGCGCCTCGCCAGCTCGACGTAGAGGCATCGGGAATTAGGGTCCAACCTCTGCCAAGCGGGACACGCGAGCATATACTCGCGCAGCGTGACGTAACGTCCCGCCGGCATCTCCCGTTTGTCCCGCCCTCTCATCGAGGGCCCCCAATACTGCCAATGCCGAGAGCATCGGTAAGGTTGTCGATGAAGGTGCCGATGTTATCGCGCGATATGACAATCATCTGGTCTTCGTCAGGCCAGCGCGCCTGTGTGATGATGGCGTCGCCGTCGTCGTCGAAGGAGATCTCGATCTTGTCCTGCGCCGCACACAACACCGTTCCGTTACTCAAGGTAACGGGTGGCGTTATGGTCAGAGCGTTACGCTGCGTTACGGTCGCGTTACGCTGCCTGTAACGGCGCTGGCGTTCCGCATTGGTGGAAGCCTTTCCGGTGGTAGTCCGGTGGATTTCCACTTCGCTGGTGGTGTCTGTCATCGCGCCACCGCGTATGCCAGCTGTGCAATGGTTGCGGCGGTGGCGAATGTGACGGCGTACAGACGAGAGATCCTGCGCACTTGTAGAATTGCCGCCGGTTCGTTATCAGTGTCATCCTGCACGATGATGGATCGGTCGCCCTGGCAGGCGCCCTTTTCGTTTTTCAACGCTCAGCCTCCTGGAATGATGTACCCCGCACAACGGCCTCGGCCTCTGCGCGTGAGCTGAATGTCCCCAAGGGCCTGCCCGCGCAGTTGTAAGCGCTGGCCTGACTGGCATCGCCGTGCACGACCAAGTGCCCGATTTCGAAATCGTCCGCGATTATGGGAACCGTGTATGCGAAGACGGCGCCGAGGTCGGCGAGGCTGCGGAGAGTTGGCATCAAGCAACTTCCCGGCGGCTCGTGTTTTCGCGATCCCAAGCAGTGAGCCGGTCCTCGTCGTCGTACTTCCGTCCGTTGATGATTGTGGGCGCGGGAAAGTTCAGTTCCGGGTCGCGCTCCCAACGGGAAATAGTGCGATCGCATACCCCGTAGCGCTCGCAGGTTTTGCGGCGGGGCAACTTACGGCCGGTGGTTTGGTTGGTCATATCCGCTCCTGTCAGGAAGTTTGCGGATATGACTAATAGTCAGTTCGTCGAGAGATGTCGCAAATATGCCAGGACAAACCCGGTTAGCCTGCGACCGGTTTTGTCCGACGGCCGCCGAATGAATCGGAAACGATTTTCGATGCGCTGCTGGGCTTCTCACCAGAGTGTTCGAGCAAAATTGCCGTCACCGTAGTGAGTATCCCGCCGGCCTTTACATCGACGGGCATCCCAGATTTTTCAATGATTGCGGCAAGTTCTCGGACAAGCACGGTATGAGCCGAAACTGGCCGTCCGCGTGGGATCATTTCCTCCGCCGTTCCAACTGTCTCCTCAAATACAGCGAGCATTGTCTCGATCTGGTCGATCTCGTCGTGGCGATCGAGACTGGCAGCGGCCTCCCAAACCGTGTGTCTAAGGGGCCCGAGATCGGAAAAGGCTTTGGATAATTCGGTAGCGCGCCGCCGCAGATCACTAAGTTGCTTCCGGGCGTCTTTGGGTGAGGGATGATCAGAGCGGCCATCACGAGAAATAATGTAAAACGAATAAGCCCTCTCAACCTTTTTGAGGTCTAAGTTGGGAAACCTCCTTGTAATTTCTTCGCGCGCATTTGCGGGCAGAGGCTGAAGGAATCCTGCCGTTGGCAGTACAAAACCGGTGACCGGCATCTTCATCCACCCCGCAGATTGATCACGTTGTGGTCCGGGTGACCGGCGACAATATCCGCAACAAATGCAGACCACCGGTGGAGGGCGTTGCGCTTTTCCGTCGCGTATGAGTGCCGCTGATACACACCTACTACGCCGCGGAAACTGCCACTCGAATGATTGAGCACCTTTTCAATGACAGGCAACTGAATGCCTAGGCGTGCCATGCCGCTCGCCATAGTCCGGCGGAGATCATGAAACGTCCAGTGCTCTGGCGGTTTTGCCCCCGCCTGCAAAGATGCCTCTACGCCTGCGTCCAGGCGATCCTTGGCGCGGGAGAAGCCAGACACTGCTGCGTCGCGGGTGGTTGTGAATACGAAGCCCTTTGTCGTGTTTATGCGGGGCAGGGCTTTCAAGATTTCGACTGCGGTATCAGAAAGCGGCACTTCGTGGCGCTCGCCATTCTTCACACGCTCCGCCGGCAGCGTCCAAAGCTTGCTTTCGAAGTCGATCTCATCCCAGCGCATGCCGCCTACCTCGGCCAAGCGCTGTCCAGTTAAGATCAGCATTTTGACGAGTGGTCCGAAGGGGGACACATCGGTGCCGCTGGCGTTCCAGACGAGTCGCAATTCGTCGTCGCTCAAGATGCGATCGCGGCTGCGCTCCGGGGCAGGGGGTTCGATCAGTGTGCAGGGTGAAACCTGGATCACATCCCTCGCCAGACACCAGTTGAACAGCTTTCGAACAGCCGCCAGATTCCGGTTTGCCATCACCGGGGCGCGGTCCCGGACAGTATCAAGGAAGGTAATGACGTCCCGCTTGGTGATCTCCTGCACCTTGCGGCCAGCCCAGTGATTGATGACGGTCAGGGGCTTGCCGTCCTGTCGCTCAACAACGAGCAATTTCTCCGGATTTTCTGGATCGGGCTTGAGGCCGAGAATCCGGGCGGTCTCCCGCCACGACGATTCCCGGGTGTTCTTCATGGCGTGTCGCTCAATGAACTCGCGGGCAACGTTCTCGAATAGATCACGCTTGCCGCGCTCCTCCTCAGCCTTCGCCAGTTTCTCCGCACCTTTACGCGCTTGCTTTTCGGTGGCGGGGTCCCGGCCCTCAGCGGCGGCCCGTAGGGCCTTGCCGCCGATATCGCGGGCCGCCTCAAGGGTGATCGCCGGGAACGCACCCAAGGTCAGCTTGCGCGGCTGGCCGGCGTATCGGTAACGGACGGCGAATGACTTGGCCCCTGAGGGCTGCACCACGAGATAGAGGCCAACCAACAACCCGTCGGGGACTTCCTGGCGCGTGGACTTTGCCTCCGCGGTCTCAATGCGCTTAACTGTGAGAGCTTTTGTCATAATCAGACTGCCGCCCGGGTAACAGCGGGGTAACGCTTGCCGCCTGTCTGCGAATGTTACCCCGTGTCGGCGACAATGCCGGACAAATAGCAGAAATGCAATGGTTATTGAGCGATTTCGCTGAAAGGTGTCCTGATTTGTCGGGGGCTGTCATGATATCGGGCCTGACTGTAAATCAGCCGTCTTATGACTTCGAAGGTTCGAGTCCTTCTTCCCCCACCATCCTTCGCTCGCTCCGCGAGCTACGGCTCGGCAAGCCCCATCGTAGCGAAGGCTGCCGCGCCGAAGCCCGGTGAATCACACATTCTGGGTTCGGATATGCTCTCGTTTCTGGCCGAATTCTGGATGTTTCTGCGGGTGCGGAAGAAGTTTTGGCTGCTGCCGATCTTCATCATGATGCTGCTGTTCGGGTCGCTGCTCGTCTTGTCGAAAGGCTCTGCGGTCGCGCCTTTTATTTACGCGATTTTCTAGAGAACTCTTGAGCCCTTCTCGCTGCTGCTCTGGCTCCTTGATTTCCTCGGCTTGCTCAAGCTCGCGAGCGCCGTTCTGGAGCTGATCGGGGCGGTGATTTCCGGCGTGGTAAAGCTTGCCAGCTATTGATGCGCCGGTTGACCGGACCGGCAAATCTCCAACCCTGAGCGTCGTAGCCCTAGCTGGTAACGCCCGGCGTCTCCGTGGTTGGGAGCGGCTCGCCGGGAAGATAGAGGGCGATCGGGCGGATCTCGTAGACCGCGGTCGGATTGACCTTGCGCAGGTCGCGGGCCACCGCGATCGCGGCGTCGTCATCGGCGCAGTCCACGACATAAAGCCCCAGCAACTGCTCCTTGGTTTCGGCAAACGGCCCGTCGATCACGACCCCCGCGCCCGGTCCTCGCAAGGTGCGGGCCTTGCCCGTCGCCCCCAGCCGGGCCGACGGCCCCAGCAGCTTTTTTTCGTTCAGCCGGTCGTGAACGCGAAGCAGGTCGGTCATCAGGGCGGCATCCTCTTCCGGCGTCCAGGACATCACCTCGGCTTCCACGTGGTAGGCCAGAATGGCGTAAAGCATCGATATCTCCTTGGCCAAAGCGTTTTCGAGCGAAGAATGCCCTCGGACTTGATCCGGGGGTGGACCCGGTTCGCAGCAATCAAGTTTGCGCAGATTGCGTAGACTTATCTGCGGTAGAAAACGCGTCAAAACAAAAATAGGACGGGACTGGCCCGCCTGTAAGGACGTTTGGCAAAGGCCTATCCCGACAAGTCCGTTTCAACAAAGTGTCAAACGGTCGCCGGGTGAGGCACGTCACGAAACATTCCGGAAACACGATATAGGGGTTCGGTGCTTGAACGCGCGGTGGCAAGTTAACGACTGATGAACAGAACGCAGCAACTGCGCATCATCCACGGAGACGGTCATGCAACGCAAGCCAGCCTCGATCATCAGTGACGCCACCCGGTCCCACGCGGCGTCGCCGGCATCGACGCAGCCCGGCGATTGGCACGATGTCTCCGGCCACCACCGCTATTACGGCAGCTCGGCCACCAATGGCGGCGAGAACATTGTCGAAAGCCGCCGCGGGGCACGTCCGCGATCGGTCAATCTCTGCGGCTTCTGACCGGCCTTCAGTCCCGAGACCACCCCCAATGACCGACGTCACCCTAGGCACGCTCTTCATCCTGTTCCTGCCGTTTCTGTTGTCGCTGTTCGGGCAGGGCGGAATGGCGAAGATGCTCACGCTGGCGACGAGCATTCTGGCGCTGCTGCTCAGCGTCGAGGAATACGGCGCGGTGCTTCCCTGGATCACCGGCATGGCGATCGCCCTGGTTTCGGTGTGGGAAAGAATCCGGCAGCGCCGGATGGCGTGAGTGGTCGGCTCGGAAGCTTCTGGACCTCTGACTCGAACAGCCTTGCCCCTATTGCTCTCGTCCCGGGCTTGCGGAACAATGCCGCCAGCGATGGAGGAAGAGATGGGAGCAGCGTTCGCCGTAGCGCTAAACGTGCCGTGCTGAAGACCGTCTTGCTTGGCACGCTTGTGAGCGCCTGCTGTGTTGCGGCGGCCTTTGCACAATCCGGCAATGCCGGCGGCACCATTGGCAATGATGAAAAGGCGCTCTCCGGCACCAGGCAGCAATTGCCGTCGGCGGCACCGGACCAGGACCGCAATTCATGCGTCGTCGCTGATCCGACCGGAACGCCGCTCAACATCCGGACATCACCGAACGGAAAAATCGTCGGCAAGATCGCCAACGGCGAGCGCATCCGGATTTCCGACCAGACAACCGAAGACGGAAAGCAGTGGGCCTACATTTCGAACGCCGCTTCCCGGCCGATGGGGTGGGTGTTTCGAAAATTCCTCGTGTGCAGATGAGCTTTGTTTTCTGATCGGGAGTTGCGGCGCGAGCCCCGAGGGCTATCTCTCGTCCACAAACTCTCTTCTACAAACAAAAAGGCGCGGCAGGATTGCTCCCGCCGCGCCCCAACTATTGAACTCGCTGGTCCAGGGCTGAGAGCGCCCCGTTGCCAAGCCTCTAAGGCGAGAGCCTAGCGGGCGATCCCAGCGAGGTGACAGCGCTTGGTAAGAGACACTGGATCACCTCCTTTCGTTGTTTGTGGAGATAAGAGTATAGGCAGCGAATCTGTCGCTGTTAAGGGGGCTGGGCGGTGCGGATTCCGGCCGGAACCGGGCCGATTCGTGAGGCGACCGGGTCGCGTTTGGCGGTTTCCCGACGGTTTCCTTGCGGGTCCCCACGGTTCCTGGGGTGGTTGAGGCCGCCCGCACGGCGTGTTAGGTGATCGCCAACGCGGGTGTAGCTCAATGGTAGAGCAGCAGCCTTCCAAGCTGAATACGAGGGTTCGATTCCCTTCACCCGCTCCAGCCTCTTCATAGACTTAGCGAGAGGGTCGGATTTCATTCTGACAAATGGGCTGCTTTACACGTTCTGATGCTCGCTTTCCGACCGACTGTTTCGCGTCCGCTTGATACGCTGTCGTATTCCCCGCACTGCTCCAGACCGACTCAGGTGCGAGCTCATCAAGACCGAATATCTTGATTTGGAGAAGAGGTACTGAACGCGCGTGCGGAAATCGGCGACGATGGCGTAAATATAGGACAGTCGAATACAACGCTTGCGAAGAGACGATCAGTCGGCGGTAGCGTTCTGCGACGGTGCCTCTTGCAAGGCCGCTGGTCGAGATGTTCGCGCGCTACGTCGGAAGGTCAGAGCGAATGTCGCGGCCCCGGGCGAGCCAAGACGTAAACGGCGACGAGGGCTGCAGCAAAGCCTGAAGCCGCGCCGATGCCGAGCGCCCAGCGCGGCCCGCAATGATCGGCCACCCATCCAACGATCGGTGCTCCGATCGGCGTGCCTCCGAGCGCGGTCCCGACGCGCAGCGCCATCACCCGCCCGCGCATCGCCGGCTCGGTCGAGAGCTGCATCAGGCTGTTCGTGGTGTTGGTGAACGTCAGGGCGGCCACCCCGATGATGACGAGCGCGCCGGCGAAGAACCAGTAGCTCGGCGCAATGGCGGCCAGCATGCAGCCGAGCCCGAAGACCGCGGCGCCGACCAGCAGCAAGCCGAACCGGGGCGTGTCCCGGCCGGCGCCCAACAGCGCGCCCGCCACCGTGCCGATCGCCATGATCGACGACAGCAGGCCATATCCGCGGGCGTCGGCATGAAAGACACTGACCGCGATGGTCGAGATGAAAATCGGGAAATTGAGGCCGAAGGTCCCGATCAGGAACAGCATGGCCAGAATAGCCTTGAGGTCCGGGCGCCCCCACACGTAACGGACCCCTTCGGTGAAGCTGCCTCTGGCCCGGTGCGCCCTGGCACTCGGACGAAGCTCGACGACGCGCAGGAACGCGAGGGAGATCAGCACCGCGACGAAGGAGGCGCCGTTGATCAAAAAGGCCCAGCCGGTGCCGATCGCGGCGATGACCACACCCGAGACGGCCGGGCCGATCATCCGCGCGGCGTTGAACGAGGTGGAGTTGAGCGCTACCGCGTTGTGCAAGTCTTCATCCCCGACCAGTTCGGCGACGAAGGTCTGGCGCACCGGCGCATCGAACGCTGCGGCACTGCCGAACAGGAAGGCGAAGATGTACACGTGCCAGAGCTGGACGAGGCCGGCGACGGTAAGCGCCCCCAGTGCCAGAGCGAGAGCGCCCATCGTCGCTTGTGTAGCGATCAGCAGCTTGCGCTGATTGAAATGGTCGGCGGCGAAGCCAGTCCATGGCAGCAGAAGGAGCTGCGGCCCGAACTGCAGCGCCATGACCAAGCCGACGGCCGACGCGTCGTGATGGGTGAGCTGGGTGAACACCAGCCAGTCCTGGGCCGTCCGCTGCACCCAGGTGCCGACATTGGAGACGAAGGCGCCGCCGACCCAGACCCGATAGTTGAAGCTTCGCAGAGACCGGAAGACACCCGCTAAGGGAGCCTTCATGGATGCTCCGGCTGATTGCCGCCGTGGAGGCGGCCAAAGTGCCGGGCGGAAAAAAGCGCAATCAGGAGCGCGCCAGCGGCGCATGCAAGGACGTCGCCTGTGTTCCTCAATCCAAAATCACCGACGCGGCAGACGAGGACATAGCCGACGACGATATTGAAAAAACCCCAGAGGACGTTGACGGTCGACGAAGAGAGCCCTTGGCCCGGCGGCTTGGCGAACGGGCTCTGAAACGGCCTGCCCATCATGCCGCTGACGACATGAGGGATCGCGTTCGCCAGGAATACGCCGCCGAAGAAGTAGGACAGGAGCGGAAGCCACGGCATTTCAGGCGCTCCTTCCGGACAGGAGATCGACGATCTCCTGGGTCGTCCCCGTCTCGCCGAGCCGCGGAAAGACGTTCCTGATGCTGTAGTGGTGAGCCTCGGGACGCACGTCGGTCATGGCGTCGAGGGCGAGGGTGACATTGAAACCCGCCTCATAGGCTTGGCGCGCCGTCGCCTCGACGCCGGTTCCCGTCGCAACGCCCGCGATCACCACCTGGGTGACGTCCCGCGCTTTCAACAGGGCTTCGAGATCCGTGCTGGCGAAGGCGCCCCAGGTCCGCTTCGTCACCACGATGTCCCTGGGTTGTTGATTCAGCTCCGGGGTGAGGTCGGTCCACCCTTCCGGACGGGGACTCGTTTGACGAGGCTGTTCCGTCCGGCCTGGCGCGCCGCCGGCGACGTTGACGAGCACCACCGGCAGGTCGCGCTCGCGGAAAGCGTCGGCGAGCGCCCGAGCCCGCTCGATGATGTCGCCGATCGGGTGGATAGCGGGAAGACCGATGATGCCCTTCTGCAGGTCGACGATGATCAGGGCGGTATTCGGATCGAGCGTGGCCAGCGCCATGGATTCTCCTCTCGAAATTCGGGATGGGTTCGATCGGGCGTGAGCCCCACGAACTTCCGTCAATCGTCGTCGAGCCGCTTGAGCAGCTCGACGGCCTCCGCAAGCTTGTCCTGTTCCTCCGGCGACAGACGCGCCTGGAGAGTGCGGGTCAGCCAGTCTTGGCGCGCCGCGCGCCCTTCCTCGACCCATTTGCGACAGGCGTCTGTGAGCGAGAGCAGGGTCTGTCGTCCGTCCGTCGGGTCTGGCGCGCCACTCACCAGGCCTGCGCTCTCCAGCGCGGCGACGACCGGGCCCATTGACTGCGGACGCATTCCCTCCGCCCGGGCAAGGCTCGACGCCGTGGCGGGACCGTCCTTCTCCAGGCGAAGCAGCGCCGACACCTGGGAAGGTGTCAGGTCGCCAACGTGCGCTTGCTCGCGCAGTCGGCGCTTCAGCTTGCCTATCAGGGTGCGGAGGTCCTGCGCCAAGTCTGAGGCGCGTATGGCTTGGGAATTATCCGGCTGATCGTTCATGTCAGCCTGTATAGCAGATATGAAGATTATCTGTAAAGATAAACTTATCAGTTTATCTGAATATATCACGGGCGGAGTCGAAGGCGCTGTCCCAAAATCGATGCGGGCGTGTGCAGAGCGTTCTCTAGAAGCCGGTTGCGATTCGATTGAATCGCATCCGGCTCTCGATGCCTTGAAAACGCGCGCGATTTGCGAAAAACCGGCGTCCACTTTCTCGCCGCGCGCTCTAAGCGATCTGTCGGAAGGCGCTTGATCGTGCCGATGAGATCCGGGTAGCGGCCGGAATATCTGCAGCGTCGTGGCGCGTGCGGTCGCCGGATGCCTTGAATATCAGCGGATGCCGTAGCGTAGGATGGCGGGCGTGGAGGGATTCGAACTGATGATTGTTTCCAGCGCCTCAGGCTGCCAACCTTGGAATAGACCTCTCGACCAATCGCAAGAATCGGCTGTTGCATGTCCCCGATTTGAACCTACCTCCGCCCGAGCCAAATGTTCTGCGACCATGGGACTCGCAACCGCCATTCTGACAACGAGAAATTCTGTATTGATCTCAATGGGTCAAAAACACCGAAAATGTCAGAACGGCCGCTCACTACAGTATTTCGAGACTTCCAAGCTGAATACGAGGGTTCGATTCCCTTCACCCGCTCCAATCAAATTCTGTCCAGCCCGAAACATAGGTAGTGGTGCCGATCGAATCCCGCGGTCGGGTGGATGAACGTGGATCAGGCATGAAGAAGATGACACCTGCCGCCAGCCCCGAGGCGTATGTCGTCGCGCTCTCCGGCTGGCGCCGCGAGTGTGTTGAATCCCTACGGGCGGCGGTTCGCGCTGTTTCGGCCCTGGAAGAAGTCGTGAAATGGGGCCACCTCGTCTATCTGGCTAATGGACCGACGCTACTCATCCGCGCCGAGGAGGAGCGGGTGCTGTTCGGCTTCTGGAGAGGCCAGCGATTGAGTGACATCGAGCCTCGCCTCAAGAAGGCCGGCAAGTACGAGATGGCCACGCTGGAGCTGCGGGAAGGAATGTCCATCAAGCCATCGATCGTGCGTCGCCTGGCTCGGGAGGCCGTCGCACTCAACCAGACGCTCGGCAATCCAGTGGACGCTGCGAAGCCGGCTTCGAAGAAAGGCAACAGGCGGCAGCTCTGATGCGCATCGTCTATTTTTGCCTGGGCTGGGTGATGGTCGCGCTCGGCGTGATCGGCCTCGTGTTGCCGCTGATGCCGGGGGCGGTTTTCCTGATCGTGGCGGCGTGGTGCTTCGCGCGCTCCTCGCCCCGTTTCGAGGCCTGGCTGCTCGGGCATCCGACGCTGGGCAAACCGCTGCGTGACTGGCGCGCCGCCGGAGCCATCCCGCGCCCGGCCAAGATCATGGCCTGCGCGGGGATGACGTTCGGTTTCGCTGTCTTCTGCTATACTTTCGCGCCGTCAGTGCCGCTCGCCCTGGCCGTGGCGGCGGGTTTTTTGGCCTGCGCCGCCTATGTCGTATCGCGGCCGGCGGTGGCCCGGCAGGATACTTCGATCTAACGATCGCCGCCACGAGCACAAAGGCGGCCGCATGCCAGTCCTGATCCGGGCAGCCTTGTGCGGCCGGCCGTCTCGCACGATGCTCACGAGCACCGCAAGCCTCATCAGGAAACTCTCCATGCCCGTCGACGTCAAAACCGCCACCGACCGCCTCATGCGCTTCCTCGCCGTCGAGGGCGTGACCGGAAAGGAGGCCGCGATCGGACGCGAGCTCAGCGCGGCGCTGCAGGAAAGCGGCGTGCCGGCGAGCGCGATCCGCCTCGACGACGCCAACACCCGCATTCCCGTGCCGACGGAGACCGGCAATCTCATTGTCGATCTGCCCGGCCGTGGCGCAATGCATAACCAGCCGCGGATCATGTTCATGACCCACATGGACACCGTGCCGCTATGCGCCGGCGCCAAGCCAAAACTGGCGGGACGCAAGATCGTCAACGACGCGAAGACCGCGCTCGGCGGCGACAACCGCGCCGGCTGCGGCGTTCTCGTCACGCTGGCGGCCGAACTTGCAAAACAGAAGCTCGATCATCCGCCGATCACGCTGCTGTTCTGCGTCCGCGAGGAGAGCGGGCTCTATGGCGCGCGCCACGTCAAGACCGACGAACTCGGCTCGCCGGTCATGGCCTTCAACTACGACGGCGGCTCTGCCTCCAATGTCACGATCGGCGCCGTCGGCGCGGATCGCTGGCAGGTCGAGATTTTCGGCCGCGCCTCGCACGCCGGCGTCGCACCCGAGCGCGGGATCAGTTCGACCATGATCCTGGCGCTGGCGCTGGCCGACGTGAAGGCTGGCGGCTGGTTCGGCAAGGTGGTGAAGCGCAAGCTGCAGGGCACCAGTAATGTCGGCCCCGTCACCGGCGGCGAGGGAAGGCCGGCCGGCGACGCCACCAATGTCGTCACCGACTATGTCCATGTGCGCGGCGAAAGCCGCAGCCACGACAGCAAGTTCTTCAAGGAGATCACCAAAGCCTACAAGGCGGCGTTCGAGAAGGCCGCCAAGAACGTGAAGAACAGCGACGGCAAATCGGGCCGCGTCAAGTTCAAGGCCGAGACCGACTATTATCCGTTCCGCATGAAAGAGAGCCTGCCCGTGGTCAAGCGTGCGATCGAGGCCGTGTCCGGCATCGGCGCAACCCCGGCCATCCGCGCCGCCAATGGCGGGCTGGATGCCAACTGGATGGTCCGCCACGGCATTCCGACGGTGACCTTCGGCGCGGGTCAGAACGAGCCGCACACGATCGACGAATGGATCAATCTCGACGAATACGACAAGGCGTGCGCGCTCGCGGTGCAGCTCGCGACGATGCGGTGAACGTGGCCTGCCACCGCGGTTCAGTGAGGCACAAGACAACCTTGATGCAGCCGTCCTAAGCCGTATGGCCGGGATCAAAATCCGACGGGGTCTTCTTTCGGCGTTGCGGGACCATTACTGCGGGATCCGGCTGTCCCGGTCGGTACCCCTCGGGGTCCCAGTTGCTCGCGCTGAATGTCGTCCTCCGATTGCCTCGGCCGGCCGTCATCGACCTGCCGCCGAATTTTTATGCTCTCGTCGTAGATTTGCCGACTGGTTTTGGTTTCCGGCATGTGAGCACCCGTTTTTCAGTTAGCTCGCAACTGCGTGTCGTCGGAAGCCACTCATACTAATAACGTCCCCGGCAGAGATTTGTTTCTACTGACGGCCCGATGGACTACCGCGCTGACATAGAAAAACCGCCCACGACCTCAGCCAGGCTTAGCGGTTCTGGGCGCTTTCGCAGCACGCGTTCGCCGTCGGCCGTGGTCCGTTGCCGGCCAGCGCTTGTCGCTGACGGCAGCGCGTACGACCTCGACCACGGTGTTGCGCACCTCCAGGAAGGCCTTGGTCTGCGGCCGGTCCGCCAGCGCGATCAGCCCAAGCGAACGCGTCAGCGGCGGATCGATGATGCGCCGCGCGTAATACTTCTCCGCCGCGAGGTCGGAGAGGACGGTGGCACGGGACAGAATAGCGCATCCGAGGCCGGCCTCGAGCGCCATGCGCAGCGCCGGCAGTGAATCGACTTCGAGCGTTTCGCTTGGAATGACCTGATTGCGGAGAACCTGGGTCTGGATGATGGCGCGCGATGCCGGCATCGGCGTCAACCCAAGTACGCTTCGTTGCGGAATCGCGGAGAAGGCGATCGGACTGGTCGACCGGCCGATCAGGCCCGGATGTCCGACGAGGTAAAGATCTTCCTCCAGCAGCAACTCGACATCCAGACGGGCGTCCCGCGGCGGATTGTAGGCGAGCGCGAGATCGAGGGTGCCCGACAGGACGCGCTCGGTCAGCGCCGGTGACAGCGCCTCGACGATTGTCAGGTAGACGCCCGGAGCATTGGTTCGGACCGCCTTCATGAGATCGAGCGCGACCAGGGAGATCCCGGTATGGCTGAGGCCGAGGCAGACCGGACCGGCCGCTGCCTCGTTAAAGTTCCGGACATCCTCTTCCGCCTTGCCGAGCGCCGACAAGACGGCGCTGGCGTGCTCATAGAGCCGGCGTCCGGCTGCTGTCAGCGCGATGCCGCGCGGCCTTCGTTCGAGCAGTTTGACGCCGAGATCGTTTTCGAGCGCGGCGACGTGATGGCTGAGCGCCGACTGGGCGATGTTGAGCCTCTCCGCCGCCCTCGACAGCACGCCGGCGTCGGCAATGGCGATGAAGTATCTGATCTGCCGCAGTCCCAACGCCACCGAAGATCGCTCCTATCATCTGATTATTAGAACAGATTGATCATGATATTATATTTGTCAGATGTCTTGGGGCGCGACAAGCTCACAACCAACAAAAGATCACCCGGGGAGCCGCAGGGCATGGACCTGCCGAACAGCGTCGTCATCAGCGAAGAGGGGCCGCGCGAAGGCTTTCAGATCGAGCCGGGCCCGATTGCGACCGCGGACAAAATCGCGCTGATCGATGCGCTCTCCAGTTGCGGCCTGCGCCGGATCCAGGTCGCCTCCTTCGTCAACGCCAAGCATGTTCCGGGCTGGGCCGACGCCGAGGCCGTAGTCGATGGGTTCACTGCACGGCAAGGCGTCGAATACTCCGCGCTGTGGTTCAACGAGAGCGGATTGCGGCGCGCGCTCGCGTTCAGGGGGAAGCTGACCCTTGCCGGGTTCATTTCGCTGAGCGCGTCGGAAGCCTTCGCGATCAGGAATCTCAACCGCGATCGCGCCGGACAAGTCGAAGCCATGCGCAAATATGTGCGGGTGCACCAGGAAGCCGGCGTGCCGATCGCCAAGATCATCGTCATGGCCGCCTTCGGCTGCAATTTCGCCGGCGACGTCTCGCCCGCAATGGTCGCCGGGACCGTGGCGGACGGGCTTGCCGTTGCACGCGAATTCGGCGTTGAGGTCCGTGACGTTGCGCTCGCGGATTCCATGGGCTGGGCGACGCCGCGCCGGGTCGCGGCCGCGGTTGGCGCCGTTCGTGACCGCTGGCCGGACTTGCAGATCGCCCTGCATCTGCATGACACGCGCGGGCAGGGTATCGCATGCGCCTATGAAGGATTGAGGCTCGGTGTCACCGCGTTCGACGCGGCGGTGGCGGGGCTCGGCGGTTGTCCGTTTGCCGGCCAACCCGGCGCGCCCGGCAATATCGCCACCGAGGAGCTCGCGCTGCTGTGTGAGGAGATGGGCATCGCGACCGGCCTCGACATCGAGGCGCTGATCGAGGCCGGCCGTCTCGCCGAGCGGATCGTCGGACACCGCCTGCCGAGCGCTGCGCTCCGATCGGGAACGCTGGCTGCATTCAGGGAAAGGGCTGCGTGATGACGGCGTCGAGGCCGCTGGCGGGATTGAAGGTGCTGGATTTCGGCCACACAATCATGGGGCCGTGCGCGGGCGTACTGTTTGCCGATCTCGGCGCCGACGTGATCAAGATTGAGCCTGCCGGTGGCGATCCGACGCGACGCCTGCCGGGTTTTGCCGCCGGATTTTTCGCGACGTATAATCGCAACAAGCGATCGATCGCGATCGACCTGAAGCGGGCCGAGGGGCAGGCGATCGTGCATCGGCTCGTCGGGGACGCCGACGTGGTGCTGGAGAATTTCGGGCCGGGAACCATCGAGCGGCTGAAATGCAGCTGGGATGATCTGCGCCGGATCAATTCACGTCTAGTCTATCTTTCGATGAAGGGTTTCCTGAAAGGCCCGTACGAGAATCGGGGCGCGCTCGATGAAGTCGTGCAGATGCAGTCCGGCCTTGCCTACATGACGGGTCCGCCCGGCCGGCCGCTCCGCGCCGGTGCGCCCGTGATCGACATTCTCGGCGGCGTGTTTGGCGTGGTGGCTGCGCTGGCCGCGCTGCGCGAGCGCGACGCTACGGGCGTCGGGCAGAAGGTCGCCAGCTCCCTGTTTGAAAGCGCGACCTTCATGCTCGGCGCCGTGGTCGTCGGCAGCGCGGTCATCGGCGGTCCGATGCCGCCGATGCCGGCGCGCAAGAATGCCTGGGGTGTCTACGATGTTTTCACCGCGTCCGATGGCGGTCAGGTCTTCATCGGCTGCACCTCGGACGGCCACTGGCAGCGGTTCTGCGAAACGTTCGGCTTCGACGACTGGCGCGATGATATCAGGTTTGCGGGTAACGCCGCCCGCTGCGAAGCGCGCGAGTGGATGCTCCCCGAACTGGAGCGGCGGATCGCGCGGCTGCCGCTCGGCGAAATCCTGGCAAAATGCGAAGCGGCGCGGGTGGCCTATTCGCGGGTTGGCCGGCCCGACGAACTGTCGACCGATCCGCATCTGCTTCACAATGGCGGCTTGCTGGCGACCGCCGTATCGGGACTAGGTGGCGGGCCGCTGGTCGGAATCCCGGCGCTGCCGGTCGAGTTCGGCGAAGCGCGGGAACGGCCCGGCCTCGATCGCCAGCCGCCGCGGATCGGCGAGCACACGGACGAGATTCTGCGAGACGCCGGATATTCGGAGCGCGACATTGAGGATTTGCGCTCGGCCGGCGTGCTGGGCGCGGTCGCGAACGAGCCCGCGTAACAACGAACCAGCGCGGTGGATTCAACTGCGCCTGGATAAAAATGTGATCTCATGGAGGAGGCGGAGCATGACGTCAGGCAAATTGGTGCGAGGCAAAGCCCGTACGCTCGGCGCGGCGCTGGTTACGATGGCGTTGGTCGCGACGGTACAAGTCGCCAACGCGCAGCCATATCCATCGCGATCGATGACCTTCCTGGTGGGTTATTCCGCGGGCGGGCAGGCCGATGCACTGGCCCGGATCATCGGCAAGCAACTCGGCGAGAACCTCAAAGTATCCGTCGTCATCGAGAACAAGACGGGCGCCAATGGCATGATCGCGGCGCAGGCGGCCGCACGCGCCGAGCCCGATGGATACACGATCCTGATGGTGACGGATGCGATGGTGACGATCGATCCGCATCTCGCCACCAGCAAACAGTTCGACCTTTCGGCAGCCTTGGAGCCGGTGATCAGCGTCACCGGGGCGCCATTGCTGCTTGCCGCCAGCATCAATCTGCCGGCCAACTCGGTGGCCGAGCTCGTCGCGCTGGCCAAGCAAAAGACCGTGGAATTAAGTTTTGGCAGTTCAGGCAGCTCCACTCCACATCGTCTCGCCGGCGAGATGTTGCAGAAGGCCGGCGGCTTCACCATGACCCATATTCCATACAAGGGGACGGCGGCTTCGGTGAACGACCTGTTGGGCGGACAGATACCGCTGGTGTTCGGCGCGTACACGGCGGTCGAGCCGCTGGCGGCGGCGGGCAAGATTAAGCTGCTGGGCGTTACCTCGGAGAAGCGCGACCCGCTGCTCCCCAACGTGCCGGCGATCAGCGAGACTTTCCCGGGTTTCAAGATCACCAGCTACATCGGATTCATGCTGCCGAAGAACACGCCAAAGGCGGTGATCGATACCTTGAACAAGGAGGTGAATCAGGTCCTTGCGACGGACACGATGCGCGCCTGGCTGGCCAAGCAGGGCATGGCCGCGATCGGTGGTACGGCTGATGATTTCAAGCGGCAGATCGATATCGACTATCGGGCGCGTGGTGAGCTTGTCCGGGCTCTCGGCATTGCCGCCGAGTGAGCCGGAAGGTAGCGGATCGCATCACACGATGAGCCGGCCGACCCGATCGGCGACCGTGATCTGCGCCTCGGTCCCCGAATTGAACTCCAGGCGGTCGGCTTCGATGCCGTCGCTGAAGATGACGCCGTTTTCCGGCATCAGGGAGCGGACGCTGAGCCGTTCGGATCCTGTCAGTTCGCCATAGACCAGATTGACCTGCGAGGTGCGGCTTGGAAACGGCTCGCGCACGGCGAAGCGCAATGCGTTGCAATCCCAGGCCTGCGCTGAATAGGACGCGGGCGCGGTCTGGCCGCCGAACGCGCCGGCAATGGCGAGCGAACCGGTGACGATGCTCTTGAACCACGCCGTCGAGCCGAGGCCGGTTGAGACGATCAGGCCGCTCGACGACTGCGTCTCCCTGTGCGCGCCGGCTGCGATTTCATAGACGGCTGAAATGTGCGTGCGCGCGCCGATGAAGAGCTCGTTGACGGCATGGAGCACCTGACCGTTGGTCAGCGTGGCCCTGGCCATGGTCACCGCCTTGAAGCCGCGCTTGTCGGCGGCGACCTCGCGCAGCAGGGCAGGGAGGTCGTCAGGCACGAACGGCAGCAGGATGCCGTCGTAACGCCTTGCGTCCGGGTTGAGGCCGATCAGCGGGTGGCCGTCGAGATATTTCATGGTGTTGGCGACCACGCCGTCCTGGCCGAGCGCGACCACGATGTCGGCGGGGCCGAACAGGAAGTTGGGCAAGAAACTCCGGTCGATGATCTGGTAGCGGCCCCATTGCTCCAGCGTCTGCACGGTGCGGTGCCGCTCTGACTGATAGACGTCGTGCTCGCGCTGATAGTCGGAGAAGTCGGCGCCGAGATGCTCGACATAGAATCTGGCTTGCGCGGCCGTGAGATATTTCGCGATCAGATCTTCCAGCCGCGTCTTGCGGGTGACCAGCACCACCTTGCGGTCATTGGCGGCGGGCATGTGCGGTCTCCCTGGGCTTCTCCATCAGCGCGTTGAGCAGTTCCGGCGAGACGTTCAACTGGCCGATCCGCTCGGCCTTTTCGGCGATCCCGCCGAACGCCTGCGCGATCAACTGGCCGGGCTGCATGCCGGCAGAAGCGAGCGCCTGGATCACCCTGGTATCGACGCCCTCAAAAATCTTCATCAGCGCGCCGACGCGGTAAGCCTCGGCGTCCGCCAGCGTCCTGGTATTTTCCGCGTTGAGCGCCACGAAGTCCCCGCGCTTGGCTTCCAGCGTGATGTCGGCGACCATGCCGGCTTCGCGCAGCTCGTTCTGCTTGGCGACCACGCTGGCCTCGGCGTCCATCTGGGTCTCGCGGATCGAACGCTTCTTCTGCTCGACGGCGATTTCGGTGTCGAGTTCGCTCTCGCGGATGGCGCGTTCCTGTTCCACCGCGAAATTGCGCCGGGCGAAGATCGCCTCGTCGGCGTTTCGCAGGATGGCCTCGCGCGCCTCGGCTTCGAGCGCCTTGGCCGTGTCCGGCGTCGGCTTGATCGCGCGGATCGATACGCCGAGGATTTCCAGCCCGAGCGAAGCGATGTCGGCGCGGCTCTTGAGTCCGGTTGCGATAATGTCGGCGATCCGGTCGGAGGCCTGCAGCGCTTCCTTCAGCGTCAGGTCCTTCACCACCTGCTGCGCCAGCACCTCGACGGTGCCGAGGATCCGCAGCGGCAGTCTCTCGGGGTCGTCGGACTCGTAATTCTTGCCGTCCTTCTTGAGCGTGAAATTGAGCATGGCGGCGGCCCGCTTGGGATCACTGACGCGATAGGTGACGTGGCCCTGGATAGTGAGGGCCTGAAAGTCGCGGGCGATCTGCTCGAAGATGAAGGCGGCGTCGCGGCTGCCGATCGGCACCGCGACCAGCGACGTGACCGGGGAGTAATAAAACCCCGAGAGGCCCGCGCCTTCCTGAGTCACGGCGCCGCCGCGGTATTTCATCAGATAGGTGGTCGGCTGTGCCTTGATGAACCGGATGCCGAACATGGCGTGTACCCCTTCTAGTTCGTTCGTAAGTGTGTCTGGACAACTAAGTAAGTTGGACAGTACAACTAAGTGTGCTATTGTCAAGCCCAACGGCAAGAGGGTTCATGGACACGGATTCGGGCATGGAACAGGGACGGGGAACAAAGTCGGGCAGAGGAGGGCTGGATTTTCCGCGGCCGTTGACGACGGTCGACGTCGTCATCTTCGCCGTGCGGGACGACGCGCTCCAGGTCCTGCTGGTTCAGCGCCCGGCAAATGAGGGCGAGCCGTTTCCGGATTCCTGGGCATTGCCGGGCGGGTTCGTGGACACCGACCGGGATCGCGACCTCGAGGCCTGTGCGGTCCGCAAGCTCAGGGAAAAAACCGGCATGGTCAGTCCATACCTCGAACAATTGGGGAGTTGGGGCAGCGCCGGCCGCGATCCCCGCGGCTGGTCGGCAACCCACGCCTATTTCGCGCTGATGCCCGATCTGCCCGCGAGCGGCCCCGGCGCCGCCGACGCGCGGTGGTTTGCCGTGGGTTCGGGCAAGCCAAGGGTCAGGCTTGCGTTCGACCACGCCGAGATTCTGGAGGCGGCGGTCCAGCGCCTGCGCAACAAGGTCGAGTACACCTCGCTGCCGGCCTATCTGATGCCGCCGGAATTCACCCTGCCGGACCTGCAGCGGGTCTATGAGATCGTGCTCGACCGCCCGCTGGAGAAAAGCGCGTTCCGCACCCGGATGCTGGCGGCGGACCTGATCGAGCCGGTGGCCAAAATGCGCAAGGGGCCGAACCGGCCGGCCCAGCTATACCGGCTGAAGAAGGCCAGGTCCCCGGTGTTTTTTGCGCGGACATTCAACGCGCCGGGCTGAGGCGTTTCGGCGCGCCATCAGCCACAGGCGGATACCTGCATGCCGCGAATGCAGGGCTCATGGCCGCAAAATAGTGTATCGGCTGGGCATCGCGCGCCGGGGGACGTTCCGGCGCCACCAAATCAAAAGTTTCGGAGGAAGTTTCATGTCGGCTCTGCCACTCAAAGGCATCAAGATTCTCGACCTGACGCGGGTGCTGGCGGGGCCCTTGTCGGCGCAGATGCTGGGCGATCTCGGGGCCGAGGTGATCAAGATCGAGCGTCCCGGCGGCGGCGACGACGCGCGCGCCTTCGGCCCGCCCTACCTGCAGGACCCCGAAGGCAAGGCCAATAACAACAACTCGTTCTATCTGTGCGCCAACCGCAACAAGAAGTCGGTCACGGTCAACATCGCCTCGCCGGAAGGCCAGGACATCATTCGTGAGCTCGCAAAATCCTGCGACGTGATGATGGAGAACTACAAGGTCGGCGACCTCAAGCGCTACCGGCTGGATTATGAATCGATCAAGGCGATCAATCCCGGCATCATCTATTGCTCGGTGACCGGTTTCGGCCAGACCGGGCCTTACGCGCCGCGCGCCGGCTACGACGCCATCCTGCAGGCGATGGGCGGCCTGATGAGCGTCACCGGTCATATCGACGGCGAACCCGGCGAGGGGCCGATGAAGGTCGGCCCGTCGATCGTCGACTACATGACCGGCATGAACACCTCGATCGGCATTCTCTCGGCGCTGTTTCACCGCAAGGTCAATGGCGGGGAGGGGCAGCATGTCGACGTCTGCCTGTTCGACACCGTGATCGCCTCGCTGTCGCACTGGTTGCAGATCTACCTCGTCAACGGCGTGACGCCGCCGCGGCGCGGCACCTGGGGCAATGGCGGCATGCCGGCCGGCGTGTTCCGCGCCATCGATGGTGAATTGATGCTGGTGGTCGGCAATGACGGCCAGTTCGCGCGCACCTGCGCCGTGCTGGGCGCTCCCGAGCTCGCGACCGATCCAAAATTCCTCAAGAACAACGACCGCGTCGTGCACGGCAAGGAGATCATGGCGATCTTCGCCGGACTGTTCCTGAAGAAGCCGGTGGCGTACTGGCTGGACGAATTGGAAAAGGCCGGCGTGCCCTCCGGTCCGATCAACAATTTCGAGCAGGTGTTTTCCGATCCGCATGTCCAGTCGCGCGGCATGCGGGTCAAGGTCGAGCATCCCTTCGAACCGGAACTGTCGTTGATCCGCAATGCCATCTCGTTCTCCGGCACGCCGGTGAAGGAGTATCGCGCGCCACCGCTGCTCGGCGCACACACCAGGGAAGTGCTGGCGACGATCGGTTATGACGACGCCAAGGTCGAGGCGCTGAAGGCGCAGAAGATCGTCTAGGCGATACAGCAACACTTCGATCACCTTCGAAGCATGATCGCGGCGCAAGACGTTAGTCTTGCGCTGTCGATCCGCCAAATGAAGGTGCCGTCATGAAAAGAGAAGCTCTCCGCGTCGAACCGATCTCCTCTTTTCTCGAGAAATGGGGAACGCCTCCGGCATCGCCGGTGACGCGCGCCGGCAACATGATCTTTGTCTCCGGCCTGCCGCCGTTCGATCCCCAGACCGGCGAAATCCTCAGCGTTCCGATCGAGCGCCAGACCGAACTGGTTCTCGAGCAGATGAAACGCTGTCTGGAGGCCGCGGGCGCATCGCTGGACAATGTGATGAAGTGCAACGTCTACTGCACCTCAGCCAGGCACTTTGCGGCCGTCAATTCGGTCTACCGGCGCTACTTTCCGCAGGATCCGCCGGCCCGCATCTTCGTTTGCATCCCGGAATGGACCGGGCCGTTCGATATCGAGATCGATTGCGTGGCGATGACGTAGCTCACAGGTCCTGCCGGGTCAGCCGGCCATACGGCGGCGCCATGGACCGGGCCGGCGCTTTCTTCGCAGGCTCGCCGCCTGTCAGCGCCATTACCGACACCGTGACCACGCGTTCGACGATCGCATTCACGTCGTTGAGGTCGCATTGGCCTTCCGACAGTTTCGTCAGCCGCTCTTTTTCGCGGATCGTGTGGTGCGACATCGCGAGCGCAAAATGCAGGCCCCAATAGAGCTCGGCATCGTCGCGGCCGGGCAGGGAGCGGCGCATCGCGGCGACGAATTTCCGCAAATGATCGACCTCGCGGTTCTTGATGCGGCGGATCGGCGGCACTGACTCGATCGACGCGCGGATCATGAAGCGCGCCGCGGTCGAGCCTTCGCGGTCCGGACCGAGGCAGCCGCGCAAGGTCGGGCCGACCAGCGCGTGCATGATGGCCTCGATCGAGGCGCGGCCGCCGCCGGCTTCCTCGGCGGCCTTCAGTTCGTTGAGCCGCTCGCGGTTGGTGGCGAGGCTGCGGGTCACGAACAATTCCGCGATCAACTCGTCCTTCGAACCGAAATGATAATTCACCGCGGCGAGATTGACGTTCGCCTCGGCAACGATGTCGCGCAATGTCACATCGCCAAAACCGCGATCGGCGTAGAGCCGTTCGGCGGCGGCGAGAATGGCGGAGCGGGTATGATCGGACGCCATATCTGGTCCCCTGTTGGGGAGTTGCATTTCAAACGCGTGTATGAAACTATCGTTTGAAGGGCGGGAAATGTCAATCCACCTCGGCTCGTGCATCAGCAAATCTCTTGCGGCGCAGGAGGGGTGGGCAGACAGTGCCGCCAAAGGTTTCAAAAGCCAGCGAATGTATTCAGAAGGGAGCGTCCCATGGACTTCAATATGTCAGAACGCCAGACCGAATGGCTCAACCGCGTTCGTTCGTTCATGAAAACGCATGTTCGGCCCGCGGTGCCGATCTACGACAAGCAGGATGCGGAGGGACCGCGCTGGAAGGTGATCCCGATCCTCGAGGATCTGAAGAAGAAGGCCAAGGCCGAAGGCCTCTGGAACATGTTCATGCCGCCGAACGCGCATGAGGATGACGAATTCCGCGGCGCGGGATTGACCAACCTCGAATATGCGTTGCTGTCGGAAGAGATGGGCCGCATCTCCTGGGCTTCGGAGGTGTTCAATTGTTCCGCCCCGGATACCGGTAACATGGAAGTGTTTATCCGCTACGGCACCAAGGAGCAAAAGCGGAAGTGGCTGCGGCCGCTGATGGACGGTGAAATCCGTTCCGCCTTCCTGATGACCGAGCCCGCGGTGGCGTCGTCGGACGCGACCAACATCGAAACGCGCATCGAAAAGGATGGCGACCACTACGTCATCAACGGCCGCAAATGGTGGTCGTCGGGCGTCGGCGACCCCCGCTGCAAGATCGCGATCCTGATGGGCAAGACCGATCCGAGCGCGGCGAAACACAAGGCGCAGTCGCAGATCCTGGTTCCGCTCGATACCCCCGGCATCAAGGTCGAGAAAATGCTTCCGGTGTTCGGCTATGACGATGCGCCGCACGGCCACGCCCAGGTGCTGCTGGAAAACGTCCGGGTCCCCGCGGAAAACATCCTGCTCGGCGAGGGCCGTGGTTTCGAGATCGCGCAGGGCCGTCTTGGTCCGGGCCGCATCCATCACTGCATGCGCACCATCGGCAAGGCCGAGGAAGCGCTCGAGAAGATGGTGAAGCGGCTGGCCTCGCGCACCGCGTTCGGCAAGAAGATCATCGAGCACTCGGTGTGGGAGCAACGTATCGGCGAAGCGCGCGCCGACATCGAGATGAATCGCCTGCTGTGCCTCAAGGCTGCCGACATGATGGACAAGGTCGGCAACAAGACGGCACAGGCCGAGATCGCAATGATCAAGGTCACCGCGCCCAACATGGCCTTGAAGATCATCGACAATGCCATCCAGTCCTATGGCGGCGCCGGTGTGTCCGACGAAGCCGGCCTGGCGAAGGATTATGCCCATATCCGTACGCTCCGCCTGGCTGACGGTCCGGACGAGGTCCACAATCGCGCCATTGCCAGACTTGAACTTCGGAAGTATGCAAACACGTCGCACTAATTAAGCAGGCGAGAGCGAACGTGCTCTCACAGCCGTCATTCCGGGGCGCGCGAAGCGCGAACCCGGAATCTCGAGGTTCCGGGTCCGGTCCTTCGGACCATCCCGGAACGACGGATAAGAAACTTAGGGGAGCGTCATCGTGGCGGACGGCGTCAGGAAAGACGAAGAGTTTTCAGGCACCAAGGAAGTCGAGGAGCGTCATCGCATCGATGAGACGCGCCTCGATGCGTGGATGCGCGAAAACGTTGAAGGCTATCAGGGACCGCTGACCGTCCTGCAGTTCAAGGGCGGCCAGTCCAACCCGACCTACCGGCTCGATACGCCCGGACGATCCTATGTGATGCGCCGCCGGCCGTTCGGCAAATTGCTGCCGTCGGCGCATGCGGTGGATCGCGAATTCCGCGTCATCGCCGCGCTGAGCAAGCAGGGGTTTCCGGTTGCAAAGGCCTATGCGCTCTGCACCGACGACGGCGTGATCGGCTCGGCCTTCTACATCATGTCGATGGAAGAGGGGCGGGTGCTGTGGGATCCCACGCTGCCGACCCAGACGCCGGGCGATCGCTACAAGATTTTCACCAGCAAGATCGAGACGCTTGCAAGACTGCATCTGTTCGATCCGCAGGCGATCGGCCTCGGCGATTTCGGCAAGCCCGGCAATTATTTTGCGCGGCAGGTCGATCGCTGGACCAAGCAATACCGCGCCTCCGAGACCCAGCACATTCCGGAATTCGAAAAGCTCGCCGAATGGCTGCCGAAGACGGTGCCGGAGCAGAAGCGCGTGTCGATCGTCCATGGCGACTACCGCCTCGACAATATGATCTTCCACGCCACCGAGCCGCGCGTGCAGGCGGTGCTGGACTGGGAATTGTCGACGCTCGGCGATCCCATGGCCGACTTCACTTACCTCCTGATGCAATGGACCATGCCGGGCCTCGCCAACGCCGATCTGAAGGCGCTGAACATCCCGAGCATGGAAGCGGCCGCGCAGATCTACTGCAACGTGACCGGTACCGAGGTTCCCGACCTGAACTGGTACTTCTCCTACAATCTGTTCCGCCTTGCAGGCATCACGCAGGGTATTGCTGGCCGGATCCGCGACGGCACCGCGGCCAACGCCAAGGCCATCGAGTCGGCGAAGCGCACGGTGCCGCTGTCGCAGGCTTCCTGGGAATACGCGCAGAAGGCCGGCGCGAAATAATTTGAAACATGGCGCGGTCCGGATGGGCCGCGCCATGTTTCATTCATTGCATCCGTAGCCAGACCCTCATGGTGAGGAGGGGCGAAGCGCCGTCTCGAACCACGAGGCCCCGCTCTCGCTCGCGGCCATCCTTCGAGACGCTTGCTTCGCAAGCTCCTCAGGATGAGGTTCAACTGGAATCCATCTTGGCTCTCTCCCCAAATATCCGTGGCAGCCTGATCATGGCCACCGCCATGGCCGCTTTCACGATCAATGACTCCATCACCAAGGCGGTGTCGGCTGAAATCAATTTCGGCCAGGTGATGCTGGTGCGTGGCCTGTTCGCGATCGTGCTGGTCGCAGCGCTCGCATTGCATCAGCGCGCGTTGCGCCCGTTGCGCACGGTGATGACCGCGCCGGTCGCGCTGCGCGTTGTCGGCGAGGTCGGCGGCACGATATCGTTCATGGCGGCGCTCACGCATCTGCCGCTGGCCAATACGTCGGCGATCTTTCAGGCCTTGCCGCTGGCCATCACGCTCGGCGCGGCGCTGGTGTTTCGCGAGCCGGTCGGCTGGCGACGCTGGCTGGCGATCGCGGCCGGTTTTGTCGGCATGCTCATCATCGTGCGGCCGGGCATCGCGGGCTTCAACCAGTTTTCGCTGCTGGCGCTGGTCTCGGTGGCGTTCTGCGCCCTGCGCGACCTCTCGACCAAGAAAATCCCCGCGCAAATCCCCTCGCTGTTCATCACGCTGTTGATGACGGTGACGGTGACATCGGCCGGCGCGGTCATCCTGTTTCCGCTCGGCGGCTGGACGCCGCCGTCCAATCACGCGCTGGGCATGCTGGCGCTGGCGGCGGTGCTGGTGCTGATCGGCTATCAATGCATGATCGTGGCGTTGCGATCGGGCGATATCTCGGCGGTGGCGCCGTTCCGCTATTCGGCGCTGCTGTGGGCCATGCTGCTCGGCTATTTCATGTTCGGCGACAAGCCCGACGGCATGATGTTGCTCGGCGCCTCGATCATCGTCTCGTCCGGGCTCTACGCGTTCTACCGCGAACGGGTCCGCGCCCGGCCGGTGGCGGCCAGCACGTCAGGCATTCCGCCCGACGGGCTGTGAGCGTCGCGTTGTTTGATGGAACCGATCGCGGGATGGCCGGGCAATTGACAGGCAACAGCGCGATCATATCTCCCGCGCAAGAGGAGATCTGATCATGATCCAGCAACTTCGCATCTATGAGATCTTCGAACGGAACAAGGCCGCGTTCCATAACCGGTTTCGCGATCACGCGGCGCGTATCATGCGCACCAAATACGGCTTTCGGATCGTCGCGATGTGGGAAACCAAATTCGGTGACAGAACCGAATTTGCCTATCTGTTGGAATGGCCCGACGAGGCGACCAGGACCGCGGCATGGTCGGACTTCATGGCGGACACCGAATGGTCCGATATCAAGCGCGTGACGCATGCGGAGCACGGACTGATGGTCGGCCAGATCGAGGATCGCTTGCTGGCGCCGGTGGATTATTCGCCGGTGAAAGGGAGTTTGCTGCCGGCTTCCTGACACGCGCTACTGCGCTCATCGTCATTCCCCGATGCGCAATTGCGCATCGGGGAATGACGGCGGATGGATTGCTCGCGCTGCGACAAATTAACCCGACGGGCAAAATTCCGCTTTCCTCGTCGGGCAAATCAGCGGTTTGAATTGTCGCGTTCCGCCCGACAAGAGGGGCGTGCGCACGTCACGAACGCGCGGCGGGATGCGGTGGACGCTGGTTCACGTCTGACGACGGCGTGTATTTAGCGTACGGCAAAACCGTGTGGTCCTGGCGCCCGTTGCAGGCGTCAAGCTGTCGGAGAAGCGCAAGCGGAAACGGCAGCGACGGAGTCAACCAAGAACTCGTCTCCGGGGAGAGCGCGGCATAAGCCGTAAAGCCATTGCGCAGGGAAGGCCGGGTGTTCACCGCTGCCCTGTATGCTCGTGTGCAGCCTACTTAGTGCAAACCGCACGCGAGACCGCGGGTGCAGCGCGCACCCGGTCTTCCCTGCGCCCTCTTATTTCGAGGGCAAGGAATTTCTGGCAAAGCTCGGGCGCAATGCGTCGCGAGAAGGCGAACTCATATCCCCGTCGTCCCGGACAAGCGAAGCGCGATCCGGGACCCATAACCACAGGGAGAAGTTTTGCGAACGGTCTCCGCTACCGAGTCTTCACTGAGCGATCACGCGGTATGGGGTCCCGGCCTTCGCCGGGACGACGCGTTGATGGAGGAGTTGGGGACGCAGCAATCAAACCGGCTTGCCCGTATACGGCATCGAGGCCGTCAAACCGCCGTCGACCGGGATCGCCTGGCCGTTGACATAGGACGCGTCGTCGCTGGCGAGGAACAGTCCCATCGCGGCGAGTTCATGCGGCTGGCCGGCGCGCTTCAGTGGGTTGAGCTGGCCGATCTTGTCCTGGGTGCCGCGCTCCTTGGCGCGGTCGAACACCGGCTTGGTCATGCCGGTTTCGATCAGGCCCGGACAGACTGCATTGATGCGCACGCCGGTGCCGGACAGCGAATAGGCCGTGGTCTGCACCAGGCTGATCACGCCGGCCTTGCTCGCGCCATAGGGATGTCCGCTGGCGCCGGCCTTGAGACCTGCGACGGAAGCGGTGCAGACGATCGAGCCCGACTTCTGCCTGATCATGTGCGGCATCGAATGCTTGATTGCGAGGAACGGTCCGATCAGGTTGATGCGCAGCACTTCCTGCCAGTGCTCCACCGTCTGTTCGGGAATTGGAACCAGCCCGCCGCTGACACCGGCATTGGCCCAGATCGCATCGAGCTTGCCGTATTTCGAGACCGCCTTGTCGATGAAGGCCTTCACGTCGGCTTCCGATCCCGCATCCGCCATCACGGCCTCGACAATGCCGCCGGCGTCGCTGACGAGCTTTGCGGTTTCCTTCACCGCTTCGCTGCGATCGACCGCAATCAGTTTTGCGCCTTCCCTGGTGAACAACAAGGAGGCTGCGCGTCCGATGCCGCTGCCTGCGCCGGTGATGATGACGGATTTGCCTTCGAGGCGGCCCATGAGTTCCTCCCTAGTGTGGACGTGGTTATAGCGTTTTCAAGCGAAGTGGCTACCGGTTCGCGTGAAGAAAACGCGTCAGACATAGATACGCTTGCCGCCTTGCGGAATTTCAAACAAGATTTCAAACGCTGAAGTCACTTGAGACGTTGCGTGCTCTGACGTACAGCGACAGTGAACACTATTGAAGGGTGCCAGCGATGTCCAATACCGACAAATCAGTAGCTGCTCCGAAGGCAGGAGTGGTTACCACACGCTGGTGGTGGGTGCGGCATGCGCCGGTCCGCGAGGATGGCGGCTGCATCTACGGGCAAAAGGATCTGGGCTGCGATACCAGCGATCGCGTGGTGTTCGACGCGGTCGGAAAAATCCTGCCGCGCAACGCGGTCTGGTATTCAAGCAACCTGAAGCGCACGCATCAGACCGCGGACGCGATCTGGGCCGCCGGATTTCCGAGGCCCGCCGACATGCCGCACATCAAGGACTTTGCCGAACAGCATCTCGGCGAATGGCAGGGCATGAATCGCGCAGCGTTTCTGGCCAGCCGTCCCGCCGGCAGCCATTGGTTCGCGGCGATCGACGAACCCGCGCCCGGCGGCGAAAGTTTCATGGATCTCTACAACCGTGTCTGCGGCGCGATCGAGCGCATCACCAGGGAGCATGCCGGCAAGGACGTGATTGCCGTAACCCATGGCGGAACGATCAAGGCCGCGGTCGGTCTTGCGCTCGGCGGCTTGCCGGAAAAGGGCCTCGCCTTCGACATCGATAATTGCTCGGTGACGCGGCTCGATCACGTCGCAAGCGAGAACCATGCGATCTGGCGGCTGCCGATGGTCAACCAGCAGCCGTGGATTGCGGACGCCTCGCACAATGCGATGCATCAGCCGGCCGGGCCGGAGATCGTGCCGCCGGCGACGAAGCTTGCGTAAGGCGTCATTCTCCGATGTGCAATTGCACATCGTAGTTCGATGCTTCGCATCGCCCGGGAATGACGTTAGGTTTAAAACCAAAACCGGCGGACCGCCGGACCAACATCTGGGAGAGAGACATGAGCTTGTTCGACATGAAGGGCAAAGTCGCCGTCATCACCGGCTCCACGCGCGGCATCGGCCTTGCCATCGCCGAACGGATGGCCGAGCACGGCGCCAAGGTCGTGATCTCCTCGCGCAAGCAGGACGTCTGCGATTCCGTCACCAAGTCGATCAACGAAAAATTCGGCAAGGGCACGGCGGTCTCGATCGCGGCGAATATTTCGAGCAAGGAAAACCTGCAAAACCTCGTCGATGAATCCAACCGCGCCTTCGGCAAGATCGACGTGCTGGTCTGCAACGCCGCGTCCAATCCTTACTATGGTCCGCTCGGCGGCATCTCCGACGATCAGTTCCGCAAGATCCTGGACAACAACATCGTCGCCAACAACTGGCTGATCAACATGGTCGTGCCGCAGATGATCGAGCGCAAGGACGGCTCGATCATCATCGTGTCTTCGATCGGCGGTCTGAAGGGTTCGACCGTGCTCGGCGCCTACGCGATCTCGAAGGCCGCCGACATGCAGCTCGCGCGCAACCTCGCCTGCGAATACGGCAAGCACAACATCCGCGTGAACTGCATCGCGCCCGGCCTGATCAAGACCGATTTTGCCAAGGCGCTGTGGGACAATCCCGATACCCTGAAAGCCTCGACCGCGCGCTCGCCGCTGCTCCGCATCGGCACCCCCGACGAGATCGCCGGCGCGGCCGTCTTCATGGGATCGGCGGCCGGCGACTTCATGACCGGCCAGACGATCGTGATCGACGGTGGGGCGACGATTAGTTGAGGACGCAATACCTCTCGTCGTCCCTGCGTTCGCAGGGACGACAGGGAATTACTCCACCGCCGCGTACACCAGGTTCCGCAACATCGTGCGGATGTATTCCCGCTGGCCCGGGCCCTGCATCATGAACACCGCGATCAGGTCCTCCTTCGGATCGATCCAGAAGAACGTTCCGGCCATCCCGCTCCAGAAGAAGTTGCCGCGCGAGCCCGGGAACGGCGCCATGCCGTCATGGGTGCGGACCGCGAAGCCGAGGCCAAAGCCGTGGCCGGCCGGCATCAGGGGCGAGTTGACCTTGACTGACGGGGCGAGGTGATCGGACGCCATCAGTTCCAGCGTCTTGCGGCTGACGATGCTGACGCCATCCAGCGTGCCGCCGCTCAGCAGCATCTGGCTGAAACGGGCATAGTCCATCGTGGTCGACACCAGCCCGCCGCCACCGGATTCCATCACCGGCTTCTCGAGCATGTTGAAGAGCTGGACCTTGTCGCCGTTCCAGGGATCGGTCGGGAACGCCTCGGCCAGCCGGCCGGCATTTTCCTCTGCGGTGTGGAACGCGGTCTCCGCCATTTGCAGCGGCGCCAGGATGCGCTCGGTCAGGAACGCGCCGAGCGACTTGCCGGAGATGACTTCGATGATGCGGCCAAGGATGTCGGTGGAGCGGCTGTAATTCCATTCGGCGCCGGGCTGGCAGATCAGCGGCATGCTCGCGACCATCACCGCATGTTCGGCATTGGTGATCTTGCGGCTGCGCAGCCGCGATTGCTGATAGAGCTGTTGCACCAGTCCGTTGCCGGTGTGGTCGTAAGTGATACCGGAAGTGTGGCGCAGAAGGTCCTGCACCGTCATCTGCCGCTTCAACGGCACCAGCTCGAGCTGGCCGTTGTGCTCGACGCCGACCTTCTGGCCGGCGAATTCGGGGATGAATTTGGCGACGGGGTCGCTGAGCAGGAAGTGGCCGTCCTCGATCAGCATCATGATGCCAATGGAGACGATCGGCTTGGTCATCGAGAAGATGCGGAAGATGCTGTCCTTGGCCATCGGCGCGGACAGGATAGGCGCCTGCCGGCCGATCGCGTCGAACCAGCCGATCTGGCCGCGACGGGCCACCAGCACGGTCGCGCCCGGCAGGGTTCCCTTGTCGACCTCGCGCTTGAAGGCGTCCGACATGCGTTGCAGGCGGGTGGTGGACAACCCGATCTGTTCCGGCTTGGCGTGGGGGAGGGACGGGGTCTGCGGCGTGGCGGCGTGTTTGGGGGCAGTCTGCGCGTTCATGGTCTCTCCCATTGCTCTTGGCTCTTGTTGTTGTGGGAGCAAGTTTGGCGCAGAACCCTTGACTTGAACAGGGCGGTTACCGATTTCCAGAGGGCTGCTCGCGGCTTCGCCCTTGCAATCGGGGCATCGCCTATGCTTGAAACGGGCCGAAACCGGCGGCGACGCATGGTTTGCGTAGGGGTGTAGCTCAGTTGGTAGAGTACCGGTCTCCAAAACCGGTTGTCGCAGGTTCGAGCCCTGCCGCCCCTGCCAGCTAAATCAAGGACTTGGGTGGGGTTTCCTGCCGCCGTCCGGAACTAGCCGAAGAACCCCACGACAACAGCCATGTCCGAAGTCGCGGGCGCCACGCCGCGCAGATTCGCGTCAATCACGCGCCGGCAGGCATCGATGGTGACGGTATCGCCGAGATCGTTGGCCGCGTCGAGAACGCTCCAGGCGATGTCACCTGCAGGTCCGTCCTGGCCGGTCTGGGGTTGGCTGAGCAGCGACATCGTCACCTCATGGTCCATCAAGGGGACGGTCAGGATGGCGGGGAGCCTTTAAGAACCCGATCGCGCGCTGATTCGGATTTGAGGGGCGCCCGCTACCTGCGGTTAACCAACGGCCTTCGGTCCGGCCGAGGCATTTCCGCCGGCCCGGGGGCCTTCCGCGGCCGGCGGATACCTTGACCTTTTGCCCGACTGGCAGTAGATACCCGCCACCTGCTGCCGGCCCGTTATGCGGATATCCGGCGCGGCTTTGAAATCCCCCGAACAATCGAGCCCGCTTGGCGGCTCATCCTTCGAGAGAGGGCTGGGCGCTAGAGGGCTGTTCGGATTCACTTAAATTCAGACATTCGTTTCACGAAGGACGCGGTACCCAACGATGGCTCTCAGCCCGTTCAAGTTCCTGCAGGAAGTGCGTTCGGAGACCGCCAAGGTCACCTGGCCGACCCGCCGCGAAGTGACCATCACCACCATCATGGTGTTCATCATGGTGGCGCTGTCTTCGATCTTCTTCTTCGCCGCGGATATGATCATCCGCTATCTCATTACCTTCCTGCTGGGCGTCCACTGATGAGCACCGGAACCCAAACGATGGACAAGCGCTGGTATATTGTTCACGCCTATTCGAACTTCGAGAAGAAGGTCGCGGAATCGATCCGCGAACAGTCCAAGCAGCGCGGGCTGGAGGAACTGTTCGAGCAGGTGCTGGTGCCGACCGAAAAGGTCACCGAAGTGCGCCGCGGCCGCAAGATCGACGCCGAGCGCAAGTTCTTCCCGGGCTACGTGCTGGTGAAGATGAAGCTGACCGACGAGGCGTTCCATCTCATCAAGAACACGCCCAAGGTGACCGGCTTCCTGGGCGCCGAAAACAAGCCGATGCCGATCTCGGAGTCCGAGGCGATGCGGATCCTGCATCAGGTGCAGGAAGGTGTCGAACGTCCCAAGGCGTCGGTGTCGTTCGAAATCGGCGAGAACGTCCGCGTGGCCGATGGGCCGTTCGCGTCGTTCTCCGGCGTGGTCGAGGAAATTGACGAGGCACGCAGCCGCGTGAAGGTCGCAGTGTCGATCTTCGGCCGCGCGACGCCCGTCGAACTGGAATTCGGTCAGGTCGAGAAGGTCTGATCGCTGTCATTGCCGGGCTTGACCCGGCAATCCATCCGCTTCGCAAAGGCTTTCGCGAAGGTGATGGATGCCCGGGTCAAGCCCGGGCATGACGAGTAGAGGAGGCGGCGACGCTTCCGAAGAGCCGTGGAAGGGGACTGACGGTTGCCAGCCGTCATGCGAACCGCACCACGGTCCTGTGAAGCTTCCGGATGATCCGGAGCAACATGAGGAGTGACGTATGGCAAAGAAAGTGACCGGATACCTGAAATTGCAGGTGCCGGCGGGTGCTGCGAATCCTTCGCCCCCGATCGGTCCCGCGCTTGGTCAGCGCGGTCTCAACATCATGGAATTCTGCAAGGCGTTCAACGCCCAGACGCAGAAGGAAGAAAAGAACACCCCGATTCCGGTGGTGATCACGATCTACGCCGATCGTTCGTTCACCTTCGAGATGAAGACCCCGCCGATGTCCTTCTTCCTCAAGCAGGCCGCCAAGATCCAGTCCGGTTCGAAAGCCCCGGGCCGCGACAAGGCAGGCTCGGTGACCAAAGCGCAGGTGCGCGAGATCGCCGAGAAGAAGATGAAGGATCTCAATTGCGATTCCGTCGAGTCGGCCATGAAGATGGTCGAGGGCTCCGCCCGTTCGATGGGTCTGGAAGTTGCGGGGTAACGGACCATGGCAATCGGAAAACGTTTGAAGAAGGCCCGCGAGGGCGTCGACCGCGAGAAGCTCTATCCGCTCGCGGACGCCATCAAGATGGTCAAGGAACGCGCCAAGTCGAAGTTCGACGAGACGATCGAGATCGCGATCAATCTCGGCGTCGATCCGCGTCACGCCGACCAGATGGTTCGCGGCGTGGTGACCCTGCCGAACGGCACCGGCCGCACCCTGCGTGTCGGCGTGTTCGCGCGCGGCGCCAAGGCGGAAGAGGCCAAGGCAGCCGGTGCTGACGTCGTCGGCGCCGAAGACCTGGTCGAGAAGGTGCAGGGCGGTGCGATCGATTTCGATCGTTGTATCGCCACCCCCGACATGATGCCGCTGGTCGGCCGCCTCGGTAAGGTGCTCGGCCCGCGCGGCATGATGCCGAACCCGAAGATCGGCACCGTGACGATGGACGTCGCCACCGCCGTGAAGGGCGCCAAGGGCGGCTCGGTCGAGTTCCGCGTCGAGAAGGCCGGCATCGTGCAGGCCGGCATCGGCAAGGCCTCGTTCACCGAAGAGAAGCTGGTGCAGAACGTCAAGGCGCTCGCGGATGCGGTCTCCAAGGCGAAACCTGCCGGCTCCAAGGGCACCTACATCCAGCGCGTGGCGGTCTCCTCTACCATGGGCCCGGGCGTCAAGGTCGAGCCGGGCACGCTGCTCGGTTAAGGTCTTGCGGCACTGATGAGAAAACAGGGCGGAATCGGGTGACCGGTTCCGCCCTTTGCTTTGCGACAGGGAAAGAACAACAACATGCCCGAGAAGGTCCTGGTCTATTCGCGCTTCCCAAAAGCCCTGATGGTGCGGATCGGTGAGCGCTACGAGCTGCTGGACGCCGCGGGCAAGCCGCCGAACGAGACGTTCTCGGCCGAACAGCTCTCCAATATTCGCGCGATGATCACGGCAGGCGGCACTCCACTCCGCGCCGACGTGATGGATTCGATGCCAGCACTCGCAGCCATTGTCTGTTACGGCACCGGCTATGACGGCGTCGATCTTGCGGTCGTCGCCAAACGCAACATTGTGCTCGGCCACAGCCCGGGCGCAAACGCCGCTTCCGTTGCCGACATCGCGGTGACGCTGATGCTAGCCGCGACCCGGCGCTTGCTGGTGGCCGATGATTACGTGCGAAGTGGTAGCTGGTCCGGCGCAAAGCCGTCGCCGATGATGCGTCCGCAGGCCGGCATGCTCGGCCGCAAGATCGGCATCTACGGGATGGGGGAGATCGGCCGCAAGATCGCCGCGCGTGTCGCAGCCTTCGAGACTGAAGTGGGCTATTTCAGCCGCAGCCAGCACGACGTGCCGTATCAATATTTTCCGACGCTCGAGGCGCTGGCGGAATGGTGCAGCGTGCTTGTCATCGCGGTTCGCGCCGGCAGCGACACCCACCACGTGGTCGATGCCAATATCCTGAACAAGCTCGGCAAGGACGGTTATGTCATCAACATCGCGCGGGGTTCGGTGATCGATCAGCGGGCGCTGATCGAGGCGCTGACCGACCAGACCATCGCCGGCGCCGGCCTCGACGTCTACGCCAGGGAGCCGCATGCGCCGGATGCGCTGACGGCACTGCCGAACGTCGTGCTGTCCCCGCATATCGGCGGTCACACGCTGGAATCGCACGTGGCGATGCAGGACTGTGTGATGGCCAATCTCGAGGCGTATTTCGCCGGTAAGTCGTTGCCTTACGAGGTAAAGCTCGGCTGATTGCCGGCCGCTGGCAACGCCTTGACGGGCGGGAACCGTGCCGGGAAGTGGCGTTTCCCCATTTGTGGCAGCGGCCTGAATTTTGCCCTTGGCAAGACGGGCGAGACTCGGTAAAGAACGGCTTCCGGGCGTGCTGGCCGTTGCTGGCACGTCTGTGCTCGCATTCCGAAAACCCGATACGGTAGGAGATCATTCCTTTCAGGACATCCGCTATGGATTGCTCGAAAGGAAGGAAAGCCATCGTCGGGCTGGAATGCGGCAGGGGGCGTCCGGCTTGCCGGATAACCTCGATCCTGTCCAAGACTGCAGGCGCCCGCGATGAGATGCAAGTCTCTTCAACGGCTTAATCGCACAGCCTGCACAGACGGGTGAAGACCGGATTTTGCTTGGCGTCGCATCTTGCGGCGTGTGGGCCGATTTGGTTCGAACCTCGACACCCCGCGCCATCTGGTTCGGGAGGGCAGGCTTTTCAATGTCGTCTTGCCCGACGTGTCCGAAGGACTGGTGTCTTGAGGTCAGGTTTTGGGTGAGACGGTGGGTGCAACCCGGCGGTCTCGCCTCACGCGAAGGCCGCCAACCGGAGAGAGCTTGCTGTGGAAAGAGCGGCAAAAAAGGACGCGGTTGAGGCGCTGAACGGGGTCTTCAAGACCACCAGCGTTGCAGTCGTCGCCCACTATTCCGGCCTCACCGTGGCCCAGATGCAGAAGCTGCGCATGCAGATGAAGCAGGCGGGTGCGTCGGTGAAGGTCTCGAAGAACCGTCTCGCCAAAATTGCTCTTGAAGGCACGGATGTCGTTGCCATCGGTTCCCTGCTGAAGGGACCGACCGTGATCGCCACTTCAGACGATCCGGTAGCGGCGCCGAAGGTTGCCATCGAATTCGCCAAGACGAACGAACAGTTCGTCATTCTCGGCGGCTCGATGGGTAAAACCGTCCTGGATGTTAACGGCGTGAAGGCGCTTGCCTCGCTGCCGTCACTCGATGAACTGCGCGGAAAGCTTGTCGGCCTCCTGGTGGCGCCGGCGACCAAGATCGCTCAGCTCTCGACTGCGCCCGCGGCCAAGCTCGCGCGCGTCGTCCAGGCCTATGCCTCAAAGAGCGAAGCGGCCTGACCCTTCGCAAATCAAACCTGGTTCGAACCAATACGTTTAAGGAAACAGATCAATGGCTGACTTACAGAAAATCGTCGACGACCTCTCGAGCCTGACCGTGCTCGAAGCTGCCGAGCTCGCAAAGCTCCTTGAAGAAAAGTGGGGCGTGTCCGCCGCTGCCGCCGTTGCGGTTGCCGGTCCGGCCGGTGGTGGCGCTGCCGCCGCTCCCGCTGAAGAAAAGACCGACTTCACGGTCGTCCTCGCCGCCGCCGGCGAGAAGAAGATCGAAGTCATCAAGGAAGTCCGCGCCATCACCGGCCTGGGCCTCAAGGAAGCCAAGGACCTCGTCGAAGGCGCGCCGAAGCCGGTCAAGGAAGGCGTCAACAAGGACGAAGCCGAGAAGATCAAGGCCCAGCTCGAAAAGGCTGGCGCCAAGGTTGAACTCAAGTAACGCAAGTTACTTGGGACAAAGTCCCGGGCGGGGCGCACCTGCGCCCGGGATCGATGCAAAAGTCGTGCTATGGGACAACCGGACGCACGGCGTACACAAAAATGTGTGGGGATTCGCGGGGTTAACCCTCGAATCTCCACTATTGTCATCCCATATCGGGCTGGCAGCAGGAAAATACGGTAGGCGGCGGGAACGGCAGGGTTCTCGGCGTAAGCCGTTGGGAGACAGTCAAATTTCGGGCTTTTTCAGTCCGTGAAGCGATGGTTGGACGGGCGAGGTGCAGTCATGCGCCTTGCGCGTCGTTTTGCGTTTTGAAGGTCTGGAGAACGGATTTGGGACTTAATTCCTGAATTTGGGCTTGGTTCCGGCGAAGCGATTCGAAAATTCAACCCGGGGGCGATGGCAGTCGCGCTTCGGAAGGTTCGTCCATCAAGGGCGACGAAAATGAGAGGCCACGATGGCGCAGCAGACATTCACCGGTCGCAAACGCATCCGCAAGTTTTTTGGACACATCAAGGAAGTCGCAGAGATGCCGAACCTCATCGAGGTTCAGAAGGCGTCCTATGACCAGTTCCTGATGGTCGATGAGCCGGTCGGCGGCCGTCTGGACGAGGGCCTGCAGGCGGTCTTCCGTTCGGTGTTCCCGATCTCGGATTTCTCCGGCACCTCGATGCTGGAGTTCGTCCGCTATGAATTCGAACCGCCGAAATACGACGTCGACGAGTGCCGTCAGCGCGGCATGACCTATGCGGCGCCGCTGAAGGTGACGCTGCGCCTGATCGTGTTCGATATCGACGAGGAAACCGGCGCCAAGTCGGTCAAGGACATCAAGGAGCAGGACGTCTACATGGGCGATATCCCGCTCATGACCATGAACGGCACCTTCGTCGTCAACGGCACCGAGCGCGTCATCGTCTCCCAGATGCACCGCTCCCCGGGCGTGTTCTTCGACCACGACAAGGGCAAGACCCATTCGTCCGGCAAGCTGCTGTTTGCCGCTCGCGTGATTCCGTACCGCGGTTCCTGGCTCGACATCGAGTTCGACGCCAAGGACATCGTGTTCGCGCGCATCGACCGCCGCCGCAAGATCCCCGTGACCTCGCTGATGTATGCGCTTGGTCTCGACGGCGAGACGATCCTGTCCACCTTCTACAAGAAGATCAATTACAAGCGCGCCAAGGAGGGCTGGCGCGTGCCGTTCGACGCCACCCGTTTCCGTGGCTACTCGACCATCAACGACCTGATCGACGCCGACACCGGCAAGGTCGTGCTCGAGGCCGGCAAGAAGCTGACCGTGCGCAGCGCGCGCCAGATGCAGGAAAAGGGCCTCAAGGCGCTGCGTCTGTCGGACGAAGAGCTGATCGGCAACTATCTGGCCGAGGACCTCGTCAACCCGAAGACCGGTGAAATCTACGCCGAAGCCGGCGAGGAACTGACCGAGAAGTCGCTGAAGGCGCTCAACGAGCAGGGCTACAAGGAACTGCCGCTGCTCGACATCGACCACGTCAATGTCGGCGCCTACATCCGCAACACGCTGCATGCCGACAAGAACATGACGCGTGAAGACGCGCTGTTCGACATCTACCGCGTGATGCGTCCCGGCGAGCCGCCGACCATCGACTCGGCGCAGACCATGTTCCAGTCGCTGTTCTTCGACTCTGAGCGCTACGACCTGTCCGCGGTCGGCCGCGTCAAGATGAACATGCGCCTCGAGCTCGACGCGCCCGACACCCACCGCACGCTGCGCAAGGAAGACATCCTGGCCGTCATCAAGACGCTGGTCGACCTGCGCGACGGCAAGGGCGAGATCGACGACATCGACCATCTCGGCAACCGCCGGGTCCGTTCGGTCGGCGAATTGATGGAAAACCAGTACCGCATCGGCCTCCTGCGCATGGAGCGTGCGATCAAGGAGCGTATGTCCAGTGTCGATATCGACACCGTGATGCCGCAGGACCTGATCAACGCCAAGCCGGCGGCTGCCGCGGTGCGCGAGTTCTTCGGCTCCTCGCAGCTGTCGCAGTTCATGGACCAGACCAACCCGCTGTCGGAGATCACCCACAAGCGCCGTCTCTCGGCGCTTGGACCGGGCGGTCTGACCCGCGAGCGCGCCGGCTTCGAAGTGCGCGACGTGCATCCGACGCATTACGGCCGTATCTGCCCGATCGAAACGCCGGAAGGCCCGAACATCGGTCTGATCAACTCGCTGGCGACCTTTGCGCGCGTCAACAAGTACGGCTTCGTCGAAACGCCTTACCGCAAGGTCAAGGACGGCCGCGTCACCGAGGAGGTCGTGTACCTCTCGGCGATGGAAGAGGGCCGGTATCGCGTGGCGCAGGCCAACGTGCCGCTCGACGCCAAGGGCCGCTTCACCGAGGACCTGATCATCTGCCGTCACGCCGGCGAAGTGCTGCCGATCACGCCTGACAAGGTCGACTACATGGACGTGTCGCCGAAGCAGCTGGTTTCGGTTGCCGCGGCGCTGATCCCGTTCCTCGAGAACGACGACGCCAACCGCGCGCTGATGGGCTCGAACATGCAGCGCCAGGCGGTGCCGCTGGTTCGCGCCGAGGCGCCGTTCGTCGGTACCGGCATGGAAGGCGTGGTTGCGCGTGACTCCGGTGCTGCGATCGCGGCCCGACGTTCCGGCGTGATCGACCAGATCGACGCCACCCGCGTCGTTATCCGCGCCACCGAGGATCTCGATCCCACCAAGTCGGGCGTCGATATTTACCGGCTGATGAAGTACCAGCGCTCCAACCAGTCGACCTGCATCAACCAGCGTCCGCTGGTGAAGGTCGGCGACATCGTCAAGAAGGGCGACATCATCGCCGACGGTCCCTCGACCGATCTCGGCGAACTCGCGCTCGGCCGCAACGTGCTGGTCGCGTTCATGCCGTGGAATGGCTACAACTTCGAAGACTCGATCCTGCTCTCGGAGCGGATCGTGAAGGACGACGTCTTCACCTCGATCCACATCGAGGAGTTCGAGGTGATGGCCCGCGACACCAAGCTTGGTCCGGAGGAAATCACCCGCGACATTCCGAACGTTTCGGAAGAAGCGCTGAAGAACCTCGACGAAGCCGGTATCGTCTACATCGGCGCGGAAGTTCGCGCCGGCGACATCCTGGTCGGCAAGATCACGCCGAAGGGCGAAAGCCCGATGACGCCGGAAGAAAAGCTGCTGCGCGCCATCTTCGGCGAAAAGGCGTCCGACGTTCGCGACACCTCGCTCCGCGTGCCCCCGGGCGTGCAGGGCACGATCGTCGAAGTGCGCGTGTTCAACCGTCACGGCGTCGACAAGGACGAGCGTGCGCTGGCGATCGAACGGGAAGAGATCGAGCGTCTGGCCAAGGACCGCGACGACGAGCAGGCGATTCTCGACCGTAACGTCTACGGCCGTCTGGCGGAGCTTCTGGAAAACCGCCAGGGCATCGCCGGTCCGAAGGGCTTCAAGAAGGACACCAAGATCACCCGTGCGGTGCTCGACGAGCATCCGCGCTCGCAGTGGTGGCTGTTCGCTTCGCCCAACGACAAGCTGATGGCTGAAATCGAGGCGATGCGGAAGCAGTATGACGAATCGAAGAAGGGCCTTGAACAGCGCTTCCTCGACAAGGTCGAAAAGCTGCAGCGTGGCGACGAATTGCCGCCCGGCGTGATGAAGATGGTCAAGGTCTTCGTCGCGGTGAAGCGCAAGATCCAGCCCGGCGACAAGATGGCCGGCCGTCACGGCAACAAGGGCGTGGTGTCCAAGATCGTTCCGATCGAGGACATGCCGTTCCTCGAGGACGGCACCCATGCCGACATCGTGCTCAATCCGCTGGGCGTGCCCTCGCGCATGAACGTCGGTCAGATTCTGGAGACGCATCTCGGCTGGGCCTGCGCGGGCCTCGGCAAGCGCATCGGCCAGACCATCGACTCCTACTATCAGAAGCAGGACCTCAAGCCGCTGCGCGAGACCCTGAAGAAGATCTATGGCGACGATGAAACCATCAAGACGATGAACGATGGCGAGTTGATGGAGCTTGGCAAGAACCTGAGCCACGGCGTGCCGATCGCAACGCCGGTGTTCGACGGTGCCAAGGAAGCCGACATCGAGGAAATGCTGAAGCTCGCGGGCTTCGACGCCTCGGGCCAGTCGACCGTCTATGACGGCCGGACCGGCGATGCCTTCGATCGTAAGGTGACGGTGGGCTACATCTACATGCTCAAGCTGCACCATCTCGTGGACGACAAGATCCACGCGCGTTCGATCGGACCGTACTCGCTCGTTACCCAGCAGCCGCTGGGCGGCAAGGCGCAGTTCGGTGGCCAGCGTTTCGGCGAAATGGAGGTCTGGGCGCTCGAAGCGTACGGCGCCGCCTACACGCTGCAGGAAATGCTGACCGTGAAGTCGGACGACGTCGCCGGCCGTACCAAGGTGTACGAGGCGATCGTGCGCGGCGACGACACGTTCGAGGCGGGTATCCCGGAATCGTTCAACGTGCTGGTCAAGGAAATGCGCTCGCTCGGCCTCAACGTCGACCTGCACAACTCCAAGATCGGCCCGGCCACGACGTCCGAGGCGGCAGAGTAACGCATACGATTTCATGTCCGGCGCATGCGGGCGAAGCCAAGTCTTCGCTCAGATGCGCCGGGCATTCGCACTCCGCTCGGACGTTGAGCAGGGCGCGCGCTGACAAAGAGTTTCGAATTTGCTGCCGGTGACGATCGGCACGCGAGGAGAAGACGATGAACCAAGAAATTATGAATCTCTTCAATCCGACGACGCCGGCTCAGGTCTTCGACCAGATCCGGATTTCGATTGCGTCTCCGGAGAAGATTCTGTCGTGGTCGTATGGCGAAATCAAGAAGCCGGAGACCATCAACTACCGTACCTTCAAGCCCGAGCGCGACGGCCTGTTCTGCGCCCGCATCTTCGGGCCGATCAAGGATTACGAGTGCCTGTGCGGCAAGTACAAGCGGATGAAGTACAAGGGCATCATCTGCGAAAAGTGCTCGGTCGAAGTGACGCTCTCCCGCGTCCGTCGCGAGCGCATGGGCCATATCGAGCTGGCGGCGCCGGTTGCGCACATCTGGTTCCTGAAGTCGCTGCCGTCCCGCATCGGCCTTCTGCTCGACATGACGCTGAAGGATCTCGAGCGGATTCTGTACTTCGAATATTACGTCGTGCTGGAGCCGGGCCTGACCGCGCTCAAGGACCGTCAGCTCTTGTCGGAAGACGAGTATCTGAAGGCGCAGGACGAATACGGCCAGGACAGCTTCACCGCCATGATCGGCGCCGAAGCGATCCGCGAGCTGCTCAAGGGTCTCGAGCTCGAAAAGCTCGAGCAGTCCCTGCGCGCCGAGATGCAGGAAACTGAATCCGACATCAAGCACAAGAAGCTCGCCAAGCGCCTCAAGATCGTCGAAGCGTTCCGCTATTCCGGCAACAAGCCGGAGTGGATGATCCTGACCGTGGTGCCGGTGATTCCGCCGGACCTGCGTCCGCTGGTGCCGCTCGACGGCGGCCGCTTTGCGACCTCGGATCTCAACGACCTCTACCGCCGCGTCATCAACCGCAACAACCGCCTGAAGCGGCTGATGGAGCTGCGTGCGCCCGACATCATCATCCGCAATGAAAAGCGCATGCTGCAGGAGGCCGTCGACGCTCTGTTCGACAACGGCCGCCGCGGCCGCGTCATCACCGGCGCCAACAAGAGGCCTTTGAAGTCGCTGGCCGACATGCTCAAGGGCAAGCAGGGCCGCTTCCGGCAGAACCTGCTCGGCAAGCGCGTCGACTATTCCGGCCGTTCGGTGATCGTGGTCGGTCCCGAACTGCGGCTGCATCAGTGCGGCCTGCCGAAGAAGATGGCGCTCGAACTGTTCAAGCCGTTCATCTATTCGCGGCTCGACGCCAAGGGTCTGTCCACCACGGTGAAGCAGGCGAAGAAGCTGGTCGAAAAAGAGCGTCCCGAGGTCTGGGACATCCTCGACGAGGTCATTCGCGAGCATCCGGTGCTGCTGAACCGCGCGCCGACGCTCCATCGCCTCGGCATTCAGGCGTTCGAACCTGTCCTGATCGAGGGCAAGGCGATCCAGCTGCATCCCTTGGTCTGCGCCGCGTTCAACGCCGACTTCGACGGCGACCAGATGGCCGTGCACGTTCCGCTGTCGCTTGAAGCGCAGCTGGAAGCGCGCGTCCTGATGATGTCGACCAACAACATCCTGCATCCGGCGAACGGCCAGCCGATCATCGTGCCGTCGCAGGACATCGTGCTCGGCCTCTATTACGTGTCGATCATGCGCGAAGGCCTGCCCGGCGAGGGCAAGATCTTCGGCGAGATGGCCGAACTCGAGCACGCCCTGCATTCGAAGGTCATCCACCTCCACACCAAGATCAAGTATCGGTGGGAAGGCATCGACGAGACCGGCAAGGTGTCCAAGCGCTGGATCGAAACCACCGCGGGCCGCGTCATGCTCGGCAACCTGCTGCCGAGCTCGGCGAAGATTTCGTACGACATCATCAACAAGCTGATGACCAAGCGCGAAATTTCCGGCGTCATCGACCAGGTCTACCGCCACTGCGGTCAGAAGGAGACGGTGATCTTCTGCGACCGCATCATGGCGCTCGGCTTCTACAACGCGTTCAAGGCCGGCATTTCGTTCGGCAAGGACGACATGGTCGTTCCGCACTCCAAGTGGAAGATCGTCGACACCACCCGTACGCTGGCGAAGGATTTCGAGCAGCAGTACAATGACGGCCTGATCACCCATGGCGAGAAGTACAACAAGGTGGTCGATGCCTGGTCGAAGGCGACCGAAGAAATCGCCAAGGAGATGATGAAGGAAATCTCCTCGACCAAGAAGAACGCCAAGGGCGCCGACGCCGACATCAACTCGATCTACATGATGGCGCATTCGGGCGCGCGCGGCTCGCCGGCCCAGATGCGTCAGCTCGCCGGTATGCGCGGCCTGATGGCCAAGCCGTCGGGTGAGATCATCGAAACGCCGATCATTTCCAACTTCAAGGAAGGTCTGTCGGTGCTCGAATACTTCAACTCGACCCACGGCGCCCGCAAGGGCCTCGCGGACACTGCGTTGAAGACCGCGAACTCGGGCTACCTGACGCGCCGTCTGGTCGACGTGGCGCAGGACTGCATCATCACGCAGGACGATTGCGGCACCAAGCTCGGCATCAAGATGCGCGCCATCGTCGATGCCGGCACGGTCGTTGCCTCGCTGGCGTCCCGCATTCTCGGCCGCACCGCGGGCGAGGATCTGCGCGATGCTGCGACCAACAAGGTCGTGGTCAAGCGCGGCACGCTGATGGAAGAAATGCATGTCGACGCCATCCAGCAGGCCGGCATCCAGGAAGTGAAGATCCGTTCGGCCCTGACCTGCGAACTCGTCAACGGCATCTGCGGCAAGTGCTACGGCCGCGATCTGGCCCGCGGCACGCCGGTCAACCATGGTGAAGCGGTCGGCGTCATCGCGGCGCAGTCGATCGGTGAACCCGGCACCCAGCTGACGATGCGTACGTTCCACATCGGCGGCGCGGCGCAGATCAACGAGCAGTCGTTCATCGAGTCGAACTTCGACGGCAAGGTGACCATCAAGAACAAGGCCATCGCCAAGAACAGCGAAGGTCATCTGATCGCGATGGTCCGCAACATGGTCGTTGCGATCACCGACGCCGACGGCACCGAGCGTGCGACCCACCGCATTCAGTACGGCGCGCGCATGCACGTCGATGAAGGCGACATGGTCAAGCGCGGCCAGCGGATCGCCGAATGGGATCCGTACAGCCGTCCGGTTCTCACCGAAGTCGAGGGCACCATCGGGTTCGAGGACCTGGTCGAAGGCCAGTCGATCTCGGAGACGCTCGACGAATCCACCGGTATCGCCAAGCGCGTCGTCATCGACTGGCGCGCCTCGCGTGGCGGCGCGGATCTGCGTCCGGCCATCGTGGTCAAGGGCAAGGATGGCAAGGTCCTGAAGCTCGCACGTGGCGGCGATGCCCGCTACATGCTGTCGGTCGACGGCATTCTGTCGGTCGACACCGGCGCGAAGGTGAAGGGCGGCGACATCCTGGCGCGTATTTCCACGGAAAGCGCCAAGACCCGCGACATCACCGGCGGTCTGCCGCGCGTCGCCGAACTGTTCGAGGCTCGCAAGCCAAAGGACGCGGCGATCATCGCGGAAATCGCGGGCACGATCCGCTTCGGCCGCGACTACAAGAACAAGCGCCGCATCTCGATCGAGCCGATGGACAAGACCGAGGAGACCAGGGAGTACCTGATCCCGAAGGGCAAGCACATCCATCTGCAGGACGGCGACATCGTCGAAAAGGGCGATTTCATCGTCGAAGGCAATCCGGCACCGCACGACATCCTGGCGATCAAGGGCATCGAGGAACTCGCTGCCTATCTGGTCAACGAAATCCAGGAAGTCTACCGGCTGCAGGGCGTGCTCATCAACGACAAGCACATCGAGGTGATTGTCCGTCAGATGCTGCAGAAGGTCGAGATCACCGACCAGGGCGAGACCGACATGATCTCGGGCGAGCAGGTCGACAAGATCGAGTTCGACGCGCTCAACCTCAAGGCCAAGGAAGAGGGCAAGAAGCCCGCCACGGGAACGCCGGTTCTGCTCGGCATCACCAAGGCGAGCCTGCAGACCCGCTCGTTCTTCTCGGCTGCCTCGTTCCAGGAGACCACCCGCGTGCTCACCGAAGCCGCCGTCAACGGCAAGGTGGACCCGCTGGAAGGCCTCAAGGAGAACGTCATTGTCGGCCGGCTGATCCCGGCGGGCACCGGCGCCTCGATGGCCAAGATCCGCGAAGTCGCGGTCAAGCGCGACAAGCTGATTCTCGACGAGCGCGAGAAGCAGGCCGCGATCGTGCCGACCGCTCCGGAAGCGGAACCGCTGGCGCTGCCGCCCGCGGAATAGGGCCTCCGCGCGAATACGCTGCAAGCGAAAAGGCCGGCGCAAGCCGGCCTTTTTGCTGCGGCATGGGCGTCCACGCCTCGCTGTGACACCGCCGGTTCCTTCAAACGGGAGAGCCCGTTGGGAAACTGGCTGTCCTTTGTTGACGGCGTGTCCTCGTGCTTCACCCACAAAGCGGGGGCGTGCTATCAATGCGTGAATCGTATCCGGGCAACCATTTTCACGGGTTTCCATGAGCGAAATGGATCATTCAGAACATTTGATCGACCGCATTTACGAGGCGGGGCTCATTCCTTCCCTTTGGCCAGCTGTGCTTGGCGAGCTCGGTGCGACGACCAGCGGTAGCGGTGGGTTTATGTTCGCCGTGCGGGACGGTTACGTCAGCGCGGTCAACTCAGTCGAATATGATGCCACCATGCCGCTCTTTCTGAATGACGGGTGGAGCGAGCGCGATCCGAATCTGCCGCGCGCCATCGCGCTGAATCATGCAGGCTTTCTCACGGACGGCGATCTTCTGTCGGATGAGGAAATTGCAACCAACGACGTCTATTGCAATTTTTATCGCAAATACGGCCTCGGTTACCGGGCCGGCACGATCATCCCGATACCGAGCGGCGATTCGATCGCCATCGTCGTGCCGCGGCACCAGGATCTTGGCCCGGTGCCGCGCGAGATCGTCACCTTCCTGGACGGGCTGCGGCCACATTTGGCGCGGGCGTCGCTTACGGCGAACCGCCTTGGCTTCGAGCGCGCACGCGCCCAGGCGGACGCGTTGCAGGCGCTGGGCCTGCCCGGTGCGGTGCTGCGTGCGCGCGGCCAGGTGTTCGCGGCCAACGGCCTGTTCGAAGCCTTGATGCCTTCGCTGTTTGAAGACCGTGCCGAGCGCGTGACAATGACGGATGTGACGGCGGATGCGCTGCTGGCCGAAGCGCTCGCCGCGCGGCCTCTTGGGGATGGCCGGATCATCAAGTCGATACCGGTTGCAGCGACGGCCAACTATCTGCCGATGGTCTTGCACGTCATTCCCGTCCGCGGGGCCGCGCGCGACATCTTCACCCAAGCGAGCGTGATGCTTGTGGTGACGCCGGTCGATCGCGCCGCGGTGCCGACCGCCGAAGTCCTGCAAGGCCTGTTCGACCTGACGCCGGCCGAAGCGCGTGTGGCGCGCGGCATCAGCGAGGCCCGCACGATCGAAGTACTCGCGGGGACGCTTGGTGTCAGTCGCGAAACGGTCCGCACTCAGCTCAAGTCGGTGCTCACGAAAACAGGCCTTTCGCGGCAGCAGGAACTGATCAGTCTGCTCGCCGGCAAGGCGTTCCCGAAATAACGAAACGTCCGCGGGAATCCGATGGCGTACTCCACGTCTGCGGGAATAAGGTCGGCCGGACCCGCTTGCCGCTACCGTGGCTTTCACACACGGCGACACCCGATCAACCGCCGGCGCCGAAACCCCCGTAAGAGTACGGATTCGGATGAAAAAGCGCGGTTATGGCGGCCTCCATGGCGCTTTCCCGCATTGCCGCGATGCGCGGACCTGCTTTGTTCATCTTCCCTTCAGGGTGAAAAGCGCTTTTGCTAAGGAGACTTAAACCGGCTGCACTTTGGGGGCAGGCGGGAACTTGCGGAAAACACATGCTCGATCTTGCAATCGTAGGCGGCGGCCCCGGGGGGCTGATGAGCGCCTGGTATCTGAAAAAGAAGCTCGGCGACCTCTGCCGCATCACGATCTACGAGGCATCCGACCGGGTCGGCGGCAAGATCGTCACGCGCAAATTCGATTCGGCGCCGGCGATGTATGAGGCCGGCGTTGCCGAGATCTATGATTACTCGATGACCGGCCCCGATCCGCTGCGCGAGCTGATCCAGCATTTCGGCCTGCAGACGATTCCGATGGACGCCGAGCAGGTGCAGTTCGACGGCGAACTCCTCAACGACGTGCCGGGCATGCGCCGCAAATATGGTGTAAAGACCGCAGCCGCGATCGAGGGCTTTCGCAAGCGCTGCAGCGATATGGTGTCGCCGATCGAATATTACGAAGGCGTCGGCGCCCACGACAATGAGCATCCGTGGGCCTACATGACGGCTGAGGAACTGCTCGAAAAGTTCGTCGACGACGATACCGCCAAGCGCTTCTTCAAGGTGATGGCCCGCTCCGACATCGCGACCGAGCCGCACAACACCAACGGGCTGAACGCGCTGAAGAACTTCGTGATGGATGTCGACGGCTATATCGGGCTGTATTCGATCCAGAACGGCAACGAGCAACTGGTCGATTGCCTGCGCAGCGAAGTCACGGCCGATATCCAGCTCAATCACCGGGTGCTCCAGGTCGGCAAGACGTCCTCCGGCCGCTATCAGCTCAACATGATGAACGGCAAGGGACCGGAGACGCGGGACTTCGATCTCGTGGTGATGTGCCTGCCGCATTCCTGGCTCGGCACGATGCGCTGGAACGGCGAAGAGCTGCGCAAGTCGATGGTCAAGCACGTCGCCTATTTCGACCGGCCCGCGCATTATCTGCGGGTCTCGATCCTGTTCGACGAACCGTTCTGGGGCGAGAAGATCCCCGGGGCCTGGTTCATGTCGGAGGCATTCGGCGGCTGCTGCGTCTACAACGAGGGCGCGCGCCATGACGTCGGCAAGCACGGCGTCCTGAACTGGCTGATCGCGGGTTCCGATGCGCTGGCGTTTGCCAATCTCAGTGATCAGGAACTGATCGACGCCGCGCTGAAGTCGCTGCCGGCGTCGCTCGGCAACGCCCGTGACTATTTCAAGGAAGGCAAGATCCATCGCTGGCTGTCGTCGGTGAACGCGCTGCCGGGCGGCTTGCCGGTGCGCGATGTCATGACCAACCACCGGCCCGAGCCGAAGGAACATCCGGGGATCGTCGTGGTCGGCGACTATCTGTTCGACTCCACGCTGAACGGACTGCTCGACTCCTCCGACGCCGCCACCGACATCATCGTCTCCGAGATGATGCGGCTGCGCCGCGCACGCGCGCAGGCGGGCGGGGCGCTCTCCGACAAGATCGACCGCGATTATTTCCAGAATTATCGCGGGCTTGGCCCCTACAGCGAGGTCTGGAGCCAGTTTACCGACCCGGCCTATCTGACGGACCTGATCAAGATCGTCTGGAACCGGGCGAGGGGCTACAAGCTCCTGATCGCGGGCTCCGCCAGCGGCGAACTGGTCGGCGCGCTGCGCGAGCGCGGCATCGACGCCTGGGGCATCGAAAACAACCGGGCCATCCATGCCCGGACGCCGAAGGCGCTGAAGAAATTCAACAAGCTCGGCTCGATCGTCGATATGCCGTTCAAGGACGGCGAATTCGATTTCGTGTTCGAGACCAGCCTGTGCCACGTCGCGGAGAAGCAGGTGCCGCGCGCGGTGCGCGAACTGAACCGGGTGATCAAGACCGGGCTGCTGTTCGGCTCCGTCACGTCGGACACGCCGCCGGCGCTGATCGATCGCTATGACCTGCTGCGCGGGGTGAAGAAGCTCGGCACCTGGTGGGAATGGTCGGAGTTGTTCTTCGGCAACGGATTCGACCTCTCAATGCATCGCCGTGACGTCACCGATGCATTGTGGGCGGCGACGCTTGCCGCCAACAAGGGGCCGGGGCAGTGGTACGCCGACTCCGACAGCCTGCGCTATTCGTTCTTCGACAAGGTGGAGTCCGAAGACTGATCGGCAGCCGCCGATACTCGGATTGTGTGCCAATTGTTTTGCCGAATTCATCCTGATCGCATAGGATCGGCGCGATAGCGTCCACCGCTATCGCGTTCGATTTGCGGTCATGCCGGCCGTGCAGCATCGGTTGGTTTTATGGCGCCAAAGCCTCCTTCTCCGGATGATCAGAATCCCGCGCCAGCGGACGATTCTGAGCTTGCGAAGAGGCTCGCGCTCGAGGCTGTCGCCAGTGGCAAGCCGGCCGGCGTGCCCGCTGCCGATGACGGCATAAAAGACAAAAAAGCCAAGAAAGACGAGGACGAGGACGACGACGAGCTGGAGCTCGACGACGATGATGACGAGGACCTCGTCGTCTTCACCGCGAAGGAAGCCGCCGGCGCGATGGCGACGGTCTACGGCTTCGTCAGGCCGTATCTTGGCAGTTACAGGAAGCCATTGGCGATCGTCACCTTCGGCGTGCTGGTCGAGACGCTGTTCAACGTCATCATGCCGCTCAGCCTGAAGTTCCTGATCGACGACGCGCTCGGCGAAGAGGATTTCCAGGCGCTGTACAAGATCCTCGGCGTGCTCGCGGTCGCCGGCATCATCACCTCGATCGTCGCGATCTGGTATGAGCGCTGGGACGCGCGGCTGGCAGCCGGGATCATTTCCGATGTCCGGACCCGGTTGTTCGAGCATGTCCAGGGCTTGCCGGCGGGCTATTTCGCCCGCACCAAGCGCGGCGAAATTCTCTCGCGCTTCTCGATCGACCTCTCGGCCTTCGAGGGGGCGGTCAAGACCTTTGCCAACAGCGCGGCGCTGCCGTTCCTGGAGTTGATCGCCGGCATCATCCTGATGCTGTTCCTGAACTGGCAGCTCGCCGCCGTCGCGCTGCTGGTGTTTCCGATCACGCTGATCGGCCCGCGGATTCTGACGCCAAAGGCGGTGCAGGCCAATTACGAGCAGAAGCTGAATGAATCGGCGCTGCTCGGCGTGGTGCAGGAAAACGTCGCGGCCCAGGCGGTGGTGAAAGCGTTCAGCTTGCAGCGCCGCGCGTTCGGCTGGTTCTCCCTGCGCAACCAGGATGTGCGCACCAAGACCGCGTCCGCGGTGTTCCTGTCGACCATGGTGGAACGCACCGTCACGATCTCGGTGCTGTTGCTGCATCTGGTGGTGCTCGCGATCGGCGCCTATCTCGCCACCACCGGCCAGATCACCATCGGCACCTTCGTGACCTTCGAGAGCGCGTTCTGGGAGGTGTCCTACAACATCGCCCATCTGATGCATTTCATTCCGGTGTCGATCCAGGCGGCCGCATCGGTGCGGCATATGCAGGAGCTGCTGGACGAGCCGACCCGCGGGGCCGACCGCGCCGGCGCGCCCGACCTGCCGCGCATCACCAACGACATCACCTTCGATCGCGTGACCTTCCAGTACGAGGGCAGCGAGACGCCGGTGCTCGACAATCTCAGCCTCAAGCTCAATGCCGGCAAGCGCATCGCCATCGTCGGACCCAGCGGCTCGGGCAAGAGCACGCTGCTCAATCTGGTCCTGCGGCTCTACCAGCCCGACGAGGGGCGCCTGACCATCGACGGCGTCGACGTCCGCCGCGTCACCCTGGAATCGCTGCGCGGGAGCATGGCGGTCGTGTTCCAGGAGAACATGCTGTTCAACATGTCGATCCGCGAAAACATCCGGCTCGGCAAGGAAGGTGCGAGCGACGAAGAGGTCGAGGAGGCCGCCAAGAAGGCCGAGATCCACCAGTACATCATGAGCCTGCCGCAGGGATACGACACGCCGGTCGGCGAACGCGGCGACACGCTGTCGGGCGGCCAGCGCCAGCGCATCGCGATCGCGCGCGCCGTCATCCGCAACCCGTCCGTCCTGCTGCTGGACGAAGCGACGTCCGCGCTCGACCAGACCACGGAAGCTGCGATCAATCGCACGCTGCTGAAGGTCGCGGAGGGACGCACCATGATCTGGTCGACGCACCGCCTGACGTCGGTGGTCGAGATGGACGAGATCATCGTGATTTCGAACGGCAAGGCGATCGAGCGCGGCTCGCACGCGGAGCTGCTTGCCCGCAATGGCGCCTACCGCAAGCTCTGGGACGACCAGGGCCACAAGCCGCACAATGCGGCCGGTCAGGCCGACGACGACAATGAAGACGACGATGATGATGAGGACGAGGACGACGAGGAGGAGTGAGCGTGGGTTTTTGCTTCCGCGCTGATTGCCTTGCGTAGCCGCCGCAAATTGCCTTCGCCAAACCACGCCAGGAACCGCGCCAGGCGTTGTGCGCGCCAGTAGATGCCGCGGTCCAGCGTGACCTTGCGGAAGCTGAAGGCCTTCGCCATCGACCAGGCGTCGCAGGCCAGCTTGACCGGATCTTCGTAATACGACGCGATCTTGGCCTCGATCATGCCCTCGCTCGCCAGCCAGGCGGGAATATGGACATTGCAGAGCTGGGTGACGTCAGTGAGTACCTTGTCGGTGCCGGTGCCCGTGACAGGGCAGGTGGTCGCGAAGGCGTCGCCGACCAGGACGATGCCGGGCTGCCGATAGCCCGTGCTGACGTGGAGATCCGCTGGCCTGATCTTGACGTCGCCTGACACGGTATAGTCGCCGGTGATGCGGCGCAGCCGCGGCAGCGCGGCATTCATGGTCTCGACCGGCTTTTGCCGCATCTCGCGCAGCCAGGTATCGTCGGCCTCGCGATAGGCGAACAGATTGGCCCGCATCTTCGTGCCGACCGGAAACAGCGTCAGATAGGGGATACGGCCGCTCGGCCGTTCCGAAAAATACGTCAGCGCCGGAAATTCGAAAGCGGCGCGGCCGACAGGCGCAAGGTCGAATCCGATCGAGATCGAGTGGCACGGGCTGATGATCTGGCGTTCGATGCCGAGATTGCGGCGGAGCCCGATGTTCAACCCATTGGCCAGCACCACCAGCCGCGCCGAGATCGATTCGCCGTTCGAGAGCGTGAGCTTCTGGCGATCGTCGCTGGTCGAGACATCCGTGACTTTGGCGTAGACCAGTTCGGCAGGTTTGGGGATTTCGGCCCGAATCGCCATGATCAGCGCGTCGTACATGATGCCGAACTGCTGGCTGGGCCGCTTGTCGAGCAGATATCCGGCCCGCGCGATCCAGTTTTCGCCGTCATGGGTGGTCGCACGCAGCAGCGAATCGGCGAATCCCGTCTTCTGCAAAAGGTCGACCTGGGTACCGCCACTCAGCTTTTCGACGCGAAAATCGAACGGATAATTTTCATGCGGGTCGATCAGGAGCGTCGGAATCCCGGCGCGTCCGAGCATCGCGGCCGCGGTCGAGCCGGCGAGGCCGCCCCCGATAATTGCAATGTCGGTGTACCGCATAGGAATTTCCGGCCTTGAAGGGCTAGTTTTGCGCCGGGAAAGGCAAATAAAGGCTTAGCTTGGCAATCCGCTTTGGACGGGAACCCGGGGAATTATGTTTCTGGATATATTTACCCGGGTAAAATTTGGCGAGAATCGCTGGTGCCGTTCGATTCGAAGAAGCGGGGAGTGCCGCCAATTTCGCTACGCACCGATTCACGCTAAGCTCTGAATCTGCAGGTGCCATAGGCGTTTCCTGCGTTGTCGTTTCGCTTGACTTAGCTACCCACGGCTTATAGAAGACCCCCACTTCACGACAGGCGGTGAGCGTCGCCAGCGTCGGAACGGAACACCCTTCAAATCCTTATGGACCCAAATCCTTCTGGACTGAGACGGGCACCAACCTCGACGAATGCCGCTCAAACGCTGTCGATCATATAGCTAGGCAATGCCAGTGCGATTTTAGTTCTCTTGAGCACGTTCTCTTGAGAGTGAACTCGGATGCATGACCTCGGTAGCAGGCCGAACAGCGAACGCTGATCGGTCTTCAGTCGCGGTCCTCTGTGGCGTCGAAGCGCTTTCCGCTCAGCAATGAGTGGTTGGCGCGATTTCGTTTTGCGTGGGTCTTTTCCCGTGCAAGGCGGCCGAACGGGGCGGCTAGTCCCGAGAAGAATTTGCGAAGCCATCTCCGGTTTCGCGCGAACTAAAGGGTGAAGGCTGACATGCCGACGATCAACCAGCTGATCGCAAAACCGCGTACCGTGCAGAAGTCGCGCAAGAAGGTGCCGGCGCTGCAGCAGTCGCCGCAGAAGCGCGGCGTTTGCACGCGCGTCTATACCACGACCCCGAAGAAGCCGAACTCGGCGCTTCGTAAGGTTGCCAAGGTGCGCCTGACCAACGGCTTCGAAGTGATCGGCTACATCCCCGGTGAAGGCCATAACCTTCAGGAGCACTCGGTGGTCATGATCCGCGGCGGCCGCGTCAAGGATTTGCCCGGCGTGCGCTACCACATTCTCCGCGGCGTCCTCGATACCCAGGGCGTCAAGAACCGTAAGCAGCGTCGTTCGAAGTACGGCGCGAAGCGTCCGAAGTAAGCGGGAACAGCCAAGATGTCTCGTCGCCATTCAGCTGAAAAGCGTGAAGTGAACCCGGATCCGAAGTTCGGGAACATCATCATTACGAAGTTCATGAATTCGATCATGTACGACGGCAAGAAGTCTGCCGCCGAGAGCATCGTCTACGGCGCGCTCGCCATGATCGAGGCCAAGACCAAGCAGGGCCCGCTGCCGGTGTTCGAGCAGGCGCTGGAAAACGTCATGCCGACCATCGAAGTGCGGTCGCGCCGCGTCGGCGGCGCCACCTACCAGGTGCCGGTTGAAGTGCGTTCCGTCCGCCGTCAGGCGCTCGGCATTCGCTGGATCATCACCGCGGCGCGCGATCGCAACGAGAAGACGATGACGGAGCGGCTCTCCGCTGAACTGCTCGACGCGTCGAATAACCGGGGGAACGCCGTCAAGAAGCGTGAAGACGTGCACCGGATGGCTGAAGCCAACCGCGCCTTCTCGCACTATCGCTGGTAACGGCGAAACACGGATTTTAAGGAACAACCCATGCCCCGCGTTCATGCCATAGAGAACTACCGCAACTTCGGTATCATGGCGCATATCGATGCCGGCAAGACCACGACCACCGAGCGCATCCTTTATTACACCGGCAAGAGCCACAAGATCGGCGAAGTGCACGAAGGTGCCGCGACGATGGACTGGATGGAGCAGGAGCAGGAGCGCGGCATTACGATTACGTCGGCTGCGACCACCGCGTTCTGGGAAGGCAAGCGCCTCAACATCATCGACACTCCCGGCCACGTCGACTTCACCATTGAAGTCGAGCGTTCGCTGCGCGTGCTCGACGGCGCGGTATGCGTGCTCGACTCCAACCAGGGCGTTGAACCCCAGACCGAAACCGTCTGGCGTCAGGGCGACAAGTACCGCGTTCCGCGCATCGTCTTCGCCAACAAGATGGATAAGACCGGCGCCGACTTCTACAAATGCATGCAGGATATTGTCGATCGCCTCGGTGCCAAGCCGATTGCGATCCAGCTGCCGATCGGCTCCGAAAACAACTTCAAGGGCCTGGTCGATCTCGTCCGCATGAAGGGCGTAGTCTGGGAAGAAGAGAAGCTCGACGCCAAGTTCGTCGACATCGATATTCCCGAGGACATGGTCGAGAAGGCCAATGAATATCGCGAGAAGCTGCTGGAAGCCGCCGTCGAACTCGACGACGACGTTCTTGCTGCTTACCTCGACGGCAAAGAGCCCGATGTCGCGACCTTGAAGCGCATGATCCGCAAGGCCGTGCTGACCGGCGCGTTCTTCCCGGTGCTGTGCGGTTCGGCGTTCAAGAACAAGGGCGTGCAGCCGCTGCTCGATGCGGTCGTGGACTATCTGCCGTCGCCGGTCGACGTGCCCGCCATCAAGGGCATCGATGAAGACGGCAACGAAGTCGTCCGCAAGGCCGACGACAAGGAGCCGCTGGCTCTGCTCGCGTTCAAGATCATGGACGACCCGTTCGTCGGCACCATCACCTTCTGCCGCATCTATTCCGGCGTGCTGATGAGTGGTACCGGCGTGGTCAACTCGACCCGCGAGAAGAAAGAACGCATCGGCCGCATGCTTTTGATGCATGCGAACAACCGCGAAGACATCAAGGAAGCTTATGCCGGCGACATCGTTGCTTTGGCGGGCCTGAAGGAAGCGCGCACCGGTGACACGCTGTGCGACCCCGACAAGCAGGTGATCCTGGAAAAGATGGAATTCCCGGAGCCGGTGATCGAAATCGCTATCGAGCCGAAGTCTAAGGCCGACCAGGAAAAGCTCGGCGTCGCGCTGGCGAAGCTCGCTGCGGAAGATCCGTCGTTCCGCGTGTCGACCGACCAGGAGTCCGGCCAGACCATCCTCAAGGGCATGGGCGAACTCCATCTCGACATCAAGGTCGACATCCTGCGCCGTACCTACAAGGTCGATGCGAACATTGGCGCGCCGCAGGTGGCGTTCCGTGAGCGCGTCACCAAAAAGGCCGAGGTCAAGTACACGCACAAGAAGCAGACCGGCGGTACCGGTCAGTTCGCTGAAGTGTCGATCGTGGTCGAGCCGAACGAGCCCGGCAAGGGCTACGAGTTCGAGTCCAAGGTTGTTGGTGGTTCGGTGCCGAAGGAATACATCCCCGGCGTCGAAAAGGGCCTCAACAGCGTGATGGGCTCGGGTGTCGTCGCCGGCTTCCCGGTGGTCGACGTCAAGGTGACGCTGGTCGACGGCAAGTATCACGACGTCGACTCGTCGGCGCTGGCCTTCGAAATCGCATCGCGCGCGGCGTTCCGCGAAGCGCTGACGAAGGGCAAGTCCGTCCTGCTCGAGCCGATCATGAAGGTCGAAGTGGTGACCCCGGAAGACTATACCGGTTCGGTCATCGGCGATCTGAATTCGCGGCGCGGCCAGATCCAGGGTCAAGACATGCGCGGCAACGCCAACGTCATCAACGCGATGGTGCCGCTCATGAACATGTTCGGGTACGTGAATAACCTGCGCTCGATGAGCCAGGGACGCGCGACCTTTACGATGCAATTCGATCACTACGCGGAAGCACCCGCGAACGTGTCCGCAGAAGTCCAGAAGAAGTTTGCCTGATTGTCGTTGGCGACAGTCAACGATTAAACGGAGAGTCAAATGGCCAAAGCAAAGTTTGAACGTAACAAGCCGCACTGCAATATCGGAACCATCGGTCACGTCGACCATGGCAAGACTTCGCTGACCGCAGCGATCACCAAGGTGCTGGCTGAAACCGGCGGTGCGACGTTCACGGCGTACGACCAGATCGACAAGGCGCCCGAAGAAAAGGCGCGCGGCATCACGATCTCGACCGCTCACGTCGAATACGAAACCGCGAACCGGCACTACGCCCACGTCGATTGCCCGGGCCACGCCGACTACGTCAAGAACATGATCACCGGTGCGGCGCAGATGGACGGCGCGATCCTGGTGGTGTCGGCCGCCGACGGCCCGATGCCGCAGACCCGCGAGCACATCCTGCTGGCCCGTCAGGTCGGCGTTCCCGCGCTCGTCGTGTTCCTGAACAAGTGCGACATGGTCGACGATCCGGAACTGCTCGAACTGGTCGAGATGGAAGTCCGCGAACTGCTCTCGAAGTACGAATTCCCGGGCGACACCATCCCGATCATCAAGGGTTCGGCTCTCGCCGCCCTCGAAGACAAGGACAAGAAGCTCGGCCACGATGCGGTTCTCGAGCTGATGAAGGCCGTCGACGAAAGCATCCCGCAGCCGGCGCGTCCGATCGACCAGCCGTTCCTGATGCCGGTCGAAGACGTGTTCTCGATCTCGGGCCGCGGCACCGTGGTGACCGGCCGTGTCGAACGCGGCATCGTCAAGGTCGGCGAGGAAATCGAAATCGTCGGTCTGCGCGATACCCAGAAGACCATCGTCACCGGCGTCGAAATGTTCCGCAAGCTGCTCGATCAGGGCCAGGCCGGCGACAACATCGGTGCGCTGCTGCGCGGTACCAAGCGCGAGGAAGTCGAGCGTGGCCAGGTGCTGTGCAAGCCGGGTTCGGTCAAGCCGCACACCAAGTTCAAGGCTGAGGCTTACATCCTGACCAAGGAAGAGGGCGGTCGTCACACCCCGTTCTTCACCAACTACCGGCCGCAGTTCTACTTCCGCACCACCGACGTGACCGGCGTCGTGCATCTGCCCGAAGGCACCGAAATGGTGATGCCGGGCGACAACATCGCGATGGAAGTGCACCTGATCGTGCCGATCGCGATGGAAGAGAAGCTCCGCTTCGCGATCCGCGAAGGTGGCCGCACCGTCGGCTCGGGCGTCGTCTCCGCCATCATTGAGTAAGCGAACAGGAATTGGCGAGTGGCGGATGAAGTCATCCGCTACTCGCTAGCCACCATTCGCAAATACGACGACAAAGAAAGACAGCGGCAATGAACGGCCAAAATATTCGCATCCGTCTCAAGGCGTTCGACCATCGAATTCTCGATACGTCGACCCGCGAGATCGTGAACACGGCGAAACGTACCGGTGCTCAGGTTCGCGGACCCATTCCGCTGCCCACCCGCATCGAGAAGTTCACCGTCAACCGTTCGCCGCACGTCGACAAGAAGAGCCGTGAGCAGTTCGAGATGCGCACCCACAAGCGCCTGCTCGACATTGTCGACCCGACCCCGCAGACCGTCGATGCTTTGATGAAGCTCGACCTGGCCGCCGGTGTCGACGTCGAGATCAAGCTCTAAGATTTTTTTAGATCGTCCGAAGTTAGCGGACAGAAAGAACAGGAAGCACGCCGATGCGCTCCGGAGTGATCGCACAAAAGGTCGGGATGACGCGGGTCTTTACGGAGACCGGTGAACATATCCCTGTGACCGTGCTGAAGCTGGGCAATTGCCAGGTTCTGGGCCACCGCACGACCGAGAAGAACGGTTACGTTGCGCTGCAGCTCGGTTCCGGCACCCGCAAGACCGTCTATCTGCCCAAGGCAGAGCGCGGCCAGTTTGCGGTGTCCAAGGTCGAGCCCAAGCGGAAGGTCACCGAGTTCCGCGTGTCTGAGGACGCGCTGATCCCGGTTGGCGCCGAAATTCAGGCGGACCATTTCGTGGTCGGCCAGTTCGTCGACGTCACCGGCACCTCGGTCGGTAAGGGTTTTGCCGGCGGCATGAAGCGCTGGAACTTCGGCGGTCTTCGCGCCACCCACGGTGTGTCGGTTTCGCATCGTTCGATCGGTTCGACCGGCGGACGTCAGGATCCCGGCAAGACCTTCAAGAACAAGAAGATGCCCGGTCACATGGGCGTCGATCGCATCACCACGCTCAATCTGCGCGTCGTGCAGACCGACGTCGAGCGCGGCCTGATCCTCGTCGAGGGCGCCGTTCCCGGCTCCAAGGGCGGTTGGATCTCGGTGCGTGATGCGGTGAAGAAGCCGTTGCCGAAGGAAGCTCCGAAGCCCGGCAAGTTCAGGGTTGTCGGCGGCGCCGAGCAGGCTGCTGCACCGGCCGAGCAGGAGGGCGCGTGAGATGGAACTGAAAGTCACGACCCTTGAGGGCAAGGAAGCCGGTTCGGTCCAGCTGTCCGATGAGATTTTCGGCCTGGAGCCGCGCAAGGACATCATCCAGCGCTGCGTCAACTGGCAGCTCGCCAAGCGTCAGGCCGGCACGCACAAGACGCAGGGCCGCGCCGATGTCTGGCGCACCGGCAAGAAGATGTACAAGCAGAAGGGCACCGGCGGTGCTCGTCACGGTTCGGCCCGCGTTCCGCAGTTCCGCGGCGGAGGCCGTGCGTTCGGTCCGGTGGTGCGCTCGCACGCCTTCGCCTTGCCGAAGAAGGTGCGCGCACTGGCACTTCGCCATGCGCTCTCCGCCAAGGCAAAGGACGGCGGGCTGATCGTGATCGAATCGGCGACGCTCGAGGCCGCCAAGACCAAGGCTCTGGTCGGGCATTTCTCGGGTCTCGGCCTGACCAATGCGCTGATCATCGACGGCGCCGAGGTCAACACCGGTTTCGCGACCGCGGCCCGCAACATTCCGAACATCGACGTGCTGCCGATCCAGGGCATCAACGTCTATGACATTCTGCGCCGTCACAAGCTGGTGCTGACCAAGTCGGCGGTGGATGCGTTGGAGGCGCGCTTCAAATGAAGAATATCGATCCGCGCCATTACGACGTGATCGTTGCCCCGGTGGTGACCGAAAAGGCGACGGTAGCGTCCGAGCACAACAAGGTTGTGTTCAAGGTCGCCTCCAAGGCGACCAAGCCGCAAATCAAGGAAGCCGTCGAAAAGCTGTTCGACGTCAAGGTGAAGAGCGTGAACACGCTGGTCCGCAAGGGCAAAACCAAGGTGTTCCGCGGCAATTTCGGTTCGCAGTCGGATGTGAAGCGGGCGATCGTGACCCTCGAAGAGGGCCACCGCATCGACGTCACCACCGGACTATAAGGCGTTACGACGATGGCATTGAAAACATACAATCCGACGACGCCGGGCCAGCGCCAGCTGGTGATGGTCGACCGTTCGGCGCTGTACAAGGGCAAGCCGGTCAAGGCGTTGACCGAGGGCAAGCACAGCAATGGCGGCCGCAACAACACCGGCCGTATCACGGTTCGCTTTCGTGGCGGTGGCCACAAGAAGGCCTACCGGATGGTCGATTTCAAGCGCGACAAGGTCGACGTTTCAGCGACCGTCGAGCGCCTGGAATACGATCCGAACCGCACCGCGTTCATCGCGCTGATCAAGTATGCCGACGGCGAGCAGGCCTACATCTTGGCGCCGCAGCGGCTGGCCGCGGGCGACACCGTCGTTGCCGGCAACTATGTCGACGTGAAGCCCGGCAATGTCATGCCGCTCGGCAACATGCCGGTCGGCACGATCGTCCACAATATCGAGATGAAGATCGGCAAGGGCGGCCAGATCGCACGTTCCGCCGGCACCTACGCGCAGATCGTCGGCCGCGATCAGGACTACGTCATTCTGCGTCTGAACTCGGGCGAGCAGCGCCTGGTGCACGGCCGTTGCCGCGGCACCATCGGCGCGGTGTCGAACCCCGATCACATGAACATCTCGATCGGCAAGGCCGGCCGTACCCGCTGGCTGGGCTGGCGTCCGCATAACCGCGGCGTCGTCATGAACCCGATCGACCATCCGCACGGCGGCGGCGAAGGCCGCACCTCGGGCGGCCGCCACCCGGTTACCCCGTGGGGCAAGCCGACCAAGGGCAAGAAGACCCGTTCGAATAAGTCGACCAACAGATTCATCCTCCTAAGCCGCCACAAGCGGAAGAAGTAAGGAACGCCGGACATGGTTCGTTCAGTCTGGAAAGGCCCGTTCGTCGAAGGCTCTCTGCTCAAGAAAGCAGATGCCGCGCGTGCGTCCGGCCGTCACGACGTCATCAAGATCTGGAGCCGCCGCTCGACCATCCTGCCGCAGTTCGTCGGCTTGGTCTTCGGTGTCTACAACGGCCAGAAGCATGTGCCGGTATCGGTCAACGAGGAAATGGTGGGTCACAAGTTCGGTGAATTCTCGCCGACCCGTACCTTCCATGGCCATTCTGGCGACAAGAAAGCCAAGAAGGCTTGAGGAATAAGCGATGAGCAAACCAAAGCGCGAAAGAGTGCTCGCGGATAACGAGGCCAAGGCTGTGGCCCGGATGCTGCGCGTGAGCCCGCAGAAGCTTAATCTTGTCGCGCAGCTGATCCGCGGCCGGAAGGCGTCTGCGGCACTGGCCGACCTGCAGTTCTCGCGCAAGCGGATCGCGGTCGACGTCAAGAAGTGCCTGGAATCGGCGATCGCGAACGCCGAGAACAACCACGACCTCGAGGTCGACGATCTGGTCGTCGCCGAGGCCCATGTCGGCAACGGCATCGTGATGAAGCGCTTTTCGCCGCGCGGCCGTGGCCGTTCGGGTCGTATCTACAAACCGTTCTCGCACCTGACCATCGTGGTTCGTCAGGTCGAGGCCGAGGCTGGCGCTTAAGGGCGCGGGAGAAGACGATGGGTCAAAAAATCAATCCAATCGGACTGCGTCTCGGCATCAACCGTACGTGGGATTCCCGTTGGTTCGCCGGCAAGAACGAGTACGGCAAGCTGCTGCATGAGGACGTCAGGATCCGTGAGATCCTGCACAAGGAACTCAAGCAGGCAGCCGTCGCCCGCATCGTGATCGAGCGTCCGCACAAGAAGTGCCGCGTGACGATCCATTCGGCGCGTCCCGGCGTCGTAATCGGCAAGAAGGGCGCCGACATCGACAAGCTGCGCAAGCGGGTTGCCGACATCACGGCTTCCGACGTCGTCATCAACATCGTCGAAATCCGCAAGCCTGAGCTCGACGCTACCCTGGTCGCCGAATCGATCGCCCAGCAGCTCGAGCGCCGCGTCGCATTCCGCCGCGCCATGAAGCGCGCGGTGCAGTCGGCGATGCGTCTTGGCGCCGAAGGCATTCGTATCAACTGCTCGGGCCGTCTCGGCGGCGCCGAAATCGCGCGTATGGAATGGTATCGCGAAGGTCGCGTTCCCTTGCACACGCTGCGCGCCGACGTCGATTACGGCGTGGCGACTGCGTTCACGACATTCGGTACCTGCGGCGTCAAGGTCTGGATCTTCAAAGGCGAGATCCTCGAGCACGATCCGATGGCCCAGGACAAGAAGATGGCCGAAGGCGACAATACCCGTCCGCGTCGCGACGCTGCTTGAGACATTAGAGAAGGTTTGAGGGCGTAAGCCATGATGCAACCAAAGAAAACGAAGTTCCGGAAGGCGCATAAGGGCCGTATCCACGGCGTTGCGACTTCGGGCGCGACGTTGTCGTTCGGACAGTTCGGCCTGAAGGCGATGGCGCCCGAGCGCATCACCGCCCGTCAGATCGAAGCCGCACGCCGCGCGCTGACCCGTCACATGAAGCGCGCCGGCCGCGTCTGGATCCGCGTGTTTCCGGACCTGCCGGTGTCGAAGAAGCCCGCCGAAGTCCGCATGGGCTCGGGCAAGGGTACGCCGGAATTGTGGGTGGCCCGCGTCAAGCCCGGCCGCGTGATTTTCGAGATCGACGGCGTCACGGTGCAGACCGCAAAGGAAGCGCTCTCGCTCGCCGCCGCCAAGCTGCCGATCAAGACGCGCTTCGTCGCGCGCATTGCGGAGTAACATTCATGGCCGAGATGAAAACCGCCGACATTCGCGCGATGAGCGACGATCAGAGGGAGGACGCCGTCCTCAACCTGAAGAAAGAGCGTTTCAACCTGCGTTTCCAGCGCGCCACCGGGCAGCTGGAGAACACCACGCGGCTGCGTGAAGCTCGCCGCGATATCGCCCGCATCAAGACCATCGCCGCGCAAGCGCGCGCGAAGAAGAAGTAAGAGGCCGGATATGCCGAAACGAACCCTTCAGGGCGTGGTCGTGAGCGACAAGCAAGCCAAGACGATCGTGGTGCGCGTCGACCGCCGCTTCACCCACCCGATCTACAAGAAGACGATCCGCCGCTCCAAGAACTACCACGCGCACGACGAGAACAACGAGTTCAAGCCGGGCGACATGGTGTGGATCGAGGAGAGCAAGCCGATCTCGAAGTTGAAGCGCTGGACGGTTGTCCGGGGCGAACAGAAGAAAACGGCCTGAAGCGGGTCGGGCCTAGCCTGACCGGTTTTGGGAAATTTTAAGCGCGTTTCAGCGCATCAGAAAGAGGACGAGGTGCATCAATGATTCAGATGCAGACCAACCTCGACGTGGCCGATAATTCAGGCGCACGCCGTGTCATGTGCATCAAGGTGCTTGGGGGCTCCAAGCGCCGCTATGCCACCGTGGGCGATGTTATCGTTGTGTCGATCAAGGAAGCGATTCCGCGCGGCAAGGTGAAGAAGGGCGACGTGATGAAGGCTGTCGTGGTGCGTGTCCGCAAGGACATCCGCCGCGCCGACGGCTCGGTCATCCGCTTCGACCGCAACGCCGCCGTGCTGATCAACAATCAGTCGGAGCCGGTCGGCACCCGTATCTTCGGGCCCGTGCCGCGCGAGCTGCGCGCCAAGAACCACATGAAGATCATTTCACTTGCGCCGGAGGTGCTGTGATGGCTGCCAAGATCCGCAAGGGTGACAAGGTCATCGTGCTGAACGGCCGCGACAAGGGCCGTACCGGCGAAGTATTCGAGGTCCGTCCCGACGAGAACAAGGCTCTCGTGCGCGGCGTCAACCTGGTGAAGCGTCACCAGAAGCAGACCCAGTCCCAGGAAGGCGGCATCATCTCCAAGGAGGCGCCGATCCACCTGTCCAACATCGCGTATGTCGGCAAGGACGGCAAACCGACCCGCGTGGGCTTCAAGATTCAGGCTGATGGCAAGAAGGTACGCATTGCCAAGAGCTCGGGAGCAGAGATCGATGGCTGAAACCGCTTATGTGCCGCGCCTGCGCGTGGAGTATGACAAGAGCATCCGCAGCAAGCTGACTGAACAGTTCGGCTATGCCAACGTCATGCAGGTGCCGCGTCTTGACAAGGTCGTCCTCAACATGGGCGTCGGCGATGCCGTCAACGACCGCAAAAAGGCCGAGACCGCGGCTGGCGACCTGTCGCTGATCGCCGGCCAGAAGGCGATCGTGACCTATTCGCGCGTCGCGATCGCGACCTTCAAGCTGCGTGAAAACCAGCCGATCGGCTGCAAGGTCACGCTGCGCAAGGCCAAGATGTACGAGTTCATCGACCGCCTAGTGAACGTGGCGCTGCCGCGCGTGCGCGACTTCCGCGGCCTCAATCCGAAGAGCTTCGACGGCCGCGGCAATTATTCGCTCGGCCTCAAGGAGCACATCATTTTCCCCGAAATCGACTTCGACAAGGTTTCGGAAGCCCGCGGCATGGACATCACGGTTTGCACCACGGCGCAGACCGACGACGAGGCGCGTGCCTTGTTGACCGCTTTCAATTTCCCGTTCCGGCAGTGAGACGCAGTTAAAGCCTCTCAAACGCGGAAACCCAGGAGCCAAGCATGGCAAAGAAGAGTTCAATCGAGAAGAACAACCGGCGCAAGCGGATGACCAAGAACGCCGCCCCCCAGCGCGCGAAGCTGAAGGCGATCATCGCCGACAAGACCAAGCCGATGGAAGAGCGCTTCGCGGCGACGCTGAAGCTTGCCGAGATGCCGCGCAACTCGTCGGCGACGCGCATCCGCAACCGCTGCGAACTCACCGGCCGTCCGCGCTCGGTCTATCGCAAGAACAAGCTCAGCCGCATCGCGCTGCGTGAACTCGGCTCCAAGGGCCTGGTTCCCGGGCTCGTGAAGTCGAGCTGGTAAGGGAGGGTCGTCAGATGTCTACGCACGATCCGATCAGCGATCTCATCACCCGCATCCGCAACGCGCAGATGCGCTCCAAGTCCAAGGTTTCGACCCCGGGCTCGAAGATGCGCGCCAACGTGCTCGAAGTGCTGAAGTCCGAGGGTTACATCCGCGGCTACGCCAGCGTAGAGCATTCGTCCGGCCGCAGCGAACTCGAGATCGAACTGAAATATTTCGATGGCGAGCCGGTCATTCGCGAAATCGAGCGGGTGTCCAAGCCAGGCCGTCGGGTTTACGCCTCGGTGAAGAACCTGCCGCGCGTCAACAACGGTCTCGGTATTTCGGTCTTGTCGACACCGAAGGGAATCATGGCTGACCACGAAGCGCGTGAAGCGAACGTGGGCGGCGAAGTTCTCTTCACGGTGTTCTGAGGAAGGATTCTAGCATGTCACGTGTTGGCAAACGGCCCGTGCCGATCCCGTCCGGTGTGACGGCGACCGTCGAGGGGCAGACCGTCAAGATGAAGGGGCCGAAGGGCCAGCTTCAGTTCGTCGTGCATGACGACGTCGAGGTGAAGTTCGAGGACGGCGCGGTCAAGGTCGCGCCGAAGCTCGAAACCAACCGGGCGCAGGCCATGTACGGCACCGCGCGCGCGCAGGTCGCAAACCTGGTCGAGGGCGTCACCAAGGGTTTCGAGAAGAAGCTCGAGATCACCGGCGTCGGCTACCGCGCCGCGCTGCAGGGCAAGAACCTGCAGCTCGCGCTCGGCTACAGCCACGACGTCGTCTACGCGATCCCGGATGGCATCACCATCGCGGTGCCGAAGCCGACCGAGATCACGATCACGGGCAATGATTCCCAGCGCGTCGGTCAGGTTGCGGCCGAAATCCGCGCCTATCGTCCGCCGGAGCCCTACAAGGGCAAGGGCGTGAAGTACGCCAACGAATTCATCTTCCGCAAGGAAGGCAAGAAGAAGTAACGGAGCCGGCCATGTCACTGAAAGTTACAAATGCCCGGCGCAAGCAGCGTGTGAGGAATTCACTGCGCCGCTCCGCCAATGGACGTCCGCGTCTGTCGGTGTTCCGCTCGTCGAAGCACATCTATGCCCAGGTCATCGACGACCTGAAGGGCGAGACGCTGGCTTCCGCGTCGTCGCTGGAAAAGACGATGCGCGAGAGCGGCAACACGGGCGCCAACATCGATGCGGCCAAGGCCGTCGGCAAGCTGCTGGCGGAACGCGCCGTGCAGAAGGGCGTCAAGGAAGTGATATTCGATCGCGGTCAGTATCTGTATCACGGGCGCGTCAAGGCGCTCGCCGATGCGGCCCGCGAAAGCGGATTGAGCTTCTAACAACCGGTTTTGAACCAAGATTAAGGACAGGGGCGTTAGGCTCCCTGAGATTGGAAAACACCATGGCAGGTGAACGCGAACGCGGCGGACGCGAACGGAGCAGGGATCGCGAAGAGCGCGACAGCGAGTTCGTCGACAAGCTGGTCCACATCAATCGCGTGGCGAAGGTCGTCAAGGGCGGCAAGCGCTTCGGCTTTGCGGCGCTGGTCGTGATCGGCGACCAGAAGGGTCGGGTCGGTTTCGGTCACGGCAAGGCGCGCGAAGTTCCCGAGGCGATCCGCAAGGCGACGGAATCGGCGAAGCGTAACCTGACGCGCGTTGCTCTGCGCGAAGGCCGCACGCTGCATCACGATATCGCCGGCCGTCACGGTGCGGGCCGCGTCTATCTGCGCGCAGCCCCGGCCGGTACCGGCATCATCGCGGGCGGTCCGATGCGCGCGGTGTTCGAAACGCTCGGCATCCAGGACGTGGTGGCGAAGTCGATCGGCTCGTCGAACCCCTACAACATGGTTCGCGCAACCTTCGACGCGCTGAAGCATCAGGATTCGCCGCGTTCGGTGGCGGCACGCCGCAACATCAAGGTGTCCACGCTGCAGTCGCGCCGCGTCGGTGGCGATGCCGAAGTGGTGGCTGAATAAACAATCAGGCGCAGCTTCCCGCGCCGTTCGGAGTCAAGACGATGGCCAAGGCCGCAAAGATGATCAAGGTCGAGCAGACTGGCAGTGCAATCCGCCGCCACCACTCGCAGCGTGCGACGCTGATCGGCCTCAAGCTCAACAAGATCGGCCGGGTTTCCGAGCTGCAGGATACGCCTGAAGTTCGCGGCATGATCAGCAAGGTTCAACATCTCGTCCGCGTCGTCGGCGAGTAAGCAAGACAGGGAGGAGCATGATCCCGAAAAGTGGGGACCGGTTTTCGGTCAAGATCATGCTCCATAGATAAGGGAATTTCGCGATGAAGCTCAGCGATATCGCCGACAACGCCGGCTCGCGCAAGAAGCGCATGCGCGTCGGCCGTGGCATCGGTTCAGGCAAGGGCAAGACTGCGGGCCGCGGCGGCAAGGGCCAGACTGCGCGTTCGGGCGTGCGCATCAAGGGCTTCGAGGGCGGCCAGATGCCGCTGCATCGGCGCCTGCCGAAGCGCGGCTTCAACAACATCTTCAAGCTCGACTTCGCCGAGATCAATCTCGACCGCCTGCAGGACGCGATCGATGCCAAGCTGGTCGACACCAAGGAAACCATCACCGCCGAATCGCTGGTGAAGGCAGGCGTGCTGCGCCGCGCCAAGGACGGCCTGCGTCTGCTCGGCCGCGGCGAGATCAAGGCCAAGCTCGCCATCGAGGTGCATGGCGCCTCGAAATCCGCGATCGCGGCGGTCGAAAAGGCCGGCGGCACGGTGAAGGTTCTGGCTCCGGCCAAGAAGGAAGAAGGCGAGGCGGCGTAACATCTGCGTCATTGCCCGCCGAGCGCGGGCAATCCGCCGATTGAACGATGGACTTATCGAAGCCGAGCACCAAATAATGTCCGGCGTCTGCCGATGGCCCCGCTCGGGGCCCACGGCGTGAGGGACGGCGGGAGAAAGCCTAGACATGGTCTCAGCAGCAGAACAACTTGCGGCAAACCTCAATTTCTCTGCGCTCGGCAAAGCCGACGAACTGAAGAAGCGCATCTGGTTCACACTGGGTGCGCTGCTTGTTTATCGGCTCGGCACCTACATTCCGCTGCCCGGCATCGATCCCGCCGCCTGGGAGCAGGTGTTCAAGTCGCAGGCCGGCGGTATTCTCGGCATGTTCAACATGTTCGCCGGCGGCGGTATCAACCGCATGGCGATCTTCGCCCTGAACATCATGCCGTATATCTCGGCGTCCATCATCATCCAGCTTCTGACCACGGTTTCGCCGCAGCTCGAGGCGCTGAAGAAGGAAGGCGAGGCCGGCCGCAAGACGCTGAACCAGTATACCCGCTATCTCACGGTGATCCTCGCCGCGTTCCAGTCCTACGGTATCGCCGTCGGCCTGCAGGGCGCCGGTAACGTCGTCAGCGAGCCTGGGCCGTTCTTCCTGATCTCTACCGCGATCACGCTGACCGGCGGCACCATGTTCCTGATGTGGCTCGGCGAGCAGATCACCTCGCGCGGCATCGGCAACGGTATTTCGCTGATCATCCTGGCCGGCATCGTCGCCGAGTTGCCCTCGGCGCTCGCCAACATGCTCGAACTCGGCCGTCAGGGTGCGCTGTCGACCGCCCTGATCCTGGTCGTGATCGTGATGGCGGTCGTCGTGATCGCCTTCATCGTGTTCATGGAACGCGCCCAGCGGCGGCTCCTGATCCAGTATCCGAAGCGCCAGGTCGGCAACAAGATGTTCGAGGGCCAGTCCTCGCATCTGCCACTCAAGCTCAACACCTCGGGCGTGATCCCGCCGATTTTCGCCTCGTCGCTGCTGTTGCTGCCGACCACGGTTGCCAACTTCAACGCCGGCAAGGGTCCGGAATGGTTCCAGTGGCTCAACACCCAGCTCAGCCACGGCCGTCCGCTATTCCTGTTCTGTTATCTCGCGCTGATCGTGTTCTTCGCGTTCTTCTATACCGCGATCGTGTTTAATCCGACCGAGACCGCGGACAATCTGAAGAAGCATGGCGGCTTCATCCCCGGCATCCGTCCGGGCGAGCGTACCGCCGAATATATCGACTACGTGTTGTCGCGCGTGACGGTGCTCGGCGCGATCTATCTCGCCATCGTCTGCCTGATTCCCGAAGTTCTGATCTCCTATGCCGCGGTGCCGTTCTACTTTGGCGGAACCTCGCTTCTGATCGTCGTCAGCGTGACGATGGATACGGTGGCGCAGGTGCAGGGCTATCTGCTCGCCCATCAGTATGAAGGGCTGATCCGCAAGTCCAAGCTCAAGGGCCGCCGTCGATGAAATCTGAGCTGCCGCGCCGGATCGCGATCACGATCGGCGCGCTGCTCATCTTCCGGCTCGGCACTCATATCCCGCTTGCGGGCCTCTCGCCACAGATGCAGGCCGGCCTGCTGGTTTCATCGGGCGCGGCCGCCCGCATTTCGATTTTCGCGCTCTTCATCATTCCCTATCTGAGTGTCGCGATCGTCATCCAGCTTGTCGCTGTGGTGTGGGGCAGGCTGAGCGCGCTCGAACGATCGGGTGAGGCCGGCCGCCGCAAGATTGCCCGCTTCACGCTCATCCTGACGCTGCTGCTTGCGACATTCCAGGCCTTCGGCGTCGCGTCCGGTCTTCAGGACGTTCCCGGCCTCGTCACCGAGCCCGGCGGCTGGTTCCTGCTGTCGGCCACTGCAACGATGGTGGGCGGCGTGTTCTTCCTGGTCTGGCTCAGCGAACAAATCACCCGCCGCGGGATCGGCAACGGGCTCGCGCTGCTTCTGTTCGTCGGCATCATCGTTTCGCTTCCGGCGGATATTTCCGCCACCTTCCAACTGCTGGGACAGGGTGCGATCTCCGGCAGCCTTCTGCTGTTGCTGGCCATCCTCGCGGTCGTGGGGGTCGCTGTCATCGTGCTCGTCGAAGGCGCGCGGCGGAACGTGCCCGTGCAATATGCCGCGCGCCAGGCCGGAACACGCCTGCTTCCCGCGCGCTCCTCGGTGCTGCCGATCAAGATCAACAGCGCCGGGTTCCTGATCCCGGCCACCGTGACACCGTGGATTTTCTATCTTCCGCTGGTGCTTGCGACCCTGGCCTTCGGCCAGACACCGACGCTCGCCGTCGCCTACGACCACATCCAGTTCGCCCGGCCGGTCCACATGATCCTCGGATCCATTGCGGTCTTCGTGCTGGCTTTCATCTATACCGCCTATGTGCTTGATCCCGCGCGCATCGCCGAGGTCTTGCACAAGCGGGGCGGCGCGATTACAGACGTGGCGCCGGGCGAACCCACCGCCGACCATCTCGATCGCGTCGTGACGTTGACGACCTTCGTCGGAGCCGTCTACCTCGTGGCCGTGTCGCTGATTCCGGAAGCCCTGGTGGCTTACGGTAAGCTGCCCTTTCTTTTTGGTGGTGGGTCGGCGCTGATTGTGGTTTGCACTATCCTTGATATCAAAACGCAGGTGCGCGGGCATTCGCTCACCAAGCCGGGGGGCGAATTGTCATGAGATTGATCCTTTTGGGGCCGCCGGGTGCGGGCAAGGGGACCCAGGCGCAACGGCTGGTCCACAAACACGACCTGATCCAGCTCTCCACCGGCGAGATGCTGCGCGCTGCGGTGGCCGCCCAGACGCCGATCGGCCTGCAGGCCAAGGACATCATGGCGAGCGGGTCGCTGGTGCCGGATGAAATCGTGATCGGGATCATCTCCGACCGCCTCGACCAGCCCGACATGAAGAACGGGTTCATCCTCGACGGCTTTCCCCGCACGGTGCCGCAGGCCGCGGCCCTCGATGAACTGCTGAAGAAGAAGCACATCAAGCTCGACGCCGTGATCGAGCTGCGCGTCAACGAGAGCGCGCTGCTCGACCGCGTCGAGAGTCGCGTCGCCGAGATGCGGGCGAGGGGCGAGGAAGTGCGAATCGACGACACCCCTGAGGTGTTGTCGAAGCGGCTGGCGAGCTACCGGACCCTGACCGAGCCGCTGATTCACTATTATTCGGAGCGGCGGAAGCTGCTCACGGTCGACGGCATGATGACCATCGAGCACGTCACGCGGGAAATTAACCGGATCCTGTCTGCGATCGGCGCGGTGGAACCCAAGCCGGTCAAGGCTTCAGCCCCGGCCAAACAGGCCAAGGCAGGCGCCAGGAAGACCGCCAAGCCATCTGGCAAAAAGCCTGCCAAAACAGCCAAGAAGGCCGCCAAATCGGCTCCAAAGGCCGCCAAATCGGCCTCCAAGGGGGCAAAAAAGGCCAAAAAGGCGACCAGGAAAACTGCCAAGAAAACGGCCAAAAAGGCGGTCAAGAAGCCCGCCAAAAAGGCCGTGAAAAAGGTCACGAAAAAGCGAGCTAAACGATAGAGACGGTTGACGAAACCGAGTGGAATCCTTTAATAAGCCCCGCATCCAAGTCGGATAGTTTCAGACGATGCCGGGCCCCAAAGAATCTGAGGGGACGGGCGTCGTGTTCGCGTTTGCGGACACCTGCCCGAGTTAGCAAGAACATAGCCCGGTCCGCGAGGGATCGGTGACAGGAGAGAAGTCCGTGGCCCGTATTGCCGGCGTGAATATCCCGACCAACAAGCGCGTCTTGATCGCGCTCCAGTACATCCATGGCATCGGCCAGAAGAACGCGGCCGAGATCATCGAGAAGGTGAAGATTCCCGCCGAGCGCCGCGTCAGCCAGCTCAGCGACCAGGAAGTTCTGCAGATCCGCGAAGTCATCGACCGCGACTATCTGGTCGAGGGCGATCTTCGTCGTGAAGTCGGCATCAACATCAAGCGTCTGATGGACCTCGGCTGCTATCGCGGCCTGCGTCATCGCCGCGGCCTGCCGGTGCGCGGCCAGCGCACCCACACCAATGCGCGCACGCGCAAGGGCCCGGCCAAGTCGATTGCCGGCAAGAAGAAATAAGCTCGCGAACAGCTGACGCGAGGCGGCGAATTTCCATTCGCTCCTCACCGTCTGCTTTTCGCGTTTTAGGTGTAGCCGCTGGCACTACGGCGGCGTTTGAGATCACAGGAAAGGTTTTGGAATGGGCAAGGAAGCCACCCGCATTCGCCGCCGCGAACGCAAGAACATCGCCTCCGGCATCGCGCATGTGAATTCGTCGTTCAACAACACGACCATCACCATCACCGACGCGCAGGGCAACACCATTGCCTGGTCGTCGGCCGGCACGATGGGCTTCAAGGGTTCGCGCAAGTCGACCCCCTATGCCGCGCAGGTCGCGGCCGAAGACGTTTCCAAGAAGGCGCAGGAACACGGTATGCGCACGCTGGAAGTGGAAGTTGCGGGCCCTGGTTCGGGCCGTGAGTCGGCGCTTCGCGCGCTGCAGGCGGCGGGCTTCACCGTCACATCGATTCGCGACGTGACGACGATCCCGCACAATGGTTGCCGTCCGCGCAAGCGCCGGCGCGTTTGATATTTGGTCGCGGGCGGATTTATCCGCCGCGCGATTGCCTTGGAATTTCGACAGCCGCGGGCTGATCCGCGATCTCCAACGTCAGTTGCGGGCACGACTGGCCCAAAGGACTGACACATGGGTGACACAGTGACGATCCAGAAAAATTGGCAAGAACTTATCCGACCGAACAAGCTGCAGGTAACGCCGGGCACCGATGCGGCCCGGTTTGCGACCGTTGTTGCAGAACCCCTCGAGCGCGGCTTCGGCCAGACCCTCGGTAACGCGCTGCGCCGCATCCTGCTGTCGTCGCTGCAGGGTGCAGCGGTGCAGTCGGTGCACATCGACGGCGTGCTGCACGAGTTCTCCTCGATCGCGGGCGTTCGCGAAGACGTCACCGACATCGTGCTCAACATCAAGGACATCTCGATCAAGATGCAGGGCGAAGGCCCCAAGCGCATGGTCGTGAAGAAGCAGGGCCCGGGCGTCGTCACCGCCGGCGACATCCAGACCGTCGGCGACGTCGTGGTGCTCAATCCTGACCTGCAGATCTGCACGCTGGACGAGGGCGCAGAAATCCGTATGGAATTCACGGTCGCTGCCGGCAAGGGCTATGTCGCCGCCGAGCGTAACCGCCCCGAGGACGCGCCGATCGGCCTGATCCCGGTCGACAGCCTGTTCTCGCCGGTCCGCAAGGTCTCCTACAAGGTCGAGAACACCCGCGAGGGCCAGATCCTCGACTACGACAAGCTGACCATGACGATCGAAACCAATGGTGCGATCACGCCGGAAGACTCGGTGGCCTATGCCGCCCGCATCCTGCAGGATCAGCTCAACGTGTTCGTGAACTTTGAAGAGCCGCGCAAGGAAGTGGCGCAGGAGATCATCCCCGATCTCGCGTTCAACCCGGCGTTCCTCAAGAAGGTCGACGAGCTGGAGTTGTCGGTGCGTTCGGCAAACTGCCTGAAGAACGACAACATCGTCTACATCGGCGACCTCGTGCAGAAGTCGGAAGCGGAAATGCTCCGTACCCCGAACTTCGGCCGCAAGTCGCTGAACGAGATCAAGGAAGTGCTGGCCCAGATGGGTCTGCATCTCGGCATGGAAGTGCCGGGCTGGCCGCCGGAGAACATCGACGAGCTCGCCAAGCGCTTCGAAGACCACTATTGATTTAGCAATGACCGCGATGGCCGGGCGAAAGCGCGGCCATTGCATTTTGGGCGAACGCAGGCGGCCCACCTGAGCAACAAGTCCGACGAACCGTCGCGACAGAATAAGTATTGAGGAATTCAACATGCGTCACGGCAAGGTTCACCGGAAGCTCAACCGCACCGCCGAGCATCGGAAAGCGATGTTCGCCAACATGTGCGCGGCGCTGATCAAGCACGAGCAGATCGTCACCACGCTGCCGAAGGCCAAGGAATTGCGCCCGATCGTCGAGAAGCTCGTCACGCTCGGCAAGAAGGGCGGTCTCGCGATGCGCCGCCAGGCGATCAGCGAAATGCGCGACAAGGATCAGGTCCGCAAGCTGTTCGACGTGCTGGCGTCCCGCTACAAGGACCGTCAGGGCGGCTATACCCGCATCATCAAGGCCGGCTTCCGCTACGGCGACAACGCTCCGATGGCCGTGATCGAATTCGTCGACCGCGACGTCGACGCCAAGGGCAAGGACTCCGGCCCGGTGCAGGAAAAGTCCGCCGAAGCGGCGTAAGGTTTTCCGAGATCAGTTTCCAAAAGCGGCGCCTCCGGGCGCCGCTTTTTTTTGGCATCACCTGCAGGTGACCAGCGATTGCGGCTGCGCCCGCCGCTTCCGATATCTCCGTCATCAATGAAGGGAGATATCCAGTGAACATCGATCTTTCGGGAAAAACCGCGCTGGTGACGGGCTCGACCGCCGGCATCGGACACGCTATCGCCAAGAGCCTCGCCGCGACCGGCGCCAGCGTGGTCGTCAATGGACGCTCGCAAGCCAAGGTCGATGCCGCGTCAGGGGCGATCACCAAGGCCGTTCCCGGCGCCAAGGTCCACGGCGTGGCCGCCGATGTATCGACCGCTGCGGGATGCAAGGCGCTGCTGGCCGCGCTGCCCAGCGTCGACATCCTGATCAACAATGCCGGGATATTCGAGCCCAAGGGCTTCTTCGATATTCCCGACGAGGACTGGAGCCGCTTCTACGAGGTCAATGTGATGTCGGGGGTGCGGCTGTCGCGCGCCTATATGCCGGGCATGTTGACGCGCAATTGGGGCCGCATCGTTTTCATTTCCTCGGAATCCGGGTTGAACATTCCAAAGGAGATGATCCATTACGGCATGACCAAGACCGCGCAGCTTGCGGTTGCGCGGGGCCTTGCGGAGCTGACCCGTGGCACCGCGGTGACGGTCAACTCGGTATTGCCGGGGCCGACGATGTCGGAGGGCGTCGAGACCTTCGTCAGGGATCTGGCAAAGCAGAATGGCCAGTCGGTGGAAGAGGCGGCTTCCAGCTTCGTGAAACAGCATCGCCCGACCTCGCTGCTGCAGCGCTTTGCCAGCGTTCAGGAGATCGCCAACATGGTGGTCTATGTCAGCTCGAAGGAGGCCTCCGCCACCAACGGCGCCGCGCTCCGTGTCGAAGGCGGGATCGTGCAAACCATCGCGTGAGGCGGCGCCGGCGTGTGTGCACGGCGCGGCGTCGCATATCCGACTAACGCGAACTGCCTAAGACAAAAAGGGCCGCCATTTCGGGCGGCCCTTTTTAGTGCAACTACCAGCGGCGGTAGTAAGCGCGATGGTACCGTGGACCGTAGTAGCGCGGACCGTAGGCGTAGACCGGACGATATACGCGGCGAACATAGGGACCGCCATAGTAGCCGCCGTAGTAGGCCGGTGCGTAACCGCCACCATAATAGGCGGGCGCGTACCCGCCGCCGTAATACGCTGGCGCGTAGCCGCCGCCATAGTACCCGTAGCCTGGGCCGTAATACCCGTAGCCCGGACCGTAGGCGTAAGCGTTCGACGCAATTCCGCCGATCACCGCGCCCGCGATCAATCCGCCAGCGATCCCCGGGAAAAATCCGCCGCCGCGCCAGCGCGCTTCCGCGGGCGAGGGTGCCGCGATCGCCGTCAAGCCCAGGACCGCCGCGGCGGTCAGAGCCAATACTGCCTTCCTCATGGGCCACTCCCTTCCAAAAATCACACGCAATCCAAACATTCTAGGTCGAAGTTCGTTGCTTACCCAAGGACTTCCAGTGAGTTTGCGCGCGGATTTAATATTGATGAACGTTTGTTCAGCGCGGCCGATCCACCGCCTTGGCGAGGATCGTCGATTTCTCCGGGCATTGGAACTCAACGCTCCGTGAAATTACATTCTGTCGCAGGTGCGAAATGACGGGGTAGCCGCCGAAGTTCGTAGGGCGGGCAAAGCGACTTGTCCGGTGTAGCTCGAAGAGCGAAGGCGGCCCCACCATTCACGACAACGATCCGGATAGAGGGTGGGCACGGCGCTGGTGCGCCTTTGCCCACCCTACGCAATCTCGAACTACCAACCCTCCAGCACGATCTTGCCGCGCGACTTGCCGCTCTCCAAAAGCGCATGCGCGCGTTTGAGGTTGGCGGCGTTGATGCTGCCAAAGGTCTGGTCGAGCGTGGTGCGCAGCACGCCCTTGTCGATGAGGTCGGCGACGTCGTTCAAGAGATGATGCTGTGCGATCATGTCCGGCGTCTGGAACGACGAGCGCGTGAACATCGATTCCCAATGCACCGAGATCGCCTTGCCCTTGAACGCGCTCATGGTGAATTCCGGGGGATCGTCGATCAGGCCGAACTTGCCCTGCGGCGCCATCAGGTCGGCGATGCCCTTGTAGTGCTGATCGGTGTAGGTGAGGCTGGCGACGAGGCCGACCGGCGGCACTTTCAGCTGCTCGATTTGCTCCTTCATCGGCTTGCCATGATCGATCACGGCATGCGCGCCGAGGTCGAGGCACCATTTTTGTGATTCCGGCCGGGTCGCGGTGGCAACCACGGTGAGGCCGGTGAGGCGGCGCGCGAGCTGGATCAGGATCGAGCCGACGCCCCCGGCGCCGCCGGTAATCAATAGCGTGCGCGGATCGACGCTCTTGCCCGGCACCGCGCCGAGGCGGTCGAACAACAACTCCCACGCGGTGATCGAGGTCAGCGGCAGCGCGGCGGCCTGCGCAAAGGAGAGCGACTTCGGCTTCTTGCCGACGATGCGTTCATCGACCAGATGGAATTCCGAGTTGGTGCCCTGGCGCAGGATCGAACCGGCGTAGAACACTTCATCGCCCGGCCTGAACAGCGTCACGTCAGGTCCGACCGCATCGACGACACCGGCCGCGTCATAGCCCAAAATCTTGGTCTCGCCTTCGGGCGGCGCGGCGCGCTTGCGCACTTTGTAATCGACGGGGTTGGCCGAGATCGCCTTCACGGCGACGCGGATGTCGCGGCCTTTCGGCTCCGGCTTGGCGGTCTCGAAATCGATCAGCGAATTCGCGTCCTCGATCGGGAGCGATTTTTGGTATCCGACGGCCTTCATGGCTGTTGTCTCCTGACTGTCCAAAACAGGTGGTCCAAATTTGACGTGTTTTCCTGGCGCGAACCGGTCGCCACCCACGGACCAATTCCGCGGGCATGCTTCGGTTGAAAACGCTGTAGCCCTACCTGTCGCGCTGGCGTCAATTTGGCAAGTACTGTAAAATTGGGGAGCTAGTCCCTATTTGGATACTATTGGAAAATAACGCATGAAAAGGCGGAATTTTGCTCATCGGCCCGGCTGCTCGGTGGAAGCCACCCTCGACCTGATCGACGGCAAGTGGAAGGGCGTGATCCTGTTCCATCTGCAGACCGGTACCCAGCGATTTGGGGAGTTGCGGCGGCGGATGCCCGGCATTACCCAGCGCATGCTGACCAAGCAGCTGCGCGCGCTGGAGGATGACAAACTGGTGGTCCGCAAGGTCTATGCCGAGGTGCCGCCGCGGGTCGAGTATACCCTCTCGGAGCTCGGCGAGAGCCTGCGCCCCGTGATCGATACGCTGAAGGCGTGGGGGGAGAGCCATCGGGACCGGCTGTCCTGTGGACCCGCGCCGGAAACCATCGAAACGCCCGATCGCGCAGCGTAGTTGTGGACCGCTTTGTCTTCTCTCGTTGCCGCCTCGCATCTATATCTGACGCACCAAATTACGGGATTTCCTGCATGTTGATTCGCTCTCTTGCCCTGCTACTGGTTTCCGCGATCGTTGCCACGCCGGCGCTGGCGCAGGACCGCCGCGTGCCGTCGTCGGGAGCCGAGTTGCGGCTATCCTTTGCGCCGATCGTGCAGCGGGTGCAGCCGGCGGTGGTCAACGTCTATGCCGCCAAGACCGTGCAGAACCGCAATCCCTTGCTGGACGATCCGATCTTCCGCCGCTTCTTCGGCGTGCCCGGCCAGCAGCCCGAGCAGATGCAGCGTTCGCTGGGTTCGGGCGTGATGGTCGACGCCTCCGGCCTCGTCGTCACCAACAACCACGTCATCGAAGGCGCCGATCAGGTCAAGATCTCGCTGGCCGACAAGCGCGAATTCGAAGCCGAGATCGTGCTGAAGGACAGCCGCACCGATCTGGCGGTGCTGCGCATCAAGGACTCCAAGGAGAAGTTCACGACGATCGACTTCGCCAATTCGGATGAATTGCTGGTCGGCGACGTCGTGCTCGCGATCGGCAATCCCTTTGGCGTCGGCCAGACCGTGACGCAGGGCATCATCTCGGCGCTGGCGCGCACGCAAGTCGGCATCACCGACTACCAGTTCTTTATCCAGACCGATGCCGCGATCAACCCCGGCAATTCCGGCGGCGCGCTGGTGGACATGACCGGCAAGCTTGCGGGCATCAACACCGCGATTTTCTCGCGCTCCGGCGGCTCGCAGGGCATCGGCTTTGCGATTCCCGCCAACATGGTGCGCGTGGTCGTGGCCTCCGCCAAGAGTGGCGGCAAGGCGGTGAAGCGCCCGTATCTCGGCGCCAAATTGCAGGCGGTGACGCCCGAGATCGCGGAGACGCTGGGGCTCAAATCGCCGACCGGTGCGCTGGTCGCCAACGTCGCGGCGAACAGCCCGGCAGCACGCGCCGGATTGAAGCTGTCCGACCTGATCGTGGCCATCGACGGACAGGTGATCGACGATCCCAACGCGTTCGACTATCGCTTCGCCACCCGTCCGTTGGGTGGTTCGGCGCAGATCGACGTGCAGCGCTCCGGCAAGACCGTGAAGCTGACGGTGCCATTGGAAACCGCGCCTGACACCAACCGCGACGAGATCGTGCTGACCGCGCGCTCGCCGTTCCAGGGCGCGAAGGTCGCCAACATCTCGCCGGCGGTGGCCGATGAACTGCGGCTGGACGCCTCGACCGAAGGCGTCGTCGTGATCGATCTCGCCGATGGCGGAACGGCCGCCGGCGTCGGCTTCCAGAAGGGCGACATCATCCTCGCGGTCAATAGCCAGAAGATCGCCAAGACCAGCGATCTCGACAAAGCCTCAAAGACCTCGGCGCGGATCTGGCGCATTACCGTGGTGCGCGGCGGCCAGCAGATCAACGTGACGCTCGGCGGATGAGCCCGAAGCAGCCACGCGAAGCTGCCAACCTCTTTGCCGCGGCAGGGATGGAGCAGGACGCGCCGCGTCCGCTGCCGGACCGGCTGCGCCCGCAGTCGTTGTCCGATGTCGTCGGCCAGGATCACATCCTCGGTCCCGACGGTGCGCTGACGCGGATGCTGGAAACGCGCACGCTGGGCTCGCTGGTGTTTTGGGGGCCACCCGGCACCGGCAAGACCACCGTGGCGCGGCTGCTCGCCGATGCCACCGAACTGCATTTCGAACAGATCTCCGCGGTATTTTCCGGCGTCGCCGACCTGAAGAAAGTGTTCGATGCCGCGCGCGGCCGCCGCGAGACCGGCAAGGGCACGCTGCTGTTCGTCGACGAGGTGCATCGCTTCAACCGCGCGCAGCAGGATTCGTTTCTGCCCGTGATGGAAGACGGCACCGTGGTGCTGGTCGGCGCCACCACCGAAAACCCCTCGTTCGAGCTCAACGCGGCGCTGCTGTCGCGGGCGCGCGTGCTGGTGTTTCATTCACTTGATGCGGTGGCGGTGGAACAGCTCTACGCCCATGCCGAAAAGATCGAGGGTAAAAAGCTGCCGCTCGATGCCGAGGCCCGCGCCGTGCTGGTGCGGATGGCCGATGGCGACGGTCGCGCCGCGCTGACGCTCGCCGAAGAAGTCTGGCGCGCCGCGCGCAAAGGCGAAGTCTTCAACGCCGAGAAGTTGCAGGACATCCTGCAGCGCCGCGCGCCGATCTACGACAAATCCGCCGACGGCCACTACAATTTGATCTCGGCGCTGCATAAGGCGGTGCGCGGCTCCGATCCGGATGCGGCGCTGTATTATCTCGCGCGCATGATGGACGCCGGCGAGGATCCACTGTTTCTGGCGCGGCGGGTGGTGCGCATGGCGGTGGAGGACATTGGCCTTGCCGATCCGCAGGCGCTGGTGATCTGCAACGCCGCCAAGGACGCCTATGATTTCCTCGGCCATCCCGAGGGCGAACTGGCGATCGCGCAGGCCGTGATCTATCTCGCCACCGCCCCGAAATCGAACGCCGCCTACAAGGCGTTTGGCGCGGCGATGCGCACGGCGAAGGAGGGCGGCTCGCTGCTGCCGCCAAAACACATCCTCAACTCGCCAACCAAGCTGATGAAGTCGGAAGGCTACGGTTCCGGCTACGAATACGACCACGATGCGCCCGATGCGTTTTCCGGCCAGGACTATTTCCCGGAAGCGCTGGGACGCCAGACTTTTTATGATCCGCCCGATCGTGGTTTCGAGCGCGAAATCCGCAAGCGGCTGGACTATTGGGCGAAGCTGCGGCGCGAGCGCGGCGGGGGAAGTGCTGAATGACTGGTCTGATGTGTCGTGGCTTGTTCGCTTTCGCGTGCGCGCTTCTTGCAGTGGGGTTTGCGCAATCCGCGTCGGCTGACACCGTGGAAGTTGCGCCGGGGATACAGGTGACGAAGCGTACCTATGCGGCGCCGAGCAAGGAGCAGCCGTTCTTTGGCTTCGCAGCCAAGACCGACGCGGAGCGGAATGAGGACGACAAGTTCGTCAAGGCGCTGGTGCAGGCGGCCGGGACCAAGGAGAAGGCCCTGGACGAACTGGTGAAGCGCGGTTGGCGGGCGCTTGGATCGGGCAAATACCCCGAAGCTGCACTGCGATTCAACCAGGCCTATCTCGTGGCTCCCGAACAGAGCGTCGTCTATCACGGCCTGGCGGCGATCGCGCAAATTCGTTTCAAGGACCTCGACTACGCCGAAGAGCTGTTCCGGATTGCGCAGAAGCAGCCCAATCCGTTGAAGATGCTGAATGCGGACTACGGCCGCGTGCTGCTGGTCGCCAAGCGCCCGAAGGAGGCTCAGCCGGTGCTGGAGCAGGCGGTCAAGGACACGCCGGACTTCGGCGACGCCTGGATCAATCTCGCCCACGCCCGCCTGCAAAATGGCGACCGCGACGCCGCCTGCGCGGCGGCCGACGTGGCGATGAGACAGCGTCCGTCGAGCAATGCGGCCGTTGATCTCAACAAGTTGAGGAATGACGCGCAGTGCAAGTGAGCGTTGCCTGTTTCCGACCTCGCGCTGAAGCCCAAGCGAGAGGTGACGTGCGCCGCTACTTCCCCGTCTTCACGAAAGCTCCCTGTGTCGCCCGCTGAAGTCAAACGCAAGGTCCTTGACGAAATCGGCAGCGACTGGTCGCGGTCGAATCTTCACGGAGTCAACCTCAAGCAGTGTCTTCTGTCGACGCCGATACGTAAGAGCCTCCGCAATTCGTGGTTTGATACAAAGCTGCGAGAAAGCGATACGAATCGCATCAACGTGGAGCTTTGGTTGATATTGGAAGAAAGGCAGACTGAGAAAGACGGATACGCAATCGTTTACTCGGAGGAGGGCGATCAATTTGGTTTAGCGATGGGCGAAACTTTCATCGCCTTCTACGGGAGTTTTATCGAAACTCTGAATGCTATGTGATGCAACAACTAGCTCGCTTTTTTTGTCATGGCCGGGCTTGTCCCGGCCATCCACGTCTTTCTTGCTTAGTGGAAGCCAAGACGTGGATGCCCGGCACAAGGCCGGGCATGACGACGTTCGGTAACAATACGAGCGCGCCGTCGAGCTCCAATGTCGTCGTACCCTTCCACTACTTCCCCGTCTTCACAAATTCCAGAATTTCGTCGGTTAGCCGCGTATCCGCGGTGTTGATCGCGTAGACCTCCGACATGTGGCTGTGCTGCGGCAGCATGAAGGTGCGCGCGCACCCCTCGGCGCTTTTGCAGGTGGCCTGTTTCAACAATTCGTATTGCTCAATGAATCGCGGTGGATCGAGTTCGGCGGCCGTGGCCATCAATGGAATCTTTGTCTCCAGCAGGCCTCGCAGCGACGACCGTTCGGCATAGCGCGAGGGATCGGAACCGAAATAGGTGATCTCCGCGTCGCCGACCGGCGATGCCGTCAGATCGTAGATGCCGGAAACCATGATCGCGCCGGCGATGCCGCCGCCCTTCACCTTGTGAAGCTCGGGATGCGATACGTAATTGGCGACATGCACCGCGCCGGCGGATTGCCCCATCAGGAAGATCCGATCAGGATCGCCGCCACGCTCGCGGATTTTCTCGGTCACCCATTGCACCACGGACGCAAGGTCTTCGGCACTGGCCGGATAGACGAATTGCGGCGCCAGCCGGTAGGTGGCGTTGACGCCGACGAAGCCGTTCTTCACCGCCCACAGCATGATGTTGTCGTAAAAGGGGCTGCCGGGATTGCGCTTGTTGCCGGCAACAAAGCCGCCGCCGTGGATGAAGATCAGCACCGGTCGGGCGGGTGAACTGGTGTCCGGCGTAAAGACGTCGAGCAGATGCCGCTCCGCCGCGCCGTATTTGACGTCGCGCTCGGTCTTGACGCCCTCATAGGGCTCCTTCTGCTGCATCGGCGCGTAGAGCGCGGCGGTCTTGGGCGGGTCAATGGTGCGCCCGAGCTCCAGCAGCTTCCACGCCAGATCTTCGGACATCGCCGGCTGCTGTGCGAGGGTTGAACCCGCCCACAGGGCTGCGGTCACGGCCAGGAACAGCTTCACGGCCCATGTCGTCGATTTCATCTCGCAACTCCAGCTTACTTCCAAACCATAATCCGGCCGCTGGCTGTCTGGCCGCCGACCAGGCGGACAAGCTTCCGCGCGCGACCCACCACACCACTATCAGATGGATCTGGCGCGAGGCCAAATGCAGCGGAAATTGAAGCCGGATCGGCCGGGTTTTCGTCCGACATTCTCCGAAACAGGCCGATTCACCGTGACGATTCGCCGCTTTTGCGCTAGGCAACGACCTTATCCGGAGCCAAGCCAAATCATGAGCCGTCGCGTCAAAAAACCTCTCCGCCCGGCGGGCGACCGCCCCAAGGGCGCGCGTCCCTATCGGGGCTCGAAAGCCGAGCGGCCGGCCCATCGTCCGGGCGGCAAGCCGCCGGCGCGTTTTGCGGCCGCGGCGCCCCGCGCGCAGAAACCGGCGCCCTACGTTCCGGAGCCGGAGAAAGTGGTCGCCGAGCCGCCACCGCTGCCGACCAAGGTCCAGACCGTGGTCGTAACTGCGGACGAGAACAACATGCGCGTCGACCGCTTCCTCGAGGCGCGTTTCCCGGGCCTTTCGTTCTCCCACATCCAGCGCATCGTCCGTAAAGGCGAACTGCGCGTCAACGGCAAGCGCGCCGACAGCAAGGACCGGATCGAGGAGGGGCAGAGCATCCGGATTCCGCCGCTCAAGCTCGATACGCCGAAGGTCGGCGGCACGCTCTCGGAAGCCGCGACCAAGACGCTGCAGGCGCTCAAGGACATGATCCTGTTCGAGGACGCCGACGTCATGGTGCTGAACAAGCCCGCGGGGCTTGCGGTGCAGGGCGGCTCCGGCATCACGCGCAATGTCGACGACATGCTCGAAGTGATGCGCGACGCCAAGGGACAAAAGCCAAGACTGGTGCACCGGCTCGACCGGGAAACGTCGGGCTGTCTGTTGATCGCAAAAACGCGCTTTGCCGCCACCGCGCTGACCGGCTCGTTCCGCCATCGCTCGGCGCGAAAAATCTACTGGGCGATGGTGGCGGGCGTACCGAAGCCGAAGCAGGGCCGCATCTCGACCTATCTCGCCAAGGAAGAGAGCGAGGACGACACCATCATGCGGATCGCCAAGCACGGCGACGAAGGCGCCAGCCACGCGGTGACCTACTATGCTGTCGTCGAGACCTCGGCGCAAAAACTCGCCTGGGTGTCGCTGAAACCGGTGACCGGGCGAACCCATCAATTGCGCGCGCATATGGCGCATATCGACCATGCCATCGTCGGCGACCCAAAATACTTCAACAAGGAAAACTGGGACCTGCCGGGCGGCATCCAGAACCGCCTGCATCTCTTGGCGCGCCGGATCGTGATCCCGCATCCGCGTGGCGGCGTGATCGACGCGACCGCGCCGTTGCCGCCGCACATGCTGCAATCCTGGAACCTGCTCGGCCTCGAGGCCGACCGCTTCGATCCGATCGAGAACGCGCCGGAGGAGTAGGGTATCTCAGCGCTTGAACTGCGCGAGAAACAGCCGCAGTGAGTCTTGCGGACTTTCAATGTCCGAAATCACCCAGCCGTCAGGCCCCTTGACGGCGATGAAGTTCAGCGTGACGGCGCGGCCGTTATTGTTGAAGCTGGCGGTGACATAGGTCTTGCCCGATTCCGTGCGCAGGATTTTTGTCGAGACCGGGCCGATTTTCCAGCTCGGGCTCTGCACCATGAAATCGTACGGCGCCTCGCGCGGGGCGATCCACGCGCTTCGCAGACTGCGGTCGAAAAACTGTTCCGCGATCTCGGCGCTGCGCGGCAATCCCTTCGAGAGGTCTGACGAGCCCTTGCCGTAATAGGCGTAGACATTACGGACCAGGGATTCCGGCGTGCGGAACCCGGCTTGCGCGGGCAGGGCGGCGAGAACAGCCATCGAAATCAGGATCGCAGCAAGGAGTTTCACGGCTCGCGGACCTTTCTTTGTTTCACCGGGCCCATTTTGGCGGCAAATGACATCAGGCGAAAGCCTTGCGCACGGCTCGAATTGAAGCGTTTTTTGGCGTGAACCGGTGTCCATTTCACCCAAAAGCGCTATAAGGCGCGGATGCGTGAATTATTCGATGAAGTTGCCGGCCAGTCTCCGTTCGACCCCGAAGAGGCGGTGCGGCGCGCGACGCGCGTGCCACAACGCAAGCGCTTTTACACCAGTGCCGGCGTCGGCGAGGCGGATGGCGGCTTTACCGTCACGCTCGACGGCAAGCCGATCCGCACGCCCTCCGGCCGCCATGTCGTCGCGCCCAACGCTGTTATCGCGGAGGCGATCGCTGCGGAGTGGAATGCGCAGGTCGAGACCATCAATCCCCTGACGATGCCGCTGACGCGGTTTGCCAACAGCGTCGGCGAAGGCGTCGTCGATCGCGTGGACGCCGTCGCCGACGACGTCGAAAAATATCTCGGCACCGATTTGCTGTTCTATCGCGCCGGCCATCCCGAAGCGCTGGTCGCCAAGGAAGCCGCGCATTGGGATCCCGTGGTGTTCTGGGCCGCGAGCGAACTCGGCGCCCATTTCATGCTGGCCGAGGGGATCGTGCACGTCACCCAGCCGGAGCCCGCGATCCAGGCGGCACGTGCGGTGTTCCCGACCGATCCCTGGTCGGTCGCGGCGCTGCATGTGGTGACGACACTGACGGGCTCGGCGCTGCTCGCGCTGGCGCTATTCCACGGCGTACGCAACGCCGATGAGGTCTGGGCCGCCGCCCATGTCGATGAGGACTGGAACATCGAGAAATGGGGCCTCGACGAGGAGGTCGCGGCCCGCAGGGCAGCCCGGCTGGTCGATTTCACCGCCGCGGTCACCATTCTGAAAGCCCTGAATCGGGTGGTCGGTTAACGAGAGGTTTACGACGCCGGGGTAGCCTGATGCCCTGGCCGAGACCTCTGACATGGCGATCTCTATCAACAATTCGGTGCTTCCGGTGCTTGCCGCCCAAGAGGTCGGCGGCGTGGCGCCGGAGCTCGTGCTGGCGCAGGGCAGTGTGGTCAATGCGCAGGTCCTGAAAGTTCTCGACGCCAATCTGGTGCGGATCGCCATCGCCGCTCTCTCCATCGATGTCGCCACCGAAATTCCGCTGCAGGCGGGGCAGTCGCTGCAACTCGCCGTGTCGCAGACCAAGGACGGGATCAGGCTTGCGCTGGTCGGGCAGGGCGGCGACGCCGGTGATGCCGTCACGCTGTCGCCGCAGGCGCTGGTCGATGCGGCGGCCAACCGCCCGACAATTGTCGCACCCTCAAAGAACGTCCTGACGCCGCTGGAACGCGCGGCGGTGTCGGTCGCGGCGCAGAGTGCGGCGACCGAGCAGGATAGTCTCGCGCCATTATTCGCCAATCTCGGCGCCGCGGTATCATCCGCAAACCTGCCGCCGAAACTGCAAGCGGCGATTGCGCAGGTATTGGCGCAACAGACCAGCCTCGACCAGAATCTCGACGGCGGCGACATCAAGACCGCGTTCCAGAAGTCCGGTATTTTCCTCGAGGCGTCGCTGGCCTCGGGCGCGGTGCCATCGTCAGGCGCGCCCGATCTGAAGGCCGCGCTGATCGTGCTGCGACAGACGTTGCAATCGGCGCTCGGCGCGGATGCAGTGGTGACCATGAAAGCGGCGCCGGCACAGGCCGGTTTGCCGAATGCCGCACCCAGCCTTGCGCCTTCTGGGACTTCCGATCTCGACGTCCACGAAATCCTGCTGCCGCAGGCGCGGCTACCTGTGGCTCAGGAAATTGCCCAAGCGCGCGGCGGCCTGCAGGGCGCGCTGGCCCAGGCCCTCAATTCCGGGCCGAGCGCGGGCGCGACCATGAATCTGCTGCAGGAAGCACTGCAGCAACTCGGCACTCCCGCGCGATCGGCAACACTGTCGAAGGCGGCACCCGGCGACGACGTCACTGTTCACACCAACACGCCGCCGCCGCCGTTTCGCGGCGCATCGCCGACGGCGCAGCCGGTCGCGTTACCCTCGCTCGCGCCGGACGCGCCGCTTGCCACCACAGCGCATCATCTGCTCGACGACACCGATGCCGCGATTGCGCGGCAGACCCTGCTGCAGGTCGCCTCGCTGCCGGACCGCATCGATGTTACAGGCCCGAAGATCGACGCGACGTCGCCGCGCTGGAATTTCGAAATTCCGTTCGTGACGCCGCAGGGCACGGCGATGGCGCAGTTCGAGATTGCTCGCGACGGTGCTGCCGGCGAGGCCGAGGCCGCCAAGCGGGTGTGGCGCGCGCGGTTCTCGCTCGATGTCGAGCCGACAGGTCCGATCCATGCGCTGGTGTCACTGGTTGGTGAAAAAACCTCGGTGCGGATGTGGGCGGAGCGGCCGACCACCGCCGCGCAGCTGCGCGCGGGTGCTGCGGATTTGAGCCAGGCGCTCACCAGAGCCGAACTGCAGCCCGGCGAGATCGTGATCCGCGACGGCGCGCCGCCGCAGGCCGCCCCCGCCAAAGCCGGACATTTCCTGGACCGCGCGCTATGAGCGTCGAGGTCCGCAATCAGCTCGCGGTCGCGCTGCACTACGACAAGAAAGGCGCGCCGCGCGTCGTCGCCAAGGGCAAGGGCACCATCGGCGCCAAGATCATCGAACTCGCCAAGGCCCACGACATCCCGATCGAGGAGAACGAGGTGCTGGCGGGCGCGCTGTCGCATGTCGAGATCGGCGACGAAATCCCGGAAGAACTCTACAAGGCGGTGGCGGAAGTGCTGATCTTCGTGCTGCGGCTGTCGGGGCGGATTCGGTAGATCTTGGCGGCTCGCGTCATCGTTTTACCACGATGCCATCCGCATCCTCCTCCGCTCCCCTCAATCGTTTCGGATATCTCCCGTGATCAATCGCCGCCATGCGCTCGGACTTGTTGCCGCCGCGAGCCTTTTGCCTTCGCGCAGCTTCGCCAATGTCTCTTATCAGCGCAGCGAATTTCGCGACGATCTGGCAAAACGGTTTTTCAACCTGGGAACGGTCGGCACCTTCGTCGGCTACAAGGTCGATGACTATCTGATGATCGCCAGCGACAAGGTCCGCTCGGGAGAGGACAAGCTGCCGGCTTCCACCTTCAAGATTCCGAATTCGCTGATTGCGCTGGAGACCGGCGTGGTCGAGGACCCGGACAAGGATATCTTCAAGTGGGACGGGGTGACCCGCAGCATCGCGGCCTGGAACCAGGACCACACGCTGCGCTCCGCGATCGCGGTCTCCGCGGTGCCGGTCTATCAGGAGATCGCCCGGCGCATCGGCGCAGAGCGGATGCAGAAATATCTCGACCTGTTCGAGTACGGCAACCGTGACATCGGCGGCGGCATCGATCAATTCTGGCTGACGGGCAATCTGCGCATCGATCCCGTCCAGCAGATCGATTTCGTCGACCGGCTGCGGCGCGGCGTGCTGCCGGTCGGCAAGCGCAGCCAGGAGCTGGTGCGCGACATCCTCCCCGTAACGAAAGTCGGCGACGCCACGATCCGCGCCAAGAGCGGTTTGCTTGGCGCCGAGCAGGGCAAGCCGTCCCTGGGCTGGATGGTCGGCTGGGCCGAGAAGGGCAACACGCAGACCGTGTTTGCGATGAACATGGACTGCAAGGAGCCCGCCCACGTCGCCGCGCGCATGACGGTGACGCAGCAATGCCTGTCAGACATTGCTGCGATTTAATGATCTCGCTCTGGCGACCGGGTTCACGCTGAACTAGCATTTTCCCGCGATGGCAACCCGCCATCGAACGGGGCTTTGGCATGCTGCATCGCCGCGCTGTCGTGCTGGGTGGGTTGGCGCTTTCGCTCGGTGCCGGCTACGCGCGGGCACAGGCCCCCGCCGAGGAAAGTCTTTCGACGATCCTAAAGGAGCGGGTGGATATCGGCCGCGAAACCACCGGCCTCGTTGCCGTCGTTCTCGATGGCGGCCGGCGCATCGATGCCGCCTACGGCCGCTCCGACTCCGCTGACAACCGTGCGCTCGATGCCGACAGCGTTTTCGAGATCGGATCGATCAGCAAGGTTTTTACCGCGCTGCTGTTTGCCGACATGGTGGTGCGCGGTGAAGTGTCTCCCGGCGACCCCGTCGCCAAATTGCTGCCGGCGAACGTTCGCGTGCCCGAATTCCAGGACAAACCGATCACGCTGCTCGATCTTGCGACCTACATGTCGGGCCTGCCGCGCATGCCTTCCAATCTTGCGCCGAAAGACAAGAGCAATCCCTTCGTCGATTACACGGTCGAGAACCTCTACGCTTTCCTGGCCGACTACCAGCTGCGCTTCATGCCCGGTACCCATTATGAATACGCTAATCTGGGCTTCGGTCTGCTCGGTCATGCGTTGGCGCTCCGCGCCGGCATGAGTTACGAAGAACTCGTGATCTCCCGCATCTGCGCGCCGCTTGGCATGGACGATACGCGGATCACGCTGTCGGCTTCGATGCAGTCGCGGCTGGCGCGCGGACACAACTCCAGCCTCGAGCCGGTGGCGAACTGGGACATTCCCACGCTTGCCGGCGCCGGCGCGCTGCGCTCGACCGCGAATGACCTGTTCAAATTCCTGGAAATGGCCCTCGGCAACAGGTCGTCGCCGCTGGCGCCGGCCATGGCGATGACGCTGGGCGAGCGCCACCCGACCGAGCGGCCGAGAGTGGAGGTCGGCCTCGGCTGGTTCCTGAGCACGAGCTACAAGGATGAGATCGTCTGGAAGGACGGCGGCACCGGCGGCTATGCCACGTTCGTCGGGTTCTCGATGAAATCGCACCGGGCCAGCATCCTGCTGTCCAACACGGCCGACTACGGGCCGAACCTCAGGCTCGGTGTCCATCTCGTCAATTCTGCCTACGCGCTGCCGAAACTGCGCCGCGCGGTGCCGGTCGATCCGGCGCTGCTTGCGAGCTATGCCGGCCGCTACATGCTGGCCGCGACCTTCGTGCTGACGGTCCGCGCCGAGGGCGGTCGGCTGTTCGTCCAGGCGACGGGGCAGCCGGAGTATGAAGTGTTTGCCGAGGACGACGCCAGTTTCTTCTATCGCGTCGTCGACGCCCAGATCACCTTCGATCGCCCCGACAACGGCGCAACGCCGCCGCTGACGCTAACACTGCATCAGAACGGCAGGGATCGGCCGGGACGGCGGCTGCAATGATCCGGTATTGCGTTGCCCGCTAACCCAGCTTGAACAGCGCCAGCAAAAAGTCGCTCACGGCCTTGCGCGCTTCCGCGGCGGTGGCCGGGTTGCCGCCGACATGCGGGTTGAGCTCGATGCAGGCATCCTTGTAGCTGAACGGCGCCTTGGTGTCGGCATTCATCAACACGCCGCCTTCGCCCTCGCTGAGCTTGCAGCTGCGCGCGGTCTGCGCATTGGCGGAGACGGTCGTCGTGCTGAGGCCGAGCAGGCCGGAATCGAAGCCGTGCGGGGAGTCCGGATATTCGGTCAGCACCACGTCGCGCTTGGCTTCCTGCAGCCGCGCCAGATAGGCCTTGCAGCTCGAGACCGGATTATAATCATCGGGCGTGCCGTGATGGATCCGGATCGGACGCGCCGCGACTTCGGTGTCGGTGGCATAGCTCGTCGAGCAATCCGGATAGAACGGGATGTAGGCGGCGAATTGCGCGCCGGACTTGTTCCACAGCTTGTTGAAGCGATCGAGGCTGGCGTAGAGCGTGGCCTGTCCGCCGCGCGAAAATCCCATCAGCACGATCCGCTCAGGGTCGACGCGCGGATGTTTGGCCAGGATCTCCAGCGAGCGATAGATGTCGACGACGAAATTGAGCCGGCCGAGCAGGCCCTGGTTCGGGCCAACAGCGGTGAGGCCGCGGCCGGAGAAGCCGTCGATCACGAAGGTCGAAATCCCCAGGCTGTTGAGCTGACGTACCCACGGATCCATGCCCGCGCCGACGCCGCTCGAGCCGTGCATCAGCACCACGACGGGCAGCTTTCCAGTGCCTTGCGCGATGCGGAATTGACCGGCGACGGTGACCTGCTTGCCGTTGGCGTCGCCGGTCAGAAATTGCTGGTCCGAAATCGTCAGCGACGGGATCGCGTAGATCTCGGTGCGCGCGGCGACGTCCTTCGGGATCGACTGCGCGTTGGCCTCGAGCGAGCTCAGGAGAATCCCGCCGCAACAGATCGCGGCCGTGACGGCAAAGCGCCAGTCTGTCAGCATCGGTGTGCCCCCCGGTATTTTTTCGTTGTGGGGCAACTAGACCAAGCAGCGCAATGGCTGTCAAATCGATCTGCTAGGTCGATTTCTTCCCGATCTGCCCGAGATGGGTGAAGCCAAACCCGGTGGTATATTTCAGCCCATAGCCCAGCGCGCGGTCGAAGCCGATATGGGCGAGCCAGATCATCGCGATCGACAGCACCAAAGGCTCGGCCGTCACAAAGCCGACCGTCATCAGCGCCATCGGCACCATGTAGGTGTGGGCGGCGTTGTAGAGCATCGCCCCGAAGCGCGGCCCGAAAAGATAGGCGGCGAAGCTGAGGTCGGGCGCGAGGAACAGGGCGGCGTAGACCCACCACGATCCGTCCCAGACCCAGTAAAGCAGCGTCATCCCCAAAAACAGCGCCAGGCCTTCCAGCCGGAGCATGGTTCGCAGGCCCCCGGTCACGGCCCCGGCAGGCTCGGCGGTCGCAGTATCCGTCAATTGCATCCCCTGTGCAGAGGTGCGGATATAGGTGCATTTCCGCACCGGTACCAGAGGGCATGGAGGGGTGTTTCCGGTTCGCAAAAGGCCGTGTTAGAACCCCGGCCAATTCGGACCTATGACGGGCGGCAGCACATGAAAGACATCCTGGACACCCTCGAAGAACGGCGCGCCGGCGCCAAGCTCGGCGGCGGCGAGAAGCGCATCGAGGCGCAGCACGCCCGCGGCAAGTTGACGGCGCGGGAGCGCATTGAACTCCTGCTCGACAAGGGCTCGTTCGAGGAGTTTGACATGTTCGTCGAGCACCGCTCGGTCGAATTCGGCATGGAAAAGAACAAGATCCCCGGCGACGGCGTCGTCACCGGCTGGGGCACCGTCAATGGCCGCAAGACCTTCGTGTTCGCCAAGGATTTTACCGTGTTCGGCGGCTCGCTGTCCGAGACCCATGCGCTGAAAATTACAAAGCTGCAGGACATGGCGATGAAGGCGCGGGCGCCGATCATCGGGCTCTATGACGCCGGCGGCGCGCGCATCCAGGAAGGCGTAGCAGCCCTCGCGGGCTATTCCTACGTGTTCCGCCGCAACGTCATTGCCTCGGGGGTGATCCCGCAGATCTCGGTCATCATGGGCCCCTGCGCCGGCGGCGATGTCTACTCGCCCGCGATGACCGACTTCATCTTCATGGTGAAGAACACGAGCTACATGTTCGTCACCGGACCCGACGTGGTCAAAACCGTCACCAACGAAGTGGTGACGGCCGAGGAACTTGGCGGCGCCTCCGTGCACGCCACGCGCTCATCGATTGCGGACGGCGCGTTCGACAACGACGTCGAGACGCTGCTGCAGATGCGCCGGCTGATCGACTTCCTGCCCTCCAACAACACCGACGGCGTGCCGGAATGGCCGAGTTTCGACAATATCGAACGCCTCGATATGTCGCTCGACACGCTGATCCCCGACAATCCGAACAAGCCCTACGACATGAAGGAACTGATCCTAAAAGTCGTGGACGAGGGCGACTTCTTCGAGATTTCGGAGACGTTTGCAAAAAACATCGTCACCGGTTTTGGCCGCATCGCCGGCCGCACCGTCGGCTTCGTCGCCAACCAGCCGATGGTGCTGGCGGGCGTGCTTGACTCTGACGCCTCACGCAAGGCCGCGCGTTTCGTTCGGTTCTGCGACGCCTTCAACATCCCGATCGTGACCTTCGTCGACGTGCCGGGCTTCCTGCCGGGCACCGCGCAGGAATATGGCGGCCTGATCAAGCACGGCGCAAAACTGCTGTTCGCCTATTCGCAATGCACGGTGCCGCTGGTGACCGTCATCACCCGCAAGGCCTATGGCGGCGCGTTCGACGTGATGGCGTCCAAGGAAATCGGCGCCGACATGAACTACGCCTGGCCGACCGCCCAGATCGCCGTGATGGGCGCCAAGGGCGCGGTCGAAATCATCTTCCGCAGCGACATCGGCGATGCCGACAAGATCGCCGCCCGCACCAAGGAATACGAAGACCGCTTCCTGTCCCCCTTCATCGCCGCCGAGCGCGGCTATATCGACGACGTCATCATGCCGCATTCGACGAGAAAGCGGATCGCGCGGGCGCTGGCGATGTTGAAAGACAAGAAGGTGGAAATGCCGGCGAAGAAGCACGACAATTTGCCGTTGTGAGCTTCGTAGCTTCGTAGGGTGGGTTAGCGAAGCGTAACCCACCATCCTTGATCTTCGCAGCTGCAATTGATGGGTATCGCTTCGCTCCACCCATCCTACGCATCCCTACCGCGCCGCCAGAAAACCCAGCAGCAACTCGTTGTACTTCGCCGGCGCCTCCAAAAACACCAGATGCCCGGTATCCGGAATCACCTCGGCGCGGGCGTTCGGCATTTTGGCGGCGAGGGCTTTGGCGAGGTCGGCGTTGTGGCCCATCTTCGGCCGCAGCGCTTCGGGTGCATTGGCTTTGCCCGGTGCGTTGTGATCGTCGGCGCCCATGATGAACAGGGTCGGCCGCGTGATGAGCGGAATTTCATGCGCAACCGGCTCGCGGTAGATCATCTGCGCGGAGCTTACGAAGGCGCGCAGCCAGCGCGGATATTCGGCGCTGCCCTTGAGGTTGAATCGCGCATCGATGAACGGCGTCACCTGGTCCGCCGGCAGTTTTAGCGAATAATTGGTCTCGAGCTGCTTGCGATATCCGTCAGCGGTCAGCTTGTCCTCATTCTCCAGAATCTTTTCGGTCGGCGTCGGCGGCACATAGAGACGGTAATCCTCGAGCCCGATCGGTGCGGTCAGCACGAGATGGTCGATCCTGTCAGGGTAGGCGCGGGCGATCCGCACGCCGAGCATTCCGCCGAGCGAATGGGCGACGATATCGGCCCTGGCGATATGCAGATGATCCAGCAGCGTCATCGTGTTGCGCGCCAGCGTGTCGAAATGCAGCTCGCCCTGCGGCTTGGAGGATTTGCCGAACCCGATCTGGTCCGGCACCACCACGCGGTAGCCTGCCTCCGAGAGCGTCTTGATGACCGGCGCCCAATAGCTCGACGGGAAATTGCGGCCGTGCAGCAGCGCCACGGTGCGCCCGTTCGGCTGCACCGGGGCGACATCCATATAGGCCATCCTCACTTGCTCGCCGTCGTTGGTGAGCGGCAGCAGGCTGACCGGATAGGGGTAGGCGAATCCTTCCAGCCCGATGCCATAGGGCTCACGCACGGCGGCGCTGGCTGGTGCATGAAGTGAAGCGAGCAGGGCGCTGGCCAGCGCCGCGGCACAAAGACGATTCATTGGGAACTCCGACGGCGTTGGCCTGTGTGTGGCGGCATCGGAATCACGACGCGATATCCACTTTAGCCAACGACATACCGACGTTATGGTTTCCTGTGGAAGGGGCGAGCCCTTCACGAAACGTCACCTTCGCTTGATCGGGATCACGCGTGAGCTGGTATCGCGCCGATCAAGCTAGAGACCCGATGCCTTGATCCCCGGCGCCCCCAGCGGGTAGGGTGACTTTCCAACCATTCTGGTATCTGCCCATTAATGACCGAAGACGACGACCCGACCGACGAGATTTCACGGATCGAAGCGCGGCTCGAGGAGCTTGCCGAGGCCGCCGAGCGATGCCGGAAGTTCATTCTGGCTTCCAAGGCGGCGATCGCCGGCGGCGCCGCGCTATTGCTTGTGACGATGCTTGGCCTGTTCGGGGTCGGCATAGTTTCCGCTCTCGGATCGATCGCCATGATCCTTGGCGGAATTGTCTCGCTCGGGTCGAATGTCAGCACCTTGCGGCAGACGGAGGAAGCCATCGGCGCCGCCGAGCTGCTCCGATCCGATCTGATCAGCAGGATCGACCTGCGGATGGTTCGTGATGCGCCGATGAAGCTGGTGTGAGGCTAGCCGCCATTCGCAATTACTGTCTTGACCCGGTCCAGCTTCCAGCACATCCATCGGATCGCCGGAACGAACCTCCGCCGCTGCGGCCCGAGAAACGGCCGGACATGGTCCAGCTCAGGCTCCCGGCGCTTCCGACTCCGGACACCGAGCCATTCGGGCTGACTTGAGCGGTGCCATATTGCCCCACCATCTTGCCGCCCGAGACGACCACCGTGTCGGTGGAGCTGCCGCAGGGCGTGCCGACGCTGGTAAGAACCCATGCACCATCCAGATTGCCACCGCCGCCGCCCCCGCTGCTTCGCGGTGCCCGGCGCGGTGCCTCCGCTTCGGGCTTGCTGCGTCGTGCCGGCTTTTCGGGTTCAACCGCCCGGGGCGTCGTGCGCGAACCGGACAGCGATTTTTCGTCATTGCCGATGCTGCCGCCCGCGCTCCCTGATTGCGCGCCCGCCATCTCGGGCAAGGCGACAATGGCGAGTGTGGCTGACAGCAGGGCGGCTTTCAAAATACATCGAGTGACGTTTTGCATAATAAATTGGTGTCCAAAAAATACTGGTGTCCAATAAAAAGAGGGTCCTGACGGCCGGACCCATCGCCAAAACATCGCGCCGATCTGCGGCAAGACTTGCCGGTCTCGCCGCACTCGTCAAGCGCTGCGCCCTTCGGACTTTGGACTGTGTGCCGCTAAGCGGGGGCAGGCTGGATCAGCCGACCGAAATCCACCAATTAAGTCTGGAGCGTCCCCAGGGAGCGACGGCAACGCCCGCGCCAGGATTCCCGTTTGGCCTGCTCGCAAGCCGCGACCAGAAAAAATCCACCACGCCGACGCCGCCCACGCACCATGCGAAAAAGAACTCGGCCCGGGCATAGCTGTGCGCGCCCAACAGCGTGTCGAACAGTGCGAGGATGAAGCCCGCTGCGACCCAGACGATGTCGCCGTCCGTGGGAGGTTTTCGTTTGAAGGCGTGAAGCACGGCTGCGTAAGCCAGTGCTACTGACACGGCCACGCTGCCCCAGGCCGTGGCGGCGACGACGTAGAAGCCCGGCACGGCCTGACAAGTCTCTCCGCACCACGCCTGCGCGGATTGGGCCAAAGCGGAATGATAGGCGGCGTGAGCCACACCGCCGAGCAGCAGGGCGAAGCAGACCACATGACGGAGCGTGCGGAGCGCCGTTTGATGCTGGCTGGTCCAGGCGTCAAAGCGGGCCACCGCTCCGCGGAAAGCTTGTTTACTGGATTGAATCAGCTGCATGGGCAGTTAGACGAGGTGAACGGCTGGAAGGTTCAGACCCATATCTCTCGTCGTCCCGGCCTTGAGCTCAGATGCGCAATTGCGCATCGGGGGACCCATACGCCGCGGCCCATCGATTAGAAAACGGTGTTCGACGACTTCTCGTAACCACGAGCATCGGTGGCTATGGGTCCCGGCCTTCGCCGGGACGACGAGACTCAGGTCAGGTCCGTAGGGTGGGTTAGCGCAGCGTAAACCGCCAATTTTGTTCGCCGCATCGCATCGGTGGGTTACGGCTTGGGCCTAATCCACCCTACGATTCCGGCGAGTGCAGTTACTTCATCCCCATGCAGCTCGCATAGAACGTCGTGGTCGCCGGCCAATCCGAGAACATGCCGCGGATGCCGACCTGTTTTGCCAGCACATCGAGCACCGTCAGCGTGTCGCCGTCGCGGTCGATGGCTGGTTTGATGGAGCGATGATAGAAGCCGCCGCCCTTGTTGAGCGGGCCGTCACGCTCCAGCGACCAGCCGATCAGATCGAGGCCGGCGGCCTTCGCGGCCTTGGCGTATTCGGACGGGATGATTTCTTTCTTGTCGTTCAGCGCCAGCATGGTCCAGATCGGCGGCGCCAGGATTCTGACGCCAGACGACTTGAGTTCGGCCATCGAAGGCTTCCAGGTCTCGGGCTTGGCGGGATCAAGACCCTGCTTCTCGTAGCGGTCCTCGAGATAGACCGCCTGCGCGCCAAATGCCGGCTCGGTCTTTATCCAGAACAGCACGTCCGCGAGGTTAAAACTCTGCGCGAATACGTCGCTCGCCGGAATGCCCGCGGCCTTGTACGCCTGCAGCATTTGCGCGGCATACTTCTCCTGGGTGTAGTCGCCGTCGAACGGCATCGGCACTTCCGGTGACTTCAGCTCGGGCGTGAACTTGGCGCCGAGGCTCTTGATCAGCGCGATGCTTTCGTCATGCGTCATCAGCGTGCCGGAAGCGGCGTAGAGATCCGTGCGCCAGCGCGGCGTGCCGTTCTGGTAATCGGCTACGTTGGTGGCATCGGGATTGAAGCTGTCCATTTTTGCTGTCAGCGACCTGAACTCGGCGAGCGTGATGTCGCTGGTGCAGCACTTGGCGGATGCCTTCTTGCCGGTGGCCGGATCGGCCGGGCTGAATCCCTGCGAGCATTTGGCTGCCAGCGCGGGCACCGACAGGATGTTGGTCGTGGTGTGCAGATCGCACTGTGCATGCCGGCAGACCAGCTGGCGGTCCTTGGTGAAGGTCACGTCGCATTCGATGATACCGGCGCCCATCCGGGCTGCGGCGGTATAGGATTCTTTGGTGTGTTCAGGGAATTGCATCGCCGCGCCGCGATGGCCGATCGAAAAGTCGGTCTTGTGGAACGGGCCAGTGCACTGGCTCAGTTTTTCCTTGAGCGGGCCGTCCTTCATCTTATCGACGAGGTAGAACGGGCGCGGGCCGATCTGCGCCTCGCGGGGCAGGGGCACGCTTTGCGCCGCGGCGGGAGCGGCGGACGCAAACAGCGCGACCGCGGAGAATAGAACCAGAAGGCGGCGAGAGTGCATGAACGAACCTCCGAAGTGGCGGTGTAAAAAACGGATATCACCACGACATTATGACGTCTGCGTGTGGGGTTGCGCCCGCTTGGCGTTTATCTACAGTTCGCGCGGTCGCACGGCGGCGATCTTACGCAAAATAACAATCGGGAGGAACCGAAATGCCGAAAGCCCTGTTCGTCGTCCGCGCCACCGTGACGGATGCCGCAAAGCGTCAGGCGTTCGATGCCTGGTATTCGCGCGAGCACCTGCCGGACGCGGTCAAATCGTTCGGCGCCGAGAAAGCGTGGCGCTACTGGAGCCTCAGCGATCCCGCACTGCATCACGCGATGTATCAGTTTTCCGACGAGGCTGCGCTCGATCGCGCGACCAAAGGTCCCGACATGACCCGGCTGATCGCAGATTTCAACCGCGACTGGCCCGACGTGACGCGCACACGCGAGGTGCTGGTGCTGGCCGAGGAGTTTGGGAAGTAGCAAGCGTCGTCCCGGCGAAGGCCGGGACCCATAGCCACCAGCGGTTATTAGTTCACACGCTGGTCGTTATCTTCCGTTTTCGACAACAGTGGCCGCGGCGTATGGGTCCCGGCGTTCGCCGGGACGACGAGAGCGCGTGAGCAAACCTGAACGCGCAGTTCAGCTGGCATTCATCTCGGCGCACCGAAACTCTCCTGCTCAATCCAACCGATCGCAGAGGAGGAGATGTCATGGAGCGCCGTCACTTTCTTAAACTCGCCTTTGGATTTGCGGCTGGTGGCATCGCACTTGCGGCCGGCGCACAGGCGGCGCCGCTGACGCCGCGGCCGCTGGTTCCGGACGGCCAGCTCCCTGCCAATCCGGATGCGCAACCCGCCGTCACGTCTGGCGATGAGGTCGATCGGCTTCAGCCAGAGGAAGTGCGCGGGGGCCGTGGCCGTGGCCGTGGCCGCGGATGGGGGCGTGGCCGTGGCTGGGGCCGTGGCCGCGGATGGGGCCGTCGTCGCTGGGGCTGGGGCCGTCGTCGTTGGGGCTGGCGCCGCCGGCGCTGGGGCTGGCGCCGCAGGCATTACGGCTGGCGTCGCCGCTACTGGCGCCGTCGTTACTGGCGTCGCCGCTACTGGTAAGGTTCCTGGGTACGGGGCGGGGATGGCATTTGCCGTCCCTGCCTTGTTCGGCTCGGTGCGGACTTCATCCCATCCGGCTATCTGATTTTCGGCGACGTCTCGAAATTCGCCTGCGTATCCTGCGTATGAAGGTGCTTCAGCCTTCCGCCATCCTCGATCAGATAAAAATGGTTTCCGACGATACCCTTTTCGTTGCGGGCGCCGCGAAACACGATCATCCGGCTGTTGGCGCGGCTGACGACGGGATCGAAATCATCTGATACCTCGTGCCATCCGGAGACCGTGAACAGCTCGACGATCTTGCCGGTGCGCGCATCGAGCAAGGTGGGCGCGACGCAGCTCGAGCCGCAGGGCAGCTTGACCACGATGTAGCGGCCGGCCGCATCGATCTTCCCGTCGTCGGCTGCCGCCAGAAAGGTCTCGCGGCGGGCGCGCAGATCCGGCGTCGCCAGGCGCGGTTTTGCGACTTTGCCGGCGTAGACCTTGGCCGGATGGTCCGCGAATTTGGGTGGTGCTTCGGCATGCGCCGGCATGGTGAAGGAGGCCAGCGCGATCGCGGCGGCTACGGCGCACAGCAGGGCGTTCATGGATTCTCGCGTGGAAACGGTTACGCCGTTTCGTCTGCGCAACAAGCCGCTACGTTCAATGCCCAAATAAAAAGCCCCGCCGGAGCGGGGCCTTTTCGTATCAAGGGGGATCAGAAAGGACGGCAACGTCCACCACGCCACGCGAAGCCGGGGCCGCAGCCGCGGCCAGGCCGCACCACCACAACCGGCTCCCTTACAACCACGCGCGGGGCGCCGTAGACCGGACGCGGGGCGACATAAACGCGGCCGACGTTGCGGACGCATGCGCCATACGGACCGCGATGCCAGCCGGGGCCGCATCCGCCTGCGGCATTCGCCGCGCTGAAGCTCGCAAACGAGGCTGCGACCAAGACTGCAGCGAAAAGGTACTTCATGTTTTCTCCCGATTTTTAGCCGCCATGCGGCGCGGTTCCGAACCTAGTCACGGAGACCTGAATAGAAAATGAATGTTGTTGATTCGTGAAACAGCAGCAAGAAATTGCCGGTTGAGCTGCGGTCACATTCTCGTTGCCGCGCCTCATTTGGAGCCAATTCGTAAACAAACGGGCTGCAGGAATTAAGCTTCGCTCGGGCCGAACAGCGCCGCGAATCGCTTCTCACCATTACGCGTGAAATTGACGACGCGGCTGCCCGGCGTGGTATCGCGCGCGGCCCAGTTCAGTTCGGTGAAGCGGCTCATGACCGCCGCGCCCAACGTGCCGGCGAGGTGGTGCCGCCGTTCGCTCCAGTCGAGGCAGGCCTTGCAAACCGGACGGCGGGGATGCGCCAGCGTATCGGCGTCGATCTGCAGCGCCTTTGCCATGAAACGCTTGCCTTCACCGGTGAGTTCGATGGTCTCCTTGCTTTGCCGGACCAGCTTCTGCTTCTTCATGCTGTCGAGCATCTGCACGCCGAGATCGCCGGCGAGGTGGTCGTAGCAAATCCGCGCCCGGCGCAGCGCCGGCTCTTTCGGCCCGGTGCGCACACGCGTGTGACCGGCGCGTTCCGCAAGCCCCGCGAGGCCCTCGAGCACGCCGGCGACATCGGGATCGGTGAGGCGGTAGTAACGGTGCCGGCCCTGCTTCTCCTGTTCGATTAGCCCGCCGGCTTCCAGTTTGGCCAGATGCGAACTCGCCGTCTGCGGTGTGATCCCGGCCTCGTGCGCCAGCTCGGTCGCGGTCAGCGCGCGGCCGGTCATCAGCCCGGTCAGCATGTTGGCGCGCGCGGGATCGCCGACCAGGGAGGCAACCATTGCGATGTCAGGGCCTGCTTTCATAGTTCGATGATAGCCGAAGCATCGACGGCGATCAAGCGGGTAGTGTCGCCTCGAACGTCATTGCGAGCGAAGCGAAGCAATCCATCGCGCCACACGCGGAGGAATGGATTGCTTCGTCGCTTCGCTGCGCTCGCAATGACGACAACAAAGACCGGAGAACCACATGACCATCACCGTCTTCATCCGCTACCAGCTCGATCCGTTCAAGCGGGCGATGTTCGAGGAATACTCGAAAAACTGGCTCACCATCATTCCGAAATGCGGCGGTGACCTGATCGGCTACTGGATGCCGCATGAGGGCACCAACAACATCGCCTTCGCACTGATCTCGTTCGACAGCCTCGCGGCCTACGAGAGCTATCGCGCACGGCTGCGCGCCGACAAGGAAGGCATGGCCAATTTCAGCTTCGCCGAGGCGAACCAGTTCATCCTCGCCGAAGAGCGCACGTTTCTGCGCAAGGTCGTGGCGTGAGCGTCTGGCGAAGGCGGCGTCGCGTACCTATGTTGGCCGCGCCAACAAACAATTCGGGGAGTGACCATGCTGACAACTGCTGACAAACGCGCCGCCTTCAAGAAGTTGCACGAGAGCGGCTGCTTCATCATCCCCAATCCGTTCGACGTCGGCAGCGCGAAGGCGTTGCAGCATCTTGGCTTCAAGGCGCTGGCGTCCACCAGCGCCGGGTTTGCCTGGGCCATCGCCAAGGCCGACAACCGCGTCACCGTCGACGACGTCTGCGATCATCTCGCCGCGATCTCTGCGGCGGTCGACATTCCTGTCAATGCCGATTTCGAGGACGGCTTTGCGCATGAGGCGGACAAGGTCGGCGTCAACGTCGCGCGCGCGGTCAAGACCGGCATCGCCGGCCTGTCGATCGAGGATTTCACCGGTGACAATTCCAAGCCGCTGTTCGACCGTGAGCTCGCTATCGATCGCATCAGGGCGGCGCGCCAGGCGATCGACGCCGACAACAGCGGCGTCCTGCTCACCGGCCGCTGCGAGGCATTTTTGCGCGGGGTGAAGGATATGAAGCTCGTCATCGACCGGCTCACTGCCTATGCCGAGGCCGGCGCCGACGTTCTCTATGCACCTGGCATCTCGACGCCGGAAGAAATTTCGGCGGTCGTCAAAGCGGTCGCGCCAAGACCGGTCAACCTTTTGGTTGGTGCGGCCGGTCCGTCGCTGAAAATTGCCGGCGATCTCGGCGTGCGCCGCATCAGCGTCGGCGGTGCGCTGGCGCGGATGGCGTGGGCAGGCTTCATGAAGGCGTCGAAGGAGATGGCGGAGCAGGGCACGTTCACGGAGTTCGCGAACGGCTATCCCGGCGGCGAACTCAACAAGATGTTCAGCTAAAATCTGCAATCAATAGCGCGCAACAAAAAGCGCAGCGGGCGAAATGCCCGCTGCGCTCTCAATTCATTTCACTCTTGCCTCAGCCGTTACTGTTTGGCCGGTGCGTCAGCCGGAGCGGGCGGGGCCGCCGGCGAGGGCGCTGCCGGACGCGGCGGCGCGGCACCGGTGGTCATGCCGGGCTGGTTGTTGGACTTCGGCGTTACGTCACGCATGCCCGGAGGCGCCGCGGGGGTGGCCGGCTGTGTCTGCGCGGTCTGGCTGGACGGCGTGGTGCCGGCCTCGTTGACGCTGGTATTGTTCAGACCATAGAACAACGCACCCATCACCACTGCAATCGCGATGGCGAACATGGCGACCTTGGTGCCGCTGGCCGGACCGTCGGCGAGTTCCGGGTCGGCCGGGATCTCGTTGTCGAGACTGTTCAAACGTGCCTGACGGCGGATTTCTTCGTCTGACATACTGGCACGATACGGGTCGTTCGGATTGTAGGTCATCAATCAGTTCCTCCGTTAGAACCCCAAAGTGTTTAGCGGAGATACAATGGCTGGCGCGGCCGGATGTTCCGCGCCAATCTTGCAACCGGTTAATGATGGAACCGTGATTCGCGGGTTCCATCGAACCACGAGGGGTGCGAAGAGGCTGCATAAGAGGTTGCCATGTGGGCCCTGCCGCCCAGCGATACCGTGCTGCACCTGTTGTCTTATGTGGCGCTGACCGCGCAGGCGATGACGGCCGCCCTGGCCGCCGGGCGCCGCAGCATGGATTGGGCGGGCGTATGCATGCTGGGTTGCATTACCGCGCTCGGCGGCGGAACCATCCGTGACGTGCTGCTCGGGCACTACCCGCTGGTCTGGGTGAAGAACCCGTCCTACCTGGCGCTGACCGCGATTGCGGCTTTCATGACCATCCTGATCGCGCGCCACGTGCACCGGCTCAACCTCGCATTCCTGGTGCTCGATGCGATCGGCCTTGTGGTGTTCACGATGGCCGGCTGCGACGTCGCCCGGCAAGTCGGCGCGCCGCTGCCGATCGTGATCGTCGCCGGCATGATCACGGGCTGCGCCGGCGGCGTGCTGCGCGACATCCTCTGCAACGACGTGCCGCTGCTGTTTCGCTCCGAACTCTACGCCAGCGTCTCCGTCGTCACCGGGCTGTTCTACGTCACCGCGTTCGGGTTGCAGTTGAATCACGAACTCTGGACCGGATTGACCTTCGCGCTCGGGCTGACGCTGCGGCTGCTCGCGATCCGCTACAAATGGGAAATGCCGAAATTCGTCTTCGGCGGCGATCAGCGCTGACCGACGAACGCAGCGCACCATAACGTGTCAGCCAGAATCGCCTGCAGCCAAAGGCCGCCTCGGGCGTTATCCCCAAAGGCAGGGCAGCCGGCCACGTCATGCCGTTTCGTGCCGGGGCGGTCCGGCGACACAAAGCGAAACCGGCCGGCGTTCTTCCCGGCACGAAATTGCGATCTTTGATCGCGCGGCTGCCTTGCCCAGATTTGTGGTGCGGGAAGCGGAAAATCCGACATAGACTGGTTCTAAGAAGTTCTGACGCCTACATAAAACACAGCCTTGCTCAGAAATCGTCTTGGCGATCAAAGCGGCTGGCAAAAGAGGGCTTAAATGGGAATCAACCAGGGTCCGATCAGTCTCGATCAGAAATACACCCAAGGAAGCGGCCATGTCTTCCTGACCGGCATCCAGGCGCTGGTGCGGCTGCCGATGGCGCAGATCCGCCGCGACCGCGCCGCGGGGCTGAACACCGCAGGCTTCATTTCAGGTTATCGCGGCTCGCCCCTTGGCGGTTACGACCAGCAGCTGTTCGCCGCCCGCAAGCATCTCGAGCAATACAACATCAAATTCCAGCCCGGCGTGAACGAGGATCTCGCGGCCACCGCGGTCTGGGGCTCGCAGCAGCTCAATCTGTCGCCCGGCGCCAACTATGATGGCGTGGTCGGTATCTGGTACGGCAAGGGCCCCGGTGTCGATCGCTGCGGCGACGTGTTCCGTCACGGCAACGCGGCAGGCTCGGCCAAGAACGGCGGCGTGCTGGTGCTCGCGGGCGACGACCACGGCGCCAAATCCTCGACCGTGCCGCATCAGTCGGACCATGCCTTCATGTCGGCGCTGATGCCCTATCTGTATCCCTCCAGCATCCATGAAATGATCGAGATGGGCCTGCTGGGGATCGCGATGTCGCGCTACAGCGGATGCTGGGTCGGCATGAAGGTGATCACCGAAACGGTGGAAACCACCGCCGAGATCGACCTCACCGACGAGATGACGCCGTTCGTGATCCCGACTGATTTCGAACTGCCCGAGGGCGGCCTCAATCTGCGTTGGCCCGATGACCGCTTTGCGCAGGACCGCCGCCTGCAGGACTACAAGGGCTTTGCCGCGATCGCCTTTGCCCGCGCCAACAAGGTCAACCGCGTCACCATGGATTCGCCGAACGCCCGTTACGGCATCATGGCGTCAGGCAAGAGCTACGAGGATATTCGCCAGGCGCTGCGCGAACTCGGCATCACGCCGGAAGTTGCCGCCAAAATTGGCCTGCGGCTCTACAAGATCGGCATGCCCTGGCCGCTGGAGCCGGAAGGGGTGCGGCAGTTTGCGGTGGGGCTCGAAGAAATCTTCATCATCGAAGAGCGCCGCGAGATCGTCGAAAACCAGGTCAAGCAGGAGCTGTTCAACTGGCGCGACGATGTCCGTCCGCGGATCATCGGCAAGATGGACGATCACGACAAGCGCTTCCTGCCCTTTGCCGAAGAGCTCAGCGTCGCCTCGCTGGCGAGCTCGCTGACCGAGCGGCTGCTTCGACTTAATCTCAATCCCGAAATCGCAGCACAGCTGCGCGCCAAGGCCGACTGGTTCAACGGCCGGCAGGCAACGCAGATGCAGGCGGTGGCGCCGATCACCCGCACCCCGTATTTCTGTTCGGGCTGCCCGCACAACACGTCGACAAAAGTGCCGGAAGGCAGCCGCGCCTTTGCCGGCATCGGCTGCCACTTCATGGCGCTGTGGATGGACCGCTCGACCGAGACGTTCACCCATATGGGCGGCGAGGGCGTGCCCTGGGTCGGCGTCGCGCCCTTCACCAAGGAAGAGCACGTGTTCGCCAATCTCGGCGACGGCACCTATTTCCATTCCGGCAGCCTCGCGATCCGCCAGGCGGTCGCCTCCGGCGCCAATATCACCTACAAGATCCTCTATAACGACGCGACCGCGATGACCGGCGGCCAGCATGTCGATGGCGAATTGTCGCCGCAGCAGATCACCTTCCAGCTCCACGCCGAAGGCATCCGCGAAATCTACCTGGTCTCCGAAAATCCCGACGCCTATCCGGCTGGCGAAATCGCCCCCGGCGTCAAGACCGCGCATCGCGACGAGCTCGACACCGTCCAGAAGACGCTGCGCAAGGTGAAGGGCGCCTCCGCGATCGTGTTCGTGCAGACCTGTGCCGCCGAAAAGCGCCGCCGCCGCAAAAGGGGAACACTGGAAGATCCGGCGCGTCGCGTCATGATCAATCCGGCGGTCTGCGAAGGCTGCGGCGACTGCTCCGTGCAGTCGAACTGCATTTCGGTCGAACCGCTGGAGACCGAGCTGGGGCGCAAGCGCGCCATCAACCAGTCGACCTGCAACAAGGACTATTCCTGCCTGAAGGGCTTTTGCCCGTCCTTCGTAACCATCGACGGCGGCAAGATGCGCAAACGCGCGCCGGCGGGCGTCGGTGACATCGGCGAACTGCCGGAGCCTGCGTCGCGCCCGACACTGGACCGGCCCTACAACGTCGCCGTCGGCGGCGTCGGCGGCACCGGCGTGCTGACCATCGGTGCATTGCTCGGCATGGCCGCGCATATCGAGGGCAAGGCCAGCATGATCCTCGACATGTCCGGTTTGGCGCAGAAGGGCGGCGCGGTGCTGAGCCATGTACGTCTGTCAGAACACACCGCCGACGTCACCTGTTCGCGCATCGTCACCGGCACCGCCGATCTCGTGCTGGCGGCCGACGAGGTGGTAGCCGTGTCCAAGGAAACCATCACGCTCTGCGAATCCGGCCGCACCACCGGGATCATCAACACCCACCTCATTCCGATCGCCGACTTCATCCTCAACCGCGATTTCAATTTCCAGGCTCGCAAGGTCAACCACGTGCTGGAAACCGCGCTGCGCAAGGATTCGTCGTTCTTCGATTTCACCAAGCCTGCCGAAATGCTGCTCGGCGATTCCATCGCCACCAACATGATGATGATGGGCTTTGCCTATCAGAAGGGCCTGCTGCCGCTCTCGGCGAAAGCCATCGAACAGGCGATCGAGGTCAACGGCGTCGCGATCAAGCTGAACATCCAGGCATTCCAGCTCGGACGTCTCGCCGCACACGATCCCGCAAAGCTGATCGCGATGATGAAGGACCAGGACGGGAGCGTTGCACCCAAGACGCTGGATGCGATGTCTCTCGACGAGATCATTGCTCACCGCAGCAATCTCCTGACCGAGTATCAGGACGCGAAACTCGCCGCCCGCTATCAGGCGCTGGTCAAGAAGGTCCGTGACGCCGCCATCGATGGCGGTTACGACGAGGCCTTGCCGCGCGCGGTCGCGATCAACTATGCAAAGCTGCTCGCCTACAAGGACGAGTACGAAGTCGCGCGGCTCTACACCGACGGCCGCTTCGAAAAGCAGCTTCGCGACCAGTTCGAGGGCGATTTCAAGTTCAGCTTCAACCTTGCCCCGCCAATCCTCGGTGGCGGCGTCGATGCGCTGGGCCGGCCGAAGAAGCGCGCGTTCGGCGCGTGGATGATGCCGGTGTTCAAGATGCTCGCGAAGATGAAGGGCCTGCGCGGCACTACGTTCGATATCTTCGGCCACAGCGCCGACCGCAAGATGGAGCGCGACCTGATCGCTGGCTATGAGAAGGACGTCGCAACCGTGCTCGGCCTGCTGTCGCCGCTCACGCTCGACATCGCGATCGAAATCCTCTCGCTGCCCGACCGCATCCGCGGCTACGGCCCGGTCAAGGAAAAGGCGGTGCACGACGCCAAGGCGCGCTACACCCAACTCGCCGCCGACCTCGTCAGCCCGCCACCCGCGCCGAGGCAGATCGCGGCGGAGTAGGCCCTCGACCCTCATGGTGAGGAGCGCGCTCTTGCGCGCGTCTCGAACCACGCTCTGCCCTTCGGGCTACGCGTGGCGCAGCCACTCACAAAAGGCACAAAGCGTGCCCGGCGAAGCCCAATGGGCGAAGACGGGCTCCTCAGGATGAGGAACGTGGTGCGCGTTGTTCTGTAAACCGATCGATGATCCCGTAAAGGCGCTCGCAGGAAGCCGCGAGGCGCTTCTGCGGCGCTGTCGCGATGCCCAGCAGCAGGCCGGATCGCACTGGGGCCGTCGATGCGCACCACAGTGACAGCGGGGTCGGCGCCAGGCCGAACGACAGCGTTTCCCGGGCGATCGCGAGGTCCGGAGCGCCATCCGGCAATCGCAGCAGCACGGCCAATCCCGCAACCGCGATATCGTTCGCATTGTTCTTGGCGTGCGGCCGCAGGCATTTCAGCAGCGCGTCGGTTTGCGTTGCATAGATGCGCTTGGTGCGCCGCAGATGCCGCATGTAGTGGCCGTCGCGCATGAACGCCGCGGTCGCGAGTTGCACCGCCGGTCCGGGCGCCGGCGAAAGACACGCTGCGACTTCGGCAAACCGGCCGGCCAGCGGCAGCGGTACAACGAGAAAGCCGAGGCGCAGGGCAGGCGTCAGCGTCTTGCTGAACGATCCGATGTGAATGACGCGCCCGGCGCGATCGAGCGAGGCAAGCGCCGGCGAGGCGCGGCCCTTCATTTGCAATTCGCTCAAATAATCATCCTCGACCACCCATGCGCCCTTAGAAGCGGCCCAGTCGAGCAGGCGCAGGCGCCGCGCTAGCGACAATGTGAAGCCGAGCGGCGCCTGCTGCCCCGGCGTTACGACAGCCAGCGCGGCATCCGGCGCATGGTTCAGGCCGTAATCGACATCCATGCCGTCAGCATCCACCGGGATCGGCGCGAGCGACAATCTTGCGAGCTCGAGGCCGCGCCGCGTGAACGGGAAGCCGGGATTCTCGACCCAGGCCTTCCGCCCCTCGAGGCCGAGCACCCGTAGCGCCAGCCCGAGGCCGCTGCTGAAGCCGCCGGTGATGATCACTTGCGAAGGTGAACACTCGATGCCGCGCGCGATGGCAAGATACGCGGCTATTTCCCGCCGCAGCTCCGGCTCGCCGCGCGGGTCCGGATAAAGCGGCGGCGCGCTCAATTCCGCGCGAACGGCGGATGAGCGAATTCTGGCGAAGAGTTTTGCGGGAATCGCTTCCTGCGCGGGCACGCCCATCTGGAACGCCAACGGCCCCGCCGTCAGTTCCTGATACATCTCCATGAACGAGCCGGGATCGGGCGCTTCCTCCTGTCGAACCGACATCGAAGGGCGCGCCGCGACATGGGTGCCGCTTGCCCGCGAAGCTGCGATCAATTGGGCAGCGGATAGTTTTTCATAGGCGGTGCGAACCGTGCCCCGGGCGACGCCGAGCTGGGCGGCAAGGTCCAGCCAGGACGGCAGGCGCGCGCCCGGCGCGAGCACGCCGCTCTCGATGGCGGAGGCGATGCCTTTGCGGATCTGCTCGGCCAGCGGCGTCCTGGCCGCCCGATCGAGCTTCAGATTCAGTGTCTTGTCCATGTCCCCTTGGTACACGATTTTTGTCACTTCTTGGTACTTTTTTATAGACCATGGGAGGGGCATCTGTGCGGGACAGCAACGGAGAACCATCATGAAACTACGATCCATCCTCGGTGCGGCCTGGGCCGCTGCCGCGATCGCCACGGCAACGCCTGCCGCCGCACATGGCGTCGGCGAAAAGGCCACGCCGCACTTCGCACAGGCGATTCCAAACATCCCCGGCAAGTCGCTGATCGCCGTGGTCGTCGACTATGCGCCCGGCGGAGCGTCGCCTTCGCACGTTCACGCGAAGTCGGCATTCATCTTCGCCTACGTCGTGTCTGGCGCCATCGAGTCGCAGGTGAACGACGGGCCGAAGCGGGTCTACCGCGCCGGCGAAAGTTTTTACGAGACGCCGGGCTCCAGCCATCCCGTCAGCCGCAATGCGAGCAAGACCAAGCCGGCAAAACTGCTCGCGGTGTTCGTCGTCGATACCGACGACAAGCAACTGACCACCCCGGTCAAATAACCAGATCATCAAGGAGCAAGACAATGAGCAAACGTCTCGACTACAACCAGATCGCACCGGCAGGTGCAAAGGCGCTGGGCGGCGTCTACGGCTACGTCATGCAAAGCGGCCTGCCTGCCGTGCTGGTCGACCTGGTCTATCTGCGCATCTCGCAGATCAACAACTGCGCCTATTGCCTCGACATGCACACGCGCGACCTTCTCAAGAAGGGCGTGAAGATCGAGAAGCTGGCGCTGGTGCAGGCGTGGGCGGAAGCCGGCGATCTCTTTGACGCGCGCGAGCGTGCCGCGCTTGCCTGGGCCGAAACGGTGACGCGCGTCGCGGAGACCGGCGCGCCTGATGAAGCCTACCAGGCCGCCCGCGCCGTGTTCGAGGAGCGGGAACTGGTGGACCTGACGATCGCGATCGGTCTGATGAATGTCTATAACCGTATGGCGATCAGCTTTCGAAATACGCCGCAGGCTGCGGTCGCGAAGGCGGCCTGACGGACCCGAAAGGCTTCGCTCGCAACCGGTCATCGGGTTGCGAGCGGCAATCACGGCGCCGGATCGGCTTGGCGAACCCGGCGTCAAGGCAGATCGCGGCGGAGTAGGGGCTCCAGACCCTCATGGTGAGGAGGCGCAGAGCGCCGTCTCGAACCATGAGGCCTCGATCGCGCCCGCGGCCATCCTTCGAGACGACCGCGTTGCGGTCTCCTCAGGATGAGGTTCGTGGTTGTGGTTGCCGTGCTCACCGTCGCTCAAAGGTGACGGGGAAATCAAAGCCTCGTAAAACGCAAAAGACCTCCGAGCCGAAGCTGGAGGCCTTCACTGTCACGAGGGGTACATCCGCCCTTCGTGACACTACTGGTGCGCATCGCTGCGCTATGGTTGACGCTTGTAATCCATGACCGTCAACGTTTTATGACGCTGAAAGTTCCTTCGGGGATAAGTCTGGCGCGAACAGCATGTATGGCGGGTTCTCTTTAACCCGCCATCTTGCGTGGAGCGCGGCGGGTTAAAGAGAACCCGCCCTACACAGCTGCGTCGCCTCGCTTGCAACTGGAATCTGGCTGCGGTGGGTGCGACAAAGCAACCCGACGCGCAAATCAATTCTGATTTACGGAAATCATGTCAAGTAAAAAAATTACGAAAATCAAAAATATTTCTGTTGTCATCCACCCCAAATCACCTACACATCAATAGCCATCCCGTCCCACTCAGAGGGGCGTTGGCCATCGTCACAACGAGGGGCGGGTCGCGGTGGACGCTGATGTTGCGATTGACGGTCGTGGCTGAAGCGTACGGCGAAAGCGTGTGGTCCTGGCGCCCGTAACGGCGTCAAGTCTTTCGGGGGCTAACGCTTCCGAGGGGCGACGGTGGCAATAGAGGCCGTCTCACCGGGGAGAGCGCGTCATAAGCCGTAAAGCCATTGCGCAGGGAATGTCGGATGTTCTCCGCTGCCCTGTATGCTCGTGTGCAGCCTACTTAGCACAATCGCACGCGAGACCGCGGGTGCAGCGCGCATCCGGCATTCCCTGCGCCCTCTGTTTTGAAGGGCGGAACGATTGTAAAACTTCGGGCGCATAGCGCCGCGAGAATGTGAGATCATGTTCGGCAACAATAACTCGTCATGCCCGGGCTTGACCCGGGCATCCATCACCCTTCGCAAGAGTCCTTCGAAGGAGATGGATTGCCGGGTCAAGCCCGGCAATGACAGAGGTGGCGTACTGGGTCCCCCGCTTTCGCGGAGGACGACAGTGTCGGTGACCTGATACGATTTCCGAAGATAATCATCCCGACTTGAGTCCAGTCGCTACGTCTCGCCTGACGGAATATTTCCTCGCTTGCCAATGCCCTCCCGACAGGCCAGAAAAACGTTGGAAATAAGAAACGCCAGCGGAGAATGATTTGACCATCAAGGGCAAAGCCTACATTGCCGGGATCTATGAGCATCCCACCCGGCACGCACCCGATAAATCCACCGCGCAGCTGCACGCCGAGGTCGCCAAGGGCGCGATCGAGGACGCCGGGCTGACCAAGGCCGATATCGACGGCTATTTCTGCGCCGGCGATGCCCCCGGCGGCCTGTGGCCGATGGTCGACTATCTCGGCCTCAAAGTGCGCCACATGGATTCCACCGATACCGGTGGCTGTTCCTATTTGATCCATCTCGGCCACGCCGCCGAGGCGATCGCCGCCGGCAAGTGCTCGATCGCGCTGATCACGCTCGCCGGCAAGCCGCGCACCGGCCCGATGCCGCCGCGCGCCGCCGGCGCCGAGGCCGATTTCGAGGCCGCCTATGGCGCGACCACCCACAATGCCTACGGCATGTGTGCCATGCGCCATATGCACGACTACGGCACCACAAGCGAACAGCTCGCCTGGATCAAGGTCGCGGCTTCCCATCACGCCCAGTACAACCCGCATGCGATGCTGAAGGAAGTCGTCACCGTCGAGGACGTCTTGAACTCGCCGATGATCTCCGATCCGCTGCATCGGATGGATTGCTGCGTCGTCACCGATGGCGGCGGCGCGCTGATCGTCACCACGCCGGAGATTGCAAAGAGCCTGAAGAAGCCGCTGGTGCGCCTGATCGGCCATGGCGAGGCGATGAAGGGCCCGCGCGGCGGCAAGGATCTTGATCTGACTTACTCCGCCGGCGTCTGGTCCGGCCCGCGCGCATTCGAGGAAGCGGGCGTGACGCCGAAGGATATCAAATACGCCTCGATCTATGACAGCTTCACCATCACGGTCTTGATGCAGCTCGAGGATCTCGGTTTCTGCAAGAAGGGCGAGGGCGGCAAGTTCGTCGCCGACGGCAATCTGATTTCCGGCGTCGGCAAATTGCCGTTCAACACCGATGGCGGCGGCCTCTGCAGCAACCATCCCGTGAACCGCGGCGGCATGACAAAAATCATCGAAGCGGTGCGCCAGCTGCGCGGCGAAGCGCATCCCAAGGTGCAGGTGCCAAACTGCGATCTCGCGGTCGCCCACGGCACCGGCGGACTTCTCGGCGTGCGCCATGCCGCCTCAACCTGCATTCTGGAGCGTGCGTGATGACGGAGCCAAAGAAACTTCCTGTGCCGCAAGGCAATCCCGAGACCGCGCCGTTCTGGGAAGCCGCCAAGCAGGGCAAGTTCATGATCAAGCGCTGCACCGCCTGCGGTGAGCCGCATTTTTTCCCGCGCTCGATCTGCCCGTTCTGCTTCTCCGACAAGACCGAGTGGGAGGAGAGCTCGGGGGAGGCCACGATCTACACCTTCAGCCTGATGCGCAAATCCCCGACCGGGCCTTACGCGATCGCCTATGTCACGCTGAAGGAAGGCCCGTCGCTGCAGACCAACATCGTCGATTGCGACATGGACAAGCTCAAGATCGGCCAGAAGGTGAAGGTGGTGTGGAAGCCGACCGACGGCGCACCACTGCCGTTCTTCACGCCGGTGTAAATTCTTCCCTTCTCCCCTTGTGGGAGAAGGTGGCGCGAAGCGCCGGATGAGGGGTTCTATCCGCGTCGAAAGATGTGTCTGCGGAGCGAACCCCTCACCCTAGTGAGATTGTTGCCGGCTTCGGTGATGCCCTCTCCCACAAGGGGAGAGGGTGCATTAACGGGCGCCGGTGAAGAAAAAGAATTCGGGAGGACGCGCGAAGATGCCGATCAAGTATGAAGAGCTGATGGCCCTGAAAAATCTCGGCCAGAAATATGCCTACACCGACCGCGAGGTGATGCTCTACGCCTACGGGATCGGGATGGGCGCGGATCCGATGGACGAGAAGGAGCTGGCCTTCGTCAACGAGGGCACACTGACGCCGCGTCCGCTCAAGGTGGTGCCGACGTTCGCTTCGGTGGCGGCGTGGGGGGCAGGGCCCGGCGAGATGAATCTCAATCGCGTAATGGTGGTCGATGGTGAGCGCGACATCACCTTCCACAAGCCGCTGCCCGGCGCGGCGCATATCACGGCCGACTCGACCGTGCTGGACGTGTTCGACAAGGGCAAGGACAAGGGTGCGGTGATCCGTCACCAGACCGTGCTCAGGGACGAGAAGGGCGAGAAGCTCGCGACACTGGTCGCCTCGCGTTTCGCGCGCGGCGATGGCGGCTTTGGCGGACCGTCCGAAGGCCAGCCCGAGCCGCACAAGGTGCCGAGCCGCGCGCCCGACAAGATCGTCGACATTTCCACGCGCCCGGATCAGGCGCTGGTCTATCGCCTGTGCGGCGACCGCAACCCGCTGCACAGCGATCCGGAGTTTGCCAAGAAGGCCGGCTTCCCGAAACCGATCCTGCATGGCATGTGCACCTACGGCATCACCTGCCGCGGCGTGCTGCAGACCTATGCCGATTATGACTCGTCCGCCTTCAGGCAGCACGCGGCGCGGTTCTCCTCGCCGGTCTATCCCGGCGAAACCGTGACGATGGAATTGTGGAAGGACGGCAACGTCGTGTCGTTCGAAGCCAAGGTGAAATCGCGCGGCGTCACCGTGATCAAGAGCGGCAAGACGGTGCTGGGTTAAAGCGGCGAGGGCGGTGCGCTCCCTCGCCCCGCTCTTGCGGGGAGAGGGTGGGGGTGAGGGGCTCTCACCGCGAGTTGTGAAAGCGGTGAGACCTGTACCCCCTCACCCGGATCGCAAGAGCGATCCGACCTCTCCCCGCAAGCGGGGAGAGGTAAGGAAGAAAGAGCAATAGGGAGAACCGCCATGGGATTACTCGACGGCAAGGTCGCGCTCATCACCGGTGCGGGCGGCGGGCTGGGTGAGGCCTACGCCAAATTGTTCGCGCGCGAGGGAGCGGCGGTCGTGGTCAACGATCTCGGCGGCCCGCGTGACGGCTCCGGCGGCGACCAGACCATGGCGCAGAAGGTGGTCGAGGCGATCAAGGCCGAGGGCGGCCGCGCGGTCGCCAACGGCGCCGACATCTCGACCATGGCCGGCGGCCAGTCGGTGTTCGACGACGCCATCAAGCATTTCGGCCGCGCCGACATCCTGGTCAACAACGCCGGCATCCTGCTCGACGAGACTTTTGCCAAGGCGAAGGAAGCCAATTGGGACAAGGTGCTGAAGGTACACCTCAAGGGCACCTTCTGCTGCACCCAGCCGGTGTTCAAATGGATGCGCGAGAACGGCGGCGGCGTCATCGTCAACACGTCCTCGACCTCGGGCCTGATCGGCAATTTCGGCCAGACCAATTACGGCGCCGCCAAGGGCGGTATCTGGGGACTGTCGAATGTGCTGGCGATCGAGGGCCGCAAATACAACATCCGGATTTGGACGCTGGCGCCGGGCGCGCTGACCCGCATGACCGCGGATCTGCCGCGCTACATCGAGAACCCCAAAGCGGCGCTGGGGCCCGATGGCATCGCGCCGGCCGTGCTATACATGGTCAGCGATCTGTCGGGCGATCAGACCGGCAAGACGCTCGGCGTTTCCGGTCCCCGCGGCGTCCGCGAGATGCGGATGATGGAAATGGAAGGCTGGAAGCCGCCGGGCGAGGCCTGGAAGGCGCAGGATATCGTCGAGCACGCCAAGGAGATCTTCTTCTCCGACGAACAGATCAAGATGGGCGCGCGTCGCTTCTGACGCCCGTCTCATGCCCGAAGGAGGTGCTATGCTCGCACTGCGGCCCGCTCGTCCCGAGGAAGCGCCGGCACTTACTGAATTGTGCCTGCGCTCGAAGGCCGTCTGGGGCTATGACGCGGCCTTCATGCAGGCTTGCCGAAGGGAGCTCACGATGACGCCGGCGGTCATCATGTCATCGCGCGTGCAGGTCGCTGAAGTCGACGGCCGTCTCGCAGGCGTCGCCGAGGTGAAGTCCGAAGGCGACGTCGCGCAGCTCGAAAGGCTGTTTGTCGAACCGGGCATGCTTCGCGCCGGCACCGGCCGACAGCTGTTCGATTGGGCCAAGGCCACGGCGCGCGCCGCCGGGGCCACGACAATGCTGATCGAGGCGGATCCGGACGCGGCCCCGTTCTACCGCCGCATGGGGGCGGTCGACGACGGCGTTGTTCCATCCGGCTCGATCCCCGGCAGGTTCATTCCCAGGCTCAATCTCTCGCTTTGAGACGGCAGCCAGTAGGTGGTATCACTGGATCAGGGATACCGCTCGCTCACTCCTAACTACGGAAATTGACCATGAAGCTCACCGCCCAGGCCGCAGGCACCTTTGCGATTGCGCCGACCCCGTTTCACGATGACGGCCGCATCGACGAGAAATCGATCGACCGCCTGACCGACTTCTATGCTGAAGTCGGCTGTGACGGCGTCACCGTGCTCGGCATTTTGGGCGAGGCGCCGAAGCTGGACGCGGCAGAAGCCGAGCAGGTGGCGATCCGCTTCGTCAAGCGCGCCAAGAACATGCAGATCATCGTCGGCGTCTCGGCGCCGGGATTTGCCACCATGCGCTCGCTGGCGAAGGCGTCGATGGATGCGGGCGCCGCCGGCGTGATGATCGCGCCGCCACCGCACTTGCGCACCGACGACCAGATCACGGGCTATTTCAAGCAGGCCCAGGAAGCCATCGGCGGCGACATTCCCTGGGTGCTGCAGGATTATCCGCTGACGCTCAACGTCGTGTTCACGCCCGCTGTGATCCGCAAGATCGTGATGGATTCGCCGTCCTGCGTGATGCTCAAGCACGAGGACTGGCCGGGGCTGGAGAAGATCTCCACGCTGCGCGGCTTCCAGAAGGACGGCTCGCTGAAGCCGATGTCGATTCTCGTCGGCAATGGCGGCCTGTTCCTCGATTTCGAGATGGAGCGCGGCGCCGATGGCGCGATGACCGGCTACGCTTTCCCGGAGTTGCTGATCGATGTCGTAAAACTGCAAAAGGCCGGCAAGCGCGACGCCGCGCATGATCTGTTCGACGCGCATCTGCCGCTGATCCGCTACGAGCAGCAGCCGGGCGCCGGTCTCGCCGTGCGCAAATACGTGCTGCAGAAGCGCGGCGTGATCGCCTCCAGCGCACAGCGCAAGCCGGGTGCGACCATCACGGCGACGGCAAAGGCCGAGGTCGAGTATCTGCTGTCGCGGGTGGCGCGGGTCGATCGCCGCGCCAATCTGCAACCGCAATCCAGCGCGGCAGGTTGATTTTCCCTCATGGTGAGGAGCCGCGGAGCGGCGTCTCGAACCATGAGGCCCCGGTGCTTCCTAATCATCCTTCGAGACGCGGCCAAGAGGCCGCTCCTCAGGATGAGGTTTTGAGGAGTTGAGTGTTATGACCGAACCCGCCAAAGCACCGCGCCCTGCGTCCACCATCCTGTTGCTGCGCGACGCCTCGGCAAAGAAGGAAATCGAGGTCTTCATGATGGTTCGCCATTATGAGATCGACTTCAATTCCGGCGCGCTGGTGTTTCCAGGCGGCAGCGTCGACAAGGGCGACAAGGAGATCATCGCGGCGCCTGAATTGTATTCGGGCGGTGAGGGGCTCGATGAGGCCACGCTCAGCTTCCGCATCGCGGCGATCCGCGAGACCTTTGAGGAGAGCGGCATCCTGCTGGCGCGCCCCAAAGGATCGAAAGCGCTGGTCGACGCCGTCAGGGCCAGCGAGATCGAGACCGCACATCGCGCCGATCTCTGCGACAGCAAGATCAGCTTCCTGAAAGTATTGACCGACAACGGCATGGTGCTGGCGCTCGATGAACTCGTGCCCTATGCGCACTGGATCACCCCGGAAGGCATGCCGAAGCGTTTTGACACCTGGTTCTTCCTCGCCGCCGCACCGCCCGAACAGGTCGGCGCCCACGACGGCAAGGAATCCACCGATTCAATCTGGGTGTCGCCGCGCGAGGCGCTGGAGGGCGGCGAGACCGGCCGCTTCAAGCTGCCGTTCCCGACCACGCGCAATCTGATCAAGCTCGGCAAGCAGGACAGCGTGCAGGCTGCGCTCGAGGATTCCAGAGGTAAGTCCGTCGTCACGGTGACGCCGATCATGACCAGGAACAGTGGCGGCCGCCAGCTGCGGATCCCGCTCGAGGCCGGCTATGACGGCGACGTGTTCGAGGTCGGCTCGGTCGGCTGAGGCACGCATGCACACTTCGGCGATGAACGAAGTATCGTAAGGTCTGCAGTCTGTAATGTCCGGCCCTGGCATGGATCAGGACCGGAATCACCGACATGGGCGAAAGCCAACCGCAACATGAAGCGATCGTGAGCGAACTGGGGCTGCTTCTGCTGCTCGCGACGCTATGGGGCGCGTCGTACACGTTCCTGAAAGTAGCCGTGGAGACGATCCCGCCGATCACGCTGATCGCGGGCCGTACGCTGATTGCGGGGCTGCTGCTGGTGGCCATCATGCATGGCCGCAGGGTGAAAATGCCGACGGACGCTGTGAACTGGCGCCGCTTCCTGTTCCAGGCCTGCCTGAACAGTGTCATCCCGTGGGTCATGGTCGCCTGGGGTGCACAGGCGCTGGACGCCGGCGTCGCCACCATTCTCAATTCGACCGCTCCGATATTCACGTTTTTCCTGACATTCGCGATCACCCGTCACGAGGCGGTGACCTCGCGAAAGCTGATCGGCGTCATCGCTGGCATGGCTGGCATCTGCCTGATCGTCGGCGTGCAGGCGCTGGGCGGCCTTGGTGAGCAACTGATCGCACAAATCGCCTGTGTCCTTGCCGCGGTCTGCTATGCCGGCGCGGCGATCTTCGGTCGCAATTTTGGGAAGCTCGATCCGATGGCGCCGGCGGCGGGATCGCTGCTCTGTGGCGCCGCGATCCTGATTCCGCTCAGTCTCATTGTCGACCGTCCCTGGACGTTGGCGCCGTCGATGCATTCGCTGCTGGCGCTGCTCGCGATCGCCGTATTCTCGACCGCGCTCGCGTTCGTCATCTATTTCCGGCTGATCCAGACGCTCGGATCAGTCGGCGCCACCGCGCAGGCCTATCTGCGCGTACCCATTGGTGTGGCGTTCGGCGTGGCCTTCCTCGGCGAGCAATTGAGCTCGACGGTATGGATCGGGTTAGCTTGCGTGGTTGTCGGCGTCGCCGCGATGACGATACCCGCGCGGAGGGCGAAACCGGTGGCGGCGTAGCTTACGCGAGATAGGCGTCGACCGCCGCCTGGTCCTGGTCCCAGACCCAGCATTCCCACAGCAGGCCGTCCCGCACGGCATAGACCAGCAGCCGTTCGAATTCCTTAGCCTTGCCGTCGCGCTCAAAGCGCTCGCGCACCAGCAGCGCGCCGCGCTCCGGGCCGGCCATGATGTCGATGATGCCGAGCAGTTTTCGGCTGGTGCGGCGGGTGAACTCGGCCAGGATCGCGAGCGCGGCCATCTTGCCCCTGTGGTCGCCGGCGAGCGGATTGCTGCCGAAATAATGCAGCGTGAAATCGTCGTGGTAGCAGGCGGCCAGCGCCGTCCGGTCGCCGGCAAGCCAGGCGTTTGCGTAGCGCGTCACGGCCTGCCGGGTGCGCTCAATCGCGGCTTGGCTCTCGGTATCATCAGGCTTATCTGTCATCGTGCCGGGTCCTGTTGTCATCCCGGCACCCTAGCTCCGCCTGATCATCCGGGCTTTCAGAAACTGGCTATGCGCGCAATCGGCGGGGCGAAATTGTTGGGGTGGGGCGCGCGCGTGCTTTATCTCGGCCCGGCCTTCGGACTGACGCCGCACCGCAATGCGACCGCCGTGCTTGCCGTGGGCCTCGATGCGACGCTGGAAGTGGCCGACGATCCCGCGGACCCCGCGACCGACTATCGTTCCACCCGCAGCGTATTGATATTGCCCAACAGCCTGCATCATCTGCGGATCGCGCGCGGGCGCATGGCGTTCCTCTATGTCGATCCGCTCGGGCGCGACCTCAAGGCATTGCTGGCGCGAATGACGGACGCACGCGCACGTGCGGCATTCGATTTGCGGAATGAAGCCGCCGTGATCGAGATCATGACTGGCCTTGCCGAAGACCGCATCGCGGCGCGCGACGGACGTTTGTCGCTCGGCGAATTGCTCGGCGTGAGCACGGGCACCAAAGCCAACGCGCGGATATCGGCGGCGCTGCGGCTGATGCGGGACGAGCCGCACCGGGCGCACCGCCTGACGGAGTTGGCGGAACAAGCGGGCCTGTCAGCGTCGCGGTTCCTGCATCTGTTCAAGGCGGAGACCGGCGTTCCGTTGCGGCGCTACCGGATCTGGAACCGGATGGGGGCCGCGGTGCGCGCCTGCGGTGAGGGCTCGTCCCTGACGGAAGCTGCCCACGCCGCCGGCTTTGCCAGTTCGGCGCATTTCAGCAGCGCATTTCGGGACATGTTCGGCATGATGCCGTCGGACCTGCTGAAAACCTTGCAGCCTGTGGAGGGCGAGCCGCGATGGTCTGTGAGGCCCGAGGGATGATCCATCATCTGGCCATTTTGCCGCACGGCAGGGCCCCCGCCGCGCCCCAGAATCCCGGATTGGGGCAGCGAGGACCGGCAGTGTGACGCCAGCGTGACCCAGGGGGCCTGGACCGGCGCACCGCCCGGCCGGTCTGGCCGGCTTTGCGAGCTATTCCAGCATGTTCCCCACGACCCGAATAACGTCGTATATTGCGACCGATAGGAGCCCGGCCTCGATAACATGACCTCTGAATTGCCGCCGAATTCGCCAATGACGCGATCGTTCTCGTTGTCGATCGGCCAGCTGACATTCGGCAGTTTCATGCTGGTGCTGGCGGTGATTATCATCACCTCCACCGCCAGCGTCATTGCCATCCGCCACATCGATGCGACCTTCGCCGAGTTGCAGCGGCTGGAAAGCGTCGGCGACCTCGCGCAGGATATCGACCGGCGGATGAACGAGTTGCGGCTGGCGGCCCGGGATTTCGTCACCGACCCCGGCGCCCAATCGGTCCAGGTCGGCGAGGCGGCGACCTCGCTCATCGAGGTCCTGAAGAAAACCCGGCTGGAGCTTGCTCCCGAACAGCAGGACATGATCGATGGCGTGACCGAGCGCCTATCGACCTACCGCAGCGGCATTGAGCGTATTTCCGCCCTGATCAACCGCCGCGCGGAGTTGATCGTCGGGCTACCGCCGCTGCGCGAAAAGTTCGATGCCGCGATCGCCGACACCCCCGATCCACTGATGGCGTCGGCGCTGTTTCAGACCCAAAGCCAGATTGCCTCGGCTCTGCTGGCGCGAAATCCATCCGCCGCCGAACTGGCGGCGCAGAGCATGCGCTCAATGACCATGTCGGAGCCGAAGCTTCGCGCGGCCGTCGATGATTATGCCCTGGCGATTATCAACATTTCGACCCGCGAGCGGCAGATTTCCGACATCGACAAGGAGGTGCTGGGCGCGGAGGGCCGCCTGATCCAGCGCGTCACCGAATTGTTGCGCGAGGTCAGCGCGCGTCGCGGCCATGTGTTGTCCCGCGATTTCGCCCGGACGCTGACGGAAGCAAAATGGCAGAGCATCGTGCTCGGCACCGCCGGTGTCCTGATCGGGCTGTTCGCCTCGCTGCTGGTGGTCAGGCGCACCGTGCGTCCGCTCGCGACGATCGCAACCTCGATCCGCAAGGTGGCCGGCGGCGAAAAGAACACCTCGATCCCGCAGACCGATGTCGACAACGAAATCGGCGATATCGCGCGAGCCGCCGAAGTGTTTCGCCAGACGCTGGTCGATGCCGACGCGGCGCGCGAGGCGGCGGTACGCGCGCTGGCCGAACAGCGTCTCGCCGAGGAAAGCTATCGAAAATTGTTCGAGGCGTCGGTGGACGGAATCTACGTCACCACGCCCGGAGGCGCGCTGCTCAATGCCAACCCGGCGCTGGCGCGGATGATGGGTTACGCCACGCCGCAGGATCTGATCAACGGCCTCGGCGACGTCTCCGAATCCGTCTACGTCGATCCGCAGGCGCGGGTGGAATATGAGCGGCTGATGGAACGCGACGGCATGGTACGCGAGTACGAATACCAGGTTCGCGCGCGCGACGGGACGGTGCTCTGGCTCTCGGATAGCGCCAGCGCGGTGCGCAACGAGGATGGCGAACTGATCCGTTACGAGGGAACGGTCCGCGACATCACCGACCAGAAACGGGCCGAGGACGCGATCGCCGAAGGCCGGCGTTTGCTGCAGCAGGTGATCGATACCGTGCCCGCGGTGATCAACGTCAAGGACAAGCAGCTCCGTTATCTCCTGATGAACCGTTACATGGCCGGTATTTTTGGCATCGAGCCTGGGGAAGCCATCGGTCGCACCACGGCCGACCTGATGTCACGCTATGGCGCGGCGAAGACCGACGAGCCGGACAAGCGGGTGCTGGCCGGCGGCAGTGAACTCGGCTTCTATGAGGAAGAGTACAAGGATTCCACCGGTAATATGCGGCAATGGCTGGTCAACAAGCTGCCGCTGCTGGACGCGTCGGGCGCGATCGAGAACATCGTCACGGTCGCGCTCGACATCGGCGAGCGCAAGCGCGTCGAATTCGAGATGCGCAAGGCCAAGGACGCCGCGGAAGGCGCGCTGCGAAATTTGCGGGAAACGCAGAATTCGCTGATTGAAGCCGAAAAACTCGCAGCCCTCGGGCGGCTGGTGGCGGGCGTCGCGCACGAGGTCAACAATCCCGTCGGCATCAGTCTCACGGTCGCCTCCGCGCTGGAGCGCAAGGCGGCGAATTTCACCGCCGAGGTGGCGCGTGGCGAGCTGCGGCGTTCCAGTTTGACCGATTTTCTCGAAACCAGCCGCGACGCGTCATCGCAGCTCGTCGCCAATCTCAATCGCGCCGCCGAACTGATCCAGTCGTTCAAGCAGGTCGCCGCCGACCGCAACTATTCCGACCAGCGCAGCTTCGACCTTGGCGATCTCACCGAGCAAGTGGTGATGAGTTTGCGGCCGGGCCTTCGCAAACACAATCTGACGCTCAACGTCGATTGCCAGCCCAATCTGACGATGAACAGCTATCCCGGTCCCTACGGACAGGTGCTGACCAATCTGTTTCTCAATTCGGTGGCGCACGCGTTCCCGGACGGCAAGCCGGGCACGGTCGATATCCAGGTGCGCGAGTCCGGCAAGGACAATGTCGAGGTCCTGTTTTCCGACAATGGATGCGGCATGACCCTCGACGTTCGCCGCCGCGCGTTCGACCCGTTCTTCACGACACGGCGCGACCAGGGCGGCACCGGGCTTGGCCTGCACATCGTCTACAGCATTGTGACCAACCGGTTAGGCGGGCGGCTCGATCTCGATTCGGAGCCGGGAGGCGGCACGCGGATCCAGATGATCCTGCCGCGCATTGCGCCGCTCGAAATGGCGGCAGAGTAGCAATCAGGTATCATCGATGAGCAATGGAATTGATTTGTCGGAGAAGCTGTCCACATTCTCCGAGCACTGGTCGCCACGCACGGTTACGCAGTTCAACAATTGCGACGTCATGGTTGTGAAAGTGAAAGGTGAATTCGTCTGGCACAAGCACGATGACACGGATGATTTCTTTCTCGTGCTGAAGGGCGTGTTGGATATTCAGCTGCGCGATCGAACGATCACGCTCGGGTCGGGGCAGATGTATGTGGTGCCCAAGGGCGTCGAGCATCGGCCCGTTGCGAGGGAAGAGGTCCATCTACTGTTGATCGAGCCCACCGGCACGCCCAACACCGGCGATGCTGCAACAGCCGCACCGCGCAGGACGGTGTGATATTCTACCGATGAGCGGCGGCTAGCCTAGTTGGTATCGGCCAGCTTGCGCAGCGTGGCGCCGAAAATCTGGCTGGCTTTGCCGACCAGCGCCGTCCCGTTCATGGTTCCGCGCGTATCGGTGAAGGTGCCGGATACGCCGATGCCGACGGGGGCCGGCCCGCCGAACAGCGGATTGGCATCGGGGCTCGACGTGTGACGCTGCACCAGCACCTCGCCCTTGAAGGTATCGCCCTTCACGGTGTAGCTGCCGGTGTAAAACAGATAGGCATCGCCGCCGAGGATTTGGCCATCCCGAAACAGAATCACACCGCTGCCCTTGCCGGATCGCCCATCCAGCAGGCTGACGTGGATCGAATACAGACCGTTTTTCATGACGTCCCAATCGGCCTCCGCGCCCACGGAACCCGGCTAGCTTTTATGCCAAAGCGGCACCCGCGGCGTCAACGTGGCAGGCCGTAAATATGCGCGCGCGTAGCGCGGTGGATCACGCGTATTTCTGGTCGCGCTCCAGGAGTTCGATGGAAATGCCCTGCGGTCCGCGGATGAAGCAGATGCGTACGCCGGGCCGGATCGTGGTCGGTGGCTTGGTGAACTCGACGCCCTTGGCCTTGATCTCGGCGGCGACGGCGTCGATGTCCTTTACCGTCAGCCCGAAATGATCGAGGCCTTGATACGGCGTCACCGGCGGGGTGTTGACGCCGTCTCCGGCCGCAACCGGGGCGATGAACACGTTGGCGCCGCCGAGCTTGACGTCGATCCTGCCTGGGCCGCGGACGATCTCGCCGCCCAGAATGTCGGCAAGCCAAGCCGCGGTCGCTTCCGGATCGGGGCTGCGCAAATGGACATGGTCCCAAGTTACTGTCGGCATATTCGTCTCCCCCAAGCGTCTTCGCGGCACGTATTGCAGCGCCGCCAATCTAGCGGCCGGTCGTCCGCAATTCCATCCCCTGTCGTGCGCCTTTGGCGCCGCATAAATTGTCGAGCTCGCGTGCAACCATTCTGGCCGTGGGTGATTATCAAGCTAGCGGCGGAACCGTACAGCGGCAGTCGTGTGAGAGGCCGTACGGTGTAACGCCCGTGGGGCCTTTTTCATGTGCGGCTGCGGCGACCGATATCGCCGCCGGGTGAGGGCATGGCCATGATGATCGCTGGACGGTCGTTCGGAGCCCCGCAAGCGCGACTGCTCGTTTTGCCGGCCATCGCCATCGCGGGATGCACCGTATGGATGATGCTTCCCGGACCGAGCGACGCCGAGGGCCACGCCGCAGCCGAACCTTCCCCGACCATCTACGCGCAGAATGTATCCCTGGTTGAAGATGGGGCGGTTCCCGCCGCGACGTCCCTGGCAAATCCGGACCAGATGGCGACGCCCGCCGCGGTGACCGCGCCGTTGTCGATTGCGCCGGAATCGAGGTCGCCGATCGAGGGTTTGAGGATTTCCTCGCAGTCATGGCGAAGGGGCGGCCTCGGCTCGAAGGCGCTCGTGACCTTCACGCTGCGCAACGCCAATGATTATCCGGTGAAGGATGTCGAAATCGCCTGTGCCTTTACCCGCAGGGACGGCAGCCATTTGACCGACCGGCGACGGTTGATCCCGGACACCGTTAACACCAGGAGCCGGAAGCACTATTCAGGTGTGCTGGTCGGCTTCGTCAATGTTAACGCAAACAAGGCGAAATGTTCGCTGGTGACGGCAAGTCGAACTTAAAGTCGAACTTTGCCCTGCGAACCCAACGGTGCGAACCCGAAAATGTGATCGGCGCCGTTGAACCTTGGGGGTGTCCCAGGAACTAATCACCATATCTCCAGTTAGCCGAATGAACCGCGCGGATGGTGCGGGGGGAGCGACGTCAATGCCCGTAGCGCGCTATTTCCTGTTTGTCGGCGCAGCGCTGATCGCGCTGTTGTTCGCGCTCGATGCCTTTGCCCCGCAACAGGTCGCCGTGGCCAGCAATTCGACAGGCTCGATCGACAAGACCGTGGTGCGGATCCGTTCCGACCAGAAACCGCCGGAACGCGTGGTTTATGACACGAGCCTTCCCACCATTGTTCCGCCGGCTGTGACCACCCAGGTTGCGGCGGCTCCGGCTGCGCCGATTGCCGATGCGCAGGCTCGGGTGCGTGACACCTTTGCCCAGTTCGTACCGGCTGAAGCCAAGAAGGTTGAGCCGCAGGCTCCGCGCAAGCGCAAGGTCGCCAAGGCTCGCTCGGTTCACCCGTCGCCGATGCGCGTCGCCCAGCAGCAGCACTTTGGCTTTGGCTTCTTCGGGAACAACACCTGGTAAGGGTTCCATCCACCGCCGCTTGCGACATTCGCCGACCTCTGGCCGGGCGGTTTTGACGGGTTACCGCGGCAATTGCGGGATTTTGTCGACAAACTTGTTGAAGCAGGTCAGCCGCTCGTCTTCCTCCTTCACGAACCGGCATTCACTGGCGCTCTTGGCGGCCGCCGGCTTGGGTTTCGGCTGCGGCGCATAGACGGCGTCGTAGCAGGTCAGGCGTTCCTTCGTTGCGTCGTCGATATCCTGACAGGCTTGCAGCTTCTGCGCGATGGACAGGGGCTTGGCGGGCGCCGCCTTTGCCGACTTCTTCTCGGCGGGAGGTTTTTTCGTCCCGACCTGCACCAGCGGCTTGCCGCCAACCGTCGGAGGAGGGGCCGGGTTCGCGGGGGCGGGCGTAGCCGTTCCCTGAGCAAAGGCTGCGGCCGGATACAGGATCGCCAGCGCCAGGATCATCTTTCTCATGTCAATCGCTCTCGAATGCGTGGTTTGCCGGCGTGGCCTCAGCCCCGAAATGGCGCACTCGGAGAGATTCGAACTCCCGACCCTCGGAATCGAAATCCGATGCTCTATCCAGCTGAGCTACGAGTGCCTGTAGCCCGCCCGATTATCAGACTTGTCCGGGCAGGGCCAGCAGCGGAACGTTTAGTAACAGGGGTGCCGGCCGCCCTGGCCGATATAGGCGGCCGCGCCTTGGCGGCAGCGGTTGGTCGAGGGGCCGTCATAATAGGCAAAAGTGCCGGGCTGGAGGCCGGGCCCGTAATTGTGCAGGTAGCTGATCGGGTAGGGCAACGGCCAGTGCTGGCGGTGGTGCCGATTGTGGCGGGCGTCCGCTAGGCTAGGCGCCAGGGCCGCGGCAGCAAACAGGGCGGCGGCGATTAAAAACTTGGCTTTGGTCATTGCGATTCTCCGGAAGATCCCACCAGGAAACTAGACGTTTTTGGCCGGTCCGGGGGCCATTTTACGCAAAACGACAGGAAAAGCTCCGGAAAAGCTTGGGAAAATTGGCGGAAGCTTGCCTATTTTTGGCCCCTAAGGGATGCTTAACGAAATCCCAACACAGTCCGGCCAAGGTTCTGCGGTGTGGTCCGGACTTCAAGGGCCACCCCTCCGCTTTGACAAGGCTATCCGGTTCCCGATCGACCCATGCGCATCACGTCCCTTGCCCTGTTGTCTCTCTCGGTTCTGGTCGCGACCCCGGCGCGGGCCGATCTGCACATCACGCGCGACCATGGCGGCTACGTCGAGGAATACAAGGTCAAGTACAAGCGGATCCGCGACCGCAAGGAACGCGTCATCATCGACGGCATCTGCAACTCGGCCTGCACCCTGGTGTTCGGCATCGTGCCGATGAACAAGATCTGCGTGACGCCGAAGGCGAGCCTCGGCTTTCACCAGGCCTATTACGACAAGGCCTTCACCTTCGGCATCAAGGTCACGAGCTCCGACGGAACGTCGGACCTGATGTCCTATTATCCGGATACCGTGAAGGACTGGATCCGCCGCAATGGCGGGCTCACCACCGAAATGAAGAAGATCAAGAACGGTGGCGAGCTCTGGAAGATCGTAGATCCCTGCCCGGAAGCGTTTTGAGCCGGGCGCAGTCGCGGCCGCTCTGCGTCGTCAGTTCTCTCTAAAACGTCACCACGCCACGGATCGATTTCCCCGCGTTCGAACGCGTTGTTGATTTCGCTCAGCGGCATCACATGCGTGATCGTCGGGTCGATCTGGATCTTTGCCGCTGCATGTACCAGTCGACGATCTTCGGCACGTCGGTGCGGCCGCGCGCGCCGCCGAACGCAGCGCGACGGACCCGATCAGTCCTTGCCGCATGGCATATGATCGGGCACTACGCTTCCGCAAATGAACCGTGACCTTGAAGATATTGCCGCGCGGGCGGCGCCGGCGATTTTCGTCGTGCTGTGGAGCACCGGCTTCATCGCCACCAAATACGTCGTCAACAACGCCGATCCTTTGACCTATCTCGCGATCCGGATGGCGCTGGTGGTCGTCTTGATGGCTGGCATCGTCGCCATCGCGCGGCCCCGCTGGCCGGATCGGATCGGCATCTTCCACAGCGCCGTCGCCGGCATTCTGGTGCACGGCTTCTATCTCGGCGGCACCGCGATCGCGATTGCGCATTCGATCCCCGCGGGGCTGTCCGCGCTGATCCCCGGCCTGCAGCCGATCCTGACCTCGACCATCGCCAACCGCTGGCTCGGCGAGCGCGTCACGGCCATTCAATGGGCCGGACTTTTGCTCGGGCTCGCGGGCGTGGTGCTGATCCTGCACAATCGGCCGATGAGCGGCGACGCGGGCTGGGGTTGGCTCGCCTCCGGCGTGTCGCTGATCAGCATCACTTTGGGCACGCTGTACCAGCGGCGCTATTGCAACGCGATCGACTGGCGTGCCGGCAATCTCGTGCAATACATCGCGGTTACGATCTTCTTCGGGCTCGGGGCATGGCTGTTCGAGAACAACGTAGTGCGCTGGACCACGGAGTTCACGCTCGCGCTCGCCTGGCTGGTCGTGGTGCTGTCGATCGGATCGATCGGGTTGTTGTACTGGCTGATCCGCCGCTCCGCCGCGACGTCGGTGGCGAGCCTGTTCTATCTGGTGCCGGCGGTGACGGCGCTGATGGCTTATGTGCTGTTCGGCGAGCAGCTCGATGGAATCGCGCTTGTCGGCATGACCGCGTGCGCGGCCGCGGTGTTTCTGGTCAACCGGCGCGCTGCCTGAGGATGTTCAGCCGTTGCGAATGCTCGCATAGGCCGCGAGCGCGCGTTCACGACCAACCCTGTGATCGATGATCGGCCGCGGATAGTTTTTGCCGAGTTCGATGCCGGCGCTTGCCAGTTCAAGCGGTGTCGCGCTCCAGGGCTGATGGATCAAATTGTCAGGCAATTGCTTCAGCTCCGGCACCCAGCGCCTGACGTAGACGCCACCGGGATCGAACTTCTCGCCCTGCAGGATCGGATTGAAGACGCGGAAATAGGGCGCGGCATCGGCACCGCAGCCCGCGACCCACTGCCAGTTGGCCGGATTGCTGCCGGCATCGGCATCGACAAGCGTGTCCCAGAACCATTGCTCGCCCTCGCGCCAGTCGATCAGGAGATGCTTGACGAGGAACGAGGCCACCACCATCCGCACACGGTTGTGCATCACGCCGGTGTGCCAGAGTTCGCGCATGCCGGCGTCAACGATGGGATATCCGGTCTGCCCGCGCTGCCAGGCGCGCAAGGCCTTGGTGTCACGCTTCCAGGGAAACGCGTCGAACGATGCCTGCAGATTGCGCGTTGCGAGATCCGGCACGTCGTAGAGCAGATGACGACAGAATTCGCGCCAGCCGAGTTCGCTGAGGAATTTGTCGATATCGGATGACAGGCGAGGATGCTCGGCGGCGGCGAATTTTGCGGCGTGCCTGACCTGGCGCGGGCTGATCTCGCCGAAGCGAAGATGCGGCGACAGACGCGAAGTGCCCTCGCGGTCGGGGCGGTCGCGATCACCGGAATAGCCGGCGATACCGCCGGCGAGGAACGCCTTGAGCCGCGCCTGCGCCGCAGCTTCGCCGGGCGTCCAGCTCTCGCGCAGGCCGCCGGCCCAGTCGGGGCGGGTGGGTTCGAGATGCCAGTCTTCGAGCGTATCGCTGGCAATATCGGATATGCCGTTTAGCTTCTTTGGCGCCGGCAGCGGCTTTGGCGGATCGCCGAGGGATTGCACCCGCCGCCAGAACGGCGTGAACACCCGCAGGCCGCGGTTCTCCTTGTTCCGGATCTGGCTCGGCGCCACCAGGAGGTCGCCTGGAAATCTGTGAGTGGCAACACCACCGAGTGCCGCCGCGACCTGATCCGCGACCCGCTGGTGGGGCGCCTGCGCAATCTCGTTCCAATAGACGGCGCCGGCATCGACCTCGCGCGCGAGGGCGGCGACGACCGTGGAGGCCGACCCCCGGCGCAACACCAGGGACGCGCCCCGATCCCGGAGGCTCTCCTGCAAGGCGCGCAGTGACCGCGCCAGCCACCAGCGGGCAGCACCTCCGAGCGGACGAACGCCCGGCGTCCTCTCGTCGAGCACGAAAATGCATACAACCGGCGCTTGTGCGTTGGCGGCCGCATGCAGGGCGGGATGGTCCGAAAGGCGGAGGTCGTCGCGGTACCAGACGATGGCAGGGCGAGGACTCGTCATGCACGCATCAATTTCATCAAATTCCTCAGCCTTTGCCTAGGGTTGCATCCATTAATGCGATCGTAAGCAAGAACCGTCAAATTGAGCGCGATTTTGGGGAAAATTGCACATGTCATTGCCGTCGTTTGGAAAGCTGCTGCCGTCGCTGAAGCTTCGTCTCGGCACCAAGGCGGTCATTTCGGCCGTCCTCCTGATCGCGGTGAATACCGCGCTGGTTGTAGGCGCGGCCTATTGGTCGCTCAACTCTGAGTTTGGCGACCGGGCGCTTCGCGACATCGAGGTCAATCTGCGCACCCTGGCGCTGTCCTTTGCCGAGACCTACCCCGACGCCAAGATCACGCTGAAAGACGGCATGGTCGCCAAGGCCGAAGCGGCGAAGATGCCCGAATTCAAGGACCACGCGATCGTCGATCGCTCGGTCGGCTATGTCGGCGGCAACGCGACGCTGTTCGTCTATGACGAGGCCAGCAACCAGTTCGTCCGCCGCTCCACCAACGTGAAGAAGGAAAACGGCGACCGCGCCGTCGGCACCCAGCTTGCGCCCGATCATCCGGGACAACCGATCCTGCGTCGCGGCGAGGCCTATAAGGGGCCGGCCACGCTGTTCGGCAAGACGTTCATGACGGCCTATTACCCGATCGCGAATTCGACCGGAAAGGTGATCGGCGTTCTCTATGTCGGCATTCCGATGGCGCAGTTCGAAACCATGCTCGCGGAGGCTATTCGTGACATGGCGATCGCGGCGGCCGTCGCAGCGCTTCTGGTCATGTTGCTGACGATGCTGATCGTGCGCCGCGTGACCAAGCCGCTGACCTCGGTCACGGCGACGCTGACGGCCATCGCCAACGGCAACAGCGACGTCGAGGTCGGTCATCACGAACGCATGGACGAGATCGGCGAGATCGCGCGCACGGTCGCGGTGTTCAAGAACAACTCGCTCGAGCGCCGCCGGCTTCGCGACGAACAGACCGCGGCGGCGGCTGCAGCCGTCGAACAGCGCAAGGCCGAATTGCGCGGGTTCGTTGACGAGTTCCAGACCAGCGTCGGCGGTATCCTCGACAAGGTGCTGAATTCCTCGGGCGAATTCGAGCGCGTGGCCAAGCAACTCACCGAGACCGCGCGGACCACCGCCGGGCTGTCGGGCCAGTCGGCAGGCGCGTCGGAGACCGCCTCCGAGCATGTCCGCACCGCAGCAATTGCTTCCGATGAACTCTCCAACTCGATTGCCGAGATCACCCGCCGCGTCCAGGAATCCAACGGGATCGCGGCCGACGCCGTCAAGCAGGCTGTGGCCACCGACCAGCGCATCAACGAACTGTCCGAGGCGGGCGCGCGGATCGGCGACGTGGTGAAGCTGATCACCTCGATCGCCGAACAGACCAATCTTCTGGCGCTCAACGCGACCATCGAGGCCGCCCGCGCCGGCGATGCCGGCCGCGGGTTTGCCGTGGTGGCCCAGGAGGTCAAGAGCCTCGCCGGCCAGACCGCCAAGGCCACCGAGGAGATATCGAGTCAGATCGGCAGCATGCAGCTTGCAACCGAGGAGTCGGTCAGCGCGATCAAGGCGATTGGCCAGACCATCGAGCGCATCAGCGATATCGCGACCTCGATTTCGGCCGCGGTCGAGCAGCAGCGCGGTGCGACGGCGAACATCGCCCAAAGCGTGCGGGCCGCCGCGAGCGGGACCGCCGACGTTGCCGTCAACATCCGCAACGCCGCGCAGGGCGCCGGCGAGACCGGCGAGACGTCCAACCGCATGTTTGCCTCGGCGCAGGCGCTGTCGGGCGAGAGCCTGCATCTGAAGGCCGAGGTCGAGAAGTTCCTGGACCGCGTTCGCGCGGCCTGATCGCGGATTCAACCGGCTGCCGAAAAGCTACAGCCCGTCATTCCGGGATGGTGCGTAAGCACCAGACCCGGAATATCGAGATTCCGGATTCGATGCTGCGCATCGCCCCGGAATGACGTGTCGAGTTACTGTTTCGGCTGCGGCACGATCCGGATGTACGGCTTCGGCGACTTCCAGCCCTGCGGATAGATCGTCTTGGCCTCGTCGTCGGTGACTGAGCCGGCGATGATGACGTCTTCGCCCTGTTTCCAGTCGGCCGGCGTCGCGACCCGATGCTTGGCCGTCATCTGCAGTGAATCAATCACGCGCAAGATTTCCTGGAAATTGCGGCCTGTGGTCATCGGATAAACCAGCACCAGCTTGATCTTCTTGTCCGGTCCGATGATGAAGACGTTGCGCACGGTCTGGTTATCGGCAGCGGTCCGCGTTGCGACATCTCCCGAGGTGGAGGCGGGGAGCATGTCGTAGAGTTTTGACACATTGAAATCGGTGTCGCCGATCATCGGATAGTTCGGCGCCGCGCCTTGCGTCTCCTTGATGTCCTCCGACCATTTCGAATGCTTGTCGACGGGATCGACGCTGAGCCCCATCAGCTTGACGCCGCGCTTGTCGAATTCAGGCTTCAACTTTGCGAGAGCGCCGAGTTCGGTGGTGCAAACCGGGGTGAAATCCTTCGGATGCGAGAACAACAGCGCCCAATTTGAGCCGATCCAGTCGTGGAATTTGATCTTGCCCTCGGTGGTCTGGGCTTCGAAGTCCGGGGCGACTGCGCCAATCTGGAGTGCCATGGTACACCTCATCTTATTAAAGTTGCAGGAGAATTTCTGTCAATCTGTATAAGCCCTAGCGGGGTGGAAGTGAACCTCCGGCCCAAAAAGGCGAGATCCTTCTCCGCGAATAGGGAACTCCTAGCACCTTCTTGCGATCTGCGCCCCTGCGACGAAAAATCCACAGCGGCGGTAATCGCCCGGATTGCCCCGATATCGCCTTTTATGGTCCGCAAGACCCCGGTCCCGGTTGCCGGGGCGTTCATCGGTCATTCAACTGAACCGTGACATCAGTCACAGCGACCAACTGGAGTCACAGCGACTAATTGGCAACCATCTAAAAATCTCGGAATGCAAGTTCCGAATCGTTAACCACTCGTTTACGCCGGCATCGCAATGCTGGACCAGAAAAAGAAATTGAGAAGTGCAAGCTATGTCTGCCCCTAGTACTACCAAATCTATTGAAGCGTTCGCCGTTCTCCAGCCTTCCTGCCGCAAGACCGCCGCCCACGCGCTGACCATCGTGCGCGATGGCGTCATTACCGGCGAGGGCCCGACCACCAAGGGCCGCATCCATTTTTCCCGTGCGCTCGACGCCGATGACGCCGCCTGGTGCGCCCGCATCCTAACCGCATCCGCCGTCGAGCATCAGCCGGTCAGCCGCGCCGAAGCCGAGGCGCTGTTCGAAATCAGCGACGCCGCCGCCGAGCGCAGCGACGGTGGCCGTTTCGACGATCTCTTGGCCAAGGCGGTCGCCCATCACGCGGCGTCCGAATCCGGTCTGCCGGTGCCGCCGCGCACGATTGCCCTGTCGCCGGACACCGACATCGAAAGCTGGGCCCCGGCCAAGGCCGTCAACATCGACACCAAGGTGCTGGAGTGGATTGCCGCCCAGATGCGCGGCAAGCGCCGCTCCAACCACGCGCTGGCCGCGATGGTCGCGACCCTGGTCGGCGCCGCCGCACTGCCGCTCGCGCAGCTGCCGGGCATGCTGGACATGGGGATGATGTAACGTCATTCTCGCATCGTTGAATTCAAAGCGGCGGGGATTTTCCCCGCCGTTTTTGTTTGATGGAGCAGGGTGGCTACTAAATCGTCATTGCGAGCCAACGGGTCGCCCGAATGCGCACCCGATGACAGGCTCCGCGAAGCAATCCATGCCGCCACGCAAAGAATGGATTGCTTGGTCGCAAGTGCTCCCTTGCGCAAACGCTTTGCGTTTGTCGCAGCAATGACGGCACGGCAAACACAGCTCGGCATTCTCGCGGGGACGTTGTGCCCAAGCTGTTGCCCGAGCCGCCGCTTTCCAGTCTGACCTCGAACGGGCATTGCACCACGTCGCGGCCAACAGGCCTTTAATTCCCGATCCGGCACCCCATATAGAATCCCATGGCACAATGGAAAGCATCTGTCGCGCGGCAACCACCAATGACCAAGGCGGAACTGCGGGATATGCTGACCGACGCAGTCCGCAACACGCAGCCCGGTGCTGACGAGAAGCCGAAACGCTCCCCGAAGGTCGAGAACGATCAGCCCTGACGGGCCGCCCCACGATTTATCCTCGGCAGTTGCGGTCGATCCGAACTTCTTGGCCTCACAAGTTTCACAGGGAATAGCGTATGCGGCTGGTTGCCAAACCCACCGAACAAGAGATCATCGAGGGGCCGCAAGCGGTATCCTTTCAGATCGCGAACGGGAACGCGCGGCAGCGCTGCCTTCTGCAAACCGATCTTCCGACGCAGGCGCTGGCCCACAAATATCTGCTCACCAATTGGCCTGCGATCGAGCGGATGGCGCGCGAGGCCCTCGCGACCGGCATCCTTGACGATGGTCAAATCAAACTGGCCATGGTCTAAGCGGCTCGTTCAACAATCAATGTCGGTTTTGGTCTACAGGGAATAGTCATGCTCAAGGATCGTGAGAATATCCTGAATGCGCTTCGCGAGAAGCCGCTCAAGGTCTACGAGATCATGAAACGCGCCAATCTTCCGAATGAGGAAGCCTGCCAGTCGCTGCTGCTGAAAATGCGCGACGAGGGTCTGGTGAAATTCGACATTCACAAGGGACGCTGGCTTGCCGGATGATGGCGGCTCGCTGGATGATGGCGCGGCGCGGCAAACGAGTCGCCGCGCCGAAAATCGATGTCGGCTCGAAGCTGGATCGCGGCTAATCCCGGCCGCGTGTGTCTCGAATGTCCCGCAAGAGCCAGGCGAGCACAAGAACGGAAGGCGTCCAGGCGAGTAGTGCTCCGATCAACATCGCTTGCGCGCTGGTCATGATGGCTCCTCCACTTACGCTATCGACAATTTCCACCTCAACGGTTTCGGCTCATTTCGGTCCGAGAGACAGTCTCCAGTCCGGAGCGGTCGCATCGCTGGATTATTTTTGGTTTGCGACAGACGGCTCGGGGCATTTGTAGAGCCATCTCCAATAGGCCTTGTTACGATCCCGCTGACGCTTGCACTGTTCGCGGCACCTGGACGAGCAGAATTGCCCGAAACGCCAGCTGAAACGGACCAGCCCGAAGGGGCGTTCGCAGTTCGGATTGTCGCAACGATTTGTCATGATGCGGCCTCCGCATTCGTTCGCAGGATCAAGCGAATGAATTTTTCCTGGCCCTGGCCGAGACAAGAACGTCCGCAGTAACGTTCACGCGCCGGATTTCGCAGGCATACTATCTTGGGTTCTTCACTGTCGCATTCGGAACAGCGTGGGCCTGTACGCATGGCGACCTCCTCCTGAGGAATTGCCATTCACTGATCGTGGTGTACTGGTTGTCGTGCCGTCGGATGACCGGAGGGCGACGATGCCGCACTCTCGTTCCGTCCCGCCCCATATTCAACTTGTCTAGATGGTTGATCGCCTTATCCCTAGGTATGACCGGTTCGAAACTGCCATTTCGGTGGGATGGGATTGTCGTTTTGGCCCTGTCGCCGGACCGATCGGAATAGCGGTGCGATGCCGTGCTAACCCGATCGGATCGGGTCATCAGCTCTTTTCCTCGCCGTGCCCGCGCAGCGCGGCGTCGAGGCAGTTGATCAATGCCTCTCCCGTGAAGGGCTTGGTGAGAAAGCAGCTCGCGCCGGCCTTCAGTGCTTGCATGCGCGCGTTCTCGGTCGCGAAAGCCGTGATGAAAATGAATGGCAGCCGGTATCCGTCGGCAACCAGGTGAGCTTGCAGCTCGAGACCGCTCATGACCGGCATTTGAATATCTGCGATCACGCACGAGGTGTCATGCAGATGAGGCGACCGCAGGAACGCCCCGGCCGATTCAAAGGTGTGAACGACGTATCCAAGCGTCCGCACGAGATTGTAGGTCGCGGTGCGAACGGAGCCGTCATCGTCAATGATTGAAACTACGGGTGGGTTGGCCAAAGCGGTGCTTCCTGACGTGCCGGCAGAATGCCTCTTGCTGCAAGCCGCTTGAGGGCAGAGTGCGTCGCAAATCAGGGGCGGAAAATCATACTTAGGTTTGCAGGACGGGGTGTGGATCGCTCCACGACCCGCCGCTATTGCGGCGGTGCCGGGCGCTGTATTTCGAGCGCCTGGGCCATCTTCACCAGCTCGGCCAGCGATTTCGCGGCCATTTTTCTCATGATGTTTCCGCGGTGTATCTTCACGGTGATCTCGGCAATGCCGATTTCGGCCGCGATCTGCTTGTTCATGAGCCCGGTCGTGACCAGCGCCATGACCTCCCGCTCCCGGGCAGTCAAGGTCGCGAACAGCGCGTGCAGGTCGGAGCGGATCTTTGCTTCATTGCGGCTATTTCGATCGCGTTCGATTGCCGCGGTCACGGCATCCAGCATGTCCTGATCGCGGAACGGCTTGGTCAAAAAGTCGACAGCCCCGGCCTTCATGGCCCTGACCGTCATCGGGATATCGCCGTGGCCGGTCATGAAGACGATGGGAATGTGAATGCCTGCCTTGGCAAGGTCGGCCTGAAAGTCGAGGCCGCTCAGTCGAGGCAGCCTGATGTCAAGGATCAGGCAGCTCGCAACGTCCGGCAGCTTGCTCTGCAGAAATTCTGCAGCCGAACCGAACACTTCGGCCCGCAAGCCCACCGAGCGGAAAAGATTCCGGAGCGCTTCACGCACCGACACGTCATCGTCGACAACGTAGACGATCGGCTCGTCCGGGCCGCCAATGTTGCGAGGCGGGTTTGAGCGGCCGGTCACAGCGTATGGTCCTCTTGATGCATCGGCAGGCTGAACTGAAACGTCGCGCCGGGCCCGACATTGATGGAGGCCGACAGTCGCCCGCCATGGGACTCGACGATTGATCGGCAGATCGACAGGCCCATGCCCATGCCGTCGGGTTTGGTGGTGAAGAACGGGGCGAACAGCCGGTCGGCATTCTGAACGGCTAATCCGACACCGGAGTCTGTTACCGTGACCAGAATCTCGCGGGCGTCCTCCTGGTGCGTCCGGATCGCCAGCTTGCGCGGCCGGTCAGTGACCGGTTGCATCGCTTCAATGGCGTTGATGACGAGATTGAGGATGACCTGCTGCAGCTGAATCCGATCGCCGAGGACAGGGGCGAGGGCAGGAGCGAGGTCCTTCCGCAGCACGATCCGGTGGCTGAATAGTTCGCGATGCAGCAAGGTGACCACCTCATTGACGACCGCATTGATGTCGAGAGGCGCCTTCTGATCGGCGGTCTTGCTTACCAGCCCGCGGACGCGCTGGATCACTTCGCCCGCCCGGTTGCCGTCATCGATAATCGAGACCAGAGCGCTGCGCGCCTCCTGCAGTTCGGGAGTGTCGCGGTCGAGCCAACGCAGCGCGGCCGAGGCGTTGGCGACGACGGCGGCCAGCGGCTGGTTCACTTCATGGGCAATCGACGCGGCCAGCTCCCCGAGCGCCGTCACGCGCGTGACATGCGCCAGTTCTGCCTGTGCCTCGTGCAGTTTCTCCTCCGCTCGCCTTCGTGCCGTGACGTCCGTCACCGCGCCGACAAATTCGATGCCATCAGATGCATCGGTTACGGCATGCGCGGTTGCGTGGACATGTTTGACCGAGCCGCCGGGCATCAGCAATCGATATTCGTGATCGAAATCCCTGCCGTCGCGGGACGCCCGGTCGATGGTCTGTTGCGCGCCCGCTCGATCGTCGGGATGGATGCGTAAAATAACCATGTCGAGTGCGACAGAAGGTCCCTTTTCAAAGCCGAATATCCTGAAGGTTTCGTCCGACCAGATAATTTCGCCGGTGGCGACGCGCCAGCCGAAGCTGCCGGTGTGGCTCAATCGCTGTGCTTCGGCCAAATAGTTCCCACTCTGCCGCAAGGCGTTTTCAGCCTCCTTGCGCTCGGTGATGTCCTCGCATGCGATCAGGACGATCAGCCGGTCATCCTGTCGTCGCACGGCTTTTGCGTTTTCACGAACCCACAGCGCCGAACCGTCCTTGCGGACCTTTCGGATCTCCCAGCTATGCGTTTGCCCGATATGCGCCAGACAGATTTCAACGCTTTTTCGCACCGTGTCCCAGTCTGCTTCAAAGAACACCCCGAGCACCGGTTGTCCCCGTAGTTCGCTGACGAGATAGCCGAGTTGGGCGGCGCCAAAAGTGTTGACCGAAAGGACGATGCCGTCCGCATCGACCATGAAGTACATGACGGGGTTGTGCTCGAAGACCTCCTTCCACTGCGCCTCGCTCTCGCGCAGGGCTTCTATTGCGCGTTGTTCGGCGCTTGCCCGGCTCTCAAGCGCAGCTTCCATTTGCCTGCGGGTGCTTCCTACCAGGTGCATCACGATCAATGAGGCGAGAAACAGGGCGAACAGCAGCACGACGGCAATCAGATAGTCGGCAACCTCCGGGGCGGGACCGAGCACGAGCCAGATGCAAGCCGCCGTCAACGATGCCAGCGCCATGCCGCCGAGCAGCGATTGCTCGGCAGAGCGCCGGGATTTCATTATCTGGTTACGCATGGCATTCGGCCGTTCGGCCCCGCGCCGCGTCGTCAGGTGATCATCACCATCGACGGCAACACGTGGCCCCACGAATAGGCCGCATCCTAGCAGCTTTTCCCGGCCCGGAGGTATGGTGCATCGCGATACGCAGGTGGCTCAAAGCGCTCGCGGTCGCGGCCGTTCGTCGCGCCTGCGAGCCTCGGTTGACAATCGCGGAACGCGCAACGTCGACAACTGGATATCGCTGCGGGAGGAGGCGCTCCTTCTCCTCGCAAGGCTCATGCGGCTGATCCTAAACCTAAGTATGCTCCTCTCACCCAAATGTAACGTGCATATCAACCTCCGTTCAATGGTTCGGCGATTCTCCGCGACTAGGCTGGCGCGATAGCCGAGCAGCAGCAGTTTTCTTGCGCCATCGCTCTTGCTGATTGAACGTTGAACCTCGGCGCCGCTGTCCGGGATAGTCGCATTGTAAACGTCGCTTGCGTAACGACCGCCGTCTCGTGCCGCCACAAATTCGGGGATTGAGATGCCAAAGCCAAGCCTGCAATTGATCCACTGCTCGAACGATATTCGCCCGGCCGCAAAACGCCGGCAGGACAGCGCCGCCTTCCAGCCATACGTTATTCCTGGAGGCGCGCGATCCGTGCCGGGCGAGCGTTCTTGGGAGGCCGCGCTTGATCTGGTCGATTTTGGCGTTCTGGTTTGCTATAAAAACTATCTTGCCTTCCTTGAGGCGAGTGCGGCCGTTCTCGGCGGCTCCAGGTGGACTGATCATGAAAAGACCCGCTAAATTGACAAGGCACGCCCGAACCATGTGTGGTGCGTCGACGATCCCTTGCTCCGGGTCGTCAACGCCACCCGCGTGGGCCAGCTACGGTGTCCTACAACTTGTCCGTGGGGCCGAAGCCGGTCACTCTGCTGAGCTGCGCATCTCGAATTGGGGGGCTGGTACCTGATGTTATCGTCCGACAGGATCGCGCTGTTTATCGATGGCGCCAATCTCTACTCGACCTGCAGAGCGCTCGGTTTCGACGTCGATTACAAGCGTCTGCTCAAGGAATTCCATAGCCGCGGTACGCTGCTGCGGGCATTCTATTTCACGACCATTATCGAGGATCAGGAATACACATCGGTCCGCCCCCTGATCGATTGGCTCGACTATAACGGCTACACCGTCGTCACCAAGCTCACCAAGGAGTTCATCGACCCCAGCGGCCGCCGCAAGGTGAAGGGCAGCATGAATATCGAGCTCGCCGTCCATGCGATGGAGCTTGCCGATCATGTCGACCGGATGTTTCTGTTCTCGGGCGACGGCGACTTCCGCTCGCTGCTCGAAGCGGTGCAGCGCCGCGGCGTCCATGTGACCGTCATCTCTACCATTGTCAGCCAGCCGCCGATGGTGGCGGATGACCTGCGGCGTCAGGCCGACGCCTTCATTGATCTTGCCGAATTGAAGCCGGTGCTCGGGCGTGATCCGTCGGAGCGGCCGGCGGCACGTGAGATACGCCAGCAATCGTCGCAAATCCCGTCGCACGTGACGATCAATGGAAATGACCTCAGGTCATGATGTCTTCGGGATGTCGTCCCGCTCATCCGTGCTGTGTTTGTTCCAACGACGAATCCCCGCGCGCATAAGGGATTCGCGAACCGTCAAGAATTGACGGGATCGCGTCCCGATGCATCATCGTGCGATGTTCGGTTTCTTCAAAGGTTGCCGCCTGGCCCGCATGAGCAGCGGGCGCTTTTGCGTGGTGCGCGATCTCGGCCTCGTCAAGGGCGGCAAGGGCATGCGGCACCATGAGGTGGTGATCGCCTTCAGCGCCCGCGAGCTGCTGAAGTGGCTGCGCCAGCCGTCGGCGAAGCGCCTTGAGCCGGACGTGAGTTCGCGAGCCAGCGCCTTGCCGCATGAACCAGAGGCGTTGGCTAACCTCGGACCACGCTCCTGAAGGCAGCCGAAAGCGCGGCAAGCGCATCGCGCGGCCGGCCGTCCTTGACCCTGGAGTGAAGCAAGACCGGCAAGCGCGGCAGATCGGGAAGCCCGAGCTTGGGGCCGACCTCAACGGCGCCGAATGGCAGCATGCGCGGCGCCAGAGCGGCAACGCCGAGCCCGGCCATGACGGCGGCTGCGACCGCCGCAACGCCGCCGCCGACGAAAATTTCCATCCAGGGCACGTTCGCCGCATCGAGCAGGCGCCCGGCCATCGCACGCACGCCGCAGGGCTCGGCCATCGTGGCAAGCGGCAAGGGCTCGCCCGCGCGGTGCTGCCAGCCGGGTGCTGCGAACCAGCCGAACTTCTCTTCGGTAATGATTTCTCCGTCGTCCCGCCCGGCCTCGAGGCGGACGATCACCGTGTCGAGCTCGCGCCGGTCGAAGCTTTGCAGCAGGTCGCCCGACGATCCGATCCGGATTTCGATCAACAGCTGCGGGTCTTGCGCGTTCATGCGCGCGATCAGGGCGGGGAGCTCCGGCCCTGCAACATGGTCGCTGATGCCGATGGTGAGGCGCTGCCGGGCAGCGGCAAATACGGCGAGCGCGCGATCGTGCACCGCCAGCAGTTCGCGGGCGTGTTCGAGAAAGGCTGCGCCTTGCGCTGAAAGCTGCACGTAACGGGGCGTCCGCTCGATCAGCCGGCAGCCGAACCTCTCTTCGAGCCGCTTCAGCTTCAGGCTGACCGCGGCCTGCGTCGTCCGCATGGCCTCGGCCGCGCGCGTGAAGCTGCCAAGCTCGGCGATGCGGACGAAAGCCCTGATGGCATCGAGGTCGAGGGGGCGTTCGGTCATTTCCAGCCATTATAGCTGATATCCGTATCCATAGCATACCAAAATAACCCGATGGCATTTAGCGTTCGGGCCAGGACGAAATCGACCAGGACAAAATCGACCAAGGACAATGGAAAGGATCAGCTGTGCCGCTGCTTCACATCTCACTGCGCGCCGGAAAGCCGGAAGCCTACCGTCAGGCGATCTTCGACAGCCTTTATCGCGCGATGCGCGAAGCGTTGAACGTGCCCGAAGACGACCAGTTCATGACCATCACGGAGCATGACGCAGCGAACTTCCGCTACGGCGCTGCCTTCGGCATCGTCCGAAGTGACGATCTCGTGTTTATCCAGATCACGGTGTTCGACACCCGCACCGCGGAACAGAAGAAGGCGCTGTTCCGGCGGATCGCGGCGTTGCTTGGCGAGCGCCCGGGCATACGGCCGGAGGACGTGTTCGTGAACGTGCTCGACGCCGCGAAGGAGAATTGGTCCGTCGGCCACGGGCTCGCGCAATTCGCGTGAGCAGAAGGTCGTTCGTCCGCTCGGAACCGTCTCGTACGCAGACGGAACCCATTCGCGTGCAGATCTTTGATTGGCTCGGTCGGAAACATTACCGCTCCCGGCCGTTCTCTTTCGAAGGAGATTGCCATGACCACCTTCAGAGAGAAAGCAGAGGCGCAGACCGAGCAGGTGATTGGACAGATGCTCGGCGATGAGTTGCTGGTGAGAGAAGGCCAGTCGCGGTTGCGGAAAGCGGACAGTGCTGAACCCTCCGAGGATCGGGCCAAGGAACGAGATGAGGATCGCGCCAAGGGTGCGGATCAGGGCATCGTCCGCGATGAGCGCGGACAGGAGCAGCCAAAGGACAAGGCGCGCGCCCAGCAGGTGAGCCGCGTGGACAAGGGCGGCGATCCGCCCGGCAAGAAGGCCTAGGCGCTCGCTCGCCGACGAGGCGAAACACGCGGTGTGAATGGCCGCTTACGCAATCCGTGCCGTGCATCGGACCGAATGCAGGATATTGAGATGAAAACCAAGCTTGTTTCCGACGACCCCGGCGGGCGGATCCACGTCGTCATTCTGGATTCCGGAGAGGAGGCGTTCACAGCGCTGACGCGATTTGCGAACGAGACGAAAATTGAAGCGGCGTCCGTGACGGCGATCGGGGCGTTCGAGAAGGCAACCGTCGGCTGGTTCGATTTCACCTCGAAGACCTACAAGAAGATCGAAGTGGCCGAGCAATGCGAGGTGTTGAGCGCGATGGGCGACGTTGCCGTTGGGGACGACGGCAAAGCCAGCCTTCACATTCATATCGTGCTTGGATTGTCCGACGGTTCGACGCGGGGCGGGCACTTGATCGCGGGCACCGTCAGGCCGACACTCGAGATCGTCCTGACCGAAGTCCCGACCCGGCTGCGGCGCAAGAAGCGGGCCGACCTCGGCATTGCCCTCATCGATATCGGCTGATCGGCGCTTCGGTGGCATGACGCAAGCCGTCACAAATGTTTGCCGCCGGACCCAGGCCGTAAGCAAACGTTTAGCCGAAGGCTATAAAATACCGGTGACCACGTCCTGTGTTAACCACCGGTTAATCATGCGCCTCCTGCCGATGAGCTCCGACAAGTCTTGGCGTTCGATCAAGGCGCAATGGAAGAAGGACGCTGAAAGCGTCGGCGAAGACTTTTCCACGTTTTCGAACGGAAGCTACGCGGCGTTCGACGCCCTGACCAAGGACGGCGACAACCCGACGCTGTATTGCCTTTCGGACGGCGAGAAGATTCACGCGGCCTGTCAGGTCAGCCGCCTGATGATGAGCAAATTCCCGACCCCGATCCTGCGCGCGCGCTTTGTCGTGGTCTCGCCGCTCTACGAACTCGGGGTCGCTACATCAGTCCAATACGCGCAGACCATGGTCGCCCTGTTCTCCGGGATCGTTTGGTTGTCGCGCGACACGCTGTCGGCGGGTCATGTCCGGTTCTTCCTCAAGAGCCCCGGCGATGCACAGTTCTTCGCGGCGCTGCAGGTCGTGACGGAGCTTTCGCCATTTTCGGCATTCGCGATCGACGGGGCCTTGATCGAGTGCAGCTTGAAAGAGGCGGAAGTTCCGGAAATGGCCTGATCCGGGCGAGCGCTTTAACCGCGCAATAACTGATTTTGCTAACGCCCTCTTGGGTTGTCTTCCCGTACAAAAGCGACCGGGGGGCGGGCAAAATGCCGGGTAGTGCATCAGATAGCGTCATCGCGGGGAGCCTGCGGCGGTCAATCGCCGGCGTGCTGCCCCGAATGCGCCTGGGCGTGGTGCAGTGGCTCATTCTGTGCGCCGCGGCGATGGTGATCGCGATCATGCTCGGCACCGGCTATTTCGCGCTGCAATTCCGCGAGCGTGCGCTGGACGTTGCCGAGCGCGAACTCAACAACACCGCGCTGCTGCTGTCGCGCCATTTCGACCAGCAGCTCAGCGATCTCCAGCACGTGCACGACGACGTCCTGAACTATGTCCGGGCGGACGGGGTCAACACACCAGACGAATTCGAAAGGAAAATGTCGACCTTGAGCGCGCATGAGATGGTGCGCTCAAGGCTTGCGACGTTGCCGCATGTCGGCGCCCTGAATCTGTTCAATGCCAAGGGCTGGCTGATCAATACCTCCCAGATGTGGCCGGTGGGGGACGTGAACATTTCCGACCGGCGCTATTTCCAGGAATTCACCTCGGGAAAGCCGACGCCCGACGTGATCGTCGAACCGGTCGTCAGCAAGGTCACCAAAGTCTGGACCACGGTGTTTGCGCGCAAGATCGTCGGTCGCGATGGCGAGATCATCGGCTTTGCCAGCCGCGGCGTCGAGCCGTCGCATTTCGAGGCTTTTGTCGGCTCCCTGGCGCTGGACAGCGATACCGCGATTTCGATGATCCACCGTGACGGCACCATCATCGCCCGCTATCCGAAAGACGCAAAGCTGCTCGGCGTGAACGTCGCCAAGTCGCCGTCATTTCAGCGGGCGCTCGCCCTGAACGGCAACATCTCGGGACGCTTCACCAGCTCGTCGCAGAATGAGGACAAGGTCGGTGCCGTCCGCTCGCTGATGCATTTTCCGATCCTGATCGTTGCGACCACCAAGACCGAGACCGCGCTGGCCGACTGGCGGGCGCAGACCAAGCTGCAGTTTTGCGCGGCGGCGCTCGCGATCATCGTCGTTGTCGTCATGATCTTCCTGATCGTGCGCCAGCTGCGCAGCCAGCATGCGGCAGCCCAGCACAAGCTGTCGGAAAAGACCCAGCATCTGGACGCCGCCATCAACAACATGACGCAGGGCCTGTTGCTGTTCGATTCCTCGGCCCGCCTCGTCGTCTGTAACCAGCAATATATCGACATGTTCGGCGTATCACCCGACATCGTCAAACCGGGTTGCCATTTGCGCGACATCATCCTGCATCGCCAGGAGCAGGGCAGCTTCGTCGGCGACGTCGACGCCTATTGCGCGAGATTTCTCAACCCCACGGACGACGGCGTTCGAATCGTCGAGACGACGACACCTGACGGACGCACGATCCAGCTGATCTACCAGCGCTCGCCCGACGGCGGCTGGGCGACCACGCTGGAAGACGTGACCGAGAGGCGGCGCGTCCAGGCCCGGATCCAGCATCTCGCCCATTACGACGCGCTGACCAACCTGCCGAACCGCACGCTGTTTCAGCGCCATGCCGAGGGACTGCTGCTCGAATCCGAAACTACGCAATTCGCGATCCTCTACATCGATATCGACGAGTTCAAGCGCATCAACGATTCGCTCGGGCATCTGATCGGCGACGAATTTCTCAAGGGCGTCGCGGATCGCCTGCGCCAGTCGGTCGGGCCCGAAGACTTCGTCGCCCGTCTCGGCGGCGATGAGTTCGCCGTCGTGCAGCGTAACGTCGCGTGTGACAATGACGTCAGCATTCTGGTCGCGCGGATCTACGATCGGATGCGCACGCCGTTCGATTGCAACGGCCATCGCCTCTCCAGCGACGCCAGCATCGGCGTTGCAGTCGCGCCGCGTCACGGCTCCGATCTGTTCGCGCTGCTGAAGAGCGCTGATCTGGCGATGTATGCGGCGAAGGCGGCGGGCCGCCGGACCTATCGCTTCTTCGAACCGACCATGGAAAAGCAGGCCAACCATCGCCGCGAGCTCGAGAGCGATATGCGCGCGGCGCTGGTCGAAGGCGGGTTCGAACTGCACTACCAGCCGCTGGTCGATTTGCGCAACGACGAGGTCAGGGGATGCGAGGCGCTGCTGCGCTGGCGGCATCCGCTGCGCGGCATGGTGTCGCCCGCCGATTTCATTCCGGTGGCCGAGGAGACCGGCCTGATCGAGGAGATCGGACAGTGGGTGCTGCGGACCGCCTGCGCCGAAGCGACGACCTGGCCGGCGCATGTGCGCGTCGCCGTCAACGTCTCGCCGATCCAGTTCCGCTCGCAGTCGCTGTCGTTGAAGGTTGCCGCGGCGCTCGCCGACACCGGGCTCGATCCGCGCCGGCTGGAGCTTGAGATCACCGAGGCGGTTTTGATCGCGGACGATGACGCCGCGCTTGTGGCGCTAAATCAGTTGCGCGCGCTCGGGGTTCACATCGCGCTCGACGATTTCGGAACCGGTTATTCCTCGCTGCAATATCTGCAACGCTTCCCGTTCGACAAGATCAAGATCGACCGCAGCTTCGTCAAGGAAGTCACCTGCAATTCGAGTTCGGCCTCCATCATCAAGGCGGTGGTGAGCATCGCGGCCGACCGCAACATGATCACGACGGCCGAAGGCGTCGAGACCTTGCAGCAGCGCGAAACCGTGCAGAATCTGGGCTGCAACCAGATGCAGGGATATCTGTTCAGCGCGGCGCGGCCGGCGCATGAAATCCGCGCGTTGCTGGCCGCGTGCCCGGCCGCGGTCGAGGATGCGGCGTAACGGCTGCCGATAACAGCTAAAGCCGCGCGTCTGAAATCGCCTTCCGCAGGATGCGCGACAGCGACTCGACCGAATAGGGTTTCTGAATCAGCTCGAAGCCGCGATGGGCATTTTCCGCCAGTACGTTGCTGTAACCGCTGGTCAGCACCACAGGCAGGCCCGGATAACGTTCGCGGATGACGCCGGCGAGCTCGACCCCGTTCATGCCGGGCATGATGACGTCGGAGAACACCAGATCGGCGGCAAACTCGTCCTCGGCCAGGATCGCCAGCGCGGTGTCGGCATTGTCGGCGCGGCGCACCATGTAGCCGAGGTCTTCCAACAGCTCGGTGGAGAACTGTCCGACATCGTCATTGTCCTCGACCACGAGAACGCGGTAGCCGCGCCCGCGCGGGCCGGGCTCCTGGCCCGCGGCAGCGGCTTCCGCCGCCTGCGTCGGCATCGCGGCCTGCGGCAGGTAGATGGTGAAGGTCGCGCCCTGTCCGGGCTCACTGATAACGGCGATATCGCCGCCGGATTGCTTGGCAAAACCGAAGGCCTGGCTGAGACCGAGCCCGGTTCCCTTGCCGACTTCCTTGGTGGTGAAGAACGGTTCGAAGATCGCCTCGATGTGCTCGGGGGTGATACCAAGACCGGTGTCGGTCATGGCGATGGCGACGAAGTCGCCGCTGCGCGCGGTCTGGGCACGCAGGGCAGGGATGGAATGAGCCTTCCTGACGCTGATCGCGAGCCGGCCTTCGCCCTCCATGGCGTCGCGCGCGTTGACCGCCAGATTGATCAGCGCGGTCTCGAACTGCGCGATATCGGCAATCGCGAAGCAGTCGGGCGCGGAAATATCGACCTCGATCCTGATTCTAGGGCCGACAAGCGGACGAACCAGCTGGGCGACGGCTTCGACCTGGGCGCCGACATCGAACACCTGGGGTTTTAGCGGCTGCCGGCGGGCAAACGCCAGCAATTGCGCGGTCAGTTTCGAGGCGCGTTCCACGGTATCGGAAATCGCGTCGATGTAACGCCGGCGCCGCTCATCCGGCAGGTCGCGGCGGCGCAGGAAATCGGTGGCCGAGCGGATGATGGTCAGGAGATTGTTGAAATCGTGCGCGACACCGCCGGTCAATTGGCCGACCGCTTCCATCTTCTGTGACTGCCGCAGCGCTTCCTCGCCCTTGCGGCGCTCGGTGATATCGATGGCTTCGGGAACCGCACGGATGACCGCGCCGTGCTGGTCGCGCAAGGGACGCATCGCGAAGTCGAAATAGCGCTCGCCGACCGGCAAATGCAGCCGCATCTCGGTCTTCACCTCGTCGCCCCGCATGACCGCGACGAAGGCATTGCGGACGGCGTCGGGCATGCCCTCGGTGGCGCCGAACCACGGCGTTTCCCAGAACGGCTTGCCGATGACGTCGGCGGCGTCGGCGCGAATGCCGTCCAGCGCCGTCTTGTTGGCGTAGAGCACGTCGCCATGTGGATTGAGCAGCGCCTGGTACTGATGGCTGGTCTCGAAAATCGCGCGCATCTGGGCTTCGTTGGATTCCAGTTGCGCCGTCCGCTCGGTAATCCGCAGTTCCAGGGTTTCGTTCAGCCTCCGCAGTTCGCTTTCGGCCTGCTTGGCGGCGGTGATGTCATGGGCGACGCCGATGAAGCCGATGTGGTTTCCGGTCGGGTCCCAGCGCGGTTGGGATTCCGACCTCAGCCAGCGCCATTCGCCGTCGGCGCGCTTGTAGCGGGCCTCCAGCACGAACGGCTTCAGGGAAGCCTCGCCGGCGACCGATTCCTGCAGGATGCGCGGCAGATCGTCCGGATGCAGCACCTTGCGCCAGTCGAACCCGATCGCCTGCTCGAACGGCAACCCGAGGAAATCGACATAGGCCTGGTTGGCGAAAGAGCGCGTGCGGTCGAGCTTGGTGACCCAGATCGGGACGGGGGCGCTGTCGGCGATCAGGCGGAAGCGCTCCTCGCTTTCGCGCAGCGTTTCCTGGGCCAGCATCTGGCCTGACACGTCGAGATCGGCGCCGACCAGGCGCTGCGCGCGACCGTCGCGGCCGCGCTCGATCTTGGCAACGACGCGGATCCATCTGATGTCGCCGTCATTCGGCCGAATGATGCGGTATTCGGCCGTATAGTCCTCGCTCTCGCTCCGCAGCACGCCGAACAAATGCTTGACCGTCCGCTCGCGATCTTCGGGATGGATTCGACTGACCCAGTCCGAATAGGTCTCGCTGGCCGCCTCGGGCGGCAGCCCGTGAACGAGGAGATATTCCGGAGAGCGGCGGTTCTTGACGCCGTCGCGAAAATCGATTTCGAGCCCGCCGACACCGGCTATTCGCTGGATCCGCGCCAGCTCCGCCTCGCGTTCCTGCAGCGCACGATGAGCCCGGTCGCGCTCGCGCGCGATTTCTTCGAGATGTTGACGCAGCCTTTCCGCAGCGGCTGCTTCAGGAAGTGGGTTGGAATGATCAGGAGGAGTCATACGCGCCCGCAAGCCTCTTGCGGCACTCTCACACAAGAGGCGCAAGGTTTGCCAGCATCATTTGCTTTCATTTGCTCTTGGCGGGGGGCCGGCAATTATAGGCTCTGCGGAACCCGCCGGCCTGGGCGTCCTCTTCTGAACAAAACCAACGGTCCGGATTGGTCAGTCCCGGATAGCTGCGGCAGGCCTGCAGATGATAGATGCCGAGATTGCCGGTGACGCGGGCGCGGACCGCGAACTTGCCCTTGATGTTGCAGCCGGACGGCATCACGAAATCCTCGGGGAATAGGGCCTCGCGAATCTGGCGGTCGCGGTCGGCGCGGCATGCGGCGCCCAGCAGTGCGCCGTCCTTCTGGCCGCGGCGAAACTCTTGCGGCGCTGCGAAACAGCCTTTCCAAAGGCCCTGACGATCGTCCCTGGCGCGGGCCTCGTCGGTCTTGAAACGCCCGGTTGCAGAGGCGTCGATATTCAGGGCGAAGCCCTGGCGGACCAGCAACTGGCTGAGGCTGGTGGGGTCGCCGCCCTCGATCTTGCACACGCCGAGGCGCCGCTTCTTGAAAGTGGGATCGGCGCCGAGATCGTCGCAGCGGACCTGGCGGCCGCCGATCAGCTTGACCAGTTGATCGCGCGCCTCGATGCCGCAGGCCCAGCTGTCGGCGTGTTCGTCGATGCAGAGCTGATCGAACGCCGGGGCGTCGATCCCGTCGAGCCGGTAGGTAACGTTGCCCAGTTGAAGCGTGCCGCCATCCCTGACGGTCGCGGTGGCGGCCCAAGTCCGGGACGAGGAAAGTGAGACCAATAACAGCGCAACAATCAGAACAACCCGTGACCGCATGTGTCTCACTTCAAATCTCTTTCGTATCGCCAAGAACCTTCTAGCACATGCCGGCATCCCGGAACCAAGGGCTGTCAGCGCTACGAGGTGTCACCATCCTTCAAGGAAGCGATTTCTCTCGCCATATTTGCGCGGGCGCGCTGGTCGTATCGCGTTGCAAAATCGGGGTCGGGGAAGATGACGGGCCTCGCCATGAAGCGCTGGAGGACGTCGGAACGCCCGGACCGGTAGGCGGCATCCGGAACATGGGAGAATTCCTTGCGGATCGACGAGGCATAGGCGTCGTACCGATCTGGTTCAGCCCCCAATATGCTGAGGTCGATCGAAATCAGGATCGCGCCGAGGCGGTCGCCGGGCGCGACCTGGTGGGACTTTGTCAGGCGGATCAGCCGGCCGACTTGCGCTCGGATATCCGATGACACGGCTTGCTGGGCAAGCAGGGCACTCTGTTCTTCATTGTCGGATTCTGTGGGGTCGTAAACCGCGTCGTGCCACCAGATGGCCTGAACGAGCAGATCGCGCTCGGCCACGGAAAGGTTATCGACGGACGACAACAGGTCGAGGCAGTCCTCGATATGCGCCAGGTTGTGATAGTGGCGGCCCGGAGCAGAATAGGCGGCGATCAATGCGTCGTTGGACATCCACAAGATGTAATGCAATGCGGTTGCGGCGGAAATGGCCGAGGCAATGGGGCTCCATCCACAGGCGAGGGACATCGCGTCATGCGCCGCGCATATTCATTGACTTCATGAGAACAAAATAGGAACATAGCGCTCCGCCGCGAGATCAGTTTCATGTCTTCTTCCTCCCAGCCAGCCACCGAACCGAACGACGAGCTGGAAACGGCGGTGGATCAGGCCATTTCGGCCTGCGGCGGCGACATGCGCGCGACCATCCGCGCGCTGATCGTGGCCAACGAATATCTGGAGACCGAGGTCGGCGAACTGATGAAAGCAGTGTCGCACGCCTATGCGCGCGGCCGGTTTCACAGCTATTCGGGCTGACTGGCGCCGGCGGGCCGCGGCCTGAGCAGGCGGCTTGAAACTGGACCGTTGCCTCGGTCGATTTTTGCTGTACGACGGGTTTGTTCGCCGCGTCCCCGCATGTCACATTGCGGGTGAGGATCCTGCCCCAGGCCTTGAAACAGCAAGCCTTCAAGTAAAGCTCAAGCAAGAAGCACATGTTCAAACGAATTCTGATCGCAAATCGCGGCGAGATCGCCTGCCGGGTCATCAAGACTGCGCGGCGCATGGGGATCGAAACGGTAGCCGTGTATTCCGAGGCCGACCGTGATGCGGTCCATGTCGAAATGGCCGATGACGCGGTGCTGATCGGCCCGCCGGCCGCGTCCGAGAGTTACCTTGTGATCGAGAAGATCGTCGAGGCCTGCCGCAAGACCGGGGCGCAGGCCGTGCATCCAGGTTACGGCTTCCTGTCCGAGCGCGAATCCTTTCCGCGCGCGCTGGCCGAGGCGGGCGTCGTCTTCATTGGTCCGAACCCCGGCGCCATCGCCGCCATGGGCGACAAGATCGAATCCAAGAAGGCCGCCGCCAAGGCCAAGGTCTCGACGGTGCCGGGACATCTCGGCGTCATCGAGGACGAAAAGCATGCGGTGAAGATTGCCGACGAGATCGGCTATCCCGTGATGATCAAGGCGTCCGCCGGCGGTGGCGGCAAGGGCATGCGCATCGCGCATTCGAAATCCGAAGTCGCCGAAGGTTTCAATCTGGCTAAGGCCGAGGCCAAATCCTCGTTCGGCGACGACCGCGTCTTTATCGAGAAGTTCATCGTCGATCCCCGTCACATCGAAATCCAGGTGCTGGGCGACAAGCATGGCAACGTGATCTATCTCGGCGAGCGCGAATGTTCGATCCAGCGCCGCAACCAGAAGGTCATCGAGGAAGCGCCGTCGCCGCTGCTCGACGAGACCACCCGCCGCAAGATGGGCGAGCAGGCGGTTTCATTGGCCAAGGCCGTGAATTATGATTCCGCCGGCACGGTGGAATTCGTCGCGGGCCAGGACAAGAGTTTCTACTTCCTGGAAATGAACACCCGCCTGCAGGTCGAGCACCCCGTCACCGAACTGATCACCGGCATCGATCTGGTCGAGCAGATGATCCGCTCCGCCGCCGGCGAAAAGCTGTCGCTCGTGCAGAAGGATGTCACGCTGACCGGCTGGGCGGTGGAATCGCGCGTCTATGCCGAAGATCCGTTCCGCAATTTCCTGCCCTCGATCGGCCGGCTGGTGAAATACCGCCCGCCCGCGGAAGCGAGCCATGACGGCATTACCGTTCGCAATGACACCGGCGTGCAGGAGGGCGGCGAGATCTCGATCCATTACGATCCGATGATCGCCAAGCTCGTGACGCATGCGCCGTCGCGGGCGGCCGCGATCGAGGCGCAGTCGGCGGCGCTGGATTCGTTCTATATCGACGGCATCCGCCACAACATTCCATTCCTGTCGGCGCTGATGAGCCATCCGCGCTGGCGCGAGGGCAACCTGTCCACCGGATTCATTGCCGAAGAGTTCCCGAAGGGATTTGCAGCGCGGCCGCCCGAAGGCGAGATCGCGCGGCGGCTGGCGGCGGTCGGGGCTGCGATCGATCACGTGCTCGGCGAACGCAAGCGGCAGATTTCCGGCCAGTTGAACGGCCGGGCGGTGCAGCGCGAGCGCCGCCGCGCAGTGTGGCTCGATCGCGCGGAAATCGCGCTCGACGTCGCGCGCGAAGCCAATGGAATCGCGGTGCGCTTCATCGGCGCCGACGATCTGCCGGGCAATCCGCATCAACTGGTCTCGAACTGGACGCCGGGCGAGCCGGTCTGGCAGGGCACCATCGACGGCCATTACGTGGCAATGCAGGTGCGCGCGATCCCGAACGGCATCCGCCTGGCGCATCAGGGCTTTGAAGTCCCGGTCAACGTCTTCACCGAGAGCGAGGCGGCGGCCGCCCGGCTGATGCCGGTGACGTCGGCGGCCGATACCGGCAAGAAGCTGCTGTGCCCGATGCCCGGTCTCGTGGTGTCGATCGCGGTTGCCGAAGGGCAGGAGGTCAAGGCCGGCGAAACGCTGGCCGTCGTCGAGGCGATGAAGATGCAGAACGTGCTGCGCGCCGAACGCGACGGCACTGTGAAAAAGATCCACGCCGCCGCCGGCGCCACGCTCGCGGTGGACGCGCTGATTCTGGAGTTTGCTTGAGCCCCGGAGTAATCAAGCCGTCATTGCGAGCGCAGCGAAGCAATCCATAGAACAGCCAAGCAAGAATGGATTGCTTCGTCGCTGACGCTCCTCGCAATGACGGCAGATAGAATTGAGGACACCATGGCCTTTCGCCAACGCCGAGAGAGATTGCGCGCCATCCTCAACGGATCGACCTGCATCCGGCCGGGTTCAGTCTATGACGCGACCTCGATCCGCATCGCCGAGGACCTCGGCTTCGAACTCGGCATGTTCGGCGGCTCGGTCGCTTCGCTGGTGGTGCTCGGCGATCCCGACATTGCGCTGATCACGCTCACCGAACTCGCCGAACAGATGCGCCGGATGTCGCGGGCCGCGCAGCTGCCCGTGCTCGTCGATGCCGATCACGGTTATGGCAATGCGCTCAATGTCCGCCGCACCGTACAGGAACTCGAAGCCGCCGGCGCCGCCGGGTTGACGATCGAGGACACGCTGCTGCCGCAGGCCTTCGGGCAGGCGAAGACGCAATTGATTTCCCGTGAAGAGGGCGTCGGCAAGATGAAGGCCGCGCTCGACGGGCGCGGCGATCCCTCGCTTGTCATCATGGGCCGCACGGGCGCGGCCTCGATCACCGATCTCGACGACGCCATTGCGCGCGCCAAAGCGTACGAGGCGGTCGGTGTCGACGCGCTGTTCTTCACCGGCATCAAAAATCGCGAAGAACTGGAAGCGATCTCGGCCGCAACCAGATTGCCGATCGTGCTGGGTGGCGCGCCGGAGGAGATGTCCGCGCTGGACTACCTCAGCGCCCAGCGCGTACGGATCGCGCTGCAGGGCCATGCGCCTTTCGCAGCCGCCACGCAGGCCGTCTACGAAACGCTGAAAGCACTGCGCGAGGGAGGCTCGCCGAAGAACCTCAAAGGCCTCGCATCGTCAGAGTTGACCGGGCGGGCCATGCGCGAAGCCGAAGTGAAGGCGCGCAGCGCCGAATTTCTAGGGCTGAAGAAATAGATGACCAGCGCGATCCGCCATGTCACGGTCACGGGCCGGGTACAGGGCGTCGGCTACCGTGCCTGGGTCGCGGACGAGGCGATGACACGTGATGTCGAGGGCTGGGTGCGCAATCGCAGGGACGGCAGCGTCGAGGCGCTGTTTGCGGGGTCTGCGGACGTCGTCGCCGACATGATCGCAGCGTGCCGGCGCGGGCCGTCGATGGCGCGGGTCGACGCGGTAAGGGAAGAGGACGCCCATCCCGACGCGCTGAAACTGCTGCGGCCGGGGGAGCGCTTCTCGCTGTTGCCGACGATCTGACATTGGCGCGGACCAAGTTCGTTGCCATAGTCGCCACTGGCCGAAACCCGCCAAACGAGGTGATCCATGAAGCCGCCGACTTCCGAACGCGATTGGAGGCAAATCCATCATTCGCCGATGTTCTGGGTCGGCCTCGTGCTGTGCCTCGCCGCGATCGCGATCTATCTGTGGTCGGATGATCTGTCGTGGCGGCCGGGGACGCGATAGCGAGCGTGGCGGCGAGGGCCTCAGTCGCCAAGCCCGGCGTCAGTGGCCCTTGCCCATGCAAAGCTGATCCAGCGTGATGATGACTTCGAACGCGATCAGCCCGACGATGATGAGTTCGAGGCGCAGGGTTCGGCGCGTGTCGATGATATCGGCAAGGGTGTTGGCGGTTTCCGCGACCACGGCAAGTTTCCGGTTGAGCGCATCGAGGCGCTCCTTGAGCTCGTATTCGTCTTCAAGCCGGGCATAAAGCCGCTCGAGGTCGGGACGATCCCACAGCGCGTCAGGCTTTTCTCCGATCGCGACGCGGCCGGACACCCTGTGCTGGACCAGCAGCGCGCTTCCGATCAGTTGCATGACGCCTTTTCGATCGCGCCTGGTTCGTCCGTGGTCTGCCAGCTCTTTGGCAAACGGTTCGATAATCTCGAACACCTTCGCCACTTCGCGTTCGTCGTGCGCCAGCACGACGCTCTTGGCCAGCACGTCGGCCACGACAAGAAGTCTTGCCGGCGACATGTCGCGCAACTGTATCGGGCCGCCGGACAAAACCTGATCCTCGGTCTCACCGGCGAAGGCGAGAATGGCGGCTTCCTCTTCACGGCGCGCCAGTTTGCCGTCGATCCGGGGTTTCAGTGTTTCCAGGAAGCGGCTTTGTTCTTCCGGCGCAAGCCCGATCATGACAGCCACACCGTAGCGGAACAGAACCGCGACGCCGCTCGTGCCAACCCTGATCGCGAGCGGGATCGCCGAGAGCGCTTCTGTTTCGAAGCCGATCGTATTGATGCGGTCGCCAACATGCAGCGCGTGTGCCGTGACCCGCGTCCCGATTTCAGCGGGAATGAATTCGGGTTTGGTCATCTCGCCGCCTCCTCAAGGCCGATGCTGGCCGGCGGAGACTACGCGCGTTCGATGACAGGCGCGATGCGATTGCCAGTCTATGCGGTCGCGCGGATCGGAGAGGGCGGCGCATCGATGTGCCGGTACTTGTGTTCCGACGACATCACCAGCCGATAGGCTCTCAGCTTGGAATCCTGCCAGACATCGAGAAGTTGGCCGCAGGTCGTGCATTCAATCCGGCCCGGCCGTCCAATCGGTGAACTTGATTCCGCGACCTCGTAAGCAGACGCGCAGGATGGGCAGGTGAAATCTGATATTTTCATTGGCGGAACCTGTGGTGTTTTGAGCAGAACGATTTTTCTGGATCAATGTGGCACCAGAAGGGTCCAGGCTGATGCGTGCAGCATATAATTTGTGCGCACGCGCAAAGTTCGGCCGCTATGGCAGCAGGGCTGACATGCAGAACTGATAGTGGACGGTCTCGCTCAAGATATTGATCCGCGATGACGCGCGCTAATGCGCCAGCTTCCGTTCGGCGGGCGCCAGTTCCGGATCGTGCTGGATCGACCCGGCCTCGACATAGCGCAGGACCGGCGATGAATAGACGAAGCTGCGATTGCGGCCGAGCCGCTTGGCTTCATAGAGCGCGACATCGGCCTCCCCGACCAGCGCAGCTTCACCAGATGTCGCGCGCGTCCGGGTGGCAATGCCGGCACTGATGGTGACGAAGCCACGGTTGGCGGCGGTGTTGGGAAGGCCGAGGGCGCGCACGGTCAGCCGGATCGATTCGGCGACCTTCAATGCATCGTCTTCGGAAGTGTTCGGCAGCACGACGGCGAATTCCTCGCCGCCATAGCGCGCGGAGAGGCCCGATGTATTCGAGGTCGCATCGCCGATGGCCCGGGCGACGGCCTGCAGGCAGCGGTCGCCGGCCTGGTGCCCATAGGTGTCGTTGTAACCCTTGAAGTTGTCGATATCGAACAGCAGCACCGAAATCTCTTCGCAGGCCTCAAACTGGCGCGCCAGAAAACCATCGAAGGTGCGGCGGTTGGTCAATCCGGTCAGACCGTCGGTGGCCGCGAGCTGGGTCAGGCGACGGTTGAGCAGGGTCAGCTCATCCTCCATCCGCTTGCGCTCCGTGATGTCGCGCAGCACGCCGACAAACTCGGCCTCGGCGGGATTGTCGCGTTCCGATGCCTGCTTGAAGTTGCTTTCGACCCACACGATCGATCCGTCGGCACGGTAGGTCCGAAACTCGGCTGTGCTGACGGCGCCCGAACCGTTCAGCCGCGCGCTCGCGGCCATCAGGCCTTGCTTGTCCTCGGCGTGAACCATGTCGAAGCAGGATTTGCCGACGAGGTCCTGCGGGCGAACGCCCAGCATCTGTTCGACCGAGTGGGACACATAACGAAGCGTGCCGCGGCCGTTGAGCAGGATGACGACGTCGGCGATATTGTCCGCCAGCAGGCGATAGTGGGACTCGCTTTGCCGCAGCGCGCGCTCGGTTTTGATCCGAAAATTGAACTGCGCCGAAAGCAATGCCGCGAGCAGCACGATCATGCAGAGGAGGACCGTTGCCACCAGCGCGTCGGTGCGCAATGCCGTCGACCAGGCCGAGAGCAACCAGTCCTCGGACATCGCCACCGTGATGATCAGCGGATATTGCGGCGTTCCCTCGTATCCGAAATATTTGACGACGCCATCGAACGGCGAGGTGATCTTGTAATACCCGACCGAGCTCGCCTTGAGGTGTGTCGTAAACAAGGCCGTTTTGGAAAGGTCCGCACTTCTGGTCGAAAGCGGCCAGCGGGACAGGACGGCGCCGTCATTGCGCAGCAGGCTGATTCCGCCGTCGGGGCCTAGCTGGAATGCGCTGTAGAAGCTGCTGAAGTAATCGCTGTCGATCGCGGCCGTCAGCACGCCGCCAAAGCTGCCGTCCTGCTTGGTGACGCGTTTTGAGAGCAGGATGGTCGGTCGCCCGGTAAGGCGGGATTGAAACATTTCGCTGATACGAAGCGCCTTGCCGGCGGTGTCGCGATGGTAGGCGAAGTAGGGCCGGTCGCCATTGTTGTAGCGTGGTGTTTCCGGCAGGGATGAGTAGCGCCAATTGCCGTTGGTATCGAGCACGCCGATCTCGCGTATTTGCGGCAGCGCGGCCACGGTGTCGGCCATGTATTTGTTGAACCGCTCCGGCAGGGGGCTTTGATACATGAGCAGATCGACCATGCCACCCATCGCGATATCGGCAGCCTGAATGGTGTGCGCGGCGTGTTCGGCGAGGGAATGGGCGAGGTTCTTGATGTCGGTGGAGCCGCGCGACAGCGCGGCCGACTTGGCTTCGAGCGCCTTCCAGACCACGACGCCCAGGATGCAGGCCGTCATGACCAGCGCAAAGAACACCACGACCATCGCCGGCGTGATCCGCCGCAGGAAGGCGTTTTGGTTTGCGAGGTGTCGATCGGGCATCTTCCGCCTTGATGGGGGAGTGCCAAATCATTCTGACCGGCAAGCTAAATGCGTGGCCCGAATCTACCGGCCAATAGGTGGCGATGCGGTTAATAAACCGATCAGGGAAACAACGGAGGAACCGGGATTTCGGCCGGGATCCCGATGGAACCGGGACGGCGCGCGCCACCGGTCACCGCGGCAATTTTGCGATCGCCTGGCTCAATTGATGGATCTCATAGGGCTTGCGGAGGATGGGGAAATCGCCGCGCACGTTCAAGGCGGCATCGCTATAGCCGGTCGCCAGCAGAATGGGCAGCTGGGGCCGCATCGCCTTGAGGCGGCGCGCCAGGCCGAGGCCGTCCATTTTGCCCGGCATCACGATGTCGGAGAATACGAGGTCGATCCCGTCGCTCTCGATCTCGCGCAGGGCGGCCTCTGCATTCGCTACCCTGCGGACGGTGTAGCCGAGTTGTTCAAGCAGGCTGGTGCTGACCGCGGCGACTTCGGGATTGTCGTCGACCAGCAGCACGGTGCCGCTTCCACCGGATTCGGCGACGCTGACCTCGTCAACCGGCAGGCCGACATGCTGCTGTCGCGGCAGCAGTATGGTGATCCTGGTGCCTTTGCCGAGTTCGCTGGCAACCTTGACCGTTCCGCCGGCCTGATGGATGAAACCGTGCACCTGCGAAAGACCCAGTCCGGTGCCCTTGCCGATCGGTTTGGTCGTAAAAAACGGATCGAATATCTTGCTCATCACGTCAGGCGCGATGCCGGTGCCGGTATCCGTCACGGAGATGGCGACATAGTCGCCGCTGTGGGCATCCTCGCTAAGCCTGGTGTTGTCGGCTGCAACCTTGATGATGCCTCCGTCGGGCATGGCGTCGCGCGCGTTGATCACGAGATTGACCAGCGCGGTCTCAAGTTCGGTGATATCGACCATGACGGGCCAGACGCTGCGGTCGAGGTCGAATTGCAGTGTCACCGTGCCGCCGACGCCGGTGTGGAGAACATCGCGCACCGTCTTGATTCTTTCGGTGACATCGACCGTTTGCGGATTGACGCTTTGTCGCCTGGCGAAGGTAAGCAACTGGCTGGTCAGCGCTGCACCCCGCTTTGTCGCCCCGTCGATAGCAGCCAGCGCGCGCTGCATCCTGGGATCGTCGGAGACTCCCTTCCTGAGCGTATGAAGGCTGCCGCTGACGATCATCAGCAGATTGTTGAAATCATGCGCCACGCCGCCGGTCAGTTGCCCGAGCGCGTCCAGCTTCTGGGATTCCGCCAGCTGCGCCTGCATCTGATCGAGCTTGAGCTGGGCCTCCCGGCGTTCGGAGATGTCGCGGGTAATCTTGGCAAAGCCGACCAGCCTGCCGTCCTCGTAGATCGGGTCGATGACAACGCTGGCCCAGAAGAAGGTACCGTCCTTGCGGACGCGCCAGCCGTCCTCCTCATAGCGGCCGGTTTCGCGCGCGATGCGCAACGCGCGCGTCGGCTTGCCGTTGGCGCGGTCAGGTTCGGTGTAGAAACAGGAGAAGTGCCGGCCCAGGATCTCCGCCGGCGAATAGCCCTTGATGCGCTGACCGCCGATGTTCCAGCTGGTGATGATGCCGGTGGGGTCGAGCATGTACAGCGCGTAGTCGGCGACCGCCTCCACCAGAAGCCGGAAACTGCGTTCGCTCTCGAACAGATCCCGCTGCTGTCGTTGGTCTTTTTCGGACATCTGAACCCCTAACCTAGTGGCCGAAACGCGCGGGATGCCGGATGGTTCCGGCAATGGACAAGTTTTAGGCACATTTTAGCCGGGGGGCGCGATCGGGCAGGGCACGGCTCGCCTCGGCGAAGGTGCCCGGCCCGATGTCGGGGCTTGACGTCGATCCAGAAATGTCAGATATTTCTGTTATGACAGAAACAACCGAAAAGAAGAAACTCCCTGCCGCCGTCGAGCGGTTCATCCTGCACTGGGGTGACATGGGGGACGAGTGGGGCGTCAATCGCTCGGTCAGCCAGATCCACGGCCTGCTCTACCTCGCCGAGGCACCGATGACGGCCGAGGATATCGCCGAGACGCTCGGCATGGCCAGGTCCAACGTCTCCAACTCCATCAAGGAACTGCTGTCCTGGAACCTGATCCGTCGGGTGCCGATCCTCGGCGACCGCCGCGATCATTACGAGGCGGAGACCGACATCTGGGAAGTGGCGGCGCGGATCGCGTCCCGCCGCAAGGAGCGCGAGATCGACCCCGCGGTCGATGCGCTGCGCGCCTGCGTTTCCGATGCCGCCGATGATCCGACCATCAGCGCGGTCGCGAGCAAGCGGCTGAAGGAGATGCTGGAATTCACCGAGCTGGTCGACCGCTGGTACATGCAGATGCTGAAAGTGCCGCGGCCGAGATTGGTCGCCCTGATCAAGCTTGGCGAGAAGATCGTCAGCTTCCTGCCGATGGGAAAAACCAAATAGCGCAGGGCGTGGCGGGAGAGTAGCAGGAGCGTTCGATGGCATCAGCGATCAGGATCTCAAGACTTCCAGCGTCCAATCCGCATCACAAGCCTTCCAGCGACATACTGCTCGACGATAACAGGTTCCACGCGCTGCTGTCCGACGCCGATTGGGGGCGATTGCCGCTGGCGATCTGGCGGCGTTTCTCCAAGCGCCACGTTGATGGTGCAACCGTCGTCTATGTCGGCGAGGTCGAGGAGGCCTATTTCAACAGGATTGGCTGGTGGCTCGCGCAGTTGGCGCGGCTGGTCGGCGGGCCGCTGCCGACCGGGGCCGAGACCGGCGTCCCGATGGTGGTGACGGTGACGGAGGACGCGGCGAGCGGCGGCCAGATCTGGACCCGCATCTGCGCCCGCTCACACGGATTTCCGCAAGTCATTCACTCCTCGAAGCGCTTCGCCGGGCCGACCGGGCTCGAGGAATATGTCGGCCACGGCATCAGCATGGCGCTGCGGATCTTCGTCGAGCACGAAGCGCTTGTGTTTCGCAGTGTCGGTTACTCGTTCCAGGTCGGGCCGCTGCGGCTGGCGTTGCCGGATTGGCTGACGCCGGGGGATCTCACCGTAACCCATGCAGATCTCGGCGGCGGCACGTTCCGCTTCACGCTCGATATCATTCATCCGCGCTTTGGCAGGCTCATTCGTCAGTCCGCGGTGTTCCGGGAGGCCACGTCATGACATCGTTGCTATGGACCCTGATCGCCATTCAGATCGTGATGGGCGTGTTCGACACGTTCTATCACCATGAGCTGACCGAGCGGCTGGTCTGGCGCCCGTCGCAGCGCTACGAGCTGCAGCTGCACGGCGTGCGCAACATGATGTACGCGTTCCTGTTCCTGGTGCTCGGCTGGCTGGAAGTCTACGGCATTTTCGCTTTTGCCATCATCGCGGTGCTGGTCGCGGAAGTCATCATCACGCTGATGGATTTCGTCGAGGAGGACATGAGCCGGAAACTGCCGGCGAGCGAGCGCATCAACCACACGCTGCTGGCGATCAATTACGGTGCTATTTTGGTGCTGCTGCTGCCGGTCCTGATCGACTGGGCGATGCAGCCGACCGGGGTCCAATCGGCCTACACGGGGTGGCTCAGCATTGTCGCCGCGGCGGCCGCCGTCGGCGCGGCGCTGTGTGGTATCAGGGATTTTACCGCGGTCCGGCGTCTCGGCCGGATGCACAGCGCGCCTGCGGCCGGCCTCGTGGAGAAATTGCCTGATCGCCAGACCGTGCTCATCACCGGCGCCACCGGCTTCATCGGCAGCCGCCTGGTCGCGAGCCTGACCGCGTCGGGCCATCAGGTCATTGCGCTGGTCCGCAACCCGGCGAAGGCGGAACTGCCGCTGCCGATCACCCTGATCACCAGCCTCGATCAGATTCCGGCGGATGCCAAAATCGACACCATCGTGAATCTCGCCGGCGAGCCGATCGGCAACGGGCTGTGGACGGAGGCAAAGCGCCGCAAGATCCTCGAATCCCGGATTCAGATGACCGGCGATGTCGTTGATTTGATTGGCCGTCTCGAACGCAAGCCAAAGGTGTTGGTGTCCGGCTCCGCGATCGGCTGGTACGGTCTGTGGCAGGATCAGGTGCTGACCGAGTCCGCCAAATCCCACGCCTGCTTCAGCCACGAATTGTGCGACGCCTGGGAGCGCGCGGCGAGCCCGGTGGCCGAACATGGCGTGCGTGTAGCCTACTTACGGATCGGCCTCGTCATCGGAACCGATGGCGGCTTCATCACGCGGATGCTGACGCCGTTCGAGTTCGGCCTCGGCGGGCCGCTCGGATCAGGCAAGCAGTGGATGTCCTGGATCGAGCGCGACGACCTCGTGCGGCTGATCGCCCATGTGATTGCCAGCCCCGGCATCTCAGGGCCGATCAACGCCACCGCGCCGATCCCGGTCACCAATCTGAAGTTCACCGAAGAACTCGGCCGGCGGCTGCATCGTCCGGCCGTGTTCCGGATTCCCGCTAGCCTGCTGCGCCGTGTCGGCGGCGATTTTGCCAACGAGCTCCTGCTCGGAGGGCAGAGGGTGTTGCCGAACAAGGCGTTGAGCAATGGATTCAAGTTTCGGCATGAGACGTTGCGCAGCGCATTCGAGGCGATCTTGTGAGGGGGCCAATCATGCCAGGCAGCGCAATCCGACCTTGTCCACTGCCAGCCGATGCGCTGTTGGCCAGATATGCGGGTGCTGGAGCTTACACGGACTGCTACGCGTTGGACGTGGCGGGGGCGGTGTCCCACGCAGCGTATGTCGAGGCGTTTTACACGGGCAGGATGTTCAAGATCGAACGGTTCCTGCTGGGTTTGCTCTTGTCCAAGCCTTCAACGGATATTGAGGTCAAGCAGCTGGCGATCGGAAAAATCGATCACTTCTCGGGCTGGCGAGTGGAAGACCGAAGCGCCAATCAAGTGCTGTTGCGCGACCTCATCAGCGGCAAAACGAGATCGTGGCTCATGGTAGCTCCGCAGGCGGAGGGGACCACACGGGCAACCCGTCTGTTTTTTGGGTCTGCCGTCCTGGCGGATCGATCGAAGCAACGGGGGAGCGACGCATGGGCACAATGTTCGCGTCGTTACTCTGGTTTCACAAGCTCTACTCGCGAATTCTGCTGGACGGTGCGCGTGCACGCCTCGCGCAGGTCAGCAACAATGATCGCACCTAGGCCATGGGCGAGTTGCTGACCTTCGAGCGTAACATCACCTTGAGCGGCCAAGCCTTAGCAGTTTCTGCGCTATCCCGATGCCCGAGAGGCCGAGAGGAGCGATCCTAAACAGTTGCTTCCGGCAGGCGGGCTTTGGTCGCGCCGAACACGTCCTCAAAGGCCTGCCGGAGCGCGACGTCGACGTCTTCCATCGTCACGGGCAGCCCGAGATCGACCAGCGAGGTGACGCCGTATCTAGCATCGACGACGCCGCAGGGGATGATCGCGGAAAAATGCGACAGCTCCGGCTCGACGTTGATGGCGATGCCGTGGAACGAGACCCAGCGCCGCAGCCGCACCCCGATCGCCGCGATCTTGTCCTCATGGCCGGGGCCCTTGTCCGGCCTGTTGACCCAGACCCCGACGCGGTCCTCTCGGCGTTCGCCGCGCACATTGAAGGCGGCGAGCGTGCGGATGATCCATTCCTCCAGCCCGGCGACATAGGCCCGCACGTCCGGCCGCCGGCGCTTCAAATCGAGCATCACATAGGCGACCCGCTGGCCGGGGCCGTGATAGGTGAGCTGGCCGCCGCGCCCGGTCTCATACATCGGAAAGCGCGGGTCCAGGAGATCGCCGGCCTTGCCGCTGGTTCCGGACGTGTAGAGCGGCGGATGTTCCAACAGCCACACCAGTTCGGGGGCTTGCCCGGCCGCGATCGCGGCCGCCCGCATCTCCATCTCGGCCACGGCGTCGGGGTAGGGCACTTGTTTGGCCGCAATCCGCCATTCGACATCGCTGCCACCAGGGGCTTGCGCAAATGTCGTCAAATCAAGGCTTTGGCGGTCATTAACCATTGGCTAACCATAACGTGGTCAGGTGAAACCACGCAATTCAGTCCAAGAATCTAGTCCAAGTTTGGCGGTTTCGTAGTGGCCACCCTCGATAAAGTCAGCGTCGATCTCATGGTGGTGCTCGGCACCACCACGATGCCTATCCACCAGGTGATGCGGCTGTCCCGCGGCGCCATCATCGAACTGGACGCCACCGAGGCGGACGAGGTCAAGATCCTCGCCAACAACCTTCCGGTGGCTTCCGGCGTGGTCCTGGTCGATCGCAACCGGATTGCGGTCGAAGTCAAGCAAATGCTGCCGAAATTACCGGGTGTTAGGTAGTTATTCGGTCGCAAAACCGCCTTGTCCCTCCATCTCTGATTTGTTACATCGGCGCCGTTGATCCGGCAGGCCTTAGATCCTTCCAGCCGGTATCCCAAGCGCTCGTGGCGGAATTGGTAGACGCGCTGCCTTGAGGTGGCAGTGAGTAAAATCGTGGGGGTTCGAGTCCCTCCGAGCGCACCACAAAATCATGCAGTTTGGGCCCAACCCATTCGATTCGGTGAGAAAACGCGTCATTCTTCGCAAAGCCGCGGTGGCGAACCAGTTGGGAATCGCCCGGGCAGGCGGAAGTAGCCTTGCTGTTACACCGTTCGCGTAAAACAACAGGGCATCGCCGGCTACCCGGTCCGATGACCGTAATTCGGCACTTCCAAATCCATCCGGGGCACGTGAATGATCTTCCTGGGCTACGCCTATCGGTTCGTCTCCAACTTCGTGTTCCTGGCGCTGGTCTATTTCGCCCTTAACTTCCTGGATAAATATCCGCAGCGCGCGATGGTTGCGGTTCTCGTGCTGGTCTATGCCGCCATGCATGCCGCCTCGGCGCTGCGTTCGTTCTATTTCTTCCAGCGGATCGAGCGGCTGGAGATCGAGGCGCGGCGTCTGGCCAAGGTCGCCGCCGAGGGGCCGAGCGCGGCCGCTGCCGCCGCGGCCTCGCGCAAGCAGATCGTCACCGAGGTCAGCGGGCTTCGCCACGCCGGCGAGATCAAGGCCTATATCGATTTGCTGTTCCTCGCCCTCGTCATCCTGCTCTGCATCGCCAAGATCGTGACGAACTGAACGAAAATTCGGCGCATTCCTTTTGACATTCTTCATCTGCGCCGCTGGTTGTCGGCAGCTTTGCCGACTTGCCATGCATGCGGGAATTGCTGAGCGGCATAGAACTTGCTCCGCTGTGCAAGAGAATGCGAGGAGTTTCTATTCGATGCTGGCTGTCTATTCGGATGACAACGCGCTGCACGATCCCGATCATTTCATCTCGCGCGGCGTGAAAATCGCGGTGCGGGAATCGCCCGAGCGGGCCAACCAATTGCTGGCGGCGTTGCGCGATGGCGCGCACGAGATCCGAACGCCGCGCGATTTTGGCCGCGACGCGCTGCTCAGTGTGCACGACCCGCGCTATATCCATTTCCTCGCCAATGCCTACGACAATTGGCAGACCTTGCCGCAGCCGCGCGGCCCGTTCGTGCTGGCCAACAGCTATGCCATGCGACAGATGAAGACGCTGCCGACAAGTTTCGAAGGCCAGCTTGGCTTCTTCCTCTCGGGCAATTCGGTGCCGATCGGCCCGCAGAGCTGGCGCGCGATCGCCTCTTCGGCGAATTGCGCGCTGGAAGCGGCGGACGCCGTGCGCAGCGGCGCCTCCGAAAGCTATGCGCTGTGCCGACCGCCCGGCCACCACGCCTATGCCGATCTTGCCGGCGGCTATTGCTACCTGAACAACTCGGCGCTCGCGGCCCAGCACCTGCGCGGCCGGTTCGCCCGCGTCGCGGTGCTCGACGTCGACGTGCACCATGGCAACGGCACGCAGGGCATCTTCTGGGAACGCGGCGACGTCCTGACCGTCTCGATCCATGGTGATCCCAATACCGGCTATCCCTGGCAGGTCGGCTATGCCGGCGAACGCGGCGAGGGTGAGGGGTTCGGCAAGAACCTCAATCTGCCGCTGCCGCTCGGCACCACTGACGAGCCCTATCTGGCGGCCCTGGACCACGCGCTCGCAGCTGTCAGGGCGTTTGAGCCGGAAGCTTGCGTCGTGGCACTCGGCCTCGATGCATTCGAGGAAGATTCGTCGGAAATGATGCGGGTCACCACCGCGGGCTTTGGCGCCATCGGGGCGCGGATCGGGGCGCAAAAGCTGCCCAGCGTCATCATCCAGGAAGGCGGCTATGCCGTCGACGCCCTGCGCCGCAATCTCGGCAGCTTCCTTGGCGGATTTCTGTCGGCCCGCGGCGGCTGAGGCTATAGCGTTTTCCAGCGAAAGCCTGCCCCGGACTTGATCCGGGGTGGACCCGGTTCGCGCCAAGAAAACGCGTCAAAAAGAATCTAGAGCCCCGTTTCGATTCAATCGATACGGAAAAGGCTCTAGAATACGAAATGGCGGGAACACGCTTTTCGTGGTCTGCTCCCACCGATCAACAAGAATCGGAGCATTAATCCAATGACGGGCAGACCCAACTCCCTGGCGGCTCGCGATGTCGCCTCGCTCATCCATCCCTATACCAATCTCGACAAGCACAAGACCGACGGGCCGCTCGTCATCGCGCGCGGCGAGGGCGTTTACGTCTACGACGAAACCGGCAAGCGCTATCTCGAGGGCATGGCCGGGCTGTGGAGCACCTCGCTCGGCTTCAGCGAAAAGCGCCTGGTCGAAGCCGCGCGCCGCCAGATGGAGCAATTGCCGACCTACCACATCTTCAACAGCCGCTCGACCGAGCCCAGCATCGAGGCCGCCGAGGAGCTTTTGAAGATCGTGCCCAAGGGGCTCGGCAAGGTGCTGTTCGCCAATTCCGGCTCGGAGGCCAACGACCAGGCGGCGAAGATCGTCTGGTTCTACAACAACGCGCTGGGCCGTCCGCGCAAGAAGCGCATCATCGGCCGCGTGCGGGGTTATCACGGCATCACGGTGTTTTCCGGCAGCATGACCGGGCTGGCCGCCAACCATGTCGAATGGGACCTGCCGGTCGGCGGCATACTGCGGACCGATTGCCCGAGCCATTACCTGTACGGCCGCCCGGGCGAGAGCGAGGCGCAGTTCGTCGACCGCCTCGTCGCCAATCTCGAGGACATGATCATTCGCGAGGGGCCGGATACGATCGGCGCCTTCATCGCCGAGCCGGTGAACGGGGCAGGCGGCGTCATCGTGCCGCCGGCGGATTATTTCCCGCGCATCCAGCAGGTGCTGCGCAAATACGACGTCCTGATGATCGCCGACGAGGTGATTTGCGGCTTCGGCCGCACCGGCGAGATGTTCGGCTGCGATACGTTCGGCATCGAACCTGACATCATGACCGTCGCCAAGGCGCTGTCATCGGCCTATCTGCCGATCTCGGCCACCATCATCAGCGACACCATCGCTGAAACCATCACCGCCCATGCCGGCAAGCTCGGCAATTTCGCCCATGGCTTCACCTATGCCGGTCACCCCGTCGCCGCCGCCGTAGCGCTGGAGACGCTGCGCATCTACAAGGAGCGTGACATCGTCTCGCAGGTCAAAGCGCTCGCACCGCATCTGCAATCGCGGCTGCGCGCGCTCGGCTCGCATCCGCTGGTGGGCGAGGCGCGCGGCGTCGGACTGATCGGCGCGCTGCAACTGGTCGCCGACAAGGTCACACGCCGGCCGCTGCCGCCGGCCGAAGGTATCGGCGCCTTGATTCAGCAAGGCGCGATGGCGCGCGGCGTCATCGTCCGCGCCGGTCCCGACGCGGTGTTCGTCTGCCCACCGCTGATCATCACGCCGGAGCAAATCGACGAGATGATGGACGCGGTGGCAGCGGCGCTTGACGAAGCGCACGCGGTGGCCGACCAACGCGGCTTGCTGGGCCGTGCGCAGTCGGCGGCGGGGTAGAGCGTTTTCGAGCGAAGAAAACGCGTCAAAAAGAGTCTAGCGCTTCTTCAGGCCGGCCATGCGGACCTTCTTGGCCGGCTTTGCGGGCTTGACCTGCACATGTTTGGCGGCGCCCTTGCCGCCATGTTTTGCGTGCTTGGCAGGGCGTGCGGCCTGTTTGGCGGACACTTCGTGCGCGGCAGGCGCGGTCGGCTCGACCTTGCGTGCGGATGGCGGCGAATACAGCATCGTCACGCGGATCGATTCCGGAAGCTTGAACACGCCGGGGGCCGGGACCGGCAGCGCGGGCGGGTCAAGCACCAGCGTCACCTGCCGCGACCACAGGGCGTCGCGCAAGGCGCGCCGCTGCACGCGGTCCGCCGGGGCCGTATTGCGCCAATCGTAATCCGCCAGCGCGGGCGCGGGCAGGGCCGCAGTCGCGGTATAAGCGAAATTCGGAATTTTGGGCCAGCGTGACGTCGCCACCTGCTCCGATACCGGATACAATTGCCATTGCGACGGCTCGGTCGGCGTCGGCGGCCGTTCCGGCGTTGCCGGCACGACATGGACGAGGCGGTAACCGCGGGCCTTCAGGTCGTGCAAAATTCGCGGCAGGGCGGCGACGGTGCGCGCCTGGATGTCGTGCAGCAGCAAAATGCCTTTGCCCTTGGCCTCGAGCCGTTGCATCGCGAGGTCGTAGACGCGCTGCGATGAGACCGGCCGCCAGTCGTCGGCAGGAAAATCGGCGCTCCAGATTTGCAGGCCTTTTGCTTCGGCATATGCCTCGATGACGTCGGAACGGCCGAGGCCCGGAATGCGGAAGAAAGGCGACGGCGCGGTGCCGTCGCCGAGCGCTGATGTGATCGACGCGATGCCGTCCTCGATCTCTTTCTTGGCGCCATCGATCGAAAGCCGGTTCATGTTTCCGGGATGGTTCTGGGTATGGGTGGCGATGGTATGGCCGGCATCGCGCATTTTGCGCACGCCTTCGGGGTTGGCGTTGGCCTGCCGTCCGACCAGGAAGAAGGTCGCCTTGGCGCAATGGGCGGCGAGGATGTCGAGGATCTGGTTGCTGTATTTCGGCAGCGGACCGTCGTCGAAGGTGAGGACTACCTCATGATCTTCCAGCGGCAGCGTCTTGGCATATTGCATGGTGCCGATCAGCGGATATTGCCGCGGATCGACCACCAGCGTGCGCGACGTGCCGATCGCATCGGGATGCCCGGGGCAATTGGTGGCCGGCGCGGCCTGCGCCGTGGCGCCGGTCAGCATTCCCAGAAACATTGCGGCTGAAAAACTAATCGATGCCCGCTGACGGAGCCCCATACCTGCGCTAGCGATCATTGAACCCCGGCTTCATTCCCAATCGAACTTTGGTCCGCGCGGACCGGTATTCGGTTCACTCGAAAAATGCCTTGTTTGCAATCCTTAACGGCGGGCCATGAATGCCGCCTTAATAGCCGAAATACCACACTTATTTCGGGTTTTGGACCGCTCTGGCGGTGCTCGCCGCGGCTGCCGGGACGATATGGACCACGCGGTAACCATTGTCTCTCAGATAGCGCAGGAACGCCGGCAGCATGGCCGCGGTTTGCGCCTTGGGATCGTGCAGCAGGATGATTCCCTTGCGGGCGGCCTGCAGCCGCTCGGTGAGCAGCTTCAACTGCTGGGCCGGTTTCATCGGCTCCCAGTCGCTGGCCCAGAGGTCGGCGCCGAACACGGTTATGCCGCGGTTTTGCAGCAGGTCCAGCGTCGCCGGCGTCATCTCGAAATAGGGATAGCGAAAGAACGGCGTCGTCGGGGTCGCGCTTGCGATCCCCGGGGTCGCAATTCCGATCCCCTGGGTCGTCGTCACGGTGCCGTGAAGCGCCTTTTCGACCGCCGCAAAGCCCTTGTCGATGTCGGCCACGGCCGCATCCGGCTTCATATATTTGATGTTGGGATGCGACCAGGTGTGGTGCCCCACCGTGTGGCCAAGGGCTGCAATCCTGCGCACCAGTTCCGGGTACGCCGAAGCCGACCTGCCGATCATGAAGAAGGTGGCGAGCACGCATTCGCGCGCGAGCGCGGCCAGCACCTGGGGCGTCGTGCCCGGCCACGGCCCGTCATCGAAGGTCAGGACCACTTCACGGTCTTGCAGCGGCAGGGTTTGCGGAAAGCTCTTCAGGCCGACGCGCGGTGAGGTAGCTGCATCGACGCGCAGAACGCGTGAGGTGCCGAGCGCGTCCTTGCGCGGGCATTCGGCAGCCTTGGCCGCGGCCGTCCACACCGTCGCGGCCGCGACGGCTGCGCAGAGCGTCCTGGTGAATCCCGGGGTCATTCGCCGTTGTACATCTTTAGCATTGCGCTTTGCGTCGCCGATTGGGTAATGCGTGCAGCGATAACTCAAACGCAAGTTCTGTCAAACCGGCGAGGCGCGGCATGGCCGAGGATATCGACGTTGCCCTAGCCGGCGCGCGACCCGTTGACGGGTCCGCGCTCGATCCCGCCCTGATGCGGGATGAAGAGGGCCACATCCGCCACGAATTTGTCGAGGAAATCACGCGCGCCATCAAGGCCGCCGATCGCCCCCTGCTGTGTGAGGTCGTCGCCGAGTTGCACGAGGCTGATCTCGGCGATTTGATCGGTGCCCTCGAACCCGACGACCGCGTCCATCTCGTCGAGCTGACAGGCACCGATTTCGACTTCTCGGCGCTGAACGAGGTCGACGACGCCGTTCGCGAGGAAATCCTCGAAGAGCTCGAACCGCAGACGGTTGCGGAGGGCGTTCGCGAACTGGAATCGGACGACGCCGTCGAACTGCTCGAAGGCCTCGACGAAGAGGACCAGGAAGAGATTCTGGAAAAGCTGCCGCCGTCCGAGCGCGACGCGCTGGAGCGCAGCCTGCTGTATCCGGAAAACTCCGCCGGCCGGCGGATGCAGTCCGAATTCATCGCGGTGCCGCCGGACTGGACCGTCGGGCAGGCGATCGACTACATGCGCGACACGCCGGACCTGCCGGAGCGGTTCTATGAAATCTACGCGGTTGACGCCAACCAGCACTGGCAGGGCGCGGTCTCGCTCGACACGCTGCTGCGGGCAAGGCGGCCGGTGCCGCTCGCCGACCTGATCGAGGAGGACCGCCGCCGCGTCTCCGTGCTCGACGACCAGGAAGTGGTCGCGCGGATGTTCGGCAAATACAATCTGGTCGCAGCCCCCGTGGTCGACACCACCAACCGGCTGGTCGGCGTCATCACCATCGACGACGTCGTCGACGTGATCGAGGAAGAGGCCGACGAAGACCTCAAGGCGCTAGGCGGCGTCACCAGCGACGAAGAATTGTCCGACAGCGTCTGGACCATCGCGCGCGCCCGCTTCAACTGGCTGCTGGTCAATCTGGCGACCGCGTTTCTGGCATCCTCGGTGCTCGGCCTGTTCGAAGGCCAGCTGGAAAAGATGGTGGCGCTGGCCGTGCTGGCGCCGATCGTGGCAAGCCAGGGCGGCAACGCCGCGACCCAGACCATGACGGTGGCGGTGCGGGCGCTGGCGACCCGCGAACTCCATTCCAACAACGCGCTCCGCGTGGTCCTGCGTGAGGCGATGGTCGGTCTCGTCAATGGCCTCGCCTTTGCCGTGATCACCGGCGTCGCCGCGGTGGCGTGGTTCAAGATCCCCGGCCTCGGCGTCGTGATCGGCCTTGCGATCGTCGTCAACCTGATCGCCGGCGCGCTGGGCGGCATCCTGATCCCGATGGTGCTGGAGCGGGTGCGCGCCGACCCGGCGGTCGCCTCCGGCACCTTCGTCACCACCATCACCGACGTGGTCGGCTTCTTCTCGTTCCTCGGCATCGCCACGCTCTGGTTCGGGCTGAAGTGAGCTGGGTGAGTATCGTTAATCGGGCCTTAACGCGCTTGGCCGATGATTCCCGGATCGGGAATCGAACATGCAGCGCTTGCGGCTAAAGGCAGATGGACGGATCGTGGAACTGCGGGACGGGCAGGAGTTCCCGCTGGCGCCCGGGCTCGCGCTTGCGACGCCTGCGCATCCGGTGCCCGGGCTCGCGATGCCAGCAGCCTCTGTTGCGAGCGAAAACGCGCCGCTGCCGGCGGTTCGCGACCTGCGCCGCCGTTCGCGCCTGACTCAGCTCGAATTCGCAGCCCGGCTTGGCGTGCCGGTCGAGACCATCCGGAACTGGGAGCAGGGCAAACGCGCACCGCGCGGACCGGCGCGGGCGCTGCTCGCCGTCATCGCCCATTCGCCGGAGACGGTTTTCGCCGCGCTCGCCACGGAATCGGCTACCATCTAGCGTTTTCGAGCGAAGTGGATACCGGTTCGCACAGCAATCAAGTTTACGCAGATTGCGTAGACTTATCTGCGGTAGAAAACGCGTCAAAACAAGAATCTAGAGCCCCGTTCCGATTCCATCGGAACGGAAAAAGCTCTAGGACGCGGACTCACCAAGGCACAGCCACAGCCTGATTGACGCAAACTCAACAGGCAAGCAGCCGCGCTGACGGCTGCTTGTTCGCAAAGCGCAGTCCGCATGTGACGGTTGATCGGTTACATCCCACGGCTCAATAGGTACATCCCGCTATCTCTAATCCTGTCGATAGCGCGTTGAGGTGTGATGTGGTCGATCGCATCGCGCGTCAGGCCGATGTCCATCAGCTCCCTGTCGCTCAGGTAGGCCAAGCTCTGGCATTGGCGCCGCTCCTGAAACGCACGCCAATATCGCTTGAGCAAGCCGAGGACGTTTCGCGTCGATGCGGCCGTTGGTAATGCGATGGGCAGGTCGAGGCCGAGCCCCGCGGCATCGCGCTCGGTCCCGGATGTGATGTTCGTCTGGTGGGGTGGCATCGGATGCTCCTGCTGTTGCGTCGGCAGGGAGCATGGCCAAACAAAAGGCCCCGTCCGATGCCGGCGGGGCCTGGTGAAAAGATCGCGTCGTCGAATTTCTAGCGCACGACTCCTTCCACGGCCCAGCGAGAGCGGGTCATGTTTTTACGGTTCGCGGTGCATACGACGTTGATCATGAAGCGTAGCTACCACGGAAATCGCGCCAAATCAAGGGATGTACCGACGTGGCTCGCATCCTGGAGGCGAGCGACATATTGCGCGGTCGCTCGAACCTGGTCGCCACGGGCAGAGCGAACGTGGCCTTCGTCGCATCACGCCGCCGGGTTTATGGGTACACGGTCCAGTCTCTTCTGACGCGTTTTCTACCGCAGATAAGTCTACGCAATCTGCGTAAACTTGATTGCTGTGCGAGCCGCAATCCACCTCGCACGAAAACGTTATGTGTTGGCACTGAGCTGCCGGCGGCCCATAATGGGCGATGCACTTCATCGAAGCCAATGGCGCAAAAATCCCGGCGATCGGGCTCGGCACCTGGGAATTGCGCGGACGAACCTGCGCGCGGCTGGTCGAGCAGGCGCTGCGGCTCGGCTATCGCCACATCGACACCGCGCAGGTCTACGAGAACGAACGCGAAGTGGGCGAGGGGCTGCGCGGCTCCGGCGTCAAGCGCGGCGAGGTCTTCGTCACGACGAAAATCTGGACCACGCATTTCGCGCCCAACGATCTCGAGCGATCGGCGAAGGAAAGTCTCGCCAGGCTGCGCCTGACCGAGATCGATTTGTTGCTGCTGCACTGGCCCAATCCGCAGGTGCCGCTTTCGGAAACGCTGGGCGCGCTGGCGCGGGTCAAGCAGCTCGGGCTTGCCCGGCATATCGGCGTTTCCAATTTCACCGTGGCGCTGATCGAGGAGGCGGTGGCGGCGTGCCCGGAGCCGCTGGTCTGCGACCAGGTCGAATACCATCCCTATCTCGACCAGGCCAAGGTGAGGGAAGCCTGCGCGCGCCATGGCATGGCTGTCGTGGCCTATAGCCCGGTCGCCAAGGGCCGCGTCAAGAACGACCAGGCCTTGCTGCGGATCGGCGACCGCTACCGCAAGACATCAGCGCAAGTGTGCCTGCGCTGGCTGGTGCAGCAGAACGTGGCGGCGATCCCGCGGACGTCGAAGCTGGAGCGGCTGTCTGAAAATATCGAGATCTTCGATTTCGAGCTGTCGGACGCCGATATGCGCGAGATTTCCGAGATGGGCAGTGCCAATCGCCGGCTCACCGATTTCGGCTTCGCCCCGAAATGGGATTGAGCAGCGGTCGCGCCGGGCGGTATGCTCAAAGCCCATCGCAAGGCCCTTCGATTGTCTCGGTACGATGAACCTGCGCCAGATCATACCTTCGGACATGACGGCTTCAGTGATTGCCCATCTGTCGCTGCTGGCGTTGCTGCTTGTGTTCTCCGACGTGCACCCGTTCGGCGCGGCCACACCTGAGTCGATCGCCGTTGATATCGTCGCGCCGCAGGACATTCCTGAAAAGCAGGACATCCCCCAGAAGGCCGAGATCGAGAAGACGCCCGAACCGGTTGCGATGCCGACGCCGCAACCGGATTTCACCGCGCTCGACAAGCCCGCGGCCGCGGCGGCGGCTGCGGTTCAACAGCCACCTCCGCCGCCGCCGCAGAAGCAGGCGTTGGCCGCACCGAGCCCGGCGCCGCAGCCAGCCGCGCCACCGCAGGGAGTGACGCAGACGCCGGCCTACAAGCCGCCCGAGCCTGATCTATCGGTCAAATACAACGTCATGCTCGGTCTGCCGCCGCCGATGGAACCGAGCGCGCCGTCAGCGGCCGACAAGGGCAAAGACAATTTCGACGCGCCCGCGACCACGTCCGCCGACATCAATTCAAGCGTCGTCGCGGCGTTCCGGCGCCACTTGCGGACCTGCTCGAAACTTCCGCCCGCGTTGAAGGGCTCCGACGACGTCAAGGTCAAGCTGCGCGTGTTCATGGGCCAGGACGGCAAGCTCGCGGCGGAGCCGCAGCTGATCGAGGCCAGCGCTTCCGCCAAGGGCCCGCTCTTGATGCGCAGCGCGATCAGCGCGCTGCAAGCCTGCCAGCCCTATGCGATGCTGCCGGCCGACCGCTACGGCGAATGGAAGGTGCTCGATCTCAGTTTTACGGTGCAGGATTTCGCGGGTTCGTGATACTTTTCGATGCGTTTTCTTGACGCGAACTAACGGGAGTAGCCGGCCCTGGATCAATGAACGGGTAGATGCGCGATCACCTAACTGGAGGCAGAGCCATGATCAAAGACATCCTTGTCAACCTGTCTTACGGTACATCGCAAGATGGCGTTTCCAATTACGCCCTGTCGGTTGCGGAAACATTCGGCGCACACATCATGGGGACGGCCTTCTATCCGGCAGTGCTCGGTGGCATTGACCTGTCCGCTAACTTTATTCGAGCCCAGCAAGCTGAAGCTCACCAACGCGCAGAGGCTGTGGCCAACGCGTTTGACGAGGCGACGCGTCGGGCCGGCGTTTCAGCCGAAACACGCAGAATTGAAACTGACGTCCGCGACGGACCAACCCAGTTTGCGCATATCGCAAGACGCTTCGATCTTTCCGTCATTGGCCAGTTTGAAGGGGACCGGGATCATCGCACCACGAATATCGTTCTTGAGGCAGCGCTGTTCGAATCCGGAAGACCGGTGCTGATCGTACCTTTCATTCAGAAGGAGCGGCTCAAACTCGATCATGTCATGGTGTGCTGGGATGGCAGCCGGGCAGCCGCCCGAGCGGTCGCCGATGCCATGCCGTTTCTTATCCGCTCCGGCACGACGAGTATTGTTGTTGCGGACACTCAGAGCGCCAAGAGCGCAGACCTTCCGGGTGCTGACATCGCGACCCATCTGACCCGTCACGGAGTAAACGCCGCGATTGAGCGCATCCCCGTCAGCAAGATCGATGTTTACAATGCAATCCTGTCATATGCAGCCGATACAGCTGCCGACCTCATTGTCATGGGCGGGTACGGGCATTCCCGGCTGCGGGAATTTATTCTGGGTGGGACGACGCGTGGTATGCTTGCCTCGATGACCAAACCGACATTGATGTCGCATTGATGGGATCTTATTAAGGTGACAGCTGGTACGGCGGATTGAGCCGACTTGTGCGGCCGACCTACGACCTTGCGCGAAGGCGAGGAAACCGCGAAAATCCAGGCCAGTTCAAAAGTCAGCTCGGGAAACTTAGACACATGCAGTTTGATGACGTTATCCTCGGTCGCCGAAGTATCCGCGGTTACAAGCCCGATCCGGTACCCAGGGAGCTGATTGCGGAAATCATCGCCCTGGCGATGCGCGCTCCGTCGTCGATGAACACCCAGCCCTGGAATTTCTATGTCATCACCGGCGAACCGCTGGACCGGATCCGCGCCGGCAACACCGAGCGGATGGTGGCGGGCATACCTCAGTCGCGCGAATTCCGCACCGGTCAGGCCTTTGCAGGTCCGCACCGCGACAGGCAGGTCGGGGTAGCCAAGCAATTATTCTCCGCAATGGGGATCGCGCGCGATGACAAGGACAAGCGCCAGGACTGGGTATTGCGCGGCTTCCGCCAATTCGACGCGCCTGTATGCGTGATCGTGACCTATGACCGCGTGCTGGACGGCAGCGACGATACGCCCTTCGATTGCGGCGCTGTGGCGACCGCGCTGGTCAATGCCGCCTGGTCTCGCGGGCTGGGCGCCGTGATCAACAGTCAGGGCATCATGCAATCGCCCGTGGTCCGCGAGCACGCCGGCATATCCGACGATCAGGTCATCATGAAAAGTATCGCGCTGGGCTGGCCGGATGAAAGTTTCCCGGCAAATGCGGTCGTGTCCGAACGCAAGTCTGTCGAGGAAGCCACGGTGTTCGTCGGTTTCGAGAATTAGGCGCGCAAACGGGCCGGCATGCATGAGGCCAATACCGGCCAAAATGCCAGCAAGTTCACTGCCTTTATCCCGTCAGCTCGCGGTCGGCGATTTGAGAATGGGAGCAAACCGCTCGGAGAAGGTTGCCGCTTTCGTTTCGCGGGCTGCCGAGATGAAATTGTAAACAGGCACTGAGACGACTGCCAACAAAATGGCTCCGAGAATGAATTTACGCATTCCATCCTCCTTTTCCGGGTGCTGATGGGCGGAGATTGCAACTGTCTTGTTTCAGGAGCGTTTCGTGGTGTTGAAGAACGGTTTCGTTCAACGGAACGTGTACTGGCGCCTTCGACCGTTAGCCATCACCGACGTCCCGTCGGAACCGTAGATCGCGGCATCGCGGCGCGGCAGGCCGGTGATCGATGTCACCGGCCTGATAATCGAGAATTTGGTTCAGGTGTTTGTATTGACGTTGATGCCGAGCAGCTTCCAGACCTTGGCATTCATGACGAAACGCAGGCGATACGTCACCTTCATCTCGTCGGTCTTGAATGCGCCGGCGAGCACCAGCACGCCTTCTTCGTCGATTTTGGTCGGCTCGGAGGAGACGCGCGTGGCGGTGACGATGTCGTCGAAGAACATCTGCTTTTCGCGGAACGAGCCGAATATCGTCTGAAGCGTTTCCGGCGTCACCTGCGCCTGGAGCTGCCGCGATGCCTTGGCCATGAACACGGTGTAGTTATTGGCGATGTTGGCATCATTGAACGAGGCCAGGGTCGATCGGATCATCACATCCTGATCACGCTCGGACGGGATGTCGGCCGCGAAAGCCGACGGGATCGACAGGAATGCCAGGGCGAACAGCGAGGCGATGCAGGCAGTTACACGGGCGCGAAATGATTTCATCCTTCCTCTCCAGACGTTGAAAATGATCTGCGAGCTGCACGACGACCTGCCATCAGAAATTGGCAGTCGAAGTGATCGCGCCGGTCTTAATGCTATGCGGCGCGCTCGCGTACAGTGATTTAGATCACGGAGCTGGTAGGGCGGGGGCTACGACAAACTCGCTCGGAAGTACTTCTCAGCTCTGTGCTTCGTTGCCGCCGTGGCATTCTGGCTTTAGTCGTGCGCGGTTTCCGCCTTTGGGATAACATGGCGAGCGTGTCGGCACCCGGATGAGGACGGGAAACCATGAAGGGGAGCTTGGAATGAGCTCGCCGCGAGTGTCGGGAACCGCTGCGCAACGAACCATTGCCGTCCTGGGCTCGGCGGTTTTCTTCGTGGTCGCCCCATGTACGCTGGCGGGGCTCGTTCCATGGTCGATCACGGGTTGGCAACTCCGGCCGCCGTTCCTTGGTCTGGAGCTGACGCGTGGCATCGGCGCGATAATGATTCTCGCAGGTGTGCCTGGGCTCGTTGACGCATTTGCGCGTTTCGCGCTGCAGGGTCTCGGCACCCCCGCGCCCATCGCGCCGACACGGAATCTCGTGGTGACCGGTCTCTACCGTTATGTGCGTAATCCAATATACGTCGCGGTCGTTGCCATCATCCTGGGTCAAGCGGTGTTGATGGGCGATTGGCGCCTCATCTTCTACGGCGCGCTGCTCTGGCTCGCCTTCCACGTCTTCGTCGTGGCGTACGAAGAACCCACGCTCGAGCAGACGTTTGGGAGAGAGTACGAGGCGTTCCGCGCCGCCGTCCCGCGCTGGATACCGCGGATGACCCCATGGCGGTCGAAATGATCGGTGGCCCGCGGTTGTGCGAGCCGCTGCTCGCGACCGGTCTCGGACGCTTCACCGGCGCTGCGAGCAGGCACGCTAACGGCCCTCGGAAAAGAACATCTCCCCATTGGCGATGCGGTTGGGTTTCAGGCGCATCGCACGCGCTACGACAAACTCGCTCGGAACTATTTCTCAGCCCTGTGCCTCGTTGCCGCCGTGGCATTCTGAGCATTAATCAACTGAGTCGGACCCTGGCAGCTTCGGAATCGAACCTTGGTTAGGGCTGATGCTTGGCGCGGCATTTCGGGCCGGGGCCACGCATGTAGTGCAGCTCGGGCCGGTAGCTATCGCGCACGTCCATAACCAAATTGTGAACGATGCTGGCGATGTCGGAGACGGTCTCAGCCGTCTTGCGGGCAAAACCAGACATTGCGGACCGGCGTGCAGAAGCACGGGGGCTGACGATGCTTTTCCAGATCATCTTTCTTCTCCGTTCGCTTGGATGGGGCACCGTGATCATCTAGCGGTTCGGAGCCGCGGCTACGCCAGAGCGATTGCCTTACCTGTTGAGCGATTGCTGCTAACGCTGCGCCTCAATCCGTCGCCGATGTCGCTGCGTCGCTTCCTGCGCAAGCGAAATCTCGTTGCCCGCGTGCGGCAAATCAACCCGACGGGCAAATCAGTTCCGATTTACAGAAATTGGTCAAGCCCAAGAATCAAAAATATTTCGCTTTTGCAGAAGGAAAATCAGTGGCATATCTTTGGCCATCCCGTCCCACTCAGAGGGGCGTCGGCCGTCGTCATGACGAGGGGCGGGTCGCGGTGGACGTAACAGTTGCGATTGACGGTCGCGGCTGAAGCGTACGGCGAAAGCGTGTGGTCCTGGCGCCCGTAACGGCGTCAAGCCTTAAGGGAGCTAACGCTTCCGAGGGCGACGGTGGCAATAGAGACCGTCTCACCGGGGAGAGCGCGTCATAAGCCGTAAAGCCACTGCGCAGGGAATGTCGGATGCTCTCCGCTGCCCTGTATGCTCGTGTGCAGCCTACTTAGCACAATTCGCACACGAGATCGCGGGTGCAGCGCGCATCCGGCATTCCCTGCGCCCTCTGATCTCTCGAGGGCAAGGAAATTTCTGTCAAAGCTCGGGCGCAATGCGTCGCGAGATCGCGAACACGCATTCAGTCGTCGTCACCCGCGGAGGCGGGTGACCCAGTATTCCAGAGACGGCAATGATTGAACCGATAGGCCACGGCGTACTGGATACCCGCATTCGCGGGTATGACAGCGTTGTATGGAGCCGCATCAGGCTCCCCTCAGCTCCCCATCGCCTTCCACGCGTTCGACGCGAACTGCCGCCGCCAGGTCACGATCACGACCATCGCTGTCGTGACGAACAACACCCATGGGCTGACGAACCAGCCGAGATAGCCGAGCGCAAAGAAAAACGAGCGCTGGCCGCGATTGAAATGCTGGCCGGCGGATTCGAACAATCGCGTCGTGCGGATGACGTGCGCTTCGGCTTCGGGGGTACCTTTTTCCGAGGCCGGCGGCATCGCGCCGAGCAGGATGGCGACATAGTTGAACAGGCGATAGGCCCAGGAAAATTTGAAGAAGGCGTAGGTGAAGATCAGGATCAACCCGACGCATTTGATTTCCCACAAAGCGGGCGAGGGGCTGAGATCGATCGGCAGCGCAGCAAGAACCGCCAATGCGTCGTTGGTGGCGCGCAGCAGCGCCAGCCCGCCGCCGATCGCGATCAGGCTGCTGGAGGCAAAGAACGCCGTGCCGTTTTGCAGCGAAGCCATGATCTGCATGTCGACCATGCGGGTTTCGCGGTCGAGCAGGTTGCGGATCCAGACCTCGCGATAGATATGCATGCGGGCGGACAGGCTGTCGCGGCCGTAGGCGGTACGCTCGAGGGTGAAGGCGTAGACCGTCCACTCCACGACGAAGAACGTGATGGCCGCGATATCGACCCAGTAACCGGTCATGCTGAATCCCCCGTGACCGCTTGGTCACGCCAGATGTACAGGTTGAATGTGCGCGGCGCACTATGCCATGATGGCGTCCCCAACAGGATTTCCCGCAAATGTTGAAGCTCGTCATCGGCAACAAGAACTATTCGTCATGGTCGATGCGGCCGTGGCTGGCGCTGCGCGCCAACAACATTCCGTTCGAGGAGGTCGTGATTCCCCTGTACACGGACAACCCGGCCGACAAGGCGCGCATCCTGAGTTTCAGCGATGCGGGAAAAGTGCCGGCGCTGGTCGATGGCGACGTCACGGTGTGGGATTCGCTGTCGATCATCGAATATCTCGCCGAAAAATTTCCGCAAACCAAACTGTGGCCGGAAGACCGCGCGGCCCGCGCGCATGCGCGCTCGATCTCGGCGGAGATGCATTCGGGCTTCATGGCGCTGCGCAACGAATGCGGCATGAACCTGCACCGCCCGATCCGCGCGGTTGCGCTGTCGGATGACGCGCAGGCCAATGTGGCGCGGATCCAGGCGATCTGGGCCGAGTGCCATCAGCGCTATGGCAAAGACGGGCCGTTCCTGTTCGGCGCCTTCTCCGGCGCGGACGCGATGTTCGCACCTGTCGTGCATCGTTTCCGTACCTATGCGATTCCGGTAGCTAGCGGGGCGCTGTACTATGTCGATGCGATGGAGGCGCTGCCGGCGTTCCAGGAGTGGACCCGCGACGGGCTGGCCGAAACCATGCTGATCGACCGGCTCGAGGCGATCTGAGGCGGGCGGCGTTCGGCTCGTCCGGTTCCAATAGCCTGACCGCACCCGCCCTGGCTGCGGCGTGGGCCGGGCGAGGGGAAATTGCGGCCGGAATAGCGGCTATGCAAATTCCCCCAAACGGGCATTTAACACACTGAAATATCTGTAAAATATCCGTTTTCGTGAGTTCCCGATGTTGCTGGCTTTTTGGGCCTGTGGTGTGCTAGGTTGACGCAGGGTTCTCAAGTCGGCCGATCGCTAGCGGGACAACTAAGCGCCGCCGACAATCTTGCGTGATGGAGAGGGCGTTGAAGCACAAGTTCACCGTTGGAGAGACTGTCTATTTCACTGCCAGCAACGTTGCCCGACCGGCCGCCAGCGGCACCTATGAGGTGATCCGGCTGCTTCCGACCGACGGTGACGACTGCCAGTATCGCATCAAAAGCTCGACGGAAGCCTTCGAACGGGTAGCCAAGGAAAGCCAGCTCGCGGTCTCCTGAGCCGCGCTTGCGGTCTCCTGAGCCGCGTGCGGTCTCCTGAGAGAGCTGTGTGCAAACCAGCGGTTGACGCGGTTCCTTATCGCTCGCCGTCAAAAGGCCCCGTTCGCAGGACCATTCTGTCGGAAGTGAATGCGGGCAAGCACGCATTCGCTTTCGCTGATCGCGTTATGCTGCGTGAGGGACACCGCGCATGAGCTGGGACTGGGCTTCTTCGCTGGATCAGATCTGGCGTACACCGACCTTTCCGATGTGGCTGACGCTGGCCGCGGCGGGATTTTTGGGAATCATCGTTCTGATCACGCTGTTGCGCGCGGAGAAATCCGTGGCCAATGGCGTGCTGACGGTCATGACGCTGCTCGCGATCGTCGTCGCTGTCGCCGCGACCATCCGCAGCTTCGGGCCCGATGGCGGGGTCTCGTCCGCGGGGACCCGGGTGGCTTCGGTCAGCGCAGCGCTGCCGCAGCTCTCTTGTGTCGACGATCTCGCCGGCGATGCCGTCCTCAACGCCTGCGAGAAGACGTTGTTCGGGTCCGCCGACTCGGTCGCTGCCGCGGTCACCTATGCGGCGTCCCAGATCACCCGCCTGACCGGGCTCGGCGATGCTGCCACTGCCGACAAAGCGACGAGTTCCGATCTGCAGGCGCTGCGCCGCGCCGTCGAGCGCGACCGCTACGGGCTGATGGCCTATGTGCTGATGGCGCGCGACCATTGCACGCCGGCTGCATGCGCGGCGTTCGCCGCGCTGGCCGACAAGCGCCAGGTCGTCGCCAATATGGATGAGCGCCTCTACGAGAACCTGATCACGCGCTATGCGCCGTCATGGAACGCGCCGCCCCTGGCTGCGACATCCCCGGGGCTGCTCGCGGGGCTACCGCCATCGATGCCTACCGGCAGACCGACCAATGCCGAGTTCCCGAGTGCGGCCAATACCCCGCCGGTCAACATCATGACGCCGGAACCCACCAGTGCCCCGGCGATCCGGTCGGCACCTGCGGCTAACGGCGCAGCGCCGCCGCGGCCGGCCGCGGCCGCAGCACCAGCCGCCGCTGCCCCAACGGCCGCCGCACCAGCCACACCAACCGCGGCAGCGTCGCCAGCGCTGGCGGCAGCCAAAAAACAACCGCCGGCGCCGAAACGCACACCGGCCGCGCCGGTCCAGCTGTCGCCGGCACCGGGGGCGCCGGGAGCACCGACGGTGTCATCCACAGCTGCGGCGCCCGCCAACGAATGATCGTTTTCAAACGGCGCGGAGCCCGCTAAACCCGGATCCATGCCGCTTCATCTCATCAAGCTCGCCGTTGGCTGCGAGTCGGTCAAAGAACTCAAAGGCTGGGTTGCCGAACGGATGGCAACCGCCAAGAAAAAGGGCTTGCCGCTCCGCCATATCCACGTCACCCGGATGACACCGAAACGCGACGAGGAACTGCTTGCTGGCGGTTCGCTCTACTGGGTGATCAAGGGAGAGATCGCGGCGCGCGAAAAGCTGATCGCGATCGAGCCGTTCCGCGACAAGGACGGTATCGGACGGTGCCGCCTGGTGATGCAGCCCAAGGTCATATCAGTCTCGCCGCGGCCGATGCGCCCGTTCCAGGGCTGGCGCTATCTGACCGAGGACGGCGCGCCGGCCGATCTCGGCAAGTCCGCCGCGGTCGTGGCGTCGATGCCGGAGCCGATGCGGCGCGAACTGCGCGACCTCGGGCTGTTGTAGCGGGCTACACCGCGATATTGTCGATCAACCGCGTGGTTCCGATCTTGGCGGCGACCAGCATCCGCATCGGACCGTCCTTGAGCGAAGCGATCGGCGCCAGCGTTTCGGCGTGGCGCACCTCGAAATAGTCCAGCGCAAAACCCGCGTTCTCGATCAGCTCGGCGCCGGCCTGCATGACGGCGTCGACCGGCTCGCCGGCGCGCAGGCGGGCCGCGCTTTGCTTCATCGCGCGGTAGAGCTCGGGCGCCGCCTGGCGCTGTTCGGGCGCGAGGTAGACGTTGCGCGAGGACATCGCCAGCCCGTCGCGTTCCCGAACCGTGCGCGATCCGATCACCTTGACGCCGAGATCGAGATCGCGCGCCATCTGCGTCACCACCCGCAATTGCTGAAAGTCCTTTTCGCCGAAGATCGCGACATCCGGCCGGCATTGGGTGAACAGCTTGCCGACCACGGTGGCGACGCCGCCGAAGAAATGCGGGCGGAAGCGATCTTCCAGCCCGGCGGTGGCCGGACCTTCGGGCACGATCCGGGTGACGAAGCCCTCCGGATACATCGCCTTGACGTCGGGGTTCCAGATCAGGTCGACCTTCTCGGCCGCGAGCTTGGCGACGTCGGACTTCCAGGTGCGCGGGTAGGAGCCGAAATCCTCCGTTGGCGCGAACTGGGTCGGATTGACGAAGATCGAGACGACGACTTTCTGTGCGCGGCGCTTGGCGAGCCGAACCAGCGACACATGACCGTCATGGAGCGCTCCCATGGTTGGCACCAGCGCGATATCAGCCTTTCTGGCGCGAAGGCCATCAAGGGCGCGGCGCAATGCTGGGACGGTACGGACGACCATGGGGCTTCGCGGCATCTGGGTTCGATCTCTTGCACGATGTTGGGGGTGAGGGGGCTAATCGCCGCGACCTCTGGGCGGGCGCGCCGACCTTATAAGGCCGAGGCATTGCCGCCAAGGTGATCAACCTGTGCAACTCATCACGGCAGTCCGACGTAGCTGCATGGGTCATGTATCGCCAGAGGGGTCGGCGCGTGGAAACGTGCGTTCGATCACAGATGAACGCGACGTCGCCAAGCGGATTCATGATTAAGGCAGGCAGACAGTGATTTAAAAGTGTTATCACGCATTTTGCTTGACCACAGTCTCGCGTGATTTGAAGATATCAAACGGGGGTTGGGGTTGAGTCATGTTGGTTCAGGCTAGTCAGGGTCAGTCCGGTTCGGCGCACGTTGTCGTGCTCGGCAACGAGAAGGGCGGTTCGGGGAAATCCACCACCGCGCTGCATATCGCTGTCGCCCTGATGAAAGCCGGTCAGCGTGTCGCCACCATCGACCTCGACTGCCGCCAGCAGAGCTTCACCCGGTACATCGGCAACCGCACCGCGTGGGCCCGCCGCACCGGCCTCGACCTCGAAATTCCCGTGCACTTTTGCATCAAGCTCGGCGAGACGATGCAGATCGCCGACAATGAAAATTCCGAGTTCCAGCAGTTCATGGAAGCGGTGAGCACGGTCGAGCGCGCCTTCGACTTCATCGTCATCGATACGCCGGGGTCGGATTCCTATTTGATGCGCCTGGCCCATTCGATGGCCGATACGCTGGTGACGCCGATCAACGACAGCTTCCTGGATTTCGACGTGCTCGGCACAGTCGACCCCGCCACCTATTCGGTGACCGGCGAAAGCCACTATGCCGAGACGGTGCGCGACACCAGGCGCAAGCGCCGCCAGCTCGACGGCGCTTCGACCGACTGGATCGTGGTGCGCAACCGGCTGTCGATGATCGGTTCGCGCAACAAGCAGCTCGTCGCCGACAGCCTGAAGGATCTGTCGTTGCGGCTGGGCTTCCGTTCGATCGACGGCCTTGCCGAGCGGGTGGTCTACCGCGAATTCTTCCCGCGCGGGCTGACTGCGCTCGACGACATCGATGAGGCCACGCTCGGCACGCGGCCGAGCATGGGCCATGTGACGGCGCGCGAGGAGGTGACGAGCCTGCTTCGCCAGTTGAAGCTGCCCCTCGACGAGCGCGGCCGGCGGCGGGCCGCCAACCGCGCCGAATGGTTCAGCCAGGTCGACAAGCCGCTCGAAGTCCACGACATCCTCGGCGCCTGATCACGGCGCTCGATCCTCGGCGCTTGATCGCCGCAGCCTCAGCGCGATCTCGGCGGCTCGATCACCGTCATCCGGAACGGACCACTGTTGCTGGCGGCATGCGTGACCGCGGCGTTGGCGTCATCGAGTGCAAACGAAGTGACCTCGAATTGATCCAGGCTGACCAGGCCTGCGCGAACAAGCCCGGCCATCAAAAGGCTCGCGTGCGGCGGGTACATCCATTGGCCGCGAAGGGTGATGCAGTTCCGCATCATCCATGAATAGGGCAGGTCGAGGCCGGCGCCGCCAAGCATGCCGACACCGCCCATCAGCACCACGCGTCCATACGGCCGAACCGCGAGAACGGCGGTCCGCACCTGCATCGCGTTGGCCGCCGGCGGCAGGATGTCCAGCACGCAGTCGATGCCGCCCGGGGCGGCTTGCACGATCCGCTTGCGGTCGTCGTCCTCCTCGCCGCGCATCGGAACGATACGGACGCGTGGGCCGAACCGGCGCACGAGATCGGCCAGCGCCTTTTCGTTGCGGCCGGTTGCGATGACGCAAGCCGCGCCCATGCCCAGCGCGACGGCCACCGCCGCGCTGCCAAAGCTGCCGGTGGCGCCGTTGACCAATACGGTCTCTCCTGCCTGCAATTGGGCGGCGAGGAAGCCGCCATAAGGCACCAGCAGCGTGCCCAGCGCGCACCACCGCGCGGCGTCCGCTTCGGCAATGCTGCCGATCCGTACGGCGTTTTCCGTCGGCACCCGCATCTGTCCGGCCCATGCGCCATCGTGAAAGTATCGCTGCAGCCGCAGACCGCCGTCGCTGCCGGCGGTCAGGCCCTGCAGCGCGATGTCGGGGGCAAGCGCATCATCGCGCGAACGCACGGTCGGATCGCAATAGACCCAGTCGCCCTTGGCCAGATGGGTCGCGTCCGGGCCGGTGGCGCGGACCCGGCCGATCGCGCCGGGACCCGGCACCACAGGCAATTCCAGCAGGTATTTGCGTTCGCCGCTCAGGACCTCATTGGCATAGGCGAGAACCCGGCTCGCCATCACGTCGACGATCACTTCGCCGGTGCCGAGGATGGGATCGGGCAGGGTTTCGATCGCGAGCGGCGATCCGAATTGTTTCAAGACGGCGGCTTTCATGGGGCATCCTTTCGCAACGAGAAGCCCATTTTCGCGACCCTTCATTTCGCCAACAAGACCTGGTATTATCCTAGGATTGATCAGTCCCCCGCTGACGAAGTGCAGGTCCGTGAATCCCAGGCAAAGCGAACTCGGCGATTTCCTGCGCTCGCGGCGGGAAAAGCTGACGCCGAAGGCGGTCGGCCTGCCGATCGGGCGGCGGCGGCGAACACCCGGCCTGCGGCGCGAGGAAGTTGCCGAACTCGCAGGCATCGGCGTCGACTGGTACATCCGGCTCGAGCAGGGGCGCACCGTCAGTCCGTCGGCCGCGACGATCGACGCGCTGGCCCGCGCGCTGCGGCTCGGCAAGGCTGAGCACAAGCATCTGCGGGCGCTGACGCAGAATGCCGACCGCCGCGCCTTCGTCCCGGAAACCGTACCGCCTGCGGTCCGGCGCACCGTCGAGCGGCTCAATTTGCCGGCCTATGTCACCGGCCGCCGCTGGGACATTCTGGCCTGGAACGCGGCCGCGGATGAAATCTTTGCGTTCAGCCGGCTGCCGGAGGGCGATCGCAACATTCTCCTCACCGTGCTAACCAACCGCGCGACGCGAAAGTTATTCGGCGCCTCATGGGAAGAAGAGGCGCGGCGCATCGTGGCGCAATTCCGCGCCACGCATGATTTGTGGGCCGGCGATCCCGCGTTCCAGGAACTGCTTGCACGGCTGCGGCAGGGCTGTCCCGAATTTTTGGGCTGGTGGGAAGCCCACGATATTGGCGGCGCCGCAGCCGGCCGGAAATCCCTGAGTCATCCGAGGAAGGGGCGGCTGAAGCTGGAATATGCGAGCTTCCAGGCCAATGACGATCCGGCGCTGAAACTGATCATCTGTACCGCGGGCTGAATCCAGTGGTTTTCCGGGATTTCCAGGGCAGACGCGGCGTGCGAAACAAGGGAACCAATTGCCTACAACACCGTTTTCATTAGACTTTTATCGATCGGTCGAACCGAAGCTTGGTTGGGGCCGTCATATATAGGCAAATAGGAAATGATCGCAGGGTAGTGTGCAGCTGCACAATGGATGGGTGCATCGCACAACGATCAGGCGACTAATTCACAATATTTGGACTTTATGTCACGCCGCTGTGACATATATCATCAAGAACGAGGCCGAAGAGTCTCGAGACCAACATAGCCCCGCCGGGGGCCCCGAGGACGCCGATGAAACGTGGAATTGCCATTCTGCTTTCACTTACCGTACTGGTTGCGGTCGCGTACTTTACCGCGAGCAAGTGGGCGATCCGTCACGAGACCATCGCGTTCCATGATCCGGCACGGGACAATCGTTTGGTCGCGGTGAATATCGCCGTTCGGCGCGACAAGGAAATGCAGGCCAATGCCGGCATGATCACGCTGCCGGTTGCGATCATCAATCACGGCAACACCGTCAAGCATACCGAGTACTCATTCCTCTCCAACGCGTTCGCGGCGCGCGGCTATCTTGCAGTCAGCCCGCAGCATGATCTGCCGACCGATCCGCCGATGGTGACCAAGGTCGGAGAGCTTTATGTCGGCCGTCTGCCGCAAATTCAGCGCGGCGTCGCCAACATCCATTTTGCCGTCGAGGAAATGAAGAAGGTACAGCCCAACGCCGACTACGCCAGGGTGACGATGGTCGGGCATTCGATGGGCGGCGATATCTCGATGTATTTCGCCAAGCAATATCCCGACGAGATCAAGAAGGTGGTGACGCTGGACAATCTGCGCGTGCCGTTCCTGACCGACGGCAAGTTCAAGATCCTGTCGTTCCGTTCAAAGGACACGCAGTTCAAGCCGGATCCGGGCGTCGTGCCGGATGACGACCAGTGCGAGAAGGCGGGTATTACGGTCGTGAACACCGGCTATCAGCACAACGATATGCGCGACACCGGGCCCGACGCGGCAAAGTCGTCGATCCAGACGATGCTCGACAAGTTCATCGCTGATAACACCGACAGCAGCGTGCTGAAGCCGGTGCCGACCAAGGTGCCGGATCCGCTCGTGAGCAATCCGGGGCCGGTGCCGCTGGCGAGCAACCCACCGACCATCAAGTCGGCGACCAACTAACGGTTTTAGCTGTTAAGCTGCCGCTGCCTGATCCTGGCCGATCACGACCGGGTGCATTGACGCCCCGTATGGACCGTCCCACATAGAGCTTGCTGTAATTGCGAGCGCTCATGGCCGGCGAACCCACCAAACCGAAATCTTCCGCCGACGTCTTCGCGGCGCAGAAACCTCAATCGCGCAGCTCTCCGTTGCCGGAAGCCCGGCCCTCGGCAGCCGAAGACATCGCTGCCTTTGTCGCCAAGGCCCGCGCCATGTCGCCGCACCGCACCGGCGCGAAGGGCAGGTTGGTGTTCGCGCTCGACGCCACCATGAGCCGGCAACCGACCTGGGACATGGCCTGCGCGCTGCAGGCCGATATGTTTCGCGAAGCGGCGTCGCTCGGCAGTCTCGACATTCGCCTGGTCTACTACCGCGGCCTCAATGAGTGCCGCGCAACGGGATGGATCTCCGACTCGGCGCAACTCGCCAAATTGATGACCAAGATCGATTGCCAGGGCGGCAATACCCAGATCGGCAAGGTGCTCTCGGAAGCCCGCCGCGAGGCGGTCGCTTCCGCCGTGCGCGCCGTGGTGTTCGTCGGCGACGCCATGGAAGAGTCGGTCGACGACCTCTGCGCCAAGGCCGGTGAACTCGGCCTGCTCAAGGTGCCCGTGTTCATGTTCCAGGAAGGCCACGACGTTGCGGCCGAGCACGCGTTCCGTGAGATCGCGCGCCTCACCGGCGGGGCATGGTGCAGGTTCGATCCCGGCGCCGCGGCCCAGTTGCGCGAGCTGTTGCGAGCTGCGGCGGCCTATGCCGCCGGCGGACGCGAAGCGCTGCTGCGGCTGTCGAAGACCGGAAGCGGCGCGGCCAAGCTGATCGGCCAGATGAAATGATCGCCAGCTGGGTTCTTCAGGTGCGGATCGCCATGCTTTTTGCCGCCGGGGCGACTATATTGAGCCCATGCCAACCCTGATTGCCGGTGTCGTCGCCGTTGTCCTGCTTTATTTGCTGCTGCAGATGTTTCGTGCAGCCAATCCGGTCGTGCTTGCGCGGCTGCTCAAGATCGGCGGCGGCATCATCGCGCTGGCGGTCGCGGCCTTCACCGGGCTCAGGGGCGAACTGGCGGTGGCGATCCCGCTCGGCATCTTCGGAGCGGGACTGCTCGGCTGGTCGCCGTTCGGCCCGTCGGGCTTCAGCAATATCGGCGGGATCTTCGGCGGCGGCACGCAGCGCTCGCCCGGACAGACCTCGCGCGTGCGATCGCAGTTTCTCGACATGAGCCTCGATCACGACAGCGGCGGCCTGTCGGGCCAGATCGTCGACGGGCCCTATGCCGGCCGCTCGCTCGACGAGTTCGACCTGGTGCAGCTGACGACGATCATGTCCGGCTTCGACGCCGAGAGCGTCGCGTTACTTGAAAGCTATCTGGACCGCCGGTTTCCCGCCTGGCGTCAGAACGCGCAGGGCGATGCGGCAGGGGGGCAGCGACGCGCGCCGCCGAGCGGCAAAATGACGGACGAGGAGGCCTATCAGATCCTTGGCCTGCAGCCGGGGGCGGGGCGTGACGACATCAGCCGGGCGCACCGCGCCCTGATGAAGAAACTGCATCCCGATCAGGGGGGCTCGACGTACCTCGCCGCCCGTGTAAACGAGGCCAAGGATACTCTGCTTCGCGCGCATCTCAGCTAACTCCGGCAAACGCTACCAACGCTACAAACCGAGAGCTGCCGCTGCCCTATTCTCTGGTTGATGCCCCGTGTCGCCCGCCGTTTTCCGGCGTGGTCGATCCTTCATTCCGGAAAACTTAACCGTAAATTCTTGACGAGAAGTTTGCGCAGGTTCGATTTGCTGCCAGCGGCCGAACGGCGTCTGCAACTGTGCTCTGGAAACAACAAAGCCGGCGCTTGCGGCGCCGGCTTTGCGAACCAAGAGAGAAATGGGTCAGTTACGAACGGTGATGCAGGAGATGTCGGCGCGCTTCAGCGTCTTGCAGACCGCCTCGGCCTGATCGCGCTCGAGGCCGGCGAAGCGGGCGCGGAACAGCTTGCGATTATCCTTGGCAACGACCGGTTCGGTGAAGGAATCGGCCTTGCCGAGCAGGCCACGGGCCTGATTGCGTGCCTGATCGAGGCGGGCGCGGGCTTCGCTTTCGCTTTCCAGCGCGCCCACCTGGATGATCCAGCCGGTATGGGTAACGGTGGCCGCGGGCTTGATGGCGCCGTTCTGCTGGACGGTCTGTGGCTGGACATAGGCGAGTGCCTGCGCGGGGGCAGACGGCACGCTGGAGGCGGGCAGCACGCCGAGTACGCCATGGCCGGTACCGTGATTGGCAGGCTGCGGCGGCAGTTCGGCACGGGCCACTTCGGGCCTGATCACCTCAGGCTTGACGGCTTCAGATCTCGGCTCAGCCCGCGCCACGACGGCGCTGGAGGTCTCCGCCACTTCCGGGCGGGAGGGCGCAATCGCGCTGGTGATCGGCGGGGCAACAGGCTGGGACGGGCCGGCGGAAGCCAGCTTCATCGCGCCGGCCTTGACCTGAACCGTCTTGACCTTGACCGGCTTCATCGGCTCGGCCGAGCCGGGGATCGCCGATATGGCCTGGGTCTGAATCACACCGCTGGTCAGCGGGGCCGGTTCGGGCTTGGCCTGCGCCGTGAACTTGGACTGTTCGGGTTTCGGTTGCGGCGCCGGCAGGGCGGCTGCGGCTGCGGCCATCAGCGAGGGCTTGGCCGGGGCAACGCTGCGCGTCACCTGCATTGCGGCCATGCTGGGCTCCGAGGCCGCGGCGGCGTTGTTGGCCTGGACCGCCTCGGTCGGGCGCGGCGTGCTGGCGACTTCGGCCACCTCGACGCTGGCCTCAGCGGAATTGCGTTCGGTGACGGCGGCGGCAGTGCGGATGGTCGCACCCTTGTCGAGGTTTTCCGCGAGCAGGGTGCGCATGGTGGCGTCGCGCGATCCGCCGCTGCGGCCGCCAAGCACCACGCCGATCAGATGGCGGTTGCCGCGCCGCATCGAGCTGACAAGATTAAAGCCCGAAGCGCGGGTGTAGCCGGTCTTGATGCCGTCGACGCCTTCGACATTGCCGAGCAGGCGATTGTGATTGCGGATCGACTGGCCGCGATAGGTGAATGAGGTGGTCGCGAAATAGCGATAGTAGCGCGGGAAGCGCTCCTGGATCGCGCGGCCCAGCGTTGCCTGATCGCGCGCGGTCGTGAGTTGTTCATCGTTGGGCAAGCCGTTGGCGTTGCGATAGACGGTCCTGCTCATGCCGAGCGAACGCGCCTTGCGCGTCATCAGCTTGGCGAATTCGTCTTCGTCGCCGGCAATGGCTTCCGCGATCACGACCGAGGCGTCGTTGGCGGAGCGCGTCACCAGTCCCTTGATGGCGTCTTCGACCTTGATGGTCTGGCCGGGCTTCAGGCCGAGTTTGGTCGGCGCCTGCTGGGAAGCATACGCGGACACTTCCATTTCGGTGTCGAGTTTCATCTTGCCGCGCTCGAGCTGCTCGAACAGCAGATAGAGCGTCATGATCTTGGTCAGCGAGGCCGGACGACGGAGGGCGTCGGGATTGTTGGAGGAGAGCGTGGCGCCGGAATTGCCGTCGACGATGATGGAGGCGAATTGCGGGCTATAGCTCGCGCGCGCCACGTGGTGGGCGGTGTGGTGCTTTTTGCGGTAGCGGCGGGCTTCCGCGCTGTCGCTGGTGTAGATGACTGCAGAGGTGAGAGTGACCAGCCCGAGAACGCAAACTCGCAATGTGCGCGAGGAAGCTAAGGTTGTACGAAGCATTTACTTCCCCGTCCCAATTTCTATCTTGATCACCGGTTCGTGAGGCGAAATTGTGCCCATCGGTCCGGTGACGCTGCCTGTTCGAAGCGGTTAGCCTGGTTGCAATGTGGCCCCGGCTGGCCGATCAGGTCGCTGTTCTAGCTAAGGTGTTGTTCACAAACAGCTTTCAATCTGTCTGTCGGAAGGCGAACACGTCCGGGAATCAGGTTAGGCGGCGCGAGTTTCCAAAAGGTTAAGTAACCGTTGCGTAACACTCCGGTGTTTGGCGCTAATCGTCGGTATTTGTGCGTCGCACAATATTCCTTGACAGTCATTGTGCGGTGCACTATAAGGGAGAGGTGGTCAGGGAGCCGGGACCTCCCGGCGATTTACATTTCAGTCTGGGAAAGGACTCCAAGATGGTCAAGGTTGAAGACATTCAGAGCTACGGAAAAGAGCATCTCGAAACGGTCGCCGCGTCCGCGAGCAACCTGCAGAGCGGTGTTCAGGCGATTGCGACCGCCTATGGCGACTACGCCAAGAAGTCGTTCGAAGACACCAAGTCGTTTGTTGAAAAGCTGTCCGGCGTGAAGTCGGTGGACAAGGCGATCGAAGCCCAGACCGAATTCGCCCGCTCGTCCTACGAGACCTTTGTCGCCGAGTCGCAGAAGATTGCCGGCCTCTATACCGATCTGGCCAAGCAGACCTTCAAGCCCTACGAAGGCCTGGTCGCGAAGTTCGCTCCCGCCACGAACTAATTTTTTGCGCTGTAGCAAGACAAAAAGCCCGGCCGTAAGGCCGGGCTTTTTTCGTTTTGCGTTGTTGTCCTGCCGGCTGCGTCGCGGTTATTTCGCGACGCGCAGCTTGGAGAGCGACGTGCCGATCGCGGTAAAGGCCGTCGCGATCTGGCTCGAGGACGTCACGGTGGAGAACTTGTCCGAGCCGCTGGCGCAATACTGTAGGACGGTGGAGGTCGGATCGCCGTTGGTGTTGACGTGCATCGTGTAGATGATGACGCCGTCGGCCTTGATGTTGTCGCACTGGATGCGCTGGCGGGCGTCGATGGCGCCGTTGTACTGGACTTGGCCGTTGCCGTATGACGGCCAGCGATCCTGCGTGTTCAGACCGTCGGACATCACGATCAGCACCCTCTTATAGGTGTAATTGGCATCCTCGGGTGGTGCGTTGAGTGGCGCGCCCTGGGTGAGAGACTGCCATCCCCAGGCGATGCCGATCGGCTGGTTGGTGCCGCCGTTCGGGGTCAGCTCGTCGACTTTGGATTTGGCGGAGGCGAAGTCGGTCGTCAGAGGCAGCAACTGCGCCGGGCATGCGTTGTACTGCTCGGCATAGAACTTGGTACGATAATCGGAGGTCGGCGTCGTGTTCTTGGTATCGTAGTCCTGATCGCGGTCAGTCACACAGCCGTTCCAGTTATCGTGGTTCTTCACCGTCCAGGTCCTGCCGGCCGATTCACAGGAGCTTTTTGTAGGGTAGTTCCCGGAGTTCTTGCCGCTGCACTTGCCGTTCGCAGCCTCCCACTCGCTCCACTCGATCCACGACTGTTCGTAGTTGCTGGCGCCGACGTTGACGTCCTTGGCGAAGGGAATGACCGAAATATAGACGTCGCCTGTGTTCTTGGCGAGGGCGCCGATCTGGTCGATCAGGGCCTTTGCGGCCGGCTTCATCGCCGTCATTTTGCCGTCATCGTTCATCGATCCGGTGACGTCGAGTGCGAGCGCCACCCGCATCTTGACGTTGCCCCAGAGCGAGGTCGAACTGGTGTCGAAGCCGATCTGCGGGAAGCCGGCGACCTTCATGAACTCCGTCGGCACGTTGCCGGAGCCGGTGATCTTGATGGTCGAGCCCTTGCCGGTGTTTTCGGTATAGCTCGCAGTGACGCTCACGCCCCTTGCTTCGGTGTTGGTGTAGAGCGCCTTGAAATAGTCCTGAGCCTTGGTGTTGATGTCCGAGACCTTGATGGTTCCGTCCGAGAGGTCTTTCGCCACCATCAAGGCGGTGGAATCCATGGCAGCCTGCATCGACGACCGGGCACTGTTGGCGCGGGTATAGTCGATGGCGGCGCCGACGAAGCTGATGATCGGGACGGCGGCGATGGCAAACAGAATCGCGATGTTGCCCTGATCGGCCCTGGCAAAACGCCCGGCGGCCGTACGCACCCGACTGAAAATGGCTGTATTGAGCATGGCTCTCACCGAAATAGTGGTTTCTAGCGGTATTTCGGCCTGGGCCACTAAACAGGTGGTAAATCGGTTCCCGCAAAAACGGGTCAAAGCCCATGTATCGGGAAACCGGCGGCCAGAAGTGCCTGCTATGCTCAAGGACCGCTAAACGGGCAGGGGCCTTCCTTTGTCAAATCCGCCAGAAACGATTAACCTTGCCTGGATTGCCGGACCGGGATTCGGGGCCGGTTGCGGGCGCGGCAGGGCAGCGTTGATGCGCTTGCGGTGGTCTGCAACTGGACCCATATTCCAATAGCCGATCCGCCGCTGGATCGGACCGGGAGCGGCGATCTGGAAAGCGTTGCTGGGTGCCTTGTGGTGGTCGTTTTGGGGCCTTCGCGAGCGTGCGACGATGCGCTGTCCGGTTTCCCATAAGGATTTTGGTCCGGAATGTCGAACACCTGAGCCATGTTGCAGTTGAACTCCAAAGCCTGTTTGTACGCGCCCGCCGCGACCGCCGTCTCTGCTCCCCGGATGAGCAATGACGAAAACCGCAATGCGGGGACAAACGGTCCGTCGACGTCGGTCATCACCAAGGTCAAGCCGAAGACCAAGCGTCCGAATCTCTATCGTGTCCTGATCCTGAACGACGATTACACGCCGATGGAGTTCGTGGTTCATGTGCTGGAGAAGTTCTTCCAGAAGGACGCGGAAGCGGCCACCAAGATCATGCTTCATGTTCATCACCACGGTATCGGTGAGTGCGGCGTGTTCACTTACGAAATCGCCGAGACCAAAGTGACGCAGGTGATGGATTTTGCACGCAAGCATCAGCATCCCCTGCAATGCGTGATGGAAAAGAAATAGCCGCTGCACCAGCCCCGACCGGCTAAAGGGCGACCGGCTAAAAGGAACGGGTCTTGCATTGTTCCGCCCTGGAGGAAGCAGGGCGGCAACCCAGTAGTTTTTCGGGTTGGTGCTCGTGTCGCGATGGTGCGAAAGTTTAGAGAAAAACCACTGTTCACGGGACCTGTCTTTCGCCACGATCGTGCGTAACTATATGACACGGGACGACGAAGGTTGTTGTTGCCTGACCGGGTAATGGCGATCATGATGACCGGGGGCCACAGAGGACGCGAATGCCAACTTTTTCCCAAAGCCTTGAACAATCCCTGCATCGTGCGCTGGCGATTGCAAACGAGCGGCATCATCAATACGCGACGCTCGAACACCTGCTGTTGTCGCTGATCGATGACTCGGATGCTGCCGCGGTCATGCGTGCCTGCAGCGTCGATCTCGACAAGCTGCGCACCAGCCTCGTCAATTATCTCGAGACCGAATTCGAAAATCTGGTGACGGACGGAGCCGACGACGCCAAGCCGACCGCCGGTTTCCAGCGCGTGATCCAGCGCGCGGTGATTCATGTCCAGTCGTCCGGTCGCGAAGAAGTGACCGGCGCCAACGTGCTGATCGCGATCTTCGCGGAGCGCGAAAGCCACGCCGCCTATTTCCTGCAGGAGCAGGACATGACGCGGTACGACGCGGTTAATTACATCAGCCATGGCATTGCCAAGCGTCCCGGCGTTTCCGAGGCGCGGCCGGTTCGCGGCGTCGACGAGGAGACCGAGACCAAGGGCAACGAGGACGCCAAGAAAAAGGGCGAGGCGCTCGATACCTACTGCGTCAACCTCAACAAGAAGGCGCGCGACGGCAAGATCGATCCCGTCATCGGACGCAACTCCGAAATCAACCGGGCGATCCAGGTGCTGTGCCGCCGGCAGAAGAACAACCCGCTGTTCGTCGGCGAAGCCGGCGTCGGCAAGACCGCGATCGCCGAAGGCCTTGCCAAGCGCATCGTCGACTCGGAAGTGCCGGAAGTGCTGGCCGCGGCGACCGTGTTCTCGCTCGACATGGGCACGTTGCTCGCGGGCACGCGCTACCGCGGCGATTTTGAAGAGCGGCTCAAACAGGTTTTGAAGGAACTGGAAGCGCATCCGAACGCGATTCTGTTCATCGACGAGATCCACACCGTGATCGGCGCCGGCGCCACCTCCGGCGGCGCGATGGATGCGTCCAACCTGCTCAAGCCGGCGCTGGCATCGGGCACGATCCGCTGCATGGGCTCGACCACCTACAAGGAATACCGCCAGCATTTCGAAAAGGATCGCGCGCTGGTGCGAAGGTTCCAGAAGATCGACGTTAACGAACCGACGGTGGAAGACGCCATCGCGATCCTCAAGGGCCTGAAGCCCTATTTCGAGGATTACCATCGGCTGAAATACACCAACGAGGCGATTGAGGCCGCGGTGCAATTGTCGTCGCGCTATATCCACGACCGCAAGCTGCCGGACAAGGCGATCGACGTGATCGACGAGTCGGGCGCGGCGCAGATGCTGGTGGCCGAGAACAAGCGCAAGAAGACCATCGGCATCAAGGAGATCGAGACCACGATCGCGACCATGGCGCGGATTCCGCCCAAGAGCGTATCGAAGGACGATGCCGAGGTGCTCAAGCATCTCGAGCAGACCCTGAAGCGCGTGGTGTTCGGCCAGGACAAGGCGATCGACGCGCTGTCGGCGTCGATCAAGCTGGCGCGTGCCGGCCTGCGCGAGCCGGAAAAGCCGATCGGCTCCTATTTGTTCTCCGGTCCGACCGGCGTCGGCAAGACCGAAGTGGCAAAGCAGCTCGCGGCGTCGCTCGGTGTCGAGCTCATCCGCTTCGACATGTCCGAATATATGGAGCGGCACACGGTGTCGCGCCTGATCGGCGCGCCTCCGGGCTATGTCGGCTTCGACCAGGGCGGCCTCTTGACCGACGGCGTGGACCAGCATCCGCATTGCGTGGTGCTGCTCGACGAAATCGAGAAGGCGCATCCGGATCTCTACAACGTGCTGCTGCAGATCATGGATCATGGCCGGCTAACCGATCACAACGGCAAGCAGGTCAATTTCCGCAACGTGATCCTGATCATGACCACCAATGCGGGTGCGGCCGACCTCGCGCGCCAGGCCTTCGGCTTCACGCGCAGCAAGCGGGAAGGCGACGACCACGAAGCGATCAACCGGCAGTTCGCGCCGGAATTCCGCAACCGCCTCGATGCCATCGTCTCGTTCGCCCATCTCAATGCCGACGTCATCGGCATGGTGGTCGAGAAGTTCGTGCTCCAGCTCGAGGCCCAGCTGGCCGATCGCGACGTCACCATCGAATTGTCGGAGCCCGCCAAGGCCTGGCTGATCGAACATGGTTACGACGAGCAGATGGGCGCGCGTCCGATGGCGCGCGTCATCCAGGAGCACATCAAGAAGCCGCTCGCCGATGAAGTGCTGTTCGGCCGGCTCAAGGGTGGCGGCCATGTCCGCGTCGTCCTGATCAAGGACGAGGCGGAAGACAAGGACAAGATCGGTTTCGAGTTCGTCGAAGGGCCGGTTACGCCGAAGCCGGAGAAGCTGCCCGGGGCGCGCAAGCGCGCCACGCCGCGGAAGCCGAAATCGGGTCCCAATGGCGGGGGCGGCTCCAATGGGCCGGCCTCGCGGGGGCCGCTGGTCAAGGTCTGAGCGGCCAGGATTTTAAGCATCAACGAAGCCGGCGCGTCGCAAGACCGCCGGCTTTGTGCTGGGCGGTTGCCGGTTCAATTTGCGGTCGTTAACCGCTCGTTAGCATTGGGACGAAGTCGGTGTCCGTACGAACGCGGTTGGAACCATCAGGTTAAACCAGTTTAGACCATGCGCCCGTTTAATCGGGCCAGGCAAACTGGAAAACGCTGTCATGCCCGAACAGAAACCGATGCCGCGCGGCCGGACGTTCCTGGCCGGCAAGGTGATCTCGAACTACGGTCAATCCACCATCGACTGCACCGTGCGCCGGATATCCGATACCGGCGCGGTCATCGAGGTGGAGAGCGTGCTCGGCGTCCCCGAACATTTCCATCTGATGATTCCGGGTGAGGGCGATCCGCTGCCGTGCAAGCGGTCGTGGCAGTCGGAGAAGCAGATCGGTCTGGTGTTCGAGACCGTGGAAGACGTCAAGGCGGAAGGCGCGCAGGCCGGTCCCGATGAAGCGAAGGGCGCCGATCAGATCATGCGCAGCCAGATGCTGGCATTGCGCGCGGCGCTCGACGTGGTCGATGTCGGCGTTCTGTTGCTCGACGCCAACCTGAAATCCCAATTCATCAACCGTGCTTTCCGCCGCATGTGGGCCTTGCCGGATGCGGTCGCCGACCGCAATCCGGCTTTCGTGGCGCTGATGTATCATGGCCGCGACACCAGGGCGTATGAGGTCGCGCCCGCCGAGATCGACGCTTACGTCGCCAACCGCGTTCGCCTGGTCAGGGAAGGCGACACCACGCCGCTCGATCTGCGCCGCACCAATGGTGACGTGGTCCGGATGCAATGCGCCAATCTGCCGAATGGCGGGCGGATGATCAGCTACACCTACGTGACCGACATTGTTCGCCATATGGACGAACTGGAAGTCTTGCGCGGCGCACTCGACAATTTATCGGAAGGCGTCGTCCTGCTCGATGGCGAACTCAATGCGCAGTTCCTCAATCGCAAGATGCGGCAGTACTGGGGCGTCAGCGATGAACAGGCCGCCAGCCGTCCGTCCTATGCGTCGCTGATCGCGAGTTCTCCGCATACCAGCAAGCGCGGCATGACGCCGGATGAGCTGAACGCCTTCTACGCCGGCCGGGTCGCCGCCGTCCGGGACGGCAGCGAGCCGCTGCGGGACTTGCAGACCACCGATGGCCGTCACATCCGGGCGCACTGTTCGGTTCAGAAGAACGGCGGACGGATGCTGACTTACTGCGATGTTACCGATCTCGTCCGCACCGCCCGGCAGATGGAGGAGCTGGCGACGACGGATTCGATGACCGGCCTCGCCAACCGCCGGCACTTCCTCGCGCTCGCCGCGGCGGAGTGGAGCCGGTTTCAGCGCTACTACCGGCCGCTCTCCGTGCTGATGATCGACGTCGATCACTTCAAGTCGGTGAACGACCGCTACGGCCACGCGGTCGGCGATGACGCGCTGATCGCGGTCGCCAATGCCTGCCTGGAGGGCAAGCGTTCGTCCGACATCGTCGGCCGGATCGGGGGCGAGGAGTTCGCGATGCTGCTGCCCGAGACCGATCTCTATCAGGCGCGGATCGTGGCGGACCGGATCTGCAGGGCCGTCGCCGCCGGCACGCTGCGGGCCGGCGAGGTTCATTTCAAGGTCACGGCCAGTATCGGCTTTGCGGCCGCGACCGTGAGCATGCCGGGATTTGAAGCCTTGCTGAATGCGGCCGATCAGGCGCTGTACCAGGCCAAGGAGCAGGGGCGCAATCGTGTGGTCGGATGGTTGCCGCCGCCGGCGGCGAAGCTCGCGGCTGAGTAGAGCGTTTTCCAGCGCAGTGGATACCGGTTCGCGTCAAGAAAACGCGTCAAATAACGAATCCAGAACTCCCGTTCCGATTGAATCGGGACCGAAAGGCTGTGGTCAGCGTTCGCCGAGCAGCTCGTTGATGCGGCGCTGAAGCTGCCGCTTCTTGATTTCGCTCTTGCGCAGCCGCTCCTCCAGATCGGAAACCGGCGCGGCCGGAGGTTCGCCGCTGAAGGCGAGGCCGACGAAATTATCGCGCCACCACACCACCTTGGCGAGGAAGGAGCGGCCTTTCCGTGCGATGCGAAGCGAGATCTGTTCCTTCGGAAGGTCCATGGTATTGCTGAATTCGACGCTGGCGCCCTTGTCGGAGATGTTGCGAACGATGCATTCACGGCTCGCGCCGTTCTCGCCGATTTCCGCGACGCCGCCGTAAATCACCTTGTCGCGCGCGTTCTCGCGTCGGTCCTGCATCGACATCTCCCAATTAAAGGGAGACTTTTACGCCGCTTTATCGGCCGCGAAAGGCTTTGGCCGCCAAAAAGCGCCGTTAACGTAAACCAACATCGGCGCGATGGCGGGGATTCAGGGCTTTCGGAGACCAAAACATGGTTACGCCGAGCTCTGGAACCGACCCCTCGGGGCCGGTATTAAGTACCTTCGATGGAAATCGGACGGCAATGCGAACAGGTCATGGTCTCCGCGCCGGGTTGAGCTTGCTGGCGATGCTGGCGTCGTTTGCGCAGGCTATCGCCCAAGACGCGCCATCCGCGCCATCCGTTCCGACCGATGCCGCGCGGCCGGGCGTCGAGGAACCTGCGAAACAGCCAGACACGCCACCTCCAGACGCGCCACCTCCTGAGAAGCCCAAGGAGGCCGCGCGCGAGAGCGATACGCGCGAGGCGCTGTGCCTGATGGTGGAATCGGCGGCGAGGGCGGCAAACCTGCCGCTGGAATTCTTCGCGCGCGTGATCTGGCAGGAGAGCCGCTTTCAATCCGATGCGGTGGGACCGATGACCAGGAGCGGCCAGCGCGCGCAGGGCATCGCGCAATTCATGCCGGGAACCGCGAACGAGCGACGGCTGCTCGATCCCTTCGATCCCGTGCAGGCATTGCCGAAATCCGCCGAGTTCCTCAGCGAGTTGCGCGACCTGTTCGGCAATCTCGGCTTAGCTGCGGCGGCCTATAATGCCGGCCCGAGGCGGGTGCAGGAATGGCTCGCCGGCACGGGATACATGCCCCAGGAAACCCGCAACTACGTCGTCGCCATCACCGGCTCAACGGTCGAGGAGTGGGCGACCGCGGGACGGAACGGCAAGATGCCGGAAGCCGCACCAGCCTCCAGTTGCCGCGAACTGATGGCCTTGCTCAAGCGGGCGCCCAATCTCTTCGTCACGGGCCTCGAACAGCGAATCACGCTCTCTGCCGCGAAATTGTGGGGCGTGCAGCTCGCCGCCGGCTTCAACCGCGACAAGGCGCTGGCCATGTATGCGCGCGCGATGAAGCGGCTGAGTGCTGTGATCGGCGACCAGGACCCGAGCCTGCTCAGTTCGGTGATGCGCAGCCGCGGTACAAGGGCCTTCTACCAGGTGCGGATCGGCGCCGACACGCGGCCGGCCGCGGATGATCTCTGCAACCGCATCCGCCGAGCCGGCGGGGCGTGCTTTGTGCTGCGAAACAGGGGCGTGCCGGGGTGACTCATGAGCAAAGACGGTTTCGACGTGTTCTCGATAGCCCATCGCGAGACCGCGCGCTCAGCGCTCGCTACCGCTTTTGGCTCCGCTCCGGTCGGCGCGATCACGGCGATGACAGGTGGGGCGACGACGGCATCGGTCTATTGTGTCGAAGTAGGCCAACGGCGCTATTTGTTGCGGATCGAGGGCGAGCCAAGCCCGCTGCGCAATCCGCACCAATATGTCTCGATGCGCATCGCGACGGAGGCGGGAATTGCCCCTGCCATCCGCTATCTCGACGAGGCGGCTCGTATCGTGGTGATCGACTTCATCGAGCACCAACCGCTGAAAACCTATCCGGGCGGGCCGCCCGCACTGGTGCAGGCGCTGGGAGAGCTGTTCTCGCGGCTGCAGGCCACCTCGATCTTTCCCTATTACGTCAACTATGGCGACATCGTCGCGCGCCTGTTTGCGCATGTGCGGGGGACCGGCCTGTTTGCCGCCGGCATGCTTGATGCGCATGTGGAGCGTCTCGAACTGCTCCGGGAAGCCTACGACGCAGGCGCGTCCAGGCTGGTCTCCAGCCACAACGATCCCACCCCGAACAACATCCTGTTCGATGGCGAACGGCTCTGGCTGATCGATTGGGAGTCAGCCTGCTGCAACGATCCCCTCGTCGATGCGGCGATCGTGCTCAATCAGTTCGCGCGTTCTCGGGAATTGGAGGATGTGCTCCTGAAGGCCTGGTTCGGCCGCGCGCCTGACGAGGCGCTTCGTGCCCGGCTGGCGTCGGTCCGCGCGCTCACCTGCCTTTTTTATGCGGGCGTCATGTTCAGCGCGTCTGCAGCGGCGTCTTGGGCGAAGGAGGACACCGATCTTTCAGCCCCAACTCCCGAGCAGTTCCGCCTTGCGATCGACGAAGGTCGGCTCATACGCGGTGCAGCCGAGTCCCGGCACATTCTCGGCAAGATGTACCTGGCGTCATTCCTGTCTGGTGTTGCTGCGCCGAAGCTCGAAGCCGCCGTCTAGCAGCGGCTAAAATTCACTGGGCGAATGGCGACTATACGATCGATCGATTGGACGAATAGACCCCGTCTCGGGCATGTCAGTTGTACCCCGCAACGGAGAATGCAAAATGGGAACCATCGAGAACAAGGACACTATCCGGCGCATCTATCAAGCGCTGGAGACCGGCGATCGCAGCGTGTTCGGCGCGTCCGTGCACCCCGACTATGTCTGGCGCTTTCCGGGCCACAGCAGCTGGTCGAAACGCTTTTGTGGTCAGGAAGAGGTTCGCACCAAGCTGCTGAAACCGCTGTTTGCGCTGTTCGCGACCGAGTATCGGGCGCAGGCCATCAATCTGGTCGCCGAGGGCGATTACGTCGTGGCCGAAGTGCGCGGCGACGTCCAGACCAAGCGCGGCCAGCGCTACAACAACGAATACTGCTTCGTGTTCAAATTTCGCGGCGACAAGATCGCGGAGGTAGTCGAATATTGCGATACCGATCTGGAGGAGCGCGTGCTGGGCAATTACGATGACGCCGTCAGGCAGATGGCGGCGTCGTAGAAGCCGGGGCCGTGAAACGGGTAGCCTCCCACTTTCGTCATTGCCTGCAACAAACGCAAAGCGTTTGTGCAAGGGAGCGCAGCGACGCAGCAATCCACCTACCGTTATGCCGCGCTATGGATTGCTTCGCGGAGCCTGTCATCGGGCGCGCATTCGCGCGACCCGTTGGCTCGCAATGACGGTGGGGCGCTGTCTGCGTCAGCCCATGCATGCCAGCCCTGAGGCGGCCTCGCTTGACGCCGCCTTGTTTCACCGCCGTTATGCCCGACAGGATTCACCCCCGGCCGGTTATACGTGGCGCTCCCTCCGCTCGACTCTGTGACATGGCAAAGCCCGTTGCGCGCCTTCGCATTGGGTATGCGCTCAGTTGCAACGACGGTTTTGACGCTGGTGCTGTTTGCGACCTATGTCGGCATCGGTGCGCTGGCGCATGACAGCCATTTCAGCCTGGGGTGGGTGCTCGGCAGCACGGTTCTGGTCTGGGCGGGCCCGGCGCAGATCATCCTGATTACGACGCTGGGCTCCGGGGCAACGGTGGTGCAGGCCGCGATTGCCGTCGCCGTCAGCGCCATCAGGCTGTTTCCGATGGTGGTGTCGGTGCTGCCGACCATGCGGACATCAGGCACGAAGCGTCGTCATCTCGTGCTCGCGGCGCATTTCATTGCCGTCACGCTGTGGGTCGAGTGCCACCGGCTGTTGCCGCTGGTGCCTCGCGAGCGGCGCATCGCGTTCACGCACGGGCTCGGCTGCGGACTTCTTTCGGTCTGTCTGGTCGCGACCACGGTCGGGTACGGCCTGGCTGCCAACCTGCCGCAGCTGTTTGCGGCCGCGATCCTGATGCTGACGCCGCTGGCGTTCCTGCTTTCCACCGCGCGCAACTGCCGGCAGATTTCTGACGTGCTGGCGCTGGTGCTTGGGCTTGCGCTGTATCCGCTCGTCGCGACGCTGCAGACCGGCGTCGACATCCTGATCAGCGGCATCACGGCGGGCACTATCGCTTACGGCGCGCACTGGTGGCGGGTGCGCGTATGAGCGATTGGCTCGCAAACTTTCTGGGTGACCCCCACGCGCTGCTGGTGCTTGTCATCGCGGGTTTCCTGCCCAACGAGGTCTGGCGCATGCTCGGGCTCTGGCTCGGCGGCGGCGTCGACGAAGGATCGGAAGTACTGGTCTGGGTGAGGGCGGTGGCGACCGCGATCCTCGCCGGCGTCATCGCGCAGATCCTGGTGCAGCCGCCGGGAGCGCTCGCAAGCGTGCCGGACTGGCTGCGCTACGGCGCGGTCGCCGCGGGCTTTGCGGTGTTCATGCTGACCCGGCGCTCGATCTTTGCCGGCGTCGTTTCGGGCGAGGTCGCACTGGTGGCGGGAAAATGGTGGCTCGGTTGATTGCAGCCGCCGCATAATCCGGTAGTGTCCCTTCAACTCAGAAACGGCAAGGGGAACGGCATGAATTGGCGCGCAGTGGCGGCTCTGGCCTTTGGTTTGGTTGCAGGCGCGCCGCAAGGACAGGCGGCCGAATATCCCACGCGACCGATCAAGCTGATCGTGCCGTATGCGGCGGGCGGTCCGACCGACGTGCTCGGCCGCATGGTCGGCGAATATCTCAGCCGCGACCTCAAGCAGCCGGTGGTGATCGAGAACAAGGCTGGCGCGCAGGGCGCGATCGGTGCCGAGGCCGCGGCGCGGGCCGAGCCTGACGGTTATACGCTGTTCTTCACGGCGGCATCGATCTTCGTGCTCAACCCGATGCTGTACAAGAAGCTGCCCTATGATCCGCAGCGGGACTTCCGGATGCTGGCGCTGATCACCGATCTGCCGGTGGTGATGGAGGTGCATCCTTCGGTGCCCGCCAAGACGGTCGCGGAGTTCGTGGCTTACGCGAAACAAAACCCCGGCAAGCTCAATTTTGGATCGGCCGGCACCGGCGGCACCATTCATCTCGCCGGCGAGATGTTCAAGCAGATGGCCGGCGTCGACATGGTTCATGTCGCCTACAAGGGCGCGGGCCCTGCGTTGACCGACCTGATATCGGGCAATATCCAGCTGATGTTCGACACGCTCGGCACCGCGCTGCCGCCGGTGAAGGGCGGGTTGCTGCGCGCGCTCGCGGTGAGTTCCGCACAACGTATCGCAGATTTGCCCGATGTGCCGACCATGGCCGAAAGCGGCTATCCCGACTACGGCGTCAGCGTCTGGTACGGCGTTTCCGCGTCGTCAAAACTGCCTGACGATATCGCGCGAAAAATCACCGCAAGCCTCGACAAGGCGCTGGCCGATGATACCTTCCGCGCCGCGCTGGAGAAGGTCGGCTTTCCGCCGCTGCGGCCGCGCAGCCAGGCCGAGATCGACCAGTTCATCGCAACCGACCGCGCGCGCTGGGCGGGCGTGATCAAGGCGCTCAACATCTCGCTGGACTAGCGTTTTCGAGCGAAGTGGGTAAACGCGTCAAACGCAAGAGTATTAAGATATGGTTCGGGAAAGCGAAGTCCGCGAAGGCGAAATCACCGTCGACATGCCGCGCGGCCAGGGATGCTGGTCTGGTGTTCATCGGGCGCATCCGCACGCCCTGGAAGTCGCGGCTGGAAAGCCCGCGGCAGGGCCGTCATGACGGTCCGGTGTGCCGGCTGGAGATTTTCGAGCCCTGGGTGCCCGCGCTCAAGGGCGTCGATTTCTACTCCAACCTCGAAGTGCTCTATTGGCTGCACCAGTCGCGCCGCGACTTCGTGCTGCAAAGCCCGAAAAACAACGGCAATACGCGCGGGACGTTCTCGCTGCGCTCGCCGGTGCGGCCCAATCCGATCGGCACGTCCATCGTCAAGCTGGTCGGCGTCGAAGGCAACGTCGTGCTGGTGCGCGGCCTCGACTGCCTCGACGAGACCCCGCTGATCGATCTCAAGCCGGATCGCTGCGAGTTCACCCCGCTGGCGCCGCCGCAGCCGGGCGATTTCGAGACGGAGTAGCTGGTTTCACCGTCATTTATTGCGAGCGCAGCGAAGCAATCCATTGTCACCTCGCATGCCGAAGGATGGATTGCTTCGCGGAGCCTGTCATCGGGCGCGCATTCGCGCGACCCGGTGGCTCGCAATGACGAAGCTGAGACGTTCGCTACCCCTTCAACGCCGCGATCAGCTTGGTCGCGTTGTCTTCCAGCACCTTGACGTCTTCCTTGCGGCTCGCCGGCGGCAGCATGGCGACGCCCTCGTGGCGGGGCAGCACGTGCATGTGGAGGTGGAAGACGACCTGTCCGCCGGCGGGCTCGTTGAACTGCTGGATGGTGATGCCGTCGGCCTTGAAGGCCTTCATCGCGGCGGCGGCGATCTTGTGGGCGCCGCGGGCGACATGGGCGTAGTCGTCGGGCGTGATGTCGAGGATGTTGCGGGCAGGGGCCTTCGGCACCACCAGCGTGTGGCCGGGCGAACGCGGCATGATGTCGAGGAAGGCGAACACATGCTCGTCCTCATAGACCTTGTGGCAGGGAAACTCGCCGCGCAGGATCTTTGCGAAGATGTTGTTGGTGTCATAGGTGGCGGACATGGCGGCTCCCTCGGTTTCGTCTCATTCTCAGGTCGGTATTATCAAGGTCAAGCCTCGTCGTCGGCGCCCTTGCGGAACGGCCCGGCCTCGGTGAGTTCCCGCCCGACCTCGGCGACGTAAGCGCGTTCGCGCTTCAAATAGTCTGATATCGCCCGGCGCAAATCGGGATCGGCGATGTAATGCGCCGAATAGGTCGTCTGCGGCAGATATCCGCGCGCCAGCTTGTGCTCGCCTTGCGCGCCGGCTTCCACCGTTTTCAGGCCGCGCTCGATCGCAAAGTCGATGGCCTGATAATAGCAGACCTCGAAATGCAGGAACGGATGATGCTCGACCGCGCCCCAATTGCGGCCGAACAGGGTGTCCCCGCCGATAAAATTGATCGCGCCGGCGATCCAGCGGCCGCCCCGCCGCGCCATCACCAGCATCACGTCCCGGCTCATGCTCTCGCCGATCAGCGAGAAGAATTTTCGCGTAAGGTAAGGCCGGCCCCATTTGCGCGAGCCGGTCTCCATGTAGAACGCAAAGAAGGCGTCCCAGGCTTCCTCGGTGATGTCAGCGCCGGTCAAGCGGTGGACGGTGATCCCGGCGGACACGGCCTCGCGCCGCTCGCGCTTGATCGCCTTGCGGTGACGGGAATTCAGCGATCCCAGGAAATCGTCAAAGGTCTTGTAGCCGTCATTGTGCCAGTGGAACTGCTGGTCGGTGCGCTGCAGGAATCCCTGGGCGCCGAGAAACTTCGCTTCCGCCTCGCGAGCAAACGTCACGTGCACGGAAGAGGCGTTGGTGGCGTTGCACAGCGCCATCAGCCCGCTGGCCAGCGCCGTCCCGATCCGCTCGTGGTCAACGTCGCCGCGGATCAGCAGGCGCGGTCCGGTGGCGGGCGTAAACGGCACGGAGGCCTGCAGCTTTGGATAATAGCGGCCACCGGCGCGCTCATAGGCGTCGGCCCAACCGCGGTCGAAGACGTATTCACCTTGCGAGTGCGATTTCAGATAGCAGGGAACGATGCCGGCGATCTTGCCATCGAGCCGGGCGAGCAGATGCCGCGGACCCCACCCCGTGCGGGCGCAAGCCGAGCCGGAGGCCTCGGCGGCGGCAAAAAAGGCGTGCGAAACGAAAGGGTTATAGGCAGGTTTTGAGTCGGCGCACGAATCACCTGACGCGTCGGGTGAAGCCAGCGTGTCGAGGTTTTCGAGGCTGTTCGGATCGCCTTTCGGATTGGCGCAGGCGTCCCATTCCGCAGCCGGGATATCGCTGGCGGAGGGGACGGCTTCGAGGGTGATTTCGGATGACGCCATCGAGAATTCGCAGCCGGTCCCTTGCGATCAGCCATCGCGATGGTGACCAAGTCAGGCAAAGATCAAGTCAGGCAAAGATGTTGCATTGCGACCGTGACTTCAAGGCCATGTAATGCGGATCAGGTTCCCGGCGGGAAACCTCGAGCCCAAGACGTCAGGGAACAAACCCCTCAAAGATCATCTGGTCGGCATATCGGGCGGCGCTGGCGCGCTGGTCCGGCGTGCGCACGGTCCAGGTCAGCAGCGGCAGGCCGAAAATGTTGCGGGCGATCCAGGGCGCGGCCGCCGGCAGTTCATTGACCCAATAGGCGACGAAATGCGGCCGGGTGCGGAAGGCGTGCCGCAGATGCGTCATACCCCGGCGCTGCGCCACTGAGGCTTCCGGCCATTCGTCCTCGGTATATTCGCGCTCGGCCACGATGCCGCGGGGAAGCGAGGGGATCAGCTCGCGCAGCGCCAGCACCTGGTCCGGGTCGAACGACATGCCGACCGCGGGTCCGGAATAGGTGGCGAGGACCTCGGCCATCCGCGTGACCAGTTTGCGGTCGCCATCGAAATGGCTTTTGACCTCGATTACCAGCGGCACGCGGCCGGCGACGAGGCTGCAGAGATCGCCGAGCGTCATCATCCGCTCCGGCGTGTTCTTGAATTTGACCGCTTTCAGTTCGGCGGCGGTCTTGCCGCGCAATGCGCCAGAGCCTTCGGTGAGGCGGCCGAGCGCATTGTCGTGATGCACCATCGCCTCGCCATCGGCGGAAAGCTGGATATCGACCTCGATCGAGAAATTACCCGCGATCGCCGCCTGCACCGCGCCCGGCATGTTCTCAAGGATGCCGCGCGCAGCGTCATGGAGGCCGCGATGGGCGACCGGCCGTGCCGTCAACCAATCAGGCGCTCGCATCGCGCGTTACTTTCAGGAGACCTCGAACACGCCGTCGACTTCGACCGCCGCATCGGAGGGAAGGGAAGAGACGCCGACGGTGGTGCGGGCATGGCGGCCCTTGTCGCCGAAGGCCGTGACCATCAGGTCGGACGCGCCGTTCAGCACTTTCGGTCCGTCGAAATAATCCGGCGCCGAATTGACGAAGCCGCCAAGCCGGACCACGCGCACCACCTTGTCGAGATCGCCGAGCGCAGCCTTGATCTGCGCCAGCAGATTGACCGCGCAACCCTGTGCGGCGGCATAGCCCTGTTCGGTGGTGACGCCGGCGCCGAGCTTGCCCTTGGCGATCAGCTTGCCTTCGGCATCGGCGCACACCTGGCCGGAGACGAACAGCAGGTTTCCGGTGCGGACGAAGCCGACATAGTTCGCCATGGCGGCGCGGGGCTCGGGCAAGGTGATACCTTGTGCCGCCAGCTTCTGTTCGACCGTACCCGCCATGTTTCGTCCCCGTTTGAATTGACCACACCTGAACCTTTTCAGGTCCGCTTTGTTTCGCGCATCACGTTCCAGGTTGCAAGCGAGGGCGGATTGGAGTCGGACCCACGCAAGCGGCGGCAATTCCGAGAAACAGGCCGGAAAACGTGGCATTCCGGCGTCAAATTCCTGCGATTTCGTGACGCCGCCCTAGTTGCGACGCAATAGAGCCGACAGTAGTGTATCGAATCTTCCGCTTCACAAGGAGAACACATGGCTCGACCGTTCCGGATTCCGCCTCGTGCTTGGGTGCTGACAATCGCAGCCGTTGCAACAGGATCGGTTTTCCAGGCCGGGCCAGCGCTGTCAGCCGCAAGCGGGCCATTCCTTGCCCATCAGGCGCTCTACGAACTCAACCTGGTCAAGTCGCGCGGCTCCAACGCCATCAACGGAGCGCGCGGGCGCATCCTCTACAATTTCTCCGGCAGCGCCTGCGAGGGCTACACGTCCGAGTTCAGGCAGGTGTCGGAGCTCGACAGCGGCGAGGGCAAGCTGACGCTCAGCGATCTGCGCTCGACCTCCTGGGAGGATGCGGCAGGCAAGAGCTACCGCTTCAAGATCGACACGCGGATGAACGATACGGAATCCGCGCCGGTAGACGGCGTCGCCGAGCGGACCGGCGATCACATCACGGTCAAGCTGAAGCAGCCGGTGGCGAAGACGTTCAACCTCGAAGGCAAGATCGTGTTCCCGACCGAGCAGATCCAGCTCATCATTGCGGCTGCCCGCGAAGGCAAGTCGGTGCTGGAGCTGATGGTCTATGACGGCTCTGATAATGGCGAGAAGGTCTACAACACGCTGTCGGTGATCGGGCAGCCGATTCCCGGCACCAAGACCATCGCTTCCCCCGATCCCTCCACCGCGAACGACCAGATGAAATCACTGACGCGCTGGCCGGTCACGGTGAGCTATTACGACCGCGACGCCAAGGCCAAGGATGGCGAGCAGACGCCTGTCTATGCGATGTCGTTCGAGCTGTTCGAGAACGGCGTCTCCCGCGCGCTGATGCTGGACTACAATGACTTTGTCATTTCAGGCGCGATGGGCAAATTCGACGTCAGGGATTCCAAGCCTTGTAAGTGACGGGGCGGGCGTCGCTCAGTACTGAATTCCGTCATGCCCGGGCTTGTCCCGGGCATCCACGTTTTTGGCGCCGCGAAGAAGGAAGGCGTGGATGGCCGGGTCAAGCCCGGCCATGACAAGATTATAGTTACTCCTCCTCTTCCTCCTCGTCCTTTTCCGGCCCCTTGTACGCAATTCCCCTGATCACAGCGGCATTGCCGAACTTCTTGCGCAGATCATCCATCGCGCGTTCGGCGTGGGCCGAGCGGCGATCCAGCATGTCGGTGTCGTCGGCCAGCGAGCCTTCGCGCAGCGCGCTGACGCCGGTGCCCATCAGGCGAAAGGCGGTGCCGTCGATCTCCTTCGCCAGCAATTCACGGGACACTGCGAAGATTTTTGCCGCCAGTTGTGTCGGCGCCTGGATCGACTGCGAGCGGGTGCGTTGCCTGAAATCGGCGGTCTTCAATTTCAGCGTGATGGTCAATCCGGAAAGGTTGCTGTTTTTGAGGCGCGATGACACCTTCTCCGACAGCCGCCACAGTGTTCGCTCCAGCGTCGCGAAATCGCGGATGTCGTTATCGAAGGTGGTCTCGTTCGAAATGGTCTTGGCGCCGCGATCGGGCACCACCGGGCGGTCGTCGATGCCGCGCGCCAGCCGCCACAGCCTTCGGCCTTCGCTGGCGAACTGCTTCATCAGATCGACCTCGTCGGCGCGCTGCAGATCGGCGATGGTGCGAAAACCGCGCTGCAGCAGCTTTTCCTGGGTCGCGGGGCCGACGCCATAGATGAAGCCGACCGGCCTGTCGGCCAGCATCTCGCGGGCTTCGGCCTGGTCGAGGGTGGCAAAGCCGCGCGGCTTGTCCAGATCGGAGGCGATTTTGGCGAGGAACTTGTTGCAGGACAGGCCGACGGAGACCGTGATGCCGATGTCGCGCTCGACGTCACGGGCGAAGCGCGCCAGCACTTTTGCGGGGATCATGCCGTGGACGCGCTGGGTGCCGGAAAGGTCGAGAAACGCCTCGTCGATCGACAGCGGTTCGACCAGCGGCGTCAGCGTCTGCATGGCGTGGCGCACCTCGCGGCCGACCCGGACATATTTGGCCATGTCCGGCCGAATCACGATGGCGTTGGGACAGAGCGCCAGCGCCTTGAACATCGGCATTGCCGAGCGCACGCCGAATGTCCGCGAGATGTAGCAGGCGGCGGACACCACGCCGCGCTTGCCGCCGCCGATGATGACCGGCTTGTCGGCAAGTTCCGGGTTGTCGCGCTTCTCCACGGTCGCGTAGAACGCGTCACAATCGATATGCGCCATCGCCAGCGTCGGCAACGCATGGTGGCGAACCAGGCGAGGGGAGCCGCATTCGCCGCATCGCCTGGCCATGATGTCGAGGTCGCCGAGGCAATCCCGGCAAAAACAGCGCGGACCGTCGCCTGCCTGCGCCAGTGCGCTCACGGCACGTCGCGCTCCCAATGCGGGTCGCCCAGCACCTGACGGGCGGCGGCGATGTTGGTCGGATGGAGCTCGGAGGCGGCCGCAAACGCCTTCACGGTTGCGTCATCGCGCATCACGAAATCCAGCACGCTGGCCAGAAATTGCGGGTCGGCGGCGGCCGTCCGGAGCGTCTCCGGGCCTAAACCGCTCTCGGCCAGAAACAGGCCCAGGCGCTCCGGATCGGACGCAATGAAGGACAGCGCCTGAACCGCAACGATTTCAGCTACTTCCCGGGGGTTGTGAACAGGCTTTTTCAACAGACGGGTTTGCCTTTCCGTTAACTTATGGTCTCTAGTTTGATGGCCATCATGCCCGAGTCTGCGGAATGTGTTCAAGCAAGTGGAAACCGCTTCGCGAAAAGATGGCACTTGGATTTAACGGGTTAGAGCGAATCTGGCGCTAGTTTGATTTCACTTTTCTACAAGCCCGGAAAGGCGGTGCGGAAGCACCCAAAGGCCGGGCCTGTTCTGGAAACCAGTTCTTGGGACAAGGGAGGGACGGGATGGCCAAAACCGTCCTGATCGTGGAGGACAACGAGCTCAACATGAAGCTCTTTCGCGACCTGTTGGAAGCGCATGGCTATCAGACCTCCGGCACCAGCAATGGCTTCGAGGCGCTCGATCTCGTTCGCAAGCTGCGCCCCGATCTGATCCTGATGGATATCCAGCTGCCGCAGGTGTCGGGTCTCGAGGTGACGCGCTGGATCAAGGACGATCCGGAACTGCGCGCGATACCGGTCGTTGCGGTGACGGCATTCGCCATGAAGGGCGACGAGGAACGCATCCGCGAAGGCGGCTGCGAAGCGTATCTGTCCAAACCAATTTCGGTCGGCAAATTTATTGAGACAGTACGGCGTTTTATTGGGTAGTGGGAGTGAGTTTCGATGTCTGCGCGTATCCTGGTCGTCGATGATGTTCCCGCCAACGTCAAGCTGTTGGAAGCCCGTCTGTCGGCCGAGTATTTCGATGTGCTGACCGCCACCAACGGCGCCGAGGCGCTGGATGTCTGTTCGCGCGCAGAATGCGACATCATCCTGCTCGACGTCATGATGCCCGACATGGACGGTTTTGAGGTCTGCCGCCGGCTGAAGTCCAACCCGGCCACGCATTTCATTCCGGTCGTGATAGTCACCGCGCTCGACAGCCCGGCCGACCGCGTGCGCGGCCTCGAGGCCGGCGCCGACGATTTCCTGACCAAGCCGGTGTCCGACGTGGTGCTGATCGCGCGCGTCCGTTCGCTGACGCGGCTGAAGATGATGACCGATGAGCTGCGCATGCGCGCCATCACCTCGCTGGAAATCGGCATGGAAGCGCCCGAGCGCACCGCCGTGGCCGACAAGGGCGTCGGCGGACGCATCCTCCTGGTCGACGACCGCCCGTCATCCTACGAGCGGCTTGCGCCGCTGCTTTCCGCCGAGCACACCGTCGATGTCGAGGCCAATCCGGCCGAAGCGCTGTTTCACGCCGCCGAAGGCAATTACGATCTGCTGATCGTCTCCCTCAGCCTCGAAAACTACGACGGCTTGCGGCTGTGCAGCCAGGCGCGCTCGCTGGAGCGGACCCGTCAGGTGCCGATCCTGGCGATCTCCGACGCCGACAACAATGCGCGGCTGCTCCGCGGCCTCGAGATCGGCGTCAACGACTATCTGCTGCGCCCGGTCGACAAGAACGAACTTTTGGCGCGCGCGCGCACCCAGATCCGCAGGCGCCGCTATACCGATCATCTGCGCGACAACGTGCAGAACTCGATCGAAATGGCGATCACCGACGCGCTGACCGGCTTGCATAACCGCCGCTACATGGAGAGCCATCTGGCGACGCTGGCCGAGCAGGCCTCGAGCCGCGGCAAGCCGCTGGCGCTGATGATCCTCGACATCGATTTCTTCAAGGCCATCAACGACAATTACGGCCATGACGGCGGCGACGACGTGCTGCGCGAATTCGCGGTGCGCATCCGCAAGTCGATCCGCGGCATCGATCTCGCCTGCCGCTATGGCGGCGAGGAGTTCGTCATCGTGATGCCGGAGACCGACCTGCATGTGGCAGGCATGGTGGCGGAGCGGCTGCGCCGCTCGATCGTGAGCGAGACCTTCGCCATCGCCAAGGGCACCAAGCGCATCGAGGTCACGGTCTCGATCGGGCTGTCCACGCTGGAGCGCAAGGGTGAGCCGGTCGCCGACGTGCTGAAGCGCGCCGACACGGCGCTGTATCGCGCCAAGCACGACGGACGCAACAGGGTGGTGGTTTCGGCGGCGGCGTAAGGCCTCCGCTACCGCCCGCGCTTCACCGCGTCATACGCCAGCCGCTTGAATTCGAACGAGAACGGATGGACGAACGCCATCTGCCGCTGTGCCATCATCACGCCGGCCATGGTATGTCGCGGTGAAATCCACCATTGCGTGCCGGCGAGGCCGCCCCAATAGAGCTCGCCCGAAGCATCGGGGTGGTCGAACGGCGTCGGCTTGACGATCAGCCCACCGGCCAGCGTGTGTGCCTTGCCGACCTGTTCGCCCATCAGGGCGAAGCGGATCCACTGGCCGTCCGGCAGTTGGTTGGTCGTCATCTGCGCAATGCTCTCCGGCTTGAGCAGCGTTCGGCCGCCAGGCAGCAGGCTTCGGATCAACGCGACCATGTCGGGCATCGTTGAGACCATGCCGCCGCCGCCACTGAGCCGCGCAATGGGCCGCAGATAGGCGCCGGGGAAGGGCGCGTTATCGGTGCGGGTGAGCCCCGGCTTCATCGGCTCCATCATGTCGGCGCCGGCGTAGTACGCGACCAGCCGGCCCTGATCCTTTTCCGGCACGACGAAACCGGTATCGACCATGCCCAGCGGATCGAGTATCCGCGCCTGGATGAACTTGTCGAAGCTTTGGCCGCTGATGATTTCCACCAGCCGTGCCACCACGTCGATGGCAAGCGAGTATTCCCAGGACGTCCCCGGCTGATAGATCAGCGGCAGGTCGGCCAGCACATCGACCATCTGGGCCAGCGTCGTCATCGGGTTGTGGACGCCGCGCTCGTTGAGCGCCTTGAAGATCGTGGTGCCGGGATCGAAAAACCCGTAGCTCAGACCGGAGCTGTGGCTCAGGAGCTGGCGGATCGTGATCGAGCTCTTCGCCGGCTCCGTGTCATCCAGCGAGGTCGCGCCAGCGCGCAATATTTTTCGGTTTCCAAGCTGCGGAATAAATTTCTCGATCGGATCATCGAGGCGCAATTTGCCTTCCTCGACCAGCAACAATGCGGCGCAGGAAGTGATCAGCTTGGTGTTGGAAAAAATCCGAAAGATGTGGTCGGGCCGTAGCGGCGTCTGCGCTTCCTTGTCGGCCCAGCCGACGCAATTGACATCAACCAGATCGCGGCCGACCATGACAGCCCACGAGATGCCGGACAGCAGATTGCCGTCGATATAGCGCTGCATGGCCGCGTGGGCCGGTTTGAAGTCGTAACCCTTGGCGGTCACCGTCAAGTCTTCCATGGTGTTTCCTCATTTGCCGGCATGCGCATCGCACGGGCCGAATTTTTTTGTCGTCCCTGCGAACGCAGGGACCCATAATCACCGGCCTCACTGGCAGCGGAAGGTAGCTACCACATCGCCCTATTGAAAGGCCACGGCGTATGGGTCCCTGCGTGCGCAGGGACGACGATAGAGCATGATTATCTCACCGTGTTTTTACTTGCGGCATTTGCGCGGCCCCACCGACCTTCACTCCGGCATGCTTCAGCAACACCGTTGCGGCCGCTTTCGCCGCGCGCGCCATCGCGGGGTCGTTGCGAACGAGATCCTGCGCGATCGAACCGTCGACCAGCAACGCGAGCTGCGTCGCAAGGCCTTCCGCGTCGGCGGCGCCGAGCTGCACCAGAAGATCGCGAAACCAGAGACGGCGGCTTTCCTTGAATGCGATGGCGATCTTGCGGACGGATTGATCCTCGCTGCCGAGTTCGGCGACCGCGTTGACGAACGGGCAGCCGCGAAAATCCTTGGCTGCAAAGCGCCGCTCCAGCGCATCGAAGGTGCCGAGAATCTGTTCGACCGGCGGCTTCTCGGACGGGCGCGGCTGAACGAAGCGGCGTGCCAGATAGGCCGAGATCAACGCATCCTTGGAGGGGAAGTGGTTGTACAGCGTGCGCTTGCTGATGCCGATTTCGGCCGCGATCGTGTCGACGCCGACCGCACGAATCCCCTGCAGATAGAACAGCCTATCCGCGGTTTCGAGAATCCGGTCCTTCATGTCTGGTTTGGCGGGCAGGGGTGCCATGCGCGTGCGCGATATCCTTCAGCCTTGACAGTCGGGGCCCGTTATAGACTAGGTACACAGGTCTGTGTACCTATTTCAGATGCCAATTGCAGGACGCGGCTTTTGAATCGCGGCCGATAGGGAGAATAAAAACAATGGCCCTGCTGCAAATCCTGCGTCCAACACTCCCCATCCTGATCGGCGCGTCCGTGATGCTGACCCTGAGCATGGGCCTGCGGCAGAGTTTTGGTATTTTCATGCAGCCGCTGACGAAGGACATCGGAATTTCGGTGTCGGATTTCACGTTGGCGCTGGCCGTACAAAACCTCGCCTGGGGATTCCTGCAGCCTGTCGCCGGCGCCATGACGGTGCGCTACGGCTTCCGCCCGATCATGATCGTGGGCACGCTGATGTACATCGTGGGCCTTGCCCTGATGGCGACCGCGCACGGGATGATCCCGATCCTGATCGGCGCGGGTCTGCTGATCGGTTTCTCGCTGGCCTGCACGGCCAATGCGATTGCGATGTCGGTTTCCGCGCGCGCGGTGCCCGCTACCGTGCGCAGCACGGTGATGGGCATGGTCTCGGCGGCGGGGTCGCTCGGCGCATTGGTGTCGGCGCCGATCGGGCAGATGTTGAATGAAGGTTTTGGCTGGCGCGCCGGCGTCGCCGGCTTTGTGATCCTGTCGCTGTTCATGCTGCCGGCCGCCTGGTACGCGGGCAGGGCCGACAAGATCCCGCTGCCGCCCAGGGCCGCCGACGACATCAGCGACGCTTCGGCCTCAACCGCCGCCAAGATCGCGTTCGGCAACGCCTCGTTCGTGGTGATGACCTGCGCCTATTTCGTCTGCGGCATGCAGCTCGTGTTTCTCACCACGCATCTGCCGTCCTATCTTTTGATCTGCGGCCTCGATCCGATGCTGAGCGCGCAGACGCTCGGCATGATCGGCGGCTTCAACGTGCTGGGCAGCCTGTTCTTCGGTTGGGCCGGCCAGCGCTGGAACAAGTTGGCGCTGCTCGGCGGCATCTACATTTTCCGTTCGATCGCGCTCGCCTGGTACTTCATGCTGCCGGCAACGCCGGCGACCACGCTGTTGTTCGGCGCGATCATGGGTTTCCTCTGGATGGGCGTCGGTCCGCTGGTCGCGGGCGCCGTCGCTGAAATGTTCGGCCTGAAATGGCAGGCGATGATTCAGGGTCTCGCCTTCATGAGCCACCAGATCGGCTCGTTCCTCGGCGCTTATGGCGGCGGGCTGATCTACGACCAGCTCGGCTCATACACCATGGCGTGGCGGATCGGCGTCGCGCTGGGCCTGGCCGGCGGCATCATCCAGGTCGCGTTCGCGCTGATCAGGCCAAGCGAGCCGCCACGACAGATGCAGGCGGTTTAGAGCACGCACAGAATCAAAACGGGGCCGCGAGGCCCCGTTCGTTCGTCAGCGATGGTTTGCGACGTTACTTGATCTTCGATTCCTTGAACTCGACGTGCTTGCGCGCGACCGGGTCATACTTCTTCTTGACCAGCTTGTCGGTCATGGTGCGCGAATTCTTCTTGGCGACGTAGTAGAAGCCGGTGTCCGCCGTGGAAACGAGCTTGACCTTGATGGTGACCGCTTTGGCCATGTTTAAAACCCTTGATGTGTGAAAATCGGGTGCCAGCCAAATCGGCCCGCATTTGTGCGGCAACCTAGCTTCTGATCGCCCAAAGTCAAGGTTTTCAGCGGCGAATCCGGTCCAAATCTAGGCAATTAACCCTCAAAGAACCGGTTTTTCGGCCTCGGCAGCCCCAAATTCTCCCGCAGCGTCCGGCCCTCATATTCTTTGCGGAAAATCCCGCGTCTCTGCAGTTCCGGCACCACCCGATCGACGAAATCGTCGAGCCCGGCGGGCAGGAACGGGAACATGATGTTGAAACCGTCGCTGCCGCGGCTCACCAGCCATTCCTCCATCTGGTCGGCGATGGTCACGGGCGTGCCGACAAAGGAGAGGCCGCCATAGCCGCCGACACGCTGGGCGAGCTGGCGCACGGTGAGCTTGTCGCGCGCCGCGACATCGACCAGGCGCTGGCGGCCGCTCTTGCTGGCGTTGGTCTCGGGAATCGGCGGCAACTGGCCGTCGGGATCGAAACCGGAGGCGTCGGTGCCGAGCTGGACCGACAGCGAGGCGATCGCGCTGTCGTAATGCACCATGCTGTCGAGCTTTGCGCGCTTCTCCTTTGCCTCTTCCACGCTGTCGCCGACCACGACGAATGCGCCGGGCAGGATAACGAGATGCTCGGGGTTGCGGCCAACCTTTTCCATCCGGCCCTTGATGTCGGCGTAGAGCTTTTGGGCATCGGCGAGACTGCCGCCGCCGGTGAACACGGCTTCCGCGGTCTCTGCCGCCAACTGCCGGCCGTCGTCGGAGGCACCGGCCTGCACGATCAACGGCCAGCCCTGCACGGGACGGGCGATGTTGAGGGGGCCGCGCACGCTCAGATATTTTCCCTTGTGATTGAGCACGTGCATTTTGGCGGGATCGAAATAGAGGCCGGATTCGACGTCGCGCACAAAGGCATCGTCGGCAAAGGAATCCCACAGGCCGGTAACGACGTCATAGAATTCGCGAGCCCGCTTGTAGCGCTCGGCATGCTCCATATGATCGTCGAGCCCGAAATTCAGCGCGGCGTCCGGATTGGAGGTGGTGACGATATTCCATCCCGCGCGCCCATTGCTGATGTGGTCGAGCGAAGCAAAACGGCGCGCGACATGATAGGGCTCGTCGAACGTGGTCGAACCCGTTGCGATCAGGCCGATATGTTCGGTGGCGCCGGCCAGCGCCGACAACAGCGTGAACGGTTCGAACGAGGTCACGGTGTGGCTGCGCTTGAGCGCATTGACCGGCATGTTCAGCACGGCCAGATGGTCGGCCATGAAGAAGGCGTCGAACTTGCCGGCTTCGAGTTTCTGGATCAGTTTCTTGATACGCGGGAAATTGAAATTGGCGTCCGGCCAAGCCCCGGGATAGCGCCACGCGCCGGTGTGGATAGAGACCGGTCGCATGAACGCGCCGAGCTTGAGTTGCCGCTGTGCCATCGCCCCGTTTCCGTGTTCGTTGCTGTTGAGGAAAGAGATAGGGAGGCGATTGGGTCGCCGCCATTGGGGTAGGCCGAGAAGGATTTTACGATTTAGAGGGCACGCAGAGGATATTTCAGCGTCATTGCGAGCGAAGCGAAGCAATCCATCGCGCGGCGCAAACGGATAGATGGATTGCTTCGTCGCTACGCTCCTCGCAATGACGGGGAGGGAGTGAGAGCTTACGCCCCCAGCACGTCCTTCTGCATCTTGCCGCCGTAGAAATGGAAGAACGGCACCGGTGCGTCGTGGCGCAGCGGGCCGGTGGCGAGGCGGCGGTCGAGTTCGGCGAGCACGTTCTTGGTCATGGCATGCGCATCGGCGAGCGGTTTCGAGCCGATCTCGACCCAGACCAGTTCCACCAGTTCGGCGTCGGCGTGGATCACGCCCTCGACCTTGTGGGCGATGGCGGAAGCGTCGGCGGTGAAGAAGCGGGTGTCGAAACGACGGACGCGGCCGGGCGGGGTGATCGCGCGTGCGATCAGGAACAGGCTGGACGGATCAGGCAGCAGGCCGGCATCCGAGAACGGCTGCCAGGTGCCTTCGAGTTTTACGGGCTTTTCGACCTTGCGGCCGAGGCAGAGCCCGGTCTCTTCGCAGGCCTCGCGGATCGCCGCTACCGCCAGCGCACGTGCGCGCGACGGCGCGATCTTCGGGCTGCCCTTCAGTAGATTGGCTTCGAGCTCGCCGGTGATGGGTGCGGCAACGGGAACGCGGTTGTCAGCCTTGTCGACGCGGCCGCCGGGGAAAACATATTTGCCGGGCATGAACACCACATTGTCGTGGCGTTTGCCGACCAGCACCTTCGGCTTGTCGCCGCTCCGGTCGATCAGGATCAGCGTCGCGGCATCCTTTGGTCGGAAATAGGGATGGTGATCGGCTTCTTTTCCTTCGACGATTGCAGGCGCTGCTTCGGTCATTCCATCCCTCAGGCTCTTGTTGGTCTTGGTTTAGCTAGACCGGAGGGATGTCGCTAGGGGCATTTTCATCAAAGCCATGCATGCGTAGCGCCCACTGGAAGCCCACGACCGCGCCCTTGACCGGTTGCAGCAGCAACAGCGACGAGAGGAAGGTGAAGGGCAGGTAGATCGCCATTTGCAGCCAGATAGCCGGCGAATAATTGGTTTCCACCCACAGCACGACCGGTACCACGATATGGCCGACGATGACGATCACGAGATAGGCCGGCAAATCATCGGCGCGGTGCGGCGTGTAATCGAGCCCGCAGGTCTTGCAGTGGTCGTCGACTTTCAGGAACGCGCGAAACAGCTTGCCTTCGCCGCAGCGCGGGCAACGGCACATGAAGCCGCGCTTCATCGCGCTCCAGAGGTCACGCTTTTCGCCCTTCACGGATTCCCTGGTCCAGACTGTCGTCGCGGGGTTCACCGTTTCCATGACTTGCCTCTCTTCGATTTGCCGGGCTTGCCTTTACCGGACTTGCGTTCCTTCGGATGCGGGCTACGGCCCGGACGCGTCTTCGATGGCGTGACCGGGGCTTTCGAACCTTCGCGGCGGCCGCCCTGTTTTCTGCCGCGCGGAATGACCTTGCCTTCAGATAGTAACTCGAACCGCAGCGCGCCAGCTACTGGTGCTGCTTCTACCAGACGTACGTCGACAACGTCCCCCAGCCGGTGCATGGCACCGCTGCGTGAGCCGACGAGCGCGTGGCGGGTCTCGTCATAGTTGAAATATTCTGTTCCCAGCGTGCGGATCGGGATCAGCCCGTCGGCGCCGGTATCAGACAACTTCACGAACAGTCCGGCGCGGGTGACGCCGGAAATGCGGCCCTGGAACGTCGCGCCGATGCGGTCGGCGAGGAAATGCGCGATCAGCCGGTCGGCGGTTTCGCGCTCGGCCTTCATGGCGCGGCGTTCGGTGACGGAAATCTGCGCGGCGACCTCGCTCAGCGTTTCCAGCGTTTCGGCGTCCGGCAGCGCGCCTTCGCCGAGGCCGAGCGCGCGGATCAGCGCGCGATGCACGATCAGATCGGCGTATCGCCGGATCGGCGAAGTGAAATGCGCATAGCGCCGCAGGTTGAGGCCGAAATGGCCGTAATTCTCCGCCGAATATTCCGCCTGCGCCTGCGAGCGCAGCACCACTTCATTGACCAGCGGCTCATAGTCCTCGCCGCGGACCTGGCCCAGCACGCGATTGAACAAGGCGGGGCGCAACGCGCCGGCTTTTGCAAACGGCAGGTCCAGCGTCTTCAAAAATTCCTGGAGGTTGTGGACCTTCTCCTGGCTGGGCTCGTCGTGCACGCGGTAGATCAGCGGCAGCGCCTTCTTCTCCAGCATTTCGGCGGCGGCGACGTTGGCGAGGATCATGAACTCCTCGATCAGCCGGTGCGCATCCAGCCGCTCCGGCACGATGACGCGATCGACGGTGCCGTCAGGCTTCAGCAGGATCTTGCGCTCGGGCAGATCAAGATCCAGCGGATCACGCTCGTCGCGCGCCAGTTTTACCAGTGCATAGGCCGCATAGAGCGGTTTGAGGATCGGCTCGAGCAGGGGACCGGTGGTGTCGTCGGGGCGTCCGTCGATCGCGGCCTGCGCCTGGGCGTAATTGAGCTTGGCGGCGGAACGCATCAGCACCCGATGAAAACTGTGCGAGCGCTTGCGGCCGTCAGGGCCGATCACCATCCGCACCGCGAGCGCACCGCGCGGCTCGCCCGGCACCAGCGAGCAGAGATCGTTGGAGATGCGCTCGGGCAGCATCGGCACCACGCGGTCCGGGAAATAGACCGAGTTGCCACGCGTCAGCGCATCGCGATCGAGCGCCGAACCCGGGCGCACATAGAACGCGACATCGGCGATGGCGACATGGACGATGTAGCCGCCCTTGTTGTTCGGATCGTCATCGGGCGCGGCATGGACCGCGTCGTCATGGTCCTTGGCGTCGGGCGGATCGATGGTCACGAGCGGCAGCTCGCGCCAGTCCTCGCGGCCCTTGAGGATCGCAGGCTTTGCGTCCTCGGCTTCGCGCAATGCTGATGGTGTGAAGGCCTGCGGAATGTCGTGGGCGTGGATCGCGATCAGGCTGACCGCTTTTTCGGTCGCGAGCGAGCCGAGCCGCTCCTTTACCTTGCCCGACGCAAGCCCGTAGCCGCGCGTGCGCACCAGATCGACGCTGATGAGGTCGCCATCCTCGGCGCCGCCGGTGTCTGAGCTTGCGATGTTCAATTCGCGTCCGGCCTGCTTCTTGTCGACAGGAATCATCCTTCCGCCGCCATTGGCAAGCTTCCGAAAAATGCCGAGCAGGCGGGTGCGAGCGTGGTCGATGACCTTGATGACGCGCCCGCGATAGGGCGTGCCAGCGGTGTCGTCGGTCTTTTCGACGCGGAGCAGCGCGCGGTCGCCGACCCCGGCGGCGGTGCCCGGTTGCGGACGACGCGGAACATGGATGCGGATCTTCGGTGCCGCGCCGAATTCCTCTTCATCCCATTCGGTGGGGGTAGCGAGCAGTTCGCCGTCGGTATCGCGGCCGGTGATGTCGGCCATCACGGTCGGCGGCAGCGCGGCGGGCTCGAGAACCTTGCGGCCGCGCTTGGCGATGGTGCCTTCGTCGGCAAGTTCGCGCAGGATTCGCTTCAGCTCGACGCGGTCGGCGTTCTTCAGGCCGAACTCGCGAGCGATCTCGCGGGTGCCGATCTTGCCTGGATTCGCACGGATGAAGGCAACGATGGCGTCCCGGGCCGGAAAGCCATTGTCGTGTTTTCTCTTCACTTATCCCCGGGCCTTGCCCGCGCTCTTCTTCGCAGGCGTTTTGGGTGCTGCTGCAGGCTTTGCGGCTGACGTCTTTGCAGCAGACGCGACCGGCGCGCGCGCCTTGCTGACGGCTTCCGATTTCGGTTTTGCGGCGGCCTTCTTCACCGCGGCCTTCTTGGCGGGTTTTGGCGCGTCGGGATCAACGGGCGCCTTGGCTTTGGAAGTCTTCTTCGGTGCGGCTTTCTTCGCGCCACGCTTCGGCTTGCCGCCGCCCTTGGCGGCGCGTTCGTCGATCAGTGCAATGGCTTCGGCGAGCGTGATGGTGTCCGGCGTCTTGTCGCTCGGAATGGTGGCGTTGACGCCGCCGGCGGTCACGTAAGCGCCGTAGCGGCCGTTCTTCACCGCGACACCGCCCAGACTCGGATGCTCGCCGATCGGCTTGCCGGGATCGGCGCCGAAGCGGCGGCCGCTCGGGCCCTTCAAGATCTTTTCGGCGATCAGCGTCACCGCGCGATTGAGGCCGATGTCGAACACCTCGTCACCGGCTTCCAGGCTCGCATAGGTCTTTTCGTGGCGCACGAATGGGCCGAAGCGCCCGATGCCGGCGGTGATCGGCTCGCCGGTTTCCGGATGCTTTCCAATTTCGCGCGGCAGCGACAGCAGTTTGAGCGCGAGCTCCAGCTCCATGTCGCCGGGCGACGTGTTCTTCGGGATACCGGCGCGGCGCGGCTTTTCGCCTTCGGCATAATCCTTCTGCTCGCCGAGCTGGATGTAGGGACCGAAGCGGCCGGCCTTCACCGCCACGTCGAGATCGGTTGCGGGATCCTTGCCGAGGACGCGGTCGGCGCTGGCCTCGCTGTCAGCGGCAAGCGGACGGGTGTGACGGCATTCCGGATAATTCGAGCAGCCGACAAAGGCGCCGAACTTTCCAGCCTTCAAATTGAGCCTGCCGGTGCCGCACGTCGGGCACTGCCGGACATCGCCGCCATCCGCGCGCGGTGGATAGATGTGCGGGCCCAGCATGTCGTCGAGCGCATCGAGCACTTCGGAGACGCGAATATCCTTGATGTCGTTGACCGCGCCGGCGAAGCCGGTCCAGAATTCCTTCAGCACATCCTGCCAGGAAATTTCGTTGTTGGAGATGCGGTCGAGCTGCTCTTCCAGATTGGCGGTGAAGTCGTACTCGACATAGCGCGCGAAGAAGTTTTCCAGGAACGCGACTACGACGCGGCCCTTGTCCTCGCCATGCAATCGCTTCTTCTCGAGCTTGACGTAGCCGCGGTCCTTCAGGACCTGCAGGATGGAAGCGTAGGTCGAGGGCCGGCCGATGCCGAGTTCTTCCATCCGCTTGACCAGCGACGCTTCGGAGAAGCGCGGCGGCGGTTCAGTGAAATGCTGGGTGACGGCGAGATCCTGCCGCTTCAGCGCTTCGCCCTCGCTCATCGCGGGGAGGCGACGGGAATCCTCGTCTTCCTCGTCGTCGCGGCCTTCCTGGTAGAGCGCGAGGAAGCCGTCGAACTTCACCACCTGGCCGCTGGCGCGCAGGTCCAGCACGCGTGAGCCGGCCTTGGCGGCGATATCGACGGTGGTGCGCTCGAGTTCGGCGGATTCCATCTGGCTTGCGATGGTGCGGATCCAGATCAGCTCATACAGCTTGGCCTGATCGGTATCGAGACGCCGGCGCATTTCGGCCGGACGGCGCGACATATCGGTCGGGCGGATCGCTTCATGCGCTTCCTGCGCGTTCTTGGCCTTGGTCTGGTACTGGCGCGGCGCCTCCGGCACATAGGCGTTGCCGTAATCCTCGCCGATCACCTTGCGGGCCTGGGTGATGGCCGAGCCGTCGATCTGCACGCCGTCGGTCCGCATATAGGTGATGAGACCGGTGGTCTCGCCGCCGATATCGATGCCTTCATACAGGCGCTGCGCGATCCGCATCGTATGCGCCGGCGCAAAGCCGAGCTTGCGGCTGGCTTCCTGCTGCAGCGTCGAGGTGGTGAAGGGGGCCTGCGGATTGCGGCGGGCGGGCTTGGCTTCGACGGTCGAGACCGTGAAGTTGGCGGCCTCGATCGCTTTTTTGAGGTCTTCGGCTTCAGCGCCGGTGCCGATGTCGAGCCGCTGGATCTTCTTGCCGTCGGCGCCGACCAGCCGCGCTTCGAACGTATCGCCGCGTGGCGTCGTCAGCGTTGCCACCAGCGACCAGTATTCGCGGGGCACGAACTTTTCGATTTCGAGTTCGCGGTCGCAAACCAGCCGCAACGCCACCGACTGCACGCGGCCGGCCGAGCGGGCGCCCGGCAGCTTGCGCCACAGCACCGGCGAGAGCGTGAAGCCGACCAGATAGTCCAGCGCGCGCCGCGCCATATAGGCGTCGACCAGCGCGCCATCGATCTGGCGCGGCGACTTCATCGCATCGGTCACCGCCTGCTTGGTGATGGCGTTGAACACCACGCGCTCGATCTTGTGGTCCTTCAGCGCGCGCTTTTCCTTGAGCACTTCGAGCACGTGCCAGGAGATTGCTTCGCCCTCGCGATCAGGGTCGGTTGCGAGAATCAGTCGGTCGGCGCCCTTCAGGGCCTTGGCGATATCGTTGAGCCGGCCGGCCGCCTTGGGGTCGACCTCCCAGATCATCTGAAAATTGGCGTCCGGATCGACCGATCCGTTCTTGGCGGGGAGGTCGCGAACATGGCCGAACGAGGCCAGAACCTCGTAGGAGGCGCCCAAATATTTGTTGATCGTCTTGGCTTTCGCCGGCGACTCCACAATGACGATATTCATGTCATTCCAATAGCTTACGGGAAAAGATTAAGGCCGGTTCCGCGAGACTCGCGGCCGCCGTTTCGACCCGAACATGGGTGGTGAGGCGGCCCCTGTCAAATCGACAGATCATGAGGAGGGGCCAGAAAGGGGTCTTGGACGCCCGAACTTATATACAGGAAGTTGCGAATTGCGCCCTAGAGTTGCGCCCGCAAAGCGGTTATTTCTCGTCCATATTATATGGGATTGGGTGCATTTTATTTGAGCAAGGCAGGGGGCGGCCGGAAGCGCACCGCTTCGGGCGGTAATCGGCGATATCAAGCGGTTGAATCAGGTGAGGAGGGCGGCCCCGACGAGGCCGTGGCCTTCATCGCGGAGACCGTTGCCGAATTGACAAAACTCGCCGAGCGCCACCGGCTTGAGGTCCTCAGCCATTTGCTCGGGATGGCGCTGCTGGAAGCCCAAGAGCATCTGCGGCTGCGGAGCAAGCGCAAGCTGTCGTGAGCAGCCTTCTGTTCAGGCCGAAATAGACCTGAGCTTCCGTGATGACTTGGCGTCCGGGCGCGGCTTGAGCGCGGTATCGGCCGCGGTCAATAGCCGCCCATCTTGCGAATAGAGTTCGAGCTTGCGAACGGGGCGGCCCTTTTCCTTGTCGACCAGGATAGTCGCGATTTCCGCAGGGTGATCGTCGAATTCCTCGCTCCACTGGCGCAACGCTACCAGGATCGGAAACACGCCGCGGCCTTTCGGCGTCAAAAGATATTCCTGATAGGCGCTGCCATCGGAGGCGGGAGCCAGCTTGAGAATGCCCTGATCGACCAGCGCGCGCAGCCGCACGGTGAGGATGTTCTTGGCGAGCCCGAGACTTTTCTGGAATTCGCCGAAGCGGCGGCTGCCGAATAATGCCTCGCGGATGATCAGAAGCGACCACCAGTCGCCGATCGCGTCCAGCGATCGCGCGATCGGGCAATCGTCGTTCTCGAAGCTCGTCCGTTTCACCATGGCCATCTCCGCGGATTTGTTTGACGCGTTTTCTTCACGCGAACCGGACTCCACTCGAAAACGCTTTGGATGATCACAGCCTTGTGTGGTTGCATTATACAACCAGATGCTCTAGATGGCAACTTAGTTTAATAATGCAACCATCGGAGGCTCCCGTGAGACTGGCGAACAAGACGGCGTTCATTACTGGCGGAAACAGCGGCATCGGACTTGCGACGGCCAAGCTGTTCGTGGCGGAGGGGGCGCGCGTCGCCATCACCGGACGCAACAAGGAGACCCTGGAGGCGGCCGCACAAGAGCTGGGTCCGAACGCGCTTGCGATCGCCGCCGACGCCACCGACATCGCGGCGACCGAGGCCGCGATTCGGCAGGCGGTGGCCAAGTTCGGCAAGCTCGACGTCATCTTCGCCAATGCCGGCATTGCCGGCGGCACGCCGCTTGGATCAGCCACGCTCGAAACCTTTGAGAGCGTGATCCGGACGAACATCACGGCGGTATTCTTCACGGTGCAGGCCGCGGTGCCGCATCTCAACGACGGCGCTTCCATTATCCTGAACGGCTCGGTGATTTCGGTGCTCGGCAACCCCGGCTATTCCGCCTATGCAGCCAGCAAGGCCGGCGTGCGTGCGATGGCGCGGGTGATGGCGTCCGAACTGTCGCCGCGCAATATCCGAGTCAACGTGGTCTCGCCGGGTGCGATCCGCACCCCGATCTGGGGCGCGGCACTGGCGACGCCCGAAGCCGAAAAGGCCTTCGAGCAGCGCATCGGCGCCACCACGCCGCTCGGCCGCATCGGCGAACCCGATCACATTTCGAAGACGGTGCTGTTCCTCGCCTCCGACGATGCCGCGCATATCCAGGGGCAGGAGTTGTTCGTCGACGGGGGTGCTACGGCCTCGCCAAGCGGAGCGCCGATCTATCGGGGATAGGCGGATATCCGGCAATATCGTCGCCGGCCGGCGGGACGCTGGCCGGCTTGCGCCCTGCGGCGGATTGGCGCTGAGCCAGAACGCGCATTGAACCAGGCGTGTAACTGCTTGAGATTTCAAGGACAGGAGTTTCGTAAACAACCATGAACCGGTGAGCCCAGTCGTGCCGAAGACCACTGGCATCTCCTCGACCCCGGCGGAAAATTCGGACACTGCGCAATTTGTTTCAGTCGCGCTGTTTTCGGGTGTCGGTCTCCTGTTCTCCTTGATTGTCGTTATCCTCCGTATCAACGGCGTTTTCTGATTGGAGCGGCTGCCGTCACGCGCCTGGCGACGGCAACCGCTCACGCACCAACTCAGGCTGCGTTCAGATTGCCCGCGGCTTTCAGCGCGCCGGCAACCGCTTTTTCGCGGTGCTCGGGACCGACCTGGATTCCGTCGGCGGAGATGAATTCGGGATTGGCGATGCCGATGAAGCCGAACACCCAGCGCAAATAGGTTTCCAGATGTTCACCGACGGCGGCCGGTGTGCCGGGGCCGTAATATCCACCGCGCGAGATCGCGACGATGACGCGCTTGTTGCCGGCCAGCCCCTCGACGCCCTGTGCGCCATATTTGAACGTCTTGCCCGCCACCAATATGCGATCGATCCAGGCCTTGAGCTGGCTCGGAATGGTGAAATTGTACATGGGCGCGCCGAGCACCACGATGTCGGCGGCGAGAAACTCTTCCAGCACCGCTTGGCCGGCGGCGAGGTCCGGCTGCAGCGATGCCTCGGGCGTGGCGCCCTGACTCGCGGCGAGATGCGAGCCCGACAGATGCGCCAGCGGCGTCAGGGTCAGATCGCGGTAGCTGACCTCAAGGCCGGGAGTGGATTGGCGCAGCCGGTCCACGATGGCGGCGGAAACCTGGCGGCTGACGGAGTGGGGGCCGAGGACGCTGGAGTCGATATGCAGAAGTTTCATTTGGGTCACCCTTGGTATTGGTTTGTAACTGGCGCTATATGAGTGACTGTCCTAAAACCTCGCAAGAACGCACATTTTTGAAACCTGAGCACATCCATGAGACCCGAGCACATCAATGTGCCTGTCCTGCCGCCCAGCGCTCACGAGAGCAGTGACTGCCGTGGCGTGGCCTCTATCCTGGCGCGGGTCGGCGACAAATGGAGCGTGTTCGTCATCATGATGCTCGGTGGCGGGCCGCTGCGCTTCAACGAACTCAAGCGCATGGTGGGCGGCATCTCGCAGCGCATGCTGACGCTGACGCTGCGCGGCCTCGAGCGGGACGGCCTCGTCACCCGAACCGTATTCCCGACCATTCCGCCGCGCGTCGATTATGAACTGACTGATCTCGGGCGCGGGCTGTCGAAGCCGGTTGAAGCGCTGGGAAAATGGGCGTTCGATCACCAAGCCGAGATCGAAGGCGCGCGCAGCAGTTTCGACGCGCGTAATGACAAACGTTGAGCGGGTAATTTGATACCGTAGCTTGCGGCCCTGTCTTTCTTTGCATGGGGTTGTTTTCGCGATTTTGTGTCTTGGCACTGCCCAGGGCGCTGCGCTCTTAAACCAGCGACACCAGCCCGCCGCCGTGGCGCTCCAGCCGTCCGGCAAGCTCGAGTTCGAGCAGCACCGATCGGACGATCGCGGGCGAGGCGTCCGACATCCGGATCAGATCGTCGAGGCTGATCGGGCTTGGTCCGAGCAGATCGATGATGTGCTTGCGTTCGCTAACGCCCGCGTCGAAATCCAGCGGCTCGCCGTCGCCCTCGCGCAGTTCAATTGCGACCGGCCGCTCCATGATCGGCGCGACTGCGTTGATCACGTCGGACGCATCCGTGGTCAGCGTCGCGCCCTGTTTTATCAGATCGTTGGTGCCGGCGGCGCGGGGATCGAGCGGCGAGCCGGGGACAGCAAACACCTCGCGGCCCTGTTCGGCGGCCATCCGCGCCGTGATCAGCGATCCGGAGCGGTGGGCGGCTTCGACCACGACGACGCCGAGCGAAGCGCCGGAGATCAGGCGATTGCGGCGCGGAAAATCGCGGGCGCGCGGCACATGGCCAAGCGGCATTTCCGAAATCGCGCCGCCATGTTCGAGCAATGCGGCCAGCAGGTCCTCATGCTCAGGCGGATAGATCCGGTCATGGCCACCGGCCAGCACCGCAACCGTGCCGCTCGCAACCGTTGCCCGATGCGCGGCCTGGTCGATGCCGCGTGCCAATCCGGAGATAACGACAAAACCGGCTTCGCCGAGGTCGCGCGCGATCTGGCCTGCGAATTTCAATCCGGCGCCGGAGGCATTGCGCGAGCCGACGATCGCAATCATCGGCCGCATCATCACCTCGGGCGCGCCACGGATGCCGAGCAGCGGCGGCGCATCGTCCAGCGTGGCCAGCCGCGGCGGGTAGCCGGCTTCACCGGGCACGACGAGAGCGAGGCCGATCTTTCGGCCAGCTGCGAGTTCACCCCGCGCGTCATCCTCGCTGCAGATGCGCCCCGGTCCTGACGCGCCGCCCCGCCGCGCCAGATCGGGCAGCCGCTCCAGCGCGGCGCGGGCGCTGCCGAAGTGCCGCAGCAGCGAGGCGAAGGTGCGTGGGCCGACATTGTCGGAACGAATGAGCCGCAACCGGTCGATCCGCTCGGAATCGGTGAGGTGGGGCGTGCTGGGCGTTCGGTCGTGCATTTCGGTGCCAGCTTTGCCCAACCGGAGATTGCAATCAACACCTCTTCTCACGGCTGCCATGCCCGCCGATGCGTTGCCCCGTTCCGGCCCACTCCGTAAAACCCGTTGGTCCGCCGCAGGAGGAGTGTCCATGATCTCGCTCGCCGACCTTCAACGCCGTATCGCGCAGGGTGATCTTTCCGCGGATGCCGCGATTGCCCAGTCGCTGGAGGCGATCGGCGCGCAAGAGAAAACGATCGGCGCCTTCGTCTGCCATGATCCGAGCATCCGCGCCGAGAACGCCGGGCCGTTGCGCGGCGTCGCCGTCGGCATCAAGGACATCATGGATACCGCTGATTTTCCGACCGAGATGGGCTCGTCGATCTACAAGGGGTTCCAGTCTCGCGGCGATGCGGCTGTCGTGATGGCGCTGAAGGCGGCAGGGGCCAGCATCGTCGGCAAGACCACGACGACGGCGTTCGCATCGTCAGACCCGACCGCGACGCTCAACCCGCGCAACAATGCTCACACGCCGGGTGGATCATCGGCAGGCTCGGCAGCCGCGGTCGCGGCCGGCATGATCCCGCTGGCGCTGGGCACGCAGACCGGTGGCTCGGTGATCCGGCCGGCGTCGTTCTGCGGCTGTGCCGCGATCAAACCGTCCTACCGCCTGCTGCCGACCGTCGGCGTGAAGTGTTATTCGTGGACGCTGGATACGGTCGGTTTGTTCGCGGCCAGTGTTCGCGACGTCGCGCACGGGCTTGCGGCGATGACAGGCCGGGATGAATTTTTGCCGCAGGCGTTGGTGCCGACGCCACGTATCGGCGTCGTGACCCAGGACTTTGCCGGTGCACCGGAGGCCGAAGGCGCCGAGGCGCTGCAGATCGCTGCCAAAGCTGCGGAACGGGCAGGGGCATCCGTGCGCACGCTGGCGATGCCGGAGATCGTAGCCGAAGCATGGCGCCAGCATCCGACAGTGCAGGAATTCGAAGCGCATCAGGCGCTCGCCTTTGAATACCGCGTCCATTACGACGCCGTCGCGCCGAACCTGCGTGGACGGCTCGACGAAAGCAAGGGCATGCTGCCCGCCGCCTATGACGGGGCGATGCAAGTTACACGTCAGGCCAGAATCGCGCTGGCAAAAGTTTTCGAAGACGTCGACGTGCTGCTGGCCATATCAGCCCCTGGTGCAGCACCTGCGGGATTGGGCTCGACGGGCGACGCCCGCTACAACCGGCTGTGGACGCTGATGGGAACGCCCTGCGTCAACATCCCCGCGCATATCGCTGCCGGCGGATTGCCGGTCGGCGTGCAGGTTATCGCGCGCTATGGCGACGATGCGAAGGCGCTGGCAGCGGCGCAGTTCGTCGAGGAAGCGCTGGCGCGGTGAGGAAGTGCGTAGCCCGGATGAGCGACTCGACATCCGGGAGAGATCTAACAGCACCCCGGATATCGCTGCCGCTCAGCCGGGCTACGATACGAGCTTATTTCGCGCCGATCCGGCTCTCGGTTCCGGTCTGCAGGCGCTTGATGTTTTCGCGGTGCGCGTAGAACAGCAATAGCGTCATCACCGCAAACAGCGAAGCCAGCGCCGGGTGGAGGAACCACCACAGGAACAGCGGCGTCACGAAGGCCGCGATCAATGCCGACAGCGACGAGTAGCGCGTGGTGATGGCGGTCGCGATCCACATCACGCAGAACACGATGGCCGCGGGCCAGAACAGGCCGATCAGCACGCCGATATAGGTCGCGACGCCTTTGCCGCCTTTGAACTTGAGCCAGACCGGATAGAGATGGCCGAGAAAGGCGCCGAATGCGGCCAGCATCGCGGCGTTGGGGCCGCCATAATAGCCGCAGACGACGACCGCGAGCGTGCCCTTGAGCGCGTCGCCGATCAGCGTCCCGGCGGCGAGGCTCTTGCGGCCGGTGCGGAGCACGTTGGTGGCGCCGATACTGCCGGAGCCGATCGAGCGCAGATCCTCGGTGCCGGCGAACTTGGTCAGCAACAGCCCGAACGGAATCGAGCCGAAGAAATAGCCCACGAAAAACGCAACGATGAGGAATGGCTCAAACGTCATCGCCGTTGCTCCCGCCGCGGAGTGCTTCGCGCACGTCTTTTTTTGACGCGTTTTCTTGACGCGAACCGGTACACACTTCGCTTGAAAACGCTCTATCAGACATGCTCATAGACCGTCCGTCCGCCCACGATAGTACGCACGACGCGGCCCGAGAAGCGGGCTTCGTCGAACGGCGTATTTTTGCATTGCGATTTGAGGTCGTCGCGGTCGAGCACCCAGGGTACGTCGGCATCGATCACGACGACGTCGGCAGGGGAACCCGCGCGCAGCGAGCCGCCGGGCAGGCCCAAAATCTCGGCCGGGCGCGTCGACATCGCGCGGATCAGGGTCTTGAAGTCCATCTCGCCGTTGTGGATCAGCCGCAGGCCCGCCGGCAGCATGGTCTGCAGCCCGACCGCGCCGGCGGCGGCTTCCGCGAACGGCAGCCGCTTCACCTCGACGTCTTGCGGATTGTGATCGGACATCACGACGTCGATCAGGCCGGAGGCCACGGCCGCGACCAGCGCCAGACGGTCGTCCTCGGTGCGCAGCGGCGGCGACAGTTTCAGGAACGTCCGGTACGGACCGATGTCGTTTTCGTTCAGCGTGACGTGGTTGATCGACACCGACGCCGAAACTGCAAGTCCCGCGTCTCGCGCGCGCTTGAGGATTTCGAGCGACTCGATGCAACTCAGTGACGCCGCGTGATAGCGGCCGCCGGTCAGCGCCACCAGGCGCATGTCGCGTTCCAGCATCACGGCCTCGGCGGCATTGGGGATCCCGACGAGGCCGAGCCTTGCGGCGAACTCGCCCTCGTTCATCACGCCTTCGCCGACCAGATCGGGGTCTTCGGTGTGGTGCACGATCAGCGCGTCGAAATCGCGCGCGTAGGTCAGAGCGCGCCGCATCACTTGCGCATTGGTGACGCTGTGGGCGCCATCGGTAAAGGCGACGGCGCCGGCGGCCTTCAACAGGCCGATCTCGGTCATTTCCTCGCCGCCCATGCCCTTGGTCAGCGCCGCCATCGGGTGGATGTTGACGATCGCAGTGTCGCGCGCCCGGCGCAGCACGAAGTCGACGGTGGCCGAATTGTCGATCACCGGCGAGGTGTCCGGCTGGCAGATGATGGTGGTGATGCCGCCGGCGGCCGCCGCCTGGCTGGCGGAAGCAAAGGTTTCGCGGTGGCTGGCGCCGGGTTCGCCGACAAAGGCGCGCATGTCGATCAGCCCGGGGGCGACGACCTTGCCGGCGCAATTGACGATGTCGGTGCCTTCGGGGACGCCGGCAGCGCCGATGCCGCGCTTTGAGTCGCGGATCATGCCGTCGGCGATCAGGACGTCACCGGGGCCGTCGAAGTCGCGCGAGGGGTCGACGACGCGGGCGTTGGCCAGGAGGATGGGGCGGCGATCGGTCAGCATGTCAGGCGTTCGGCAGGTTGCGGGCGAGTGCTTCCAGCACCGCCATGCGCACCGCCACTCCCATTTCCACCTGTTCGCGGATCAGCGATTGCGCGCCGTCTGCTACGAATGAATCAATCTCGACGCCGCGGTTCATCGGGCCCGGATGCATCACCAGCGCGTCGGGCTTGGCGTAAGCGAGCTTCTTCTGGTCGAGACCGAAATAGTGGAAGTATTCGCCGGATGACGGCACGAACGAGCCGTTCATGCGTTCGCGCTGCAGCCGCAGCATCATGACGATGTCGGCGCCGTTGAGACCCTCGCGCATGTCGCGCGCCACCTCGACGCCCATCCGCTCGATGCCGCGCGGCAACAGCGTGGAGGGCGCCACCACGCGGACGCGGGCGCCCATGGTGTTGAGCAGCAGGATATTGGAGCGGGCGACGCGGGAATGCATCACGTCGCCGCAGATCGCGATCACGAGGCCTTCCAGCCGGCCTTTGTTGCGGCGGATCGTTAGCGCGTCCAGCAGCGCCTGGGTCGGATGCTCGTGGCTGCCGTCGCCGGCATTGATCACGGAACCGTCAACCTTGCGCGCCAAAAGTTCCACCGCACCCGAGGCGTGGTGGCGCACCACCAGGATGTCCGGATGCATGGCATTGAGCGTGACGGCGGTATCCATCAGCGTCTCGCCCTTACGGATCGAGGACGAGGATACCGACATGTTCATGACGTCGGCGCCAAGCCGTTTGCCGGCTAGTTCGAACGAGGATTGGGTTCGGGTCGAGGCCTCGAAGAACAGGTTCACCTGGGTGCGACCGCGCAGCGAAGTGCGCTTTTTGTCTACCTGGCGGTTGAGCTCGACATATTCCTCGGAAAGGTCGAGCAGGCCGGTAATATCGGCGGCGGAAAGCCCCTCGATTCCCAGCAGATGCCGGTGACCGAGGACGAAGGTCGATTTCGATGCAGGGGTCATTAAAACGAGAGCTATAGGCAGACTTCCCAAGCGGGGCAAGCGCGAATAGGGGGCTTGCGAGTTATCCCCCGGTCAGTCGCCGCGCAGGGTAAAGAGGGTTGCCGCAATTGCGCCGCGTTCGGCGCGCGGGGAAGGCGTCCAATGCAGAAATGGCACGTTATTTTAGCGATCGGATTAACCGGTCTTGGCCTGTCCGGGCCGCAGACTGCAAAGGCGCAGGGGCTGCCGGGCGGCTTCGTCTACCTGCGCGATATCGATCCCAGCATCATCCAGGACATGCGCTACGCCACCTCGAACAACTTTGTCGGCAAGCCGCTGAGGGGGTATGACGCCGCCGAATGCGTCGTGAAGCGCGAAGTCGGCCTGGCGCTGAAGAACATCCAGCAGGAACTCGCCAGGCAAAAGCTGTCGTTGAAGATGTTCGACTGCTATCGGCCCGAGCGCGCGGTCGCCGACATGGTGGCGTGGTCGAAGAACGGCAAGGAGACGCAAGCCGATCGCCGCTTTAGCCCGGCCTTCCGCAAGGCCGATTTGTTCCGTCTGGGCTATATCGCGACCCGGTCCGGACATTCAACCGGCGCCGCGCTCGATCTGACCCTGGTCGATCTGACTGCCGACAACTCCGCGAGGTTCGATTCCACCAAGTCCTATGCCGACTGCACCGCGCCAGCCGAGGCGCGGGCGCCGGAAGGCAGCGTCGATATGGGTACCGGCTATGATTGCTCGGACGTCAAATCGCATACCGCCGCCCCCTCGATCACGCCGGCGCAACGGCGATCGAGGAACACGCTGGTTGCCGCGATGGCCCGGCAAGGGTTTGTGAACTATTCGAAGGAGTGGTGGCACTTTTCGCTGCCGGGGGTCGGCCGGCAGGCCTATGATTTCCCGATTGTGCGACGGAATTGATTCCCTGAGATCAGGACCCGCCATGAGCCAGGCATCGTTCGCGACCCACGAGGTCTTCAACCAGTCACCGCCGTTCGAAGATGTCGACCTGTTCGCGGTCGACCGGCCGCTGGCCGAGGCGGTAGCTGCCAATGGCGGCGCTTCGGCGCAGCAGGAATTGTCGGATTTCGGCCAGCATTGGGGTTCGGCCGCGATGGCCGAGCGGGGCCGTGTCGCCAATGAAAACACGCCAAAACTGCGGACCTTCGATTCCCGCGGCAACCGCCGCGACGAGGTCGAGTTTCATCCGGCCTATCACGAGCTGATGGCGCACTCGGCGCATGCCGGCGTGCATAATTCGACCTGGAGCGCCGACGGCAAGCCGGCGGGCGGTGCTTCGGAAGTCGTGCGCGCGGCCAAATTCTACATCGCCTCGCAGGTCGAGACCGGCCATCTCTGCCCGATCACCATGACGCGCGCGTCGGTGGCGGCGCTGGCCGAGCAGCCGGATCTGCTGGCGAAGGTGATGCCGGTGCTGGCGACGCGTTCTTACGATCCAACCTTTGCGCCGTGGTGGAGCAAGCGCGGCATGACGGTCGGCATGGGCATGACCGAGAAGCAGGGCGGCACCGATGTGCGCTCCAACATGACGCGCGCGGAGCGCGACGGCGATGCCTATCGTATCACCGGGCACAAATGGTTCATGTCGGCGCCGATGTGCGATGCGTTTCTGGTGCTGGCGCAGGCGGGCGGCGGCCTGAGCTGTTTCTTCATGCCGCGCTTTGCGCCCGACGGCACCGTCAACGCGATCCGGTTCCAGCGGCTGAAGGACAAGCTCGGCAACCGCTCCAACGCGTCATCAGAAGTGGAATTCACAGGCGCCTATGCGGAGCGCATCGGTGACGAGGGCAAAGGTATCCGCACCATCATCCAGATGGTGCAGCTGACGCGGCAGGATTGCGCGATTGCCTCCGCCGGCCTGATGCGCTCGGGCCTCGCACATGCGCTGCACCACGCTAGGCACCGCAGCGTATTCCAGAAGCATCTTTCCGACCAGCCGCTGATGCAGGCGGTGCTGTCGGACATGGCGCTGCATGTCGAAGCCTCGATCGCGCTGGTGATGCGGCTGTGCCGGGCGTTCGACCGGGCGCCTTCAGACCCCAAAGAGGCCGCCTATATGCGGCTGCTGACGCCGGCGATCAAATACTGGGTCTGCAAGAGCGCGCCGGGCTTTCTCTATGAGGCGATGGAATGTCTCGGCGGCAACGGCTATGTCGAGGAGGGGATTTTGGCGCGGCATTACCGGGAGTCGCCGGTCAACGCGATCTGGGAAGGGTCAGGCAATGTGATGTGCCTCGACGTGCTCCGGGCGCTGTCGCGCGAGGCCGACGCGGCATCGGCGGTCCTGCACGAGCTCACCGGTGAAACGCTGGGCCTGCCGGGGGCCGGCGAGGCGGTCGGTTTTATCGGCAAAGCTTTCCGCCGGCCGGACAGCGAGCGCGTGGCGCGGCTGGCGGTCGAAAAATTGGCGCTGCTCGCGGCAGCGGCGGCGCTCAACGCGGTGTCGCCACGGCATGCGGAGCTGTTTGCCGCCACGCGCCTTGCCGGGAATCACGCCAGCATGTACGGCGCGGTCGATCTTGCCAGCGCCGACGTCGCTGGTCTGCTGGAACGGGCGCTGCCCTGAAAGTCAGTTGATGGATTCCCTCAGCCTCCCGCAACCGCCCCCTCCCGTCGCGTCCACCCTGCGTCCGCCCCGGATCTGGAAATTCTGGGGCACGGCGCTGTGGGGGCTGTTCATCTTTGCCGGCATGTTTGTCGGCCAGGCCGTGGTCATCGCTTACTTCGTGTTGCGGCAAGGTTCGTGGGATCTTGCGGCTGCGATCCATGTCGTCGGGGCCGGGCTGACGATCTCGCTGTCCGTGATCATGGGAATGCCGGCGGTGCTGCTCGCAGCCTGGGTCGCGACGCGGGCCTCGCGCACGCCATTTGTCGATTATCTCGCGCTGCGCTGGACCACGTGGCAGAATTTCCTGATCGGCGCCGTCTCACTGGCCGTGCTGGTCGGCGGCTGGGACCTGCTGTCGCGTGCGCTCGGGCGCGAGGTGACGCCGGGCTTTATGGGCGACGTGCTGAAATCGGCGCAGGCCGACGGCGCGCTGTGGCTGCTCGTGATCGCATTCTGCGTCGCTGCACCGATCTCGGAGGAAATTATGGCGCGCGGTTTTCTCTACCGCGGCTGGTCGGAATCGCGCCTCGGGGTGCCCGGCGCCATCTTCCTGTCGTCGCTGGTCTGGACTTCGATGCACCTGCAGTACAGCTGGTTCTTCTTCGGTGAGGTGTTCACCATTGGACTGCTGCTCGGCTATTTCCGCTACCGCACCGGTTCGACCTGGCTCACGATCGTGCTGCACGGTCTCAACAACACGGCGGCGACAATTCAAACTTTTTGGCTCGCCGGCAGCTAGATCCTTGTTTGACGCGTTTTCTTCACGCGAACCGGCGTCCACTTCGCTCGAAAACGCTATAATATCGCCGCGAGCGCAATCGCGATTGGCATCGTGATCGCCGCCAGAATGGTCTGCAGCGTGATGATCTGCGCCAGCAAAGGCGCATCGCCGCCCATCTGCCGGGCCAGCACATAGGCGCTGGATGAGGCCGGCACCGCCGCGCACGCCGTGACGATCGCCAGGTTCGAGCCTGACAGCCCGAACCACAGCGCCAGCGCGACGGCGATCACCGGCATCAGCACGAGCTTGAGGAATACCGCGACCGACGCCGCAAGGCTCGGGCGGAACATGCCGTTGAGATGCAGGCCGGCGCCGGTCACCAGCAGGCCGATCGCCAGCGAGGATCGGCCCAGCGCGTCGGCGACGTCATGCCAGAGCTTTGGCAGGGGGAGGTGGGTGACGTTGATCAGGAGCCCGATCGCGCAGGCCCAGATCAGGGGATTGCGCACGACCGTCATGGCGATCGATCCGACCGATTGCTTTTCGGTCGAAGCGTATTGCGCGAGTACGCTGACGCTGAACACGTTGACCAGGGGAATGATGGCGACCATCGCGACCGAGGCCAGCGCCAGCCCGGCATCGCCGAACAGGCTGCCCGATACGGCGAGCGCCACATAGGTCTGCCAGCGGATGGCGCCCTGGAACACCGAGGTGAAGGCGGGGCCGTCGACCGCGCCGCGGGCGAGCAGGGGCCGCAGCGCCAGGCACAGCACCGACATCAGCAGCGCCGACAGCAGCAGTGCGCCGCCGACGCCGGCGACCGGGACCTTGCTGAGGTCGGCCTTCACCAGCGTCTGGATCAAGAGCACCGGAAACAGCACGTAATAGGTCAGCCGCTCCAGGCCGTGCCACTGCGTCTCCAGTCGCATCAAGGTCCGCTTCAGGATGAAGCCGAGCACGATCAGCAAGAACACCGGCAGCAGCGCCGCGACCACCACCGCCATCTTCAGCGCTCGCCGCGCAGTGTGGCGAGCCGGTCCAGCGCGCCCTGCAGGATGAAGATCGCGGCATGCTCGTCGATCACTTCGGCGCGGCGGGCCCGGCTGACGTCCATCCCGATCAGTTCGCGCTCGACGGCTGCTGTTGAGAGCCGTTCGTCCCACAGGCCGATCGCCAGATCGGTGAGTTTGGAAAAATTGCGCGCAAAGGCTCGGGTCGATTGCGCGCGGGGACCCTCGCTGCCGTCCATGTTGATGGGCAGGCCGAGCACGAAGCCGACCGCGTTGCGCTCGCCGGCAATGATAAGCAGCCGCGCCGCGTCGGCCTTGAAGGCCTTGCGCTGAATGGTTTCAACGCCGGTCGCCAGCCTGCGATCGGCGTTGGAAACCGCGACGCCGATGGTCTTGGTGCCGAGATCGAGGCCGACCAGCGCACCGCGCTCGGGCCAATGCGTGACCGCTTCGATCAGAGGGAGGATGGGGGCGGGCATGGACCCGCATAACACGCAGCTAGTCTGACATGCAAAGCCGGATGCGGCGTGGCGTCCATGCGGGAACGCCACGCCGTCCGTCGAGATCGTCTTACCGGATCGCGACCGGGTTGATCATGCTCTGCACGCCGCCCTTGAAGCGTGGCTGGCCGAGCACGAACAGGAACTCGTAGGCCTTGTCGGCTGCGAGTTCGGCGGTATTGATGACTTCGAGAATGTAGGTCCCGTTCATTGGCAGCAGGATCTGGTGCACCTCGAACACGTTCTTCGATTCAAACGGTATCACTTCCAGCCCCCAGGTATCGGCGCCTACGGCAACCACGCCCTTGCCGGTGAGATATTTGGCGCCTTCGACGCCAAGGCCAGGCTCCGCTGAGTTGAAGCGCTTGTCGTCCTTGCCGATCAGACTGGCCCAACCGGTGTGAAACAGGACGACGTCGCCCTGGCGGATTTCCACGCCTTGTTTCTTGGCGACTTCCTCGATCTCCTTGACGTTGAAGGCCGTGCCTTCCTTCACTACATCGGTGCCGTAGTGAGCGGCCATGTCGAGCAGCACACCGCGGGTCACCATCGGAGGCACTTTCTCGATGCCGAGCTTCTTCAGGCCGGTGGGGTCAGCGAATTCGAGCAGCTTGTTGCCGTTGTAATAGACGTGCTCGACGCCGATATGGCCGAGGCCGTCCATCTGGCTGCCGACGCCGACCCAGCCTTCGATGATGTCGTCATATAGGTGGTCTTGCTCGGCCCAAGGCCGGGAATGCCGGCCTGACCGGGCTGGACGACGGTGATCTTGAAGGCGCGCGGCGGGTAGGCGGGCATCTTGGAGTCGACGGGGAAGCCAAGCGCGTAGGTCTTGCCGGTCTTGACGAGGCCGGCCGCCCTCACAACGAGCTCCGGGGTCATATAGTTGGCGGCGCCGATCTCGTCGTTCGGTCCCCATTTCGATTTCGTCCAGTCTTGAGCGCTTGCCGTTGCAACCGATCCCAACAAGGCAGCCGAACAGCACAGCACGAACGCGTGGCGCATCGCAGATCCTCCCAGAGTTGACGTTATGGTTCTTGGTAGTCAGCGCCTCATACTAACGTAGTAGTGTGCGGCGTCCAAAAATATTTGAGGCGGCGGTCGCGCTGCGATGGAAAGCCGCACGTGTGCGATGCAAATCGATTTGTTGCCGAAATATGGCGACGAAATTTCATACAGCGGAACGTCCGCATGATGAGGCTACGCGATGGATGCACTGCAATTGTTTGGACTGTTCGCAGTGACCGCGATGCTCATTTGTTATGCGGTGGAAGACCACAGCCACTGGTTTATCCTCGGGTTCGCCGGTGCGTGTGCGCTCGGTTCGGCCTACGGTTTCTTGCAGGGCGCCTGGCCGTTCGGGCTGGTCGAGGCGGTCTGGGCCGTTGTTGCGTTGCGGCGCTGGAGCGTCAGGCGGCGGCTTATGGCATAGGCCGCCCGCATCATGTCGCAATTCCGGCGGCGTTGAATGGCCGCTGCCCCGAAGCGTCTGGCGTCAGTAGCATTGCATGATCACCCGCACCTCTTCAAAGCGCCGAGCGCGCAAGGCGTCCCGGTGGATCCAGACATAGAGGTTGCCCACGTCGCCCCACATCATGCCGGCACGATCGTCGGATGCGATTTGCAGCAGCAGCAGCCAGTTCGCCGCGTCGGATTTTAACCGCTCGGCCGCCTTCGAATTCCGCGCGCTGAGGTCGAGCCCCTTACTGACGAGCGCGCATTCGGTTTGCATGTTGCCCTGAATCTGCAGCGGATGCCCGCCGAAGCGATGATCATGGCCGTCCCGGGTGACCTCGTACCACCAGGCTTCCACGGACTTCTCCGCCCTGGCTTTGATCTCGCAGGCATTCCATTCGGGGGAGCCGTAATAGGGCGGCCACATGCCGGTATGAAGCACGCACCGCTGCGGCCGGAAGCCGGCGGTCTGCTTGTGAGCTGATAATTCGGCCGGCGGGCTTGCTCGCTTTAACGAGTGGGTGGGCGTCAAATCGTAGATCAGCCGCGCACCCGTGATATCTGCCGGCCTATCGCCCCCGGGCCGATGGTCGGTGTCATAGAAAAAGAAAAGCCGTCCTTCGCGCGGGATGTCCGGATCGACGGGTCCCGTAAGCCAGATTTCGGCCAAGTCGACCTGCGCGATGAACTGGAGTGGCGCCGGCTGCCCGGTCCGCCTGATATCCTCGACCAAAGAATCGAGACTAAATTTGCTGTAGTCGACCTTTGCGGATTCGGCCGCGAAGGCTTCGAACTCGTCGGGCGGCAACACCTTCCGGAACTCTTCGAGCATCTCGGCCTGTTCAGCCATCATGTCTTGCGGGTTGAGGAGTGTCACGCCAGCCTGCGTCTCTTCGATCCGCTGCTGATGATCGGGATATGGCGGACGCCAGGGCCATGGCATCGTGACCGGAAGGTCTGGCGTTCCGCCTATCTTGGTCGCGCCCAAAGCAATCTCGGCTTCGTCGTCGACCTCTGCGGTTTCGAGCCAGATGTATGGCTTCGACCCTGCCGCCAGGGCCGTTGCGTCAGCGGCACGGACCCCCGCGGCTCGCAGCGAGCCATCGATCTCGGCGGCGGTCTTGAATAGCTTGCGCATCGCTGTCTCACCATGTCTCACGAGATTTCGTGAAACGGTAGACGACAGATCCGCGGATTCGGTTCGATCTGAAATCTCAGGCGGCGATGACCTCGCCGCTATTGTTCAGGCAGGCGGTAAAGCCTTGCAGCGCGCTATATTGATGTGCGCTGCGGCGCTGGATGAAGAGGGTGTCGACCCCAGACTGAGCGGCCTTCAGCTTGTGGACGTTGACGGTCTCGTTTTTTCCGACAACGGCACGGGGCAGCAGCGTCACGCCCATGTCAGCGGCGACGCAGCCGATCATGCCGTCGAGCGTGCCGAGCTCGAACCGCGCCGAAGACGGCCAGCCGAACTCGGAAAACACCTGTTCGAGCCGCTGCCGATAGCTGCAGCCGGTACGGAATACCAGGGCCGTCGGCCCCGATCCTGGCGTGCCCGCGCGCAAGGCGGCCAGATTTGCCCAGCGCCTCGACGTCACCAGCACGAGCTCTTCCCTGAAAGCGATTGTCGAACTGAGGTCGGCGTGATCGATCGGACCGGCAACAAAGGCGCCGTCGAGCGATCCGTCAAGCACGGCCGCGACCAGGTCTGCGGTCGGCGAGGTGCGCAGGCTCAAGCGCACCGCCGGAAAGCGGCGATGGAATTCGGCGAGCAGGGAAGGCAGCCGTACCGCCGCGGTGGTCTCCATCGAGCCGATCGACAAGGGCCCCTTTGGCTCGCCATCGTCGCGCGCGGCCAGCACGGCTTCGCGTGACAAGGCGGCCATCCGTTGCGCATAGGGAAGCAAGCGGCGGCCGGCGCCGGTCAATGTCATGCCGCGGCTATGCCGCTCGAACAGTGCGGTGCCGATCTCGGTCTCCAGCGCTTTGACGCGCTGGGTGACGTTGGACTGCACGGTGTTGAGTTCGTCCGCGGCGCGGGTGATGCCGCCGAGGCGTGCCACCGTCGAAAACGTCACGAGATCGCTCAATTCCATGGACCGGTCTCCGTTTCATTATAGCGATGGTAGCATTCGATAGTATTCATTTTATGAGAATGATACGTCGGCTTATCGTGTCTGTCCAGATAGAAGGGTTTGGACATGTCGATCAGCACGCCATTGACGGCTCTCCTGGGCATCACGCATCCGATCCTGTCGGCGCCAATGGACGTGATCGCCGGCGCACGGCTCACGGCGGCGGTTAGCGCCGCCGGCGGCTTTGGCATTTTGGGTGGTGGCTATGGCGATAAGGCCTGGCTGGAGCAGGAGACCGCCAAACTCAAAGACGTATCCACTCCCTTTGGCATCGGCTTCATCACCTGGAGTCTCGCCAAACGGCCGGAGTTGATGGACATCGCGCTCGCGGCACGGCCACGCGCCATCATGCTCTCGTTCGGCGATCCAAAACCCTTTGCCACAAAAATCAAAGCCAGCGGCGCGCTGCTGATCTGCCAGGTGCAGGACGAGGGCATGGCGCTGATGGCACTCGACGCCGGTGCCGACCTGCTGATTGCGCAAGGCAGCGAGGCCGGCGGACACGGTGCCTCCCGCACCACCATCGACATCGTGCCGGCGATTGTCGATCTCGTGGCGGGCCGGGTGCCGGTTGCGGCGGCGGGCGGCATCGGTGACGGCCGCGGGCTGGCGGCGATGATGATGCTGGGAGCGTCCGGCGTGCTGCTCGGCACGCGGTTTTACGCCAGCCAGGAATGCGACGGCGCCGATGAAGCCAAAAAGCGAATCTGCAACGCGACCAGCGGCAGCAGCATCAGGAGCATCATCTTCGATATCTCCCGGAATAATGTCTGGCCGGCGCCGTTCAACGGCCGCTGTCTGATCAATGATCACGCGCGCCGCTGGATCGGGCGCGAGGTCGAACTGATGCAGAATGTCACCGCTGTCGCGGCCGAATATGCCGCCGCGAGAGCCGCCGGAAATTACGATGTCGCCGCTGTGATCGCCGGTGAGGCCGTCGGCCTGATCCATGACATTCCGCCGGCGGCCGTGATCGTTGACAGGATCGTCGGCGAGGCCGACCAGATACTGGCTGGACGGCGCAACTCTTCCGCAGCATCAAGAACCTGATTGCACTCATTCAAGCGAGCAGAACCATGTGGCCAGACCGCCGACTTCTCGATCTCTTCAAGACGGAATTTCCGATCGTGCTGGCGCCAATGGCCGGCGTGATGGACCAGGACCTGGCGATCGCGGCGGCCCAGGGTGGCGCGCTGGGTTCGCTGCCATGCGCGATGATCACAGCGGAGAAGGCGCGCGAACAGATCAGCATCGTGCGCCAGCGCGTCTCCGCGCCGATCAACTTGAACTTTTTCTGCCACGCGCCGGTCGCGGCCGATCCCGCGCGCGAGGCCGGATGGAAGGCGCGGCTCGCATCCTATTACAAGGAACTCGGCCTCGATCCCGCAGCGCCCGTCACTACCGCCAATCGCGCGCCGTTCGACGAGGCGATGTGCGCGCTGGTCGAGGAGATGAAGCCGGAGGTCGTCAGCTTCCATTTCGGCCTGCCGAATCCGGCGCTGGTGAGGCGCGTCAAGGCTGCGGGATCAATCGTGATGTCGTCAGCCACGATCGTAAAAGAGGCGATCTGGCTTGAGGAGCACGGCGCCGACGTGATCATTGCGCAAGGCGCCGAAGCCGGCGGCCATCGCGGCATGTTCCTGACCGAGAATATCGCCCAGCAGCCGGGCACCTTCGCGCTGGTGCCGCAGGTCGTCGACGCCGTGAAGGTGCCTGTCATCGCGGCTGGTGGCATTGCCGACGGACGCGGGATCGCAGCGGCCTTTGCGCTCGGAGCTGCGGGTGTGCAGATCGGCACGGCCTATCTGCGCTGCCCGGAATCGAAGGTGTCCGCGCCGGCGCGGGTAGCGCTTGCCCAGGCGAGCGATGATGCCACCGTGATTACCAACGTCATGACGGGAAGGCCCGCACGCGGTGTCGCCAACCGCGTGATGCGCGAGGTCGGACCGATTTCGCCGGATGCGCCTGATTTTCCGCACGCCGCAACCGCGCTCGGTCCGCTGAAGGCGGGCGCCGAAAAGCTTGGCAAGGTCGATTTCACCAATCTCTGGGCCGGGCAGGCGGTGCGGATGGGCCGCGAGATGCCTGCCGCAGAACTGACGCGGGCTTTGGCGGGCGCGGCGTTGGCTAGGTTGAGTTCGCTGGCTTAGCGTCCGGCGGCTGCCGGGGTCACCAGCGCTAATGCGCCGGCTCGTCGCGTTTGACGACGTCCAGGTGCTCGACGGCGAGCGATCGATAATGCGCGGCCATCTCTTTGTAGTGACGTTGCGAGATGGGATCAGTGGCGCTTTCTGCGCGCCGCTCGAACATCTCGGCTTTTTCCTGAAGTTCTTTCGCTTTGGACATGACGTTGCCTCACGTTCGTCAGGCTAGACACGCCAGATATAGGATCGCGGCGCCAAGCACGCCACCGATCGACCACAGAGCAGGATCCCAACTTTCCGTTACACTGTCGTGTTCCGTTGTCCGCACGGCACGGCCTCCAAGGTGATGCCCGAGTACACGCCGCGACTGTTTCAAAACGACTGCGTCAGCCCGCTAAATGGTTTCGTCGGCGGCTTTTCCCGGTCGAAACCCCGAACTCTCGGCGCGGGTCGCCATGGCGGCCCTTTGACCCGCCTTTGAGCCCCGTTTGGCGGTATTTTGGCCCTAAAATGCCGGCGGGGCGGTTCCCTGTGGTTGCGGCGCAAAACCGGGCTCTGCTATACGGCGGGTGCGATCCCCCGATTGAGGCCTTATATAAATGTCCGTTGATGCCGCTACCGTTCGCCGCATCGCGCATCTTGCGCGAATTGCGGTCGCCGAGGCCGAAGTTCCCCACCTGCAGGGCGAACTGAATGCCATGCTGGCGTTCGTTGAGCAGCTTTCGGAGGTGAACGTCGACGGCGTCGAGCCAATGACCTCGGTGACCCCGATGGAAATGAAGAAACGTCCGGATGTGATCAATGACGGCGAGATCACCGACGATGTGGTCAGGAACGCGCCCGACACCGTGAACCATTTCTTTCTGGTGCCGAAGGTCGTGGAATAACTTCTTCTTTGTTCGAGATCGGAAGTCCGATGTGCATGCTCTGCGACGATGAAAAGGCCTATCAAGCCTACATGAACTATCTCGACGCGATGGAGCGCCAGGGAAAGGTCGCCGATCCCGATAAGGCAATGGACGCCGTGCTCGACGCGCTCGAGGCGTCCGAGCTGACGCGGCCCAAGCAAGACGACCCCGCCAACGACAAGACCCTGTCTCCGTTCTTCTGCAGCCCGATCAATAAATGACCGATTTGATTTCGATGACGATCGCCGAGGCCAGGAATGGTCTCGCGAACAAGTCTTTCACCTCGCTTGAACTGACCGACGCGCACCTTGCCGCGATCGAGGCGGCGCGCGCGCTCAACGCCTTCGTGCTGGAAACGCCGGACAAGGCCCGCGCCATGGCGCGCGCGATCGACGCCAAGATTGCTAAAGGCGAGGGCGGTCCGTTGGCCGGCATTCCGCTCGGCATCAAGGACCTGTTCGCGACCAAGGACGTGCGCACCACCGCGTGCTCGAAAATCCTCGGCAATTTCGTGCCGCCCTATGAGTCGACAGTTACTTCGCAGCTCTGGCGCGACGGCGCCGTGATGCTGGGCAAGCTCAACAACGACGAATTTGCGATGGGCTCGTCGAACGAGACCTCGTGCTTCGGCCCGGTAGTCAACCCGTGGCGGCGCGAAGGCTCCAATACCGCGCTGGTACCGGGCGGCTCGTCGGGCGGCTCGGCTTCCGCGGTGGCCGCACTGCTGTGCATGGGCGCGACCGCGACTGACACCGGCGGTTCGATCCGCCAGCCGGCGGCGTTCACCGCCACCGTCGGCGTCAAGCCGACTTACGGCCGCTGCTCGCGCTGGGGCATCGTCGCCTTTGCGTCTTCGCTCGACCAGGCAGGGCCCATCGCGCGCAGCACGCGCGACGCCGCGATCCTGATGCGCTCGATGGCGGGGCACGATCCCAAGGACACGACGTCGGTCGATCGTGCGGTGCCGGACTACGAGGCCGCGATCGGAAAATCGGTCAAGGGCATGAAAATCGGGATTCCCAAGGAGTACCGCCTCGACGGCATGCCAGCCGAAGTCGAAAAGCTCTGGACCGAAGGCGCGGCCTGGCTGAAGGCGGCTGGCGCGGAGCTTGTCGAGATATCGCTGCCGCACACCAAATACGCGCTGCCGGCCTATTACATCGTGGCGCCTGCCGAAGCGTCGTCTAACCTGGCGCGCTACGACGGCGTGCGCTACGGCCTGCGTGTGCCCGGCCGCTCCATCGGCGAAATGTACGAGAACACCCGCGCCGAAGGTTTTGGCGACGAAGTGCGCCGCCGCGTGATGATCGGCACCTATGTGCTCTCCGCCGGTTACTACGACGCCTATTATTTGCGCGCGCAAAAAGTCCGCACCCTGATCAAGAAGGACTTTGAGGATTGCTTTGCGAAGGGCGTCAACGCGATCCTGACGCCGGCGACGCCGTCGGCGGCGTTCGGCGTCGGCGAAAAGGGTGGCGCCGACCCCGTGGAAATGTATCTCAACGACATCTTCACGGTGACCGTGAACATGGCGGGGCTGCCGGGCATTGCCGTTCCCGCCGGCAAGGATGCGCAGGGGCTGCCGCTCGGCCTGCAACTGATCGGCCGGCCTTTCGACGAAGAGACGCTGTTCTCGCTCGGCGAAGTGGTCGAGCAGGCGGCCGGACGCTTCACGCCGGCCAGATGGTGGTGAGGCCATGGCAGATTTCAAGGCCAGCCTTTCCGATGACGCGCCGCCGCTGGCGCTGAGCCCGTCACTCACCGCGTTGTGGTGGGCTGCCAAGGGCAATTGGGACGCGGCGCATAAGATCGTTCAGGACGAATCCTCGGCGGAAGCGGCGTGGGTGCACGCCTATTTGCACCGCGTGGAAGGTGATCTCGGCAACGCCGGTTACTGGTATCGCCAGTCCGGCCAACCAGCGGCGATCGATTCGCTTGAGGCAGAGTGGGACCGGATCGTCTTTACACTGCTGTTGGGAGAACGGACATGACGGCGGCGAGCGGCAAGCTGATCAAGGGCCAGACCGGCGATTGGGAAATGGTGATCGGGCTCGAGGTCCATGCCCAGGTCACATCCCGGTCAAAACTGTTCTCAGGCGCCTCGACCGAGTTCGGCGGCGAGCCGAACACCCATGTCTCGCTGGTGGATGCCGCGATGCCCGGCATGCTGCCCGTGATCAACGAAGAATGCGTCCGGCAGGCGGTGCGGACCGGGCTTGGCCTCAACGCGCAGATCAATTTGCGCTCGGTGTTCGACCGCAAGAACTATTTCTATCCGGATTCGCCGCAGGGCTACCAGATCAGCCAGTACAAATGGCCGATCGTTGGCGAAGGCGTGGTCGAGGTCGAACTCGACGGCGGCCACACGGTCAACATCGGCATCGAGCGGCTGCATCTGGAACAGGACGCCGGCAAATTGCTGCACGATCAGAGCCCGACCATGTCGTACGTCGACCTCAACCGGTGCGGCGTGGCGCTGATGGAGATCGTCTCCAAGCCTGACATCCGCGATGCCGAGCAGGCCAAGGCCTACGTGACAAAGCTGCGTTCGATCCTGCGCTATCTCGGCACCTGCGACGGCGACATGGAGAAGGGTAGCTTGCGCGCCGACGTCAATGTCTCCGTGCGCAAGCCCGGCGGGCCGCTCGGCACCCGCTGCGAGATCAAGAACATGAACTCGATCAACTTCATCGGTCAGGCGATCGAGTATGAAGCGCGGCGCCAGATCGAGATCATCGAGGACGGCGGCGCGATCGACCAGGAGACCCGGCTGTTCGACCCAAACAAGGGCGAGACGCGCTCGATGCGCTCCAAGGAAGAGGCGCACGACTACCGGTACTTCCCCGATCCCGACCTGCTGCCGCTCGAGTTCAGCGAAGCCTATGTCGCCGGCCTGAAGGCCGATCTGCCGGAATTGCCGGACCAGAAGAAGATCCGCTTCATCGAAGGTTTCGGACTGTCGCCCTACGACGCCGGCGTGCTGGTGGCCGAGCGCGAGAGCGCGGACTTCTATGAAACCGTGCTGGCCGGGCTCAGCGACAAGGCGCGCGACGGCAAGCTTGCCGCCAACTGGGTGATCAACGAGCTGTTCGGACGTCTCAACAAGGAAGGCCGTGATATTACGGCCTCACCGGTGTCGGCGGTGCAACTCGCGGCGATCGTCGACCTGATCGGCGAGGGCACGATCTCCGGAAAGATCGCAAAGGACCTGTTCGAGATCGTCTGGCAGGAAGGTGGCGACCCGCGTGAGCTGGTCGAGACGCGCGGCATGAAGCAGGTCACGGACTTGAGCGCGATCGAGAAGGTGGTCGATGACATCATCGCCGCCAACCCGGACAAGGTCGCGCAGGCGAAAGCCAAGCCGCAACTCGCCGGCTGGTTCGTTGGCCAGGTGATGAAGTCGTCCGGCGGCAAGGCCAATCCGCAAGCCGTCAACGATCTCTTGAAGGCGAAGCTCGGCATCTGAAGCGTCCCGTAACGGGACGCTTTCGTCGTCGCTGACGTTGCGATCGACGCGCACGAGCGTGCATCGATCTCGCATCGCGGATCAAAATCATCCTCACGACGGACAGCCGGCCTTGCGAATCGGTCGCCGCGATTCGTCCAAAAATTCGGTTCTGGCGAGCGCCGATGAGACGTGGAGGCTCTATCCACGAAAATTTTTTTATTGCCAAAATTCGCGACTCAGAGTCCGCGCAAGCGGCTTTTGGGCCGTCTCACCGAGTCGCGATGACGTCGATTGTGCAATGATCATCGCATGCGTGAATCGCCAAAACATCTATAGCGCAAGCGTTTCCTTCAATATTGACAAACGCCGACGTCGGTCGTTGCTGCACTTTTTGCATCGCTGCGCGAGCTTGTTGCGTCGCCGCCGAACGATGCTTCGAGCGCGCCCTCGCATTGCCGCGTCAACACTTCCTTAAGCGGGACGCTGTTTTTTTGAACGTGTTGGTGTATTCGGGATGTAGTGCACATCGATTCCCGAGTGCACGCAGCGAACTAAGCCATCTCACTTACATTAGGAGGGCAACATGGCCAAGAAAGCTAAGAAGGCAAAGAAGGCGAAGAGCGCAGTGAAGAAGACTGCGAAGAAGACCCGCAAGGTCGCCAAGAAGAAGAAGTAAGCTCTCGTCTTTGAGAGAATTGCCGGCGGCTTGATGCCGGCGCGTCACTCGAGCCTTCAGAGGGTTTGCTTCTCGGAGCAAACATAACTCCGACGGCTCGGTCGACGAAAGAGGGTGTCGGCGAGACATCAGGTCAAACGGCTGGATCGACTTTCGGAAGAGTTCGCTTTTCCAAAACCGGTCCGGCAGAAGAAACAAGTTTTCTTCGTTCGGTGCGGAATCTTTGCTCCGCAATTTCATCGGACCAAAGCCCGATTGAAATCTGGTCCTGACGTGTTCGCCGACGCCCTCGTTCCCCGGAACGCCTCCTGTTCCCCGGAACGTCCAGCGCTCCGATCGCCGCGCCTTTGCTGCCCGGCACGTTGGCCTTCCCAAATCCCCTGGGTTCCTGTCCTGACCGCCCACGGCCTGCGCCGGGCGGTCGCAGATCGCGCCCATGCGCCGCCGCGTATCGGTTACGCCGCGCCCCGCCGACCCGGTGCGGGAACTTTTGCAATACCAGGTCTTCGGTTTCCGCCGATCACAACGCGCGCGAGATGCGAGCCGTTGCAATGGTTATCGTTCTGCCAAGCGGCAGGGTAAACCGGTCTTCACGAATCCTCACTTGTTGCTGCGGCACAGGCACTTCTGCGATTCTCCACCGGCCCCCGCGCGCCTCGCGTTTACACCCCGTTCATCGCGATATTTAAACTGCCCTTCAAATTTGATGGGCCATGATCATCCCAACAAGCCGGCAAACGGCGAGCGCATGATCCGCCAAAGTGTAGGCGGTTTGGCGATCAGATCATGCGCTCTTCTTAAAAAAGGGCGCGCGGTCGGACGCAAAACCGGGTTCCACTTTTGCTGACCGCGCGCTGGAATAACAGGACGTTTTGACAGTGGACGGGGGCCGCGCTCGGGGGAGGGCGGCAACAATAAAAAGGGGAGACTACGATGTTTCAGGGACAATTCGATCTGGAGACGGCGACACCGGTGGAAACCGCAATCCCCGACTTGCTGTTCGAGCGTGGCCTGTACTGGGCGAGCGGCCGTTCCGGCGTCGTCAACCTGGTCGCCGCCCATAAATGGTTCAATCTCGCCGCCCTGAAGGGCCGCGCTGACGCGATCTCGATGCGCCGCGAAGTCGCCGAGATGATGTCGGATGTCGAGATCGCCACCGCGCAGCGCGAAGCCCGCGCCTGGATGACCTCGCACTGAGTTCGCGAGCCGCCACGGAGCGGCCGGAGTGCCTGCGTCCGTGTACCGGCATCGGCGGCATTCGAAAAAGGCTCAGTGCCCGCTCAGCACCAGCGTCTTGATGGGCAGCAGCAGGGCCTGAATCCGCAACAGCAGGGCGTGCACGAGGCCGGTGGCGTCGACGACGTGCAGCGCGAAGCTCTTGAACGCGCTGAGCTTGCCTGACGCGATCCGTTCGTGATTGCTGGTGTAGGCGTTGGCGACACAGCTGCTGCCGGGTGTCACGCCCTCCAGCCCACCCTGGTAGATCGGCTCCATGAACACGAGAATGGTGCCCGGACGTACCGTGCTCTGCGCCTCGATCAGTTGTTCGCCGCCCCTGAACTGGCCAGCTGCGATGTAGTCCTGCACATTGGTCACCACCATCGGGATGATCGTCCACGGCTTGGAAATGCAGGTGGCTTCGGCCACCATTCCGATCTTCATGACCTGGGCCTCGATCTGCCCAAACCCTGCCATGAGAGCCCTTTTTCCCGCGCCCTCCGGAATGAGAACGCCGGCCGTCCGCATAATGGGAGTGACTATATCACCCGGCCTCAGTCCGAACTGCTCGACCCGCCCATCGACGCCGGCGCGAATATAGGTCTTGTCCAGATCGACCTGGGCTTCGGCCAGCGCCGCCTCTGCACTCGCTTTCTCGGCCGGGAGAAGGGCGGTGACGCGGACCGCAGCCGATTGTTTTGCAGCGTTGGCGGCATCAAGCGATCCTTGCCGGCCCGCCTGCAGCACCTGCAGTTTTTCGATGTCGCGCTGCGGGACGATGCCGGGATTGCGTTGCTGGAGATCCCGCTTGACGTTCAGCTCATCGGTGGCTTGCTGATAGTCGCCCTGAGCCTGCTGGATCTGCCCTTCCGCCTTGAGAACATCCGCCTGTGCGGCAAGCATGGCGGCTTCGACTTCGGCGATCTTGCGTTTGGCCGTCAGTAGCGCTGCCTCCTGCTTGGCGCTGTCGAGTCTGAAAATCACCTCGCCTTGCTTGACGGGCGCGCTGACATCGATGTTAACCTCCGCCACCCGGCCGGTCACTTCGGTCATGATCGGGACGGTCCGGTAGTACATCGTCGCCGAATTGGTCGACGGATGATAATAGAAGATCATCGTGATCAGCGCGACCGTGAGCATCAGGCAGGTGATGATGCCATATCGCAGCTCGAACCAGACTGAATAAAGCGTGATTTCGTGGCCGATGCGCTTTCCCTGCCGATAGCGGCGATAGAGATAGTCCGGCAGTATCGTCACCAGCGAGCAGAGGATGATCTCAAGCATGAGCCTTTGCCTCACTCTTGGCGGCGTGGCCGTGCGTGCTGGCGTGGGCTGCCGTTTCTGGAGCCGGCTCGGTCGGGTCTGGTTCGGGCGGACCGCCGGCTATCTTCTCGACCGATCCGGCGATCCTGCGCAGCGGCGTGCCGAAGTCGGGCAGGTCGACCATGGCGAGGAGCAGGCCGATCACCCAGAACAGGTGGTTGTGCGTAAACAGCGCCAGCAGGCCCAGCACGGCCACGATTTCAAACTGCAGCTTCTGCGTTTTGTGGGCCATCCGTTCCGGCAACGTGTGCAGGTGCAAATACAGATTGCCGACCCCCACGACGGCAGCAATCAGGATAATGCCGACAACGACCATCAGGACGTCGGTGTCTCCCGGCGCCGTGATGAAGCCTGGCAGATGATGAGGGGCGGCAGGGTGAAGGGGTTCGCTCACGCAACTCTCCATTCCGAAAGAGCAAGCCGAAATAACAAGCAATGCACCAACGAAGGCATGGACAGGCGCCCGGCTAGGCGCAGCCATCTTTGCATAATGCGGGAACTTGGCAAGCACGGGTTGTCGTTGCGAGTTAGTGCTTCGATTCTGATTTGCCTTCCGCAACATGAAATTAGCCCGATTGCGATGATGGTCTTCTGATCTGAATCAAACAATGTGAGGGCATGGGTCCACATTCTCACGGCATGAGATGCCTGAGGTTTGCGTCACTTTGCACCTTCCCAGAAAGAGGAGGGCGCAGGGAAGACCGGGTGCGCGCTGCACCCGCGGTCCCGTGTGCGGTTTGCACTAAAAAGGCTGCACACGAGCATACAGGGCAGCGGAGAACACCCGGCCTTCCCTGCGCAATGGCTTTACGGCTTATGCCGTGATCTCCCCGGAGACGAGTTCTTGTTGACTCCGTCGCCCCTGATCAGCTTTTGGCTGCTCAGGAACTTGACGCCTGCAACGGGCGCCAGGACCACACGACTATATTTTGGTAATGGTGAAACACGCCGAAACTAAGAAACGCTGTAAAACAAGTGCTTTTCGGCTACCCTGATGCAGCGCGTTTCAGCGAGCTTCACCAAATTTAGGGCCCGGCCCTAAGCCTTTCAGTGCCGTCCAGACTGAAAGCCTCAAAGCCGAGCCCCTTTGGTCCCAACCCTGAGGAGCTGAAACCAAAATGAGTACTCTCACCACCACCGAAGCGGCTGGCAAGCGCATGCGCAATGGCAGCGTCATCTTGACCGACCGCATGTGCGAAAGGCGGGTCGCCACGGCGGGTCAAAATCTACGACCGCAAATGCCCCGGCCTCCACGTCAGCATCACTACGGCTGGCATGTTCTCCTTCAAATTCACCGACCCGGCGACCGGCAAGCAGCGCACCCGCTGGCTTGGCGTCTACAACCCCGAGACCTTCGCCGTCGAGCATGCTCGCAGCCGGGTCCTACGGCCTCAGAGGCACGGGTGCGGCGGCGAAGAAAGTTCACTGAAGCGGACATCGCCAATCTGTTTCCATGCGAACTCGACCTCAATATGCTGCCGCGGGACGGCTCGGGAGCGTGAACGATGCGTCGAAGGGAGTTCATTGCTGGGCCAAAAGATCATCCTGATGCTCGTTCCCGAATGATGCTGACCTAATACTCGGTAGTTAGGCCAGCGCTTGCGATACAACATCGTTAGACTTAGTATTTTGGCATAATAGGGCATGGGGAGATCGATGATGAAGAGCATCGCCGTCGCCATCGCGTTCTTCTTTGCAATGCCTTCATTACCCTCGGTTGCACAGCCGCGCTATGATTACGGACCCGGCGGCAATCCCTATCCGCGCACTTATCCCGGACCACCACGCGGCACTCCGTACTGGTCGGGCTACGTCGATGCCCCGGTTGGAGAGGCGATCCCTCCCTGCCACTGGATTACCCAGCGCTTCTGGGGCGGGCAGGGCTGGCGGGAGCGCCGCGTGCGAATCTGCGGCGTCGATCAAGCTTGGCCTTCCAGCCCTTCTTTTTGATATCTTCCCGCGCCTGATCGTCGGTCCTGCCGATAACTATCGGCACCCACAGGGCCCAATAGGTCTTTTGACGGAGCTGTCTTTGACGACCTGCGATCTCCGCGAGGACGTAGCCACTAACTCAGCCACCAGTGTGCAATCATCCTCCAGGGAAAATTGCGTCTAGGGCCCGGGATGACCGCTTTGGGTCCATTTTCGGACTTGGCCGCGCGCGGTTGCGAGGTCCGCTTTACCTCGTCGATGAACTGACGCCGTCAGGCCGCTTCGGTCGGCCCGAAAAGTACCAGACTCGGACTCCGCCACCCGAGCGAATGCATCCCTATTCGACCGGCTCGGCAGCGCGGGCGAACAGCGTTGGGAGCGACCCTGACAAGATCGATGTACGAATATTCATGACAATATTCATGACCCAGTTTCCCACGCTCGCTAACGCGGCCAGCAGGACATTTTGACTGAGCAGCGCATTGATGTGCATCAATCTCAATGCTTGCGGTGTCCGGTTTGGTGGGGGCGGTGAAATGAATTTAAACTTGGCCACTCGTTAAAGAGGATTGCTCCATGATCCGGCTGTCTATCCAAAGAAAGATCATGGGTATTGCAGTGGTGCTCATCGTCCTGATGGCCGTTACAGCTGTGTTGTCGATGATGTCGGTGATGCAGGTCGGCGAGCGCCTCGAAGAGCTGACCCATAGCTACATTCCGGCCTATGGAGATCTGGCGCGGGCGAATATCCGTTCGGTGGAGCGGGGTTTGGCGCTGCGCCGCATGGTGATCGAAAAGATGAAGTCGTCATCGAGCGCCGAGCGGTTTGCGGCCATACGCACCACGTTCGACGCCAAGGGCGCGGAAGGGATGCGGGAGACCCAGGCCGCGCTCGCATTGATCCGCGGCCTGATCGAGCGGAAAAGCGCGTTCGGTGATACGACCGCGTTGGCCCGGCTTGAAAGCCGCATCGATTCCGCCGTCGGCGATACGCGCCGTCATCTCAATGACGAGATCGAGCGTCTGTTACCTCTGCTCGATAGCGGTGACGCCAAGGCGATCGAAGACAGCCTTACACGTGTGGACGCCCTGCGCGACGAGATGAATCAGAAGATGGACGCCATCCGGGCGGACATGTTGACGTTGCTGCGCGCCGACGCCGAGTTGACCACACGCAAACAAACTCAGGTCATCATAATCGCCGCAATCCTGACCTTGCTTGCCGCCATTCTCGGTCTGGTGTTTGCAGCCTTGGTCAGCGCCGGAGTGACGCGCCCTGTGCGGCGGTTGCTGGAGGGCGCACGGGCGGTCGAAGCCGGCAAACTGGACGGAACGCTGGTCGCGACTTCGCAGGACGAAATCGGCCACCTGACCATCGCGTTCAATCAGATGGTCGAGCAGTTGCGCCTTAAGGAACGGCTACGCGAGACTTTCGGAAAATATGTCGATCCGCGCGTCGTCGAAGGCCTGATCGAGGGGCCTGCGCTGGCAGCCGAAGGTCAGCGCCGCGTCATGACCGTGCTGTTCTGTGACGTCAAGGGATTCACCAGCACCAGCGAAGGCATGACCCCGCAGGGGCTGGTCAAGGTGATGAACCGCTATTTCTCGACCATGTCGGCGCCGATCCGTGCTCATCAGGGCATCATCGACAAATATATCGGCGATGCCATCATGGCCTATTGGGGGCCGCCTTTCGCCGACGATAAGGAGCAGGCGCGGCTCGCCAGCCTGGCCGCGCTAGACATGCTGCAGCTCGTCCCGCAATTGCAGGCCGAACTTCCCGAATTGCTCGGCATTCGCATGCTGCCAAAAGCGTTCGATCTGCGTGTCGGCATTGCCACCGGCGAGGTGCTGGTTGGCAGTATCGGCTCCGAACTGATGATGAGCTACACCGTGATGGGCGATACCGTAAATCTCGCGTCGCGTCTCGAAGGCGCCAACAAGGAATATGGCGGCCGCATCCTGGTATCCGCCGCCACCATCGCCGGTGCCTCAGGCGCCGTCGAGGCGCGCGAGATCGACCGGCTGGTAACGTTAGGACAGACCCAGCCGCAGGCGGTGTACGAGATCATGGGACGAAAGGGCGAGTTGACGGCTGCGCAGCTTGAACTGCGAGGCCGTTTCGCCGAGGGCCTCGCCGCATACCGGGCGCAACGCTGGGACGACGCACGTCGCGCTTTTGAAGCAGCGCTAGTAGTTTCGCCTGACGACGGACCATCGCTGACGTTTATCAACCGCATAGACAGGTTGATCGCGGCTCCGCCCGGCGAAGGTTGGAACGGCGCGTGGCATCTTGAGAAAAAGTAATCCATCACATGTCCGCGGCTCGTGCCTTCGTATTACCTGATCAGGTTCAATGTCCGCTTCGGGTCAAAAAGCGGAAAAGCTTCAGACAAGCACATAGCTTCCGCTTTGTGGCCGAGAGCGGACATTCACGCCGCGGGGCGTCAGGCCCATCTTGGCGGTTTTGCAGGCCGCTACTGTGGCGAATGGCGACAAGCTCGTGATGCCGCCTTTCCGATTAGGATCAAACCGCGGATGAGACGGTGAACCCTGTGCAGGATCATACGGGGGCGCTGCAACGCCCGGCGGGCGCGGCGCCGGTGACATCGTCCGCAGCAAGTCGGTGCCCGGATCGTGCACGACGTGGCCGGCCCCACAACTGCTTTGCGAGCGCGCTGAGGATTTCCGGCGGCAGCGTGGTCCGGCCTTCGGAAAACGCGACCGAGGTCTCGGCCGCGACGGAGAGATCACGCGCGAGGCCGGCATAGCGCATCGTTTTGACGCGAACGCGGACCGCCTCGCGCAAAACGTCGGTACCGTTTTTCTCGATCTCGGTCATGCTGTTTCCCTCACATTCCAAAGTGTCGGGCGAGATCGCGAATCTGCTGATCCGACAGCGATGCACTGCCCGTTAAAAATTGCTGTAGCGTTGCAATCGAAACGCCAGCCGCCTGGGCGGTGTGGGGCGACAGCGCGTGCCATCAGCGCGCGGTCTGGTGTCTGTTTCTACAGCTCGGGCCGGTGCCGCGTTTGCCTTTGCTGCATTGATGACGCTCAAGGCATCAACGATTCCCCGCAGGCACGATGTCCATCGCTGCGCGATTCCGTACATCTCGACCGCCGCCGAAGGCTGATAGCGATGCAGGAGTTTTGCTTCAGGGTTGCAAGGTAGTCGACTCAGACTCACCTCATCCAAGGTGCAGCAGCTGATAAGCCCATGAAACCGTTCGCGGTCATCGACATCGCGCAGCATGTAATTGTGAATCGTCGCCGCGACACCGAAGTAGGAGCACCGCTTCGCTACTGGGTCGGTGACGAGCGCGCGAACGTAAAGACCCTTGTCGGTGCTGCGGACTTCCTGGATTCGCCGGCCGGACGACCATGCCGAAACAGCAGCGGGATTTGTTTGCCGAAACGGCATCCAGCAGTGTGGCCCGAACTTCGTGATTCGTGATCGATGGTCGCCGGCACTGCATAGCCCTCGACAATCACGTCATGGTCGATGGCTGGCAGCAACGGGGCCGGTGAGAACGCGTTGAATGTCCAGATGACAGCAAACGCGACGCCATCGATTCGCGGTCCCTGGCGATCTTGGTGACGGCGCTGCTCTCGACCAGGTTCTTGCAGCGCAGGTCGCGACCGACGGCAAAGAAGCAGGCCGACGTATCGATCTCCCAATTGAAGATGGTGCCGTTGACGATGAAATCCTTCTCGGCCCAGATGCCCACGATACCATTCCAAAAAAAGCGCATCAAGGCCGAGGTCGCCCTCGAAGGTGGCGTCTCCGGCGGGATGAGTGATGCGTGAAGCTGGCAGTTCAAATGTGAGCCCCTTCCGGGGGCTCGTCTACGACGCAAGCCTTGGCGCGTCGCCGAAATTGCGAATCCGATCAAGGCAATCCATCCGAGCCGGCCGGCAGGCCAGGAAGTCGGCGACGCCTCAGCACCGAGGCGGAGCAGAAACGGCCCCAGCCTCGGGGTTAGGACGCTGAGGCCGTTTCCATATGTCCGGTATCCTCCAGACGGACGTTCAACGTCGCTCATTGCCACTTGTTCCCGAATGCGGGAACTTAACAGGGTTTTCGCGGTTGTGTGCAGGACGGGGCAACAGCGTGGGCGCGGATGATGAAATGGATGCTCGTGGTCCTGGTCGGCGGCATCACCCCCGTGAACACAAACCTGGTGTTTGAAAAGTTCTCCGAGTGTCTCGCCGCGGAAGAACAGATGCGCAAGCACTATGCTGATGCATTCGAGGCTTGGGACCGCGGGGCTGCCCTCAACTTCGAGCGTCGGCGGGAGTATGCCAGAGCACGTGATTTGCAGGCCAAACGGCTGCTGAGCAACGTCGGCACGTGTGTGCCCCACGGGACTGGCGAGCCGCAGCCCGCGCCGCCACAAACGTCGACGACGCCCCCGGCCAGCCCCCGAAGTTAGCGCTTGTCGTTATCCGGATAGGGTCCGGAGAAAATGACGTAGCCGCGCAGCGGCGGAGTCCCCGGATGTGGTCATCGTTAAGAGAAAGGGGGCCCAGGATGGGCCCCCTCACTTTCGAGCTTAGTTGTAATCCGAATATTTGAACTGCGGCATCGCCTTGAGCTGCTCCTTGGTGCCGCTCATGACGGCATGGTCGGGTACCCAATCATTGGCGCCGGCCGTGCGCGCGGGGGCCGGGGCGGTGGCTGCGCCGGTCGTGCTATCACGCGTCGTCGCCGGAGCGGTTGTCGTCGCCGGAGCAGTTGAAGCGGTCCGGGCGGGCTCTTCCATGAACTTCAACTTGTCCATGGAAACGGCGATGTCGTGCTCGCCCATTCCCAGGAAGCCGCCGACGCCGATAACGACAGCACTAACCTTGCCGTTCTTGTCCAGAATGATCTCGTTGACATCACCCAGCTTCTCATTGGCTTCATTGTAGACGTCGAGGCCCATGAGCTTCGATGCGCGCCAGGTTCCCTTCAGCATCATCTTGGTGTTGGAAGCCGCCGGGCTGGTGGTCGCGGCCGGAGCAGCGCGATCCGCAGGCTGGGCGGTCTGGGCGTAGACCGGGGTGCTAATTACGGCAACACTCAAAAGAGCGGCAGTGACGAGAGTCTTCATTTCATCCTCCAGTGTTAAAACAGTTCTTGGAGAACAGAACAGAAGATCAAATGTTCCAGAGGAAGCCGACATCCGCTGCACACGACCTGGCGGGACGGTCGCCGCGCAGCCGCTTGCGCACTAGACCGTGAACAAGTGGCAACGGGGGAAGTTGGTCCCTCGGTCGGCAGTTTTTTCCTTGCGCGGCGTTTTTGATTTGCGGCGGTTCACTCAACATCAGTGGCCGCGGAACGATTGGTACTCGCACTCGCTTGCGTTCGTTATCAACCGATGGAATGACAGCGCTCAACGTACAGCTTTCGTCTGACCCGAATGCCAGGAACTTATCCTCACTTCCTCGCTTTTCCCTGCACGGTATCATTCAGGCCTTTGACCTGTAGGCCGCAGGACGTCGACGATGGAGAGCACTTTAGTCAGGCGCGACCAGTTCAATGTCACTCCGCAAGGCATCGTCCATAAGCCGACCGACGCAGCCTTCACGCCATACCCGGGCGATCCCTTTTCGGGAATCGAACGCTCAGGTCAACTCGCAAACAAACATCCGAATGGAAGCGGCTTCAGGGCTGAGGACGTAAGGCGGATGATGCGCGAGCTTTGGGCTGAATATGTCACGAGCAATCCGCAACTGTTTAACCTATGAGACGTCCGCGGGCCGGGCGGGATCGAGGTCGTCGAGGCGGGCTCACGGCACCGCGCGTCGCTGCCGCAGCGAGGCCCCAAAAAGAACGGCCTCAGCGCACGGGGGGAAGCGCGCTGAAGCCGTTTAGGGGTCCTATGTCCGTTTCCATCAGACGCGGGATAACGGCAGGCATTGCCACTTGTTCCCGGACGCAGCCGGAGAAATTTGCAGCATCCTGGTGAGAGCCATTCCTGTAAAGTTTCGCGCCCGGCACAAAATATAAAACTGGCTATCCCTCGTACCGAGGCGCACGATCATCGTTCACAGCCCGTCTTGCGGCTTTTATCTGTGACGAGGACGCCTGGTAGCGCTCCCGCCTTCCTCCGATGGAAAGGAGTGCGTCATGAAGACAGGGCGTCGTTTCAAACACACAAAATCACCAACAGGGCGCCTTCTCGAAGAAGCGCAAAATCTGCGCGACGAGGCGAAGCTCCTGCCTCATGGACCGCTCCGCGACGCGGCCCTGAGAAAGGCGCGGCAGACCGAAGCGGCGGCCCATATGGACGCCTGGCTCAACTCGCCCGGCCTGCAGCCGCCGGAGAAGGACGATATCCCGGGACCGAACTGAATTTGGAAGCAGCCTGACTGGCGAAGCCGCCCAGGACGATCGTCTGCGTGCGGCGTGCATGCTCCACCCCGTCCGCAAAGCGACGGACGGCATCGTTGCAGGCCTGCTGCCGATCCGAATTGCTAGGCCGCCTTGTTTGGCAGCAACTTCGAAATGCCGGACCGATTGCTCGCCCACCATGTAATCAACTTGTTCTTCGCAACGCGTTGCTGGCCCTGACTTGAGTCCGCCGGAGATCTCATCCGGCGGGTTTTTCATCGGCGGTTTCCGACGAGGTGCAATTGCCGGCTCAGTTGCGATGAGGCTCAAAGGCCTGGCCGAGCCGCTCCACTTCGGGGCTGGCGCAAAACAGCGCGAACAGACATCCAGATCACGCTGGTGCCTGACGGCGAGCAGAACGTCGATGCCGCGATCAAGCTCGGGGAGGTGCCTGACACGACGCGATTTGCATCACGCATAGAAGGCTGAAGGAGATGAGATCGGACCAGCCGTCACGCGGCAGCTGCTCGCCGGGCGATGATATCTATTCAATCAGTGCCGGTCTAAGACTGGCGCATGATCGTGTTCTAGGATGGAGATGAGGCGCTGAGCAGGTTTGAGGGCAGGGGACTGCGCACCAGCCCGCCGTCGCTGCTTCGCAGCTGTGATCTGCCACCCGAAGCCCGTCAGGGCGAAGGGGTGGCGGAGCCGGAGGCAGCAAATTGACCTCCGCTGACATCCGCGACACTCCGCTAAACGTATGTGATTCCCCACCTTTCTCAGTTCGTCGCTCTGTACAAGTCCGCTAGGTTCCGCTAGGTTCGTCTTCCTAATTGTGGGTACAGCCGTAGGCAGGAAAACCAGCGCGGGTTCGAATCCTGATGTTGCGGGTTAGGCGGAGAAATCGATGGCCAAGATGAGCGCGGTCAGCGTCGGGAAGATCAAGGAAACAGGATACCATCGGGACAATGGCGACGGCGGTGCTCGTGGCCTGTACCTACAAGTTTCGCCCGCTACAGGCGGAGGGCTCTCCAAAAGCTGGATCTACCGGTATGTCTCGCCCGTGACCGGCAAGCCGCGCTGGATGGGGCTCGGTCCTGCCGACGTCATAGGGCTCGCTAAGGCGCGAGAACTGGCCAGGACCGCGCGCGAGAAGGTTGTGCTTGGCGACGACCCCATCGAGGATCGGCGCACCCAGCAGGCCGCTAGGCGGATCGCAAGCGCACGGGCGCTCACCTTCGGCAAATGCGCCGCTGACTACATCGAGCAACACCGGGCCGGCTGGAAGAACCCCAAGCACGCCGCCCAATGGAAATCGACATTCGAGGGCGACAACGCCACCACCAGGGCGATCAACGACCTTCCTGTTGCCGCGGTCGATACCGCACTGGTTCTAAAAGTTCTCAGGCCCATCTGGCTCAAGAAACCAGAGTCCGCTGGACGCGATCGGGGCCGGATCGAGCGGGTGCTGGCATGGGCAACGGTGAGCGAGTTCCGGCAGGGCGAAAACCCCGCCCGGTGGCGAGGCCACTTGTCCGAGATGCTGCCGGCCAAATCCAAAATCCACAAGGTAAAGCCCCACAAGGCGGTCCCATATGTCGAGGTACCGGGTTTCATGGCCGATCTGAGGGATCGAGACAGCGTTTCCGCGCGCGCGCTGGAGTTCACGGTGCTGTCTGCCACGCGCACCAATGAAACGATCGGGGCCGTGTGGGACGAAATCGACATGCAGAAAAAGGTTTGGACTATCCCGGCAGTCAGGATGAAGGCGGAGCGGGAGCACCGCGTGCCGCTGTCGGACCGTTCTGTCGAAATTCTCAAGGGACTGCCTCGGGAGGGGAAATACGTTTTCCCGGGCGGGAAGGCCAACAAGCCCCTCTCAAACATGGCCCAGCTTGAACTGCTCAAGGGCATGATTGGGAACGGCTACACCGTGCACGGCTTCCGATCAAGTTTCCGTGATTGGTGCAAGGAACAGACAAACTTCCCCCGCGAGATCGCCGAGCTGGCCTTGGCTCACATGGTCGCTGACAAAAGTGAGGCCGCATACAGCCGCGGTGACGCGCTGGATAAGCGCCGGCTGCTGATGGCCGCCTGGGCAAAATACTGCGCCACCAAACCCCTGAAGGCCGCCAGCGTCACTCCTATCCGCGGCGGGATGTCATGATCCGCAACAAACGGGATCTCGCGACACTGGAGCGCCTATGGCGGAAGTTCGGAGACGTAAAAATCTCCGAGGCCATTCATAAACTGAGAAATCCACGCGCAGGCCAGCCGATAAAGTGGGACATGAGTAAGGTCGTGGACGTTTTTCTAGGTGTGGAAGCCATCAAGTCTATAGGCCTTAAGCCCGAGCGAGCCTTCAACGAGTTCACAAGCTATTCAAAGCTCACATTGCCACAGGTCAAATATGCCTATGCGAAGGGGAGGCACATTGCAAAACCGTTTCTCGGACATTTGGACCAAAGTATCGATATGCTTCTGAATGGCGTGAAACATACGGACGAGAAAGGGGAGCCGGAACTCCGTGACTTTTTGAGGAAGCTCCAAAGCAGAACGAAAACCCCGTCAATTCGATAGGTTTAATCAAACCGAACCCACTGGCAAATCCCAGCGCACGCCTTCGGGCGTCAGCAAACTGGAGATTGCCCATGGTTCAGACGTTCCACCGCGCTCAGGCGGCCCGCAAATTCAGCGGCTACGGACTGAGCGAGTTCTATGAAGCCATCAAGGATGGCCGTTTTCCCAAACCCGACGCGTATCTTGGTCCGAGGTCGCCGGTATGGACCGACGAAACGCTGGCGAATTGGCAGCGTGAGCAAATCAAGACCAGCAAGACCTCCGCCAGGGAGGCCGCATAACTCTCATGACCCATCAAATGCAAAACCCCGCCGGGGCTAACGGCGAGGCTTGCGAAGATACCCTTCTGGCAAGTCGGGATACTCAGCAAGTTACATCAGCACAAGCCAACAATCAAGATTTGGTCGTTGGCGCCATCACAAAGAACAAGCGCGAAGCGCTGCGCGTAACCCTCAAGTCATTCGCTGACCTGAGGCAAGTCGACGTTCGGATCTTCAAGAACGTGCATGGCGTGGATGTTGGCACGCCTCAGGGTGTCACCATTAAGCCCGCCAACATCCGGGACATGATCGAAGTCCTTGAACGCGCCGAGATCGCCGCGAAAGCGGAGGGCCTCGTCTGATGGGTAGGGCTTCAAGAGATAAGGGGAACCGCGCCGAAAGGGCGATTGTAAAATCACTCATTAACGCGGGGCTGACTGCTGAACGAGTGCCGTTGAGCGGATCAGCTGGTGGCAGTTACGTTGGCGATCTGATGGTCCGCGTTGCAGACCGCAATTTCGTTGTCGAGGTTAAGGCCCGCAAGAATGGCTTTCGGCAACTGTACGACTGGCTCGACGCGCGTGACGTTTTGGTCCTGCGTGCCGATCGCGCGACGCCGCTTGTTGTCCTGCGCATGGACTTGGCTGCCGAGATCGCATTAGCCGCCGATAAAAATCAGCTCCGCATCGAGCGCGTGATTGTACGGCCCGGCGGTGTTACATGAACGGCGCCCTTGATCCTCGTACTGTTGCCCGCGTTCTCGGCGGTGACATAATCGGACGCAACCGCGTTAATGTCCCGGGGCCGGGGCACAGTCCTGGCGATCGATCTCTCTCGATCACAATTGATCCAGCCGCGCCGCAAGGTTTCTGGGTCCATTCCTTTAGTCCCAGAGACGATTGGCGCGATTGTCGCGACCACATAGCGGCGGCGCTCGGCATCAAATTCTGTGCCTTGCCGTCGAGACCAACGCGCGGTTCGCAATTTGGAATGCAATCAACTGTACCAGACGATACAGTTGATGCCGACGACCCCTCAGAGTTCCCCCTGAAGATTTGGTCGGAAACGACCAGCGCGCCTGGCACCCTGGCGGAAAAACATCTCGCATCTCGTGAACTTGCACTGCCTGATAGACACGAAGAGGTGCTGCGGTTTCATCCGTCGTGCGTCTTCGGCCGGGGCACGCGCCATCCTTGCATGGTGGCGCTATACCGAGACATCAAGACCAACGAACCGAAGGCGATACACCGCACCGCATTGACGCGCGATGGCACGAAAATTGACCGCAAAGCGCTCGGCCCAAAGGGCGGTTGTGCGATTAAGCTTTCGGCCGACGAGGATGTGACGCAAGGCCTGACGATCGCCGAGGGCCTAGAGACCGCACTCGCCGGAATCCAACTCGACTTTCGTCCGACGTGGGCGCTCGGTGATGCTGGCGGAATTGAGAGATTTCCCGTTCTACCCGGCATCGATTGCCTGACCATATTGGTCGATAACGACGCTAGCGGTACCGGGCAGGGTAGTGCTCTGAAATGCTCGGGGGTGTGGTCTAGCGCGGGGCGGGAGGTGCGGCGCGTAATCCCGCGAACGGTTGGCGAGGATCTTGCCGACATCGTCGCAAGGAGTGCCGCATGACAGAGCCCCCCTTTGACATTAAGCACGATACGCCCAAGCGCCAATTCGTTCTCTATTCTGAATTGCGTTCCGGCGCGAGCAAAGCGTGGCTTGTTCGTCACATGCTCGGGATGGGTGAAACCAGCACGTTCTACGGCGCGCCCGGCTGCGGTAAGGGCGTCATTATCGAGGACATGTGCCTGCACATCTGCGCCGGCATAGAATGGCATGGCAGGCCGGTAACGCCGGGGGCGGTCGTCTATGTGGCGCTGGAGCGGAAAAAACTGGTCGAGCGCCGCGCGATAGCGTTTCGCAAGAAGCACGACCTACATGATTTGCCCTTCGCCGTCGTCGGCGGCGTGCATGACTTCAGAGATCCCCGCACAGCCCTGTGGCTCGCTGACCTTTGCGAGGAAGTTAAGATAGCGACGGGCGAACAGGTTGTCCTGATCGTCATCGATACTTTGTCCAGGGCGCTGGCCGGCGGTGACGAAAACAGCCCGAAAGACATGGGGGCCGTCGTCAACTCGACCGCGGTCATCCAGGAAAGGACGGGCTCGCACGTCCTCTGGGTTCACCACATGCCACACGAGGGCGACAGGATGCGCGGACATGGCGCATTGCTCGGGGCGATGGATACCACGCTGCACGTCGTTAAATCGGCCGGGGGACGCTCTGCCACCGTTGTGAAGGCCAACGACTCGGAAGAGGGCGAACGCGTTGCCTTCGATCTGGAGAGCATCGAGATCGGCGACGATGGAACCACGGCGCCGGTTGTTGTCCCGCTGGATGGAGCGAACCTCCAGTCATCGACCGCGAAGCGAAAGATTAGCCCGAAGCAGAGGCTGGCCCTTGAGGCTCTGACAGAGGCCGTTCTGACCTGCGGGAAACCAGCCCCCACGGACTTCGGACTACCGGCGGCCACCAACATCGTCCCCGTCGAAAGATGGCGCGAAGAGATGCAGCGGCGGGATGTCATCGAGAGTACCGACGCGAACCCGCGAGCGAGCTTCAAACGGCTCAAGGACGCTCTTGCCGTACGCAACCTGATCGGAATTAGAGATGGGTCGGTATGGGCAGCTTGAGCAACCGGCAAGGCTACCGGAGACCTTCCAGACTAGAAGGTCATGGCCACCGTAGCACTGTAGCATGTGTAGCACCCCTAAAGGGTGGTGCTACGCTACGCTACAGCAGTGTGCCCGTAGCAATTGCTACAACATGCTACGCAAACGCTACACGCTACAGGGATTATCGAGCACTGCTCCTCACATCGGTTCCCTCTCGCGACAGGGCTTGGCAATGGTTGCACTTGAACTAAGTTATTCCGGCAGGGCGGAGCATCTGTCCGCTGAACTAAGCCCTTTCTTATTGAGAAGATTGGCGTTTCTTACGAAGGTTTAATGAGACCCACAACCGTACCCACAAATAAAGCTTGAACCGCGACGGTTCATCGCGTAGGTTTGCATCGTTATTCGGTCGGCGAGTTTGCCACCGCACCGCTCACGCCAGCAGGCGCCGGGCTTCCATCGAACGGAAGCCCTATGAGCCGAAAGCCCCGCCACTCCACCTGTACCGTATGCCGGCATCCTGAGCGCGCCAGGATCGAGATGCTGCGCATTGCTGGCGTTGGCCTGGACAAGATCGCCGAGCAGTTCAGCGTGAGCCGTGACGCTGTCTGGCGTCACATGGGCAAGCACCTGAGCGAAGCCGACAAGGCCGCTTACCTGGCTGAAGTCCCTCTTGCCGAGATGCTGGCCCGTGCTGCCGACGAAGGCGTGAGCCTGCTGGACTTCTTCAAGATCGTCCGTGGCACGCTGATGAAGCAATTCCAACTGGCCGCATCGGTCAACGATCGCAAGGCCGTTGCGGCCCTGGCTGGCAAGCTCAACGAAACCCTCAACCTGATCGGCAACGTCACTGGCGAGATGCTGCGGCTATCGCCAGGTACGGTGAACAACAGCACAAACATATTCATCAACTCGCCGGCCTTCGTGGATCTCCAGTCGATGCTGGTCCGCAAGCTGGCAGGCCATCCTGAGGCCCTCAGCGCGGTTGTAGAGGGCTTGCAGGAACTGGAGGCCAGCGCGGCACCATCCGGCCCAATGCCGCCCATGATCGACGCTGTGGCTGTGGGGGGCGTTCATGCTCTCCCTGCCTAGATCCATGTTCGGCCACCTTGCATCAGCACTGGCTGATGACTGGTCGCTGAAGGCCCGCCCCGAGCAGCTTGCACCCCCTGGTGACTGGTGGAGCATCTGGCTGCTCATGGCCGGGCGTGGGTTTGGCAAGACGCGATCTGGCGTCGGCTGGACTCGGCAACAGAAGATAGCCGGCTGTGGCCGAATTGCGTTGATTGCGCCGACTGCCGCCGATTGCCGTGACGTTCTGGTCGAGGGGCCGTCCGGCATCCTTGCCACTGCGCCTAACCATGATCGCCCGGTTTACGAATCCAGCAAGCGGCGCGTTGTCTGGAATAACGGCGCCATTGCTACGCTGTTTTCCGCTGAAGAGGGCGAGCGGCTGCGTGGGCCTGAGCACGATGCAGCATATTGCGACGAGCTGGGTTCATGGCCGGACCAGACCGTCTGGGATAATTTGATGTTCGGGCTGCGCATCGGTGCCAACCCGCGCGTCTGCGTCACAACGACGCCAAGGCCAACAAAGCTCATTCGCCAGCTTGTCGAGCGTGAGGGCAGGGACGTTGTTTTGACCCGTGGTCGAACTGCGGACAATGCCGCGAACCTGTCTCCGGTGTTCCTCTCCCAGATTGTCGGGCGCTACGAAGGCACCCGGATGGGCCGGCAAGAGCTGGACGGCGAACTGCTTACCGACGTTCCGGGCGCGCTGTGGCAATTGACCTGGATCGACCGGGACCGCGTCAAGGAAGCGCCGAAAAACCTGATCCGCATTGTGGTCGCGATCGATCCAGCGGTGACAAACAACGAGGGATCAGATGAAACCGGGATCATGGTGGCTGGCGTGGATGCCATTGGTCATGGGTATCTGCTTGAGGACATTTCCGGACGCTATGCCCCGCACGAATGGGCGCGTAAGGCTGTTGATGCTTACAGTCGCTGGAGGGCTGATAGGATTATTGCCGAGGTAAACAACGGCGGCCAGATGGTTGAGAGCACCATCCGCATGGTCGATCAAAGCGTACCGTTCAAATCGGTTCACGCCTCCCGCGGCAAGGTTATTCGCGCTGAGCCGATCGCCGCGCTCTACGAGCAAGGCAAGGTGCATCACGTCGGCGAATTCGCTCAGCTCGAAGATCAGTGTTGCAGCTTCACGTCAGATTTTGACCGGTTACGGGGTGGCTCACCCGATCGGCTCGACGCGGCGGTTTGGGCCTTCACCGAATTGATGACTTTGAAACAGATCCCGACTGCGCAGGTCGGGACGTATTCCTGGGGTTAGACACATGAACCGATACTACAAGCCGCGCGATCCGACCAACCCATGGCCCGGCCGCATTTACATCGGGCCGGCAAACACTGAAATGGAGCGCGATCGAAAGCGGATTTCCTATTTCGCATTTGACGGCCCGGAAGGGTCGGCGGTTGCCAAGCTGAAGAGCACATACCTCGAAAGTCTCGCCATTGTAGATGGCCTTAGAGGCAAGCGCGAGCAAACTGAAGCCACCCGAAGGTTCACTTCGTTGGGTGTCACTGAGGCCCTTGGCGAGGTTGCGTTGACAGACTCTTTGCCTGCATTGCGTCGAGCCTCGGCCGTGGTTGAGAAAGTCAAAGCGGAGATTGCCACAAGGGCATCCAGCCTCACGCTGGCGAAGCCGACAGACGAGCAACGTGCAGAACAAGCTGAAGTTCGTTCCGCTTTGCGGGCCATGACGCCGCAAGGCCGCGACGAATTTCTGAAGCAAAATCGGCAGAATCCGGTTGTTGCAGCGGCAATTGCGGGCGCCATCCCGGCATTGAGCGGGCTGCACCCATCGGTTCACCAAAACATCGTGGCCGAGCAGCTTGAACGCGAACACGGCGACACGATCGCAGAACTGCGCGATCTCGAAGAGGTTGTCCGCGTCGCCGACAAGGTCGTAACCGTGGCTCGGGAGGAATTGCGTGAGACGATCGGCTGCGAGCGCGCAATTTTCGAACAGATTGCGAAGGTGGCTGAAGCTAACGACGGAGAACTGCCGTTCCGGGTCGAGACCATCACCGTCAACGGTCAGGACCAGGAAATCTGCCGCGTCTACGATCTCAATGCAGGAATTTGGCGTGACGCTTCCGCCGATGAAATCCAAAAGGTGGCGTAATGGGTTGGCTTAGCGATATTTTCGGACAGGGGCCGCGTTACGTCGCGTCGAGGGGTCCAAGTGCGACGGCCGACACCGCCGGACCGGACACAAAGTCCGCTGACATCGAGTCGATGCAGCACAAATGGAAAATTATTGATGACGTGCTGGAAGGCTTCGACGCGATCAAAGCGGGTGGTGAGCGCTTCCTACCAAGGTTCGAGAAAGAGAGCGAAAAAAAGTACAAACGGCGCCTTCATGACGCGCCATGGCGGCCGATCGTGCCGGATGCGTTGGAAAACATCACGGCGCGGCCGTTCACGTCGTCCGTAACGCTGGGCGGCAACGCAAGCGCTATGATGAAGACTTTTGTCGAGGACGTTGACGGGCAGGGGAACAGCCTCAACGTTTTTGCTCGCAATACATTTGACAGCGCCGTAAGTCACGGCGTCGCAGTATTTCTCGTGGACTATACCCGGACGCTCGCCCGGAAGGACGGGCAGCCAAGATCGCTCGCCGACGACAAAGCCGATGGTGTGCGGCCGTTCTGGTGTCGCATTCCGGTTTGCAATCTGATCGATGTGCGAACGCAATTCATCAGGGGGCGCGAGGTTGTAACACATGTAAGATTTTGGGAGTATCCGCAGGTAGCCGATGGCTTTGCGGAGTCTTGCATTCCCCAGGTTCGCGTCATCGAGATCAACGACGGCGGTGTGGTATATTGGACAATCTGGCAAAAACAGCAGCAAGGAAATTTCGCGCAGACTGACAGCGGCGTGATGAAGGGAATGACGGAAGTCCCGCTCGTTCGCGTATTCACCGGCAAGCAGAAGGGCACGATCTCTAATAAGCCGTGGAGCTATGAATTGTGCCGCGTCGCCCTTGAATACTATCGCAGCTTAGCCCGTCAAACTGAGATCGAGAATTTCAGCGGCTGGCCGATGCTGGCTGGACAGGGGATTGCGAAGGGCACCGACGAAATCGAGACCGGCCCCAATACGGTGCTGTATTCGCCGCCGTCTGACGGCACGGGTGGTTCTAAATGGGAAATCCTCGGGCCTGATGCCGCCCTGGTTGCCGAGATCGGCAAGGGACCGGAACGTGTGCTGGACGTGTTCAGCAAGTTGGCTATGGAGCCTACTGTTCCGAAAGCAGGTGTGACAGCCACTGCGGCGGGCGTCGATAACTCGCGGGCACACTCTGCCATCGAAGCATGGGCTGGCAATCTGAAGAACGGCCTCGATGAGGGCTTGGCCTTCACCGCGCAATGGCTCGGCATCGCCGATACCGTCACCGCGAATGTCTCGACCGACTTCGCCGCGCTTACGGGCAGCACGGACGAAGCTAAGATCATCGGCGACGCACAGAAGCGCAATGTCATCTCGGCAAAGACCGAACGCTCCGAATTGAAGCGCCGCGGCATTCTCGGCCCCGACTTCAAGGAAGAGGACGAAGAATTGCGTCTGGCTGAAGAGCAACTGGGGCTAGAGCCGGAAGAGCCGATGGACCCGGTGTCCGGGAATATCCTCGCATTCGACGAGGCGGCCGAATGAGCAAAAATCCATTTCACGCCAAAACGCACGCGGCAATGAAGGCCGGCGCCGGGCGCGTCAGCTCGAACATTTTTACACGGGTCGAGCCCTCGAAGCCGGGCCCGCACAATGCGCCCCTGCGGGCAATGAAGTCCGCAGACTACGCGCCGGACGCCGTGTCGATGGCTGAGCGTCTTGAAGAGGTGACGCCGAGCGCGCATGGCAAGATCACAGCGCGGGCGCGGGACAAGCTACGGGTTAAGCACAAGCTGCCAACGTGACGAATTTTGTGACCGCGGATGTACCGGCACAAGAGGTGGGGCCGCCACAATGCGGATCAGCGGCGGCCCCCCTACCGCAGCCATGCCCAAGGGGCGACCCGGACTTGGACCACGACACTGAACCAATGACGCCGCCACGCCTGAGGTTCGGTTGGATTCGAAATTTAATGTGAAAGAGCAGGATCGCTCGATGTGACACCGCCCCAAACCCGAACCGTGATCCGAATGCCCCGGCTCCGACGCCGGCTCGCCCTGGGGCAAGACGGGCGGTGGTTCGATGACTGTCAGTGGATACCGCCTTCCTCTGGCGTAGCTGTAAATTGAATAGGGCATCCTCCAGCAACCAGAGCGGGCGAGCAAGGGATAAGGCGCCTTGACCCGCAGGGTTCAAAAGTGAACAGACGCCCCAGGAGCGGCGCGATTAACTAGATCCATTGCTTTTAGCTGTGTAATACTTGCGTTCCGCCCGGCATCTCGCCGGGCTTTTCGTTGGCTAAGCCAGCTTATGACGAAGTTCACCGCCTATGCCGTCGATCTCAACGGCACCGCACTTGCCCGCTACGATCTCGCCGCGCCCGATAAGGAGTCGGCGGAGCGGGAAGCGCGGCAGTACCTAGAGCAGCATCCGGTAATCGAGGTTTGGTCCGACGACCATCGGCGCGTCGCGCGGCTTGTGCGGAAATAGCGGCGTAAAAACCCCGTCCGAGGCAGTCGCTTCCTCGGACGGGGTTTAGGGTTTGAAGGAGGCAAATCTATCAAACCCGACGCCCTTCAGCGCCGACCATAAACTTAACGGCGGGTTCCGTTGGGAGGAAGGCATTTTCGGGAAAACTTGGTAGTACCCATATGGGCACGAAAGCCGCCCGTTTACCGCGACTCGGGCTCTAGGCCGTCGCTATGGTTCGCGAGAATTGATGAAAACTCGTCAATCGAATAGCTCCCGATGCCGTCACTAATCGAAACGTCCGCGAGTTTGCTCACGACATGCCATTCGATCGCTTTGGCAAATGCTTCTTTCGCGGTTTCGGTACTCACCGAAACGAGATGATCGTCAATGTAGGCAGAGACGGAAAACGGCATAGGGCAGCGATTCCAACCAAAACTCCAGCGCCTTCAGATGATGTGAAAACCCCGTCCGGGGGGCTAGCGCGGACGGGGTCATTCCAAAGCGCTCCCGGCGGCGTTTTGATGAGCGCCACCGTAAAGGCTAACAGCGAAGTTTATTGCCGGGAAGTAGATTCGGGAAAACTTGGTATTTGTACCGGGACGCCTGCGGTTGCGCTCACCCAAACGGGTTATGAGATTCTCCGAGGTTCACAATGTCAGCCAATGAAAACCTTGCAACGCCTTCCCCCTCAGATTTCCGAGCAAGCGATAAGCTGCGTTACTGCGAAATCTCGGTGATGAAATCCCTGTGCAGGCAGGTTGGTCTTTTGGTCCCATCGAACAGCACTGTGACACCCGTATTGCGATGGGAAACCTCGACAACGATCCCCGTCTTGCCGGCCAGCGATACCAATCGAGTAGCTCCAAGTTCACTGATCTTGAAGCGAACGCCCGCGACCAGTCTGTGAAAGCCTTGCCCGTCACTCACAATTTTACTCCACGATTAATAACCCACTTTGAATGACGTTCGAACTTCTGACGTGGCAGAGGGTTCCAAAAAGGCGGCTCACACTGCGGGCTGGTGGAGGTATTCCCAAGGAGCCAGCAAGGATCTTAATCAGTTGCGTTAATTTTGATCGCCGTTGGCGCTTTTTTCAGCGTTTACGGCCGGAATGAGCGGCCCTAGCGCAGCTTCCCGCCGCTGCTGGGGCCGCTCTTTTGCGGCTCCCGAGATGAAGGAGCAAATTTCGGGAAAAAGTGGCAATGGCTCGGCTTGATTGATCTACGTCAAAGATTTTGGGGGCTTGGGGGATCAGCATTCCGAGCATGCCCCATGACCGAGATTGGATCGACATCGCTGGATATGCCTCGCTGGCCTTGGCCGGGCTGGCGCTCATTGTGATGGTTGTGTCCTTGTCCTAGCCCAACAAGGCGCGCGAAAGCCGCCCGTGAGGGCTTGGCGCGTCACCGCCTATCCGCTGTTGTTCCCAGCATCTGGTCGATCTGGTTCTGGCGCTGGTAATAATCGAAAACGAGGTAAACCATCGCGAGGAAGGAAACCAATATTGCCGCGACGCCAATCGCCTTCATGCGCGCCTCCCTCTAAAACGGGATGAATTTCTTAAACAAAGATCAGGATCTGGGCTTCGCCTTCAGTCCCGCTTCGCGTGCTATCCGCTCGGACTTTAGCCGCTCCCGATTTTCATCGAAGGACTTCTTTGCCTTCTCATGCTCGCCCTTGACCGTTTTTGTCTCGACCTTTTTGAAGGCCTTTTCGGCCTCGCGCTGCGCAGCTGTTGTTACTTTTCGCTTATGGCTTGATTGCCGCCGGTATCGCGGTCGCGATCATCACTGCGGTGCAGGGTGTCGGCGGCAAGCTCAGCACCAATTTTGACTCGATCAGCACCTCGCTGAAATAGACAAGGCGGGACGAGCAAACCCAACTAACGCCACGGTCCAGACCACCGGGGTGCACAACGAGCCCGCCGGCATCACCCCGGCGGGTTTTTCTTTACCCGTGCAAACGCCTTATACGAGGCTGACAACGGCGAGGACTAATTCGGGGCCGAAATCGCTTGATGCCAGCGCGATCAATGTTCCGGCACAGACGGCTAAAATGGCGGTGACTGTGAGAGCAATCATTTTGAAAATCCCCTGTTGTCAGTGACGAGGAGACTGTGCCGGCTTCGTTTCCGGACGACTGCGTGGGGGAAGGCAATCGGTTTCGTTCACCGAGACTTTATCTCCCCTAGGAATGTCAAAATCAGCCGACCGCTAAGGGAGCGGAACAATTCCTGACCGGATCGCTTAGTTGTGCACGACCGAATGGATGACGTCCCCCCGCGCTTCATTCGAGGAAATGTCGGCCCCAGTGTTCGCCCACCGCGCACTGGGGCCGTTTCTTTAGAACCTAAGCGCCCCACAATCGACTCGCCGCTCCCGGTACCCTCAAACTCCAACCGGGAGAAAACCCCCACTGGGTTGGCGGCCTTTGCGTCCCCCGCGCCGGGGCCGTTTCGCCCGTTGATTCGACAGGTCGCCTATGTGCCGATGCTGCGCAGGCGGGTGCCCGAAAAGATACGCCGCCGGGCTCGAAATGCATTGTCCCGGCGGCGCCCTGTTACAATCTGGGACCTGCAATCCCCAGCAGACAATTATCTGCATGCGGCGTGCCAACATTTTATGACATGGCATGCCGCCTGTGTGCCGATGGTGCGCAGGCGGGCTACCCCCTTGCGGACTTTACTGCTTCATCGCCAACTCAACCTGATCGGCAAGGGTCGTAAGATGCAGGGACAGCCGATCAAACAATTCCCGCTTTGCCGGGTCCGTAGCGAGGTCGCAAATCAGCCGACATTCAGCCGCGTCGGTCCTGAGCTTTTCTAATTGTTTTTGATAGTCCTTCACGGCGGGCACTCCAGCTAGCCATGAAGACTCCTAACCCAAAATCTTCCCGGATTGAACTTTTCGCGAACGACGCTCTCCGTTGTGCGCACAAGCTGTTATTGGTGCGACTCTGTTCTCCTCCGGAGAACTACGGGGCCTATCCGTGCGCTGAATGAGAATTCCGCTTCGAGAAATGCAAACAGCGCCCCGAAGCAATAACCGGCCTTGGGTGCGTTGCTCGTCCATCAGGCCAGCTCGTCTCTGACGGGGTATTCGAACGCCACGCCCTCAGGATCGTGATCTCGAAACCACGCCTCGGCTGCGGCCTCGCTCGCGAATACCTGCAAATGGTTGATATCTCCGACCTGCTTGCTCGTGTCGACGTATATCCAGACAGTCATGAGAAGGCATCCTTAGCCCGCAGCATGGCGGGAGAGGCGGGGTTCTTGACCTTCACCCAATTGGGCGAGCGGCCGGGGCGGTAAGGTCGATCGTCTAGCTTGGATACCAAGCCCTCCAGGCCCATCAGGCAGGCATGCCGGAAAAGCTCTGGCCCGATCTCGCCGCGCTCGAAGTCGGAGATGAAGATGCCGTCAATTCTTGGAGGTCGGGACCTTGTGGCGCGGATCGGAATGCAGGGTTCCGAAAGCACTGGTACGCATGCTGCACAAATAAGTTTCGGAGGCAGAAAAAGCGAGTCGGGAACCTGGCCCGACGGTTCACGCCGGCGGTTTGTCCCTAGAAACTATGCGCTTTGAACCGGGCCGCCCAATGCATTTCTCAATGCGGCTCTCTTTTTGGCGGCGTATCGACGACCTTTGTCAGTCGGTCGCCAAGAAATGTAGGACGACTTCACAAAGGTACCGCCGATAGTTCCGAAAGCCTCCAATAGGTTGTGCGCCTCCAATTGGTTTCTAAGTTTGATAACGTCGTCCATTAAAACTGTGTAATGGGAAACATCTGTTAGATTCTCGGGAAGTCGATCACTCAAATACGCGCCGATATCTGATCGAAGCGACTGTTCAGATGGCTCGACCAAAAGCCTATCGTAGATGGCAACAAAGATTTCCCCGATCTTTGCGTTGGCCGTCCCCGTTATAATCTGCTCACTTTCTCTAACATGGCCCGTGAGCGCAAATTCCATGTTATCGTCTGGACCTAGTAAATTTGGGTTGAAATAGATTTCTTCGCCGTCTAGGGCCTCAAGCCGCTGACGAAGATCATTGTTCTCGATGCGCAGTCGCTGAGCCTCTTGTAATACCTTTGGATCGATTGCTTGATCACCGCGGACCCATCCAATCCCCGGCTTTAGATTTGTAGCTTGGGTGATAGCGATCACGACCTGAGTGCACAACTCACCAGTATCGGTCCAAAATTTTACAATTCGCTTATCGCGCAGTTTCGCTCGAAATGCGTCTAGCCGTCGAACTTGTTCGGGGTCGGTATCTGTTTTTCCGACTGCAATTTGATTTGGCTGTCCGTGAATGAAGGCCAGAACAGATATTCCTTTGGAGCGCGCGTACTCGAATTCACTTTCAGTAAAGCTGATTTCATCATCTGCCAGTGATCCGTAACGCCCAGCAACAATCACGACGTAATAGTCGCTCCGGTCAATAATCCGTTTAATAAAATCTAGTTGCTGCTCATCAGTTGCGGGAAACAATTCCATCCCGGCGACAACGTAACCGGCCTTTGCCAAAGTATTTGATACCTGGCGGCGTTCTTCGGCTAGGTCCGAAAAAGTTGAGCTAACAAAAACCTGATACACTTTATCCATCTTCGACCTACATCAGCGGTGTCGCGCTCTTCCACAAATCTTCGTAGTAGGAGGCCTTTAGTTGGCCGAGGTCCGGCTCGAAGGGTTGCAGAGTCGCGGGAGAACGTTTTGCCAGAGCATTGAATGACTGCGATAGCGACCACGCGCTGCCATCAAGAATAATAACGCGGTCATGCAAAGCGGCCTGTTTTGCAATGCGCACTTCAACGGGTCTCGTAGTTCGCTGCTGTCGCCACGCGCGTAACGCCGGCTCAAGATCATCCGCGGTCTTCTTGTTACCTGACATCAAGCGGAGGTTGACGCCCTCACCAAGCGACAATGCAAAGTCATTGAGCACTACTTGCGACATGTAGGGATCGATAATGAATACGTCCGTCGCCGCCTTTCCGAGGATCGCTGAAATAGCGATCAGGGCATCATGCGCGGAGCCTACGGGAATATAGGCACCTCTTGAGGAGGCTGGTGCGGATCTCTCTGCTATGCCCAAGGCAAGATACATTGCCGTGCGCATTTTCTCGGCCATGTGCTCCGGACTATGAAGTTGGGTCCCTGTTCTGAAGTCGAACCCCGTCTTAAAGTCGGCGGCGAGTAGTGCCTGTCCCATTTCCAAAAGGAGAGCGTTGACCCTGCCGACCCAAGTAAGCGCTACGGCGGGGAGGGGGGACAACGATAGGTCTGGCGCCGTAGCCAAAAGTGCGCCGAGCTCGGAATACCATTGAGATGCACGGTTCTTTTGCTCGATGGCGGTGAGAAACGAGTTCATTACCCGTCCATTCAATTTGTGGGTCGGATTGTGGGCTAACCCATTACTAGGAGATATTGGTTAGTAAAAACAATTACTTATAAGCATTATTGGCGGAGCCGGAGGGATTCGAACCCTCGATAGGGCTTTACAACCCTATAACGGTTTAGCAAACCGCCGCCTTCAGCCACTCGGCCACAGCTCCGTAGGGGCGGATATGCCCGACGCGGGGGCGGGCCGCAAGCGGCAGATTCAGGTTACGCCGGGGCCATTTAGCGACGCTGCCGCGTCCCGGCACGGCTGGTACGCCAATTCGCATCTTGCGGCGCCGGTTTGAGAGCCTTCCTTGCGGCTTCGGAAGCCCCCGTGCGGGCAGGTGGTCAGGCGGCCTCCATATAATAAAGCCGGCTTTGGGATCATTTCCCGCGTGTGCTGGCTTTGACGTCTTCAAGGTGCGGGATTCGCTCGTTCAGGCGACACGCTGTCGATTCGGCGCCACCCACTGCGGATTCGGATGGAGACGGGTTGCCCACAAAGGCAAAGGCGCGTTTCGGCCGCCAGTAATAGCGACTCTTGCAATCCTGGGGCGGTTCCCCAGAGCCCGTTCAAGCCGTGAGCCTTTATATGCCTGCGATATGGCGGTGAACGGGCATTACGGCGGTCGTTTCGCCGATCCCCATTTCACCACGAGTGTGACGGTCTGACGGGATTCGGTGATTTTGGGCGCTCGATTCGACGCCGCAACACCTCCGAAGAGGGAAAACCGCCCGTCGGCCGGTCGTGGGCGACGATTTGGGAGGCAAATGGAACTTTCAAAAAATATCCATTTGAAACAATTAGTTATGAAGAAATCCCGATCACGTCCGCGTGTTATTTGTGCAACACCCTTTGGAAAAGGCGCTGAGTCATGCGTCTGGAAGCGGTTCCTTTGTTGCGTGTGCAGAAGTCCTCGGTAATTGTGATCACGCGACGGAGGGGGGCATCCCGAGGTCGTCCCGTTAGGTGGTTCGCTTAAGTCCCTCGCGTTAAGCGGGAGTGGTCCGAAGGCGCGAAGCGACTAAGCGGGTTTCATGGGATTAAGGGAACCAACCTTAGGGTGTTTGCACCCGGCGGATCCGGAACCTTCCCTACAGAGCAACTTGGAGGTTATCATGAAGATGGTTAAGAGCCTTATTCTCGGCTCAGCGGCGGGTCTTCTCGCCATGGGTGGAGCTCAGGCTGCCGATCTTCCCGTCAAGGCCAAAGCGGTCGAGTACGTGAGGATCTGCTCCCTGTACGGTGCTGGTTTCTACTACATCCCCGGCACGGACACCTGCATTAAGCTGGGTGGTTATCTGCGCGTTGACTTGGCGCTCAACACCAACAGCGATTTCGGCCAACATAGCACCGGCGGAGCCGGCGGACGAAACCGGTATCTCAACTATTACACCGCTCGTTCCCGTCAGGACATCAACATCGATACGCGCACCGCGACCGAATACGGCGTCGTCCGCACCTACTTCGATGCGGTCTTCAGCTGGACCACCGGCAACTTCGCCGGAGCCGGCACGACCCCTGGCACCACGACGTATTCGAGCTTGCTTACTGGTGCGCAGGCCGACGGCCTTACCTCGCAGGGTTCGCTCGGCGTCTACCACGCGTTCATCCAGTTCGCTGGGTTCACGATGGGTAAGACGATCTCCCAGTTCGACGCTCCCTGGGTCAACTATCCCGCCAACAACTTCGACGGCTTGGTCGGCGGCAGCGGCATGGTCACTGGTGTGAATCAATTCACCTACACCGCTCAGTTCGGCAACGGCGTGTCGGGTACCGTTTCGGCTCAGGACGTGGTTCAGTACGGACAGGCCGGCATCCTGAACCTGACCGGTGCTACCGCGGCAGGCATGCTGGGCGGCGCCTATGGTGTTAACAACACCGCTGGCACGCGCTCTCCGGACCTGATCGGTGTCTTGAAGGTTGACCAGGCCTGGGGCTTGTTCCAGCTGTCGGCCGTGGCGCACAACAACACGGTTGGCTACTACGGCTCGAACGAATCGACCGGCCACCCGAGCAACAACTGGGGCTGGGCTGTCCAAGGTGCCTTGCAGATCAAGAACATCCCGACTGGTGCGGGTGACACTATCAACCTGCAGGCTGTCTACACGGACGGTGCGACCCGCTACAACCTCCAGAACCTGACTCCGGTCGGCTACGCGAAGTTCGGTGACACCGGCCTGGCCGGCGCTTACCAGAGCGTAGGCTTCGCTAACGCTCCGGATGCTGTCTACACGGGCACCACGGCTGCCAACGGCAGCTCGCTCGAGAACATCAGGACCTGGGGCTTCCGCGGTGGTTACAACCACAACTGGGATCCCTACTGGAGCAGCGGTCTCTACGGTGCCTACGCTCAAGTCAAATACGGCAACCTGGGTCGGACCACTGTTTGCGCCAACGCAGCGGCACTGCTTGCCTTGGTTGGTACCTGCAACCCGGACTTCAACGTAGCTCAGGTGGGTCTCATCACTCGCTGGACCCCGGTGAAGGGCCTGACGTTCTCGGCTGACGTTGCCTACACGCGGCTCGACCAGAAGTACTCTGGTACGGTTGTTAACCCGGCGGTCCTCGCGGCTCCGGGGAAGCCGGCCGCCGTGTACGAACTGCGCGATCAGGACAGCATCGTGATGCTGCTCCGCGCTCAGCGTAACTGGTAATCCAGTTCGTCTGATCGACCTCTAGCTGAGCCCCCGGCGGGAAACTGCCGGGGGCTTTGCTTTATTGGACAGTGTTTCACTGATCGCGTTCTTTGCAGCCGGGGTAAAGCGCCACAAAGGCCGAAAGACCGGTTTCGGAGCGGACACCTGGTTTCTAGTTCCTGACGCAATGCTGACACCAGCCAGGTTTGGGCTGGCATGACATTTAGGGGATGGTCAGAAGCCGTTTCCGGTTAATAGTGATCTGTGGGGCATCGAAGCGCTCACAACCGGGCTATTAAAATGTTAGACACACTGCATCTCAAATTTAGCTGTCCTCGAGAGCTTGAGGGTTATCTGCCCGCGCCAGTGCCGGCCGCCCAAGGCGTTCCCGACTGGCTTAAAGCAATGCCGGCCAAGGCCTACAGCTCCGTCAACATGCGTGAAGATGAAACGGTAAAGCGGTGCCCGCCGTTCATCGATGCCATGACCCACGGCTTTTTGCTTCCGTTGATCTGCGACTTAAGGGTCGCGAACGGCCAGATCACGTGGGACAACGAGATCCCACCGGGTGGAGCACTCGATCTTCCCCGCTCGCCGATCGGATTTCACGATGAGGGGCAGGTCACCGGTACGCCACTTTTTGAAGCCGACCACTTCGTTGTCAAGTTCCACAATTTGTGGACCATCGAAGCCCCGGAAGGCTATTGCGTGTTCTTCACGCATCCCGTCAATCGCTTCGATCTGCCTTTTACCACGCTGAGCGGACTGGTCGATTGCGATCGCTATCACGATACCTGGGTACACTTTCCGGCGCATTGGCATGACAGGGACTTCGAGGGTGTCATCCCAAAAGGCACGCCCATTGCGCAGTGCATTCCAGTCAAACGAGAAAACTGGATTGCGCAAATTTCTTCCTTTACGGAAGAAGAGACGCGGCGGGTGAGCGCATTGCAAAGAAAGATAGGACGAGAGCCCGGATTGTACAGGCGGAATTTCAGGACGTAGCTAGCCAGACCGATTCTCACCCAGAAAGTTCGCCACCGCACTTGGCCGGAAAAAGAAGCGGCCATGCGAGGAAGCTGAAAGCGCGTAGGCTGCGCGGCCGAGCATCTGAGGCCGTCCGCGTATTGCAGCACGCAAGGCAGCCTCGCCACCATCACGCTCTCCCATCTCCAGCAGGCATGCGGCAAGGTTGGCGCGCGCCAACGCATCCTGGGGACGCAGGCCGAGCGCGTGGCGGAAGGCATCGGCAGCTGCCGCGTATTCGCCGTCAAGGAGCAATGCCCGCCCGAGTTCTGTCAGGATGTCCGGGCGCCCCGGCGCTGCATCGCGAGCGACCATCAGAGTTTCGCGAGCCCTTGCGCGATCATTGTCCTCAAGCAGCAGGCGCCCCAAATCGAGTTTCAAATCGATGCTCTCAGGAGCCAATGCGAGGGCATCCTCGATGGTCCTGATCGCTTCGTTGAGTTGTCCGGCTTTGGAGAGCTGGCCTGCCAGTTCCTGAAACGCAGGCAAATATGGCGGACGCCGCGCCGCGGTGCGCCGCAATTGATCGATGCCATCCGACGATCGGCGTGCACCGCACAACACGGCCCCAAGCAGGGTTTCGATTTCCGCGTCGCTGTTACGGCGCATCGTCCTTTCGAGCGGCATGATCGCCTCAACGTGACGATTTTGACCGATCAGGGCATGGGCCAGAACGAGGACCGCGCTCCTGTCGGTGCGGTTCGATTTCAATATGCCGGAGACCAGCTGCTGGGCGCGATCGAACTGCTGCATCTGCAGCGCTTGTGCGGCCTGCTGAAGCGCCTGATCGCGGGAATGGTTCTGCCTGTTATTCACGACGTCGATTCTAAACCACTTCCGCCGGGCGGCCAACAACGTCCAGCGGGGATATCCAAGGTGCTGGCTTTCGACGACACCTCAATCCAACCGCCGGGGATCCTGACCCCATAAAACCCGTGCGACGGCGCCACTCGACGCTGGAGCCGCGCCGCAAATCGGCTTCGATCTGAAGCCTGGTCCGGCCGCCGAACCGCGCGCGGCAGACCTGCAGATTCTTCATGATCCGCTGCACGGTCGAAGCTGACGCCGGCCCGATTGGCAACATAGCGCCCGGCATCCGGGGTCACCTGCATCAGTCCGTAGGCCTGCGCCGGCGAGACCGCGGCCTGGTTGAAGTTCCTGCCGGCAGATGGCGTAGACGATGCTCGGCTCGACCTCCGGCCCGATCGACCTGAACGGCGGGATGCCGTTGACGGGATAGGCGTAGTGGTCGAACGGCAGGCCGCGATTGAGGGCGGCCTTGCCGCAACAGCATGCCCCGGGCATCGGTGTAGCGCGCGGTCAGCTCGCCGAGCCCGGCCAGCGCGTCGACCGAGGGTAACGTTCAGAGCCACCGATCCTTCAATCACATCGGCGGTGGGCTGATGTCCCGCGGCGCGAACGGGGCGATCGGCGAAAACGATCGAACTCGGCGTCACGCCGGTCTCATATCTGCTTCTCCAGCTGGAAATGTCGCCAGGCTGGCTAATCGAAAGGGAATATCCGCTTCCAATCCTTCTTCATGTTGACTACCGTCCAATTGTTCACCTTCGCCGCATCGAGCGCCACGTCCAGTTTGCCGAAGTGTGAATGGCGATCGTAAGCATATTCCCGCACCTCATCGGTATGATGAACGATCAGACCGAACCGCGAACCACTGGCGCCGAGCGTCGCCCATTGCAGCATTTCGAGATCGCCATCGGAGTTACCGAAGGCGGCGATCGGACGGCGGCCGATGTGCTCGTTGATGCCGACCGGTTTTCCGGCCTTGTCGTCGATGAAGTTAATGTCGGGCAGCCGGAAAAGGGTTGGCGCACCGTCCTTCATTTCAAATCGGGTCTTGATCGACGAACCGATCACCTGCTCCGGCGGCACGCCGTAGATCCGCTCGGTCCACGGCCGCATGAACTCAATTCCGCCGCCCGACGCGATGAAGGTTTTGAAACCGCTGGCGCGCAGGTAGGCGAGCAGTTCCAGCATCGGCTGGTAGACCAGTTCGGTATAGGGTCGTTTGAAGCGATGATCGCGCGTGGTCGCGAGCCAGTCCGAGGAGATCTTTTCGAACTCTGCCGTGGTCATGCCGGCATGAGTTACCGCCATCAGTTCAACCAGTCCTTTTTCGCCTGATGCCGCCAGTGCCTTGAAATCGTTGTCCAGCACCGCCGCGAACGGCTGCTTGGTCTTCCATTCCGGATGCATAGGCGCCATCGCCTTCACGCGGTCCAGTATGAACGCCAGTTGCACGTACATCGGCTGCTCGACCCAGAGCGTTCCGTCATTGTCGAGGGTCGCGATGCGCTTGTCGGCCGCCACGAAGTCAGGCCCGCCCTGCGTCGTGACGCGCGCGACGAAGTTGAGAATCGAGGTCTTTGTCGCGCCATCGTTCCAGGACGGCAGCGGGTCGGGTGGTGCCTGCGCCGATGCGAAACGAGACATACCAAAAAGGAGAGGGAGGGTGGCGAGCGAAGTGAGCAGAAATCGACGATCAAGAAGAGGAAACCGAGTTGTGCTCATGATAAAGGTCCCTTTGGCGATTAACGAGGATGGCGCCATCAAGGCGCTAGCTGCTGTTTGTCCTATCTGCCATTTGACGATTGAGCATGATGCCTTGCTACAGCTAGCGCTGCCGTCGTTGCGACGGTACGTTATGGAAGGAGCCTATCAGGGAATATTGGACCCTGGTCCAATATCGTACCCCATGCTCATCTACCTCACATTGTTGACCATGACCTCTGGCGAGATGTCGATTTAACAACGTGCGCAATACAGCGGTTGCCGGCTATCTCGTCTTCACCCATACATCCATCTGGAGGCAAGTTTGCAGGCTGACATAGCTCGGCGTGCCCCCAATGCTCTCCTGGGAGATGCAACTTGACTTGCTGGATGGGGAAAACTTTGACCACTGGCTTCCGAGCTGCTGCCGGGCCCTCGTTTCATCGTTGACGCAGGACTTCAGTGATTGGTCGACTGTAAGTCCGGCCGTTGCAGCAATGTCGAGTTTGCAGTTCCGTACAATGTCGAACGTCGGCACCCGATCGGCGACGGTGACGACAAGTTGCGAGCTCAAGGCGATCATCGAAATCGAAATAGGCATCCTCGTATCTCCATTCGTATCCGGTGTCGTTCAAAGAGCCTTCCCGAACCAAGCACTAGCTATCCGCGCGAGGAGCAATGATCGCTCGATCGATGGCGGCAAGTAAGGTGCTATCCTGAAGGGGCTTCAACAGAAGATCTGCGAATCGAAGGTTCTCCTGACCCATGGCCGCGTCGTGATGAGCCGTGATCATGATCGTCGGGATAATGTAGCCATTGTGTATGAGATGTTCTCGCAGCTCCTGACCGCCCATTACGGGCATCTGGAGATCGACAATCAGGCAATCGGGAAGTCCGTCAGGCAACGAAGCAAGAAACTCCTGCCCTGATACGTATGTGTGAACCTTGTACCCATGGGATCGCAGCAGCCTGCTCAGCGCCTTGAGCACGGCCGGATCATCGTCGACCACAGCAATCCAAGGAGAAACCTCCGACATTGATGATTAATGCGCCCGGTTCCGTTGCCGGTCGAGTTGACCCTTGGTCCAATAAGGCACGGATTTCTATCTAGCAATCCGGGCCTTTTCAGCCAGCCGGACCAGATCGGCAACGCCTCGAACACCCAGCTTTTCCATCATCCTGCCGCGGTGCACCTTGATGGTCTTTTCTACGGTACCAAGATCGCAGGCAATTTGCTTGTTGAGCCGGCCGGCGACCACGTGGACGAGCACTTCGCGTTCTCGCGGTGTTAGCGTGCTGATCTTCGCCTGGATTGAGCCCAGTTCTGAGTCGGCCAGTCGGTGCTCGGCATCGTGGGTCTTCGCGCGCTGAATTGCTTCGAGCAAATCCGTGTCCTTGACTGGCTTGATCAAAAAATCCAGCGCGCCGGCCTTCATGGCGCTCACACTGGTTGGAACGTCGCCCTTTCCTGTAATGAATATCACTGGTCGGTGTGAGCCCCGAGCAGTCAGCGCCTGCTGCAGGCCAAGACCGTTCAGGCCCGGCATAGCAACGTCTAATACGGCGCAACCAGGGGCCTCTGGGTCGTGTTGCTGGAGGAATTCTTGCGGAGAGGAGTAGGCCCGAACTCCATATCCCTTGGCGCGAAGCAATCGCGACAATCCTTTCAGCACACCGGCATCGTCGTCGACCAAATAGACAGTAAATTCATCTGTCATGACGTCGTAGCCTCCCAGCTCGGTAAGGAAAGCATTGCGATCGCGCCCCCGCTTGCGTCGTTCAGGAGAGTAAGCCGCCCGCCATGTGCCTCTACGATGGCCAAGCAGATCGCGAGTCCGAGACCGAGACCGTGTTCCTTTGTAGTATAGAACGGTTCGAATAAACGTCCATTTTCCAAAGCACGAATGCCGTGCCCTCGATCCTTTATGCATACCTCAACTGATCCGCTTTCCATCCCGCGGGTCGATATCAGAATATGCCGCTGATCGACCGGGGTCGCGGCCATAGCATCCATTCCGTTCATTACGAGATTAAGCAGAACCTGCTGCAATTGAACGGAATCTCCCGTCGTCAGGAATAGCCTGTTCTCCAGGTCGAACCGGATGCTGATTTCCCGGCCGATTAGTTCGCTGTGGAGCAGGGCGGCTGTCGAACGGACAAGGTCATTGATGTTGACCGATTCCAGCTTTCGCTCGCCTTTCTTCAGGAGGTGACGGAGGCGCTGAATCACTGCGCCGGCGCGGTTGTCTTCATGAACGATATCGTGAAGGGCATCCCGGATCTCCTTGAGGTCCGGCGATTTCTGTCCCAACAAGTGCAGGGCCGCCTGGGCGTTTGACAGTATCGCCGTGAGCGGTTGGTTGATTTCATGGGCTATTGAACCGGAGAGTGCGCCCAAGACAGACACCCGCATCAGGTGCTCAATTTCCAGGCGCTGCAGGGCGGTCTCGGCTTCGGCTGATTTTTGGTCGGTGATGTCGACGAAAATGCCGCCTGATTGCTTTGGCTCACCGTCGCGTTCCGCATAAGAGCGGGCGCGCATGCGGATCCAACGTAACTTGCCGTCCGGCAAGACAATTCGCACGTCGCTCGCGGCAGATCGCTCCGTTCTGATTGACCTCCGAATCGCGCTGTTTGCGATTTCGAAATCATCCGGATGAACCGTCGCGAGGAGTGCCTCTCGGCTAAATGGCGTATTTCGCGGCAGTCCGAACAGCGTCCTGCAATGTTCGGTGACCCACAACTTGTCCGTATCCCGGTCAAACTGCCAGAGCCCGATATTTGCCGCAGCGGCGGCAAAGGTCATCCGGTCGTCGCTAACCTTGAGCAGTTGTTCGGCGCGCTGCCTCCTGCGCCATTGAATCAGCAACGCACCCAGAAAGGCCGTTTGCAGACCGAGCACGGAAAGTGCCGCAAGGACGGTGCCCCGATGTTCGTCCCAGATCGTCGGTGGCTTGAACAAGACGACGGTGCCGGGAGGCAGATCTCCTTCCTTCAGATTCCAGCGCTCCATTGCCCGGTAATCGACGCGGTAATGCTGGGCGGGATTTGTTCGAGGTGCCAGCGTCGCCGGATCGGCGCCCTTCATGATTTCGATGGCCATTTCAGCCGCTGCGTTGCCGATCGATTCGAACGTCTCGACAAAGCCGCCGACCGCGCCGCCGCCGATAAACGTATCGTAAGGCCCGTAAACCGGGGCAGGTGACAGCCTGGCCAAATCGGCGGCAATCTGTGCCGGAACGAAGGTCTTGCCGTCACCGTCGACGAAAACAGTCAGAACGATCACGATCGCATCTTTGGGTACCTTCGACAATTCAGCAAAGAGTTCGGCAAAGGGAAGTTCAAACAGGAAAGTCGTCTCGAACTTGCTGCCTTGCTGCTCGATGACCTTGCGAGCACTTAATTGCCAGCGCCGATCCGCCTCGCCGCTACCGGCGATGACGTACAGGCGACGAGCCTCCGGTTGCAGCCGCTCCGCCAGCGATAGCGTCTTCGCCAAATCGAACGCGGTAACAATTCCGGTAATCCCCGGTGGCGGTCGCAACGCCGCATAGGTCTGCGGCGAGATGGATGCGAATACGACCGGGACCTTGGGAAAAAGGTCTCGATGCTTGACGACGAACGGCAGTGCGGCGCTGCCAAGCGCCATCACCAAATCCGGTGGATTCTTGCCGTACTTGTCGCGAATAAATGCCGCCGTTCGCAGCTCATGGGGTTCGTCCGGATTCCGGGCTAGATCGAGAAATTCGGCGTCGATCTCAACTGATTTCGAGTGCTCGACCAGCCGCTTTCGAGCCGCGTCTGCTATCAGGCTGGTGGCTGGAAATGAGTAATTGAAGCCGTGCAGCATAAGAACACGCGGATGCTCCGCAGCGCAGGTTTCCCCCGCGAGCAAAAAAAGGAGTCCAATGCTCCACAAGGCACTGCGCGTCGTGGTCATTTTGAAAAGGCGCACTCAATACGCTACATTTACAAACGCACAAATTGATGAAATCTGCCCGGGCGGTCCAGCGATAGCACTATGCAACATACCATGAATTTGCGAGCGCAACCGATTTCTTCCGTTGGGATTTTTTGGCAAGGCGATTTCGAGCGGAATATGCCTATGCAGCTATCGATCGCGGATAGGCGCTTTCAGCAGTCGCTGAGCTCAAATCGGGCGTCCCCGCGGGATCGTGGCACAAAATGCATAGCGACGTGGCACGCATCTCACTATGCGTACGAACGAATGGCTCAAGCGCCGTCAGCTGTTCGGATAGCTAATATTTCGTCTGACGAAAACAGCCGACGATGTTACCGCAATATCACCCGCACGGGTGGTGCTGCCGGGCGCGCCCGAATAATGACAGCAGCTAAAATCGTCCGATGTTGGACCACGGTCCAATAGCTTGTGACAGGGCTCCTACGTAGCGTGCGTCCGTCTCGATTGCTGTTTTGGCGATCGTCGGGAGGCACGTTCCAAAATGTCGGCGCTTTTCCCTGCACTTGCGGCAATGGCCGATGCATCCTTTGATAACGCCTCCTCGCAAGGCGAAGGGATGATCTGGATACCCGGCGGCACTTTTCGCATGGGATCGGACAGGCATTATCCCGAAGAAGCGCCGGCGCATCGCGTCACCGTAGATGGCTTCTGGATCGACCGCTATCCCGTGACAAATCGGCAATTCAGGGAGTTTGTCAGGGCTACCAGGCACGTCACCGTCGCCGAGATCACGCCTGACCCCAAGGATTATCCGGGAATGCTCCCGCACATGGTCTACGCGGGCTCGCTGATGTTCTTGCCGCCCAACCATCCGGTCAGCCTCCGGGACTTCAGCCAGTGGTGGACGTTCGCCAAGGGCGCGCAATGGCGGCATCCCTACGGGCCCGGAAGCAACATCCGTGGGCTGGAGGATCACCCCGTCGTGCATGTGGCCTTCAGTGATGCGCTCGCCTACGCGACTTGGGCGGGCAAGGATCTTCCAACCGAAGCGGAATGGGAATTTGCGGCACGCGGCGGGCTCGAGGCTGCCGAATTTGCCTGGGGTGATGAATTCACGCCGGCCGGGCGTCACATGGCAAATACCTGGCAGGGTGAATTCCCGCGTCAGAACGTCAATGCCGACGGCTTCGAGCGCACCTCGCCGGTTACCGCATTCCCATCCAACGGATACGGACTCCACGACATGATCGGCAACGTCTGGGAATGGACTGCCGACTGGTACTCGCAAAAACATCAGGCCGATGCTGCGAAGGCCTGCTGCATTCCGCAGAATCCGCGCGGCGGCTGCGAGACCGACAGCTACGACCCCAGAACAACCAACGTGGAGATTGCACGAAAGGTCATCAAGGGCGGCTCGCATTTGTGCGCGCCGAATTACTGCCGACGCTACCGGCCGGCAGCGCGCCATGCGGAGCCGGTCGATACTTCAACGAGTCATCTTGGCTTTCGATGCATCCGGCGAGGAGCGCCTGATGCGTCATAAACGGGAGAAAGACATCATGTTAGCTTCCATCTTCGATGACAAGCGGCCTTCGATCGAAACACCACCACCCAGACAGTCGGGGTGGCTTAGGCGCTCTTGTGCCGCGCTTCTGAGCGCTACGATGATGATACCGTTGGCCGGTCCCGTCAGCACGCCGGCCGCGGCGCAAACGCCGGCGAAGCCAAACATTCTCTTCATCATGGGCGACGACATCGGTCTCTACCAGCCGAGCATCTACCATCGCGGCTTGATGGTCGGCGAGACGCCCAACATCGATCGCATCGGCAATGAAGGCGCGATATTCACGCACTACTATGCCGAGCAGAGCTGCACGGCGGGCCGAAACGCCTTCTTCACCGGCATGCATCCGCTGCGCACCGGCATGATCCCTCCGCAACTTCCAGGCAGCCCGTCCTATCTGCGGCCCGGCACCCCGGCGCTCGCCAAGTTCCTGCTTGATCTCGGCTATAACACCGGCGAGTTTGGCAAGAACCATCTCGGTGATCACACCGACGCGCTGCCGACCGCGCACGGCTTCCAGGAATTCTGGGGCTACCTGTACCATCTCGACGCCATGCAAGGCGTGAGCTTCCCGGACATCAACAAGACGCCGACCCAGCAGGCGGTGGCGCTGCCATGCAAGAACACGCCGATTCCGGGTCTTGCGGAAGTACCGGGCGCGGTCGATCCGAAAACGGCCATTTGCCTGACACCGCCGCGCCCCGTGCTGTCGTGCAAATCCGACGGCACCGCCAAGAACATGACATGCAAGGACGAGGGACCACTGACGCTCGAACGATCGAAGGGTATCGACGAGGAAATCTCGGCCAAGGTCGTCGATTTCCTCGATCGCAACGATCCGAAGAAGACCAACAAGCCGTTCTTCGCCTGGTATAATCCTGCGCGCATGCACATCACGACCGTGCTGAATGACAAGTATGCGGGCATGATCGGCGAACCCGGCGGCAAGGACTGGGGCCTCAACGAAGCCGGCATGAAGCAGCTTGATGACAACATCGGCGTCGTCCTCAAGAAGCTCCAGGACATGGGCGCACTCGACAACACGATCGTCGTGTTCACGACTGACAACGGCGCCGAGACCATCACCTTTCCGGACGGCGGCACCACACCGTTCAAGGGCGGCAAGCTGAGCACCTGGGAAGGCGGCATGCGCGCTCCGGCACTCGTTCGCTGGCCGGGGGTCATCAGACCCGGTACCATCAAGAACGACATCTTCGCGGCACTCGACTGGCTTCCGACGCTGGTCAACATCGCCGGCGGCCAGAAGGGCGATGGACTGAAGAAGCAGATCGAGGCCGGAAGCTATCCCGGCATCGTGAAGACGACTCTCGATGGTGTCGATCAGACGGAGTACCTTTCCGGACGTTCGGAAAAGTCGGCGCGCGATACCTTCTTCTACTATTCGGGCAAGGACCCGTCGGCGGTCCGCTACAAGAACTGGAAGATCTACTTCACGATGGTGTCCGACAACCCGGCGGGCTTCATTGCCGGTGCGCTTCCCTATCACTGGGCCCAGGTCGTCAACATCAAGCGTGATCCTTTCGAGACCTCGATTGGTTCGCAATACAAGACGCTGATGGGCATGGGCGGCACCATCGGGTCCGCCTCAACAGCCTACGTCTACGACTGGAACATGCTGCCTATCGGCCAGGCGCTTTGGCTCAAGGAGCTGGAGACCTATGCTGCGTACCCGCCGCTCCAGGACCCGGCGAGCTACAACCTCGATCAGGTGATCCAACAGATCAAGCACGCCAAAACTGCCGGCCGCAGCGACTAGATTGTCCAATACTGATTTGGCGGGCGTCACTCCCGGCGCCCGCCGATCAACTTGCTCGGGTTCGGCTAACGCCCGAGGCGTGCGCCGGTACGGTGACAGCGGCGACAATCAGAGGAAACGCTCATGAACATCTTTCGACGCGCCTGCCTTGGCCTCCTGGCATCAGTGGCAGCTACAACAGCAGTCGTGTCCCCGCTATCCGCGCAACAGCAAAAGCCAAACATCCTCGTCATCATGGGCGATGACATCGGCTACTGGAACATCAGCGCCTACAACCGCGGCATGATGGGCTACCGCACGCCCAACATCGACCGCATTGCGAACGAGGGGGCGATCTTTACGGACTACTACGGGCAACAATCCTGCACCGCTGGCCGCGCGGCGTTCATCACCGGCCAGAGTCCATTGCGAACTGGACTATTGAAGGTGGGCTTGCCGGGAGCGAAAGAGGGCCTGTCGGGAAAGGATCCGACCATTGCCGACCTGCTCAAGCCGCAGGGCTATGTGACAGGGCAATTCGGCAAAAACCATCTCGGCGACCGCAACGAATTCTTGCCCACAGTGCATGGCTTCGACGAGTTCTTCGGCAACCTTTATCATCTGAATGCCGAAGACGAGCCGGAACATCCAGACTATCCGAAAAATCCTGCGTTCAGAGCTCAGTTTGGCCCTCGCGGCGTCATGAAATGTGTGGCGACAACGGTTGACACACCGGGCGATGATCCGCGCTTCGGTCCCTGGGGCAAGCAGAAGTGCGAGGATACCGGGCCGCTCACCAAAAAACGCATGGAAACGATCGACGAGGAATTCCTCGGCGCTTCGACTGATTTCATCGAACGAGCAAACCGAGACAAGAAGCCATTCTTTGTATGGTTCAATCCAAGCCGGATGCATATCTGGACGCGTCTCAAGGCCGAATCCCAGGGAAAGACAGGTCTCGGAATCTATCCTGACGGCATGGCGGAGCATGACGGGCAGGTCGGGCAGATTCTAAAGAAGCTCGACGACCTCGGCATAGCCAACAACACGGTCGTCATTTACACGACCGACAACGGGGCCGAGACATTTTCGTGGCCCGATGGCGGAACCACGCCATTCAAGGGCGAGAAGAACACCAATTGGGAAGGCGGCTATCGCGTTCCGGCGATGGTACGCTGGCCCGGGCTGGTGCCTCCGCGAACCGAGATCAACGACGTGTTTTCAGCGGAGGACTGGGCGACAACACTGGTCGCGGCGGCAGGCGAGCCCGACATCAAGACAAAGCTGCTGGTGGGCTACGATGCCGGCAGCAAGAACTTCAAGGTCCACCTCGACGGATACGATCAACGCGACCTTCTCGCCCGGAAGGGCGCCAACAAGCGCCGCGAGTTCTTCTACTGGACCGACGACGGAAACCTCGCCGGCCTTCGTTACGACCAATGGAAGGCAGTGTTCATGGAGCAGAAGGCGCATGGGTTCGCCGTGTGGTCGCAGCCGATGGTGCAGCTTCGCTTGCCATCGCTCTTCAACCTCCGATCCGACCCGTTCGAGCGAGCCCAACACGAAGCCGGCGATTACGTCCGGTGGTTCGTCGAGCATGCATTTGTACTCGTTCCGGCTCAGGCGATCGTGGGACAGCACCTCATGAGTTTCCAGCAGTTTCCGCCGAGACAAAGACCGGGCTCATTCTCCGTCGAACAGGCGATGGAAAAGCTAAGGAATCCACCGTCCAGCAATTGAATTCAGGATGATTCCGATTGGACGCGAGTAGCGAAAACGCGAGGAGTTCATCATGACCGTCAAGAGCCGAACTGGCTGCATGATTATCGCCCTCCTGCTGTACGGGACAGCACCTGCGCTGGCCCAGACCACGCCTTCGACGCCGATGCACGAGCCGCTGCAGAAGACGATCGGCCAGGCCAAGCCGCAGATTGTGCCGTCGTTGATCGTGATGAACGCACGCGGCGCCAGCCTGCAGGGTGGGAAACTGACACTCACCGGCGTGGCGCCCAACTCGATCGTTTTCGCGGACCAGCCGTCGCGGGCTGCAGGGCATTCGCTCACGACTGCCCTGGTGGAGGAATGGTCGCCAACCACTGCCAGCGATGAGAGCTTTACCAAGGATCCGCCGAACGCCACGTCTCGGTGTTCAGCATGGACGGGTCGAAAATCCAGGATGCCTTCGTGGTGTTGAAGACAGCGAAGCTCGAGGGCGACCGGGTGACCTTCGACGTGGATGTGCTCGAAGGTGATCATTCCGGCGGCGATGGGCCCGCGGCATTGTTCATCGACCGCTTCGGTTTCGGCGGCTTTCACGCTGGTGGCTTCCACGCGGGCGGCATGGAGGGCTTTCACGCGGCGGGCTTCCGGGGCGGCTACGCAGGGGTCGGGGGAGTCGGCGCCGCCGGCATCTGGCGTCGTCCCAACGTCGCTCGCGGCGCTTGCGGAAGTTACGCTGCTGCAGCGGTCGGTGCCGCCGCGGTGGGCGGGGCTGCATTGGGTGCGGCGGCAGCCAGCACTATCCCTCCTATGGGGCCACCTGCGGCTATTATCCCTATCCGCCTTGTTACTGAGGACTGCGCAGCATTGGCGATTGAAAAGGGTGGCACGAATCTTCAGCTGAAGGAATCAGCCATGAATCCGTTCGTACGAGTTCCGCTCGCGGCGGTGAACAAGTGGATCGTGGTCGACATGAAACGTGACTGGAAGCGGATTTTTGCTGTTGAGTAGGAGGCCGACAGATTGATTGGACCCGGGAGCGCAACAATGACGAAAAAGAGGCGTGTCCTGCTCAGTTCGATAGCTTCACTCCTTGGCATGACGATTGCCAGCTTGCCCGCGGCTGCGCAGCAGCCGAAGAAACCGAACATTGTCGTTATTCTCATGGACAATTTGGGTTATGGCGAGTTGGGCGTCTATGGCGGTGGAATCCTGCGCGGCGCAGCTACTCCGCGGATTGACGCCCTCGCCGGCGAGGGAATGCGTCTGCTCAATTTCAACGTCGAAGCACAATGCACACCGTCTCGGTCAGCTCTCCTGACCGGCCGTTTTGCCATCCGTTCCGGCACTTACGAAGTCCCGATCGGTGCGGTTCCTGATGGCCTGACACTGTGGGAGGTCACCATCGCGGAGCTGCTATCGGCGCAGGGTTACGCGACTGGTATTTGGGGCAAATGGCACCTCGGAAGCGCCGAAGACAGGATGCCGACAAACCAGGGATTTGACGAGTGGTATGGCATCCCGCGCACGTATGACGAGGCGATGTGGCCGTCGCTCAACGAAACCAGGAGCGTGTGGCCGTCGGTCGGGAACAAGCAGGGCTGGAATGCGAATGTCGTTCATCCCGAGCATATTTATGCAGCGCGCAAGGGTGAAAAACCGCAGCAGGTTGCGGTGCTGGACGTGGATCGCCGTCGCACTATGGACGCGGAAATCACGACACGAGCGGTCGAATTCATCAAGCGCAACGCCGGCGCAGGCAAGCCGTTCTACGCCTACGTTCCGTTCGCGCAGGTTCACATGCCGACGCTTCCAAATCCGGAATTCGCAGGCAAGACCGGCAACGGCGATTGGGCCGATTGTCTGGCTGAGATGGACCACCGTACCGGACAAATCCTCGATGCCATCAAACAAGCGGGCATCGAAAACGACACACTCGTCGTGTTCGCCAGCGACAACGGCCCCGAGGCAACCCATCCCTGGGAAGGGGACAGCGGGCCCTGGCGCGGGACGTATTTCACGGCGATGGAAGGCTCGCTGCGAGCGCCGTTCATCATTCGCTGGCCGGGCCAGGTGCGAGCGGGTCGGGTGAGCAACGAAATCGTCCACGTCGTTGACCTTTTCACGACGTTTGCGCGCGTTGGAGGCGCGGATGTCCCGAAGGATCGTCCGATCGACGGTGTAGATCAGTTGGACTTCTTTCTCGGCAAACAGGAAGCTTCCAACCGCGAAGGCTTCCCGGCCTACGTCGCCGACCGCCTTTCAGCCGTCAAATGGCGAAACTGGAAGGTGCATTTCATCTGGCAGGAGAACATGTACGCCTCGCCGCAGAAGTTACCGTTGCCAAAGATCATCAATCTACTAACCGACCGGAAGGAGGAGCGCGATGTTGGGGCGCAAAACTCCTGGGTCGCCGATCCCGCAGTCAGGATCATCAGCGAACTGGAGATAAGTTTCAAGAAATACCCTCCGATCAAGGTTGGCACCCCAGACCCCTATAGGCCATCCGATGGTGCGAGGTAATTCGCAGCAGATCTGGTGAGGGAGACCGTGCTTCTGCGGCGGCGCAATACGCGCTGTCGCTGCATGCCGGATTAAACTAGTTTCTGGTGCAGTCTGTGTCTGCAAAACCACAGACTTTAAAGCGCTATTCTGTTCTAGTTTGCCGAGGTGTTGGCGCAGTTTGGGAGGTTCGAAATGAAAATCACTTCCTCGAATATTTGCCGGATGACATTCATCGCTGCCGCGGCGTTGGCGCTTCAGTCTCAGGTATCCAGTGCGGACGAGAACGGGGTGTCGCTTTGGCTTCCGGGCCAATTCGGAAGCCTTGCTGCTGCCCCCGTTACCCCGGGATGGTCGCTCGGGGTGGTGGGCTATCACACCACTGTAGGAGCCTCCGGAAATGTCGCCGCAGCGCGGCAAATCCAGATTGGCCAGGTCCCGGCGACGGCGAACGTCAATCTCAACGCCAATCTTAGCGCCCGCGGCGATCTCTTGTTCATCTCACCAACCTACACCTTCGCGACGCCTGTGCTCGGCGGCCAGCTCGCCATAGGTGTGATCGGAGTTGTCGGTAATCTCGACACAAGCATCGCCGGAACGCTGACCGCACAGGTCGGCCCCATCGTCGCGACGCGAAATGGCGTTCTGTCAGATTCATTGACCGGCGTCGGCGATCTCTATCCGCTGGTGACGCTGAAATGGAATCAGGGCGTCCACAATTATATGGTCTATGGGTTCGGCGATATTCCGGTCGGAGCTTACGAATCCACACGGCTGTCGAACATCGGTATCGGGCATGGTGGCATCGACTTCGGCGCCGGATACACCTACCTCAACCCAGCGTCAGGGGTCGAATTTTCCGGCGTTGGCGGCTTCACGTACAATTTCAAGAACCCGACCACGCAATATCAAAATGGCATCGACTTCCATTTTGACTGGGGCGCGTCACACTTTTTGTCCAAGCAGCTTTTTGTCGGCGCGGTCGGATATGCATATCAGCAAGTAACGGACGACTTCGGAGCCGCGCCTTTCCTTGGCGGATTCAAGTCGCGCGTTTTCGGCTTGGGACCACAGCTCGGCTATCTGTTCCCGGTTGGAGACAAGCAGGGATATTTGAATCTCAAGGGCTACAAGGAGTTCGCCGCGGAAAACCGGCCCGAAGGGTGGAACGTGTGGTTGACGTTCGCGATCTCGAACGCCGCGCCTACGTCAACAGTTACACCAACGAGGCATTCGATTACGAAGTAGGGCTTCGCGGTGATTTGACCCCGATGGATCCCCATCAACGCGTCGGTCTGGACCCGACGTGGTGCGGATGGGCCACCTGCTCGGCGAGGACGGCGCCACTAGGGCGCCGTCGGTTTCCGTCATATCCATCAGTTGCCCGTAGGCATCGGCAGCTTGATGCCTTCCTTGGCAAGCGACTCGCGGACGCTCTGGAATCGTTCGTATTCCGACAGCGTGAGCGGACCGGTGTAGCTCTCACTTTGCAGCTTGCGAGGGGGATACTGGACGTAGGTTTTCATCAGGTTCTTGATCGCTTCGCTGATGGTTACCAGGGTCCACGTACGCTCCGTATAGTTGTTCATGAAGATGTCGTAGCGCTCCTGTGGATCCTGCCAAAGATCAAACACCTGGGGGACGGTGGCGACATACTTCTCCGCACCCTTCCAGCCCAGATTGGTGTCGACGGCGAGACCGCCGGTCGACGCGCCGTCATCGCCGCGCAGATTGAACACCGCCTTGTAGTTGCCGACGCGCGCAGCTCCGGGTGAAAGCTCGTTTTCGGTGAAGTAGAACCACTCGTTGCGCGGTGACTTGCCGGTGCCAAACAGGACAGGCGACATGTCGTAGCTGTCGAACATGATCGGCTGTCCGGCGCGATCCTGTGTCGGAAGCTTGGCGCCTCCGACGGCCGCAAAGGTAGCCATCAGGTCAAGGCCGCCAAGGATCTCGTGATTCTTCGCGTTCGGCTTGATCTTGCCGGGCATCCAGGCAATTGCAGGAACTCGGTTGCCGCCCTCGCGCACGGTGCCCTTGGTGCCGCGGAACGGCGTGTAGCCGGCGTCGGGATAGACATCCTGCCATGCGCCGTTATCGGTGGTGTAGAACACCAGCGTATTGTTGGCATTTGGAAGCGAGCGGATCTTGTCCATGATGCGGCCGATTCGCGCATCAAGTTCGACCACGGAATCAGCATACTTGCTCTTGGACAAGGATTTATGGATGTAGTCGGGGTGAGGCATGTTGGGCTGGTGCACCTTCATGAAGTTAATGCTCATGAAGATCGGTTCGCGCGAGTTCGCGTTACGATCCAGATATTCGATCGCCGCCTTTTCCACGTAGCCGTCGAAGAAGGGAATTCCCACCACCCCTTCCTTGCCGTTTATCACGGGTGTGTCGACATACTGCCCGTTGATCTTGAATTCCTCACGCACCGGCTGGCCGGCGTTGCCTGACAGCGCGCCCTTGGTGACGCGCGCAAACATCGCGCGCAGTTCGGGAGACATGTCGGGAAACCACGTCGGGTCGGCGTAAGTGTAGGCGTTGAGATGATAGAGGCCGCAATACTTCATCTCATCGTAGCCCTGTGCATTGGGAAGCGCGTAGTCGGCTTCGCCCAAATGCCACTTGCCGGTGAAGAAAGTCTTGTAGCCGCCGGTCTTGAGCACGGATGCGAGCGTCCACTCCGCCGCCGGCAGGCCGCCGCCTTGGCCCTGGAAAGCCACGGTCGTCATGCCGCTGCGGTTCGGAATACGGCCAGTCTGCATGGCCGCGCGGCCCGGGGTGCAGCTTGGCTGCGCGTAGAATGAGTGGAACTGCATGCCCTCGCTGGCCAGCCGGTCGATGTTGGGCGTCGGCATGCCGCGGCCCTCGCCACCGCCGTACGGCCCAAGGTCACCGACGCCGGTGTCGTCTGATATGATCATGATGATGTTCGGCTTGCTCTGCTGAGCTTGCGCCTGGCTGAATTGGGGTCCGTCCAGGGCAAAGGCGGCCGCCAGCATGGTACCGGCAAGCAAAGCATTGCGTCGGCTGACGCCGCGGCCGCTAGTCGCGCTCGCAGCTCTTTCGTTGAATGTTGTCATTCTCTTGCTCCCGTTTGACGACGTCAGCGCATCCGGTCGCACGACGATCTTCGGACACAACGAAATCCGAGATGGCTCGTCGACGTATCGACAGGCTCGGCATGCCGCGCTGCGGGGCGATAGCGGCGGCAATAATTAGGCGCACAAAGATGCGAGCCACCCTTGATAACTTTGCGCGGAAACTTGCCAGCTGGGTGGTGCGGATCGAAGCTTTCCTCTTCGCGGCCCCCGCGCGGATTGTGCGGAATGCAGCAGGTCTTCTTGGCATCGGCTTTGTGTTTCGGCGAGTACCAGTCAGCGGTCCACTCCCATGTATTGCCAATCATGTCATGGACGCCAAAACCATTCGGTGGAAATGCGTTCACGGGCGAAGTGCGAGCGAATCCGTCGTTTAGGGAATTCTCGGCAGGAAAGTTTCCTTGCCAGGTGTTGGCCATGTGGCGCCCGCCAGGTACGAACTCGTCTCCCCAGGCGAATTCGGCGGACACAAGTCCTCCGCGGGCCGCGAACTCCCATTCGGCTTCCGTCGGTAGCGCCTTGCCGGCCCAACTCGCAAATGCCAGCGCATCATCATAGTTGATATGAACAACAGGATGGTCATCAAGTCCTTCGATGTGGCTGTCGGGCCCGTAAGGATGTCGCCAATTGGCTCCCCGCATGAGGCTCCACCACTGACTCCAGTCTTGAGCGTTCGACAGACGCTTCGGTGGAACGAAAACCAATGAACCTGCGAAAATGAGCTCGGGAAGGGCGTCAGGATAATGCAAAGGATCGGGCGTCACTTCCGCAAACGTAACGTGGCCCGTGGCGCTCACGAATTTGCGAAACTGTCCGTTCGTCACCGGATAGCGGTCTACCCAGAAACCATCGACGGTGACGCGGTGCGCCGGAGCTTCTTCGGGGTAATGTCTGTCCGACCCCATGCGAAAAGTGCCGCCGGGTATCCAGATCATCCGAGCGTTGCTGGAAATGGCATTATCGATGGAAGCGTCGATTGTCATCGCGGCTTCTGGAAAGAGCGCCGTCATACCAGGAATGACTCCCAACTCTGTCGCCGAAAACGCAAGCACCGGAAGATCACCCTACTGGGCGATCTCTTCACGGGATATTGGACCCTGGTCCAATACAAGAATCGATGCCACTCCGAGGTCGATAGAATGCGACAAGAAATTCTGACTTCCGGCCACATAGCCGAAGCCTCGATCTCTGAGAGGGAGCGCGGGTCACGGCAATGGCCGTGCTTCGCATCTTCCTCGGTTATTACTTGATCGCGACCTGGAGGAGGTGCGCCGGCGGCAGCGCGAGAGTACGAATTGACTTTCGCTCCATCATTGTCTCCGGCACTCGCTAGAGATAGGCGGTATAAGAACTGATCCAGACGAGAATGGAGGCCAGAAGTCCGATAACACCCGCCTTTTGAGCATAGGCCGTAGCATTGCCGGACATTCCGAGCCGGAGCGAATCTCGGCTCAATTGGTCGGGCACGGATATTTCTGCTGGAAAGGCGGCCGTTCCACCGAGGGCCGTCGTTCGAGCAAGAGTTCCAGATACTGCGACTTGGCCCTGACCTATGCCCTTTGGGATAGCGGTGATCTTGGCGTGATAAATGCGGCCGGGAGCGTTATCGAAGACGAGATCGACCGGCGCGCCAACCCTGATCGTTTGGAAACCGTTTTGTGAGAACATCCCGATAATTGTGATCTCGTTTTCAACTACAAATGAAAGTAGCGAGCGGGCTTGCAGCGCACGATCACCGACCGTCAATGTTACGAGCGTTACGTAGCCGTCGGCTGGCGCTCGAACCGTAGTCTGGGACAATTCCCACTCGGCATTATCCAGCTGCGCCCGAATTTGAGCGACCGTGGTGTTCACACCCCCAATCTCGGAGTCTAGTGCAAATTTCGCGCTCTGTTGGGCGGCCTTGGCTGCGCCGAGCTGTGCAGACACGGTCTCGAACTGAACCTGGGTGTCTTGCTCCCTGAACTCGGTGTTCGCCCCGCTCTCAAATAGCTTCTGAATGTCCTTCAGGCGCTGCGCATTGAATTTGACCTGGGCTTCCAGTCCGGCAACCGTGGCGCTCGCCTGGTCGTAGGTTGACTTCAATATGTGAGTTTGCTGTTGCGCAGCAGCCAGCGACGCTCTCAGGTGATCTACTTTAAACTGGAACGGTGCGGAGTCGATCTGGAACAGAACGTCACCAGTCTTTACCGGCACGTTTGGTTTGACTGGAATAGCAACGATCTGGCCGCTCACGTTTGGCGTTACTTCGACGACCCGTCCGGTCACGGTGACCTTGCCGGATGGCGTCAAATAATTGAAAAGCGCCAGGAACGTGGCAAGGATCAATGCACCGATGGAAATCGAAATCGCTCCCGACAGCCAGCCCCAACGAACGATCTTGAATTTTGAGAACACAAGCCAAAGCGCTACGGCGTAGAGGCACAGAATTATAAGCACGACAGTCCCTATCTTCGTTGACCCGAACAGGCTGGAAGAACTTCGCTATGCGCAGCGAAGGGATCGTGACGAGAATCTTGTCCTAATAAAATTGCCCTTTGGACCTACATCCCCAGGCTGTTGCCCTTCGGTCCAATTCTGGTGGTTGCGATCCCACGCTACCCTTGCCCTGCAACGCTTTGGTGGGAGCTTAAACATGTCCAAGGAGCTTTACGACACCACCCGATGTCACCCGGATCGGGGATATCGATCGCCGATCCCTATTCCCTCTGCTCGGCGCCGGGACGGCCTTCCTGATGCTGGCGGGTAAGGCTCTGGCGCAGCAGGTCCCGATCCCACAACCGCCGCGCAAGTTCCCAGCCCGCCGAGCGGCACCGCCATGACCACGGCCTACGTACGTTCGGTAGGACGTGCTGCCTACCTGTGGGGCTGGCCGCTGATCAATAACTTCAATCGGGCCAAAGCGTTTGCCGCAGCGCCCGAACCCGGCCTGCTAGGGGGCGAGCTGCCGATCGCATACGGCCGGAACGCCATGCTGACCAATTATATCAGCCCGGAGCAGACGTTTGTAACCTGCACAAATCAGGATGTGGTCTATGGCGCGGGCTTCATGGACCTGGATAAAGAACCCATCGTCTTTCAGGTCCCGGACTTCAAAGATCGTTTCTGGGTCTATGCGCATTATGATGCGCGGACCGACGAGTTCTCCGAAATCGGCAAGCAGTACGGCACCAAGCCGGGCTTTTATCTGATGGTTGGCCCAAAACTGGAAGGGCGAGAAGCCCAACGGCCTGCGTGGATTTTATCAGGACCCGAAGAATCTTGCGCCCGCCGTCGCGCATCTTGAAAAGACGAAGATCTATCCCCTGAACGGCGAGTCCACCGCTAAGCCGATGAAGTTCCCCGATGCTTCCGGTGTCCCGGCCAACATGCTGCCGATCAGCGACGGCAGCGCGTTCGACCAGCTCAAGCAGCTCGCGGACCGGGAGGGCGACAATCTCGCAGTTCCCGATTGGCTCGGCATGCTGGCGGCGATCGGCATCGTCAAGGGCCAAGCGTTTTCACCCGATGCGCAGACGCGCGAGATTCTCGATCGCGCCGCCAAGATTGGCTACAAGATGAGCCGGGTCATTGGATTTGAAGAAGTCGTAAGCGGCAGATCATTCCGTCAGTATCCTGATCGCCGCTGGCTCAACCCGATCGCTGATGGCACTCCCGCTAATCCGGGTGGGCCGTTCGATCTGCAATGGCGACGCACGGCCGGGAACTACCTCGACCTGAATACGCGCATCCGGTTCTTCACCGATTACTACTCGATAAGCCCAGGCATGATATCTCAAACTCCGGGAAAGGGCGCGAAATACGTTGTCGCCTTCACCGATAGCACCGGCACGCCATTCGCGGGCAGTTCGAACTACAAGATCAACCTGCCGCCGAACATTCCCGCCGCCAACTTCTGGTCAGTGACGCTCTACGAAGCCGAGAACGCCTCAGGTCTCGCCAATGGCCAACCATTTCCGTCGCTCTCGCGCGACAAGCCGGCACAGAATGCGGACGGCAGCACGGCCCTTTACCTCGGTCCCAAAGCCCCCGATGGCAAGGCCGGTAACTGGCTCGAAACCGTGCCGGGCGGGGGGTATTTTGCCATCCTCAGGCTCTACGGCCCGACCGAAGCCGCCATCGACAAGAGTTGGAAGCCGGGCGACATTGAGAAGGTGAAGTGACGTTAGCCTGCGGATGCCGGGCGGTGAAAATAGTGCGGATAAGTTCCCCATTAGAACCCCGGCCTTAAAGCCTGGGGTTCTGCTTTGTGACCGCCTTGCAAATGTCGCGCGGTTTCATGGCTGCTGTTGGCGGCACTTTTCGGACATGTCGCGCGGGCTGTTAATGTCCGCTCGCGGGGGCAGAGCAGACCTCGCCCATGCGGGTGCTGACTTCAGAAAATGACCCCATAGCTGACATGCTTTGATTTGGATCAACTGCGTGGCGTGCTGCTCGTGCGGTTTCGCATTGGAAATCCATCCAGCGGGCCCCGGCCGGAATGCGCAGGTCGGGCCTTTCATTTTGCCGACCGAGCCATGGAAAATCTAACGCACTACCCGCTGCTCTTGTTCGCTGTTTCCTTCGTGGCGCTGTCAGTCGTCGCGGTCGCAGCATCATGGCTCCGTAAGCGTTATCCGACCGCCGACGACGAGCAGAACGAACATCTTGGTATCATCCTTGCGGCTACCCTGACGTTGCTCAGCCTGATCATCGGCTTCAGCTTTTCGATGGCTGCCAATCGTTATGATCAGCGCAAGAATTTCGAAGAGGCGGAAGCAAACGCCATTGGAACCGAAATACTGCGCGCCGATTTTCTTCCCGCCGCCGATGCCGCAGACGTCCGCAAGCTCCTTGAAGAGTACACGCGCCTGCGCATCCAGTTTTACCTCAACAAGGACGACGATCAACGCAAGCAACTGGCCGAACGGACGACCCAGTTGCAAGCCGCTCTCTGGTCTGCCGTCCGCAGATCGTCGGCTGCCCAGCCGACGCCCGTCGAGGCGCTGGCAATCGCCGGGATGAACGATGTAATTAATTCGCAAGGCTTTGCGCAGGCAGCGTTTTGGAATCGGATTCCCACTGCCGCGTGGTTTTTCATGGCGATCATCGCGCTATGTTCCAACGCGTTGATGGGCCACCGAAGCAGCAGAGCAGAGCCAAGGCTGCTGTTCGTGCTGCCGCTGATTGTTTCGGTTGCCTTCCTTCTGATCGCCGATATCGATGCACCTCGTCATGGTCTGATTGAGGTTAGGCCGCAAAATCTGGAAAGTCTGGAGAACTCGCTCGGCGCACGCTAGAGCCATCCGACGAGCATCCAGCGCTCTAACCTCGAACCTGCACATCTGCAGGATACTCCCGTCTCTGGCACTTTCGAGACATGCCGACGACCTCCGATTGCGTCTGCTTCTGGGTTAGACCGGAAGTGGGGGGCACGCGGTGCCGGGCCGTTCGAAAAGCCAACGATTCATGGCCTGATAAAAATTCATAAGACCGGGGACAGTCATGTGCGTCTTAACGTACTTGAGGCCAGCCCGTTGTAAGGTCCGGTTTTGGACCGATATTGAATGCGTTCGGTTCACAGAACGGATGACTGATCTCCAGCGCGGGAAAATAGATATCCACGCTTAAGCGGACGCATTGTGTACCGTTTCCCCTGCTGTCGCTGCGTTGGCTCGGTGACATGCAAATTCATATTTGCCTGCTTGCCGAATATTATCTTGTCGCAACTTGAGAATCCAACCGGACGCCCATCCATCAACCAAATGACGAAGAAAGCTTTCCGCCCGCCGAGCGGAAGGTCGTACTGGGATCTGAATAAGGATGCCCAGACCTCCTTTGGGGGAGGCGTATCGGGTCAACTCCAAGCATCTCCAATGCTCGGGCGTCGATGAATGGAAATAATCGATAGCAAGTGGCGTTTCCTCAAGTCGCATGTCGCGAACATGTAGATCCATCGGTATCCTCCGGTCACCAGTCAGATCGATGATAACTGGACGTTCCCGTTGCGCGCTAATTGAAGTGACGACGTACTAGCCTCCGATCGAAGGCTCGCCTGGAACGAAACTGCTCTGACTTTGAGTCAGAATCCACAGGTGGCCCGGTTGGCTCCCGCCTGATTACGGAGCCGGGCCATGTGTGAGACATGCGACGAAATCAATGTCAAGATTGCGCACCTCCGGGACGTAAGTCGCCGGATGCTGGATCAGCAGACGCTAGACGGTATTGCGCAATTGATTCTTGAACACGAAGCGCAGAAAGCCGCTCTGCACTCCGAGTAAGGCCGCCTGTTGTTTATCGAATGGGCAGGTCACTAATTTCGTAAAGAACTGAGAACTTAGGCCTACCAGTAGCACCGGTCATCTTCTTGGCGGTTGATGACCTAGCCAGAAAGGCCCGCTCTCTTCTCAGGGAAACGGGCCTCTCTTTTTGCCACCCCGGTTGGCGGGGCGGGATACGGATTGGCCGCAGTTCTCCGGTATTGGTTCACTTTGAACATTATTTCGGAACGAATGAGTTCCGCGCTACTTGCTACGCAGCCGTAGTCCTACGGAGAGAATCTTCATCGTTCCGACTCGTTTGGCGCGCATCGTCGCAAGGTGATCGAATCAATTTCGAAAATTCGCGAGTGCGAGAATTGTCGCGCTGAGATGATGCCGCTCGGCAAGCTGCCAGCTATTGGGACCAAGCCGTTAATCAAGGTGTTCGGTTGCTACGAGTGCAACCGCATTGAATTGGAGACACACTAGGGCCGCCGTTGCCACTTTCATTCGTTGTTTTGCTTGTCACCATCATTAATCGGGGACATTGCTAATGAGAGTATTTTGGATTGTTGCCGTTGCGGCTGGAGTCGTCTTTTTGATCGACTACGAATTTTATAATGGTCACTACTGGCATTTGGTATCAGTGATGCTGCGCCAAATTGGCCGTTCGTTTGGTTGGCGTTGATGAATGGCTTAGTCCGCAATGGTCGACATCGAGCGCGAGGTTGTCCAACTGATCATGACGCTAGATCTAGGCCGGGTTTGTATTCGGCCCCGCTGGCGCCTTCTTTGAACAGAAATGGCCCGTTGATTGAAGCGCAGGTGACCGCGTCATTGGTTTAGGCCAACAGATCGGCACCCGCCTCAGTGAACCTTCTCGATATGTATGTGAGCTGACGCACAGTGCTCAGTCGCGATAGGTCAGACAACGCGGTCTCCCGTGGATGGAGGGTTCAGCCATGACCGAATCTGCCAAGCGACGCATAACAGTTGATGTGATAATCCTAGCGGTGGGAGCGGCAATCTTGATCGTTTTCGCGTTTGTGGGCGTGCTATAACTGAAGGGGCGGCTTTTCGCGTTCTCAGGCGAACAGGTCGGCGCCGGCCGGGGTGGCGCGCTCCTGGTACAGCATCGGCGCGTTTATCTTCTCGATGTAAATCTTTCCGTCTACCGGCTCGGTCGCGTTGGCGATATCCAGCAGTTTGCGCGCGGCCCTTTCAGGATCGGAATAGGGGCGGTCAGTGCTGAATTTCATGCGGGCTGCGAATCCATATGCGCATCATGAACGTGACGGTCGGTTACCGCCATATCGATCGTGGCGCCACAGAAACAGCGCGCCTGTCCACTGGTTGATTGCGTTGGGAGCGGTAGGCCGGCTTCGTACATAGCGTATTTCCGTGCTGTCCAGGCTCGCTGGCGGCGATGCTCGGCAAAGTCGCTTTCGGTGCACCGCGGGAGATAGTCTTTCCATGCGGCTTCGAAGCCGGCCCGAGCTTCCTCGAAGCTTGGCGCGTCGCCGCTGCGAGAACAACCGCGATGTGACGCCGGGTAGAAGCCGACGTCTCATCTCCATTGCTTGGCTTTGACGGGTAGTCTCGACTGGATCGGATCGCGATCGTGCCGACCTGCACGTCACCTTAGTAGACGTGCCAGCAGTCGTAGCGTTCGGGGTGCGGGCGGCGGGTGAGGGCGGGCATGCCACATTGAAGCGTGGCCGGTCATCTACGGCAAATATCAAGCCCTTGGGGCTACTGCGCGTCGTGGGTGTGAAAAGAGGCCGCCAACTGAGGTGGCCTTACTTCGTCCGAAGGTCCAGCGGGATCACGAAGCGTTCGCCGCTCCATAATTCATTGTCGTGCCCGTCTGCAGACTGCTTTGCCCAGACGATAGCGTCTTCGTCATTTCGCATACGAAGGCTCGTGAGGCCGTGATATGCCCGCCAGCGCGGTCAGAAACGCCTGTTCCTGCGCCGGTGCCGGATGGATGAAGGTCGGGGGCACGCTGCGGGCGGTTTCAGCGTTCAATCCAGACTAGCTCTTTCTGCCGCTCGTCTTTTCCTGCTGATACGACGAGCCTGACCCTTCGGCTTGTCAGACTTCGGTTTCTTTGTTTGCTTGGACGGCTTGTCTTTACCCTTGGCCATTAGTTCGCTCCTTGTTCGACCGTGAATTTGTGATCACCGCTTTGACTTCTTCCCTGCCTTCTTGCTCTTTTTTTTAGAACGTCTCTTCGTTGATTTTTTGGTAGTTTTCTTAGCCTTCTTATTCGAAGCTGTTGCGCGCTTAACAGCGGAGGTTTTAGCTTTTTTCTTCGCCTTAGTCTTTGCTATCTCGCGCCCCGTCATGGGTACGTTAGATTCGGTAGATGCTTCTACGAACTCTTTGAATTTATCTATAAGAGACTTCTTGGCCACGATTATTCTCTCCCTTGCTGAGCCGGACTTAGAATTACGATGACTGGGCGGCAGCCAGCAGTTGTGAAGGGCCAGCGACAAGCAACGACCTATGACCCTTTGGCATTTTTGCGGTCCTGCCGCTTCATTTTAAGGCCAATTATCACGCCCACCACACTGAACAGGCCGACGAGTGTGACTGTCCCCCATCCAATCCAGACCCAAGGGACAGGATAGGACCACACCGACCCAACCAATTCCTGGAATATAGACAAAATGTCGGCCATCAACACATCGTATCCGCCTTGCGGGTCACGTTACTGAGGCTCGCTGGGCTTGTCGCGCTCATGGCTTTCCGCCTCAGCAGCCGCGCACGCGTCCATGCCGCGGCATGTGCTGTAATAATACCGGGCGCCCGCAAGGACCGAGCACGCCATTACGGCTGCTATTAGCAGGAAGATCCAAGGTCGATTGAACGGTTTCATGCGCTTCTCCTGAGGACAGGGCATCCAGCGCTTCGGTCCCGCGACCGTGGCGGGCGCCAGGAACCGTGGTTCCGAGTCATTTTGGCAGATTACGGGAGAATGCGGTCGAAGGCGTTCTAAGTAGATTTTGGCATAGAAGCGCTCTCGCGTCGTTAAGCGAACACATCCGCGCCGATGCATCGACGAACCCACTCTTTGTTCATCTATGGGGTACAGCCACATACATGGCCCTAGGAGCGGACTTGTAGGCGATTTGGGGTACGTTCCACGGTGATAGCAGAAAGAGAACAGCTACCAACGCAGTTGCGCCCATAATCGCCAGCACAGTTGTACCCAGTCCCACATCCGGACTAGCATTACGCTCTTTCTGCATTACTTCTCCGAATGCCCTAATGATCAATAAGTAACAACGGGGAAACGTTCCTGCGGAGCAGAGCCCCATATGCCCTCGCCACCAAAGTTTGACGATTAGAGCGTCGTGCACTACCGCGAAATCTGACTGGCCAGCGCGTGTAGGGATACGCACAGTCATGAGCTTGAACTTCAAGCCTCGGCGCTCTGCCAGGGCTTTTACGAGCCGGGCGGAAGCGTTCTCCACGTCACGACGATGTAAACCGCGACGAACACTATGATGCCTCCGAAGATGGCGAATACTAAGGTTTCCATAGAAGGCCCCAGGGCTAGTTTTTCGTTAACTCGACGCTCGTCCGCCGGTTCACGCCGGCGGGTTGTCCTATGACGTTTGCCGCTGGTGCAGCCCCGTTGGTGATGGGTTTGATTTCAGCTTTTTTCGTCGTCTTTGACAGATTGAAACGAGAAGCCCATCGCTGCTCAAAGCGCCTTTGCACGTGAACGGGAATAGCGCTCATAGCCAAACTCCGTGCCCCCCGATCATGCTGGTTAGACTCAAACTCAGACGATCGTCTAAAGGTCCACGACAAAGCCCACCACCATAAGAAAGAGGCCGCCAACTGAGGGCGGCGGCCTTTGTTCTCTGATCTGAGAAAATGACCATGTGGGATCGGCGAAAGCGGACCATACTCAGGCTTTTGGAAGTGGAACACAGTCGCGAACAAAGGTGGAAACCCAATCCGGGTCGTCAGGCTTTGTTGCGGAACACAAACCCCGGTAGCGGCCGTGGCGGAGCGGTTCGTTCGCCGCGGTCCCAGCACGCATACTTCTCGGCAGTCCAGGCGGCTTCATGGCGTCAGTTCTCGCTGAAGCCGCAATCCCAGGTCCAATAAGTGAAACCCCTTGGCCCCTCCGCTTTGGCGATCGTCCCGACACGCACATCGTCATACCAAATGTGCCATGCCTCGCTCGAAGCTTCAGGAAAGCGGCGTCGCGTCAGTCTGCCGTGTATCGTCGCCGTCGGTGACCAGCATGTTGAAGGCGTAAAACTGCACCTCGTCATTGTGCTTGCGGCCGTGCAGGCCATCGAATTCTGAGATCCCATCGACGCCAAGCAACACGGCTTCACCATCTAGGACAAAGGAAGTTGACCGGATGCGGAGCGCCGCCTCAGTGATCAGCGGGTAACGGTCGCTCCAATCATAGCCGTTGCGGATGAACAGCCGGACGCGCTTGCCATCGCGGTGCACGATCAGCCGGTAGCCATCGTGCTTCACCTCATGAAGCCAATTCTTGGAGGTCGGGACCTTGGTGGCGCGGGTCGGGATGCAGGGTTCGAAAGCACTGGTACGCATGCGGTTTAGTTAGGCGAGGGCGCAGCGAATCGAAACGGGCCCGCCGGGTTCATACCGGCGCCTTTTTCTTAGTCGTTAGGAACCATCAGGCGCCGTCTGAGTCGTTTCTGCGCTCCCGGTATGCCCCTAACACCTCCAACCGGGAGAAAACCCCCCACTGGGTTGGCGGCCCCGCGTTGGCGTGCACCTACGCGGGTGCCGTTTGCGCGATCGGCCATCGATCTGACACGCGGCCCAGCACCAGAGTTCTGTACACTTGTGCACCTACCGCAATTCGGTTTCGGTGCATGCTGGGCATTGTTGAAATCTGGATGCAACGGCCACGTTAGCCACCTTTGAGAACCAACTATGCTTGAACTGCTCACGAAACGCGATTGGGCGCTGGTGGCCGTAGTTGTAGCGGTAGCGGTCCTAGCTATTTACTGGTTGGCCTTTATCGCCTCAGGCGACCGTACCTCTTAAGCTCCGGTTGGCTTCCGATGGAGCAAGGCCTGTTCAACCTGATCGGCAAGGGTTGTGAGATGCAAGGCCAGCCGGTCAAACAGATCCCGCTTTGCCGGGTCCGTGGCGAGGTCGCTAATCAGTCTGCATTCGGCCGCGTCGGTCCTGAGCTTTTCTAACTGCTTTGATAGTCCTTCACGGCGGGCACTCCAGCTAGCCATGAACACACCCTAACACCGCTAAGTTCAGACCGCCCTCAAAAAGCGACGGCCCTGGTGCACGAAATCCAGGGCCGTCTTGGAGGTTGTCTATCGTGCTCGGGGTTGGCACGATACTTCGCTAATTCCCGATCGGTGCGACTGTTCCAAACGACCAGTCCTTCTAAGTGAGGAACCGAACAATTGCCTGCCAACTTCGTCATACCATTGATGGAGGTTAGCCGTGGACCAGAACGAGGATGCCCGCGAACTGGAACGCAAGATCGAGCAGGCGACCCGCGGAGCGTCTCGCGTCACGGACCAAACGACCTATCAGCGCCTTACCGCTTGGGTCGATGAACTAAGACAGAAACTGCAAAAACACCTTGCTGCTAGGCGATCTAAGGAAGAGATTAGAGCGCGCGCTCACGAACTATGGGAGCAGCACGGCCGCCCGGTCGGCCGGGACGAGGAGGTCTGGCTCCAGGCAGAAGCAGAGTGCGGGAAATCTCGAGACGAGTAGAATCTGGGTGGCGCCCTGACCGGAGGGATTTGCGCACAAGAGGAGGTCCGCGATGTCAGTTCCCAAAAAGCCTCTGAAGCCTGGCGATTTTCCAGTGAATGCCGACGGTAAAAAGATCAAGAAGCAAGACGGCGTTCCGATTGCGAACACTGATGATCCGGCTGTAGCTGATGACATCGCCGAACGTCTTAACGATGACGAAGCCCGGCGCGAAGAAGATAAGTGGTCGGCTTGATAATCTCGGTTCCTACGTTCACAAGTGTCCTGACGCCTAGCACGCTCAAGGTCCATATCTGGCGCGCGTTAAGGTCTACACGGCTCCAGTCGCTTCCCCGCGCTGGAGCCGTTTTTTTAACAGGCACATCAGCCGGACCGCGTCGCGACGGTCATTCAAAATCACTCCGCCCATGCAGATCCGATGAACCGCGGGTCAGGAGAATGAAAACTGAAACGACGTGTACCGTCCGTGTACCATTGACTGATCGGTACTAGCCGGGAAAGCCCGATATCAAAGGGTTTTCTTCAATACTCGACGGTACACGACTTTGGTGAGAACAAGTCAGCTATCCGATTGAAAATATTGGCGATCCCAGCAGGATTCGAACCTGCAACCCACGGAGTAGAAATTCGTTACTCGAACTAGTAATGAGCGGGAGGACGAGAAGCGCATTGAGCTAAGAGCCGAAAATAAATTTCATTTTAGCTACCACCGCCGATGATGGGCTGAGCTGGCGGTCAGGGTTGCAAAATCGGTTGTCGCAAGTTCGAGCTCTCCCTCCCATCAAATCAATGATTTCAGATCAAGGAAGTTGTTTCCCGACCAGGCCCATGCGACTGGGCGGCGCATTAGGCGCCCCATCTTCGTCTTGGACGGGTGGAACGACAGGCAGCGGATGGGTTTCCAGCCAAAGCTGGCGCGCCAAACCGACTGGTTCTAGGCCGGCTGTCACCCACCAATCTTTTTCCTTGCTGGCGCGGTGCAGCTCGCGATGATGCGCCCGGCACAGCGGTACTGTAAATTCGTCGCTGACCTTTTGGCCGAGCCCGCGGGGCTGTGCAAAACGCAAATGGTGCGGATCACATGGCTCGCGGCCGCAGACAAGGCAGGGGTGGCTAGCAACAAAGCGCAGGTGCTGCCGGTCTCGTTGCCGTTTGGTCTCCGGCAGCGTTAGCGCGCTTTTGTCAATGCGCGATCGGACCTCTGGGGTGGCCGTCGGTTGTCGCAGTTCGCCTGACGCGATACCGGCATGCGACGTCATTTGGTCGAGCCGGACCTGAAACGCAGTCCTAACCTTATCGCCATCTGCAGGCGTCAGGGAGTTTGCTTTTGGCCAGGTTTTCAGGGTCCAGGCGTCCAGATCGTCCTTGAGCCCCAACCCGTCGAGCTCGGCAAGCAGCTGGTCCCGCAGTGTCGCCGATGCTTCTGCCGGTAGGACGCTGACGTGAGCACCGTTGGCACGCTTGCGGGCGTTCTGGAACGTTTTCGCTGGCAGGGTCTGGCCGTTCGTACTGGATTGCGGCCGCCTGTGTGTGGGGGCTGGCTCCGCCGGTTGGGGACCAGGATCGGGTGCATCGAGATCGTCATCGCCGGCGATCCCGACCAGGGTAAAGAGGCCGTAGCGCCGGGCATAGGTGAGGGCGGAGCCCATCCGATGCGGGGCCGCGGTCTCGGTGACGGGACAGACCGGCCAGTCCGAGGACACCCATTCGCCGGAAGCATGGAGAAGGGTGGTGGTGAGCTTGATCAGACCGGTCTCAGGCTCGATCGCGGTTGCCTGGAGGGTCGCAATCTCGTGCTTGCTGAGGCATTTTCGGACGATATCCAGTCCACTTGCCAGCGAGGCATAGCGAAAGGTTCGGCTCTCCTCTCGCGGGAATGGCGAAGGGATGGTCGCCGTCAGCGACTTTTCCGGGTTCTGGATCTCCGCCTGCGCTCTGGCAAGGGCGGCGCCTATATTGCTGATCGACTGGCTTGCACGTTGCATAGGTAACTCCATTGAGGAAAGGCTATGACGCTAGCGAGCGGTTAGAACTTCGACCTGAACCGCTAACACGAGAGCGGCGACGACCAGCTCGGTTTCCAGATGGGCGGTGAAGCCGGCCAGAAACGCATCCTGCGGGCAGGCGGACCTGAATGCGCGCAGCTCGCACCAGAAAGCGGCCAGCAGCTCAAAGGCTGCGACATACTCCTCCGGAGGATCGCAAGAGGGGTCGAGATGGGCAAAGTCGAAGAGCGACTGCATGGGCGCATCCATGTCCAATCTACTACGAGGGCTTCGCTCCGACTTTCAAAATGTCGCCGAGTGGAAAGCTCGGCGGCGGCTATTCGGCTGCCTGAAGTTCAAAACTGATGGCGCCCGACTTGGAGCGCTTGGCGCGCACGCCGTGCCCTTTGGCCTCTTTCGCGTCCTCTGGAACCAGCTTCTTGAGCTCGCCTTTGGCGGCTTCGTGATCGAGGAACGCGGCCCGGGTTCGGCAAAACACCCCTGCAAATTCCGCCCAGGAGTTGGACGCAGTCATGTCGACGGTCCTCACCGCTTCGATCCGCGGCTTGGGCGGCTCGACGCCAAACAGGTGAGGGGTCTCGCCGGTCTGGACGCAGCGCCAGAATTTTTTCTCCGCCGTGAGCAGCAGGTGCTGGTAGAGCGGATCAGCCGTAATCGTCATCTCCACCCACTTTCCGCCGCCAGTGATGATCGATAGCACCGCCGTTCGGGAAGCGGTGACCCACATATTGTGCTGCAGCTGCGCCATGTGCTTTTCCGCTGCCCCTTCCTCCGAGAACGACCACGGCAGCATAAACTTGGCCTCGAACACCGCGCCGGTCGCCTCGACCCTGCCGTCGAGGGTGGCGGCCATCCACCTCTTGCTCGGGTGAAACACTTGCCGCTGCACTTCAGTGATCACCTGGCCGCTATTGCGTTCGTACCAGTGCCGGTTGAGGTGCTCCGTCACGGAGCCGAGCTGGACAACTAGATTATTCGAAAGGTCCTCGGGCTCCAGCTCGCCCCGCTTTTCCCGCCACAGCCGAAGCAGGCCCGTCTCGTCGTCGCCCATGATAATCCGGGCATCGCTGCCGCCGATGAAGCTGCGGCGGTCGTGAGGAATTACGCTAGGGTTGGGCATTGGAGCGCTCCATCATATAAAAATTATATAAACATATATAATATATGCTTAGACGTGTCCATAGATTTTTTATGGTTTTGTAAATTGGAGACGAATCCGGCATTGGGGAGGCATGATCAATCCTGCACAGTGCAGAGCAGCTCGTGGGCTCCTAGCATGGAGCCAGCACGATCTTGCTCGTTCAGCCGGCATCGGCATCGTGACAGTCCATCAGTTGGAGGCCGGTACGAGCGAGCCGCGGCGGGCGACTCTCGACGTAATCAGGCGGGCGTTCGAGGCCGCCGGAGTGGAGTTCATTGACGAGAACGGGGGCGGTCCCGGCGTGCGCTTACGAAAAGCACATCGTGCTAAACCATGACCGCTGGTGTGCTGAGCGGAGAAGGTTTTGAAGAAGGCCTCTGACAGCCGTCCCTGCGTAACCTAGACGTTCTCCCGAACTCACTCGTCAACATCGATTGCAAAAGTTCGTTGCGATTCTTATCGTCGAAGCCGAAGCCGGCAGCGGTTGGTCTACGCTGCTCGACAGCGTACCGACTCGCGGCGCCCGCCAGGTGGGCGCACAAATGCAAAACAACGTGCTGCGCGTGTCGACCGGATCTTGTCCTTTTTTCCAGCACGGCGATCGCGCTGGACATGTCCGAGTACGACGTTGAATTCTGCGAATCAGATTATCAAAGCGACGTGCTAGGAGCCAGGGCTGGCCTGTTAGGGAGCACCTAGCGCGGAACGCAAAAAAAATTTGCAGAGGGCTAGTGTATTGGTGAGGTTGAACCCCGCAATCTCCGCGACCGCAAATACTACGACGCCGTGTCGTAGCTCGCTCGCCTGATTTGCAGAACAAACCCAATTTCTCTCTGCAGAATCAATCTCACGCGTTTTTTGCACCGCGCTTAATGAGGTCGCACCGAATTCGCGGCTTTGCCGATGAAGTCCGCAAGCCCACGTTAGATCGCCTCCCTGACGGCGGCATGCGTTAGAGGGTCGTTAATTTTTTTTGTGAATTTTGCCACTGTGGAGCTTGGCTAAGCACTCTCCACTTCCCAGCGGCGTACATCGGGAATCTTGTCAGACCATGTTGTCTGTCGAGCTGCAGCTCGTTTTCACTGGGAGAAACAGCATGAAGCATAACTCAAAGTCCAGATCGGCATCACGAAAGCGGCCGCCGGAAAATCCCTTCGATCGCATCTTCAAGACGGGTCTCTTGCGCTCGGAATCGAAACGCAGCTTCGAAGTGTTCCGCAACGATATTTACGTCGAGCTAGATCCTCAAACTCCAATTCAACACTTGGTCGCGCGTCTGATCGTATACGGGTTTTGGCAGGTTGAGCGCCACCAGAACTGGGAGTCCGGAATCTTAAACAATGCCAGCTTGCCGGCATTGCAGAACCTTATTGAGCCGACATCCTTTTGTCACGGTATCGACACCAATGGTCTTGCATCGAAATACTTCAGCGATCCGGAGGCAAATCGGGAAATTCAAAAGCGTTTGGCTCAGCTCGGGATGAAAGAAAGTGATATCGATGCCGAAGCATTCCGAATTCGCGCACCGGACCTGCAGGCAAATGACAGGCTCCGGGCATCCGCGCAAAGTCGCACAATAAAGCTACTGGGAACCTTGAACGAACTCCGTCCTCGCTCCCAAGTCATCCCGCACGGTGAGGCAATGGATCATGTGCAGACCGACGGAATGGACAAGAGCCGAAACTGCGACGGGATCTCGGCCGATGAAAAAGGGCAGGACGCGTGACCAGTGCCCGCCAAATTGAGGCGAACAGGCGCAATGCAGCTCGGAGCACTGGGCCGCGCTCGCGCGCGGGTAAGAAACGGTCGAGCACGAATGCGTTCCGGCATGGCTTGTCTGTTGATCTACCTGCAATTCGCGGGGAAGAATTAGAGCTGGTCGTTGGCCTGCTCGCGGATTATCAAGTTGACGAAAGGGCCCGCAAGGACGCTCAAAACCTCGCTCGGGCCACTGTTGAGCTCGAGCGAGTCACGCAATACAAGTTATCACTCATCGAGCGCGTCGAGTTGGTTGGTCGATTGAATCGTTCCTATTGGCTAAACCAACTGGACTCCATTATTTTCACCACCCGCGAAATGCGGCAAATCGACAGGGCATTGAACGGCGGCAGAATGCCGCGTTTGCGTCGGATCAAGCCGCCCCTGCCTTTGCCGCCCGATGAGCCGGCGCGTTTATCCGAGGCGTTTCGCCGCGCTATTCCAGAGCTTTTGGCGGTCGAACGTTATGAGAGGGCATTCTTTGCCCGGTTTATCGCGGCCCTACGCTCGATGTTTCAGAGGGGGCTTATGACGAACTGCGTCGTACCCGTTATTCCCAAGCCGGGCGCATTCCCTCAACCTTATTAATTCTAGGGCCAGCCGGGGCAAACCTTTACTTACTCACTCGCCAATTTGCAGAAGGTTGGCAACTGGTGTCGCTGTGCGACGGCGCTACTCGACGCTGGAGCCGCGCCGCAAATCGGCTTCGATCTGAAGCCTGGTCCCGCCGCCGAACCGCGCGCGGTAGACCTGCAGATTCTCCATGATCCGCTGCACGTAGTTTCGCGTTTCGGAGAACGGGATCTGTTCGACCCAGTCGACCGCGTCGACCTTGGGGTCGCGCGGATCGCCATAGCGCTCGATCCATTTTTTGACGCTGCCGCGGCCGGCATTGTAGGCCGCGAAGGTCAGGATGTAGGAGCCGCGATAGTCCTCGAGCAGCCCGCCAAGCTCGGCGGCGCCCATCGCGGCGTTATAGACCGGATCGGTCTTCATCCGGTTGAGGTCGAAGCTGACGCCGGCCCGCTTGGCGACATAGCGCCCGGCATCCGGCGTCACCTGCATCAATCCGTAGGCCTGCGCCGGGGAGACCACGGCCTGGTTGAAGGCGCTTTCCTGCCGGCAGATGGCGTAGACGATGCTCTGCTCGACTTCCGGTCCGATCGACTTGAACGGCGGGATGCCGTTGACGGGATAGGCGTAGTGGTCGAACGGCAGGCCGCGATTGAGGGCGGCCTTGCCGAGCAACAGCATGCCGCGGGCGTCGGTGTAGCGCGCGGTGAGCTCGCCCAGCCCGGCCAGCGCGTCGGGATCGCCGTTCTCGCCCATGTCGCCGAAAATCGGGATGGCGAGCTCGCGCTCCTGAAGCTCGTAAAGCAATTGCACCGCGCGCACGATCTCGAGCCGCTCGGCGCCGCGCCCGCGGGGGACGCCGTTCAGTTCGATCTGCGGCAATCCAAGTTTGGCGCGCGCCAGCTGGCCGTAATAGCTGGTCGACTGTTCGGCGGCCCTTGTGTAGGCGGCGCGAGCCTCCTGGGCGCGGCCGGCAGCCTCCGCCGCGCGGCCTTGCCAATAGCCGGCGCGGGCGAGCGCGGTCGGGTTCACGCTGCCGACGCCGATCCGCGCGAAATGCTGGGCGGCTACTGACGGGTCTTTGAGGAAGCGCAGCGCAATCCAGCCGGCGGTGAATTCCTGCTCGGTCTTGTAGATGTCGCGCGAGGGCAGGGCGGCATCCCGCGCGATCAGATAGGCGTTGCGATGTTCGCCGACGTCCATCATCTTGCGCGCCAGTAGCCGCCGCTCGATCCACCATTCGTTGAGATTGTGCAGGCGGCCCGGATCCTTCGGCGCGCCCAGCATCAGCTGGGCGGCCTCGGCAAATTTCTCCTCGCGGCGAAGCAGCTGGATCCTGGCAAAGGTGTAGCCGGGGTCGCCGTGCAGTTCGCGCGGCACCGCGTCCAGCAAGGCCCGGAGGTTCGAGCCCTTCTTGTTGGCAGCGATGCGCGCCTTGGCCAAGGCCATGTGGCCCGCACCCAGCCGCTTCGCGGCGCGCAGGCCGCCGGCTTCCTGCTCGGTGCCATAGAGCAGAAAATCCATCCGCGCCTTGTGATCGCCGGCCGTCAGCAGGGCGCCGAACAGATCGAGCGCGGTGTTTTCGGTGTCCTCCGTCATGCCGTCGTGCCGCCAGGCATCGCGCACCAGGCGTTCGGCATTGGCGCGATCGCCGCGCCCGATCATCACCCGCGCCAGCGCGAACTTGCCCTTGGCAGAGATCGGCGATTCGTTTTCGAACCACGACCAGACCGTGGCGTCGTCGCGGCGGTCGTCCCACAGCGCGGCCTCGATGCGCCGGCGCAGGAAGGTCTGCGAGGGCCAGCTCGGATTGGCCGAAACGAAAGCGCGATAGCGCTCGACCGAAGCGCCATTGTCGTCGCTGCGCAGGATCACCCATTCCGCGAGCTTGCGGGCGACCGGATCTGAAATCGCGGCCTGTGCCTGCGTCGCATCCCCCGGTTTGCGCTTTCGAACGAGCTCGATGACGTTCTCGAGCGCATCCTTGTCGGACTGCGAGGTCGACGACGTCGCGGCAACCGCGGCGGCGGTCACGGGCTTGCGCGCCGCGGGCAGGGCGGCGTGCTGGCGCGTCGCAGGCGCCAGCACCGGTGCTGGAATTGGCGCGGCGGGAGTTGTCGTTGCGGGCGCAGAATGCTGCGTCGGGATCGCAGCCGTCGAGCTTGCAGGTGTGGAGCTTGCAGGTGTGGAGCTTGGAAGTGTGGTCTTGGGGACCACGTTGCGGGCGATCGGCCGCGGCTTCGGCAATGGAACCTTCGGCTGGGCCCAGGCCTCCACCGACATTGCAAATAGCCCAACCGCCAGCACCAGACCTGTCGCCAGTGCGGTCGATCGCAATGCGGCTGCGCGGGCGGAGCGGGTCACGGATTTCCTCTGCGGCGGCGAATCACTCAATCGCTCAAGCCTTAGGTCTATTTGATTGAATATGTGGACAAAATGCTAAAAACGTCGCGTCCCGGGGTGTTTGCGCCAACACCACGGCAAAATCGCGGCTGCGGCGTTTTCGAGCCTTCCGGATTCGATCCGGGAACGCCCGCGCCGCGCGGCCGGAAAATGCGTCAAAAACAAAGGCCTGTGGTCATATCCTTCGGCCCTTTCGCCAGATCGCCAGACCCGATATGAATTGGCGGGTCATTTTTAGCAGTGCCGTCACGCGCGCGTTGGGAGGAAATCCATGGCAGCCAAGACAAAATTCCAGGGATCCTTCACCGCCTTGGTCACGCCATTCAAGAACGGCTCGCTCGACGAAGCGGCGTTCCGCGGTCTCGTCAGCTGGCAAATCGAGCAGGGTTCGCACGGTCTCGTTCCCGTCGGCACGACCGGCGAAAGCCCGACGCTGAGCCATGCTGAGCATCACCGCGTGGTCGAGATCTGTATCGAGGAGGCAAAGGGGCGCGTGCCTGTCATCGCCGGCGCCGGCTCGAACTCCACGCGCGAGGCCGTCGATCTGGCTGTCCACGCCGAGAAGGCCGGCGCCGACGCCGTGCTGGTGGTCACGCCCTATTACAACAAGCCGACCCAGGAAGGGATGTATCAGCACTTCAAGGCGGTGAACGACGCGATCGGCATCCCGATCATCATCTACAACATTCCGCCGCGCTCCGTCGTCGATATGTCCGTCGAGACCATGACCCGCTTGTTCGAGTTGAAGAACATCGCCGGCGTCAAGGACGCCACCGCCAATCTCGCGCGGGTGTCGCAACAGCGCCATGCCATGGGACCGGATTTTATCCAGCTGTCCGGTGAGGACATGACGGCGCTGGCCTACATGGCGGCGGGCGGACATGGTTGCATTTCGGTGGTCGCCAACGTGGCGCCAAAACTGTGCGCCGAACTGATGACGGCCGTGCTGAAGGGCGATTACGCCACCGGACTGAAGCTTCAGGACCGGTTGACGCCGCTGCACGATGCCGTCTTCAAGGAGCCGGGCCTCGCGGGAGCCAAGCATGGCCTCAAGCTGTTGGGACGGCTGGAAGAAGAAGTGCGCCTGCCGCTGATGAATGTGACGCCGCCAACCGGCAAGGTGATCCGCGACGCCATGGTCCATGCCGGCCTGATCAACTAAGGCCGGCCTCTCACTTCGCCTGATGCACGAAGGAAACCGACTATGCTGAAGGAATTCCGCGAGTTTGCGATGAAGGGCAATGTCGTCGACCTCGCCGTCGGCGTCATCATCGGTGCGGCCTTCGGCGCCATCGTGACCTCGCTGGTCGGCGACGTCATCATGCCGATCATCGGCGCGATCACAGGCGGGCTCGACTTCTCCAATTATTTCACCGGACTGTCGAAGGCGGTGACGGCGACCAACCTGGCCGACGCCAAGAAGCAGGGCGCCGTGCTTGCCTGGGGCAGCTTCCTGACGCTGACGCTGAATTTCATGATCGTCGCCTTCGTGCTGTTCATGGTCATTCGCGCCATGAACACGCTGAAGCGCAAGGATGAGGCCAAGCCCGCCGAGCCGCCGAAGCCGACGCGCCAGGAAGAGCTGCTGACCGAGATCCGCGATCTCCTCAAGAAGAGCTAACGTGGCCGAGAAGAACGAGCGCCCGATCAAGGTTGTCGCCGAGAACCGCAAGGCCCGGTTCAACTATGCGATCGAGGACACCATCGAGACCGGCATCGCGCTGACCGGCACCGAGGTGAAATCAATTCGCAACGGCAAGACCACCATTGCGGAGTCCTATGCGGACACCAAGGACGGTGAGATCTGGCTGATCAACGCCAATATTCCCGAATATCTGCAGGCCAACCGCTTCAACCACGAGCCGAAGCGGCCGCGCAAACTGCTGCTGCACCGCAAGCAGATCAACAAGCTGATGGGCGCGGTCGATCGCGAGGGCATGACGCTGATCCCGCTAAAGCTCTATTTCAACGAGCGCGGCCGCGCCAAGCTGCTGCTGGCGGTGGCCAAGGGCAAGAAGCTGCACGACAAGCGCGAGAGCGAGAAGAAACGCGACTGGGGCCGGGAGAAGGGCCGCCTGCTGCGGGCGCGGGGGTAGCGGCTACCTAATGTCTTCCGGCATTGCGAGCGAAGCGAAGCAATCCATCGTGCTGCGAAGGAAGAATGGATTGCTTCGTCGCAAGTGCTCCCTTGCGCAAACGCTTCGCGTTTGTCGCAGGCAATGACGATCGAGGGAGAATTGCGCAAATGAATCAAAAAAATCTGCTCGAAGTCGACTGGAGCAAGATCCCGGCGCCGTCGGATGATGGCGCAGCTACCCACCTCGTCGGGATGACGATCCCGCCGCTCAGCCTGATGGCGACCGACGACAATTCGGTCACGCTGTCGGCGCTGCCGGGCCGGGTCGTCGTATTCGCCTATCCCCGCACCGGTGAGCCCGGCAAGATCAGCCTGGTCGATGATTGGGACATGATCCCGGGGGCGCGCGGCTGCACGCCGCAGACCTGCTCGTTCCGCGATCTGTTCGCCGATCTGAAGGCCGCCGGCGCCAGGCACGTCTTCGGCCTGTCGACGCAAAGCAACATCTACCAGACCGAAATGGCGTCGCGGCTGCATCTGCCGTTCCCGGTGCTGTCGGATGAGAAGCTGGCGCTGACCCGCGCGTTGAAATTGCCGACCATGGAGGTGGCGGGGCTGACGCTGATCAAGCGGCTGGCGCTGATCATCGACAACGCACGCATCAGCCACGTGTTCTATCCGGTGTTTCCGCCGGACCGGAATGCCGGCGACGTGCTGGCGTGGCTGAAGGAAAACCCGGCTTGATTTTGTAGGGTGGGCAAAGCGCAAGCGTGCCCACCATGGTCGTTTCGATGAAGATGGTGGGCACGGCGCAAGCGCCTTTGCCCACCCTACGAATCCAGATCCGCCCTTACTTTCGCAAACACATTGCGAAACATTTCCGGCGTCAGCACGCGCGTATTGGTGTTGTAGCGGGAGCAGTGATAGCTGTCGTAGAGCTTGATCGGGCCGGCCGTATGCACTGCGCCGTGCGCAAAGGGGGCCGCGGCGTTCCGTAGACCAAGGGCCTTTAGCGTCGATTCATGGGCGATGCGCCCGAGCGCCACGATGGCGCGAAGCTTGGGCATGCCGGCGATGGTCGCGATCAAAAATTGCCGGCAGGTGTTGATCTCGACCGGCAGCGGCTTGTTCTGCGGCGGCACGCAGCGCACCGCATTGCTGATCATGCCATCGACCAGCCGCAATCCGTCGTCGGGCCGCGCCTGATAGCTGCCCTTGGCAAAGCCATATTCCAGCAAGGTGGCATAGAGCAGGTCGCCAGCGTAGTCGCCGGTGAAAGGGCGTCCGGTGCGATTGGCACCCTGCATGCCCGGGGCGAGGCCTACGATCAGCAATCGGGCTCTTGGATCGCCGAACGAAGCCACCGGTGCATTGTGCCAGCCCGGCTCACGGGCACGGGCCTGGTCGCGAAACTCGGCGAGTCGCGGGCAAAGCGGGCAGTTGCGGTCCGGTCCAATAGCGGAAAAGGCGGCGGCGCTAGCCATTCATGACCATGGCGTTTTCAATGTGAGCACCGGTTCGCGTCAGGACGTCGCGACAAAACCAAAAGCCCGGTTCTGATTCCAGAACCGGGCTCTAGCAGTGCAGCGGATTATTCTCAATCTTCGAAATCGTCGTCGCCGGCGGCCCGCGGCGCCATGGTGGTGGCGCGCTGCAGGAATTGCGGAGCGTGATGACGCGGCTCGCGCGGAGCGGGGCGCTCCGAGGGGTCGCGGCCGAGCTTGGATTGCAGCTCGACGAGATCAGTGAAGACGTCGGCCTGGCGGCGCAACTCGTCGGCGATCATCGGCGGCTGGCTCGAAATGGTCGACACCACCGTGACGCGAACGCCGCGCCGCTGCACGGCTTCAACCAAGGAGCGAAAATCGCCGTCGCCGGAGAACAGCACGATCTGATCGACGTGCTCGGCGAGCTCCATGGCATCGACCGCGAGCTCGATGTCCATATTGCCCTTCACCTTGCGGCGGCCGCTGGCGTCTATGAATTCCTTGGTCGCCTTGGTGACGACGGTGTAGCCGTTATAGTCGAGCCAGTCGATCAAAGGACGGATCGATGAATATTCCTGATCTTCGATGATCGCCGTGTAGTAGAACGCCCGCACTAGCGTACCGCGACTCTGGAATTCCTTGAGAAGACGCTTGTAGTCGATGTCGAAGCCGAGTGTCTTTGCGGTTGCATAGAGATTGGCGCCATCGATGAAGAGCGCGATCTTGTTGGAAACGGGTGACATCAAAGGGTTCTCGCGTTGTTGTTAACGTTTTTAGCGCAGCGGGAATCGACCGCGCGCACTTTCCAGGTCAGCTGTCTAAAGTTCGGTGAATCTTTCCCCACCACAATCACCACTGCAATTATGGTGAGGCGAGGGCGAAATACCTAGTCTTTTGACGTTGTAAGGAGAGAATACTTGTCCCGAACGGTGTCCCGCCGTCTTCGGACGCTCCGGCCCTTCTGGCCCCGGGGATGGTTACCAGAGCCCATTAGGAAGGCAAATCACAAATTTAGTCTTGCGAAACCCCATCCGCCCCTATAACTAGCCCCCATAACCGACATATTGGGCCCCATTTAACGGAGCGACAGTCTATGGCGCGCGTCACCGTGGAAGATTGCATTGATAAGGTCGACAACCGGTTCGACCTGGTCCTGCTGGCAGCACATCGCGCCCGTATGATCTCGTCCGGATCACAACTCACAGTTGATCGCGACAACGACAAGAATCCGGTCGTTTCGCTGCGGGAAATCGCCGACTCCTCGATCTCCCCGGAAGATCTGCGCGAGGAACTGGTTCATTCCCTGCAGAAATTCGTCGAAGTCGATGAACCTGAGCCCGATACCGTGCCCTTGATCGGCTCGGCCGGCGCCAGCGTCGATGCCGACGACACCGAGGTCGCGGTCGAGCGCATGACCGAGGAAGAGCTCCTGAAGGGCCTCGAGGGCCTGGCCCCGCCGGAAGAGCAGCCCGAAGAGGACGAATAGACCCGGCAACGGGACGTCCCGAAACACCCTGATCTGCCAAAGGCCCGGACATTCGTCCGGGCCTTTGCTTTTGTTGACATTTTTTCAGGTACGATGCGTGCTTGGCGGATGGGTGCGAGATCGCCTGAACCGGGTTGGCCGCAGGTTGGCCGGGTTCGGCATCACAATCGTTCCAAGCCATGCGAAATTGATCGTTTGCGGGCCCCCAACGGGGTGCAGCTTCGCTCGAAATCGCATTAGTGTTCTTGAGGCATTCTTGCAGCGGGCCGAGCGCGGCGCGCGGATGAGGCAGTGATTCGATGGCGTTCTGGCGCCGCATATCCCGGCAAATGCAGGCTGCGACCGATTCGGTCGCGGTGGCGCCGGCCTTGCCCGTGGTGGAGCGGCCCAAATCCCCCCGCTCGCGCATGATGCGGCAATACGATCTGGTCGAGCGTGTCCGCTCGTACAATCCGGACACCGACGAAGACCTGCTCAATCGCGCCTATGTCTACGCCATGAAGGCGCACGGCACCCAGACCCGTGCATCGGGCGATCCTTATTTCTCGCATCCGCTCGAAGTCGCGGCGATCCTCACCGGGCTCAAGCTCGATGATGCCACCATCGTCGCGGCGCTGCTGCACGACACCATCGAGGACACGGAGGCGACGCGCGCCGAGATCGACAACGTGTTCGGCCACGAGATCGGCGCGCTGGTGGAGGGCCTCACCAAACTGAAGCGCCTGGAGCTGGTTTCGCGCGAGGCCAAGCAGGCCGAGAACCTGCGCAAGCTGCTGCTGGCGATCGCCGACGACGTCCGCGTGCTGCTGATCAAGCTCGCCGACCGCCTGCACAACATGCGGACCCTGGAATTCGTGCCGCACGCCTCGCGCCGCAGGATCGCCGAGGAGACGCTCGACATCTATGCGCCGCTCGCCGGCCGCATGGGCATGCAGGAGATGCGCGAAGAGCTCGAGGACCTGTCGTTCCACACGCTCGATCCCGAAGCCTATGCGGTGGTGATGCAGCGGCTCGACGCACTGGCCGAGCGCAACCGCAATCTGATCGGCGAGATCGAAAGCCAGCTGTCGAAGAATTTGCAGAAGAACGGCATCACCGCGCGGGTCTATGGCCGCCGCAAGCAGCCGTTTTCGATCTGGACCAAGATGGAGCGCAAGTCGGTCGGCTTCGAACAATTGTCCGACATCTACGGTTTCCGCGTCGTGATGGGGGACGTCGAATCCTGCTATCGCGCGCTCGGCGTCGTCCACACCACCTGGCCGGTGGTGCCGGGGCGCTTCAAGGACTACATCTCGACGCCGAAGCAGAACGACTATCGTTCGCTCCACACCACCGTGATCGGTCCCGGCCAGCAGCGCGTCGAACTGCAGATCCGCACCGAGGAGATGAACCAGATCGCCGAATTCGGCATCGCCGCGCACGCGTTCTACAAGGAGGGGGAGGGCTCGCCGACCGAGCGGCTCAAGCACGAGTCCAACGCCTTTGCCTGGCTGCGCCACACCGTCGGCATTCTGTCCGAAAGCGCCAATCCGGAAGAGTTCCTGGAGCACACCAAGCTCGAACTGTTCCACGACCAGGTGTTCTGCTTCACGCCGAAGGGCAAGCTGATCGCGCTGCCGCGTCAGGCCAACGTGATCGATTTCGCCTATGCCGTGCATACCGACGTCGGCAACAGCGCGGTCGGCTGCAAGATCAACGGCAAATTCGCGCCATTGTCGTCGGAATTGCAGAACGGCGACGAGGTCGAGGTCCTGACCTCGCAGGCGCAGTCGGCGCCGCCGTCGGCCTGGGAGTCGCTCGCGGTCACCGGCAAGGCGCGGGCCGCGATCCGCCGTGCGACCCGCACTGCCGTGCGCGATCAATATGCCGGACTTGGCCGCCGTATCGTCGACCGCCTGTTTGCCCGCGCCAAGATCGAATACGCCGATGACAAGCTGAAGGGCGCGCTGCCCCGGCTGGCGCGCGCCTCGATCGAAGACGTGATGGCCTCCGTCGGTCGCGGCGAACTGAAGGCGTCCGACGTCGCGCGGGCGATGTATCCGGACTACAAGGAAGAGCGGATGGTGCGCTACGGGGCCAAGCGAAGCCTCGCGGACAAGCTGAAGCTGAAATCGCCGCCGCATCCGGCGCGCAGCGCGTCGGTGATCCCGGTGCGTGGCCTCAATTCCGACCTGCCGGTCAAGTTCGCCCCCAACGGCGGCGCGGTGCCGGGCGACCGCATTGTCGGCATCGTTTCACCGGGTGAGGGGATCACGATCTATCCGATCCAGTCGCCGGCGCTGAAGGATTTCGAGGAAGAGCCGGAGCGCTGGCTCGACGTGCGCTGGGATGTCGACGAGACCATGCCGCAACGTTTTCCGGCGCGGATTCTCGTGCACAACGTCAACGAGCCCGGCAGCCTTGCCCAGGTCGCCACCGTGATCGCCGAGCATGACGGCAATATCGACAATATCAGCATGTCGCGCCGCTCCCCCGATTTCACCGAGCTGACCATCGATCTCGAGGTCTATGACCTGAAGCATCTCAGCGCTATCATCGCCCAGTTGCGCGCCAAGGCCGTCGTCGCACGGGTCGAGCGTGTTAATGGGTAACGTCGCCCGCCAGGATTCCAAGAGAGTGAAATGCCGAAAGTTCTTCCGCTGCGCCTCGGGGTCAATGTCGATCACGTCGCCACCTTGCGTAATGCACGGGGCGGCGCGCGGCCGGATCCGGTGCGCGCCGCGCTGACCGCGATCGAAGCCGGGGCCGACGGCATCACCGCGCATCTGCGCGAAGACCGTCGCCATATCCGCGACACCGACATGGCGCGCCTCAAGGCCGAAATCTCAAAACCGCTGAATTTCGAGATGGCGGCGACCGAGGACATGCTGCGGATTTCGCTGGCGACCAGGCCGCACGCGGTCTGCCTGGTTCCCGAGCGCCGCGAAGAGCTCACCACCGAGGGCGGGCTTGACGTGGTCGGCCAGCACAATGCGCTGGCGCCGTTCATCGCGCGGCTGAACGATGCCGGCATCCGGGTGTCGCTGTTCATCGCCGCCGATCCGGCCCAGATCGAGATGGCCGCTCGCCTGCGGGCACCGGTGATCGAAATCCACACCGGCGGCTGGTGCGACGCCGTGGTGGATGGCCATGCCGCCAAGGCCGAGGCGGAATGGCAGCGCATCGTCGCGGGGGCGCGGCTGGCGCGCGCCGCGGGGCTTGAGGTCCATGCCGGCCATGGCCTCGACTACGACACGGCCGAGACGATCGCCGCTCTGCCCGAACTTGCCGAGCTCAACATCGGCTATTTCATGATGGGGGAGGCGCTGTTCGTCGGCCTCGGCGAAACTGTCCGCAGCATGCGCGCGGCGATGGACCGCGGGCGCCAGCGCAGCGTGGCTCCGACATGATCATCGGCATCGGCTCCGACCTGATCGACATCACGCGGGTTGCCAAGGTGATCGAACGCCATGGTGAGCGCTTCCTGGACCGCATCTTCACCGACGCCGAGCGCGCCAAGGCGGCGCGCCGCGCCAACAACGAGAAGATGGTGATCGCAACCTATGCCAAAAGGTTCGCGGCCAAGGAGGCCTGTTCCAAGGCGCTGGGCACCGGGATCCGCCAGGGCGTCTGGTGGCGGGATATGGGGGTGGTGAACCTGCCGGGCGGCCGTCCCACCATGAAGCTGACCGGCGGGGCGCTGGCCCGGCTCGAGAAGCTGACGCCGGAGGGGTTCGAGGCCCGGATCGACCTTTCCATCACCGACGACTGGCCGCTGGCGCAGGCCTTCGTCATAATTTCGGCGGTCGTTCCGGGCAAATCATAGGGCAGGCGGCCGTTCGCGCCGGGGACCGACATAAAACTAAAAAACATTGATTTATCAATGGATTACGAAGTTTTATCGAGGCGCTTGATTGCACGGCCGCGAACAACCGTCTAAAACGCCGCTGCGACACTACCGAGCCAGGGCGAATTCGGGTTTTGCGCCGGAATTTGCCTTCAACATCAGTATCGAAGACCATTTTCTTGACGCGAACGGAACTGTTCGATTCGCGTGAGGAAAACGTTCTGCCACCGTGCAGGCCAAGCCTCTGTTTAATACTTGCCTTGCTTGAAGCAGCCTTGCGGGAATTGGGAAAGCGATGAGCGTGACATCCGGGACAAAAACTGAAAGCGGCTTGGGCGAAACCATCCGTGTCGTCATCCACGCCCTCCTGATCGCGCTCGTGATCCGCACCTTCCTGTTCCAGCCCTTCAACATTCCCTCGGGATCGATGAAGGCGACGCTCCTGGTCGGCGATTACCTGTTCGTCTCGAAATATTCGTACGGCTATAGCCACTACTCGATCCCGCTCTCGCCGCCATTGTTCTCGGGCCGTATTTTCGGCTCGGAACCGTCGCGCGGCGATATCGTCGTGTTCCGCCTGCCGAAGGACGATTCCACCGATTACATCAAGCGCGTGATCGGCCTGCCGGGCGACCGCATCCAGATGCGCGAAGGACTGCTCTACATCAACGACGCCCCGATCAAGCGCGAGCGCCTGAGCGATTTCATCGGTGAGGACCCGTGCGGCTCCGACGCCACCGCGCGCGTCAAGCGCTGGAAGGAAACCCTGCCGAACGGCGTCTCCTATGAGTCGCTCGATTGCGTCGACAACGGCTTCTACGACAACACCACCACCTATACCGTGCCCGCCGGCCATTTCTTCATGATGGGCGACAACCGGGACAATTCGACCGACAGCCGCGTGCTGTCGGCGGTGGGCTATGTGCCGTTCGAAAACATCGTCGGCCGGGCTCAAATGATCTTCTTCTCCATTGCCGAGGGCGAACATGCCTGGATGTTCTGGCGCTGGCCGACCGCGGTGCGCTGGAATCGCATTTTTTCAATCGTGCGATGAACGACGAAACGCCCGTCATCAGGAATACCCCGACACCGGGCGAGAGCCCGCAGCCTGATGCCGGTGGCGAACCTGCGCCCAAGAAGAAGCGCGGCAGGGCCTCGGCCAAGGAATCGGCGAAGGCCGCGGCCGCCGCGCTCGAAGCACGCATCGGCCACAAATTCGGCGATCCGAACCTGCTGACCACCGCGTTCACGCATGTGTCCGCGCTGAAACCCGCGCGCAATCGCGCCGAAAGCTACCAGCGCCTCGAATTTCTGGGCGATCATGTGCTCGGGCTGATCGTGTCCGACATGCTGTACCGCGCCTTTCCGAACGCCGACGAAGGCGAACTGTCAAAACGCCTCGCCGATCTCGTGCGCAAGGAAAGCTGCGCCGACGTCGCCAAGTCGCTCGGGCTGGTCGACGACATCAAGCTCGGCCAGGTCGGCGCCAGCGCCAGCGCGCGCTTGCGCAAATCCGTGCTCGGCGACATCTGCGAAGCCGTGATCGGGGCGATCTTTCTCGACGGCGGCTACGGCGCTGCCGCGCAATTCGTCGAGCGCAACTGGACGGAACGGATGCGCAAGCCGCGCCGGCCGCTGCGCGATCCCAAGACGGTGTTGCAGGAATGGGCGCAGAGCAAGGGGATGCCGACGCCGGTCTATCGCGAGGTCGAGCGTACCGGGCCGCATCACGATCCGCAGTTCCGCGTTTCCGTGGAACTGCCGGGCCTCGAGCCGGCCGAAGGCGTCGGCGGCAGCAAGCGCGCGGCCGAGAAGGTTGCGGCGTCCGTGATGATCGAGCGCGAAGGCGTCGGCGGTGGTGGCAATGACAGCTGAATCTCCGGCCCAGACCGCTTGTGGCTTCGTCGCGCTGATCGGCGCGCCCAATGTCGGCAAGTCTACCCTGGTCAACGCGTTGGTCGGCTCCAAGGTCACGATCGTGTCGCGCAAGGTGCAGACCACGCGGGCGCTGATCCGCGGCATCGTGATCGAGAACAACGCGCAAATCATCCTGGTCGATACGCCCGGCATCTTCGCGCCGAAACGGCGGCTCGACCGCGCCATGGTTTCGACCGCCTGGAGCGGGGCGCATGACGCCGATCTGGTCTGCGTGCTGCTCGATGCCAAAGCCGGCATCGACGAGGAGGCCGACGCGATCCTGAGCAGGCTTGCGAGCGTGCAGCATCCGAAAATCCTGGTGCTGAACAAGATCGATTTGATCCCGCGCGAGAAATTGCTGGCGCTGGCGCAGGCCGCCAATGACCGCATGAAGTTCGAACACACCTTCATGATCTCGGCGCTGTCGGGCGACGGCGTCGACGATCTGCGCGCCCAACTCGCCAAAATGGTGCCGGCAGGCCCGTTTCACTATCCCGAAGACCAGATGTCGGATGCGCCGATGCGGCATCTGGCGGCCGAGATCACGCGGGAGAAGATCTACCGGCAGCTGCACCAGGAACTGCCGTATCAGTCCACCGTCGAGACCGACAGCTGGACCGAGCGCAAGGACAAATCGGTCCGCATCGAGCAGACCATCTTTGTCGAGCGCGAGAGCCAGCGCAAGATCGTCCTCGGCAAGGGCGGCGCCACCATCAAGTCGATCGGCGCGGATTCCCGCAAGGAGATCGCCGAGATACTGGGTCAGCCCGTGCACCTGTTCCTGTTCGTCAAAGTGCGCGAGAACTGGGGCGACGACCCGGAGCGCTACCGCGAAATGGGAATTGAATTCCCGAAGGAATAGTTCGGCAATCTATGCGATCGTCATTGCGAGCGAAGCGAAGCAATCCATCTCGCCGCGTTGAGAAAAATGGATTGCTTCGTCGCTTTGCTCCTCGCAATGACGGAATTGGAAGTCCGATGACCCTGCCCAGGAACGTAGTTTGGTTTGAAGTTCTGCTCTATCTGTCGCTGACGCTGGATGCGGTATCGGTCGCGTTCCAGGACCGCACGCCGAAAGCCGACATGACCGAGCAGATGATCATGGTCGCGACCCTGATGGCGGCCGGCCTGATCCTGCTGCTGGTCTATTTCGTCCGGCTCGCGGCGCGGGAGCGCAAGAACTGGCCGCGCTGGGTGCTGGCCGCGGCACTGGTGCTGTCGGTGATCTCGCTGGCGCAGGTAATCGGTGCGAACGGCCTGCAACTCGACAGCGCCATCGAGGTGGTGTCCTGCGCGCTGACGACGGCGGGGCTGTATTTTTCCTTCACCGGCGATGCCGTGGGCTGGTTCAACGCTTAGTGATTGATGCCGTCATTCCGGGATGGTGCGCAAGCACCAGACCCGGAATCTCGAGATTCCCGGTTCGCATCTTCGATGCGCCCCGGAATGACGGTTGCTAGATGGCTGCGACCTTCGCCGGAATCCTGTAAACTCCCGCCCATGGAATGGACCGACGAAGGCATCGTGCTGGGGGTGCGGCGGCATGGCGAATCCTCCGCCATTGTCGAACTCTTGACGCGCAGCCATGGCCGGCACCTTGGCCTGGTGCGCGGCGGCGCGGGCAAGCGGATGCGGCCGCTGCTGCAGCCCGGCAACAGCGTCACCACGGTGTGGCGGGCGCGGCTCGACGAGCATCTCGGATATTACGCCATCGAGGGCACGCGGCTGCGCGCGGCGACCTTGCTGGCGTCGGCGCACGCCACCTATGGCGTCACCCACCTGGCCTCGCTGGTGCGGTTGTTGCCGGAGCGCGACCCGCACGAGGACATCTACGAGATGTTCGAGCGCACGCTGGACGATTTCGACGATGTCGGTGGCGCCGCGGCGCATCTGATCCGGTTTGAGCTGGCGATGCTGGCCGAACTCGGATTCGGCCTCGACCTGGAAAACTGCGCCGCGACCGGCGAGACAACGGAATTGATCTACGTGTCGCCGAAATCCGGCGGCGCGGTGTCGCGGCGCGCCGGTGAGCCCTACCACGACCGGCTGCTGCCGTTGCCGGCATTCTTGCGAGAGGGCGAGGGCGGGACGAATGGCTGGTCGGACCAGGACCTGCAGGACGGCTTTCGGCTGACCGGCATGTTCCTGCTCCGCCACGTGCTGGAGCCGCGCGGGCAGGGCCATTCCGACGCCCGCGATGGATTCATCAACGCGGTGACCAAATACCGGGCGCGAATCAGTTCCGCCGTCTGACGTGCTCTCTTGCCGTCGTCCCTGCGAACGCAGGGACCCATACGCCGCGGCTTGTCGATAGGAGCTGGGGCGCCAGCCGTTTTCTCCCATAAACATCTGTGGTTATGGGTCCCTGCGTTCGCAGGGACGACAATCGCCCCGATTCGCGGCTTGCCCGAGTCAGCCCAAAAGTTTAACCCGTCCCCATGGGAAAACGAACGTTACCGCCGGAAGAGCCGGCCGAAATCCATGAAGTCATGCTGCGGGATGCGCTGGAAGAGCGCTATCTCACCTATGCGCTTTCGACCATCATGCACCGCGCGCTGCCGGACGGCCGCGACGGCCTGAAGCCGGTGCATCGGCGCATCCTTTACGGCATGCGGCTGCTGCGGCTCGACCCCGGCACGGCGTTCAAGAAATCCGCCAAGATCGTCGGCGACGTGATGGGCTCGTTCCATCCGCATGGCGACCAGGCGATCTATGACGCCATGGTGCGGCTGGCGCAGGATTTCGCCTCGCGCTACCCGCTGGTCGACGGCCAGGGCAATTTCGGCAATATCGACGGCGATAATCCGGCGGCCTATCGGTACACCGAAGCGCGCATGACCGCGGTGGCGCAGCTGCTGCTGGAGGGCATCGACGAGGACGGCGTCGAGTTCCGTCCCAATTACGACGGCCAGACCAAAGAGCCGGTGGTGATGCCGGGCGGCTTCCCGAACCTGCTCGCCAACGGCTCCCAGGGCATCGCGGTCGGCATGGCCACCTCGATCCCGCCCGCACAACGCCGCCGAGCTGTGCGACGCCGCGCTGCATCTGATCGACAAGCCCGACGCCAAATCGAAGTCGCTGCTGAAATGGGTCAAGGGGCCGGACTTCCCGACCGGCGGCATCATCGTCGATTCCAAGGAAGCGATCGCCGAAGCCTACATGACCGGGCGGGGCTCGTTCCGCACCCGCGCGCGATGGACCCAGGAAGAGGGGGCGCGGGGTACCTGGGTCGTTGTGATCACCGAGATCCCCTGGCTGGTGCAAAAATCCCGGCTGGTGGAGAAGATCGCCGAACTGCTCAACGAGAAGAAGCTGCCGCTGGTCGGCGACGTCAGGGACGAGTCTGCCGAAGACGTGCGTCTCGTGATCGAGCCGAAATCCCGCGCCGTTGATCCCGCGCTGATGATGGAATCGCTGTTCCGGCTGACCGAGCTCGAAAGCAAGATTTCGCTGAACCTCAACGTGCTGATCAAGGGCAAGATCCCGAAAGTGGTCGGGCTTGCCGAATGCCTTCGCGAATGGCTCGACCATCTGCGCGACGTGCTGCTGCGCCGCTCGAACTACCGCAAGACCCAGATCGAGAACCGGCTGGAAGTGCTCGGCGGCTACCTGATCGCCTATCTGAACATCGACAGGGTGATCAAGATCATCCGCACCGAGGATGAACCGAAGCCGGAGTTGATGAAGGCGTTCAAGCTGACCGAGGTCCAGGCCGACGCCATCCTCGACATGCGGCTGCGCCGTTTGCGCAAGCTCGAGGAATTCGAGATCCGCACCGAGGACAAGAACCTTCGGGCCGAGTTGAAGGGCATCAAGTCGCTGCTCGGCTCCGAGGCCGAGCAATGGTCCAAGGTCGGCGACCAGGTGCGCAAGGTTCGCGACATGTTCGGGCCCAAGACGCCGCTCGGCAAGCGCCGCACCACCTTCGCGGATGCGCCCGAGCACGATCTCGCTGCGATCGAGGAGGCCTTCGTCGAGCGCGAGCCGTGCACGGTGGTGATCTCCGAAAAGGGCTGGGTTCGCACGCTCAAGGGCCATGTCGAGGATATTTCCGGGCTCGCCTTCAAGACCGACGACAAGCTCGACCACGCGTTCTTTGCCGAGACCACCTCGAAGCTGCTGGTGTTCGCGACCAACGGCAAGTTCTATTCGCTCGACGTCGCAAAACTGCCGGGCGGCCGCGGTCATGGCGAGGCAATCCGCATGTTCATCGACATGGAGCCGGAAACCGCGATCGTGTCGCTGTTCGTCAACAAGGGCGGCCGCAAATTCCTGATCGCAAGCCTCGAAGGGCAGGGCTTTATCGTCAACGAGGACGATTGCGTCGGCAATACCCGCAAGGGCAAGCAGGTGCTCAACGTCGAAATGCCGAACGAGGCCTGCGCGATCACGACCGTCGCCGGCGACACCGTCGCTGTCATCGGCACCAACCACAAGATGGTGCTGTTCCCGCTCGACCAGGTGCCGGAGATGGCGCGCGGCCGCGGCGTACGGCTGCAGAAATACACCAGCGCCAAACTCTCCGATGTCGCGGTATTCGAGTCCAAGGCGGGGCTGAACTGGAAAGATTCCGCCGGCCGCGACCAGAGCATGAGCTGGAAGGAACTGGCCGATTGGCGCGGCAACCGCGCCGACGCCGGCCGCCTCGCGCACGGCCTGCCGAAGTCGAACAAGTTCCTGCGGGGTGTGGAGTAGGGGACTTATACCCAGACGTCGTCATGCCCGGCCTTGTGCCGGGCATCCACGTCTTCGCTTCCGTCGAGGTAGAAAGACGTGGATGGCCGGGACAAGCCCGGCCATGACATTGAGCGCGGCTACCGCAGCAGTGCGATGAGCTGGCTCCGTTTTCGGATACCGAACCTCTCATAGACCGCGAGGAAATGATTTCCGACAGTGTCCTCGGAAATCTTCAGCTGCCGCGCGATGGCCTCGTCAGGCAATGCCGTCAACGCAAGATCGACCAGTTCACGTTGGCGGTTCGTCAGGACCGTTAAATCAGCCGCAGCGCGTGCCGGCGGTCTGGTGAGAAGAAAAAGCGTGTGCAACACGGGGGCGATCGGAAAGCCGAACCGGGGATCACGGCAAAGGGCGGCTTGTGACCCGCCGTTTCGCTGGCCCATCGGCGGATTACGGTTTCGTGATCCGCTTGCGGCTTTGCTGGATGCCCTTTGACTGCATCAGGGTTCTCGCCGATGCTCTCCAAAAAAGGGGAGGCGGCATTGCGCAAAGCGGAATGGCAACGACTCATCGCAACGATCGGCGGAGCAGTTCTGATGCTCGCCATGCCGTCTTTGCTCAAGGCTCAGCCCATCCCCGGTGCGGCGCCTGAATCGGCCAAGGCATTGTCGCAAGGAGAATGGCCGGCCTATGCCGGGACCTACGCCGCGTCGCGCTATTCGCCGCTCACGCAGATCGATCGGACCAACGCGAAAAACCTGCATGTCGCCTGGCGCTGGAAGTCGCCGGACATGGCGGTCAAGCAAGCCAATCCGTCCGTCGGCCCCAGCGCGGTCAATGAATCGACGCCGCTGATGGTGGGCGGCGTGCTGTACACCTCCACCTCGCTGTCGCAGGTCGCCGCGATCGACGCGGCTACCGGCGTCACCAAATGGGTGTATGACCCAAAAATCTACGAAAACGGCCTCGGTATTCCCGCCAACCTCGGATGGCTGCACCGCGGCGTTGCCTATTGGCGCAATGGCGACGACGAACGCATCGTGATTCTCACCGCGTTCGCGCAACTGATCGCGCTCGATGCCAGGACCGGCAAACCGGTGCCGACATTCGGCAAGGATGGCCGGATCGATCTGGTCGAAAGCCTGCGCCGCCCGATCGACCGCAATTATTACACCATGACGTCGCCGCCGGTGATCGTGCGCGGCGTCATCGTGGTCGGCTCCTCCGTGTTCGACTGGTGGGGAAGCCGGCCGTCACCGCCCGGCGATGTCAGAGGGTTGGATGGTGCCACAGGCCGTCTACTCTGGACCTTCCACACCGTGGCGCAAGGCGAGGAGCCGGGCGCGGAGACTTGGGAGAAGGAGTCCTGGAAGGAAGCCGGCAACGCCAATGTCTGGGCGCCGATGAGCGCGGATGAAGAGCTCGGCTATGTCTATCTGCCGGTCTCGACGCCCACCAACGACTATTACGGCGGCCACCGTTTGGGTGACGGGCTCTATGGCGAAAGCCTCGTTTGTCTCGACGTGACGACCGGCAAGAAGGTCTGGCACTACCAGATCGTCCATCACGGCCTGTGGGATTACGACCTGCCGGCAGCACCGAACCTGATCGATATCACGGTCGAGGGAAAGCCGGTCAAGGCGGTTGCGCAGGTGACCAAGCAGGGCTTGATCTATGTATTCGATCGCGTCACCGGCCAGCCGGTGTGGCCGATCGAGGAGCAACCGGTCCCAGCCTCCAGCGTGCCCGGCGAGCGCGCCTCGAAGACCCAGCCGATTCCTTCCAAGCCGGCGCCGTTCGATATCCAGGGCGCAACCAATGAGAATCTCATCGCCTTGACTCCGGAAATTCACAAGGAAGCCATCGACATCGCCGCCGCCTATGATCGCGGCGGCCTGTACACACCGCCGACCGAGCGCGGCATGATCCAGGTGCCCGGCAATGGCGGCGGCGCGAGCTGGGCGGGCGCTGCGATCGATCCGGAATCCGGCACGCTCTATGTTGGTACGCAACGCCTGCCGAGCCTCATCATGATCCGCAAGCCGGAGCCGTGGGAGTCCCCGTATGACTTCATCGGTGTGTCCAGTTATGTGCCGGGGCCGCGCGGCCTGCCGCTGCTCAAGCCGCCATTCGGCAGCATGGTCGCGATCGACATGAACAGCGGCGAGCACCGCTGGCGGATTCCGGTCGGGCGCAGCGTGGCGTTGCCGCCAATCCAGAAGCTCGGCATCCGCGAGCAACTGGGATTGCCAGGCCGCAGTTGGGCGCTCCTGACCAAGACGGTGATGATCGTCGTGCAGATGGGATATGTCGGCCAGATGCGCTTCGTGCCGGGCCTCAATATGCCGATCCGGGATCTCTTCAATCGCGATCCGCATTTGTGGGTCTACGACAAGACCACCGGCGAGATGCTGGCGGAGATCGATCTGCCCGCCAATGCCACGGGCGCGCCGATGACGTATATGGCCGGCGGCAAGCAGTTCATCGTATTTCCGGTCGGCGGCGCAAAACTGGTCGAGGAACTGATCGCGGTTTCGCTGTGATAGTATTCGCATTTCCATGCGCTGTATAACGGCGGCATGGCGCACGATCACCACGGCTCACACCACCACCACGACCACTCTCACGCACATGACCACGCCGGGCACAGCCATGCGCCCGACAGTTTCGGATGGGCATTCGCCGTCGGCGCATCGCTCAATGCGGCGTTCGTCGCCGCCGAGCTGATCTTCGGCTATGCCGCCAATTCGCTGGCGCTGATTTCGGACGCCGTTCACAATCTCTCCGACGTGATCGCGCTGCTGCTGGCCTGGGGCGGGGCGTGGCTCGCGCAAAAGCAACCGACGCAGCGGCATACCTATGGATACCGGCGCGCCTCGATCCTGGCGGCGCTGTTCAACGCCGGCCTTCTGCTGGTCGCCGTCGGCGGCATCATCGTCGAGGCGATCAATCGCCTGCAGGAACCCGCGCCGGTGGCCGGCTGGACCGTCGTGGCGGTCGCGGCACTCGGCATCGCCATCAATGGCGGCACGGCTCTGTTGTTCATGCGCGGCCGCCACGGCGACCTCAATGTTCGCGGTGCTTATCTGCACATGGCCGCCGATGCCGGCGTCTCGTTCGGCGTGGTGGTCGCGGCCCTGGTGATCATGTTCGCGGGATGGCTGTGGGTCGATCCCGCGATCAGCCTTGCCATCGCCGGTGTGGTGCTCGTCAGCGGGTGGGGGCTGGCGCGCGACAGCGTCAATCTCGCGCTCGACGGCGTGCCGCGCGGCATCGAGCTGGCAAAGGTCAGGGACTATCTCGGCGCACTCGACGGCGTCTCGGAAGTGCATGACCTCCACATCTGGGCCATGAGCACCAACGAGACCGCGCTGACGGCGCATCTGGTGCGGCCTGACGGCAGCGACGACGCATTCCTGCATAGGGTCTGCGAAGAGCTGTCGCACCGTTTCAACATTCACCACGCCACGCTGCAGATCGAGTCCAGCGGCGCGGTCTGCAAGCTGGCGCCGGCGGAGCGGGTGTAAGGCGATCTGCCCCGGCCCGTTTGCGGTTTGTACGCCGCGAGGGGCCATCCTGGCGCAGAAAATCAAATAATTGGCGCAGGATCGCAAGTCGGACGCGGGCAATCTGCTAGATATGCATTGCCGCTTCGAGCCGGCCGGTTTCGGTTGCGCGATTTTTGCTGCGGCATCTCTCAGGTTTCAAAGCAGGCGAGCGGACGAAGGTGCGCGCGGACATCGCTGCGTTCGACGACATGGTTTCAAGGCGAAAATGAAGAGGCATGTGAACGGGAAGCCGGTGACCGGTTGGCCTGAACCACGCCGATTGTTTCTCGATTCAAGGACAGTCATATGTTGCGATCTGAGCCCGGCCGTATGGCGATCTTCATCGATGGCCCCAATCTTCACGCAACCGCCAGGGCGCTCGGTTTTGATATCGACTTCAAGCGCCTGCTCACGGAATTTGAGAGCCGCGGTTCGTTGTTGCGGGCATTGTACTACACGCCTGTCAGTGAGGTTCAGGAATTCCCTTCGATCCGCCCTTTGGTCGACTGGCTTGGTTACAACGGCTACACCGTCATTACCAAGGCGTCGAAAGAGCTCGCCGACGCCGGCGGTCGCCGCAGGATCAGAAGCAGCCTGGATATCGAACTCACGGTCGATGCGATGGAACTTGCCGTGCATCTTGACGAAATCGTGCTGTTCTCCGGGAATGGCGCTTTCCGCCCGCTGGTTGAATCGCTGCAGCGGCGAGGCCTCCGCATCACCGTCGCCTCGACGATTTCGAGCCAGCCGCCGATCGCTGCCGATGAATTGCGTCGACAGGCCGACGGATTCATCGACATTGCCGACCTGCAAAGCAGGATCGGTCGGGAGCCAGCCTGACTTCAGACGTCAGCGCCGCTCCTCAAATCAATCCCGTCAGCCGCAATGCCACGCCGGCCGCGCAGGACCCCGCCAGCACCCAGAGCATGCCGATGTTGAGCCGGAAGATCGCGGTCGCCGCCGCAGCTGACAGCACGAACGCGGCGATATCGATGCTCGACAGCAAGGGCATGTCGAACGACAGCCCGAACGACCGGACCGGCGTCGTCTGCCGGAACAGCGTATGCAGCGCGAACCAGATCGAGAGATTGAGGATCACGCCGACCACGGCGGCGGTGATGGCGGTTAGCGCGCCTGCAAGCCCCTTGTTGCCGCGCAGGGTCTCGATGAAGGGCGCGCCGAGGAAGATCCAGAGGAAGCAGGGCATGAAGGTGACCCAGGTCGCCAGCAATCCGCCGAGGGTTGCCGCCATCATCGGCGACAGCGTGCCGGGATCGCGAAAGGCGGCCATGAAGCCGACGAACTGCAGCACCATGATCAGCGGGCCCGGCGTGGTCTCGGCCATGCCGAGGCCGTCCAGCATCTCGCGCGGCTGCACCCAGTGATAGTGCTCGACCGCCTGCTGGGCGACATAGGCCAGCACGGCATAGGCGCCGCCGAAAGTCACCATCGCCATCTTCGAGAAGAACAGCGCGATCTGGCTGAACACATTGTCCTGGCCGAACGCGATCAGCAGCACGGCGACCGGCACCAGCCATAGCAGCAGCCAGACCGAACTTACTTTCAGCGCCTTGGCGACGCTCGGGCGGACATGCTCGGGCAACTCCTCGCCGAGCAGGCTGTCGACGACGGCCGTCTTCTTGCCGCCGCCACCATGTTCGACCGCGGCGAACTCCGGCCGGCCGCTGCGGGCCCCGAGATAACCGATCACGCCGGCGGCAATGATGATGATCGGGAAGGGGACGTTGAAGAAAAAGATCGCGACAAAGGCGATGCCTGCCAGCGCGATCATGATCCGGTTACGCAACGCGCGTTTGCCGACCCGAACCACCGCCTGTACAACGATGGCGAGCACCGCCGCTTTCAGCCCGAAGAACACCGCCTCGACGAAGCCGACATTGCCGTAGGCCGCGTAGATATAGCTCAGCCCCATGATGGCGATGACGCCGGGCAGGATGAAAAGCCCGCCGGCCATGATGCCGCCGGCGGTGCGGTGCAGCAGCCAGCCGATATAGGTGGCGAGCTGTTGCGCCTCCGGCCCCGGCAGCAGCATGCAGTAATTCAGCGCATGCAAAAACCGGCTCTCGGAGATCCAGTTCTTTTCCTCGACCAGGATGCGGTGCATCACCGCGATCTGGCCGGCGGGCCCGCCGAAACTTAAGCACGCCACCCGCAGCCAGACCCGGAATGCCTCGCCGAAGCTGATGCCGTGCGCGTATTCGCTGTTGGCACCGGCTTCGGCTGATTTGTCGATCGTGGCGTCCATTACGGTTTCGCCTTGTTGGTCGGCCAATTATGGGTTTCGCCGGTGGCATCGCGGCACCAGCGATAGAAGGCGTCGTACAGCAACAGGCCGGCCTCCAATTGTTCGAGATCGTCGTCGAACATCCGCGACAGGCCGAGCGAAGCCGCGAGCAGCCCCGGTGCCTCCGGCGAAAGATCGAGCCGGCCGGTATCGGCGGCGCGAACCATCGTTGCCAGCCGCAACAGCGGTGGCGTCGCCAGACCAAATTCTTCAATCATGACGTCGAAGGTGCAGAGTTCGCCGCGGTGGCTCCAGAACACGTTCTCGACATCAAACGGGGTCGCGCTGAAACGCTCGCCGACAGCAAGCACTTCGGACGGCGCGACGAACAGGAACACCGCGTTCGGATCGATGAACCTTCGTATCAGCCAGGGGCAGGCGATGCGGTCGATCTTCGGCCGCGCCCGGGTCACCCAGACGGTGCGACCCTTGGCATCGCGCGCGGGAACCTTTGCGGTGGGCGTGAGCGGGAGTTTTGCTTCCTTCCAGCCTTCAAAGCCGCCTTCAAGTGTCTCGGCCGAAATGTCGAGATGCCGCAGCCATGCGGCGGTGCCTTGTGCGAGTTTCGCGCCGCGCAGGCAGACCACAATGGCGGAATGGCCGGCGAACTCCTCGCCCCATTGGGCGGCGTCCTCGTGGCTGCGCCTGACGGCGCCCGGAATCAGCCGCGGGTCGGCGGCGAAATCCGCCTCGGTACGGACGTCGATCAGGACAGGCGTATTCGCCGTGCCGATCAACCGTGCAAGTTTATCTGGAGATATCGTGGTGTAGGATGACATGGTTGCGCCCTCGTTAAGAGAAAACGGGCGCGATACTTGGGCATGTCGCCTCGTGGGGAGATCGCAGAGTCCCCATGCGCCGAATTAAGCTCCTGTCGGTTCCGCTGTCAACCTTGTAACCTTGCGCCGGTGCAGATTCCGACCTAGCCTGCTTCACATCGGGGACAAAGCAGGCTCCCCGTCAGACGGTCCGCCGTCCAAGCTCTGCGCACCGCTCGACGTGTCGAGTTGCGCATGAAAGCATGGATCGATGGCCAGCATCCCCTCGGAATCGAACGTCTCGTCGGCGAATTCGCTCATCACGCTGCTCTATGTCGCGCGGGGCTTGCGCGGATTCGGCGACGGTTTTGCGATCATTATCCTGCCGGCCTACATGACGCTGCTGGGTTACGACGCCATCGCGGTCGGCATTGTCGCTACAGCCTCGCTGCTGGGAACCGCGCTGCTGACCTTGATCGTCGGCTGGATCGCGCCCCGCCATGATCTGCGGCCGCTACTGATGTTCGGCGCCGGCCTGATGGCGGCCACCGGGATTGCGTTCCCGGGCGTCGAGCACTTTGTCCTGATCGTTCTGGTCGCCTTTATCGGCACCATCAATCCGTCCGGCGGCGACCTCGGCGTGCTGGTGCCGCTCGAACATTCGGTGCTCGCGCACAGCACGACCGACGAGCGCCGCACGCAGATCTTTGCTCGCTACAGTCTGATCGGGGCGCTGGCCACCGCGGGTGGATCGTTGGCGGCGTCGTTGCCAGATTTTCTCGTTGCCGGCGGCAGCACCCAGCTCGGCGCGTTCCGCCTGATGTTCTATGGCTACGCCGGGCTCGGTATTCTCTGCGCCGCGCTCTATCGTCGTGTCCCGCACACGCGCGGCGAGGAGCGGGCGCCGCAGACGCCGCTCGGACCTTCGCGCGGCACCGTCTACAAGCTCGCCGCGCTGTTCAGCATCGATGCGTTCGCGGGCGGTTTCGTCGCGCAGTCGTTGCTGGTGTTGTGGCTGTTCGAGCGCTTCGATCTTTCACTGTCCGCGGCGGGATTGTTCTTCTTCTGGTCGAGCACGCTGAGCGCCTTCTCCTATCCGGTCGCCGCCTGGCTCGCCAGGCGCATCGGCCTCGTCAACACCATGGTGTTCACACACATCCCGTCCAGCGTGTTCCTGATCCTGGCGGCGTTCTCGCCCAATCTTTACCTGGCGCTGGGCTTACTGTTGCTGCGCTCGGCGCTGTCGCAAATGGACGTGCCGACCCGTACCTCCTACGTCATGGCAGTCGTGACGCCGGCGGAGCGTCCGGCGGCCGCCAGCGTCACCGCAGTGCCGCGCAGCCTTGCGTCCGCGATCAGCCCGGCGATTTCAGGTGCGCTCCTGATGACGGCGTTCTCCGGCCTGCCGCTGGTGGTCTGCGGCGCGCTGAAGATCGGCTACGACCTCGCGCTGCTGTTCTCGTTCCGCCACATCAAGCCGCCGGAGGAGAGTGCGGGGGACTAGGGTATTCAGGAAACGTCTGCCTTGCGTTCCTGCTGACAATTGCCGCCACATCGCAGAAAGATTCGAAGGAAGAGCATTTTCGACTCGCGTGTTCGATTTACCACGACCATATCTCGCACGCGCGCTGCGACAGACGGTGCGACGGGGAGACAGGCATTGGGCGGCGAATGGGTCGGTGTCGCAATCGCATTGGTATCGAGCGCTCTCGGCGGGACTGCGGCGGCGATCACGCGCTATCTCGCCGGCAATACCGATCCGGTCACGATGGCGATCCTGCGCTGGGGCATCGGCTTTTGCTGCGTGTTGCCTGCCGCGCTGCTCCTGAAGGCGCGCTGGCCGCAGCGCCGGGACTGGCCTGCCGTCGCCGCACTGGGCTTTTGCTTCTTCGGCGTGTTCTTCGTCCTCTACAACATCGCAATGTCCTATACGACCGCAGCGCGCGCCAGCCTCGCGCTGGCGACACTGCCGCTGCACACGATGGTGGTCGGCGCGTTGCTCGGCATCGAGCCGCTGACGAAGCGGAAGTCGATCGGCGTCGGTATCGCCGTGCTCGGCGTCTTCGCGGCCCTGGCATCGGGGCTTTCGACCGCGCCGGCGGGCGCCTGGCGCGGCGAGCTGATCATGACCGCTGCCGTCCTGTGCATGGCGTTCTACAACGTCTGGTCCCGTCCGTTCATCCAGCGCTCGAGCGCGCTCGGCTTCCTCACCGTCGGCATGGGCACGGGTGCCGCCGCGCTGATCCTGGTGGGCTCCCTGACCGGGAGCGTCGCGGTCCTGAGCCAGTTCGGAACGGCGCAATGGATCGCAGGCCTCTATCTCGGGATCGCCGGCGGCGCGCTGGCGTTCATCCTGTGGGTGCTGGCGCTGGAGCGGGCGTCGCCGACAAGGGTGGCCAACACCATGACTGTCAATCCGCTGGCGGCAGGATTGCTCGCCACGCAGCTGGTCGGCGAGCCGATCACGCCGAACCTCGTGCTCGGGCTAATCGCGGTGTTTGCCGGCATCTGGATCGCGACGTCGGCGACCAGCAAGCCGTTGAAGGTGTGAAGCTCACGCCGCGGCGATGGCCTCGATCTCGATCAGGAAGTCGGGACCATAGAGTTTCGACACCTCGACCAGCGTCACCGCGGGCGCCGCAGGTGGCGTGACGGAGGCAAAGAAGCGGTTGCGGGCCTCCCGGTAGCGGCCGAGATTGTCCATGGCGGTGAGGAACACCGTGAGTTTGACCAGGTTGGCGGCGGTGCATCCGCTCGCCCGCAGCGCGATGGTGAGGTTCTCGAACACCTGATCCGCTTGCGCGGCAAAATCGTTCTTGCCGACCACATTGCCGTCGCGGTCGAGCGCGGTCTGACCCGCGATGAAAACCAGGCGACCGGCGCTGACGTCAACGATTTGCGAATAGCCGGGTGGGGTGCCGAGTTCGGGTGGATTGATGCGGCGGATCGACGGCGTCGTGTCATCCACCATTGGGAGTCCTCATGATGGCGTCGTCACGGGCGGATGGCTGCGCACCATAAACAGCGCGAGCAGCGCCGCAAGGCTCAGCGCGGAGGAGACGATGAGAACGCGGCTGCCCATGATGTCGATCAGGAGGCTGAACAGCAATGGAGCGGCGGCCTGCGCCATCCGCGCCGGCGCGCCGATGATGCCGAGGCGATAGCCGTAGTTTTGGGGGCCGAAGATCGCCAGCGGCAGCGTGCCGCGCGCGATGGTGAGGATGCCGTTACCGGCGCCGTAGAAGATCGCGAACACGCTGGCCGCGCCGCCACCGGCCAATCCGAGGATCGCCGCGCCGATCGGATTGGTGACACATGCGAGCTTGGTCGAGACCAGCGGATGAAATCGGCTGAGGAAGCCGGCCTCGAAAATACGCGCCGCCACCTGCGCCGGGCCGAGCAGGGCGCCGGCGAATACGGCCTGCGCGGTGGTGGCGCCGGCTGCTTCCATGATGCGCGGCAGATGGGCGGCCATTGCACCGGTGACGGTCCAGGCGGCGGCGAACACGAAGGCCAGCAGGATCATGGTGCGGTCGATCGCGATGTGCGGCTTGACGGCGTTCGCCACCGCCGCCTTGGCGCCCTTCACCGCAGGCAGCATCAGCAAATTGATCGGCAGGCCGATCAGGATATGCGCCGCCGCCCAGGCAAAGCAGGTGTTGCGCCAGCCGATGGTCTCCAGTCCCCAGGCCGACAGCGGCCATCCGACGGTCGATGCAAAACCCGCGAGCAACGTGATGCCGGTGATCGAGCGCCGCGCGTCATTGCCGTAGATGCGTCCGAGCGCGGCGAACGCCGCATCGTACAGTCCGCCGGTCATGCCGATGCCGAGCAGGAGCCAGGCAAGCACCATCACCGGAACGGAATAGCTGAACCCAAGCAGCGTCAGTCCGGCCGCGAACACCACATTGGACATCGACAGCACCGGCCGGCCACCGACCAGATCGATCTGCCGGCCGATGCGCGGGCCAAGAAAAGCCGAGAGCACCAATGCTGCCGAGAAGGCGGCAAATATCCAGTTCGAGGAGACGCCGAGATCGCGCGCGATCGGATCGGCCAGGATCGCCGGCAAGTAATAACTTGAAGCCCAGGCCAGCGTCTGCGTGGTGCCGAGCGCGATGATGATGGGAAGGGGGCGTGCGCTCATGGCTTATCTTTTCGTTGCGCCTGCTTGTTGTCGTTGCCGGCGTTCCGGCGTACTGGAATCAAGTTGTCTATGATATTAGACAACTTGGAATCTAGGCGCCATGACGCCTGGAGGCAACAGGCTTGTGTCGCACTCATGCCTGAACCGCGGTCCGTCTCGACCAGTAGAGCGCCAATGGCCCAAGCAGAATACCCGCCGCCAGCACGGCAAACGCCGCCGTCCAGGCGGAGGCGCTCGACGGTCCACCGGCCGCATCCAGCGCGACGCCTAGCGCCCAGGCGCCCAAAGCCGAAAGGCTGAAGCCGACGGTCGAATGCACGGCCATCGTCGCCCCGCGGTACTTTGGGTCCGCCGCCATCGTCATCCCCGATGTCAGTGCGCCGGAATCGGCGGGCACGGTGATGGCATAGGCCAGGATCAGCGGCAGCAACAGCCATGGCGATTTGTCGGCGAACGCGCCGATCAGCAGCGCCACGACGGCAGAACTGAACATCACGGCGGTGATGGCGCGATGGCGGCCGAACCGGATCGCGCATTCATTGCCCAGAATGCTTGCGGGCATCGCGAGCACGGAGAACAGCACGCTGACCACGACGGGCGTCAGGATCGAGCCGTCCGAACTCCTCGCCGCCACGAAAGTCCAGAACGCCACCAGCCAGGTTCGGATGCCGTAGAGCTCGAAGCAGTGCGCGCCATAGCCGAGAACGAAACCCATTGCGCTGGTGTTGCGGAACACCGGCGCAAAATCCAGCAGGCGGCCTTGCGCGGGTTTTGGCGTCACCGGTTGCAGCAGGAAGCAGACCGAAAGCATCACCAGCGGGCCCAGCGCCGTCACCAGGAAGGCGGCGCGCCAGCCCCAGGCTTCCGCGACGAGTTGCGAGATGAGGAACGACAGTCCGACGCCGAACGAGAAGCTCGACGTGTAGAACGTGACCGCGCGCGATGAATCGCCCGGCGCAAGCCGGTCGGTCAACGCCTTGAGGCCGGGCATGTAAGCGCCCGCAAATCCGATGCCGGCGATGGCGTTGAACAACGCGCCGGACCAGAGGCCGGTCGCAAACAGGCCGAACAGCAATGTACCGAGCGCACTGACCGCCGAACCCGCGATCAGTATTTTGCGCGCGTCGATCCGATCGGTCAGCGTCGCCAGCACCGGCACGGTCAGCATGTAGCCGGCAGCGCCGGAGCCTGCGAGCAGACCCGCCTGCGCGCCGCTCAGATGCCATTCCGGAATCAGGAACGCCGCGAGAATGGAAGGCACCACGACATGGGGAAGCAGGCTGCCGAGCTGCCCCACACACATCGCGACGATGACGGATCGACCGCTTAAGGAAATGTGTTTCACCCCGGTTCGTTCAGGACGCGCACCCGCATCCCGTTTTGCCTTGTTGCTTGGCATTTGCATCCGCTGCGCAACAGGCGTCAACAGCTGATGGCGCCGGTCCGCCGCAGCACTGGCTTGCGCCGAGCGCGTCCGCGCGACTGCAAACGCCGGTTTCGGGCAGCACCAGTTCGACACGCTCTGCCGCCGCGTGATCGCCGGCAATATCGGCGGCAATCGAACGGACCTGTTCATAGCCCGTCAGCATCAGGAAGGTCGGCGCACGGCCGTAGGACTTGATGCCGGCGAAATAGAAGCCGGGTTCGGCCTGCGCCAGTTCGCGCGCGCCGTGGGGCCGCACGGTGCCGCAGCTATGCTCGTTCGGATCGATCAGTGGCGCCAGCGCCACCGGACATTCGATCGCCGGATCAAGCTGGATGCGAAGCTCGCGCACGAAATTCAGGTCCGGCCGGAAGCCCGTGGCAACGATCAGTTCGTCGACGATGATTTGACGGCAGCAACTGCCCGCGCCGGTCGCGACGGTGAGGCGGGGGCCGTCCGCTGTGATGTGCGAAACCCGAAACTCGCTCTCGACTTTGATGCGGCCGGCCGCGACCAGCGATGCAAAGGCGGCGCCAAGCTCGCCGCGCGCAACCAGCTTGTCGTTCGCGCCGCCGCCAAAAGCCTTGGCCGGATCATTGCCCCGCAACAGCCAGACGGGCTGTGTTCCTGGCACCTCGGCTGCGAGCCGCGCGAGATCGGTCAGCGTGCCGATCGCCGAATGACCGGCGCCCAGCACGGCGACGGTCTTGCCGGCGTAGCGCGCGCGATCTCTTCCGAGAACATCGGGCATGCCGTAGGCGATCTTGGCCGCAGCCTGCGTCTCGCCGATGGCGGGCAGGCCGTTGGCGCCCGCCGGATTGGGCGAATGCCAGGTGCCTGACGCGTCGATCACGGTGTCAGCCTTCACGACCTTCGGGCCTTGCCCGTTCTGATAACGAATTTCGAACGGTGCGGACTCGCGTCCTTTGGTCTTGAGCTTGTCGAAACCAGCACGGCTGATGTCGGTGACGCGACTGGAGGTGTGGATGTGATCGGAGAGGGCGGTCCTGGCCGCGAGCGGTTCAAGATAGCCTTCCAGCAATTCCGCGCCGGTCGGATAATGATGCGGATCCGGCGAATTCCACCCCGTTGCCGCGAGCAGGCGCTCCGCGGCGCGGTCGATGTTGTATTCCCACGGCGAGAACAGCTGGACATGGCTCCATTGGCGAACGGAATGCCCGACGTTGTCGCCTGCTTCCAGCACGATCGGCCGGAGCCCGCGCTCAAGCAGATGGGCGGCAGCGGCAAGGCCGACCGGGCCGGCGCCGATGATCGCAACGGACTTTGCCTCGCGCATTGCATTCTCCCATCAAACTAGAAATATCGAAATTGACGGCGGCGCAACTCACGCCGCGGTCTGCGTATCGTTGCTTTCGGAGCCCGTGCAGCATTCGGCCACCAGGAAGTCCACCAGTCCCCGCATCACGTCGTAATTGGCATGGCACACGAGTGTGGTGGCTTCCCGCACCTGATCGATCAGACCGACGACCATCAGCGTCTTGATGTGGTGGGAAAGAGTGGATGGGGCGATCTTGAGCTTTTCCTGGAGCCGGCCGACCGGCATTCCGGCATCGCCGGCGCGAACCAGAGCGCGATAGATTTTCAACCGGGTAGGGTTGCCCAGCGCTTCAAGGTGTGCGGCGGCGTCGTCGAGTTTCATGACGGCATCTTGATATTCGAAGCCGGGGTTGTCAACTGTATTTCTAGAATTATGGAAATAGCGAGTTCTGTCCGCAGTGAACGTTGTCGTCCTCCGCGAAAGCGGGGGACCCAGTACGCCGGGGCTTCTCGGTTCAATCATTGACGCCTCTGGAATACTGGATCACCCGCTTTCGCGGGTGACGACAGCTGAATGTGTGTTCGCGTTCTCGCGACGCATTGCGCCCGAGGTTTGCGAGAAACTTCCCGCCCTCAAATGAGAGGGCGCAGGGAATGCCGGATGCGCGCTGCACCCGCGGTCCCGTGTGCGAATTGTGCTAAGAAAGCTGCACACGAGCATACAGGGCAGCGGAGAACATCCGACATTCCCTGCGCAATGGCTTTACGGCTTATGCCGTGATCTCCCCGGAGACGAGTTCTTGGTTGACTCCGTCACTGCCGTTTCCGCTTGCGCTTTTCCGACAGCTTGACACCAGCAACGGGTGCCAGGACCACACGGTTTTGCCGTACGCTCGATCCACGCCGTCGTCAGACGTGAGCCCAGCGTCCACCGCAACCCGCCCAACGTCCGTGACGACGGCCGACGCCCTTCTGAGTAGGACGGGATGGCCAAAGATATGCACCTGATTTGCCATTCTGGTAAACAGAAATATTTTTTATTCTGGGGTTTGACACGATTTCCGTAAATCAGAACTGATTTGCCCGTCGGGTTGTTTTTTCGCACTTAACCGTCATTGCGAGCGGAGCGAAGCAATCCATGGCACGGCTTGGGGCAATATGGATTGCTTCGCTCCGCTCGCAATGACGCGGAGAGGACGACATCAAATTTGCCCGTCGGGCAACATTGGTGTCGGCAAAGCATCGCGGGTACCTCCGCGAGGCTTGACAGGATGATATATATATCCATAAGTCTAGATATATGGAATCAGAGCAAGCCATTCTCGCGCTCGCTGCATTGGCGCAGCCGACCCGGCTCGGGGTGTTTCGCCTGCTGGTGAAGCACGAACCTGAAGGGCTGGCGGCCGGCGATATCGCCAAGGCGCTGGCGGTGCCGCAAAACACCATGTCGTCGCATCTGGCGATCCTGTCGCGGGCGGGGCTGGTGACGGCCCAGCGCTTCAGCCGCTCGATCGTCTACCGCGCCGATCTCGACGCGTTTCGGGCGGTCATGCTGTTCATGGTCAGGGATTGCTGCGACGGACGTCCTGAAATCTGCGCGCCGCTGATCGAAGACCTCACGCCGTGTTGTCCGCCTGTTAGAAAAAAGCGCGCTGATGCAAAAGTTTGATCTTCCGCGCCGCCTGACTGCCGAAGCCCTCGGCACCGCGATCTTGGTCGCAACCGTGGTCGGCTCCGGCATCATGGCGGAAACGCTGACCAGGGACGTTGCACTCGCGCTGCTTGGCAACACCCTGCCGACCGGTGCGATCCTCGTCGTGCTGATCACCATTCTCGGGCCTATCTCAGGCGCGCATTTCAATCCCGCGGTGTCGCTGGTGTTTGCGCTCCGGCGCGAGCTGACGGCGCGCGAGGCGTTGTCGTATGTGGCGGCGCAGATCGCCGGCGGCGTCGCCGGAACCATCATGGCGCACGCGATGTTCGCCCTGTCACTGCTGGATGCCTCGCTGAAGGTCCGAACCGGCGGTGCGCAATGGCTGGCCGAAGGCGTGGCCGCGTTCGGCCTGGTTGTCACGATACTTGCCGGCATCCGGTTCAATCGTCCGGCGATTCCCTGGCTGGTCGGGCTTTACATCACGGCGGCATACTGGTTCACGTCGTCGACGTCGTTTGCCAATCCCGCGGTCGCCATCGCCCGATCTTTCACCAATACGTTTTCGGGAATTCGCCCAACCGATCTGCCCGGTTTCATCGCCGCCGAACTTTTGGGCGCCATCCTTGCGATGATGCTGATGGGCTGGCTGCTGCGCGGGGCAGGCGAGGTGGCCGCAACGACCAGGGAGGCCCATTCATGAGCATAACGATCTACCACAACCCGTCCTGCGGCACCTCGCGCAATACGCTGGCGATGATCCGCCAGAGCGGCGAAGAGCCCGAGGTGATCGAGTATTTGCAGACCCCGCCGAGTCGTGCCCGGCTGGTCGAACTGATCGCCGCGTTGGGCATCTCCGCGCGCGAGTTGCTGCGCGAAAAAGGCACGCCCTATGCGGAGCTCGGCCTTGCCGATCCCAAATGGAGCGACGACGAACTGATCGATTTCATGCTCGCCCATCCGATCCTGATCAACCGGCCGATCGTGGTGACGGCGAAGGGCGTGCGGCTGTGCCGGCCGTCGGAACTGGTGCTCGACCTGCTCGACCGTCCCGTCGACTCCTTCGTGAAGGAAGACGGCGAAGTCGTCATATCCGGGAAAACGTAAGGGGCTGCGGCAGGCTTCCGTCCGTCACGATTGCGCGGCATAATGGCGGCATGGAACTCACGCCCCGCCTGCGCCTGATGAACTGGATCGCTCACCAGAGCCTGACAGGCCTGCCCGAAAACGATCTGCTCCGTGGCTTTTGCGAGCGCTGCCGCGCCCATGGCCTGGAGCTGTCGCGCGCAATGGTCATCATTGACACGCTGCATCCGGTGTTCGAGGGCCGCGGATTTCGCTGGAGCCATTCCCAAACCAACGAGAGCGACAGTTTTGAATATGGTTCGAGTAGCGAGGGCGGCGCCGTTGCGGAAAACTGGCGGCGCTCGACCTTCTACCATTTGCTTGAAACCGGCGGTGACGAACTCTTGATCGATCTGTCCGATTGCGAAGGCCTCGATTTCAACATGATCGAGGACCTGTCCGCCAAGGGGCACAAGCATTTTCTCAGCATGGTGCACCGCTTCGGCGAAGCCGGCACCATGGGCCAGATGGACTGCTTTTACTCGACATGGGTGACCCGGCGCGACGAAGGTTTTGGCGAGCAGGGGCTCGCCGCCTTGCGCGAGTTGGTGCCGGTGCTCGGGCTTGCGGTCAAATCCGCCGCACAGGCCGAAGTCGCGCGGACGCTGGGGCGGGTCTATCTCGGACGGGATGCGTCCGAGCAGGTGCTGCGCGGCCGCATTGCCCGCGGCGTCACCGAGCGCATCAACGCGGTGCTGTGGTTTTCGGATCTGCGCGGCTCGACCTCGATCAGCGAGAGCATCGAGCCCGGCCAGATCATCCCGTTCTTGAACGATTACGCGCAGGCCTCGATTGACGCCATCCATGACGCCGGCGGTGAGGTGCTGAAACTGATCGGCGACGGTGTGCTGGCGATGTTCACCAACGAGAACATGGCCGTTGCCAAGCGCACAGCGCTGCGCGCCGAACACCATTTCCGGCGCAACATGGCTGCGGTCAGTGCCCGCCGTGCCGCCGAAGGCGTGGCGGTGACGACGGCCCATGTCGGCCTGCATGTCGGCGAGGTCTTTTACGGCAATATCGGCAGCGATGACCGGCTCGACTTCACCGTGGTGGGGCCGGCCGTCAACGAAGTCAGCCGCATCGCCTCGATGTGCCGCTCGGTCGACCGCGAATTGCTGACCTCGGAGGCGTTTCGCACCGGACTGGACGCTGCGGGGCGCAACTATCTGGTTTCCACCGGCCGCTATGCACTGCGTGGCATCGGCCGCGCGCAGGATCTTTATACGCTCGATCCGGACATTGCGTCGGATGAAGTTGTGGCGGGGAAGTACGAGCGGTATCTCGGAAGCTAAGGCGCATCTTGTCGCCCGGATGAAGCGCAGCGAAATCCGGGAATCTTCGGTTGCCGCGATTGCGGTCCCCGGATTGCGCTTCGCTCCATCCGGGCTACGGGCTAATTCGTTTTGGCGCGCAGCGTATACAGCCCGACCGCGACAAAGGAAAACACCGTCAGCACCACGCCGAGCGCAAACAGCGCCTCACGCGAGATCGTCGCCGCCAGCCAGACGCCGATCGCCGCTGTCATCATCTGCCAGAAGCCGACCAGCGCGGAGGCAGCCCCCGCTTTCTCGCCGAACGGGGAGAGCGCCTGCGCGGTGCCCAAGGGGTTCACGATACCCATGCCGAGCAGGAACACGCTCATCGCCCCCAGAAATGGCAGGAAGGTCGGGCTATACAGCGACACCAGCAGCATCGCGAGGCTGCCGATAGCGGCCGCGAATAATCCGCCACGGATCGAGCGGTCGAGCCCGTAGCGCGGCGCCAGCTTTGTCGCCAGCATGCCTGAGGCGAATACGATCAGCACGGTGCCGGCGAAGAACAGGCCCAGCTGGATCGGTGTAAAGTGCATCGCTTCGATCAGCACGCGGGGCGCGGCCGAGAACATCGCGAACAGACCGCCCATGATCAGGCTCACGGTCGCGGCCGGCACCACGAAACGGCGGTCGGCGATCAGGCCAAGATAGTTTTTGGCAATCGCGAGCGGGTCGAGCGGCGTGCGCGTCGCGTGGTGGGTCTCGCCCAGAACCATGCCGTAGGCGAGCGCACCGAGCACCGCAAAGGCGGCGACGAGCGCGAATTCGGAACGCCAGCCGAAATAGTGATCGAGCGCACCGCCGAGCAGCGGCGAGAAGCCTGGCGCCGCCGCCATCGCAATCATGATCAGCGCCATCGCGCGCGCCAGTGCGGCGCCGGAGAACAGGTCGCGCGCAATGGCGCGTGACAGCACGGAAGTGGCGCAGGCGCCGGCGGCCTGGACCACGCGGCCGGCGAGCAGGTTGGGCAGGTCGGTGGCGAGGGCGCACCAGACGCTGCCGGCGAAAAATACCGCAAATCCGATCAGTACCGGCCAGCGACGGCCGTAGCGGTCCGAAATCGGTCCGACCACCAGCTGGCCGACCGCGAACACCGCGAGAAAGATCGTGATGGCTGATGTGACCGCGGCGCTGGTGACATTCAGCGAGGCTGCCATCTGCGGCAGCGACGGCAGCAGGATATTGGTCGCCAGCGTCCCGGTGGCGGCCAGCGCCGCCAGCACCGCGATCTGCAGCACGGTGGAGGAGGCCTCGGGACGGGGGCTCGCGATCGCTACGGTCTGGTCGGCCATGGTGGGTTCCCGCTTTTCGATAAAATGATGAATATCATATAAAACGGGATTGGGAAACGCCGATGGTAGGGTCACGGGTAATTCGTTCGTCATGGCCGGGCTTGACCCGGCCATCCACGACTTACCTTCGCGGTTGCAGCCAAGGAAGACGTGGATGCCCGGGTCAAGCCCGGGCATGACGAGGACCTTTTCAGAACGCATGCGAAGTCAGTGGATTCTTTCTTCAATCAACATGCCCGCAGCGCCGGCCCGTCGCCGACCATGTCCGGCTGCCGCGTCAGCGAGACCGCCGGCGACGTCAGGATGACAAGCGCTTGGGCTGCGAAGATCGCGGCCGCCAGATAGAGGCAGGCTTCGGCGCTGTAGAAGCCGCCGACGATGGCGCCGAGCGCCGAGCCGAGCGGGCGGGCGCCATAGCTCATGATGTTGATGGCGGAGACGCGCCCCAACAGCGAGGGCGGCGTCACCGACTGGCGCAGCGTGGTGGTGGAGATCACCCACAGGATCGGGCCGACGCCGAGCAGGAAGAAGCTGAGGCCCGCCAATAGCGGTGTCGGAACGATGGTCGTCAGTGCCATCACGGCGGCGGCGACGAAACCGGTCACCGGGCCGAGTCCGATCACGGTGCCGAAGGCGAGGCGTTTCATGACGCGCGTCGCCAGGAGCGCGCCGACCACCATGCCGACGCCGTACATCGCCAATGTGGTGCCGACGCCGGTGGCGGATAGGCCGAGGTGACGCACGGCATAGGGCACGAACACCGCAAGGAGCAGGAACGAGGCCGTATTGAAGATGAACTGTGTGATGAACACCGGCCGCAGCAGCTTGTGATGCAGCACGAAGACCGCGCCTTCCTTGATGTCCTGCAACGGATGGCGGCGCGGCGCGGGCGCGCGGGCGGGTTCATAGATGCCGGACAGCAGCACGACTGCGATCACAGACAGCGCCGCGGCAAAGCCGAACGCGGGCGCTGCGCCAACCCATCCGACAAGCACGCCGCCGAGCGCGGGGCCGCTGGCGAACGCCACGGTGCGCGCCAGCTCAATCCGCGCATTGGCCGCGGGCAGCTGCTGCGGGGTCACCAGCGAGGGCACCAGCGCCGGTGCGGCGACGCTATAGGCGACCGTGCCGCACACCGCGATGAAGCCGAGCAGAGCCAGCAGCGGCAGCGTCATCCAGCCGAGCCAGATCAGCAGCAGGATTCCGCCGAGCGCCGCCGCACGCAGCGCTTCGGCGCCCGCCATCAGCCAGCGCCGCGAAATGCGGTCGGCAAGCAGGCCGGCAGGGATCGCAAACAGGATGAAGGGCAGCGTCAGCGCGGTCTGCAGCAGGCCGGTCTGGCCTTCGCCGACGCCCAGCAGCAGCACCGCGACGATGGGGGCGGCGGCCAGCGCAATCTGCTCGGCCGATTGCGCGGCGAGGTTAGACCAGGCGAGGCGGTTGAAGGTCGGCGGCAGGTGCGGCGTATCGGCGGCGGACATGGGGGGATTCCTTGGGGGGATTCCTTGGGGCGATTCCCTGATGGCTTTATTGGCCCTCATTGTCCGACCACAGGACGGTCCAACCCACCCGTTTCCCGACAAGCTGCGGGACAACGAAAAAACCTCCACACGTGATCGTGTGGAGGTTTCTCACCTTGATGTGTCAGCGATGTCTCCCAACACCAGTGATCTGTCCGGGCCAAACACGTGTCCCGGCCATCCACGTCTTGCTGACCCATCAAACGTCGAACAGAAAGTCGTGCTTGCTGAGTTCATAGGGCCGCACGCCCGTCAGTTCGATCCAGTCGTCGCCGACCTGCACGATCGTGTTGCCGTGGTTGCCCGAGATTTTCACGTCGCGAAAGTCGAGACGGCCGGCGTGTTTGAACACCAGCAGGTCGACGTCGGGATCGAAGTCGGTGATCTTGGCTTTGGTGGCGCCGAGATCGAACACGAAACGATCCGCGCCGGCATTGCCCGTCATGGTCTGCTTGCCGGTGCCGGCGAACAGGTAATCGCCCTGCGGACCGCCGATCAGGGTGTCGGTGCCGTTGGAGCCGATCACGATCTGGCGGGCGTCGGGATCTTCGGACTCCACACCGCCGGCAAGGCCGGTGTGCCGGACATAGGTGACGAAGACGTCGTCCTGGATGTGCTTGGTGTCGGTGTTGCGCAGGATGATGTCGGCGAGCGTCGTGCCCTTGATCTCGGACAACGTCCTGGCGTCAAAACCCTGGTTCTCGAACCAGAGCCGGTCGCCGTCGCGCAGCGCCTCGAACTGCATCGTCAGGATGGCCTGAAAAGTTTCGCCGACCAGCGCGCCGGGGACATGGTTTTCCGACAGGCCGCCGGTCCACAGGCCGACATTGTTGACGTTGCCGTAGGCCGCCTTCAATCCGGCCAGCGTCTGCGGGTCGCTCGTGATCTGGCTGAAATCGGTGTAGGGGTCGAGGCCGAGCGCTTCACGCGTCTGGTTCAGCGTGCCGAGGCCGAGGTCGCGTGCGCGCTGGATATTGATCGCGGCGAGATCCATCGACACCGGCGCATCGACCAGAAAATTTCGCAGATCCTCGACGATGCGCGCATCGAGCGCCTGCGAGGGGTCGGCGGCCAGATGGCGCAATTGTCCGTCGGCGCCGCCATTGTCGATGAAGTCTGCCGCCGGCTGGAAGAACACGTCTTTCAAGTCTTCCTCGGAGCCGGCGATCACTTCGCCGTTTTCCGCAAGGCCTTCGGTTTCGCCCGAGACGATCGAGTGCCCGAAGCGGAACGCCGCGGCGACGAACTCCAGCGTCAAATGCGGATCGACATTGGGATCATAGCCGTCGTAGGGCGTGAGCGCGTCCTTGCCGACGAGGTTCGGCAGGAATTCCGAATAGGTGATGTTGGCGATTTCCGCCGACACGATGGCGCGGGCGTAATTGTAGAGCTGGTCGCCGTTCCAGGTCGGATGCTCATGGTGCAGTTTGTCGACCTGGTAATTGTGTTCGCGCACGAACAGCGTCTGCAGCGCGGTCAGCGCCGGATTTTCCGCGGCACGGCCGTCACCGGCCACCACCATGCCGTTGACGATGGGCAAATTGTCTCCCGCTGACGTCTTCATGTGGCCGTCGGCGGTACGCAGGCTGGCGGCGATCGCCGCACTCGACCCGTAGACCATCGAAGCGTCGAGCCAGGCGGAGTTGGAATTGACCGCCATCGCCGGATTGGACGTGCCGGCGCCGGTCGTGGGATCGGTAACGGCGCGGGTGATCCGAATGATGGTGCCGGCGGGAAATACGGGATCGCCGGCGGGAACCACGACGCTGATGTCGTTGACGCCGTCGGTTCGGGTCAGCGTCATGTCATGGTCGATGAACTGGCCCCAGGCGTACATGAACGCGGAAACACCTTCCGGATTCGCCACGTCGGCATCGCCGGCGCCGACCACGAGATTGCTGATGGTGCGCGGATTGTTGCCGCCCAGCGGCACGGAAATGCCGTCGGCAAAATGCGCCGTGCCGATGCGTGAGAATTCAGTGCCGGCGGCGTTGAGGGTGGAGTCAGACCGGTTGTTCTGCGAACCGTCGAAGCTGCGGTACTCGATCTTTACCGGCTGCGGACCCGGTTGGCAGTCATGCGGGCCATGAGAGCCGTGGCCCCCGTGAGAACCATGGCTCCCGTGAGAGGGGTGGGCGTCGTGCGAGCCTTGTGAACCGTGAGGCTGGTGCGGCTGGAAAAAATGCTGGGAAAAATTGCCGAAGTGGAAATCGTCATGGTCTCCGTCCTTGCCGCCAAAAGCCCGCTTGAGCTGACGCATCGACCGCCTCCCTGACTTGCAATTGCGAATTATTCGCAACTAGTGTCACTAATGAGAGGCATTTGCAATAAGGAAATTGAAGAGGGACGAACGCGCCGTGCCCGACAGGCGCTGAAAAGCCCGCCGCATCGACCGCGGCGGGCTTCTCTCTGTTCGCGATCTAGCGGCTGATCAGGCCGTCACGACGACTACGACTTCGGTCCGAGCGTCGCCTTGCCCGTGCCCGAGATGGTGGTCGGCGGCGTTGCGGTGCTGTCGGCAGGCGCTGGCAACTCCGCTTCAGTCGGCGTGCCGCCGCTGCCGGCACGCAGCGCATTCAACAGGCTGGTGATGCCGTCGGGGCCAGCCGGGAAGCCGGCCTCGCCGAGAATCTTGTCGATCATCGGCTTGAACGCCGATACCGACAACAGCTGAGCGGCGAGACCGTCGCCGAGTCCGAGACCGCCATTGCCGGCGCCATTCATAGCGCCGTTGCCGCCACCGCGACCGAGCATGCCGCCGGTATCGAAGATCCGGATGTCGGAGATCTTCTCGATCGGCTTGACCGCTTCGGCCAGCGCGCTCGGGATGATGTTGATGCGGGCGAGGTTGAGGTCGTACTCGATTATCTCGGCGCCGAGCTTGTTGCGGGCCTCGGCCTTGAGCGCCGCCACCCCGGCTTCGGCTTCACCAAGCGCCTTGACGCCGGTCGCACGCGTGGTTGCGGCGTCGGCGTCTGCCTTGGCCAGCACGTTGATCGCTTCCGCCTTGTTGGCGGCGGCCTGCCGTTCGGCTTCCGCCATCACGGTGATCGGCATCGCATCGGTTTCCGCCACCTTGCGCGCCGCGATCACGTTGATGATCTTGTCGCGCTCGGCGATTTCGGTGGCCCGTGCCGTCGTGACCTTTTCCTCGGCGGCGATCGCAAGCGCGCGCGCCGTCTCGGCGATGGTCTGCGCTTCGGATTGCTCCTTGTTCTTGGTGGCGACGACGATCGCGGCTTCCTGCGCCACGATCTGGAGATCACGCTCCATTTCGGTGGTGCGGCGCTTCACCGCCAGATCAGCCTCGATCTTCTTGGTGTCGCGGGCCTGGTTGGCCTCGGTCTGGACGTTGGCGACGGCCAGTTCCTGCTGGATGCGGTATTCGGCCTCGTTCTGCAGCGCCGTCTGCTCGACCTGCGCGGTCTGCGCGCGCATCGCGGCGGTCTTGTTGGCGATGTCGCGCTGCTGCGCCAGTTCCGCCTCGCGCTTGGTGCTCTCGATCGTCAGCGTGGTCTGGCGCGCGACCAGGTCCTGCTGAGCGATGTTGACCTCGGTGGTGCGGACGATCTGGTTACGCTCCTGCTCACGCTCCTTGGTGATCTTGGTCAGCGTGGTGAGGCCGTGCGCGTCGAAGAAATTGCTCGGATTGAAATGCTTGATGTCGCTCTGGTCGAGCCTCGTCAGCGAGACCGATTCAAGCTCGAGGCCGTTGTTCTGGATGTCGGCGCCGACCGCGTCCTGCACCGATTTGACGAAGGTCGCGCGCTGTTCCTGCAACTCCTCGAGATGCATGGTGGCGGCGACCGAGCGCAGGCCGTCGACGAATTTCGCCTCGATCAGTTCGCGCAGTTCAGCGGCGTCGTTGGTGCGGTTGCCGAGCGTCTGCGCGGCCAGCGCGATCGACGACATGTCGGGTTTGACGCGGACGTAGAACTCGGCGCCGATGTCGACGCGCATGCGGTCCTTGGTGATCAGCGAGTCCGGGCCGCCGCGGGCGACCTCCAGCCGCAACGTCTTCAGATTGACGGCCGCCGTCGAATGGAAAACCGGAAGCACGACGGAGCCGCCGTCGAGAACGACTTTCTGGCCGCCGAGACCGGTCCGGACATAAGCCTCGTCGCGGGTCGAACGCCGGTACAGCGTCGCGAACATGAAGCCGATGATGACAAAAAGAAGGACGCCGATAGCGATCGGTACTGCAAGTTCCCACATGTTCATGCCCTGTCTGGTGACTATTGTTGCGCAATGAGGTTGGCTGGTGCGGCAATCGCGATAAAGCTCTTGGTGTCGCGGTCGACCAGCAACACGCTGCTGCCGACCGCGAGCGCTTTCGAATCGGGGCCGGCGCGCGCCGGGACAGAGTGCCAGTTGCCGAAGACATCCTTGAGACGGACGCGGCCGGGCAGTCCCTGATCGAGCGGACCGATCGAGACCACGGCGACCTGGCCGACGAAGTCGGCCTCATCGACCGCATAGGTCTCGTCGCGCGGGATCACGCGCGAGATAGCCCGGCTGGTAACCCGGACCGCCGGAATGGTGCCGATGATGGCGCCGACGGCGGCGAGCGAAACCGGGAGAGAAATTCCGACGCTGTGCGCGATGGCCTGCAGGAAAAATCCCGCGATCGAAAACATGCCAAGCGTCAACATCAAGAGAATCAAAAGCGGGACGCGCCCCGCGTTGATCCAGAGGAACAGGCCGGAGATGGCGCTGTGGCCGTCGGCCTCGATCTCGACGTCCTTGCCGACGATGTGACTGAGCGAAAACCCAACCATCGTCGACAGAAGTTCGATCACGGCCAGCACGACCACGATCGCCGCGGCGATCGTGAAGGGGCGGACGTCCGCCGCCAGCAGGAGGTCGATCACGGCGCTCATGGTGAGGATTTGATCCGCGCGAGACGTTCTGTGATCGCCGTTTGGTGGGTCATGGTCTTCTCCGGTTGGGATTTGACGGCGACGTCGATCTCGTAAGCCTGGCCGTCTGAGACCAGCTGAGCCGGGGAAGGGACTCTCCCACCGGCAAGATAGCCCGGGACTTCGAATGGAACCAAGACACCCCTCCGACGGTGTTGATGGTCAGGGTTATCGACCACTTGATCTCAAACAGTTTGTCGTCGGGGGGAATTCGGGGGTTCACTGCCGCGGCGCATGGCTGGCGCAGGCCCGCCTCGACTCGATGCCGGTATTATTTGCATGATCACTAGATGCAGTTGCAAATGAGTTGCAATAAGAGCGAATATCGACCATCTTACTGAGATGGATGCGCGAACGCCCGAATTGGGCCGCAAGACTTATTCGGAGAGATTGCCTGTGGCCTTGCAAGACGCCGACGCCGGCTGGCGCGCCGACGCCGCCGCGAACAGGCAGCGCAGTCTGGCCGAAGTCAACGCGACCATCGCGGTACCGCTCGGTGGCCATTGGGCGCGCAGGTTGCTGGCGTTTCTTGGGCCCGGCTATCTGGTTTCCGTCGGCTATATGGATCCCGGCAATTGGGCGACGGATCTCGCCGGTGGATCGAAGTTCGGTTACACGCTGCTGTCGGTGATCCTGCTGTCGAACCTGATGGCGATCCTGCTGCAGGCGCTCGCAGCACGGCTCGGCATCGTCACCGACCGCGATCTCGCACAGGCCTGCCGCGCCAGCTTTTCGCGTCCGGTCAACTTCATGCTGTGGCTGGCCTGCGAGGCTGCGATCATCGCCTGCGATCTGGCGGAAGTGATCGGCACCGCGATTGCGCTAAAACTGCTGTTCGGCATTCCGCTGATCGGCGGCGCGCTGATCACCGCGCTTGACGCCTTCCTGCTGCTGCTCCTGATGAACAAGGGTTTTCGGTTCCTCGAAGCCTTCGTCATCTCGCTTTTGATCGTCATCGCGGTCTGCTTTGCGATCCAGATCTTCGCCGCCGCACCCCCGGTTGCCGCGATGCTGCGCGGCTTCCTGCCGTCGACCGAGATCGTCACCAATCCGGAGATGCTGTACATCGCGATCGGCATCATCGGCGCCACCGTGATGCCGCATAACCTCTATCTGCACTCCTCGATCGTGCAGACCCGCGCCTATCCGCGCACCGACGAGGGCCGCCGCGACGCGATCAAATGGGCGACCACGGATTCCACCATCGCGCTGATGCTGGCGCTGTTCATCAACGCCGCGATCCTGATCGTGGCCGCCTCGACGTTCCATTCCAGCGGCCGTACCGATGTGGCCGAGATCGGGCAGGCGTATGAGCTGTTGTCGCCGCTATTGGGCCTCGGGATCGCCTCGACGCTGTTCGCCGTCGCGCTGCTGGCGTCCGGCCTCAACTCGACGGTAACGGCGACGCTGGCCGGCCAGATCGTGATGGAAGGCTTTTTGCACCTGCGACTGCCGAACTGGGCGCGGCGGCTGATCACCCGCGGCGTCGCGATCGTCCCCGTCGTCATCGTCACCGCGCTCTATGGCGAGAAGGGCACGTCACAACTGCTGGTCTTCAGCCAGGTCATCCTGTCGATGCAACTGCCGTTCGCGGTGATCCCGCTGGTGCGGTTCGTTTCCGACCGCCGCAAGATGGGTGATTTTGCGATCTCCCGTTCGGTCGCCGCGGTGGCGTGGATCGTCGCCGGGATCATCGTGATCCTGAACGTCAAGCTGCTCTACGACACGCTGCTCGGCGGTTAACAGCAGACCCGTAGCCCGGATGGAGCGAAGCGCAATCCGGGAATCTCTCGGGCGGCAACAGTGGCCCCGGATTTCGCTACGCTTCATCCGGGCTACCAGCTACAGGCTGAAACCCTAATCCTGCGGCTCGGTCAGCACTTCGCCTGACGCGTCGATGCGCAGCCAGCCTGAGGGCGCCAGCCGCTGCTGCGGCAGGAAGCGGCCCTTGTAGTCCATCTTCTTGGAGCCTTCGATCCAGTAGCCGAGATAGACGTAAGGCAGCCCCAGCCTTCTTGCGCGCGTGATGTGGTCGAGGATCATGAAGGTGCCGAGCGAGCGGCTTTGCTCCGACGGCTCGAAGAACGAATACACCATCGACAGCCCGTCGCTGAGCACGTCGGTCAGGGCGACGGCGATCAAATCCTCGCCGCGGCCGGTGATGCCGGAATCGACGTTGCGCTTGCGGTATTCGATGATGCGGGTTTCGACGTGGCTGTCTTCCACCATCATGGCGTAGTCGAGCACGGTCATGTCGGCCATGCCGCCATGGCGGTGGCGCCGGTCGAGATAGGCGCGGAACACCGAATATTGTTCCGAGGTCGGGACCGCGCTGCGCTGCTCGCCGATGACGTCGGCATTGCGCGCGAGGATTTTGCGGAAATTGCGCGAGGGCCGGAACTCGTTGGCAACGACCCGCACGGAAACACAGGCGCGGCACTGGTCGCAGGCCGGCCGGTAGGCGATCGACTGGCTGCGGCGGAAGCCGCCATGGGTGAGGAGGTCGTTGAGGTCGCCGGCCTTGTCGCCGACCAGATGCGTGAACACCTTGCGCTCGTGCCGTCCCGGCAGATAGGGGCAGGGCGAGGGCGCCGTCAGGTAAAACTGCGGGGTATCACGCGAATGCTGGGTCACGTCGGGTCGTCAGGCCTCCGAAACACGAACAATAACGCTTTCCGGTGAACAATTGGTACCGGTGGCACAAAGTTCGGCCCCGATCCTGATCCGGGCCGAACAAACCTCAGCATCGCGCCGCGGGGGCTGACGGTCAATCAATTTGGAGTGTGACATCCCTTCAATAGGCGCGCGCCGGAGGTACAACCTGAGTGCGAATCGAGCTGTTGATGACGACGGTTCCCAGGACGATGTCATGCAGCAGCCGGCGGCGGCCGTTGAACAAGCCGATCAGGAGCACCAGCGGCGTCAGGAACGAGATCGACACCCAGAACAGCACGGCGTGGGTGGCGCCCAGCACGAAATAGCCCGGCGCGCCGTACCAGGTGCGCAGTTCCAGATCCATCACGCGCATGCCCACAGTCGCCGAATGCGGCCCGCCGAGGGAAGAGCCGTAATAGACGATCGCCCAGACGATCGTGGCCGGCCAGGCCAGCCAGAACAGCGCCCAGCCGAGCCCAAGGGTGATCAGGCCGAACACCGCGATGAAGATGTAGCCGAGGATCACCGGGACCGACAGCACGACGAGGTCGATCAGGAACGCGAACACCCGCCGCGTCAGCAGGCCGCGAAACAGTTCCGGCTGCAAATCGGGGTCGAACGCATGCGGCTGCACGCCGCCATCGTTACGCCAGGCGCCGCCAGCATTTGAAGGGCCACCAGCATTTGAAGGGCCGCCACCGGTATTACCCGAACCGCTATACGACATGATCAGTCCTCCAGACCGTACATATTCCTGCAAGCGGAAACATGGGAACCGCGCCCGGGCACGCAAGCCCCTGCGGCAGTCACGAAACGGCAATATTCAGGCGATTCCGCGACCATGGCCTTGCCATGGGATGAGCGAGTTGAGAATGGAGTGCCGGTGCCGGCTGAATGCCGGGTCACAGTTCGCGGTAGCCTTGTGGGAGGGGAGATGAGCAAACAAGCGGAGTTGCGATGCCGTTGCGGGGAGGTGGTCGGGGAGATCACCAACGCTTCGCCGCGGACGGTCAATCGCGTGGTTTGCTACTGCGATGATTGCCAGGCATTTGCGCATCAGCTCGGCCGCGCCGACCTGCTCAATGCCCAGGGCGGCTCTGATATCGTGCAGGTAGCGCCCGCGTCACTGACGTTTGTGAAGGGGCAGGAGCGCATCGCAGGCGTGCGGCTGACCTCAAAAGGTCTGTTCCGGTGGCACACGACCTGTTGCAACACGCCGGTCGGCAACACGCTGGGTCCGGCGATTCCTTTCGTCGGAATTGTCGCGCAGGCATTCAATACCGACACCCAGCGTGCCGATCAGGTGTTCGGCGCGCCGGTGGGCGCGATCCTGGGGAAATACGCGATTGGTGAGCCCCCGGCTGGCTCCACCGGATTGAATCTGCCGCTCATCCTGCGTGCGATCGCCAAGGTGATTGGCTGGCGCCTGCGCGGCCGGACTTGGCCGCATCCCTTCTTCAGGCCAAACACGCGCGAGCCGATCTATCCGGCGACCGTGCTGTCGCCCGCGCGGCGGGAGGCGCTGCGCCAACATTGCGGGCCGCATCCAGCGACATAGCGCGGATCAGCTCTCCGCCTTGATCTTCTCCGCCGCCTTCGGCGCAAAGTACGTCAAAATGCCGTCGGCGCCGGCGCGCTTGAAGGCGAGCAGGCTTTCCATCATCGCGCGTTCGCCGTCGATCCAGCCATTACCGGCGGCGGCTGCGATCATCGCGTACTCGCCCGACACCTGGTACACGAAGGTCGGCATCGCAAAGGTGTCCTTTACCCGCCGCACGATGTCGAGATAGGGCATGCCGGGCTTCACCATCACCATGTCCGCGCCCTCGGCGATGTCGAGTTCGACCTCGCGCAGCGCCTCATTGGAATTGGCGCTGTCCATCTGATAGGTGCGCTTGTCGCCGGTCAGCGTCTTTGCCGAACCGATGGCGTCGCGGAACGGGCCGTAGAAGGCGGAGGCATATTTCGCCGCGTACGACATGATCTGCACGTCGGTAAAGCCTTCGTCGTCCAGCGCCTCGCGGATCGCGCCGACGCGACCGTCCATCATGTCGGAAGGCGCGATCACATCGCAGCCGGCTTCCGCCTGCACCAGCGCCTGCCGGACCAGCACGGCGACGGTTTCGTCGTTGAGGATTTTGCCGTCCTCGATCAGGCCGTCATGGCCGTGACTGGTGAAGGGATCCAGCGCCACGTCGCAGAGCACGCCGAGTCCCGGGAATTCCTTCTTGATCGCGCGCACCGATTGGCAGACGAGGTTGTCCGGGTTCAGCGCCTCGGAACCCTGTTCATCGCGCAGCGAAGGGTCAGTATAGGGGAACAGCGCGATGCAGGGGATGTTCAGCTTCGCCGCGCGCTCGGCATCACGGACCGCCTGATCGACGGTGATGCGGTCGATGCCGGGCATCGAGGCGACCGCGGTGCGGGTATTGTGGCCGCCGACGATGAACAACGGCCAGATCAGGTCGTCGGTCGTGAGCACGTTTTCCCGCACCATCCGCCGCGCCCATTCGGCCTTGCGGTTGCGCCGGGGGCGGATCGCGAGGTCGAGCGGGGCCGAGGTGAGGGCGGTCTGGTGCCGCGGTGCGTCACGCATTTCGATCGGACGCCCGAATTTGATCGCCATATGATAGTACTCCCGGCGGAAAGGCTGATTTGGCCTGATTTGGACCTGGTCTAATTCTAGCATTCCGGAACGGCCGCGTCACCGCAGCTTGATTTGCGCCAGCGGCAATTGATTTTGCCGACCCGGCGGGCCAAGACTCCGCCTATAAGGACCCGTTTTCGCCTGTGAGCACCGATTCTCATGTCTGACACCTCCGCGCGCGACCCGTCGCGGGATAACAGGGACAATGCCCGGGACAATGCGATGTCGGTGGCGGCGATCTCTTCCGAGCGGATCGAGCCTGACGACAATGCGTGGACCCGGCGGCTGGTGCTGTTCCTGCGCATCATGGCTGTCATCTCGATCGCCAAGGGCCTTTACCATTGGGCGCAGGTGACCGGCTTCATCGGCGGCGAGGAAGAGGCGTTCGAAAACCAGTCGATGGCCTGGCAGACCGCGACAATCTATTTCGCCGTGATCGAACTCGTCGCCGCTGTCGGTCTGTGGCTTGCGACGCCCTGGGGCGCGGTGGTGTGGCTCACGACCGTGGTGTCGATGGCCGTCATCGAATTGATGTTTCCAGGCATCTACGGCGGCAGCCTGACGGTGGTCGGCGTCGAAGCCGTGATGCTGGCAGCCTATCTCGCACTCGCCTGGATGGCCGCGCGCGAACGGCCACCATAGCAGTAGTGCGCGTCTGCTTGAATGATGGTGGGATAAACGGTGGCCGCATGGTTCGAGATGCGCGGCGTTGCCGCGCTCCTCACCATGAGGGTCTCAAGAGCGCACCCTGAACTGCTCGACCTCTTCCTGTGAGCCTGACCGAAAAAGCAGCCAGCATTTTCGAGCACTCCCTAACTGCCGGAAAATGATTCGCTTTTCGTCATGGCCGGGCATAGCCGTCTGTAGGACGGCGTCGCTTCCGCTCGCCTATGCCGGCCATCCACGTCTTTCTTGCTTAGTGGAAGCCGAGACGTGGATGCCCGGCACAAGGCCGGGCATGACGACGTTCGGTGCAAGTGGCGTCTCGAAGGATGACGCCCGAAAGGATGACGCCCAAACTGTTGATTGCGCCAGCGCATCTGCGTCCCAGAATGGGCCGCGCCATTCCCGTAAGATTTTCGACGATTTTCGCGGTAACTTTTCAGTCACCGTAAAGGGTTCCCTCACGTCGGTTACCCAGGCGTTTCGAATTCAAACGAACCTGTTTTGGAATGCGACAACCCTGCCAGACGAAGCGTGAACAGAGGCCTGCCACCGTCAATGAAATCTTGCGGAAAGCCCTTTATCCATGGGCTTAATCCGCGATTCACTGTCTTAAATTCATGATCTCTTTATTGTCTTATTTAAGCGGATCTTCAAACCGCCCCCTTAAGTTGAAGCTATCAGGCGGGACAAAAGTTTCGTCGAATAAGTCGATAAAAACGACAACAGGGGAATGTCATGATGAAAGCCGTTGCAACGGCGGTGGAAACCGCTGAACGCTCTGCCGGTCAAGCTCCGGTGCAGCCGCTCTATCTTGAAGCATTGACTTTGGTGGAGCGGCTGCATCGCCGGCTGCTTGACGTGATCAAGGATGAATTCGATCGCCGCGGCCGCGCCGATATCAATTCGGTGCAGGCGCTGTTGCTCTACAACATCGGCGACAAGGAACTGACCGCAGGCGAGCTGCGCACGCGCGGCTATTACCTCGGCTCCAACGTCTCCTACAATCTGAAGAAGCTCGTCGAGCTCGGCTTCCTCGATCATCAGCGTTCGCGCGTTGATCGCCGCTCGGTCCGCATCCGTCTGACCTCGCAGGGCCAGGAAATCCGCAAGATCGTCGACGCGCTGTATCAGAAGCACGTCAAGACCGTGGAGCAGGTCGGCGGCATCTCGAACGAGGAGTTCGCGACGCTGAACAAGTCGCTGCATCGGCTCGAGCGGTTCTGGACCGACCAGATCCTGTATCGGCTTTGAGATTTACATAGCGTTTTCGAGCGAAGTGGACTTCCGGTTCGCGTGAAGAAAACGCGTCAAACAAGAATTCGAATCCGCGGCCAAGCCGGCCACTCAAAAGACCGGCAGCCAACAGCGGATCATGAACTGGCAAGGCAGTAAGCCCTGCCCAAGGCGCATCGGCTCCGGGTTACCGGATCCGGTGCGTTTTGCTTTTTGGGCCGGAGTATTGCTTTTGGGCCTGAGTATCGAGTGCAGCGGCTTCATCCTTCGCGACGCGCGCAAGAAGTGCTTCGGCCATTGCCGCTTCGATGGCGGACACAGTTTCACCTGATAAAGCGCATCAAAACAACAAGCTGCACCTCGATTCTAAGGTCACGCGGGCAGGCGCGCCCAGCAAACAGCCGGTTTCCCCGAATGGAACTTCTGCCGGGCTCGTGCATTATCGCTCCTGACACGGGGACCGAAGAACATGCTCGTCGAGCGCGGATTGCGGGTGATGAATGTCGAGGTGGTCGGCGACGCTTACGCCATCGCCTCGAATTATCTCCGCAGGACCGGCGCCATCCCCGATAGTTTCGCCACCGACGAGCGGCTGCTCGAAATCATCGTGCAGATGTTTCAGCGCGGCGAATTCAACAAGATCCGCCTCGCTAACAAGGCGATCGCCAAATTCGAAGCCGAAACCTACATCGCCTGACCCCCACCGGAGAACTTCATGGAAGCCGCCATCGACCGCATCATGCACACCTATGACCTGCTGGTGAACCGCAGCGCCGCCGCGAACGATGAAGCGCGCGAGAAGGTGACCGACTATGTGAAGACGCTGTTCGAGGCCGGCGAAAAGGACACCCACCGCCTGACCGTGTGCGGCCTGACCTATCTGCGCCAGCTCGACGGCTCCACCGACCCGGTGAAGGCAGGCTATACCGGGATGTGAGCTGCGCTCAGCCCGCCTTGCGATCCGCTTCGAGCTTCCGCAACGAAGCCGACTTGAGACTGGCGCCGGCCAGTATGTAAGCGTGATCCGATCCCGTCAGGATGAACTGCGCGCCGAGGCCGGCGTAATGCTTCATGGCGTCCGGTTCGTAGACGCCGCCCATTCCGAGGAATTTGCCTGCCTTGCGGCACGCCGCGCCGACGCTGCGATAGGCTTCCTCGACGCGCGGATGCAGGATTTGACCCGAAATACCCATCTCCGCGGTCAGGTCGGAGGTTCCGATCAGCAAGCCGTCGATCCCATCAACGGCGGCAATCCCGGCGGAAGTGGCCACGCCTTCGGGGCTCTCTATCATGGCGACGACCAGGATTTCCTGGTTGATGGCGGCCTGGGCCTCGGCGGCGCCGGGCGGCTTGTAACCGAACAGAGCGGATGGTCCGCCCCAGCTCCGCGTCCCCAAAGGCGGATAACGAAAGGCCGCCGCGATGCGCCGGGCCTGATCGACCGTATCGACATGCGGTACGATGACGCCGGCGGCGCCGTTGTCGAGCGCCCGAGTGCCTTCATCAATCGCGCCTGCGCAAATCCGGACGATCGGCGTGATGCCGGTCGGCAATGCAGCGATGCAGATCTGCGCGACGTCATCCTGCGAAAATGCACCGTGCTCGAGGTCGATGAAGAGCCAGTCGTGCCCGCTCGCCGTGGCGATCATGCCCGCTGCCGCGGTGCGTAAATGGTGCACACCGAATCCGAGGGCGAGCCCGCCCGCCTGCAATTTCCTGATCGTGGCGTTCTCGACGAGCGGCATGGGCTTCTCCGTGATGTCGCGCATCGAGGCGCGTCGCAAAATGGTGGCTACAGTGCCGACCTGTCCGGCGATGTAAAGGACATGGCGCCTCGCGCGCTCCGTCAACCCGCAGGCTTGCCCATGATGTACGGCTTCAGCATCGCGTACATCAGGCTGTGCGTCGGCGTCGGCACGCCGAGCTTTTTGCCGAGCTCGACCACCTTGCCGCCGAGCCAGGGCAGCTCCAGCCGGTTCCCGCGTTCGAGGTCGAGCGCCATCGACGGCTTTTGGTGGGCGGGCAGGCTGTCGGAATATCCTGATATCGTCTCCACCGCGTTGTCCGGCAGCGCCACGCCGTAGGCGCGGCCGACATCCATCACCTCGCGGTAGGCCGACATCAGCACCGGGCGAATATCAGGATCGTCGCGCAACGCGCCGATCGGCTGGCGCGCCAGCGCCACCGCGCTGGCGTTGGCGGCGAGCAGGATGAACTTCATCCACAGTTCGGTGAGGATCGCGTCGCTCAGCTTGGCATCGAAACCGGCCTTCAGGCACAGCGCGAGAAGCTTTTCGCCGCGCGGGCTACTTCTGCCGTCGAGTTCGCCGAACACCATGCGCATGAAGGTGCCGACCTGCTGGATCACGCCTGATGCTATGATGTTCGCGCTGATTTGCGCGACGCCGCCCATCACGGCGTTGTTGCCCAGGATCGGGATCAGCCGCTCGGCAGCATCGACGCCGTTCTGCAGCGGGATCACAGCCGTATCGGGGCCGATCAGCGGCTTGATACTCTCGCCGGCGCTTTCGACGTCCCACAGCTTGACGCAGAACAGCACGAAATCGACCTTGCCGATCTCGGCGGGGTTGTCGGTTGCCTGTGTCGGCACCAGATGGATGTCGCCGCGCGGGCTTTGCACCTTCAATCCGTCGCTTTTCATGGCGGCCAGATGCGCGCCGCGCGCGATGAAGGTGACATCCGCGCCGGCTTTCGCCAGCGCCGCTCCATAACCGGCGCCTACGCCGCCGGTACCGACAATCGCAATTCGCATCGTTCTCTCCTCGCTCGCCGAAAGCCTAGCATCGCAGGCGGACGGTGGGCGAGGGTAAAACTTCGGCCATGCATCAACAAACAGCAGGAAGAACCGGACTCACGAAATCCGGTTATTCCTCAAACCTTTTGACGACGGCGGTTGCTTATTTGGGGCAGTAAGCGATGGCGGTGCCGCCAAGCCAGCCGCCGATGCAGCCCGCGCCGACGAAGATGCCGCCGACGCCTTTGATGCCGATCGCGAGAATGCCGTCTTCATAGGTGATCGGGCCGATGGTGAGGCCGCCTGCGGCGGCATCGAGTTGATCGAGCGACAACTCGCCGTTGATTTCGTGCGCAGTATTGCCTTCGCTCATAGCCGTTCTCCATTGGTTGCGATTGGCTCGAACAGGCCAACCCAGATGGAGCGTAGCGACGGAGAGAAAGCAGCTCAGTGATTGCGATCACGCATCATGACGATGCTCGAAACCTCTGCTAACGTGCGCCTCCAAGCAAGAAACCCCCTTGAGGAAACTGCCATGCTCACGGTTCATCATCTCAACGATTCCCGCTCGCAGCGGATCCTGTGGCTGCTTGAAGAGCTCGGCACGCCTTATGAGATGAAGCGCTATCAGCGCGATGCCACGACGCGGCTGGCGCCGCCGGAACTGACGGCGATCCATCCGCTCGGCAAGTCGCCCGTCATCACCGATGGCGGCACCACGATCGCGGAGTCCGGTGCGATCGTGGACTACATCATCCGCAAATACGGAAAAGGCGCGATGATGCCGGCGCCCGGCAGCGCCGACTATGAGGCCTACAATGAGTGGCTGCATTATTCGGAAGGCTCGGCGATGCTGCCGCTGATGCTGAACCTCTATGTCGGCAGGCTGAAGGAGGCGGGCGCGCCGCTGCATCCGCGCATCGACAGCGAGTTGGCCAACCATCTCGGCTATGTCGATGGCGCGCTGAAGGGGCGCGAGTTCTTCGTCGGCCCGTCATTGTCGGGTGCCGACATCCAGATGAGCTTTGTCGGCGAGATGGCAAAGGTGTTCGAAAAGCTTGGGCCCTATCCGAACCTGGCGGCCTGGCTGACGCGCATGCACGCGCGCCCGGCGTTCCAGCGAAGCGTGGAGAAGGGCGGGGCGTATAGGTTTGCGAAATAGGTCTTGTCGCCCCGGCCTTGAGCCGGGGCCCATACCCCGCGGCCCATCGTTAGGACAAAGGTGTCTGAGGCCTTCTTTTACAATGGCGGCCGCGGCGTATGGGCCCCCCGATGCGCAATTGCGCATCTGAGCTCAAGGCCGGGGCGACACGGGGGGAGGCGGCCACCTTGTCCCCCGCCATCCCCACCATATCTTGCATAAATATCAGACGGATACCGCAAATGCTTGGCCGGCCCGGGCCGATGTGGTATCTCGCAAGCGCTTCTTTCGACCGCCACACGTAACCGACCGTTTTGCCCCTAAGGGCTTGCGGCGGTGGAGATATTCGGCCCATGACGTCCAGCAGCAAGACCGCCTCCGCGCCCGACTCGTTCTTCACGGCAACCCTCGCCGAGGCCGATCCGGAAATCGCCGCCGCCATCAAGGGTGAACTCGGCCGGCAGCGCCACGAGATCGAGCTGATCGCCTCGGAAAACATCGTCAGCCGCGCCGTGCTGGAAGCGCAGGGCTCGGTGATGACCAACAAATACGCCGAGGGCTATCCGGGCGCGCGCTACTATGGCGGTTGCGAATGGGTCGACGTCGCCGAGACATTGGCGATCGATCGCGCCAAGAAACTGTTCGGCGCCCAGTTTGCCAACGTCCAGCCCAACTCCGGCAGCCAGATGAACCAGGCGGTGTTCCTGGCGCTGCTGCAGCCCGGCGACACCTTCATGGGCCTTGATCTTGCCGCCGGCGGCCATCTCACCCACGGCGCGCCCGTCAACATGTCCGGCAAATGGTTCAAGGCGCAGCACTACACCGTGCGCCGCGACGACCAGATCATCGACATGGACGACGTTCAGCGCCGCGCCGAGGAAGTGAAGCCGAAGCTGATCATCGCCGGCGGCTCCGCCTATTCGCGCGCCTGGGACTTCAAGCGTTTCCGCGAGATCGCCGACAGCGTCGGCGCCTATCTGATGGTGGACATGGCGCATTTCGCCGGCCTCGTCGCCGGTGGCGTCCATGCCTCGCCGGTGCCGCATGCCCATGTCACCACCACGACCACGCACAAATCGCTGCGCGGCCCGCGCGGCGGGTTGATGCTGTGGAACGACGAGACGCTGACCAAGAAATTGAACTCGGCGATCTTCCCGGGCCTGCAGGGCGGTCCCTTGATGCACATCATCGCCGCCAAGGCGGTGGCATTTTCCGAGGCGCTGCGTCCGGACTTCAAGATCTACGCCAAGAACGTCGTCGAGAACGCCAAGGCGCTCGCAGAAGCGCTGCGCGCGCAGGGCCTCGACATCGTTTCGGGCGGGACCGATAACCATCTGATGCTGGTCGACCTGCGGCCCAAGGGCCTGAAGGGCAACGTCTCGGAGAAGGCGCTGGTTCGCGCCGCGATCACCTGCAACAAGAACGGCATTCCGTTCGATCCCGAAACGCCGTTCGTCACGTCAGGCCTGCGTCTGGGCACGCCCGCGGCGACCACGCGCGGTTTTGGCGTTGCCGAATTCCAGCAGGTGGCCTCCATGATCGCCGAAGTGCTCAACGCGCTGGCGCAGTCGCCCGACGGCAAGGCGCCGCTGGTGGAAGCCGCGATCAAGGAACGCGTCAAGGCACTCACCGACCGCTTCCCGATTTATCAGTAAAGGTCACAGGTAAGGGATTCTTGGGATGCGCTGCCCCAGCTGCAACAGTCTCGATACGCAGGTGAAGGATTCGCGCCCCACCGAGGATTCCGCCGTGATCCGGCGGCGGCGGGTTTGTATCGCCTGCAATTTCCGCTTCACCACCTTCGAGCGGGTGCAGCTCCGCGAGCTGACCGTGATCAAGCGCAACGGCCGTCGCGTGCCGTTCGACCGCGACAAGCTGGTGCGCTCGCTGCAGATCTCGCTGCGCAAGCGCCCGGTCGATCCGGAGCGCGTCGAGAAGATGGTCTCCGCCATCGTTCGCGAGCTCGAAAGCGGCGGCGAGGCGGAGGTTTCCTCGGAAGCGATCGGCGAGATCGTGATGGAGCATCTGCGCCAGCTCGATGACGTCGCCTATGTGCGTTTTGCCTCGGTCTACCGCAACTTTCGCGAGGCCAAGGACTTTGAAGCCGTGCTCGGCGAGCTGTCCGGCGAGGAAGACGCACGGGTCACCGCGTTGCGCAAATGATCTTCCGCATTCTGGAAGACCAGTACGCGCAGAAATCCAGAGAGTCCAAAGCCGCGGACGCGCGCTTCATGCAGCTCGCGCTTTCGCTCGGCCGGCGCGGGCAGGGGCGCACCTGGCCGAACCCCGCCGTCGGGGCCGTCATCGTCAAGGACGGCGTCATCGTCGGGCGCGGCTGGACCCAGCCCGGTGGCCGGCCGCATGCCGAGCCGGATGCGCTTCTGCGCGCCGGTGAAGCCGCCCGCGGCGCCACGCTCTATGTGACGCTGGAGCCGTGCTCGCATTTCGGCAAATCGCCGCCTTGCGTCGACGCCGTGATCGCGTCGGGCATTGCCCGCGTGGTGTCGGCGATCGAGGACCCCAATCCGGAAGTCGCCGGTCAGGGCCACGCCAAATTGCGCGCCGCCGGGATTATCGTCGATGTCGGCCTGAATTCCGCGGAAGCCGCATACGAACATGCCGGGCATTTCCGCCGCATCCGCGACAAGCGCCCGCATGTGATCCTCAAGCTGGCAGTCTCCGCCGACGACAAGATCGGCGCCGCCGGCCGCAAGCCGGTCGCCATCACGGGCGAGGCCGCAAGGACCCGCGTGCACCTGCTGCGCGCGCAGTGCGACGCCATCCTGGTCGGGATCGGCACCGTGCTGGCGGATGATCCGGTGCTGACCTGCCGGCTACCGGGGATGGAGCATTTGTCGCCGGTACGGGTGGTGCTGGATCGGAGCTTGCGGATTCCCGGCACCAGCCGTCTGGTGCAGACCGCGCGCGAGACGCCGCTCTGGGTCATGACGTCGGATCTCGCCGAAGCCCCGGCTGCCATGAAGCTCGGCGCTGCCGGAGCGCAGGTGATCCGCGTCGCCGCGTCAAGCACGCCGCCGGGGCTGGATCTGCCGGCGGTGCTGCGTGGGCTGTCCGACAAGGGCATTTCGCGGCTGATGATCGAGGGCGGGGCGCGGGTCGCGTCGTCCTTTGTATCGGCGGGGCTGGTCGACGAGGTTTGGCTGCTGCGCGGACCCGAGGCGGTCGGCGCCGACGGCATTCCCGCGCTGGACGCATTGCCGCTGTCGGCTCTCACCGGGTCGCCCGCGCTAAGGGTCCGTGCTAGCGAAAGCGTCGGCAAAGACACACTTACGATCTACGAGCGCGCTTAGCCAAATTCGTCATGCCCGGCCATGACGGTAGAGGACACCAATGTTTACCGGAATAGTCACCGATATCGGCGAAATCGTCAGCCTGACGCCGACGGCGCAGGGGCAGTTGCATCGCTTGCGCATCGCCTGCCGCTACGATCGCGCCACCATCGCCGATGGCGCCTCGATCGCCTGCAACGGCGTCTGCCTCACCGTGGTCGCCTCCGGCGTCGATGATGGCAAGACCTGGTTTGACGTCGATGCCGCGGCCGAGACGCTCGGCATGACCACGGCCAAGCACTGGGGCGCGGGCACAAAACTCAATCTCGAGCGCGCGCTGAAGATCGGCGACGAACTCGGCGGTCACATCGTGGCCGGCCATGCCGACGGCATCGCCAGCATCGTCAAGCGCGACGATCTGCCCGATATGGCCAGGTTCGAACTGCGCACGACGCGGGAACTGGCGCGCTTCATCGCCGTCAAGGGCTCGATCACGCTGGATGGCGTGTCGCTGACCGTGAATACGGTTGAAGACGTGGTGTTTTCGGTGCTCATCATTCCCCATACGCTCAGTGTCACAACACTGGGCGGCTGGAATTCGGGCAGCGAGGTCAATATCGAGGTCGATCTGATGGCCCGCTACGCGGCGCGGCTGTCGGAAATGAAGTAAGATAGCTTGGCTTTGACCGCTGCTGCGCCTAAAACGCGCAACGTTGACATTCAACATACACACAAATTGTCAACGCATTGAAATGGATGAAGAATAAATGGCAGACGCACGGCGCGCACCGCTGAAAGACCAGACCGACATTACCGGCGCGCGCGCGCTGATCGTCGAGGCACGCTTCTACGACGATATCCAGGATGCGCTGCTGGAAGGCGCCGTCACCGAACTGAAGGCGGCCGGTGTCACGCATGACGTCATCACCGTGCCCGGCGCGCTGGAAATCCCCGCCGCGATCGCGATCGCGATCGACGCGGCTGAGAAGAATGGCAAGCCTTACGACGCCGCGATCGCGCTCGGCTGCGTGGTGCGCGGCGACACCATTCATTTCGAGATCGTCTCGATGGAATCCTCGCGCGCGCTGATGGACCTTGCGGTCGCCAGAAAGTTCCCGCTTGGCAACGGCATCATTACGGTCAACACCGAGGCGCAGGCTTGGGCGAGGGCGCGCGCCAGTGAACTCAACAAGGGCGGCGACGCCGCCCGCGCGGCGCTCGCGATGTTGCGGATCAAACGCCGGCTGGCAAAGGCCTGACGATGGCAGACAGCAAGAAGCCCGCTCCGAAAAGTCCGGACAAGAAAGCCAACCGGCGCGGTGCGGCGCGGCTCGCCGCCGTGCAGGCGCTGTACCAGATGGACATCGGCGGCGCGGGGATCAACGACATCTTCGCCGAGTTCGAGAGCCACTGGCTCGGCAACGAGGTCGAGGGCGACAAATATCTGCCGGCCGAAGCCGCATTTTTCCGCGACGTCGTCTCGGGCGTGGTGCGGGATCAAGCCAAACTCGATCCGCTGATCGACGATGCGCTGTCGAAGGGCTGGCCCTTGAAGCGGATCGACGCGATTTTGCGCGCGGTGCTGCGGGCAGGGTCTTATGAACTGGAGCATCGCAAGGACGTGCCCGGCCGCGTCGTCGTGTCCGAATATGTCGATGTCGCGCACGCCTTTGTCGAAAAGGACGAGACCGGCATGGTGAACGCGGTGCTGGACCAGATCGCGCGCCAGTTCCGCGCCGACGAGTTCGCGCGTGGCTAGCGCGCCCGCGTCCGGCGAGGACTCGCTGATCGCGCGCTATTTCAGGCCGATCGCGACCGACCCTGGCGCCTTCAATCTGGACGACGACGCGGCGGCCCTGAAGCCTGATGGCGACGACATCGTTGTGACGACGGACGCCATCGTTGAGGGCGTGCATTTCCTCCCCGACGATCCGCCTGATACCGTTGCGCGCAAGGCGCTGCGGGTGAACCTCTCGGATCTCGCCGCCAAGGGCGCCGTGCCGGCCGGTTTCGTGCTGACGCTGGCGCTCCGCGATACCGACGAAGCCTGGCTCAAACCGTTCGCGGCCGCGCTTGGCGAGGACGCCGCACAATTCGGCTGTCCGCTGCTCGGCGGCGACACGGTGTCGACATCAGGACCGTTGATGGTTTCGGTCACCGCGTTCGGGCGCGTGCCGTCAGGCAAAATGGTCCATCGCAGCGGCGCCAAGCCTGGCGACCGGGTGCTGGTGACCGGCACGATCGGCGATGCCGCGCTCGGGCTTGCCGTGCTCGGCGGCGGCAAGGTCCATGCTGCGGTGAGCGATATCGCCGCGCGCGATCTGCTGGTCGGGCGTTATCGGGTGCCGCAACCGCGCGTGGTGCTCGCGGAAATCGTTCGCGACCATGCCGGAGCGGCGATGGACGTGTCCGATGGGCTCGCCGGCGATCTCACCAAGCTGTGCGGCGTGTCCGGTGTTTCCGCTGCGATCGACCTGGAATCGATTCCGCTGTCGGATACCGCGCGCGATCTGCTGTCGCGTGGCATCGTCGGAATCGAAACGTTGATCGCCGGTGGCGACGATTACGAAATCCTGTGCACGGTGGCGGAAGACCGCGTCGATGCGTTCGTGCAAGCCGCACAGGGCGCCGGCGTGGCGGTAAGTTCCATCGGAACCGTGCTCGCTGGAAGTGGCGCGCCAAAATTCCTCGACGGGCAGGGCGGCGAAATCGTGCTGAAACGGCGCTCTTACAGCCATTTTTGAGCGTCGCAGCGCTGCCTGCGGGCCTTATTTGCAACCGGCCATTGCAATTTCCCGAAAAATCTATAGTTGTGCGCGCATTCGATTGCCGCCGTGCCTTGCTGAACGCGCCTGTTAGGGCATTTTCCAGAGACATCGTCGATTGGATTTGAATCCGTGCGATCGCCGTGCGGAATGAAAGCCTACGTGCTTTGGAGAATAGAAAATGGCTACGGGAACTGTGAAGTGGTTCAACGGTCAAAAGGGTTTTGGATTCATTCAGCCGACCGACGGCAGCAAGGATGTGTTCGTTCACATCAGCGCCGTTGAGCGCGCAGGTCTGACCGGTCTGGCCGAAGGCCAGAAGGTCGAGTTCGAACTCAAGACCGACAAGATGCGGGGCAAGGTAAGCGCAGAGAACCTGTCGCTGGCCTGAGGCCTCGAAACGGTCGTTTCACGGATGTACTGAAATGGATCGCGGGCCCGCTCAATCCCTTCGAGGATTGGGCGGGCCCATGTATTTTTCAGGCCAATGTATTTTCAGGCCCAGTATTTTTAGGCCCAGACATTTCTTGGTCGCTATTTGGGGGCGCTGCACCCGCAGGATCGCTGTCGGCAGACGATTCGAAGGTTTGCCCCGCGGGCGCCTGACAGGCCTCGGATTTTCCGCCGGACGGTCCAGCCGCCAGCCAGGCCTCGCCACCAGCCCGTCGTTCCCGGGGGTTCCTTTCAAAAATAGACGGTTTCTGGCCTCCGCGGCGTTGCGCCGGGGAAACGATTTTGGCAAGGTCCCGGCGATTTGAGGGGCCACCCTTTTGGGCGGGGAAAGGCCTCCTTTTTATGCGCTTGCCGCGCTCGCGGTGTGGCGGGGGAACATCAAGGTCTGAGGCAAATTCAATGACAGCATTATGGATGATTGTGCTCTGCGGAGCGCTTTCGATTGTTTACGCGATCTGGGCGACGGCTTCGGTGTTGAAGGCGGATGCCGGCAATCCGCGCATGCAGGAGATCGCAGCCGCGGTGGCCGAGGGCGCACAGGCTTATCTGAAGCGGCAGTACATGACGATCGGCATGGTCGGCGTCGTGATCTTCGCCCTGCTGGCTTATTTCCTCGGCATGCTGGTTGCGGTCGGCTTCCTGATCGGCGCGGTGCTGTCGGGCGCTGCCGGCTTCATCGGCATGAACGTTTCGGTTCGCGCCAACGTGCGTACCGCGCAGGCCGCGACCACCTCGCTGGCCGGCGGCCTTGAACTTGCCTTCAAGGCCGGTGCGATCACCGGGATGCTGGTGGCTGGCCTCGCACTGCTCGGCGTCACCATCTACTTTGCCTATCTGACCCAGATGCTGGGTCTGAAGGCCAACGACCGCGTCGTGGTCGACGCGCTGGTCGCGCTCGGCTTCGGCGCTTCGCTGATCTCGATCTTCGCCCGTCTCGGCGGCGGCATCTTCACCAAGGGTGCGGACGTCGGCGGCGATCTCGTCGGCAAGGTTGAGGCCGGCATTCCCGAGGATGATCCGCGCAATCCCGCCACCATCGCTGACAACGTCGGCGACAACGTCGGTGACTGCGCCGGCATGGCGGCCGACCTGTTCGAGACCTATGCGGTGACCGCGGTCGCCACCATGGTGCTGGCTGCGATCTTCTTCGCGACCTCGCCGCTGCTGGTCAACATGATGACGCTGCCGCTCGCCATCGGCGGCATCTGCATCCTGACCTCGATCGCCGGTACCTTCTTCGTCAAGCTCGGCGCCAGCCAGTCGATCATGGGTGCGCTCTACAAGGGCCTGATCGCGACCGGTGTCCTGTCGCTCGTCGGTGTTGCCGGCGTCATCTACTGGCTGATCGGCTTCGGTCCGCTGGCGGGTGTGAAATACACCGGCATGGCGCTGTTCCAATGCGGCGTCGTCGGTCTTGTCGTTACCGGGCTGATCATCGTGATCACCGAATACTACACCGGCACCGATTATCGCCCGGTCAAGTCGATCGCGGCGTCGTCGGTCACCGGTCACGGCACCAACGTGATCCAGGGCCTCGCGATCTCGATGGAATCCACCGCCGGTCCGGCGATCGTCATCATCGCCGGCATCCTCGTCACCTACAGCCTTGCCGGCCTGTTCGGCATCGCGATCGCGACCACCACCATGCTGGCGCTGGCCGGCATGATCGTGGCGCTCGACGCCTTCGGCCCCGTCACCGACAACGCCGGCGGTATCGCCGAAATGGCCGGCCTGCCGAAGGAAGTCCGCAAGTCGACCGACGCGCTCGACGCGGTCGGCAACACCACCAAGGCGGTCACCAAGGGTTACGCGATCGGCTCGGCCGGTCTCGGCGCGCTGGTGCTGTTCGCGGCCTACAATGAAGACCTCAAATTCTTCATCGCCAATGCCGCGAAGTATCCGTACTTCCAGGGCGTGCTGCCCGACTTCTCGTTGAACAACCCCTACGTCGTGGTTGGCCTCTTGTTCGGCGGCCTGCTGCCGTATCTGTTCGGCGCGATGGGCATGACGGCCGTGGGCCGTGCGGCCGGCGCGATCGTCGAGGAAGTGCGGCGTCAGTTCCGCGAAAAGCCCGGCATCATGCAAGGTACCGACAAGCCGGATTACGGCCGCGCGGTCGACCTTCTGACCAAGGCGGCGATCAAGGAAATGATCATCCCGTCGCTGCTGCCGGTGCTGTCGCCGATCTTCGTCTACTTCGTGATCTTCGCGATCGCGGGCGGCGGCGCGGCCGGCAAGTCGGCGGCGTTCTCGGCCGTCGGCGCCATGCTGCTCGGCGTGATCGTGACCGGCCTGTTCGTTGCGATCTCGATGACCTCGGGCGGCGGCGCCTGGGACAACGCCAAGAAGTACATCGAGGACGGCCATTACGGTGGCAAGGGCTCCGACGCGCACAAGGCGGCGGTGACCGGCGACACCGTCGGCGATCCCTACAAGGATACGGCCGGCCCCGCCGTCAACCCGATGATCAAGATCACCAACATCGTGGCGCTGCTGCTGCTGGCGATCCTGGCGCACTGAGCGGGGAGAAGCCCGATCAAACAAAAAACCCCGCGGTGCGAGCCGCGGGGATTTTCTTTGGAGGCCTGAGGTCTTTCATCCGTCATTGCGAGCGAAGCAATCCATAGCAGCGAACGCGGAAGTGGATTGCTTCAGCCAGCGTCCATCTGCAGGCCTTCCTGCTTGATGATGGCGCCGAACTTGTCCGTCTCCGCCTGGATGAAGTCGGAAAACTGCTGCGGTGTGCCGTAATCGGTGCGCGCGCCGATCTTGGCCATGTTTTCCTTGATGTCCTCGCGCTCCAGGAACACCTTGATTTCCTTGTTGAGGGCATCGAGGACGGGAGGAGGGCAGGCCTTGGGCAGGAAAATGCCGAACCAGGACGAAACGTCGAACTTGGCGAGCTCCGGTGCGCTCTCGCGCATGGTCGGAATGTTGGGCGCCAGCGCGCTGCGCTCCGTCGTGGTCACCGCCAGCGCGTTGAGCTTGCCATCCTGCACCTGCGGCAGCGTCGGATAGAGATTGTCGAACAGGACCTGGATGTCGCCGGCAAGCGCCGCCTGCAGCGCGGGCCCGGCGCCGCGGAACGGCACATGCACCATCTTCAATTTCGTCAATTGCAGGAACCAGGCGCCGGTGAGGTGAGGGCTCTGCCCGATACCGGATGAGCCGTAGGTCAGCTTGTCCGGATTGGCCTTGATGTAGGCAATCAGGTCGCCGATCGACTTGATCGGTACCGAGGGGTGCGCCGAGACGATGTTGGGAATCCGGATCAGGTTGGAGACCGGCTGCAACTGGTCGGCCTTGTAGGTCATATTCCGGAAGATGCTGTAGGCGATGGCGTTGGGGCCGGGATTGCCCACCAGGATGGTGTGCCCGTCGCCCTTGCTGCGTACGGCTTCGGCGGTGCCGATGGTGCCGCCCCCGCCGGAGCGGTTCTCCACCACCGCGGACTGGCCCCACGCCTTCTGCAAATGAGCCGCCAGCAAGCGTCCCATCACGTCCGTGGTGCCTCCCGGCGCGGCCGGCACGATCAGGCGGACGGTTTCGGTGGGCCGCCAGTCGGCGCCCAGGCTGCTGCGCGGCAGAATGGCCGCAGTGGAGAGCGCGGCGGCTCCGGTCAGAATATGGCGGCGGGAAAAAAATCGGCTGGTCACGAGGTCACTCCCTGCGGGGCTGTTGTTTTGCAGGCGACCGTAGGCAGCGCGCGCGCTGAGGGCAAGCGGGCGACTTGGCGCAGGGCGTGGGTGAGGCCCGAGTTCTCGGGCTTAGTTAAAGCTGAGCAGCTTGAACAGCGGCGTCAGGTAGCTGAGCTCCTGGCCTGAGGTCGGCGTGGTGCGGCTGATGAAGTCGAAGATCTTGCCGTCCTGCAGCCCGTAATTGGCGAGCCGCTGCACCTGGCGATTCTTGTCGAAATAGATCGCGATCACCCGCTGGTCGACGACCTGCTGGTTCATGAAGGCGACTTTGCGCTCGGAGCGCTGCGAGATGTAGTAGAACACCTCGCCGTTCAGGGTCGCGACCGTGGAGGGCGTGCCCATCACGATCAGCACCTGGTCCTGGCTGGCGCCGATCGGGATTTGTTCGAGCGCGCCGGGGGGCAGGATATAGCCCTTCTGGAATTGCTCGCCGGTGCAGCCGCCGAGTGCGACGCAGAGCAGTGCCATGGCCGCAAAGCCGCGAAAACCGCGCCAGCACGTGGTCAGGCGGCGCGGCGAGGGCGCGCAAGAGCTTGAGTGGCCCGTCTCGGTCATTCCGGAATCGATCCCGTCCCCTTGCATCGCGCGAGGCGTTGACGTACCGGGCAGCACGCAGGATTGCAACATGCGCGGGCGCCCGAAGCTGAAACCCTGAAGGCTGGAACCTTCATGGCGGAAACCTTTGGGGCTCGCATGCGGAACCCACAATGCTTTGGCCGTTCAATCACTTCAGGAAACCCCGGTCCGCCCCGCGCGGCACCATTGAAGCCATCTATGGCATGATCGTGACGCAGGCGCGAGAACCGTTGTTTTATCGGGACTTGGCGGTCCCGGACACGGTTAACGGCCGTTTTGACCTGCTTCTGATGCATTTGTGGCTGGTATTGCGGCGGCTCAAATCGGTCCCGGCGGGCAAGGCCCTGTCGCAGGCACTGTTCGACCATTTTTGCAACGATATGGACGATAATCTGCGCGAACTGGGCGTCAGCGACCTCAAAGTGCCGAAAAAGATGCAGGCCTTCGGCGAGGCCTTCTATGGCCGCACCGCGGCCTATGATCTGGCGCTGACCGAGGGCCACGAGGCCCTGGCGCAGGCGCTGTGCAAGAACGTCCTCAACGGTGAGAACATCGAAAAGGCGCGCCGGCTCGCAGCCTATGCCGAGGCGGTCATGGCGGCGCTCGACCGGCAGGACGAGGCGGCGCTGGCCGGCGGCAGTTTCAAGTTTCCATCGCCGGAGCAAGCCGGCGCACAAGCATGAGCAAACGGCGATGACCAAGAGTACCATGATCGAGAAGCCGGACCCGTGGCGCGTTCCCGTCGCGGTGGAGAAAATCCCGGACACGGGTCTGCATCGCGACCTCGAGGCCGATCAGGCCACGCGGGTTGCGGTGGCGGAAATGGGAAGCCTGCGTGAAGTGCTTGTGCTGCAGGCCTCGTTCGATGTGACGCCCAAGAGCGGCGGCCGCTTTCAGGTCGAGGGGCGCGTGCGGGCCCGGATCGGGCAGACCTGCGTGGTGACGCTGGAAGAGATGGAAAGCGATATCGACGAGCCGATCGATCTGATCTTCGCGCCGCCGGACCAGATTCCGGAGATGGCCGCGCTGGTCGACGAGGCAGAAGAGAGCGACGAGGACACGCCCGATCCACCGGAGCCGATCGACAACGGCATCATCGATCTCGGCCGGCTTGCGACCGACGCGCTGTATCTCGCGGTCGATCCGTATCCGCGCAAACCGGATGCGGTTTTTGAACCGTTGGTCGAAGCCCCTGATCCCGAGGATCACCCATTTGCGGCGCTCAAGGCGCTGAAGGTCACGCCAAAAAAGTCGGGCGCAAAGAAGCCCAAAGACAAGTAACCGACACTTAAAGTGGCCGGTGAAGCAGGATTTCACTTGATGTGGCTATGATGCCTCATCAGAAATCTTGCATAAGATATTGAATTCACTGATATTACGCTGTATTCCCGCTTGCGGGCGGTGCTGGGTCCCATTCCCCAAAGCCGTGGTCAAGAGGTTGTGTCAGAACGGGGACACGCTATTGTCCCGGCCCGGCGGAGGCGATAGCGATGCGCTCCGCCGAGCACCGCTGTCGGCGGATGCTTTCAGCGCGCGGCCGGGCTCGAACAGGGCTGCAAAGAGATCAGGTTTCCGGGACGTTCATGCCTCAAAAGGTTCGAATCGCGCTTGACGCCATGGGTGGCGATGTCGGCGCATCGGTCATCATTCCCGGCGCCGCGGCGGCGTTGGCCCGGCATCCCGACATCGAGTTTCTGCTGTATGGCGACAGCGCGCTGATCGAGGCGGAGCTCGCCAAGCATCCGGCCATGAAGAAGGCGTCGCGTGTCACCCATACCGACGTCACCGTCAGCATGCACGACAAGCCAAGCCAGGCGCTGCGCCGCGGCCGCAAGAAGTCGTCGATGTGGTTTGCGATCGACGCGGTGAAAGAGGGCAAGGCCGACGTCGCGGTATCCGCCGGCAACACCGGCGCGCTGATGGCGATGGCGCGCTTTCATCTGCACACCATGCCGGGGATCGATCGGCCGGCCATTGCCGGCGTGTGGCCGACGATGCGCGGCGATTCCGTCGTGCTCGACCTCGGCGCCAGCATCGGCGGCGACCATCATCATCTGGTGGCGCTGGCGGTGATGGGCGGCGCGATGGCGAGCGTGCTGTTCGGCAAGCCGCGCCCGACCGTTGGCCTGCTCAATATCGGGACCGAGGAAGTGAAGGGCGGCGAGGAAATCCGCGCCGCCTCCGAGCAGCTGCGCGCGATGAACCTGCCGGAGCTCGACTATATCGGCTTCGTCGAGGGCGACGGGATCGGCAAGGGCGCCGCCGATGTGATCGTGACCGAAGGCTTTTCCGGCAACATCGCGCTGAAGGCCGCCGAGGGAACCGCGCGCCAGATGTCGGAGTTCCTGCGCAGCGCCATGGCCTCGAGCTGGCGGTCCCGAATCGGTTATTTGTTTGCCCGCAACGCCTTCACGGCCCTGCGGCACAAGCTCGACCCCAACAAATCCAACGGCGGCGTGCTGCTCGGCCTCAAGGGCGTGGTGGTCAAAAGCCATGGTGGAACCAACGCCGAAGGCTTTGCTTACGCGGTCGATGTTGGCTATGAGATGGTCCGCTGCGATCTCCTCACCAAGATCAATCAGATGCTTAATCGCGACGGCAGTGCGCTGGCTCAAGCGCAAACCGCGCAGGAGGCTGTCTCGTGACTGCTAAACGTTCGGTCGTGCTAGGCTGCGGCTCCTATCTGCCGCGGAAGGTCCTGACCAATGCCGAACTGGCTGATCGGATCGATACCTCGGACGAGTGGATCGTGCAGCGCACCGGTATCCGGCAGCGCCACATCGCCGCGGATGGCGAGTTCACCTCGCATCTGGCGATCAACGCCGCGCGCGCCGCGCTCGACCATGCCGGCATCGACGCGCAGCAAATCGATCTGATCGTGCTGGCGACCTCGACGCCGGACAACACCTTTCCGGCGACCGCGGTCGCGGTCCAGCACGCGCTGGGCATCAATCATGGCGTCGCCTTCGACCTGCAGGCGGTCTGCTCCGGCTTCGTCTTTGCGCTGGCCACCGCCGACAATTTCCTGCGCTCCGGCTCGCACAAGCGGGCGCTGGTGATCGGCGCGGAGACGTTCTCGCGCATTCTCGACTGGAGCGACCGCGGTACCTGCGTGCTGTTCGGCGACGGCGCCGGCGCCGTCGTGCTCGAGGCCCAGGACCAGCCCGGCAAGCCGACCGACCGTGGTATACTGACGACGCATCTGCGTTCCGACGGACGGCACAAGTCAAAGCTGTTTGTCGATGGCGGGCCGTCTTCGACCCAGACCGTCGGCCACCTCCGCATGGAGGGCCGCGAAGTCTTCAAGCACGCGGTCGGCATGATCACCGACGTGATCGTCGATGCGTTCAACGCCACCGGCGCCACCGCCGAGAGCATCGACTGGTTCGTTCCGCATCAGGCCAACAAGCGAATCATCGATGCTTCAGCGCACAAGCTGCATATTGCGCCGCAGAAGGTGGTTCTGACCGTCGATCTGCACGGCAATACCTCGGCGGCATCGATCCCGCTGGCGCTCAACGTCGCGGTCAAGGATGGACGCGTCAAGAAGGGCGATCTGGTGCTGCTGGAAGCGATGGGTGGCGGCTTCACCTGGGGTTCCGCGCTCGTTCGCTGGTAGGGCCGGCGAAATAACTCGGTCAAATTTGTCGCGTTGTTTCATGCGTGTGCATGATGGTCGCTGTTGACCATTGCGTGCTAACCTCATAATTTCAGAGAATAAATTGTTCGCCGAGAGTGCGGGGCAGGCGATGACCGGGACCGGAAAAACAGTCACACGTGTCGATTTGTGCGAGGCGGTCTACCAGAAGGTGGGCCTGTCGCGAACGGAGTCGTCTGCGTTTGTCGAACTCGTTTTGAAAGAGATCACCGATTGTCTTGAGAAGGGCGAGACGGTGAAGTTGTCGTCGTTCGGCTCGTTCATGGTGCGCAAGAAGGGTCAACGGATCGGACGTAATCCGAAGACCGGCACCGAAGTACCAATCTCTCCGCGACGCGTGATGGTGTTCAAGCCGTCGGCCATTCTCAAGCAGCGCATCAATGGTCACGCGGTGACGAACGGTGACGCCAAGGACGATTGAGGCGTTTTCAGCGCGAGGCGAAGTTCAGTTCGCGTCGAGAATGCGCGTGAAGATAGTCATGTTAAGCGTTTAGAGTTTCTCTTCATTCTCTTGAGCTGAGAGGAGCTGGCATTTGGACAAGGCGCCGGATGCGTTCCGTACCATCAGCGAGGTCGCGGACGATCTCGACATTCCCCAGCACGTGCTGCGATTTTGGGAAACGCGATTCACCCAGATCAAGCCGATGAAGCGAAGCGGCGGGCGGCGCTATTACCGCCCCGACGACGTCGATCTGCTCAAGGGCATCCGCCGCCTGCTGTACGGCGAGGGCTACACCATCCGCGGCGTGCAGCGGATCCTGAAAGAGCACGGCGTCAAATCGGTGCAGGGTCTGAGCGACCAGAACTCCGCCGTCTCATTCGGCGCGGTCGAGGAGGCGATCGGCCTCAGCCTGCAGGAGCCGGAAGAGGGCGCAGGTGCGCTCGCCGGATCCGATGACGACGATTATGAGGGAGAAGCCACGGAAATCGACTACCGCTTCGTCGATACCGACGAGGACGGTTTCCTCGCCCCGTTTGGCAAGGGCAAGGCGGCTGCCGTGCCCGGCCCGGTAGGCGGCCCCGACCGCGAACGCCTCGAACGCGTGCTGCAGGACCTGGTGGCCTGCCGGCAATTGCTGGACACCGCGCTGAAGGACGGCTGAGGGCAGGCCCGGAACCGCCTTCGGACGATGGTTTTCGGGGCCGAGCGCGGCTCGTTTACGGGGCGGATCGCGCGCCTTGCGCCGAGGCCTGATCGCAGCTAATGGAACGGCATCGGAGCGTGGCGCAGCCCGGTTAGCGCACTAGTCTGGGAGACTAGGGGTCGGAGGTTCAAATCCTCTCGCTCCGACCATTAAAAGCCCCAACATGGAGCTTTTACTACCTGAAACCACCGGAGAACTCCCAACAGCTTCGTGGGTGGTATGACCTTGTCGGCATCAAGAATTTATTTCTCTTTGGCGTATCTGGGCTAGTTTGATCCATCAACGTGGAGCGCTGGCTCATGCGTCGACCGATCGCCCGCCGCCGAATGCTGACGGCTTGTCTTGGTCTCTTGGTGGCCGGAGCGGCGAAGGCGGATCGTTCGCGGCAGTGGCGCGTGGCCTACGTCGGTTCTGGCAGAACCGCCATAGCCGTACCGATCCTAAGGGAAGCGCTTCGCCAGCTTGGCTATGAAGAGGGTAAAAACCTCACCCTCGATGTCCGCGCCGCGAATGGGCACTACGCCATTTTACCTGATCTACTGAAAGAGGTGGTTGGCCTAAGGCCAGATGTCATCGTTGCAGAGGCCACACCAGCCGTCGCGGCCGCACAGAAGGCGACGTCGACTATTCCGATTGTGATGTCCCCGGCGAGCGATCCTGTTGGCTCCGGATTCGTCGAGAGCTTTGCTCGGCCGGGCGGAAACATTACTGGCGTGGCAAACATGTTCGGCGATACCACGACGAAGACGCTCGACATAATCCGCCTGGTTCTTCCGAACGTAAAAATGATCGGAGTCTTGATCTCGAGTAATCCGACCCATCGGGGCCTGTTGGAGGTCGCCAAACAGGCCGCCGCGTCAATGGCCATTTTCGCAGAGGGCTTTGTCGCGCCAAATCCTGACGACCTTGAAAGGGCATTTGCGGAAATGAAGTCCGCTAACTGCGACGCTGTATATGTTCTGGCGGACCCAGTGCGCCCGGCCATTCCTGGTATCGCCCTGAAATCCGGATTGCCGACCATCTATCAGGTGAATACCTACGTGACGGATGGCGGCCTGATGAGTTACGGCCCTGATGTCCCAGGTTTTTTCAGTTTAGCCGCCCGGTACGTCGACCGTATTCTCAAGGGCGGGAAGCCAGCCGAGATACCCGTCGAGCAGCCCACAAAATTTTTGTTCGAGGTGAACCTCCGCACAGCCAAGGGGCTTGGATTGACCATTCCGGAGTCGGTGCTGCTCATGGCCGACAAGGTGATCGAGTAGCGGACTAATTAATATGAGGCCGCCGCGGGTAAGGGCCGCCGTCGTCACTCGTCGTTGAAAGCAAGAAGCGGAACGTCCACGTCGAACACCAGTTCGAGCACCAATGCGACCGCGCAAACCACCACGGCCAGCTCGACCATCATGAAAGTGAAAACCGTGGTCAGTCCGACGACGGCGTTTTTGCGTCCGTTGATCATGATTCCCTCGTTAAGGAATCATTAGCACTTGGTTATTCGGCGTGGTCGATGATGTGATTTTAACGTAAACGGGGAACCCGCGCGGAGCCGGCGCGCGGCCTCGGATAAGAGGGCATATCCTGCGCCGAGGGTCTGAAAAGCGGTCAGGGGCTGCCGGGTCAGAGGGCCGAAGCTCAGCCCGACTTGTTCATCTTCTTCACTTTTGCGTCGGTGGCTTCGATCGATGCCGCCAATTCCAGGATCGCTTTCGCCAGAAGGTCGGCGGCTTCCTTGGCGTCCTGGCAGCGTTCGGCGCGCAGCGCATAATTCTTGGCGGATGATAGTGACATTGGCGACGCCCTTCCGACGGAAAAACCCACCGGGTTGAGGCGGTGGGTTTCCCTACGCATTTACGTCTCGCGGGGGCCTTGGGAGCCGTCCGCGATTGTCTGAACCATAGCGCTCGCTGGTTAATGAATTTTCTGGCCGCTAAGGCGCCGTCAGCTTGCCGGTAACGCCGGTGAGCGCGCTGCGGCTAAAGAAACTCGCGCAGCCGCACCAGCTCGGCGACGTGCTCGGCGGACATCACCTCGGGGATCATTGGCGGCTGCGCCGCTGTCAGAATCTCGTACAGGTGCCGGGTCGATTCAGGCTTGGCCATGAATTCCCTCATGCACTCATCGAGCGTGCCCTCGAACACCATATAGGGGCCGGAGCTATCGAGGCGGCGGGCGTTGTGGAGCGACGGCCATTTGCGGATGATGGCAGGAACATCAAAACTCACTGGTACTTCGGCACCATCCATTCGTCGTCGAGCTCCTCGGTCACAGGAAAACGGCCCCCCAGCCGCAAGATGATGATGGGCATCCCACCACGAAACTCACAATTCGCGACGTCGCCGTTGGTTCCCGGCCGATGCTCCCGAAATTTTTTTCCACCGCCGTCTGTGGGGAACAAACTACTGCCGGGGAGCTTAGTCGGGCACGCCCGGACGCGACTAGCCCCGTCGCGTTCGGCAAAAGGCGGCCTCAGCTTCCCCCCGTGCTGGGGCCGCCTCTTTCAACAGCGTTGCTGCGGCGCAAAAGATCGCGCCGCATCGCTGCGAACGGCCGAAGCTGGTTCTTGAACGGACTACTTCTTGATCGGACTACTTCTTGAAGAAGCCGACAATGATCAGGAGGATCACCGCGCCAATGACGGCGTTGACGATCGCGGCCAGATAGCCTCCGACCAGGACAAACCCGATCATCGGTAACAGCCAGCCGGCAATCACGGCGCCGACGATGCCGACCACGATGTTGCCGACCAGGCCGAGGCCATAGCCCTTGACGATCTGCCCGGCCAGCCAGCCTGCGATCGCGCCGATGATCAGCCAGACGATGAGAGATTCAATCACGACCATCCTCCCCATTGCTGAGCGCCGCGGTTTCCCGCGGTCGCCGCCCTCGAAGCCAACACGTTCAGGAAGCAAGACGTTTAGGAAGCAAGACGCTTTGGGAGCTTGGCATTGCGCCAGTGCTGCCGTTCGCCGTTGATCGATCTTAGGTAGTATTACGATCCGCTCTCGTTGGCTTGTCAACCAGTAGCTGGCTCCGGCTCGGTCAATCGCAACAACTTCTTACCGAATATTCCCGGCGATGGATTTGAGCGTCTCGTTCTGCGCTTTGAAAATATTGCTCAGGACTTCAAACCAGGACGTGCCGCCAATCACCGCATCCAGTTCGGTCGCACAAAGTTCGCCGGTCGAGGCGGCCCGTTGGTCAATGCTCGGCTGTTTCTGAAATGCGGTCATGATGCGCTCCGGTGGCTGGATGAGGCCAACCATCCTGACCCCGGTGAGAGGCTCGTGACTGTGATCGATGTCACAGCGACGGCGACGGCTAGGCGGCTAAATCCCCTTCATCAGCAATGATCCGACCTTGATCCAAAGGGAGCCGTCACCATGAGCACCGTCATCAATCGCGCTGAATCATGCGAGCGGGACCGTCAGACCGACGCGCTGTCCGATCGCGAACTCGCCAATGTCAGCGGCGGCAAGGGAAAAGCCACGCCCAGCCCGTTTGTGTTTATCAAGCATTACGACAAGGCAAGCCCCGTCCTAGCCTGAACTCCGAACCTGCGCGCCACGGATTGCCGTCAGGCCGGCGTTCGCGCGTGCTTGGCCGCCTCAAAGGCGGCCAGCCGTTCGGCGAACTTGCCGTTCGCAGCGCCGGCGCGCGCGACGATGACGGGGGCCTGGATCGTCTCGAAGAAATGACAGGCCACGCGATGGCCGGGCGCGGCCTCGCGCAGCTTCGGCTCCTCGGCCGAGCAGCGCGGCTGGGCGTGCAGGCAGCGCGTGTGGAAGCGGCAGCCGGACGGCGGGTTGAACGGGCTCGGCACGTCGCCCTGCAGCATGACGCGCTTGGTGCGCAGGCTCGGGTCCGGTTTCGGGATCGCCGACAGCAGCGCGTGGGTATAGGGGTGCAACGGCTTTGCGTAGATCGCCTTCTTGTCAGCGATCTCGACCAGCTTGCCGAGATACATCACCGCGACGCGATCGCTGATGTGTTTCACGACCGCCAGATCATGCGCGATGAATAGATAGGACAGACCAAACCGCTGCTGCAAATTCTGCAGCAGATTGACGATCTGTGCCTGGATCGAGACGTCGAGCGCCGATACCGGCTCGTCGCAGATGATCAAATCGGGATTGACGGCCAGCGCCCGCGCAATGCCGATGCGCTGGCGTTGCCCGCCGGAGAATTGATGCGGATACCGCCTGGCGTGTTCGGGCAGCAGGCCGACGATATCGAGGAGCTCGCTCACCCGCGTCTCGCGCGAGGCGGGATCGCCGATGTCATGCACCCGCAACGGTTCGGCCAGAATCTCGCCAACGGTCATGCGCGGATTGAGCGAGGCGTAGGGGTCCTGGAAGATGATCTGCATGTGCCGCCGCAGCCGCCGCAGTTCATCCTTGCCGAGACCCGCGATTTCCTCGCCCTTGAAGCGGACCGAGCCGGCCGTCGGGTCCATCAGGCGCAGCACCAGGCGTCCGGTCGTCGACTTGCCGCAGCCGGACTCGCCGACCAGCGCCAGCGTCTCGCCGCGGCCGATCTCGAAGCTGACGTCCTCGACGGCGCGCACCAGACCCACTTGTCGGCGCAGGATGATGCCGCGGCTGAGCTGAAAATGTTTTACGAGGCCATCGACCTGCAGCACCGGGACCGCGCTCATGACGCCACCTCGACCGGGGCCTTCCAGCAGGCGACGAGATGACCCGGCGCGAGTTCGCGCAGCGGCGGCGGCGCCTCGCGGCAGCGCCGGTCGGCGAACGGGCAGCGCGGCGCGAAGCGGCAGCCCTTGGGCTGGTTGTTGGGGCTCGGCACCGTGCCTTCGATGGTGGCGAGCCTAATACGGTCGACGTCGAGGCGCGGGATCGAGCCGAGCAGGCCGATCGTGTAGGGGTGCTGCGGATCGGCAAACAGATCGGCGACATCAGCGCTTTCGACGATCTGTCCGGCGTACATCACCAGCACCTGGTCGGCGACCTCGGCGATCACGCCGAGATCGTGGGTGATGATCAGGATCGCCATGCCGAGCCGGCGCTGCAATTCGCCGAGCAGATCGAGGATCTGGGCCTGGATGGTGACGTCGAGCGCGGTGGTCGGTTCGTCGGCGATCAGGAGCGCCGGCTCGCAGGACAGCGCCATCGCGATCATGACGCGCTGGCGCATGCCGCCCGACAAATGGTGTGGAAAGTCGTCGATGCGCTGCTTCGCCGAGGGAATCCGCACCAGTTCCAGCATCTCGATGGCGCGCGCTTTCGCGGCCTGCGGCGACAACTGGGTATGGGCGAGTATCGCTTCGACGATCTGCTGGCCGATGGTGTGCACCGGGTTCAGCGAGGTCATCGGCTCCTGGAAGATCATCGACATCTTGCCGCCGCGCAGCCGGCGGCGCTCGTCGGCCGACAGTTTCAGCACGTCGCGATCGCCGAACATAACGGCGTCGGCCTCGACCTTGCCCGGGCTCGCCACCAGGCCCATCACCGAGAGCGACGTCACGCTCTTGCCGCAACCGGATTCGCCGACGAGGCCGACGGTACGGCCGCGCGGCACGCTGAAGCTGATGCCGTCGACCGCGCGAAACAGGCCGCGGTCGGTGGCAAAATGGGTCTTCAGGCCGCGGACCTCGAGCAGGTTTTCCATCAGAACGAGTAATCCAGGCCCTTGTAGAACGTGTTCTGGTAGAGCATGTGCGGCCGCACGCCCTTCAGCTTCTTCTGGCTCGTCGTGTACATCGCGATGTTCATCACGGGCATCCACAGATGCTCCTCGGTGACCCGCTGCTGGGCCAACGAGTAATATTTGGTGCGATCGGCCTCGGTCAGCGACGCGCGGCCCATCTTCAGATACTCGTCGGTCTTGGGGTCGTTCCAGTTCATCCGGTTCGGCGCCGGCATGTTCTTCGAATCGAAGTAGAAGTTCAGGAGGTCGCCCGCCGATATGTAGGGGAACGTCACCGTCCACAATTCGTAGTCCTGCTTGGCCATCTCGGCCGGCGCGATCGTGGAGTCGAAGCCGACGATCTTCCAGTCGATGCCGATCTTGCGCATGTAGCCCTGGATCGCCTCGGAGACGCGGCCGAAATAGGAGACCTGCGTGAACAGCACCTTCGGCGCGAGCTTGACACCGTCCTTCTCGCGGATGCCGTCGGCGCCGACCTTCCAACCGGCTTCGTCCAGCAGCTTCTTGGCGCGTTCGATGTCCTCCTTGATGATGCCCTTGGTGGAGGCGGCGAAGTCGAGCGCCTTGTCGTCGATGAAGGTGTAGGCCGGTTCGGCATTGCCGAGCATGATGCCCTTGACGATATCGGCGCGGTTGATCGCGATGTTCATCGCCTCGCGCACCCGCTTGTCTGATACCATCGGCCGCGTGGTCTTGTAGCCGTAATACATCAGCTGGAAGTTCGGCTGCGCCTCCTGCACGTTGAGGGTGGGGGCTGCCTTGACCTGCTGGATGAACTGCAGCGGGATCTGATGGCTGACGTCGAATTGTCCGCCCAGCATCGCGGCGACGCGGCTGGAATCCTCCGGCACGATCTTGATGCTGAGTTTTTCGAACTTCACCGGGCCTTTGTTCTGGTACATCGACGGGCCCCATTTGTAGGCGTCGTGGCGCTTGAGCACGATTTCGGTGCGCGGCTGCCAGTTCTCGAAGCACCACGGCCCGGTGCCGTCGATCGCCTTGATGCCGTAATCCTTGCCGAGCGCCTCGACGCTCTCCTGGTTGTGGATCGCGGTGGTGAACATCGTGAGCTGGAGCAGCAAATCGGCGAACGGCTCGTTCAGTTCGTATTCGACAGTGTAGGGATCGGGCGCGCGCAACTCCTTGATGTTGCCGGCGCGCCAGGCCAGCGGCGCTTTCAGCTCGGGGCTGGTCAGGCGCTTGAAGGAATAGATCACGTCGGCGGCGGTGAATTTCTTGCCGCTGCAGAATTGCACGTCATCGCGCAGCTTGAAAACATAGGTCTTGCCATCCTCGCTGATGGTCCACGACTTGGCGAGATAGGGGATTGGCGTCTTGCCGTCCCAGTCCATCGCGACCAGCGTATCCTGAATCATGTTGACGATGTCGGAGGAGGGCGACCACGTCGTGCGCTGGCCGTCATAATGCGGCGCGTCGAGCGACTTCATCATCTTCAGGGTCTGCGCCTCCAGCGGAGACGCTCCCGCCAATCCGAGCAGCACCGCAGCCGTCATGAACAATCCGCGCATCGTTTGCTCCTTGTTGTTGCTTGCCTAAAGCGACGCGTCCAACCCCTTGTAGAACGTGTTCTGGTAGATCATGTGCGGCCGCGCGCCCTTGATCTTCTTGTTGGCGACCTGGTCCATGTTGATGTTGAGGACCGGAATCCACAAATGCTCCTGCATGACCTTCTGCTGCACCATCGCGTAGTATTTGGCGCGATCGGCCTCGGTCAGCGCCGATCGGCCGAGTTTCAGCCACTCGTCGGTCTCGGCGTCCTTCCAGTTCATCCGGTTGGGCGTCGGGATGTTGCGTGAATCGAAGTAGATGTTCATCAGGTCGCCGGCCGACAGATACGGCACCGTCACTGACCAGATTTCGTAGTCCTGCTCGGCCATCTTGGCCGCCGCGATGGTCGAGTCCTGCGGGTTTAGTCGCCAGTCGACGCCGATCTTGCGCAAGTAGCCCTGGATCGCGTCGGCGACCTTGGCCGAGTTGGCGTTCGCGGTGTAATAGACTTTCGGCGCCAGCTTGGTGCCGTCCTTTTCGCGCACGCCGTCGGCGCCAACTTTCCAGCCCGCGTCGTCGAGCAGCTTCTTGGCGCGTTCGAGGTCTTCCTTGACGATTCCGGCCGTCTTCGGATCATGGTCGAGCGCATCCTTGTCGACGATGGTGAAGGCCGCCGTGGCGTTGCCGAGCAGGATGCCCTTGGCGATCTCGGCGCGGCTGATGGCGATGCTCATGGCCTCGCGCACGCGCTTGTCTGATACCATCGGCCGGGTGGTCTTGAAACCGAAGTAGAGCAGCTGGAAATTCGGCTTCGCCTCGCTCACGTTGAGCATCGGGGCGGCCCTGGCCTGGGTGATGAACTGGTGCGGAAACTGGTGGGTGATGTCGAACTGGCCGGCCATCATCGCCGCAACCCGGCTGGATTCCTCGGGCACGATCTTGACCACCAGCTTCTCGAATTTCACCGGGCCCTTGTTCTGGTACATCGACGGGCCCCATTTGTAGGCGGCGTGGCGCTTCAGCACGATCTCGGTGCGCGGCTGCCATGAATCGAAACACCACGGTCCGGTGCCGTCGGCGCCCTTGATGCCGTAGTCCTTGCCCAGCGCCTCGACGCTCTCCTTGTTGTGGATCACGTTGGTGAACATGGTGAGCTGCAACAGCAGTTCGGAGTAGGGCTCCTCGAGTTCGTATTCGACGGTGTATGGATCAGGCGCGCGCAGTTCCTTGATGCTGCCGGCGCGCCAGGCGTACGGGCCCTTGATCGCGGGATCCTTGAGCCGCTTGAAGCTGTAGACCACGTCCTCGGCGGTGAATTTCTTGCCGCTGCAGAACGAGACGTCGTCGCGCAGCTTGAACGTATAGGTCCGGCCGTCCTCGCTGATGAGCCAGGACTTGGCCAGATAGGGGATTGGCGTGCGGCCGTCCCAGTCCAGCGCCACCAGCGTGTCCTGGAACATGTTGACGATGTCTGAGGTCGGACCCCAGGTGGTGCGCTGCGCGTCGTAATGCGGCGCGTCGATGCCCTTCATCAATGTCAGCGTCTGCGCCGATGCGGAGCCGGCGACAGCAATTGCCAATGCGACACCCAGAACGGTTCTGATCATGTCTGCAGCCTCGGATCGAGGACGTCGCGGAACGCGTCGCCCAGAAGGTTGGCGGCCAGCACGATGACGAAGATCGCGCAGCTCGGGATCGTCGCAATGTGCGGCGCCATGAACAGGAAGTCGCGCCCCTGGGCCGCCATCATGCCGAGTTCGGCGGTCGGGGGTTGCGCGCCCATGCCGAGGAAGCCGAGCGCGGAACCGATCAGGATGATCTGGCCGAAACGCAGGGTGAGGAACACGAAGATCGTCGAGATGCAGTTGAGCGTCAGATAGCGCCAGATCAGTGCGCCGTCGGTGACGCCAACCGCGCGGCCGGCTTCCATGAATTCCTGACCCATGACGCCGACCGCCGCCCCGCGCGCCACCCGCGCGACGTCGGGCACGGTGGCGACCACCAGCGCGATGACAACGGCGGTGAGGCCGGCGCCGAAGATCGCGGCGACCGCGAGCCCGATCAGGATGGCGGGGAACGCCAGCATCACGTCGACCAGCCGCATGATCCAGCCGTCGAGGCGCTTGTAGTAGGCGGCGAGAATGCCGAGCACGCCGCCGAACAGGCCGCCGATGATGACGCCGACCAGCCCGAGCATCAACGTGGCGCGGGTGCCGAAGATGATGCGGCTCAATACGTCGCGGCCGGTGTTGTCGGTGCCGAACCAGTGCTCGGCGCCGGGCGGCTGCATGACCTTGGTCAGGTCGGTGAAGTAGGGGTCGTAGGGTGCGATCCAGGGCGCGAACACCGCCGCGGCGACGATGGTGGTGAGCGTCAACGCCGCCCCGGCCGCGACCCGGTCGCGCGCGAGGCGCCGCAGCACGCCGGCACGGACGAATGCGCCGGTTTCGGGCTCGGCGACAAAGACGGGTTCGAGAGCCTGAACGCTCATCGGCGCGCCACCCTGGGATCGAGATAGACGTAGAGCACGTCGACGATCAGGTTGATCGACAGGAAGGCTATGGCGAGGATCATGATCGCGCCCTGCGCGGTCGGGAAATCGCTGGAGACGATGGCGCCGACTGCAAGCCGGCCGACGCCGGGCCAGGAAAACATCGTTTCGGTGACGACGGCGCCACCGAGCAGGAAGGCCGCCTGCAGCCCGATCAGGGTGACGACCGGGATCATGGCGTTGCGCAGCGCGTGATGAACGATCACGACCGTCTCGCGCAGCCCCTTGGCGCGCGCGGTGCGCACGAAATCGGCGCCCAGCACTTCAAGCACGGCGGTGCGCGTCAGTCGCGCGATCGGCCCGATCAGCACGAGGCCGAGCGTGGTGGCGGGCAGGATCAGGCTCGGCAATCCGCCGTCCCAGATCGGCCCGGTGCGGCCGGTGAACGGCAATAGCGCCCATTTGAAGCCGACATACTGGATCAGGATCAGGCCGATGAAGAACACCGGCATCGACACGCCGGCCACCGAGCAGGCCATGATGATGCGGTCGGCGATGCGACCGCGATTGACGGCGGCCAGCGTTCCGAACGCAAGCCCGCTCGGCACCGCGATCAGCATCGCGCCGAGCATCAGTTCGACCGTCGGACCGATCGTCATCGCGAGTTCCTCGCTCACCATCCGGTTGGAGATGATCGAGCGGCCGAGATCGCCGCGCAGAACCCGCATGATGTATTCGAAGAACTGCACCGGGATCGAGCGGTCGAGGCCAAGCTCGAGCCTGATCGCCGCGATGGTCTCGGCCTTGGCGTCGGGACCGGCGATGATCATCGCAGGATCAGCCGGCACCACCTGCAACAGACAAAAACAGAGGAAGAGAACCCCGAGCAAAGCGGGGAACGAAATCAGCAGACGATGGACAATCTGTTGTCCCATGCGGCGCCAACGGACCGTTAGGCCAACGGACGGCGCGTCCGCTTACGCAGACGCTTGCAGCGCGTCCGCTTACGCGAACGCTTTGCAGTCCCCTCCCTGGCAGCGGCGCTTCGTCCGACGTGCGCGCGCTTTGATTATTCGACGATACTGGCATGCACCGCGCGCGCCGTCACGCCCATTTTGCCGAACCGTTTCCGCCTGCGCTCCCTTGTCGCGTACAGGCGTAATGCCTTGTCGCGGAATATGCGAGCGGCGATCGCTATGCGGAAGTTGCCACAATCAGCGCGCGGTCTCGCCGTCGTCGCGCTGATCGGCGGGCTTTTCATTGTTGATCGCGACGAAGGGCAGCTGTCGCGTTGCCCGCGAGGGCCGTCCAATCCGCGCATCGTAACTTTCTGCCAGCGCCAGCAGACGTTTCTTGGTGAAGGGATCGGCGTTGTCCGCAATCGCGCGGACGCGCCGGGACTGCTCCTTGAAATACGCGTCGTTCATAAGGCACCAAAAATTAATAAATCCAATAAGCGCAAACATACTACAGGCGCACTCCCGCCGTCGCCCTGAGTTTTTCGTATGGTTAAACACGAAAGCCCGTGAGCTCTTGCAAGTGACGACGGTCTGGAAAGGCCAAAGGAAAGGCCGAGGCCACTTCCGTTCTGGTCCGGCTGTCACCTGGGGAACAGCGCGGCCGTCGCCGATCCGTCATTGTCCCGGTCATGCCGTTGCAATGTTGCACCGGGACAGCAACAGGAGAAGCACCATGGAACGCAGGACTGACAAGCCGGTCGAACTGACGACGCAGCAGCTGGATATCGTGACAGGCGGCAGGCTGGGTACCGGCCCCACGCACCTTCCGCCTCGCAACCCCTTTGGCCCGCCGAAGCCACCCCGCTAAGCGAGCGAATAGCCCCGGCATCAACTGTCGGGGTTTTTTCGTGCAAGGATTCAGATGTTTGCGCCGCTCGAACTTGGAGCCGCGTCTCCGTCCGTTATGACGTCGCCACGACCCAGCCCACCGATGTCTCAACTGGATTGCCCATCCGGCAGCGGTTAGGCTTCACCCGCCGATCGAGAATATCCGCCAAAGAGCGGGATCGGATTTGGGAAACGGGAACGCAAGGGGTCGATCATGAAAATACGCCCGACAGGCGTGATACCGCCGATGACAACGCCGTTTCGCAAGGACGGCGAGATTGATTTCAAGCAGGTCGCCCCGCAAGTCGACTGGCTGATCGGCGCCGGCAGCCATGGCATGGCGGCGGGCGGTTCGACCGGCGAGGGGCACACGCTCGATCATGAAGAGTATCGCGACCTGGTGGCGGCAACGGTGGAAGCCGCCAAGGGCCGCGCGCCCGTGATCGCCGGCATCATCGTCGACTCCACGCGCGACGCGATCCGGCGCGGCAAACTGGTGCGCGACATGGATGTCGCGGCGCTGCAGGTGACGCCGGTGCATTATTTGTTCAAGCCGGACGATCAGGCGATGGTCGATCACTTCCGCCGGATGGCCGACGAGACCGGCATGCCGATCATCATCTACAACGTGGTGCCGTGGTCGTATCTGTCGCCCGCGCTGCTGACGCGGATCATGAACGAGGTGCCGCTGGTGGTCGGCGTCAAGCAGAGCGCCGGCGATCTGAAACTGTTCGCCGATCTCATGATGATGGCGCCGGATAAATTGATCTACAGCGCGGTCGACGCGCTGATGTATCCGTCCTACGCGCTCGGCGCGCACGGCTCGATCGCCGCGATCCTCTCGGCCGCGCCGCATGCCTCGGTCGAGTTGTGGGATGCGGTCAAGGCCGGCGATCACGTCCGCGCGCTCGACCTGCACAAGAAGCTGTTGACGCTGTGGAACGCGGTTGTTTCAGACAATCTGCCGGCCTGTACGCGCTATTCGCAGTCGCTGCAGGGATTGCCAAAAACCTATCCGCGCGCGCCGATGCCGGAAGCATCGCCAACGCAACAGACCGCGATCAAGAAGGCGCTGGACGGGTTGGGCGCATCGGCCGGCCAGCGCGTCGAGGCGGCGGAGTAGGATAAGTGTTCAATGCGTCGTCATGCCCGGCCTTGTGCCGGGCATCCACGTCTTTACAGTCTAACATCAAGCAAGACGTGGATGGCCGGGACAAGCCCGGCCATGACGGCACCGTTTCGAAGCGTCGTGAAAAAGAAAAAGGATCAACATCCCCATGAAGGAATTCGCCGGAAAGATCGCCGTCATCACCGGAGGCGGCACGGGCATGGGCCGCGAACTGGCGCGCCAGCTCGTCGCCGAGGGCTGCAATGTCGCGATGTGCGACGTCTCCGCCGAGGCGATGGCCGAGACCAGGCAGCTGTGCGAAGCCGAGAAGCTGCCGCAGGGCCTGCGCGTCACCACGCACATCGCCGACGTCGCGATCGAGGACCAGCTCAAGCGGTTTCGCGATGAGCTGATCGAGCAGCAGGCGACCGACAAGATCCATCTATTGTTCAACAATGCCGGTATCGGCGGTGGCGGCAGCCTGTTCACCAACACGCGCGAGCAATGGGAGCGTACCTTCAACATCTGCTGGGGCGGCGTCTATCTCGGGGTCCGCACTTTCATGCCGCTGCTGCTGAAGGCCGACGAGGGCCACATCATCAACACGTCCAGCGTCAACGGCTTCTGGGCGTCGGTCGGCCCCGGCGTGTCGCACACCGCTTACGCCGCCGCCAAGTTCGCCGTGAAGGGATTTTCCGAGGCGCTGATGACGGATCTGCGGCTCAACGCGCCGCATATCAAGTGCTCGGTCGTGATGCCGGGCCACATCGGCACCTCGATCGTGTCGAACTCACGCAAGATCCAGAGCGGGAGCGAGACCGAGCGCCTGACCGATGTCGAGATCGGTGTGACCCGCGAACGGCTCAAGGGCATGGGCACCGACACCTCTGCCATGTCGGATGAGGACATCCAGCAACTCGCGCTCGACCGCGCGCGATCGTTTCATGATGATGCGCCGACCACGGCGGCGGCGGCCGCGAAAATCATCCTTGACGGCGTCAAGGCTGATCGCTGGCGCATCCTGGTCGGCGACGACGCCCACAAGCTCGACGAGCGCGTGCGCAAGACGCCGGAGGAGGCGTATACGCTCGATTTCTACCAGAGCTATCGGGACGAGGTCGGCTGGAAGCTCGCCTGAGGGGCTGATCTGAATAGCGACCAGAGCCGGAACTCAACAAGAGTTGTTGGCTCACCTAAGCCTGCCACGCTGACGGAAAACGCCGCGTGGCGGTACGGTCTACAGGGTCTCGCCGGTTCAGCGGGTAGTCCGACCTGTACCTTGGGATAGTATTCTGCGGGTTCGAAGCGGAACTAAGCTGCTAAGAACAACGGAGCATCAACCATGAAGATCGTCGTGATCGGTGGCACGGGCCTGATCGGCTCGAAGACCGTCGCCATTCTGCGTCAGGGCGGCCATGAAGTCGTCGCCGCCTCGCCCAAAAGCGGCGTTAACGCGATCACCGGTGAGGGACTCAAGGAGGTCATGGCGGGCACACAGGTGGTGATCGACCTGGCCAATTCGCCCTCATTTGACGACAAGGCGGTGCTCGAATTCTTCGAGACCTCCGGCCGCAACCTGCTCGCCGCCGAGGCCGCAGCGAACGTCCGGCATCATGTCGCACTGTCGATCGTCGCGATCGACCGGACCGACAATGGCTATTTCCGCGCCAAGGTCGCCCAGGAGAAACTGATCGAAGCCTCCGGCATTCCATACACCGTCGTTCGCGCGACCCAGTTCCTGGAATTCGTTCGCGGTATCGCCGATTCAAGTGCGGATGGAAACACAGTGAGGCTCCCGCCTATCCTGTTCCAGCCTATCGCGGCGGACGACGTTGCTGCCATCGTTGCCGATCTGGCACTCGCGGCGCCGCGAAGCGGTATCGTGGAGATCGCCGGACCGGAACGAGCGCCGCTCAATGACATCATCGCCCGCTATCTGAAGGCGGTTGGCGACCCGCGCGAAGTCGTGAGCGACCCCGAGGCCCGATACTGGGGCGGTCGGGTTGACGAGCACTCGCTCGTGCCGTTGGGCGAGGCGCGCCTCGGCCGCATCGGTCTCGACGAATGGCTTCGCCGCGCACAGGGCTGATCCCGCATCAGCTCCTGGGCAATGAACGAAAGAGGCGATTATGGCAAACAAACTCGTTGCGCTGTTTCTTCTGTGCTTGATGACCGGAACGGCGGCAGCTCAAGCCCCCAAGGTGACGCCGCTCATGTCCAGGGATCTTCCGGACAATCCCGGCAAGGAAGCCTTGATGATCATGGTCGAGCATGCGCCCGGCGGGTCGAGTGCTGTCCACCGACACAACGCACATGCGTTTGTTTACGTGCTGGAGGGCTCCGTCGTGATGCAGCTGAAGGGTGGACAACCCGTGACACTGACGGCAGGACAAAGTTTCTATGAAGGCCCCGATGATATTCATGTCGTCGACCGGAACGCGAGCAGCACCCAGCCGGCGAAATTCCTGGTGCTCTTGATCAAGGACAAGGGAGCGCAGGCGCTGGTGCCCGCGCAGTGACGCTACAGCCGTGGAATGGCCGTGCTGCCCGATGTTTGTTGCGCTCCAAGCAGAGAGTGCGTCAGTAGAGAGTGCGTCAGACAATGTCAGGCGCGCGCCACTCGCTGGCGCGAGCCGGGCTTGTAGGCGAGGCGGGTGTGGCCGACGCAGTAGGGCATACCCTTGAGCGGTGTGTTGCCGCAAAAGCAGAAATCTTCCGCGCCGGGCGTGCTGATCGGCCAGCGGCAGCGCTCGTGGCTGAGTTCGAGCAGCGAGCAGGGGCGCTCGCTGGCGATCGGGGCGTCGGGGGCCGGTTGCCCGTTCTGGTAGACCACTTGCAGCATCCGGTACTGCGCGCGGGGAACGGATTTCGGGCTGCGTTCCCTGGCGGTCCCTTGCAGATGCTGTTCGATATTGGTCGGTCCGCGGGTCAGGCCGAGCCGTGTCAATTTGCCAATCACGGCGTTGCGGCTGACGCCGATGTGAGCGGCGATCTCGCGGCAGGACAGGCCGGATTCGAAATGTTGCTTGAGGAGTTCGACGCGCTCGGTGGTCCAGGTCGGTATGTTTGCGAACATGCTTGCGGTCCCAAATTCTTTGAGGAACCGCCGCGTTCCTGTCTCCCGTCAGCGAATTTTCCGCTGGCGTGCCATCAAGGCCTGCCATTGTCGCGGATCGACAGCAGCCCGTCCTTGATGGCGAGCCGGATGCCTTCCTCGATCAGGGTCTTCGCAACGCCGGGAACGCTAGTGCCGTGGGTGCCCTGTCTCACCAGTTTTTCGAGATAGCTGATGGTCGAGATCGCCAACGTCACGGGAATGCGGTCGGTTTCGGCTTTTTCTGTAGCCATGCAAGAACGCTAACTTTTAAACGCCGTACTGAAAAGTATCTATTTAGACTCTATTAAGTTTCATGGGGATAAGTCAATTGCCGCCAAGGTCGCAGCCTATCTCCTTGTAACGGCGTCGAAAAATTCGACTGGCGCCACACGGGCACTGATGTTGGACAGCGCTGCGCGACCAACTACCGGCCTGACGGCGCCCACGCAGCCGCGGCGAAACGATCCAGTTCCTCAACCCATTTCCCGATTGCCTCAGGTGGTCTGCACGGTCGATGCTGCTTCGACGAGGGGCAATCCTGCGATGACGATGACCAACGGTCTCTACTCAATCCTGACCGAAATGATTGAGGGCGGGCATGGCCATGCCAGCGGCGTCATCGTGCTGTTGGACGGCAAGATCGCCGGCGGCGACTCGCATTTCTATTATACGGGCTCCTACACCGCCGATCGCGGCAAATGGCGCGGCGAACTGACCACCAACCAGCACACCAAATCGGCCGGCGTGCTGCCGCTGTTTGGCGGGCGCGAGGTCACCACCGGCTTCAGCGGCACCTATACCGCCGATCGCGCTGATGTGCAGGGGGCGGCGCTGGTTGGAAAGACCAGCGTCAGGATTAGTTCCAGGCTGGAGCTGCTTTCGCCGCTGTGACGGCGCACCGCGTTACGGCCATCAGCCGTGCACGACGCTCTTTGCGATCATGCAGTGGATGCCCTTGGAGCCGTTGACCGTCTGCGTCACCCGCAGATCGGCGGCGAGGCTGCAGAGCGTGTAGGCGTCCTCGCGCGACAGATTGCGCTGCTCGCCGAGCAGCACGATCATGTCGCGCAGCGCACGCACCACGCATTGGTCGAGGTCGGGGTCCATCGCCATCGTCATGTAATGATCAGGCGTTTCAGCGCGCGGATATTCCAGCCGCAGATCCTTGCGCAGCGTCAGGCGGAAGCGGCCCTGCAGTGCGGTTTCGATCGCGGTGACGCAGACTTCGCCGTCGCCTTGCACGCCGTGACCGTCGCCGCAGGAAAACAGCGCGCCGGGCACGAACACCGGCAGATAGAGCTTGGCGCCGGCCCCTAACTCCTTGTTGTCCAGATTGCCGCCCATCGCGCGCGGGATCAGCGAGGTGATGCGGCCCCAGGCCGGCGGCGGCGCCACGCCCATCACGCCGAAGAACGGTTTGAGCGGCAGATCGAGCCCCCACGGCATCCGGCCCACCATCCGTTCGCGGTCGAGCGGAATGTTCAGCAGCCGCGTCTCGTGGAAATCGTCGGGCAGGGTGCCTGACAGCGGCTTGATCAGATTGTAGCCCCAGTCCTGCCGGAGCTGGACGTCGAGAATGTCGACCTCGAGCACGTCGCCGGGCGCGGCGCCTTCAACCGCGATCGGCCCGGTCAGGATATGGCCCGGCACCATCCGTTCGTTCTGGGCGTGCACGTCGGCAAGCTCCGGCGGCACATGAAATTTGCTGCGGTCCGGCACCACGTCGGGGCCGCCGGTGATGGTATCGACCGTGACCTCATCGCCGCTGGCAATGGTCAGGACCGGCTTCAATTTCGCTTCGAAAAAGCCCCAGTGGCAGGTTTTGGGGCTGGAATGCAGGTGATGATGGGTCATGGGGGACGCTTTCTTTTTTGGCTCTTGTTCACCACTGTGTCATTGCCGGGCTTGACCCGGCAATCCATCATTTTTCGCATAACGCTTTTTGCGAAGAGGATGGATACGCGGGTCAAGCCCGCGTATGACGAGCCCGGGAATCCAAGAGGCCTGCCTTGTTCTTCGTTCTTTCCAAGACGCTCGGCTACATGCTGATGCCGACGAACTTCCTGATCGGCGTCGGTTTCGTTGGCGCCATCCTGCTGCTGACGCGCTTTGCTTCGCTCGGCCGCAAGCTCGTGATGGCAGCGGTGCTGCTGCTGGTGATCTGCGGATTGTCGCCGCTCGGAAACCTGTTGCTCTATCCGCTGGAGCAGCGCTTTCCGCGATGGGAGGCCGGAACGGGCGCGCCGCCGGATGGCATCGTCGTCCTCGGCGCGTCGATCGAGGCTGATCTATCGGCTGCGCATGGCACGCCGGTGGTGCGCAGCGCACCTGACCGTATCATCGCGGCGGCGGCGTTGGCGCACCGCTATCCGAATGCACGCATCGTCTTCACCGGCGGCAGCGCCAATCTGATTTCGAACGACGCGCGGGAAGCCGATTTCGCCGGCGCGATTTTCGAGAGTCTCGGCATCGCAAAATCGCGGCTGATCATGGAGCGGGCATCACGCAATACGCTGGAGAATGCCCAGTTCTCGAAGGCGCTGGTGGCGCCGAAGGACGGCGAGCGCTGGCTGCTCGTGACCTCGGCCTTTCACATGCCGCGATCGGTCGGCCTGTTCCGCAAGGCAGGATTTGCGGTCGAAGCCTATCCGGTCGATTGGCGGGTCGGCGGCCGCGGCGACTTCACGAAATTCTCGAACTCCATTCTTGATGGCCTCGGACGGACCGAAACCGCGGCGCGCGAATGGATGGGACTGGTTGCGTACCGGGCCACCGGCAAGATCGACGATTTGCTGCCGGGACCAGCGCCGAAGTAGAGGTCGCAACAGCCGGGCGACCGGGCTAGAATTGACGCCAACAACAACATGCGCACCGCGCCGATTTGGGAGTTTACGCCATGCAACAGCAAACGCCGCCGGAAGCGTTCGATTTGAACGGCATGGCCGCCGATTTGATCAGCCTGTTGCGCCTGCGGACCACCGTGATCGGCATCAAGATGTTCGCGACCGTCGAGGAGATGGCGGCGATCCCAAAAATCCGGCGCCCCAGTGCGGTCCACACCACCGACCAGATCGTCAGCATGGCCTCGAGGCTCGGCTGGACCGTCGGCATCACCGGCGAAGATCTCGTCGGCGCGCAATGCCGCGCGGTGATCGGCCTCGCACCGCAGGACGAAAAGTTTCTCGAGGGAAAGAACTATGTCGGCGTCTGGCATGGCACCGAGGAAGATGCGCGCAAGCGCCAGGAGGCGCTCGATGTCGTGCCGTATGGCCGGTATCAGGCGATGGCGGTGAGCCCGCTCACCAGCGGCCGGCTCAATCCGCCGGATATTTGTCTCGTCTATGCGACGCCGGGCCAGATGATCATCCTGATCAACGGGCTGCAATATACCGGCTACAAGAAGTTCGAATGGGGCGTGGTCGGCGAAACCGCGTGCGCGGATTCCTGGGGGCGGGCGCTCAAGACCGGCGAGCCCTCGCTGTCGCTGCCGTGCTTTGCCGAACGGCGCTATGGCGGCGTGCCCGACGAGGAGATGCTGATGGCGCTGCAGCCGGCGCATCTCGCCAAGGCCATTGTCGGCATGAAGCAGCTCGCGAAAAACGGCCTGCGCTACCCGATCGCGCCCTATGGCATCCAGGCCGACGTCCGCGCCGGCATGGGCGTTTCCTACGCGAAGAAATAACCTTGCGAAATGAGGTAGAAACCGTCATTGCGAGCGCAGCGAAGCAATCCACAGCGACAAGGAAGCATGGATTGCTTCGTCGCTTCGCTCCTCGCAATGACGAGTCTTAAGGAATCGAACATGTCTTCGTCGAAATTCGACATCGTTGTTTACGGCGCCACCGGCTTCACCGGCCAGCTCGTCGCCGAATATCTCGCCGCGCAGTACAAGGGCGACAGCAGCCTGAAATGGGCGATGGCCGGACGCAGCAAGGACAAGCTCGCTGCCGTGCGCGACGCGATCGGCGCGCCGTCGGATACGCCGCTGATCGTGGCCGACGCGTCAGATGCCGCCTCGCTGAAGGCGATGGTAGGGCAGACGAAATCCGTGATCTCGACGGTCGGCCCGTATCAGTTTTATGGCAACGAGCTGCTCGCGGCCTGTGTGGAGTCGGGTACCGATTATTTCGATCTCTGCGGCGAGCCGCTGTGGATGCGCGAGATGATCGACAAGCATGAAGCCGCGGCGAAGGCGAGCGGCGCGCGCATCGTGTTTTCGTGCGGGTTCGACTCGGTGCCGTTTGAACTCGGTGCTTTCTTCGTGCAGGAGGAAGCCAAGCGGGTGTTCGGCGCGCCGGCCTTGCGCGTCAAGGGCCGCGTGCGCGATATGCGCGGCACCTTGTCCGGCGGCACCGCCGCGAGTGCCAAGGCGACCTTCGAAGCCGTTGCCAAGGATCTCAGCCTCGTTGCGATCCTCAAGGATCCGTTCGCGCTGACGCCCGGATTCAAGGGGCCGAAACAGCCGCCGGGCAGCAAGCCGTCCTATGAGGAAGACCTGCAGTCCTGGATCGCGCCCTTCATGATGGCGCTCATCAACACCCGCAACGTCCATCGCTCGAACATGCTGATGGGCTTTCCGTACGGGCAGGAATTCGTCTACGACGAAATGGTTCTGACCGGGGCCGGCGAGAAGGGCGAGGCCAACGCCAAGCTGGTGATGGCGGCAAACACCGAAAAGACCGGTCCGGGCGCGCCCAAGCCGGGCGAGGGGCCGTCGAAGGAAGAGCGCGAGAACGGCCTCTATGATCTGCTTTATGTGGCGATCGCCCCCGATGGCCGTCAGGTCCGTGCGGCGGTCAAGGGCGACCGTGATCCCGGCTACGGCTCGACGTCCAAGATGATCTCCGAATGCGCGATCTGCCTGTTGCGCGATGCGCCTGAGGTGCCCGCCGGCATCTGGACGCCGGGGGCGGCGATGCAGCACAGACTGATCAAGCGGCTGGTCGACAACGCTGGCCTGACGTTCACCGTGGAGAAGTAGCTCCAGTTTTCGAGCATCATCTTCCCGGAAGTCAGACCATGCCTTCGTCGAAAATTCGACATTGTTGTCTATGGCGCCACCGGCTTCACCGGCCAGCTCATCGCGGAATATCTTGCCGCGCAGTACAGGGGCGACGGTCATCTGAAATGGGCGATGGCCGGGCGCAGCCCGGACAGGCTCGCTGCCGTGCGCGATGCGATCGGCGCGCCGGCCGATACCGCGCTGATCGTTGCCGATGCGGGCGATCCCGCCTCGCTCAAGACGATGGTCGGCCGAACCAGATCGGTGATCTCGACCGTCGGTCCGTATCAGCGCTATGGCTCCGAACTGGTCGCAGCCTGCGTCGCCGATGGCACCGATTATTTCGACCTCTGCGGCGAGCCGCTCTGGATGCGGCAGATGATCGACGCGCACGAGGCCGACGCAAAGTCGACCGGCGCACGCATTGTATTTTCCTGCGGCTTCGATTCGCTGCCGTTCGAACTCGGCGTGTTCTGCGCCCAGCAAGAAGCAATGAAGATATTTGGCGCCCCGGCCAACCGCGTCAAGGGCCGGATCCGTGACATGAGCGGCACGTTGTCCGGTGGTACCGCCGCGAGCACCTGGGCGACGTTCGCGGCTGCCGCGCAAGACCTCAGTCTGGTCGCCTTGTTGAAGGATCCATTCTTGCTGGCGCCGGGATTTGAAGGTCCGAAGCAGCCGCGCGGGAACAAGCCGCTGTTCGACGAGGATCTGGGCTCGTGGACGGCGCCCTTCGCCATGGCGACCATCAACACCCGCAACGTGCACCGTTCTAATTTTCTGATGAACTTTCCGTACGGCAAAGACTTCGTTTACGACGAGATGGTCCTGACCGGTGCGGGAGAGCAAGGAGAAGCCAACGCCAAACAGTTCGTCGCCGCCGTCAACGCCGAGAGGATGGGCGGCGCAAGCGGGCTGAAGCCCGGCGACGGTCCCTCGAAAGAGATGCGGGAGAGTGGTTTCTTCGATCTGCTGTTCGTCGCACTCGCGCCCGACGGCAAACAGGCGAGGGCTGCGGTGAAGGGCGACCGCGATCCCGGCTACGGCTCGACGGCGAAGATGATCTCCGAATGCGCGATCTGCCTGCTGCGCGATACGCCTGAGGTGCCGGCGGGCATTTGGACGCCGGGCGCAGCGATGCAGCACAGCCTGATCAAGCGGCTCGAAGATCATGCCGGCCTGACGTTCACCGTGGAGCAGTAGCGGCGTCTTGTAGGGTGGGCAAAGCGCAGCGTGCCCACCAATTCAGAGTGCGCAAAGAGCGGTGGGCACGGCGCTTGTGCGCCTTTGCCCACCCTACAGATCTTCACTATGACGCGACCGCTACGCCGCGCGGGGATCGTATCTGTACATCCAGTCCATGCCCCTGGACGTGACCGGCAGCAGCAGTTTCAGCATACGGTCACGGATCCAGGCGCCGGTCGGGCTGAACTCACGCTTGCTGTTGCCGTTGCGGCGCGCCAGCGCCACGATCTTTTCGGCGCGCGGACGGCGCTCGGCCTCGAAATTCTGGAATGTCAGCGACAATTCCTGCCTCGTCTGCATCAGCCGGCCAAGCCGCAGCGCGTCCTCCAGCGCCAGCGAGGCGCCCTGGCCGGCATGCGGGCTGGTGGCGTGCGCGGCGTCGCCAATGAGCAGCGTCCGCTGGCGCGACCAGGTCGGCAGGGTCGCAACATCGAGCGTGTCCGTCACCACGATGTTCTCGGCCGCATCGATGATTTGCAGGATCGGATCGTGCCAGCCGGCGTGGAATTTCCGAAGATGCTGCCGCAGCTGATCCTGGCTCATGGCGCGGTAGGTCGCGGCACTGACGCCGTGCGCGGGCTGCGTGCTCCACCACATCAGGCCGTCATCCGGATCGGAGCTGCAGAAGCCGTAGCCGAAGAATCCACTCTGGCCGAACGTCGTCACCACGCGCTGGCCGATCGGCGAATTCTCGATCACCGCGCGTGGCACAAAACCGCCGAAACCGATCAGGCCGGTGTCGAACGGCTTTGGTCCGTCCGGAATCACGTGGCCGCGGACAGCCGAATGCACACCGTCGGCGCCGACCACAAAATCACCCTCGGCAAAGCTGCCGTCGGTAAAATGCGCCACGACCGGCCGGTCGGCGCGATCCTCGATTGCCACCAGCCGCTTTTCGAACCGCAGCTCGACATTCGAGCACCAGGCCTTGTTGACCAGCAATTCGTTGAGCGTGGCGCGGCACATGTTGACCGCGGGCTGGCCGAAGCGTTCTTTCATGTTGCGGTTGAGCGAGCCGAGCCGGTCGCCTCCTTGCGAATAGAAATCGAAGGATTCGGCGACCGAACCGCGCGCGATCATGTCGGAGGCGAGGCCAATCTCGGCCAGCACATGCATGCCGTTCGGCGCGATCTGCAGGCCGCCGCCGATCCCGGCCGCGTAGGGCCAGGCCTCGAACACCTCGGCATCGATGCCGGCCTGCTTCAGGAAGATTCCCGTCACGGGACCTGCGATGCCGCCGCCGATGATGAGGGCTTTGGGACGTTTGGTCATGCCTTGCTCCATGCATCCGTGGGGTGGTAGGAAATATCAGCTGCTAAATATCTTAGTAGCTAAGATAATTATGGACTAAGATATGAAATCGACCGTGTCAAGGCCGAAGGCGCGGGCTGCGCTGTTGCAGGAGCTGGAAGAGGCGATGCGTCGGTCGTCGGCGCAGGGCGTGATCTTTGGGCAAACCGTTGCCAACGTGGCCGGAATTTCCGGTTCCGACCTCGAATGCCTGGATTTTCTCAATCTGGAGGGCCGCGTCACCGCCGGCCGTCTCGCCGAGGTCACGGGGCTGACCACGGGCGCCATCACCGGCGTGATCGACCGGCTGGAGAAGGCCGGCTTGGTGCGCCGTGAGCGCGACGAGACCGACCGGCGCAAGGTCTTTATCGCGACCGTGCCTGATAGCATCGCGCAGATCGGACGCTTCTACGTGCCGATGCAGCAGGCGATGCACAAGCTATGGAGCACCTACTCGGAAGCGGAACTGCAATTGCTGCTGCGCTTTGCGAGCGAGAGCTACAAGTCGGTGCTGGAAGCGACCGAGGCGCTGAAGGGATTGATCAGCGCGCCGAAGGCGAAGGCGCTCAAGAAGCCGGCGCGGGCGCGGCGTTGAGTGCTCGGGCCTTGTAGTGCTCGGCGGCGACGAACATGCCCCACATCAGCCCCAGCATCATCCAGAAATGCCGCCAATGGTCGGTGTCGATGATAAAGCTCTCGCCGACGGTGCCGAGATAGGCGGCGAAGACGGCCAGATAGGCGCGCTGCCAGGGCGCGCGGACGAAGATGTAGCGAAAGCCGTTCAGCGCCGTGACGAACACCAGCGCGGGATAGCAGACGCCGGAGAGCCAGCCGCCTGACATGAACGCGTTCAAATAGGAATTGTGGGTGTCCTCGGGAAAGTAGCGGGTGAACTGCAGCGGACCTATTCCGAACGGCAGATCGAGCGCCATGTTGGCGCCGAGGATGTAGCGCCCGAACCGGCCGAAGCGGCCGGAGTCATAGCTTTGATCGAAACTGGCGCGCTGCTTGAACATCTGCGCGATCGAGTCGAACGACAGCAGCACCGCCACCAGCGCCGCCGCGAGGATCGCAGCGACAAGCGCAATCATGATGATGCGCGAGCGCTGCCCCTGCGACCGGCTGGTCAGCACCATCAGCGCCAGCATGAACATCGAGGTCAGGATCAACCCGCCCCAGGCCGCGCGCGAAAACGCCAGCAGGATCGCCAGCGACATGATGCCGAAAGCTATGGTGTTGCGCAGTGACTTTCCGAGCTTGTCCGAGACCACGCTTTGCAGGCAAAACAGCGCCGGCAGGATCAGGAACGCGCCGAGCACGTTCGGGTCCTTGAAGGTGCCGCGGGCGCGATCGTACAGGGTGAGGAGGTCGCGTCCGCCCGGGACGAGGTTGAAATAGCCGGCGACACCCAGGCTCGCCGCGATCACCGCGCCGACGACGAGGCCGCGCCTGAGCATGTCGAGCCTGGCTGCGGTATCTTCGGCCACCACCATCGCGAACAGCATCACGGTAACAGCCATGTACCAGGACGTCGCGATCCACATGCTGACATTGGGCCGGTCGATCACGGCGATGGCGCTGATCGTGTAGCCGGTGTTGAGCAGGAACAGCGCCAGCAACAGCGGAATGAACACCAGCCGCATCCGCAAACCGCCGGTGGCAAAGAACACCAGCGACGCCAGCAGCGTTGCGATCTCATAGGGGCTGGGCTCGATGAAGACGATGGCCCCGGACGCGCCGACCAGCCATACCATCGCGCGCTGCACCGCGAGCACGCCCGGCGCGGCCGTCAACGATGGAAGGGATCCCTCGGCTGTCGCCGCATACGCCATTCGATACTCACGCAACTCAACACAGTACTGAAACCAGTGCTTCCGTCATTGTCTGCAGCAAACGCGAAGCGTTTGTGCATGAGAGCGAAGCGAAGCAATCCATCGTGCGGCGAAGGAGGTGTGGATTGCTTCGTCGCTTCGCTCCTCGCAATGACGCCGGTAGTCTCTCTAACTAGTAAGCGTTCTCGTTCTTCGTCATCAGCGCCAGCGGCGTCCTGAGTAGAATGAACAGGTCGAACAGCACCGACCAGTTCTCGATGTAATAGAGGTCGAACTCGACGCGCTTCTGGATCTTCTCGTCGGTGTCGACTTCGCCGCGCCAGCCGTTGATCTGCGCCCAGCCGGTGATGCCGGGCTTGACGCGGTGGCGCGCGAAATAGCCGTCGACGGCCTCGTCGAACAGCCGGCTCTGCAATTTGCCCTGCACGGCGTGCGGGCGCGGGCCGACCAGCGACAAATTGCTCTTGAACACCACGTTGAACAGCTGCGGCAGTTCATCGAGGCTGGTCTTGCGGATGAAGCGGCCGACGCGGGTAACGCGGGCATCGTTTTTGGTCACGACCTTGGAAGCGGTGGGATCGGCAAGATGGTGGTACATCGAGCGGAACTTGAAGACGTCGATGCGCTCATTGTTGAAGCCGAACCGCTTCTGGCGGAAGATCACCGGGCCCGGGCTGTCCAGCTTGATGGCGAGCGCGACGAGGCCCATCACGGGCAGCGCCAGCAACAGGATCAGGAAGCCGACGACGTGGTCGAACAGCCACTTCATCACGAGGTCCCAGTCGGTGATCGGCGCCTCGAACACGTCCAGCGTCGGCACCTCGCCGAGATAGGAATAGGAGCGGGGACGGAAGCGCAGCTTGTTGGTGTGTGCCGAAAGACGGATGTCGACCGGCAGCACCCATAGCTTCTTCAGCATTTCCAGGATGCGCGTCTCGGCCGAGATCGGCAGCGCGAACAGCACGAGGTCGACGCGGGTGCGGCGGGCGAATTCGACGATGTCGTCGACCTTGCCGAGCTTCGGGCTGCCGGCGCAGGTTTCCAGCGCGCGGCTGTCGTTGCGGTCGTCGAACACGCCGAGCACGTCGATATCGGAATCATGCTGGGTCTTGAGCGCCTCGACCAGCTGTTCGCCGTTCTGGTCCGAGCCCACCACGATGGTGCGGCGGTCGAGCCGGCCCTGCCGCGCCCAGCTGCGCACCAGCGTGCGCAGGAAGGCGCGTTCGATCAGCAGGGCCACGAGGCCGACGACGAAGAACGATGCGAGCCAGATCCGCGATATCTCGCTGCCGAGCTTGACCAGGAAGGAGGCGCCGATGAACAGCAGGAACACGAAGGCCCAGGACGAAATCATCCTGGTCATCTGCCGCAGCTGGCCGCGGAACACCTGGACTTCGTAGATGTCGGCGGCCTGGAAGCAGATCACGGCGGTCGCCGTCATGCCGACGATCGCGGCGACATATTCCCAATGGAAACCCTTGAGGCGCACGACATAGGCGAAATAGAGCGCAAGGCCGATCAGGCTGAGCATGACGAAATCGACCAGGCGGACCGCGCCCGCGATCACGATCGGCGAATAGGCGCGGCTGACTTTCTGGTTGGTGACGGCAAGGGCTGCCGGCGACAACCGGCGGCGCCGTTCGATCGGCGGGCGTTCACCGGTAGCGGACGCCGCGGCCGTTGCTGCGGCGGCGTCTAACATCGAGCGAGCGTTAAGCGGTTCCACTGGTCCAAGTCCGATCGTTGATTCCGTTCTTAGGCCGGCACATAGGGATGCGCCTGCCGATGCGGAATTCCCTGCCATCCGGCTTAAGGGACAAATCGGAAGAAACAGTTACGTAGGTAAAGAACGGTTAACGATTGGCAAACGCGTCGCGATAGCCGGTCAATACGCCCTCGACCATCGCCTTCTGCGAGAAGTGCTGGAAAATCCGCTCGCGCAGGGATTTGGCCCGCTCCAGCGTCGCCGCCGGATTCTCCAGCGCAACCTCGATCGCGTCAGCCATCGCGGCGGCGATGTTGGGGGCGAACAACGCCTCGGTATGGGCGCCGAAAATCTCCGGAATGCCGCCGACATTGGCGGCCACCATCGGAATTCCCGCCGCCGCGGCCTCGATCACGACATAGGGCATGGAATCGCCGCGCGAGGGAACCACCAGCAGCGAGCCCTTGGAGAAGCCGTAGCGCGCCTTGACGTGGCCGATGAAGCGGATGGCCTCGCCGAGGCCGAGCCGCTGCACCTGTGCCTTCAGGCTCGCGCTTTCCTCGCCGTCGCCGGCGAGCGTCAGCGTCACCGGCCGGCCGTCGGCGCGCAGCCGGGCCACCGCGTCGATCAGCAGGTCGGCGCCCTTGATGTGCCGGAACTCGCCGACATAGAGCACGTCGGTGGCGTCCGCGGCCTTGGCGACCGGGTCGAACTCATTGGCGGTGACACCGTTGAACACGCAGCGCACCAGCCCTTTCGGGGTGCCGATGGTGCGCTGATAGGTGTTGCGCGCAAACGCGCTTTCGAACAGGAACAGGTCTGTCGAGTCCATCAGCGCGCGCTCGAGGCGGGCATAGATGTTGCCCTTGAACGTCGACAGCGGGTAATGCAGCGACCCGCCATGCGGCGTATAGACCCGGATCGTATTCCTGGCGGCGATCCCGGCGCGTATGAACACGCCGGCCTTGGCGCCATGGCCGTGCAGCACGTCCGGTTTCAGGTTCCGTACCAGGCGCAGGAAGCGCACCCATGCCAAGGTGTCGCTGGGGCGCGGTTCGCGGTGGATGGCGACGCGATGAACGCCGAGCTTGAGGCGGGGGGCAATCTCCGCCAGCGCCTGCTCGGCGCGTTCGCCGCCGGTGAGGCTGTCGGCGATGATGCCGACGTGATGGCCTTTATCGGCCTGGCCGTTGGCGAGATCCAGGATGTGGCGAAAAATGCCGCCCACCGGGGCGCGCGTCGCGTGCAGGATACGAAGAGGCTGACCGTCGGCGACAGGCATAATCAGAACCAGCGTTCGCCAACGAGCACCGTATCGCCCGGGCTGATGGACGTTCCCGGCGGCACCACGTAGCGCGCCGTTCCGGATCCGTCGGTGTGCGTGACCGTCACCCGGTCGCGCAACGCGCGCGGCGAGAAGCCGCCAGCGATGGCAACGGCGCTTTCAACGGTCATGTTCGGTACATAAGGATATTGTCCGGGCGCCGCCACTTCGCCGAGGATGAAGAACGGCCGATAGGCCTCGACCTCGACGGCGACCGAGGGCTCGCGGATGAAACCGCGGCGTAGTTTGGCGCCGATGTCGGCGGCCAGACCCGCGGGCGTGCTGCCGCGCGCCGGGACCGAACCGATCAGCGGCATCGTGATCGAGCCGCTGGTATCGATAGCATAGGTGTTGGTGAGGCCTTCCTGGCCGTAGACCACGACGCGGAGCTTGTCGCCAGTATCCAGATGATAGGCCGCGTCAAAGCGCGGCGGCGCCTGTTCGGCATAGGCCACCGCCATCGGGGCGGGGGCCATGGCAACCGGCGTGGTCCGGCCCATGCAGCCCGCAAGCGCCAGCGCAGCAACCAGACATGGGATCGGGGCGAGCGCGCCTCGCATGGGGGAGAATCCTGAAAAAGTATCAGCCCGATTAAGGGCGTTCATGGTTAACAAAACATGACCGCAGCCCTGCGGGGCGGTCATTGCAGCCCGCAAATCGCGCGGATTAACCCAGCAGCAACCTTAATGGAGTGTAATCGCCGGGGTTGAGACAGGGTCGTGGCGTTTTCGAGCGAAAACGCGTCACGATTTTAAGTGGCGTCCGCGGGAGTGTGCGATGCGTTTTGAGTTTTGGCGTACGGGCCGGATCAAGGCCGTGTTGGAGCGGGCGCTTCCAAAGCCCGCACCGGCCGTCACCAAGCCCGTCGCCACAGAGCCCGTCGTCGCCAAATCTGCCGTCACCAAGCCTGCCGTCACCAGGCAGGTCGCCGCGCCGGAGTCCGGCGATCTCGACCTCCACGCGCTCGGTCAGGCCCTGATCCGCAAGCGCGCCTGGATCGTCGTCCCGACGGTGCTGGCGCTGGTGCTGTCGATCGCTGCCGTCAACATGGTCACCCCGCGCTACAAATCCGAAGCGCGCATCCTGGTCGATGGCCGCGAGAACGTGTTCCTGCGGCCGAACGGCGAGCGCAATGAAGAGCGCAACACGGTCGATGCCGAGGCGGTGACGAGCCAGGTGCAGCTCTTGTTATCGCGCGATCTGGCGCGCGAAATCATCAAGAAGAACAAATTGGCCGAGCGCCCGGAATTCGATCCGGTGCTGCAGGGCTTTTCGCCGCTGAAGTCGCTGCTGGCGCTGTTCGGAATCGGACGCGATCCGTTGTCGCTGACGCCGGAAGAGCGGGTGCTGGACGCCTATTACGAGCGCTTTACGGCGTATGCGGTGGACAAGTCGCGCGTCATCGTCATCGAATTCCAGTCGCGCGATCCGGAACTGGCCGCGCGCGTCGCCAATTCGATCGCGGAAGGCTATCTGGCGTTGCAGCAGGGCGCGCGCCAGGACCAGGCGAAATCCGCCAGCGGCTGGCTGTCGGGCGGTATCGAGGATCTGCGCAAGAAGGTCGCGGAGGCCGAACAGCGCGCGGAAGATTTCCGCTCGAAGTCGAGCCTGTTCATCGGCACCAACAACACCTCGCTGTCCAACCAGCAGATGGGCGAGATCAACACCCAGCTCAACAACGCCCGGGCGCTGAAATCGGACGCCGAGTCCAAGGCGCGCATGATCAAGGACATGCTTCAGAGCGGCAAGCCGATCGAGGCTTCCGAGGTGCTCAATTCCGAATTGATCCGCCGGCTGTCCGAACAGCGGGTGACGCTGCGCGCGCAGCTCGCCGAACAGTCGTCGACGCTGCTCGACGGTCACCCCCGCATCAAGGAATTGAAGGCGCAGCTCGGCGATCTCGATCGTCAGTTGCGCGAGGAGGCGAGCAAGATCTCGCGCTCGCTCGAGAATGACGCGCGCCTCGCCAGCGGCCGGGTCGATAGCCTGAGAAACGAACTTGATCTGGTCAAGAAGCAGGCCTCCGCGTCCAACGGCCAGGACGTGCAGCTGCGCGCGTTGGAGCGCGAAGCCAAGGCGCAGCGCGATCTCCTGGAATCCTATCTGGCGAAATACCGCGAGGCCGCCGCCCGCGAAAACATCGAGGCCGCGCCGGCCGACGGCCGCATCATCTCGCGCGCCACCGTTTCCAATACGCCGGCCTATCCGAAGAAGCTCCCGATCGTGCTGATCGCGACGCTGGCGACCTTGCTGCTGACCTCAGGCGCGATCGCGACCGGCGAGCTGCTGCGCATGACCGCGCCGCGCGCGGCTGCCGTAGCCGTGCCCGCTGCCGTGACTTCAGCCGCAGAACCGGCTCGCGTCTCCGCGCCTCCGACTGCACCGTATTTCGAGCCTCAAGATGATTTCGGACCGGAACCTGAACATCCCGTGACGGACGACGCAAAGCCTGCCTTCAGCGAGCCTCGCGCCGAGCTCGCGGCAGGAATCGAAGAAATCGAGCAACTGGCCGACCGGCTCGGCCAGGCGGGTGAGGCGGCGCGCAAGATAACAGTCCTCGGCACCGCGTCGAGCGAGGGCATCACGCTGACCGCCTTGACGCTGGCGCGCCTGATGGCGCGGCAGGCCAAGATCGTGGTGGTCGACCTGACCGCGTCTTCGCCGACGATGACGGCGGTCTCGGTCGATCCGGCGGCCCCCGGGCTCGCCGAACTGATGCAGGGCGAAGCAACCTTTGCGCAGATCATCACCAAGGACCGGCTGTCGCGCGTCCATCTCGTCAGCGCCGGACGTCCGGGCTTCGATCGCTCGCAGCTGCAGTCGCCGCGGCTGACGCTGGCGATCGACGCGCTGCTGCGGGTCTACGACCATGTGTTGCTCGATGCCGGCTCGGCCTCCGACCTGCCGGCGGAACTACTGACCGCGCATGCCCGCGCGGTCGTAGTCCCCGACGCCTCGATGGATTCGGATGCCCGCAGCATCATGTGCGATCAGCTCCGCGCCGTCGGCTTCTCCGACGTCACGATGCTGCGCAAGCCGTGCCAGCCCTCGGACGCCGCCGAACGCGCCCCGCGCGTGGTGGCGGCGTAGGGGCGCGACATACTCCCGTCATTGCGAGGAGCGAAGCGACGAAGCAATCCACCTATCCGTTTTGCCGCGACATGGATTGCTTCGCTTCGCTCGCAATGACGACAGAATGTGATGGGTAGAGCGAAGCGAAACCCATCGTCTATCCGCGAGGTCCCAATCGATGGGTTTCGCGGAGTTTATCATCGGGCCGGCCGAAGGCCGGACCCGTTGGCTCTACCCATCCTGCGGGTGGGCCGCGGCGCCTCGCGCGCAAGCGCAATCTTGCGGCCAGCGTGCGACAAAGTAACACGACGGGCAAATCAGTTATGATTTACAGAAATCGTGTCAAGCCTCGAAATGAAAAATATTTCTGTTTACCAGAACTAAAATCAGGCATACATATTTACCCATCCCGTCCCACTCAGAGGGCGTCGGCCGTCGTCACGGACGTTGGACGGGTTGCGATGGACGCTGGTTTACGCTGAGACGATGGGCGTGGATTAAGCGTACGGCAAAACCGTGTGGTCCTGGCGCCCGTTGCTGGTGTCAAGCCGTCGGCTAAGCGCAAGCTGAACCGGCGGTGACGGAGTCAACCCAGAACTCGTCTCCGGGGAGATCACGGCATAAGCCGTAAAGCCATTGCGCAGGGAAAATAAAGAGTCCCATGAAGTTCTATGGAGCAGTGTCGACTCCGCAAGCCATTGATCCCCCGCGCAATATCCTCATAACGTGTCATACGCCTTCATAGGCCTTCACAGACACAATCGCGACACTTCGCGAGAACGGGGACATAATTCATGGCGCGCAAGGTCAGCTTCAGCGCACTGGAAAGCCGCAGCGCACGGCTGCGGCTAAAAGTGCGCCGCAGGCCGTATAGCGGCCCATCGCTCGCGCGCGGTATCTCGCTGATGTACCGGCGCAACCGGACGAACGGCACATGGGTCATTAAGGCGGGCGACGGCCACGGTGCCTATTGGACCAAAGGCTTCGCGCTCGCCGACGACTTCGAGGACGCCGACGCCAAGAACGTGCTCACGTTCTATCAGGCGCAGGACGCCGCGAAGAAGTTGGCGCGCGGCGATGACGGCACCGCCAATAACGCACCGATCACGGTGGATGGCGCACTGACGGCCTACAAGACCGATCTGGAGGCGCGCGGTGCCAATCCCTACAACGCCGAATGGCCGCGCCTACACCTTTCCAGCGGGCTGCTAGCGGAGCCAGTGGCTGTGCTCGCGGCTGCCGAGCTAAAGAAATGGCGCGACGGCCTGCTCGGCACAATGGCGTCTTCGACCCTCAATCGCCTATGCGCCTGCCTCTGCGCGGCGCTGGAACAGGCAGCGCAGCACGATAAGCGCATTCAGAATCGAGAGGCTTGGGAGATCGGGCTTGCCGGTCTGCCGAATGCACAAGTAGCCCGCAACGTCATTCTCTCCGACGCCAAGGTGCGGGAGTTCGTCGCCACCGCCTACGGCGTCGATGACAAGTTAGGACTGCTGACCGAGACGTTGGCGATCACTGGCGCCCGCCCGAGCCAAGCTGTTCGACTGCGCGTCGAGGATCTGCACGATCATCCGTTGCGTCCGAAGCTGATGATGCCGAAGTCGGCCAAGGGCGGCGGCAGGAACCGCAGTGCGAAGAGGACCGAGCGCTATAGTGTCCCAATCACGCGAGCGTTGGCGATGAGGTTGAAGGCATCGGCGAAGGGGCGCAACGCCGACGCACCGCTGCTGCTGCAAAGCAACGGCAGGCTCTGGGACAAGAATCCCGGCCAGAACTATCATCGGCAAGTCGACAATATCGTTGCCGCTATCGGGCTCGATCCCGCCGAGGTAACGATGTACTGCCTGCGGCACTCTAGTATCGTCCGCATGCTGCTGCGAAATGTTCCCATCCGGCTGGTGGCGTCGCTGCACAACACCAGCGTCGCGATGATCGAAAAGCATTATTCGAAGTACATCACTGAGCATTCTATCGACGACATCACGCGCGCCGGACTGTTGTCGGAACGTACGCCCGCTGACAATGTGGTCGCAATGATGAGATAAGCGTCAACACCAAGCCGCTTGGAATACCAAGCTATGTCGTCCGGCTTGGAGACCAGCGTCCCGGGCGTAAACCAATATCAAGCGCGGATAGAGGTATCCGACAAGCTGGTCGCACCGCCAGTTTCCCCGCATGGCGATTTCGTCGCGTGCCCTTGAAGTCCGCCATTAAACGGGTCGCACGGGGGCGGCAAACGAGCGTTACATCAGTTCAAACCGTTTGTGGCGAGGATAGAGCGCAATAGTGTCGGCCGTGATCAATGCAGAATGTAATGAGCTACTTAGCGGCGGAGGCGCTGCCTTATTTTTCGTAATTATTTGGTATAGACGGGTGAGTTTTTCTGGTTAGGTTACTTGGTCACCACACACTGCGTGAGGTGACGCCATGTTGCCGACCAAACTCCAAATCGAAGTGGAAGATGATGCGCCGACCGACGACGAGATCGCGGCCGGACTCTACAGCTATGCTGATCTTAAAGCGCGCGGCATCGTTCGTGATCGGACGGATTTGCACCGCAAGCAGGAGCAGTACGGTTTTCCGTCGCCGATCAAAACCGGCAAGCGACAGGCGCCGTTCCTGAAAACCCGCGTGCACGCTTGGGTTAGGCGCCGCGCGGCACTGTCCGATAAGGCATCAGCAAAATAAAGAGGCCGGTACCTTAGGCGGGGTGCCGGCCGGGAACACAAGAGTAGGCATTGAGCCGCCCTCTTATCCCGATCAGTACTATCGCCAAGCGGTGCCGGCCCTCACTCGTCGAGGAGTCGAGCATGCCGAAATCCCGCACCCAATCCGCTGCCGTACCACAAACGCCGCGCCTGGCGCTCAGCATCCCCGAGTTTTGCGAGGCCCACGGCATCAGCGAGGGATTCTTCTACAAGCTGAAAAAGCAAGGTGAAGGCCCGCGCGAGATGAAAGTTGGCGCACGCACTCTGATCACGCTGGAATCCGCGGCGGAATGGCGTCGTAAGCGCGAAAATGCCAAGCGGGCGTGCCATGACCGCTGAAAATCTCGCTAGAGCCCTTGGCGGACATCGTTCAGGCGCAACGTGGATGGCGCGCTGTCCGGCGCACGGCGATAGCACGCCGAGCCTGTCGATCAGCGATTCGGACAACACGGTGCTGGTTTACTGCCACGCCGGCTGCGATCAACGCGACGTGATCGCCGTCCTTCGCCAACGCGGTCTTTGGGAAATGAACCGGACGTGGGGCCGCTTCGCCCACCAACGCCAAAACCGCGTTTCCGTTGGACCCAGCACCGCCGCCCGCAAATACAGCGAGGCGGCGCGGGCGATCTGGCAAGCATCGCAACCGGCTGACGCAACGCCGGTCGCGGCATATCTGAACTCGCGCGCGTTGATCCTGCCGGCTCCAGGTGATTTGCGCTTCCACCCAGGATTGAAGCACTCGTCGGGTGGTGTCTGGCCGGCGATGGTGGCGTTGGTGACCAACGGGGTAGTTGGCGAGCCGCTCGCTATTCACCGCACCTACCTTGCGCTCGACGGCGAAGGCAAAGCACCGGTCACACCGGCAAAGATGATTCTTGGCCCGTGCCGTGGCGGCGCGGTGCGCCTCGCCCAGCCGAACTCCTTGCTGATGATCGGTGAAGGCATTGAAACGTGCCTTTCCGCAATGCAGGCGACCGGATATCCGGCATGGGCAGCACTGTCGACCTCGGGCCTGCGCTCGCTCAATCTGCCGCACGACGTGCGAGATGTGATTGTGCTCGCCGATGGCGACCAGCCTGGCGAAGCAGCGGCGCTAGATTGTGCATTGCGCTGGAAGCGCGAAGGTCGCCGTGTTCGGATCGCTCGTCCGGGTATCGGCCTGGATTTCAACGACATGCTCTCGGCCTCTCGCTCGGGGACCGGTTTCGCTAGTACCGGCCACGGCCCGGCTTCGGCCAAGCTGACGGCGAGCGCATCCGAGCGTTCAAGTTATGGGGGTGAATTGCTGTGGCGATGAGCACGGAATGCGAGCATTTGTTGCCGAAGTTTCTCTGTGTGCATTGCCGCGGTGTTCGCGGCGGCCAAGCAGCACCCTCGAATCTCGCCGGCCCGGTGAACCCTGACAATGACGAACAAATCAAAGCTGCCGAGCAAGAGATCTTCGATTCGGTTGCTCAAGCTGAGGAGGTATACGACCCGCTGAATGGATTGGTCGAGGAAACCGCTGGCGATCCCGGCGCGCCCTTCACCCCGGAGGCGCTGGCAACCCTCGCCGCGCTGAAAAAAGACGACCGGGCGGCGTTTGAAGAACTGCGTGCTCGACTGAAAAGCGCGGGCTGCAGAGTGACGGCGCTCGATGGGGCAATCGCCGAGGATTGCGGTGATGTGGGCGGGCGTAAACCCACACACGCCGATATATTGATCGATCTCGCGCGAACCGCCGAACTGTTCCATGCGCCTGATGGATCTGGATTCGCTGATCTAAACATCCGCGGCCACCGGGAGACATGGTCGATCCGAGCCAAGGGTTTCCGTCGTTGGCTCGCACGCCGTTTCTTCGAGGCGACGCAGGGCGCGCCGAGTTCGGAGGCGTTGCAGTCGGCGCTCAACGTGATCGAGGCGAAGGCGCATTTCGATGCGCCCGAGCGCGCAGTCCATATCCGCGTAGGCGGACTGAACGACCGGCTCTACCTCGACCTCTGCGACGCGACCTGGCGGGCGGTGGAGATCGATGCCGGCGGTTGGCGAGTTGTTGACAATCCGCCGGTGCGTTTCCGTCGCACGGCCGGTATGCGGCCCCTTCCTGCGCCGGTAACCGGTGGATCGATCGAGGCTCTGCGGGCCTTCCTCAACGTGAAATCGGATAATGACTTCGTCCTGGCGGTCGCATGGGTGCTGGCTGGCTTGCGCAATCGAGGTCCCTATCCGGTGCTTGCTCTGTCTGGCGAGCAGGGCTCGGCCAAGTCCACCTTCTCTGCGATCCTGCGGTCGTTGCTCGATCCCAACACCGCCCCCCTGCGGGCTTTGCCGCGCGAGGATCGCGAACTGTTCATCGCCGCCAGCAACGGCCATGTGCTCGCCTTCGACAATGTATCGGGTTTACGGTCGTGGATTTCCGACACGCTTTGCCGGTTGGCGACTGGCGGTGGCTTCGCGGTGCGTCAGCTCTACACCGACAATGACGAGGTCCTGTTCGACGCCACGCGGCCCGTGATTCTTAACGGCATTGAAGAGATCGTCACTCGGCCCGACCTCGCCGACCGTGCCCTGTTTCTGATGTTGCAGCCGATTCCAGACGAGCACCGTCGACCGGAACAGGAATTGTGGGCCGCGTTTGAAGTCGAACGCCCCCGCATCCTTGGTGTGCTGCTCGATGCCGTGGTCGAGGGCCTCAAGCGGTTGTCCGGGACGCGGTTGGAAAAGCTGCCCCGCATGGCGGATTTCGCACTGTGGGCGACGGCGTGCGAGACGGCGCTGTGGCCCAGCGGCACCTTCTCGTCGACCTATTCTGGCAATCGCGACGAGACCGTCGAAGGCGTCATTGACGCTGACCCCGTTGCCAGCTCAGTGCGAGCTTTCATGGCGAAGCAGGAGGCTCAGGAGGCGGAGACCTGGACGGCCACGCAGACGGTGTGGACGGGAACTGCCTCGGAACTTCTGGGCGCGCTAGTCGAGGTGGTGGGGGAGCGCATTGCCAAGTCGAAGGAATGGCCTGATAGCCCCCGTGCACTATCGGGCCGGCTGCGGCGGGCTGCGACCTTCCTGCGCAAGATCGGGATCGATATCGCCTTCACGAAAGAAAAAAGCCGGGCGCGGACGCGGAGCGTCACCATCATCAGCACTTTTTCCGCGTCAGAAAAGCCCGGGGAATTTGCGTCCACTCCGTCCGAACCGTCCGCCCATTTGGCAAATGTCAATCCGGGCAATGGTTTCTCGGCTCAGTCGGCGCGGGCACAAAATTGCGATGCGGACGCAAACCCGTGCCGTGTGGACGGTAGCGGCCAAGGTGACGATCAGACCGTCCGCGCCAACCCGTTGGAAACCAACGGTGCGGACGCTGCGGACGGTGCGGACGCAAATTCCCCGGCCCAATCTGGGTCGGGAAAAACGGGGGCTCCGGTTTGGAGCATGCGGTTATGAGCGCCGTCCAGGCTATCACGGCGGCGCGCGCCGCTGGAATTGAACTCTCACTCGATGGCGCGGACCTTGCGTTGAGCGCAGCATTGGCGCCGCCGGTTGCCGTGCTCGATGCCCTGTCCCGGCACAAGGCCGAGATCGTGGCGCTGCTTCAGCATGTTGACGGCTGGTCGGGCGAGGACTGGCAGGTTTACTTTGACGAGCGGGCAGGAATTGTCGAGTTCGACGCTGGACTGCCGCGGGCTGAGGCTGAGGCTCGCGCACTTGAATGCTGCATGGTCGAATGGCTGAATCGCAATCCGCTCTCGTCACCGTCCAACCGCTGCCTCGGCTGTGGCGGCGAGGACGACCACGATAAGTTGTTGCCGTACGGCGCCGCACCGACCGGTCATGCCTGGCTACATTCGCGTTGCTGGGAAGCATGGCATGCAAACCGAAAGGCTGGGGCGGTCGAGGTCCTCTCCCTGATCATTGGGGTGGGCTGATGGGCAAGCGAAGCAACTTCGAGCGGCGCGAGGCTGATTTTTACCCAACGCCACGGGCTGCCGTAGTGCCGCTGATCCCTCACCTTCGCGGCATCGCGACCTTCGCCGACCCTGTGCCGGCGACGGCGACGTGGTGCGCCACCTCGAAAAGTTCGGTCTGCACTGCGGCTATAGCGGCGACATTCGGGACGGTCAGAATGCGCACTCGCGGCCGATGCACGCTCCAACAACCTGTCGCCGTTGTCATACGCGGGCGCAAACCTGAGGATCGGAGTCAGCTCAAAATGGCTGAGATCGGCAATAGCGAAGGGAATTAGGACGATGAATGAAACCGACCCTCCATCGAGCAGACAGGACCGGATTCGCGAGGCTTACAGGCGAGCGGTCGGCGACCACGACTACTCGTCGCGAGAACCCAAGGATTGCTCCGCCGTAAAGGATCTTCTTCCCGTCATCCGCGACGTGGTGACCGATGTCACGCTGGAGGAGGTCTGCGCCGTGCGTTGGGAGGACCAGAAGATCTATTGGTGTCCCCTTGAAATTGAAACAGAGCTTGCTCCCCACTGCATCCTACTTCCGACCGGCTACCCCACGGATCCAGACATCGTCGGCCCGTTCGACACGTATGAGGATGCCAAGGCCTTCACCGAGGCTCACCCAGCGACATGCCGGGAGGGGACGATTCGATGCATGGCAACACCGGCCTTCGAGATTCTGGCCGAGCACAATTTCAATGCTGCCCGGGCGCGCTTCGTCAGCAAGCTGGGAGTGACGACCGATTTGTTGCGGCCCCCCAAGCAGGCGCCGCGGGACGTGATCGTCAGAGTCACCCCGACAGCAGCACTTGATATAGCGCAATACTTGGAGCGCAACTGCCCGCTGCCTGGCGTGCAGGAGATTTGTGCGCTTGTGAAAGTTGCCGCGACGACGGAGTGCGTCGTCGGGCCGCGAGATACTCGACCTCCACGAGAGCTGGAGCCGGCCGACTAACAACAGGCATCCTGTTGCGGTACTAGCCGCCGCGCCGGGTTGGTACTTCAACTCGATATCGTGCTGCGCGACCTCGGCAGTAGGAGCAGCACGAGGCATTCGCTAGCTGCCACGAACTGCGTTATCTTGGGTCCATTGCAACGAACCGGTCGGATGTCATTGACTCAGAAACCAAAAGGCGAGGTGCCTGACCCTGCAATGCGACTGCCGTGAACACGCTGCTGGAGCGCTGCGGTCTGGGAACGTAGTTCCATCGGTGAATTAGGAGTAGGCTCATATCGATGTTGGAACTGATACGGAGAGCGTTATGGGACGGCCGATCGGTAGTGTGAACAGGGAGAAGCCTTTCAATGACGCCCTTCGGATTGCTCTCCGGGGCGATCCACTTCGACTTCGCAGGATTGCGGAGAAACTGGCGGAAAAGGCAGAAGAGGGCGATCTCGCCGCCATCAGGGAGCTTGCCGACCGTCTCGATGGCAAGCCCGTGCAGGTGGTTGATCGACATGATGCATCTATCCAAGAGCTTACCGATGCAGATCTCCATCTGATCGCTTCTGGCGGGTTGCCGCAATCAGAACAGCCCAAGCTCCTGCCTGCTCCCGCGCCAAAGACCAGAACCTGATGATCAATTAGACTAACGTGACGCTCGCTTTCACGTGAAACGCTTCCGCCTGCCGTCGCGGCGCGGCTCGCAACCTTGGGCGTTCACGCCGACATGAGGTCGAGGCGATTCAACAGGCGGATCACTTGAGTGGCCTGCCAGCTTCCACCGCGCGGTGCAGCGACCTTCTGGTCGTTTAGGATAGCCGAGATACGTTTGGCCGGAAGACTACGAAGCGGTTCAATGACGTGTCGCAGTTTTGCAGCGTGGAGATCCGCCTCTGCCTTCCGAGCGCTGCCGATGGCGGGGTTGCCGAGCAACTGGCCGCGGGCCTTAGCAGCTGCAAGTGCTTCCCTCGTCCGCTGTGCGATCCGATTGCGCTCCTTTTCGGCGACGGCGGCGTGAATATGCAACATGAACGGATCTACATCGGGACCCAACTCGGTGACGATGAACGGCACCCGCTGCACCATCAGGCCGCTGATGAAGTGAACGTCGCGGCTCAGTCGATCCAGCTTTGCGATGATAACCGGTGCAGCACGTGCCTTGCCGCCCTTGCCGAGTTTCCTGGCGAGCTTCATGGCTGCCGCGAGTTCGGGCCGACGCTCCAGCGCGTCCGCTCCCTTGCCGGTTTCTACCTCGCGGTACTCGGCTTCAATCACGTAGCCGTGCTGCGCGCAGAACAACTTGATGGCAGTCTGTTGAGCCTCCAAGCCGAGACCGCTTCGGCCTTGCTTGGGTTTTGAAACGCGGATGTAGGAAACAGCTTGCAGCATAGAAGATTTATCCTCTCGGAAATTACGAGTGATCGAGCGTTCACATGTAAACGCTACGGTTCTGAAAAGTCGATACAGCTTTGTGCGCAGTGACTGCATCCCGGCTGGTGAGAGGCTGTCGCCACGAACTCAGCTCGTTGAGTCAGAATGATCTGCGATGGCGACCGACACCGTTGATTGCCGGTGCCGATGCCGTAGGCGGAGTGCGAGTTGTCCCAGCTACAGCGATCCGTCGCCAACGAGCTCTTGTGCCCGATCGACGATCAGGCATTGTCACACGTTTACGAGACACCCCCGGGGGAGGGAAAAATTCGTCGGAAAGCATGCTTAGTTTGCGATTGCCCGTCTACAAAAGCGTACGTCGTCGGACCCCGCGGGCGGTATGTCGGGATTGAAGACGCACCGGGTACCGTTACCGGTCACTCGCTGCGTGGTGAACTGACCCTGGCGTAACCGAATTTCATGAAGTGCCCCGCTTTGAAAGCTTGAGATTTGGAATCTAAAAGCTGCACTGTCACAGGGGCAAATTAAATCATCCACAAACTACACTTTTTGAAAGCTAGCGATGAAGCACGGGAGACCGTTGGCCGGACCGCCAGTCTCTGTGGTGCCGCTCTTAGTTGATTGGTTGCAGCCGTCGTGTTGGCTCAGCGCGAGCCGTCAGTGCGTTATTTCCGTTGAACCACGTTTGTGCCAGCGGAATGTAGACACCGCACCACAGAGCTTCTGTGAGGGCGCGCGGGCGGAGGAGTGGCGGAGACCCGGGGGCGGTAATGCGGGATTGGAATCGGTCGGGTACCGGTACCGGTGACTGACACCTATTTTCATTCCCGCGACAGCCGTCGCGGTGCCGCCGCCGCCTCGGCCGCCAAAGACCGGCCTTGTAGACTGAGCTGTTACCGAAGCGGTAACTGCCATCGTACTGTCGATGTGCCGCGGTATGTATTGGCTACTGAGGGCCTGATCTATCGAGCGCCACGCCTCAACGCACGCCGCTCTATCCAGACGCAGCGTCGGGCCGCTGTCCCGGACCGCGCGATCGCAGATATGCCTTGGCCTGCCAGCAGCAGCGGTTCAACCTGCTCGCGCAGCGCACGGCAGCGGTCCAATTCGGCCTGCCAGTCAATCGGCTTGGCATGAGAGACGGATGCAAGGGGCAGCAGCATGGTCAGCAAGAAAAGTATGTGGCTCATGTCTCATCCTGACAGCGATGCAGTGGGACCAGCGTGGATTAGCATTGCGATCACAACCTACAACGTAATTGCAGATCGATGCATAGCGCCGCCGCGACTCGCCGGCGACCGGTGGTCACCGGGGCGGCAGGTAGTAATTGGAATCGCTCAGGTACCTGCAGCGGTTATTCTATCGGTGAATTTCCCAGATTTTCGAGAGGAGCCGTCAGGCTGCAAATCAACCCGGCTGATCCATACGATACTTCAACAGTGCCCCTGAAATCGTCTTTCAGCGCTCGGGAAATGAGGCGCGAACCAAAGCCCACGCCAGGGCGTTCCGACACGGGCGGTCCCCCAAACTCCTGCCAGACGAAAATAAACTGCGGCTCACTCGCATGATCTTCGGTCGTCCACGTAATCGACACGCGGCCGCCCATCACGCTAAGAGCGCCATACTTCAATGCATTGGTCGCAAGCTCGTGGATTGCTAAGGATAGAGCCAGAGCCTGCCGCGATTTGACAATAAGGGGAGGACCCGAAACTGTAATCCGGCCCTCGCTTGTTCTATACGGGCTCAGGGCAGTACTGATCACATCTTGAAGGGGTGCAGCAGCCCAATTTGCTGCCGTGAGCAAGTCGTGAGCTCGCGCGAACGCGGCAAGTCGTCCTTGATACTTTTCTAGATCAGCTTTGCTCGACCCGTCGCGAAATGTCTGGCTTGCCACAGCACCAAGCACCGCAAGAGTGTTCTTAACACGGTGCTTCAGCTCTTCGTTGATGAGCTTCAGTGCTTCCCTTGCCATGTGCTCGGACGTGACATCCCTGCAGACGACGAGCACGCCGCCAACTTTGTCTTCAAGATCAATTGGACCGAAGCTATACGTCCACCAGACATCTTCGCGGTGGCCGTGTCGCGTCACTGGCACCAGTTGGTCCTCATGCCAAGTCGCACCATTACCTGCCATGACGTATTCGATTTGAGGACCGATGATGTCCCATATCTCAGCCCAGCACTCCTGGCCCCGCGCTCCCAAGGCGCTTGGGTGCCGCTCGGGCCCCATCGTTTCTCGGTAGGCATCGTTGTAGAATTGGGTGAGCTCCGGTCCCCACCAAATGAACATCGGGTGGCGTGAAGTGAGAACGAGCCGCACGGTAACACGAAGACTTTGCGGCCATGCTTCCGGGGGTCCAAGCGGCGTCTTTGTCCAGTCAAATGCCCTCGTTAAAGCGCCCATCTCGCCGCCGCCCGACAAGAAGTCGCTGACATCCCCACCCATACGCGCAACTCCGCTCAGACGCTTGCCGTCCAGCCTAGAGCCAAAGTTCCCCGAAGTACAATGTCAGCTAAGGGGAGGTCCCAGTCCGCGACGGGAAGTTGGACTTTGCCCTCAAGATCGGACACCGCCACTGCCGCCCGGAAACGCTAGGGGCAACTGATCCCCGGGACGGTATGTCGGGATTGATATCGCGCCGGTACCGCTACCGGTCAATGCCGCTCATTTCCACGAATGCTTCCGGTGAAAAGGGGCCGTCGGGCAGCGGGGTCGGGTCCGCTTTTAGCGCGTGAGCGGACTACTTCCCTAGCGGTGGGCATGTCGCAAAAGTGCCAGGTCCGCACTCAGGCACCGGAGCAAATATCTGCTTATTCGATCACCTCGTCGGCGCGAGCGAGTAGGGTCGGCGATACGGTGAGGCCAAGCGTCTTGGCCGTTCTAAGGTTGAGGATCAGCTGAAACTTCGTCGGCTGCTGTACTGGCAGATCAGCGGGAAGCGCGCCCTTGAGAATTTTGCCGACGTAGATACCGATCTGGCGGTGTGCATCAACAATGTCAGGATCGTAACTCATCAGGCCACCCGCCGCCGCGAAGTCGCGAAACTGATAGATCGCGGGAATGGCTGCTGCTGCCACCAACGCGACGAGCTTGTCGCGATGTACGTCGAAAATTGGATCGCTGCCGACCAGAAGTGCATCAGGCTTATCTTGAGTCAACGCCGCAAACGCAGCTTCAATTCCCCTCTCATCACTAGCCTCCAACAAGCGAAGCTTTAACCCAAGTGCCAACGCTGCGGTCAGCATGTCTGCCGACTGTCCCCGGCCCTCCGGGGTGTTAGGATTAGTCAGAGCTGCAAGGGCGGCCGCATTCGGAACAAGCTCCCGCAACAATCCAAGCCGCTTTGGTGCCAGATCGGCCGAAATGATCGTCATGCCCGTGGCATTTCCGGCCGGACGGGAAAGGCTCGCGGCCAAACCGAGCCGCACTGGATCGCCCCCGATCACGAATACGATGGGGATCGTAGAACTTGCCCGTTTAGCCGCCATCGCTGAGTTTGACCCGCCGACGGCGACAAGCGCCGCGATGGGTCGTTTGACAAGCTCGGCCGCCATTTCTGGTAACCGATCTAGGGCCCCGTCCGCAAAACGATACTCGATGGAGAGATTTTTGCCTTCGGTGAACCCGACCTCTCCCAGCCCCTTCGCGAAGGCAGCTACTACTTTCACTGAATCCCGCGCGGACCGGCTGCTGAGAAATCCGATGAGGGGCGTCACCGATTGCTGGGCATTCGCAGAAAGTGACGATGCGACCGCACCGCCAAGAAGCGCAATAAACTTACGTCGTCGCATTGCTCAACCCCGGCTGAAGGCTAGGCAGCCTAGCACGGTACATCCTCAATTCTCTGAGCGAAATCGCGGACCCACCACGGCTCTTGAGCGCGATACTGATTAGGCGGGGGTCGATGTCCGTTCCGGGTCAAAGTAAGAAGTCCGGGAGTTCAACGGCAGGTCGGCTTTACCCCCAACTCCGGACATGCTCTCGCACCGCGCAAACTGACGCTTTGTGCCAATAGCCGACGTCCAAGGCGACAGTCCAGGTTCGCGATGAATGGCCGTAAGGATGTGCATTCAAAGCGCGGATACGCCCTTATGCGCCCCCGGATACCAATGGTCACGATGAAACAGTCTGTCTCGTTTTAAATAATTGGCCGCGCAGGGCGATAGACTGATATACCAGCGTACGAGGTCCGAGATCGCAAAGTCGTCGCGCCACGTAATCCCCCGTGCCTAGTGATCCTTGACATATCGCAATACGGAATATGATCAGCGACACTATATCCGTGCAGACGGTTGACCGGCGCGCCATGAATTGCAACGCAGCGCCCATCACGGTGAGCGTCACGGTGCAATTTCGCACCACCTCGTAGGGAGGAATGGGAATGAAGCGTTCAGTTTTATTGGCATTGAGCATCCCATTTGCGTTTTCGGCTCCAGCATCTGCCGATGATATGAAGCAGGAAGTCAGCAAAATAGCTTCCGCCTACATGGATTGCTTCAGCAAGCAGGACCCCGCCTGCATCGCGGCGCTGTTCACCAAGGATGGGTTCATCATTAATCCGGCGGGGAAGCACGAAATTGCGGTCTACTACGGCGGTGCTTTTAAGGCCGGCATGAACAAGCTTGAAGCCACAGTCGATGAAGTGTGGCAGATCGACAACGATACCCCCGGTGCGATGGGCAAATTCCGCGTCACCGGCAAGAACGACAAGGGCGAGCCGATGGACTCGGCCGGCACCTGGACCGCTGCATATGTCAAAGAAGACGGCAAATGGAAGCCCCGGATGCTGACAGCGGCTCCAACGCCACCCAAAAAGGATTGAACGTTAATGCGCAGCGCCCATCTCGCAGAGATGGGCGTTACGATCGGATCATGCCCAATGAGGTGCCCAGAAAAATCAACGCATCCCGGAGGTGCTCGTTCCATCTCGCGATCCGGTCGATGTCTCTTGTGGGTTAATCGCGTCGGTTTGACTGGATCACGACGACTTCCGGTCTACCCCCGGTGAACGCACATTCTCAGGATAGGCGGGCATGTCTCGAAGGTGCCAAACTCGGACTTATGCGTCACAGGGCAGCGGCTTCCCGAGCCGCCGCCGTTTCGACGCAGGTACCACCCGTCTTAGTCGAGGGGTTTCTCCTTTGATTTAGAGTGACTGGAGTGCCTCTTGAAAGCCCTTGAGCGCATCCGCCTGCTTTTTGTTCTCCTGGGCCCTGAACTTGTTGCCGCCAGACACCCCATCGAGCTCCTCGGAGGACAACTCGTGCAGCTTCAGAGCTTCGCTCTTTGCATTGATTGCATTTGCAGTCATCACAGTTCTCCTTTGACTTAGCCAAGCGCGATCATCTAACGCTGGTACGGCCACACTTAGCGTCATCCCTCTCGTCGCGATGTGACGGCGGTCACAGAACGCTGATTTAACCGGGGCGCTCGTCTGTAAGCTGTGCGTGGCAGCGAATCTTCCCGCTTACGTCGGCTTGGGGTCAATCGCGCCGCTTTGACACATGGCGCGCACTTCAGGTCGTCTCCGATCAGCGGACATCGCTGACCGGGTGCGTCAGGTCCGAAAAGTACCAATAGCAACATCAGTGTTTTATTCGATCACCTCGTCAGCGCGAGCGAGGAGTGTCGGTGAGACGTCCACACCGATCGTTTTGGCGGACTTGAGATTTAGGATAAATTCGAATCGGGTTACGCGCTCGATTGGTAGGTCTTGAGGTTTGGCCCCGCGCAGCAACCGATCTGCATAGCCTGCGAGCCGCCGATAGGTCGCGCGTTGGTTACCCCCGTAACTTGCGAAGCCACCGACATCGCAGTACTCGCGCCAGCCGTACATCGAGGGCAGCCGGTGAGACTGGGCAAAGTCAGCGATCTTTGCCCGATGCACCATGGTCACTCCATCGGGGAAGACCAGCAAAGCGTTTGCGTTAGACTCGGCGACACGTTGCAAAGCAGCGTCGATTTCAGCCCCTGACGCAAAGGGAACGTAAGCGAGTTGGATGGACAGGGCTTCCGCCGCAGCGCGCGTCGCCTCGTGTTCCGACTGCTCCCCAGGGTGGTTCTTCTGTGACAATAACGCGAGCTTACCCATGCGGGGCACAAGTTCCTTTAACAACTCGACGCGCTTTTTCGCAACTTCCAGAGACATGAATGTCATGCCGGTGAAATTCCTACCCGGCCGCGCCAGGCTGTCCGCAATACCCAGCTGAACCGGATCGCCGCTGATCGCGAACAGGACAGGCCTTTCGGTCGCCGCTCGGATCACTAGAATTGCCGGGCCGCTTGACACGATCAAGTCGGCGGGCACGCTGAGGAGCTCAGGAAGGATCTCCCTCAGACGCGCTGGATCGCCAGGCGCATAACGGAGGACAAATGCGAGGTTCTGCCCCTCGACGTAGCCACGTTCTCGCATACCGTCTCGAAAGCTGGCAATGAAGGGGTCCGGCTGTGCCTCGGTCGACACCCACAATATGGACTGAATCCGTGGGACGACTTGCGCCCGCGCCGCCAACGGCCATGAGGCTGCCAACCCGCCAGTTAGCTTGATGAACTCGCGTCGCTTCATGGCCGGTTCCCAACCTCGACACGTCGGCGGCATGCTAACAAGGTTTCGGTTGAGGTCCATGCGTCCAATGTCCGCATTGGGTCAAACTCAGAAGTCCCGGCGCTCCACCGGGAGGTCCGCCTTGCCCTCAAGACCGGACATCGTTAGCGCCGCCATGAAACGCCAGCGGATGGCAACGCTCTCGGGGGTGGTATGTCGGGATTGAAATAGGACAGGTACTGCTACTGGTTATAGCCACTTATGATTTCCCGTCATTGCTCGAAATCAACCTGACTTTGCTCATTGCCAAAGCGGCCTCGGCCTCAGGACGGCCCACATCCCGAAGCATAATCCAGATCAACGCTGCCGCTCGACAGCCGCCCAAGGAATTTTCGCCCAGTAAGTTGACGGGTGAGAAAGCCGCGTTGGCGTGTGCGGTCGGCCACCGCGGTCCCAACCCGGCCTGCTGCCGTTCGGTGATCTGGAGCGATGTCACCAATGAAACGCGGTCCCGCTGCTTTCGCAATCGCCGCCAGCCTGTTCGCACCAGTTGCGAACGCCAACGATGCCTTGGAAGCCAAGGTGCGGGCCTACGTTCCGGTCGTCTCCCTCGCCAAATTTTGCGACATCAGGATCAGTGACGCCATCTTGCGTGAGCACCCCGCCATGCTCGCAGCGGTCAAATCCGACCCGAACGCCCAAAAACTCGCCTTCCGCCTCAATTACGAAACGCAGACGGCCTACACAAGGCCCGCGACGCAGGTCAACGGCTCGCCTTCTGCAAGGACTTCATCGCAGCCAACAGCCAATACGGCAAGGCACGCTTTACCGCCGTGGTCGAGGGCCACATGAGCGACGTCAGCAATGGTGTGCGGAACGCGATTGCCCACAACGTCTGCGGTGCGCCTCCCGCCAAGCTGTCCAAGGCCGACTGGAAATCGTACGCAGCCTTCAAACAGGTACTTCAGATCGAGCATAAGTTGGCCAAGGAAAACGCCGAGACGAATGGATGGAATGTCACCCAGGAAACGACGGCGGTCACGGAGCAGTTCTGCGCGGCGGTAAAAACCCGATCAGCACCATCGCCGCCAAAGTCCGAACCGCGCTGAGATCCATCGCCGAGCGGATCGGGTGGATCACGCGAGCAGGAGAACGAGCAAACTACGCGCATATTTGCTGACCGCACCGGGAGCAGCGCGGCTTCGGCAGGGATGTTGTAGGCAGGGGCATCGGGCTCGGTGTCGGCGTGGATGTCGGTGTAGGTGCTGTAGCCGGTCTCGAGTTCGGCGTCAGTCGCTGTCAATTCGTGCCGATGCCGATGTCGGTGTGGTCGGCGTCGGTCCTACTAAGGCCGGTCTCGGTCGACGTCAGCGCGTGGTAGATCGTTGAAAGGCGATGACCAGAAAGGCCGCCGTGAAATCGCCAGCGGGGGTGGGGGTGTCCGGGGGTATGTCGCACTCGCCGCAGCACTCAACGCCATATGCCCGGCGGTTCTTGAGACGCAAGGCTAAAACGGCTTCGGCTCATGCCAATCGAAGCCTGCCGGACCTGGATCTCCGCCGTCGGATGGACGCAAATGCTGTGAAGGACGAACCTCGAAAGAACCACGTTTGAATTGGATTACACTCGCGCTCGTCGAATACTTGCAATCTAGAGTTTTTGATTTGGCGGGATCGACTGCCACCGCCTACCGCAATGCAGGAGAGCGGTTTGCAATCTCGCACCAAGGCGTCAAGAAGGCGCTCACCCGCCGCGGCGAGCCGGTGATCCATGGCCAACGTCGCCAACCGGAGTGGGGGGGCGGCCAGTCGCTCTGCATGTGCGGCGGACTCGACGTCAATGTCCTTCCTGTTCAGCGGTTCGAGAGGTTCCGCTTTCAGGTAACTTTACACGTCGGCGTCTGTCCGGAAATCAGTCGCGCTAGTACCGAGTTCCTTGGGACTTACCGGGTCGAGCCCGGCTGTAGCAGCCGGACTTGCGGCGGCCGCCACATTCAGGGATTCAGCCACCGGCGCCATCATCATCTTCCAAGGCAGCATGAGGACATCAGCCCAGAACACGAAAGCCTGCATCGGCCAAAACGCTGGATGCATGTAGTCCTCCTCTTTTCACTGCAATGCACGGCAGGTCGAGGTGTTCCATGTCCGGTAGATTATCGTGGCGGACTTTGGTTTTTACGCGGACATTTCCGTTAGAGGAGCCGGTGCGGTAATCAGCGCCGATCTTGCTTAGGATTCGCGTAGCGATCTGGTCGATGCCCTTGCGTCACGTCCAGAATCTCCAACGCCATGTTGGCAACGTCTGCCGCATGGCCAATTTGCGGGTCCGGCATGCCTCCGGCGACCATGTACGCATCGCCAATCGTCTTGATCTTCTCCAGTCGATTTCAGCCAGCCGATCAAATTCAGAGAATACCCGGTTTAGGTATCGCGCTACTTCGCGAAGCGGCGACTGGCTGGCGCGAGGCGTAAACCGACAATGTCCGCGAATAGGATCGTCACCTCGTCGGAATGATCGGCAATGATCTCGTTCGGATCGTTCGCAATCGACATCGGCATCCCAACGACGGGAGAGATGTTGTTTTGCCGTTGTGCATGAGTCACCACCTGACATTTTCGGACCTGTCGAAGCTGCCTGACGACGTCCACTCCCCAGGGTCACGCAGGATTAGAGGGCGTGTGCGTGGGGGGTCTCGCCCGCGTTGGCATAACGGCCGAAATGAGGCCCTGCCGTTCCCACAAGCCTATTTCTTTTCCCTTCTCCGCCCCGTTTAGAGCGCGTTTTTCGTCCACGACTGCCAGCAATGAGAATTCGGCGCGCCCTGATAGGGAGGTCATTGCGTGGAGCAAGTCTTGTCCTTTCAGCGCAGGCTGCGCCGCATGCTTGTTGCCGCCGCCCTCGTTGGCCCCGTGGCGCTGATGCCCGAAATAAGTTCGGCCGAAGGCTTGCTTGATTTCTTTTTCGGAGGCGGCCAGAAGCAGCAGAGCCAGACCTCGCCTTTCGGCAATATTTTCAACAGTAATCCGCAATCACCACCGCCGCGGCCGGTCGTCGTAAGCGCGGGACCTGCCTTCTGCGTGCGCAGTTGCGACGGCAAATATTTTCCGCTGATGCGCGGCGCGACCTCGCCCGCGCAGTTGTGCCAGGCCTTCTGTCCGGCAAGCCCGACCAAAGTGTTCTTCGGCTCCAACATCGACGGCGCCTATGCCGTAACCGGCGAGCGCTACGCCGATAGCGAAAATGCCTTTGCCTATCGGAAGGCGCTGCGTGCCGATTGCACCTGCAACGGCCACAATCCCGCCGGTCTGGCGCCAATCGATCTCGCGATGGACGGCTCGTTGCGCTCGGGCGACGTGCTCGCCACCGCTGACGGGCATGTCGCCTATTCCGGCATACGGGTCGGCAACGACCACAACCCCGATTTCACGCCGGTAGCAACTTCTCCGGGCCGGACGCCGGAGGTGCGCGCCCGGTGAGGCGCGCGGGCAATGGATGGGGGAGACCACGGGACGGATTTGTCGGGATCGAATCGCGTCAGGTATCGGTACCGGTTACTTGCATCATCCTTCTCTCGCTGTCCTCTGTTGCTGAAGCACATCGTCTCTCCGGGACTGCCACCTATTATGGCGGGAGCGACCGCCTGTGCGGACGCCGCACCGCTTCCGGCGCGACGTTCAACTGTGCCGGAATGACGGCGGCACACCGGATGCCTGCCTTTCGGTATGGTGCTAACGGTCCAGAGCGGCGGCCGGTCGATCCAGGTCACGGTGACCGATCGCGGCCCGTTCACCGGCGCGTTCCTTGATCTATCACCGGAGCCCCGAGCGCGCTCGGCTGCCGCTGTACCCATCGCAACGTGACTGCGACGGTCGTGCAAATGGGATCAAGCGAGACCGGCGGCCGTCAACGCCCCGTCGCTGCAGCAGCCATGACGCCACTCTTCCAGCCGACGTAGACTGTCGCACCCCCGTTAGGAATGTTCGGATCTACAATGGCCTTGGCTTCATCCCTCCAGCGCCGTCACCGTGATCGTCGTTAGGGCTATTTACCCCAGAGGGACGGTACCGCATCCCTCATCGACGCGACCACAAAGAAGCGCGCCCGCCTGTGCGTTTCCGAGATCACCCATGGCGACCCTGGCCAGCTGGCCAAATGGCACTCGACCCAATCCACCCCTTCCAAGATGACCATATAGCCCGATAAGATGCGCTTTCTTGACCGTAGGGGCGAATATGGCGCGGCCATCAAGAACGGGCGGCAAGAAGAGCGAGGCGAAAGCCCGCAACGCAAGCCCAGCAAAGGGCCGCAAGACCACCAAGACCAAGCCCCGCACTGCGCCAGCAGCCGCCCGAGTTAAGCGTCGTTCGGTCTCCGATCCGATCAAAGACCTGAAGGAAGCCCGCGAGCAGCAGGCGGCGACTGCCGAGATATTGAAGGTCATCGCCTCTTCGCCGTCGGACGTGCAGCCGGTGTTTGAGGCGATTGCCTCAAGCGCCAACCGGCTGCTCGGTGGATTCTCCGCTGCAGTCTTCCGCTTTCTCGACAATACTGTGCATCTCGCCGCGTTCACCCCGGTTAGTCCGGCTGCCGATGCAGCCCTCCAAGCGGATTTTCCCAGGCCGGTCGATGCGTTCGAGGCGTTCCGGCTGGCCCAGCAAGGCAAGCCCTTCCCGATCCCGGACACCGAAGAGATACCGCACGCGCCGATCAAGGAAATCGCGCGGCTGCATGGCTTCCGCAGCATGCTGTTCGTGCCGCTAATGAGCAACGGCGTGCCGATTGGCATCGTCAGTATCACCCGCGCTACGACAGGTTCATTCGCCGAGCATCACGTGCAACTGATGCAGACCTTCGCCGACCAGGCCGTCATCGCCATCGAGAACGTCCGGCTGTTCAACGAAACGCAGGAAGCGTTGAAGCATCAGATCGCCACATCGGAAGTGCTGCAGGTGATCGGGAGGTCAATGACCGACACGCAGCCAGTCTTCGAGCGCATACTCGATAGCACGGAACGGCTTTTGGATTGCAGGCAGGTTTCGATCTTTCTCGCTCCAGGCGATGGGTTGCTGCATGTGGCGGCACGCCGTGGAACTGGCTACGAAGCAATCGACAAGGTGTACCCGCTGCCAATCGAGCAGACATCGGCTCCCCGCGTCCTTGGCGAGCGACGGCAAGTCTATCTTCCTGACGTGATGAATGGTGCTGACGTGCCTTCGAGCATACGTCGCGTGGTTCAGGTGTTTGGCAATTTTTCCGTCGTAATGACCCCAATGATCTGGGAGGGCCAGGGGATCGGCCTAATCTCGGTGCTGCGCGAGCCAAATGCCGCATTCACGCCGAAGGAACTCAGCCTTCTTAGGACCTTTGCCGACCAGGCCGTGATCGCCATCGAGAATGTGCGCCTATTCAAGGAGGTTCAGGCGAAGACCGCCGACCTCTCGGAGTCACTACAACAGCAGACCGCCACCGCTGACGTGCTCAAGGTGATCAGCCGCTCGGCGTTCGATCTGCAGACTGTGTTGGAAACTTTGGTCGTATCCGCGGCCCGCCTGTGCGAAGCCGACGAGGGCACGATATTTCAGCCCCGAGATCACGCCTACCGCCTGACGGCAAGCTGTGGGCTTTCCCCTCCCAGGAAGGTGTTTCTTGAAAGCTGCTCGTTCCAGCCGGGCACGGGCAGCACAATCGGACGGGTCTTGCTCGAAGGTAAAACCGTTCATATCGAAGACTCTCAGACTGACCAAAATTACCGATTTCAAGATCCGGAAGTGCGCACGCGGCTCGGTGTCCCTTTGCTGCGCGATGACGCACCCATCGGCGTGTTCGTTTTGGCGCGCCGTGATGTCCGTCCCTTCAGCGATAAGCAAATCGAATTGGTTCAGACTTTCGCCGACCAGGCGGTCATCGCTATCGAGAATGCACGACTGTTCAATGAGACACAGGAGGCGCTGGAGCAGCAGAAGGCGTCTTCCGACATCCTGCGGGTGATCAGTAGCTCGGTGGCTGACGCCCAGCCTGTGTTCGACAAGATTCTTGACAGTTGCAAGCACCTGTTCGGCAGCGACGAGACGGCCGTGCTACTGGTCGATGAGGAAGGCATTTGCACGCTCGGCGCCTACGTCGGCAAGCAGCATGAGGTGGTGGCCGCCACCTTCCCGGCGCCAGTAGACAAGTCGCCGGCAGGACGTGCCATTCGCGAGGGACGCGTCGTGCATTACACCAACGCGGCGAACGATGTTCAGCTCACGCGCGGGGTACGGCATGTGGCGAAAGTAGCCGGATACGAAGCGATGGCCTACGCGCCGATGATGTGGAACGAACGCGGTATCGGCGCGATCGGCGTTTCGCGGCTCAAAGGTTCGTTCAGCGACAAGGAGCTGGCGCTGCTGCAGGCGTTCGCCGACCAGGCCGTAATCGCGATCCAAAATGCACGACTGTTCAACGAGACCAGGGAAGCGCTGGAGCGGCAGACAGCGACGGCCGAGATCCTCAAGGTCATCAACAACTCGCCCGGCGACCTGGCTCCGGTGTTCCAAGTTATTCTTGAGAAGGCGACTCTTATTTGCGGCGCAGGTTTCGGCGTTTTCACCACCTACGAAGGTGACGACATGCACCAAGTTGTCGCAACACGGGGCGTGCCGTCTGCGGTCACGGACCTATGGCGCCGCCCGGTCCGTCTAGGCCCCGAAACGGGAATGGGTCGGCTCGTGCGTGGCGAGAACTTCGTCCACATCATCGACGCCTCGGACGATGAGGGCTACCGGCGCGGCAATCCTGTGCGTCGCGCGTTGGTCGACATCGCAGGTGCCCGTACGTACCTTGCCGTACCGCTCCGCCGAGACGAAATCATTATCGGAGCTTTTACGATCTATCGCCGGGAAGTTCGACCTTTCATCGACAAGCAGATAGCGCTGCTGCAGACCTTCGCCGATCAGGCCGTGATCGCGATTGAGAACGCCCGGCTGTTCGACGAAGTGCAGGCGAAGACCCGCGATCTCAGCGAGTCACTGCAGCAACAGACCGCCACAGCCGATGTGCTCAAGGTAATCAGCCGCTCGTCGGTCGACCTCGAAAGGGTGCTCGACACACTGGTGGAGACGGTGGTGCGCCTCTGCCGCGCTGACCAAGCGCTTATGTACCGCCAAAAAGATGACAGGTATCACTTGGTCGCGGTGCGAGGCCTTTCAGCGGAGGTAAAAAAATTCATCCTCGCTAACCCGTTTGCGGCCGATCGCGGCACCGTGGCCGGCCGGGCGGTTCTGGAGCACCGCGCGGTCCACATCCCGGACGCTTTGCAGGATCCCGAATACCATTATGAGGGAGCAAAGCTCGCCGGTGGCCGTACGTTGCTCGGCATTCCACTGCTGCGAGAGGACGTTTTAATCGGCATACTGGTTGTTGTTCGCACACGCGCCGATCCCTTCACGTCGAAAGAGATCGAACTCGCCACCAGCTTCTCCGATCAGGCGGTGATTGCGATCGAGAACGCACGACTGTTCGAGGAGTTGCGGGATCGCCAGGCCGAGCTTCGTGTCACCTTCGACAACATGGGCGACGGCGTCGTCATGTTTGACGCCGCAGCGCGGCTTACCGCGTGGAACCGCAATTTCCAGGAAATGCTCGATCTACCGAACGCCTTCCTCGCGGGGCGGCCGAGCTATGCCGAGTATTTCCGCTATCTTGCTGACCGCGGCGAGTACTCGACCGATCTCGAAGCGCAACTGAGCCGCACCATTGAAGATATCAGCCACGATATCGAAATGCGCTTCGAACGGACGCGACCCGACGGCCGCGTCATCGAGGTGCGCCGCAATCCGGTGCCTAGTGGCGGCTTCGTGCTTATCTACAGCGACATCACCGAGAGAAAGCATGCGGAGGAGGCGATTCGCACAGCGCGAGACGCGGCCGAGGCCGCGTTGCGCGATTTGCAGACTGCACAGGACCGCCTGATCCAGACCGAAAAACTTGCCTCGCTCGGACAACTCACAGCGGGCATCGCGCACGAGATCAAGAACCCGCTAAACTTCATCAATAATTTCTCGGCGGTTTCGGCGGAATTGACCGACGAGCTGAATGACGTGCTCAAACCGGTCACGCTCGACAGCAAGGTCCGGGGAGAAGTCGACGAGTTAACCGGCTTACTGAAGGACAATCTCGAAAAAGTCGTGCAGCATGGCAAGCGCGCCGACTCCATCGTCAAAAACATGCTGCTGCATTCGCGCGAGGGCTCCGGCGAACAAAGGCCCGCGGACATCAATGCGCTCGTGGATGAGAGCCTCAATCTCGCTTATCACGGCGCACGCGCCGAAAAAGGCGAGTTCAATATCACCCTGCAGCGCGACTTTGATGCTGACGCCGGTACAATCGAACTATTTCCACAGGAGATCACTCGCGCATTTCTTAATCTGATTGCAAACGGCGTCTATGCTGCGACCGAGCGCAAGTTGGAGGGTAAGGAAGCCAGTTTTGAGCCAACCCTGCGCGCCACCACCAAGAACCTCGGAACCACCGTCGAAATTCGCATTCGCGACAACGGCAGCGGTATCCCACTGGAGGTGCAGCAAAAGATGTTCAACCCGTTCTTCACGACCAAGCCAGCCGGTGAGGGGACGGGTCTGGGTCTTTCGATGACGCACGACATAATCGTGAAGCAGCACGGCGGCAGGATCGAGGTCTATACTGAGCCTGGTGCATTTACCGAGTTCGTTGTCACCCTGCCGCGCAAGAAATCCTGAACCGTGCGGAGGATCGAATGAGCACATATATTGTCGTGGTCGATGACGAGCCAGATGTCGAGAGTCTGTTCCGCCAGAATTTTCGCCGCGATTTGCGATCGGGACGTTTCGTCATGGAGTTTGCACTGTCGGCACCGGCTGCGCTGGAACAGGTCAAAGCAATTCGAGATCCATCGTTGATCCTGATCCTCTCGGATATCAACATGCCTGGGATGAGTGGCCTTGAAATGCTTCCGAAGGTCAAGGCCGAGCGACCTAACGTTCCGGTCATCATGATCACGGCATACGGCGACGAAGCCACTATCAAGAGGGCATCGGAACTTGGAGCGGCCGGACTACTTCCCAAGCCCATAGACTTTGGCCTGCTGCGCAAGGAAATTGACCAGCGCCTGGAGCGGCTCGCGTAAGCTTACAGGGCGCGGATACCAATCCGACATGGCAGCGGAATTTGCGGGCAAGGGAGCGCTGTCGGAACTGTTGCAAAGAAAAGCGCCAAAGCAGCTGAGCCGACGAGGCGAGTTCCAAAGGTGTCTGACAGCCAAAATCGTTCGACTACGATCTGTCAGGATGGTTTTCGCACACCCAGCCGACCCGAAACCTATTGGGCAATTTTTCTTCATGACAGCGTGGAAGAGTTATTTTCAATTGGTGCAATGCAGCGAGCCTAACAATACCTCCAGCCTATCCGAATATGCTGTAAGCTTGACGTCCGTAGGGTGTCATGACATTCGCCATTCACGCATGCAAAGACGGACAGAGCGTTGTCACCATGCGCATCAGCCCCGAGGCTGCTGTCGATAAAGCACGCCTGTTGGAAAGCCTCGGCTGGCAAGTTCATATCGCCGATTCAGCCGGACGCCGGTTTGTCGTTTTAGACTTTGATCGCCGTCTGGACTTTTCTGCGCCAGCATCGGTTCAGCAACATACTGAAACCCTCAGCCCCTGAGCCGTTAATCCTCTCGAAGGCTTGCAGGCTTCAACTGAACCCCCGTTGTTGTTCAAGCGTCCGGAAGGCTTTCGTCGGCTGGACCAATCCTGGCTGTAATCACCAAATGGCTGCTCGCCCGCGTAGACGAAGTGATCGAATAACACTTCCGCTATTGGCGGCACCTTTGAGACATGCCTGACTGTCCTAGGAATGTCCGTTCACCGGGACAGACCGGAAGTCGTCGTGGTCCGGTCAAACCGACGCGAATGACCCGAAGCGGACATTTGCCCTAGCCCTGCATTCACCCGCTATGCTTTGATAGGAGGGGTAATGACTATTGGGGGGACACCTTGGCAGGTGACCGCGTAGAGCGGCGATTGGCGGCGGTAATGGCGGCCGATGTCGCAGGCTATTCCCGCCTAATGGGTGCCGATGAAGTTGGTACCCTCGCAGCCCTAAAGGCGCTGCGCCGTGAGATTGTCGATCCCGCCATCACGGAATATCGAGGTCGCATCGTCAAGACGACCGGTGACGGCATGCTGGTCGAGTTCGCGAGCGCCGTGGATGCCGTATCCTGCGCAATGACCGTGCAGGGCAAAATAGCGGAGCGCGAGGGCACCATCCTGTTCCGCATTGGCATCAACATCGGCGATATCATCATAGACGTTGATGATATTTTTGGAGACGGCGTCAACGTTGCAGCACGCGTCGAGACCGAGTGCGAACCGGGTGGCGTGTGCCTGTCCGGCAGCGCGTTCGAACAAGTCAGGGGTAAAACGAATTTCTCGTTCGACGATCTCGGCGAGCGATCTCTGAAAAACATTGAGCGACCGGTGCGGCTTTATGCGGTTAGCCCCGCATCAGCGCAGACAGCAAGCGCGCTCACCAGCCAGGCCCGCCAACCGATCGCCCTGCCAGAGAAGCCTTCCATCGCCGTCCTGCCATTTCAGAATATGAGCGGTGATTCCGAGCAGGACTATTTTGCTGACGGTATGGTGGAAGACATCATCACTGCGCTGTCGCGGTTCAAGTCCCTGTTCGTCATCGCCCGCAATTCGAGTTTTGGCTACAAAGGAAAATCACCGGACATACGTCAAGTCGGTCGTGAACTCGGCGTTCGCTATGTTCTCGAAGGGAGCGTGCGCAAGGCCGCGAACAGGCTGCGAATTACCGCCCAGTTGATCGATGCGGCGAGCGGAGCGCACACATGGGTCGACCGTTTCGACGGGGCGCTGCAGGACGTGTTTGAACTTCAAGATGGCGTGACGGAGAAAGTCGTCGCAGCCATTGCACCGCGGATGGAGCGCGCCGAGATCGTGCGCGCCCGGCGACGGCCGCCTGGCAATACCGACGCCTACGATTGTTATCTCAGAGGCCTGGCTTGTCTTTCCCCCGTGACGGTAGACAGCATGGAGCGGGCGTTGGGTTTTTTCACAGAGGCGAGCGCCCTCGATCCCGACTACGCGTCCGCCTACGGGATGGCGATGTTCTGTCACGCCAATCGCTTCGGCTTCGGCCTGACGGAGGATGTTGAGTACAGGAGAGGCCAAATCGTGCGTCTTTGGCAGTTGGTTGCGCGCGTTGGGAACGACGATGGCGTGGCTTTGGGGCAGGCTGCGTGGGCGGTGGCCTTTGCGCTGCGCGATCTTGTATCCGCAAGACAACTAATTGACCGCGCCCTTGAACTGAACCCCAACCTTGCGACGGCGTGGACAAGCAGCGGCTGGATCTGCGTTTGGGAGGGCAAATCTGAGCTGGGGTTGGAGCATCTCCGGCGTGGCGAACGGCTTGATCCCGGCACTATCGGCTATGCGGCCTCAAGTCTGTCGGCCATGGCCCACGCGTGTTATTTTCTGGGCCGATATGAAGAGGCTTTGGCGTTGGCGGACCGTCTCGTGCAGCACAACCCGACTGCGCATGCTGGTTTGCGGATCGGCGCCGCCAGCGCGGCGTTGGCAGGGCGAAGCGAAACCGCGCATCTGCTGGCTGCTCGCCTACAGAATCTCGATCCAACATTCCGGATTTCCCGTCTTCGGGAATATGTAGGGCCCTATCGAGACCCTTCATTTTTGGAGAAGTATGCCAAAGGACTGCGCTGCGCGGATGTCCCCGAATGAGCCTCGCGCCGCGCAATGTTTGTCCGCTACTGGCACCAAGCGTCAGTTTGCGCGGTGCAAGGCCATGTCCGGTGTTGGGGTTGGCCGTAGCTCAAAGCTGGCCAAGGGTGTCGGGCAATATACCCAACGAGTGGTCCAGAATGCGTATTTAGCCGGTGGAGTGACCTAATGATTACGGCAGGTTGTGAACGGCTTGGGATCGAAGTTCCGATAATTCAAGCGCCCTTGGGTGGGCTGGTCAGCTCCGCCCTTGCTGCTGCAGTTAGCAACGCTGGCGGCCTGGGCACGCTCGCACTGTGGGGGGCGGACATACCGGCATTGCGTCAGCAGGTCCGCGAAACTCGCGCTCTCACGACTAAACCGTTCGCCGTCAATCTGAACCTGGATTTTCCGCAAGAAGAGCGCCTTGACGCCTGTTTGCAGGAGGGCGTGCCGGTTATCTCCTTCATCTGGCGCGATCCTTCAGCCCTTGTGGCCCGGGCGAAGGCTGGTGGTGCCACCGTGCTTCACACAGTTGGCACGGTAGCAGAAGCGCGGCACGCAGTAGAGTGTGGCGTTGACGTCGTAGTCGCCCAGGGATGGGAAGCCGGTGGCCATGTGCGTGGAACGGTCGCAACGATGGCGCTCGTTCCCGCAGTGGTCGATGCGGTCGGATCAGTTCCCGTCTTTGCAGCGGGGGGTATTGCCGACGGCCGCGGGCTTGCTGCTGCCTTAGCACTGGGCGCTTCGGGGGCTTGGATCGGGACCCGTTTTCTTGCGAGCAACGAGGTGCCAATTCATCCGCATTATCGCGAGCGAATTTTGCAAGCAACAGAAGACGACACCATCTATCTCGAAGAGCTATTCGACATCGGCTGGCCCAAGGCACCTCATCGCGTACTGCGCAATAGTACTGTCGCGGCTTGGGAAGCCGCCGGACGTCCGGCAACGGGCAAGCGGCCCGGTGAGGGCGAAGTCGTAGCTACCTCGAAATCCCGCGGGCCGATAGTGCGGTATCGACCGGCTCCGCCCGCCGCTGATGCTGAGGGCGATATAGATGCTATGGCGCTTTATGCCGGGCAGAGCGTTGCCCTTGTTCACAAGAGACAACCCGCGGCGGAGATCGTGCGCGAGATCGTTGGCGAAGCTCAAGCCATCTTGCTTGGGTTAGCTCGGCAGCTAGGAAATTAATGGGTGCATGTCTGCTCTTGGGCACTTTTCGGACCTGCGTGACCGATGTGACAATGTCCGCTCACAGGGACAGAGCCGACCTCGTTGAAGCGGACGTCGACTTCCGAAATTGACCCGAACCGGACATCGGCTAGCATCTCATGTTGCAGCAGCGAAGGTGGTTTAGTATCAAAGCACTCGTTTGAGCCGATACGAAGCGCCTTCGGACTGACCGGGGATGGCATGAGGCGGCGGGAATTCATCAGTGCTCTTGGAGGCGCAGTGGTCGCGTTGCCCTTGGTAACCGCACGCGCGCAGGTAGCTAAGCTCCGCACTGTCGGATTTCTAGGGATTCAAACACGGGCCAACCAAGAAAAATGGACCACGGCATTTGTTCAACGGCTGCGCGAACTCGATTGGATCGAAGGACGTACTGTCTTAATCGAGTATCGATGGGCGGAAGGCAGCGGCGATCGCATGTCCGAAATCGCCGCCGAGTTTGTCCGACTGAAGGTCGATGTGATACTTACCGCGGGAACAGCAGCAACTCTTGCGGCTAAGCAAGCCACATCGGTTATACCGGTCGTCTTCACGACGGTGGCGGATCCGGTGGGAACAGGCGTGGTCGGGAGTCTTTCACGACCTGAAGGCAATATCACCGGCCTATCGAACCAGTCGGCGGAAATTGCCGGCAAACGAGTCGCACTGCTGGGCGAGATTGTTCCTAATTTGCGCCGGTTAGCAATCCTCGCAAGTGCCAGCAGTCCTATCGGGGTGATGGAGACAAGAGAAACTCAGTTAGCAGCCCAGACCGTCGGGATTGACACTGTTGCGCTCGCAATCCGGCGAGCGGAGGAAATCGCCCCCGCCATCGAAGGGATTAAAGGTCGCGCAGATGCGCTTTACATTGCGAGTGAAGCGCTCATGAACACCAACCGATTTCGAATCAACGGCTTGGCGCTGGATGCTCGACTGCCCACGATGCACGGCGAGAAGGGCTATGTCGAAGCTGGCGGTCTGATGTCCTACGGAGCAAGCTTTACCGATATGTACCGACGGGCGGCGGAGTACGTTGACAAAATTCTGCGCGGAGCGAAGGCGGCTGACCTGCCCGTCGCGCAGCCGACAAAGTTCGAACTGGCGATCAATGCAAAAATTGCTAAAGCACTTGGGCTAGCTGTCACGGACAAACTGATTTCGCTCGCCGACGAGGTGGTCGAATAGAGTTGCAAGTTGCTGCTGTGCATGTGTCTGCCTTTGGCAGTTTGAGACATGCCGGTTTGTCCGGATGTCTGCTTTCGGGAGGATGATCTGAAGTCGTGTTTCCGGGCCGACAGGGCAGCGTTTGACCCGATTCAGACATGTGCGCGGCCCACTCACTCGATCACTTCGGGGGTACCGAGGCTTGGCTTGCCGGTCGGGGGCAACCAGTGCCCTTGGCTGATCTCCTGTACTCTGAATGTGACGGGCATAGTAATTTCGCTAAGCGGCGGCCGCCCACGAATTGTCTTTCGCTGTCATGCTGTTCACCGGGCCGATCTTCTTTGAGCAGAAACGATGTGCCCGTGGCGACGGATCGACCATAAGATCACTCGCTTGCGCTTGTCGCGCGTTTCAGAGTCACCACAGCGGTACCCCCACCAGTTGCTGGTGTGGGATTCTTATACGTGAGCTCATCGCCGTTGATCGCGATAAAACGCTTCTGATTCGTATTGTCCCACGCGGGAAAGCTGCCGCCGATAATCTGTAAGGATATTGAATGTTCAGATTCATTTACCTTGTAGTCGCCAAACATCACGATTATTCCCTCCAAAGCGGCTCTGGTTTCCCCGGGAAGCGGAAAGTCGCGGCGGCCGAATTTTGGTCGCCCCGGACGCATGAGAGTGATTGAGAAGTGATTTGCCGCATCGAACATAAAGTATCCCTTTGGATCGGAACCAAATACTTTGGTTGTTTTCCCGGTCCTTTCATTCTCGTTTACAAATGAAATGACGCTCCAAGTGCCTACAAGCTGCTGTTTGAGCGACTCTGCCGCTCCCGCGCTCAATGTGCCGCACGTAAGAGCTGCGGCTATCGGAAGTGACAATAGTGCTTTCATGGCGCTCCCTCCGGTTCTACAGGCGCGTTCCATCTATAACGGGTTCTGGCTGTGCCGCCCAGCATAGTCGGAGCCTCAAAATCAGTGTGCTGGGCCTCGGCGGTCAGTGGGGCAATTCATCCCACAATACCGCACCGACGGCCAGTAGCGGATTGACCACACCAAGAGGTGGGCATGCATTCGAAAAGGACAATCGGCGAAACGCTACGAGCCACTCCGAAGGTTGTGCCATGCGCGACCGTACAAAAAAGTCACGCTGAAGGCAGCAGAAAGCGCTGCACGGGCGCTCCGGATCCAGGCTAAAGGCACGCGGTCCCGCCGATATGGACAATGCCAATTTTGAAATCACTAGCGCGAGTGCGGATGCTGTGGCTGTGCTGGTAAGCGGGATGCTGCTGGGCGAGCGAAAACACTTAGTGGATCTCGCCGCCACGAACCGGCTTCCGGTCGTCTATGCTGCGGTGCATGAGTCCGGTCATGGCACGAAGCGGAAGAGCAGAGCCGATCTGGCGATGTCGGACCGGGGTAGACCGGAAGTGACTTGCCGACCGTCAAGCCGACGCGATTGACCCGCAACGAACATCGCCAGTCTTAGATAATTTGTACCCGAAGCTTCTTTTGGCCCCTTCCGGGTCCGATTGGAGCAGTTAAGATGTCACCCATCGGGGGCGCGAGGATGAAGCGGCGGGATTTTCTCGGTATCGTGAGTGGGGCGGTTGTTGCGGGGCCTATCACGGTACGCGCGCAACAATCCGAGCGCGTGCGCTTCATTGGCATGCTCAACGCCCTTGAATCGGACGATCCGGAGGCGCAAGCGCGGGCCACGGTTTTTGAACAGGCTCTTCGGCAGTTGGGGTGGGTGATCGGTCGCAATCTCAAAATCGAAGTTCGTCAGATTGGCGGCGATGCCGACCGTGGTCGCACCGATGCGGCGGAGCTGGTAGCTCTTACGCCGGACGTGATCGTGACAATCGGCAGTGCGGCCGTCGGACCTTTGCAGCAGGCTACGCGTTCTGTCCCGATCGTGTTCGTGAACGCTCCTGATCCGGTCGGCGCCGGCTTCGTCCAAAGCATGGCCCGCCCGGGCGGCAATATCACCGGCTTCTCGAATTTCGAATACAGCATGAGCGGCAAGTGGGCCGAGTTGCTCAAGCAAATCGCGCCAAACGTGACCCGGGCTCTGGTGTTTCGTGATCCAGCCACTGCGGCTGGCATCGGACAATTCGCGGCGGTTCGATCGGTAGCGCAGAACCTTAACATTGAACTCACACCCGTGAACGTGCGCGACACCGACGAAATCGAGCGGAGCGTAGCGGCGTTCACACGCTCCGGCAGTGGCGGCATGATTGTAACCTCCGGCGGCACAGGTTCTCGTCGCAAGCTCTTGATCGGCCTTGCCTCTCGTCACAAGTTGCCATCGATTTATCCCTATCGCTATTACGCGGTGGACGGTGGCCTTATGACTTACGGAGCTAACACGCTCGATCCGCTCCCGCGCGCCGCGGGGTATGTCGATCGTATCCTCAAGGGCGAGAAACCGGCCGACATGCCGGTGCAGGCGCCGACCAAGTATGAGCTGATTATCAATCTCAAGACTGCAAAGGCGCTCGGCCTAACCGTACCGCAGTCGCTGCTCGCGACCGCCGACGAGGTGATTGAGTGAAGCGATGCGATGTCTGAATCTGGTACAAAGCGTCAGTTTGTGCTGGTGCAAGGCCATGTCCGTAGTTGGGTAAAGCACGACCTGCCGGTTGAACGCTCGGACTTCTCAGTTTGATCCGAAGCGGACATCGACCGCACGGTGTCTGTTGACGGGGGTATACCGGAAGTGGCTGGCCTACTGTCAAACCGACGCGATTGAGTAGGAGCGGATCTTGCTCTTGCTCTTCTTTGGTTTAGGTGGGGTCTGAAATTTTGCTAACGCTTGCCTGGGACAAGAAAATCCTATTCACTTTCGCCATTATCGGTAATTTGTCCGCCCCGGAAATCCGACGTTAGATCGTGATTTGGCCAGATGCCCTGAATTCAAACTGTGTTCGTGATCACTTGTTGTTCGTGCCGGCAGCTCTCACCCGCACCGAGAGCGGAGGACTTAGATGTCACGTATTGTTGGTGAACACGTAATTGTCGTTGGTGCGGGTATGGGCGGGCTCGCGGCCGCCAAGGCACTCTCAGCTCATTTCGATCGGGTCACCGTGTTGGAGCGCGACCTCCTGCCGTTGGACGCCACTCCGCGCCAGGGTACTCCTCAGGCCAGGCATCTTCATGCGCTCCTCGCAGGTGGCCTAGTCGCGCTTAACGAACTGTTGCCAGGATTCGAGACTGAACTTGAGCAGGCGGGTGCAATTAGGCTGACACCCCAGAGTTTGCGCATGGAGCGGCCGGGCTTCGATCCCTATCCACAACGCGATCTCGGGCTGAGCTGGTTGTCGATGTCGCGCCCGATGCTTGAATTCGTTACGCGACAAGGCGTCGGACGACAGAAAAATATCGAATTGCTGGGAGGCTGCCGCGTAGTGGAATTTCTCGCTTTGCCGAGCGGCTCTGCAGTATCAGGCGTCCGCTACGAAACGTCCGACGGTAAAGCCAATACGATTGTAGCCGACCTTGTAGTGGATGCTTCAGGGCGCGGCGTGATGACGCTTGCTGCGTTGGAAAGCATGGGCTTTCCAAAAACCGAGGAGACCGAAATTGGCATCGATATGGCTTATTCCACTGCCATCTTCGAGCAGCCGGTCGACGCTCCCCCGGCTTGGAAGGGCGTGATTGTTCTGCCCGCAGCGCCTCGTGATAATCGCGGTGCATTTCTCTCTCCCATCGAGAACAATCGATGGATTGTCAGCGTCGGAGCCAATCACGGAGACGCTCCCCCTGGAGATATGGAGGGCTTCCTTGAATTCGCCAAGTCATTGCGGACATCGACCATTTACGATGCCATAAAAGATGCAAAGCCCATTGGGCCAATCATCCGTTTCCTGCTCCCCAGTAGCGTGCGACGGCGTTTCGAGACAGTCCAAAGCTTTCCAAACGGCTTGCTCCCAATTGGTGACGCGATCAGTCGTTTTAACCCTGTATTCGGGCAGGGGATGAGCGTTGCTGCCCAGGAAGCGGTCATTCTCGATCGTCTTCTGAGAGCAAGAGCGGCGCAGACAGATCCACTCGATGGGCTGGCAGCTGTTTTCTTCGCCGAAATACAGGGCGTGCTAGAGACCCCGTGGGGGATCGCGACAAGCGACTTCATCTACCCCAATACGCGAGGAGAGCGTCCGGCCAACTTCGAGCAGAGAATGCAGTTCAATCTGGGTCTGGTTCGTTTGGGTGCACAGGATCCCTCAATTCATAAACTCATGATTGAGGTCAATCATTTGCTCAAGCCGCAAGGCGCCCTGCGTGCCCCTGAGATTTCTGAGCGTGTGGCCAAGCTTATGGCAACCCCAGCCTGAAAGCTGCGTTGGCCGCAATTGAGTTGCGGTCCAAGACCGAGGCGTACCCTGCGGTTGCTCGGAGACGCAGCCTGCGGGGGTCGCGCAGAGGCAACTGGGTCCAGACCTTCTTAATCCTGCGCCTCTATGGCCCACTCGAACCCTTCTTCACGAAAGAATGGCGGCCAAGCGAAGTCGCGCTTTCAAGTGAAAGGCGACCGCAAAGGTGGCAGGGATTAGCGCGGCCACCTCGCGGGATGTCGCCTGTTGGCACATCGCGTCGGTTGTTTTGATGCAACGGCATGTCCATTGTTCGGGCTAGACCGGAAGTGGCGCGCCGACTGCCACGACGGTCGCGATCGACCCAACGCGGACATTAGCCCTAGCCCAAGAGCGACGTCCTGTGCTTTGATGTCTGCGACGGAATCTACCGATCTCGGGGGCCGTTGTGGCCGACAATCGTGTGGAACGGCGGCTTGCGGCGATTCTGGCGGCGGATGTCGCGGGATACAGCCGCCTGATGGGTGCGGACGAAGAAGGCGTATTGGTTCGTCTCAAGGCCACCCGAAAGTCCCTGGTTGATCCTACCGTCGCCGCACATCGCGGGCGGATCGTCAAAACAACCGGCGACGGCATGCTGGTCGAGTTCGCCAGCGCGGTCGATGCCGCGCGCTGCGCTATCGCGGTACAGCGTGGCTTGGCCGAGCAGAATGCGGCCGTGCCCGAGATCAGGCGGCTTGAATATCGGATCGGCATCCACGTCGGCGACATCATCGTCGATGACAACGATATCTTTGGCGACGGCGTCAATATCGCCGCGCGGCTTGAAGGGATTGCGGAGCCCGGCGGCGTTTGCATCTCCGACGACGCACAACGTCAAATCCGCGGAAAGATCGATACCGCCTTCGAGGATTTAGGGCCGCAGAACCTGAAAAACATTGCTGAGCCGATGCGCGCGTGGCGGTTGAGGATGAATGCGAGTGATTCTGCGGCATCGCCATCGCCCGTAGCGCCGCTTGTTGATAGCACGCACGCTCTGGCGCTTCCGGACAAACCGTCGATTGCCGTTCTGGCGTTCAACAACATGAGCGGCGATCCGGAACAGGATTACTTTGCTGATGGAATAGTCGAGGACATCATCACGGCGTTATCCCGTTTCAAGGCGCTGTTTGTTATCGCGCGCAACTCTAGCTTCACATACAAAGGGCGAGCAGTCGACGTGAAGCAGGTTGGGCGCGAGCTTGGGGTACGTTACGTGCTGGAGGGTAGCGTTCGCAAGGCCGCAAACCGCGTGCGTATCACAGGACAACTCATCGATACCGCAACCGGAGCACATATTTGGGCAGACCGGATTGACGGTGGGCTGGACGACATCTTTGATCTCCAGGACCAGGTGACTGCGAGCGTTGTGGGGGCGATCGCGCCAGCGATGGAAAAGGCCGAGATCGAGCGAGCCAAACGCAAGCCGACCGAGAGCCTCGATGCCTACGATTATTATCTGCTGGGGATAGCCGCCATTCACTCGGTGTTTGAGGGAACTGAGGACGCCGTCAGCGAGGCGCTGCGATTGTTCTACCGGGCTATCGAACTCGACCCCAATTATGCTTCTGCTTATGGAATGGCCGCGTGGTGCCACGTCTTGCGCAAGAACTATGGCTGGATACACGACGATGCTCATTCAATCGCCGAAGTTGAGCGCCTTGCCCGGCAGGCGGCTCGTTTGGCTAAGAACGATGCGGTCGCACTGTATACCGGCGGGTTCGCGCTCGCTCGACTCCTCGGCCACCTCGACGCTGGCGCCGCCCTGATCGATAGGGCTCTGGCGCTTGATCCGAATCTGGCAGCAGCATGGCACCTCAGTGGCTGGGTGAAAATTCACCTCGGCGAACCGGAAATGGCGATTGAGCACATGGCGCACGCAATGCGCCTGAACCCACTCGATCCGCTCATTTTTGGAATGCAGAACGGGACGGCAGCTGCGCATTTTCTTGCTGGTCGATATGACGCGGCATCGTCGTGGGCGGAAAAAGCGCTCCAGCAGAACTCGAATTATCTTCCCGGTATACGCATGGCCGCGGCAAGCCACGCGCTCTCTGGGCGACTCGTACAGGCGCAGAAAGCCTTGACCCGTATGCGCCAGATCGACCCGGAGCTGCGAATTTCCAACCTCGCCGAGGTTGTCCCATTTCGTGCGGCGAAAGACTTTGCCAGGTACGTAGAGGGCTTGCGAAAAGCGGGATTGCCGGAGTGATAGGAGCATTAGCGGAGCGGCACTACGGCTCTTCTGTTCAGAATTTGGATTGTCCCGCACGTTTGGCACTTGACGGACGTCTTGGGGGCAGGTGGCCGCTTGGTCTTTGGACGCCTCCGTCAGTCGTAGACAGCTAGAGCAAGGTAAGATTAAATCAGGTGGCCACCACCATGAACAGGCAGGGAGACAGATGCGATGCCGACGATCCAGGGAGGTTGCCTCTGCGGTGCCGTACGCTACCGCTCTGACGCTGAGCCGCTGATGCAAGTGGTCTGCCATTGCGAGACCTGCCGCAAGAACTCGGGCTCCGCCTTCTCGATGAACGTCGCCGTGCCACAGGACACGCTCAGCATCGAAAGCGGCAGTCCGCGCCGTTACGAGGATCATAGCGGCGCGAGCGGCAAAGCGTTTTACCGGTTCTTCTGTGGCGACTGCGGCTCCCACGTCTACAGCCACGGCGCGGCATACGGCGCCATCGTGTTCATTAAGGCTGGCACGCTCGACGACTCGAGCTGGCTCGCGCCTAACCTGCATATCTGGTGCGCCGAAAAATTGCCTTGGGTCGGTATTCCCGAGGGCGCCACCCAAGCACCCGCGAACCCGAGCTGAGCAGGACAGCAATTATCCCCATCGAACGAGCGAAATCGAGCAACGCGCCTTCATCATCGTCCGCCATTCGCCGCGGCACCGGCTTAGTCTGCGACCGCGCGAGAACGATAGTTATTGCGGCATCTTGATTCCGGAATCTCGAATGATTCTCCCCCAGTAAGCCACCTGATCCTTGACGAGTGTTCCAAAGGCGTCGGGCGTTCCTCCCGCCGGTGTTGCGCCAAGCCTGGTAAGGGTCTCGATGACCTTGGGCTTTTGAAGTGCCTTGTTCACTGCGGCGTTAAGGGTCATCACTATGTCGCCCGATGTGCCGCGCTTCACGGCGAATCCAACGTAGTCCTCCACGACAAGCTCGGCAAAACCCTGCTCGGCAACCGTCGGGACGTCCTTGAGGCCAGCCACGCGGTCAGGCGCGGTCACGCCAAGGGCGCGAAGACGCCCGCTTTCTACGAAGTCGGCTACAGTGACCGTTGCAAGAAAATCGAAATGGTTGGTGCCATTCAGCAGGTCACCGATGCGCTGCTGCGACTGCTGATAGGGCACATGGATGGCTTGGATGCCGGCTTGCAACTTAAACATCTCACCAATGAGGTGTGCGGGAGTTCCAAATCCTGCCGACGAGAAATTGTATTTTCCGGGGTTCTGCTTGAGGACGGCTACCAGTTCGGAAATGGACTTCGCCGGAAAGGAAGGGGGGACGACGAGTGCATTGTAGGACTTCGAGACCTTGACGATCGGGGTAAAGTCGACGTCCGGCCGCATCCCCAGATTCGGCATCAAGGCAGGCACCGCTGCGGTAGGCACGCTCATCGAGTAAATCGTGTAGCCGTCCGCCGGCTGCTTGAGTACGTCGGACATTCCGATGGTTTGAAGCGCACCTGGCTTGTTCTCCACAACCATCCGCCAGCCCTCGGCTTCGGAGAGTTCCGTTGCGATGACGCGGCCGATGACGTCAGGCGGCGTCCCCGGTCCCGTTGGCACCACTATGCGAATAACGCCTGAAGGATAGGTCTCTGCATGAGCCGCCAAGGCGATGCCGAGTATCGGCAACGTCATTAGGATATGTCGAGCGATGCTTCTGATGGCACTCATGGAAGCTCTCCTGACGTTCGAATACCTGTAAGCTTGCCCATTCCTGCCATAGACGTTAAGTTCTATTTTTCTCTAGGCCTATAGCTTTTTGGAATGCACCATGGCCGAACGCTCCGACACGATCAGCCGCCGACTGAAACTGCGTCAGCTGAATGTGCTTGTCGCCGTGGCCCGTTGGGGCAGCATGGCGAAAGCGGCTGAACACCTCGCGATTTCGCAACCTGTTGTATCGAAGGCGATCGCAGAGCTGGAGCAGGTCGTGGGCGTTCGTCTGTTCGATCGTATCCCCGGCGGCGTCGAAGCCACGCCTCATGGACGGGCGTTGCTCAAGCGCAGCGTTGCAATCTTCGATGATCTACGGACGAGTGTGAGTGAACTCGAAACCTTGTCCGATCCGACGACCGGAGAATTACGGATTGGGTGCGAGGAGAACTTGAGCACCGGGTTGCTCCCGACATTGATCGACCGACTGACGCAACGATATCCGAGGTTGCGGTTCGACGTTGCGCTCGGAGACCCCGCGACATTGCAGCAGCGAGACTTGCTGAATCGGCGGGTTGAGCTCGCGATCATGCGCATTGCGCACAAGGATCTCGATCAGGCTTTGGAAGCCTCGGTCCTATGTCAGGACCGAATGTGGGTGGTTGCCGGCATGGGCAACCCCTGGGCCCGTCGATTAAAGCTCGGGCTGGCGGACCTGGTGAACGAAAGGTGGTGCCTACCGCCGCCAGATCACCCGGTGGGTGCGCTGGTCATTGAGGCATTTAAGAGCATTGGTCTTGATCCTCCCCAAAGAGCCGTCTCCGTCGGATCGGCGCTGTGCACGAGTAACATCGTGGCGCGAGGCCAACATCTCGGGGTTCTCGGCAGCATGTTCCTGCACTTCAATCCCCCCAGTGTGAGACTGAAAGTGCTGCCGATAAACCTTCCCGTGACGGCACCGCCAATCAGCGTCATCACACTGAAGGACCGGACACTTAGCCCAGCAGCTCAACTATTTCTCGACTTCACGCGCGGTGTCGTTAGGCCTCTGGTCTCGCCAAATCGCAATAAAGAGCGCTAGTGTCGAAAACTGACCCGCACGGTAAGTCCGCGTTTGGCACGGACCGGATCAACCGGGCTTGGTCTGATGATGTCCGTTGATGGGGGCAGAGCGGAAGTCGGCGGTACGCAGTCAAACCGACGCGAATGACCCAACCCGGACATTTACCTACTCCGAAGCAGCCAGTAACATTACTGTTAATGACCTAGTCGAGCCGTTAGGATGTTAGGGTTGGGCTCGAGCAGGATGGCAATGCACTTCTGGCTGGTTACCTTGCCATGGCGATCTTTGTATTCGCGGACCGTCACCGCGGCGCTGGTCGTCGCTTTATTGCTGGCAACGATGTATCAAAGTCAAGCGGCTGCTCCGGAGCCTAAACGAGTGCTGATCCTGCATTCGGTGGGGCGGGAGTTTCGGCCATGGAATGCTTATGCGAAGGATATTCGAGCCGAACTTGATCGACAGTCACGCTGGCCAATCGACGTACAAGAACATTCGCTGGTCGCAGCTCGGTCAGGAGACCCGAGAGCCGAGGAACTATTCCTCGAATATATCCAAGAATTGTATGCGGGCACACCGCCGGATTTGATCGTCAGCGTCGGCGCACCGTCGGCAGGTTTTTTTCAGCGTCATCGACGCGATCTGTTCCCCACTGCTCCGATTTTATTCACGGTTCTGGAACAGCGTCGCGTGCAGTATCAGAGCTTAACCGGAAACGACGCCGTTGTCGCGGTCAGACATGACTTTCGGGTTTTATTCGATAGCTTCCTGAATATTTCACCGGACACGAAAGTCGTCGCTGTTATCAACGGCAACTCGCCGAATGAAAAATATTGGCAGAAAGAAATGCGACGGGAGTTGCAGCCACTGGATGGGCGTATCGAAATCAGATGGTACGACGACTTGTCATACGATGAAGTGTTGAAGAAAACCGCTTCGCTGCCCCCGCATTCTGCAATCTTCTGGTACCAAATGATAGTTGATGCTGCTGGCGTGGCACACGAAGGGGATAGGGCGCTGACCAGGCTTTATGCCTCCGCTAACGCGCCTATTTTTACCCATGATGACGCGTTTTTCGGCCAGGAGATCGTCGGGGGCCCCATGCATTCGGCGCTTGGTGGAAGCCGTAGAGCCATGGAGGTTGCGATGCGCATCCTCGGCGGGGAGAAGCCGGGTGATATCAAGACGCCACCAAGCGATTTTGCACCCGCGAAATACGATTGGCGCGAGCTTCAACGGTGGAAGATCAGTGAAAGTCGTCTGCCACCGGGCAGCCAAATCCTGTTTCGGGAGCCGACCGTGTGGCGGCGTTATTCCTGGCAAATATCGCTGATTACTGCCGTTATGCTCTTGCAGGCCGGGTTTATCACGGCCCTGCTGCATCAACGTCGCCGTCGTCAACTTGCCGAAGTGCAGGCCCGACAGCGCATGGCGGAGCTGGCACATGTCAATCGTTTCTCGACCGCAGGCGTACTGACGGCTTCGCTTGCTCACGAAATTAACCAGCCCCTGGGGTCTATTCTGACCAACGCCGAAACAGCTCAGGGCATTTTGAAATCTCCGAGCCCTGACATCGTGGAACTGAACGAGATTGTTGACGATATTGTACGGGACGACCGACGCGCCAGCGAAGTCATTCGGAGGATGAAAAGCCTGCTGACAAAGACACCTTTCGAACTGAAAAGTCTCGACCTGAACGATGTCGCGCGGGAAACCGTTGAATTTCTTTCGACGTTGGCTGTCGCGCGAAAGACCGAACTGACGAGTTTGATCACACCGAATTCGCTCCCAATCCTTGGTGACGCCATTCAGCTTCAACAAGTCATTCTGAACCTTGTGGTGAACGGGATCGACGCGATGAAGGATATGCCTGCCGAAAACCGCGCCATCAGCGTCCGGACTTCGCGCGTCGGAGAGTTCGCCGAGCTATCCGTGTCAGATCGTGGGCCGGGCATTCCCGAAAACAAACTAAAAGAGATATTCGAGCCGTTTTTTACCAGCAAAGCGGATGGCATGGGCATGGGGCTGTCCATCGCGCGGACCATTATCGAGGCGCACAGCGGGGAGATAGCAGCCAAAAATCGGGATCACGGCGGCGCGTCCTTTAAAATCAGGCTTCCTCTTACACAGATTGTTTGAACCCCAGTTCTTGCATGTAGCTACTTCTGCTTCTGGCAATCGCGTCATTTCACTGCACGGCGGAAGTTCGTCGCTATCGGCGCATAGCGGACATCGCGTGGGACGCACCAGCTCCCTGTAACTGCAACCACGGATGTTCCCGCAGCTGATACCCGCGATAAAGGGGGTATCGCGGTCCCCGCGCAAGGTCGCGCCCTCCAGAGAACCTTGCGACCGATGAGGGGGTACCCCGCCGGTCACCATCGCCAGCGTCTGGCGCGCATCGACAGGGCGCATCACCGCGCGGCGTGGCACAAACTGCATAGATACTTTGGTCGCATCCTTTCGCCCGACGCCAGTGTCTACCTCGTTTAAGGCACGTAAAATCCCGGTGCCGCTATCGCATAGCTGCTCGGCCCTTGGTCCAACTAACGGGATCGTGAGGTCTTCTGCATCTTATCGTGGTTAAACGTGAAACGGCATGGAGGGACACGTGCCGGGCGTGGTGCATATTGTGGATGACGACGCTTCGTTCCGCGTAGCGGTCGAGCGTCAGCTGAAGTACGCGGGCTATGAGGTAAGGGCCTATTCGTCAGCCGAAGAGTTTCTGGATCGATTGCCGAACGAAGCCGTCGCAAGCTGCATTCTTCTCGATGCACGGCTTTCGGGGCTGTCCGGACTCGAACTACAGTCGCGGCTGCACGAACTCCGTTCGACGCTGCCGGTGATCTTCCTCACCGGCTTCACCGACATCGCACTCACGGTAAAAGCCGTGAAAGCTGGCGCGCATGATTTCCTGACCAAGCCCGTGTCGTCGGAAGAGCTGGTTCAGGCAATCGAACGGGCGATGGCCTATCACCAGCTCACCTATGATCTGAAGAGCAAGCTGGACATCATCCGCCATCGCGTTGCTCTGTTGACGCCGCGCGAACAACAAGTCCTGTTGCTGATTATTCGCGGCAAAATCAATAAGCAGATCGCCCAGATGCTGGGTTGCACTGAACGCACCGTGAAAGCTCATCGCCAGCGGGTGATGGAGAAAATGCAGGTCCATACCGTAGCGGAGCTTGTCTCGCTCGCCGAACGGATCGGCCTTGGGTCGGCTACCGGACAGACGACATAGGCCCATTTTACTATCCTGCAGCCCGCCCGGTCCTCTTGATGATTTGGATCGGGTTGATATTTTTGGCCTTCCAAGGCGTGTCGGTGACAGGTCCGGAATGCAGGATAAGAACCTCGTTTTGGTGGTCGATGACGACCCCGGGATGTTGAAGGCAGTGCAGCGGCTTCTGCGGCAGCACGCTTTCGAACCGGTTATGTTTTCGTCTGCGCAGGCTTTCAAAAATCATCGCGCCGACACCGAGAAGACGGCTTGCGTCATCCTCGACATCAACCTGCCGGACGGATCAGGCATCGAGTTGCGAGAGAACTTAAAAGCCGCAGGCATCTCCGTGCCGGTTATCTACATTACCGGCAATGCGAGCCCGCAGGACCGCGAGGCGGCGGTGGCCTCTGGATGCGTGGCGTTTCTCACCAAGCCGTTCTCATCACACGAGCTGATCGAGCCGCTCAAGAGAGCATCGGCGGGGCCTACATAAGCTCGGTCGCTCCGGCGCATCGCCAGGGCACGGCGACGACCACGCGGCCATCACCCCGACAGCGACAGGTCACCGCGCTTTCCAAAAGATAAGCTCCACCGGTTTAAGCCGTCAGCGGCGGCGCTACAGCCGCCCGCCAGCGCAGGGCTACAGGACAAACCGTGGTAGCAGCGGGCGACCACGGGCAGCGCGCACCGCCAGCACCACCGCGTCACCATCGCCAGCGCTCGCATCAAATCGAGTTGTCGTGAAATCACGCCAGCCACGGCGACGACAGCACACCGGCAACAGCGCGCATCATCACCGCGAGCGCGCCAGCGTCAAAGCGCGACGACCGCGCGGGACGGACCATCACCGCGACAGGCGACAGGCACTCGACCCAGCTTCTATTTCGTCTCATACTGGTTGACTGGCTGAGACGAAATAGGAGCGCCCCATGCCGCGACACGCGCAGGGCGATAAGGCGATGACCGGCGCGAAACGCCAGCGCCTCTGGCGCGAGCGGCTGCGGCAGGCCAAACCGCCGTCCGTCAAGTTGGCGCGCGAGGCCGCCAAGGCTGTGCAAACGTCAGTGTCGGCGTCGTCGCAGGCGCTGATCGAGGCGCGGCAGGAGATTGAGCGGCTGCGCGCGCAACTGGCGGCGGCGTCCAAGGCCGCGCGAGCCGCCGACGCCGAGCAGATCAGGCTGCACATGGAAAACACTCGGCTACGGAAGCTTCTGGCTGATTCCCGCAAGGCTGAACCCGAACAGGTCGCTGAGTTGCGCCGACGCATCGAAAGACTGCAAGCGGATCACGCGCGCCGTGACGCTGCCGCCAAGGCGGCTAAGACCCAGGCGGCGAAGCCTGTGTCGCCGGTTGATCCCGACAGCGAGGTGGTTCGGCTCAAGGCCATCATGGCGTACAACGCATGGAGGGCCGACAGGCGGCGTGCGACAGACGACCGATAGCGGACGGCAGCGCGCGCCGTAGGAGCGTCCTACAGCGCCCCGCCAGCGCGGGGCTAAAGGAATACTGGGCACGCCGCGCCAGCGCACAGGCGGGCACGCGGCGCAGAGCGCGTGAGCATGTATCAGCATCGTAGGTCGATTATGCAACTGGTCGGCACGCAACGAGAACGTTGTTAATGCATTCCAACACTATTTCGCTCTTCTGATTGCGCAGATGGATTTGGTTGCGAATAATACCCCTATCAGAATTCGACTTCGACTGGCGCTTATCTAAAATGGTCACTTCAAGTCTAAGCTCGTCTCCGGGACGTACCGGGATCGGGAGCCTGAGCTCGTCCCAGCCGAGCCCGGCAACGACCCGAAGCGAATACGGCTCTGTCTTGCTCAACAACGAAATAAGTATACCGAAGGTGTGAGCACCGGAGGCGGTTAGCCCAGCAAAAACTGAGCGCGCGGCAGCCTCCTCATTGAGGTGGAAAGGTTGCGGATCGAACTTTTCTGCGAATTGAATGATGTCGTTTTTGGAAACGAGGTACGGGCCAGCCATACGTAATTTCCCAACTTCAGCCTCTTCGAAATACAGAATGGTCATCAATGACCCCCAAGCGCACCGCTTGTTGACTGCAAGGTAAGGGTAGCCTTCGTGGCGCTCAATGTCAGCGGGCCGCCTCTTGACCCCATTAGAAGACGCGCCAGCGCACAGGCGGGCACCGCGTCATGGCCGCACGTCACAGATTTTGCACAACTATTTTCGGTCGCAGCGGATCGCGACACAACGGTGGATACACCAACCACATCGCGTTGAATTATCTCTTCTTTTTGTGCCCATATTCTCCCTTGCGCAGGGAAGGCCGGGTGTTCTCCGCTGCCCTGTATGCTCGTGTGCAGCCTACTTAGTGCAAACCGCACACGGGACCGCGGGTGCAGCGCGCACCCGGTCTTCCCTGCGCCCTCTGTTTGAAGAGGGCGGGAAGTTTCCAGCAAACCTCGGGCGCATCGCGTCGCGAGATCGTGGCCGCATATTCAGCTGTCATCGCCCGGCTTGACCGGGCGACCCAGTATCCCAGAGACGCCAATGATAGAACCGAGAAGCCGCGGCGTACTGGGTCCCCCGCTTTCGCGGAGGACGACAGCGATGGGTGAGGCGCCGCTGGGACCCACGTCAGCTAAACGCGTTCCGCAGCTTCTGCGCCATCTCGAGCAGTGCCGGATTATGCTTCACCATGCGCTTGGTGCGGTTCAGCCCGGACATGACGCCCGCGGCGAGCTTGCCGCGCTGGCTCAGCGGGATGAAACTGTCGAAGATCGGTTCGTCGCCCTTGCAGAACAGCCGCTTGTAATCGTCCGATCCGATGCCGAGATCGAAGGCGCGATAATCTTTGGCTGCGAAATGATCGATGATGTCGCGCATCAGGATCAGGCCGGGGCTGTATTTCGAATTGGCCGACATCGTGTAGGTGTTGAACATCATAGAGAAGCGATGGCCGTCGTCGACGCCGGTGAAGATCGCGATCACTTCCTCGTCGCATTCGAGCGCGTGGATATCGATGACGCGGTTGCCGCCGGCCACTTGTGCCGCGCAGGCGCTGCGGATGAAATCCTCGATGCCGGGCTCGGCGAATACGTCAGGCAGTTTCTGCTCGGCCATCCGCAGCGGCTTGATGCGGAAGAACCAGTCGAGCAACCGCGTGATGTCGGCGTCGGACGTGGCGACGTAGTAGCGATAGCCGGGCAGGGCCTGCAGCTTGCGCGCCTTGCCCTTCAGGCGCTGCCGGAACGACTTGCTGATCAGTGTCGTGGGCTCAGCACCGGGCTCCATCTTCAGGAGCGGGCAGTCGTTGGCGGAGGGTTGATGCGGCAGCAGTGCGATCGGGTTCGGCAGATCGCGCCAGCGTAGCGGCTGTTGATGCAGCGCCAGCACGTCGGCCTCGGAACGTTGCGAGATGGCCGCGATCAGGCCTTCGATATCGGCCTGCGTTGCGGTCGCGGCAAAATCCTTGTCCCACAGCGCCATGTTGAAGGTCGAGTGCTTGCCGCCCATGAAGCTGGCGCAGCGCGCGCCGTAGACATGCCTGACCGCGAGCGGCAGCAGCATCAACGGCCGGCGCTCCGCGTCGTAGGCGATCACGATGAAGGGGGTGAGGCCTTCGCGCGCGCCGACATTGCGCTGCCAGGCGCTGACGAAGTCGAAACGCTGAAAGGGCGTGGAGGATTGCTGCTGCGCGTTTTCCAGACCGCGCCAGATCGCTTCGGCGCCGGTCAGATCGCGGATGATCTCGATGTCGGCGATGCGCCCCGGCTTCGACCAGGTTTGCGTATCCGCCGTTCCGTTTTCAATCGCGGCAGCCATGGTCATCGCAGAACCTGTATAGGAAATTGTTTACAATTTTCGGCTTTGGCCGACCTTCGCAGGGAAATGTCAACAAAGAGTAATAACAATGCAGGCGCGGCGGGGCATCGCGCGGCCGTATTTGGGGGCGGGACGTTGGGTCAGGACGTCGGGTTTTTGAAGCGCGCCCAAATGGAGCTCGCTTATTTCAGTGGCTACGCGCGGCTGAAGCAGCGCGCCACCGGCGGCGCCGGTGTCGTGCTGCGGTTCGAACGCGTGCGCGCGCGGCAGAAGCGGCGGTTCCAGCCGCTCCAAGCGAGCGAGATCACCCCGCAATTTCTCGACCGGATGATCCGGGCTTTGAAGCGCTGGCAATATGACATCGTCTCGATGGACGAGGTATGCCGGCGCGCGGTCACGTTGCCGACGGCCAATCGGTTTGTCGCGCTGACGTTTGACGGCGGTTACAAGGATGTGATCGCCGCAGCCTATCCGGTGCTGGCGAAGCACGCGGTTCCCTTCACCATTTATCTTCCGACCGCGTTTCCGGACGGGCTCGGCGAAGCGTGGTGGCTGGCGCTGGAGGAAATGATCGCGCGGGAAAACCGCATCAGCCTGGTGATCGATCGCAGGGAGCGGCACTTCACCATCCCAACCACGCCGGATAAATATGTGATCTACGAGTTTCTCTCGAGCTGGATGCGGACGCTGTCGCCGCCGGATCTGTCATTCGCCATCAACGATCTCTGCAAGCGCTATTCGGTTGATCTTGCGGGCCTGTCGCGTAGCGCGTCGATGGACTGGGACGATCTGACGACGCTCACCGCCGACCCGAATGTGACGGTCGGCAGCGCCACGGTGAATTACCCGGCGCTGTCGAATCTGAAAGACGCCGACGCCCAGCGCGAGATGGCGATGGGCAAGGCGGTGGCGGAAGCCGCCTTCCACCGCACCATCAAGCATTTCGCCTATCCGTTCGGCGATCGCGACGCCTTTCGCCGGGCGCACGTGGCGATGGCGCAGGAACTGGGTCTCGCCAGCGCGGCAACCGTGTTGCCCGGCGTGGTCGCTTCGAAGGGGTATACCAACCTGCATGCGTTGCCGCGCGTCGCCTGGGATGGACGGCAGCGTTCGCTGCGCATGATGCGGGTGATGCTGTCCGGGGCGCTTCTTCCGAAGGTAAAGGCGAAACGGACCGATCAGGAGTGAGTGCAAAATTCAGGCGTCGGGCCGCGACATCCAGCTGATGATCGGCATCGCCGGCAGCACCCATCCAAGGCCCGCCACGACGTAGAAAATCGATTGCAACAGCCCCGAATTGGCCAGCCAAGGCGTCTGCGCGATGGTCATGCCAAGCAGGGACCAGACCACGACGAGCACCAGCAAAAAGATGGTTCCGACGAATTTGCGGGTACGGATTGTCATGGCGGATATGTGAAGCCTTTACTGAGCTTAGAGCCTGTTGCGCGTGGGAAGGGGCGGACTATAAGGGGCGCAGAAATTCAATCAAGCATGGGCATCGAACGGGTTCAATGACCGGTATTTCCAGGAGCGAGGGGCCGCCAAACCGCGCTGTCAGATGGTGGCTGTTTGCGGTCGCGGCCCTGATCGCGATCATGGTGCTGGTCGGCGGCGCCACGCGGCTCACGGAATCCGGATTATCGATCGTCGAGTGGAAACCCGTCACCGGAACCTTGCCGCCGCTGACCGATGCGCAATGGACGCAGGCGTTCGAGGGCTACAAGACCATTCCGCAATACCGCGAACTCAACGCCGGCATGAGTCTTGGCGAGTTCAAGACCATCTTCTGGTGGGAATGGAGCCACCGGCTGCTCGGGCGCGTGATCGGCGCCGTCTATCTGCTGCCGTTCCTGTTCTTCCTCTGGCGCGGCATGCTCGGGCCTGAGCTGAAGCGGCGGTTGTGGGTGATCTTCGGCCTCGGCGCGCTGCAGGGCGCGGTCGGCTGGTGGATGGTGGCCTCGGGCCTGACGCAGCGGGTCGAAGTCTCGCAGTATCGGCTGGCGGCGCACCTGATGCTGGCGCTGGTGATTTTTGCGGCGATCGTCTGGACGCTGCTGCGGCTGGCGGACCGGCCGCAACCGGCCGCGTCGTCGCGGCTGAAAGTCACCGGCGTGGCGTTGCTGGCGCTGACGTTTGTGCAGATCTATTTCGGCGCACTGGTCGCGGGCCTGCGCGCGGGCAGGGTGTACAACACCTGGCCGCAGATCGACGGGGCCTTCATTCCCTCCGCGGCTCGGCTGTTCTTCGAAGATCCATGGTGGCGCAATCTGTTTGACAACACGCTCACGGTGCAGTTCGAGCATCGCATGACCGCCTATGCGCTGCTGGCGCTGGCGGTGCTGCACGCGATCGATGCGGTCGCCTCGCGCGCCGGGACGGCCGTGGTCCGTGGCGCCTGGTGGCTGGTCGCTGCGATCGTCGTGCAGGCGGTCCTCGGCATCCTGACGCTGTTGCACCAGGTGCCGATCGATCTGGCCCTGGCCCATCAGGCGGTTGCGATGGTCGTCCTGACGCTGGCGATTTTTCAGACCGAGCGACTGGTCGCGCGACGCACGGAACCGGGCCGCGAAGGATTGGTTCAGCCGGTGGGGCAGCCCGGCTGAAAGGAGAGAACTCTAAAGCTATTCTAATCTGTTGAGATGGCTTGACGCGCTTGTGTTGGGCGTCGCGCTTTACTTGAAATATCCGGACGATAAAACGAACCGGAAATCAGGGTTTCCCTTATGTCCTCAGCATTCATCCAGGCCGCCGTCATCCTGCTCCGCGAGGGGCTTGAAGCCATGCTGGTGATCGCGGCGCTAGCGGGCTATCTGAAAAAGGTCGGCTCCGCGCACCGTGTCGGCGCGCTGTATGGCGGTGCGCTGGCCGCGGTTGGCGCCAGCTTCATCGCCGCCTGGCTGTTCGCGGTGCTCAATTCCGGCGACCACAGCGACGTGCTCGAAGGCGTCATCATCCTGTTCGCCGCCGCCTTGATGCTCTATGTCAGCGGCTGGCTGATGGTGAAGCAGGATCCGCGCGGCTGGCAGGATTATCTGGCGCACAAGGCCGACAGCGCGCTCGCGCAGGACACGGTGTGGGCGGTCGGCGCGCTCGCCTTCCTCGCCGTGTTCCGCGAGGGCGCCGAAACGGTGCTGTTCATCAACGCGCTGGCAAAGACCGAAGGCGGCTGGAGCGCAGGCCTGTTCGGCGGCCTTGCGGCGGCGGCGGTCGGGCTTGCCGTGCTGTTCTATTTCATCAACATGATCGCGCAAAAGCTTCCGCTGCGGCCGCTGTTCGTCATCACCTCGGCGTTCCTGTTCGCGATGGCGATCAAGTTCATCGGCGAAGCTGTTCAGGAATTCCAGGAGCAGGCGATCATCACGGTCACCGAGGTCAAGGGCAGCGCGTTCTTCACCGCGATCGGACTCAATCCGAGCATGGAAGCCCTATCGATCCAGCTGCTGGTCATTCTGTTTGCGCTCGCGACCTATTCGGTGTTCCAGCGCAACAACCGTCTGGCGCGCGAGGACAAGGCGGCGTCGCGTCCGGCCGAATAATCCTCACATCACTCTCAAGCGGCCTGCCGCTTGAGATCGAGATAGTCGAGCCCGATATCGAGCGCGGCCGAGCTGTGCGTAATCCAGCCCGCCGAAATCAGGTCGACGCCGGTCGCCGCGATCGCCTTGGCGGTGGCGGCGGTGATGCGGCCGGACGCCTCGGTGATGGCCCTGCCGCCGGTCATGGCCACGGCCTGCCTGAGCTCCTCGTTCGACATGTTGTCGAGCAGCACCGCGTCGACGCCGATCGCCAGTACCTGTTCGAGCTGCGCCAGCGTGTCGACCTCGACCTCGATCTTGACGAGGTGACCGGCATGCGCCTTCGCGCGCTGAACCGCGGTGCTGATATCGCCGGCCAGCGCGATGTGGTTGTCCTTGATCAGGATGGCGTCGTCGAGGCCAAAACGATGATTGCCGCCGCCACCGGCGCGCACTGCATATTTCTCCAGCGCGCGCAGTCCCGGCGTCGTCTTGCGGGTGCAGACGATCTGCGCCTTCGTCCCCTTCGCGGCCGATACCAGCGAAGCGGTGGCCGTTGCAACGCCGCTGAGATGACACAGGAAGTTCAGCGCCGTCCGCTCGCCGGTTAGCAAACCGCGTGCGGGGCCTTCGATGGTCGCGATGATTTCGCCCGGCGCGACAACACTGCCGTCGGGCCGCTCCGCACGGAGCGTGATGGCTGGCGAGGCGAACTGGAAGGCGCAGCGTGCGATGTCGAGGCCGGCCACGACGCCGGGCTGCCGGGCGCGCAGCACCAGCGCGGCCTGCTGGTCGGCGGGCACAATCGCATCCGCCGTGATGTCGCCGGCGCGGCCGAGGTCCTCCAGGAGGGCGGTTCGCACGATCGGTTCGTACATGATGGGCAGGAGGGGATTCAGCGTCATGATTGGGCACTCCCAAGAGACAAGGTGTCGGATTCGGCGATCTCGCGAGCGGCTTCGAGCGCCTCGGACAGCGAGATCGATGACGGCGTAGCGGTAGCCAGCGTGTCGGGAAAATCGGTACGAAAGTGCCCGCCGCGGCTCTCCTCGCGCTGGTATGCGGCGACGGCGATCATGAGACCCACCAGCGCCGGATCGGATGCCGCGCCGTCTCTGTGGGCGATTGGCAAGAGGCCCCGAACCAGCCGACCGATCGCGTTGCGGTCGCGGAGCACGCCGAGGCCTTGCGACATCATCGGCCGTACGGTCGATGGATCGGAGGCGGGCAGGGGCGTAAGAGGCACACGCGCCTTCAATGGCCCGCGGCTCGCTCTGCTGACGCTCCCCGCCACCCACTCGGCGCAGACGATGGCTTCCATCAGCGAATTGCTGGCAAGCCGGTTGGCGCCGTGCAAGCCGGTGCGGGCGACCTCGCCGCAGGCCCAGAGGCCACCAACCGTGCTGCGGCCCTCGAGATCCACGGCAATGCCGCCCATGTGGTAGTGCACGGCGGGCCGCACCGGAATCGGATCGGTCGCAGGATCGATCCCGGCCATCTTGCAGAACGCGGAGATGACGGGATAACGCCCGGCAAAATCCTTGCCCGGATGCTTCCGTGCATCGAGGAACACCCGATGCCCCTCGGCGCGGCGACGCCAAACGGCACGCGCGACGATGTCGCGGGCTGCGAGCTCGGCGCCGGGCTCATCCGCCATGAAGCGCTCGCCGGTCTCGTCGATCAGGGTTGCGCCGTCGCCTCTGATAGCCTCGGTGAGCAGCGGCATCGGCCGCGACGGTCTATCGAACGCGGTTGGATGAAACTGGATGAACTCCAGATCCGAAAGCTTCGCGCCCGCATGCGCCGCCAGCGCGAGGCCCTGGCCGAAGCAGCCAGACGGATTGGTGCTGTCGAGAAACAGTCCGCCGATGCCACCGGTCGCAATCACGACGCGGCCGGTATCGATCACCAACGGGCCGTGCGCGTTGACGGCGAGCACGCCCTTGACGGCGTTGTCCTCGACGATCAGGCAGCGCGCCTCGACACCCTCCAGCAGCGTGATTGTTGGGCAGCGGCGCACCGCCGCGATCAGCGCCCGCATGATCTCCCGGCCGGTGCCGTCGCCGGTAGCATGAACGATCCGGTTGCGGCTGTGGGCGGCTTCGAGGCCAAGCCGCCAGCGTCCGTCCGGCCGCCGGTCGAAGGCGACGCCGAGTTGCGCGAGATGTTCGACCGCCGATGGCGCCGCGTGGACGATTCGGCTTGCAGTGGTTTCGTCGCAAAGCCCGGCGCCGGCGGCGATGGTGTCGGCGAGATGCAGCGCGGGGTCGTCGTCCGCGCCCATCGCCGCGGCGAGCCCACCTTGCGCCCACAGGCTGGAGGCTTCCGCACCCAGCGGGGCCTTCGACATCACCAACACCGACTCCGGCGCCAGTTGCAGCGCCGTCATCAATCCGGCGGCGCCGCCGCCGATGATCACGGGACGGTTGGCCAGCGCTGAAATATCCGTGCTCATATCGCCAGCATCCTCTCGACGGCGCGCCGCGCGGGGGCGGCGATCGCGGGATCGATCGTCACCTGGTGCTGATTGGTCTCCAGCGCATGGCGGATGTTTTTCAGCGTGATCCGCTTCATGTGCGGGCACAGATTGCACGGCCGGATGAACTCGACATCGGGATGCAGCACCGCGACGTTGTCGCTCATCGAGCACTCGGTCAGCAGCACGACGCGGGGCGGGCGCTGCTGCTCGACATAGCCGGACATCGCCGCCGTCGATCCGGAGAAATCAGCTTCCGCCACCACCTCGGGCGGGCACTCCGGATGCGCCAGAACGGTGACGCCGGGGTGGTTCTCCCGGATCTGCCTGATATCGTCAGGCGTAAAGAGCTCGTGCACCTCGCAGTGGCCCTTCCACGCGATGATCTTCACGTTGGTCTGCCTGGCGATGTTCTGCGCCAGATATTCGTCCGGCAGCATGATGACGCGCTCGGCGCCCAGCGACTCCACGACCTTGAGCGCGTTGCCCGAGGTGCAGCAGATGTCGGATTCCGCCTTCACGGCGGCCGATGTGTTGACATACGTGACGACGGGCGCGCCGGGATAGCGCTGACGCATCAGCCGCACGTCTGCCGGGGTGATTGAATCCGCGAGCGAACAGCCGGCCGCAAGATCAGGGATAAGGACGATCTTCTGCGGATTGAGCAGCTTGGCCGTCTCGGCCATGAAGTGCACGCCGGCGAGCACGATGATATCGGCGTCGACCTTGGTGGCTTCGCGCGCCAGCAGCAGGCTGTCGCCGACGATGTCGGCGACGCCGTGGAAAATTTCCGGCGTCTGGTAGTTGTGCGCCAGGATGACCGCGTTGCGCTTGCGCTTGAGGTCGAGAATGGCGTCGACGTCGCCTGCGAAGGTCGCCCATTCGGGCGGCGGGATTACGCGTTTCACCCTCTCATAGAGCGGCGCGGTGCGGGCGAGGGCGTCGGAACTGAGACTGGCCATTTATACTCTCCATGAGCATATCATGGCTTATACTTATCCTGAGCATAACCTAAGTCAAGTGCGCGAAAGCGGCAGTTTGGTTCCGGCGACGGCCCGTTCGGCCAGGACGGCGTGGCGGAAGCGGAACAGCTTGGCGGGGCGACCGACCGTGTCGGCGGCGATTGCGCCAGTTTCCTCAACGAGTTGCTGTTGTTCCATCAGGCGGCGGAAGTTCTGCTTGTGCACCAGCCGTCCTGCAAGCGCTTCAACACTGCGTTGCAGTTGCAGCAGGGTGAATTCCGCCGGCATCAGCTCGAATACCACGGGGCGGTATTTGATCTTGGCCCGCAGCCTGGCGATTCCGGTCGCGAGAATACGGCGGTGATCGGCCGTCATCGGCCGGCCGGGCACCAGGGTAGCCGCGTTGCCGCTTTCGCGAACCGCTTCGGGAATTAGCGCGGCCTCAAAGAGCAATTCGTAACGCTGCAGCACGAGTTCTTCATTCCACTCGCGGTCTTCGAATCCGAAGGTGATCGCGGCACGCTGCCAGCGTTCGCGCTGCAACGCCGCCGAGGGCGCGGATTTCGCCCATGCGCGCAGTCGCGGCGTCAGCAGCTTCGCCAGCAGAGAAGGCGGCCCTTCCCGATGATCTTCCCAGGGGAAATAATCATACCAGCCGGACCAGTGCGCCGCCGCCCCGTCGGCGACCTGATCCTCGCGGGTTAACCCGAGATAGCTGATTGAGACGGAGTGGGGTGATGAGCCATCCCCGGTGCGTCCACGATCGGCAAACGTATAGAGCTGTTCGACATAGCCGAGCGGATGGCCGGTTTGCGCTTCGACCCACGCCCGCAAGCCCGATTGCAGCGAGCGGTGCTTGAATTCGAACGGCCCGCTCGGCAGCGCACCCGCATTGGCGATCGTCATGATCTTGGGTTGGCCGTCGGTCACCGCGACCAGCACTGCGACGAGGTCGGCGGTGATCGCGCGCGCGGAATTCGGTGTCTTAGTTTTTCGCGGTGGCCCTGCCACGTCCAAAAGTCCGTTTCTGTTGCAGTCGCGGCTAGCGATAGCCGTAGACGCCGCCGGCGTAAGGCAGGCGACTCCAGTAGGGCGTGTAGGGGCCGCCGTAATAGGGGCCATCATAGCTGTAGGAATGGCTGGTCCCATAATAGCCCGGCAGGGTGTTGGAGCCCGGCAGTAACGGCACACCGTACACACGCGGCGCATAGGGCACGACGCCGACCGGCGTGAACAGCACGTCGGGATCGGCTTCCTCGACCACCACCAATTGCCGGCCGCGGCGCACATATAGAGGCGCCGTCGCGGGGGCGACCGTGGTCCGGTAATTGTAGTGCGCGCGGGGCAGACCCGGCGGCAATTGTTTTGTGGCGCGAACCGCGGCGCGCTTGGCGGCGGCGAGGTTATTGGCGCGCTTCGCCACGGCTGGGCTTTTGGGGGATGTGGTAGCGGCCGGGCTGTCGGCAGGCTTTGCTGCTGCGGTGCCATCGGTGGCCTTGGCGGCACCGGGGCCCTCGTCCGCGGCAGCAGTTCCGATCGCGAAAATAGCGACCAGAAATGGCGTCATCCAGCGCAGCATCGTTTGCTCCGAATCATCAAGGGCGGCTCAGCGCCACTTTATGCCGGAATGACCGTTAATGAGAGGCTTGTGATTTCAGGCCAAATGGCCGGCTGGGCGGCGGCGGTCACCAACTGTCGCCACCCTGCCAGAGTGGCAATGCTCACGGGGCGGGTAACCGATAGGCCGCGGCGTACTGGGTACCCCGCTTTCGCGGGGTACGACGAGTCGTGGTGATGCGACGTGCGATGACCCTCAGGCCGTCAGTGCCTGCTCCAGGTCGGCGATCAGATCTTCCTTGTCCTCGATGCCGATCGACAGCCGGACCACGTCGGGGGCGGCGCCTGACTTCACCTTGGCGGCGTCGTCGAGCTGGCTGTGCGTGGTCGAGGCCGGGTGGATCACCAGCGAGCGGGTGTCGCCGACGTTGGCCAGATGCGAGAACAGTTTCAGGTTCGACACCAGGTTGACGCCGGCGTCATACCCGTCCTTGAGGCTGAAGGTGAACACCGCGCCGGCACCCTTCGGTGCATATTTGCGCGCGAGGTTGTTGTACCTGTCGCTGGCGAGACCCGCATAGTTCACCGCGGCCACCTTGGGATGGCCGGCGAGAAATTCCGCGACGGCCTTGGCGTTCTCGCAATGCTTCTGCATGCGCAGCGGCAGCGTCTCGATGCCGGTCAGGATCATGAAGGCGTTGAACGGCGACAGCGCCGGGCCGAGGTCACGCAGGCCGAGCACGCGGCAGGCGATCGCGAAGGCGAAATTGCCAAAGGTCTCCTGCAGCTTGATGCCGTGATATTCGGGGCGCGGCTCGCTCAGCATCGGATACTTGTTGTCCTTCGACCAGTCGAAGGTGCCGGCATCGACGATGATGCCGCCGAGCGAATTGCCGTGGCCGCCCAGAAATTTCGTCAGCGAATGCACGACGATATCGGCGCCGTGATCGATCGGGCGGATCAGATAGGGGGTGGCCAGCGTGTTGTCGACGATCAATGGCACGCCGGCCTTGCGGGCGACGGCGGCGATCGCCTCGATATCGGTGATGCTGCCGGAGGGATTGGCGATCGACTCGATGAAGATCGCCTTGGTGTGCGGCGTCACCGCGCGTTCGAAACTGGCGATATCATCTGAATCCGCCCATGCCACGTTCCAGCCAAAACTCTTGAAGGCATGGGTGAACTGGTTGATCGATCCGCCATAGAGTTTGCGCGCGGCAATGATCTCGTCGCCGGGCATCAGCAATTGCTGGAATACGACCACCTGGGCGGCGTGTCCGGACGCGACCGCAAGCGCGGCGGTGCCGCCTTCGAGTGCGGCGACGCGTTCTTCCAGCACCGCGTTGGTCGGATTGCCGATGCGGGTATAGATGTTGCCGAAGGCCTGCAGGCCGAACAGGGACGCAGCGTGATCGGCGTCGTTGAAAACGAAAGACGTGGTTTGATAGATCGGTGTCGCCCGCGCGCCGGTGGTCGGATCAGGCTGCGCGCCCGCATGCACGGCAAGGGTCGAAAATCCCGGGTGACGATCGGTCATTCTATGCATCCTGTTTTTGGTTCGTCGAAAATGCGCGGCATGCTGATCGCAAGCCGCGTCCGCCGTCAAGGCGACCGTTTCACATATCGCGGATTAGGAACGGACGTGCTTCGCGGGAGCCTGTCGCCGGGCGGCGCTCCGCGCCGTTGGCCACGTTTGGGAAACATTCGTCTCGCATATGCGTTACGGCAGTTCGCTCTTGTTTTTCGCGGCGCGATCGGAGGCGGCGGTTTCACCGCCGCCGACGCTCATCCGGTTCAGCGACAGCCGCATGCCCTGCGTCGGGATCGGCGCACGTTTCGAGCTGAGCGTTCGCGAATTGACGCCCATCCAGGAAATCTCCGATGACAGCCGTCCATACTCGATCTTCGGGCAGCGGTTCATCACGACCTTGATGCCGGCGGCTTCGGCTTTTTCCGCAGCAGCGTCGTCGCGCGCGCCGAGCTGCATCCAGATCACCTTCGGCAGCGGCGACAGTTTCAGGGCTTCATCGACAACCGGCATGATGTGGCTGGAGTTGCGGAAGATGTCGATCATGTCGATCGGGCGGTCGATATCCGCAAGCTGCGCGACAAAGGGTTTGCCGAGCAGGCTCTTGCCGACATGACCGGGATTGACCGGGATCATGTCGTAGCCGCGCTGCGCCAGGTATTTGAACGCGAAGTAGCTCGGCCGCACGTTGACCGGCGAGGCGCCGACCATCGCGATCGATTTCACGCTGTTGAGAATCGCGCGGATGTAATTGTCGTCGTAGGCGTCGTGGTTCATTCGTATTCCTCAGACCCTCATGATGAGGAGCGCGGGACGCGCGTCTCGAACCATGAGGCCGCAGACGGGCCTGCATCCTTCGAGACGCCGCTTGCGCGGCTCCTCAGGATGAGGGGAAACTATTCATCCTGCCACTTCGGCTCGCGTTTCTCGATGAAGGCGCCGATGCCTTCTTCGGCGTCGCGCGCCATCATGTTTTCCGTCATCACCTCTGCGGCATAGCGATAGGCGTCGGCAAGGTTCATTTCGATCTGGCGATAGAAGGCTTCCTTGCCGAGCTTGATGGTGTAGGCGGATTTGAGCGCAACCTTCTGCGCGAGTGCAATCGCCGCGTCGCGTTCGGTGCCTGATGGAACCACGCGGTTGACGAGGCCGAGGCTTTGCGCCGTCGTGGCGTCCACCGGCTCGCCGGTGAGCAGCATTTCCATCGCCTGCTTGCGCGGCACGTTGCGCGACAGCGCCACCATCGGCGTCGAACAGAACAGCCCGATGTCGACGCCGGGCGTGGCGAAGCGCGCGGCCTCGGAGGCGACCGCCAGATCGCAACTCGCGACCATCTGGCAACCCGCGGCGGTGGCGACGCCCTGAACCGCGGCGACCACCGGCTTCGGCAACTGCACGATCGCCTGCATCATCGCGCTGCAGGCGTTCATGATCTCTGCGAAATAGGCGCGGCCGCGATCGGCGTCGCTGCGGCGCGCGGTCAATTCCTTCATGTCGTGACCGGCCGAAAACGCCGGGCCGTTGGCGGCGATGACAAGCGCACGTACGTTCTTGTCGTCGTGAATGTCTTTCAGCGCCGCATGCAGTTCCGCAATCAGGCCTTCCGACAGGCTGTTGCGCGCCGCCGGCCGGTTCAGGGTAAGTACCGCGATACTGCCGACCTTCTCGCGCAGCAGGATCGGCGATTGAGCGGCGGGCGCGCGGGCGGTCTGGGGCGACATCTCAAAAATTTCCACTAAGTGGTTTTCTTGGGTTTTGTTTGGGCTTTGATGACAACTTAATGTAACAGGCGGTCTGAAGCGAGGGCAGGGGTCAGCATGGCGGCAGCGAAAATGAGCGTGGCTGAACTGGAGAAGTTCCTCCACGACGAATTCCCGCAGGCGTTCAAAGGCGGCGATATCACCATCGAAAGCGCTGATGGCGAGACCTGCCTGCTGCGCCAGCGCTATAACGAGAACATGCTGCGCCCGGGCGGCACGGTGTCGGGCCCGACCCTGATGGCGATGGCCGATTTCGCAATGTATGTGGTGCTGCTGTCGGCGATCGGACCGGTTGGGCTTGCCGTGACCACCAATCTCAACATCAATTTCCTGCGCAAGGGCCAGCCCGGACAGGACGTGCTGGCCGCAGCGCGGCTATTGAAGCTCGGCAAGCGGCTGGCGGTGGGGGAGGTCAACCTGCTGTCGGGCACGTCGCCCGATCCGATCGCGCACGTGACGTCGACCTATTCCATTCCAAACAAATAGGCATTTATACGGTAATATAACACCTTATTTATAAGCCGTTGTTTTTACTGTTGTAATTACTCTCATTTGGCATTGACGCGCCGCGCGCGGTTCTCTAGAAACCGCGCAGTTCGGCGCAGCCTGCGCCGCAGTCCCCTTTCACGGATTTCCTCACATGAAAACCTTTTCGGCTAAGCCCGCCGAGGTGACGAAGAAGTGGGTGCTGATCGACGCCAAAGGTCTGGTGGTCGGACGGCTCGCTACCCTGGTCGCCATGCGTCTGCGCGGCAAACACCTGCCTACCTACACGCCCCACGTCGATTGCGGCGATCACGTCGTCATCATCAATGCGGCCCATGTCGTTCTGACCGGTCGCAAGCGCGAACAGAAGGTCTACTACAAGCACACCGGCTTCATCGGTGGCATCAAGGAACGCACCGCGAAGTCGATCCTCGAGGGTCGCTTCCCCGAGCGCGTCGTCGAGAAGGCCATCGAGCGCATGATCCCCCGCGGTCCGCTCGGCCGCGTGCAGATGGGCAATCTGCGCGTTTACGCCGGCGCCGAACATCCGCATGAAGCCCAGCAGCCCGAGACGGTTGATATCGCTTCGATGAACCGCAAGAACATGAGGGCCGCATAAGATGTCCGATACCATGCAGTCGCTCGACCAGTTGTCGTCCCTGAAGACGGCTTCGCCCGACGCGCCGAAATACGTCAAGAAGGTCGACAAGTACGGCCGCGCTTATGCCACCGGCAAGCGCAAGGACGCTGTCGCCCGCGTCTGGATCAAGCCGGGCGCCGGCAAGATCCTGGTCAACACCCGCGAAGTCGAAGTCTATTTCGCGCGTCCCGTTCTGCGCATGCTGATCCAGCAGCCGCTGGTCGCAGCTGCCCGTGCCGGCCAGTACGATGTCATCTGCACGGTCGCCGGCGGCGGTCTGTCAGGCCAGGCGGGTGCCGTGCGTCACGGCATCTCCAAGGCGCTGACCTGCTTCGAGCCGGATCTGCGCGGCGTGTTGAAGAAGGGCGGCTTCCTGACCCGCGACTCCCGTACCGTGGAGCGCAAGAAGTACGGCCGCGCCAAGGCGCGCAAGTCGTTCCAGTTCTCGAAGCGCTAATTGCTTCGCTAAAATTTGCAGCGATTGCTGCATTCAAAAACGAAGAAAAAGGGCGCTTTTCAGCGCCCTTTTTGTTGTGAGTTTAGAGATGAATTAACGCAGATTTTCACGAAAACTTTCGTGCGCGTACACACGAAATTGGAACCCGAGCGGCCTAGCGTGCCAGGACTGCGGGGGCGCAGCATCACATTTCCAAATACGCTCCCAGCATTGCATCACACTTTTACGGGTGGGGCTCATGTCGTTCGATACGTCCACGCTATATCTGTTCGCAACCATGGTTGCGGGCATGCTTGGGGCCATGCTCATTTTCTTCGGCAAGCAGGAAAATGTCCCGGCGTTGAAGTGGTGGGGCACGGCCTATCTGCTCGGTGCGGCCTCGGTCGCGATCTGGACCGTCGGCGGCGCCGCACTTGGCGGTCCGCTGACGCTGGCGTTGAACGCGGTCGGCTTCGTCGCCTGCGGCATGGTCTGGAATGCCGCCCGCGTCTTCCTCGGCCGCGCACCCAACCTGCCGGGGCTGGTGCTCGGCGCGATCGTCTGGGTCGGTGTATCGGTAGGCTTGCCGTGGCTGGATCCGGCGATGCGCCTGACCGCCGGTGCGGCCATCGTTGCGATCTACGCGGCGCTGACGGCCTCGGAATTGTGGAGCGAGCGGCGGCGCAGCATGCAGAAGCGCTGGCCGACCGTTGTAGTGCCTGTCATGCATGGCTGCGTGCTGATGCTGCCGATCCTGCTCGGCGATCTGCTGCGTCCGCATGACGAAACCTTCTACAGCAGCATCTGGGTGACGGCGTTTTCGATCGAGCTCGTGCTCTATGCGATCGGCACCGTGTTCGTGATCTTCATGCTGGTGTCGGATCGTGCCGTGACCGTGCACAAGACGGCCGCGTCGATCGATCCCTTGAGCGGCATGTTCAACCGCCGTGGCTTTGCCGAAGCCTGTGCGCGGGTGATCGAACGCGAGGCCACGGCCGGCCGGCCGGTGACGGTGATGATCTTCGACATCGACCATTTCAAGGGCATCAACGACCGTTTCGGCCATCCGGCGGGCGATGAAATCCTAAAGCTGTTTGCCACCGTCGTGGTCAACAATCTGCGCATCAGCGATCTGTCGGGCCGCATCGGCGGCGAAGAGTTCGCCGCGCTGTTGCCGTGTGCGCTGGAAGAGGGCGTGCTGGTGGCCGAGCGCGTGCGTGAAGCTTTCGAGGCGTCCGGAATCGTGTGCGAGGAAGGCGCTGTCGATACCACCGTCAGCATCGGTGTGGCCGGCGGGCCGGCGGGCACCGAGCTCGAAGTGCTGCTGGCGGCGGCCGACACCGCGCTCTATCAGGCCAAGCGCAGCGGCCGTAATCGCGTCGAGGCCGCCGAAGAGCTGCCGCTGTCGCTGGAGCACTGGCGGCGCAAGACCGCGGGTCTTCCGGCGCCGGTCCGTGCGCAGGCTGCCGCGACCTAGGGCTGATCGGTTCTGATTTGATCAGAGCCGAAGACTCTTATTTTGACGCGTTTTCTTGACGCGAACCGGTAGCCGCATCGCTGAAACGCGCTGCAGGAAAACGCGGCGGTAACCTCGCGTTTACCATTCCATCCATATTATTTACTTATGGAATCGATACGCTCGCGAAACCCCCAGGCTGCCCTGATGTCGCTCGAAGCGGCCGCAGTTTCCGCCCGTGGCGGCTTCGCCTGCATGTTCTCCAGCTCGGAAGAATTCGAGACGGCGCTCATCACCGAACGCCGGGCGCAGGGCCGCTACGATCAGCGCAGAACGCGCTGGCCTGCCATCCTGTTCATCGGTTGCGCGATGATGGTCGTGGGCGCAGTGCTGCTGTTCAATTGAGGCTTACTTTCGGGATGCTGATGCCGGGCGCCGCGAGGCGCCTTTTTCTTTGCGCCGGGCTGGGCTAGAGACGGGTATTCCAGCAGAAGGCTGTAACCGCCATGATCACCGAAATCGCACAAATCGACGTCAAGCCCGGCACCGAGAAGGATTTTGAAGCCGCCGTCGCCAAGGCGCGGCCGCTGTTCCTGCGCGCCAAGGGCGGCAAGGGGTTTGAACTGCACAAGTCGATCGAGAAGCCGCAGCGCTATCGCCTGATGGCGCAATGGGAAACGCTGGAAAATCACACCGTCGATTTCCGCGGCTCGGAAGATTTTACGGCATGGCGCGGCCTGGTCGGGCAGTACTTTGCTGCGCCCCCCGAGGTCGAGCACACCGAGACGGTGCTGACGTCGGCGGGCTAGGCTTACGCCATCGTCTTTTCGGCCTTGAAATGGTCGATCATCACCTTGGCGATCGCCATTAGGGGGAGCGCCAGCGCCAGCCCCCAGATACCAAAGACGACGCCGAGCAGGATCTGGAACGCGAACAGCGTGGCGGGCGGAATATCCAGCGCCTGACGCTGGATGATCGGCGTCAGCACGTAGCTTTCCAGCGCGTGCACGCCGAGGAACAGGATGAATGCGCTGAGCGCCGCGACCCATCCGGAGGCGAGGCTCGCCAGCACCACGATCAGCCCGCCGAGGATCGCGCCGACGGTCGGAATGAAGGCGAGCAGGCCGGCCTGGATGCCCAGAATGAACGAGCTGGGGATGCCGATGATGGCAAGCCCGACCCAGGTGACAAAGAACACCGCGGCCATGGTGATGATCTGTGCGATCAGCCAGCGCTCCAGCGTCCAGCCGATGCGGTCGATAATGATGGTGGCACGGGCGCGGTGCTTGGCTGGCGCCATGAACAACAGCCCGTTGCGGTAAACGCTCGGTTGCACGGCGAAGGCGAGGCCCAGAAACAGCACGATAAAGAAGTTTCCGACCGCGCTTACGGTGCCCAGGATCAGCTTCAGGCTCTGGCTGAAAATGGCGCCGCCGCTGGACGCGATGGTGCTGGCGCTGGGAAGGCTATGCGGCGTTGTTGGCGCCGCCGGCGCAGACGCATCCGAAGCCGCATTGAGGCTGCCGAAGTCGAAAAAGCTGGTATCGACCCCATTCCTGTCCAGGAAGGCTTTGAGGTCGACCAACTGCGACTTGATCGTGTCGCTCAACACCTTGGTCTGTTGCGCGATGGTGGCGCCTCCGAGAAAAAGAATACCCGAAAGGAGCCCGGCCAACACCAGACCCACGACGGTTAGCCGCAGCGAATGGGGAAGTTTGACGACACGGCCGAGCATATTGGCCATCGCGGTGAGGGCGACGCCGAGCAGCACGCCGGCAAAGATCAGGAACAGCGTCGCGGCGAAATACCAGGTGAACAGCAAGAGTGCCGCGAACAGCACGACACCGATGCCTCCGACCGAGATCGCCCACGCCAGATCGTTGCGGGCCAAAAGACGACCGTCAGCCGGACCTGTCACGTTGATTCCTTCCCCCAGTATATTCCTGCGCCAGTCTTTCGCGAAAATGCGCCCGGGATCAAGCGGCGAGGCGCGCGCCGGTTTGACGCTACCATGCCCGGTGTGCCAAGCGGTGCAGGCTAACTAAAGCGCTTTCCAGCGAAGTGGACGCCGGTTCGCGTCAAGAAAACGCGTCAAATCAAGAATCTGGAGCTCCGTTCCGATTCCATCGGAACGGAAAAGGCTCCAGCGACGGGCGCTTCGGCGAGGATAAGATGAATTTCAAATGGTTGGGGCCGGTTGCGCTGCTGGCGGCGATCTATGTCGGCGACCAGATCAGGATCAACCGTCCCGGCCACAAATATCGCTTGATCGTTGAAGTCGAGACCCCCGATGGACGCAAATCGGCGAGCGGAGTTTTGGCGGTCCATCCGTATCGCGGCTACAGCGGTATCGGCCCAACCCGCACCGTGGGCGATGCCGTCTACGTCGACCTCGGCGGCGGCAAAAATCTGGTCGCGCTGCTGGCGCATATCGACAAGAACCTCGAGCTCGAGGGCATCAATTATGTAGCCTTGCGCGCCTATACGGCCGCCGCCGGCGGCAAGCGCGTGTCGTTCAACGAAATGAACCGCCAGACCGGCGTCGTACCGGTAACGGGCGCGCTGATCCCGGTGCTCGTGACATTTTCCGATCCCGCCAATCCCGGGACCGCGCGCAACGTGCAACCCGACGAAGCGGAGGCGATTCTGGGGAAGGGCTATCGGCTCCACGGGATATCAGCCGAAGCGGTGCCGAACGGATTCTGGCCACTCGATTTCGGCGGCGTGCTGGGCGAGCCGGTGACCCGTGCCATCCAGGCGAAACTGCCGTGGCTGAATGGCGCCGACAATTCCGCCGCGACTGCGCTTCGGGCGGCCGGTTTGCCCGGCGTCGAGGCCGTTGACGCCAGGGAAGCCTTTACCCGGAAGTAGCTGCACCCGGAAGTAGCTGCCTTGCCGCGCGTCCGGCGGCTCCACGAGCCAAAACGCGTGCCTTGCGCCTGTTTCTGACGCCGGGCTTGCCGGCACGGCCTGGGATTCGCGCGGAGCTGTAAAGCAGAAGTGGGCAGCATATCATGTTGATCCGGCACGATCTCGCAGGCATGATCGGCCAGCATCATGGCTCAACCTAGAAGATCCTTGCGCAGGACGATGAAAGCAGAAATTTGGCGATGAGACGGCCCGTGGTCGGTGTGATCGGGAACGCCCATCGCATCGAAAATCGTTTCACAACCCAGATGGTCGGAGAGCGCAATCTCCGCGCTGTAGCCGACGTGTCAGGCGCACTGCCGCTGATGTTTGCGGGATCGCCGGAGATTACCGATATCGGCGCCTTGCTCGAAGCCGTCGATGGGGTGGTGCTGACAGGCGCCCGTGCCAATGTCCATCCGACCCGCTTCAAGACCGAGCCGCATGAGAGGCACGAGCCCTACGATATTCACCGCGACGACGTCGCCCTTGCACTGGCGGAAGCCTGCGTCGCCCGCGGCGTACCGATCTTCGGCATCTGCCGCGGCTTGCAGGAAATGAACGTCGCCTTTGGCGGCTCGCTGCACCCGGAGATTCGCGAAATCCCCGGCCGCATGAATCACCGCATGCCGCGGCTGGAGAACGGCGAAATCCACCCCGATCCGTTGGTGATCTTTGCCGACCGGCATGACGTCCATCTCACCCCTGATGGCGCCTTTGCAAAGCTGCTCGGCTGTGAAACCATTCGCGTGAACTCGCTGCATGGGCAAGGCATTCTCGATCCCGGCGAGCGCGTGGTCATCGAGGGCGTGGCGGAAGACGGCACCATCGAAGCAATTCGCATTGCTGACGCACCGAGCTTTGCGCTCGGCGTGCAATGGCATGCGGAGTACGACCCGCAGCGCAATCCGATCAACCGTGCGCTGTTTGAGGCGTTCGGCGAGGCGCTCAAAGCGCATCAGCGGGCAAGCTAGCTGGCGGTTTCGAACGAACAGGCGGCCGATAAACGGTCGTGCTACAAGGGGAGGGTGCGATGCGGGACCGCCGATGGTCGAGACAGCGCCCCCAAATCCCAACGCGGCAAGACTATTTCAGAACTTGTTTTTCAGCGCCGAGACCCAGCAGATGCTGGTCGAAATGTTCGCACACCGCTCGTTTCATGCGCAGGTGAAGGAAAAGGGCGAGCACATCCCGCTGGCGAATCTGAAATTGCTGAAAGCCGATCCCGCCGCCGTGCAAGCGCAAAGCGAGGAGATCAAGGCGCGCTACGCCAGGATATTCGGGGTATAATTTGATTCGAAATATCCATTTCTCCGGGGGCTGTCCGTAATTCTACGGAACCGAAAACGCGGGAGCGCGGCCCAGAACTCGGCTATGCATTGGGGTGCTGAGGGCGCCGAACAATCGGCGCAAGGCGCCGGACCCGCATTCATACTCACACCATTGTCGTTATCATTTCCTGGGCGGTTTCTCTGGCGGTTTTCTTAGCGATTTTATTGGGCAGTTGGTCGTCATGACTTTGAGGAGCCGCCTTGCGTTCGCGATGGTGTTCCTGGTCGTGGGCACCATTTGCGCACTTGCTGTGTTCGGTGATGCTTTCGGCCGCGCGACGCTGGGCGTCGGGGCGATCGCGATTTTGCTCGCGCTGGTGCTTGCGGCCGCCATCGCGGGCTCGCTGTCCCGACAGCTGACCCAAATGACCCGGGCGGTCGAAGGGCTGTCGCGCGGCAAGCCGGTTGCGATGCCTGCCGAAGCTAGCTGGGAAATGGCCCCGCTATCAGCGGCTTTCGCCGAATTGTCGGACCAACTCGGCGTCAGGCCAAACCTGCTGGAAAACACGGTCGAAAGCATCCGCGATTGCGTTGTCGTGGCCGACGAGAATGCGGTGGTCGTCGTTGCCAACGGCGCAGCCCGCCAGCTGCTGGGTGTGGACCGCGGCTTCGACAGCCTGACGGGGGTAAGAAAATTCGCCTGTTTCCTTTCGGACGGCACCACGCCGCTGCCGATCCCGGATTCGCCGCTGGCGCGGGCGCTGCGCGGCGAACATGTCGATGATTTCGAACTCATTGTGCAGCCCGAAGGGGCCTGCGCAAAAGCCTTCATCATCGCCAACGCCCGGCCGTTGCGCGACGAACGCGGCAGGCTTTGCGGGGCGGTGACCGTGCTCCGCGACGTCACCGAACAAAAGCGCGCCCTGCAGGCCCTGGTCGACAGCGAACAGATGGCGCAGACCATCGTGAGCACCGCGCTCGACGCCTTCGTCCAGACCGACGAAAACGGCTTCGTTCTCGAATGGAGTCCGCAGGCCGAAGCGTTGACCGGGTGGACGCGGGCGGAGACGGTTGGTGTGAAGCTGGTCGAGCTGGTGTTTCCCGAACACCTTCGCGCGGCGCACCGGCAACGGATCGCCAAATTCCTGCGTGAGACCGCCGGTGGCGCCATGGGCATGCGCTATGAGGCGCCGGCGCTGCACCGGGACGGTCACGAATTTTTCGTCGAAGTGTCGCTCACGGCGCTGCGTCGCGGCGACGGTTACATCATCAACGCCTTTGTCAGGGACATCACCCAGCGGCGCATCGCCGAGGAGCGGCTGATTCAGGCGCAAAAGATGGATACGGTCGGGCAACTGACCGGTGGCATTGCCCATGACTTCAACAACATGCTTACGGTGATCACAGGCACGATCGAAATTCTGGCCGATGGCGTCAAGGACGTTCCGCACCTGGCTTCGATCACCAAACTGATCAGCGACGCCGCCGACCGCGGTGCAAACCTCACCGCCAGCCTGCTGGCGTTCGCGCGCAAGCAGCCGTTGCAGCCGGCCGAGATCGACGTCAATGATCTTGTTCGCGAGGCCGTTCGATTGCTCGCGCCAACCGTCGGCAAGGATATCGAAATCGAGGCCGCCTTGAGCGACGACGCGTGGCCGGCATTCGTCGATCGTAGCCAACTATCCTCCGCGGTCGTCAATCTCGCCATCAATGCCCGGGACGCGATGGCAGATGGCGGAAAGCTGACCATTGCGACCGGCAATATCACCCTGGGCGTGCCGGAGGCCGTGGCCCGCGGCGTCGAACGCGCCGGCGATTATGTCGTGGTCGAAGTGAGCGACACCGGCACCGGGATTCCGCAGCCCATTCTCGACAAGATATTTGAACCTTTCTTTTCCACCAAGGAGGTTGGCCAGGGAACGGGGCTCGGGCTCAGCATGGTGTTCGGATTCGCCAAGCAGTCGGGCGGAAGCGTCGACGTGCGCAGCGAGGAGGGAAGCGGCACGACGTTCACGATCTATCTGCCCAAAGCCGACACCAGCGCGCTTCAACCGTCGACACACGACGAGGATTCGCCGGTGCAGGGCGGCAGCGAAACGCTCCTGTGCGTCGAGGACGACCGCAAGATCCGCGACTATGTGACGATGCAGCTCGAGAGCCTCGGCTACAAGGTGATCGTGGCCTCGAATGCCGACGAGGCCCTCGCCATCGTCAACCGGGGCGCCGTGTTCGATCTGCTGTTCACCGACGTCGTGATGCCCGGCAGCATGAACGGCAGGCAACTGGCCGAAACGCTGATGGCCCGCCGGCCGTCGCTGCGGGTGCTCTTCACCTCCGGCTACAGCGACGGCGCGCTGCCGCTGAAAAACCGCGCAGGCCACGGGATTCCGCTTTTGACCAAGCCCTATCGGCGCGCGGAGCTGGCGCGAACGTTGCGCCGTTGTCTTGATATCGCGGTCGATCCGGCCGGCGATCCGATACCGACGCCTTATTCGGTGCAGCCGGAGCTCGAGCGTTTCCTGCGCAAGTATCCGCCGAAGGAGGGATAGGTTATTCTTTGGCAGCCTCAACTTCTCTGGACTTGAACGGGCCGCCACATGAAATCTCGCGTAGAGACACTCACGCCGCCGAACACGCCGAAGCCGATCGGTCCTTACAATCATATCGCCAAGGTCGGCCAACACATCTCGATTGGGGGGACGGCCGGCTTCGATCCGGCGACGGGACAATTGGCTGGCGCGGATATCCACGCGCAGACACGGCGAATCCTGAAATCATTTGCGGTCATGCTTGAAGCCGTGGGGTCCGATCTCAATCATGTGCTGCACATCAATATCTTCCTGCAGCACATGTCCGACTTCGAGGCGATGAACGCGGCCTATGTCGAGATGATGGGAGATCACAGACCGGCGCGGACGGTCATTGCGGTGAAGGAGCTGCCCAAGCCCGGCGTGTTGCTGACGATGAATCTCACCGCCGTAACGCGAGAGGGATGATCCTGCGTTCCGAGTACTGGTGTTCAGATGTGTTCAAAAACAAAAGGCGCCCCGATGGGGGCGCCTTTCGCATTTGTGAACCGTGATATCGGCGGCGCGGACGCCGCCCAAAATCACAGCGAATAGTACATGTCGAATTCGACCGGATGCGGGGTCATCTCGAAGCGCTCGACTTCGGTCATCTTCAGCTCGATGTAGCTGTCGATGAAGTCGTCGTCGAACACGCCGCCGTTCTTGAGGAACGCGCGGTCCTTGTCGAGGTTTTCCAGCGCCTCGCGGAGCGAACCGCATACCGTCGGGATCTGCTTCAGTTCTTCCTTCGGCAGGTCGTAGAGGTCCTTGTCCATCGCCGGACCCGGATCGATCTTGTTCTTGATGCCGTCGAGGCCGGCCATCAGCATCGCGGCGAAGCCGAGATACGGATTGGCCATCGGGTCGGGGAAGCGGACCTCGACGCGCTTGGCCTTCGGGTTGGCGGTGTAGGGGATACGGCAGGAGGCCGAACGGTTGCGCGCGGAGTAGGCGAGCAGCACGGGCGCTTCATAACCGGGGACCAGACGCTTGTAGGAGTTGGTCGACGGGTTGGTGAAGGCGTTGATCGCCTTGGCGTGCTTGATGATGCCGCCGATGTAGTGGAGGCAGGTTTCGGAGAGGTCGGCATATTTGTTGCCGGCGAACACCGGCTTGCCGTCTTTCCAGATCGACTGGTGGACATGCATGCCCGAACCGTTGTCGCCATAGATCGGCTTCGGCATGAAGGTGGCGGTCTTGCCGTAGATGTGCGCGACCTGATGGATGCAGTATTTGTAGATCTGCATGTGGTCGGCCATCAGCGTCAGCGTGTCGAACTTCATGCCGAGCTCGTGCTGGGCGGAAGCGACTTCATGGTGATGCTTCTCGACCTTGACGCCCATCTTGGCCATCGCGCCGAGCATTTCCGAGCGCATGTCCTGCACCGAATCCTGCGGCGGGACCGGGAAGTAGCCGCCCTTGGTGCGGATGCGGTGACCGAGATTGCCGCCTTCGTATTCGGTGTCCGAATTGGTCGGAAATTCCGAGGAGTCGAGCTTGAAGCCGGTGTTGTAGGGCATGGACGAAAAGCGCACGTCGTCGAATACGAAGAACTCGGCTTCCGGTCCGACGAACACGGTGTCGCCGACGCCCATCGACTTGACCATCGCCTCGGCCTTCTTGGCCATGCCGCGCGGGTCGCGGTTGTAGGGCTCGCCGGTGGTCGGCTCGAGCACGTCGCAGGTGATGACCATGGTGGTTTCGGCGAAGAACGGATCGATCGTCGCGGTGACCGGATCGGGCATCAGGCACATGTCGGATTCGTTGATCGCCTTCCAGCCGGCAATCGACGAGCCGTCGAACATGGTGCCTTCGGCAAAGATTTCCTCGTCGATCATGCCGATGTCGAAAGTCACGTGCTGCCACTTGCCGCGCGGGTCGGTGAAGCGCAGGTCGACGTATTTTACGTCGTTGTCCTTGATCGATTTCAGGACGTCTTTGGCGGTCTTCATGAATACCCCTTTTGGTTTCCAGGACTCTGCGACAACGACATATTCGCAAACAACACGCACACACAGACAGAGTGGTGAGATATCGCAAACGAAATCAGGCCGCCGAAGCAGCCCTTTTCTTGTTTTTCAGTCGCAAAATGCGGGATAGCACCCGGCTTAGATAGCGTCCAGCCCGGATTCTCCGGTTCTGATCCGGATCGCTTCTTCGATGTTGGAGACGAAGATTTTGCCGTCGCCGATGCGGCCGGTCTGGGCGGCGCGGCGGATCGCGTCGATGGCTTTCTCGACCAGTTCGTCTGATATCACGATCTCGATTTTGACCTTGGGCAGGAAGTCCACGATGTATTCCGCACCGCGATACAGTTCGGCGTGGCCCTTTTGCCGGCCGAAACCCTTGGCCTCGGTCACGGTGATGCCCTGCAGTCCGACCTCCTGAAGCGCCTCTTTCACCTCGTCGAGCTTGAACGGCTTGATGATGGCTTCGATTTTTTTCACTGAGCGCCTCCCGGGCAGTTCAAATTGCAGAGCAGATAGTTTCGATGTCGCGCGTGGCGCCGTCTGGTCGTCGATCCCTGATCAGGGCCCGAAACGCTCGCAATTGCTGCGAACGACGACGGTCCTGAGCCGGCTTCCTTACCGGCTTCCCCAAAAGCAGGGTCTATGCCAAGTTGTTAACGGGCCTGATTTTGGAATGTTATCAGACTTTTAACAGGCAATCGGCAGAGGTCGAACCGGACGCTGCATGATACCCAAGCCTACCAAATAGGCAAACCGATCAATTGGTATGCAGATCTTGTAGAATTGGCCACGGCCGATATCAGAAATGCCTCTGGAAAAGGCTGACAGATCGAGGATTCGGCATGGAAGTACTGACCACCACTGAGATGGAGCGTGCCGACCGAATGACCATTGCCGCCGGCACGCCCGGCTTTGCGCTGATGATGAGCGCGGGCCAGGCCGTTGCCGAAGCCGCGATGGAACTGGTCGAGGAGGGCCCGATCGTGGTGGTTGCCGGCCGCGGCAACAATGGCGGCGACGGATTTGTCGCTGCGGCCGAACTTGCGGCGCGCGGCCGCGAGGTTTCGGTGATCCTGCTCTGCGAGCGGGACAGTCTGACGGGCGACGCGGCACTCGCGGCGAAGGGCTGGAAATACCCGGTGCTGCCGTTCAATCCCCAGGCGATCGGAAAGCCGGCGCTGATCATCGATGCGCTGCTCGGCGCCGGTCTCAACCGTCCCGTGAAGGGCGATCCGCTTGATATGATCGAAGCGATCAACGCCAACGGCGCGCCGGTCCTCGCCGTCGATCTGCCGAGCGGTATCAACGGCACCACCGGTGCCGTGATGGATGTTGCGATCAACGCCGTCGAGACCGTGACGTTCTTCCGCAAGAAGCCGGCGCATCTGTTGCTGCCGGGACGGATGCATTGCGGCCGCGTCCGCGTCGCCGATATCGGTATCGATGCGCAAGTGCTGGGCGAAATCCAGCCGCAGGCAACGGAAAACGTCCCGCAGGCCTGGCAGGGATGCTTTCCGGTGCCGCGGATCGATGGCCACAAATATGCGCGCGGTCACGCCGTCGTCGTGTCCGGCGACATGGTATCGACGGGTGCGGCGCGGCTGGCGGCACGCGCCGCGCTGCGGGCCGGCGCCGGCCTCGTCACGCTGGCCTCGCCGCGCGAGGCGCTGGCGGTCAATGCTTCGGCCCTGACCGCGGTGATGATCCGCGCGGTCGATAGCGCGGTCGAATTCGCCGACATGCTGAACGACAAGCGGCTCAATGCCTGCGTGATCGGACCGGGCGCCGGCATCAGCGCGCGCACGCGCGATCTCGTCCACACCGCCTTGTCGGCGAAACGTCACCTCGTGCTCGATGCCGACGCGCTGACGAGCTTTGCGCAAGAACCGGAGCGCCTGTTTGAATCGATCAAGGCGTCCAGCGATCCGCAGGTCGTGCTGACCCCGCACGAGGGCGAGTTTCCGCGGCTGTTCAGCGACATCAGCAACAAGCATCCGGGCCGCTCCAAACTCGAACGGGTGCGCGACGCCGCCTTGCGCTCCGGCGCGGTGGTGCTGCTGAAGGGGCCGGATACGGTAGTGGCGTCGCCCGACGGCCGCGCCAGCATCGCCGCCAACGCGCCGCCCTGGCTCGCCACCGCCGGCGCCGGCGACGTGCTGGCGGGGATCGTCGCAGGGTTATTGGCGCAAGGCGTGCCGGCCTTCGAGGCCGCCTGTATCGGCGTCTGGATGCACGGCGAGGGGGCGCGGGAGGCGGGCCCCGGCCTGATCGCGGAAGATCTGACCGAGGTACTGCCCGCGGTGTTCCGGCGACTCTATGACGAGTTCGGTGTTGAGTATTAGGCAACTCGAACTGGCCGACATGGATGCCGCTGCGCGGGTCCATCGAACAAGCTTCGACCAGGCCTTGCCCTGGCTCGCCGGTCTGCACACGCCCGAGGAAGATCGCTGGTTCTATCGCGAGCGGATGTTGAAGACATGCACGCTCTGGGGAGCGTTCGATGCCAATGCCCTGACCGGAGTGATCGCCTTCAACGACGACTGGATCGAGCAACTCTATGTGCTGCCGGAAGCGCAGGGGCAGGGCGCCGGTACCGAATTGCTTGACGTCGCCAAACGTGCTTCCGAGCAGCTGCAGCTATGGACGTTCCAGCGGAATGCGCGGGCGAGGCGCTTCTATGAAGCGCGAGGCTTTGTGCTGGTCGAGCAAACCGATGGCGCCGGCAATGAAGAGAAAGAACCGGACGCGCGTTATCTCTGGACGCGCGGATAAGATGGTCGTTAGTTCACGAGATATTTCGCCACCGCCGCCTCGTTCCATTCCAGCCCAAGGCCGGGACCCCGCGCGGTGAGCGTACCGTCGACGATCTCGGCGGGGTGGGCGAGGATGACGCCGGCGAAATCGAGGAATTCGAGCCAGTGCGCTGAGGGCGTCACCGCCAGCATGTGGGCGCTGGCCTCGGCGAACAGATGGCTCGACATTGGAATGTTGGCGGCTTCCGCTTGCGCTGCGACTTGCAGCCAGCCGGTGACGCCGCCGCATTTCATCAGGTCGGGCATGATGAAGTCGCTGGCGCCGGCTGCGATCGCCTCGGCAAAGCCGCGCGGGAACCACCAGTTCTCGCCGGCCTGGATCGGCGTCGGCGAAGTTTCACGTACCTTGGCATGGCCCAACAGATTTTCCTGCGGCACCGGCTCTTCGATCCAATGCAGGTCGTAAGGCGCGAGGCGGGCGATGCGCCGGCCGGCTTCCGCAGGATCGAGCGACTGGTTGAAGTCGATCATCAATGCGATGTCCGGGCCGAGCAAAGCGCGCACGCCCTTGACCACCCGCTCGTCATTGGCGGCGTCGCCATCGCCGCCCTTGATCTTGATGCCGCGAAATCCCTGCTCCAGCGAGCGGCGCAGCGCCTTCTCATCCGCGACGGGGTCGACCACGCCGTAGCTGTCATAGGCCTTGATCGGCCGCGGCGCGCCACCGAGCAGCTCAGCCAATGGCCGACCGGCAATTTGGCCAAGCGCGTCCCAATAGGCCATATCGAGCCCGGACACCGCCATGCCGACGAGGCCCTGCCAGCCCAGCAGGCGGAATTTTGCGTCCATCGCCTTCATCAGATCAAACGGCGCAACCGGCTTGCCGACGAGCTCGCGCCCGATCTCCTCGATCAGGTGCAGCAGCGGCTTCACCGTCAGTTTGGCGTAGGCAAAGATGTAAGCGCGTCCGGTAACGCCTTGATCGGTCGCGACATCGATCAGCACCATCGGTGCGGCATCGATCGTTGAGAAGGCGGTCTTCACCGGCCGCGCGATCGGGACCACGAGGCCGCGCGCGGTGACGCTGCGAATGGCGGGAACGGACGCGCTCATGCTGATCTCCTCATTCCACACTGTACCATCGCACCAGGCGGGGGGCGGCCCAATCGGTCGCGACGGATTCGATCAGCCAGCGTCCGGCATATTCAGCGGCGAAGGCGATGCGTTGGGTTTGGCCGGGTTCGATGGCCAGCGTATCCAGCCAGAACGGCTTCCAGCCGTCATCGAGCCGGTCGAGCAGCCGGAAATGATGGCCGTGGAGATGGAATACCGTTGGGGTGGCGCCGCGGTTGTTCAGGGCCAGCACAACGGTGCGTCCCGCTTTGGTACGGACCGCGGGCGCGGCGGTCGCCGCGAAGCTCGCCGGCGGCACCCAGTCGCCTTGCGGCCCGCCGAGGGCCAATTCGGCCCGGGTTGCGCCTTTGAGGTCGAGGCGCGCCGGCAGGCCATTGGAAGGTAGCGGTGGCGCCGGGGAAAGCGGGGCGGCGCGGACCGGCGGGTCACCCGAGACGATCAGCCTGCCGATGGGGCGGGCCTCCTTGCCGTCGTGGACCAGAATCGTTGCGGTGGTCCCGGCGGGCGCCGTCACATCGATAAAGCCATCGACGCGGCCGCCGGGGGGCAGCACCAGCGCGCCGTTGCGGGCCTGGAACGGCTCGGAGGGCTGGCCGTCGATAGCCATGACGCGGACGTCGATATTCTCGATTTTGGCCGCGATAACAGACCGCTGGCAGCCATTAATGAAGCGAATCCTGATCCGTTCATTGGTTCGCACTGTAATATCGAGCGAAAGCCGGCCGTTGGCCGTCAAAACCGTTGCGGCGTCCTTGGGGTCTAACCCGGGTGCGATCGCTGACCCGTCCGGGCGCAGCCGCCAGTCTTCGACCAGAAACACCTCGTCGCGATCGACGGCGACAGTCTCGCTTTCCCGGACCACCAATGCGCGAGCCCGCGATGGCCGTGCCTGGCCGTCGCCGAGAAGGGTCAGGTCACACAGCAGCGTTCCGGCATGTCGCAGCGGCAGTTGCAGGGTTTCCTTCACCCCGGCCGCGAGCGGCGCGCGGGCCGTCAGCGATTCGACGCTCGCGGCCCCGTCGAGCCCCCGCCAATTGAGGGCAACGGGCTGCGGCAGCTCATTGGCGAGCGTGACTTCAACGGTATCGCCGCGCTTGAATCTCATTTCCGAACCGGCGAGTGACCAAACCGGCGTCTCCGGCGCCCCTGGCCGAAGCGCAACGGCATCGGCTTTGGCTTGCAGCGCCAGCGCGGCGCGGCCTTGAGCAGAGCCAATAGCGGGCCATATCGGGAGCAGGGCGGCAGCCCCCAGTCCGGCCATCAGCTCGCGTCGGTGCAGCAGGGATTTGGGGCTTGTCATGAGACCGATGCGGACCATTTTCTGGAGGCCCTGTCCAGCTGTGACGCCTTGCCTCGGGCGAGTGGCAAGAATGGCCATTTTTTTGCTGCGGACCGGTGGGCGCATGTTATAAGCCCGCCGCTCGCGGCATCGCGGCCGGACTGGATGCTTTTTACGCGGGCGTGGCGGAACTGGTAGACGCGCTGGATTTAGGTTCCAGTGACGAAAGTTGTGGGGGTTCGAGTCCCTCCGCCCGCACCAAGCGCTCTATTCAAGCGTTTGCATGACGAATACTGGAGGGCCTGGTTTCCCGGTTGGGGAGTTGGGTCAGCCGAACCACCGGCGCAGGCTTTAAGGGCCCTGCGTCGACCCAATTGACAATGTCGGGGCCACGCGCCCTGCCGAAACGGAAGAAGATTGACGCCATGCAGGTCACCGAAACCCTCGTCGAGGGATTGAAGCACGAGTTCAAGATCAGCGTTCCCGCATCGGATCTCGATGCCAAGGCCGGTGCCAAGCTGATCGACCTCAAGGACAAGGTGAAGCTCAACGGCTTCCGTCCCGGCAAGGTGCCGGTGAGCCACCTGAAGAAGGTCTATGGCCGCTCTGTCATGGCCGAGACCATCGACCAGACGATCCGCGACACCAACACGCAGATCTTTACCGATCGCGGCTTCCGCCTTGCGACCGAACCGAAGATCACGATGCCGACCGAGGAAAAAGAGGTCGAGGAACTCCTCTCCGGTAAGAGCGATCTCACCTACACGGTGGCGATCGAGGTGGTGCCGACGATCCAGCTCGCCGACTTCAAGAGCTTTACCGTCGAGAAGCCGGTCGTCGACGTGTCCGACAGCGATGTCGACGATGCCATCAAGCGCATCGCCGACCAGAGCCGCCCCTATAACGCCAAGAGCGAAGGCGCGAAGGCCGAGAACGGCGATCGCGTCACCATCAACTTCACCGGCCGCATCGACGGTACGCCGTTCGAGGGTGGTACCGGCGAGGGCATCCAGGTCGTGATTGGCACCGGCCAGTTCATTCCGGGTTTTGAAGAGCAGTTGATCGGCATCGGCGCGGGCGAGACCCGCACGCTGAAGGTTTCTTTCCCCAAGAACTACGCCAGCGAAAAGCTCGCCGGCCAGCCGGCCGAGTTCGAGACCACCGCCACCGCCATCGAGGCTCCGGGCGAAACCGTTGTCGACGACGAATTTGCAAAAACGCTCGGTCTCGAATCGCTCGACAAGCTGAAGGAAGCCGCGCGCGAGCGCCTGGTCTCTGAATTTGCCGGTGCGACGCGCCAGCGCGTCAAGCGCGCGCTGCTCGACCGTCTCGACGAGAGCCACAAGTTCGAAGCGCCGCCGTCGCTGATCGCCGAAGAGTTCAATCTGATGTGGAACTCGATCAAGGCCGAGATGGAGTCCAGCGGCAAGACCTTCGCCGACGAGAACACCACCGAGGACGCCGCCAAGGAAGAATACCAGAAGATCGCCGACCGCCGGGTTCGTCTCGGCCTCGTGCTGTCGGAGATCGGCGAGAAGAACAAGATCACCGTCACCGACGACGAAGTCAGCCGGGCCGTGATCGAGCGGGCGCGACAGATGCCGGGCCGCGAGAAGGAAGTCTGGGACTACTATCGCAACAACGCCAATGCGCTGGCCCAGCTTCGTGCGCCGATTTATGAAGACAAGGTGGTCGATTTCATCCTCGAACTCGCCAACGTGACCGAAAAGAAGGTTTCGCGTGAAGACCTGTTCAAGGACGAGGACGCTGAGAAAACTGCCGCTTAATCCTGGCACCTGATGTTAATGATGAACGGCGAAAGCGGCGGGGCTCCGGCATCCGTCGCTATGAGTTCGCCTGCGAATCAGTTTGAATTTGTCTAACTCAGCGCGCCATTGCCCGGCCTTGTGGCCGGGAAATTGGCTCATATCTGTGAGTTGTCTTTGAAGTTCTGCATCACGGGACGTTCCTCCACCCCTGGCAAATCAGCTTGCTTGCCGATGGATGTTCGCCCCTGCCAACCTTTGGGTGACTAATGCGCGATCCCGTTGAAACCTACATGAACCTTGTGCCGATGGTCGTCGAACAGACCAACCGCGGTGAACGCGCCTACGACATTTTCTCACGCCTGCTGAAGGAACGCATCATCTTCCTGACCGGTCCGGTCGAAGACGGCATGTCGACGCTGATCGTCGCTCAGCTGCTGTTCCTGGAAGCCGAGAATCCGAAAAAGGAAATCTCGATGTACATCAACTCGCCGGGAGGCGTGGTGACATCGGGCCTGGCGATCTACGACACCATGCAGTTCATCCGCCCGCCGGTGACGACGTTGTGCACCGGGCAGGCGGCGTCGATGGGCTCGCTGTTGCTGGCGGCCGGCCACAAGGACATGCGTTTCTCGCTGCCGAATTCGCGCATCATGGTGCATCAACCCTCCGGCGGCTTCCAGGGCCAGGCCACCGACATCATGCTGCATGCGCAGGAGATCCTGAATCTCAAGAAGCGGCTCAACGAAATCTACGTGAAGCACACCGGCCAGACCTACAAGGCGATCGAGGAAGCGCTGGAGCGCGACAAGTTCCTGACCGCCGATATGGCCAGGGACTTCGGTATTGTCGACAAGGTGATGGATAAGCGTCCGGAAGAGCCGGCGATGACCAAGACCCCGTAAGGTAACGGGTGGAGGTACCCACGCGTTGACCTTGACAGGTGGGCCCAATCGGCAAATTACGCTCTAAGCGGGTGCTTATGCCCGAACATTGGCAGAAAGTTCCGCTTTCGTGCTGGTTTGGCAGCGTGGTAATCGCGCAACGCTTTGGTGATTTCGGCAACTTCTCCCCGTGCGAAGGCCGAAAATCACGGTATTGTCACGGTGTCCGCTCCGTGCCCGGTTAGCGAATTCTTGATAGTCGGGTGTCAGCATGGTTGGCTGTGAGGATCGGGTAGGATCTCGGGGATTCGAGTAAACCGTGATTCGAACGGCGCGTATTGAGTTAAGGTCTTTTTTGGTACGGAATTTGCTCTATCTACTTTCAGGTCCGGCTTGGTACCGGAATGGGTCGATCGAGTGACGGGATCGAACGGCGGACGGAGAATAGAATGAGTAAGGTCGGCACGAGCGACTCCAAGAACACGCTGTATTGCTCGTTCTGTGGCAAGAGCCAGCATGAGGTCCGCAAACTGATCGCGGGACCCACCGTATTCATCTGCGACGAATGCGTTGAGCTCTGCATGGACATCATCCGTGAGGAGAACAAGTCCTCGCTGGTGAAGTCGCGCGACGGCATTCCGACGCCGAAGGAAATCTGCAAGGTGCTGGACGACTACGTGATCGGCCAGAGCCACGCTAAGAAGGTGCTCTCGGTCGCCGTCCACAATCACTACAAGCGGCTCAATCACCAGACCAAGCACAACGACGTCGAACTGGCGAAGTCGAACATCCTGCTGATCGGTCCGACCGGTTCGGGCAAGACGCTGCTGGCCCAGACGCTGGCGCGGATTCTCGACGTGCCGTTCACCATGGCGGATGCGACCACGCTGACCGAGGCCGGCTATGTCGGTGAGGACGTCGAGAACATCATCCTGAAGCTGCTGCAGTCGGCCGACTACAATGTCGAGCGCGCGCAGCGCGGCATCGTCTATATCGACGAAATCGACAAGATCAGCCGCAAGTCCGACAATCCGTCGATCACCCGCGATGTCTCGGGCGAGGGCGTGCAGCAGGCGCTGTTGAAGATCATGGAAGGCACCGTTGCCTCCGTGCCTCCGCAGGGCGGCCGCAAGCATCCGCAGCAGGAATTCCTGCAGGTCGACACCACGAACATCCTGTTCATCTGCGGCGGCGCCTTCTCAGGTCTCGAGAAGATCATCTCCGCACGCGGCCGTTCGACCTCGATCGGTTTCGCAGCGCAGGTTCTGGCGCCGGAAGACCGCCGCACCGGCGAAATCTTCCGCCATGTCGAGCCGGAAGATCTCTTGAAGTACGGCCTGATCCCGGAATTCGTCGGCCGCTTGCCGGTCGTCGCGACGCTGGAAGATCTGGATGAGGCTTCGCTGAAGAAGATCCTGACCGATCCGAAGAACGCGCTGGTCAAGCAGTACCAGCGGCTGTTCGAAATGGAGAATATCGAACTCACCTTCGCCGACGAGGCGCTAGGCGCGGTCGCCCGCAAGGCGATCGAGCGCAAGACCGGTGCGCGTGGCTTGCGTTCGATCCTCGAAAGCATCCTGCTCGAAACCATGTTCGATCTTCCGGGTCTGGAAGGCGTCGAAGAGGTGGTGATCTCGCGCGAAGTGGTCGAGGGAACTGCCCGTCCGCTCTACATCTACGCGGACCGTTCCGACCGCGCGGTCGAGAGCAGCGCCAGCGCCTGATAGGCCCTGGTCCGGAAGGATTTCTGTCCCAAACAGGACGGCTGCCGGGACATTCCGGCGGCCATAGCGGCGTAGTTGTTGCGCAGCAATCCTTCGCGTTTAGCCCCATTTGACGGGCATTTTTCGTGACTTGACACCCCCGTACCCGATAGCCACCTAATGCTGTCGGTGGCGCAGCTCATGCTTGAGATTCGTCGCCACACGATCCGGAAAAACAGGCTGCGAAGGTGGCTTGCAGCTCCGGAACCTCCCGGCACCTTGTGGCGGTTGCGCACAAAGAGCGGACTGCGTGCAAGGGGGCACAACAAAAGGAATTAGGCCATGACTTCAGCCAAACCCCGGCCATCTATCGTGCACGGCGAAACCCACTCTTATCCGGTGCTGCCGCTCCGCGACATCGTCGTATTCCCGCACATGATCGTGCCTCTGTTCGTCGGCCGCGAGAAGTCGATCCGCGCGCTCGAAGAGGTGATGAAGAACGATGCGCTGATCCTGCTCGCGACGCAGAAGAACGCGTCCGACGATGATCCGAGCCCGGACTCGATCTACGAAGTCGGCACGCTCGCCAGCGTCCTGCAGCTGCTCAAATTGCCCGACGGCACGGTAAAGGTGCTGGTCGAGGGCTTGGAGCGCGCGCGCGTCCAGAAATATTCCGACCGCAGCGAATATTACGAAGCAACCGCCGTTGCGCTCGCCGATACCGATGCGACCTCCGTCGAGGCCGAGGCGCTCGCGCGTTCGGTGGTGTCCGACTTCGAAAGCTATGTGAAGCTGAACAAGAAGATCTCCGCCGAAGTCGTCGGCGTGGTGCAGGCGATCACTGATTTCGCCAAGCTGAGCGATCAGGTCGCCCAGCATCTCGCCGTCAAGATCGCCGATCGCCAGGGCATCCTGGAGACGTTGTCCGTCACGCAGCGCCTGGAGAAGGTGCTGGGCCTGATGGAGAGCGAGATCTCGGTGCTGCAGGTCGAGAAGCGCATCCGCTCGCGCGTCAAGCGCCAGATGGAGAAGACCCAGCGCGAATATTACCTGAACGAGCAGATGAAGGCGATCCAGAAGGAACTCGGCGACGACGAAGGTCGCGACGAGCTCGCCGATCTGGAAGAGAAGATTGCCAAGACCAAGCTCTCCAAGGAAGCGCGGGAGAAGGCGCAGCACGAGCTGAAGAAGCTGCGCCAGATGTCGCCGATGTCCGCGGAAGCCACCGTCGTGCGCAACTATCTCGACTGGCTGTTGTCTATTCCGTGGAACAAGAAGTCCAAGGTCAAGAAGGACCTGGTGGCCGCGCAGGAGGTCCTGGACAGCGACCATTACGGGCTTGAGAAGGTCAAGGACCGGATCGTCGAGTATCTCGCCGTGCAGTCGCGCGCCAACAAGCTGACCGGACCGATCCTGTGTCTGGTCGGACCTCCCGGCGTCGGCAAGACCTCGCTCGGCAAGTCGATCGCGAAGGCGACCGGCCGCGAGTTCGTGCGCGTGTCGCTTGGCGGCGTGCGCGACGAGGCCGAGATCCGCGGTCATCGCCGCACCTATATCGGCTCGATGCCCGGCAAGATCATCCAGTCGATGCGAAAGGCCAAGTCCTCGAACCCGCTGTTCCTGCTCGACGAAATCGACAAGATGGGCGCCGATTTCCGCGGCGATCCGTCGTCGGCGCTGCTTGAGGTACTGGACCCCGAGCAGAACGGCACGTTCGCCGACCATTATCTGGAGGTCGATTACGATCTGTCGAACGTCATGTTCATTACGACCGCGAATACGCTGAATATTCCGGGACCGCTGATGGACCGCATGGAGATCATCCGGATCGCCGGCTATACCGAGAACGAGAAGGTCGAGATCGCGCGCAAGCATCTGATCCCGAACGCCATCGCCAAGCATGGCCTCGATTCCAAGGAATGGTCGATCGACGACGATGCGCTGCTGTTGATGATCCGCCGCTACACCCGCGAAGCGGGCGTGCGTAATTTGGAGCGTGAGCTCTCCACACTCGCCCGCAAGGCGGTGAAGGAGCTGATGATCTCCAAGAAGAAGTCGGTCAAGGTCACCGAGAAGTCCCTCGAGGAATTCCTGGGTGTGCCGAAGTACCGCTACGGCGAGATCGAGAGCGAGCCGCAGGTCGGCATCGTGACGGGCCTGGCCTGGACCGATGTCGGTGGCGAGTTGCTCACCATCGAAGGCGTCATGATGCCCGGCAAGGGCAAGATGACGGTGACGGGCAATCTGCGCGACGTGATGAAGGAGTCGATCTCGGCGGCGGCGTCCTATGTCCGCTCGCGGGCGATCAACTACGGCATCGAGCCGCCATTGTTCGACCGGCGTGACATCCACGTCCACGTTCCGGAGGGGGCAACCCCGAAGGACGGACCGTCGGCGGGTGTCGCGATGGCTACCGCTATCATCTCGGTCATGACCGGAATTCCGGTCCGGCACGATGTCGCCATGACCGGCGAGATCACGCTGCGCGGCAGGGTGCTGCCGATCGGCGGCCTCAAGGAGAAGCTGTTGGCGGCCGCACGCGGCGGCATCAAGACGGTGTTCATCCCCGAGGATAACGCCAAGGATCTCACGGAGATTTCCGATGCGATCAAGGGCGGTATGGACATCATCCCGGTCGCCCGGCTCGACGACGTCGTCGCCAAGGCGCTGGTGCGACCTCCGGTGGCGATCGTCTGGGAAGAGGACACCAAGGTGCCGGTCAAATCCGACGCTGCGGATGAAGCCGGTGGCCTGACAGCTCACTGAGCGCCCGATTTGCAAGATAATAGAACGGCGCCTTCGGGCGCCGTTTTTGTTTGCGCTGTACGGCTTGCGCCGGGGGGCAGGGCGGCGCTAAACAGGCGGCTTAAGGGCGGCTAGCTCAGCTGGTTAGAGCATCTCGTTTACACCGAGAGGGTCGGCGGTTCGAATCCGTCGCCGCCTACCAGCCTTCGCGCTTCGCGCTACGGCTGGGCAAGCCAGCCAAAGGCGCGAAACGCGAAGGCTGTCGCGCCGTAGCTCGAAGAGCGAAGGCGGACCTTCAGAAAGTTTTCCAAACATGACCATCCCGACCGGCCACGAACAAAACGCCGATCAGATCGCTTACTGGAACGGTCCGGCCGGGCAGCGCTGGGCTGACCGGCAGCAGGCGCAAGACATTCTGCTTGGACCGGTCGCCGATCTTGTGATCGATCGCGCCAAACCGAAACCGGGCGAGCGGGTCATCGATATCGGGTGCGGCAGCGGTGTCACCACGATCGGCTTTGCGCGCAAGGTTGCGCCATCAGGTCATGCGTTGGGCGTCGACATATCGGGCCCGATGCTGACGCGGGCGCGGGCGAGTGCGCCGCAGGGTTTGCCGGTTGATTTCGTTCAGGCGGACGCCACCGTCTATCCGTTCGAGCCCGCAAGTTTTGATTTGCTGGTCTCGCGGTTCGGGGTGATGTTCTTTGCCGACCCGGTGGTGTCGTTTGCGAACATGCGCAAGGCGCTGAAGCCTTCGGGGCGGCTGGCCTTCGCCTGCTGGCGCGAGCCGCGCGAAAACCCCTGGATGATCGCGCCGCTGATGGCGGTCTACAAACACGTGCCGAAATTGCCGCCGCAGGGGCCGGAAGATCCGGGCCCGTTCGCGTTCGCCTCCGAGGAGCGGGTGCACCGGATTCTCGGCGGCGCCGGCTTCACCGGCATCGCAATGGAGGCATGTCCGCTTTCGATGGATATCGCAATCGGAGGCGGGCTCGATGCGGCGGTGCAGGGCGCCCTCGAAATCGGCCCCACCCATCGGGCGCTGGACGGGCAGCCGGCCGAACTCCGCGATGCGGCGATCAACTCGCTGCGCGAAGCGCTGGCACCGCTCGCCAAGGGCGATACGGTGGTGCTTCCGGGTTCGATCTGGATCGTCACCGCGAGCGCTACCTAAATACCTCTAGCTGCGCCCCATCCTTACTTTGCATGGGGTTGTTTTCGCGTTTTTGTGTCCGGGCCCTGCCGCTCGGCCCGCTACTCGACCGGCTTGCAATATTCCGTCGAAACCGTTGCCGATTGCCGGGTCTCGCTAACGAAGCAGAAATAGAGTTTTGCGCCCTTGCGCAGAAACAGCCCGGCGCCGCCGCTCGCCGGCGCCGAGGTCCCGGCGATTGCGTAGTCCTGCGCGAGCAGGGAGCTCACGGTGACTTTCTCGGCCACGGTTTGCGCCAGGGAAGGCGCTGCGCCACACGCAAACAACCACACCAGACAAATCGAATTTCTGATCTTCACAATGTCGCCCCCGCTACGCCTAGGCTTTCTCTTCCCAGATCATCGCCAGGTGCACGATGGTCTGCACGGCTTTTTCCATGTCCTGAACGCTGACCCATTCCAGCCGCGAGTGGAAGGCGTGCTCGCCGGCAAAGATGTTGGGGCAGGGCAGTCCCATGAACGACAGCCGCGAGCCGTCGGTGCCGCCGCGGATCGATGAGCGCACCGGCGTCAGGCCGGCGCGGCGGATCGCCTCGATCGCGTAATCGACGATTTCGGGATGGCGGTCGATCACCTGCTTCATGTTGCGGTACTGGTGCTTGACCTCCATCCGGTAGGTCGAGCGCGGATAGTCCTTCATCACGTCCTTGACGATGCCCTCCAGCAGCGCCTCTTTTTCCTTCAGGCCCTCATCGGTGAAATCGCGCACGATGAAGCCGATAGTCGCTTTCTCCAGCGCACCGGAAATGCCGATCGGATGCAGGAAGCCCTGCTTGCCTTCGGTTGTCTCCGGCGAGCAGGTGTCTTTCGGCAGGCGATCGACGATGGCGGCGGCGATCTTGATCGCGTGCTCCATCTTGCCCTTGGCGAAGCCGGGATGGGTGCTGACGCCCTCGATGCTGATGGTGGCGCCATCGGCCGAAAACGTCTCGTCCTCGATATTCCCGGCGGTTTCGCCATCCATCGTGTAGGCGAAGTCGGCGCCGAGCTTTTTCAGATCGACCTTGTCGACACCGCGGCCGATCTCTTCGTCCGGCGTGAACAGGATCTTGATGGCGCCGTGCTTCACTTGCGGATTGTCGATCAGGAACTGCGCGGCATCCATGATCTCGGCAAGACCGGCCTTGTTGTCGGCGCCCAATAGCGTGGTGCCGTCTGTCGTGACGATGTCGTTGCCGATCTGGTCGGCAAGCGCCGGATGATCGGCGAATCGAATCACCTGCGTCGTATCAGCCGGCAGCACGATGTCGCCGCCACGGTAATTGCGCACGATCTGCGGCTTGACGTCCTTGCCGCTGCAATCCGGCGAGGTGTCCATGTGCGAGCAGAAGCAGATCACCGGCACCTTCTTGTCTGAATTGGCCGGGATGGTCGCGTAGACATAGCCGTGCTCGTCGAGATGGGCGTCGGAGAGGCCCATGGCCTTGAGTTCGGCCGCCAGCACGCGGCCGAGGTCTTTTTGCTTTTCGGTGGAAGGGCAGGTCGGTGACGCCGGATCCGATTGGGTATCGATCACGACATAGCGCAGGAAGCGATCGGTGACACCGTGGGTAAAGGCGAGGGGCGAAGCCAGCATGACAACCGCAACAGGATTTGAGAAACGACGGCGCTCTATAACAGAAAAGCGCCATTCCGGGCCCCCGGAACGGCGCTTGAATGTCGGATAGGAAAGCGTTGCTTAAACGGCTTCCTTGAGTTCCTTGGACGCGCGGAAGGCAACCTTCTTGCTGGCCTTGATCTGGATCGCTTCGCCGGTGGCGGGGTTGCGGCCCATGCGGGCGGCGCGCTTGCGGACCTGGAGGATGCCAAGACCGACGATGCGGATGCGCTCGCCCTTCTTCAGGTGCTTGGTGATCAGGGTGACCGTGTCGGTCAGAATCGATTCAGCCTGCTTCTTGGACAGTTCCTGGTCCTCGGCGATTGCCGCTGCCAGATGCTTCAGCGTGATCGTCGCCGGAGTCGCTGCTTTCTTCGCCATATTCGGCCCTCCCTCGGTGGTGAATGGCTTTACGGAAACTTAGGCGTATCAGGCCTTAAACGATTCGGGTGGCGGGTGCCTACGCTGTTTTGCCTGCAAATAGGCCGTTTTTTGCATCGGCATTGCAAAAAGGCCCATTTGACAAGGGGATTCGCAACGTCCTTGACTAAAACAAGGAGGCCCTTTAAGTCCTCGCTTCTGCGCGGATCAAGACGTGATTACGCATCCGCGGGAGTAGCTCAGTTGGTTAGAGCGCCGCCCTGTCACGGCGGAGGCCGCGGGTTCGAGTCCCGTCTCTCGCGCCATTTTTCAATGGCTTAAAGACACATCCCCCCATCGTCGGACTGGAACTCGGTTGCGCTCAAGCGCGGCCCGATAGTTCCAGCGTGCGGCGGAAGTGGCTGCGCAGCCAACAAAAAAGCCGCCCGAAGGCGGCCGTCTTGCCGGTGCTGAGAACGAAACCCCTTTAGCGGACCGTCGAGGTCTGCGAGCTGGTGATGACCACCGGCTTGCCTGCCTTCACGACCTGGGTCGTCTGGGCCGTCTGGGTGAATTCCGAATTGGTGCGCGCCGAGATGCCGAAAGCTGCCACCGCGATACCAGCCACGAGCGCGACAACCACGATCTTCAGGTGGGTCGAACGGTCTGCCGAGTGAATTGAGTGGTTCATGTGATGCCTCCGAGGCGTCTATGCGCCATCTGATGGCAAGAGATGTACGCCCCGTCTGTTTCGGGACGGTTTCGTGGATTCCGCGAAATGGTTTCGTCCGGTGGGTTTTCGGGGCGATTTTGCGCCATTTCGGCGTCCTTACGCCGCCTGCCTGTTGTCGCGGCGAAGGCACAGTCAGGCGACATGGCATGAAATATAAGTAATAACAATAGGATAAGAGGAGGTCGGCTCTGCTCACCCGTTTGTTTAATGTCCACGCGTCTCGACCGGGCGGCCGAGATGAACAGCAGTGCGCCGAGTCGTGACCTCGGCCGACAGAAGCGAATAGCGCGCGGCGCCTGCGCGTAGTCGTACTTCAGTTCGTCCGTTGATCATGCCGACCGCAAGCAGGCCGACGCCGCTGACCAAAGCAGGTTGGCGGCGGTCAATCAGGACGATCGCGGACATGCCCGGCGGCGGTGTGTGCGATCGCAAAAGCGGCCCGAGGCGGAAGCCGACGCCATGGTTTTGCAATCCTGCGTCAGCATGCACATCGCGAAAACCGGAGCGGCGAGCCCGGACATTCTGTTGGCTGATCGGTACACCACTTGCGCGTAGCGCGAGCAGGGTTCGCATGGATGGATTGCGCGAGGAGCACGGCGCGAAACGCTGGCCAAGGTGGTGACGGGAACGCCCTTGCTTTCCTGAGTTGTCCACGGCGTGGTAGCCCCGGTTAGACCACAAAATAGCTTGTCTTGCGCCCTCTGTTGCGCTGCGCTAAGCCTCAAGAATAATTCCAATCAGCGAATCTGCGGCTGTCCGAAACCGCAGGAAAAGGTCCCGCCGATGAACGGCATCCTGCAGAATTACCTTCCACTTATCGTGTTTGTCGGGGTGGCAAGCCTGATCGGTCTGGCGCTGTTGATTGCCCCGTTCCTCGTCGCGTTCCAGCAGCCCGATCCGGAAAAGCTTTCCGCCTATGAATGCGGATTCAACGCTTTTGATGACGCCCGCATGAAGTTCGACGTCCGCTTCTATCTGGTGGCGATCCTTTTCATCATCTTCGACCTCGAAGTGGCGTTCCTGTTTCCGTGGGCGGTGGCGTTCGGCAAGCTCGGCGCCACCGGCTTCTGGTCGATGATGGTGTTCCTCGCCGTCCTCACGGTCGGCTTTGCCTACGAATGGAAGAAAGGCGCGCTCGAATGGGATTGAGCCCCACCGCCGTATCGCACGGGTCTTCGCCGGTGATCGCGCCGGCCGCGACCGGCATTATCGATCCCTCGACCGGCAAGCCGGTCGGCGCCAATGACCCGTATTTTCTCGAGGTCAATCACGAGCTATCCGACAAGGGCTTCTTCGTCGCCGCGACCGACGATCTCATCACCTGGGCGCGCACCGGATCGCTGATGTGGATGACGTTCGGTCTGGCCTGCTGCGCCGTCGAGATGATGCAGGTGTCGATGCCGCGTTACGACGTCGAGCGCTTCGGCTTTGCGCCGCGCGCTTCGCCGCGGCAGTCCGACGTCATGATCGTTGCAGGTACGCTGACCAACAAAATGGCCCCGGCGCTGCGCAAGGTCTACGACCAGATGCCGGAGCCCCGCTACGTGATCTCGATGGGGTCGTGCGCCAATGGCGGCGGCTACTATCACTATTCCTACTCGGTCGTGCGCGGCTGCGACCGGATCGTGCCGATCGACATCTACGTGCCCGGCTGCCCGCCGACGGCGGAAGCGCTGCTCTACGGCGTGCTGCTGCTGCAGAAGAAAATCCGGCGCATCGGCACCATCGAACGCTAAGGTTTCAGGTCAATGGATGACGGCAAGCTCGACGCCTTGGGGCAGACGATTGTTAGCGCGCTTCCGGGTGCGGCCAGCGGCCATGCGGTCGCGTACAACGAACTCACGATCACGGTCGACGCGACCAAAATCGTCGAGGTCGTGAAATTCCTGCGCGACGATCCCGCCTGCCGTTTCGTCAGCATCATCGACGTCACGGCGGTGGATTATCCCGGCCGCGAAAAGCGCTTCGACGTGATCTATCACTTCCTGTCCCCGACATTGAACGGTCGCCTCCGTGTGCGCGCCGAGGCCGACGAGACCACGCAGGTGCCCTCGATCATCGACGTGTTTCCCGGCGCCGACTGGTTCGAGCGCGAATGCTACGATCTCTATGGCGTGATCTTCACCGGCCATCCCGACATGCGGCGGCTGCTGACCGATTACGGCTTTGACGGCCATCCGCTGCGCAAGGATTTCCCGCTCACCGGCTTCGTCGAGGTGCGCTACGACGACCAGGAGAAGCGGGTGCTGTACGAACCCGTCCGTCTCAACCAGGAATTCCGCAAGTTCGATTTTCTCTCGCCATGGGAAGGCGCCGACTATCCGCTGCCTGGCGACGAGAAGGCGGAGCCGAAGGCCTGACCATGAACGAGCAAAATCTTCGAAATTTCACGATCAATTTCGGGCCGCAGCATCCTGCGGCGCATGGCGTCCTGCGCTTAGTTTTGGAGTTGGACGGCGAAGTCGTCGCCCGCGTCGATCCGCATATCGGCCTGCTTCATCGCGGCACGGAAAAGCTGATCGAGCAAAAAACCTATCTGCAGGCGATCCCGTATTTCGACCGGCTCGATTACGTCGCGCCGATGAATCAGGAGCATGCATTCTGTCTCGCCGCGGAAAAGCTGCTCGGCATCACGGTGCCGCGCCGCGGCCAGTTGATCCGCGTGCTCTACAGCGAGATCGGCCGCATCCTGTCGCATCTGCTCAACGTCACCACGCAGGCGATGGACGTCGGCGCGCTGACCCCGCCGCTGTGGGGTTTTGAAGAACGCGAAAAGCTGATGGTGTTCTATGAGCGCGCCTCGGGCTCGCGCATGCATGCGGCCTATTTCCGTCTCGGCGGGGTGCATCAGGATCTGCCGCCAAAACTGATCGACGACATCGACGCCTGGTGCGATCCTTTCTTGCAGGTCGTCGCCGACCTCGAAACGCTGCTCACCGGCAACCGCATCTTCAAACAGCGCAACGTCGACATCGGCGTGGTGCCGCTGAAGGAAGCCTGGGAGTGGGGCTTTTCCGGCGTGATGGTGCGCGGCTCCGGCGCGGCCTGGGATCTGCGCAAGGCGCAGCCTTACGAATGCTACGCCGAGATGGATTTCGACATTCCGATCGGCAAGAACGGCGACTGCTACGACCGCTACTGCATCCGGATGGAAGAGATGCGCCAGTCAGTGCGCATCATGAAGCAGTGCATCGCCAAGCTGCGGGCGCCGGACGGGCAGGGGCCGGTCGTCGTCGAGGACAACAAGATCGCGCCGCCGCGGCGCGGCGAGATGAAGCGCTCGATGGAAGCGCTGATCCATCACTTCAAGCTCTATACCGAGGGCGTTCGCGTGCCGGCCGGCGAAGTCTACGCCGCGGTCGAGGCGCCGAAGGGCGAGTTCGGCGTCTACCTGGTCGCCGACGGCAGCAACAAGCCCTACAAGTGCAAGATCCGCGCGCCGGGCTTTGCCCATCTGCAGGCGATGGACCACATCTGCAAGGGCCATCTGCTCGCCGACGTCTCGGCCATCCTCGGCTCGCTCGACATCGTGTTCGGAGAGGTCGATCGGTGATGGCGCAGCCGCCCATCCAGTTTGACCGGGCTTCGGGTGCGCTTGAAGGCGCCAACCCGTGGGAACGGCTGGCTGCGGTGGCGCTGACGCTGGGATCGAAAATATCGTCTAACTTCTCGCATCGCGGCTACAACATGTGCGCCAATCTCCTGCGCAGGACGTTGCCCGCACGCGACATCGACGTCCGGCTGAATTCGGACGCGACGTTCGCATTCCCCTATGGCGACGGGTACTGGAGCAAGCTGCTCAACCGCACGTTCGCCTATGAGGACGAACTCGAATTGCTGTTCAGGCATTCTGCCGACGTCGACTACACGCTGCTCGATTGCGGCGCCAATTACGGCTACTGGTCGGTGCTGGTCTCGAGCAAGCCGTTCGGTTCGCACAAGGCGATCGCGATCGAGCCGTCGGGGCAGAATTTCCCGAAGCTGGCCAACAACGCCAGACTCAACGGCAACCGCTTCGAGGCGATGAAATGCGCGATCGGCGCCGCGCGCGGCACCGCGCGATTGAGCGGCACCAAGCATGAAGCCTTCAGCATCGCCGGCGACCAGAGCGCTGGCGAGGAAGTGCCGGTGATCGCGCTCGACAATCTGATCGACGACGGCAAGGTTACGGCCAACGGAAAATTCCTGATCAAGCTCGACGTCGAAGGCGTCGAGATTGAGGCCATGAAGGGCGGCAAGCGGCTGCTGGAAGCCGACAGCGTGATCCTGTGCGAGGAGCACGGCAACGATCCCCAGCATACCGTGTCGCGCTACATCCTCGACCAGACCCCGCTGAAGCTGATCGTCTACGATCCGCGCAGCAATCGCCTTGAAACCGTGACCGACCTTTCCATCCTCGATCGCATCAAGGTTTCAACCCACGTCGGCTACAACGTGTTCGGCACCGCAAGCGCATTCTGGCTCGACCGGATCAATGCGCTCAATGCGAAAGCCGCAGCCCCGCGCGCAATGAGAGACTGAACGATGTCCGTCCGCCGCCTTGCACCAAAGGACCTGCAGCCCGCGAGCTTTACGTTCTCCGATGAGAACCTCGCCTGGGCGAAAAAGCAGATCGAGAAATATCCGCCCGGACGCCAGGCGTCCGCGGTAATCGCGATCCTGTGGCGCGTGCAGGAGCAGCACGAGGGCTGGGTTTCGGAAGCCGCGATCCGCGCGGTCGCCGACCTTCTGGATATGCCCTACATCCGCGTGCTCGAGGTTGCTACCTTCTACACCATGTTCCAGCTGCAGCCGGTCGGCAAGAAAGCCCATGTCCAGGTCTGCGGCACCACGCCGTGCCGCCTGCGGGGCGCGGAAGACATCATCAAAGTGTGCCAGAGCCGCATCCATCACGACCCCTTCCATCTGTCAAAGGACGGCAATTTCAGCTGGGAAGAGGTCGAGTGCCTGGGCGCCTGCGTCAACGCGCCGATGGTGCTGATCTGGAAGGACACCTACGAGGACCTCAACAAGGAGAACTTCGGCAAGGTGCTGGATGGCTTCGCCTCCGGCAATCCGCCGAAGCCCGGACCGCAGATCGACCGTCAGTTCTCGGCGCCGGTGGGCGGACCGACGACGCTGAAGGAAACCACATGACGCGCGATCGCACGTTGCGAACGGGCGGGCCGGGGAGGGCCGCTGCGATGAAGACCTGGCAGTTGATGACGCTTCACGCCCTGGCCGCGGCCACGTTCATTTTTCTGCTGCAGCGCTACGCGCTGAACGCCTCGTTCGATTCCGCTTTGTTGTGGGCGCTGACCTTCGGCGGATGCGCCGCGGGGCTCGCTTACTCTCAGTCCAAACGTTGATCCCGGGAAGTTCTGGTCATGCTCGACGACAAGGATCGCATCTTCAAGAATCTCTACGGCCTGCACGATTGGGGCCTCGAGGGTGCACGCCGCCGCGGCGCCTGGGACGGCACCAAGGCGATCATCGACAAGGGCCGCGACTGGATCATCAACGAGATGAAGGCCTCCGGCCTGCGCGGGCGCGGCGGCGCAGGTTTCCCGACCGGGCTGAAATGGTCGTTCATGCCCAAGGAATCCACCGACGGCCGGCCGAGCTATCTCGTCGTCAATGCCGACGAATCCGAGCCCGGCACCTGCAAGGACCGCGAGATCATGCGGCACGACCCGCATCTTCTGGTCGAAGGCTGCCTGCTCGCGAGCTTCGCGATGAACGCGCATGCCTGCTACATCTATGTGCGCGGCGAATTCATCCGGGAGCGCGAACATCTGCAGGCCGCGATCGACCAGGCCTATGACGCCAAGCTGGTCGGCAAGGACAACCTCAACGGCTGGCCGTTCGACATCTATGTCGCGCATGGCGCCGGCGCCTATATCTGCGGCGAAGAGACCGCGCTCTTGGAAAGCCTCGAGGGCAAGAAAGGCCAGCCGCGGCTGAAGCCGCCATTCCCGGCCAATGTCGGTCTCTATGGCTGCCCGACCACCGTCAACAACGTCGAGTCGATTGCGGTCGCGCCCGACATCCTGCGCCGTGGCGCGGCATGGTTCGCGGCGATCGGCCGGCCGAACAATGTCGGCACCAAGCTGTTTTGTATTTCCGGTCATGTCGAGCGGCCCTGCAACGTCGAAGAGGCGATGGGGATTCCGTTCCGCGAGCTGATCGAGCGCCATTGCGGCGGCATTCGCGGCGGCTGGGACAATCTCAAGGCTGTCATCCCCGGCGGCTCGTCGGTACGCATGGTGCCGGCCGAACAGATCATCGATACGCCGATGGATTTCGACAGCCTCGGCAAGCTGCGCTCCGGCCTCGGCACCGCGGCGGTGATCGTGATGGACAAGTCGACCGATCTGATCCGGGCAATCGCGCGCATCTCCTATTTCTACAAGCATGAGAGCTGCGGCCAGTGCACGCCGTGCCGCGAAGGCACCGGGTGGATGTGGCGGGTGCTGACGCGCATGGCCGACGGCCGCGCCCACAAGCGCGAAATCGACATGCTGCTGGAGGTGACAAAACAGGTCGAAGGCCACACCATCTGCGCGCTGGGCGATGCCGCGGCGTGGCCGATCCAGGGCCTGATCGCGCATTTCCGTCACGAGATCGAAGAGCGTATCGACCAGTATTCGCACAAGGCCGATATCGACGATATCGGCGTGCGTGACCCCGTCAACATGGTCGCGGCGGAGTGATGTCGATGTCGCAACCGAGCTTCTGGTGGCAGAGATACGGGACGCTTGCGCAGATGGCGCAGGCGACCGTTGCGCTGCTCGGCTTTGTTGCGATCCTGCTCCAGATCAACGAGATCCGCACCGGCAACCGCGCGACCAGCGCGCGGCAGGCGTTTCTGGGCTACACCGATCTGGCGTTCAAGAATCCGAAATTCGCGCAGCCGGACTACGACAAGATCAAGGCCGGCGGCCGCGACGAGCAGGTCCAGTACGAGAGTTTTGTCACGTACTTCCTCTACGCCTGTGAGGAAGCGCTCGGCGCGTTCGCGGGAAAGCGCGAGTGGCTGGCTTCCTGCGATTACGACCTGAAGCCGCATCTGCCGTTCCTGTGCGAGAAGAACGCGGCGCAGCCGGCCTATCTCGCCACTTATGGCGCCGAGACCCAGCAATGGATCAAGGCGTCGCTGAAGACCGCAAGCGTTACACCACCCGACTGCAAGCTCGGAAAGACTTGAGAGCGCAATGACCAAACTCATCGTCGATGGCAAAGAGATCGATGTCCCCCCGGAGTACACGCTGCTGCAGGCGTGTGAGGCCGCGGGCGCCGAAATTCCGCGCTTCTGCTACCACGAGCGGCTGTCGATCGCCGGCAATTGCCGGATGTGCCTCGTCGAGGTGAAGGGTGGCCCGAAGCCGGTCGCCAGCTGCGCCTGGGGCGTGCGCGATTGCCGTCCCGGTCCCAAGGGCGAGCCGCCGGAAATCTCGACGCGTTCGCCGATGGTGAAGAAGGCGCGCGAAGGCGTGATGGAATTCCTGCTGATCAACCATCCCTTGGATTGCCCGATCTGCGATCAGGGCGGCGAGTGCGACCTGCAGGACCAGGCGATGGGCTACGGCGTCGATACCTCGCGCTTTGCCGAGAACAAGCGTGCGGTCGAGGACAAATATCTGGGCGCGCTGGTCAAGACTTCGATGAACCGCTGCATCCAGTGCACGCGCTGCGTCCGTTTCTCCGCCGAAGTCTGCGGCGCGCCGGAAATGGGCGCGACCGGCCGCGGCGAGGACATGGAGATCACGACCTACCTGGAATCGGCGCTGACTTCGGAACTGCAGGGCAATCTCGTCGATATCTGCCCGGTCGGCGCGCTGACCTCCAAGCCCTATGCCTTTGCGGCGCGGCCCTGGGAGCTCGGCAAGACCCAGTCGGTCGACGTGATGGACGGCGTCGGCTCCGCGATCCGGGTCGATACCCGCGGCCGCGAGGTGATGCGGATCCTGCCGCGCATCAACGAGGCCGTGAACGAGGAATGGATTTCCGACAAGACCCGTCACATCGTCGACGGCCTGCGGACGCAGCGGCTCGACCGGCCCTATATCCGCCAGAACGGCCAGCTCCGCGCTGCATCGTGGTCTGAAGCGTTTGCGGCGATCGCCGCCAAGACCGGCCGGATCGACGGCAAGCGGATCGGCGCGATTGCAGGCGACCTTGCCGCGGTCGAAGAAATGTTCGCGCTGAAGGAGTTGCTGGCGAAGTGCGGCTCAAGCAATCTCGCGGTGCAGGGCGGCGACGCCTTCGATCCCAGCGCCGGCCGCGCGTCCTACATCTTCAACCCGACCATCGCCGGGATCGAGCAGGCCGACGCGCTGCTGATCGTGGGATCGAACCCGCGCAAGGAAGCCGCCGTCCTCAACGCCCGCATCCGCAAGCGCTGGCGCACGGGCAGGCTCAAGGTCGGCGTGATCGGCGCCAAGGCCGACCTGACCTATGATTACGATTATCTCGGCGCCGGCACGGATTCGCTCGGTGACCTCGCGGCCGGCAAGCATTCCTTCGCCGAGGTGCTCAAGGGTGCCAAGAACCCGATCGTGCTGGTCGGCGCCGGTTCGCTGGCGCGCCATGACGGCGCCGCGGTACTGGCGCTCACGGCCAAGCTCGCCGTGGATTGCGGCGCGCTGAAAGACGGCTGGAACGGCTTTGGCGTGTTGCAGGACACGGCGTCGCGCGCGGGTGCGCTCGATATCGGCTTTGCGGCCGGCAAGGGCAGCCTGAATCTCGCGCAAATGACGACCTTCGGCACGCTCGACGTGCTGTTCCTGCTCGGCGCCGATGACGTCAAGGTGCCGGACGGGACCTTCGTGGTCTATATTGGTACCCATGGCGATCGCGGCGCACATCGCGCTGACGTCATTTTGCCGGGCGCGGCCTATACCGAGAAATCCGGCATCTACGTCAACACCGAGGGCAGGGCGCAGATTGCCAACCGTGCCGCGTTCCCGCCGGGCGAGGCGCGCGAGGACTGGGCGATCGTCCGTGCGCTGTCGGATGTGCTGGGCCAGAAGCTGCCCTATGACTCGCTTCAGGCGTTGCGGCAGGAGCTCTTCAAGGCCGTGCCGCATCTGATCCGGATCGACCAGATCGAGCCCGGTAAGCCGGAAGAGGTGAAGGCGCTGGCCGGCAAGGGCGGCAGCGTCGAGAAGACGCCGTTCAAGACGTCCGTCGAGGATTTCTACCTCACCAACCCGATCGCGCGCGCGTCGGCGGTGATGGCGGAATGTTCGCGCCTGGCGTCCGGGCAAATGCTGACGGCAGCGGAGTGAGCGTGACCTGATGGCTGAATTCTTCGCAAGCTCGTTCTGGACCGGTTTCCTCTGGCCGCTGATCATCATGGTCGCGCAGAGCCTGCTGTTGCTGGTCGTGCTGCTGATCGCGATCGCCTACATCCTGCTTGCCGACCGCAAGATCTGGGCGGCGGTGCAGATCCGCAGGGGTCCCAACGTCGTCGGCCCCTGGGGCCTGCTGCAATCCTTCGCCGACCTGCTCAAGTTCGTGCTGAAGGAGCCGGTTATTCCCTCCGGCTCCAACAAGGGCGTGTTCCTGCTCGCGCCGCTGGTCAGTTGCGTGCTGGCGCTGGCGGCCTGGGCCGTGATCCCGATGGATTTCGGCTGGGTGATCGCCAATATCAATGTCGGCGTGCTCTACATCTTTGCGATCTCGTCGCTGTCGATCTACGGCATCATCATGGCCGGCTGGTCGTCGAACTCGAAATACCCGTTCCTCGCCGCGCTGCGTTCCGCGGCGCAGATGGTGTCCTACGAAGTCTCGATCGGCTTCGTCATCATCACGGTGTTGTTGTGCGTGGGCTCGCTGAACCTGACGGACGTGGTGCAGGCCCAGAACACCAGGTTCGGGCTGCTCGGCTGGTACTGGCTGCCGCTGTTTCCGATGTTCGTAATCTTCTACGTCTCGGCGCTGGCCGAAACCAACCGGCCGCCGTTCGATCTGGTTGAAGCGGAATCCGAACTGGTCGCGGGCTTCATGACCGAATACGGCTCGACGCCGTATTTGCTGTTCATGCTCGGCGAGTACGTCGCGATCACCACGATGTGCGCGCTGGCGACGATCCTGTTTCTGGGCGGCTGGCTGCCGCCGGTTCCCTACGCACCGTTCACCTGGGTGCCCGGGATCATCTGGTTCGCGCTGAAAGTGTTCTTCATGTTCTTCATGTTCGCGATGGCGAAGGCGATCGTGCCGCGCTACCGCTACGATCAACTGATGCGGCTCGGCTGGAAGGTGTTCCTGCCGCTGTCGCTGGCGATGGTGGTGATCGTCGCCGGAGTTCTGCAATTCGCGGGGCTCGCGCCGAAATGAGGTCGCTATGAGTGTCAATATCAACGCAACAGCCCGCTCGCTTCTCCTGACCGAGTTCGTATCGGCGTTCTTCCTCGCCATGCGCTACTTCTTCAAGCCGAAGCCGACGCTGAACTATCCGTTCGAGAAGGGCCCGATCTCGCCGCGCTTCCGCGGCGAGCATGCGCTGCGCCGCTATCCGAACGGCGAAGAGCGCTGCATCGCCTGCAAGCTGTGCGAGGCGATCTGCCCGGCGCAGGCCATCACCATCGAGGCCGGGCCGCGCCGCAACGACGGCACCCGTCGTACCGTGCGCTACGACATCGACATGGTGAAATGCATCTATTGCGGCCTGTGCCAGGAAGCCTGCCCGGTCGATGCCATCGTCGAGGGACCGAATTTCGAATTCGCGACCGAGACCCGCGAGGAACTCTATTATGACAAGGCGAAATTGCTCGCCAATGGCGACCGTTGGGAGCGAGAGATTGCGAAATCGATCGAACTCGACGCGCCGTACCGGTGAGGTGAGGGCATGATCCTTCCCGCGCTGTTCTTCTACCTGTTCGCCGGCATCTGCGTGGCGTCGGCGGTGATGGTGATTGTCTCGCGCAATCCCGTGCACTCCGTGCTGTATCTGATCCTGGCCTTCGTCAACGCCTCGGGCCTGTTCATCCTGATGGGCGCCGAATTCCTCGGCATGATGCTGATCGTGGTCTATGTCGGCGCGGTCGCGGTGCTGTTCCTGTTCGTGATCATGATGCTCGACGTCGACTTCGTCGAGCTGCGCGAAGGCTTCATGCAATATCTGCCGATCGGGCTTGTGATCGGCGGCATCTTCGTGTTCGAGCTTCTGCTTGTTGTCGGCGGCTGGGCGATCAATCCGTCCGTGACCAAGAACATCACGGCGGCGATTCCGGCCAATATCAGCAACACCGAGGCGCTCGGCCTCGTGCTCTATACGAAGTACATCCATTACTTCCAGCTCGCCGGCATGGTGCTGCTGGTCGCGATGATCGGCGCCATCGTGCTGACGCTGCGCCACAAGGTCAGCGTCAAGCGGCAGGACATCAACGTGCAGAACGCGCGGACGCCCGAGCTTGCGATGAGCGTGCGCAAGGTGGCCGCGGGCCAGGGCCTGCAGGACGCGGACGCGGCGGAGTGGGTGAAATGACGATCGGGCTCGGACACTACCTCTCGGTCGGCGCCATCCTGTTCACGCTCGGGATCCTCGGCATCTTCCTCAACCGCAAGAACATCATCGTCATCCTGATGTCGATCGAGCTGATCCTGCTTTCGGTCAACATCAACCTGGTGGCGTTCTCCACCTTCCTCGGCGACATCGTCGGCCAGGTGTTTGCGCTGCTGGTGCTGACGGTCGCGGCCGCGGAAGCGGCGATCGGTCTCGCCGTGCTGGTGGTGTACTTCCGCAACCGCGGTTCGATCGCGGTTGAAGACGTTAATTTGATGAAGGGCTAGGCGCAGCTATGATTCAGGCAATCGTCTTTCTGCCGCTGCTGGGCGCCATTCTGGCCGGCCTGATTGCGCTGTTCGGGGCGCATGCGCGCAACCCGAGCGGCGACACCGTCGAACATCATGATGACGGCCATGGGCACGACGCGCACGCGCATGCGGCGGCTGCCCATGACGACCATGGCCACGATGACCACGGCCATGACGACCACCACGTGTCCGAGCCGCCGGCGGCAGGCTCGCGCGCGGCGGAACTGATCACGACCGGCCTCTTGATGATTTCGGCTGCCCTTTCCTGGGTCACGCTGGTCGATGTCGGCTTCATGCACCATGACGCCCGCATTGCGCTGTTCCCCTGGATCAATTCCGGCGATCTGCAGGTCGCATGGTCGCTGCGCGTCGATACGCTGACCGCGGTGATGCTGGTCGTGGTCAACACGGTCTCGGCGCTCGTGCATCTTTATTCCATCGGCTACATGGACGAGGATCCGCACCGGCCGCGCTTCTTTGCCTATCTGTCGCTGTTCACCTTCGCGATGCTGATGCTGGTGACCTCGGACAATCTGGTCCAGATGTTCTTCGGCTGGGAAGGCGTTGGTCTCGCCAGCTATCTGCTGATCGGGTTCTGGTACCAGAAGCCGACGGCCAATGCGGCGGCGATCAAGGCCTTCGTAGTCAACCGCGTCGGCGATTTCGGCTTCGCGCTCGGCATCTTCGCCGTTTTCATGCTGCTCAAGACCACCGATTTCGAGACCATCTTCGCGGGCGCGCCGGGGCTCGCCGGCAAGACCATCGACGTGTTCGGCTGGCATGCCGACGCGCTGACGCTGACCTGCCTCTTGCTGTTCATGGGCGCGATGGGCAAGTCCGCCCAGTTCCTGCTGCACACCTGGTTGCCGGACGCCATGGAAGGCCCGACGCCGGTCTCGGCGCTGATCCATGCCGCAACCATGGTCACCGCCGGCGTGTTCATGGTGGCGCGCCTGTCGCCGCTGTTCGAGCTGGCGCCGAACGCGCAGGCCGTCGTGATGTTCTTCGGCGCCACCACCGCCTTCTTTGCGGCGACGATCGGCCTCGTGCAGAACGACATCAAACGCATCGTCGCTTACTCGACCTGTTCGCAGCTCGGCTACATGTTCGTGGCGATGGGGGCAGGGGCCTATTCGGTCGGCATCTTCCATCTGTTCACGCACGCCTTCTTCAAGGCGCTGCTGTTCCTGGGCTCCGGCTCGGTGATCTACGCGATGCATCACGAGCAGGACATCCGCAACATGGGCGGGCTGAAGGACCGGATTCCCTTCACCTATATCGTGATGGTGATCGGCACGCTGGCATTGACCGGATTCCCGCTCACCGCCGGCTATTTCTCCAAGGATGCGATCATCGAATCCGCGTTCGTCTCGCATAATCCGTTCGCGATGTACGGCTTCCTGATGACGGTGGTCGCAGCCGGCCTGACCTCGTTCTATTCCTGGCGTCTGATCTTCAAGACCTTCCACGGCGAGCCGCACGACCAGGAGCATTATGAAGCCGCCCACGAGGCGCCGCTGTGGATGCTGGTCCCGATCGGCGTCCTCGCCGCCGGATCGATCCTGGCCGGCTTCCCGTTCAAGGAATTGTTCGCAGGCCATGGCGTGGCCGAGTTCTTCCGTGAATCCCTGAAGATGCACCCGAACATCATCGAAGAGATGCACCACATCCCGGCGTGGATCGCGTATCTGCCGACCGTGATGATGGTGGTGGGCGCCTACATCTCCTACGTCTTCTATATTCGCCGGCCCTATCTGCCGGTCGAACTCGCCAATCAGCACCCGATGCTCTACCAGTTCCTGCTCAACAAATGGTATTTCGACGAGCTGTATGACCTGATCTTCGTTCGCCCGGCCAAGTGGATCGGCCACTTCCTGTGGAAGAAGGGCGATGGCTACGTCATCGACGGCTTCGGCCCCGACGGCATTTCCGCGCGGGTGCTCGATGTCACCCGCAACGTCGTGAAGATCCAAACCGGCTATCTCTATCACTACGCGTTCGCGATGCTGATCGGGGTCGCCGGACTAATCACCTGGTTCATGTTCGGCTTGGGAGGCCAGTGATGACAACCTGGCCCATTCTCTCGGTCGTCACCTTCCTGCCGCTGTTCGGCGCGCTGGTGATCTACATCAGCCGCGGCGACGATGATGCGGCGCGAAGCAACTCGCGCTGGATCGCGCTGTGGACCACGCTGGTCACCTTTGCAATCTCGCTGATCCTGGTCTGGCGCTTCGATGCGACCAATCCGGACTTCCAGTTCATCGAAAAGGCGTCGTGGCTGGCGAGCGGCATCACCTACCACATGGGTGTCGACGGCATTTCACTGCCGTTCGTGATCCTGACCACCGCCCTGATGCCGCTCTGCATCATCGCGAGCTGGAAGTCGGTGACGATGCGGGTGCGCGAATACATGATGGCGTTCCTGCTCTTGGAAACGCTGATGATCGGCACCTTCTCGGCGCTCGACCTCGTGCTGTTCTACCTGTTCTTCGAGGGCGGCCTGATCCCGATGTTCCTGATCATCGGCGTCTGGGGCGGCCCGCGCCGGGTCTACGCGTCCTTCAAGTTCTTCCTCTACACGCTGCTCGGCTCGGTCTTGATGCTGCTCGCCATCATGGCGCTGTACTGGAACGCCGGCACGACCGATATCCCGACGCTGATGCACACCGCCGTGCCGCGCTCCCTGCAAACCTGGGCATGGCTGGCGTTCTTTGCATCGTTCGCGGTGAAGATGCCGATGTGGCCGGTGCACACCTGGTTGCCGGACGCGCACGTCGAGGCGCCGACCGCGGGCTCGGTGATCCTGGCCGCGATCCTGCTGAAGATGGGCGGCTACGGCTTCCTGCGGTTCTCGCTGCCGATGTTCCCGCTGGCGTCGCATGATTTCGCCTGGATCGTCTTCTCGCTGTCGGCGATCGCGATCATCTACACCTCGCTGGTGGCGTTGATGCAGGAAGACATCAAGAAGCTGATCGCCTATTCGTCGGTGGCGCATATGGGCTTCGTCACCATGGGCATTTTCGCCGGCACCACGCAGGGCGTGGCCGGCGGCGTGTTCCAGATGATCTCGCACGGCATCGTCTCCGGCGCGCTGTTCCTTTGCGTCGGCATCGTCTACGACCGCATGCACACCCGCGAAATCGCCGCTTACGGGGGGCTGGTGAACCGGATGCCGCTCTACGCGCTGGTGTTCATGGTGTTCACCATGGCCAATGTCGGGTTGCCCGGCACGTCGGGCTTCGTCGGTGAATTCATGACGCTGCTCGGCACCTTCAAGGTCTCGATCCCGACCGCGACCTTCGCCACGTTCGGTGTGATCCTGTCGGCGGGCTACGCGCTCTGGCTTTATCGCAAGGTGGTGTTCGGCACGCTCACAAAACCGGCTCTGGCCAGCATCAAGGACCTCACGTTCCGCGAAGGCTTGATGCTGTTCCCGCTGGTGTTCCTCACCATCCTGTTCGGCGTCTATCCGAAGCCGGTGCTCGACATGTCGGCGGCCTCGGTTCAGCAACTCGTCAACAATTACAACACCGCCGTGACTGCCGTGAAGGCAGCCGCGTTGATCCAGTAAGGCCACCTCCATGAGCTTCCAGAGTGCAGGTTATCAGTTGCTGCCGGTGTTGCCGGAGCTGGTGCTGGCCGCGGGTGCCATGGCTCTGCTGATGCTCGGCGCCTATCGCGGCGGCGAGGGGACGACCCGCCTCGTCACCACCCTTGCGATATGCCTGCTGGTGGTGACCGGCGCGCTGGAACTGATGCTGCCGGCTGGCAAGCTCACGACCTTCGGCGGCAGCTTCATCGTCGACGATTTCGCGCGCTTCCTGAAAATTCTGGCGCTGATCGGCTCGGGCGCGACCCTGATCCTGTCGGCCGAATTCCTCTCCGATCCGTCGCGGCGGACCTTTGAATTCTCGATCCTGGTGCTGCTCTCGAGCCTCGGCATGATGGTGCTGATCTCGGCCGGCGACCTGATCATGCTCTATCTCGGGCTCGAATTGATGTCGCTGGCGCTCTACGTGGTCGCCGCCAGCAACCGCGACAACGCCAAATCCACCGAAGCCGGCCTGAAATATTTCGTGCTGGGCGCGCTGTCGTCGGGCATGCTGCTGTACGGCGCCTCGCTGATCTACGGCTTTACCGGCACCGTCAGCTTCGCCGGCATCGCGGCGGCTGCGAAAACCGGCAATATCGGGCTCGTATTCGGCCTGGTGTTCCTGCTCGCCGGCCTCTGCTTCAAGGTATCCGCCGTGCCGTTCCACATGTGGACGCCCGACGTCTATGAGGGCGCGCCGACGCCTGTAACCGCGTTCTTTGCCTCTGCGCCGAAGGTGGCGGCCTTGGCGGTGTTTACGCGCGTGGCGCTGACGGCATTCCCGGGCATCGTCTCGCAATGGCAGCAGATCATCGTGTTCGTGGCGATCGCCTCGATGGTGCTGGGCTCGTTTGCCGCCATCGGGCAGAAGAACATCAAGCGACTGATGGCTTATTCGTCGATCGGCCATATGGGTTTTGCGCTGGTCGGGCTCGCGTCCGGCACCGTCGAGGGCGCGCAGGGCGTGCTGGTCTATATCGCGATCTATGTCGCGATGACGCTCGGCACTTTCTCGGTCATCCTGACCATGAAGCGCAACGGCCAGCCGATGGAGCAGATCAGCGACTTTGCCGGTCTGTCGCGCACCAATCCGCTGCTCGCCTTCTTCTTTGCGATGCTGCTGTTCTCGCTGGCCGGCATTCCGCCGCTCGCGGGCTTCTTCGCCAAATGGTACGTGTTCGTCGCCGCGATCAAGGCAGGCCTGTTCACGCTCGCCGTGGTCGGCGTGCTCGCCAGCGTCGTGGGCGCGTTCTACTATCTCAGTATCATCAAGGTGATGTATTTCGACGAGCCGGCGGGCGAGCTTGATCCGATGCGCACCGAATTGCGCGTGGTGCTGGCGATCACCGGCGTCTTCACGATCTTCTTCTTCGTCTATCCGGGGCTGCTGGTCAGCGTGGCCGCGGCCGCGGCGAAGTCGCTCTTTTAAATGGCCTTCGCGCTCGGTCCCCGGGCCACATCGGCGGGTTACCGTCTCGCCGCCTTCGATCAGGTCGGCTCGACCAATACCGAGGCCATGGCGCACGCCCGCAGCGGCGAGCCCGGATCGACTTGGTTCGTCACGACGGAGCAGACGGCCGGAAAGGGACGGCGCCAGCGCGCCTGGATCGCGCCGCGCGGCAACCTCGCCAGCAGCGTTCTCGAAGTCATCGACGTCCCGCCCGCAACCGCCGCGACATTGGGCTTTGCCGCCGGGCTCGCGATTGCAAGCGCCCTGCAGCAGGTGAGCATCGAAGCCAATCTGCGAAGGGCCGGCTCTGACCCATTGAAATTCCAGCTGAAATGGCCGAACGACGTGCTGGTCGAGAAGCAGAAGCTGGTCGGTATTTCACTCGAAGCCGAAGCTGTCGCGGGCAACCGGCTGGCCGTCGTGGTCGGCATCGGCACCAATGTGGTCGCAGCCCCCACGGGCACGCCGACGCCGGCCATTTCGCTGGCGGCGCTAGGTGTCCATGTCGGCGCCGAGGAGCTGTTCGCCGTGCTGTCGGACGCCTGGGTCGAATTCCGCGGCATCTGGGACAATGGTCGCGGTTTTGCTGAAATCCGCCGGCTGTGGCTGGCGCGCGCCGCCGGCCTCGGCGAGCCGGTCGCCATCCAGACCGGAACGGCGACTATCGCAGGCACGTTCGACACGATAGATGAAGGCGGCTGCCTGATCGTCCGGACCGCAGAAGGCAAGCACCTCCCGATCGCCGCGGGCGAGGTTTATTTTGGCTCGGCGGCCTCCGTGGGAGCTGCCTGATGGCTAGACCAGATGAACTGACCTTTGCGCCACTCGGCGGCGTCGGCGAGATCGGCATGAACCTGTCGATCTACGGGCTCGGCAACCGCCACGAGCGGTCCTGGCTTGCGGTCGATCTCGGCGTCTCCTTTGGTGACGAGGAACATCTGCCGGGTATCGACCTGATCATGCCCGACATCCGCTTCCTGGAGAAGGAACGCAAGAATTTGATGGGGCTGGTGCTGACGCACGCCCATGAGGATCATTTCGGCGCCATCATCGATCTCTGGCCGAAGCTGCAATGCAAGATCTACGCGACCAAGTTCAGCGCGGCCCTGTTCGAGGCCAAACTGGCGGCCGAACGCAACCCGCCAAAAATCCCGGTCACGGTGGTGCCTTCAGGGGGGCGTGTCCATCTCGGTCCGTTCAACGTCGAATTCATCCCGGTCGCGCATTCGATTCCGGAATCGCACGCGCTGGCGATCCACACTTCGGTCGGCACCGTGCTGCACACCGGCGACTGGAAGATCGATCCGACGCCGATCATCGGGCTGCCGACCGACGAGCGGCGCCTGCGCGAACTGGGCGACGAGGGCGTGCTGGCGCTGGTCGGCGATTCCACCAATGCGGTACGGGACGGGCGCTCGCCCTCGGAAACCGAGGTCGCCGCGACAATTACGAAATTGGTAAAGGCCGCCAAGGGCCGGGTCGCCGTCACCACCTTCGCCTCCAACGTCGCGCGCCTGAAGGCGGTCGCGGATGCCGCCAAGGCCGCCGACCGCGAAGTGGTTGTGGTCGGCCGCGCCATGGAACGGGTGGTGCAGGTCGCACGCGAAACCGGTTATCTCGACGGCGTCCAGAGTTTCCGCGGAGCCGACCTTTACGGCCATTTCCCGCCGGACAAGGTGCTGGCGCTGTGCACGGGAAGCCAGGGCGAGCCGCGCGCGGCGCTGGCGCGCATTGCCAATGACGACCATCCGCAGGTGACGCTGAACAAGGGCGACTGCGTGATCTTCTCCTCGCGCACCATTCCGGGCAACGAGAAGGCGGTCGGCAGCATCATCAACGGCCTGGTCACGCAGGGCATCGAGGTCATCACCGACCGCACCGATCTGGTCCATGTCTCCGGCCATCCGCGCCGCGACGAGCTGCGCGACATGATCTCCTGGGTGCGTCCGCAGCTCTTGATCCCCGTGCATGGCGAAGCGCTGCATCTGTCCGAGCACGCCAAGCTGGCACGCACGGCCGGTGTCCCCAAAGTCCTGATTTGCCGCAACGGCGACCTGGTCAAGCTCGGCCCCGGCGACCCCGGCATCATCGACCAACTACCTTCGGGCCGGATTTACAAGGATGGCACCATCCTGGAAGATTCCAAGTCGCGCGCCGTGGTGGAGCGGCGGCGGATGGGATTTGCCGGCTGTGCCTTCGTGGCGATCGCGATGACCGACAAGGGCGAGCTGGCCGACGATCCCGAGGTCGATCTGGTCGGCATCCCCGAGAAGAATACGGCCGGCGAGCCCCTCGACGACATCGTGTTCGATGTGGTGGTATCGACCGTGGAAGGCCTGCCGCGGGCGCGGCGGCGCGATGCGGACGCGACAGCGGAATCGGTACGCCGCGCGGTGCGTGCGGTGCTGAACGAACATTGGGGCAAGAAGCCGATCTGCCTCGTGCATGTGCTGACGATCTAGCGCGTGTTCCGCGGAATTGGGTACTAGGGGAGGAGCAACGATGCTGGGCCGGCTCAATCATGTCGCGATCGCGGTCAAGGACGCCGAGAAGGCGGCCAGGATTTATGGCGGCGCGTTCGGCGCCGAAATCTCCGGCGCGGTGCCGTTGCCGGAGCATGGCGTCATCACCGTGTTCGTGACGCTGCCCAACACCAAGATCGAGTTCATCCAGCCGCTCGGCGACGCCTCGCCGATCGCCAAATTCGTCGAGCGCAACGCCGACGGCGGCATCCATCACATCTGCTACGACGTGCCCGACATCATCGCGGCGCGCGACAAGCTGATCAGCGAGGGCGCGCGGGTGCTCGGTGACGGCGTGCCCAAGATCGGCGCCCACGGCAAGCCGGTGCTGTTCTTTCATCCGAAGGATTTTTCCGGCGCGCTCGTCGAAATCGAACAGGCCTGATCCGCATGGCCTATAACATCTCGACGATGTTCGCGATCTACTTCGTGTTGTGGTGGGTCGTGCTGTTCGTGACGCTGCCGTTCGGCGTGCGCAGCCAGCACGAGGACGGCGAGGGCCCCCCCGGTACCGATCCCGGCGCGCCTATCATGGCGCGGATGGGCCGCAAGCTGATCTGGACCACGATCATATCGGCGGTGATTTTCGCCATCGCGATGTGGGCCTATTATCAGGGTTTTCTCAATATCGAGCGGTTGTCCAAGTTGATGGGGATGCCGTTCTAGAGCAGAGGGGCGCGTCATGCACATTTTGCGGCGCGGCGAGGCCAGGCATTAGCTTGGCGGGAGAACAGAAATGACTTTTCAACGCATCATGATTGCTCTGGTGATCCTGCTCGCCGCCGGCCTTGGCGGGTCGTTCTACATGAACTGGAAGACGCTGAACCAGCTTCGAACGGTCAAAGCCTTCGTCGAACAGGCGGTCTTTCCCGACGCCGTCGTGGCCTGCGAGAAAGCGCAGAGCTCGACGCCGTTCAAATGGACCGGCGGCAAACAGACCGCGGCGATCGGCCTGAATTCGGTCAAGCTCAACAAGGACACGATCATCGCGAGCTACACGCTGGTCGCCGACAGCGTCTATTGCGACTACGATCCGATCAAGAAAAAGGCTGACATCGGTTCCAACTTCCTCGAGCGGGATTGAGACCGAAGCTCAGGCGTCAACAACCGGAGGCGACGACCGATGACCGCACACGAGCGACCGTTGGATATCCCCCGGCCGGAGCAATACCGAATTCTGCGCGAAGCCGATCTGCGCGACTATCTTGCGCAGCTTCCCGCGATCGCAAGCCAGCTTGGCGGCTCGCCGGCAACCTGGTCGATCAGCGAGGTCGGCGACGGCAATCTCAACCTCGTCTTCATCGTGCGCGGCGGGGCTGGCAGCATCGCCGTCAAGCAGGCGCTGCCCTATGTTCGCCTGGTCGGCGAGAGCTGGCCGCTGCCGCTGTCGCGCTCGCACTATGAACATCTGGCGCTGACCCATCAGGCCCGGCTGGCGCCCGCCCTGGTGCCGGCGGTGCTCCACCACGACGAGGCGCTCGCCCTGATCGCTATGGAGTTTCTCGAGCCGCATATCATCATGCGCAAGGGGCTGGTGGCCGGCACCAGTTATCCGCGCTTCGTCGACGACATCACGAATTTTCTGGCGCGAACGCTGTTCTTCAGCTCCGACCTCGCGGTCCCCGCCGCGGAAAAGAAGGACGGCATTGCCGCCTTTGCCGGAAATCATGCGCTGTGCAAGATCACCGAAGACCTGATCTTCACCGATCCCTACCGCGTCGCCGAACAGAACCGCTGGACACAGCCCTGGCTGGATAGGACCGCTGCAAGCTTTCGCGACGACCTCGACCTGCATGTCGCGATCTCCAGGCTCAAGCTGAAGTTCATGGCCTCGCCGGAAGCGCTGATCCACGGCGACCTCCATACCGGCTCGATCATGGTGACCGAGCGTGAGACCCGCGTAATCGATCCCGAGTTCGCGTTCTATGGGCCGATGGGGTTCGATATCGGCGCCGTCATCGCAAACCTCCTGATGGGCTATCTCGCCTCCAGCGGCCACGAAAGTTCGCCTGGCGACCGGCGTGCCTTTGAGGCATGGCTGCTGGAGACGGTCGAGCGCGTGTGGACGGAGTTCGCGCGAAAATTCGTCGAGTTGTGGCGCGCGGAGGCGAAGGGCGACGCCTATCCGCCATCGCTGTTTGCCGGCGCGGACGGTGCTGTTCGCCTCGAGGCCGAGCGGCAGGCCTATATGGCGAAGCTGTTTGGCGACACCGTCGGGTTTGCCGCGGCCAAGATCATCCGCCGCATCCTCGGTCTCGCGCACAATATCGACTTCGAACTGATCGAGGACCCGAAGCGCCGCGCCGTCTGCGAAGCGCGAAGCCTGCGTCTCGCACGTGCCATGATGGTGGAATCGTCGTCATTCCGCACGACCGGCGATGTGACGAAAGCGGCACGAGAAATGCGCGACTGGCGGCCGGATTTCAGTGGGTAAGGACTAGCGGCTGGCTAGGGCGTGGTCCACTTCCGCTTTCGGCGGATTGCGGACTGCTGCTGGTTCGACCCGGTTGCGAATGACCCATAACAGACATACCTCCTAAAGGCGGCGGCAGAATCAGATATCGCCCCTTTGGTGATAGCCGCGCGCTCATTGTGGTACAGTGCCGCAAGCCGTAGCCTGGAGAGCAGTCCATGGCACAGCAGCGGGTTGAACGCAGGCTTGCAGCGATCCTTGCCGCCGATGTGGCTGGTTACAGCCGACTCATGGGCTTGGACGAGGCAGGGACCGCGCGCCGCTTGCGTGACCATCTAGCGGCAATGCGGCCGATCGTCGGAAAGCACGACGGACGGATTTTCAAGACCATGGGCGACGGCGTGCTCATTGAGTTCCCATCGGTGGTGGCAGCGGTCGAATGCGCGATCAAAGTGCAGAAGCTAATGGCCCGACGCAACGCCAAGCTGATCGCGGAACAGCGCGTGCTATACCGCATCGGCATCAACCTCGGCGAGGTGCTGGTCGAGGGCGATGACATTCTGGGCGATGGTGTCAATATCGCAGCGCGACTCGAAGGAATTGCTGAACCCGGCGGAATCTGCTTGTCGCGTTCCGCATACGAACAGGTCAAGGGTAAGATCGACGCCCAGTACGCTGATATGGGTGAGCAGCGCTTGAAAAACATCGCTGACCCGTTGCAGGTATTTCGGGTCAACGTCGGATCGGCGGCTGCCGCGTCGGCTCCGCCAGCTCTGCCATTGCCGGACAGGCCGTCCATCGTGGTTCTGCCTTTCACGAACCTCAGTGACGATCCGGAGCGCGCGTACTTCGCGGACGGCGTCACCGAGGATCTCACCACGGCGTTGTCCCGGCTTCGCTGGCTCTTCGTCATCGCCCGCAACTCGGCCTTTGTCTACAAAGACAAAGCCGTCGATGTGAGGACAATTGCCCGCGATCTGGGCGTGCGCTATGCCCTGGAGGGCAGCGTACGCACGGCTGGCCAGCGCATCCGCATCACGGGCCAGCTCATCGATGGGGAGACGGCCAAGCACATCTGGGCGGAGAAATACGATCGTCAGCTGCACGACATCTTCACGGTCCAGGACGAGATCACGGAAAATATCGTTGCCGCGATCGAGCCGCACCTCTACGCCCAGGAGGGCTATCGTGCCGCCCGACAGCCGCCTGAAAGCGTCGATGTCTGGGGACTCGTGGTCCGCGCGATCGACCTCATTAACAAGTTTGGCCGCAATCACAACGAAGAGGCGCAACGCTTGCTGCGCCGCGCCATAGAGATCGACCCGCACTATGCGCGAGCGCACGCCACGCTCAGCTGGGCGATCTGGTGGGCCACGCTCTACTATTACGTTGAAGACCGCTCCGAGGGCTACAGGCAGAGCGCCTTGCACGCCCATGAGGCGTTGCGCCTCGATCAGAGCGAGCCGTGGGCCCACATGACCGTCGGACTCAACTTGAGCACCTCCTGCCAACACGAGCGGGCGCTGGCCGAGCACCAGGCCGCCCTCAACCTCAATCCCAGCTTCGCGCTCGGGCGCACGGCTTATGGCTGGGCGTTGTTGCGGGCGGGTCGCTTCGATGATGCGATCGCCGAAACTGCAAAAGCGCTTCGCATGAGCCCATTGGATTCCTTTGCCGGCCTTTACACCACGATCCACGGTTTGGCGTTGCTCGCGGCGCGGCGCTTTGCGGAGGCGCTGCCGTATGTCCGGGCATCGGTCGCCGCCGATGCCGAATTCGCTGGGCACTACAATGCGCTCATCAGCTGCTGCGGGCATCTCGGCCTGATCGAGGAGGCGGTGGAATTCACTGCCCGCCGCAACAAGGTCGGGCCACCGCTGAGGGTGGGCGTGCTGCGCAACAATCTGCGCGGCTTCGCCCATTGCGAGGTGTTCGCGGAGGGCTTGATCAAGGCCGGCATTCCCGAATAGGCGGCGTCCTTCAAGATATGATCGACAAAGATATCAGCTCGGCGAAAGCCCTCGGCCAGGTTTGCCCGTTGCAAGCGCCCGCGGCGGCGCCCGAACACCAGCTCAATGTCGGGTGTTCGCACGTTGCGGATATGACGGTCCGGGCCGACGACGTCGGGCTCATCGGCGCAATGCGGACTCTGGCAAATGTGCGTCCTCGGCAGATCTATGGGTTCACGGCCTAGAAGGCCGCGCCTACCGACAGCTCTCTCCCGCGGCGCGCCTTGAGGCCGAACCGCAGGCCTATATGGCACGGCTGTTTGGCGAAACGGCCGGGTTTGCCGCGGCCAGGATTATTCGCCGCATCCTCGGTCTCGCGCACAATATCGACTTCGAACTGATCGAGGACCCCAAGCGCCGCGCCGTCTGCGAAGCGCGGAGCCTGCGCCTTGCGCGGGCGATGCTGGTGGACGCGGCGTCGTTTGCCTCCATCAGTGCCGTCACCCGGGCGGCACGGGAAGTGCGCGACTGGCAGCCGGAGTGGCACATATAGACCACAACAATCTATGACAGAAAAAGGCGTTGCTGCTACTTTGACCGAAATCAATCGAATTGTGATTTGATGAAGGGCAAGGGCAGGGATGTGGATCAGGAGACTTTTGGCAGCAGTTTTCGTTATAGCGTTTTCGTCGGACCTGCAGGCCGTCGAATACCCAGTTGTCGGTGTGTGGGCTAACGCAAACGACCCAGCGGGAATTGAAGCTGTTCAAGCGTGCGCGTCCTATTCTAAGGATCGCAAGGCGCCGAGGGGCAATCTCCTGGTTTTCAACGGCTCGAAAAAAACAGAGTTCAATGGAGGTTATCTTGAGGAGGAGACCGTCAACAATTTGACCGTACGAAAGATCGGCGTGAGCGAGTATCAAGTGACTGACAGTTATTATCACGATGGCGAAGGAGGAGGGCGGCCAGGATTGAGGCGCCGTTCCTATAAGCTTCGGCTGCTTACGCCTGATAAGATTGAACTCAAGGAAGGAAACTATCCGAGTCAACAGTTCATTCGCTGTCCATCTGAGTCTCACGTCGCAACATCTGGTAGTCCGCCGAACTCCCAATCCTCCTCTATCAGCGCCTCTGTTACAAATAGTGCGAATAAACCAGGGTATGTGCTGGTAGAGCCCGGCAAACAATTCGGAACGATCGGTGATTGGAAGATCTCAACGGCTCGATTTGGCGTTGGGTGTTTGGCCGTGCACGGTTATGACGACACTTCCAACGTCACCGTCGGTGGCGAGACGCCCAAGAAACTAGCCATAGTAATTGAGGCAGCTAGAAAGTTGTTCACGTCGAACCTCGACGCGGAACCGTATGTCGACAGCGTTGAGCTGGTACTTGGAAACTGGAGAAGAGGAGAATTGGCGCCGTATGGCTATCGAGGAACACCAGGAGTTGTAGCTCCTTTCGATGCCGCGCTCTCTCAAGCTTTTCTGGAGGCGCCCTCGATCAAGCTTACGGAACGTGGTTCAGTCAAGCTGGTCGTTCCGTTGAAGCAAACCAAGGAAGCGATGGGAATGCTGCTCGACTGCTTTAGAAAGACACGATGACGTCCTGGAACGCCGCCGTCAATCGACCGACCGTTCCCGCAGCTTCTGCGCATAGACGTTGATCACCAGCGCTGCGAGCAGGATCAGGCCCCGGATCAGGATCTTCAGAAAACTGTCGATGTTGACGTGGTCGAGGCCGTTGTTGAGGACGCCGAGCACGAACAGGCCGACGACGGTGTTGCCGATGCCGCCGCGGCCGCCGAACAGGCTGGTGCCGCCGACCACGACGGCGGCGATCGAGTCGAGCAGGTAGGTGTCGAACTCGTTCTGCTGCGCGCTGCCGAAATGGGCGACGCCGAGCATGCCGCCGATGCCCGAGCAGACCGCCGCGATCACCATCACGCTGCCGAGGATGAGCTTGACGTTGAGCCCGGAATACTCCGCCGCCTCGCGGTTGCCGCCGACCATGTAGACGTAGCGGCCGAAGCGGGTGTAGGTCAGCACCAGATGGCCGCCGAGCAGCATCAGCGCGGCCACGATCACGATGCATGGGACGCCACCGACCGATCCCGATCCGAGCGTCGTGATCACGTCGGGCACCTTGTAGGCGATCTGGCCGCGCACCAGCAGCGCGGAAATGCCCGCGGCGATCTGCATCATTGCCAGCGTCATGATGAAGGAGGGAATGCCGATCACGGTGAGCCCGAACGCATTGACGACGCCGAGCAGGGCGCAGAGCGCGAGCGCCAGCATGACCGCGGCCCAGCCGGGCATCGGGACGTTGGCGATGTTCACGTAGGATTCCTGCAGCGTGAAATAGGCGACCGCGATGCCGGTGACGTTGGCGATGCTGGCGATCGACAGGTCGATCTCGGCGCACAGGATCACGAAGGTGAGGCCGACGGCGATAATGCCGGTCACCGAAACCTGGGTCAGGATATTGCCGAAATTGTCGAGCGTCGCAAACGACGGACTGGCGGCGGCAAAGAAGCCGGTCAGGCAGATCAGCGTCAGGAATGGCGCGATGTTGCGCATCTGCGAACGCAGGAACCTGCCGACGCTGCGCGGCCGCTTGCGATCCGCCGGGACTGTCGCGCTTTCACTGCTCGCCATTCAAAGTTCTCCTCAAGCCGCTTGCAGCAGACGGTCCTTGCTGACCATCTCATGAGCGAATTCGCGCACGACTACGCCGCGCTTGAGGACGATGATGCGGTCGGCCAGCGACAGCACCGTCTCCGGTTCGGTCGAAAGCACGATCACGGCCAGTCCCTTGGCGCGCAGATCCCTGACGATGTTGATGACGTCGTTCTTGGCGCCGACGTCCATGCCCCGCGTCGGCTCGCACAGCACCAGCAAGCGCGGCGGATAACTCAGCCATTTCGCCAGCGCCACCTTCTGCTGGTTGCCGCCGGACAGCATGCCGAGTTCGAGTTCGACGGCCGCGGGCCTGATCTGCAACTGCTCGACTTGGCGGGCGGCGATCGACCGCTCGCGTGCGGGCTTGAGCAACAGGGCGGAAATCCGGCCCAGCACGCTGATCGAGATGTTCTTGTAGACCGGCTCCTGGTGGAACAGCATGGCGCGGCGGCTTTCGGGAACGAAGGCGACGCCGGCGCGCCGCGCCGCCGCCGTGCTGGCAAACGATTTGGGCTCGCCGCCCACGATCAGCGTGCCGCGGTCGGGCTTGATCTTGCCGAACAGGATCCGCGCCAGCTCGAGCTGCCCGCAGCCCATGAAGCCGTAGATGCCCAAAACTTCGCCGCCGCGGGCCTCGAAAGAGACGTCCTGCAGGCTGCGGGCGAGCGTGAGCTCGTCCGCTTTCAGCACCGCCGGACGATCGGTCGGCGGCGGCAGCATGATGTCGTCGGTATAGGTCTCGCCCAGCGCCTCGCTGCCCTTACCGATCATGGCCTCGATCAGTGCGGCCTTGCTGGTCGCGGCGGATTCCGTCTCGGCGACTTTGCGGCCGTTGCGGAACACCGTCACCGTGTCCGAGACGCGCAGGATGTCCTCGATGAAATGCGAGATGAAGACGATGGCGCAACCCTCGTCGCGCAGCCGCCGCAGCGTCGCGAACAGGCGCTCGACCTCGGGCGGCGAGAGGGCGGAGGTCGGCTCGTCGAGAATGACGATGCGGGCGCCCGAGAACAGGACGCGGGCGATCTCGATCAGCTGCTGCATGCCGATCGGCAGATCGCCGAGCCGCGACATTGGATCGACGTCGATGCCGAATTTGGCGAGCTGCTCGCCGGCCTCGCGCGCCATGCGCCGCCACTGCACGAGGCCGAAGCGGTTGGTCGGCTGGGTGCCGAGAAAGACGTTTTCGGCCACCGACAGATCAGGGGCGACGCTCAGCTCCTGGTGGACCATGGCGATGCCGGCCGCATGCGCGTCGCGGGTCGAACGGAAACGGGTGTCCTTCCCATCCAGTGCAAAATGGCCGGAGAATTCCGCATGCACGCCGGCGATGATCTTCATCAGCGTGCTTTTTCCCGCGCCGTTTTCGCCGACGAGACCGTGGATCTCGCCGGCGAACAGCGCAAAATCGACCCCGCGAAGCGCCTCGACGCCGCCGAAGGCTTTGGTGATCCCTCGCAGTTCGAGGATGGGTGCGCGTTGCGGAATCATCAGACTTCAGATCAGGAAATGATTCTCCATCCACTGCATGCCCGCCGCGTTGGCCTTGGTCACGACCGGGCCGTCCGTTATCACGTGCTTCGGAATGCCCTGGCCGCTCTTTTCGCCCCCGGTCACCGCGGCGACGCCCGCGACGATGGCGCCGCCATGGATGCGGCACGAAGGATTGCGGACGGTCGCGAACATCCGGCCTTCGCTGACGGCCTGGATCGCCGGCGGCATGGCGTCGACCCCGCCGATCAGGATGTTGGTGCGGTTGCGCGCCTTCATGATGTTGTAGGCGGCGAGCGCCATGTCGTCATTGTGGAAGAAGGCGGCGTCGATCTGCGGGTATTTTGTCAGATAGGTCTCCCACAGACGCGCGGCCTTCGTGACGTCCCAATCGGCGGGCTGGGTATCGAGCACCTCGATGTTCGGGAATTGCTTGACGACCGTGTTGAATCCCTTGGCGCGGCCTTGCGCGCCGGTGTGGCCGAGGGCGCCCTGGGTCATGATGATCTTGCCCTTGCCGCCCATGGCGTTGCACAGCGCCTGCGTCACCGAGGCGCCCATGAATTCATTGTCGGGGGCGAGGAAGGAGTGGACGTTGATCTGGTCGAGCGGCGCGATCAGCGTGTCCATGTCGATGACCGGGGTGCCGGCGCTGATCATCTTCTGCACCGGCTGGGTCAGGGTGCCGATGCCGAACGCCTGGATGGCGACGAAATCCCATTTCTGCGACGCCATGTTGTCGATCGCGGCGCGCTGCTTGACGGCGTCGAGCTGGCCGTCGAACCAGGTGACCTCGACGTTGAACAGCTTGCCCCACCATTCCGCGGCCTGCTTGCCCTGCGCGCACCAGGTGGCCTGCAGGCCGGCGTTGGAGAACGCGGCCTTCAGCGGTTTCTCGGAACGTGCGGCCTGCGCGAGTGCCGGGCTCACGCCCAAGCCGCCGAACAGCGCGGATGCTGCGCCGGCGAACGCCGCCGACTGAAGAAGATCACGCCTGGTCGTAGAGGATTTATCCGTCCCTGACATTGCTTGCTCCCTCGCTTTCATTTTATGACCGAGGGCGTTACACGCACCGCGGATGCCGGCAGTGTCTCACACTCGCCGCGCACGCGCCACCCGTTCGCTGATCACGTCATCGCTGAGGGTGCAGACTCTATCGAGCAAGTCGAGCGGAAGCCGGCCTAGCTTGTGCGCTGCAAGACCAGCTGCTCGATCTCATCGAGCAATTTCCGCCATGCAGCATCGATCTCTGGCGACCAGTCCTGATCGAGGATGTCGCGCAGGGTCGCGGCGATCACACCGAAGAATGCGATGAACAGGTCGCGCGGCGTGCCGTAGGCGTCGTGGGAGGAAATCTCGCACTCGATCATGCGGAAGTGGCCGGTGCGGGGCCCTGCGAAATCCAGGATCGCATCGATCGTCAGCGCCAGCATCGAGCCCTTGACGAGTTCGCTGCCCTCGGTCCGGAACATCGTGTGTGTTTCTGGATGTTCGCGGTGCAGGCGCGCATACACCAACGGCGTCAGGTCCGCGCAGCGGCTGGCTGCGATCTCAAAGCTTCGCAGAATCGGATTGGAGGGCGCGATCATCGGGCGTACGCGATCTCGATTCTTCGAACGACTATAAAAAGATGATCGCAGAAAACACGACCACAAAAAAAGAGCAGGGCACGGAGCCCTGCTCAAAAATTGTGTCGACCCTTTTACCTCGAAAATTTGGGTTTGATCTTGATTGACGAGGCGACGCTGCTTGTGCGCGTCAGGGCTCCTCCCGAGACTTGGACCACCAGACTTCAACCTTTCGGCCAGCCTGAGCCAGCACATGTAGACTATCTTTTTCCGCTTGTCACCATTTTCAGCAACGATTGTTCAAAATTCTAGCAATCTGCGAAATGATTGGAATTCCACCACTATTCCTTGTGGCGGAGGGTCAGTACCCGCACCGGGTCGCGGGCGCGGAGGGCCGAAATCGCCGCTCAACCGGCTGGAACGCATCTGAAAAGCCGGGTTATTTGCGCAACACAAGCGGATAAACCGGAAACCCGATCTCGACTTCGGACTCTCTCGGTGATTAGTTCCTGATCCGGATGGGTTTGCGATGCGCGCGCGGCTGAAAAATTTCCTACCGATAGTCCTGATCGCCCTGGTGGTGCAGATTTTCGCACCGATCGGCGCGTGCTGGGCGGCCAGCATCGCGGCCTCCGATCCGATCGCCGCGGCCGTGATCTGTCACGGCAATGCAGATGCCTCCACCGGCCAGAGCGACCAGACCGGGCATCGCGCGCACGACGGCTGCTGCTCGGTCTGCAGCGTGCTCCACACCGGTGCGCCGGTCGATGTGCCGCAAATCGCCAACGCCGTCATCTTCGAACGCCAGCACGCGCGCGTGGTCTGGGTCGAATTCATAACGGACCGCTTCGGTTCCCGCGCCGGCTCGCACGCCCAAGCGCGCGCGCCTCCGTCCATTTCCTGACCTTTCGAACATCCGAACGATCGGTGCGGCCTCGGCTGCGCTGATCGGTGCAGTTCATTAACCGGCCGCCAGAGCCGGTGTCAGGAATACCACATGTTTCACTATCACTTGCCCGCGGGCGCGCTCGCTTGCGCCGCCGTCTTTGCATCCGTTTCGGCGGGTGCTCAAACCAATATGCAAAGTTCGCTTCCGCCCGTCACCGTGGATGCCCCGACGCCGCAGCGGACAATTTCAGCCCGTGCTCCGCAGCGCAGTGCAGCGCGCACGGCGCGGGCGTCTCGTGTTCGAAATCCGGCCCCGGTTGCGCCGCCGGTTGCGAGCGACCCGGCGAGGGGGCCGGCACTGACGGTTCTCACGGTGCAACAGGCGATCCGCGAGATTCAACAGACACCGGGCGGCGTCGCGCTCGTTCCGGCCGAGGCCTACCGGAACTCGACCGTCGCCAATACGATCAAGGATGTTCTCGATTACGTCCCCGGCGTCTTCGCGCAGCCCAAATGGGGCGACGATTCCAGGCTCTCGATCCGTGGTTCCGGTCTGTCGCGTAACTTCCATCTGCGCGGCGTCCAGCTCTATATGGACGGGATTCCGATCAACACGGCTGATGGTTACGGCGATTTCCAGGAAATCGATCCGACCGCCTACAAATACGTGGAAGTCTTCAAGGGCGGCAACGCCCTGCGGTTTGGCGCGAACTCCCTGGGCGGGGCCATCAATTTCGTCACGCCGAGCGGTCGCGACCCGTTCGTGAACGGCGTGAGTGTCGATGGCGGTGCTTTCGGGTTTCGCCGGCTGCAGGCCAACGCGGGTGGCGCCAACGGGCCCTGGGACGGTTTCGTGACCGCATCGACCCAGGCGGCGGACGGGTTTCGCGATCACAGCAACGGCAGTGCAACGCGCGTCAGCGGCAATGTGGGCTACCAGTTCTCGCCCGATTTCGAGACGCGGTTCTATGTAAACGCCAATCAGGTCCGGCAGCGGATTCCCGGCACCGTTACCAAGGCATCTGCACTCACCTCGCCCGAGACGGCTGCTCCGAACAATGTCTTGATGGATCAGCAGCGCAACATCGATACGGTGCGGCTGGCGAACAAGACGACGATCCGGTTCGAGGACACCGTCGTTGATTTCGGCGTGTTCGGCGTCGACCGCCATTTGATGCATCCCATCTTCCAGTGGCTGGACTATCGCTACAAGGACTATGGCGGCTTTGCCCGCGTCACTGACGATCGCAACATCGGCGGCTTCCGCAATGTTCTCGTCGCCGGCGTCAATGTCATCAACGGCAGTATCGACAACCAGCAATTTGCCAATATCGCCGGACAGAAGGGAGCGCTGCTGTCCTCATCGGTCGACAAATCGCAGAACACCTCGGTCTATATCCAGGACTCGTTTTACTTCCTGCCGAACGTGGCGGCCGTCGCCGGTACGCAGTTCCTGTACGCCACGCGCGACCGTCGCGACCGATTCCTGAGCGATGGAAATCAATCGGGACGAACAGAATTCAACCTGTGGAGCCCCAAGGCCGGCCTGCTGTGGGACATCGATCCGACGTGGCAGGCCTACGCCAACATCTCGCGCAGCGCCGAAGTTCCGAGCTTCGGCGAAAGCGCGAATGTACCGGGCGTCGCGGTCATCCCGTTCACCAGCATCCGGCCGCAACGCGCGACCACCTATGAAATCGGCACCCGCGGGCGGCGCCCAGATTTGACCTGGGAACTGACCGGCTATCGCGCCGACATCAAGGACGAACTGCTGTGCCTCTACAGCGCGTTCGGCAATTGCAACGTGACCAACGCCAATCGGACCTACCATCAGGGAATTGAAGCCGGCCTGGGCGCAGTTGTCGTCAAGGGGCTGTTCGTCCCGGGCAGCGCGCCAGACAAGGTCTGGGTGAACCTTGCCTACACCTTCAACGATTTCCGCTTCGACAACGATCCCGTCTTCGCGAACAACCAGTTGCCCGGCGCGCCGCGTCATTACCTGCGGGCCGAACTGCTCTACAAGCATCCGACGGGAATCTATGTCGGCCCCAACGTCGAATGGGTACCGGAATCCTACTATGTGGACAGCGCCAATACCCTGAAGACGTCGGCCTATGCGATCGTCGGGTTGAAGGCGGGCGTCGACAATGGCGGTACCTATTCGATGTATATCGAGGCTCGAAACATTGCCAACAAGGCCTACATCAGCTCCGCCAGCATCATCGACAGGGCCAATCCGAACTTGCCGTTATTCGAGCCCGGCACTGGCCGTGCCGTGTACGCGGGCGTAAAAGCGCGGTGGTGATTGATTGCGACTCCCGGCGCGCGCACGTTGCGCCGGGAGGATTCGAGACGCCGTTTGCGGGCGCGAGCCGCAAAAGAAAACCAAGGAAAATCCGATGAATTCTCTCACTCGTACCGTTGCCTGCGTCGCTCTCGTGGCCGCGCTATTCACCGCTCCCTTGCACGCGCAGGAGGTCAAGGCCGGCGATCTCGTGATCACGCGAGCCTGGAGCCGCGCCACACCGGGCGGTGCCAAGATCGCGGGCGGATACCTCACCATCGAGAACAAGGGGCAGGCGCCGGATCGGCTGATAAAGGGCGCGGCTGATATCTCCGGCAAGATCGAGGTCCACGAGATGGCAATGAACAATGGCGTGATGACGATGCGCTCGCTCGACAAGGGGCTCGCCATCGAACCCGGCAAGACCGTAAAACTCGCGCCGGGCGGCTATCATCTGATGCTGATGGACCTCAAGGGCCCGCTCAAGCAGGGCGACAAGGTGCCGGTCACGCTTGAGTTCGAAAAAGCGGGCAAGGTGACGCTGTCGCTCGACGTGCAGGGCGTCGGCGCCCAGGCGCCCGCGCATGATCATTCGGGTCATTCCGGCATGAAGAAGTAGTGGCGATGGAAAGCGTTCGTGAACATGAGAGGCCAAAAATGTTGAAGCCAAACTGGCTAGTCGCTGTCGCTGCACTCTGCGCCGCGTCTTCCGCCAACGCGCACGTTACGCTCGAGAAGCGCGAGGCGGCCGTCGGCAGCTATTACAAGGCGGTATTCGCCGTGCCGCATGGTTGCGCGGGATCGGCCACCGTCAAAATACGGGTGCAAATCCCCGAAGGCGTGATCAGCGTCAAGCCGATGCCGAAGGCCGGCTGGACCCTCGAGACGACAAGGGGGAAATACGCTACCGAATACGAATATCATGGCAACAAATTCTCTGAAGGCGTCAAGGAAGTGTCCTGGAGCGGCGGCAAGCTCGCCGACGACAACTACGACGAATTCGTCATGGCAACCTTTCTCACCGGCGGCCTGAAGCCAAACACCACGCTGTATTTTCCGGTGCTGCAGGAGTGCGAGAAGGGGGTTAGCCGCTGGATCGATATTCCGAAGGCCGGAGCCGGGTCGCATAGTCATGACGGCTCGTCGCCGGCGCCCGGACTCAAGCTGATTTCGAAGCCGTAAATTCGATGCTACGTGCCATCGCAGCCGTCGCGGCACTGCTGGTGGCGCTCTGTCTTGCAACTGAAACCTTTGCGCATGCGTCGCTGGTGGCTGCCGAACCTGCCGATGGCAGCGTCGTGGCCGAGACGCCAAAGACCGTGCAGTTGCAGTTCAACGAAAGCGTCACACCCGCGGTCGTCAACCTGATCGATGCCGCGGGCAAGACGCGCCCCGTCACGGTTCGCGCGGTCGACCAATCCGTCGTGATCGTGTTGCCGGACGATCTGCCGCGCGGGACGCAGGTCGTCAGCTATCGCGTGGTTTCCCAGGACGGACATCCCGTTGGGGGATCGGTGGTGTTTTCGATCGGCGTTGTGACGGCCAGCGCCGCCAAGTCGAATGGTGGCCCGGTTACGGTCCTGATCTGGCTGGCCCGCATCGGGGTTTATGTCGGCTTGTTCGTAGGCATCGGCGGCGCGTTCTTTGCCGTATGGATCGGGCAGGGCGGTGCGCGCGTGATCACGGGCGCGCTTGCCGTCGGTGTCGCGAGCGCGGTCGCCTCACTTGGCCTGCAGGGTCTCGACTTGCTCGATCGTCCGCTCGGCGGGCTGGCGACATCAGCGCCATGGACCAGCGCGCTCGGAACCAGCCTCGGACCGTCGCTGCTGATTGCGATCGCGTCGATGGTCATCGCCGGGTTCGCATGGCGCAGCCCGACCGGGATGACCGCCAGGGTGTTGACTGTTCTCGCGATGGCAGGCGTCGGGTTGTCGCTGGCAACGAGCGGGCACGCCGCAACGGCTTCACCGAAATCGCTGACGGCGCCGGCGATGTTCGTCCATGGCGTTGCCATCGCCTTTTGGATCGGCGCACTCGCGCCCCTCGTGGTGCTGGCGCGCCAATCGCCGGGAGCGGTGGTGCCGGTGCTGCAACGGTTCTCGCGCCTGGCCGTGCCGGTCGTCGGGCTTCTGGTGTTGAGCGGATTGGGTCTGGCGATCATCCAGCTGGAAAGCGTTGGCGCGCTGATCGAGACCCGATACGGCAATATCCTGCTGGTCAAATTGATACTGGTCACGGTCCTTCTTGGGCTCGCCGCGCTGAACCGGTACCGCCTGACGCCGGCCGTGGCGGCCGATCCGCAGAATACGCGGCCATTGATCGGCTCGATCCTGATCGAATGCGTCGTGGTGGTGGGCATCCTCGCCGTCGTCGCTGGCTGGCGCTTCACGCCGCCGCCGCGTGTGCTCGCGGCCGCCGCGCAGGCGCCGCTGGCGATCCATATCCACACCGAGAAGGCGATGGCTCAGGTCTCGATTTCGCCGGGCAAGGTGGGTTCGGATGATTTTGTCCTGCAATTGCTGACCGGCGACTTCGGCGCGCTATCGGCCAAGGAGGCAACCCTGACGCTGAGCCTTCCGGAGCGCGGCATCGAACCATTCGAGCGTGGGGCGACGCGCGGACCGGATGGGTCCTGGCACGTGCGCGGCGTGCCGTTGCCGCTCGCCGGCCGTTGGCACATGCGGATCGACGCGCTGGTGACCGATTTCGAGAAGGTCACGCTGGAAGGCGACTTCGACGTACGGTGACGGAGTATGCTGCGTCGCCTCGCGCGCAAGCGCAATCTCGCGGCCGGCGTGCGACAAATCAACCCGACGGGCAAATCAGTTCTGTTTTTCGTAAATCGTGTCAAGCCAATAATTTCTGAAAATCGAAAATATTCTTGTTTCCATCCACCCAAATCAGTGCGCATCTATCGCCATCCCGTCCCACTCAGAGGGGCGTCGGCCGTCGTCACGACGAGGGGCGGGTTGCGGTGGACGCTGAGGTTGCGATTGACGGTCGCGGCTGATGCGTACGGTGAAAGCGTGTGGTCCTGGCGCCCGTAACGGCGTCAAGCCTTAAGGGAGCTAACGCTTCCGAGGGGTGACGGTGGCAATAGAGGCCGTCTCACCGGGGAGAGCGCGTCATAAGCCGTAAAGCCACTGCGCAGGGAATGTCGGATGTTCTCCGCTGCCCTGTATGCTCGTGTGCAGCTTCTTTAGCACAATCGCACATGAGACCGCGGGTGCAGCGCGCATCCGGCATTCCCTGCGCCCTCTGGATTTCGGGGGCGAAAGTTCTCTGCAAACCTCGGGCGCAATGCGTCGCGGGAACGCGGACCCATATTCAGTGTCGTCACCCGCCCGAGTGCGCAATTGCGCACGGGGGGCGGGTGACCCAGTATTCCAGAGTCGCTGATGATAGAACCGATAGGCCGCGGCGTACTGGATCCCCCGCATGCGCGGGGGACGACAGAATCGTATGGAGACGCACCGTTCCCGGTCATTGCCTGCGAAGACCAACCCGGACCTGATCGCGCCGCAATTATGGGCTCAAGATCGGGTGATCAAAACGGCCGGAAATCCGCGTATCTTGCGGCTTTTTAAGGTGTTCCGGCCTTGTATTTTCGTAGCCGATCCGGTTTCACTGCCATTCTTCCTTTCGTCCCCCTGATTCCCTGAGTTGACCCATGCGATTGTCGCGGTTTTTTCTGCCCATCCTGAAAGAAAATCCGAAAGAGGCGGAGATCGTCTCGCACCGCCTGATGCTGCGCGCCGGCATGATGCGGCAGGAAGCGGCGGGCATTTACGCCTGGCTGCCGCTGGGTTTTCGGGTGCTGAAGAAGATCGAGCAGATCGTCCGCGAGGAGCAGGACCGCGCAGGCGCCCTAGAACTGCTGATGCCGACGCTGCAACTCGCCGATCTCTGGCGCGAGAGCGGCCGCTACGACGCCTATGGCCCGGAAATGCTGCGCATCAGCGACCGCCACAAGCGCGAACTGCTGTACGGGCCGACCAACGAGGAAATGATCACCGAGATCTTCCGCGCCTACGTCAAGTCCTACAAGAGCCTGCCGCTCAATCTCTACCACATCCAGTGGAAGTTCCGCGACGAGCAGCGTCCGCGTTTCGGCGTGATGCGCGGCCGCGAATTCCTGATGAAGGATGCCTATTCGTTCGACATCGACGAGGCGGCGGCGCGGCGCTCCTATAACCGGATGTTTGTCGCTTACCTGCGCACCTTCGCGCGGATGGGGTTGAAGGCGATCCCGATGCGCGCGGAGACCGGCCCGATCGGCGGCGATCTCAGCCACGAGTTCATCGTGCTGGCCGAGACCGGCGAGTCCGGCGTCTATTGCGACAGCGACGTGCTCAACCTGCCGATCCCGGGCGACGACGTCGATTATGACGGCGATCTGACCCCGATCATCAAGCAATGGACCTCGGTCTATGCCGCGACCGAGGACGTGCACGATGCCGCGCGCTTCGACAGCGAAGTGCCTGCCGAGAACAAGGTGCACACCAGGGGCATCGAGGTCGGCCAGATCTTCTACTTCGGCACCAAATATTCTGACGCCATGAAGGCGATGGTCGCGGGCGCCGACGGCGTCGACGTGCCGATCCATGGCGGCTCCTACGGCGTCGGCGTGTCGCGGCTGGTCGGCGCCATCATCGAGGCCTGCCATGACGATGCCGGCATCAAATGGCCGGAAGCGGTGGCCCCGTTCACCGCCGTGATCCTGAACCTGAAGCAGGGTGATGCGGCCGTCGATGCCGCCTGCGAGGCGCTATATCGAGAACTCGAGGCCAAGGGCGTCGATGTCCTCTATGACGACACCGATCAGCGCGCAGGGGCGAAGTTCGCCGCCGCCGACCTGATCGGTATCCCCTGGCAGATTCTGGTCGGCCCCAAGGGCCTCGCCGAGGGCAAGCTCGAGATCAAGCGGCGCAGCGACGGCTCACGCGAGAATCTCAGCCCGGCGGAAGCGGTCGCCAAGATAGTTGGACGATAAGCGGACGATCGCGGGATAAAGATTATCCACGTGGGGCGGGTATTCTTGGCCATTCCCGGCCACATTTGGCCCCGAATCATGGGATTATCGAAAGATGGATGAGACCATGAACGAGACAGTCCGAACCCCGCCGTTTTCGCAGTTCGAATGGCTGTTGTCGGGACGTTACCTGCGGGCGCGTCGCAAGGAAGGCTTCATTTCCGTCATCGCCGGTTTTTCGTTCCTCGGCATCATGCTCGGCGTTGCGACGCTGATCATCGTGATGGCCGTGATGAACGGCTTTCGCAAGGAACTGCTGGACAAGATCCTCGGCCTCAACGGACACCTCTTAATTCAGCCGCTGGAATCGCCGCTGACCGACTGGAAGGATGTCGCCGAGCGTATCAATCAGGTTCAGGGCATCCGGCTGGCCGCGCCTGTCGTGGATGGCCAGGCGCTGGCGTCCTCCTACTTCAACGCCTCGGGCGTGCTGGTGCGGGGCATACGTTCCGCGGACCTGACCAACCTCACCTCGGTCGCCAAGAACATCAAGCAGGGCACGCTGGAAGGTTTTGACGAGGGGCAGGGCGTTGCCATTGGGCGTCGGCTCGCCGATACGCTGTCGTTGCATGCCGGCGACAGCATCACATTGGTTGCGCCGAAGGGGGCCGTGACCCCGATGGGCACCACGCCGCGCATCAAGGCCTACAAGGTCGCCGCGGTGTTCGAGATCGGCATGTCGGAATATGATTCGAGCTTCGTGTTCATGCCGCTGCCGGAGTCGCAGGCCTATTTCAACCGCAAGGATGACGTCACCGCGATCGAGGTGTTTACCTCCAATCCGGACAAGATCGACGCTTTCCGCAAACTGGTGACGGAAGCAGCCGGGCGGCCGGTGTTCCTGGTCGACTGGCGGCAGCGCAACTCGACCTTCTTCAACGCGCTGCAGGTCGAACGTAACGTGATGTTCCTGATCCTGACCATGATCGTGCTGGTCGCGGCGCTCAACATCGTCTCCGGCCTGATCATGCTGGTCAAGGACAAGGGCCAGGACATTGCGATCCTGCGCACCATGGGCGCCTCGCAGGGCTCGATCATGCGGATATTCCTGATCACGGGCGCTGCGATCGGCGTGGTCGGCACGCTGACCGGCTTTTTCGTCGGCATGCTGGTTTGCCTGAACATCGAATCGATCCGGCAATTCCTGTCGTGGATGACCAATACCGAGCTGTTCTCGCCAGAACTCTACTTCCTGTCCAAGCTGCCCGCCGAGATCGATTTCGGCGAGACCACCGCGGTCGTGATCATGGCGCTGACGCTGTCGTTCCTGGCCACGCTCTATCCGTCCTGGCGCGCGGCGCGCCTCGATCCCGTCGACGCACTCCGGTACGAGTGATGGGTGAGACCATGAACGAGACAGTTCGTACCCCTCCGTTTTCACAGTTCGAATGGCTGTTGTCCGGGCGTTACCTGCGGGCGCGCCGCAAGGAAGGCTTCATTTCCGTCATCGCCGGTTTTTCGTTCCTCGGCATCATGCTCGGCGTTGCGACGCTGATCGTCGTGATGGCCGTGCTGAACGGCTTTCGCAAGGAACTGCTGGACAAGATCCTCGGCCTCAACGGACACCTCTTAATTCAGCCGCTGGAATCGCCGCTGACGGACTGGAAGGATGTCGCCGAGCGGATCAGCATGATTCAGGGTGTCCGGCTGGCCGCGCCGGTGGTTGACGGCCAGGCGTTGGCGTCGTCGGCCTTCAACGCCTCGGGCGTCGTGGTGCGCGGCATGCGCGCCGCTGACCTGAACAACCTCACCTCGGTCGCCAGGAACATCAAGCAGGGCACGCTGGAAGGTTTCGACGAGGGGCAGGGCGTTGCCATTGGGCGTCGGCTCGCCGATACGCTGTCGTTGCGTGCCGGCGACAGCATCACCTTGGTTGCCCCGAAGGGGGCCGTGACCGCGATGGGCACCACGCCGCGCATCAAGCCGTACAAGGTCGCCGCCGTGTTCGAGGTCGGCATGTCGGAATATGACTCGGGCTTCGTATTCATGCCGCTGCCGGAGTCGCAGGTCTATTTCAACCGCAAGGACGACGTCTCCGCGATCGAGGTTTTCACCTCCGATCCGGACAAGATCGACGTTTTCCGCAGGCTGGTGACGGAAGCGGCCGGGCGGCCGGTGTTCCTGGTCGACTGGCGGCAGCGCAACTCGACCTTCTTCAATGCACTGCTGGTCCAACGCAACGTGACGTTCCTGATCCTGACCATGATCGTGCTGGTCGCGGCGCTCAACATCGTCTCCGGCCTGATCATGCTGGTCAAGGACAAGGGCCAGGACATTGCGATCCTGCGCACCATGGGTGCCTCGCGGGGCTCGATCATGCGGATATTCCTGATCACGGGGGCCGCGATCGGCGTGTTCGGCACGCTGACCGGCTTTTTCGTCGGCATGCTGATTTGTCTCAACATCGAATCGATCCAGATATTCCTGTCGTGGCTCACCAACACCGACATATTTCCGCGAGAGATCTATTTCCTCTCGAAGCTTCCGGCCGAGATCGCCTTCCGCGAGACCTCTGCCGTCGTGATCATGGCGCTGACGCTGTCGTTCCTGGCCACGCTCTATCCGTCCTGGCGCGCGGCGCGCCTCGATCCCGTGGACGCGCTCCGGTATGAGTGAGGGCAAAATGGCCGAGGGCGCGGAAGATACACCGGTGGTCTATCTCCACGAGATAAAACGCCAGTACACGCAGGGCGAGGCGACGCTGACCATTCTCAACGGCGCCAAGCTCGCGCTGTGGGCCGGGCAGTCGGTGGCGCTGGTGGCGCCGTCGGGCTCGGGCAAGTCGACGCTGCTGCATATCGCGGGCCTGCTCGAAAGCCCCGATGACGGTGAGGTCTATGTCGGGGGAGCCCCGACCTCGCAATTGTCAGACATCGAGCGCACCCACATCAGGCGTTCCGACATCGGCTTCGTCTACCAGCAGCACCGGCTGCTGCCGGAATTCACCGCGCTCGAAAACGTCATGCTGCCGCAGATGATCCGTGGCCTCAAGCGCAACGAGACGATCAAGCGTGCAACGGAGATCCTGGCCTATCTCGGTCTTGGCGAACGCATCACCCATCGCCCGGCCGAGCTGTCCGGCGGCGAGCAGCAGCGCGTCGCGATCGCACGCGCGGTCGCCAATGCGCCGCGGGTGCTGCTGGCGGACGAGCCGACCGGCAACCTCGATCCGCACACCGCCGATCACGTCTTCAACGCCCTGATGCAGCTCGTGAAGGCGACGCGGGTCGCGATGCTGATCGCAACCCACAATATGGAATTGGCCGGTCGCATGGACCGGCGGGTGTCGCTGGTGGATGGTCAGGTCGTCGAGCTGGAATGACGACAGCTTCACAATGGAGCGTTTTCCAGCGAAGTGGACACCGGTTCGCGTGAAGAAAACGCGTCAAAACAAAAATCTAGAGCCCCGTTCCGATTCCATCGGAACGGGGCTCTAGATTTGGAATCGCTGCGCGCATTCGATTCTCTTTGAGCTCGGAGCGCATTCGTCGGTTCGATCACGGATCGTTGAACATCTTTAGCCCCGCACGCCCGCCATCTCTTCAACACAATCTCGCACGCCGATACCGCTGCGAGGTTCCATTGTGAGTTTTCTGCGGCGAACGTGCACACAATGTTTCGAAAAGTGCCTGTTACACAATATTAACTTACATTTTCACTGAAGTCGTTTCGCGTGCGCTGTTGCTGTGAAGTTACAGTAATTCAAACGAACAATGGTATGACGCTGCCACGGCCTTGGGGGCTGTACCAACTGGAACGGGAATTAAAAAAGATGAAGAAGGTTTTGCTTGTAACGGCCAGTCTGATCGCGCTCGGCGCGGCTGCGCCGGCAGTGGCTGCTGATCTCGCTGCGCGTCCTTACACCAAGGCGCCGCCGATGATCGCCGCTGTGTATGACTGGAGTGGTTTCTACATCGGCGTCAACGGTGGCGGCGGTTGGAGCCGCAATGATTGGACGGCGGTTGCTCCCAACGTGCTGGTTGGCCCCGAGGGTTCGCATGACGCATCCGGCGGCACGGTCGGTGGTCAGGTCGGCTATCGCTGGCAGGCCGGCACCTGGGTGTTCGGTTTGGAAGCGCAGGGCAACTGGGCTGACTTCAAGGGCTCGAACACCAGCCTGCTGTTCCCCGGCTTCGTCAACCACTCGAAGATCGACGCGTTCGGCCTGTTCACCGGTCAGGTCGGCTATGCCGTCAACAACGTCCTGCTCTACGTCAAGGGCGGTGCTGCTGTGACCTCGAACCGTAACCACATCAACACCGTTGCTGGCGCGCTTGCTGCGTCCACCGGCGATGACACCCGCTGGGGTGGCACGGTCGGTGCTGGCCTCGAATACGGCTTCGCCCCGAACTGGTCGATTGGCGTCGAGTACAACCACATCTTCCTGCAGGACCGGACCTACACCTTCACCACGCCGGCTGGCGTGTTCTTCGGCACCGATCGCGTCAGCCAGGACGTCGATCTGGTCACCGCTCGCCTGAACTACAAGTTCGGCGGCCCGGTCATCGCGAAGTACTGATCTGAGTACTGATTTCGCTACTCGCTAGCGAGACCATTGAAGCCCCGGGCGTCGCCCGGGGCTTTTTTGTTGGGCCCGCTGGTTCGACATTGCGGAAGTTTTTGTTAACGCGAGAGCGCGAGTCGATTTATCGCGCCCTTAACTACAGGAACTTCGCGGACTTGAATCGCCTCGCCGCCGGCGCATAGTTGCGCAATGGCAAGCAGCATCTGGACCACAGAAGAATTTACCTGCCCCGGTTGCGGGATGGATTACTCCGCGACGCGGGAGCAGCATCAGCACAAGCATTCGGGTAAATTCGAATGCATGGTCTGCCAGACCGAAGTCCACGCCTGGTTCGGTACCCATGATTATTTCGGCTGGAAGCCGATCAAGCGAACGCAGCCGGTGTTTGGACGAAAGACGGCCTAGCCGCGCGGACTGGAATTGGTCAGCTCCCGAAGGCATATTCGGGACATGAAAATAAGATTCCCCATCATCGTCTCAGCCGTCCTGCTCGCGGCCGCAGCCCTGCTGATTTTCAACGGCCGCCTTCACGCGCGCGGTCCCCATCACCCCACCACGGAATGTGGCTTCTGGGGGCCGATGGAAGCGGGGATGTCGTGCCAGTGACGAGGCAAAGTTTCCGGAGGGCTGGCAAACGCGCCGGGCCGGGCTCATATTTGGGGTATGGAAAACGTTCACAAATGCACCTCCGTGCTGAGCCCGCTGATTGCGGAGGCCAGGACGAGCGCCATTCCTCTGGCAGAAAATGCCATCGACGAGATGGTCGCCGTGACGCCCGCACCCCAGCAAAGGGACGCCTTGGAAAGTGTTCGGTCGGTGGTGAAAGCTCATGGAGACGCGGCCGGGCCCGGCTCTCAGTGCGACTTTGCAGATGCCGTGAATGACTACATCGAAAAGCTGATGAGAGCGCTCATCTGATCCCCGAACGGCCCCGCGGCCCCAACCCACGCCGATGGATAGACGCGCGACGGGGAGGCGCCCGTGGATCAAGTTTGATTGTGGCAGCGTTCCGGGCTGGAAAAAGGGCGGCTCCGGGCGCATATTCTGGGGATGGCGACGATTGTTAAATGCAATTGCGGCGCCGAGTACAGACGTACTGAAGAGAAGTTCTTGGTACCGCAAACAGGTGACGCGGTCTGCACGGTCTGCGGGGCGGCGCTGGAGTCGTGGTGGAACAGCGGCCACGTTCCCACCTACGAGCTCATAGAGCGTCCTCGGACGGAAGTCGGGAACGGCAAGCCGCCCGAAACGCCCTAGGGACCCCAACCAGTTCGCCAAGCGATCATGGACATTGCGACGGGGGCCGGGGCCCAGAATTAACCACAGGGGGTGTTCTTCAAACGGACCCGTCAGGCGCGCTTGACTCTTAGAACAAAAAAGGAACAATGTTCCTCATATGTTCTTGGATCGGGAGTGCCTGCGATGTTGAGGATGTTTGTGGAAGAAGCCGCTGCTCTGGCGTCGATTACGTTGTTTGTCGGGATGATCGCGGTGTGGGCGCAGCTGATTCCCCAGCTCTGAGGTGGGGGCGGCATCGAGCCGGCGTACCCCCAAAACGGGCTTCGACAGACCCTTGGGGAAAAGCCGGATGGCGGGCGCAAGCTGAACGTTCCGCGTGGACTCCGCTAGCCCAACGCATCACCATTGGAGCTGGCGAGTCGGCGCCCGGGGAAGTTTCCCGGAGAGCCTGACGATCGCCCCCAGCCACGATGCAAGAGCCCTCAAAGCGACATGTCCAACGCCGGATTCGTTCATCTCCACGTTCATTCGGCCTATTCGCTGCTGAAGGGTTCGATCAAGATCGCCAAGCTCGGCGAGCTTGCCAAAGCCGACCGCCAGCCGGCGCTGGCGCTGACCGATACCGACAACATGTTCGGGGCGCTGGAATTCTCCGACAAGATGGCGGGCTATGGCATCCAGCCGATCGTCGGGCTGGAACTGGCGGTCGATTTCGGCGACCAGGACCCCAACGCGCGCAATGCGCTGGCCGCCGCGCCTGCGCGAATCGTGCTGCTGGCGGCGCGCGAGCGCGGCTATCGCAGCCTGATGCACCTGAACTCGCGGGCGTTCCAGGAGACGCCGGTTCATCAATCTCCGCACATCAAGCTCGAATGGCTTGAAGGCTACTCGGAGGACCTGATCGCGCTGACCGGCGGCCCCGAGGGGCCGATCTCGCTGGCGCTGCACGGCGATCATTCTGCGCTGGCGGCAACCCGCTGCGACCGGCTGACCAGCCTGTTCGGCGACCGCCTCTATGTCGAATTGCAGCGCCACGGCATCGACAAGGAGCGTCGTGTCGAATCGGGCCTGATCGATCTCGCCTATGCCAAGGGCCTGCCGCTGGTCGCGACCAACGAGCCGTATTTCGCAAGCACTGACGACTACGAAGCCCACGACGCGCTGCTCTGCATCGCCGGCGGCCGCCTGATCGCCGAGACCGACCGCGAACAGCTGACGCCGGATCACCGCTTCAAGACCCGCGCCGAAATGGCGGTCCTGTTCGCCGACATTCCGGAGGCCCTGGCTTCCACCGTCGAGATCGCCGAACGCTGTTCGTTCCGGCCGATGACGCGCAAGCCGATCTTGCCGCGCTTTACGGTTGGCGCGGGATCGGGATCCGATGCGGTAGGCGAAGAGGCTGCCGAACTGAAGCGTCAGGCCGGGGAGGGGCTTGCCAGGCGCCTTTCGGTGCATGGTCTGTCGCAGGGCGCCTCGGAGGAAGATTACCAGAAGCGGCTGGCGTTCGAGATCGACGTCATCAACCGCATGAACTATGCGGGCTACTTCCTGATCGTTTCCGACTTCATCAAATGGGCCAAGGACAACGACATTCCGGTCGGGCCGGGCCGCGGCTCGGGCGCGGGATCGCTGGTGGCCTATGCGCTGACCATCACCGACCTCGATCCGCTTCGGTTTGGCCTGCTGTTCGAGCGCTTCCTCAATCCGGAACGTGTCTCGATGCCGGACTTCGACATCGACTTCTGCCAGGACCGCCGCGGCGAAGTCATCGATTACGTGCAGCAGCGCTACGGCCGCGATCAGGTGGCGCAGATCATCACCTTCGGAACGCTGCAGGCGAGGGGCGTGCTGCGCGACGTCGGCCGCGTGCTGCAGATGCCTTACGGACAGGTCGACAAACTGACCAAATTGGTGCCGCAGAATCCTGCAGCCCCGGTAACGCTGGCCGCGGCGATCGAGAGTGAACCAAAACTGCAGGCGTTCCGCGACGAAGACCCCGTTGTGGCGCGCGCCTTCGATATCGCGCAGCGCCTGGAAGGACTGACCCGGCACGCTTCGACGCACGCCGCCGGGATCGTGATCGGCGATCGCCCCTTGAGCGAACTGGTGCCGCTCTATCGCGACCCCAAATCCGACATGCCGGTGACCCAGTTCAACATGAAATGGGTCGAGCCGGCGGGCCTCGTGAAGTTCGACTTCCTCGGCCTGAAGACGCTGACCGTGCTCGACGTCGCGGTCAAACTGCTCAGGCAACGTGATATCCAGGTCGATCTGGCGACGCTGCCGATCGAGGACGCCCAGAGCTACCAGATGCTGGCCAGGGGCGATGTGGTCGGCGTGTTCCAGGTGGAAAGCCAGGGCATGCGGCGCGCGCTGGTCGAGATGCGGCCCGACCGTTTCGAGGACATCATCGCGCTGGTGGCGCTCTATCGCCCCGGCCCGATGGCGAACATCCCGACCTATTGCGCGCGCAAGCATGGCGACGAGGAGCCGGAATATCTCCATCCGATCCTGGAGCCGATCCTGAAGGAAACCTTCGGCGTCATCATCTATCAGGAACAGGTGATGCAGATCGCCCAGGTGATGGCCGGCTATTCGCTCGGCGACGCCGACCTGTTGCGCCGCGCAATGGGCAAGAAGATCCGCGCGGAGATGGAGAAGCAGCGCGCGATCTTCGTCGCCGGCGCGGTCAAGAACGGCGTGCCGAAAGGGCAGGCCGACACGATCTTCGAACTGCTCGCAAAGTTCGCCGACTACGGCTTCAACAAGAGCCACGCCGCGGCCTATGCGCTGGTGTCGTATCACACCGCCTACATGAAGGCGCACTATCCGGTCGAGTTCCTGGCGGCGTCGATGACGCTCGAACTCAACAACACCGACAAGCTCAGCGAGTTTCGCGCCGAGGCGCAGCGGCTCAAGATCAAGGTCGAGGCGCCCAACATCAACCGCTCCGGTGCGACCTTCGAGGTCGGCGAAAACACCATCTATTATGCGCTGGCCGCGCTGAAGGGCGTCGGCCCGCAAGCGGTCGAACTGATCGTGGAGGAACGGCGCAAAGGGCTGTTCACCTCGCTCGCCGATTTCGCCGCGCGCGTTAATCCGCGCGCCATCAACAAGCGCGTCATCGAAAGCCTGGCGGCCGCCGGCGCTTTCGACACGATCGATTCAAATCGCGCGCGGGTATTTGGCGGCGCCGAGGCTATTCTGGCCGCCTGCCAGCGCAGCCATGAGGCGTCGACGATCGGGCAGAACGACATGTTCGGCGGCGCCGCGGATGCTCCGACCATCATGCTGCCGCAGATCGAACCGTGGTTGCCGGCCGAGCGGCTGCGGCGCGAATACGACGCCATCGGCTTCTTCCTGTCCGGCCATCCGCTCGACGACTATGCCACGGTGTTGAAGCAATTGCGCGTGCAGTCCTGGGCGGAATTTTCGCGCGCGGTCAAAACCGGCGCGACCGCCGGCAAGGTCGCGGCCACGGTCGTCTCGCGGATGGAGCGGCGGACCAAGACCGGCAACAAGATGGGCATCATGGGCCTGTCCGACCCGACCGGCCATTTCGAGGCGGTGCTGTTCTCCGAAGGCCTCGCGCAATATCGCGACGTGCTGGAGCCGGGGGCTGCCGTGCTGCTGCAGCTCGGCGCCGAACTGCAGGGCGATGACGTGCGGGCGAGGGTGCTGCATGCCGAGCCGCTGGATGACGCCGCGGCCAAAACCCAGAAGGGCTTGCGGATTTTCGTTCGCGACACCAAGCCGCTGGATTCGATCGCCCGACGGCTGAACATGCCGGAGCCGGTCGTGCCCGGCGCGCCCAAGGGCCTGCCGGCGAAACCGGCGCCCGCACCGTTGGGCGGCGCCGACGGCGACGTCTCGCTGGTGATCATGCTCGACCTCGAAACCGAGGTCGAGATGAAGCTTCCCGGCCGCTTCAAGGTCTCGCCGCAGATCGCCGGCGCGATCAAGGCGGTGTCCGGCGTGGTGGACGTGCAGACGCTGTAGCGGGGTGGGCGCTATTCCGATTCGACGTCTTCGAGACGGACGCCGCGTCCGGCCGGCAGGCTATTGCGAGCGCGCTCGATCCGCTTCAGAAATCGAGGATCGTTCTCGAGCCGATAGTCGGAGAACGGAACCTCCATCACACCGGCCTTGCGAATTGTGCGAACCATGAGTCGGCCTCCAATCCAGCCGCGATCGCCAAAATCTCGATGTCGCTGCGCTGTTTACCGATTACGTCGAGGACATAGCAACAGCTATTGCAACCTCACGATGTTTTCGGCTATGCCCTTTTCCGGGACAAGTGCTGGGGACGTTATGTTGGGGCGTGGAATTGCGCTGCTTTTGGGCGCGTTGCTGTTGTCGGGTTGTATGACCGCCAAAGTCGGAACAGACTATGCGGCGATGTCACAGAAGATCGGTCCACCAAAACCAGGACTGTCCCGGGTAGTGGTGCTTCAACGAAAGCGCGACGGCCTGTCGATGTCCCTTTGCGCCTGCGATGTGAAGCTGGACGGCAGTCCAATGGGCAAGGTGGTGGTCGGAACCTACGCCTATGCCGATCTCCCGGCCGGTCCGCACCAACTCAACTGCGACCGAAGTGATGTTTCCCGGCGAGTCCAGGCGAGATTTCACCACGGCGCCCGGCCGCACTTATTTCTTTCTGGTAAAATCGAGCGCGAGGCATGACGCGGTAACCGGCACGACCATGGTTGCGGGATTGGCTGGGGCCCTGGTTGCATCCGTTGCAACGTCCGGCAGCGACAATACAGGACCGGCCGACCTTATTGCGCTGGACGAGCCGACGGCGAGAACGACGCTCGCCGAACTACAACTAGCGGACTAAGCCTCAGCTGAAACCCGCAGCGGCCTGGAGCCCGGCGATGAGCCGCGGACCGCGGCAGTCCGGCATCGTCGCGACCTCTCATGTCAGAGCGACCGCGCGATCAACAGCTTCATGATCTCGTTGGTGCCGCCGTAGATCTTCTGGATCCGTGCATCCACGAACATCCGCGCGATCGGGTATTCCTCCATGTAACCGTAGCCGCCGTGGAGCTGCAGGCATTCGTCCGCGGTTTCCACCTGCTTCTGCGAAGTCCACCATTTCGCCATGGAAGCGGTCACGGTGTCGAGTTCACCGGCGACGAGGCGCTCGACGCACCAGTCGACGAACACACGTGCAATCATAGCCTCGGTCTTGCGCTCGGCCAGCTTGAACGCGGTGTTCTGGAATTCGATGATGGGCTTGCCGAAAGCTTTTCGTTCCTTGGTATAGTCGGCGGTCAGCTTGATCGCGCGCTCCATCGACGCCACGGCGCCGACGGCAAGCGAGAGGCGCTCCTGCGGCAATTGCTGCATCAGCTGCCCGAAGCCGTTGCCTTCCTCGCTGCCCAGCAGGTTCTCCGGTGGCGCCACCGCATTGTCGAAGAACAATTCGGACGTATCGGATGCATGCAGACCGATCTTGTCGAGGTTGCGCCCACGGCGGAAACCGTCATTGCCTTCGGCTTCAAGCACGATCAGTGAGATGCCCTTGGCACCGGGCTCGCCGGTGCGCGCGACCACGATGATCAGGTCGGCGGCCTGGCCGTTGGTAATGAAGGTCTTCTGGCCGTTGATGACGTAATTATTGCCTTGCTTTCGGGCCGTCGTCCGCACGCCCTGTAAATCGGAGCCGGTGCCGGGTTCGGTCATGGCGATGGCGCCGACGAACTCGCCGCTGGCCATTTTCGGCAACCAGCGCCGCTTTTGTTCCTCGGAGCCGTAATTCAAAATGTAATGCGCCACGATGGCGCTATGCACCGAGTACCCGGTCGTCACTTCCGGCACCACGGTTTCGAGATCCTCGATCACGGCAGCTTCATAGGCGAAGCTGGCGCCCAATCCGCCATAGGCTTCCGGCACGCTCGGAAGCAGGGCGCCCATTTCGCCCAGCGCCCTCCAGGCGGAGCGATCGACCATCTTCTGGTCGCGCCATTTCTCGGCATGCGGCGCCAGATCCTTGGCGAGGAATTTGCGAAACTGGTCGCGAAAGACGTCCAGCTCCTCCGTCATCCAGGAAGAACGATATTGCATGGGATCTCCGCGCTAGATGATGAGGCCGCCACCGCAGACGACGACTTGCCCACTGATGTAGTTCGATTCCGGGCTGCAGAACAGATAGACCGCGTCGGCGGCTTCTTCCGGCGTGCCGCCGCGTCCGAGCGGAATCATTCTCGCCATCGCGTCGAGCATCTGGGGCTGGACCCCGACCTTGATGTCGCGGCCGGCGACGTCGATGGTCTTCTGCTGGGTTTCGATCGGCTGGGTCAGGCGGGTATTGATCAGGCCGAAGGCCACGCAATTGACGTTGACCTTGTAGCGTCCCCATTCCTTGCAAAGCGTGCGCGTCAGCCCGACCAGCGACGCCTTGGCCGACGAATAGCTGGCCTGGCCGGCGTTGCCATAAAGGCCGGCGATCGAGGAGATGTTGACCACCTTGCGAAACACTTCGCGGCCGGCTTCGGCCTCTTTCTTTGCCATGATCCGGATCGGCTCCGAGGCGGCGCGCAGCAGGCGGAATGGTGCGACCAGGTGGACGTCAAGCATGGCCTGGAACTGCTCGTCGGTCATCTTCTGGATCGTCGAGTCCCAGGTGTAACCGGCGTTGTTGATGATGATATCGAGGCCGCCGAATGTTTCCATGGCTGCGCCGACGAAACGGTCGGAGAAGCCGGATTCGGAAACACTGCCGTTGATCGCGATGGCTTCGCCGCCGCCCTTGCGGATTTCCGCGGCGACGGCGTCGCCCGGCGCCGCATCAAGATCGTTGACCACGACCTTCGCGCCCTCGCTGGCAAGTTTCAGCGCGATCGCGCGGCCGATGCCTCGCCCCGATCCCGTGATCAGCGCGACTTTTCCCTTGAGCTTGGTCATTTTTGTTTTCCCTGATCAGAGTGCGATGACGGCTTCGCCGGCGAGCTTGAGATCGCCATTCTCGTCCTTGGTCGTCAGCGCCAGCTTCGCGCATCGCTCGCCATCATGTTCGACGAATTCGGAAACATGTCCCTCGCAGGTCAGGCTTGCACCGAGCTGCGTGATTGCGACGAAGCGCGTCGAGAACATGCGAAGCCGCGGGGGAGGGACCGCATCGGTCAGCGCCTGGCCAAGATAGCCCATGACCAGCATGCCGTGGGTGAAGACGTCAGGATATCCGGCGGCCTTGGCGAAATCCAGGTCGACATGGATCGGATTGTGGTCGCCCGAGGCGCCGCAATAGAGCGCCAGCGTGTGGCGGCTGATCGGCGGAAACACCTTGTGCACGAGACGGTCGCCTATCGCGGGCTGAGTTTTCACAGGCTTGCTCATGCGGTTTTGGGATTGAGCACCACCACGGTGCGCGAGACGTCCGCGACGTGGGTGCCGTTCTGATTGGTGACTTTGGTTTCGATGCCGACCAGCGTCATCGCGCCACCCTTTTTGTCGGCGACGCTGACGATGCGCGGCTGGAACAGCAGCGTGTCGCCGACCACCACGGGTGCCCGGTACGTAAAGCGCTGTTCGCCATGCAGCAGGCGCCCGATGTCGACGCCGATGACGGTGATGAACTCGAAGGCCTGTTCCGCGTCCATCATCTCAAGGCAGAACAGATAGGTCGGCGGCACCGGCGTCGCGGCATAGCCGGCGGCCTGCGCGGCCTTGGCATCGCCATAGACCGGATTGGTCTCGCCGAGCGTCTCGCGGAAGTAACGCAGGCGTCCGGGCTCGACATGCGCGGTGACAGGCGAAAGGCTGCGCCCGATGAGGGAGGGGTCAATCATATCAGGGCCTCAGACGCGTTCGTAGAGCGTGACGACGCAGGCGCCGCCGAGGCCGAGATTGTGCTGCAGGGCGCGCCTTGCGCCGTCCACCTGTCGTGCTTCCGCCGAACCGCGCAACTGATGCGTCAGTTCATAGCATTGCGCGAGGCCGGTGGCGCCGAGCGGATGGCCTTTGGACAGCAGGCCGCCGGACGGATTGGTTACGGTCTTACCGCCATAGGTGTTGTTGCCGTCGTCGATGAAGCGCTCCGCGCCGCCGTCGGGGCACAGGCCGAGCGCCTCGTAGGTGATCAGCTCATTATGCGCGAAGCAGTCGTGCAGCTCGACGACGTCGAGATCGTCAGCGCCGATGCCGGCGGCCTCATAGACCTTGTTCGCCGCGGCGCGCGTCATGTCGAAGCCCACCACCTGCATCATGTCACCGGCCCTGAAGGTGGAGGGGGTATCGGTGGTCATCGCCTGCGCCGCGATCCGGACGTCCTTGCGCAGGCCGTGCTTGCTGGCGAATTTCTCCGAGACCAATATTGCCGCCGCACCGCCGCAGGTTGGCGGGCAGGCCATCAGCCGCGTCATCACGCCCGGCCAGATCACCTGGTCGTTCATGACGTCGTCAGCGCTGACTTCCTTGCGGAACAGCGCCAGCGGATTGTTCTTGGCATGCCGGCTCGCCTTGGCCCGCACCTTGGCGAACGAGGTCAGCGGCGTGCCGTATTTCCTCATGTGGCTGAGACCGGCGCCACCGAAATAGCGCAACGCCAGCGGCACGCCTTGCGCGTCGACCAATTTGTCGGCCGCGGCGTCGAACTCGTCGAACGCGCTTGGCCGGTCGGTGAAGACAGCTCCTAGCGCTCCGGGCTTCATCTGCTCGAATCCGAGCGCCAGCACGCAATCGAGCGCGCCTGATTCAATCGCCTGCCGCGCCATGAACAACGCGGTCGAGCCGGTCGAGCAATTGTTGTTGACGTTGATGATGGGGATGCCGGTCATCCCGACTTGGTAGAGCGCGCGCTGCCCGCAGGTTGAATCGCCGTAGACATAGCCGGCATAGGCCTGCTGGATCATCTCGTAGCCGACGCCGGCGTCAGCCAGCGCAAGCCTCGCCGCTTCCGCGCCCATCACCGGGTAGGGCGCGTTCGCGCCCGGTTTGACGAAGGGGATCATGCCGACGCCGGCAACATAGACGCTGGATGTCATTGTGCGCTCCCTTAAATTACCCGTTGGACTTTTTATTACCCGTGGGTAATATACGGACAGCTTCGCTTTCGAGTCAACCGCGCCGGGTGAATTCAAAGATGGACGGATCAGCTTCCTCCCCGAACGGTCAGTCACCCTGGATGCCGTTCGAAAGCCGTCGTCGCGCCCGCGACGAGAAACGCGAAGCCGTGCTGCGCACCGCGGTGGCGCTGTTTCTCGAGCAGGGCTATCACGGCACCACGCTCAACCACGTGGCCGAGCGGCTGAATATCACCAAGCCCGCGCTCTACAATTATTTCCGCGGCAAGGACGAAATCCTCTACGAATGCTGGGCAATCGGCGCCGAGCACGTCGACGAGCGCATCGATGACATCGCCGCCACCGGCGGCACCGGGCTGGAAAAACTGCGCAAGCTGATCGTCAGCTACGCCGAGACAATGACCACCGACTACGGCAAGAGCCTGGTGCGGTTCGACGTCCGCGACCTCACCGAGCACAACCGCAAGATCGTCGGCCTCGCCAAGAAGAAGATCGATCAGGCTTTTCGCGACTATATCGGGCAGGGGATCAAGGACGGATCGATCAGGCCTTGCGACGTGAAGCTTTCCGCATTTGCGATTGCGGGCTCGCTGAACTGGATCGGCCACTGGTACCAGCCGGGCGGTGCGCTTGAAGCGGAGGCGATAGCTAAAGAATTCGCGATCCGCCTCACTGAAGGGCTCGCGATCAAATCGACACGGAAAAAGGCGGATAAACCGCCGGTCAGGAAACGCAAGTCACGGGGAGTATCAGGATGAACATCACGCACGGCCTGCGGCGCGCGCTGCAGATCAATCCGAACGGCCTTGCCATCGTTTGTGGCGACCGCAAGAAAAGCTGGCGCGAGGTCGGCGACCGCGTGGCGCGGCTTGCCGCCGGCATCCGGGACCTCGGCGCGCAGGCCGGCGACCGTGTCGCGATCCTGTCGCTCAATTCCGACCGCTATCTCGAGCTTTATCTTGCCGCCGGCTGGTCCGGCACCGTGATCGTGCCGCTCAACATCCGCTGGAGCCCGCTGGAGAACGAAGACGCCATGCGCGACTGCCGCGCCGGCATCCTGTTCGTCGACAAGGCCTTTGCTGCGGTCGGCACGACGCTCGCCCAGGCGATCCCGGGCCTCAAGCTGATCTATGCCGATGATGGGGACGCCCCCGCCGGCATGGAGGGGTCTGAGGCGTTGATCGCGCGCAGCGCGCCGATGCAGGATGCGATGTGCAAAAGCGAGGATCTCGCCGGCATCTTCTATACCGGCGGCACCACCGGACGCTCCAAGGGCGTGATGCTCAGCCACGGCAATCTGATGGTCAATGCGCTGAACGCACTCGGCGAAGGGCTGTGGCCGAGCAGCACGGTCTATCTGCACGCCGCGCCGATGTTCCACCTTGCCAACGGGGCGGCGATGTATTCGGTGCTGCTCAGCGGCGGCTCCAACGTCATCATCCAGGGCTTTACGCCCGACGGCGTCGCCGGCGCGATGCAGCGCGATCGCGTGACCGACGTGCTGCTGGTGCCGACCATGATCCAGATGTTCGTCGATCATCCAAAACTCGGCGAGTACGACTTGTCGTCGCTGACGGGTATCGCCTATGGCGCCTCCGTCATCAGCGATGCCGTGCTCAGCCGCGCCATGAAAGCATTGCCGAACGTGCAGTTCACGCAAGCCTATGGCATGACGGAATTGTCGCCGATCGCGACGATACTGCACTGGAAGGAGCATGTCGGCGATGGCCGCGCCAAGGGGCGGCATCGCGGCGCCGGCCGTCCCACGCTGGGTTGCGAGGTCAAGATCGTCGATGCCGACGACAAGGTGGTGCCCACTGGCACAGTCGGCGAGATCGCGGTGCGCGGTGACAATGTGATGATGGGCTATTGGGAGCGGCCGGAGGAAACCGCCAAGGCGGTCATCGACGGCTGGATGCACACCGGCGACGGCGGCTACATGGATGAGGACGGCTTCGTCTACGTGGTCGACCGCGTCAAGGACATGATCATCTCCGGCGGCGAGAACGTCTACTCGGCCGAGGTCGAGAACGCGCTGGCGCAGCATCCGTCGGTGGCGCAATGCGCCGTGATCGGCATCCCGAGCGAGCGCTGGGGCGAGCAGGTTCACGCCATTGTCGTTCCCAAGCCTGGCGCGAGCGCAACCCCCGACGAGTTGATGGATTTCTGCAAGACGCTGATCGCAGGTTACAAATGCCCGCGCAGTGTCGAGGTGACGCAGACCCCGCTGCCGCTGTCCGGCGCCGGCAAGATCCTGAAGCGTGAGTTGCGCAAGCCGTACTGGGAAAACCGCCAGCGCATGGTGAGCTGAGGCCGGCGTCTGTGCGCCGGTCTGCCATTGGACGCTGGCGAGGCATGCTGGATTGATGGACGTGCTGCCGGCGAGGGCTTTCCCTGCGTTGCGGAGTTGTCATCGCATTTTTTGCGATGTCGTCCGATCCGATCCGTCGTATAGTCGAGCAAGGGGGAACTGTTCTGCATCACGGGGATACCACCTGAAATCGCAGCAACGGAGGTCCGCCATGAAAGTCAAAGACGCGATGCACAAGGGCGTCGACTGGGTCAGCCCCGACACGCCTGTCACCGAAATCGCAAAGCTGATGCGAGCGCATGATATCGGCTGCATTCCGATCGGGGAGGACGATCAGCTGATCGGAATGGTGACCGATCGCGACATCGTCTGCAAAGGGCTTGCTGGCAACGGCTTCGATGCCAGCCGGGCCAAGGCGCGCGACGTGATGACCGAAGGTATCCACTGCTGCCGGGAGGACGATGACCTCGCCAAGGCGGTGCATCACATGGAGACGCTGAAAGTCCGCAGGTTGCCGGTGATCAACAAAAGCAAGCGGATGGTCGGCATGATCAGCCTGGGTGACATCAGCCATTCAACGTCCGGCGACGTGGTGTCCGGGTACGTCAAGAGCGTTTCAGCCCACCACTGAAGCACGGCGACGGCTCGCGATCGACACGCCTTGCAGCAACCGGTCGCGGCTGTTCAACGGTGGACGTGCGCGATGGCGTTGCTTGAGGTCGCTCGACGGCGCTCGAGCGGCCTCAATCGTGCGTGGTGAAGTGGCCGTGCCAGGCCTTCGCGGTCAGTCGTGCGAACTGCTCGCGGTCCAGATGGATCAGTGTGGCGTGGTCGCCACCCTCCATGTAGATCTCGCTCTGCGCATCGATGCTGTCGTCGACGATGACATCGAGTCCGAAGCATTCGCCAACCGGCGGTACGGCCCCGCGCTCGCAGTCGCCAAACAGCTTCGCGACCTCCTCTTCGCTCGCCAGATCAACCTTGTGGCCGAGCTGCATTTTCAAGGCCGGCAAATGCAGATGGCGGGACGCCGGAAGGATCGCCATCATGTAGCCGTCCTCGCAGCGAAGGACGACGGCTTTGGCCAGAGCGTCGCCCGGCACATGGCAAGCCTCGGCCGTGCGCGTCGACGACATGGTGCGGGCATGAGGGATCAGCTCGTAGGTGACGGTCTGGTCCAGGTAGTTCTGCAGGGTCGGGGAGACGGTCATAACGGGTCCTCCATTGCAACGAGTGCAACGCGCTATCCGGGCATCGGGAGGAACTCGCGTCGTCGCCTCACGATGCGGGCGCTTGCGAATTGGGTGAAGGTTACGCCTGCCGGAAACCGGCGACAATGCGAATCGTTCCCACCGCCCCGGCCGAGATAGGGTCTCCGTAGGGGTTTTCGGCGGATTTGGGCCCCGAATGCCCGCATTTACAGCCCCGGACCCGGCCAGCAGGCGACAAAAACCGGCCGTATTTCCTTGCTTCTGGCTGGAATCCGGCTATATACCGCGCCATCTCACACGGAAGCATGGCTCTCAAAGGCCGTCCGGTGGCAGCCGGGCCATAAGGCTCGTCTGCTCACACGCTTCCGGAGGAACCAACCGGAGAAGTATTACCATGGCGCTACCCGATTTTTCTATGCGTCAGCTGCTTGAAGCTGGCGTTCACTTTGGTCACCAATCGCACCGCTGGAATCCCAAGATGGCGGATTTCATCTTCGGTGCCCGCAACAACATCCACATCATCGACCTCGCGCAGACCGTGCCGTTGCTGCACACCGCGTTGAAGGCGGTCAGCGACACCGTCGCCAAGGGCGGCCGTATCCTGTTCGTCGGCACCAAGCGACAGGCGCAGGACGGCGTTGCCGAGGCCGCCAAGCGGTCGGCGCAGTATTTCGTCAATTCGCGCTGGCTCGGCGGTACGCTGACCAACTGGAAGACCATTTCCGGTTCGATCAAGCGGCTGCGTCATCTCGATGAGGTGCTCAATTCCGGCGATGCCAACGCCTACACCAAGAAGGAGCGGCTGACGCTGCAGCGCGAGCGCGACAAGCTCGACCGTTCGCTCGGCGGCATCAAGGACATGGGCGGGCTTCCCGACATGATCTTCGTGATCGACACCAACAAGGAAGACATCGCGATCCAGGAAGCGCAGCGGCTCAACATTCCCGTCGCCGCGATCGTCGACACCAATTCCGATCCCAAGGGCATCACCTATGTGGTGCCGGGCAATGACGACGCCGGCCGCGCCATTTCGCTGTATTGCGATCTGGTGGCCCGCGCCGCCATCGACGGCATCTCGCGCGCCCAGGGCGACCACGGCATCGACATCGGCGCTTCGGCGCAGCCGGTCCGTGAGGAAATCCCGGCTGCTCCGCAGCCGGCCGGCTTCCAGGGTCTGGCGGGCCCCCGTGGCACCGCCGACAACCTCAAGAAGCTCACCGGCGTGTCCGGTGCGATCGAGAAGAAGTTCAACGATCTCGGTATCTTCCACTATTGGCAGCTGGCCGAACTGGACCACGATACCGCGCACAAGATCGGCGAAGAGGTCGGACTCCCGAGCCGCGCCGATGGCTGGGTTGCCCAGGCCAAGGCGATGACCGCGGAAGCGGAATAATTGTAACGCCGCGTGGCCGGCCTTCCGGCCACCGGTTTGATTTCCCTGTTACGGCATTCCTGTAGCTGATGCGGCACGGCGCAAGGCGCGCCGCGCTCGTGGCTAACAGGCAAGAAGGATATCCAACGATGGCAACGATCTCTGCGGCGATGGTCAAGGAACTGCGCGAGTCGACCGGCGCAGGCATGATGGACTGCAAGGCTGCGCTCACCGAAACCGCGGGCAACATGCAGGAAGCGCAGGATTGGCTGCGCAAGAAGGGCCTGTCCAAGGCCGCCAAGAAGGCCGGCCGCGTTGCCGCCGAAGGCCTGATCGGCGCGATGATTTCGGGCCCCAAGGGCGTCGTCGTCGAAGTCAATTCGGAGACCGATTTCGTCGCGCGCAACGAACAGTTCCAGGGCCTCGTCAAGATGGTCGCGCAGGTCGCGCTTCGCGTCGGCGCCGACGTCGAAACGATCAAGGCCGCGAAGATCGGCGACTTCACCGTCGAGACCGCGATTTCGGACGCGATCGCCACCATCGGCGAGAACATGTCGCTGCGCCGTGCGGCGTTGCTCGAGGTCGCCAATGGCGTGGTGGCGAGCTACATCCACGGCGCTGTCATCGACAACGCCGGCAAGATGGGCGTGCTGGTGGCGCTCGAATCGACCGGCAAGACCGATGAACTCGCGGCGCTCGGCCGCCAGCTCGCGATGCACGTCGCCGCCACCAATCCGCAGGCGCTCGATCCGTCCGGCCTCGACCCGGAAACCGTGAAGCGCGAAAAGGACGTGCTGGCCGACAAGTATCGCCAGCAGGGCAAGCCGGAGAACGTGATCGAGAAGATCGTCGAGTCCGGCCTGAAGACCTACTACAAGGAAGTCTGTCTGCTGGAGCAGGCGTTCATCCACGACACCGGCAAGTCGGTGGCGCAGGCCGTCAAGGAAGCTGAAGGCAAGGTCGGCGCGCCTGTGAAGATTACCGCGTTTGTGCGCTATGCTCTCGGCGAGGGAATCGAAAAGCAGGAATCCGACTTCGCAGCGGAAGTCGCGGCGGCCAGCGGCAAGAAGTAACCGCGGTCGACAATCTTCCGGCGCCGTTGCGCCGGAGGATGCCTGCGCGGAAGAAGGAAGCGACAAGCTATGGCAGAGCCGGTCTATCGTCGCGTCGTGATCAAGATCTCGGGCGAATATCTCGCCGGCAGCCAGTCCTTCGGCATCGACCAGCCTACCGTGGACCGTATCGCCGACGATTTGATCGCCGCGCGCCAGCTCGGGGTTGAGGTGGCGGTCGTGGTCGGCGGCGGCAACATCGTTCGCGGCGTCGAAGTATCCTCGCGTGGCGTGTCACGCCCGACCGGCGACACCATGGGCATGCTCGCCACCATGATGAACTGCCTTGCGGTCGAGGCGGCCATCGAACGCAAGGGGACGCCGGCGCGAACCCTGTCGGCGTTCGTGATGCCCGAAATTTCCGAACTGTTCACCCGCAGTGCGACGCACAAATATCTCGCCGAGGGCCGTATCGTCCTGCTCGGCGGCGGAACCGGCAATCCGTTTTTCACCACCGACACCACTGCGGTGCTGCGGGCAGCCGAGATCGGGGCGCAGGCGGTGCTGAAGGCCACCAATGTCGATGGTGTCTACAGCGCCGATCCCAAAAAAGACCCGTCGGCCAAGCGTTTCGACCGCCTGACGCATTCGCAGGCCATCGAAGGTGGCTACAAGGTGATGGACGCAACCGCATTCGCGCTTGCCCGCGAGACCGCGCTGCCTATCATCGTATTCTCGATCGCCGAGCCCGGTTCGATTGGTGCGATCCTGCGCGGTACCGGCCACGGCACGGTTGTCGCCGGCTGACCGGCCCGCGCCACGTCGAACCGCGGGCCTGATAATGCCGGCGGATGGTTTTCTGAGGAGGGGAGAGCGTAATGCCCACACCTGGTTTTGACATCAACGAATTGAAGCGCCGCATGCAGGGCGCCACCCAGTCGCTCAAGCATGAATTGGGCGGTTTGCGCACCGGTCGTGCGGCGGCGTCCATGCTCGAGCCGGTCCAGGTCGATGCCTACGGCACGCACATGCCGCTCAACCAGCTCGCAACCGTCAGCGTGCCCGAGCCGCGGCTGCTGTCCGTCCAGGTTTGGGACAAATCCATGGTCAAGGCCGTGGAGAAGGCGATCGTCGATTCCAACCTCGGCCTGAGCCCCGCGACCGAAGGGCAGGTGCTGCGCCTGCGGATTCCGGAACTCAACGAGGAACGGCGCAAGGAACTGGTCAAAGTCGCGCATAAATACGCCGAGGCGGCCAAGGTTGCGGTCCGGCACGTCCGCCGCGACGGGCTCGATACGGTCAAGAAGCTCGAGAAGAACCACGAAATCTCCGAGGACGACCAGGAGCGCCTCGCCAATGACGTGCAAAAGGCGACCGACGGGATGATTTCCGAGATCGATCAATTGCTGGCGGCGAAGGAAAAGGAAATCCTTACCGTTTAAGGCCTTAAGATCGAAACTTGAGACCGAGACTTTAGGACTGGTCCTGGAACTTTAACGATGCCGAACGCCGCCGCCCCCGCAACCGAAGGACCGGATCGAACCGGTCCCTTGCACGTGGCGATCATCATGGACGGCAACGGGCGCTGGGCGGCCGCGCGGGGATTGCCGCGCGCGGAGGGCCATCGCCGCGGCGTCGAGGCGCTGCGCCGCGTGGTTCGTGCCGCCCATGAACTCGGTGTGGTCTACCTGACGATCTTCTCGTTCAGCTCCGAGAACTGGTCGCGCCCGGCGACCGAAATCGGCGACCTGTTCGGGTTGCTGCGCCGCTTCATCCGCAACGATCTGGCGACGCTGCACCGCGACGGGGTGAGGGTGCGTGTGATCGGCGAGCGCGAGGGACTGGAGCCGGACATCTGCGCGCTCCTGAACGAGGCCGAGGAACTGACGCGGGCCAACACCAAGCTCAATCTCGTCGTCGCCTTCAATTACGGGTCGCGCCAGGAGATCGCCAACGCGGTGCAGCGGCTGGCGCGCGAAGTGGCCGAAGGCAAGCGCGATCCGGCATCGATCGACACCGACACGCTCGGCCAATATCTCGACGCGCCCGATATTCCCGATCCCGACCTGATCATCCGCACCAGCGGCGAGCAGCGGTTGTCGAACTTCCTGATGTGGCAGGCGGCCTACAGCGAACTCGTCTTCGTGCCGATCCACTGGCCGGATTTCGACAAGGCGGCACTTGAAAGCGCGATCGCAGAATATGCCAGACGGGAGCGCCGTTTCGGCGGTCTGGCCGCGAAAACCGGATCGTGACCGAGGGCAAGGCCGCGCCGGCGGCCGCTGCCGGACAGGATACGCGCAACCTCTCGACGCGCATCGTTGCAGCTGCCGTGCTGATCCCGCTCGCCGTCGCCATCGCCTATGCCGGCGGCTGGTTTTGGGCCGCGCTGGTGACGTTGGCGGCGATCGGCCTCTATGTCGAATGGCTGATGGTGGTGGGCCGCGCGGCTGACAAGCGCGTGGTCGTATCGGGCGTTGCCGCGCTCGCGCTGGCCGGGCTTTGTCTCGCCATCGGGCGGATCGATGCTGCGCTCGCGGTGCTGGCTGTCGGCCTGGTGGCGGTCGCCATGATCACGCCGGCGCAGCGAAGCTGGAGCGCTGCGGGATTTTGCTATGCGGCGGTGGCGGAGGTCGCGTCTGTCCTGCTGCGGCTCGATCCCGCAAAGGGCTTTATCGCGCTGATCTTCGTGCTGGTCATCGTGTGGGTGACCGATAGCGGCGGCTACTTCGCCGGCCGCGGCATCGGCGGCCCAAAACTCTGGCCGCGCGTCAGCCCCAAAAAAACCTGGGCCGGCGCCATTGGCGGCTTTGTCGCAAGTCTTGCCGTGGCCTGTATATTCGCGGTGCTGGACCTCGGTAAAATCGGACCGCTGTTGATGATATCAGGCGTTCTTTCGGTGGTTTCCCAACTCGGCGATCTCTTTGAATCCGCGGTCAAACGGCGCTTTGGCGTCAAGGATTCCAGCCAGATCATTCCCGGCCATGGCGGGCTGCTGGATCGCCTGGATGGATTTGTTGCAGCTGTCGCGGTGGCGGCGCTGATCGGTTTCCTCCGCGGCGGCGCCGATGGCGTCGGCCGCGGTCTTATGATTTGGTGAAAAAATGAGCGCGGTTCCATTGCGTAATAACAAGGCCGCGGCATCCGCCGCGCGCACCGTCACAGTGCTGGGCGCCACCGGTTCCATCGGCGACAGCACCATGGATTTGCTGCGCGGCGACCGCGCCCGCTACCAGGTTGAGGCGCTGACCGCCAATGGCAATGTCGAGGGGCTCGCCAAACTCGCACGCGAATTCGGCGCGCGCTTTGCGGCGGTCGCCGACCCCACCAAGCTCGGCGCATTGAAGGAAGCGCTGGCCGGCACGCGGACCGAATGCGGCGCTGGCGAAAGCGCGATCATCGAGGCCGCGGCGCGGCCGGCCGACTGGGTGATGGCCGCCGTCAGCGGCGCCGCCGGGCTGAAGCCGGCGCTCGCCGCTGTTGACCGCGGGGCGGCCGTCGCGCTCGCCAACAAGGAATGCCTGGTCTGCGCCGGCGACTTCTTCATGCAGCGCGCCGCCAAGGCAGGCGCCTGCATCCTGCCGGCGGATTCCGAGCATAACGCACTGTTTCAGGCGCTCAGTTCCGGCAACCGTGACGAGCTTGTGCGCGTGATCATCACCGCGTCAGGTGGGCCGTTCCGCACCTGGACCTCCACCGACATCGAGCAGGCGACGCTGGCGCAGGCGCTGAAGCATCCGAACTGGAGCATGGGCCAGAAGATCACCATCGATTCGGCGTCGATGATGAACAAGGGGCTCGAAGTGATCGAGGCGTCGTATTTGTTCGCGCTGACGCCCGACGAGATCGATGTCCTCGTACATCCGCAGTCGATCATCCACGGCATGGTCGAATTCTCCGACCGTTCGGTGGTTGCCCAGCTCGGCGCACCTGACATGCGCATCCCGATCGCCCATTGCCTCGGCTGGCCCGATCGAATCGTCGGTCCCTCGGCCCGGCTGGATCTCGCCAAAATCGGTCAGCTGACCTTCGAGGCACCGGATTTCGAGCGGTTTCCCGGCTTGCGGCTGGCCTACGACGCGCTGCGCGCCGGCGGCGGTCTGACCACGGTGTTCAACGCCGCCAATGAGGTGGCGGTGGCAGCCTTCATTGCCGGCAAGATCAGATTCGGCGCGATCGCACGGCTGGTCGAGGCGACCATGAACGACTGGGTCCGGTCCGGAAACCTGGCGGCTTTGAGCTCGGCGGATGATGCGATTTCCGTTGACCATAACGCGCGAAATAAAGCTGCCTCCCTATTGCCTCAAATTGCCTTAAAGGCATCCTAGAGGGTTGGGGGCGCAGCCTAGGCTCGCGTCGAGGGGAATCGAATGACTGAGTTTTTTCTACATAGTTTCAATACGTTGAGCAGTGGGCTCATCGGCTACATCATTCCCTTCCTGTTCGTCCTGACCATCGTTGTTTTCTTCCACGAGCTCGGCCACTTCCTGGTCGCCCGCTGGTGCGGCGTGAAGGTGCTGACGTTCTCGCTCGGTTTCGGGCCGGAGCTCGCAGGGTTCAACGACCGCCACGGCACCCGCTGGAAGATCTCGGCGATCCCGCTCGGCGGCTATGTGAAGTTCTTCGGTGACGACAGCGAAGCGTCCACGCCCTCGACCGAGGCGCTCGCCGGCATGAGCGCGGAAGAGCAGGCGGGCAGCTTCCACCACAAGAAAGTCGGCCCGCGCGCGGCCATCGTTGCCGCCGGACCGATCGCGAATTTCATCCTGGCGATCGTGATCTTCACCTGCCTGTTCACCTTCTTCGGCAAGCCGAGCACGACCGCGCGCGTCGACAAGATCGAAGCCAACAGCGCCGCTGCGAAAGCCGGTTTTCAGGTCGGCGACATCGTCACCGCGATCGACGGCAAGACCATCGGCAGCTTCTCCGACATGCAGCGCGTCGTTGGCATCAATGCCGGCGTTCAGCTGAACTTCACCCTCAAGCGCGGCGATTCCACCCTGCAAGTGAAGGGCACGCCGGAGCAGCGCGAAGTGAAGGATCCGTTCGGCAACGTCCACCGGCTGGGCGTTTTGGGTATCACCCGCGCGACTGCGCCGGGCGATGTCGTGACCGAACGCGTCGATCCGGCAACCGCGATGTGGCTCGGCGTCAAGGAAACCTGGTTCGTGATCGACCGCACGCTGGCCTATATCGGCGGCGTCTTCACCGGCCGGGAAGCCGCAGACCAGGTCGGTGGCCCGATTCGGATTGCCCAGATTTCGGGGCAGGTGGCCACCATCGGCCTGAGCGCGCTGGTGCACCTGGCCGCCGTGCTGTCGATCTCGATCGGCCTGTTGAACCTGTTCCCGGTTCCGCTGCTCGATGGCGGTCACCTTTTGTTCTACGCCGTGGAGGCGGTCCGCGGACGCCCGCTGTCGAACCGGGCTCAGGAGATGGGGTTCCGAATCGGACTGGGTTTAGTGCTGATGTTGATGGTGTTTGCGACCTATAACGACATCCTGCATCTGGCGGCATCGTGACGCGGCTTTTTTGTGGCGTTGCCCAACGGCAACGTCTTGGAATGAAAATGGAATCGCTGGGCGATGTTCCGTTTGCCGCCTCGGGGAAATTGGCTACAAGACATGCGGAAAATGGGAATCTGCTGGTTCGTGGGGGTGCGGGCCAGCACAAGAATGACAAGGGCGCTTGGCGCATGATGTTTGGAATGCGAGTGCGGGGAGGCTTGTTGGCCGCCTCGATCATGTTCGCCGTGCCGGTGGCTGCCGCGCTAGCGGCGGCGCTTGTTTCGGCGCCGGCTGCTGCCCAGACGGTGGCTTCGATCGCCGTGGAGGGGAATCGGCGCGTCGAAATCGAGACCATTCGCTCCTATTTCAAGCCGGGACCCGGTGGCCGCCTCGGGCAGGCCCAAATCGATGACGGCCTGAAGGCGCTGATCGAAACCGGCCTGTTCCAGGACGTGCGAATCAATCAGGCCGGCGGCCGGATCATCGTGGTCGTGGTCGAAAACGCTGTGATCGGGCGCATTGCCTTCGAGGGTAACAAGAAGGTCAAGGACGACCAGCTCTCGGCCGAAATCCAGTCCAAGCCGCGTGGCACCTTCTCGCGCCCGATGGTTCAGTCGGACGCCCAGCGTATCTCTGAAATCTACCGCCGCTCGGGCCGCTATGACGTCAGCGTCACCCCGGAAATCATTGAACAGCCGAACAACCGCGTCGACCTGGTCTTCACGATCAGCGAAGGCGGCAAGACCGGCGTCAAGAACATCGAATTCATCGGCAACCGGTTCTATTCGTCCTACCGGTTGAAGGACGTCATCAAGACGCGCGAATCCAACCTGTTGAGCTTCCTCGGCGGCGCCGACGTCTACGATCCGGACCGGGTCGAGGCCGACCGTGACCTGATCCGCCGATTCTATCTCAAGAACGGCTTTGCCGACGTGCAGGTGGTGGCCGCGCTGTCCGAATACGATCCGGAGCGCAAAGGCTTCCTCGTCACCTTCAAGATCGAGGAAGGGCAGCAATACCGCGTCGCCACCGTCGATTTCCAGACCAGCATTGCGACCCTCGATGTGAACTCGATGCGCAGCTTCTCGCGTGTCAGTGTCGGCTCGCTCTACAACGCCGAGGCGCTCGAAAAGTCCGTCGAGGAAATGCAGATCGAAGCCTCGCGGCGCGGCTATGCCTTCGCTATCGTGCGTCCGCGCGGCGATCGCAATTTCGAACAGCACACCGTTTCGATCGTGTACACGATCGATGAAGGTCCGCGAACCTATATCGAGCGCATCAATATCCGAGGCAACACCAGGACCCGCGACTACGTGATTCGCCGCGAGTTCGACCTTTCGGAAGGCGACGCCTACAATCGCGCGCTGGTCGATCGTGCCGAACGCCGGCTGAAGAATCTCGACTTCTTCAAGACCGTAAAGATCATCACCGAGCCAGGGTCGTCCAGCGACCGTGTGGTCCTGATCGTCGATATAGACGAGAAGTCGACCGGCGACTTCTCGGTGTCGGGCGGCTATTCGACCACCGACGGCGCGCTCGCCGAAGTCAGTATCTCGGAACGCAACTTCCTCGGCCGCGGTCTGTATGCGAAGGCGGCGGTCACCTATGGCCAGTATGCGCGTGGTTACTCGCTGTCGTTCGTCGAGCCGTATCTGCTGGACTATCGCGTCGCGCTCGGCCTCGACCTGTTCCAGCGCCAGCAACTTGCCAACAGCTACATCTCGTATGGAACCAAGACGCTGGGCTTCAGCCCGCGCCTCGGCTTCACCCTGCGCGAAGATCTGGCCTTGCAGCTGCGCTATTCGATCTATCAGCAGGAAATCCAGCTGCCGAGTTCGCTGTCGAACTGTAACAACAACCCGAACAACGGATTGCTGGCGTTCAACCCGTCGCCGGCCTGGGTGAATCTGAACGGCGCGCCGGCCGCGACTGCACTGGGTGCTACAGATGCCTCAGGCGTCGGTCTGTGGTGCTACAGCGACGGCGAAGCCTCGCTGCCGGTCCGCAAGGAGCTGCAGAGCGGCAGGACCCTGACCTCGTCGGTCGGCTATTCGCTGAACTACAACACGCTGGACAATAACAAGAATCCGACCACCGGCTTGCTGATCGACTGGAAGCAGGACTTCGCCGGCCTCGGTGGCGACGTCTCCTATATCAAGTCCGCGATCGATGCGAAGTACTACACACCGCTGGTCGCCGACATCGTAGGCCTGCTCCGCTTCCAGGGCGGCATGCTCAACCAGGTCGGCAACGACCAGCTGCGTATGCTCGATCACTTCCAGATGGGTCCGAACCTGGTCCGCGGATTTGCGCCGAATGGCATCGGACCGCGTGACATCAACCCCTACGGTACGGGCGACGCGCTCGGCGGCACGAAATACTGGGGCGCGTCGGCGGAATTGCAGATGCCGTTCTGGTTCCTGCCGAAGGAAGTCGGGCTCAAGGGTTCGATCTATGCCGACGCCGGCGGCCTGTTTGACTACAGGGGCTCGACCTCGTGGGCACAGACCGGTGAAGTCAACGTTCCCGGTTGCGTGAGGCCGACGTCCAATCCGGCAACGCCGGGCACCTGCCTCGGCCTGCAGTATGACGAAGGCAATGTCGTCCGCAGCTCGGTCGGTGTCGGCCTGATCTGGGCGTCGCCGTTCGGTCCGCTGCGCTTCGACTATGCGATTCCGATCACCAAGGGTAAGAATGACCGCGTGCAGGAGTTCAGGTTCGGCGGCGGTACATCGTTCTAAATCCAGCAACCGGCCGGACTGCGACGGGTCGAATGGCGCAGCCGATATTCTTCAAGCAACCGCCTTCGTCGACGCTGGCTGATATTGCCGCGTTGACGAAGTCGGTATTGGTCGACCCCGCAAGGGACGGCCATGTCATCCGGGGCCTCGCGTCGCTCGACGAGGCTGGCCCGATGCATCTGGCGTTCTTCGACAACCTCAAATACGCCGACCAGCTCGCCTCGACAAAGGCCGGTGCCTGCCTGGTCAGCCAGCGTTTTGAGGCGCAGGTACCGCCTCATGTCGCGGTGCTGCGGGCCGCCCAGCCGTTCCGCGCGTTCGTGCAGATCGCGCGCCAGTGGCATGAAGACGCGTTGCGTCCGCAGTCCTGGTTCGACAATGACGCAATTGCGCCGTCGGCGATCATCGACCGGTCAGCCCATCTGGAAGACGGCGTCATCGTCGACCCGCTGGCGGTGATCGGCCCTCGGGTCGAGATCGGGGCGGGAACGGTGATCGGCGCAGGGGCCGTGATCGGGGCCGAAGTGCGGATCGGCCGGGACTGCAATGTCGGTGCGCGTACCGCAATCCAGTTCTCCCTGATCGGCAACAACGTTTTGATCCACCCCGGCTGCAGCATCGGCCAGGACGGCTATGGCTTCATTTTCTTCGGTCCCGACGGCCATCTGAAGGTGCCGCAGACCGGCCGCGTCCTGATCCAGAACAATGTCGAGATCGGCGCCAACACCACCATCGACCGCGGCAGCCTGCGCGATACCGTCATCGGCGAGGGCACTAAAATCGATAATCAGGTCCAGATCGGCCACAATGTGACCATCGGCAGGCACTGCCTGCTCGCGGCCCAGATCGGGCTCGCGGGCAGCCTGACGATCGGGGACAATGTCGCGCTGGGCGCCAAGGTAGGCATCAATAACCATCTCAAGATCGGCGACGGCGCCCAGGTCACCGCCATGAGCGGGGTCAAGGACGACATCCCGCCCAATGGCCGCTGGGGCGGTTTTTTTGCAAAACCGACCAAACAGTGGTTTAGGGAGATTATTGCAGTGGAGCGACTGGCGCAGGGCGCCGCGGATCCGAAGAACGAGGGACGGGAGTGATGGAGGAGGTGCCGGTCAGGTTTGAACTCGTTGATATCAACGAGATCCTCAAGACGCTTCCGCATCGTTTTCCGATGCTGCTGATCGACCGGGTGATCAACATCCGCACCGATTACTCCGGCATCGGCGTCAAGAACGTGACCTTCAACGAGCCGGCGTTTCAGGGACATTTCCCGGAACGCCCGGTCTATCCCGGCGTGATGATGATCGAGGCCATGGCGCAGACCGCCGGCGTGATCGGCATCAAGTCGGTCGAAGGCACCGAGAAGCCGCGCGCGGTGTACTTCCTGACCATCGACAAGTGCAAGTTCCGCAAACCCGTGATGCCCGGCGACACCATCGAATACCACATGCGCTCGATCGGCCGCCGCAAGGCGATGTGGTGGTTTCACGGCGACGCCAAGGTCAACGGCACCGTGGTCGCCGAGGCCGATGTCGGCGCGATGCTGACGGATTAATTCCGGCAGGCAAAGGCAGCGCCCGACTGTCCCCTGATATGGCGGTTGAAGAACCCGCCCATCGACGGCGCGTTCAGCAAGGCGTCGTAGGTCTCGGCCGGCAGATCGCAATACTGGTCATAGGCTCCCTTGAGCGCAACGACCAGGTGGCGCCTCGCGTGGTCGTAGCAGACGCGTTGCACGATGCTGCTGCGGGTGATGTCGCGGCACTCGAACGTTCCGAGATCGATCGGGCCGCGATCCCTGACATCAACGGTTTCGGAGCCGATCTCGGCGGCAAACAGATGCAGAAGCAGCGTCGCAATTCTGACCATGGCGCGCGCAGGATAGCGCAGATCAGCCGGCGATTCCTGTATTGATTTCCATCGACCACCCGACTCCGGAAGACCGGAGGTTCGGGCAAGGGCCGTTGATCCAAATGTCACGACATCTGCCGTAACCATACGTCACTGGACAAGCGCTGGCCTGTCGCGGTAACCACCGGAAAACCCGAGATAATATCGCCCGGCGATATCAGCCCAACCTGGACGCATTTGATGACGACTATCGATCCCACCGCGCGGATTGAAGATGGCGCTGTGATCGGCGAGGGCACCTCGATCGGTCCCTTTTGCATCATCGGGTCTCACGTCGTGATCGGCGCCAACTGCAAGCTGATCGGCCATGTGCACGTCACGGCGCAGACATCCATCGGCGACGGCTGCACGATCTATCCGTTCGTCTCGCTCGGCACACCGCCGCAATCGCTGGGCTATCGCGGCGAACTGACCAGGCTTGAAATCGGGGCCGGCTGCACCATCCGCGAATCCGTCACCATGAACGCCGGCACCGTTGCCGGCGGCGGCGTCACGCGGGTCGGGGAGCGCGGCTATTTCATGAACTGCAGCCATGTCGGCCATGATTGCCAGGTCGGCAATGACGTGATCTTCGCCACGTCGGCCACGCTCGGCGGCCATTGCGAGATCGGCGATTTCGTCTTCATCGGCGGGCTCTCCGCCGTGCATCAGTTCACCCGGATCGGCCCGCAGGTGATGGTCGGCGGCGTCTGCGGCGTGCGCGGCGACGTCATCCCGTTCGGCCTCGTCAACGGCCAGTATGCGAGCCTCGAAGGCCTCAACATCATCGGCATGAAGCGGCGCAAATTCACCAAGGACCGCCTCGTCACGGTGCGCGCGTTCTATCAAAAGCTGTTCCATGGCCCCGGCATCTTTGCCGAACGGCTGAGCGAGGTTCAGCCGCTGGCGGCAAACGATCCGGCGATCGCGGAAATCCTTGCCTTCATCGATGCGGGCAAGCATCGCGCGCTGTGCCTGCCGGCCGACGGCGCTCATAAATCCTGATGACGGGATCGCCGCAGCCCATGAGTTCAGCGGCTTCAGAGATTTCTTCGCCGGTCGGCGTGATCGCGGGCGGCGGCGCCATGCCGTTCGCGGTCGCGGATTCGCTTGCCGCGCGCGGCATCGCGCCGGTGCTGTTCGCGCTGCGGGGCTCCTGCGACCCGGTGCGGGCCGAACGCTTCCGCCATCACTGGATTTCGGTCGGACAGATCGGCCGGGCGAAAAAGCTGTTGCGTAGCGAGGGCTGCCGCGACCTGATCTTCATCGGCACGCTGCTGCGGCCGGCGCTGTCGGAAATCAGGCTGGACTGGGGGACGATCCGCGTCATCGGCCCTATCCTGGCGGCGTTTCGCGGCGGCGACGACCATCTGCTGTCGGGCATCGGCCGGATTTTCGAGCAGGACGGCTTTCGCATGGTCGGCATCAGGGATGTCGCCCCTGACATGTTGATGCCCGAGGGGCGCATTGCCCGCGCAACGCCTGATGCGGCCGGTACCGCCGATATCGAGAAGGGGCGGGAAGTGTTGCGCGCGCTAAGTCCATTCGACATCGGCCAGGCCGTCGTGGTGATCGACGGTCACGTGGTGGCGGTGGAAGACATCGAGGGCACTGACGGGCTCCTGGCGCGCGTGGCGCGCTTGCGCAGCGCGGGCCGCATCCGCGCCAGCACGGGCCGTGGCGTGCTGGTCAAGGCGCCCAAGACCAGCCAGGATTTGCGCTTCGACCTGCCGACGGTGGGGGCAACGACGGTCGAAGGCGCGGCCAAGGCAGGGCTTGCCGGCATTGCCATCATTGCCGGGCAAACCATCGTGGCGGACGCGCAGGCCATGATCGATGCCGCCGACCGCGCCGGCCTCTTCATCCAGGGGCTGCCGGCGTGATGCCGCCGCGTCCGACCACTGACACGGTGCGCAAGATCGTCCTGATCGCGACGGAGGAATCCGGCGATCGCCTCGGCGCCAATCTGATGAAAGTGTTGCGCCAGCGGCTCGGCGACGCGGTGCAGTTCGAAGGCGTCGGCGGCCGGGCGATGGCGCGCGAAGGCATGAATTCGTGGTTTCCGATCGAGGAACTCTCGATCATCGGCCTTGCCGCCGTGGTCAAGCAATTGCCGAAGATCCTGCGGCTGATCAAGCAAACCGCAGCTGCGGTCACCGAGGCCACGCCCGACATTCTCGTCATCATCGACAGCCCCGATTTCACCCACCGCGTGGCGAAGCGCGTCCGCGCCAGCGATCCCAACATTCCGATCATCGACTATGTCTCGCCCTCGGTCTGGGCGTGGCGGCCGGGCCGCGCCCGCGCGATGCTGACTTATGTCGATCACGTGCTGGCCCTGTTGCCGTTCGAACCGGAGGCGTACCAGAGGCTTCGCGGGCCGCCCTGCAGCTATGTCGGCCATCCTCTGACCGAACAGCTCGCCTCGCTCCGGCCCAACCCTGAGGAGCGACAGCGGCGGGACGCGCCGCCTCCGGTGCTGCTGGTGCTGCCGGGAAGCCGCCGCAGCGAGATTCGCCACCATATGGCAGTGTTCGGCCAGGCGCTGGCGCGGCTCAATGCCGAGGGCGTGGCGTTCGAACTGATCCTGCCGACCATGCCGCATCTGCAGGAGGCGGTCGCGGAAGCGCTGAAGACCTGGACGGTGCAGCCCCGCGTCGTGATCGGCGAGCAGGAGAAGCGGGCCGCGTTCCGGATCGCGCATGCGGCGCTGGCAAAATCCGGCACCGTGACGCTCGAGCTTGCACTATCAGGCGTGCCGATGGTGACGGCCTACCGGACCGGCGCGACGGAAGCCTGGATCCTGCGGCGGGCGATCAATGTGAGTTCGGTGATCCTGGCCAATCTCGTGATCGGCGAAAATGTCGTTCCCGAATTCCTGCAGCAGGACTGCACGCCGGAAAAACTATCGCAGGTGCTGCGCGAACTCCTCGGCGAGTCCGCGCCGCGTCGAAAGCAGCTCGAAGCCTTCGCGAAGATCGACCGGATCATGTCGACCGGCAACACGCCGCCGAGCGCCCGCGCCGCCGACATCGTGCTCACGACGATGCGCAAAGCGCGGCGGTAGCGCTAACCCTTCGGCGCCGAACCTTCCGGCCACTCCGGCAACTGGTCCTTCGGATCGAACCACGTCGCGCAATCCGATCGCCAGATGTGTGCGGCGGGCCGCTTGGTGATCGGCGTGTCGAGACACCCCATCCGCAGCAGGATGTTGCCGGTGCCGGCGCGCTCGGCGATGATTTGCGAGCCGCATTGCGTGCAGAAATAGCGCTGCTTGCCGGGCGAGGACTCAAATCCTCTGAGTAGGCTTTCGCCCCTGGTCCAGCGAAAGCGGTCGCGCGGGACGCTGGTCACCGTCGAGAACGCCGAGCCATGCGCCTTGCGGCAGGTGGCGCAGTGGCAGTGCACGATGGCGCCGGGTTCGGCGTCCACCTCATAGGCCACGCTTTTGCACATGCAGCTTCCGGTGAGCATGGTGCCTCCTGGAATCGTAGGGTGGGTGGAGCGAAGCGATACCCACCAAATTTCTTTGCCGTGGCGGTGGGTATCGCTTCGCCCCACCCACCCTACAAAAAAGCCGGAGGCGACTATCGCATCCGGCTTTCTTCGATCTCGTATGCGCCGCGCCTTATTTGCGCTCGCCCATCTCGACGTAGTCGCGGCGGGCGACGCCGGTGTAGAGCTGGCGCGGACGGCCGATCTTCTGCTGCGGGTCCTCGATCATCTCGCTCCACTGGCTGATCCAGCCGACGGTGCGGGCGACGGCGAACAGCACGGTGAACATCGAGGTCGGGAAGCCCATCGCCTTCAGCGTGATGCCCGAATAGAAATCGACGTTCGGGTAGAGCTTGCGGTCGATGAAGTAGGGATCGCTCAGCGCGATCTTTTCCAGCTCCAGCGCCACCTTCAGCATCGGGTCGTCGCCGTGACCGGTCTCGGCCAGCACCGCGTGACACATCTTCTGCATGATCTTGGCGCGCGGATCGTAGTTCTTGTAGACGCGATGCCCGAAGCCCATCAGGCGGACTTCTGAGTTCTTGTCCTTCACCTTGGCGATGAACTCGGGGATCTTGTCGACGGTGCCGATGTCGGCCAGCATCGCCAGCGCGGCTTCGTTGGCGCCGCCATGCGCCGGTCCCCACAGGCAGGCGATGCCGGCGGCGATACAGGCGAACGGATTGGCGCCGGAGGAGCCGGCGATACGCACCGTCGAGGTCGAGGCGTTCTGCTCGTGGTCGGCGTGCAGGATGAAGATCTTGTCCAGCGCGTCAGCCAGCACCGGGTTTATCTTGTAGTCCTCGCAGGGCACCGCAAAGCACATGTTGAGGAAGTTCTCGGCAAAGGTGAGCGAGTTCTTCGGGTACACGAAGGGCTGGCCGACGGTGTATTTGAAGGCCATTGCGGCCAGCGTCGGAACCTTGGCGATCATGCGCATCGAGGCGATCATGCGCTGCTTCGGATCGTTGATGTCGGTACTGTCGTGATAGAACGCGGCGAGCGCGCCGACGGCCGCGACCATGATGGCCATCGGATGGGCGTCGCGGCGGAAGCCCTGGAAGAAGCGGGCCATCTGCTCGTGAACCATGGTGTGATGGATCACGCGGTGGTCGAAATCTTCCTTCTGCGCCTTGGTGGGAAGTTCCCCGTACAGCAGGAGATAGCAGGTCTCGAGGAAATCGCCCTTTTCGGCGAGCTGCTCGATCGGATAGCCGCGGTATTCCAGGATGCCGGCGTCGCCGTCGATATAGGTGATCTTCGACTGGCAGCTGCCGGTGGAGGTGAAGCCGGGGTCGTAGGTGAACATCCCGGCCTGGCCGTAGAGCTTGGCGATGTCGATGACATCCGGCCCCACCGTGCCGCTCAGGATCGGGAAATCGTAGGTCTTGTTACCTACCGTTAGCGTTGCGGTCTTGTTGCTGGATTTTGCGTCCATCGTGTAGTCCCCGATGAAATCGTTGCGAAAACCGGCTGTTCCTGATGCCATTCTCTGGGGCGAAAAGGGGCAGGCCGGATTGTCTAGAAGGCGGCTCGAAAGGGGTAGCTTATTGCCCTGTGCACTGCAAGATGGCCGCCGCTAGCACATAGCAGGGGTTCATCCCGCGGCCTGATCGCCGAGCCGGGCCAGGCATTGATCCCGCCCCAGCACCGCCAGCACGTCGAAGATTCCGGGCGACGTCGTCCGTCCGGTCAGCGCCACCCGCAGCGGCTGGGCGACCGCGCCCAGCTTTAGGTTATTCTGCTCGGCGAAATTCCGCATGGCGGCTTCGGTGGTCTCCGAATTCCAGTCGGTGACGGCCTCCAGCGCATCGCGCAGCTTCCCGATCAGGGCGCGGGTTTCCGGCGTCAGCAGGGCGGCCGCTTTCGGCTCGAGCTCGAGCGGACGGTCGGCAAAGATGAAGTAGGAGCCGGCGATCAGCTCGAGCAGCGTCTTGGCGCGCTCCTTCAGGCTCGGCATCGCCCGCAGCAATTGCGCCCGCGTGGTGTCGTTGAGCTTGGCCTTGAGGTCGGCGCCATCAGGGACGTATTCCAGCAACTGTTCGAACATGGTCACGAGTGCTTGATCGTCGGCCTGGCGGATGTAGTGGCCGTTGAGATTCTCCAGCTTGGCGAAATCGAAGCGCGCCGCCGAACGCCCGATCGCGGGCAGGTCGAACGCGTCGATCATCTCCTTCGTCGAAAAGATCTCCTGGTCGCCATGGCCCCAGCCGAGCCGGACCAGGTAATTGCGCAGCGCCGCCGGCAGATAGCCGAGTGCGCGGTAGGCCTCGACGCCGAGCGCGCCATGGCGCTTCGACAGCTTCGCGCCATCGGCGCCATGGATCAGCGGGATGTGGGACATGTTCGGAATGTCCCATTCCAGCGCATCGTAGATCTGCTTCTGGCGCGCGGCGTTGATCAAATGATCGTCACCCCGGATCACATGGGTGACGCCCATGTCGTGGTCGTCGACCACGACGGCCAGCATGTAGGTCGGGTTGCCGTCGCCGCGCAGCAGCACGAGATCGTCGAGGTTCTCGTTTTGCCAGACCACGCGGCCCTGGACCTGATCCTCGATCACGGTCTCGCCGGTCTGCGGTGCCTTGAGGCGGATGGTGGGCTTCATGCCGGCCGGCGCTTCGGACGGGTCACGGTCGCGCCAGAGGCCGTCATAGAGGCGGGTGCGGCCCTCGGCGCGGGCCTTCTCGCGCATCGCCGTCAGTTCCTCCGGCGTGGCGTAGCAGCGATAGGCGCGGCCGCTGGCGAGCAGGGACTCGGCGGCCTCGCGGTGGCGGGCGGCGCGGCTGAACTGGTAGATGACGTCGCCGTCCCAATCGAGCTCCAGCCACTTCAATCCGTCGAGGATCGCGGCAATCGCCGGCTCGGTCGACCGCTCGCGGTCGGTATCCTCGATCCGCAGCAGCATCTTGCCGCCATGCTTCTTGGCGTAGAGCCAGTTGAACAGCGCGGTGCGGGCGCCTCCGATGTGGAGGAAGCCGGTCGGCGAGGGGGCAAAGCGGGTGACGACGGGGGAGGTCATGATTTGGGCAGGCCTATGCTTGAACGGCCGTGGTGTATAGCAGGACGGTGCATAACTAAAGTCTCGCCGTTAAAGTCAGGCCTTTGGTGCCGCCTTGGCCAAAGCAGGCTTGGCGGGCCGGGGCGAATTTGGCAGAAGGGCCGCTTATCCGAGCGGGAACACGTAATGACCACAGAACCGGCAGCGGCAGAGGCAGGGCGCGATTTCATTCGCGACATCGTCCAGGCCGACCTCGACACCCAGAAGCACAGCCGGATCGTGACCCGATTTCCGCCGGAGCCGAACGGCTACCTGCATATCGGCCACGCCAAGTCGATTGCCCTTAATTTCGGCATTGCGCAGGAGTTTGGCGGCAAGTGCCATCTACGCTTCGACGACACCAACCCGACCAAGGAAGAGCAGGAATATATCGATTCCATCCAGGCCGACGTGCGCTGGCTCGGCTATGACTGGGGAGCCGACCTTTATTACGCCTCCGACTATTTCGAGCGGCTCTACGACTGGGCGGAAGGCCTGATCAAGGCCGGCCACGCCTATGTCGACGACCAGTCGCAGGAGGAAATCCGCCTCGCGCGCGGCACGCTGACGGAACCCGGCAAGAACAGCCCGTTCCGCGACCGCCCGGTGGACGAAAACCTCGATCTGTTTCGTCGCATGAAGGCCGGCGAATTCCCGAACGGCGCCCGCGTGCTGCGCGCCAAAATCGACATGGCCTCCGGCAACATCAATATGCGCGATCCCGTGCTGTACCGGATCCTGCACGCCCATCATCCGCGCACCGGCGACAAATGGTCGATCTATCCAAGCTACGACTACGCCCACGGCCAGTCGGACGCCATCGAAGGCATCACCCATTCGATCTGCACGCTGGAATTCGAGGATCACCGGCCGCTCTATGAATGGCTGCTCGACAAGCTGCCGGTGCCGTCGAAGCCGCGGCAGTATGAATTCGCAAGGCTCAACATCACCTACACGCTGCTCTCGAAGCGGGTGCTGACGCAGCTCGTGCGCGAGGGCCATGTCGCCGGCTGGGACGATCCGCGGATGCCGACCGTCGCCGGCCTGAAGCGGCGCGGCGTGCCGCCGGCGGCGGTGCGCGAATTCGTCAAACGCATCGGCGTGGCGAAATCCAACAGCGTGGTCGACGTCGGCATGCTGGAATTCTGTATCCGCGAACTGCTCAACAAGACGGCCGAGCGCCGCATGGCGGTGCTGCGGCCGCTGAAAGTCGTGATCGAGAATTATCCGGAAGGCCAGGTCGAGGAGCTCGAGGCGGTCAATCACCCCGACAATCCCGATGCCGGCACCCGCCGCATCGCGTTCGGCCGCGAGCTCTATATCGAGCAGGACGATTTCATGGAGAACCCGCCGAAGAAATTCTTCCGGCTTTCTCCGGGCAATGAAGTGCGGCTGCGCTACGCCTATTTCATCAAGTGCACCGGCGTCATCAAGAACGACGCCGGCGAGGTGGTCGAGCTGCGCTGTACCTATGACCCCGCCACCAAGGGCGGCAACGCGCCCGATGGCCGCAAGGTCAAGGCCACCATGCACTGGCTGCCGGCGGCGCAGTCGCGGCCCGCCGAAATCCGCGTCTACAACCAGCTGTTCGCAAAACCGAGCCCCGACGCCGGCAATTTCGCCGCCGACATCAACCCGCAATCGCTGGAAGTGCTGTCCGACGCGCGGATCGAGGTCAGCGTCGCCGAGAGCAATTCGAATGAGGTGATGCAGTTCGAGCGGCAGGGTTATTTCGTGCGCGACGCGGACTCGACGCCGGACAGACTGGTGTTCAACCGCACCATCGGCCTGCGCGATACCTTTGCCAAGGAAGTCGCCAAAGGCTGAGAAGGGCTGACGTCGGCCTCACAACGATTGGATCATTCGATGGGCAGCGCGGCCGACGACATCGCCTCCGGCACCATGGTGAAATGGGCCGCGGCGTTCAGCAGACTGGACGCCGACGCGCTCGCCTCGCTCTATTCGAGGCACGCGCTGTTCTTCGGCTCGAACCCGAACCTCTATCGTGGGCGAGAGGGCGTCACGGCCTACTTCAAGGGATTGCCGCGGTGGCGGACATCTTCAGTTCAATTCAGCGACGTCGTGGCCGAGCAGGTCGGACCCAATCTGGTCAATGTCGCCGGCACGGCGTCGTTTTACGCGGATGAAGGCGCGGTCAACCTGTCGGTCAAGATCACCTGGGTGATCGTGCGCGAAGACTTCGACTGGAAGATCGTCAGCCATCACGCGTCGTCGAAGACGCCGTTGATTTAGCAGCAGGACCGTTGCGGCGTTCGCCCGTCAATTTCGCTGGACGATGCACTCCACCGGATTGATCGAAACGGCGGGTTCGTTTCCGTTCCGCTGGCTCACCGTTCAACAAGACTCTGCGCACATGGGCGCGCGCAAGGTGCCGCGTCAAAGCTTGAACAACGATCGCAGAAAATTCTGCACATCCGCTGTCGCTTGCTCGCGCGCCGCGGGATTATAACCAAACGACCCCTCCGACACGACGCATGGCGACCCCGTTCCAGCCGGGCCGCCGGTCATCACGTCGATGATCCTGTCGTCTTGCTCGAGAAGCGTGCAGTTGCTGTAGTTAAGAAAGCCGGTCGCCGTTTGACGGTTGGCTAGATCGGCGTTGTCAAACCAGTGCTTGGCGCCAACGTATTCGAATAGCGCGGCGTCACGGCCGGCGTTGCGGAGCCTTGCGACGTACTCCCTGCAGCGGCCGATGATCGTCGCGTCGTCGGCTGCGCCGTGAAAGATCCGTATCGGGGCATTCGCCACGCGATCTTCATCGATGAGCTTGATATGACAGCCAGTGGGGTAAAACGCGAGATAGGCGGCAAAGGGAGATAGCCCGGGACCGTAGCGTTGCTGGAACCGCTCGGAGGCTGCCCAGAGCGCGTTGCGGCCGCCGAAGGAAAATCCCAACACTGCAATTCGCGAAGGGTCAATGCGCGGATGGACCGCCAGAAGATCCCGTGCGCGATATACATCCGTGAGCACACTGGCTGTGCTTATTGTGTGAGGACCTGAGCAGACACGCGGAATACTCCTGCCGACAAAACTGTTGACGACGAACGTAGCGACGCCGATTTGCATGAGACTTTCCGCCCAGTATGTCTCCGCTCCAGTGATGCCCGAACAACCGTGCGTTATGACGACGGCAGGAACTCGGTCCGTAGTCTCCGGAAGCCTCAGAATACCAAAGATAGCCGCCGGCGACCCCTCCTGTGGGGCAGCCATAAAAGGAGGCGTAAACAGGCTGCCGGGGAAGGTCAGGCTTTGGAAGTTCACTATTTCGATGCGGCCTTGAGAAACAGCGGCTTGCGGCGCCAGGAGTGCGAACGCTGCCACGCCAACCAGCACGGACGACATGCGTCTTGAGGCGCCGATCATAGGGCGCCGATATCGCTGCAGGCGTGAAGCGAAGAGCCGGGTGGCCAAAATCTTGCGCAAGAGTCCGATGATCGCCCGTCGCATGAAGCACCTCGCCAAAATCGGGGGTGAACGGCGCTGAATGTTGGAAGGCAGTGTTGACTCACCCGCGACCAAGTTGCTGGACGAGAGGCCATTGCGCAGCATCGGGCTTCGATCACGAAAACAGAAAGGTGCCTATCAGCAAACCGGCTGCAAATGACCAGAGTCCCAGAGTACAAATTGAAACCACGCGGACAAGAATACGAAGGTCGTCGTCCGGCGCGACTTCGTGCGATCGGTCCGTCATTTCAGCCACCGCCTGCGTTGGCCGCTAGGTTAAGGGCTAGGATCGCTGTTTCCGTCGAAAAACAGGCAAAAAAGGGGCAATCAAGCTCAGAAATTCAGGTGAAAACCAGATCAACCGTTGCTCAAAGTCACCAGTCGCACCGCGATCTGCCGCGACAAGGCGAATCATTTTGACTGTGCAGCGGGGCGAGTTGCTTACTTGGGCAACCCTGCGAGATCGCCAATGTTTGAGGCCGCCAATGTTCGAGGCCATTGCAGCATTTCTGATAATTCTCAGCCTCGGCATCCTTGTCGCTCATGCGCTGGACGCTTACAGGTCGTGGAAATAGTCAGCTTGGGGCCGTGCGGGTCACCGTTGCGGGAGCGCGCGCCTGACTGATCTCTTTTGAGCTTCCGCTTTCCCCAGTGATCCTCGTTGGCATCGGGATGGAACGCGCGCACCTCATCGGTGCAGTGACTTCATCACGGTCACCCGCGCCAGAAACATCCAAGCGATGCCGCGCTCCGCGGCGTAGGTCAGCACCTCTGCGGCCATCGTGACCGCCGGCAAACCGCGTTCTGATTTGGGGACGGTCTTGGTGAGGTAGGCAACCGCGTCGCGCAGCGTGTTGAGCTGTGTGCCGTCCGGCGCCTCGATCGCCTCGTGGAACTTGCGGAGCCATCCGTTAAGCATCACGCAAACATCTCCGCGCCAGCCAAAGGTTCCCCGGAACAATATGACGCCATTTGCTGTTGAAAAGCATGCCCGTCAGGTATTGTTTCAGTGCAGCGGTGGGAGCCAGCGTCGGGCTCTTGTTCGTTTTTATGCCCGGCATGTTTGCGGAGACGAGCCTCCGATGGGTGATGGCGCTCCTTTCACTGATCGGTGGCGCGAAGTTGGGCGTACTCGCCTGCTACCTATTGGACATGGCGACAGGACATGCCCCGGACATTAACCGGCCGGACCACTAAGCCTTCGCGGTCGTCGGGTTGCCGTCAGGCGACGACGAGGCTTGCGGGGCGCTTCACTTCGCCAGCCCCAGCGACTTCAGCGCCTTGCCATTGCTCTCGTCGTCGGCCTTCATGAACTCGCCGTACCTTGCCGCATCCAGATAGATCATGTCGAAGCCGCGCCGGGTCATGAAATCCTTGAACTCGTCGCTGTCCCAGGCCTTCTTGATCGCGGCCTCATACGTCTTGGCGATCTCCGGCGGCAGGCCCTTGGGCGCCGCAAAGCCGCGCCACACGCCCTTGTGAACCTTGTGACCGGTCGCCTCCTCGGTGGTCGGCACGTCAGGGAAGTTCGGCGCGCGCTTGGGCGAGAAGAAGGCGAGGCTGCGGATACGCCCCGCCTTGATCAGCGCCTCGGCTTCCGGCATCGAGCACGAGACGAAGTCGACGCCGCCGGCGGCCAGATCCGTTAGCGCGGTTGCAGCGCCCGTGGACGGCACCCAGCGGATCGAGGTCGGCGAAACGCCGTCGGCCTGCATCAGGCCGGCGAGCGCGACATGCCAGCTTCCGCCTTGTCCGGTGCCCGAGGCCGCCACCTTGTTCGGGTTCGCCTTGATATGCGCGAACAGCTCCTTGACGTTCTTGAAGGGCGAGTCCGCCTTGACGTGGATCGCGGCGAAGTCCTGGTTGACCAGCCCGAGCGGCGTGAACTTCTCGAACGTAAGATCGGTAAGCCCCGCCCAGTGCATCAGGGTGATCTCCAGCGTGATGAGGCCGAACGTGTAACCGTCAGGCGCTGCAGTCGCGATCGCCTGGTGGCCCACCACGCCCGATCCGCCGGTGCGGTTCACGACGTTCACCGGCTGCTTGAGATCGCGCTCCATGATGTGGGCGATCTGGCGCGCGACCGCGTCGGTGCCGCCGCCGGCGGCCCACGGCACGATCAGCGTGATGGGTCGCTCCGGGAAAGCCGCTTGCGCGTTGCCGGCACCGAGCAGGCTTACGGCTGCAATCGAAGCAAGGGCAACATTTCTGGCCAGACTTTTGGCATCGCGGATTACTTGGCGAAGCATTCGCAAACCCTCCCCATTTTGTTTTTGATGCGCCGGGCATTGCACCGCGGCGCGCGCTTTTTGCGCTACCTGCCATTCGGGCGGTGGAGCGCCGGCATGTCAAGGGGAAGTGCCGGCACGGGGCGCGGCGAGGCACCGGCGACGCCCTTGCAAAAGGCCCGATCACCTCGTTCTGCGACATAACGGCAGGATGTGCGGCGCGCCGCCTTTCCCCGATATCCCACTTCCGTACCGCGGAAGCGCCTGATGGCGGCGGGTGGAAGCTGCGCTATTGTGCGTTCAGGCACGCGTTTTTTCAGAGCGAGCCGAATAGTTCCCCGGTCTAATACCCGACACGGGGGATATGAACTGCCTGTGCAGGCAAGTCGGTCTTTTGGCGCCATCGAACAACACGGTAACGCCCGTGTTGCTTTGGCTCACTTCGACAACGATGCCGGTAAGATTAGCGAGCTCGGGGCATCGAGCATCGCCTAGCTTACTCATCTTGAAGCGAGTCCCGACAACTAACTTGTCGATTTCCCGAGCCATCTCAAATCTGCAAAAAATAAATTCAGCTAAAGCGCAATAATGAAAACCGGCGGACACTCAATGCGTGCCGCCAAGCTGCATTAGACAACTTTACCGATCAACTTTCCATCACCCGCTTGGGTGAGTGGTCCCGACAGGCGGTAAAGGGACGGGGAGCCGGGCTCCGGCCCCGCATCATCGTTTTGGTACTGGTAAAAACGACAGGGTCGCTGTCGCACTCAACCCAAGTTCGGACGACGGCTTGCAAGGCCCCGCCACCTCGTTCTGCGGCATAACGGCAGGATGAGCGGCGCGGCGCCTTTCCCCGATATTCCACTTCCGTTCTGCTAGCCGGCACCTCACACCTTCCGGTAGCTTTGTCCCCGCGAGCGTATCGTGTGGGTAGCTTGATGTCGGAGCAGGGCAACACGCCGGGCCAAAGGCGAGGCTACGCCGGCACCTGGCCGCCGCGTGGGGCGGCGCCGGTCGGCGGCCTCGCGCCCCAGCGTCTTGCGCTGTGGCCGCCGCTGATCGAGACCCTGCGGCAATGGGCGCGCGCGGAGGCGGGTGCGGGGCGTTTGCTGCCCTGGGTGCCCGTCGCATTCGGCACCGGCATCGCCTTTTATTTTGCCGCTGATCATGAACCGGTGCTGTCGGTCGCGGCCGTCACCGCCATTACGCTGTGCGCGGCGGCGTTCTTGCTGCGGCGGCACAAGATGTTTCCGGTTGCCGTGATGATCGCTGCCGTCGCCGCCGGCTTTGCGATTGCCACCTGGAAGACGGCGCGGATCGCGCATGGCGTGCTGGCGCGGCCGATGTTCTCGGTGGCGCTGACGGGATTTGTCGAAACCCGCGACATCCGCGAGCGCACCGACCGTTTTGTCATGCGCGTCGTGACGATGGAGAGCGCGCGCGACGCGACAAAAATCGAGCGGGTGCGGCTGTCGGTCAAGAAGGGTACCGCGCCCGCGGTCGGCAGCTTCGTCGAATTGAAAGCGCGGCTGTTGCCGCCGATGGCGCCGCTCCGGCCCGGCAGCTACGATTTCGGCCGCGACATGTTCTTCTCCGGCATCGGTGCCTCCGGCTTCGTGATGGGCGCGATCAAGACCGTAGAGGCGCCGGATGGCGGCGGTTGGAAGCTGCGCTATTCGGCGTTCATGCAAGGCATGCGGGATGCGATCGATGCGCGGATCAGGACCGTGCTGGAAGGCGACAAGCGCGCGATCGCGACCGCGCTTCTGACCGGCCGGCGCGACGCGATCTCCGAGCCCGTCAATGAGGCGATGTTCATCTCCGGCCTCGGCCATGTGCTGTCGATATCAGGCTATCACATGGCTGTCGTCGCGGGCGTCGTGTTCTTTGCGGTACGGGCGCTGCTGGCGCTGTTTCCGACGCTTAACGTTGGCTTTGCGATCAAGAAATGGTCGGCGGTGGCGGCGCTCGCGGCATCAGCGTTTTATCTGTTGCTCTCCGGCGCCGAAGTCGCGACCCAGCGTTCGTTCTTCATGACAGCCGTGGTGCTGATCGCGGTCATGGTCGACCGCCGCGCCATCACGTTTCGAACGCTTGCGGTTGCGGCGCTCATTGTCCTGACCATCGCGCCCGAAGCGCTGGTGCATCCGAGCTTCCAGATGTCGTTTGCGGCGACCCTCGGACTGGTGGCGCTGGTGCAGCTCGGCATGCCGCGTTTGTTCGCGCAGCCGGATCAACCCGCGACCGCGCAGGTCGCGCTGTGGGGCGGCCGCGAGATCACGATGCTGCTGCTGGCCTCGTTGGTGGCGGGCCTCGCCACCACGCCTTACGCGGCGTTTCATTTCCACCGGGTGACGCCCTATGGCGTGCTCGCCAATCTCGCGGCGATGCCGGTGGTTTCGGCGCTGGTGATGCCGGCGGGCCTGCTCGGCCTGGTTGCGATGCCCTTTGGTTTTGACGGCGTGTTCTGGGCCATCATGGGCGTCGGCATCGACTGGATGATCGTTGTCACGCAATGGGTCGCGGCCTTGCCGGGCGCGGTCGGCCGTGTGCCGGCGTTCGGCATCGGCCCGTTGATTGCGGCGAGTATCGGCATCATCCTGCTTGGGTTGTTACGAACACCGCTGCGCTATGCCGGCGCGGCCGTGGTGCTGGCGGCGGCGGTGTGGGCGGCGAGGGTGCCGCAGCCGGACATCCTGATCTCCGCCGACGGGCGCAATGTCGGTGTCCGCGGCCAGGACGGCAAACTGCATTTGATGCGCGCGGCCAAGGGAGCTTCAAGGGATGGCTTCCTTGTCAAGGAATGGCTGGCGGCGGATGCCGACGCGCGCAAGCCTGCAGATGCCTCGCTGACCGAGGGCGTCTCATGCGACGAGAGCGGCTGCGTGACGCAGGGCGCCGGTGGCGGGTTCGTGGCATTGGCGCTGCGGCCCGAAGCGTTGGCGGATGATTGTGAGCGCGCGGCGCTGTTGGTGACTGCAAGACCGTCGCCTGCGGCGTGCGGCGCTTCTGTGATCGATGCGGAGCGTCTGCGGCGGCAGGGCGCCATGGTGCTGCGGCGAAGCGGCAGCGGATTTACCATCGATGCCGTCAGGCCCCGGGGCGTCGATCGCCCATGGTCGCCGGCGATCGCGGGCGAGGGTGACGCGGAGACAACCATCCTCGCGCCGCGCCGTGCGGCGCCGCGTGCGGTCGATGCGACCCCGTCGGAAGCGGACCTGCAGGCCGAGGAATAAGGATTCACGTTCCCCGGCGGGGCGCGACCGGCGGCGCGGAATTCAACCGGTGGAAAGCGGTGTCGTCGTCGCCGTGCCCGCCTTCGTTGCCGCGCGCTCGGGAATCGGATGCACCACCGGCAATTGCAGCACGGTGACGCGCTGGCCCTCGCAAAGCTGCGTCACCAGCACATGGCTCCCGTCGGGAAATTCGATTGCGTCGTGGTGCCGTTCCTTGATGTGCGGATCAATGGTGTTGAACTTGCCGACGCGAAAACCGATCGTCCGCGTCCAGATCCAGCGGTTGTCGTATTTGACGTCTTGCGCGAAGGCCAGTTCGGTCCCGGGCAGCATGCAGACCGCAACTGCGGGATCGCGTTCGCTGGCAAAGCCGCGGGTCGAGGTGCCGCGGAAGGTGGTCGAAATCAATGTCTCGCCGACCTCAGCAGGACGCGTTGCCATCGCGTGCAAACTATAGTCACACATCGGATCGCTCCCTCGTAAGAGATAGAGACCCGGCCTCCCTCGAGGCGCTGGCCTCTATCAGAGTGGACTTGAGCAAAGTCTATTCCCGTTCTGGGCAATAGTGCGACGGAAAGGCCGGCGTGCCCGATCACAAACGCGCTACGGCGGCTGCGGATTTTCGGGCATCGGCGGCAGCGGCAGTTCGAAGGCGCCGAGATGGAATTGCTCCCTTCCGTCGTCGGCAATCCCGGGCAGCGCGACCAGCGTGAAGGCGGCCTCCGGATATTGCTGCCAGATCGCGAGATCTTCCGCCGTCACTGTCAGCCAGCCGAACCGGAGCATGTAGCGGCCCGGCTCGGTCACCAGGCCCGCCCTCTGCCAGGTGATCTTGGTGATCATATTGCTGACCACGTCTCGTCCCCCCGTTCGCACGCCTTTGAGCAAAAGCCTCAAACCAAACAGCGCGCCACGCCGCCAGTTTTTGCTGCGTTCTGGGCAATTGTGGGACGCGTGCAGGCGCACCGCGACGGTTAAGGCTGTACCAACTTCCGGACAACGAAAAGCCCCGGTCGACGGCCGGGGCTTTTTGCGATGCCGCACGCGGCTTGCATCTGACGCGGGCCGCCCTCAGTACTTCCGGTACAGCCCGATCAGCTTGCCCTGAATCCGGACCCGGTTCGGCGGCAGGATGCGGACTTCATAGGAGGTGTTGGCAGGCTCCAGCGCGATCGATGCGCCGCGGCGGCGGAAGCGTTTCAGGGTGGCTTCCTCCTCGTCGATCAGCGCCACCACGATATCGCCGGTGTCGGCGGTCTCGTTGCGCTGGATCAGCGCCATGTCGCCGTCGAGAATGCCGGCGTCCACCATGGAATCGCCGCGTACTTCGAGTGCGTAATGTTCGCCGGAGCCGAGCATGTCGGGCGGTACGCTGATGGTGTGGCTGCGGGTCTGCAGCGCCTCGATCGGCGTACCGGCGGCGATCCGGCCCATGACGGGAACGGCGACCGGACGGTTGCCGTCGTCCTCGGCGGGCGCGCTGGCGGCGCGGACCTTGCCGAGCGTGCCTTCGATGACGCTTGGGGTGAAGCCGCGGCGGCCGTTGCCGTTACCGGCGCCCGCAAGCTCGGGCAGCTTGATGACTTCGATGGCGCGGGCGCGGTTGGGCAGACGGCGGATGAAGCCGCGCTCTTCCAGGGCGGTGATCAGGCGGTGGATGCCGGATTTGGAGCGGAGGTCGAGCGCATCCTTCATTTCGTCGAAGGAGGGCGGCACGCCGGCTTCCTTGAGCCGTTCGTTGATGAAACGCAGAAGTTCATACTGTTTGCGCGTAAGCATCTCGAGCAATCCCCCGGTTGGCGCGTCGTAGTTCGTGGTCGTTCAATTTCGCGATCTTCAGTTTCGCGGTTCTTCAGATTCGCGGTTCTCGGTTGCGAGTGCGGTCTCAAATTCGGAAGTCCAAAACTCCCGTTTGTAGACACTAGCTCTCGAAACAAATCATGAACGGACACTATATGTTCGATACATGTTCCGCAACCACTTAATTTCAGGTGAACGCGCGCCGCGTTCGCCCGAACATTCCGTCGCGATACGTCATTCCGGCAGGCGCAGGAACTCGCATGGCGTGCCTTCCGGCACCGCCGGCGCAAACGGCGGACGTATCAAAAGCGCCCGTGCCGCAGCGAGATTTCCAAGCAGCGACGAATCCTGGTGGCTCACCGGCACCGCGATCAACGCGCCGTCCTCGCGCCGCTCGAGCCGTGCGCGCAAATAGTCTTCGCGCTGGTCGTTGGCGGGAAGATCGCGGCCGAGCAGGGCGGTCTCGCGCGCGTGATGGATGGTCTTTCGGCCCGACAGCGCGCGAATCAGCGGCACCAGAAACAGGAAACCGCAGACATAGGACGAGACCGGATTGCCGGGCAGGCCGATCACCCGCATCGCCCCGAGGCGCCCGTGCATCATCGGCTTGCCCGGCCGCATCGCGATGCGCCAGAACGCCATGGCGACGCCCTCGGCCTCCAGCGAGCGCTTGACGAGGTCGTGGTCGCCGACCGAGGCGCCGCCCATCGTGATCAGGATGTCGGCGCCGGATGCGCGGGCGCGGCGGATGCCGTCAGTGGTCGCCTCGATCGTGTCGGCGGCGATGCCGAAATCGATGGTCTCGGCGCCCTCGGCCCGCGCCAGCGCGCGCAGCGCGTAGCCGTTGGAGTAGACGATCTGGCCGGGGCCGGGGCTCGAGCCCGGCATCACCAGCTCGTCGCCGGTGGCGAGCACCGCCACCTTGGGGCGGCTGATCACGGCGAGTTCCGGATAATTCATGCCGGCGGCGAGCGACAGATCGCGTTCGGTGAGGTGGCTTCCTTTGGTAAGCAGCACATCGCCCTCGCGGAAATCGGCGCCGGCGGCGCGGATATGCCGTCCCGGTTTGGCGGTTTCCGTGATCGTGATGTGCTCGCCGCTGGCGGCCGTGTCTTCCTGGATGATGACGGCGTCGGCGCCATCAGGGATCACCCCGCCGGTGAAAATCCTGACTGCTTCGCCGGGCCCCACCTTGCGTTCGAACGGGCGGCCCGCCGCGACTTCGCCGATCACCCTCAGCCGCGCGGAGAGGTCGGCGGCATCAGTCGATCGCACCGCATAGCCGTCCATCGCCGACATCGCCTGCGGCGGCTGCGTGCGCTTTGCCGCAAGGTCGCGCGCGAGCACGCGATGCCAGGCGGTGTCGAGTGCGGCCATTTCTTCCGCCAACGGATCGGCGCCCGCAAGGATCGCGGCCAGTGCATCAACGACCGGCATCAGGGCCACGGCAACACCCTCTCAAATTCCCAGCGCGGCAAGCGCCTTTGCGACGTCATCCGGCCCTGTCACATGCACCGCGGCCAGGCCGCGCGCCCGCGCGCCGTCGATGTTCGCGGCGGAATCGTCGAAGAACACGATGCGGGAGGCGGGAACACCGATCGCCTTGACGACATGATCATAGGCCGCCGCATCGGGCTTTCGAAGCCCGATCGTCGATGACAAATAGATTTCGCGGAAATGGCCGAGCACGCCGGCATAGGCCTGGCTGAAATGCACGACATGCGCGTTGTTGGTGTTGGAGAAGGCATAAAGCGGCAGGCGTTGTCCGGCGCGCGCCAGCGATGCTGATATATCGGGCATTTCGCCGGCGAAGATCGCGTTCCAGCCTTCCAGGAACTCGGCGTCGGATATGCCGATACCGAGCGAGACTCGCAGGCCTGCGAAGAATTCGGCGTCGCTGATCTCGCCCCGCTCGTGACGATGCCAGGCGTCATTGGGCAAGAACCGCTCGACCAGCTGTGCGGGCTCGCAGCGGGCATGGCCGGCCCAGGTGGCGACCACCTTGCCGAAGTCGATATCGAGCACGACGCGTCCGAGATCGAACAGCAGCGCGTCGGCGGAGTTGGGGAGAAGCGGGGCATTCATGCCAGACGTTTACAAAACTGGGCCGCTCTGGGCAACGACTGGCTGCAGCCGGCGAAATGCGCGTTTTCGCGAGCAATTTCCGCCCAATCCAGCATTTAGGCTGGCGCGGGAGCTGTGCTATTCGTTTGCCAGGAACGTCCGGGGAGTGATCGCATGAAAATGATTGGCATCGTGGCTGTGATGGTCTTGCTGGCCGGGCCGGCGTTGGCCCAGCAGGCACCCGTTCAAAGATACGGGGAGGAGGACAAGGAAAAGACGCGATCGGATATCGCGGCGGAGAAGGAGGCCGAGCGGGCTTACAAGCGGTCGCTGGGCAATATTCCGGAGCAAAAGAGCACCGATCCCTGGGGAACCGTGCGCAGCGACAATGCCGCCCCGAAAGCTGCCGCCAAGCCGCCCGCGAAACCGAAGGCAGCCAAAACGGATAGCAAGACCGAGACCACCGCAAAACAATAACAGGCATCCGCCGGCAGCTTGCCGGGAGAGCGATGCCCAGGATTCCGGGAAACCGGAGAGGGCGCGAGCAAGGAACAACAATGTCGAACACGCTGCTGTTTTCGCCGGTGAGGATCCGCGGCGTCGAGCTGAAGAACCGCATCGTGGTGCCGCCGATGCACCAATATTCCGCCGTGAAGGGTTTTCCGACCGACTGGCACCTGATGAACTCAGGCAAATTTGCCGCCGGCGGCGCCGGGCTTGTCGTCGTCGAGTCGACCAAGGTCGAGCGCCGCGGTTGCGGCACGGTCGGCGATCTCGGCATCTGGGACGATGCCTTTGTCGAGCCGCTCGGCCGCCTCGTCACATTCATCCATCAGCAGAATGCGGTCGCCGGCATTCAGCTCGGCCATTCCGGCCGCAAGGCGCGCGCGACCCGGCCGTGGGAAGGCGACCGGCCGCTGCAGCGGACGCCCGAGATCGAGGATTGGGAAGCCTGGTCGCCGGTGGCGCCGAGCGCGATTGCCCATAGCGAAAAATGGCCGGTGCCGAAGGCGCTGGAACGCCATGAGGTGAAAGACCTGGTGCAGGCCTGGGGCGAGGCCGCGCGGCGCGCCCATGAGGCCGGCTTCGACGTGCTGGAGCTGCACGGCGCGCACGGCTATCTCGTGCATCAATTCTTGTCCGAGCGATCCAACCAGCGCACCGACGAATATGGCGGCTCCGAGGCCAACCGGATGCGCTTCATCACCGAGATCACCGAAGCGGTGCGCACGCACTGGCCCGACCACAAGCCGCTGTTCGTCCGCCTGTCGGTGGAGGACAACGCCGGATGGGGACCGGAGCAAAGCGCGCGGCTGGCGAAGATCCTCAAGGCCAAGGGCGTCGACGTCATCGACTGTTCGTCCGGCGGCATCACCGAGATGGCGCCGATCCTCGGCAAGGAAATCAAATACAGCTACCAGGTGCCGCTGTCGGACTATGTCAAACGCCACGCCGATATCATGACCATGGCGGTCGGCCTCATCATCCATGGCGACCAGGCCGAGCAGATCCTGCAGGACAAGCAGGCCGACCTGATCGCGGTCGGCCGCGAAATCCTCAACAACCCGAACTGGCCGATGGACGCCGCCCTCAAACTCGGCGTCGAAGGCCCGTTCCGCAACGTGCCGCCGCAATTCGGCTACTGGCTCGGCACGCGGGCCAAGCGCGGCTTTGGCACGCAGCCGTCGACCTGGCAGAGCGGGCTGAACGAGGCGGGGAAGGTGGAGTGAGACCGGTAGCCCGCATGAGCGCTGGCGACATGCGGGGTATCGGAGGAAATGCCAGAGTCCCGGATGTCGCTTCTCCCATCCGGGCTACGCAACTCATCCCGGCTACATAACTAATCGAAGGCGACACCGATCCGGTATTCTTTCCGCCAAACAATGTGGCACGCCAGCTTCAGGCCATCTTCTGGCACAATCAATGTGAAGTTTTGAGGCACCCGGACGATATCGAATATCTCAAGCGCTGCTCCCGTCGCGGAGATATCGCGGATCATGCATTTGATCTTGTCGCCACCGTGATCAATCTTCGCGGGCTTGGCAACACGGAAGCGAGGCGCAATGCGAGTTTCGACCATAACCGGATTCTCCGGTTGAACAGAAAAAAATCATCATCGGGACTAAACGCCTGATGGTCGCGTCTTGGTTCTAGAACTTGATCTTCGAATTTTGATATTCCTGACTCGTCAGGATCTCCCGGGCCGCATCGCGCAGGTCTCTAATCATCTTGGCCGTTTCGTCCGCTGCTTTTCCAGTGGCAGTCCTGCTGTGCCCTTCGAGGCTATCCGCCGAGTCCTTCAGTAGATCAGAAATTCTCTTTAATTTAAGCATCGATTGGTCCAGCAACGAGATCAAATTTCTCGACAATGGAAACAATGCCAAGCTGGATGCGACCTGACAAACCAGGTCACGGCGCTATTGTGCGCCCGAAGCATTGCCTCTGATGCAATCCAGCGTAACGTAGAAGTACTGAGGGTTTCTTAACTGAAAGCGGCGCCGGTTCCATCCTGTGGGCAGGTTGAACCACGGCTGCATTCCCGCCGCTTTATGCTTTACATCCGTTTCTCGAAGAACACACTCGCCGCAATGGATTGCGGCGCTTTCAGCGCGTAATCGCCGAACGCGGAACATTCCCGAAATCCCGTGCGTATATAGAGCCGCATCGCCGCGATCTGGCGCGTTCCCGTCTCCAGGCGCAGCACGGGAAGCCCGGCGCGACGCACCTCGTCCTCGATGCGCGCGAGAATGGCGTCGGCAACGCCCTGGCCCCGCGCGGTGCCGCGCACATACATGCGCTTGACCTCGGCATATTCCGGGAAGAGGGCGACGCCGCCGCAGCCCACCGCCACGCCGTGACGTCGCGCGAGGAAGAAGCGGACATGCGGTTGAAAGATGGCATCGATGGAAAAGCCATGCCGCTGCTCCGGTGGATACTCCACTGCGAGCACGGCCTCGAGTTCGCCGATCAGCAGGCGCACCTCATCGGTCGCGGCCAGCGCAACTTCGATCTGCACGTCATCGCCGTTGCTCATCGGTGCTCCTTCTTGGACCCGTACGTTAGCGAGCTTGGCCCGGGCGAGCGAAGCGATATCAGGATTTTTTCAGATTCGTCCCGATAATTGCAACGAGATGCCGAAGATTGCAGGCGGCTTAACGCGATCGATCAAATGTCGAGTAATTGACATTACCGCCCATCCACCATGGCTGAACGAATCCGGTTGCGTGCCAAGCCACTTGAACGCTTTAGCTGCTATGTGTTCACGCCCGAACAGTCACGTGCGCCGCGCAGTCTCGATCGAGGAGAACATAATGGTAGATGGTGCCACCGCATCTGAGCCTCCCTTCGTCCCCGACGCTCCCCTTCTCGCCGATGCCGCAACGCCTCCCGAGGCCTTCGTTCCCTCCGACGTCTCGATCTTCAGGATGCTGACCGCAGAGCAGCGTCAGGAGATCCGGGGTTTCATGCGCGAGCTGGTCATTCTGCGCGGCGAAGAGCTTGTCGCCGAGGGCGATGCGTCGGACGCTTTCTTTGAAGTCGTGCGCGGCGCGTTCACGGTGCAGCGCGCGGGCGACGAAGGGCTGATTGCCGAACTGGGGCCGGGCGATCTCATCGGTGAAATCGGCTTTTTTGGCAAGATCCCGCGGACGGCCACCGTAACGGCAATCAGGGATTCCTGTGTTCTGTCACTGTCGCGTGCCGCCTACAACAAGATTGCAATTGAAGCGCCCAGCATCGTTGGTTTCTTGCTCGAGGCGATGGCGCTTCGCGTGGCCGAGACGACGTCGCGCGTCGTTCCCAATCGACAACTTGCGCGCACGCGAACAATCGTGGTTCTGGAAGGGGGAAGGGAGCCGGTGCCGCCGCGGTTTTACGCGTTGCTGACGCAGGCGCTCGGCAACGCGGTCGTCGAGATCGTGACCTCCCAGCGTATCAATCAACTGTTCCCCGGGCGGGATCCGGACGATGAAGAGATTACCGGCTGGCTGCATCGACTGGAGCAGGCATCCGATCTCGTCGCCTATTTTGGCGACCGGGAGCTGACGCGCTGGACCCAAAAATGCATCCGGCAATCCGATCAGGTCCTGTTCGTGTGCAGGGGCAGCGCGCCGGACGATTCCCTGACCGAAGTCGAGGCTGCGGCGTCGACCTATCATCGAACCAACGAGCGGCGGCTCGTGCTCGTTCATGATGAGCGAAGCGGTGAAGTGCGCGGCACGGGCGCCTGGTTGAGGCGCATGCCCGTCTTCATGCATCACCACATATCGCTTCAGGACGACGTCGATGTGCGGAGCCTGGCGCGCTTCCTGCTCGGGCGGGCGATCGGGTTTGTGGCGGCTGGCGGAGGGGGATTGGGGCCGACGCACCTTGGAATCTACAAGGCGTTTCGCGAACGCGGCGTTGATTTCGATATCTTCGTCGGAACGAGCGTCGGGGCTGCCATGATGGCCGGCTTCGCCAAGAACCTCGAAGCCGAAGATCTTGATCGAGGCACGGACGATATTTTCGTCAAGAGCCGGAGTTTCAAGCGCCCCACCTGGCCGCGATATTCCCTGCTTGACCACAAGGCGCTCGACCGCGCGCTTGCAGAAGCGCTCGGGGCGGATTGCAACATCGAGGACTGCTGGAAGCCGTTTGCCGCCGTGGCAACCAACCTCTCCACTCAGGCCGGCGAAGTCATTCGTACCGGGTCGCTGTGGCAGGCGGTGCGGGCGTCGGCATCAATTCCCGGGATCTTGCCGCCATTCTACACCAAGGATGGCTCGATGCTGGTTGACGGCTGTCTGATCGACAACATCCCGCTTGCGCCGATGCACAATCTGAAGCGCGGGCCAAATCTGGTGGTCCATTTTGGCAAGCAGGAAATCGAACGTTTCGAGGTGGATTACGATGCGCTGCCGGGACGCCTCAAGCTGATTTCCAGTCTGCTGCTGCCGTTTGGCAGAAAGCGCCTGCCAAGGGCGCCATCGGCGGTCAGCGTGCTCTGGCGCAGCCTGCTGGTGCATCAGCGCGTGGATTCGATTCCGGTGGGCCCCGCCGATTTTGTGATGCGTCCGCCGACCATTCCCGGCGCCAAGGTCATGGAGTTCGACAACCACAAGCGCGTTTTCGAAGCGTCCTACCTGTGGGCGAAATTAACGCTTGAAAGCGCGGAGGGCGATCAGCACGCAGCACTGCTCGCGATCCTGTCGAAGGGCACGCCGCTCCGCGCCGCTACCGGCCGTACGTTCGCCGAGCTTGCCGCAAGCTGAGCTTCAAGCGTCGCTTTGGGGCCTGCATATCCATCATTTGAATAAAGTTTATCTTGTTTTGGGGTTTCACCGCGAAAGCGAAACTGAAACCATTTTCCGTCCCACAGAACTATTCTCTGCAATTCACGAAGTCGTGCAGAAACGCGGCCTCCTTATGCGTCCGTTCCATCGCGTGAATGGAAGCGTATCAAGGAGACGATCATGCCAACGACTTTTGCCGAGACCAGCGCATCGGCCCGAGAGAACGGAATCTCCTGGCTGAACGAGGCCGGCATCGATCTGTCCCAGATGACGCTCCGGCTTGGATGCGCCAGGACGCGCGTCGAACTCGACCACTTTCTCAGGCGGTTGCTGCCGCCGCATCGCGAGGTGATTGAACTCGTCGACTTCGCGCTGAAGTCCGTCGAGGAGGCAAGCGAGATCATCGGCCTCCCGCAGGCGACGATCAAGACGCGCTTGTTCTACGCCCGCAAGGCGTTGGCCGACGTGGTCAGGTATCAGAGCATCCAGTCCGTTGCTGCGTAGTGCTCTCCCGGGGAGGGCATGACCTCCTCGACCCCTTCACCAGTATGTTCAGAGGAGCTGGTCATGAATTCGATCGAATGGCGGCATGAAGTGATGGATGTGGCTTGCGACTCTCCCGCGCTGGCACCAATGCTCCAGGGCGAAGCGCTCGGCGTCGCCGCGACCTTCACAGCCACGGCAGCCTCGGCGGTTTTCGACATTGTGCGGTTGCGGACCGGAAAATCGGTGGTGATCCGCTTGCTTGAACCTGATGACCGCGAAGCGTTGCAGGCCTATTTCGAGGCGCTGTCGCCGGCCGCGCGGCGCAACCGGTTCACCGGCGCCAGCCACGGTCCCTCGGATCGGGATCTCGATTTGTTGTTTCGATCCAGCGCGGACAATCGCTTCGCTGTGGTCGCTGTCATGACGGTGAATGGCGTCGAAACGATTGTCGCCGAGGCCTGCTATGCGTTCGACCGGGCAACCGGTGGCCTGGAGTTCGGTGTTTCCGTTCACGATGACCACCGGGGCTGCAACATCGGCTCTGCATTGCTTTCGAATCTCGAGCGCCTCGCGGCGGCATTCGGCGCCCGCCATATCTTCGGCGACACGCTGCGGACCAACAATGAGATGCAGGCGCTGGCGCGCAAGGCAGGCTTTGCCTTCGTCAATATGCCGGGCAATTGGTGTGAGCGCCGCATGATGAAGCCGTGTTTGGCGGCGTTGGGGACGATGCTTGGCGGCGTCATGCCGGGGTTCGGCGCAACTGCAAAGCTGTCTGTCGCCTGATCCGATGCGATCGGCTTGAAGCCACGCCAGCCGCCGCGATGGTCGCGACGGCCGTTCGCGCCTGCGTGCAATGACGCGGGCGCGACAAAACGACCCGACGGGCAAATCAGTTCTGCTTTTCAGAATTCGTGTCAAGCCCCGAAACAAAAAATATTTCTGTTTACCCGAATGAAAATCAGGTGCATATGTTTGCGTGTGGTCCTGGCGCCCGTTGCAGGCGTCAAGCTGTCGGAGAAGCGCAAGCGGGAACGGCAGCGACGGAGTCAACCAAGAACTCGTCTCCGGGGAGATCACGGCATAAGCCGTAAAGCCATTGCGCAGGGAAGGCCGGGTGTTCTCCGCTGCCCTGTATGCTCGTGTGCACTTTGTTTTGTGCAATCCGCACGCGAGACCGCGGGTGCAGCGCGCACCCGGTCTTCCCTGCGCCCTCTTATTTCGGGCGGGAAGTTACTTGCAAACCTCGGGCGCAATGCGTCGCGAGAATGCGAAACTGTGTTTGGTGCTCAGTGCAACAACAAAACCGCTGTCGTCCCGGGCTTGACCCCAGATGCGCAATTGCGCATCTGTGGTCAAGCCCGGGACGACAGTTCTCACGTCCCGCAAAACGTCTGCAGCACGCGCTGTTCCGGCAATGGCGGATTGGCGTATTCAGCAAACGCCGGCTGGTCCTCGAACGGCTTTGCCAGCACCGTCAGCAATTCCTCGAACGGCGCGTAATCATCATTGTTCATCGCGGCCTGGATCACGGCTTCGACGCGGTGGTTGCGCGGGATGAAGGCGGGATTGACCTTGCGCATCGCGGCGTGTCGCTCCGTCGCCGATTGCGGCTCGTCGGAGATGCGTTGCCGCCAGCGCGCCGCCCATTCGTCGAACGCCGCGGGATCGAGGAACTGGGCCCTGACGCTGTCGTCGTTGGCGTCCAGCGCGGCGTCGGCGAGGCGGCGGAAGGTGAGGGTGAAGTCGGCCTGGTTCTTGGCCATGGCGTCGAGCAGGTCCTGCACCAGCGCCTCGTCGCCGTCACGCTGGCTGAAGAGGCCGATCTTGGCGCGCAGTCCGGCCTGGTAGGCGGTGGTGAATTGTTCTGCGAATTCACCGAGGATGAATTGCGCCTGTTCGATCGCCTTGTCCTTGTCGTCGGACAACAGCGGCAGCAGGCATTCGGCCAGCCGCGTCAAATTCCACAGCGCGATCTGCGGCTGGTTGGCGTAGGCGTAGCGGCCCATCTCGTCGATCGAGGAGAACACCTGCGCGGGGTCGTAATGGTCCATGAACGCGCACGGGCCGTAGTCGATGGTCTCGCCCGAGATCGAGGAGTTGTCGGTGTTCATGACGCCATGGATGAAGCCGACCAGAAGCCAGCGCGCGACCAGATCGGCCTGCCGCGCCACCACGCCTTCGAGCAGCGCGTGATAGGGGCGCTCAGCCTTGGCGGCCTCTGGATAGTGTCTGGCAATGGCGTGGTCGGCGAGCTGGCGAACGCCGTCGGTGTCGCCGCGCGCGGCGAAGAACTGGAAGGTGCCGACCCGGATATGGCTCGCAGCCACGCGGGTCAGCACCGCGCCGGGCAGCATGGTCTCGCGCTGTACGCGCTCGCCGGTGATCACGGCCGCGAGCGAGCGCGTCGTCGGAATGCCGAGCGCGAACATCGCTTCGCTGACGATGTACTCCCGCAGCACCGGGCCAAGCGCGGCGCGGCCATCGCCGCGGCGGGAAAACGGCGTCGGGCCGGAACCCTTGAGCTGGATGTCGCGCCGGATGCCATTGGCGTCGATGACTTCGCCGAGCAGGATGGCCCTTCCGTCGCCGAGCTGCGGCACGAAATGCCCGAACTGGTGGCCGGCATAGGCCATCGCGATCGGGTCGGCTCCATCGGGGACGCGCTTGCCGGCGAGAATCTCGGTACCCTCAGGGCTAGAGAGCACCTCCGGGTCGAGGCCGAGATGGACGGCCAGCGCCCGGTTCAGCTTGATCAGCCGGGGGGCGGCCACGGGGGTGGGCGCCACGCGAGCGAAAAAGTTCGCCGGCAGCGCCGTATAGGTGTTCTGGAACGGGAAATGGACGGTCATGGCCCCAAAGATAGGCGCGCCCGGGGGATAGGCAAAGGGCTCACGTCCGATAGCTTCGAAATGCCGCTTTTTGGGCCAAAACAGGGGCCGCCACTGGTTGCCGGGCCTGACCTCGTCGGGTAAACCCTGCCGCAGCTCGGGCAGGCCTTGTTCCCCGATTCTTGTCGTGATTCTTGGCCCTCGATTAGACCTCCAATATCAGTTTTTGGGATTTCCATGCATCGCTACCGGTCACATACATGCGGCGCGCTCCGCGACAGCCACATCGGCGAAACCGTTCGCCTCTCGGGCTGGTGCCACGTCATCCGCGACCATGGTGGCGTGTTGTTCATCGACCTGCGCGACCACTATGGCATCACCCAGTGCGTGGCCGACAAGGACTCGCCGGCGTTTGCGGAAGTGGAAAAGTTCCGCTCGGAGTGGGTGGTGCGGATCGACGGCAAAGTGCGCCATCGTCCCGAAGGCACCGTCAATGCCGAACTGCCGACCGGCAAGATCGAGATCTATGTCAGCGCGGTCGAGGTGCTGGGGCCTGCCGGCGAGCTGCCGCTGCCGGTCGCTGGCGAGCAGGAATATCCTGAAGACATAAGGCTTAAGTACCGTTTCCTCGACCTGCGTCGCGAGAAACTGCACCAGAACATCATGACCCGCGGCGCGATCGTCGATTCCATGCGCAAGCGGATGAAGGAGCAGGGCTTCTTCGAGTTCCAGACCCCGATCCTGACCGCGTCCTCGCCGGAAGGCGCGCGCGACTTCCTGGTGCCGTCGCGGATTCATCCGGGCAAGTTCTACGCGCTGCCGCAGGCGCCGCAGCAGTACAAGCAGCTCCTGATGATGTCGGGCTTCGACCGCTACTTCCAGATCGCGCCGTGCTTCCGCGACGAGGATCCGCGCGCCGACCGCCTGCCGGGCGAGTTTTATCAGCTCGACGTCGAGATGAGCTTTGTCGAGCAGGAAGACGTGTTCGCGTCGATGGAGCCGGTGATTACCGGCGTGTTCGAGGAGTTTGCAAAAGGCAAGCCGGTGACAAAAGGCTGGCGGAAGATTCCGTTCGCCGAAGCCCTGAAGAAATACGGCAGCGACAAGCCGGACCTGCGCAATTCGATCGAGATGCAGGACGTCTCCGAACATTTCCGCGGCTCCGGCTTCAAGGTGTTCGCGCGGATGCTGGAAGACCCGAAGAACCAGGTCTGGGCGATCCCCGGACCCGGCGGTGGCTCACGTGCGTTCTGCGACCGGATGAACTCCTGGGCGCAGGGTGAAGGCCAGCCCGGCCTCGGCTACATCATGTGGCGCGAGGGCGGTGAGGGCGCGGGTCCGCTCGCCAACAACATTGGACCGGAGCGGACTGCCGCAATCCGCGGCCAGCTCGGGCTCAAGGAAGGCGATGCCGCGTTCTTCGTCGCCGGCGATCCGGACAAGTTCTGGAAGTTCTCTGGCCTCGCGCGCACCAAAGTGGGCGAGGAGCTGAACCTGATCGACAAGGACCGGTTCGAGCTCGCCTGGATCGTCGACTTCCCGATGTACGAGTATGACGAGACTGAGAAAAAGGTCGACTTCTCGCACAACCCGTTCTCGATGCCGCAAGGCGGCCTCGACGCGCTGAACGGGCAGGACCCGCTGACCATCAAGGCGTTCCAGTACGACATCGTCTGCAACGGCTACGAGATCGCCTCCGGCGGCATCCGCAACCACAAGCCCGAGGCGATGGTGAAGGCGTTCGAGATCGCGGGCTATGGCGAGAAGGACGTCGTCGAGCGGTTCGGCGGCATGTACCGCGCGTTCCAATACGGCGCCCCGCCGCATGGCGGCATGGCGGCCGGCGTCGATCGCATCGTGATGCTGCTCTGCGGCACCACGAACCTGCGCGAAATCTCGCTGTTCCCGATGAACCAGCAGGCTGTGGACCTGCTGATGGGCGCGCCGTCCGATGTCGCGATCAAGCAGCTGCGCGAACTGCACATCCGGCTCAATCTGCCGGACAAAGGCTAGCGCAGGGTTAGAGCCCGGTTGACGCCTCGATCCGGAATTGCGCCAGCGCAACCATCGGGTCGGTCTTCAATAGCTGCATGAGCTGCATCGCCGGCACCTTGCCGAGCGGGGTCAGCTTGATGTTGAGCGTCTGGCCCGGGGTCTCGACAAAGCGGGCGACCGCTTGCACCGCGGCGACGGCATCGGGATTGGTGGCCGCGGCTTGTTCGCTGCCGGACCGGATACCCTCGACGATGGCGCTCCGCGCGGCCTCGCGGCTGACGTTCTGGAGGCGGGCATATTGTGCGACCGCAAGGTCGATGCCGCCGGTATCACGCAGCGTGAGGTCGATCGCGCCGGCCTCGATCTGCCCGGCCATCGCCACCGCCTGGACCGCATTGGGCGAAAATACCCCGCGCGGCACGTTGGCGAGCGACACCCGCAGCGACGCCTTGGCGATGCCGCCGACGTCGAGCGTCACCGGTTCGAGGGCGAATGCGCGTGACGCCTCCGTCCAGGCCGCGCCGAGATCAAAATCGATGGCCGCCTTGTCGAGGCCGGCCGTGACCAGCACCTTCTGGCCGGGATCGCGCGCATCCAGCGGCGCTGCCATCTTCAGTGCCAGCCGCAACTTGCTCGGGATCGGGCCGATGAAATTGCCCCAATCGAGATTGAAGGCGTCGATGTTGACCGGCCGGCCCGTGTCCTTGAAGGGCGCCGCGAGCGCCTTGAGTTCGACACCCTCGATCAGCGCCAGCATCCCGAGCGCCTGGTCGGGCGGTGGCTGCTGCGACGGGTTGGAGAACAGCGCCGACATCCGCATCAGGTTGGCGACATCGAGCGATTTGAGCGCGAAGCGACCGAGCTTGATGGGACCTTGTGGCGTGCGGCCATCGAGGCCTTCGATCGCAAATTCGTTGACCTTGCCGCTGTCCAGATTGAAGCGCATCGCCGACAGTTTGAAGGGCCCCTGCGGCGTCTCGACCGCAAAGCCAGTCATCTCGGCATTGCCGATCCGCAAGCCCTCGTACACCTTGGCGACCTTCTCAAGCATCGCGCGCGCCTGCGCCGGCGTCGGCGGCGCGGCGCCGGGCGGCGGTATCATTGCCAGCAGATCCGCAAGTTGCATCCGCGACGGCCGCAGGCCGACGTCGTCGATCGTCATGCCGTCGATCCGCATGTTCAGGCCTTGCCCGGACGTGACGACATAGGGACCCGTCGTGATCTGCCGGTAGGTCCGGTAGTACTTGTCGTCGCCAGCCTTCTGCGGGTCGAAGAGCGCGGCCACCGCTGCCGTGTCGATGTCGTAGCCTGCGATATTGGCGAGGTTGCCGGCGAGCTTGTCCGGCTTGCCCCCCGCGCCTTGGGCGTTGACCGTGAAAACCACACCGTCGATCTTCGTGCTGGCGACCTTGCCGTCCTTGATGCCCTGCATCGCAAGGCCCGTATAAGCGACCTCGCCGCCGCCCGGCGTCGCAACGCCGGAGTTGATGGTTGCGGTCAGGCTGGGAGCGGTGATCGACGTCGCCGCAACGCCTGCGAACTGCTCGAGCACGGACCGGTAGACGTCGGCAAAGGACGACGAAGCCGGCGGCCCTTGCAGGCTGGCGGGGCCGGAATAGTCCTTCAGGATGATCCGCGGCACCTTGTAGGCGAGGCTCAGAGCCGGCTGCGGGGCGATGGCCGCGCTGATCTCGACATCGGCGATTTCGATGCTCTCGGCGGAGAACCGCGCCGCGTCCGGCTGGCTGACGCCGGAGGCCGTGAGGCTGCCGATCTTGACGCTGACTGGCGGTTGCGCTGCCGATTGCGCGGCGATCTCGGCGATCGTGACGGTACGGCTCAGCAGGTCGAACGACACCTTGCCATGGCTCGCCTTGCCACCGGCCGCGCGAACCTGCTCAAGTGCGGCGTCGACCTCGCTGGCTATCCGATGCTGGGTATAGAACTGAAAGCCGAAGAACCCTCCCACCGCGATCACGATTGCGGCAACCAGGCCGCTCAGAACCTTTACCATTCGGGCAGCTCCGGTTGCCGGTGGGCGGAGGGCAATTTGCCGTTGTCGGTCGAATGACCGGGGATGGGGAGGGGCCATGGTAACGGGTTCGACCGTTTGCGTCGATCCGCCAGCCGTCAGGCCCTGTTGATGGGGGCGCCATCAGCTGTTGCATCCAAGCGGTTGCGCGTGCTTCACATCCGGCTCAATCTGCCGGCAAAACTGACCTCGTCCGGACGTGGCGAAGAAACAAAAGATCGGGACCGGGAACGCGGGAGTATGCATGTCGTCTTATTCTGAAGATCTCCATTCCGCAGCACTGGCGTACCATCGGCTGCCGCGGCCCGGTAAGCTGGAAATTCAGGCCACCAAGCCGCTCGCCAATCAGCGCGACCTGGCACTGGCCTACTCGCCGGGCGTCGCGGCCGCCTGTACCGAAATCGCCAACAATCCGGCTGAAGCGGCGAGCCTGACCGCCCGCGCCAATCTGGTGGCCGTGGTCTCCAACGGGACGGCCGTGCTTGGCCTCGGCAATATCGGCCCGCTGGCGTCCAAGCCGGTCATGGAAGGCAAGGCGGTCCTGTTCAAGAAATTCGCCGGGATCGATGTGTTCGACATCGAGATCGCCGCCGACACCATCGAGCGCGTGGTCGAGACGGTGGCGGCGCTGGAGCCGACCTTCGGCGGCATCAACCTGGAAGACATCAAGGGTCCGGAGTGCTTTGAGATCGAGGCGCAGCTCAAGGCGCGCATGAAGATCCCGGTGTTTCACGACGACCAGCATGGCACCGCCATCATCGTCGCCGCGGCGATCACCAACGCGCTGCTGCTGAACGGCAAGAAGCTTGCCGACGTCAAGATCGTCTGCTCCGGCGCGGGTGCAGCCGCGATCGCCTGCCTCAATCTGCTGGTGTCGCTCGGCGCGCAACACAAGAACATCTGGGTCTGCGATATCGACGGCGTCGTGCACGAGGGCCGCAACACGCTGATGGACCGCTGGAAGGCGGTCTATGCGCAGAAGACCAGCGCGCGCGTGCTCGCCGACGTGATCGGCGGCGCAGATATCTTCCTGGGCTTGTCCGCGCCCAACGTGCTGAAACCGGAAATGGTCAAGGCGATGGCCGATCAGCCGCTGGTGATGGCGCTGGCCAATCCGAACCCGGAAATCATGCCGGACGAGGCGCGAAAAGCGCGCCCCGACGCGATGATCTGCACCGGGCGAAGCGACTTCCCGAACCAGGTCAACAACGTCCTGTGTTTCCCGTTCATCTTCCGCGGCGCGCTCGACGTCGGCGCCACTGGGATCAACGAGGAAATGAAACACGCCGCGGTCGATGCGATCGCACAGCTGGCGCGCGATCCGCCGTCGGACGCGGTGGCGCAAGGCTTCGACAGCGGCGAAACGCAGGGGTTTGGACCGGGATCGCTGATCCCGAGCCCGTTCGATCCCCGCCTGATCCTGCGCATCGCGCCGGCTGTCGCCAAGGCTGCGATGGATTCCGGCGTGGCGACACGGCCGATCAAGAATTTCGACGAATATACCGCGCTGCTGGAGCGCTTTGCATTCCGTTCCGGCCTCGTCATGAAGCCGGTATTCGCCAAGGCGAAATCCCAGCCGGTGCGCGTGATCTATGCCGAGGGCGAAGACGCGCGCGTGCTTCGCGCCACCCAGGTCGTGCTCGAAGAGAAACTGGCGCGGCCGATCCTGGTCGGGCGGCCCTCGGTGGTCGAAGCCCGGATCAAGCGGTTCGGGCTGTCGATCAAGGCCGGGCAGGATTTCGACCTCGTCAATCCCGAGGACGATCCGCGCTACCGCTCCTACGTCCAGACCTATATCGACGTCGCCGGAAGGCGCGGTGTCACGCCCGAGGCCGCGCGCACCGTGGTTCGCACCAACGCCACCGTGATCGCGGCGCTTGCGGTGGTTCGCGGCGAGGCCGACGCGATGATCTGCGGCGTCGAGGGCCGCTACATGAGCCATCTGCGTCATGTCCGGGAAATCGTCGGCTTCCTGCCGGGCGTCAGCGATTTTGCGGCGCTGGCGATGATGATCACCAGCAAGGGCTCTTACTTCATCGCCGACACGCAGGTCAGGCCTAATCCGAGCGCCGAGGAATTGGCCGAGATGGCATCGCTGGCGGCGATCCACGTCCAGCGCTTCAACATGAAGCCCCGCGTTGCCTTCGTGTCACATTCCGACTTCGGCAGCTACGATACCGATAGCTCGCGCAAGATGCGTCTCGCCACCGCGCTATTGAAGGAAAAGCATCCGGAGATCGAGGCCGACGGCGAAATGCAGGGCGATACCGCGCTATCGGCGGCCGCGCGCAAGCTCGTGCTTCCGCATTCGAAGCTGGAAGGCGATGCCAACATCCTGATCATGCCGAACCTCGATACCGCCAACGTCGCCTACCAGATGATCAAGACGCTGGCGGATGCATTGCCGGTAGGCCCGATCCTGATCGGCCCGGCGCGTCCGGCGCATATCCTTACCCCGGGGGTGACCGCGCGCGGCATTCTCAACATGACGGCGGTTGCCGCCGTCGAAGCCCAGGAGCGTGCCGGCCGTGCGCAACCGACCCTGTTCGGCTAGTTGATATCGAAAGGTTCTAACGCGGATGGTTTTGACCGTTTGAAAAGCGAAGACGAAACGCTCATAATCGCCTTGCGCGACCGCTTGTGACATTGCATTGCCATCCAGTGAGGCCGACCCATGCCAGCGTTCTTTACTTTCGGGCGAGTTTTGTTTGCCGTGCTCTTCATCTACACCGGAGCGACCAAGCTCTTCGGCATCCAGCAGACGGCGGATTTCATCGCGTCCAAGGTGACCATTCCCACGCTGATCGCGCCCTATACATCGCAGCTCGAAACCATGACGGGCATGCCGATGCCGCAATTGCTGGCACTTTCGATTGGCGGGTTCGAGATTATCGCCGGGCTGATGATCGCGGTTAATTTCGGCGCGCGGTTCTTTGCGATCCTTTTGATCTTCTTCGTGCTGACAGCCACCTTCTATTTCCACGATTTCTGGAATCAAGCCTCGCCCGAGAACGCCAAGACGTTGATCGATGCATTGAAGAATCTCTCGATCGTCGGCGCCCTGTTCATGATCGCAGGCTACGGCCGCGGGCCGCGATCGTCGGAACCTGCCTACGACGTCTAGACCGGACGTGTGTTCAGGTCCGCCGCCACGGCGTGACGGTGACGTCAGCCGCGGGGTCGAGCATTTGCGGTTGTCCGGCGCGTAATCCGTGCGACGCCAATACCTGCTGCGGCGAGCGCGCGGGCACCCCGGGGAAGCAGGGCTCGCCGTCCGGCAGCCGCACGTGCGGGGCCTGTGACAGCCAGAACACGTCGTAGCGGTCCATGAACATGCCGAACACGAAAGGCCCGCCGATCACGGCGACCGTGCCGGCGCGTATTCCGGCCTGCTCGCAGACGGCTTCAAAGGAGGCGCCAGCCGGATTCCACAGCGTGGCATTGGGATTGGAGGGATCGGGCGCAATCGCGCGAACCTTTCGCGTCAGGATAAGGCGCTTGCGCCGCGGCGAGTTCGGCTGGTCCTCGAAGGAATTGCGGCCGTGCAGGATCAGGTCGGCGCGGTCGAGGGCGGCTGTGAAGAACTGCTTGTCGCCCTCGAATTTCAAATCATCAGGCATGACATTGCTGGCGTTCGCCAGCATGCCGTCCGCCGAGACGATAACGTAGCCTTCGATGCGCAGCGCCGGCATGGACTTATCGCCGAGTCGAAGCCGATTATTCCGAGATCGTCTGCACGACGCTGGAAACCGGGCGGGAGCTTACGGTCGGCAGCTTGGCCTCTTTCAGTAGACTCTCGTCAAACTGCGGGAGGGTCTGCATCGGCGCCTTGGCGCGCATCGCCACCACCTTGTAGCCGCCAGCCTTCAGCTTCTTCAGGAGCTCGGGCAGGGCTTCCGCGGTGTGTTTCTGGAAGTCGTGCATCAGGATGATGCCCTTGCCGAGCTTGTCGACCTTGCGCATCACCGTCTCGATGATTTTCTCTGGCTTGCTTGCCTTGAAATCGAAGGAGTCGAGATCGCAGGAGAAAATCGCGATGTTGCGCGTGCCGAGATAGGTGACGATTTCCGGCGGGTGCTGCAGCGCCGGGAAGCGGAAGAACGGCGCCGGCGAGGTGCCGCCCAATGCCCACTTGACGGCGCTAAAACCTTTCTCAATCTCTTCCTTGCGCTGATCTTCGCTTAGCTTCTTGTTGACCAGGGCGGCGTGTGACCAGGTGTGCGAACCGACCGCGTGGCCGGCCGCGTAGACCTGTTTGAGAATTTCCGGATAATAAGTGGCATGTTTGCCGATCGGGAAGAATATGCCCGTGGTGCATTCTTCGGCGAGCGTCTTCAACACCGACGGCGTGTTGACCGGCCACGGGCCGTCGTCGAATGTCAGCACGACTTCCTTGTCGCGCAGGAAGTCCAGATCCTTGAAATGTTCGAAGCCGAAGCCGGGACCGCCGGTCGTGTCGATCTCGACGGTGCGTCCGACGCCGAGTGCGTTCGGGTTGGTGCAAGGTGGCCGGGTCGGAGCGGCCGCGGCTTTCGGGGCAGGAGCTGCCTGAGGCGCTGCGGCAGCAGGCGCTGGAGCGGCCGCCGGCGGCGCAGCGGCGCCCTTGGCCGGCGGCGTCTGAGACCAGGCCGCGCTCGAGGTCAACAACGAAACCGCGCCTGCAAAGATCAACCCTGCCGCAATACGCATCTTGTTTTCCTTAAATGATCCCGCGTCCGGTACCGGCTTTGCCGTCGTCCGGCCGCTTCCCGCCCCAACGCACAATAGCCTAGTTACAGCGGCCTCGCCAAGGCAACGGCTGTCACACAAGGCCGCCGATTTGTCGCCGAACCGGTTAATTCAGGGGATTATTCCCGCTGTTTCCACGCAAGCGACCCGTTAGCCGCTTCGTTCGGAAACACCTTGTGCGAGCGACCGCGCAATCGCGGTCTTCACCCGCGTATCCGAGGGGTCGACGGATTCCGGGAAGACTTCGGCGATGTAGCCGTCGCGGCCGATTAGATATTTGTGGAAGTTCCAGCGCGGAACATCCCTGGGCCGTGCTTCTGCTGCCCATTTGTAGAACGGATGCGCATTCGGCCCTTTCACCATGACCTTGGCCGATATCGGGAAGGTCACGCCGTAATGGTGCTGCGCGGTTGCTGCGATTTCGGTCGCGCCGCCGGGTTCCTGGCCGCCGAAATCGTTGGAGGGAACGCCGACGATCATCAGGCCGCGGTCGCTGAACTGTGTCCACAATTCCTGCAGCCCCTTATATTGCGGCGTGAAGCCACAGAGCGAGGCGGTGTTGACGATCAAGAGGGGACGACCGGCATATTCCGAAAGCCTGATATCGCCGCCGGCCAATCCGCCAAACGAAAACGCGTAGGCGGTGATCCGGCTCATGCCGGCCTGCGCGTTGGCGGTCCGGGCCGAGCCGATGCCTGCAATGGCGGCCAGCGTTGCCGTCATCATGGTTCTGCGATCGATCATGGCGAGCCTCGCGCTAGATTCATCGAGGCGAAGCATAGCCGAGCCGGCGAACCGGCGCCGCTCAACAAGCTGTTATGCGAGTTAGCGCAGCGGAACGATGAAGTCGGTGCCTTCGCCGGTTTCGCCCGTGTTGATGCCGTGATCGGAGACCACGATCGAACCGCCCGTCGTCAGGGCTTCGGTGATGCGCGCCATCGCTTCCGGCGGCACGGTGATGCGGTCCAGTGCTTCGGCCGGGCTGTTCGGCGCCGGTGCAGGCTTGGCTTCGGCCGGGGCTCCGCCGGCGACCTTGCGCCGGCGTGCGGCGCGCTCGTCCTCTTCCGTGAGCGCCGCATTGCGGGCGGTCACCGGCAGTGACACCACCGACCAGCGCAGCAGATTGGGATCGGTCTTGTCGACTTCCGCCGTGAAGACATGCGTGCCCAGCATCCGCTCGCTCGGCGCGATCGTCACGGGCACGTCGAACAGCGGCGTGAAATTCTGCCGCACATAGAGCTTGCCGTCCTTGCGGCTGACGAACACCGCAATCTGCCCGGTGCGCTTCGGTTCCGGCTTCGCCGCGGCCTTCTCGACGCCTGGCAGGCGCGACGGATCCTTTTTCGCATCGGGCGCAACGGCAGGCGTATCGGCGATCGCCTTGACGGGCTCCGCCGGTTTTTCGGCGGCCTTCGGCGCTTCAACTTTCGGCGCATCGACTTTGGGCGCGTCCGCCTTCAGCGCCCCGGTTCTCTCCTCGTCCGGTTTCACGTCGACCGATTTGGCCTCAACCGGGGCCGCTTCGGATTTGGCTACTTCAGGCTTGGAGTCTTCGGGTTTGGTTTCTACCTTCGCCTCGACGACCTTGTCGTCGGCCTTCACGCTGTCGCCGGTCTCAACCGATTTGACCTCGGCCGTTGCAGCTTCCGACGGTTTGGACTCAGAGGATGTCACTTCGGCCGCAGCATCTCCCGACACCGGCAGCCTGCTCGCCGAGGGTGACGCATCGGACATCGTGGCCGCGGCATTGGTCGCCGGCATGGCCCCGCTGGCATCCGCAGTCTGGGTTCGTTGGCGCAATGGCGTCCGATCGGCGGTGCCGTGACCGACGGTCGATCGCAATTCCAGGCTCGCTTCTGAACTCGCGGGCTTGATTGTGGATCCAGCGTCCGCGCCCTTGTCGGACTTCACCGCCGGCGCGTCCGACATCGGCTCGTCGGCGGCCACAGGTTGCGGCACGACCTTCTGAGCCACCAATAGCGGGTGCGAGAAACTCGAAGGCGTCATCTCGCCGGGCGTAACGATGACCCGCGCGCCCATCTTGGTCCAGTTCCACATCTTCGCGGCAAAGGCCATCGGCAAACGGATACAGCCGTGCGATGCCGGATAGCCGGGCAGGGCGCCGGCATGCATCGCGACACCCGACCAGGTGATGCGCTGCATAAAGGGCATCGGCGCGCCGCTGTAGATGTTGGAGTGGTGCATCTTGTGCTTCTGGATGATGCTGAACACGCCCATCGGGGTCGGATGGCTTTTCGTGCCCGTCGACACCGGACTTTCCGCGAAGATTCCGTTGGCGTCGTAGACCCTGACCTTTTGCTGGTTGATCGAGATCGCGATGATCAGGGGGCCCTGCGGCTTGGCGCTGATTTCCTTTTCGGCGGCCACCATGGCCTTCGAGGGCTTGCGGGCGCGCTGCTTGCGCGGCTGGGCTGATGGTGCCGGCCGGTAGAAGCTGGGGTCGGAGTCCTGCCAGTAATACAGGGCGGCGTCGGCGTGGGAGGAGGCGCCGATGGTGCCTGCGGCAACCAGAACAGCTATTTGCCAAAATCGCTGGTTCGCACTGCTTACGCTCGTACTATTCAACCCAAAAAGCCGATGCCCGCTCACGCCCAAATTCCCTGAGTCCAGATCGTCGAATCCGATGTTCCGATAATCATTTGTTGTTGCAGACGCGAAAAGCGTTCACCAGCTTAAGCCCTCTAAACCCGCGCTTTTCGCCGCAAGCGTAGCAAAAAAGCCTCACATTCCGTTAAACGCGAGCTCCCCCGCACCGTTCCTCAGCCTTCCTGTGCGGCATTTGCACATTACATAACCGGTGGGTCCTTCAGCGGAGATAGAAATGACATTCAAGGCCATCGGTAAGTGTGACAAGTCATGGAGAAATCTGGCCTTGGGCGTCTCGTTGGCAGTGTTGGCTGCGGTGGTCGGGCAGGCCGGTCCGGCCTTTGCGGCCGACGAGCCGGACCTGATCTTCCGTCGCTCGACCGTGTTCAAATGGCTGAGCCCAAATGACAAGCTTGCTACCTACGGCGTCGACGACCCCGAGGTCGACGGCGTGGCCTGCCATTTTACGGTACCGGAGAAGGGCGGTTACAAGGGCTGGCTCGGGCTTGCCGAGGAAGTTTCAGATATTTCATTGGCCTGCCGCCAGATCGGGCCGATCCGGTTCAAGGGCAAGATGTCCCAGGGCGACGACATGTTTCGCCAGCGCCGTTCGCTGTTCTTCAAGAAGATGCAGATTGTCCGCGGCTGCGACCCCAAGCGGAACGTGCTCGTCTACATGGTGTATTCGGACCGGCTGATCGAGGGGTCACCCAAGAACTCGACATCCTCGGTGCCGATCATGCCCTGGGGAGCCGCCGACGCCGCGGTGCAGAAATGTGGCGAGTTCGTCCATTAGTCCTGATGCGCAGGTCCGCGGCTTGGCGGCCGTCCTAGGACTTACCGTTTCACCGGATCGGGATGTGGGCGGACCTCTGAGCCGGGCTTTGCCTTAGGCTCGTGGCAGCCTACCAGGCGCACGAACTTTTGCGGCGAGCACTGATTGTCGCCCATGACTGGTGCGCCCTGCTGCGACATCGCGCCAGCCATCTGTTGCTGGCCGGATTTGCGGGGCGAGGATTGATTGCCAACACTGATGTTGCCATTGCCCACGACGGCTATCCTTTGTTGGATGATGAAAGAGAACAACGCCGAACCAACAGGAAAAGTTGCACGGGGTGTTCGCTTGAGTCGGCCGGACCGACGCTTCGGTTCACAACTGAGTATGCTGCGCTGCGGCCTATTCACCAGACAATGATTAAGAACTTGGATTAAGAACTTGCGATAGCGTCGAACCGGTTGCCCGCAAGGGGCGTCTCATCGCCTGATGGTGAACGGAGACGTCAGATGCGCGCCCTCAGCTGCATTATTGCTCTTGTTTTCGTCCTGACCGGCCCGTCGCTGGCCGGCAGCGCCGATCGCGACATGCCCGGGGTCGGGACGTTCACCTATTGCGGATCGCCGGTCGTGACGCCCGAACCCGATTTGAGTGCCTTCGATGGCGAGTGAGGCAGTTTCGCCTCTCGAAGGCGGTACACGGCAGGGTTCCGACTCAAAATCGCGAAAACAACCCCATGCAAAGTAGAATGGCCCCGGTGGCTCGCAGGTGACCTGTACCTCTGTTCGGCCATTCATCACTATATTGAAATCATTAGGTTTTTCTCGCCAATGTTTCGTCCCGGCGGGCCGACGAAACAATTCACCCCTGCGATGAAACCATTTTCCGCTTCTGGCGCAGATATCCGGAAACAGCCGGTGGTTATCACTCTGCCAACGAAACGGCGGGGACGCCGGCACCCAAACCGGAGACAGTCACATGCGGACCATCAGCTTTATCCTCGCCTTCGCCTTCATCCTGGCTGGTCCCTCGATCGCTGGTTCCTCGGATCAGGGCTTGCCCGGCATCGGCACCTTCTCCTACAACGGCGCGCCGGTGACGACCTCGGCTCCCCAGTCGATCGTCGTCGCAGCTGTCAACTAATCGCAGCTAAGCGCTCGCAAGAGAATTTGCCGGTAAAGGCCCAGTATGTTTGTACGTTTTTGTTCTGCTGCGATTTTGGTTTACTGCCTGCTGGGCGCTTCAGCCCAGGCCCAAAACCAGTTAACGGCGCAGATGCGGTTCCAGCAGGGGCCGATTGGCTCGATGTTCAAGCTCCCCGATCCCCGCGGTGAGTTCGTCCGGCTGTGCGCACCCCACATGGTCGGACGTTGGGCGCATCCCGAAACAGTTTGCACTTGCCTGCATGACCATGCGGCCGCGACCGTCGAGGACAATGATCTGCGCGAAGCCTTGCTCCGGGGCATCAGCGAGACCGGTGTGCCCACGATCGAGACCAATTGGGTGCCAGCGTCGAAGCAGTCCGAAATCGGCCCGACTTTCACCAAGATCGCCAAGCCGACGCTGCAATGCATGTTCGAGCCGTCGAACTAGTTCGCGCGAGATCTCACGCAACCACCAGCTAACGCAGGTCTCGATGCCGTCACGGGCTCGACAAGCCGCCACCGCCATGATGTGCAATGTTGTTCGATGATCTCCGGGGAGAGCGCGATGGCGTTCGAACCGCGCGCGGGAGTCGGCCAATGCAGCAACGACGAATTTTTTCTACTTATCTCCTTGCATGCTTCCTTGCCGCTCTGGCAGTCCCGGCCTTTGCCGCCCCCGACGAGGAGCTGCTCGGCAAGGACAAGGGCTATCCGGTCGGTACCCGCGCCAACTGGTTCTTCGACGAGGGCGTGCGGGTTGGATCGTTCAGCCATATCGACCAGATCTTTCCACACAACAGGCTGAGCAAAGCCGAATCTCCCTTGCCGCTTGCGTGGGCCGGCGGAGAAACAAAGCTGGAATACCGGTTCGAGAACCAGAAATGGACAATTGACGATTTTCTGACGCACCAGCGCGTTACCGGGCTGTTGGTGATCAAGGACGGCGCAGTCCTGTTCGAGCGCTATCAGTATGATCGCAAGCCGTCCGACCGCTTCATCTCGCATTCGATGGCGAAATCGATCGTCAGCCTGGCGGTCGGGATGGCGCTCGCCGAAGGCCGGATCGCCTCCCTGGATGACCTGATTTCGAAATACGTGCCCAAACTTGCTGGCAGTGCCTATGGCGAGACCACCATACGCAGTGTCCTGCGCATGGCGTCCGGCGTGCAGTTCAGTGAAATCTACGACGGCAAGGACGATCTGACGCGGTTCGTGATTGCCCGCGGCCGCGAAGGATCAATTGCTGCGTTACGCCAATTCGAGACCCGTGAAGCCGAGCAGGGCACGCGGTTTCACTATGCCTCCAGCGAGACCGTGCTGCTGGCCGTGCTGCTTCGCGAGGTCACCGGCACCACGCTCAGCCAATATCTGACCACGCGGCTCTGGCAGCCGATGGGCGCCGAAGCCGACGCGACCTGGACCACGACCTCGGACGGCTCCGAAGTAGCATTGGGAAATTTCAATGCGACGCTGCGCGACTACGGGCGTCTGGGAATGCTGCTGGCCAATGACGGCGCGGTCGGCGGCAAGCAGATTGTGCCGAAAGACTTTTTGCTGGATGCGACCGACTGGCACCGGCAACCCGCGGCGTTCGCGCCGGGGAAGGCGACGCCGTATTTCGGATATGGCTATCAGTTCTGGCTCTACCCCGGCGAGAAGCGAAGGTTTGCGCTGCTCGGCGTCTACGGCCAGTCGATCTTCGTCGATCCCGAGCTCAAGCTTGTCATGGTGGTCACGGCCGCAGCCAAGAACGCCAATGTCGGAAAAGAATCGTTCGCTTTCGAGCGCGGCGCCGTTTGGCGCGGAATCGTCAGCAAATACGGCAGCTGGTAGGCCTCAACGGGCTGGCGAGACGGCGCGAATCGATGTCGCCGCGTTCGGGAACTTGCAACAAGAATGCTCAAGACGGCGGCAGTTGAACCCCGGCAGGGTTGGCGCGACTAAGTGACATGTTGCTGTCCGAATTCATAAAAGACCTCCTGTGGGCGGGGGCACATTCCGTGTTCATGAAGGTGGGCACCTGGCTCGATAAGAAAATCGACGGGCCTACGGTGAAGGTCGCCATAGGCATGGTACTCGGGCTTGCATCGATTTTCTTCGTTTCAATTGTTTCCGGATTGCTAGGCGTCTGAAGCATCGCAATGGCGATCGGCGCGGTTATCTCGTCGGTACTTCTGGCCATACCAAGCGCAAGCGGCTGGTCAGGCTCAGGACTTGCAGGCCTGACCGCAGCGATCGTTTTCCGGGGAATAGTAGGGGATTCTGCCTAGGGCGTCGCTGTAGCGTGGGTTGTGAATGCAGTCGTCTACGGTGCGGACGCCCTCTTCGTTCTCAAGTCTTCCAACCGAGCCGCTGCCACGTAAACAAGCCGCTTACAACTTCCTGATTCAAGCATCACTGGACGGCCAGGGCGTGCAAACGCAATAGTCTGAAAGCAGGCCCATACTCCCGTTGTCGTCGCCGGTTTCAGCATGGCGACAAGTGCGCGGTGACCCGTCAGTATGAACCTCTCTGGCCACTGAAGACACAAAGGGCGGGTATGTCGCGGAAGAACCGCGACGGAGGCACATGTGATGAAGGCCATGAAAGCATCTATCCGCATTGCGGTCACCGCGCTGGCCCTGAGCCTGTCAGTCATCGTGCCATCCTACGCCGAGCAGGATGAGGCAAGCCGCCTCAACCAGGAATCCAAGGAACTCTATCGGGTCGGAAAGTACGCGGCAGCGCTTCCGCTGGCCCAGCAGTTGCTGGCCATTCGCGAGAAGGAGTTTGGTCCCGATGACGCAATGGTCGCGATGCCGCTGAATGACCTGGGCACAATTCACTACAATCTGGGTCAATACGCCGTTGCCGAGCCGCTGTACAAGCGCTCATTGGCCATCAGGGAGAAGACGCTCGGTCCGGATCACGCCGAAGTCGCAAGCGTGCTGAATAATCTCGGCGAACTCTACCGCACGACAGAGCGTCTTGCCGAGGCGGAGCCGCTCCTCAAGCGGTCGATCGCCATTCGCGAGAAAACGGTCGGTCCTGACGATCCGGACATCGTGCTGGCGCTGAGCAACCTGGCCGCTCTCTATAGCAACCAGCGTCGATACGAGCAGGCCGAGCGGCTGTTCAAGCGCGGACTGGCCGTTCTCGCGAAGGCGCACGGTCCGAACGATCCGAACGCCACGGTTTTGATGAATAACCTGGCCGATGTCTACACCAACCGGCATCGCTATGCCGATGCCGAGCGGCTGCTCAAGCGGTCGATCGCCGTGACCGAGAAAGCGTTCGGTCGCGACCATCCTGATGTTGCGCATGCGCTGAATAATCTGGCCGCTGTTTATGGGCGGCAGGGCCGTAATGCCGACGCGGAGCGGCTTTACAAGCGCGCGGTGGCCACCTTCGAAAAGACGTTCGGCCCGAACCATCCGGACCTCGCGGATGTGCTGGAAAACCTGGCCCGTCTCTACAAGGATCAGAGCCGCTACGCCGATGCCAACGCACTTCTCAAGCGGTCGATGGCCATTCGCGCGAAGGCAGGCTCGCCTGCCTGAGATAGCGACGATCGCGGTTTGATGCACGCCCTACCGCTTCTGCTTCGTCCCCAGGCGCGGAATGCATTTGTGGGTGCGCAGCACGCCCGATGTCGTCATCTGCGAGCCCAGCACTTCCTTGATCTGTCCGGCCGGGCACGTCCCGTCGTCGACGAGGATGCGCTGACCGAGCCGCAGATCGACGATATTCCGCTCGTTGGGGACGACCTGCTGCGCGGCGGCAGGTGAGGCGAGCAGGCACAAGGCAAGGCTGGCGGAAACCGCAAGAGCCGGGGCCGTCACGGCCTTCGTGATCGCCAAATTGACCTCCCTCACTTGCTCTGGATCTTCAGCCCGTCGGGGCCGAGATTGATCTGCACGCCCTCGGGCTGTTTCCTGGCCTGATAGAGATTGTAGCCGAGCACGCCGACGGCAACGACCAGCACACCGATGATGAGATACATGACGTTGCGATTCGCTGGCATCCGGGTGTCTCCATCGTGACCACTATTCAATGCATTTAGCGGATGCGGCGGCGATTCTCCTAGGGAGCCAAGCTAGTGCGCTGATCGGGGTCGCGTCGGCGCAGGCTTTCGCGCTTCGCCGGTTCCGGTTCCACGAATGTCCGGGCTCCGCTTAGCCCGCATCGCCGCCAGCGATGCCTTGGCCAGTTTTTCGGCCGACGCTTTCAATTGCGGAAGCGGGTGGCCGGCAAATCCCAGTACAAATCCCGGCAGTGGCCGGGCGCGTGCATAGGTGTCGGCCAGCAGCCAGCCTTCGACGCCGGCGGCGGATTTGGCGTGGGCTGCAACCTGCGCGTCGACCGATGGATCAAACCGCGCCACCAGATGCAGGCCTTGCGACGGCACCGGCACGGAGAGGCGGCCTTCCGAAGCGGACGACAGTGTCGAGGCCAGCACGTCGCGGGCCTCGCGGTAGAGGGTGCGCACCCTGCGCAGATTGGCCGCGAACGCGCCGGAGTTCAGCATGTCAGCGACCGCGCCTTCCAGCAGCGTGCCGGGAAAGCGGTCGAGCGCGGCGCGCGCCGTCGTCACCGGTCCGATCAGCTTCTCGGGCAGCGCGCAATAGCCGATACGCAAGCCGGGAAACAGCGTCTTTGAAAACGTGCCCATGTAGATCACGCGCCGCAAATGATCGATGCCGGCAAGCGACAGCAATGGCGCGCCGTCATACCTGAATTCGCTGTCGTAATCGTCTTCCAGCACGAAGGCATCGGCATCCCTGGCCCAATCCAGCAGCTCCAGCCGGCGGCTCATCGACATCTGCACGCCAAGCGGAAACTGATGCGAGGGCGTCACATAGGCCGCGCGCGCCGATGGCGCTGATGTGCGGCCCTTCGCGACGATCAAGCCTGATGCGTCGACTGGAACCGGGACCGGGCGGTAACCGCAATGCTCGATGGCGCGCCGCGCGGCGGGATAGCCGGGGTCTTCGCACCAGACCTGATCGGCCGGCCTCAGAATGGCGCTGAGCACGATGCGCAGGGCGTGCTGGGTTCCCGAGGCCAGCATGATCTGGTCCGGATCGCAGCGCAGCCCGCGGGCCGACAACAGGTGATCGGCGATGGCGGTGCGAAGCTCGCGGCTGCCGCGGGGATCGCCATAGTGAAGGTGGTCGGTGCCGAAGGCGCGCATCCGCCGCCCGACAAAGGAGCGAAAGCGCTGCAGGGCCCGCTCGTCGATATGCGTGCAGCCGAGCGACAGGGTGCCTTGTGGCGGCGTCTCGATGACGATCCTGGCCTTGCCGGCGCCGCTCACTTGCGCCGGGATGCGCGCGGCGACGAAGGTGCCCGAGCCGACCACGGCGACCGCAAAGCCGTCAGCGATCAGCCGTTCATAGGCCGTCGTCACCGCGTTGCGGCGAAAACCGGTCTGGCTTGCCAGGGTGCGCGAAGGCGGCAGCGGTTCGCCGGGCTTTACGATGCCGCTGACGATGGCGTGGCACAGCGCCTGATAGAGCCGATGCGGCGAAGCGGCCCGCGGCGTCACATGCGGTCCGGAAAGGTCGAGCGGCAGCTCGGTCTTTCGCGGCGGCGTCGGAGAATTGGTCGGAATTTTTCGCATGGAATTGGCACTATCGCAGACCAAATTCGCCGCTACAACTCTCGTCATTGATTGATTTGACAGGAACTGCCGTGACCGAAATCGAAACCGCCAATTCATATCCGGTGACGCCGCGCAACCGGGTGAAGCGCCTCCATGAGCGCGGCCGCTACGATAACGCGACGGTCCACAGCCTGCTCGACGCTTCGATGCTGTGTCACGTCTCCTATGTGATCGACGGCCAGCCCTATTGCACGCCGACGTTCTTCTGGCGGGAAGGGAGCAGGCTGTACTGGCACGGCAGCAGCGCCAGCCGCATGCTGGAGAACCAGTCGGACGGGCAGAAAGTGTGTTTGACGGTCGCGCACCTCGACAGTCTGGTGCTCGCAAGGTGCGGCTTCAACCATTCGGCCGACTACCGCGCCGTGATGGCCTTCGGCACCGCCTACATCGTCACCGATCCGGAGGAGAAAGCGCGCGCGCTGGTCGCGATGGTCGACCGGTTCTTTCCCGATCGTACCGCATCCTTGAGGCAAAGCACGAAGCAGGAAATCAAGGCCAGCGCTGTGATCGCGATGGAGATCGAGCAGGCGTCGGCCAAGGTCCGCACCAAGGGCGTTGCCGACGATGATGAAGACTATGCGTTGCCGATCTACGCGGAGCGCATCCCGGTGCGCACCGTTATCGGTGCGCCGGAACCTTGCCCGCGGCTGTTGGACGGCGTCAAACGGCCGCAATCGCTGCGTGTATATTCGGAAGGCCGTCGGCTCGATGACGCCTTGCGGGAGACCCATCTTCTGCATTACCCCGGCGGCTGAGATCGGGTTAGGGTGCCCGTTCGAACCTGAGAACTGGGAGCCGCCGCATGACCACCGATACGCAACAAAGAATCCTCGACGCCGTCGATGCCGGCTTTGACGTGCAGCTTGCGACGACCCGCGACTTCGTCGCGATTCCCTCGACCCGCGGCGCCGAGGGGCCGTGCCAGGACATGATCGGCGATCTCCTGTGCGCCCGTGGTTATGAGGTCGATGACTGGCATATCGACGTCGAGGATTTGAAGGATCTGCGCGGCTTCGGGCCGATCGAGCATGATTTTTCCAAGGCGCGCACCGTGGTCGGCACCTACCGTCCGCCGAGCAATGGCGGCAAATCGCTGATCCTGCAGGGACACTGCGACGTGGTGCCGGCCGGCCCGCTCGACATGTGGGAGACGCCGCCGTTCTCGCCCGTGATCAAGGACGGCAAGATGTATGGCCGTGGCGCCTGCGACATGAAGTCGGGCACCATCGGCGCGCTCTATGCGCTCGACGCGATCAAGGCTGCGGGCCTGCGGCCGACCGCGCGGATCCACTTTCAATCCGTGATCGAGGAGGAGAGCACCGGCGTCGGCGCGCTCTCGACCCTGCAGCGCGGCTACCGGGCGGATGCCTGCTTCATTCCCGAGCCGACCAACGGCAAGATGGTGCGCTCGCAGGTCGGCGTGATCTGGTTTCGCTTGAGGGTGCGTGGCATTCCCGTGCATGTGGCGCATGCGGGCTCCGGCTCGAATGCGATCATGGCGGCCTATCATCTGGTTCACGCGATCGGCAAGCTCGAGGCCGAATGGAACGAGCGCGCCAAGTCCGATCCGCATTTCAAGACGCTGACCCATCCGATCAACTTCAATCCCGGCATCATCAAGGGCGGCGACTGGGCCTCCAGCGTGCCGGCGTGGTGCGATGTCGATTGCCGCATCGCCGTGCTGCCGGGCTGGTCGATCAAGGATTGCCAGAAGGAGATCCTGGCCTGCGTCTCCGCGGCCTCGCGCGACCACCGCTTCCTCTCCAACAATCCGCCCGAGGTGGAATGGTCCGGCTTCCTGTCGGAAGGCTACGAGTTGAAGGACTCCGCCGCGCCGGAAGCGGCGTTTGGCAAGGCCTTTGGCGCGGTCTATGGCGGCAAGGTCGAGGACCTCGTCTTCACGGCTCTGACCGATACCCGGTTCTATGGCCTGAACTACAACATCCCGAGCCTGTGCTTCGGCGCCAGCGGCGCGGCGATCCACGGCTTTAATGAATATGTCGACCTGGATTCGCTGCGAAAATCGACCAAGGCCACCGCGCTGTTCATCGCGGAATGGTGCGGGGTGGAGAAGGTGTAGCCGTACTTGTTTTGACGCGTTTCTTCACGCGAACCGGTGTCCACTTCGCCGGAAAACGCTCTACGGCTTTGCCTTGAAGCTTTCGACCATCGCTCGAAATTCCGGCAAAGCCTCGTCAAATCGCTCCGGCGGCGCCATGCCCAGCAGGACAAAGGGGCGTCCCGACGGATAGAGCGCAACGACGAGGTAGCGGAGCGGGCGGCCACCAGCCCCTTTGCCCTCTCCAAGATATTCGAAGCCGGCCATGTTCGACGTCGTGAGCGGCCTGGTGCTCAGGATTTTCTGGTCGGTGATTGTGCGCGAGTTGAGAAATTGCTGCTCTCCGAAGCGCTGCTGATCAGAGGGCGCAATGGTGGCTTCGGTGGCGAGACTGACGATGAAGCCGACATCCTCCAGCTTCCCCTCCGGTGGAGGCGGCGATTCCTTCAGCAACAGGCCCCTGCCGGCCAGGGGTTTGCGGTAAGTGAAGCGCGCTGTCGGCTCTATCGAGAACGGCAGGGCAGCGATCGGATCACCCGAGGCCGTCGCATGGATGCGGACGCTGGCAAGTGCGGCGCGGATCACGGCATCCGACAGCTGCTTTGGCGCGGGCTTTGCGATCGAGACGGTCAACATCCCGGTCATGTCGGGGCCGTTGATGACCATCAGCCATTTGTCAAAAACCTGATTTCCGGCGCGCTGCTCCGCGCGCACGGTGATCTGCTCGTAGGGCACCCCCTCGATCGTCTCCGTCGACAGCAGGCGCATGCCTCGCTTGGCCATCGCTTCCGCTGTGAGACCGTTACGGAACTGTGTGAACGCCACCGGAGGGAATTCCGCCAACAGGATCGATGCATGGTGCGCCTGATCCTGAAAGCCTGTGAATGTGGTGGCGACGACAAAGCCCTTCGGCGGCGCGAGACCGATGCGACTGCCCGGTGGCGTGATCGGATCGGCAGCGTTCGCGAGGCCGGCGAAGAGGCCGCCGGCGAGGGCCAGGCCGAAAGCAAGATGTCGCATCGCTATCGATCCTCGCCACATGCTTGCGCAATCCTCTCTACGTCACGTTCACCACGATGATCCTGACACCACGATGATCCTGAGATCGTTTGTTCCTCATGTGACCGCGCCGGTTCAATGTCGGCTGTCAGTCTCGCTGTGGCCAGAGCGCCTTCACGATCGCATCCAGCCCGTCGGTCAGCGCGGCCGGACCGGGCTGCAGGATCAACGGCGATTTGATCTCGACGATGCGGTTGTTGCGCACCGCCGGGATATCGCTCCAGCCCGGCCGTTGCCTGATGCGGTCAGGCACGACCTTCTTGCCGCACCACGAAGCCAGGATCACGTCGGGCGCGGTTTCGCGCACCGTGTCCGCTGAAATGACCCGGTCCTTGGCAGCCTGCTGAAACCGCAGCTTTGGCAGCACGTCTTCGCCGCCGGCGATCTCGATCAGTTCGGAAACCCAGCCGATGCCGCTGATGATGGGATCGTCCCACTCCTCGAAATAGACTTTTGGTTTGGGCGAGGGGCGGGGCGTCGCTGCGATGCTGGCAAGGCGCTGCTCAAAGCTGGTCGCAAGCTGCTCGGCGCGATCCGCGGCGCCGACCAGCGCGCCGAGCGTGCGGATCATCGCGAGTATTCCCGCGACGTCGCGCTGGTTGAATACATGGATGGCGACGCCTGATCGCACGAGGTCGGCGACGATGCCCGCCTGCAGGTCGGAGAAGGCGAGCACCAGATCCGGCTGCAGAGCCAAAATCTTCGGAATGTCCGCGGAGATGAAGGCCGAAACCCGCGGCTTCTCGCGGCGCACTTGCGGCGGCCGCACCGCATAGCCGGAGACGCCGACGATGCGGTCCTGCTCACCGAGCAGATACAGCGTCTCCACGGTCTCTTCGGTGAGGCAGACGATCCGGCGGGGCGGGAACTGGCGCATGGGCACCATATGCAGAATTACCGACGTCTTGTCACGGCACCATTACCTCCGAGGTCATTGCCTGATTTACCTGGCTCCTCCATGCTTGCTGCGGAATGGTTTGCAAGGAACAAGAAAAACCGGAGGACGCATGACGCTGCTGGAAAAAATCCAATCGATGAAGATGCCGTTTGCGGAATTGAAAGGCGTAACCTTTGTCGAAGCCGACAAGGATCGCGTGGTGGCGCGGATGCTGGTGCGGCCGGAGCTTTGCACGCTGCGCAACACCATTCACGGCGGCGCGGTGATGGCATTTGCGGATTCGGTTGGGGCGGCCGCGACCGTCATCAATCTGCCGGAAGATGCCAAGGGCACCACCACGATCGAGAGCAAGACCAATTTCATTGGTGGCGCCAAGGAAGGCAGCACGGTGATTGCGACCGCGACCCCGGTGCACCGGGGCCGGCGCACCCAGGTCTGGCAGACCCGGCTCGAGACCGAGGACGGCAAGCTGGTCGCTATCGTCACCCAGACCCAGATGGTGCTGTAGGCTGGCGTCCTACGCAGCGTCCGTCGACATGGCGTTGAGCATCCCGGTTTGCGGGTGACAATCCAGATATTCAAAGAAGGCTTCGTCGGCCCGCGCCACCGTGACCTCGTGATAGAGCCGCAGCTTCGCGGCAGGACCCAAGGTCGACAGATATTTCATCGCGGCGCCAAAAATCCGGACATGGGTCGGATGCGATTCCGCCCATCGCTCCAAAGCGGCGAGGCTCTTCCACCAGCTCATGCCGTAGGATTTTTCGGTGCGTGTGCCGTCGGGCGCGACCACCGTCATATAGCGGTTGGCGTAACAGCCGATCGAGCGGCCGTCATCGCGCAGGAAGTCCATGCCTTCCCGCAACACCGGCTCGACGTCCTCGAGGTACATTTTGCGTTCGGAGGCTTCGGTGTCGCCCCAATCCTGGCCCGATCGGATCAGGCAGACATTGTCTGAAGGTATGACCCTGATGCGGGTGCCATCACGGACAGCGGTAATGTTTCCTGATGGCGCCATCTCGCTGGTTTGGGATTTGGGAATGCGATCGCGCATGCCGCCCCAATAGGCGTGCTCCTGAATCTCGCCGCTCATGCCGTCGGCGAGAACCGCGACCCCTTCGGGTCTTCCGAGGGACGAGAACAGGGTCTCATAGCCTTCTACGGATGGATGCAGCACCTCGATGAACGTGCCCACACCGCCGGCGTTTCGCCGCTCGCCGGTCCAGCCCTCGCGCACCGCCGGGAACCAGCCGTCGAACCTGGCGCGATCATCCCAATAGGCCACCGTGACGACATTGGTGAAACCGGCTTCGTCGACATAGCGGGCGCGGTCCCAATGCGTCGGGCCGCCATTCTGCCCGAACGCGGCGACGATCGACGCGAGCGCCTGCTCCGCAGCTTCTGGCGGCTCGCCGCGGGTCTGGACGCCGAAATAGGCCATCACCACCCGCGCCACATCAGGCTTGTGGCGCGCCACGAACGACGGGTAGGGCGGCGCATAATCGTCGGGAACGCGACGGTGGCGTGTGCGCGCAGTTTGCAGATGCTTAGGGATCGCGGATTCCATGGCGGGCTCCTCGCAGGCTGGCAGAACCGTGTGAAGCTCTCAGGCCTGAAGCCTGATTTCGCTCATGACCTCGGCATCGACCGGTAAGGTAAAATGCTCGACGCGGTTGGCGCGGGATGTGTTGAGCAGCAGCCGGGTGACGTCGGGCCGGGAATAATGTCCGGCGGGATCGGCGGCGTTCTTCGCCACACCGATCATGCCGAGATCGATATCGGCATAGAGAATGCCTTCCTGGTCCGGCGGCAGTTTTTCGGCGAGCGAACTGCCGTCTGGTCCGTAGATCACCGCGTGACCGCCACCGGCATGCAGGAACGCGTGCTTCTCGGGGGAGTCGCAGAGCTCGTCGATCATGGCCTGCGAGACCACGGCGCAGGGAGCGAGGACGAAACATGAGCCCTCGACCGCGTAGATCTTGCTCGCGGCATTGTTGACCTCATGGCCAAGCGCGTGCGCGAACGGGTCGTACAGCGAAAAGCTCGGCCAGGCGCCGACGTGAACCTGCTCGTTCTGGGCGTACATCGCGTATTTCGACAGCGGCTGCAGATGTTCCCAGCAGCACAAGGCCCCGAGCCGGCCGACATCGGCGCGGTCGTGGACGGCAAGGTCGCTGCCGTCGCCTTCGCCGAACACGGTGCGTTCGGCATGGGTCGGCCGCAGCTTGCGGCGCCTGGCGATGGTCTCGCCGTCGGGCCCGATCAGCCATTGCGCGATGTAGAGGCTGCCGCCGGCGCGTTCGGAGAGGCCGAGGACCGCGGTCAGCTTGGCGCGCTTGACGGCGTTGCGGATCTTGTCCGCCTGTGGGCTGTCATAGGCCAGCGAGTTGTCGAAATAGCGTTGCACAAAACCGCGGCCGATCGCCCAGGCGGGCGCACCGAGCCAGATCTGCCACGGATATCCGGGGATGAAGGTTTCGGGAAACGCGATCAGCTTGGCGCCTTGCGCGGCGGCCTGTTCGATCAGCGCGATCGTCTTATCCACGGTCGCATCGAGATCGAGAAAGACCGGCGCCGCCTGAACCACAGCTACCTTGTACTTCTGGTGCACGAGACCCATCGAAATCATCCTTCTGCGTTGGGAGATAAGGCAATCGCTGGGTCGAAAGCCTACGGCGCCCCTGGCCGTAGCGCTTGTCCGTGGCAGAACGAAAACTTGTCTTAACTTGCAATTGTCAGCCGCAAGGCGGAGAGCCGGCCGCGTCGCCGCAGGCGGGCGTTGTGCCGCCGCGGGAGGCCAGACCGATCGCGGGAGAATCTATTGCGTCGGGCGGTCGCGCCATTCGCGCGGCGAGGCGCCGTACCTCTGCCTGAAGATCCGGCTGAAATGGGCGAGGTCGTTGAAGCCCCAAGCGAATGCGATGTCGCTGATGTGCCGGGCCGCATGCGCCGGGTCCGACAGGTCGCGCTTGCACCGTTCCAGGCGCTGCATCTGGACGTAGCTGCGGAACGAGTGCTGCTCGTCGGCCATCAGATCGCTGGCATAGCGCGGCGAGATTCCGGTGGCCGCGGCAACCTGCGAGATCGACAGGTCGGGATCGCTCAGGTGCGTCAGGATGTAATTCTTGAGCCGATAAAGCAGCGCAGAGCGGTGAAACGACTGGTCCGACGATCGCGCATGCATCCGATCGGCGAAGGCCATGGCGATGAGATCCAGTCCCTGATCCAGGAGACGGGATGCAGTGGCGGGATCGACGTGGTCGACGACCTTGCTGGTGCTGATCAGAAACTCGTAGGCCAGGCCTTCCAGGGGACGACTGCTGCAGAAGGTGGTCGCGGTCAGCGCCTCGAAGGCGCCGATGCGTTGCTGCAGAAGTTTTCGCGGCATCTGCAGGATCGTCTGCGAAAAACTGTCATCGAAGCGCAGTTCGTAGGGGCGGGTGGTGTCGTAAATGACGAACTGTCCCGCGGAGACGACGGCATCGCGGCCGTCCTGATAGACGCCGTTGACGCCGTGGTTGCCCAGCGCCAGCAGTACGTAATCCTCGCTGGCGCGTGCGATCCGGGATGGCGTGCGGAACACCCGCTGGGCGCAGGAATCAACGCGGGTAAACGTCGCGCGGCCGATCGCGGATTGCGAGACCGCGCCCCAAAACCCCTCCCGCATATCGGAAAGGCAATCGAGACCGACAAAGGTGTCGCAGACGATGTCCTGCCAGACCGCAAGGCGTCGATCCGGAACTGAAGAACTCGTGTCGAGCACGACAGCCACGATGGGACCTCCGGGAACCGGCGTAAGTGTGAGGCAAAGCCCGGCTCAAATCCAGTGTGTGCAAAGAGCTTGCCGGGCGCCGCGACCGGCGTCGATTTGGTTACCAAATTGTTAAGCGAGGAATGTCTTTTTATTAGGCATTTGAAGGGGTTGAACTTCATATTGCGATGCACAATATAGGTGGTCTAGGGATTCGACGCCTCCTCGAGGGCCACCACGAGGAGTTATGACTATGAACTACCAGACTACCGTTCCGAGCCGCGCCAAGAGTACGGTCAAGGGCACCGTTCGGATTCTAAGCCAGCAAGAGGAACTGCCGCTTCTGCGCGATCACCTTTTGCGGCTCGACCGCACCAGCCGCCATGATCGCTTTCATGGCTTCATGGACGACAGCTTCATCGAACGTTACGCCGAAAAATGCGCCAACGACGGCACTGTGATCATCGCCTATTTCGAGGATGGCGTGGTGCGTGGCGCCGCCGAACTGCATCCGCCGGAGCAATCGCCTGACGCATTGCCGGAGATCGCCTTCAGCGTGGAGAGCTCGGTACGGCGCAAGGGCGTCGGCAGCATCCTGTTCAGGAAGCTGATCGCGGAGGCGCGGGCCAAAGGTTACAAGAGCCTGCGGATCACCACCGGCGCGCAGAATGAAGCGATGCGGGCGCTCGCCAACAAGTTTGGCGCACACCTGACGTTCCGCTACGGCGAATCCACCGGCAGCATCGATCTGGCCAAGCAGAACCAGCCGGAAGCGGCGCCGTCCGCAATGGCGACGACGCTCGAGGCCGCACGGGCGATCACGAACTTCAATCGTGCCTATTGGGCCATGATGCTGAGAATGTCCGGCTGGGGCCGGACGGCCTGACCGGAAGGCCCATAGACAGAGCCCCGTTCCGCTTGCATCGGAACGGGGCTCTGTATTTTTTTGATTTGACGCGTTTTCTTGACGCGAACCGGTGCCCACTTCGCTTGAAAACGCTTTAGCGGCAATTCGCGGATCTGCTCGATCGCGCGAATTGCCCGGGGGGCTTTAACATCAAGATCTTCAGGAATGGACTTCAGGTACCGGTGCGCTTGTCGTTGCCGAAGCGCCTGATCACCTTGCGTTCGACCACAACCGAGCGCTGGGCGCCTTGCTCACCGGTGATGACGCGGGTGGCGGACCGCGCAACGGCGCGGCCGGTCTTCTTCACCTCGACGAGCACTTCTTCGAACGGTAGCCCCATCAGCGCCGCGGCGATTTCCGCCTGCTGCTGCTGATCGTCGGTAATGCCGACGGCGGCGAAGATTGCTTCTTCCAGCGTCGGCGGATCGCGCCGTACGCGCCGGGTGCCATATTTCGTGTTCCAGTCTTCGCTCATCGGGGCCTCGCATCTGATGCGGAGATACCTAAGGGCCCTTATGTTGCATTGCAATATGAATTTGGCGTGGCATTACAGCCATGCACCTACAATTTCTCCAGTCTGGTAGCGTCGTACAGTTCGATGGACGTGGCGGCCGCAGCCAGCGACTGCAGCGATTTGACGAAATCGCGCGAGGCGGGGACCGCGAAATGGTTAAGCAGTGCCGCGCGGTCGGCCCATTGCTCGAAAAACACCAGCCGCAGCGGGTTTTCGCAATCGACATGCACGGCGTGCGACATGCACCCGGGTTCGCTGCGCGAACGATGGACATGCTCGAGGCTCAGGCGGCGGACCTCGTCGAAACTGTCCTGGCGCGCCGTCACACTGCCGGTAACCACGATCATGTTGTCCTCCCGTTTTCACCGTCCTTGTCAGGACTACTCGGCGGCGGTCAGATCCAGCGGTTGTTGCGGCCAGCGCTTGAGCGCGGCGTGTCCGGCTTCGGTCAGGACGTAAATGCCGCGCTCGGCGCGATCGAACCAGCCATAGACATTGTGCAGTAAAATCTTGCCGGCGTCCGGCATCTCGATCCGCAAATCCTTCACGCGCCGCGGGCCACCCGAAAGTGCCGCAGCACAGGCCAGCGCCTGCTGGCGATAGGCCGTCATGATCGGCGCGCGCGTAGAGCCGCCCATCGCCGGATCGCCCTTGCGCCGCTCGTGCTCCCTGATCAGCCGCGAGCGCTTCTTGGGATTGCGGCGAGGGGCTGTCGTGGCGGGTTTGACGATCACCTCGACATCGCCGGTGTTGGTGACCGCGAGCATGCCAAAGCCGAGCCGACGACAGAGGTTGCGATAGCGGGCGTCGCTTTCGCGGCCCTTGCCGCGTGCCGACAATTTGGCCGCGAGCCACACCTCGTCACAAGCACCCGCGCGATCGACCGCCTGCAGGATCAGTTCGAGATTGAATGTGAGCTTCAATTCCCCGATCACCACGACCGGCGGATCGTCGCCGCTCAGCGCCACCAGGTCGCAGCCGCCGATCTCGCCCTTGACCGTGAAGCCGAGCTTTTCAAGGAAGCGTTTGACGGGCAGGTAAAGCGCGGTTTCCAACGACAGGCTCCGGCGGCAAAAGCAGCCGCGACTCAGTGTCACGAGTTTAGCCCGGATTTGGCCAAATCGCGCGCAAGCGGCTATCGTGCCGTCGGGACGGACAAACGGGCGCGATCCAATGCTGCGCAGGCTTGCAGACTGAAGATTTAAACCCGCCCGCTTACCGGCAGCAGTGCGCCGGTGACGGCGGAGGCGGCGTCGCTGGCGAGGAACAGGATCACGTCGGCCAGTTCCGTTGGCCTTACCCATTTGCTGAAATCGGCTTTCGGCATGCTGGCGCGATTGGCTGCGGTGTCGATGATCGACGGCAGCACGGCGTTGACCGTGATTTTGCCCTTGTATTCGGCGGCGAGGGCTTCGGTCAGGCGATGCACGCCGGCCTTGGACGCCGCATAGGCGCCCATGCCGGCGCCCGCCTGCAGCGCGCCAAGCGCGCCGACATTGACGATCCGTCCGGCACCGGACGCGGTCAGATACGGGATCGCCGCGCGCGAGGCATTGAGCGCGGTCGTGACGTTGAGCGCGTACATGCGCTGCCACGTCTTCGGATCGCCCTCAATGACCGTCTCGAACGCAAAACCGCCGGCGATGTTGATCAGCGCGTCGAGCCTGCCGAAATGCGACACCGCGGCGTCGATGGCCTTCTTCGCCGCCGCCGCATCGGTCAGGTCGACACCGCCGAGTTCGAACTGGTTTGATGTCGCCGGCACCTGCGTCGGCGCGTGGTCTACGCTTGCGACCCTGGCGCCGGCCGCCAGCGCCTGGTCAACGACGATGCTGCCGAGCGCGCCGAGGGCGCCGGTCACGACAATGACTTTTCCATCCATAATGGGGCCTCCACGGGCCGATAAAAGGGAGCACACACTAGCGCCGGCAGTTTTTCATTTGCAATGCGGCGAATTTCGCATCCAAATGCGGGTGTCCAACAAGATATCCCCGCTGAGGGTGATGAAATGAACGACGTGTCGCGTACCGGCGATCCGGACATCGCCAACTTCAAATACAAATTGCCGCATCTGACGGCGGCGCTCCAGCGTCCGGAAAAGATCAAGATCGTGGCGATCGGATCGTCATCGACGGCGGGCGTTGCACCGGTCGCACCTTATCCGCCTCGTCTGGAAATGCTGTTGCGGCAGAAACTTGCGCGGCGCACGATCGATGTGCTCAACCGCGGTGTCAGCGGCGAAGAGGCGCCGAAAGAGTTAGAGCGGTTTCGATCCGACGTGTTCGATGAGGCGCCCGCTCTGGTAATCTGGCAGGTGGGCACCAACGCGATCTTTCATGACATGGATCGCAGGGAGGTCGCCAGCGCCATCGAGAGCGGGTTAAGGCAACTCGCCGACTTGTCGGCGGATGTGATCCTGATGGACCTGCAATACACCAGGGCGATGACCGACAAGCTCAAGGCATCGGAAGAAATGGTGGCGTTCATCGCCGCAGCTGCTGAGATCGCGAAGGTCAACGTCTTTCAACGCTTCGCCCTGATGCGACGCTGGGTCGATGACAGTATCCCGATCAGTACCCTGCAAGACGGTGCCGACAATCATCTTCACGTCAGTGAGTGGGCGACTGGTTGCTTGGCAGAAGCCCTGAGCGATGCGATCGCGCGGGCTGTGAAGGCGGCGGGTACTACGTAAGAATACGGATCAAGGCCGATCGCTAAAATTTGCCGGAGTTGCGCAAGTCGATTGCAGGTTCCATTCACTACAAGGGGAGTCCAATTTAGGCAGGGGCATCACGATGGGATCTCTACCCGATCACGGTTTACCGCTTGTTCAGCTTAAGGAGCAGCGGCGGGACTTGGTGGTCGCGCTGCAAAACCGCAACGGTCCGATCAAGGACTGGGAGCTGATGCAGATTGCGGCGATCCAGCAGGCGATCCAGGCGTTCGAGGACGTCATCGCCGATCTCGATGCTGAAATGGAAATGGAAGCCGCGGCCTGAGCGACCGCGAGACACACTCGTGCTGACGCACGGCAAGTCGGCCGTGCGGATCGTTTCGATGCGGCGGTGAAACACGATCAAATCAGGATTGCAGATAGAGCGCCGCGAGCGCCGCGCGCTCCTTTTCGCCAAGACCGATGCCGTCGCGGAGATAGGCTTCGAGACTGCCATAGTCGGCGTCAATGGCTTCGAACGCAGCGCTGAGGAACGCGGGCTGCACCGAACCCAGCACCTGCTTGACGTGATCGGGCAGGTCGCTGCTGGCGGCGGGATCCCTGCGGTAGAATTGGTTGGTCAGCAGATAATCTTCCGCAATCACCTCGTCGGGAACGCCGAGCGTATGCAGGATCAGCGCACAGGCGAAGCCGGTGCGATCCTTGCCGGCGGTGCAATGGATCACCAGGGGCGCGCGGTCTTCGAGCAGATGCGCAAACAGCGCGCGGAAGCGCGGCGTATTTTGCTGCACATAGCTGCGGTAGGAATCGCGCATCACCTCGACGGCATGGTCGGTCGACAGCGCCGTGCCGCTGGCGGCGATGGCACGAAGGGCGGCGACCACCGTTGGCTCCACCGGCAGCGAATGCACGGTGATATCGGCCAGGCCGCACACCGCCTCGGCGCGCTCCGTCGTGCCCCGAAAATCGAACGCGCTCTTGACGCCGAGCGAGCGCAAGACCGCAGCGTCATCATCGGTGAGATGGCCGAGATGGTTGGACCGGAACATCTGCCGCCAGCGTACCGTGTGGCCGTCGCGGGTGAGATAACCGCCGAGGTCGCGGAAATTGCTGGCGCCAGAGAGATTGAGGTGACGGGCAGGGGAATCTGACATCGGGGCTGCCTTACGGAATTCCTGATAGAATTCTTGGAGATGCAATTCTTGTGCGGCGATCGGGCCGGGGTGTGTCGCGTCTTGCCCTCTGGTCTATACTCGGGCCGTCAGGAGGAGAATATGAATAATCGCAAGATCGCTGGTTTCGCGGCGGCGTTGCTTCTGGGAACGATGTTTTTGGGAGCGGTCGGCTCGTCGGCCGCGTTGGCACAGGCGACCTTCAAAAACTATCGTTGCGCCGACGGAACGCAATTCATTGCCGGGTTTTTCCGGTACGATTCACGCGCCCATCTGCAGCTCGATGGCAAGGCGGTGACGCTGAAAAAGGGAGTGGCGTTGTCGGGGGCGCGCTATACGGCGCGCGGGATTACCCTGAAAGTCACGAAGGCCGGGCTCACCACGCTCAAGCACGCCAAACGGCCGGTAACGGCATGCGAATTGACCTGAAGACAAGCTTTGCATGAAAAAGGGCCGAAACGATTTCGTTCCGACCCTTTTCTACTTCACCGACCGCGCCTGAACTCTTTGACGCGGATATGCCGAACATTGGGCTGGCATCAGTGGTCACGCCCAGGCTTGGTTTCCTCGATGGCCGCTGCGTGGTACCAGCTGCCGCTGCAGTCAGCGATATCGACCGCCGGGGCGGCAATCTCGGACTTGGTCTCGCCATAGCGACGTCCCGCCAGGGCCGACCGGCCCCCGGCTGGGAATTGATAGATCTTGGCAGATCCCTCATTCACACCTGTGTTGATCATCCTGGTCTCTCCTGGATCGAGCGAACCACCACGGTGCGCCCGACTCGTTCTCCGTTAGTTACCGAGATTCCGATATCGTTCGCGCCCTCCCGGAATGCAAATTGCTCAAAAAATGTCATCCGGTGTGCATTTCTTGGGCAATTCCTGTTTTGCTTCGTGTGAGGCAATGGGCAGGTGACTAACGCTTGAGCCGGGGGGAAGGTTGCCGGTCACAACCGAACCATCAGCCGAATGGCGCAAAAGGCTGCTGCAGCTTTAATCGGGCCGGGAGCTGGGGGCCGAAACTGCCGTAGAATCGGGCTTCAGGCGGGTTCGAAAGCGCCTTTTGGCCGCCTGGCGCGCATGTCAGGCGCGCTTCTATGTCGCATCAAAAAATGCACGCACGAGGGTGGACATCCCAGCGCCGTCCGGTGCCGCGCTGCAGCGATTGGCACTTTAATTGCTTGGTAAGAAACGGCCTGACGTGGCCGGGTACACGTGTGCGGGGACTGCAGGGGCTTCTAACCTCCAAAGTCCAGGGGTTTCCGCACTTAGCAGCATTAAACTCAAGAGAGGCTCAATGACCAAGTACAAGCTCGAGTATATTTGGCTCGACGGATATACGCCGACACCCAGTCTGCGCGGCAAAACACAGATCAAGGAATTCGCTTCGTTCCCGACGCTCGAGCAGCTCCCGCTGTGGGGCTTCGATGGCTCCTCCACGCAGCAGGCCGAAGGTCACAGCTCCGATTGCGTGTTGAAGCCGGTCGCGGTCTACCCCGACGCTGCGCGTGAAAACGGCGCGCTCGTGATGTGCGAAGTCATGATGCCCGATGGCAAGACCCCGCATGCCTCGAACAAGCGCGCGACCGTCCTCGACGACGAAGGCGCATGGTTCGGCTTCGAGCAGGAATACTTCTTCTACAAGGATGGTCGTCCGCTCGGCTTCCCGACGGACGGTTATCCGGCGCCGCAGGGTCCGTACTACACCGGCGTCGGCTACAAGAACGTCGGCGACGTCGCCCGCAAGATCGTGGAAGAGCATCTCAATCTCTGCCTCGCGGCTGGCATCAACCACGAAGGCATCAACGCCGAAGTGGCGAAGGGCCAGTGGGAATTCCAGATCTTCGGCAAGGGTTCCAAGAAGGCGGCCGACGAAATGTGGATCGCCCGCTATTTGATGCTGCGCCTCACCGAGAGCTACGGCATCGATATCGAATTCCACTGCAAGCCGCTCGGCGACACCGACTGGAATGGCTCCGGCATGCACGCCAACTTCTCGACGACCTTTATGCGCGAGACCGGCGGCAAGGAGTACTTCGAGAAGCTGATGGCGGCCTTTGACAAGAATCTCATGGACCACATCGCCGTCTACGGGCCCGACAACGACAAGCGCCTGACCGGCAAGCACGAGACCGCGCCCTGGAACAAGTTCAGCTATGGTGTGGCCGACCGCGGTGCTTCGATCCGCGTTCCGCACTCCTTCGTGAACAACGGCTACAAGGGCTATCTGGAAGACCGTCGTCCGAACTCGCAAGGCGACCCCTACCAGATCGCTTCCCAGATCCTGAAGACGATCTCCGAGGTTCCGACCTCGGCCAAGTCGGCCGCGGCCTAAGCGACACCGCATATCCGGACGGGGGCGTCCGGATGCAACCCTGATCCGCCAAAGCGTGCCCGCTTTGGCGGATCATTGCGTTGTGACGACGTTACCTTAAATGCATCAATTCAAGCCCTTTGCCCGATTCCAGCCGTTCCCCTCCGTTATGAACCGCGCTAGATAGCGGATGCGCTTGCCGGGGACACGGCCATTGCTCGAGGGTTTCTACAAGATCAGGTTTCAGCTCAACGACGCGGTCGGCCGCAGCGTGATGTACGTGCGCGCCGGCAAGATGCTCGGCGGCAATTCCGCCTTTGCGCATATCGGCACCTATCAGGAAGAAGCCGATGGCGAGCTTGCCATCGAGATCAAGACCGTTCGCCATAATCCCGACCCGAACTACCGCGCGATGGCCGGCACCGACGACGCCACCCTGCTGGCGCGGGGCAAGCCGGATGGCAATCTTTACCGGTTTGAAGGCGGCCTCAAGGAATTGCCGGGTGCGAAATTTAGCTCGGTCATGACGCCGATCGGGGAGGAGGAAGTCCCGATCGCCGGAGGCGTCGGCCAGGATGGTATCGTCAATGGCCTCTATTCCATTCACATCCGCATGCTCGACGGCGTCGACGGCGGCCTGACCGGCGTGATGCTGCTCAATGACGGCCGCATCCTCGGTGGCGACGCGTCGTTCTACTACATCGGCAGCTACACCTCGGAGAACGGCCGCTGGAAGGGCCAGATCCTCAATCAGGAGCACACGCCGGCAAGGGGCGAGAACCCGGTGTTCGGCGGCCACGAGGTCGGCATTGGCTTTGCCGGCACCTGCGACGACCATGGCGCGCTGCTGGAGGCCACGGCGCTTGCGGGCAAGCGTAGCCTCCGACTGACAGCCGTGCTCAAGCTGATGCATCGGGCGTAACGCCATGGACAATGCCGTGCGCGTGCTCTCGACACTGGCCCTGAAGGGCGCGGTTCACAATCTGGCTGGGCACTATGAGGCCACCGGCGGCGTGCGCATCGATGCCGATTTTGCGCCGACGCTGGCGCTGCTGGATCGCCTGCGTGGCGGCGAGGGCGCCGACGTCGTCATCCTGACACGCGAGGGGCTCGACGACATGGCCCGCGAGGGGCGCGTGGTGGCGGACAGCTGCGTGGATCTCGCGCGGTCCTATGTCGGCCTCGCGGTGAAAGCCGGCTTTGCCCATCTCGACATCGCAACCGAGCCCGCGCTGCGCGCGGCGCTGCTTGCGGCCCGTTCGGTGGCCTATTCGCGCATCGGCGCCAGCGGCATTTTGTTCGCGCAGTTGATCGAGCGCCTGGGTATTGCATCCGAGATCAATGCGAGAGCGTGCATCATCCCGTCAGGTTTCACCGCCGAACGGCTGGTCAGCGGAGAGGCCGATCTGGCTGTGCAGCAGATCAGCGAACTGAAGCAGGTCGGGGGTATCGAGGTCATCGGCCCGATTCCTCGCGAGCTGCAAACGCCCGCGGTGTTTTCCGCCGGCCGCGTCGCGGCCTCCGCCAAGGCTGCTCAAGCGGACCGGCTGTTGCGGTTTCTCGCCTCGCGCGAGGTTGCGCCGGTGCTGCGCGAGAGCGGGCTTGAGCCTTGAATTTGCGAGCCTTTAATCTGCCTGCCGGTCGACGCAACCCCTACTACGAGCGTGCCGCCGTACTCGGCGATGAAGACGCCAAGATGGCATTGGAGCGGCTGCGATGTCCCTACACAATCAAGGACAAGCGCGGCAACGTGGTGACCAGTCTGTGCTTCTGATTTGCAGCGTGACGTTGGTGTGAGGTCTCGCCACCCGAACAGTCGTCGTACTCCGCGAAAGCGGAGTATCCAGTACGCTGCGGCCTCTCGGCTCTTGCACCAACGTCTCTGGAATACTGGATCACCGGCCTTCCGCCTTCGCTCGTTGAGCTACGGCGGACAGGTCGCGGGTGATGACAGGAGGGCCGACTACTTCATGTAATAGCTGATGTAGTATCGCGCCCGCTGATAGGTCAGTTCCAGATATCCGGGATAATCTCTTGCCGCCAGTTCGACCGCGCGCTTGTAGCGTGCGCCGAACTCGCCCTTGATCTTGTCGAAGTAACCGAAACAGGCATCGTCGAATCTCACCGCGGCGATGATGGCCTGCTTCACTTCCGCTTCATCCAAACCGGGATGGGTGAGTTGCAACCGGTCGAAGGTCAGACCGTCTTCGGGATGATCGTGCTCGAATTTGACCTCGATCGAATTCTCCGCCGCCCGCGACCGGAACACGTCGCGCACGTTCGGCGGCATCGCGCGCCACGCGAGCAAGTCGAGCTTGGAGCACTCCCGCCACAGCAAATAAGCCGCGTCCTTCAACGGCAGCTCACTGGCCTCGGCGATGGTTCGGGCAATGGTCTCTTCATCTTCGGTCATCGGTATCACCGCAATGGAAATCGCCCATTGGTCGGCTGCTGCGGTCAGCCGGTTCACGGCGGCGGTGCCGGCTGCGTGAGGTATGACACGGAAGGCCCAAAACCTGCGCTAAAACGACCGCTGGTACTGCTTCCCCGCCAGTGCTATGCCCCGCGGGATGATTCAATGAAGCTGGAAATCTGCTTTGCTGGACGGGCTTTACAAGGCTGAGTACGGCGTGAACGACGCGTTCGGTCGCAGCATCATGTGCATGCATGAAGGCAAGCTGTTGGGCGGCAATTCCGCCTTCGCGCATCTGGGGACCTACCAGGAAAACGGCGCGGAGATTATCGGCGAGGTCATCACCCAGCGTCATAATGAGGACCCGCATTACAAGCCGCTGATGGACACCGACGTCGCCGCGATCAGCGTGCGGGGTACGACGGATGGCACCAATATCCGCTTCGAAGGCAGCGCCGCGCCGCGGCCGGGAGCATTGTTCTGGGCCAACCTGACCAAACTCGACGACGAGGGGCTGCCGCCTGTCGGTGAAGTCGGACCTGGCGGCATTGTGAACGGGCTCTATTCGATTCACATCCGCGCGCTCGACGGCGTCGATGCCGGCCTGTCCGGCGTCATGCTGCTAATGAACGGCCGCATCCTCGGCGGCGACGCGTTCTTCTATTACCTCGGTTCCTACAGCTCCGCCGATGGCCGCTGGAAAGGCGAGATCCTCAACCAGGAGCACACGCCGGCAAAGGGTGAAAATCTGGTGTTTGGCGGCTATGAGGTCGGTATCGGCTTTTCCGGCACGTGCGACGGCGAGGGCGCGGAACTCGAAGGCATCGCGCTGGCGGGAAAACGCAGCCTGCGGCTGGCCGCCACCCTGAGGTTGATGCGGGCAGCATAATCTTCTTATTTGACGCGTTTTCTTGACGCGAACCGGTGCCGATCTCGCATCAAGTGCGGGACAGGCTTTCGCTAAAAAACGCTATGCCTTGCCCGCCGGAATAGGCTTTCCCCTGCGCCCTACATGGAATAAGAGCGGCCAACAATTTTCATGTTTGGGCAACAATGATCCGTCTCGATAACGTCAGTAAGCAAGTCGGCCACCAGATCCTCTTCATCGAAGCTTCCGCAGCCCTGCAAAAGGGCGAGAAGATCGGCCTTGTCGGCCCGAACGGGGCTGGAAAGACCACGCTTTTCCGGATGATCTCAGGTCAGGAACTGCCCGACGAGGGTCAGGTGTCGCTCGATCGCGGCATTACCATCGGCTATTTCAGCCAGGATGTCGGCGAGATGGCAGGCCGCAGCGCGGTTGCCGAGGTGATGGACGGCGCAGGCCCCGTCAGCGTCGTGGCGGCCGAGCTGAGGGCGCTCGAAGCCGCGATGGCCGACCCGGACCAGGCGGATGAGATGGAAGACATCATCGCCCGCTATGGCGAGGTACAGCACCGCTTCGAGGAACTCGACGGCTATGCGCTGGACGGCCGGGCGCGCGAGGCGCTTTCGGGCCTCGGATTCAGCCAGGAAATGATGGATGGCGACGTCGGCGCGCTGTCGGGCGGCTGGAAGATGCGTGTCGCGCTGGCGCGTATTCTATTGATGCGCCCCGACGTGATGCTGCTGGACGAACCGAGCAACCATCTCGATCTGGAAAGCCTGATCTGGCTGGAGCAGTTTTTGCGCGGCTATGAAGGCGCGCTGCTGATGACTTCGCATGACCGCGAGTTCATCAACCGCATCATCAACAAGGTGGTCGAGATCGACGGCGGCACGCTGACGACTTTTTCCGGCAATTACGAGTTCTACGAACAGCAGCGTGCGCTGAACGAGAAGCAGCAGCAGGCGCAGTTCGAGCGCCAGCAGGCGATGCTGGCCAAGGAGATCAAGTTCATCGAGCGCTTCAAGGCGCGCGCCTCGCATGCGGCACAGGTGCAGAGCCGCGTGAAGAAGCTCGACAAGATCGAGCGTGTCGAGCCGCCGAAGCGGCGCCAGACGGTCGCGTTCGACTTCCTGCCGGCGCCGCGTTCCGGCGAGGACGTCGTCAGCCTGAAGAACGTCCACAAGGGTTATGGCAGCCGCAGCATCTATGAAGGCCTCGACTTCATGATCCGCCGCCGCGAGCGCTGGTGCGTGATGGGCATCAACGGCGCCGGCAAGTCGACGTTGCTGAAACTGGTGGCGGGCTCGACCGAGCCTGATGACGGCACCGTCGTGGTCGGCGGCAGCGTCAAGATGGGCTATTTCGCCCAGCACGCGATGGATCTGCTCGACGGCGAACGCACCGTGTTCCAGTGGCTTGAGGATTGTTTTCCGCAGGCAGGCCAGGGCTCATTGCGCGCGCTGGCCGGCTGCTTCGGATTTTCCGGCGACGATGTCGAGAAAAAATGCCGGGTGCTGTCGGGCGGCGAGAAGGCGCGGCTGGTGATGGCGCAGATGCTGTTCGACCCGCCGAATTTTCTGGTGCTGGACGAGCCGACCAACCATCTGGATCTCGCGACCAAGGAAATGCTGATCAACGCGCTCTCCGAATTCGAGGGCACCATGCTGTTCGTCTCGCATGATCGTCACTTCCTGGCGGCGCTTTCCAACCGCGTGCTGGAATTGACGCCCGAGGGTATCCACCAGTTCGGCGGCGGCTATACGGAGTACGTCGCGCGCACCGGCCACGAAGCGCCGGGCCTGCGGAGCTGACGCGCTATCTCCGTCGCGCCAGCGGGGCGATTGTTTCGATTTCGTTGGTCCAGATGCCACCGGAGTATTTTTCGGGTAGTCGTTGCAGGAGTTCCGGCGTGTCGACGCTGGACGAAAACTCGCCGCCGCTGTAGGGGCCCAGCACGAAGACCGCGCTGTTTGCCGCGTCCATGCGGTTCAGGAATCGGTCCGGCCAGCCCCACAGCCACGGCGCGACATTGATCGGCACCAGAACCATCGCATTTTCGCACGCCCGCGGTACCATGCCGGTCCAGCCATATCCGATGTAGCTGACAAGACAGCTCTTGATGGCCGCGCGTGAAATCGTCCTGATGTCCGGCACCAATCGCCGGACCGCTTCGATCGGCTCGTCGCCGCCATAAACCATGATGAGGCGGCGGCGCTCGGCGGGGAGGGCTCCCAGTACGGCCGCCAGCTTCTCGCCTTCGGATCGATCGCGACTCTTGACGTTGATCAGCAAGTGCTTGTCCGGGAAGGTCGCGAGCGTCTCGCCCAGCGTTGGCATCTGGCCGATGCCCTTGCCGCGGAATGGAAAGGTCTTGCCGTTGTCGGCCGTGTATCCGTAGCCGATGTCGCGTAATTTCAGTTCGGCCATCGCATGCTCGCGGGTAACCCCGCGTCCATCCGTGCGGCAGTCGAGCGTCCAGTCGTGAAATACCGCAAACTCGCCGTCGGTTGTCGGATGGACATCGATCTCGACGATATCCGCGCCGGCCGCAAAACCCGACCGCATCGAACGAATGGTATTCTCCAGATAGTTATGCGTCGGCGGCAACATCCGTGCCGCCGTGCAGGTGTCGTTCTTCAAATCGCGTTCGTCGAAGCGCTGCGCCATGCCCCGGTGTGCGAGAAGGACGGGAGGGCCCTCGCGATGCGCGGTCAGGAGATTGGTGTTGTTGATGTAGATGCAAGCGGCGATTGCAGCGATTGCTGCGGCGACGTACTTTATCTTCTTGCCCAATATTGCACCTCTTTTGAGATGTGCTGCTAAGCAGTATTTCTGTTCGATTTGCGGCGGCGGAAGGCGACAGGACCGGCCAACGCATTGGAGGCACGCGTACACGTCGGCTTGAACCATCAGTGTCTGCCCGATACGCTTCCCGCAAAAATCGGGGGAAACGATGCGGCAGATCAGGATCGGCGACATCACCATCGATGCGGTGATCGAGCGCGAGGGGCCGTGGCGGCGGCCGCAGGATTTCTTCCCGGCCTATGACGACGCGGTCTTCAAGCATCATCTGCCAAAGATGGAGCCGGAATTCTTCGACGCTGCGTCCGGCAAGATGTTCATCACCTACCAGACGTTTGTGGTCCGTACCCCGCGCCATACCATCCTGGTCGACACCTGCACCGGCGAGGACAAGGGCCACCCGCCGCCGTTCGATTTTCCCGGCAAGGAGCGCTGGCGCAACGAACTGTTCGGACTCGGCGTCAGCTTCGAGCAGGTCGACTACGTGTTCTGTACGCATCTGCACATTGACCATACCGGCTGGAACACCACGCTGCGCGACGGGCGCTGGGTGCCGACATTCCCGAATGCGAAGTACATATTCCACAAGAGGGAATACGCGGTGTGGGAAGCCGAATACGCCAAAGGCGCCGAGCCGCCCGGCAAAGTGTTCCGCGACAACTGTCTGCCGATCGTGGAGGCCGGGCAGGCGCTGCTGGTCGACGACGACTATGCGCTGGACGATACCGTCACGCTGACGCCGACGCCGGGGCATTCGCCCTGCCATTGCTGCGTCAACATCTTCTCGAAAGGACGGCGGGCGGTGGTGGCTGGCGACCTGATGCATCACGCGATCCAGTGCCGCGAGCCCGACTGGTCGCCGGGCGTCGACTGGGACCCAAAGCAGTCGGCGGTGTCGCGCCGCACGTTCTTTGCCTCCGTTGCCGGCACCGATACGCTGATCCTGCCTATCCACTTTCCGAACCCGACGGTCGGTTTGATCACGGCCGACGGCGATCGCTTCGATTATCGTTTCAAACGGGATTAGCGCCATAGACTGGCGCAACAGGGACTAAGGCAAGCTCGTGACCATCAGGGTGCGAGCTCTGCTTTGACCTCGCCGAGCAGCGCCATGCCGCCTAACCGACCCAATTCGTCCGAACATTTCGCGCTCTTGCCGTAGCAGCCGAATGCAACCACTACGCGCTCCGAAAGCGGTCCGATGCAGGGCAAGCCGGTGTCGCCAAAGCTGGTCATGCACGGCACCACGCGGCGCTCTTCGAAATGGAGGTCGCGAATACGCGCAAGAATCTGCGTTTGAAGCCGATCGGCAACGTCAATCGATCCGCCCGATCGGAACCAGTCCTTGATATCCGCTTCGCTTTCGAGCGGAAGATCGACCGGATCACCGCCGAGCTTCAACCAGGTTTGGCCGTCCGGATAGGCGATCGGCGGCAGAATATAGGGGTTGTCGCCCTTGGGACCCAAACAAAGCATCGATGGCATTCCGTCCAGGCGTTGAGCCTCCGCCGCACCAAGCCGAAACATCGCCACGGTACGCCCATAGACCGTAACACCCAATGATCGACCGAGAAGCGATTGGGTATGCCCGCCTGCTGCCACGAGGACACGCTCGGCCTCGACACTGCCCGATCTCGTCCGGATCGTCACAGCAGAGCCGCTTTCCGAAATCCCCAGAGCCGGTTCGTCGATGATCCGGGCCCCGGCGCGCTCCGCCGCGATCGTCTGCGCGCGGACCAGGCGGCGCGGGCTGATGTATCCGGCATTGCGCGGCTGGAAATACCCCTGCATTCCCGCCGTCGATCTCAGAAACGGAAATCGCTTCGCGAGCCCCGCATCATGATATGCTTCGCACAGGATTCCGTCTTCGGTGCAGATATTGCCGACCGAATCGACGTTTGTGGTTTCGCTATCGCCAACGTAGAGCGCACCGACTTCCCGGTAGAACGCCACGCCGCTTTCCGCTGCAATCTCGCCGTAGCGCGAAATCGCTGCGCGGTTCATTTGCCGCCAAAATGGCTGCGGATCGTAACTCCGCGTGATACGGCCCTCGTCGTAGTGGCTGCCGAAGACGCCGTCATGGCGTGAAAAATCAGCCGGCTCATCGGGCCCGATCAGTGCAACATCATGGCCCATTTTGGACAGATGCCGTGCCGCCGCCGACCCGATCATGCCACGCCCGATCACCGCAAGTTTGATCGCTTTATTCGCGCTCACGATTAACTCCCGCGCCTTGCCGCTTGTTCTTTAAGACGGGCAATTGGCCCGTACGCAAGTCGATCATGAACAACCTCTCTCGATCCATCACAATCGACAAGTATCATTTTTAATCATGACAACAGCCAGTATAGTCGATGTTACCCAACACAGGACAGCATCATGGATCAGCGCGACCCAAGGACCGGTAAGGAACATCGGGAGTTCTTCAACATCGATCTTTCCTCAGGTTGGGAAACGATCGCGCCGGGTATCGAAGCGAAGACGCTAGCCGGGTCGCTCGATGAAGCTGCCGGCAAGGGGCATCTCAACCGCCTCGCTCGCTGGGCGCCGAATGCCGAGATCGATGCCGTGCGCGCGCACGAGTTTTATGAGGAGGTCGTGGTTATCAGGGGCACGCTCCTTGTGGCCTCGCAGGAGCCGCCACATCGTTTCGAGGCGTTCCACGCTCCGGCTTTCGCCTGCCGCCCTCCGCATGCCAAACACGGCCCCTTCAAGGCAGGTCCGGAAGGCTGTTTGCTGCTTGAGACATCGTTTTTCTACTAGGCGGTACCCGCAGATTGACCCCACCGCGCGCAGAATCCCTCGACGTCGCCGGATTGAAATTCCGGCAGGCGCTGATAGATGGTCTCTGCCGGCCAATTCCACCACGCAATACGTGAGAGCTGCGCGGCGATGTCACGGTTGAAGCGCTCTCGGATCTGCTTTGCCGGAACACCGCCGACAATGGTGTAGGGCGCCACATCGCGCGTGACGACGGCGCCGGCGGCCAGAACGGCGCCGTCGCCGACCGTGACTCCCGGCATCACAATGACGGCGTGACCGATCCAGACATCGTTGCCGATCACGACGCGGTCGGCGCGGCGCTGCCGGAAAAAGCCGTGGTCGCGCTGCGCGTCCGCCGTGTAATATTCGGGGCAATAGGTGAAGCGATGCTGTGACGGGCGGTCGAGGGGATGGTTCGGCGCCCCGATGCGGACTTGCGCCGCGATCGCGCAAAATTTTCCGATCGCTGCGTCCGCGACCATGCAGCCCGGGCCGAGATACGAGTAGTCGCCGAGTTCGGTGTATTCGATGGCGGTATCGCCGAGAACCTCGCAGCAACGGCCGACGGTGACCTCGCGCAATTTGACCGTGGGCTCAACGACGGTTTCGGCGAGTTTTGGGCGCGGCGGTGCCGGTTGGTGCATAGCGACTTGCTCGTCCTCAATCAGGCGGCCCAGTGCCGCTGATGTCATCTACCACAGCTGGCAGACGACCGCGCGTGATGGTTCGGACTTGCAAGCATGCGCTGGCTGCAGCGATCCCGCCTGACTTAGGCGGCGCGAACCTCGCTGAGGAAGCGGTTGACCTGGCCGGCGAGGTCCTTGGACTGCGACGACAATTGCTCGGCTGCGCCCAGCACCTGGGTGGCGGCTGAACCGGTCTCGTCGGCCGCCCGTTGCACGCCGGAGATGTTGGCGTTGACTTCCTGGGTGCCGCGCGCGGCTTCCTGGACGCTGCGGGAAATCTCCTGCGTCGCCGAACCCTGTTCCTCGATTGCCGAGGCAATCGCAATGCCGATCTGGTCGATCTCGGCGATGACGTTGGCGACGTTCTGAATGGCTGTCACCGTCTCGTCGCTAGCGGCCTGAATGGCGGCGATCTGTTCGGAGATTTCGGTGGTCGCTTTCGCGGTCTGGCCGGCCAGCGATTTGACTTCGGAGGCGACGACCGCAAAGCCGCGGCCGGCATCGCCGGCACGTGCGGCCTCGATGGTGGCGTTGAGGGCGAGCAGGTTGGTCTGGGCCGCAATGCTCTGGATCAGCGTGACGACGTCGCCGATCTTCTGCGCGCCTTCGGCCAGCGAGCGGGCGGTGTCGCCGGTGCGGCGCGCATTGTCGACGGCACGGGCCGCGATCTCGGTGGACTGCGCGACCTGGCGGCCGATCTCCGAAATCGAGGAGGTGAGTTCTTCCGTGGCGCTCGCAACGGTCTGGACGTTGGTCGAGGTCTGTTCGGAGGCGGCGGCCACGACACCGGCCTGACGGTTGGTGGCTTCCGCGGTCGAGGACATCGACTGCGCGGTGTCCTCCATGACCGATGATGCTGCAGACAGCCCGCCGACGAGTTCGGTCACCTTGGCTTCAAACCCGCGGGTGAGTTCGTCGAGCACCTGGACGCGCCGCATCTTGACGTCGTTCTCGGCCGCCTTTTCCGCCGACAGGCGTTCGGCCTCGATCATGTTGTCCTTGAAGACGCGCACGGCAGCCGCCATCGCGCCGATCTCGTCGCCGCGCTCGGCGCCCGAGATTTCGTCGGAAACGTTGCCGCTGGCAAGACGCGTCATGGTGGCGGTAAGCTCGACGATCGGTTTGCAGACGCGGCGATAGACCATCAGGATCAGGCCGGCGCTGGCGCCGACAACGGCGATCAGGCCTGCGAGCGCGATGATGAAGCTGAGGCGCGCCGAGGAGTAGGCGGCGCCCAGGACCTCCTCGGCATTGTCGTAGAACGCGTCGCGCAGCGTGATGACCGCGCCGAGGCCCTTTTGCGATTCCGCGAAGAACACATCGACGTCGTGCTCGTATTTGCCGCTGATCGCGCCGTCCTTGACGAGCTTCAGCTCCTTGCCGAACCGATCGACATAAGCCTCGTTCATCTTGCCGAGGGCGGCTGCCACGTTGGCTGGCGTTGCGGGATTGCCGCGCAAATCCTGCAGCGACATCAGGATCTGGTCGGCGCGGCCTTGCGCGCGGCTCAGTTCCATTTTCTCAGGCTCGGTCGCGACGCGGTTGGCGCCGACCAGGTTCTTGTGCAGGCTGGCGTTGTAGCCGCCGACATCGCGCAGCGCCCAGGTGATGTTCGCATAGGTCGCCTGGCGGTAGGCGTCGCCGTCGAGCAGCGCCATGCGGCGGACCTGTTCTTCGAGCAACGCGGTGATGGCGGCGTTGAAGGTCGCGTTATCGGCGACGATCTTTCTGGCGGCGTCCTTGCGGGCATCGGCGGGGCCGGCGATCGCCTTGTCGATGGCCTCGCGCAGGGCGTTGAACTTCGCGTTCAGCGCATCGATGCCGCTGCCGACGGACGCGCCATCGTCGAGCGAGCCGGGTAGCGCCTTGCGGATTACATTCATCTTCGCCAGCGCACCGTTGGTATCCTTGCGGTATTTGTCGAGGTCGGTGAGCATCTTCGGCTCTACCACCGCCGGCCCATACAGGATGTTGGTGGAGAAGCCGCGTTCGGGGTTCATGTAGCGCGGAATGTCGCCGACGGCCCGCACCACTTCGAGCCGGCTCTGGGCGACGGAAACCTTGTCCATGGTCTGGTATTTCGTAACGGCCACATAGACGGCGAGGCCACCGCCCACGGCGGAAAGCGAGACAATGGCGGCGGTCAGGAGGGTACCGATTTTCATGGGATTTGGGCCATTCACGATGGTATGGGAGTGCTGGCCTCCATCCTAAGTGGTGCGCATTAATCTTGGGTTACGGGTGCGGGCAGATGGCCGTCCATCAGCCGTCGCGCCGATCGGCGGCGCGAATTATCTGACATCTGCAACCAGCGCGTTCAAGGCGGCGGTGCCGGCATCGCGCGGCGGGAAAACACACTTGCGCATTCCCGCGGCAGGTTTCGCCCGGGTTGTTCAAATCGTTCGCCCCCAAAAATTCAGAGGGCGCAGGGAATGCCGGATGCGCGCTGCACCCGCGGTCTCGTGTGCGAATAGTGCAAAGAAAGCTGCACACGAGCATACAGGGCAGCGGAGAGTATCCGACATTCCCTGCGCAATGGCTTTACGGCTTATGGCGCGCTCTCCCCGGTGAGACGGTCTCAATTGCCACCGTCGTCCCTCGGAAGCGTTGGCTCCCGCAGGACTTGACGCCGTTACGGGCGCCAGGACCACACGCTTTCGCCGTACGCTTCAGCCACGACCGTCAATCGCAACATCAGCGTCCACCGCATCCCCGTCCCTCGTCGTGACGACGGCCGACGCCCCTCTGAGTGGGACGGGATGGCTATTGATGTGCCGGTGATTTGGGGTGGAAGGAAAGGGAAATATTTGTGATTTACAGAAATTTAGGGCTTGACATGATTTCGATAAATCAGAATTGATTTGCCCGTCGCGCTAATTTGTCGCGGCCTTTCCCTATCGATTCCGCATGCCGCCGACAACACCTTCCAAGCATCGGGCTTGGACAGATACACTTCCCCGGCATCCTGATCCTGGGAGGCGGGCATGAGAAGGCGCGCGTTCATTGGGCTAATCGGCGGCGCGGCCGTGTCTCCAATCGCTGGGTGGGCGCAGCAGCCAGCAAAGATGAAGCGGCTCGCACTAGCCGACCCTGCGCTAAAGGTTGCCGACATGCGGATTGGAGGCGACCCGGGTTACACGTCGGGTCTTCGGGAACTCCAGCGCCTTGGTTATATCGAAGGTCAGAATTTGATCATCGACCGGTTTTCGGCTGACGGGAAAGGGGAATATGGCGACCTCGCATCCAAAATCGTCAACGCGCATCCAGACGTGATCTTTGCTTTGGGTACGTCGATCACACTCGCATTGAAAGCGGCGACCAGCACAATTCCCATCGTTGCCATGACTGGCGATCCGATTCGATTTGGAGTGGTATCCAGCCTGTCGCATCCGGGCGGAAACGTTACGGGGGTTAGCGTTGATGCTGGCGTTGAACTTTGGGGTAAGCGTCTTGAACTGCTTGCCGAAGCCATCCCAAAAGCTCGCAACGTGCTTTTCGTCTCAACGCAAGCGGGTTGGGAGGCTGCGGGCGGCAAGGAGACGCGGGAGGTCGCTCAAAGACTCGGTATTGCGTTAGCGCATGCGCCCGTATCCACTCCGGTCACTGAACAGGCATACAGCGACGCTTTTCAAGCCATCCAGCGGGACCAAGTCGATGGACTTGTGATTGCAAATATTACTATCGCCTACGCTCATCGCTTTCTTCTCGTTAAACTCGCCCAGCAAATCGGTCTCCCGACGATGTTTGCTTTTCGCGAGCAGGTGGAAGCCGGAGGATTGATGTCTTATTCCATGGACCACAAGAACGCCGTTCGGGTCGCTATTGCGCAGGTGGCTGAGGTATTGCGCGGTAGCAAACCAGGCGAGATGCCGTATGTCCAAGGGACGCGATACGAGTTTGTGATTAACCTGAAGGCCGCAAAGGCAATAGGTCTCACGATTCCTCCGGCATTACTCGCCCGCGCCGACGAGGTGATCGAATAAGTCGCCTATTGGCACTTCTGAGACATGATAAGGCACCGGACCGGAGTCCGCCTTTAACATCGCAAGCGGACCTCTCTACTCAAGTCAGCGTAAAGGCCGCCTTTTTAAATTCCGGGCCCAGCCCAGGCTAGGGAACGGCCGCGGCGCGCTGGAACGCTGGCCGCGCAAGCAGGCGCTCACGATAGGCCGTGGCGCGGGGACCGAGCAGCGAGGCGAAGTCGGGCTTTCCCATGTGGTTGAGCGGATAGCCAACCGAAATGTCAGCAAGCGTCATCCGCCCCGCCACCAGGAAGTCACGCCCCTCCAGCCGCTGCTCGAGTAGCTTTGCCCGCATCGAGAGCGAGTGGCGCGCGTCGGACAGCACGGCATCGATGCCGGCCTGCATCTCCGGCGTCTTGTTGCGGATACGTCTGATGCGCGCCATCGCGGAGAGCGGCGCCTGCAGAGTCGCCTCGCCGTACAACAGCCATTGCACGAACTCCGGCCGCTCCGGCTCGTCCGGCGCCACGACCAGGTCGGAACCATGCCTGGCGGCGAGGTATTCGCAGATCGCCAGCGATTCGTAGATCGCCCGGTCGCCGTCGATCAGGGCGGGCAGCGTGCCGGCCGGATTGATCGCGAGATACTCGGGCTCCTGCAGCCGCGGCCGAACACCCAGAGACTTCACTTCGACCGTGGCGCCGATCTCCTCCAGCGTCCACAGCACGCGGAGCGAGCGCGAGGTGGGCACGTGATAGAGCGTGGCCATCAGTCGACCCTCTCCAGCAGCCGCGCGCAGAGATAGGTGCGCGGCATCAGCGACGAATAGTAGATCTGCTCATAGGCGGCGTGCGAATATCCGACCACATCGGCTGTAAAATCGGATTGTAGAAGGTCTCATCCGACAGGGCAATGACGCGGCCAACGTGGCGCGTACATGTCTGCTTCTGGCAGATTTTGTTGCAAAAGTCGGCTGTGACCGATGATGTCGTTCGGCCATTTGACTTCGGGCGACGGGGTTTGGTCCCTCGACCCTGACACTCTCTACGCAACTATTACGCTTACGCAATACAGAGAGCCCGAGCGGGTGGCGGTCGCGCAACCAGCGATGCGAGCCGCCGCAGGTTCTGGGCGATGGCAGCCAGAACGAACTCATCCTGGGCGCCTCGTGGACCGCGCAGTCGAAGGCGGCCGAGCTTCAGGATGCGCTTGAGGTGCGCAAACCGCATCTCGATCTTCTTGCGCTCACGGCGTGACTGCTCGAAGGCTTCAGTCTCCGCAAGCGAACGGGCAACATCTCGGGCGTGTTCATGGATGTCGCGCGGGATCTTGCGCGATGGGTCTTTCGGACAGCATTGCGGTTTGAGCGGACATACATCGCAGTCGAGTTTGCTGGCGCGATATAGAAGTGTCTTGCCCTCGTGCACGGTGCCGCTCGTTCCGAGCTGCTTCCCGCCCGGGCAGTGGTAGACGTCGCTGGTCGGATCATATCGAAAGTCGCTGCGCGAGAGGGTGCCGTCATCTCTCTTCGACTTGTCGAACACGGGGATATGTGGCGCGATGCCTTTCTCCTCGACCAGCCAGTTCAGCATCGGAGCTGCCCCGTAAGCGGTATCTCCGACAAGCCGTTCCGGCTTAAGGCCGAAGCGTTCCTCTGTTCGCTCGATCATGGTCTTTGCCGCGCCGACCTCGGCCTGTCGAATGGAGCGGGAGGCCTCGACGTCAACGATCACGCCGAACTTCACGTCGATGAGATAGTTGTCGGAGTAAGCGAAGAATGCCGGCCCCTTGTGCGCCCCGGTCCACTGGGCCGCGGGATCGGACGGCGAGACGAACTTTGGCACAACGTCGCTGGCGGCGCCCCACGCCGTATCGTCGAGGGTCGCCAGATACTCCTTCACAGCGCGGCTTGATCTCGCCGGATCACGATCCCTGCGCCAATCCTGACCTGCGATTGAGCGCTGCTTGTTGGCATCGGCTTGGATCAGGCTCGCATCGACGGCGAAGCCTTCGCCGCCAACCAGACCGGCCGCAATGCACGCCTCGACGACCCGCTCGAACACCCGGCGAAAAATATCCCCCTCGCGAAAACGCTCGTTCCGGGCACGCGAAAACGCCGAATGATCCGGGACAGCATCCTCGATACCGAGCTTGCAGAACCAGCGATAGGCCAGGTTCACCTGCACTTCACGACAGATCAATCGCTCCGAGCGGATCGCAAACACATACCCCACCACCAGCATCCGGATCATCAGTTCCGGGTCGATCGATGGACGACCCATCGACGAATAATGAGGCGCAAGCTCGCTGCGAAGCCACGACAGATCGAGCGCAGTGTCGATCTTCCGCACCAGATGATCTTCGGGGACCGCATCGCCAAGACGAAACTCGTAGAACAGTTGACCTTGGTCACTCTGCAGACGGCCCATCATGGATCGACCTCACCGAGAATCGCGTAACCTCAACGGAATCACGCTTCGCGGCCTGTCTCAACTGACTTTTGCAACAAAATCGGCACCTTTGAGACATGCCTGCCTACCCTGAGATGTCCGTTGACCGGGGTAGACCGGAAGTCGCCGCGGTCCGGCCAAACCGACGCGAATGACCCAAAGCGGCCATTCTGCAAACGCGTAAGATTTTGCAATTGCTCGGTAACTTTCGGGCGCTATTGGTAGTCGCCGCCTGGTATGACAATCCAACCGCGCCCCGCAAAATGAGAACGCATCTCGAATTCGTCTCCACAGCGTTTCCGCCTGAGCCTGGCGAAGATGAACGGGTCAATCCCGGGCTGCATGGGAAACGACTGGCACACTTCTTGTCGGAGGAGCTACCGCGGCACGGCTTCGCGGTTTCGCGCGTGGGTCCGGAGGACTGGGGGTGGCGGATCGATCTCGAAAATCCTGTTTTTCCCCTCTGGTTCGGATGCGGCAACTACCAGGAGTACGAGAACGGCTTCCTGTGTTTCATCGAACCTTCGCGTCCTTTCGTTCGACGGCTACTGAAGAGGATCCCAACAACCGACACGGTCGAACGTCTTGCCGCTGCTCTGCAGATGATTTTGGAGCAGAGCGGCAAGGCGCAGCAGATGCGTTGGTGGAGCGAAGGCGAGATGCCTCGCTGACCGAAACGCCGGCCGAAGCCATTGCAGCCGATAGTCCAAGGTCTGCTCTTGGCACAAACCGGCGGTTAGAGGTCGGGCAGAGCATGTCCGCTCTGCCCGGGTATTTCAGACGTCAACTTGTTCCGCTATTGCGAGGGCATCGTCTACTTCGATGCCGAGATATCGGACCGTGCTTTCGATCTTGGTGTGTCCAAGCAGAAGCTGAACGGCCCTGAGATTGCCAGTCCGCCGGTAAATTAGGGTAGCTTTTGTACGGCGCAGTGAATGCGTCCCGAACAGCCTCGGGTCCAATCCGACGCTGCCGATCCATGCGGAGACGAGGCGGGCATATTGGCGTGTTGTCATGTTGCGGTCAGGACCGCGACGACCGGTGAACAAGAACTCGCCGGGCCGTTTGCCAGTGGCCTTCAGATAATCATCGACCGCCTGGCGGGTCTGCTCGCTCAATTCAAATCTGACAGGCCGCCCGGTTTTCTTTTGCCGGACCGTTGCGCGATCCGCCGTATATCCGCCGGCAGAGATATCCTCAACCCGGATAGTGACAACATCGCAGCCTCGAAGCTTGCTGTCGATCGCCAGATTGAACATAGCCAGATCGCGAGCGCGGCCCTCGATCTGGAGTTTCGTCCGGATCGACCAGACGTGTTTGGGTCGCAGCGGCGGCTTCGCGCCGGTCAGCTTTCCCTTGTTCCACGGCAAACGCCCTGTAGCGTTTGACCCGGAAGGGCATTGAGCGAACCCTCAGATCAGGCTAAGAATATGCCGTTTGGAATTATTTTTGGCCGCCTTCCAGGATACGCCATCTGGCTTAAGCCATGTATCGCGGTTTCTTTGGCAAGTTCGCTGTTTCTAGTGAAAACTTTCATGATTGAGCCTCGCGTCAATCGCAAGCTTTCAGCAGTCCTTGCTGCCGATGTGGTTGGCTATTCGCGTCTGATGGGGGCAGACGAGGTCGGCACACTGGCTGCGCTCAAGCGGCACCACGAGGTTGTCTTTGATCCGGCGATCGCCGTCCATAACGGGCGCATCGTGAAGCTGATTGGCGACGGTACGCTCGTTGAATTTGGTAGCGTCATCGATGCCGTGAATTGCGCGCTCGCGGTGCAGCGTACGGGCGTGGCGATCTCAAACGAAGAGGCGCCCAAGCCTGTTATCGTGCTTCGAATCGGCATCAATCTGGGTGATGTCATTCTTGAGAGCGATGACATATACGGCGATGGCGTCAACATCGCCGCACGCCTGGAGGCTCTTGCTGAGCCGGGCGGCATCTGCGTCTCGTCCGTTGTCCACGAAAGCATCGGCAAGCGGGTTGACGTTAGTTTTCGAGACGGCGGCGAAATCCACGCCAAGAATATCGACCGTCCAATTCACATCTGGACCTGGCATCCCCGAGATGCAGCCGCGACCGTCCAAACGTTCCATACTCCCAACCCGGCACCCCACATCAGGAAATCGTCAATCGCCGTCTTGCCGTTCACGAACATGTCGGGCGATCCGGAACAGGAGTTTTTCTCCGACGGGATCAGTGAAGACATCATTACTGACCTATCGAAGATTTCTGGGCTAACGGTCATCGCGCGGAATTCCAGCTTCACTTACAAGGGGCGCGCGGTCGATATCCGCGCCGTCGGTCGCGACCTCGGCGTCGGCACGGTGCTCGAAGGCTCTGTACGCCGTGCTGGGGCCCGGCTGCGGATCACAGCGCAGCTGATCGACGCCGCAACTGGCGCACACCTCTGGGCCGAACGCTTCGACAGAAATATGTCCGACCTGTTCGAAGTTCAGGACGACATTACGAGCCGGATCGTCGAGGCGCTAAAGGTAACCATGAGCCCCTCCGAAAAGGCCCGCGTCGCGGGCAGCGGCACCGGCAATATCGATGCCTACGACTGCTTCCTTCGCGGGCGCGATCTGATCGCGATCGGCAAAACGCAGAGCCGCGAAGTGTTCGAACAGGCACGCGATTTCTTGCTCCAGGCGATCGAACTGGATGGCGACTATGCGCAGGCCTATGCGGCGCTCGCCGTTGCTTACGTGCTCAACCATCAAAACCGTTGGACGGCGGATTCGAACACTGCGCTCCGGCAGGCGAAGCAAGCCGCAGATCGGGCGATCGAAAAGGACCCTCAAGAGCTCTTGGCGCGGTCCGTTGCGGCACTCGTCGCGACTTTCGAGGCAGACCTCGCACGGGCAAAGTCCGAGGCGGAAATCGCGTTGACCCTCAACCCAAATTCAACCGAAGCCTATTTGTGCCTCGGCAACATCTACATCTTTTCGGGGCAACCGCTGGAAGCGATACCTCTGATCGAAAAGGCTATGCGACTCGACCCTACCTGCACGCAGCAGCCCCTGCATCTGCTCGGTGTCGCCAATCTCCTTGCGGGCAAATACGAAACGGCTGCTGCATTGCTGAAGCATCGTATCCTGATGGTACCCAAGACGGATTTTTCCCGGGCCGTTCTTGCATCTGCCCTTGGCCATCTCGGAGAAATCGAGGAAGCCCAGCGCGTCTGGCGCGAACTGATGGAGATTAACCCGCATTATACTTTCAAAAATCACTACGAGCGGCAGCCCTTTGTAAATATGGATGATGTCCGCAGGATTGCCGATGGCCTGGACAGAGCCGGACTGTTGCATTGATCACGTTCGCTTGCCGTTGGATCGAGGAATATGGACAAGCTAGATCTGAAAGACCCGGTGTTCGCTACCTACGTCATCGCGGCGACGATCATGATTCTTAAAGCCGTTAGCATGTCCTGGCTGACGGTGCTTCGGATGACACAAGAGAAGGGCGGTTTCCGCTCACCGGAAGACCTCAGGAAGACACGCCTCAACCCCGAGCCCAATCCAAAGCAGCTCGAGCCGAACGAGCGCGTTGAGAGAATCCGGCGGATTTTGTTGAATGACGTCGAGAATCTTCCGTTTTTCCTCGTAGCCGGCTTCCTTTTTGTTTTGACCGAGCCATCATTGCTGCTGGCCCGTTTGCTTTTCTATGGTTACGTAATTTCGCGACTATTGCATTTTGCCGCTTACTTTACAGCGCAGACTCATGACACACGCGCCACCTTCTGGACCATCGGCTCCTTAATCCTGATCTTCATGACCTGCCGGACGTTGGTCGCCGCATTAGGTTGGTAAGTTTAGGCGCGGCGTGTGAGTCCGCTTTGATGCTGCGGACGGCTCCTCCAGCCGGCACGCGAGTGCCACGGACTCGGGGCTGATAGGGCTCCCGCGATCTGGAGGAGCTATCTATGCAGACGATCACGACAATCGGACTGGATATTGCGAAATCAGTTTTTCGGGTTCACGGCGTTGATGCTGGCGGTCAGATAGTGATCCGCCGTCAATTGAAGCGCCGGTTCGTGCTGGCGTTCTTTGAGAAATTGCCGCCGTGCCTGGTTGGGATCGAGGCGTGTGCCTCATCGCACCATCGGTCCCGTGAGTTGCAGGCGCTGGGTCATACGGTGGGATGCCGCCGGCCTTGTCGCCTACGGCACCAATTTGCCGGACACACGGCGGCAAGCATGTATCTATGTCGGCCGGATATTGAAGGGCGAAAAGCCCTCTGAACTGCAGGTTGGCAGCCTACCAAGTTCGAACTGGTAATAGATCTCAAGACGGCAAAACAACTTGGCATCGAGGTCCCGGCAACGCTGCCCAGCCGCGCGCCGACGAGGTGATCGAGTGAGACAAAAACTTGTGCAGTGTATGAGTCCGCTTGTGGCACTTTTCGGACATCACCGGCCTAGCTGATAATGTCCGCTCACGGGATTGAAGCGGGCATCGAGCATTCGCAGTTCGAGGTCAGCTTCTGGGGTTGGGCGCCCATAAGGATTATCAAGCAGCAATCGAGAGGCTCCGCAGGGACGCGGCAGAGAAGCGATGAAGGCCAGCAAGGAATCGGGTTAGACTGGGCTATCGCGTGACGCCGGGATACACGCTGAACCCCGCATCGTCGGCGCTCTCCGACAAGGCGACCCCGCTTGGGGGCCATGGGGGCGGAGCAAGGGTCAACCCTGTCGGAAGCGCGCTGGCCCGTCCTCTCGCAAAGAACAATCCGGCACACTCGGTAATTAGGTCAACCTTCCCCTTTCGCGCTATTGACCTAAGGGGCACCAAATAGAAAACTGAAGCTCGTTGAAGCATCCAAATCCGCTAAACTCATGAGTTTGCGATTGGCACAAACTGCACATGCCATAACTCCCAAGCGAGCGTAGGCTACGGAACACGCAGGGGGAGAGTACATGCCGTGTGCTCCCCGGCATCACCGGCGCAGCGTGACCGTTGCAAGCGACGGATGGGTCAAGACTTCGCGCTTCAGCGGTCCTCTTCGTCCGTCTTTCGCGGCGAGGATTTGCGCGATGGGGTGGGCGCGCCGAGTTCCTGGCAGGGCAGTTCGGTCCACGATCCATCTGATGTCTGCTGGTAGGAATGGCAGGACGATGACGCCGGCTGCTCGCTGGTCTTCGGCGTCTCGGCGTTTTTGGCAAGCCCGGGTACTGCCGCCGCGAGCAGGGCGGCTGTCGTCGCCACAAAGATCGCGTGTCCTAACCGCATGGGAATTCCCCTTTTTGAAAACAGAGTTCCTTTCGTAGCGGACATTGTGGAATTTTTTGGACAGGCGTTGCGCGCGCGATAGTTTGATTAATAATCTCCAAATCGTGCGCGATCGTTCACAGCCGCGTGACGCGCAACCGCAGGGCGTTGCCGACGACGCTGACCGACGACAGCGCCATGGCCGCGGCGGCAATGATCGGCGACAGCAGGATGCCGAAACCGGGATAGAGGATGCCCGCGGCAATCGGGATGCCGGCGGCGTTGTAGATGAAGGCGAAGAACAGGTTTTGCCGGATGTTGCGCATGGTCGCCTGCGACAGTTTTCGTGCACGGACGATGCCGCCGAGGTCGCCCTTCAAGAGCGTGATGCCGGCACTTTCCATCGCCACGTCGGTGCCGGTTCCCATGGCGATACCGACTTCGGCTGCCGCCAGCGCCGGGGCGTCGTTGACGCCATCGCCGGCCATGGCGACGATCCGCCCCGCCTTCTGCAGCCTGGCGACCACGGCGCTCTTCTGATCCGGAAGCACTTCGGCCTCGACGTCTGATATGCCGAGTTGCCGTGCGACCGCTTGCGCGGTGGTCCTGTTATCGCCGGTCAGCATGATGACCTTGATGCCTTCTTCCGCCAGCGCCTTCAACGCCGCTTGTGTTGAAGCCTTGACGGGATCGGCGATGGCGAACAATCCGGCAAGTTTGCCGTCCACCGCGATATTGATGACGGTGGCGCCATCGGCGCGCATGCGCTCGGCATCGGAATCCAGCGTATGGGTATCGACGCCAAGCGAATTCAGGAACTTCGAATTGCCGAGCAGAACCGATTTGCCGTCGACCTTGCCAGTTGCACCTTTGCCCGTCGGCGAGTCGAACGCCTCGACCTTGCCGAGTTTCAGTCGACGTTCCCTGGCGGATCGCACGATGGCGTCGGCGAGCGGATGCTCGCTGGCAAGCTCGACGCTGGCGGCGAGCCGCAGGATTTCGTTCTCGTCGAATCCCGAGGTCGCCACGACTGCTGTAACCTTCGGCTTGCCTTCGGTCAGCGTGCCGGTTTTGTCGACCACCAGCGTGTCGACCTTTTCCATGCGCTCCAGGGCTTCGGCGTTCTTGATCAGCACGCCGGCCTGCGCGCCGCGCCCGACGCCGACCATGATCGACATCGGCGTCGCAAGGCCGAGCGCGCAGGGGCAGGCGATGATGAGCACGCTCACGGCGGCGACGAGACCGAACGCCATGCGCGGTTCCGGCCCGAAATATGACCAGACGCCGAAGGCGATCGGCGCCACGGCAATGACCGCGGGCACAAACCAGCCCGCAACCTGATCGGCGAGCCGCTGGATCGGCGCGCGCGAGCGCTGCGCGTCCGCCACCATCTTGACGATCTGGGACAGCAGCGTGTCGCGGCCGACTTTCTCCGCGCGCATCACGAACCCGCCCGATTGGTTCAGCGTGCCGGCGATCACCTTTGCCCCGGCTTCCTTGGCGACCGGCATGGATTCGCCTGTTACCAGCGACTCATCGAGCGAGGAGCGGCCTTCGAGAATGACACCATCGACCGGCACTTTTTCGCCGGGACGGACGCGCAAGATGTCGCCGACCACGAGGCTGTCGATTTCGACTTCATGGTCGGCGCCGTCCTCGCTGATGCGGCGGGCGGTCTTCGGCGCCAATTGCAGCAGGGCCTTGATGGCGCCCGACGTCGCCTCGCGGGCGCGCAGCTCGAGCACCTGGCCGAGCAGGACGAGCACGGTGATGACGGCAGCGGACTCGAAATAGACCGCGACCGCGCCGCCATGGCCGCGGAAGGCGGCCGGGAAAATTTGCGGGGCTATGGTCCCGACCAAGCTGTAGAGATACGCGACCCCGGTGCCGACGGCGATCAGCGTGAACATGTTGAGATTGCGCGTCAGCAGCGATTGCCAGCCGCGCACGAAGAAGGGCCAGCCGGCCCAAATGACGACAGGCGTCGCGAATGCGAGTTGAATCCAGTTTGACAGCGCCGGGTCGACGAGGCCGTGACCGCCGACCAGATGCCCACCCATCTCCAGCAGCACCGGCGGAACGGATAGCACGAGGCCGATCCAGAACCGCCGCGTCATGTCGGCGAGTTCGGGGTTCGGCGGCGTATCGAGGCTCGCAACCTCCGGCTCCAGCGCCATGCCGCAGATCGGGCAACTTCCAGGCCCGACTTTACGGATCTCTGGATGCATCGGGCAGGTGTAGATCGCGCCGTCGTCGGCGCGGTGGGGAACGTCGGGCTTGGCCGATGATTTCTCGAGATACTTCCTTGGATCGGCGGCGAATTTGGTTCTGCAGCCCGCCGAGCAGAAGTGAAAGGTGTTCTCCTGGTGGTCGAAGCGGTGCTTGCTGGTCGCGGGATCGACCGTCATTCCGCAGACGGGATCGAGTACCTTGGCAGCGGCGTGGTGATCATGATGGCTGTGGTGCCCGTGATCGGTGTGGGCGTGATGATCGTGGCCACTGCAACACGAGTTGGAAGTTGCGCCGTCCGGATTGACCTTCGTGTCCGGGGTCTTGCTTGCCGGGTTCTTGTCGTGGTGGCTCATCGCGAATGCAGTCCCTTGCAACCCATACCCTGTAGGGGTATATAGGCCGCATGAGAAAAGACATCAAGGCATCCTGTCAAAAACGTCTGAGCCGGATTGAGGGCCAGGTCCGCGGCCTGTCCCGGATGGTGGACGAGGACCGCTACTGCATCGATATCGTGACGCAGATATCGGCGGTGCGCGCCGCGCTCCGGCGCGTCGAGGAAGAGGTGTTGAAGGATCATGTCTCGCATTGCGTCGAGCACGCGATTGCGAGTGGTGACAAGACGGATCAGCGCCAGAAAATATCGGAGTTGATGGCGGTCATCGGCCGGTCTGACCGATAAGACGCGATCGTGTCACCGCCGGCGGCGTGCAATCGCGCCGGCAACGGTCTGCATGGTAATTCCCACGACCCAGCCGAGCATGATCATCCAGGTCCAGGCGAGGTGCGGATCGTGACGCAGCACGATCACGCAGACGGAGGCAAAGGCTGCGGCCGCGGCGAGGAACGTGCCGACCGCGCTGAGCAGTTCCGGCGCGTCGATCTTGCCATCCCAATGCCCGTCCGTCGGCTTGCCATCGGTGTAGAAGGGACGTTGCGGGGTGTCGATGCCCAGATAGAATCCGACTGCGCCGCCGAGCATCATCAAAAGCAGGAAAGCCTGTGACGTGAACTGCGGGATGCTGGTGCCGACGAGTGCAGCCACAAACAATCCGCTTGCAGCGCCGGCCATCGCAAGGCCAAGGCGCTCCAGGACGTGCGCGGTCTTTCTGACGCGGGTTTGCATGGGGGCTCCCGCCGACTGTGAGGAAGGAGGTTAGGCCGTTTTGGTGCCGGTTGAAAGACGTCTACAAGTTGAAAGACGTCTACAAGGAGACGTGATACGCGCCGACGGATCCGTGTAAGCGGCGGTTACGGATAAGCGTGATGCGCCAGCCAGCGCGGTGAATCAGGCCGTGCCACCGTCCTTGCGAAACGGTTGCTAGTTCTTGGCGCGGATAAAGCCTGCAAGCCTGCCCTTCTGGGTCTCGCACCAGGTCGACATGCCGACGCGCCGCTGGTCGAGGTCCGTCGTCCTCGTCGCGATGGCGACCTCCTGCAAGAGCAGGTCATCCGGGCGCTCACCCATTTTTCCGCCGGTATGCACGTACGCAATGGCCTTTCGGACTTGCTCGGTGGTGCCATCCGGCTGCTGCATCTCCTGGGCCTTCTGCACCAGATCCTGATAGACGACGTCCGTGCCGGGGCATTCCACCTTGGCCGCGAACGCCTGCAACATCAGCGTCACATATTCCGAGCGAGGGCCGGCATGCGCCGCCGTCGCAACGAAAACCAAACCGACAAGCAACGTAGCACCGCGCATCATGACCTCTCCCTGACACTCTTCCTTAGGCTTTTCCGGTTTTGTCCTCTAGGCTTTTCCGGTTTTGGCGAGGCTAGCGCCGACGGCAGCCCCGCACAACCTTCGAAAAGCGTCTGGCGCATCAAAGCGCCGTCAGTTCGCCCTTTGCCCAGATCTCGCGCAACTTGAACTTCTGGATCTTGCCGGAGCCCGTCAGCGGAAACGCCTCGACCACGAACCAATGTTTGGGCGTCTTGTGCGGGGCCAGCGAGGCCCGCATGTAGGCGGACAGTTCCTCCTTGTCGATCACGGCACCTTGCGCCGGGCGGATGAAGGCGGCGACTTCCTCGCCCCATTTTTCGTGCGGCAGTCCGACCACGGCGATCTCGCTGATCTTGGGATGGCGGAACAGCAGTTCCTCAAGTTCGCGCGGATAGATGTTCTCGCCGCCGCGGATGATCATGTCCTTGAGCCGGCCCTCGACGGTGCAGTAGCCGCGGGCGTCCATCGCGCAGAGGTCGCCGGTATGCAGCCAGCCATCGGCGTCGATGGAAGCGGCCGTGGCGTCCGGCATCTCGAAATAGCCGAGCATGACGTGGTAGCCGCGCGTGCAGAACTCGCCGATCTCGCCAATCGGCACGGTCTTGCCGGTGTCGGGATTGACGATCTTGTTCTCCATGTTTGGCAGCGGCAGGCCGATGGTGCCGGCCTTGTCCGCGATGGTGTCTGACGTCTTGGTCATCGCCGCCACCGGCGAGCATTCGGTCTGGCCGAACACGATGGTGAAGGGCGCGCCGAGTTCTTTTTCGAACCGCGTCACCAGTGCGGCCGGCACGGTCGAACCGCCCGAGCAGATCGCCTTGACCGACGACAGGTCTGTCGTGGCGAAGGAGGGATGCTCCAGCATCGCCACCAGCATGGTGGGAACGCCCACCATGGCGTTGCCACGATAGGTCGCAAACATTTCCAGCACGAGGCCCGGCTCGAACGCTTCGATCAGCACTTGGGTTGCCACGCGCGACACCGCGCCGAGCACGCAGCAGACGCATCCGCCGGTGTGGAACAACGGCATCGTGGTGATGAAGACGTCGCCGGGCTCGACCCCCATCTGCACGGCGGTATCGGCGCCGTTATTGGCAAGCCCGCGGTGATGCAGCAGCGCGCCCTTTGGGAATCCTGTTGTGCCTGACGTGTACTGGATCATCACCGGATCGGTCGGCTTGACGTCCGGCAGTGCGATACTGTGGTCGTCGCCGGGGGCGATGAAGGTATCCCAGTCGTCGAACGAGATGACCTCGCGCAATTCCGGGCAGCGCGGCGCGACCTGATGCAGGGTTTCCAGCATCGGATTGCCGCGGAACGCCGGCACCACGAAGACGCCGGCCGCGCGGGACTGCTTCAGCACATATTCGACCTCGTTGGCCCGAAAACCCGGATTGACGGTGACCAGCACCATCCCGGCCATCGCGGCGCCGAACTCCATCATCACCCATTCCGGCAAATTATACGCCCAGACGGCGATCCGCTCGCCCGGCTTGAAGCGGCGGAGCAGGGCGCGCGCCGTGCGCTGCGCCTCGGTGTGAAGTTCCGCATACGTCCACTGGCGCCGCGCCGCAGGGTCGGGGACACCCGCAATCAGCGCGAGCCGGTCCGGCGCCGAGCGTGCGGCCTGCTCCAGCAACTGGCCGAGTGTGACGTCGCGGACGGTGGTGGAAACACCCGCGACGTGAGATTCCTTCAAGGCCATTGTCTCTCCCATGGGTCTTTGCCGGTATGACGCCGATTTGCGGCAATTGACCGGACTATGGCATCCGCCGCTTGTGTTTTGCAGCCGGGTTCCCAAAGAAAATTTGCGGTTTTGCCAGCCTCGTCGGCCGCTTGCGAAAGGCGGCCGGCCTGTTCCCTGGGTAACAGCGTCCGGCTCTGAAAGGCGGCATTCTCCTGATCACGAACAGAGGACGCGATGGTCGCGCCCCGCACCCCAAGGAGATTGCCATGACGATCCAGATCGAACGCTTCGCTGCCCGCAATGAACTCGCCGAAAACGAGCTTGATATCGTGTCGGGCGGCGTGCGCTATGAAATCACGCGCGAAGAATGGGAACGCCGGGCCGCGACCAATACGTTCGACAAGCCGGATGCCAAGAAGAGATAACTGCACGGAAGGTCTGATTTGGAGGCCCGGACGCCCCGTCCGGGCCTTTGCGTTTTCGCTCTCGGCTGATCCTGCCGCCATCGTGTTAGGATGACGCGCGACGTGTGTCACACCGAGGGGACGGCCGCCATGAGCCTGTTGAGCAATCCATTCGACCCCGCCCGCGAGGCGGCGCTGGTGACCGGCGCCGGCAACGGCATTGGGCGGGCCATTGCGCAGGCGCTGGTCGGCGAGGGCGTGCGGACCGTTTTCGCCGATATCAGCGAGGAGCGGGTCGCGGCTGCGATCAAGGCTTCGCCGCGGCCGGAACTGGCCGTGCCGTGGGTCGGCGATCTCGCCAACTCTGCCGCGCGCGAAACGCTGCTGAAGCAGGCGCAATCCGCCGTCGGGCGGGTGACCCATTTCGTGCACAGCGCCTCGCCGCCGCGGCGGGAGGCCGATCATGCCATGGCCGTCAGCACTGAGACCTGGGCGCAGATGCATGCGGTCAATCTCGAGGCCGGCTTTCACCTTTCGCGCGAACTGGCGCGGGGGCTGATCGCGGCGAAGCAGCCCGGCTCGTTCCTGCTGCTGACCTCGCTGCATTCAGGCACGCCGCGCAATCTGCCGCATTATTCGACCGCCAAGGCCGGCATGGCGATGCTGGTGAAGGAGCTCGCCAAAACGTTCGGTCGCTACGGCATCCGCGTCAATGCGCTGGTGCCCGGCGCGATTGCCGCCGGCGGTTTTGTTGCCGATCCGTCGCTGGCAAAACACATTCCGCTCGGCCGTCTCGGGGAAGCCGGCGACCTCGCACCAATGGCGCTGGCGATGCTGTCGAACCGGGTATCGGCCTATGTCACGGGCTCGGCGATCACGATCGACGGCGGCCTGTCGCTGACCAACTGGTTCGAACCGCCGGAGCTCGGAGAAATCTGAGGCGGAACCCGGATGAGGGGTGCCCGGCGTGGAACGAGCGGGCCGGTTCAGCGGTTCTCACAACAGGCCGCAGCCCTGCAGGGGAACCGGCTGCTGCGGCGCCAACCTCAGGGAGCGCGACATGACATCCGAGATGCAAATCCACACCATCGCGCGGCAGATGCTCGAGAAGCATGGGCCGGCGGCGATCGCCCAGGCGGCGCAGAACGCCGTCGCCTGCGAGCGCAAGGGCGAGGCCGAGGAGGCCAGCGAGTGGCGCCATATCGAAGACGCCATGAAGATGATGCGGGGACCGCATCAGAGCTGACAGCCATGTCGGTCGCTGGATGCCGCTATCTCGGCGCCAGCGACGAGAAAGTCTGCCGGGTCCAGATATAGGGATCGCCGATCAGTCCGAGCGCGTGCAACAGCGCGGCGAACGCGAAGCTGACGAAACAGGCCTTGCAGAACTGGATGGCATAGAATCCGCCGGGATTTTCCTTGGCGTCGATGACCATGCCGCGGCTTTTCAAACTTCCGGCGCGGAGTTCGTTGACGATCGACCACGTCAGATAGACAGCGAGGAGTGAGACGACAGTGGTGCGGAGCAGCGGCGACATGGGCATGGATCCAGTGGGTGGCGAGTCTGGCAAGTCCATTGGTCGTGCGGGCCCGCCGGGAGTTCAGGGGCCGGCGACGACGGGAGGAGGCCGTGAACCCTTTTCCATCCACCGCGACAAAAGGGCATGGAAAACATAGCTCGATACATCGGCGTGACGCTGATACTCGGCTTCTTCGTCTGGGGCATGATCGGTTTCTATCGCGGCCTGACGATGCCCAGGAACGAGCATCGTCTGGATCGCACGGGCGATACCTGGTTTAGCTGAACCCGGTGCTGCTGACGCCGGCTCGCGCACACACGGCAGTCGTGCTAGCCTGCCGCCACCATGACCCATCGCATTCTGGTCCTCTACGGCTCCTATCGCTCTGACCGCATGGGCATCCGTCTCGCCCAGTTCATCGTCGAAGGCCTGCGCGGCCGCGGCGACGATGTCGAACTGATCGACGCCAAGGCGGTCGGCCTGCCAATGCTGGACCGGATGTACAAGGAGCATCCGAAAGGCCAGGCGCCGGCGGTGCTCGAAGAGCTCGCGGGAAAGATCCGCGGTGCCGATGGCTTTGTCTTCATCACCGGCGAATACAATTGGGGCATGCAGCCCGGCCTGAAAAACCTCACCGACCATTTTCTCGAAGAGTGGTTCTGGCGCCCGGCCGCCATCGTCAGCTATTCGGCCGGCCGTCTCTCCGGCGCCCGCGCCGCGACCGCCTGGCACGGCACGCTCTCCGAGATGGGCATGGTGGTGATCTCTTCCACGATCGGGGTCGGGCCGATCGCGCAAACCCTCTCCGACGACGGCAAGCCGACCGACGAGGCCGGCAAGGCGCTGGAGCGGGCGTTCCGCCGCTTTGCGGATGATCTGGCGTGGTGGGTGGAAGCGGCCAAGGCGCAGCGGGCGAAGAAGGCGCCGCCGTATTGAGCGGCTAAGTCAGATGGCCGCAGCGGCTGCCGCGCCATGCTTGGCGTACCATTTCGGCCCCGGGCCGCGCATGTAATGCCGCTCGGGCCGGTAGCCGTCGAATGCGCGGTTGACCAGGCGATACCAGCCCGTGACGATTCGGTCGAGGCGGTGGAACAGCGGCCTGGTGATTTGCGCGGTGCTCATGACAATGCTCAGTTCGGCTTGCCGAGAACGGACGAGAAGGAGATTTCGAAGATCTCGTCGTCGAAATCGTCGCTGACATGCACGACCCAGTCGCGCCAGTCTTCCGCGCTTTTTTCCATGATCAGCGATCGCACCACGCAGGCGGCGCGGTCGCGCGCCTCGGCGAGGTTGCTCACAACCGCGCCGAACTGATCGACGCGAACTTCGCGGGAACTGGAGCAGTGGAAATAGACCTGGGCCATCTTGGTCTCCTTCACAAAGCGAATCGAATCTGCATCTTCAAAAATAGCAGCGGCGGATTCCGCGGGATATTCCGGTAGAATCCCGACGGGGAATTACGGGCATGTCCCGCAACGTGACAGCAAACCTACCTGGACGAATCGTGCGGTTCCGTGATTCACATCACTCTGATTCTGTTAACGTTCGATTAACCAAACTCGCGCAGGATTTCCGCCATGGGATCGCAGCGGAACCGGACCCGAGCCGGCAGTTGCAAGAGAGGCCGGTGGCGTAACGCCCGCCGGCCTTTTCTCTTGGTGGCACGTCGTTGACTTCCGGTTCGAGCTTCAAGCAAGCGTGATTGCCGATCCCCTCCAGGGATTCGCTTACGCAGGGATGAGGCGTAGCGGAGGAGCTGGCGATGACTTACGCCCGCGAATTGCGCGCAAAGGTCATGCTGATCTCGGAGCGCGTCTTGCTGACGTTGGAGAGGATCTCGCCCATCAGCTTCAGGTTGGCCATCATCTCCTGGATCAGGAATCCACCCGCCACGCGTTCGAGCTGTTCGGGGGCCAGCTCCTGCACCTTTGTATCGTGATCGCACGTCATGGCGTTCTCCTTGCGGGTTGACGTAGGGGATTGCATCCACGTGCGGCAGCCTCGTCCAGGAGCACGGGCTCGGCCGTGATCCCGATCACGTTGTGGAAAATTGCTTCGGCCTTCGCCCGTTGGGCTACGCCAAGGCCGGTCGCTCGCAATGACGATTTTTTTGACGTCAGGAGTGCTTTGGAAAGGGATCGCTTAGCGGGTGTTCGCGTCGCCTTCTTTCAGGTAGCATCGGCGCATGAGCGAACCGGGACCTTGTTTGCGGCCCTGCCGGTGAACGTCGCCTCGCGGGTCCAGGGCCTTGCGGCGTCACGCTCGATCGTGGTGACGGAATCTGTGGTGGAGAGCGCGAAAGCGCGGTCGTTGCTCGAAACCAAGGGGCTAACGCCAGTACCCAGAAGCGTGGCGTTGAGCGGGATCGCGGACAAGGTGTCGGTCTACGAGATATCCTGATTACGATTGGCAACACGGAGAAGCAGCCATGAACAAGCCCGTGCCCGTCAACCCGCCCGAACTGCGCTCGACCTTCGTCGCGGCATCGTCGATGCCCTGGCAGCCGACGGACTTCGACGGAATTCAGATGAAGATCCTCTACAGGGACGACGAAGGACGCTCGACCATCCTGTTCAAGATGGCGCCCGGCGCGGTCGTGCCGCTGCACGAGCACACCGCGCTCGAACAGACTTTTATGCTCGAAGGATCGCTGGAAGATGCCGAGGGCAGTTGCGGCGCGGGTGACTTCGTGTGGCGGCCTGGCGGCAACATCCACGTCGCGCATTCGCCCAACGGGGCGACTTTCATCTCCGTTTTCAATCGGCCGAACCGCTTTTTCGACGGCAGCAAGTTTTTCACGGCGGACGAGCTGAAGTAGGACGGGGTAAGGCGGTAGCGCCCAACGGGTCCGCGCAAAGCGCAGCCCGATGACAGGCTCCGGAGCAATTCGGCGTCAGCGATCATCCAAGGCGGCGGATGACGCTGCGCTGATCGCACATCCCGCCTGCGACACCCACGAGAGCTGTGACCCAATCACCACACCCCAACGGAATTGCGCTGGCGGGGCCGGGTCTGACGTTTTCCGGCCCCGGTTCCGCCCCGATTGGATTCGGACGATAGGCCGTGCTGGTTTTCGGCTTGGGCTGGGGCGCAAGTTGGGGATCGCAACATGTCCATCGACCGCGCTGCTACTTCGTACGTCGACATCGGAACGAACCGCACTCAGCGCCAGGCACCGCCTTTGATGCCGGCCGTGGGGAAAGTCATTCGGCTGCTGGCCGTTGGCGTGGCAGCAGCATCGCTGGCGGCATGTTCCCAGACCACGGGCGTCAGCCCGAAATCCGAACTTCGCGCCAGCCGGGTGGCGTCGCTGGACCATGATCGAATGTCGTCCCCCATGATCAAGAGGCGCGTGGCGGCGACAAGAAAGTACACCCGGCTCGCGTCGCGCAAAGATGCAGGCAAGCCCAGGACGACGGCCTCGCATGGGGTGGCGAGCTTCTACACCGAGGGCACCAAGACCGCGAGCGGTGAAAGATTCAACACGATGGACATGACCGCGGCGCATCCGACATTGCCGTTCGGCACCAAGCTGCGCGTGACGGATGTCTCGAGCGGCAAGTCCGTGACGGTGCGGGTCAATGACCGCGGTCCCTACGTTCCGGGGCGTGTCGTCGACGTTTCCTATTCCGCGGCGGACGCGCTCGGAATGGTCGGAAAAGGCCTCACCAATGTCAAACTCGACGTGGTGCAGTAGGGGACAGGAACAGGCGGTCGCTGCACGTCAATCGAGCAGCAGACGGCCGACAGGCTCGATGCCGGCGGCGCTTCCGCTTCGGACCACCACGATCTCACCGCTTGCCGGCGAGATGCTGGTGAGAGCCAGAATGTTCGCGCCGTGCGTCACGACCAGAAGGCTTCCACGGCCGGTCCATTTGCCGATCACCGCGCGGGCCCCGGCGGTCAAAGCCTCTGTCTGATCGCGCAGCACGACCACATTGCCGAATGTCGGCGCGGCTTCGACCGGTCCCAGTTCCAGCAGAGTTGCCGTGTCGATGCAGCGACACCATGGCGAGGCGAGGATTTGATCGACTGCGATCCCCTCCGACTTGAGCCGCGCGCCGATCCTTTTGGCGTCGGCGCGGCCCTTGGCGCTGAGGTTGCGCTGGGTGGCGCAGTCATCGATGCGAAACCCCGGCGGATCGCCGACGCCACCCGGCGCATCGGCATGGCGCATCAGCGCGACATGACCGCCCGCGCGCAAGGCGGACCATGCAGCGTCGTCGGCGCGCGCGATGTCCGCCGCGGCGGCAATGCCGAGGACAAGGGCGACGATGGCGAAACCGTTGCGGCGCATGGCGGCGACCCCTTTCAGAGAATGTACGTCAAAGATAAGCGATCAGACGCCCGGCGCAGACGGCGCCGAGCCACAGCAGCAGCGACACCAGCGCGGTAACCTTGGCGCCGGCGGGGGCTTCATCGTGCCAGAGCGCCACGCGCCGCCACGGGCCGGCATGGGCGATCACGACGTTGACCAGGGCGGCGGCGATCAGCAACAGCTTGGCCTGGAACGCCGGGTTGCGCACCACGTGCGAGGCATCAGCGCTGAACAACAGGAAGCCCATGCTGACCGCCAGCACAAAGCCGATGCGCGACAACGGCAGCAGCAATTTCGCCATCGGCCCGATCGGGATTGCACGCCCCCATCCGAGCAGTCTCAAATCGAGTGCCAGGATCGACCCCACCAGCACGACGAAGCCGAGGATGTGCAGGATTTCGACCGCGGGATAAAGCGCGGGCGACGAGCGCATCAGATGACCCAGCGCGCTTTCCTGCAAGGCAAGGAAGATCGACGCGGCGGGGTGCTGTTCCACGCGGGCTTATCGCAATTCGATGCGCTTGCCGTCGAGAATGACGTATTCGATGCGCGCTTCGTCCGGCTTGCTGGTGTGGGGATAGCCGAACACGGTGCAGGTCTTGCCGGGCGCGATCATGTCCGACGTGATGCCGCGCGCCTGCATGCGCGAAGGCGGCGCCAGCACGAAGTGCCAATGCTTGCCGCCATCCTCCATCTCGATCTCGCAGTGCGGGTTCCCGAAGGTCGATTTCAGGATCTTGCCGGTCACAGTGAAAGATTTCGAGGTGTCGTATCCGCCCCAGCCGTGATGGGCGGCCGCAGCGCCTGGCGCAAGGGCAGCCGCTAGCGAGAGGAACAGGCGTCGGGTGATTGTCGTCATGACGGCCTCTGCACGATGGAGGACGACACCGATCCGTGCCGGATCATAGCGGGTTTTGCGTGACCATTCAAATGATCCGGAATAATGCACGTCGTCATCAGGGCGCTCGAGGAGGCAACGATTGAGCCCGTCAAAAGTTCTATCCGCGATGTTCGAGAAGTGCCGTCCGGTTCATTGCCGCGGCAGTGCGGTGAAGCCACAAGGAGACCGGCGGTGCGCAGGATTGAGGATCAAAGTTTTCTGCTGTTGTTGCTCGTGGTCAGCATCGCGTTTGGCTGGATTCTGCAACCATTTTACGGCGCTATTCTCTGGGCCACCGCCGCCGCCGTCATTTTTGCGCCGCTCAATCGGAAGCTGCTGGTCAGGACGGGCGAGAGACCAGGGATCGCTGCCCTGGTTACGGTCCTGATCATCATCGCAATGGTCATTTTACCCCTGGCGATGATCGCGGCCTCCCTGACTCAGGAAGCCTCCAACCTTTACGCCAAGGTCCAGTCCGGAGAGTATGACTTCGCCCGCTACATTCAGCGGATATTCGATGCACTGCCGGCCTGGGCCACAGGTTTGCTTGATCGCTTCAACCTGAACAATCTCCCGGCCGTTCGCGACTGGCTGGCATCCGGCGCGATGAAGGGTGGACAGGTCCTGGCGCCTCAGGCGCTCAGCATCGGCATGAACACGTTCGACTTCCTGATTGGCCTCGGCATCATGCTGTATCTTTTGTTTTTTCTGTTGCGTGACGGCAAAGCGCTGGCTGATCGGATCAAGCGGGTCGTTCCACTTCGCGCCGATCAAAAGGCGGCACTGTTCGGCAGATTCGCCGATGTCGTCCGCGCGACGGTGAAAGGAGGCATCCTGGTTGCCATCGCCCAGGGCACGCTTGGCGGGCTGGCGTTCTGGTTTCTGGGGATTCACGCGCCGTTGTTGTGGGCGGTGTTGATGGCCTTCCTGTCCCTCCTGCCGGCCATCGGATCCGGCCTCGTCTGGGTGCCTGTTGCAATCTACCTGTTGGCCAGCGGCGCCGTGTGGCAGGGCGTTGCCCTGATCGTGTACGGGGTGCTCGTCATCGGATTGGTGGACAATCTCCTCCGTCCATTCCTGATCGGGAAAGACGCCAAGCTGCCCGACTATGTCGTGCTGATTTCGACGCTCGGCGGCATTGAAGTGTTCGGCTTGAACGGCTTTGTGATCGGCCCGGTGATTGCAGCGATGTTCATGGTGACCTGGGAGAGTTTCTCCGCCTCCCGGCACGACGCCGGGGCTACCAGCTAGCTCGGCAATCGGCCGCCTGCGGAAAATCGATCGCGAGGCGATATGACGTTACGGGAACGCTACGTCCGTCTCTCGGACAATTCCTTGCCGCGCTCCGCCAGCTTCACCATCACCTGCAGCGCCTGATTGGTCGGCGTGGGAATGCCGAGTTCAGCGCCCTTGCGCACCACATAGCCGTTGAGAAAGTCGATCTCGCTGGGCTTGCCGCGCGCCAGATCCTGCGCGGTGGAGGACATCTGGTTCGGCATGTTGGCGGGGATCTTCATGATGTGCCCGGTGATGTCGTCGGGGATCGCGACCCCGCTGGCGCGGGCGACCGCGATCGCCTCCTGCACCGCGCGGGCGACGACATCCCTGACGCCATCGACTTCCAGCATCGGTCCGTAGGAAATGCCGGCCACGGCGGACAGCGCGTTGAAGGCGCAGTTGATGATCAGCTTGCTCCACAGCGTGACTTCGATGTCATCCGATATCGTAATGCCGACACCGGCGGCTCGCAGTGTTTGCGCCAGCGCTTCGCTGGCGGCGGAGGCGCCGATCGCAAGATCGCCGCCGCCGTGATGCCTGACATGGCCGGGACCGGCCATCTCGCTGCCGACATAGACGACGACAGGAATTACCGCGTGGCCGATGATGGCGGCGAGGCGCGGCGCGTTGTCGACGCCGTTCTGCAGGCTAAGCACGGAGGTTTCCGGCCGCAGGCGACCGGCCAGCGACCGGCCGGCCTGCTCGGTATCGGCCGACTTGACGCACACCAGCACCAGATCCGGCGAGGCGAGGGCGCCGGCGTCGGTTGCGGCTTTGGCGGGCAGATGTCCCTTGAACGTCCTGGTGTCGAGCAGCAGGCCGTTTGCGTTGATGGCGTCGACATGCGGCTGCCGGCCGATGAACGTCACCTCATGTCCTGCCCGCAGCAGCAATCCCCCATAGTAGCAACCGACCGCTCCGGCGCCGACGACCGCGACTTGCATGCTGTTCCTAGCCCTTGAAGGTGGGCTGGAGTGGATGCACGTAATCCTTAAAGCTGTCAAAGCCCTTCCATACCGGCTCGGGCGCCTCATATCCGGCGCGCGGCGCGTAAACCGAGGGATCGTTGAGCTGCATGTCCGGGATGTAGCGCGGACAATTCGGAAAGATCACGCGCGCGGCGACGCGGACGATCAGCTGCGCGCCGACGGTGCTGGCGAGCAGTGGATCCTCGCGGCTGACGGTTGCCGTGCCGTTGACCCGCAGGCGCTGCGGCCTGCCATGCATGGCAATGAACAACAGGCCGACATCGGCGTTCACCAGAATATTGCCGAGGCTCTTGAACATGCCATTGCCGTCGTAATCGGGGAAGGCGAGCTCGGACGGCCCGGTGACGGTCACGAAGCCCGGCATGCCGCCCTTGAACGAGCAATCGGGCCGGCCCTCGGCATCGGCGGTCGCCAGGAAAAAGTACGGCTGGTTCTCGATGAACATCCGGTCGTCAGGTGTGAATTCCTCGCGGGAAAATTCCTCCAGACGATCGGAAATCCGGCGGCTGTCGAACTGATCCTGCAGCCGGCGATTGCCCTCGTGAAACATGACGGTATCGGTCATCGCTTGCCTCCTCGGTCACGGGGCGGGTCGGGCAGGTGCTTACAGCAGCTTTGCCAGCACCGCGACCAGCTCGGCCTGCCGGTGCACGCCGGTCTTGGCGAAGATGCTCTTGAGCTGGCTCCGCGCGGTCTCCTTTCCGATCCCGAATTGATCGGCGACGTTTTCCAGGGACTCGCCGCGCGCCAGCTGGGTCGCGAGCCTGGCTTCCGCCTGGGTCAGGCGAAACACCGTACGCAAGTTCGTTTCCGGCGCTGGAGATCGGCTATCGGGATCGATCAGAATGACCATGGCCTGGCAATCCGCCAGCGCATTGGCGGTCGAATTCGAAAGTCGCGCCGGGTACGCAAGCAGCGGCCGGCCGGTCGCACGAGGCAGCGCGACCGGCGCGGAAAGTCCGCCGGTCGGACGCCACAGCAAATCGTGAAGGGCGCGGTTCAGGGCCGTCGTCGCCCGAATGTCCTTGGCGGTCAGTTGGCCCTTTACGATCCTGATATCATCCACCAGAAGGCGTTCGGCCGGGGCATTGGCCTTGAATACATGGCCATGGCGGTTGATCAGGACGACCGCCGTGCCGCTCATTTCAAAAGCTTCCAGCGCGCCTGACGCGGCCGAAGCGCTCAGCGCGCGGGCGATCGCGGCGCCGGCCGAAAGACGGCTCGATATCCGCGCCAGTTCGTCCTTCTCGTCCGCCGAAAACGGCCCCTGATCGATCGTGCGCTGCAGCGCCACCGCCCACAGGTCCTCGCCGCAGGCAACCTTGACACCGGCGTACCAGCGCAGGCCATGCGGTCCGAGGAACTCCTGGTAGTACGGATGTTTGGCGATCTCATCGGCGCTGTGGCCGTCGAAATCGTCAGCGACCCCGCGCTGCGTCAGGGTCGGGACGGTGCGCATGCGCTCGTCCTGCGAGTGCCAGCCATCCCGGAAATAGTCCTCCATCACTCTGGAGACACTTTCGGTATAGGGAACGTTGGGAAGGGCATCGCCCGACAGGGGCAGCATGACGGCGCCGAAGCTCCCGGTGGCCGCGGCCACGGAAGTGAGCGCCTGGACCCAGCGCGCGGGATCAAGGCCAGCCTCGGCAAATTCCTGTTCGGCGGGGCCGAAATTCCACGCTGGCAAGGGTTCTCCCGATCGCAAGCTAGAATCTGAAGCTGCTCAGAAATTACGCCGTGGCTGATGGGAAGGCAATAACAAGCCCAAGTTTGAGCGGATGCCTAGGCGCTACCCAAGGATTTCCGACAGCGCCGACAACAACCGGTCGGTTTGCCCGTCGGTGCCGACGGTTATCCGCAGATAGTCGGATATCCGGGGCGCGGCGAAATGGCGGACGATCACCGCGCGCTGGCGCAGCGCTGCGGCCAGCGCCGCGCCCTGATGCGCTGGATGAAGCGCGAACACGAAGTTGGCGGAGGACGGCAGCACGTCGAAGCCAAGCCGGGCCAAGCCCTGGGTAAGCCGCTCGCGGCCTGCGATCACGCTTGCGCGGCTGCTCTGAAACCAGGCTTCGTCCTCCAGTGCGGCGATGGCGCCGGCCTGGGCGGGGCGGCCGAGCGGATAGGAGTTGAAGCTGTCCTTTACCCGCGTCAGCGCCTCGATCAGCCCGGCGTCGCCGATCGCATAGCCGACGCGCAAGCCCGCGAGCGCCCTCGATTTCGACATGGTTTGCACGACCAGCAGGTTCGGGTGCGAAGCGACCAGCGGGATCGCGGTCTCGGCGCCGAAATCGACATAGGCCTCGTCGATCACGACGGGCGCGTCGGGATGCTGCTCCAGCAAGGAAGCAATTTCGGCCCGCGACAGCGCCACCCCGGTCGGCGCATTCGGATTGGGCACGATGATCGCGCCGGCGGTGCGGCGATAATCGGCGAGCCGGATCCGCATCGCATCATCGAGCGGCACGGCCTCATAGGCGATGCCGAACAGGCGGCAATAGACCGGGTAGAAGCTGTAGGTGATGTCGGGGAATAGCAGCGGCGCATCGTGCTTCAGGAGGGCAGCGAAGGCGTGGGCCAGCACCTCGTCCGAGCCGTTGCCGACGAACACCTGCTCGGGGCGTACCTTGTGGTAGGCGGCGAGCGCCGAGCACAGCGCTGACGCCTGCGGGTCCGGATAGAGGCGCAAGCTATCGGCGGCCTCGCCACGGATGGCTTCCAGCACGCGCGGGGAAGGGCCCAGCGGGCTTTCATTGGTGTTGAGCTTGACCAGATCCGCGATGCGGGGCTGTTCGCCCGGCACGTAGGGTTTCAGGTCGTGCGTCAGGCGGCTCCAGAAACGGCTCATGTCTTCTCCAGCGAGTACGGCGGATTCCGCCGTCTTTGGAGTAGCACAACAGCGGGGCGATAGGCATCCGCTGCCCCACCCCTTCCGCATGCGGAAGAGGTGGGCGGCCGTCATTCGATCCCTGTGTCGGGCTCACTTCAAATTGGCGAACATAATCTTGACTGCGAGGATCTGTTCGTACTGTTCCTTGGTCACCTGCACGCGTTGCTTGCCGCCCGACACGGCGTTGAGGTCCTTGTCGGAGAGCGCATCGATCTTCGCATTCACAGCTTTGTCGGCGTTCATGGCAGTTCTCCCTGTGGCAGGGGGTGCGCGACCACCGCGTCCCGTTCTGTGATCTGGAGCATGTCTCGCGCCGAACGCGAGTTCCGTGACTCACATCACGCCAGACCGGTTGAGGTTTGAACCTGCGATCCGCCGAAAGCGACCGCCTCGAACCGCCGCTTCGGGTGGACGAGCAGCTCCGCGCTCTCGACAATCCGCATTTCCTCGGTGCCGCGCGCCGCGGTGCGCTCCAGCACGGCTGATATGGCCGACGCCGCGTGGCCGAGCGCTTCCGGAGTGGCTCTGTTCTGAACGCGCGCGGAGGTGAAGAGCGCGGCGAACAGATCGCCGGTGCCATTCGGGCTGACGGGCAGTTTCGGCGTGCGCACGCGCCAGGCGCTTGTCCGCTCGATGGCGAGGGTCTCGATCTCTCCATCAGGCGTGTCAGGCAATTCGGCCGACGTGACGACAACCGTCGATGGACCGCGCGCCATCAGTCCGCGCGCCGCATCCAGCATCTGGGCAGACGTCGTGGCCTTCGCCCCGCACAGCCATTCGAACTCGAAATGATTGGGCGTGATGATGTCGGCGAGGCCGCATAGCCGGTCGCGCACCAGCGGCGGGATGTCGGCTTTCACGAACAGGCCGCGGTCGCGATCGCCGAGCACGGGATCGCAGACATAGCAGAGGGCCGGGTTGCGGGCTTTGGCGCGCGCGACGAAGTCGGCGACGACGGCGGCATTGTCAGCCGAGCCGAGATAGCCCGACAGGATCATCTGACAGGTGTCGACCGCCCCGCGCTCCTCGATCCCGAGCAGGAGATCAGCGACCAATTGCGCCTCCAGCACCCGGCCGCGGATGGTTGGATAGCCCGGCCGGTTGCTCAGCAACGTCGTCGGCACCGCAATGACGTCGATGCCATGCATCTGCATCGGAAACACCGCGGCAGAGTTGCCGACATGGCCGTAAGCGACCTGGGACTGGATGGAGATCACGGTCATGAAATCGAATGTAGCCGGGATGGAGCGCAGCGCAATCCGGGGGGTGTTGACGCGGTCCCGGATGTCGCTGCTTATCCGGGCTACTTGTACTTCGGACCACTCAAAACACAGGCTCGCCGATCGCCACCTCGCTGCGCGGGCCGAGGACGATGACGCTGCCTTCGGCGTCCTTTGCGCCCAGGATCAAGAGTTCGGAGGTGAAGCCCGCGATGTTCTTCGCACCCAGATTGCAGACGCAGACGACCAGCGAGCCGAGCAGGGCTGCGGGCTCATAGTTTGTGATCTGCGCGCTCGACCACATGATCCTGTCAGCGCCGACGTCGACGCCGACCTTGAAGGAGGGATTGCGCGCGCGGGGGAACGGCTGGATGTCCACGACCTTGCCGATCCGGATGTCGAGACGGGAAAAATCGTCGTAGGTGGCCGGGGGCTTCAAAGGGGACATGTCTTGCGTATGGCATACTAGCGATGTCACCGGAAGTGAGTTGCGCAAGCAAGCGGCCGATGGGACGTCTCGCGCAAGGCGGTGAGGTCGCGCGGATCGGCCGAAGCTGTCATCCGCCGTTTCGTATCAGCCAAGGCGGCGGATTACGCCTTCGACTCAATCCGCCCTGCAGATTTCTTCGATATCCTGATCGACACGGAGCCGCGGCGCATGTCGGTAATCCCTGACGATCTGAGAAATGCACGCCGCTGGACGAAACCCTCATCGGGGTCCGCGGTAATGCAGCCGTCCTGCAGCTCATCGTCGAGGAATACGCTGACATCATAGCCGTCCGCGATGAGCGCCAGATGATTGCGGTAGCCGGGATCGAACATCACAGACGATATACGGCCAAGGAAATGCTGTTGTACAAAGCGGCGGAGTTCAAATGCGTCCGCGGTCATCACGCGTAACTCCAAATCGATGCGTGATGCTGGCTGAACAATGCGCATGTCCCGGATTTGTTCCTCCGGAATCTCTCCCGTTAAGCTGTCGCCCCTGCGTACGCAGGCCGCAGCGGGCTCCCTGCTCATTAGAGGTTGCACAGGGACAGGTTCTGCGGAAAATTGCAGGCGATCTCGCAACTCGCGATATCTGTCACGGGCACCTGTAAGCAATGACCACCAACATTTCCATCTTCGACGGCCACAACGATGTTCTGCTGCGTCTTTACAAGTCGGCTTCCAGCAATGTGGTGTCCGATTTCCTTGATGGCGAAGACGCCGGCCATATCGACCTGAAAAAGGCCAGGGCCGGAGCTTTCGTCGGCGGTCTGTTCGCGATGTACTCGCCATCGCCAGGCAATTTTGCGTCGCTCAGCAAGCAGATGACGGGCGGCCGTTATGCCGTGCCGCTTCCTGATCCGCTTCCGATCGAAAAGGCACGGAAATCCGTCGCCGGTGAGCTGGCGGTCCTGATGCGGGTTGTCAGGGGATCGCAGGGCGCCGTGGCGCTTTGCAAGACGACCGCGGAGATCCGTTCGGCGATCGCGCGCGGAGCGCTGGCGGTGGTGCTTCATCTGGAAGGCGCCGAAGCCATCGACGGTGATCTGCATTTTCTGGAGGTGCTGTACGCGGCGGGCCTGCGCTCGCTGGGACCGGTCTGGAGCCGGAACAACATTTTTGGTCATGGCGTCCCGTTCCAGTTTCCCGGCGGACCGGATACCGGCGACGGGCTGACCGTATCAGGTGAAAAGCTCGTCAGCGCCTGCAACGAAATGAAGATCCTCGTCGACCTCTCGCATATCACCGAAAAGGGCTTTTGGGATGTCGCGCGCCTCTCCAAGGCGCCGCTGGTCGCGACGCATTCCAACGCGCATGCGTTGTGCCCTTCGCCGAGAAACCTGACCGACCGGCAACTGGCAGCGATCCGCGATTCCGCAGGCATGGTCGGTCTCAACTTCGCGACCTGCTTTCTTCGCCCTGACGGCAGCATGGCCGCGGATACGGATGTCGAACTGATGGTGCGTCAGCTCGACTACCTCATCGACAAGCTCGGCGAGGACCATGTCGGATTTGGATCGGATTTCGACGGCGCAACCGTGCCGGCGAAAATCGGCTCGGCGGCCGGGCTGCCCGTGCTCATCGGGGCTCTCCGCCAAAGTGGATACTCCGAACCGCTGTTGAAGAAGCTGGGCTCGACCAATTGGCTCAATCTGCTCGAGCGCACGATTGGCTGAAACCGGGAGTCGTCGCTCCGGTGACGACCACGCCTGCTGCCTGCCGCCCGCAGCGGGCTTCGGCTGAACATGCACTGTTCGAGTTGGCGCGCTCTTCGGCAAATTCGGGGTACTCCGAAAGAGCGCCGTTCGCGCTTCGGAATGCGGACTTCTTCACGCAAACCGGTCGGACGCCGGCGGGCGTGAACTTCACTTCGGGGGCGGACTGGTGTTTCCAGTTCGCGAACCGCCCCACGACCCGTTGTTCGAGATCGGGGTGATAAAATCCCTGTGCAGGGCGGTTGGTCTGCTGGCGCCATCGAACAACACGGTAACGCCCGTGTTGCTATGGCTCACCTCGACGACGATCCCAGTTTGCCCGGCCAGTTCCGGGCATCGAGCGGCTCCCAGCTCACTCATCTTAAAACGAGTGCCGGCAACCAATCTGGTGGTTTCCTGATCCATCCCTCAAGCTATTCAATAGTGAAAAGGTCTTTCCGGCTAAAATGCAGTGATACCAACTGGTTATATTAATTAATTGCGCGACTCAGGTAGCGGGAATTTTAAATCGTTCCGGGCGTGGCCGTCTGTTCGATATCCGACATTCCGGGCAGTGCGACTTTTTACTGGGAACCCGAATGACGCGATCGACGAAACCGGGAACCGGGGCGTGTACGGCGCTAATCAATATTGGTCGCAGGCTGCGTTCGTTTGGTTCAAAGGGCGGGGCCTCAGCCCGCGCCTCTGACCGGTTGGCAGGTGAGGGCGCGCCTCTCATCCGAGAGGCGGCGCATTCATGCTTCGTCTTTGGGCACGTATTTGCCCGCGATGCATTTGTATCGCTGTAGTTTCCATTGGTGATACGGACCCTTCGCGAGCCATTCGGCAATGCCGATTTGCGCATTGACCATACAGGCGGTCATGGTGATCCCCGACTGGTCACTATTGGTGACGACTTTCTCGAGGCATAGCTGGCCGTTGCAGAGAACGGCGACAAGAGTAACGAGCATGGTGTCCTTCGTTGATAGGAAATTCCCGGTCAACTAACTCCATGCAGGCTTCATGCCATGATTCTGCATGCGCCGTACGCAGCCAAAGGCTTGCCCGGTAGTACTACGGGCGCGCGAATCCAAACGCCGCAAGCGCGCTACTCGGTGGGAGATTGACGCAACGAATCCGCGCAAGGCGCGGCTCAGCTACGGCTCTACGGGCTGCGAGGCGACCACGGCCATGACACTGACGGTGGCGGTTTTTTGGCTTGCGGCCGCGCCGGGGCTGGCGCCGGCTTTTGCGTCTGAGCGACATTGGCCTGCCGCGGACGCGGCAGTGGTGTTCCGGGCATCACCTTTGGCTCTTCAGGGATCATCTTTGGTTCTTCAGACATCGCCTTCGGCACTTCGGATATCGCCTTTGGCTCTTCGGGCAGTGCGTTTAACTCCGAAGCGCTGGCGATGATGCGGGCGAGTTGTTGCTGGCTTGCGTTGACGCGTTCGGTCAGCGTCTGGCTTTCGCGCGCCATCTGGATCTGTGCGGCCCTGAGCTGGTCGATGACGCCGTTGTTGCGCGCGATTTCTTCCCGGCCCGCCGCCAATTGGCTTCTGAGATTTTCATTGTCGCGGACCAGTTGCTCTTGCGCCACCTTGTACTGTTCGAGGGATTGCCTCAAGGCAGCGAGATCTCGCGTCATCGGTTGCAGCTGCTGCTCCAGCCCGGCAGACGCGGCAACAGCGACAGGTGCGGCGTCTTTCGGCGCAGCGGCTTGCGGTGCGGTCTGTGCCAGAACCATCGGAGCTGAGGGCGCCGTCGCTGCCGTATCAGGGGAGGATGGCCACCACCAGGCGACGAGACCAATGGCTGCTGCCAACAGGCAACCGGCGACAGCCAGATGGCGCCAATCTGCCAATCGGTGGCTCGTCGGCGGCAGAGGGGCAGGCGTCTTCGCGCTGGGCGGCGAAGAACTAAATCCCGCCTCGCGCGCCAGGTTCGAAAGCTGCTCCTCCAGGCTCGCGATCTGCCCTTCGGCAAGCCTGTTGCTCATTGTGGAATCCATTTGGTGCTCCGTCTCACATGCAATGGCACCCGCCTGAAAGCGATCCGCACATCTGGGTTTTAACGCAGCCGAGGAGGCGGAACTATGTTCACGGCCGGAGAACTACGGAAGGAACTCTGACCGTTTGCGAGCGCGCCGCATTCGTCGCCGGCCAGCGTAGCCCGCCCGCGAAATTTTCGCGAACCTTCACGGCGTCTCGTGCGACCAACGCGTGGTTCCGCATTCCATGATCACCATCATCACATTACCGCATCACATTATTGTGCGTTGCAGCATTGAACTATTGCGACGCAACAATTGACACCTAGATCCGTGTTCCAAGCCATCGAAGGAGAATTGCCGTGAAGAAGATTTCCCTGTCCGTCGCTGCCGCCGCGATGTTCGCGATCACGGCCGCCGGTGGCGCTGTCGCAGCCGAGTTGCCGTCCTACGAAAAGGCAGGCTTGCCGGTCTCGGCCGTGCAGCTTCAGGTGATGGGCGCAGAAAACGTCCAGCAAGCATCGCCGGCCACCACGTCGGCCACGCCGGTTCAGCTCAGCGTCCTGACACCGCGGAGCAAGATCACGACCGCCCAAGGCCGCAGCGAAACCGTCGGCCGCGCCATTCAGTAAGGACAGATGCTTGATCGGCGCTTCAACCGGCGCCGACGCACGAGCAGCTTGTCGCGTTTGATAAAAGCCCGCGATGTCGTCGCGGGCTTTTTGTCGTGATGAGGGCGCGCGACGGCGAAGCAACGTGTCGTTAGGAATTGATCAGTGCTGATTTGCGCGATTCCGATTCGTTCTTTGCGAACAAACTGGAGTCGGATGGAGAACAAAGCCGCTTGTTGCTCCGCCGATAAAAGGCTTCGGCGTATTCCGCCGCCTTGGCTGATGCATACTGCGCTGGGGCCAGGCCAGCAGGGCGCTTCTGTTGTGTTGGGACTTGCGCGTTTCCTTGTGCCCGCACCGCAGGCACTCGTAGGTCTGCCTCTCGCATTGGGCTGGAGTGATGCGGACCATGTGCATGTGGCACTGGGGGCAAAGCGGTCTTGACTGTTTTGGCATGCGTGTCGGGTATCATTCCGGACACAGCGGTACTTGTCAGCGCACGCCAAACGTTTGCTGAACTCCGCCAAAAGCGGCACAGCATCCCCGAGTAGGTTACCGCTAGCCCCATGCGACACGCGACACCGCTCACCGACTTGGTGTGCTGATCGTACACAAAAATTAAAGCCGGGAATGCGCGATGGCTAATATCCTGAAACGTCGCGGTCGCGCGGTACCCGCATCGGATTTTCGGCCGTCAGTACCTTGCCGCCGACTGCGCAGGTCGCCATCCTTCGACGGTCCCGCGCCGACGGTCATCACGCCGCGTCGGCCTGCACCCGGTGCGCTTACCCCTGTTGGGTCAGTTGCTGCATAATCTGCTGAAACATTTGGGCCGCATCGTTCTGACCACCCCCACCACCGTCCGTTCCTCCGCCTTTGATTTCCAGCACTTTGACCGCAATTAGGGGGAGCCGCATAAAACCGCCAGACACCGCATCAAGCTCGCGCACATTCAGAACTTCGCTCGCGTTATCATTGGTCATCATAATTCCCCTTAAGCCAGCGGGATTGCCGGTGCGGCCACCTTTAGCGGTACCGTTCTCGTCGCGATGTGACGGCGATCACATCCCAGCCCTCGCGACCGGCGACAGCGGCAGTCCAGGCGCGACCGGGCAACGGCCCGCACCATCGCCCACGGTGGTGCACGAAATTTGATTTGCGCGCGAAGCGACGCAGCGAGCGCAGCGGTCTACGCCTTCGCCTCAGAGCGCATCAGTCGGCGTCGGCGATCTGCCGCTCGTAGTCGGAAGCATTGGATTTATCCGTCATGACCTGCGGACAGCGGAAGCAGGCCGCTTTGCCTTCCTGACGAAACCAGCGGCAGGTGGATCTGATCTGGCACGCAGGAAGCGCGTTGACCACGACCGGGGTGCCCGCGACGATGCGTTCGGCCAGGCTGCACGCGTTGCCCTTGAAGTGCTTGCAGCCGCCGCTGGCGCCGGCGCACGGCGCCGCAATTCTGAAAAGTTGCGTGGGCTTGGCTGACCCTGCCAGCGCCAGCAGGTTTTCGGAAACCGGCAAGGTCTCGGTGAGATAGCCGACCCTGTGATCTTCAGGCGTGCCTGTCACGACGCCAAAGACGCGCGCGCCATCAGCGGTTGCCTGGGCACTCGGGCAGTCGATCTCTTGGCTGGATCCTCGGGACATCAAACGACCCTCCGGTTCGCGGCCGACGCCGATCGATCGCCTCACCGCAGCTGGGTGTGCAGCGGGACGCGCAATCCGCGGCTCTGCCTTGAACGCTCAGTCTCGCAAATGCTTATCTGAAAAGCCTTCGAGACGGCGTCCGGCGCATCACGCGCCAATCGCCATCCCGCATATGGAATCAACTAACTTGTCAGCTTGGTGGTGGTCGTCTTCGGTCCAACGGCGCCTGTCGTGGTCGTGCCGGTGCCCTTGGGATCGATGCGCCTGATCATGCCGCCTGCGACGGCTTCGAGTTGCTCCGGCTTGAGCTGAACCGGCGCTTCGACCTTCTTGTCGGCGGACTTCTGGGAGTTCGTATCAGACTTTTTCATCTGCGCTTCTCCTCTGCCGAGACGAAGCGACCATCCGCTTCGACTGTGGAGGGATGCTATCACGGAGTGGGTGATTTACCAGATCGTAGAGTGGTGTTGCTGTGTGACCGCCGTCACAACGGAAGGAGCGGCGGCAGTTATTGCGCGGAAGCGCGGCGATGCCATTTCACAATTCGTCTGGCCACGAGGATGGCCGCAACTAGGCGACGCTTACGGCCATGAAAGCGAAGGAGGGGAGCTGGAGTGCTCGCATGTGCGTTAGAACAAGGGGAAAATAGAATGCGGCGCTCATCAGGACGAGAGCCGCCCAATGCGACATGAACCCGAGTACCCGGGAAATCCCCATGAAAAAGAACGGCATCAGAAACATGCCGACCGCGATCCCGCTCCCGATCGTCTGCCAAAGCGACGGGGCCGGACGGGGGCCGAGATAGCTGACCTGGCAAGCCATAAGGATGCCCCAGGCAATCGATGCGCCGGCCGCGGCGGCAATGAACGCGGGCTCATCGTTGCCAAGGAGAACCTTCGCAACGCGCACGGTAATCGATTTCTTGCAAGGTTCTGACATTGGTCGTGGCAAGCCCATGTTCGAGATCGTCTCTGCTGGCCGCAATCTGCCTTGAACCTGCGCTTCCCGGTGTGATGCTCCGCACAGTTCGTGGATTCATCTCGAAGCGAAATTCGAAGCATCGCGGTTGGGCTGTGCACGTGATTCAAATCACGGAAATTGATCCGCCGTGGTCTCACCCTGACCGGATGGATCGAAGGATGATCCTTCTTTCATATCCAACGGAGCAGAACATGAAGACGCGGAAGGATGAACTCGGCAGCCTGCAGGACGCGGTCGAATTGACGGTCGTCGAACTCGATCAGGTGAGCGGCGGACGGCGCGCGATCGAAGGGGAGATCCAGTACCTGAATTGGGTCAAACAGTTTTATTCGCCATGGGCGAACATCAACTTCGGCGGCGGCCGGACCATGGTCGCCTAGGGTTGTGTTGTCGAGGTTGGAGCGGCCTCGTCAACAGGACGAATATCGTCGGCGTATGAGAGCGAGCAGGGCGGATCGGCGACCTGTCCGCCGTAGCTCAACGAGCGAAGGCGGAAGCGTGATCCGCCGCTTTGAAGCAAGGCGGCGGATTGCGCTGCGCTCCAAATCCGCCCTGCGAGCTTTTTCGTCGTGATGTGGGCACACAACGGCGAAGCAACGTGTTGTTAGGAATTGATCCGCGCCGATTTGCACGATTCCGATTCGTTCTTTGCGAACAGACTGGAGTCGGATGGAGAACAAAGCCGGTGCTGCCGCGTGGTTCTCTGCGGTCGATGTCTCAAGCGTTGGAGCTTGCGTCTTTTCATGAACGGCGGCGGACAAGCCGCCTCGAATCGTGCGCGCTGTGAGACTTGCGACTCCTTGCCGGAGGTGGTCATTTCGGCCCGGGAACGCGGAGGCTGATATGACACGAATTCTTTTGGCGGTGTTGCTGCTCGCCGGCTTTTGGGCGGCGCCGGCACTGGCGCAAACCAAGGTTGGCGACTGGGAGGTCGAGAAGCGCAGCGGAGACGATCATTGCAATGCCGCCCGCGAATACAAGGACAAGGATGACGACGACAGCCAGTACGTGATCGTGCTGAGCTACTCCAAGGACGCGATCGTGGTCGCGGTGATCTACGAGGGGTGGTAGTGGGAGAAGGTCGGCAAGATCCTGCGGGCCGATGTCGGCACCGACGACAAGGACATCATGAAGAAGGCGAAGTGGGAGGTCGTCGACAAGACCGCCGTCCGCGGCACCTTCGAATTCCAGCAATCGATCCTGGACGCGCTCGGCAAGGCAAAACTGCTGACGATCGATTTCGAGGACGACGAGGACAACAGCGTCGAAATCAAGATCCCCCGGATGGGCGAGGCGCTGGCCGCCCTGAAATTTTGCGAGGAGAACAAGAAGTAGGGGCGGGGCTACGCTCGCTGGCGTATCCGGTTCATCGAGTTCGCGTCGCCAGCCGTCAGCCATCACGCGAACAGCCCGGCGCCGGCCGGTTTCCGCCACGAAGTTCGGATATCAACGATTCGGTCAAACCGGCGCCCCTCAACCCCGCTATGGTTTGACTGGCCCGGCGTGTGGTGGGACGCAGCGTCGCGCGTCGGGCCACCTGATCATGGCAATGATCGCGCGGCGGCGAACGCGATTCAGGTAACGCGTGGACCGGATTGGAGCGAAGCGTAATCCGCCGCCTTAGCTTGATCGCTCTCTGAGCTACGGCGGATAGGTCGGCTTCAATGCGCCCTAAGGGCCTCGCCAGTGTGGGGCTGATGCACGAATGAGCGAAGCTTCGCCGCGAGCGTTAGGCAGCTTCAGTTGCTGGCCTCTTCAGGCCGTGGCTGCGACAAGGAGCGACACCAACGAACCCACGCCACAGACTGCCAGAATTGCCTCATACGAATAGTTCGACAATTCGGAAATAACACGCTCGGCCATGGCACACCTCACGCACTGTGATGATAGCAGGCTATCGAAGGTGGGGAAGAAGGGCTGTCACCCAGGCGCAACACCGACGAGTTTTCGGTCTAGTCACGAGCTGCGCTCTCGTGCCGATGGTGCGCAGGCGGGTCACAGTGTGATGTTGCTCACAGCGCCCGTCCCGGGCTCGCTCTAGTTAAGAGCACGGTCTGGATGATCCCGACCCCAACCTGGAGGCTCGTCATGCAGACCCACTCTTCACATTTGAACACGATGCCCGCTCTTACTGACAACGAACTCGACGCGGTGTCTGGCGGCTTTGTGTATATCGCCGTCATTGTAGGCTCGTTTGCTGTTGGAACGGGGATTCGGATGGGCCTCGACAAGATCACCGAGGGTGCAGAGGGCACGCTGAAGGGTCTCAGCATAAAGCCCAAGGGCGGAAAATAAGAGCGTCGCGCCAAGAGCGCTGCTTTAGCCCCGCCCTAACCGGCGGGGCTTTTCCTTTGTGACGCACGTCACGGTAAGCCTGATCGCCGCCCGGCATACTCGCTCCAGTTCAACGGCGCACAGCGCCACACAACACGGAGCGGGACAATGAAGACCGAGCAGGTTCAAGCGAGCGACAAAATCTCCGACGAAGCACTGGATAACGTCACCGGAGGACGCAAAGCCGGCGAAGGGCAGAAGGACTTCCTCGTAGTGACGATGAAAGAGGTCTTTGTGGCGAGCTATAGCCTTTGATCTGAAGCTTTCCGCGCTCGCTTTCATGCCTGCGAAAGCAAACGGCCCTCGCGTTGACGCACGAGGGCCGCGTCGCGGGTGCGGTTCAAGTGGGACCGACAACGGTTGTTGTGACGCCCTTTTCACCTTCCTTCCGCGAGGTGATGATAATCCCGCCGCCAGGAAGGTGAAAATTTCCTACCCACATCTGCTTGCCGTCATTGCACGTGATCCAGCCGTTATTGTACCAGCCGCCAGCGACCGCATCGAGTTCGCCTACAGACAGCGGCCGGATGTCTCCGCTTCTATTGATATCAGTGTTCACGATATCGCTCCTCCGGTGATCGTCGCGGGACTATCCCGTGACTGCCGGCAGCACATCTGATGCTTTGTCGAACCGCAGTGACGGCTGTCACATCTCGACCGATACGAGCGCGGCAGGGCGGATCAGCGAAGCGCAATCCGTCGCCATCGAACCGATCTCTTGAAGGTGTCGTCCAACAAGCGTTCCACTTCAAACCGAGGCCGCCGGAACGGGTCTCATGAAAGGAGCGACTATGAGCACGACCAAAAACCTGCGTAAGGACGACCTGATCGAAGTTCGCAAGCTGCACCTGGCAGCCGGTGGGCTCTCGAACGATGAACTCGCTATCGTGACGGGCGGCGGAACCACCCGCATCGTTTGCGATGACCATGTGGTGATTGGGACTCGCCCTAAACCACGCCCTACGAGCTGAAAATCCTTGCGAGCTTGGCCCCGCCCTGACTGGCGGGGCTTTTTCGTCGCGTGACGTTCATCACAGCAGCCAACCGAGCCTTCGCGTATTCCCTGATCCACGGCTGGCGGGAATGGTCTCGCCGCAGAAATCGATCAGGAGGACCTTCAATGAGCAATCACGCTTCCATGCTGACGGATAACGATCTTGATGCTGTTTCGGGCGGCAAGGATACGACCGTACGCTTCAACCTTTTCGGATTCAGGATCAGCATCAGCACGTTCGACACAGGAAACGGGCCGGCCACATGCACGACCGTCCGCACTCCCAGTGGGCGCACCAGCCATGACTGCACCGTTCCGGTGTAGCGCGGACTAGCGAAGCGTAATCCACCGCCTTAGAGAATCCGAAGCGGCGGGTTATGCTCTCGGCTCGAAACTCCTAGCCGATCGTGGCCCACGTACCATCGGTGGAGTGAAAGGATGCCCATAGTCCTTCCGGAAAAGGGGCCCGGCCCACGATTAAGAGCATGAATCCTGGAAGATGATGGGTGGATCGCCGAACCACCTCGGCGATACTGGTCAAGTCGTCTGGAGAGGGCTTTGGCGTATGTTCCGGATGGGTGTGCCAGTCGCCAACGTAATCCAGTCCTAGGGCATGGTGCTCGAATATTTCGGTCTGCTCGGAAGCGCGATGCGGCCAGAATGAAAACCGGCCTCGTCGATCTCTTACGCGAGGTCCGGTCGCCGTGGTGATCTCCCAGTCGTTTCCTCGAACTCGAGCGAAAAGTTGACCGCCGGCCTCCCGATGAAAGAATCGTCGTTGCCGATGCGCATCGAAAGTCGCGAGCGCTTGCGATCGGATGCGGACCGAGATTGGTCCGACGGAGAGCGCAAGGCCCGGCTCGCTCATCGGAATGTCCAATCGCCGCTGAAAAATCCACCCATCTCACCCGGTTGTCCTCGTCTTGCCACCCAGCCGCGGGCAACCGCCGCATCCGCCTCCCGAAATGCCACGGAATCCGAGAGCAACGAACGCCAAGCCGGCGTTCGTTCGATGCCACGCAAGGCGTCCACCGCCAACCTAGCTACCAGAGCTTGGGCGTTGGAGAGTTCTATCGCGCCGAACGGGGTGGATGCTCCGCCGCATTCGGGTGGCGGCGGCCTCCCGCCTGCAACAGCCGGCAATCGAAATTCTCCGTGCTCGTCAAAGCCGTCCGACAACTTCGGACCGGAATTTCCGATGAGGACGGCGTGAGCGGCTAGCGCGTGCGCCTCCATCCAACCGTACACGACCGATGCCTTTCGGTGGGCCTGCCTCAAGGCGTGTTCGACCGATGCGTCAGCCGCCCAGTTGCCGGTGCAACTGACGATTAGGTCTGCCTGATCAAGTATCTCGGGATGTTGACGCGCGAAGGTCGCAAACGTCATCTGATATCCCTCGACGAAGCCGATCAAGGGCAGATTGGCACGGATGGTGATGGCCAGCGCCTGAGCCTTTCCGTTGCCTACAAGGCGAGCCCCCAATTCGTGACGCCGAATGTTCTCCCACCCGAGGTACTCAGGATCGACGAGGTGAATGTGCTCGACGCCAGCCTGCGCGAGCAGGCGCACCACGCCCGAGCCGAGCGCGCCGCATCCCGCGATGACCACCTTGGCCGCTAACATCTGCTGTTGAGTGCCCTCCGGCAGGCGCGTCGACGAAGCATCCAATCTGCTGGTGGCGAGGCGCTCGACCAAAAAGCGCTCGAACAAGGTCTTAGTCGGCTCCTCTGTGTCCTTGATATCCTTGCGCATGACGCGCCGCCTTACTGGCTGCCCCGAAGGATCGAGCGGCCGATGGATGCGCACGGCTGCGTAATGTTCGCGGCCGGAAGGGGCCGTTCCGGCGAGAATGACGAACGCCTCTTTGGGATCGGTCTCGACGAGCTGCGCCAACAGATCCGTGCCACCTTGCGACCGAGAATGAACGAGCGCCCAGAGGTCCGCCGCAGAATCCGGATAGCGGTCAGGGGCCGGAAGGGGATCAATGGAGATGACCGCCGTCGCTCTGAGCGATTCCGGCGCAGTGCCTGTCAGGTTAGTCCAGAATTGTTTTGCAGCGTTCTTCCCTGGGAAGACGAAAGTTTGACTTTCCGTCCACATTGCGCGGGCAAGAGTCGTTTTGCGCGCTCCGCTGGAGCTTGGCAGGACCTTGACGCTCAAGCTCGCTCTGCTGGCCCAAGTCAACCAGTAGAGGCTGAAGTCGTTCTGAAAATCGTCGTCATGCTGTCGGGTCTCATTCTCGGAGAGAAGTTGAAAAGCCTCGGCGAGAGCGATCCGCAAGCTGCTGAGCGCGTTGCCTGGCACTGGCTTGGCTCCAAGGCAGAGCTTTCCGTCCTTCTCGACGTGCGGCTGCGCCTGCGCCCGCGTGTAGCCGACGAGGCAGATGCGTGCGGCGCTGAAGGGAAAGTCCGCGTCGACCTGGACCTCCAGCTCCCGTCCGCGCCACCTCAGTTGCCAGCCTTCCGACATGTTTGCCCGCAGCCCGTCCGCCGGGAGGCGACCACGGAAATCCTCGCCGAACTCGGCGAACCATGCGTCGAGTTCCGCGCGTGAGAAATCGGTCGCAGCCGTCACTTGAAGCGGGAGGTTCACGCGTGACGGCTCTCCTTCGACGCGTAGCGGGTTTCTCCCTGCTTGATCACCGCAGGTCCGCTGGCCTTCTCGACTTTGGATTTCTTGGAGGGGTCGGGTTGTTTGGAGAACCAGTCGGTGTAGAACAGGTTGTCCCAGGCCTTCATTGCTTCGTCGTGCGTGCAGTCGAACTTGTCGAGCACGTCGAGATGCTTCAGGTTCTCGTCGATCTTCTCCTTAAGAAAGGTGGTCTTGGGATCACCAGATTCGGCGAGATTCTCTTCCAGCACCGGATGCCGAACGATGCCGCTCAAGCTCAACCAGAGACTGATACCCCTCATCGCTTGCCGGAAGGCGTGGTCGTCACGTTCGTCGGATTGCACAAAGCTGTCGCAGACGAGCTTCGAGATCGTGAAGCCGCTCGCAACCTTGTCCGACCAGCCGTAGCGGCTGCGGGCGAAAGCCTTCACCAGTCGGACGATCCGTACGAACTGGCCGTCGTTGCCGTCGGCAGACGCGTCGGGCGATTTGCTGTCGTTCGCATCCTTGAACCACTTCGTGTTGGCGAGCGGATCGGATGTTTTCCACTTGTCGCCCGCGGCGATCTCGAACCACTTCTTCTCCGCGCCAGTGAAGGGATCGGTCGCGCTGTTCTCACGGTAAACGGGCACGTCGACGTGGTAGCCTTCCTGCTTGTAGTAGACCCGCACGCAGTTGATGCGGGGTTCGGGCTGGTCGGCGAAGCGCTTGTCCTGAAGCGCGTCGCTGACCATCTTCCTTGCGTCCTCGGGGGATTTGTCCTCGTCTTGATCGTTCTTCAGATTGTCGCGCTTGAAGTAGACGCCGTCGTCGACGTCGTAGTCGCCGCGATCGTGCTGGATCATGGTCTTCATCGCGTAGGAGCCCTGCGTGCGCGAACCGACAGCCTTGGGGCTGCCGTTGCGTTCGAGTCCTGACGTGAGCCTGTTGCGGTTGATCTTGGCCTTGCCGAAAATGTCGGCGCGGTCGTCTTTCGACATGCGCACCGCCGCGCGCTCGAAGCCCGCAATCTGTTCGCTGCAGTCCTTCATCTCGCTTCCTCCATCTTCACGCCGGTCTTGGGCATCGCGGGAAGGCTCATCATCAACGCCTTCACCATCTGGCCTTCAGGGTTGCTTGAATCGTCGCAGGCGCTCTTCGCCAGGTCCGCGTCATTACTCGCCTGTTGGATCAGACGGTTCAAAGCCTTCGGACGAGCATCATCGAGCGCGAGAAACTTCATCATCGACGCAGGTACGTCTTTGTTCGGAAATCGTAACCTGCGGACGGGCCGTCCCAGTTCGGTAAACTTGTTGCCGAGAAAGCGAGCCATGTTGTCGAACGCGAATTCCTGTGCGGTGATGCTGAGGCCTGCGGCCTCGGCGCCCATCTTCCAGCCCAGGATTGAGCGATGCACTTTCGATGGGGCGATGAGCTCGCCTTCCGGACGCGAGCATGTACCGAGCGAGTAGATCTCGATCGGTGCGCCTTTTGGAGCGCAGGCTAACGCGTCGACGAGACCGACCATGATGGGATTGTTCGCCCATAGACCGCCATCAGCAAACACTTGCATGACGCCGTTGTCCCCGTTGGGATCTTTCACCGCCGCCAGGGATCGGAAGATTGGGGCGGCGCTCGACGCCATGCACACGTCGACCAGAGGGTAATGGTCGTCACGTACGCCGCTCGCCGGTGTCTTTTTGAAAACCCACGAGCGATGACTGCTCATCGCGACAGCAGGAATAGAGAGCGAGATGCCGCGTTTATCGAAAACGTCGACCATTGTTGTACTCTTGAGCACGCAGGTTAGCGCCTCACGGAGCACTGCGTCGCCCTTCCGAACGTATCGTCCCCCGACGAACATGCGCCGAATTGCGCTGGGCGTGCCCTTGATACGATGCGGGAATATCTGGCGACCGTGTTCACTATAGAGCTTGACGATGTCGCTCATGGGACGGCCGACGGCGAGCGCGCTGGCAACGATGGCCCCGGTGCTTGTCCCAGTGATGAGATCGAAGCCCTTGCCGAGGTCGAGGCTTTCCTCTCGGCGCGTGCGGGCAAACTGGATGACTAGACGGTCAAAGAAAGGCTGCAGTGTAGATGCCGCGCATCCCGCCGCCGTCCAGACTCAGCACCCGGTAAGGCTTCACGGCATCCCACGGCGCACTCTCTACAACCACACTCATCCGACTCTCGTCTCAAAGTTGATTCATGATTCGTTCGGCTAGGCATTTCGCGGCGAAGCCGAAGTTCGCCGCGATCGCTGTTGTCGTTATCGCGAAAGAGCCAGCTCAGCTGCACCCCGTCGTGCTTCCACACGTATCGCACTTCATGCACGTCCCGTTGCGGACCAGCGTGAAGTTGCCGCACTCCGAGCACATCTCGCCTTCGTAGCCGCGCGCCTTGGCCTCGGCGCGGCGTTCGGCTTTGGTCACGGTGGGCTGGGCGGCCTGCGCCGCGCCGGCCTTGCTCCATTGCAGGGCTTCCAGCTTTTCTGTCGGCGACAGGTCGTGCTGGGCTTCCTGCTTCAGGGCGACGGCGCCTTCGACGGCGTCGGCTGCGCGGGAGGTGGCGCCGTGGGAGGCGAGCGAGGTGACGCGCGAGCCGCCTGTCGGCGCCTGGTCGTTGCCGGAGGAGACCGCGGTCGAGCCGCCGCGCATCACGACCAGATTATCCGTGCGCGAGCGGGTGAGGCCCTTGGACAGATACTTGGTCGCCTGGTGGCCGTGATCGGCCGGCTCCTTGCCTTCCTCGACGCCCTTGCCGAGCGCGTCGAAATTCGACTCGGTGGGATCGACATGGGCGAGGTCGAAGCGGCTCATGTAGCTGACCGCGAGCTCCCGGAACACGTAGTCGAGGATCGAGGTCGCGTACTTGATCGAGTCGTTGCCCTGCACGGGGCCCGCCGGCTCGAAGCGGGTGAAGGTGAAGGCGTCGACATATTCTTCCAGCGGCACGCCATATTGCAGGCCGAGCGAGACCGCGATCGCGAAGTTGTTGATGAAGGAGCGCAGCGCCGCGCCTTCCTTGTGCATGTCGATGAAGATCTCGCCGATCCGGCCGTCGTCATATTCGCCGGTGCGGAGATAAACCTTGTGCCCGCCGACGACCGCCTTCTGGGTGTAGCCCTTGCGGCGATCCGGCATCTTCTCGCGCTCGCGCATCACGACGATGCGCTCGACCAGCTTCTCCACGATCTTCTCCGAGACCTGCGCGGTGCGGGCGGCCATCGGCTTGTCGTAGTACGCGTCGGTCGCATCATCCTCGTCGTCATCATCGCTGATGAGCTGCGAGTTCAGCGGCTGCGACAGTTTTGAACCGTCGCGGTAGAGCGCGTTGGCCTTCAGCGCCAGTTTCCAGGACAGCAAATACGCGGACTTGCAATCCTCGACGGTGGCGTCGTTCGGCATGTTGATGGTTTTGCTGATCGCACCCGAGATGAAGGGCTGCGAGGCCGCCATCATGCGGATGTGGCTCTCCACGGAAAGGTAGCGCTTGCCGATCTTGCCGCAGGGGTTGGCGCAGTCGAACACGGGATAGTGCTCGGCCTTCAGATGCGGTGCGCCTTCCACCGTCATCGCGCCGCAGATGTGCACGTTGGCGGCTTCGATCTCGCGTTTTGTAAACCCGACGGCGGCGAGCAGGTCGAAGCCGGGGGCGGCGATCACTTCCGGCGCGAGCTTCAGCGTTTCGCGCAGGAATTCCTCACCAAAGGTCCACTTGTTGAAGGCGAACTTGATATCGAACGCGGTCGGCAGCGCGGCTTCCACTTTTGCCAGGGCTTCGTCCGTAAAACCCTTGGCCTTCAGGGTGGAGACGTTGACGCCGGGCGAATTGGAGAGCGAGCCGTGGCCGACGGCATAGGCCTCGATCTCGGCGATGTCAGCTTCGCGGTAGCCGAGCGTGCGCAGCGCCACCGGGACGGCCTGGTTGATGATCTTCCAGTAGCCGCCGCCGGCGAGCTTCTTGAATTTCACCAGCGCGAAGTCAGGCTCGATGCCTGTGGTGTCGCAATCCATCACGAGGCCGATGGTGCCGGTCGGCGCCACCACCGTGGTCTGCGCGTTGCGGTAGCCATGGGCTTCGCCCAGTTGCAGCGCGAGGTCCCAGGCGGCCTTGGCGCGCTCGACGATGTCGGTCTGCGGCACGCTGGCGTAATCCAGCGGCACCGGGTTGACCGCGAGGGCCTCGTAGCCGCGGCTTTCACCATGGGCGGCGCGGCGGTGGTTGCGGATCACGCGCAGCATGTGCGCGGCGTTCTTCTTGTAGCCGGGGAAGGGGCCCAATTCCTTGGCCATCTCGGCCGAGGTCGCATAGGACACGCCGGTCATGATCGCGGTCAGCGCGCCGCACAGCGCGCGGCCTTCCTTCGAGTCATAGGGCAGGCCCATGGTCATCAAGAGGCCGCCGATGTTGGCAAAGCCGAGGCCCAGCGTGCGGAACTCGTAGGAGAGTTCGGCGATCGCCTTCGACGGGAACTGCGCCATCATCACGGAGATTTCCAAGACGACGGTCCAGAGCCGACACAAATGCTCATACGCCTCGACGTCGAAGCGCTTTGTCGTGGTCGAGTAGAACGTGATCAGGTTCGCGGACGCCAGATTGCAGGCGGTGTCGTCCAGGAACATGTATTCCGAGCACGGGTTCGACGCGCGGATGTCGCCGGACGCCTTGCAGGTGTGCCAGTCGTTCATGGTGGTGTTGAAGTGCAGGCCGGGATCGGCCGACGCCCAGGCGGCGTGACCGATTTTTTCCCAGAGATCGCGGGCCTTCAGCGTCTTGGTGATCTTCTTGCTGGTGCGGCCGATCAGATTCCAGTCGCCGTCGGTTTCGACAGCGCGGAGGAAATCGTCCTTCAGCGAGACCGAGTTGTTGGAGTTCTGGCCGGATACCGTGAGGTAGGCTTCCGAATCCCAGTCGGTGTCGTAGGTCGGGAAGTCGATGTCCTTGTAGCCCTGTTTTGCAAATTGGATCACGCGCTTGATGACGTTGTCAGACACCAGCGCGCGGCGCGCGAGCTTGATCTCGCGGCGCAGGGCAGGGTTCTTTTCCGGGTCGAAGCAGTCGTCGCCGGAGCCTTCGCAATTGACGCAGGCTTTCAGCACGGCTTTCAGGTGCTTCTGGTTGATCTTGGAGCCGGTGACCAGCGCCGCAACCTTCTGCTCCTCCTTCACCTTCCAGTCGATATAGGTCTCGATGTCAGGGTGATCGGCGTCGACCACGACCATCTTGGCCGCGCGGCGCGTGGTGCCGCCGGACTTGATCGCGCCCGCGGCACGGTCGCCGATCTTGAGGAAGCTCATCAGGCCGGATGAGCGGCCGCCGCCGGACAGGCGCTCGCCTTCGCCGCGCAGGCGCGAGAAGTTGGAGCCGGTGCCGGAGCCGTATTTGAACAGGCGGGCTTCGCGGACCCAGAGGTCCATGATGCCGCCCTCGTTGACGAGGTCGTCATCGACGCCCTGGATGAAGCAGGCGTGCGGCTGCGGATGCTCGTAGGCCGATTTCGACTTCGTGAGTTTGCCGGTCTTCCAGTCGACGTAATAGTGGCCCTGGCCGGGGCCATCGACGCCGTAGGCCCAGTGCAGCCCGGTGTTGAACCACTGCGGGGAATTCGGCGCGACCATCTGCTTGGCGAGCATGAAGCGCAGCTCGTCGAAGAACGCCTGCGCGTCTTCTTCGCTCGAGAAGTAGCTGCCCTTCCAGCCCCAATAGGTCCAGCAGCCGGCGAGGCGGTCGAACACCTGCTTTGCCGAGAGTTCGCTGACGAAGCGCTCGTTCTCGGGCAGCAGGGCCAGAGCCTCGGTGTCGGGCACCGAGCGCCACAGCCACGAGGGCACGGTCTCTTCCTCGACCTTCTTCAGGCGTGCGGCGACGCCGGCTTTACGAAAATACTTCTGCGCCAGCACGTCGGAGGCGACCTGCGACCAGAATTGGGGCACCTCGACGTTTTCCAGCCGGAACACGATCGAACCATCGGGATTGCGGATCTCCGATGTCGTTAATCTGAAATCAATCCCTGCGTAGGGTGACTGGCCTTGAGTCGTGTTGCGCCGTTCGATTCGCATGGTCGTGCCCCGTCTTCTTCTGACCGGTCCGCTCTACCGCGGGTTCCGGAATGTTATCCTTGAGCGGACCTCCCGAACCATGGCTGCCATCGGGACTATAAGAATAGCCCGGGCAACCCTGATCCCTTGATCCGCAGCTCAACCGGTGAACCCGGTCTGTCTCTCTGGCGGCAGGACCCGGCTTGCGCCGGCCTTTCCGCGGCACGTCCTAAGAAGGGCCCGCCGGGCCTTCCAGGTCATGCAATCAACGCCCCAACGCTTCACTTGCCGCGTCACTCTGGGCCTGTTCCGGCCCGTTTTTTCGGGCCTTGCGGCCCCGTTTTCGCGCCCCGAACTACCCCCCTTTTTTGAGGGCAAAAAGTCCTCTCCCGCAGCCTTAACCGGCGGGCGGAGTGGTCGTTTCGGAACCCATTTGGGATGACCGGCGGGGACCCAAAACACACTCGCGCCGAACAGGAAGAAAGCTAGGCCAAGTCCGTTACGCCCGTCAAGGACTAGTACGAGTTCCTGAATCAAATACTAAATATGGTGGAAAGAGGGGGATAACAGGGGGTGATCTCGCGCCTGTGATCGGTCCAAGTATCAGTGAGTCCTCACAGATTCGACAAGGAAAAAAATGTTCAGGGCCTGTGGAGCGAAGGCTTCTCCCGGCTGTTCACAGGACAAGTATTTATTCGCGTCGTCCGGGCCTTCCGGGATTGCGCTTTGGAGACTCACGTAAGGCTACGGAGAACTCCACCCTGACATGCCGGCGAGCCGGTGGTCGCGGGCCCCGATAAGGGCCAAAGTCGCCGCCGATTCCCCCGGCTGATTCTTGAGCCGATTCTCTTTTCTCCGATTCCTTTTCGCTCCTTGCCGGTCGTCCATGACAGATCCTGTGCCACCAGCCGCGCGTGCGCGTATCGCACCCGCCGGCCTCATGTTCCTCGCCATCACCTCGGTGGGCTGGGGCTTTAACTGGCCGGTCACAAAATTCCTGCTCGGGGAACTGCCGCCGCTGACCTTGCGCGGTGTCACCGGCGTGATCGGGGCCTTGCTGCTGGCGGCGCTGGCGCTGGGGCGGGGACAGACGCTGCGGGTCGACCGGGCGCTGTGGCCGCGGCTGCTGCTGGCCGCAACGCTCAACGTCACCGGATGGATGGTGCTGATGGGGCTGGCGCTGCTGTGGCTGCCGGCCAGCGAAACCGCGCTGATCGCCTACACCATGCCGGTCTGGGCATCGCTGTTGGCCTGGCCGGTGCTGGGCGAGCGGCCGACTTTATTGCGCACGGTCTCGCTGGTGATGGCGTTCGCGGGCTTAGCCGCCATCATGGGCGGCAATGGGGTAACGGCATCCGCCGCCAAGCTGCCGGGGATATTGATGGCGCTGGCCGGCTCGATGGGCTTTGCGCTCGGCACGGTGCTGGCCAAGAAACTGCCGCTCGACATGCCGCCGATCCCGGCCGCCGCCTGGCAGATCGGGCTCGGCTGCTTTCCGGTCGCGATCGTCGGCCTCGCGATCGAGACCACGGATCTCGGCAAGGTCAGCCAGATCGGCTGGTGGCTCTTGATCTATTCCACCGTGATCCAGTTCTGCATCGCCTATGTCAGCTGGTTTGCCGCGCTGTCGCGGCTGCCGGCCTCGGTCGCCGCGATCGGCACCATGGCGGTGCCGGTCATCGGCGTAGTGGCCTCGGCGGCAGCCCTGGGCGAGCCGCTGGGCCCGGTCCAGGTCGCGGCGCTGCTGTTCACGCTGGCGGGCGTGGTGCTGGCGACGCGGTCGTAACGGCTCACAAGCCTCGTATTACTTGTCTCTCACTTCTCGCGGCTCCACGGGAACAGATTGGCCGGGAAATCCGCCGCGTAGCGGTGTCCTTTGCGCAGGTGGGGTTCTTCCTCCTGTGGAGGATTGGGATCCGGCTCCACCACTTTCCGGTACAGATGCCAGGTGGCATGACCGAGCAACGGCAGAACGACGGCCAGTCCAACGAACAGCGGTAGCGAACCGATCACCAGCAGCGCCGCGACTATCAGCCCCCACGCGGCCATCGCAACCGGATTTTTCATCACGGCCCAGATCGAGGTCCGGATCGCGTCTATCGCCGTCGCATGCCGGTCAAGCATCAACGGAAACGATACGACACTGACGCACAGCGCCACGACCGCGAACAGAAAACCGACGCCGCACCCGACGATGATGAGCGACCATCCTTCCGGCGTCGTCAGCACGCGCGTTGCGAAGTCAGGGATGCTCGCAGCCGGAGCGTGGCCGAAGATTGAAACGTAGATGGCGTTCGCGACCCCGATCCAGGCTCCGAACAGGACGAGCAGGAGAACGCCGAGTTCGATCATGGCGCCGAAAGCCGGCGCGCGCAGCACGTGAAGGGCTTTCGATACGTCGACTTCCTCGCCGCGCTCGCGGCGACGGCTGAGCTCGTACAGACCAATCGCGGCAAACGGCCCGAGCAAGGCAAACCCGGCTGCCAGCGGAAACAGCAGAGGCAGTACCGAATAGCCAAGCACCATCCTGAACAGGGCAAGACCGAGCACGGGATAGATCACGCACACGACCACCGCGTGGCTTGGCATTGCCTTGAAGTCTTCCCAGCCCAGGCGCAGCGCCTCGTGCAGGTCGGACAGTCCGATCTTGCGGATCGGATATGTGGCCGCGTCCCCGAATACGTGGCGTCCAACTCTTGCGATGTTGTCGGAATACAGAGTGGCCATCGACGCACCTCCCGTGCTGAAAGTCGCGGCGGTGAAACGACGCGAGTTTCCAAGCACACGTGTCCGCCGCTATGTGCGAGAAACGCGATCGAGCCGAGTGCGGCAAACCCGAGGTCAACGAAGAGGAGCTTAGCCGGACGAAACTTGTCGCGACCTGCGCATCCAGATTAACGCGATTGGGATTAGGCAGCGCTCACGGTTCGGTGAAGTGTGCACGTTCGCGGTCATTGGCTTAGTCATTTGGTGCGTTGCGTCATCATCAAACGGCCGGGTGACGCGCGCTTGCTTGCAGCATCTGTCCGACGCACCCCGACGAGGTAGTCCGATATTGATCTATTGACGCGTGGCTCGACGCGTACCATCTTAGGTTCCGACGCCCCGGATCTGATGGTTAGCGGTCGTAACGTGCGCTCCGTGCCACGTTTGGATGTCGCGACCGGTCATATGGGCGAGGCAAGACGCACTGCGATGGCGCATGTGAAGTCGGCCATCGAGACAGGTGTGAGCTCCGCCCTTTAATCCGTCTCCGTTGCCTTGAGTGGCAAGGAGGACTGAAGGATGGTTGTCGCACTCATACTGCTTCTGGTCGCAGTCGGCTCGGTGCTGTTTCACATCTACAGCCCGTGGTGGTGGACGCCGATCGCCACCAACTGGAGCTACATCGACCACACCATCAGCATCACCTTCTGGATCACCGGAGCGGTGTTCTTCGCGGTCATCGCCTTCATGGCCTATTGCGTCTTCCGCTTCCATCACAAGGAGGGAAGGCGGGCAGCCTACAATCCCGAAAACAAGAAGCTCGAATGGTGGCTCACCATCGGGACTGCGGTCGGCGTCGGAGCCATGTTGGCGCCGGGCCTGGTTGTCTGGCACCAATTCGTCACGGTTCCGGCTGACGCCACCGAGATCGAGGTCATGGGCCAGCAGTGGCAATGGAGCTTCCGCCTCCCGGGGAAGGATGGCCGCATGGGCACAACCAACGTCCGCAACATCAGTCCCGATAACCCCATGGGCTTGAATCGCGACGACCCGAATGGACAAGACGACGTCGTGATCGAAAGCGGCGACTTGCACCTTCCGATCGGGAAGCCGGTCAAGGTTTTGCTCCGCTCCCTCGATGTTCTGCACAATTTCTATGTGCCCGAGTTCCGGGCCAAGATGGATATGGTTCCAGGCATGGTCACCTATTTCTGGATGACCCCGATCCGTACCGGAACGTTTGATGTGCTCTGCGCCGAGCTATGCGGCGTGGCGCACGCGCAGATGCGGGCCAAGGTCATCGTCCAGGAGGTGAGTGAATATCACGCCTGGCTGGAGACGCAGAAGACGTTTGCAGAACTGTCAGGCCGAAAGGCCGTGACGAAGGCGACGTACAAATCCGGCGGCAACTAACAAAGCGCCGCCGCGAAGATCGATCGGGCGCGTGAACTCATCGCCCCCGATGGAAACGACCAAGGAGGGTTTTCTATGGTCGACGTCCCATATGACGCACGCGCAGACGCGCCGCCTGCCGAAGTGCCGGAGGTTGAGCTCTATCATCCCAGAAGCTGGTGGACGCAGTACGTCTTTTCGCAGGACGCCAAAGTCATCGCCATCCAGTACTCGCTGACGGCGTCCGCAATCGGGCTGGTGGCGCTGGTGCTGTCGTGGCTAATGCGACTGCAACTGGGATTTCCCGGCACGTTCTCCTTTATCGATGCAAGCCAGTACCTCCAGTTCATCACCATGCACGGCATGATCATGGTGATCTATCTGCTCACGGCGTTGTTCCTGGGAGGTTTCGGCAACTACCTAATCCCGCTGATGGTCGGCGCCCGGGACATGGTTTTCCCCTATGTGAACATGCTGAGCTACTGGATCTACCTGCTCGCAGTCCTGGTGTTGGCGTCGACCTTTTTCGTGCCGGGCGGGCCCACCGGCGCCGGCTGGACGCTCTACCCACCGCAGGCGGTTCTCTCCGGTACCCCCGGGCAGGATTGGGGCATCGTCCTCATGCTGGTCTCGCTGATCCTGTTCATCATCGGCTTCACCATGGGCGGGCTGAATTATGTGGTGACGGTGCTGCAGGCGCGCACACGCGGCATGACGCTGATGCGGATGCCGTTGACGGTGTGGGGCATCTTCACGGCCACCGTGATGGCGCTGCTGGCCTTCCCGGCGCTGTTCGTCGCCTCGGTCATGATGCTGTTCGACCGTCTGCTGGGAACCAGCTTCTTCATGCCGGCACTCGTCGAGATGGGCCAGCAGATGAAGTATGGCGGAGGCAGCCCGATCCTGTTCCAGCACCTTTTCTGGTTCTTCGGTCATCCGGAAGTCTACATCGTCGCCTTGCCGGCCTTCGGCATCGTTTCCGATCTGATCAGCACCCACGCGCGAAAGAATATCTTCGGCTATCGCATGATGGTCTGGGCGATCGTGGGAATCGGCGCTCTCAGCTTCGTCGTATGGGCGCACCACATGTATGTGAGCGGCATGCATCCGAAGTTCGGGTTCTTCTTCGCCACCACGACGCTCATCATCGCCATCCCGACCGCCATCAAGGTCTACAACTGGGTGCTGACCCTGTGGCGCGGCGACATTCATCTCACCGTCCCGATGCTGTTCGCGCTTGGTTTCATCATCACGTTCGTGAACGGCGGGCTCACGGGCCTCTTCCTCGGCAACGTCGTCGTGGACGTGCCGCTGTCGGATACCATGTTCGTCGTCGCGCATTTCCACATGGTGATGGGCGTGGCGCCAATCATGGTCGTGCTCGGCGCGATCTATCATTGGTACCCCAAGGTCACCGGGCGAATGCTGGATGACTGGATGGGCAAGTTTCATTTCTGGGTGACGTTCCTCGGCGCCTATCTGATCTTCTTCCCCATGCATTATATTGGACTGCTCGGCGTTCCGCGCCGGTATCACGACATCGGCGACACGTCGTTCATCCCGTCATCGACCCATACGCTGAATGCCTTCATCACCGTCATGGCGTTGATCGTGGGCTTCGCCCAGATGGTATTCCTGTTCAATCTTGTCTGGAGCCTGTTCAGGGGCAGGCCGTCGGGCGGCAATCCATGGCGGGCGACAACACTGGAGTGGCAGACGCCGGAAACCCCGCCCGGGCACGGCAACTGGGGCAAGGAGCTCCCGGTGGTCTACCGGTGGGCGTATGACTACAGCGTGCCCGGTGCCGCGCAGGACTTCATTCCGCAGAACCAGCCGCGGACGACGCCGGCCGTGCAGGGAGCTGCGCCGTGAGCGCCATCATCCTGTTCATGGCGGTCATAGCGGTCATCGCCGGATGGTGGCTCTCGCAGCAACGGCTGACGGCCAAACCATGGCTGGAAGAAGGTTCGATCGACGATTTCCCGGGCACGGGTGCAATCGCCCTGCCGGCGGCCAAGATCGGACTGGGCGTGTTTCTCGCGGTCGCCGGCTCGCTGTTCGCACTCTTCATCAGCGCTTACTCCATGCGCATGAACATGGCGGACTGGCGCACGATGCCGGTGCCTTCGCTGCTGTGGTTCAACACGGGCGTCCTGGTCCTGAGCAGCGTCGCGTTGCAATGGGCACACGTCGCCGCGCACCGGAACAACATGGACGGTGTGATCGTCGGCCTCTGCGCAGGCGGCGCGTCCGCGGTTACATTCCTGATCGGGCAAGTGCTGGCGTGGCAACAGCTGCGCGCAGCGGGTTATTTCGTCGCGTCCAATCCGGCCAATTCCTTCTTCTACATGATGACCGCGGCGCATGGGCTGCACCTGATGGGCGGCCTGGTGGCGCTCGGCAGAGCGACTGCCAGGGTGTGGCGTGGCGCCGAGATGACGCAGGTGCGCCTGAGCGTGGAACTCTGCACGATCTACTGGCATTTCCTGCTGTTGGTCTGGCTGGTCTTGCTCGGCCTGCTGACGGGCTGGACGGACGATTTCGTCGACATCTGTCGCAGGTTGCTCACCTAGGAGAGACCGGATGGCAGACACTGTGCTGACAAACCCTGGAGAATCGCCCGCGCGGGCCGCCGGCTTGCGGGGCATAGCCGACGACTGGTCCTCGGATCAGCGCGCGTTCAAGAATGTCTCCTGGGGGAAGGCCATGATGTGGATCTTCCTCCTGAGCGACACCTTTATCTTCAGCTGTTTCTTGCTGTCCTACATGACCGCGCGAATGTCCACGACGGTGCCGTGGCCGAATCCGAGCGAGGTATTCGCTCTCACGATTGGCGGGCATCATATTCCGCTGATCCTGATCGCCATCATGACCTTCGTCCTGATCTCCAGCAGCGGAACCATGGCGATGGCCGTCAATTTCGGTTACCGCCGCGATCGCGTCAAAACCGCCGTCTTGATGCTGGTCACAGCGGCGCTTGGCGCAACGTTCGTCGGAATGCAGGCCTTCGAATGGACCAAGCTGATCATGGAGGGCGTACGGCCCTGGGAAAACCCCTGGGGCGCGGCGCAGTTCGGCTCGAGCTTCTTCATGATCACCGGCTTCCACGGCACTCACGTGACGTTCGGTGTAATTTTCCTGATCGCCATCGCGCGAAAGGTCTGGCGGGGAGACTTCGACGTCGAAAGGCGCGGCTTCTTCACGAGCAGAAAGGGACACTACGAGATCGTCGAAATCATGGGCCTGTACTGGCACTTCGTCGATCTGGTGTGGGTGTTCATCTTTGCCTTCTTTTATCTTTGGTGAGGTCGGCGCATGACAAACGTGGCGGTACATCTGGAAACACAACACCCCTCGCTGCACGCGCATGTGCATGACGTGCCCGCATCAGGTGCCACGCACGCAGAGGGCCAGCAGCACCCGATCAAGCTTTATCTCGTGGTCTGGGGATGGCTGTTCGTCCTCAGCGCCTGCTCCTATCTCGTCGACTACTTTCACTTCCAAGGCTATCTCAGATGGTCGCTGATCCTGCTGTTCATGGTGTTGAAGGCCGGCTTGATCGTCGCCGTCTTCATGCACATGGCCTGGGAGCGGCTGGCCTTGAGCTATGCCATCCTGCTGCCGCCGGTGCTGGTGCTGGTGTTCGTGGCGATCATGGTGTTCGAATCCGACTACACGCACCTCATCCGGGTCCTGTTCTTCGCGCCTTCGACGTAGGCGCCGTTGCCTCGTGCCAAATGGAGGATGGCCATGACCACATATGTCATGCTTGCAAACTGGACCGAGCAGGGCATCCTGAAGGTGAAGGACTCGCCAAACCGTCTGGACGCAGCAAAGAAAGCGCTCACGGAGATGAGCGGCGAGTTCAAGTTCTTTTTCCTGACCATGGGCGACTTTGACATCGTCGCGATCTACGAAGCTCCTGACGACGCCGTGGCGGCACGTTTCAGCCTGCAAATGGGCATGCAGGGCAACATCCGGACGCGCACGCTGAAAGCGTTTCCTGAAACAGCCTATCGGGAGATCATCAAATCGCTGGGCTAGGCGGCACAAGGGTGTGCTCGTTAATTTTTTGCAAAGGGTTCTTTCAGGACGATCGCATCGTTTTTTTACTAGCAGACGTCGCCATGTCGCCGGCAAGAGGAGGCATTAATCTCATGCAGATCAATCGTTCGATTCTCCTTCGCGGGAGCTACGCCGGCATCGTGGACTATGTCGCGCTGACGAAGCCGCGCGTCATGTCGCTGGTCGTCTTTACCGCACTGGTTGGTCTTATGGTCGCGCCAGGCGACGTCGATCACTTTGCCGCTGCCGTTGCTCTTGTTTGCATAGCTGCCGGAGCGGGCGCCGCAGGTGCGCTCAATATGTGGTACGACGCCGACATCGATGCGGTGATGGCGCGTACCGCCATGCGCCCGATTCCCAGCGGCCGTGTATCGCGCCCGGAAGCATTGGTTTTCGGATTGATGCTTGGAAGCTGCGCCATTCTGGCTCTCGGCACATTGCTGAACTTGGCCGCGGCTGCGCTGCTGGCTTTCACAATTTTCTTCTATGTCGTCGTCTACACGATGTGGCTCAAACGCCGTACACCGCAAAACATCGTCATCGGCGGTGCGGCTGGCGCACTCCCTCCGGTGATCGGCTGGGTTGCGGCCACGGGAAGCGTCGGGATCGAGCCGCTCATCCTGTTCCTGATCATCTTCCTGTGGACGCCACCTCACTTCTGGGCATTGTCGCTCAATCTTGCCGGAGAATATGCCAGAGCCGGGGTGCCGATGTTGCCGGTCGTGGCCGGCAAGGCCGAAACAAAGCGCCAGATTCTTCTCTATAGCGTTGTTCTGGCTGCAACCTCGCTGACACCCTGGGCATTGGGGTTTGCCGGCGCCATCTATGGCGCGGCGGCAGCGATGCTTGGCGCGATCATGATTTTTCTCGCATGGCAGGTACGTCGGAGCGACGACGGCAAGGAAAGGCAGCCCGCTCGTCGCTTGTTCGTGTTCTCGATGCTCTATCTGGTCCTGCTTTTTGGGGTGTTGCTGATGGATGCTGTTCCGTCCGTTCAGTCCCACTAGCCAACGTCTGATCGAACAAAAAAGGCCCCTGATCGCTCCGGGGCCTTTGGAGCATTGGCGAGGCTAGAAACCGGACCCCGACACCAACAGAATTGCACCGATCACCATAAGGAGAATGCCGGGCCAGTTCGTTGCCAGACCCAGGAATCGGAGGCTGCGCCGTGGCGGCTCCAGAGTGCCGCGAACCGGCCGGGAGGAGTCCGGGCCGCTAAGCGATCCCCGCCAAATAGCGGTGCGTACCATGTACAACATACCGCCGAGAACGAGCAGCGCGCCAAGTCCCATGAGGAACATTTTCGCCTCTCAGTTCATGGTTGCCACGTACAACAGAACCAGGATTCAAGCGCCAGGTGGTAGGATTCGTTCCTACGCGGCGATGAGTTCTGATTCAATCTGAACCGATAAGCCTCTAGTCCAGCGCCTGGCGGATCATTTTTGCCAGTTGCGACTTGCGATAGGGCTTGCTCAGCAGCAAGACGCCGGGGTCGAGCCGTCCCTGGTGCACGATCGCGTTGTCGGTATATCCAGAGGTATACAACACTCTCATACCGGGCCGGTGCTTGACGACTTCGTCGGCGAGCTGCCTGCCGGACATGCCGTTGGGCAGGATCACGTCGGTGAAGAGCAGGTCGAATGGCAGGCCGTTTTTCACGGCCTGCAGCGCCGAGGGACCGTCTGCGGTATCGAGGGTCTGGTAGCCGAGGGTCTGCAACTGCGTGGTGACGAAGTTGCGCACCAGATCATCGTCCTCCACCACCAGGATGGTTTCGGCGCCGCCGACCAGCGGGGCGGCCGCAGCCACGGCCGCCGGCGCCTGGCCGCGGGCGGGCGGCAGATACAGCTTGATCGTGGTGCCGTGACCTTCCTCGCTGTAGATCCGGATGTGGCCGCCGGACTGCTTGACGAAGCCGTAGACCATGCTCATGCCGAGGCCGGTACCCTTGCCGACTTCCTTGGTGGTGAAGAACGGCTCGAACACCTTGTCCTGGGTCTCCTTGGACATGCCGGTGCCGGTGTCGCTGACCGCCAGCATCACGTAGGGGCCGGGCAGCACGTCGGGATTGGCCTTCGCATAGGCCTCGTCGAGCGTAACGTTGCGGGTCTCCAGCAACAGCTTGCCGCCTTCGGGCATCGCATCACGGGCATTGATCGCCATGTTGAGCAGCGAGTTCGCCAGTTGCGAGGGATCGATATGCGCGGCCGCAACCTCCGGCTCGAGGATCGAGTCGATCTCGATGTGTTCGCCGAGGGTAGGGCGCAGCAGCTTGGCGATGTCGAGGACGGTGCCGTTGACGTCGATATTGCGCGGCTGAAGCGGTTGCCGGCGCGCGAACGCCAGGAGATGCTGGATCAGCTCGATGCAGCGTTCCGCTGCCACGTCGATCAGCTCGGCGGTTTTCCGCAGCGCCGGCTGGTCCTCGAGTGCGGCGACCAGCCTTTCGGTGGTGCCGGTGATGACGGTCAGCATGTTGTTGAAATCGTGGGCGACGCCGCCGGTCAGTTTGCCGATGGCATCGAGTTTTTGCGACTGCTGCAGCTTGCGCTCGATTTCGCGCGTCGCGGTGATGTCATGATAGAGCAGCGCCGCGCCGCTGATGGCGCGCGACGCGTCGCGCAGCGGCCGGCCGCTGATGACGAGGTGAACCGGCGCGGTGCCGCTCTTGGGCCGCACCACGATTTCGGTGGCGTCGAACTCCTCGCCGCGCAACGCACGCGCCGCCGGCATCTCGCGGGTGGGCAGCGGCGTGACGCCATCGGCACGAAAGACGGTGCTCAACTGCCGCAGCAGTTCAACGGTCATGCCCGGACGGTAGCGCAGCATCTTTTCCGCGGCCGGGTTGGAGAGCAGCACGCGGCCCTTGATGTCGATGACGAGCACCGCCTCGGCCATGCTGTGAAACGTACTCTGCATCACCTCGGTCGAGTGCCGGAGTTCCTCGTGCGCGGTGACCAGGTGCCCGGTACGTTCGGCGACCGCAGCCTCCAGCGCCTCGTTGGTGGCTCTGGTTGCAGTCAGGGAGTCTTGCAACTCACGGCGTGACCTGCCGGTCGAGCGCGTAAGGACGGTCGCCAGGATCAGGATCAGCAGCACGCAAGCCAGGTCAACAGCCAGCAGGAAGCCGCCGTTGGCTTCGGACTGGGTGCGCCGGAGCGTGAGACGCCTTCGCTCTTCGGCGACGGTCTTTGCCAGATTTTCGCCGATCGTCTCCGTCGCCTTGCGGTCCTCGTCATTGGCCAGCAATGCGGCGATTCTCGCCTGGTCGCCCGCATTCTTGAGCCTGATCAACTCGCCGCCCGTCACGATCTGGCGGGCCACCTGGGCCTTGGCTTCCTCGATCAGCTGGGTTTGGCCGGGATTGCCCTCGACGGTCTTGATCAGGTCATCGAAGGCCGGCAGGATTGCGTCACTGGACTCGTTATATTCCTTCACGAAGTCCGGGTTGCCGGTGAGCGCAAAGCCGCGCGCAGCGCTTTCGGCGCGGCGCAGCAGCGGCCGGATATCCGAGATCCTCTTCAGCACTTCCAGGGCATGGTCGACCGAAGCCGTGTCGGCCCGCGACTTCAGGTCGAGACCGATGGAAGCAGCACCGATAAGGAGGAGGATCGCGAGGCCGATTCCGAGGATGATACGCTGCGAGAGCATTGACGCTTTTATTTTCATCTTTTCGAGAGGCGCGCAGACTGTACCGGTTTCGTGAGGCATTCGTGGACGCTGGTCAACAGTGCGTTGGGCGTGAACGGCTTGCGCAGGCAGCATGCCGCGCCGAGTTCGATGATCAACCGCAGCAAATCGGGCTCGCGGTCGGAATTGGCGAAGGCGTAGCCCGACATCGCAACGATCGGAACCTCGGGCCGGCGCTCGTGGAACGTCCGAATTGCTGCAAACCCGTGCATGTGCGGCATGAAGACGTCGATCAGCATGACGTCGAAATCGGACGCTTCGAGCGCCTGCATCCCGGCCTCACCACCATCGGCAATGGTGACCTCGAAACCCTGGCGCTGCAGACAAACTTCGATGGCAACGCAAACCACCGGGTCGTCATCGACCACGAGAACGCGCGGCACGAGGATTCCTTTTGCTTGGGCTGCAGTCGGCGACTCGCAAAACCCCTGATGAGGATTAAGGCGGAACGTCGACTAGCCGTCTGTATGATAGGGTGCATATAAGATTTGCCTAGAGGCGAATTCGGTAGTCTGTGTCAGAACAAGAACAAATGCGTCCCCGGTTCCGGATCTAACCCGCCGTGTCCATACATCGTCCAGCGGGTCATCCCCGAATGTCGCCGCTCGGCCTCATCGTCCTGTCGATTGCCTCGGTGGGCTGGGGCCTCAACTTCCCGATCATGAAACATCTGCTGACGGAGTGGCCGCCGCTGTCGTCGCGCGGCCTGTGCGGCATCGTCGGCGCTGCAGCCCTCGCGTTGATCGCGCTGGCGCGGCGGGAGACGCTGCGCGTTCCCAAGGGAATGTGGCTGCGGCTGTTGCTGGTTTCCACGTTGTCGCTGGGCGGCTGGGTTGCGTTCATGGGACTCGCATTGTTGTGGCTGAGTGCCAGCGAGGCCGCGGTGCTCGGCATCTCGATCCCGGTCTGGGTGGCGTTTCTGGCGTGGCCGATCCTCGGCGAACGTCTGTCGCTGCTACGTGCGCTTTCCCTGACGGTTGCGCTGGCCGGCATCGCGGTGCTGATCGGCGGCAATGGCTTTGATGCCAGCGTGGAGAAGCTGCCGGGAATCCTGTGCGCGCTGGCGGGCGCCGTCTGCGTCGGGCTCGGCACCGTGCTGACCAAGCATTTTCCGCTTGCGATGCAGCCCTTGTCGCTGGCCGCCTGGCAGATCGGCCTCGGCTGCCTGCCGATCGCGGTCATCGGGCTCGCCGTCGAACAGCCGCAGCTGGCGGCGCTCTCGGGGATCGGCTGGGCGTCGATGGTCTACATCACGCTGATCCAGTTTTGCGTGTGCTACGTCTGCTGGTTCGCCGCGCTGGAACGGTTGCCGGCGGCGACCGCGTCGATCGGCACCCTGCTGGTGCCGGTGGTCGGCGTGGTGGCGGCGGCGGCCATGCTGAATGAGCCGCTGGGCTTGCGCGAGGTCGCAGCCCTGGTGATCACGCTCGGCGGCGTCGCGGTGGCGCTGCGCGCATGAAAAGAGCGGCGCATCGGAATGCGCCGCTCTTCCAATTCAGATTGACTGGCTCGCGTTACGGGCAGGGATGCCGCTGCCCGTCATAGCCGAGATAGGTTTGCGACCGGACATCGTAGGAGCGATATTTCGCCCTGCAGGAAGCAACCGTGTCGCCGCCGGGGACCACCGCCACCACGCCGTCATCGGCATGTTCGTCGCCGTAGTAGTAGGGATCGTTGTAGTAGCCGTAGCTGCTGCCGTAATAGCCAAGCCCGCTGCCGATAACGGCGCCGGCTGCGAAACCGGGGTAGAAACCGCCGTGGCGATGTCGATGATGATGGCGATAGCCACCGCCTTGATAGACGCCGCCACCGCCGCTAAACCTCGGGCCGGGGGCCACACCGCCGCCGATGACGCCGCCGCCGCCGCCGCCACGAATGCCGCCTGCCATCGGTGGGGGTGCACCGCCGCCGCCGCGGAAGCCGCCGCCACCGCCTCCGCCAATCACCGTTCCGCCGCCGCCACCGCGGAAACCACCGCCGCCGCCACCGATAGCCGCTCCGCCGCCGCCGCCACCACCGATAGCTGCTCCGCCGCCACCGCCACGGCCGCCGCCACCACCTCCGCCACCAGCGCTAGGCGGGGCCTGCGCGAAGCTTGGGTTGGGCAGCACGGTCGGTGCAACGAGTGCCGCGATCGCTGCGGCAGAACATAAAACTTTCAAACTGATCATTGTCGGCTCCATCTCCGGGATACGGGCCTAACCATTTCAGGAGAAAGGCGTTCCCGAGCCCGCGCACCGATCGTGCGCAGCGCTTAGCCTGCCAGATCGGAACTGCATCAGGGATGAACAGGTCGTTATGATTCCGCGACAATTCGACGCCAAAAACAGGCGCAAATGCGGTCCGGCCAGATATCGCCGCAATCGGACATCGCATCTGGACAATCCGGCCCGCCGATGGCATCACGGCGTCACATTTTCTCGAACCGGCCGAGCCCTCATGAAGCAGTTTCTGCTCAAATTCTTCACCTGGTGGAACGGCCAGACCTTCGGCACCCAGTTGTGGACGTGGCGCTTCGGCGAACTGGTCGGTCAGGACGAGCAGGGCAACACCTATTATCGCACCAAGGGCGGCAAGATCGATCCGACGCTCGGCTTCCAGCGGCGCTGGGTGGTCTATAACGGCTATGCCGAAGCGACGAGGGTGCCACCGTCATGGCACGGCTGGCTGCATCACACCGTCGACGTCGCCCCGACCGAAGAGACCTACACCCCGCGCGAGTGGGAAAAGCCGCACCAGCCGAACCTGACCGGCACATCGGCGGCCTACCGTCCATCCGGTTCGACGCTGGCGAGCGGCCGCCGTCCGAAGGCGACCGGCGACTACCAGCCCTGGACGCCGGGAAGCTGATAGACAGCTGATTCACCGTTATGTTGTGAGCGGACCACCGCGCGGCAAGGCGCGCGTCGTGAACGCAGATGCGTCGTTCGCCTGTGAATAACGGGAACAGCGGGGACATCGGCCGCAGCGTTCTTGCGCACTTGCCCCGTTCGCCGTTCAATGAACCCATCTTACGGAGATGGGAAACCATCGCGTACGGTTCGGGCTCCAGTTCGCGACTGTCCCGATGAGCAGCGGCACCCGATCAGGATACGGCTGGGAGATAGGCCCCCGGTGCAGAGGTTCTGAGATCGCCCGTCAATGTGGCGCCGCCGTAGGAAAGGAAAGGCCGTCTGGGCAACCAGGCGGCCTTTTTCTTGTGCCGTAGCGCAGGCGGCGCGTCACGTCATCCTTGCGGCCGCGCGGCCGATCATTTCGGTGCGGCGGGCTTGCGCGGGCGCGATCTTGTCTTTCATCAGTGCGAGGATTTCCGGCGGCGCGGTGTCGGGCGAGCCGGAATTGAACGGCGGCGCCGGGTTATATTCGAGCCGGAGCTGGATCTCTTCGGCGGTCCGCCGGTCGACCAGCAGCGACACCAGCGTCAGCGCAAAATCGATGCCCGCGGTGACGCCGCCGCCGGTGACGCGGTTGCGGTCGACGCAGACGCGGGTCCTGGTCGGCGTCGCACCGAACCCGGAGAGAAAATCCATCGCGGTCCAGTGCGTCGCCGCGCGATAGCCTTTCAGCAGGCCGGCCGCGCCCAGCACCAGCGATCCCGTGCAGACGGAGGTGATGTATTTGGCGCCCTCGGCCTGCTTGCGCAGGAATGCCAGCATCTCCTCGTCATTGACCATGTCGTCGGTGCCGAAACCGCCGGGCACGCAGATGACGTCGAGCTGCGGGCAATCCGCAAAGGTCACCGTCGGCGTGATCGTCAGGACGGAGTCGCTGGGCACAGGCTCGATGCGTTTCCAGATCAGATGCACCTGCGCGCCCGGCACGCTGGAGAACACCTGCAGCGGCCCGGTGAAATCGAGCTGGGTCACCTTTGGAAACAACACGAGACCGATCTGAAGCGGCGCCGACATGAGGACCTCCAACGTTTTGCGAGTTTCGGCCACTCCTGTCATTGCCGGGCGCAGCCGTTTGAAGAACGGCGTCGCTTGCGCTCCGCCTATGCCCCGGCAATCCATCCGCATCGCAACAGACTCTTGCGAAGAAAGATGGATGCCCGGATCAAGTCCGGGCATGACGACCGCGGCCTTGACTTGCGCATCCTGACATGATGGCCTGTTGTCAGAAATGCCATATTTCCCTCATTTAAGGACATTACCTCAAATGATCGGTGTGCTGATCTTTCCGGACTTTCAGTTGCTCGATGCCGCGGGACCGATTTCGGTGTTCGAAATCGCCGCGCGCTTCTCGGGTGCGGCGCCTGCGATCAGGACTTTGGCGGCGACGCCGGGTCCGGTGCGCAGCACCTCCGGCATCGAGATGCTGGCGCGTGGTTTCAAACCTTCCAGCGCGATCACGACCTTGATCGTGGCGGGCGGCGAGGGCGTGCGAACGGCGGCGATCTGCCCGAAGACGCTGGCTTTCGTGCGGGCTTTGGCCAGGCGCGGCGTCCGCATCGCGAGCGTCTGTTCCGGCGCTTACGTTCTGGCCGAGGCCGGTCTGCTCGACGGACGCCGCGCCACCACGCATTGGCAACGCACGCGGCACTTCGTGTCGGCCTATCCGAAAGTGAAGCTGGAAGCCGATCGGATCTACACACGCGACGGCAATGTCTGGACCTCTGCGGGGATATCGGCGGGCATCGATCTCGCGCTCGCGATGGTCGTCGAGGATTACGGCGACGAGATCGCGCAGCGCACCGCCAAGCAGCTCGTGCTGTACCACCGCCGCAGCGGCGGCCAGTCGCAATTCTCGTCGCTGCTGGAATTGAAGTCGCCGACCGGACGGTTTGGACCGCTGCTGGCCTGGGCGCGCGAACATCTCGATGCGCCGCTCACGGTGGAGGACATGGCCGAGCAGGCCGGCATGAGTTCGCGCCATTTCACCCGCGCTTTCATTGCCGAGACCGGCACCACGCCCTCAAAGGCGGTCGAGCGGTTGCGGATCGAAGTGGCGCGGCAGCGCGTGCAGTCGTCCAGCGAGGCGATCGAACGCGTCGCCGAGACCACCGGCTTTCGCGATCCGGAGCGGATGCGCCGCGCCTTCATCCGCGCCTTCGGTCAGCCGCCGCAATCGCTGCGGCGGGCGGCACGCGCGGGGTGAGGCGCTGATGCGGCGAGATCAGCCGACATGATCCGGAAGGCGAATGAACGCGACGCGTCGACGCTCGCTGCGGTGAGCATCGAGGTCTGGATGAACACCTATCTTCGAATGGGCATCAGTGCCCACTTCGCGGACTATATTCTCTCGGAATTTACGGCGCAGAATCTTCGCGATGCGATCGGCGATCCCGGCAAGGCGATCTGGGTCTCGGAGAACGGCACCGGAATTGACGGGTTCGTGACCGTGTGTTCGTCGGCAACGCCGCCTTTGGCCGATTGCTCGCCGCTGGAAATCAAAACCCTCTTTGTTCGGCCGAGGCAGCAGTCGGGCGGAAGGGGCACCGCATTGTTGCACTGTGCGTTGGAGCATTGCCGGGACCTCGGCGGCGAGAGCGTCTGGTTGACGGTCAATGCCAGGAACAGCCGAGCGATCGGCTTCTATCTCAGGCATGGCTTCAACAAGATCGGCACCACGCATTTTCGGATCGGCGACCAGGCTTACGAAAACGACGTGATGAAGATCGATGTTCGGCGTCCGGTCGCAACGTAGACCACCGCCGGCATATGTGTGCCTTCGCAGCGGCGTGGGCGAGGCGAGCGATGCGCTAAAGCGGCGCGTCGGGACGCCAGCCGAGGATGGCGAGCATGACGAAAAATCCGACGACGTAGGCGACTGCAATCGGCCAGCCCTGGGTGATCCAGCGCCCGACAGATTTTGCCTCCGGATACATGTTCGCCAGGGCGACGCCTGCGGACGAGCCGAACCACATCATCGATCCTCCGAAGCCGACGGCGTAGGCGAGATAGCCCCAATCATAACCACCCTGTTTCAGCGCGAGCGCGGTGAGCGGAATATTGTCGAACACCGCGGAGACGAAGCCGAGCCCGAGCGCGGTCGGCCATGAGGCGGCGGGAAGCTTTTCAACCGGCATCATGGATGCGGCCGTCACCAGCGCCAGCAGGAAGATGGTGCCCTTGAAGGTTTCGGGCATTACCGACCAGTCCGGCTTGCGCAACGCCGCGGTCGAAAGGATCACCACCCAGACCGCGATGCCAAGCACGGGGACGATATCGAGCAGGGCCGGGAATTTCAGATTGGCGGTGATGTTGGCGGCCAGTGCCGCAATGAGAATGGCGGCGACGATGAGCACCCTGATGGTATCGACCTTCAAGCCGCTCGGCGGATTCTTGACGATCGGCGAATAGCGCTGCTGCTGCAGCGATGCGGGCACGGCGAAGATCAGCATCGCGGCGATGGCGGCAATATAGGCCTCGACGACGGCGAGGGGACTGACCCCGGCAATCCACATCATCGTGGTGGTGGTGTCGCCGACGACGCTGCCGGCGCCTCCCGCATTCGAGGCCGCGACGATGGCCGCGAGGTAGCCGATATGAACCTTGCCCTGGAAAACACTGCGCGCGACGGTGCCGCCGATCAGGGCCGCGGCGATATTGTCGAGGAAGCTGGACAGCACGAACACCAGCACCAGGAGGATGACGCCGCCCTTCCAGTCATCAGGCAGCAGCGCCGGCATCTCGTGCGGAATCCGGCTTTCCTCGAAATGCCGCGACAGCAGCGCAAATCCCATCAGCAGCAGGAACAGATTGGCCAGCGTCACCCATTCATGCGCCATGTGGTGGCCGAGGCCACCAAGGCCGGCGCCGTATTTGAAGCCGGTGAAGATCAGCTTGTAGAGGATAATGGCCGCAAGCCCCGTCAACGCGACGGGCAGGGTATGGTGATGAAACAGCGCGACGCCGAGCAGCGTCAGCGCGAACAGCATGAAGTCGACGGGTATCCCAAACAGGAGCATGGTCGCCGTCAATTCCTTCGCGCGGGCGAATTTGTCAATTCAGCGCCTTGATCCAGAGTGCGATGTCGGTTGCCGCGACGTTGGCCTGCTGCAGCAGCTTGCCCATGGTGAAGAAGCCGTGGAACTGGCCGGGAAAGTGCTTGTAGGTGACGGGCACGCCCGCTTCCTTCAACCGTGCGGCGTATTCGTCGCCTTCGTCGCGCAGCGGATCGCCGCCGGCGGTCAGCACATAGGCCGGCGGCAATCCGGCCAGCGTTTTCGCGCGCGCCGGTGAAGCCTGCCAATTATCGATGTCCGCGGGGCCGCTGAGGTAGTGGTTGCAGAACCATTTGATGACGGAATGCGTCAGCAGAATGCTGGTCTCGGGTTCGCTGTGCGAGGGATGCTTCATCGCAAAATCCGTCGCGGGATAGATCAGCACCTGGCCTGCAAGCTTGGGCCCATCGCCGTCACGGGCCGCAAGCGCAACCACGGCCGCGAGATTGCCGCCGGCCGAGTCGCCGCCAACGGTCAAGCGGGCCGCGTCGACGCCGAGGTCTTTTGCATTGGCCGCGATCCATTTCACCGCCGTGACGGCGTCGTCGACGGCGGCGGGGAATTTGTGCTCGGGGGCGAGGCGGTAGTCGATCGAAATCACGATCAACTCGCCTTCATGCGCGAGCTTGCGGCAGACCACGTCGTGGGAATCGAGATCGCCGATCACCCAGCCGCCGCCGTGATAGAACACCAGGCAGGGCGCGAGGCCGCCGGTTTTTCGCAGCGTCTTCGGCGTGTAGATGCGGGCCGGGATCGCGCCATGCGGGGCGGGGATTGAGAGCGGTGTTGCGGATTCCAGTTCCGGCGGTTCGGGATTGGCGACGGGCCGGGCGGCCAGATACATCAAACGGGCTTGGGTCGGTGTTCCCGACTCGTAAGGCGGGCGGCCGGCTTCCTGGAAGGCCTTGTAGACGGCGGCGGCATCGGGATCGAGAACGACGGGCATGTGGGCGGAGACCTCTGTTATTTTGCGCTGTCATTCCGGGGCGCTCGCGAAGCGAGTGAACCCGGAATCTCGCGATTCCGGGTTCGCATCTTCGATGCGCCCCGGAATGACGGGGTTTCTAAGCGGCGGTGCGGCCGCCGTCGACGGTATAGGAAGAGCCGGTGACGTAGCTGGCTTCATCGGACGCCAGGAACGCCACGACGGAGGCGACCTCGGAAGCATGTCCGAGCCGCCGCGCCGGAATCCGGTCGACCATCTTTTCGATCGGCATCGGGGCGTTGCCGCCATTGCGCCCCTGATAGATCGTCGACAGCATCCGGCTGTCGATCAGGCCGGGGCAGACGCAATTGACGCGGACGCCGGTGCCTGTGCATTCCCAGGCCGCGGTCTTGGTAAGCCCGATCACCGCATGCTTGCTGGCGCTGTAGACGGCGATGCAGGGCGATCCCATCAGGCCCGCGATCGAGGCGGTGTTGATGATGCTGCCTTTGTTTTGTTTGAGCATTACCGGCAGCACATGCTTCATGCCGAGGAAGACGCCGACCACATTGACGTCGAGCACTTTTCGAAAACTCTCCAGCGAGTATTGCGGGATCGGCTTGATGTCGCCCTCGATTCCGGCGTTGTTGTAGAAGGCGTCGATGGTGCCGAATTTGTCGACGCTGGCGCGGACATAGTCGGCGACTTCGTCCTCCTGGGTGACGTCGGCGGCGATAGCGAGCGCCTCGGCGGAGGCCGGCAGGTCCTGGATGGCGGCCTTGAGGTCGGCCTCCTTGCGGTCGACGGCGACAATGCGCGCCCCGCGCTCGGCGAGCAGCCTGATAGTGGCGGTTCCGATGACGCCGGCCGCACCGGTGACGACGGCGACCCGGCCGTCCAGGCGAATTCGATCGGTCATGTCTGGGGTTTCCTCTGGCTCGTCCGGTTGTCCCGGATTTTCATGGTTTTCGCGACGGCAACCCGCGCGAAAGCTGATCGAAACCGACTATTTCATTTGTGGCGGGGGCTGACCAGTGGCCCCGAAGCGGGCGAAACCCGTCCCCGGGACGGGGGTAACCGCCCTTTCCCCGCCGTATTCAGCGTGTTAACCGGTAGGCACGCGAGCGGCGGATAAGATTGTACTATGTCGCGAGCCCGATTCGCCCTTTAAAGCCGCGAGATGTTTCGAACCATTGCCCTGACTGGTATTGCGGCCCTGGTGGCCGCCTCGACAATCTCGCTTGCGCCGCCCGCGCGCGCGCAGATCGGCAATATTTTTTCCGATCCGCCGCTGCGGCCGCCAGGCGCGATCCCGCGTGGCAACCAGCAGCAGCAACAGCAGCAACAGCAGCAACTCGACGACGACGAGGAAGTGCCCGAATATTGCCGCGCGGCCGGCTGCTGCCAACGCCGAATCGCCCCGCCCCGGGGCAGGGCGTGCCGCCGCCCGGAAGCGTGCAGACCCAGCCCCTTGCGCCGCCGCCCGGCACCATCGTCGTTCCGCAGAATACCCAGCCGGGGATCGCGGTAGCGCCGCCGCAGCCGGGTGCGCCGGGCGCCGTGCCGCCTGCGGCCAATGCGCAGCCGGGCCTGCCACCGGGGCAGCGCCAGCCCAAGGGACCGGTCCCGCCGGCCTCCGCCAGCCTGCAGCCGGGCGATGAGGTGGTGTCCGAGCCGCCGGCATCGAAGGTTACCAACAAGAAGGCCAGCTTCTCCGGCCTCGACAAGATCACGGGGCGGATCATCAATTTCGACGAGGACATCGGCGAGACCGTGCAGTTCGGCGCGCTGCGCGTGAAGACGTCGGCCTGCTACACGCGCCCGTCCACGGAAGCCGCCAACACCGACGCCTTTGTCGAGGTCGACGAGATCACGCTGCAGGGCGAGGTGAAGCGAATCTTCTCCGGCTGGATGTATGCCGCCAGCCCCGGGCTGCACGGCGTCGAGCATCCGGTCTACGATATCTGGCTGACCGACTGCAAAGTCCCCGACCAGACCATCGTCAGCGCGCAGCCTGAACTCCCGAAGCCGGCTCCGCCGCCGCCTGCCGCCAAGCGTCCGCCGGCGCCGAAGCAGGCCGCGCCGCGTCCGCCGCCGTCGGGGCTGCCGCCGCAGCCGCAGTTCCAGCAGCAACCGCCGCCACCGCCGCCGCAGCAACAACGGCCCGGCGGGCTGTTTGGTGGATTGTTCGGGAATTAGGCCACGCGGCGCATCGGTTCTCGCCGATGCTGGCAGACATGCGCCAGGGTGAATCTTCTCAGCCGGGATCGGGCAGGCTCCGCAATTCGCTTATTGCGGCGCGCCCTGATAGGCCGCCTACGTCTTTGGCAGCACGGGCACGCTACGCGAAGCGGGAGCAGATGGCGCCGGCGCCGCGGCGGCCACCGGCTTCGGCGGCTGCGGGTTGAAGATCGACGTCACCACGCGCTCGCGCAGCAATTCGCTCTGTTCGGGAAACCACATGCCCGAGGGACCTGCGCTGTTGGCGCGTTCGGCGAAGGCGGCGCTGAGGCCGAACTTCTCGAGGCGCGCCTGTTCGCGGGCAATCGAGATGCGCTGTTCGTTCGCGGTCATGCCGCGGAAGTAAGGCTGGTGGAAGCCGAGCCGTGCGTTCGCGTGCAGATGGCGCTGCTTGCCGCCGAGGAACATGATGGTGCAGGCGGAAGCGCATTGATGGGTAACGTAGGTCGACAGGCCTCGCGCCTTGATCAGGTCGGAGATCTTCTGCGCCTCCGCGACGCGTCCGCCGTTCGAGTTCAGCCGTACGGTGCGCACATTGTCCATCGCCTTCAGAATGGTCTCGAACTCCTTCGCCGTGCCGAACGAGATACCTCCGGAGAAATCCAGCATGGTGCCGTTGTTCAGCACCTTGAACTGGTGTGACGCGAGGCGCGCATCGCCAGCCGCGATCTCGTAGATGCCGAGGCCCTGCGGAATCGCGACGTAATAGACACTGTAAACGAGGTGGAGGGCGCCGAGCGCCATGGTCGCCTTGGCGGCGGTGCCCCAGAAGCGCTTTCCTGCGCGTCGGGAGGTGGTCGCCGCGCGCCAGACGCCGATCGCGCCCCAGGTCGTGAACAGGATGATCGCGGTCCAGGTCAGGCCGTGGGTGATCAGCCAACGCACCGGCTGTTCGCCAACGCTTGGGTTGATCGCAGCGCCCAGAACGGCGGAAGCAAGTCCGAAGCTCGTGCCCAGCACCACATAATTGATCCAGTAGGAGCGCGGCAGCGAGAGTTCGCCGCGCCAGTGCCGCGCGATGACGTTCTGCGCCGGGCGCTTGGGCAGCGGCGGCGGCAACCGGGCCGGCACGACGAAGGTGAGCGGCGGCGGCGCGCTGGCGACGGCCTGTTCGGCGCCGTGGTTCGCGCTTTCGCCGGGCTCGGCCGCCAGTGTCGCGTGCAGCGCGTGGCTCATCTGAGCGATCCCTGTCGTTGTCGGAGGCGCATTCCCGCCCGCCGTGAAAACAGGGATAAGAGAGGTCGCGGGGAGGGGCTGTGACGGACGTCACAATACGGAACAAGCCAAAGCCTTCAGCCGCGCGCCGCGACGATCGCGAGTGCGTCCTCGCCAAGCCTTTCGCGTTACGGAGTATGCGATTTCTTGCGGATGGGAGCGTCGCTGTCCTCGTGCAGTATCCGCTCGGCGGCGCCGTCGAGATCGTCATACTGGCCGTTCTTCAGCGACCACATGAAGGCCGCAAGTGCGGTGACGCCGAGGCCGAGCGCGATCGGTATCAGGTAAAAATAGTCGGTCATTCGGCTGCCCCGAGAACGGGCCTGGCGGGAAACTGTTTGCTTGCGGTACCGCTTCGCACCGCGCCTTGCCGGCCTTTGAGGCGAAGTGCGTTGGCAACGACGGCAACGGATGATCCCGACATCGCAATTGCGGCAAGCAGTGGAGTAACGTGGCCCATGATCGCGACTGGCACCGCGACAACATTGTAAGCCACGGCAAAAGCAAGGTTCTGCCGTACCAGGCGGCTGGCGTTACGGGCGATGGAGATCACCAGCGGCACCGCCGACAGGCTTTCGCGCAGAAACACCAGGTCGGCGGCGTTACGGCCGACGTCCGCCGCTGAAGCGGGCGCCATTGATGCATGCGCAGCCGCCAATGCCGGCGCATCATTCAGCCCGTCACCGACCATCAAAACTTTTCGACCAGATGCTTCGAGGCCAGCGACGTGATCGGCTTTCCCACCGGGCAATACGGCTGCGACGTACAACAGGCCAAGTTCCGCGGCGATCGATCCCACTGCGGTCTCGCGATCACCGGAAACGATCTCGACCCGGAGGCCGATGTCCTTGAGTTCGGCGACCGCTTCTGCCGCATCCACCCGCAGACGGTCCTCGAAACGAAAATCCGCCAGGCGGATGCCGTTCCTTGTAAGCACGACCGATTCATCTCCGGATATCCGCTCTGCCTCGGTGCTGTCAGCAAGCGCCCATTCCGGTTGGCCAAGCCGGTAGGCGTCCGTCCCCGCGCGAGCCTCAAGCCCGTATCCGGGATGCTCGGCGATTTCGTCGAACCTGACCGGAGATGCGGGATGACCGGCGGCGGCTTCGACCAGCGCCCGCGAATAAGGATGGCGGGAATGACAGGCCAATCCCGCGGCGACAGCGACCAACCCATGGTCCGTTTCACCGGATCGGACCAAACGCGGAGCGCCCGATGTCAGCGTGCCGGTCTTGTCGAACACGACCGTATCGACTTCAGCGAGACGCTCGAGCGCGCCGCCGTCTTTCACCATGATCCCGCTCTCGAACAGGCGCCGGGCCGCCACCACCTGCACCATCGGCACCGCAAGACCCAGCGCGCAAGGACAGGTAATGATGAGAACCGCGATAGCAATGGTCACCGCCCGATGCGCATCGCCGGTGGCGGCGAGCCAGCCGGCGAATGTCAGGAGCGCCGTGAGATGGACCACCGGGGCGTAAAGGCTGGCGGCGCGGTCGGAGATACGCCGGTAGCTCGATCGGCCCTGTTCAGCCGCCTCCATCATTCGCAGCATCTCGCCGAGAAAGGAATTCTCCGCCGTGGCCGTTGCGACGATCGTCAGGGGGCCGGTCAGGTTCAGGGTGCCAGCCCGAAGCTGTGAGCCGATCGTGGCCGGCAGCGGTGTATGCTCGCCGGACACGAGCGAGACGTCGAGTTCTGAAGCCCCTCTGATCACGGTAGCGTCCACCGGCACGCGTTCTCCGGCCACGAGCATGAGGGTCGTCCCAACCCGGATATCGCTCACCGGAAGATAGGCCTGGGTACCATCGGCCTGCACCACGAGCGCGCCACGCGCGGAGAGGCGCGCCAATCCCTTGACCGCCAGCCGGGCGCGTTCACGCATCACGTGGTCGAGCGTGCGTCCGATCAGCAGAAAGAACAGCAACGAAATAGCGGCGTCGAAATAGGCGTGCGGGCCGTGATGCACTGTCTCGTAAAGGCTCAAGCCGAAGGCAAGCAGCACGCCCAGCGAGATCGGCACGTCCATGTTGGTGCGTCCGTGGCTCAGGGCTCGCCAGGCCGAACGAAAAAATGGCCGGCCGGAATAGGCCAGCGCGGGCAGGGCGATGATCGCAGACAACCAATGAAACAGGTCACGGGTGGCGGCGTCGGCGCCCGACCAGATCGACACCGACAGCAACATTATATTGCTCGCCGCGAAGCCCGCGACGGCGAGGGCGCGTATCAGTTCCGAAAGCGCACCGTCCTCCTTGTCCGATTCAATGTCGAACAAATGCGCCTCGAACCCGGCCCGCTTCAGCGTTTCGACAAAGGGCGGTGGGATAGCGTCGGCGCGCCAACGGACAGTTACGCGCTTGGTGGAAAGGTTGACGCGCGCGCTCTCCACGCCGGAAAGCCCGCCGAGCGCCGTCTCGAGCGTTCGAATACAAGCACCACAGTGAATTGCGGGCACGGAGAGGTCGGTCTGGCGCACCCCGTCGGCCACGATTCGGCTGGCGAGCAGGACTTCCTCGCCTTTTGCGCGCGCATCCGGCGGCAGTGCCGTGAATTTTGCTCCCGACCCGCAACAACCCATCGGAAATTGCTCCAAACGCAGCGCGTTAAAGCCGCATCGTTCGATACGCGTGCCAGCTTCCGTGTCCCAGCACCGGGAAAATGACGATCATTCCCAGAAGCCCGGTGGCGATGGCAAGAACGATCAACGCCAACATGATTGCCGCCCAGGTCAGCATGACCGCAAGATTGTTCCACACCAGCGCCATGCTGGTGCCCATCGCAGTCAGTGCATCGGTGCGCTCGGCCAGCAGCATCGGAATGGAAAAGGCGCTGATGGCGAATGCAAAGGCTGCAAACAGGCCGCCGACGGCGCTGCCGACCACCAGCATGGCCCAGCCGATCGCGGTCGTGAACAGCATCGGGACGATGTGGTCGATGCCGGGAAAGGGACGCAGGCCGAAAAACAGCGCATAGAGGATGACCGCGGCGCGCATCCACAACAGCGTCAACATGAAAAGCAGGACGCCGGCAAACAGTATCTGGCCGCCCGATTCCGGCTTGACGAAGATCATCTGCCAGAGGCTGACGGGCCTGCCTTCCTCGATACGCCGACTCTTTTCGTATAGTCCGATTCCAATGACCGGCCCAGCCACCATGAAGCCCGCAAACGCCGGAAGCAGGATATAGTCGAGGCGCAGGGCAAACAGGCCGACGGTGGTGACGACCGACACCAGAAATACAAGTACCCCGTAACTGATGCTGGTGACCGGATTAATCCTAAAATCGCGCCAGCCGGCCGCAAGCCAGTCCCAGGCTGCTGCGGGGGCGACGTTTCGCTTCCACGTATGCTCTCGCGGCAGTGGCGGAACAACATCCGGGATCGAAATCATCGTTGGCCTCCCTGCATTCTCATCGCGGCGTGCATGACGACCTTGCTGCGCTGAATTTTCCGTCCCCAAGGCCGCCTTCACCCTGGCGAACATGCGCAACGCATTCCGGTTGCGATATGATCGCCATATAGACCAGGTGCGAATTGGCGATCAGCAGCAGCAGCAGCCCGGCACAGACCGCGGTCCAGACGACGACCCTTGTCCTGAATGGCCCTGTCGCTGCACCGGCGTTGCTCATCGTTGCTCCCGTCGAAGATCGAACAGGTAAAGCGCGAGTATCTTGCGGTCGAGCGCAGACAATCTTCCTTCCCAGCTGGGCATCTGCCCTTGCCGGCCGCCCCACACTGTCGTGGTGATCGATTCCGCATCGCCACCGTAGATCCAAAATCGATCGGTGAGGTCGGGTCCACCGAGATCAGTCTTGCCCTTGGCGTCGTCACCGTGGCAGGCGACGCAATTGGCGGCGAAGACGGCTTTGCCGGCTTCGATCCTTGCCGCGGGTACGTCCTTTGCGACGGCCGGATCGGAGAGGCTGCGCACATAGTTCACGACGTTTTCGACCTCGTCCTTCTTGAGCATCTGATCGCGCCCGAACGCCATCATTTGCGACGTCCTGGTCTGCGGATGGGCCGAATTGATGCCGACGCGGATCGTTTCGGCGATGCTTTCGGGATCGCCGCCCCATAGCCATGACGCCGTCGTCAGGTTCGGAAATCCGTGGCCGCCCCGGGCATTCGATCCGTGGCACGCCGCGCAATTGTCCCCGAACAGCGTTCGGCCGGTCTGCCGCACCCGTTCCATCAGGCGCGGATCGGCCGGGATGTCCTTGAAGCTTTCAGCCTCGATGCGGCTGGTCCAGACGCCCCGTTCGAGGGCGGCTTGCTTCACGCTTTCGGTGACGATGTTGCGCTGGTCGATGCCGAGCAGACCCTTGGTGTAGGTCACCCCGAGCGGCCACGCCGGCATCAGGATCCAGTAGCCGACAGAGAACAAGGCCGTCACGATCAGGAAGAAAAAGACCGCGCGTGGCACCGGCGTGTTCAATTCCTTGATGCCGTTCCATTCATGGCCGGTGGTCATGTGGCCGGTGTATGGATCGCGTTCTTCTACCGCCATGGCTGATCCCTGTGCGGCTTGTCCTCATGGCCGAGAATGGATTGCGCGGCTTCGTCAAACCGCTTCTTGTTCGACGGCCAGAACGCATAGACCAGCACGCCGATCGAGAGCGCGATCAGATAAAACAGGCCGAATGACTTCGAGAACCAGACCGCAAAATCATTGTCCATGATCAACCTCCCGCCGCGGCGACCGGCTTGTGCGCAGCATCGGTCAGCTTGCCGAGAATCTGCAGATAGGCGACCAGGGCATCGAGTTCGGTAAGATTGCCCGGTTTGCCGTCGAAGGCCCTTACATTCGTCGCCGCGCCATATCGCTTGGTGACCCCTTCGGCGAAAGGCGTATCGGGCGCCGCCTGACCGTAGGCATCCGACCTCGCGTTTGCGATCATGTCGTCGGTATAGGGCACCCCGACCCGACGCAGCGCCACCATATGCCGGCCGAGGTCTTCGCTCCGCAGCTCGGTACGCCCGAGCCAGGAGTAGTGCGGCATCACCGACTCCGGCACCACGTCGCGGGGATTGTTGAGATGCCGCACGTGCCATTCGTCCGAATATTTGTTGCCCATGCGCGCAAGATCGGGACCGGTTCGCTTCGATCCCCAGAGCATCGGATGATCATACTTGGATTCGACGGCGAGCGAATACGGGCCGTAGCGCTCGACCTCGTCGCGCAAGGTACGGATCATCTGCGAATGGCAGGCGTAACAGCCTTCGCGGATGTAGATGTTGCGGCCGGCGATTTCGAGCGGGGTGTAAACCCGCATATTCGGCGCATCTTCGACGGTCTGATGGATCGTGAACAGCGGGATGATCTCGACCGCGCCGCCGATGCTGGCCACACCGATGATGGCGAGCAGAAAGCCGATGGTCTTGCGTTCAAGGCGGTAATGGAGGTTGAACATGCGCTCACTCCGCCGGTTGAGGCGCGGTACCGCCTGCAAGCGCCGGCACGGGACGGTCACCCAGCCGTTGGTCGGCCGGCTGGTCGGCCGTCCGTATCGTCATCCAGATGTTGTAGCAGGCGACCAGCGCCCCAATCAGGAACAGCAGCCCGCCGATGGCGCGAGCGATGTAATAGGGACGCATCGCGACCATGGATTCTACGAACGAATAGGCAAGCGTTCCGCTTTCATTGTAGGTCCGCCACATCAAGCCCTGGATGATGCCGGAATTCCACATCGCAAAAACGTAAATGACCGTTCCGGCAAGCGCGAGCCAGAAATGCACTTCGACCAGCCTGCCGGAATACATCCGCTCGCGCTTCCAAAGCCACGGCACCGAGGCATAGATCGCGCCGAATGTAATCATCGCGACCCAGCCGAGCGCCCCGGCGTGGACGTGGCCGACGGTCCAGTCCGTGTAATGCGACAGCGAGTTCACCGCACGGATGGCCATGAACGAGCCTTCAAAGGTGACCAGGCCGTAAAACACCGCCGCGACCATCATGAAGCGCAGGACCGCATCGTCGCGAACCTTGTGCCAGGCGCCGTTCAGGGTGAGCAGGGCGTTGCCGGCCGAGGCCCATGACGGGACCAGCAGCATGATCGAGAACGTCATGCCGAGCGTCTGCACCCATTGTGGCAATGCCGTGTAGTGCAGGTGGTGCGAGCCCGCCCACATGTACATGAAGGTGATGCCCCAGAAGCTGATGATGGACAGTCGATAGGAGAAGATCGGGCGGCCGGCACGGACAGGCAGGTAGTAATACATCATGCCGAGGAAGCCGGCGGTCAGGAAAAACGCGACGGCGTTGTGACCGTACCACCACTGCGTCATCGCATCCTGCACGCCGGAGAATGCCGAGTAGCTCTTGGCATGGCCGAGCGATACCGGGATCGCCAGATTGTTGACGATGTGCAGGATCGCCACGACCAGAATGAAGGCCATATAGTACCAGTTCGAAACGTAGATATGGGGTTCCTTGCGGCGAACCAGTGTGCGCAGGTAGATGATGAAATAGGTCACCCACACAACCACCAGCCAGATGTCCGCATACCATTCCGGTTCGGCATATTCCTTCGACTGCGTGACGCCCATCAGATAGCCGGTCGCGGCGATGACACAGAACAGATTGTACCCCAGCAGCACGAACCACGGGCTCAACTGGTCGGGCAGGCGCGCGCGCGTGGTCCGCTGCAGGACGTAGAACGAGGTTGCGATCAGCGCATTACCGCCGAAGCCGAAGATCACACCCGAGGTGTGCACGGGACGCAGGCGCCCGAAGCTCGACCATGCAGCGTCGAACGTCAGGTCGGGATAGGCGAGCTGCCATGCGATCCAGTCGCCGACGAAAAGTCCGGCTACGACCCAAACCATAGCAAGGATAATGCCCACCCGACTGGGATCGTCGAAATAGCGGTCCAGACGATCGTCGGAAGGTTCAGGCTCGTAGTATCCGGAGATGACCATGAATGTGCCGGCAATGGCGGCCAGCAGCACGATGGCGCCGTGAACCCCAAGGGGATCCCCGGTTCCGGCCACCGCCATCGCAAGTCCGCAAATGGACAGTGCCAGCAGGATGAAAAGTGCAAGTTGCCGCTCGTATCGTGTCAACTGTGCGATCATGGCCAGGAGCACTCAGCAATTTTAGGCAGCCAGCGAGGGATATCCTTCATTGGCCGCGGACTCAAAATCTGTCGGCTTGGGTGGCCCCAAACCCCTAGACTGAGACTAAACGGGGAATCGTGCAATCGATACTGTCCGAAAGGACAGGCTCCACGGCCAGAAAGTCCAGGCTTCAGCCGCGCGCAGCGATGATCGCCAGCGCGTCGGCGCCGTCGACCGGCCCGTCGGACGGCAACCTCAAAAAGTCCGCGGGCTCGCCTGCGATAGCCTTGTCGAGCATGGTGCGGTAGCGGCGCCTGGATATTTCGACCGCGCCAAAGCTCTTCAAATGCTCCGTGACGTATTGCGTGTCGAGCAGTTCAAACCCTCCCGCGATCAGCCGTGCCACCAGATGAACCAGCGCCACCTTCGAGGCGTCTCTGGCGGTGTGGAACATACTCTCGCCGAAGAAGGCGCGGCCCAGGCTGACGCCATATAGGCCGCCGACCAGATCGCCGTTCTGCCAGACCTCGACGCTGTGGCAGTGCCCGATCTGGTAGAGCCCGCCATAGAGATCGCGGATCCGCTTGTTGATCCAGGTGTCGTCGCGCCCGGCCTGCGGCGCCGCGCAGCCCGCAATGACCGCCTTGAAGGCGGTGTCGACGGTGACGGTGAAGGCGTCGGAGCGCACCGTGCGCGCAAGCCGCGAGGCGATGCGAAAGCCGTCGAGCGGGATCACCCCGCGCATTTCCGGCTCGACCCAGAACAGGGTGGGGTCATCGGCGCTTTCGGCCATCGGGAAGATGCCGCAGGCATAGGCGCGCAGCAGCACCTCGGGCGTGATTTCGGAAACGGCAGACTCGCGCGATGTCATGGCGGGAGAATAGCAGGGAGCCGGTGGCCTGTGCTATGCCTTGAAAAAAAGCGGCGGCGCGGCCTGGATACCGGGAAAAAGAAGTACCGCCGCCGGGGGACTGGAGGAACGAAAATGAACCGACGCCGCTTTCTGCAACGCTCGATTGCAACCGCTGCAGCCGCCGTATTGCCGACCGCCTCACGCGCGCAGCAGTACCCATCAAAAATCATCCGTTTTCTTGTCGGGTTCCCTCCGGGCGGCTCAGCCGATTTGACGATGCGCCAATTTGCACATCGCCTCGATGCAGTATTGGGCGCCAAGCATTTGATCGAGAACGTTCCTGGTGCATCTTCGACGCTCGCGGCCGTGCAGGCCCTGCGCGCCGAACCGGATGGACATACGCTTTTTCTCGGCGCGAACGTCTCCCAGGTGATCGCGCCGACGATGCTGAAGCTATCGTATGATCCACTGACGGCGCTTGCGCCGATTTCCCAGGTTACAACGAATTCGAGTCTGGTGGCCGTATCAGCTGCGTATGGTGTGAAGAATTGGGCAGAATTCCTGGCGAAAGCAAAAGGCGAGCGTGATGGTGTGTTCTACGGCACTTCCAACGTCGGCTTCCAGATACCGGCCGTCCAGATCTCCAAAATCGCCGGGATCAAGCTTGTCAACATTCCCTTCAAGGGCGGCGCTGAAACCGTTACCGCCGTTCTGGGTGGCAACATTCCGATGATCATCGGAACGCCGCCTACGATCCTGCCGCATGTCAACTCAGGTGCACTTGTGGCGCTGTGCGCAACGAGCGCGGAGCGCTCCTCCGTCATGCCGGATATTCCGGCAGCCAACGAACTTGGCCTCAAGGGATTGGATTCGGTTGGATGGTTTGGCCTCTTCGCACCCGCGAAGACCCCTGTGGCCGTCGTGACAAAGCTGCACGCGGCGATCCAAACGGTGATAGGGGACAAGTCGCTGCAACAGACTCTCGCCAAGGAGGGTTTGGAGCTCCGGGGCTCCGCAAGTCCGGAAGGCTTTGCGAGTTTCCAGAAGAAGGAATTCGAAGAGAACGCAGCGATTATACGCGAGGCCGGACTTGCGCCGAGCTAGAGCGTTTTCGAGCGAAGTGGATACCGGTTCGCGTAAAGAAAACGCGTCAAAACAAGAGTCGAGGCTCTCCGGAGCACGCTTTTAGCAGGTCGCAGTTCAAATTCCGCAAAAGGCGTATTACCCAGCCGCGGCTTCATTCGGCCGCGGCGCCGGCTTGTTGACGCGGGCAAAGCGCAGCACGATCTTTGTGCCGGCATGGTCGGGATCGCGCGCGACGTCGGCTTCGAGCTTTGATGCCATGGCCGAGACGATGCGCTGTCCCATGCCGGTAGAACGTGGGTCGGCCTTGACGTTGAGGCCGACGCCGTCATCGGTGATCGACAGCAGGAGTTCGTCGCCGAGCGGCTTGAGCTCGACGTGGATCGGGCCGGCGCCGTCGGGGTAGGCGTATTTGACGGCGTTCATGATCAGCTCATTGACGATGATGCCGATCGCCACCGCACGATCGGGGTCGATCTCGATTGGCTCGGCCTTCAGCGTCAGCCGCGACATCCGATTGCCCTCGGCCGAGCGCCGAAGATCCTCCAGCAGCGCCTCGAGATACTGGTTCAAGAGCACGCTCTTCAGATCGTGCGAGGTGTAGAGCCGGCGATGGACCTGGGCGACCGCGGCGACGCGCCCCATCGCATTGGTGAGCGCCGCCTTGACGTCGTCCTGGGTCGTGGAATTGGCCTGCAGATGCAACAATGAGGCGATGATCTGCAGAGAGTTGCCGACGCGGTGATTGACCTCGCGCAGCAGCACCTCGCGCTCGGCGGCCAGCGCCGCGTAGCGGTCGCGCGAGGCGTGGACTTCGGCCTCGGCCTCGTCGCGGGCTCTTTGAATCTCCGCCTGCCGCAGCGCGCCGTTAACGGCGACCTGGAGCAGGGGAATGAACTCGCCCTGCACGTCCTTGACGAGATAGTCCGCCGCGCCCGCCTTCAGAGCGGTGACGGCAATCGCCGAATCCTGCGAGGCCGTGACGAACACGACCGGCGGCGCACCCGGGATTGCCAGAATCCGCTCCAGCGTTTCGAGGCCGTCGAGACCCGGCATGTACTGGTCGAGCGCGATGGCGTCGATGCCGCCTTGCGCCAGGCGGTCGAGGCCCTGCTGGCCATCGGCGGCATGCACCACCTTGAAGCCGAGCCGCGTCAGGCCGCGATCGACCAGCCGCGCCAAAGCGGCGTCATCATCGATATACAGCAGTGTCGGCGTGGCTGTTGTCATGTGGCGGCTGGCGGTACCTGGATGACGGAAAAGAACAGGCCGAGCTGGCGAATGGCGTTGGCGAAGCTTTCGTAATTCACCGGCTTGGTGATGTACACGTTGCAACCGAGGTCGTAGCAACGCTTTATTTCATGGGAATCGTCGGTCGTGGTCAGCACAACGACCGGGGTCGCCTTGAGATATTTGTTGTCCTTGACCTGCTTCAGGATATCGATGCCCGACGCGTCGGGCAGGTTGAGATCGAGCAGGATCAACAGCGCGTTGCCCTTGTGAACAAGGCCCGTTCCATCCTTGCCGAACAGGTACTTCAGCGCAGCTGTACCGCTGGTGAACGGGATGATCTCGTTGTTGACGCCGGAACGGCGGATGTTCCGCTCGATCAGCCGGGCGTGGCCCTCATCGTCCTCGATCATGATGATAGTGACTGGATTACTCATGACTGTGTGTTCCGGTTACGAATGGTCCAATTGATCGGCAGTGTAATCGTGAATGTGCTGCCGTTGTGAAGTTCCGAGGTGACCGACAGGGTTCCGCCGAGCCGCCGCACCAGCGCGCGGACGTGGGCAAGGCCAATGCCTTGCCCGGGTTTGTCCTGGGTTCCGGCGCGGCGGAACAGCTCGAAAATGCGCTGATGGTCCTTGGGGTCAATGCCGCGCCCATTGTCGGTAATCTCGAAAATGGCAAAGCCGAGTTTGGTGCGGCCGCGCACCTGGATGTCGCCGGGAACGCCGGTCTTGAGGTATTTCAGCGCATTTTCGATCAGATTGGAGAAAATCTGCTCCAGCGCCAGACGGTCGCTGACGATGTTCGGCAGCGGTTCGATCCGGATCTGCGCTTCGGCTTCAGCGGCCTGGTGCGCCACCGTCGCGACAATGCCCTCGATCAGTTCGCGGGTTTCGATCCGCACCGGTTCGAATTCGCGCCGGCCTTCGCGGGTGAGGTTGAGGATGGCCGAGATCAGCCGATCCATCTTGGCGATCGAGGATTTGATGAAACCCAGCGCCTCGGTGAAGTCTTCCGACAATTGCTTGTCGGGTCCTTCGAGGACGGGCTCGGCGCTGTCGGTGGCGTTATCAGCTGTCGCCGGCGCGGCCGATTGCGCGCGCGCCAGGGTCGCGATCCGCTTGAAGATGTCGCCGCGCAGTTCCTCAAGTTCGCTGGTAAAGCCCATGATGTTCACCAGCGGCGAGCGCAGATCGTGGCTGACGATATAGGCGAAGCGCTGGATCTCGTCATTGGCTTCGCGCAGATCGGCGGTGCGCTCGTCGATCGTGGTCTCGAGGTTGATATTGTTGTCGCGCAATTGGGTTTCGGCATCGTCGCGGGCGCGCGAGGAGCGGCGCACCAGGAAGATCGAGATGCCAGCGAGCGCGACCACGAGGCCGGAACCCGCCACCGTCACCGCCGAAGCCAGTTGCTGGGTACGGTCCGCGGTCGCGGTGCGCAGAGCGAACAGGCGGTCCTCCTCGGCGCGCATCGCGTTGCTGAGCTCGCCGATCTTCTGGACGGAGTCGCTGGCGCCGGCCTCACGCAGCATCGCGATGCCGCCGGCGAGATCATTGCGTTTGACGAATGCGATGGCCTTGGCAAATTCGGCCAGCCGGGCTTCGACCGGCGGCCGCAGCTGCCGGGCGTTCTCGGCCTGGACCGGATTGTCCGAAGTCAGCCGGGTCAGCTTGTCGATATCGGGGAGGATGGTCGCGGTGGCGGATTCATGCTCGGTCAGGAAGCGTGGCTCTGAGGTCAACAGATAGCCGCGCGCCGAGCTTTCGGCGCGGCGGATCTGCAACAGCAAGGTCGAAAGCTGGTTCTCGACCTCGACCGTATGCACGACCTTGCCGCTGTCCTTGCGGGCCTCATGAACGAGAATGACCGATAAGGCGCTGATCGCCACCAGCACCGCAAAACCCGCCGCAAGCAGCAGGATTTGCCCCAAAGCGCGACGGCGCTGGGCTTTAGTGTTCACAATGATCTCGCGTCATGAACAAACGAAACAAACCGCCCCTGCCAGACAGGCCCCCAATACCGCTCAACGCCCAGGGGGAACGATTGGTTCCACGGGCAGCAGGGCCGGTTCAGCGCGTGGCTCAGGAAGTCTTGGTCTTTTCCGCCTGGCCGGCGAGATACTGCTCGAGCCAATGGATATGGTAGTCGCCGTCGATGATGCCGGGCTCGCGGACCAGGGCGCGGAACAGCGGCAGGGTGGTCTCGATACCTTCGACCACCATCTCGTCCAGCGCGCGGCGCAGCCGCATCAGGCATTCGCCGCGGGTCTTGCCGTGAACGATTAGCTTGCCGACCAGCGAGTCGTAATAGGGCGGGATGACATAACCCTGATAGACGGCGGAATCGATCCGGACGCCGAGGCCGCCGGGTGGATGGAATTGCGTGATCTTGCCCGGCGAGGGACGAAACGTCTGCGGATTTTCCGCGTTGATGCGGCACTCGATGGCGTGGCCGATGATGGTGATCTCGTCCTGCGTCGCCGGCAGGTCGCCGCCGGCGGCGATGCGGATCTGTTCCAGCACGAGATCGATATCGGTGATGCTTTCGGTAACGGGATGCTCGACCTGGATGCGGGTGTTCATTTCGATGAAATAGAACTCGCCGTCCTCGTACAGAAACTCGATGGTGCCGACACCGAGATATTTCATGTCCTGCATCGCCTTGGCGCAGGTGGCGCCGATCTTGGCGCGCGCGGCGGCGGAGAGAACCGGTGAGGGGCCTTCTTCCCAGACCTTCTGGTGGCGGCGCTGCAGCGAACAGTCGCGTTCGCCGAGATGGATGGCGCCGCCGCGGCCGTCGCCCAGCACCTGGATTTCGATGTGGCGCGGCTTGGTCAGGTATTTCTCGAGATAGACCGAAGCGTCGCCGAACGCGGATTTTGCCTCGTTGGAGGCGGTCGAGAGCGCCATCAACAGCTCATCGGCCGTGTGCGCGACTTTCATGCCGCGTCCGCCGCCGCCGGCAGCGGCCTTGACCAGCACCGGAAAGCCGATCGCCTCGCCGATCGCCATCGCGTCGTCTTCGGGGCCGACCGCGCCGTCGGAGCCGGGCACCACGGGAATGCCGAGTTTCTTGGCGGTCCTCTTGGCTTCGATCTTGTCGCCCATCAGGCGGATGTGCTCGGCCTTCGGGCCGATGAAATGCAGATTGTGCTCGGCGAGGATTTCGGCGAAGCGGGCGTTCTCGGACAGGAAGCCGTAGCCGGGATGCACGGCATCGGCGCCGGTGATCTCGCAGGCCGCGAGCAGCGAGGGGATGTTGAGATAGCTGTCCTTCGACGGCGGCGGCCCAATGCAGACGCTTTCGTCGGCAAGCCGCACATGCATCGCGTCGGCGTCGGCGGTGGAATGCACGGCGACCGTGGAGATGCCGAGCTCCTTGCACGCGCGCAGCACGCGCAGCGCGATCTCACCGCGATTGGCTATCAGGATCTTGTCGAACATCGCAGCGCCTGACGTTGACGGATTCTATTCAATGATCACCAACGGCTCGCCGAATTCGACCGGCTGGCCGTCCTCGACGAGAATCTGCGTCACGGTGCCCGCGCGCGGCGATGGAATCTGGTTCATCGTCTTCATGGCTTCGATGATCAGCAGGGTCTGTCCCACCGACACCTTGGTGCCGACCTCGATGAACGGCTTGGCGCCGGGTTCGGGCGCCGAATAGGCGGTGCCAACCATCGGCGAGGGGACGGCGCCGGGATGCTTGGCCAGATCGGCGATCGCCGCCGGGGTCACGTTGGCGGCCGGTGCCGCGTGCGCCGACGGGGCCTGCTGGTAATTGCCCGGCATCGAAGCTGTGACGGTGATGTTGCGCGCCACGCGCACCCGCAGGCCGGCGCGCTCGATCTCGATTTCGGTGAGGCTGGTTTCATCCAGCAGCAACGCCAGTTCGCGGATCAGCGCACTGTCGTCGCTCTTGAAATTTGCGGCTGATTTGTTGTCAGGCTTGCTCGCCATATGCGGGGTCCGGAATTCTCTGGGTGATGACGGCTGAAGCGCCAGGCTTTTGATATCAGGCTTTCGCCTTGACGCCGATTTTGGCGGCAAGGCCGTTGATTGCGAGCCGGTAGCCGTCGATGCCGAACCCGCACAGCGATGCGAAGGCGGCTTTGGCCGTGAACGAATGGTGCCGGAAACTCTCGCGGGCGTGGATATTGCTGATGTGCACTTCAACGGTCGGGATCTTCACCCCGACCAGCGCGTCATGCAGCGCGATCGACGTGTGGGAATAGCCGCCGGCATTGATGATGATGCCGACCATTTTCTTGGCGCGGGCCTCATGGATGAAATCGATCAGCTCGCCCTCGCGGTTGGACTGCCGGCAATCGGCCACGAGGCCGAATTGCGTGGCCGTCTCCGCGCACAATTTCTCGACATCGGCGAGGGTGGCGTGGCCATAGGTCTCGGGCTCGCGCGTCCCCAGCAAATTGAGGTTCGGGCCGTTGAGCACAAGGATTGTCGGGGCAGGGGCCTGGGCCATCCAGAATTCCAGCAAAAGGGGGCGGGTAGGTCGCGGGGTTATAGGTAACAACGCGGCCAAGGGGAAGCCTTCAGGCGTCTCAAGAATGGCACAAATGCCTCATCCAGTTCGAAAAAAGGCTTGCGGAACCTACTGATTCTGCACGTTAACCACTTGGCTAGCGAGGTTGAAGACAGCAGCCCGCCGTCTCAGGGTTTTGGTGTTGATGGAGCGGGCCCCGGCGTGAGTTGCTTGGGGGGCGCGGTGCGGCTTTCGGCGCGGCGGCTGGACCGCCGTTCTTGGCGGCTGCGGCCGGGGAGGCGGGGGGTTGCAGCTCCGGCGGCGGCACGGGCGCGGAAGAACCGAGATTGACCGAAATGCCGAACAGCCGCCACTGACCCCTACCGGCGCGTAGGTCAGCTCGAAATTGACCTGCGTCGGCACCGAGGGAAAGAAACCTGCCATCCGCATCATGCCGTTGGCTTCAATCTGCGGCAGCAGACTGAGCTGCGGATCGATCACTGCCACACCGGACAAGTCGACATTGTCGCGCCGCTGTGCTGCGAAAATTTCGGCGAGGCGTGCTGCGGTGTTGACCTGAAAAGCCGGCGCGCCCAAATCCCGCAGCACGGTGTAATTGCCGGTCTTGTTGGCCTGGTCGAGCGCAAGCAGCGCCGAGCGGACCAGGATGATGACGCCGTTGCGGTCGATCTGCGCCTGCTTGGGTGCGGGCGCAGGCGCTTGTGCATTGGCGACCGAACCCACGGTCGCCCACGCGATTGCGATAACAACACCTCGTCTGATGTAGCGCGAAACGGCCAGCACTCCTCGTTTACCAGGCGTAGGTCACGCCCGCGCGCCCGGCGACGCCGCCTTGCTGGAAGCCGGCGGCGACGCCGCCATTGATTACGACGTTCTGGCTGATGCGGGCCATGCCGGTGAGGGACATGGCGTTCTCGCCGCGGAAGGTGCCCCAATTGCTCGAGATCGCGAACTTCTTGTTGTCAGGCAGCGTTCCGCCCCCCATGGCGACCGCGATCGCTGTGCCCTCGAAAGCCTGCCGGATCTGCCCCTGCAGTGCGGTGACGCTGGACTGAAGTCCGGAGATGTCCTGCTGGCTCGCGAACGCCGCGGTTGCCAGATTGCCGTTGCCGTCCGTCGTCACCACGCGGACCGGGCCGGTCTGCGCGGCCAGGCTGGCCGCGGAGTTGAGGCCGGCCATCGTGTAGGTGTTCGTCGCCGTGCCGAAGCTTTGCTGGTTGGCCCGGGTCGTGCTCGCTCCGTTGCCGATGGCGGTGGAGTGCGCGAAGTTTGCGGACGAGCCGTTGCCAAGTGCGGTCGCGGAGATTCCGGTCGCCGAGGCTGACGTGCCCATTGCGATCGAATCCGCTCCCGAAGCCACCGCGTTGCTGCCGATCGCGGCCGAACGCAGGCCCGAGGCGGTGTTGCTGGTACCGATTGCTACCGCGTTGGCGCCAGCTGTGGTGTTGAAATTGCCCAGCGCGGTGCTGAACGCACCGTTCGCGGTGTTACCGTCGCCGATAGCCGTCGCGCCGGTGCCGGACACGGCGATCTGGTTGCCGGTGCCGATCGCAGTGCTGAAGCCGCCCGCGGCAATCGTCTGCCGTGAGCCTGCGCCGCCGCTGCCGATGGCGGTCGAAGAGGCGCCGGTGGCGCGGGCGGTATTGCCAAGGGAGGTGGCGTTCGCGGCGGTCGATCTGGCGCCAGCGCCGATGGCGGTGCTCGCCGCGCCATTGGCCTGGGTTCCTCCGGCAAGCGGGTCGTCGCCGCCGAGCGCGACCGCACCGCCGCCGTTCGCCGACACATCATTGCCGACTGCTGTTGCTCCGGCGCCGTTCGCATTGGCGAAGCTTCCCAGCGCCGTCGCCGCCTCAGTAGCAGCGCCGGTAGCGGTACTGAAAAAACCGACGGCTGTGTCGCCATCGCTGCTGCCGCCCACGCCTGCGGTTGCCGAACGGCCATATGCCGAAGCACCGGAGCCTGCGGCAGTGGCACCGGCGCCGACAGCTGTGCTGTCTGCACCTGTCGCAGTGGCTTGGCAGGCGGCGTCGCTCAGCAAAAGCGTGTTCGCAGCGTTGCCCGAGTTACAGCCGGCGAAGGCGGGGCTGGCGCCCAACAGCGTCACGGCTACCGCGCAGCCACCGAACAATGACACGAGACGAAGTGAAGATGCGACCGGCGCAATTGAACTGAGCTTCATCAAATCGGCCCCCAGGCTTCAAAATCAGAAATGCGGCTCCTGTCAGGCGCCGATCGAAATAATCGAGAACGCAACCACGGTGCGAAGCCTTGCAGGAAATTGGGTTGAGCGTGCAAGCGGCCTTGGGCCGGATGTCGCTGCCGACCCGCTCTCGCAATAGAGATCAAAACTGCTCCGTTACGAATGTGCTGGTTAAATTGATTCGGATGAAGCCAAAACACAGAGCGGCTCGATTCTCGACCTTCGGCCTAACATTGGTGCGAGGTTTTTTCTCTCCGGCACAAATTTGAGTTGTAAATTGCAACTTGCGTGAGCCGCAGGGGCCCGGCCTGGGAGGTCGCATAAAAAAGCCCCTGCCAGTGATTCGGCAGGGGCTCAGTTGAAAGTCAGCTGCGGCTGTTGGGACCGTTAGCCTTCGATGATGTAGACGATCTCATGCGTCTGCGGGCGCACGATGACGTATCGGCCGCCCACCAGGATCACCTGATAGCCACGCCACTCCGGATAGATCTCGACGATCCGGGGCGGAAGCGGGTGGAAGTGGACCGAACTCGGGACCCGCGTGCCAACTGAGATATTGAAGTTGACGTTGGTGGTTTCCTTGATGCTCGTCTCCGACTTGATGGCGGTCGTGATCTGGGAGCGCTTTTCAGCGGGCGGCGCTGCGGTCGCCGAGGTGGCGGCGTTGCCCGTGGTCTGCGCCTTGGTGTCGGCCGCGCCCTTGGTCTGGGCGGTGCCGGTCTTGCTGTCGGTCGCGCCCTTGCTGTCGGTTGCGCTCTTGTCCATGCCGCTCTTGCTGTCGCGGCCCTCGGCCTTCATGTCCTTGCCGCCCTTGGTTTCGGTCTCGGAGCTCATGCTCTTCGACTTCTCACCCGCCGGCGACTTGGTGTCCTGCGCGCTCTTGCCGGACGGCATCTTCTCGTTGGATTCCGCGCCCTTTGTGCCCTTCATGTCGGAAGCGCCGCCGGGATCACGCTGCATCGTGCCAGCTCCGCCCGGTGACGGTGCGGTCTGCTGGGTCGCGGCGCCACCGGCACCGGACCCGCCTTCGCGGCTCATGCCGGTACCCTGCGCATTCGCAAACCCGGTGCCGGCGATCAGCGCCGCCGCTGCGGCCGAAATCAAAAAGCGATTGGTCATACGTTTCTCCTCACGTGGATGCATTGCCCGCACCGACAACGAAAGGAGATGTGCGATGTTCCTGTCTATTCGCGGTTCCATCAGATTTGTTTGATGAATGCGAGGTGAATTTGAAACTCGACTTGGCAAGACGCGTTTTCTTGACCCGAACCGGTGCCCACCCCGCATCAAATGCGGGAGAGGCTTTCGCTCGAAAACGCTGTCAACCGCAGGCCCAGTCGAACTCCATCGTTTCGAGATCGAGCTGAGCGTTGCCGCCGCCGAAATTGAAGCCGCCAAAATGCTCTTCGATTTCGAGATAGGTCGCGCTGTACTTCGGCGTCCATTGGCAGGGAAACATCGTGCCGCCGAGGTGATTGCGCCCCGACAGCCGCTCCAGTTCGAACCGCTCGGCGCCCTTGCTGTAGGGCGCGATGTAGTCGCCGAGTTCATCCTTGTGCAACAGCTTGTCGCGCGGCGGACGGCCGACATTGGGATCGCCGTCGCGCACCGCGAGCGCAATGCCGTAGGCGTGGTGGCCGATCTCGGGCACGCGCCCGAACAGCCGGTACCAGTACTTGTTGACGATTTCATCGACGTTGTCATAGCGGCCGATCTGAAGATCGAACACCGCGCGCGCCGAACCGCTCTCAAGCCAGGGCGGCGGCGAATTCGCTTGCAGCAGCGCGTTGCCGGCGAGGCGAGGGGGCTGACACAGCGGTGCTGCGAACTCGGCTTCCGTCAGCCAGATCGCTGCGAAGTTGTGGTCGATGACGTCCTTCATCCGAAATTCCATCGGGTGCCGGTTCTGCTTGTAGAGCCAGAACGGCAACAGATCGGGATCGGCCGGACGGTCCGATGCGTCTGACGCAAGATATTCGGCCACGGCTTCGACTTCGCGCGGCTCGTCATGCTGTTGATCGGCGAACATCGTGAGCGCGACATAGTCCGCGCCTTTGGCGCGATACTGCTCGGGCAGCTTCAGCGTGAAGCAGGGCTGCATCGGAAAGCCGTCATACGGGCTGAGCGGCCATTGGCTCTCGCTAATTCCCGGCGGCAGGCCGTAGCACCAGCCGTGATCGGTATCGGTGCCGCGGGCGGGCGCGGTCTTGAGCAGTTCGAGGTCGTAAGCGGTGGTTGGCGGCGCCAGGCTCATGCGGGGGTCCTGTTGGTTCGAGCCCTCTTAGTGGCCGGCAGCGTCGCCGCGGTTCAGTCGCAGCAAGCGTGCGGGCAAAAAAAATCCGGCTGCGATGCAGCCGGATTTTGTCCGTCGAATGAAACCCGGCGTCTGGCTTCAGCAAGTCGCCTTGCCGCAGCGGGCGATGCCGATCTTTTCCTTGAGGGTCTCGACGCCGACCGCGCCGATCACGACCTGCTTGCCGATCACATAGCTCGGGGTGCCGTTCATGCCCATGGCTTCGGCGAGCTTCATGTTCTCCTCGAGCGTGGCGCGAATCTCGGGGCTTGCCAGATCCTTTTCGAGCTTGGCCATGTCGAGGCCGGCTTCCTTGGCGACCGCCATGGCACGGGCCTTGTCGGCGGCACCGCGGCCGGTGAGCAGCTTCTGGTGGAAGTCGAGATATTTCTTTCCGGTCGGATCCTGCATCCGCACCGCGACGCCGACCTGGGCGGCTTCGACCGAACCTGTGCTCAGCACCGGGAATTCCTTGAGCACGACCTTGAGCTTGGGATCGCCCTTCATCAATTCCATCATGTCGAGCATCGCGCGCTTGCAGTAGCCGCAATTGTAATCGAAGAACTCGACGAAGGTGACGTCGCCGTCCTTGTTGCCGAGCGTCACGTTGCGGGGCGAGTTGAAGATCGCATTGGCGTTCTTGGCGATGCCGGCCTGATGCTTCTCGGCTTCGGCGGCGGACTGCCGCCTCGTCAGTTCGGCCATCGCCTCTTCGAGCACCTCGGGATGGGCGATCAGGTACTCCCGGACGATGTTCTCGATGTCTTTGCGCTGGACATCGGAGAAGCTTTGCGCGGAAGCCGGCAGCGACGCGCCGCACAGGGCGATCGCGAACAGGGCGGAAGCAAGGTAACGGAGCAAAGGCATCGGTAAATCCTTGGGTGGCGAGTTCCGGGCCGTTCACATGAAGGCCGGCTTGGAACAGCTGTTCAGGTTCGATTGTAGTGCAACTCAGTTTATTTCCGGTAGCGGCGCTAGTTGCTTCTTTGGCCGGGAAGCGGTTTGGCGCTCACAATATCGTCAGCTTTGACCCATCCCGGGGTCCCGATCGCGAACCGCGTCTTGGCCCGCGAGGCAAGGTCGCGCGCGGTCTTGTTGTCGCCGCGCAGATACGCGGCCTGGGCCGATGCGAGATCGGCTTGCGCGTAGTCGCCCTTGCGGCCATAGGCCATGGCGAGCTGCATGTAGCCGATCGGGGCTTCGGTCTCGCGCGCCAGCGCCGCGCGCAGGATGGCGATCGCCTCTTCGGTGTAGGCCTTGTTGTCGGACGCCACCAGCGCCTGCCCAAGTAACATCTCGATGAGCGGCGCGCTGTTGGAAAGCTGCACGGCCTTGCGCAGCGGCGCGATGGCCTCGGCCGGCTTGCCGCCCTCCAGCAAAGCCTGGCCGCGCAGTTCGTAGAAATAGGCGTTGGCGGGTTGCAGCTGGATCAGGCCGTCGATCTGGGCCAGCGCGCTGCGCAGGTCGCCGTGCAGATAGGTGGTGATGGCGCGCGCATAACGCGCGGGCACGCCGGTGTTGGACAGCGGATAGCGCCGGAAGACGGTGTCCTGCCGCTCCATGAAGCCGGAGATCTTGGCGCGTACCATGTCGTGGCGCATCTGCAGGGCCGGGTCGTCCTTCTTGTCCCAATAGGGGCTGGAACGGGCGAGCTCTTCCAGGGCGCGGACGCGCTCGGCCGGCATCGGGTGCGACTGCACGTAGGGGTCGGCGCCGCGCGCCGCGAACAGGCTCTCGTCGGAGAAGCGCTTGAAGGTCTCGTACATGCCGCGCGCCGACTGGCCGGTGGCATTGAGGAATTTCACCCCGGCCTTGTCGGCGTTTTCTTCCTGCTGCCGCACATAGGAAAGCAGGGTGCGCTTGATCACCTCGGCGGGTGCCGACATCGCGGCCGCACCTGCATTTGCAAGGCCGTTGTTGCCGCCACCGCGCGTACCCGCCACCATGGCGCCGGCGCCGAGCAGCATGGCGATGATCATCTGGGTTTGCGCTTCCGCCAGCCGCTCGCGAAGTTTCGAGAGGTGACCGCCGGCCAGATGGCCGGTCTCGTGCGCGAGCACGCCGATGATCTGGTTCGGCGTCTCCGATTGCATCATCGCGCCGTAGTTGACGAAGATGCGGCGGCCGTCGGCAACGAAAGCGTTGAAGACGCCTTCGTTGATGATCACCATCTGGATGTTCTGCTTCTCCATGCCGGCGGCGCGCAGGATCGGCCTTGTGTAGTCGCGCAGCAATTGCTCCGACTCGGTGTCGCGCAGCACCGGGGGGCCCTTGTTTTGGGCCGCCGCGAGCGTCGGCGTCATGACAAGTGCGGCCGCCGTGGCGAGGGCGGTCAGTTTCAGCGTCGTTTTGCGGTGCGCGAGGCGGAACAACATGAAGCAATCTATTGGGCGTTGGCGGCGGAACTGACGGTCAATCGGCGGTCGGGCCGGGCAGCCCTGATTAAATCAGAACCGAACGCCAGTCTCTTGTTTTTAGCGCTTTTTTCTTCCCGCGGACCGGTATCCACTTGGCTTGAAAGCGCTATAAGGAGCCACCGAATACGGCCAGTCTGGGGCGGTAAACGGGTGCCGGAACTCGAAATCGGCGCGAACCGATCAAATTGCAGATAGTGATGCTCGAATCGACTCTTAGAGACGCTGCGAAAACCCTGCTAACGGCTTCCAGCCGGAGCGATGTTCCACCTTTCATGGTGATGGACGTGATGGCGGCGGCGGCCCGCATCGAGGTGGCTGGCGGCCACGTCATTCACATGGAGGTCGGCCAGCCGGCGGCATCTGCTCCGAAGACCGCGCTGGCGGCGGCGCGTCTCGCGCTCGACGACGGCCGGATCGATTATACCTCCGCGCTCGGCATCCCCTCGCTGCGGGCGCGCATCGCCCGGCACTACCGCGATACTTACGGCTGCAGCGTTGATCCCGAGCGGATCGTGGTCACCACGGGCTCGTCGGGCGGCTTCATCCTGGCCTTCCTTGCGATGTTCGAACCGGGCGACCGCGTGGCGGTGACCGTGCCCGGTTATCCGCCGTACCGGCACATCCTCACCGCGCTCGGCTGCGAGCCGGTGCTGATCGAGACCACGAGCGAGACGCGCCACGCGCTGACCGGCGAAGCGTTGCTGGCCGCGCATCGCAAGACGCCACTCAAGGGCGTACTGGTCGGCAGTCCCGCCAATCCGACGGGCACCATGATGTCTCGCGAAGCGCTCACCAGCCTGATGGCAGCGGCCGACAGCGCCGGCATTCGCTTCATCTCGGACGAGATCTATCACGGCCTCGATTACGCATTTCCGGCGGTGTCCGCCGCCGAGTTGTCGCCACAGGCTTTGGTGATCAATTCGTTCTCGAAATATTTCTGCATGACCGGCTGGCGCGTCGGCTGGATGGTGGTGCCGGAGCCGCTGGTGCGGCCGATCGAACGGTTGCAACAGAACCTGTCGATTTCGGTGCCGACACTGTCGCAGATCGCAGCGGAGGCCGCGTTCGAGGGGGCGGCTGAAATGGAAGCGATCAAGCGCGGTTATCAGGAGAACCGCCGCATCCTGATCGATGGATTGCCGAAGGCCGGCCTGACCAATTTCCTGCCGGCCGACGGTGCGTTCTATCTCTATGCGGACGTTTCGCAATTCACGACCGACAGCTTTGAGTTCGCCAGCCGGATGCTGGAGAAGGCGCACGTCGCGGCTACGCCGGGCGTCGATTTCGACCCGATCCACGGACGCGCCTTTGTGCGCTTCTCCTATGCGCGCTCGTCCGACGAGATGCGCGAAGCCGTGAGCCGCATCGCGAAGTGGCTCGGGTAGGGCGCATCAGTCACCATCACTCATCCATATCTGCCATCTAAATCGGGGAACCATCTTGTCCGACACATCTCAGCCTGTCGCTGCACCGCATTTTCCGCTCGCCGCCGTTCTGTGGCCGCATCCCGTAAACCGATCCGGTCTGATGCGCGGCGTGATCCTGATTGCGTTGGGAACCGCGCTGCTGACCCTGTCGGCGAAGGTCAGTCTGCCTTTGCCCTATGTGCCGATGACGCTGCAGACGCTGGTCGTACTGATGATCGGGACGGCCTATGGCTGGCGACTCGGCAGCGCAACCATCGTGGCCTATCTCGCGGAAGGCGCGATCGGATTTCCGGTGTTTGCAGGCCCCGTCGGCGGCCTTGCGCCGTTGCTCGGGCCCACGGCCGGGTATCTTTACGGCTTCGTGGCGGCGGCCTTCGTCACGGGATGGCTGAGCGAGCGTGGCTGGGATCGGTCAGTAACCCTGCTTTTCGTCGCCATGGGACTCGGCCACGTCATCATTCTTGCCGCCGGGTTTGCCTGGCTGGCGTTTGGCATCAAGCTCGGCGTTGAAAAGGCGTGGCTGGTTGGCGTAGCGCCGTTCATCGCGGCGTCGCTGATCAAGAACGCGCTCGGCGCTACGCTCGTGCCTTTGTTCCGCCGCCCATTCGACCGCCGCTGACCGATCCCGTTCGGACACCGAGCAACGCCACCGATTTCCGCTGGCCGAAATAATTTGGCTGTGCTAGCGGGCGGGGTGTGGCAGAACGCCGCAGGTCGAACGGGAGTATACGTCATGGCGGCAACGATTGCGGCTGAAGCGCCGGTGAGCGCAGGCAGGCCCTGGTACAAGATTCTCTACGTCCAGGTGCTGATCGCCATCGTGCTCGGCGCGCTGACCGGCTGGCTCTGGCCGGCGCTCGCGACCAACGACTGGATCAAGGCGCTCGGTGATGGCTTCATCAAGCTGATCAAGATGGTGATCGCGCCGATCATCTTCTGCACCGTGGTGTCGGGCATCGCCCATATCCAGGACGCCAAGAAGGTCGGCCGCATCGGCATCAAGGCGCTGGTCTATTTCGAAATCGTCTCGACCTTTGCACTGATGATCGGGCTGCTCATCGGCAATGTGGTCAAGCCGGGCCACGGCTTTGGCGGCGCCATGGCTGACGCGGCCAAGGTCGCCGGGTTCGCCAAGCAGGCCGAGGCCCAGAAGTCGGTCGATTTCTTCCTGCACATCATTCCCGACACCGTCGTCGGGGCCTTCGCTCAGGGCGAAATCCTGCAGGTGCTGCTGTTTTCGATCCTGTTCGGCTTTTCGATCATGGCGCTCGGCGAGCGTGGCCATACCCTGCGTTCCTTCATCGACGATTCCGCGCACGCGGTGTTCGGCGTGATCTCGATCGTGATGCGGGCGGCCCCGATCGGCGCGTTCGGCGCCATGGCCTATACCATCGGCAAGTTCGGCACCGGCGCCATCGTGAACCTGGTCGGGCTGATCGCGACTTTCTATGTCACCGCGGCGCTGTTCGTCTTTATCGTGCTCGGCACCATCGCGCGCATGGTCGGATTCTCGATCTTGAAGTTCCTGTCCTACATCAAGGACGAGCTGTTGATCGTGCTGGGCACCTCGTCGTCCGAGAGCGCGCTGCCTTCGCTGATGGAAAAGCTGGAGCGGCTCGGCTGTTCGAAGTCGGTCGTCGGCCTGGTGGTGCCGACCGGTTACTCGTTCAACCTCGACGGCACCAACATCTACATGACGCTGGCGACCCTGTTCATCGCGCAGGCGCTCGGTTTCGATCTCACGATGGGCCAGCAGATCACCATCTTGTTGGTCGCGATGCTGACCTCGAAGGGCGCCTCGGGCATAACAGGCGCGGGCTTCATCACGCTGGCGGCGACGCTCGCGGTGGTCGATCCGCGGCTGGTGCCCGGCATGGCCATCGTGCTCGGTATCGACAAGTTCATGAGCGAGTGCCGCGCCCTGACCAATCTCTGCGGCAACGGCGTCGCCTGCGTCGTGGTGTCGTGGTGGGAGGGCGAACTCGATCAAGAGAAGCTGCACGCCAATCTCAACAAGCAGATCGATCCGACCGACATGGAGACCGCGCTCACGACCGATTGACGATCGCTTTTTTGAGGATCGTGTTGCTGCATTAAAAAACCGCCCGGTGTTGCCGGGCGGTTTTTCCGTTTGAACTTGTGTCGTCCTTACTCGCCGCTGCCGAAACGCCGTGACCACCAGCCGGCCTTGCGCGGCGCGGCATCGCTGGCCGCGGCAGGCGCGGGTTCAGCGGGCGCGGGAGCAGGGGCCGTTGCCGCCGGCTCCGCCTCGCTATGGCTGACGGCCGGTGCTGGCTCTGACGGGGCGCTGGTCAGGAACGAGACTTTTTCACGCACCGTCGAACGCCGCCGCGCGGCGGCCCGGTCGGCCTCCTGTGCGGTTTCCTCAGGCGTCGGCGTCGGCGCGCTGCTGACGGTTTCGGGCGAGGCGTGTTCCGCGGGCTGCCACTGCGGTTGCGGCGGCTGCGAAGCGGGCTCGGGTTCGACCAATGTCGGCGCCGGCTCAGCCGAGGGGCCGTCGAAATCGGCAACCGCGCTGGTGACTTCCGAAACCGGGGTCGGTCCGAGTTCGTCGGAGATCGATCCGGCGAGACCATCTTCCGGTCCGCTGCCACGCCGGCGGCGTCCGCCGCGACGTCCGCGACGGCGCGGGCGCCGCTCGCCGTTTGGTCCCTGTTCGCCGCGCGCAACAGCTCCCTGTTCGTCGCCCTCGTCGTCGTCGGCTTCGCCGTCGTCGGCAACCGTGACCGCGCCATCGGCGCTTTCGGGGGCAACGCGCAGGGCGTCATTGTCGTCGCGCGGGGCGCCGCCTTCACGCGGCTCACCACGGCCGCGGCGGCGCCGGCGGCGCTTGCGGCGGTGGCCGTCGGCTTCGCTTTCACCGGCTACTTCTTCGCCGCCTGCGGCTTCCTCGGTCAGGCCTTCGGTCTCTTCGGTCTCGACTTCACCTTCGATATCGAACGGCTCTTCGTCGTCATAGGCTTCCTCGACCTGGGACGGCGAGGCCGCGGCCTGCGCTGCAAGCAACGCCTTGGCGGCTTCCAGCGTGTGCACCTGTTCGCCGCGATCTATGATGAACGATTGCTGGCCGGCCACCGTCGGATCGGCAACGATCGCAAGTGTGACCTTGAAGGCGTTTTCGAGATCGCGCAGATGTCCGCGCTTGTGGTTGAGGACGTAGAGCGCGACGTCGGTGCGGGTGCGCACCACCAGATTGTGGGTCGCGCCCTTCATCAGAATTTCTTCGATGCCGCGCAGCAATTGCAGCGCCACCGACGACACCGAGCGGACATGGCCGCTGCCGCCGCAATGTGCGCAGGGCTCGGTCGAACTCTCCAGCACGCTGGCGCGGATGCGCTGGCGCGACATTTCCAACAGGCCGAAATGCGAGATGCGGCCGACCTGGATGCGGGCGCGATCCTGCCGCAGGCAGTCGCTCAGCTTGCGCTCGACCGCACGGTTGTTGCGCTTCTCGTCCATGTCGATGAAGTCGATGACGATCAGGCCGGCGAGATCGCGCAGACGCAGCTGCCGCGCGACTTCCTCTGACGCTTCGAGGTTGGTCTTGAGCGCGGTGTCCTCGATGTGGTGCTCGCGGGTCGATCGCCCGGAGTTGACGTCGATCGAGACCAAGGCTTCGGTCTGGTTGATGACGATGTAGCCGCCCGAGCGCAATTGCACCGTCGGCGAAAACATCGCATCGAGCTGGCTCTCGACGCCCATCCTGGAGAACAGCGGCTGGCCGTCGCGATATTGCCGGACCGCCCGCACGTTCGAGGGCATCAGCATCTTCATGAAGTCGCGGGCTTCATCATAGCCGGCCTGGCCGGCGACCTGGATTTCGTCGATTTCCTTGTTGTAGAGGTCGCGCAGCGAGCGCTTGATCAGCGAGCCTTCCTCGTAGACCAGCGTCGGGGCCTGCGACTTCAGCGTCATGTCGCGCACGGTTTCCCACATGCGGATCAGATATTCGAAGTCGCGCTTGATTTCGGGCTTGGTGCGCGAGGCGCCGGCGGTGCGCAGGATGATGCCCATGCCCTCGGGCACGTCGAGATCCTGCACCACTTCCTTGAGCCGCGAACGGTCCTGGGCCGAGGTGATCTTGCGGCTGATGCCGCCGCCGCGGGCGGTGTTGGGCATCAGCACGGCGTAACGGCCGGCCAATGACAGATAGGTGGTCAGCGCCGCGCCCTTGTTGCCGCGCTCTTCCTTGACGACCTGCACCAGCATGACCTGGCGGCGCTTGATGACTTCCTGGATCTTGTACTGGCGGCGCGGGCGGAAGGCGCGCTCCGGCACTTCCTCGAGCACATCGTCGCCACCGACGGATTCGACGACTTCCTCTTCGGCATCGTCGTCTTCATCGTCCTGCGCGTCGTCGTCCTGCTCGTCGCCTTCCGGCGCGGGGGCACGATCCTCGTGGGAGGCGGCGGCGTATTCCTCGCCGGCATGCGCGTCATCGGCATGGGCGGCGTTTTCGAGCGCGTGTTCGTCGTCGTGCCGTGCGTCCTGCGCCGGCTCGTCGTGATGCGTGTGATCTTCGTGGCTTTCGGCGCTGGCCGTTGTCTCTGCCGGCGCGGCGACGGCCTCAACCGGTGCCGCATCGGATTGGAATGAGGCTACCGGGGCTTCGGCCGCGGCATGATCATGGACGTGTTCTTGGGCGTGATCTTCCTGGGGGCGACCATGTTCATGCGAATGGTCGTCGTGGTGATGCGCAACGTACCCATGATCGTGGCCGTGGTCGACTGTATCGGCGGGATGGTGATCGGCATCATGGGCGCGGGCTTCGTCGGGGTGCGCGCCTTCATGCAAGCGCTGCGCCTCGCCCTCATAGGGCTGGGCGGCCTGCGCCGGATCGATGGTGGCGTTTTCGACGACGTCGCTCTGCACCCGTTCGCCATGGCCGCGGCGGCGGGCGTTGCGGTGGCGCGAACGGCCGCGGTGACGGTTGGAGGAGCGGTTCTCGCTCTCTTCCTCGGCCTCGCGATGGGCGCGTTCGTCGGCCTCGATCAGCGCCTGCCGGTCGGCGACCGGGATCTGGTAATAGTCGGGATGGATTTCGCTGAAAGCCAGGAAGCCGTGGCGGTTGCCGCCATATTCGATGAAGGCCGCCTGCAGCGACGGCTCTACGCGCGTGACCTTGGCGAGGTAGATATTGCCGCGCAGTTGTTTGCGCTGGGCGGTCTCGAAATCAAATTCTTCGACGCGATTGCCGCGGACCACGACGACCCGGGTCTCTTCCGGGTGGGTGGCATCGATCAACATCTTGTTGGGCATTTTGGAGCTCTTGACGGCGGCGGGCGCGGTGCAAGGCGCGCGCATATTGCGCGGCCCGGTGACGCGACGGTCCACCTGATTCGGGGGTGAGGGGAAGGCCAAAACGCAAACCTTGGCGCCGCGCCGAACGGGGACCCACCGGAACAAGGCGACGCGCGAAGCTTTCGCTTCGCATCGGCGCGATCGATCCGTGGATCCTGGTCGGCAACACAGTCTGGCGCATCAAGCGTCGGCCCGTCTGAACATGTTGGCGGCAAAATTGACCGCCGTGTCTATCGCTGAAGGCCCGGCGCGGCGCCAAAGCGCTCGCCGGCCATCGCATATCGGACCGTTTGGGGTCCGGATAATCAGTTCTGCCGTGTTTTAAACCGTCCCTGGAGCAAGATAGTACCTTGCAAGTTAGTACCTGGGAGCGGACGCCGCTCGGGCTCGAAACCGCCACTCCGTGTCAGCCGCGCGCAGCGCTGGCTGGTGGAGGGGATCGGGAAAGACGCAGGAAACTTCGGCTTCGAAGGTTCCGGCGCTGCACCGGGAGGCTGAACGCGACACAACCGGGAGTATTAGCCGTCAGCACCTCGTACATACGTGGATTGCCCGCCCGGTGCAAGGGAAGCATCAGGGAAGCGTCGCAGCACGGCAACACTCATCCCTTTTCGCTTTTGGACCCTTAAGGTTCGATTAACCCTGTGGTTCTAATGCGGTAAGAGAGCGGCTCGGAGGCGTCGAATCGTTGGCTAACCGCGCAAATCACCGGGTTTTGCTGGGGTGCGGCCTATTGTGCGTCGCAGCATTGCTGTGGGCCAATTCCATCACCCCGAGCGCGGCGCAGGGGCCTGCGCCTGGTCCCGCTTCGCCAAGCGCCCCCAGTCCAACCCCGACCGCCGCCTCGAATTTTCCGGTCGCCTCCGATGCAAGGCTGGCCGGCGACAGCAAACAAACCCGCTTCGTGCTCGATCTCGACAGGCCGATCCAGTTTCGCGCCTTTGCGCTGGCCGATCCCTATCGCGTGGTCGTCGATATTCCCCAGGTCAGCTTCAAGCTGGCTGCCGGCACCGGCAGCGCGGGGCGCGGGCTGGTCAAGGCGTTCCGCTATGGCCTCGTCATGCCGGGCGGTTCGCGAATCGTGTTCGACCTGACGGGACCGGCCAAGGTCGCAAAATCCTATGTGCTGGAAGCGGCCAACGACCAGCCGCCGCGGCTGGTGCTGGAGCTGGAAGAGGTGGACCGGACCGCGTTCGTGCAGTTGCTGGCGCCCGAGAATCGCCCCGAACTGCGGCCCGCGATTGCTTCTGCCAATGCCGCGGTCGGACCGGACGATGCAGCGGCGGCGGCAAAGCCCGCACAGGCGCAGGATACCCGTCCCCTGATCGTGATCGATCCCGGCCATGGCGGCATCGACAACGGCACCCAGGCCGGCGGCGAGATGGAAAAGAATCTGGTGCTGGGATTTGGCCTCGCGCTGCGCGATCGCATCGAGAAATCAGGCAAATACCGCGTCGTCATGACCCGTACGGACGATACGTTCATTCCGTTGAACGACCGCGTGAAGGTCGCACGCACCCAGTCGGCCGCGCTGTTCGTCTCGATCCATGCCGACGCCCTGCCGCGGCGGGAGGGCGATGCCCACGGCGCCACCATCTACACCTTGTCTGACAAGGCCTCGGACGCTGAGGCCGAGCGGCTGGCCGAGGCCGAGAACAAGTCGGACGCCATTGGCGGCGTCAATCTCACCGACGAGCCGACCGAAGTCGCCGACATCCTGATCGACCTCGCGCAGCGCGAGACCAAAACGTTTTCAAACCGGTTCGCCCGCATCTTGATGGGCGAGATGAAGACCACGGTGCGGATGCACAAGCACCCGTTGAAATCCGCCGGATTCCGCGTCTTGAAGGCGCCGGACGTGCCCTCGGTGCTGGTCGAACTCGGCTATGTCTCGAACAAGGGCGACCTCGAACTCCTGATGTCGGAGAACTGGCGGAACAAGACCGTCGGATCGATGGCGCTGGCGATTGATGCATTTTTCGCCAAACGGCTGGCAACTGCCGGGCCCGGCAAATGAAAAGCCGTATGAAAATGCTGATTAAATGCACGCGATGCCATGGAGGAAGCCCTAGTTTGGCCACAGCGGCAGCGGTATAGAAAACTACCGCAGGGTCTTCGGAATCGGCCATTATTGTCCGTCGGCCCCTTTATTGTTCGTACGCGCAACGGCGGTCCGTTGGGCGGGGCTCGAGCGCTTCGATTTGCGCTTGGATTTTGGTGGCAGGCAGACGCCGCAAGTCACGGCGCAAGGGTTGGAACGGAACTTCGATCATGCGCTTGCTGGTGCGGTTTTTAGGTTTCTTGTTTGCCGCCGGAACCGTGGTGTTCCTGGTGGGCGTCGCCGGCGTTGCCGGCGCAATCTGGCATTTCTCCAAGGACTTGCCGGATTATTCGCAGCTTCAGGATTACGAACCGCCCGTGATGACGCGCGTGCACGCCTCCGACGGCGCGTTGCTCGGCGAGTATTCCAAGGAGCGCCGGCTCTATCTGCCGATCCAGGCGGTGCCGAAACTCGTCATCAACGCGTTCCTCGCGGCCGAAGACAAGAACTTCTACGAGCATGGCGGCATCGACTTCACCGGCATGGCGCGCGCGGCAGTGCTGTATGCGCAGAACTACGGCTCCAACCGCCGGCCGCAGGGTGCGTCGACCATCACCCAGCAGGTCGCAAAGAACTTCCTGTTGACCAACGAGGTCTCCTTCGCCCGCAAGATCAAGGAAGCCTTGCTGGCGATGCGCATCGAGCGGGCCTATTCGAAGGACCGTATCCTCGAACTCTATCTCAATGAAATCTATCTCGGCCTCGGCGCCTACGGCATCGCGGCGGCGTCGCTGGTCTATTTCGACAAGTCGGTCAACGAACTCACGATCTCGGAAGCCTCGTATCTGGCGGCGCTGCCCAAAGCGCCGGCGGCGCTGCATCCGGTGCGCAACCGCGACCGCGCGATCGAACGCCGCAACTACGTTGTCGATCGTCTCGTCGAAAACGGCTGGATCAAGCAGGCCGATGCCGACAAGGCGCGCAAGGATCAGCTCCTCGTCACCAGCCGCGGTACCGGCGCGCACATCTTCGCCGGCGAATATTTCGCCGAGGAAGTCCGCCGCGACATCTTCGAACGCTACGGCGAAAAGAAGCTCTATGAAGGCGGCCTCTCGGTCCGGGCGACGCTCGACCCGAAGATGCAGGTGATGGCGCGCAAGACCATGGCGGCCGGCATGGTCAATTACGATGAGGCGCAGGGCTGGCGGGGTGCGCCAAGCAAGCTCGACATTACCGGCGATTGGGGCGTGAAGCTGGCCGACGTCAAGGCGCTGAGCGATATCTCGCCCTGGCGGATGGCGGTGGTGCTGGAGACCAGCGACCAGTCGGCCCGGGTCGGTTTCCAGCCGGGCCGCGAGCTTGGCGGCGCCGTCGCCAAGCAACGGCAGACCGGCATCATCACCATCGAAGGCGTCAAATGGGCCAAGGCGGCGTCGGGACCGACCAAGGGCAGAACGCCGACATCGGTCGCGCAAGTGCTCGCCCCGGGCGACGTGATTTATGTCGATCCTCTATTCGGCAAGGACGGCAATCCGGTGGAGGGGCAGTACCGCCTGCGCCAATTGCCGGAAGTATCCGGCGCGATGGTGGCGATGGATCCCTGGACCGGCCGCGTGCTGGCCATGGTCGGCGGATTCTCGTTCGACCAGAGCCAGTTCAACCGCGCGACGCAGGCGTACCGGCAGCCGGGCTCCTCGTTCAAACCGCTGGTCTATTCGGCGGCCATGGACAATGGCTACACGCCGTCGACCGTGGTGGTCGACGCGCCGATCGAAATCGATCAGGGGCAGGGCGCCGGCGTCTGGCGCCCGGAAAACTATTCGTCCGGCAAGTACAATGGTCCGGTGACGCTGCGCAATGCGCTGCGGCAGTCGCTCAACACGGTGACGGTGCGGCTGGCGCAGGACATCGGCATGCCCCTGATCGGCGAATATTCGCGGCGCTTCGGCGTTTACGACGAACTGCCGAACTATCTGTCCTATTCGCTCGGCGCCGGCGAAACGACGGTCATGCGGATGGTCACGGCCTATTCGATGTTCGCCAATGGCGGCCGCCGCGTGAAGCCGACCTTGATCGATCGCATCCAGGACCGTTACGGGCACACCATCTACAAGCATGACGCGCGCGAATGCCGCGGCTGCGACGCGCCCGGCGGCTGGAAGAATCAGCCCGAACCGCAGCTGGTCGACCGCCGCGAGCAGGTGCTCGATCCGATGACGGCCTATCAGATCACCTCGATGATGGAATATGTCGTGCAGGCTGGCACCGCGACCGTCGTGAAGGAAGTCGGCAAGCCGATCGCCGGCAAGACCGGAACCACCAACGATGCGAAAGACGCGTGGTTCATCGGCTTCTCACCGGACCTCGTGGTCGGCATCTATGTCGGCTACGACAAGCCGCGCACCCTCGGCGGCAAGGCGACCGGTGGTGCGCTGGCCGCGCCGATTGCGCGCGACTTCCTCAAGCTCGCGCTCGCCGACAAGGCCGCGATTCCGTTCAAGGTGCCGGCCGGAATCAAGCTGGTTCGCGTCGATGCCAAGAGCGGCATGCGCGCAGGTCCCGGCGAGGGTGGCCGGACCATCCTGGAAGCCTTCAAGCCGGGTACCGCGCCGCCGGACAATTACTCCGTCATTGGCGTGGCCGATGCCGATGGGCGCGCCCCGCAGGGATATCCGGCCGGATATCAGGGGGGATATCAGTCGCCTGACTCCGGCCACATCATGCGGCCCGGCGGGCTATACTAGCCTGCTGGTGTGAAGAATCCGCTTGGGACCAAACCCCCAGGCGGATTGCGCTTTGTGAGAGACGCCGCTACATCCCTGCGAACATCTATCGTTGGCGGTTTCTAGACCGCAGATCAGAGACACCATGCGCGCCGAAATCGAACGCCTCGTTGAAGAGATCAAGCAGTCAGTCGGGCTGCTGAGGAGGCATCTTTGACGTCGAACAGTCCACGGCACGGCTGGCCGAGCTGAACAAGCTCGCCGAAGATCCCACTCTCTGGAACGATCCGCAGAAGGCCCAGAAGCTGATGCAGGAGCGCACCTCGCTGGAGGATGCGCTGCAGGGCATCGGCAAGGTCGAGCGTGAGCTCAGCGACAATGTCGAGATGATCGAGCTCGGCGAAGCCGAGAACGATGCCGGCGTCGTCACCGAAGCCGAGAACGCGCTGAAGGCGCTGAAAAAGGAAGTGGCGCGCCGCGAGCTCGAGGCGCTGCTGTCGGGCGAGGCCGACCGGTTCGATTCCTATCTCGAAGTCCATGCCGGCGCGGGTGGCACCGAGAGCCAGGACTGGGCCGAGATGCTGCTGCGCATGTATACGCGCTGGGCCGAAAAGCACGGCTTCAAGATCGAGTATCTGGAAGAGACGCAAGGCGAAGAAGCCGGCATCAAATCCGCCACCATCCAGATCTCGGGCCACAACGCCTATGGCTGGCTCAAGACCGAGGCGGGCGTGCACCGGCTGGTTCGGATATCGCCGTACGATTCCAACGCGCGCCGCCACACCTCGTTCTCGTCGGTCGCGATCTTTCCCGTGGTCGACAACAGCATCAAGATCGACATCGCGGAGTCCGACGTGCGCACCGACACCATGCGCTCGGGCGGTGCCGGCGGTCAGCACGTCAACAAGACCGAATCCGCGGTGCGGCTGACGCATATTCCGACCGGCGTCGCCGTGGTCTGTCAGGCCGGCCGCTCGCAGCACAAGAACCGCGCGCAGGCCTGGGACATGTTGCGCGCGCGGCTCTACGAAATCGAGCTGAAGAAGCGCGAGGAGCAGGCCGCCGCCGACCAGGCCGCCAAGACCGATATCGGCTGGGGTCACCAGATCCGCTCCTACGTGTTGCAGCCCTACCAGATGGTCAAGGATTTGCGCACCGGTGTGCAGACCTCGGACACGTCGGGCGTGCTCGACGGCGATCTCGATGAGTTCATGGCAGCGACGCTGGCACAGCGTGCGTTCGGCACCTCGCCCGGTTCGGTCGAGGATGTGGATTAACCCATGACAATTTATCCATGACGACAGTCGCTTTCATCGGCCTCGGCCGCATGGGGCACGGCATGGCGGGCAGCTATCTCGATGCCGGCTTTTCGGTTGCGATCTGGAACCGCAGCAAGGCGAAAGCCGAAGATCTGATCGCGCGCGGCGCGCGCTGGGCGGCTTCACCGGCGGATGCGGCCGATGGCGCGGATGCCGTCGTCACCATGGTCGCCGACGACGGAGTGTCTCGCGCCGTGTGGCTCGGCCAGGATGGCGCGGCCAGGAAGATGAAGCCCGGCGCGCTGGCGATCGAATGCTCGACGGTGTCGTACCAGCACGCGCTCGACCTGGCGCGTGAACTACGCGGGCGCGGCCTGATCTACATCGATTGTCCCGTCACCGGCCTGCCGAGCGCGGCGGCCGCCGGAAAACTGACGCTGCTGGTTGGCGCTGACGCCGCTGATCTCGATCGCGCCAAACCATATCTGGCGCCGATCGGCGACGTAGTCCGGCACTTTGGCGCTGTCGGCACCGGCACCGTCTTCAAGCTGATCAACAACCTGATGGGCGCGGTGCAGATCGCCAGTCTGGCCGAAGGCATCGCGATGGCCGAGCAGGCCGGGCTGGACATGAACCTCGTGGCGGAAGCGCTGGCGACCGGCGCGGTCGCGAGCCCGCAGGTGATCCGCCATTCAAAGCGCATGGTGGCGCGCGACTTCTCCGGAGCGTCGTTCACGGCGGCGCTCCGCCACAAGGACGCGCTCTATGCGGTGCATTTGGCCGAAAGCCTGCTGAGCCGCACGCCGCCGGTCGGCCGCGCCGCCGTGGAGGCTTACGCGCATGCCAAGGCCGAGATGCCCGACGACGACGAAGGCAGGATGATCGAGATCGTGTCGCGCCCGAAATAGGCGCGCCTCCGTTCGGGAATCGGGTGGGAATGACTCTCGAGCTGGAATAGATCTGCAGCAAACGCAGATATGAGCCGTACATGACCACCGCCGATAACCGGATCGACGCCCGCGACTGGTCGCTGCTCGGCGTGCTTTCGGTCCTGTGGGGCGGCTCGTTCTTCTTCAACGGCGTGGTGCTGCGGGAGCTGCCGCCGCTGACACTGGTGCTGCTGCGCGTGGCGCTGGCCTCGATCATCCTGCTGCCTTTGCTGTGGGTCTACCGGATCGATTTTCCCAAGGGGATTTCAGGCTGGAAGCCGTTTTTCGCGATCGGGCTTTTCAACAACGTATTGCCGTTCTCGCTGATCGTGGCGGGGCAGACGACGATCCCGAGCGGGCTCGCCTCGATCCTCAACGCCACCACGCCGTTGTTTACCGTTGTGGTGATGGCGGCGGCCGGCGAGGAGAAGCTGCAGGCGCGGCGGGTGGCGGGGGTCGTCGTGGGGCTGATCGGCGTCGTGATCCTGCGCGGCTGGAATTTTGACGGTGACGGAGTCTGGAGCGGGCAGGGCATCGGCATCCTGCTCTGCCTTGCCGGCGCGTTCAGCTATGGCTTGTCGGCGCTGCTGGCGCGACGGCTTTTGTCAAACTCGCCGCCGCTGGGGACGGCGACGTTTCAGTTGCTCGCTTCGAGCGTCATGATGGTGATTGTCGCCGGCTTCGTCGACCGTCCCTGGCAATTGCCGATGCCGGGGCTTGCGACGTGGGGCGCGGTGATCGGTCTGGCTGTCCTGTCGACGGCGCTGGCTTATATCGTGTTCTTCCAGATCCTGCGGCGCTCCGGCGCGACCAACGTGATGCTTGTGACGCTATTGATTCCGGTCACCGCCATCGTGCTCGGCTATTTGGTGCTGGGCGAACAGATTTCGCTGCGCGAGATCGCGGGCGCGCTGGTGATCGGCAGCGCGCTGCTGTTGATCGACGGGCGAGTGCTCGGGTGGTTTCGACGGCCGGCCGTCGTCCGATAGGCTAGCTGTTGTCTGCGGTGAACTTCTTGTAGATCCAGCGCCGCCCGTCATGTCGCCGCCAGACCTGGCCGGTCAGCAAGCGTCCGGTGATGGATCGCCGCGGAATGAAAATCTTCCGCAAGTGCCAGACTTCGGCCCAGGCGGGCTTCGGACTGAGGCTCAATATTCGTAACCGCTCCTGGCTTTCCGCATGCATGGCGCGCGCTCACGATTTAACGAGGCCGCCGGGCGGAATATGATCGCCCGAGGCGAAGTTAACAGGGGTTGGAACGAACAATTCGTCCACTGCATGCAGGATAGCCCGCGGCGGTCGTGATGCAATTGAAGTCGCTGGTTAAGCTAACCTGTCAACCTTACCGGTGGGCCTGCCGGCGGTCTTGCCACTGCGCGAAGCAGCTTGAAAATCGTCCGCTGTCGCGCTCGCCGCCGTGCCAGGCGGCATAAACCGCGCCGTCATCTGCGACCAGCACGACGGCGTCGAGCCCCTTGGAGCGGCGTAGCGTATCGATGGCCTGCTGCGGCGTTTGCGCGATTGGACCTGCGACATTGAAGGACGTGTTGACGGATATCTCGACGCCGACGTGACGGCCGAGCGCCTTCAGATAAGCGTGGGTGAGGGGATCGTCGTCCGCATTGACGATCTGGATCCGGCCGGTGCCGTCGGCATGAATCACGGCCGGAATCTTGTCACGCGCGCCCGGCTTCGATTGCGCCGTCAGCACCATGTAATTGTAGGCGTTGTAACCGGCGTCGGAGGCGCCCGGCAGCAGCTCGAAATATTCCCGGGCAGCTTCCAGCGTTGCCATCGGCGCCAGCGGGCGGATCGCCTCGCGGTATTTGACGCGCTCGTTGAGCCGCTCCCGAGCCTCGGGATCGCAGGGGTTGGCGAGTATCGAGCGGTGGCCGAGCGCGCGCGGGCCGGTCTCGGCGGCACCCTGATAGAGCGCGATCACGCCGCCCTGCGCGACCATGAACGCCATCAGGTCGGCAACGGCGTCGCGTCCATCAGCGGTCGAGATAGCACCAATGCGCTGCGAGGCGATATCATCGGCTCCGAGCGCGCTCGCAATGGCTTCATTGGAGGGTGGCAGGCCGCAATAAAACGCATGCGTCATCGGCGCGCCGCGCGGGGCGTCCACGAGATGCGCAAACAGCCACGCCGCGCCGATAGTGACGCCGGGATCGCCGGGCACCGGCGGCACCCACAGATGCAGGCGCGCCTTGCGTTGCTGGGCCCCTGCGAACCACGCTTCATCGAAATGTTCGAGCAGGCGCATGTTACCGATCGCGTTCAGCGCCACGCCGCCGGTCAGCACCAGCCGGCTCGCGCCCGTGACGCGCAACACGTGATCCACGACGTGGATCATGGCGTCCTCGAACACCAATTGCGTCGCGGCGGCCTTGTCGAGGCGATCTTTGGTGTCGGGGCGGTGATGGATGTCCTCGACACGCAGCACCGCGTCGGGATTCCAGAGCTGCTCGGGCTTGATCGGTGGCCCAAGGATATCGGTGAGCGCCGTCTTGTAAGGGTTATCGAACGGGTCGCAATACCAGTTGGCCATCGCGCGATTGAGCCTGACGTCGCCGGCTTCGCCGAAGTGCAGGACGTTTCGCAGCCGCGCGTAATACGGATTTGTCGCGCGGTTCATGTCGCCCCAGGCGGCCGCGCCCATATAGCGGCCCTCGCTGGAGAGCCAGGTCCAGCCGCCCTGCGTCGATGAAATCACGCTGTAGAACGCGCCCAGTGAATCGAACATGCTGTCGTTACAGTAGAGCCGGCGCATGTTGCCGTTCTGGACGACATACAGCGAGATCGACCCCTGATCGCCGGTGCCATCGAGCACCGCGACCGCCACCGGCTCGCCGTCGTCGGCGAAGGGCGAGGCCGCATAGGAAAACCAGGCATGGTTGTCGTGGTGCGGCAGGCAGATCAGCGGCACGCGCTCGGAAAGCCCCAATTGCTTCGCAAGGATCTTCGGCGTGCGCGTCATCTGGTCGAGACGCCGTCCGTCGAAGCCGGCCGCTTCGGTAGTGCGCAGCAGCTTCAGGCTTTGCGGCACTTCCTCCAGCACCGAGCGCGCCAGTGTTCCTGCCAATGTCGGGTAGTCCCAGCTGGTCAGCCAGGCGTCGATATCGCCGATGTCGCGCCCGATGCAGCGCAAGGCTGCAACCATCGCATCAACAGAGGCGCGCGGATATTCCGTCGTGTGCTTGTTGCCGGAGAAACGTTCTTCTTCGTTGTTGAGGATCAGGCGGGGGCCATGGGCCTGCGTCACCTCGACCAGCGCCACGCCTGAATTGTGCGTGCCGGGCGCGCCGAGGCCGGCGAGATAGACCGTTTCCCCGCGCGCGAGCTTGTCGCGCACGTGCGCTAGCTTCGCATCGGCAAATTTCGAGCCGAGCTGGTGAAAGCCGGCCGCGCCAAACGTCTTCGCAGCCAGCCATCGCGCGGCACGGAATCCGCCTGCGGCGAGCTTCGGATGTCGGGGGCCAATGCGTGTCGTCGGGTTCAATTCTAAGGAAGCCTTGCAGGGGAAACGTGTCGCCACGCATCAACCATAAAAGGCGGCGCGCAACAATGCTGTTTCATCCAGCGGAATAAGCGGCCGCTTGCCAGCCCGCGCGCGGCTTGCGACACTTTGCCAAAATAATAAACGACGTAATAATAAACGACTTGGGAGAGAACGATGACGGCTCGAATCCGAACCCTGGTTGGCATGGCGGCGATCGCCGCGATGACCGCGACCGCAGCCAGCGCGCAGAAGAAATACGATCCGGGCGCGTCCGATACCGAAATCAAGATCGGCAACATCATGCCCTATAGCGGCCCGGCCTCCGCCTATGGCACCATCGGCAAGGCCCAGGCCGCCTATTTCAACAAGATCAACGCCGAAGGCGGCATCAACGGCCGCAAGATCAATTTCATCAGTTATGACGACGCCTACAGTCCGCCGAAGGCCGTCGAGCAGGCACGCAAGCTGGTGGAGAGCGACGAGGTCTTGCTGGTCTTCCAGCCGCTCGGCACGCCGTCGAACTCGGCGATCCAGAAATACATGAACGCGAAGAAGGTCCCGCAACTATTCGTGGCGACCGGGGCCACCAAGTTTGGCGATCCGCAGAATTTTCCGTGGACCATGGGCTGGCAGCCGAACTACCAGAGCGAGGGCCGGATCTACGCGGCCTACATCCTGAAGAATTATCCGAACGGCAAGATCGCCGCGATCTGGCAGAACGACGACGCGGGCCGGGATCAGATGAAGGGACTGCGCGACGGCCTCGGTGCCAAGGCCAGCATGATCATCGCGGACAAATCATACGAGGTTGCCGATCCCACCATCGATTCGCAGATCGTGGCGCTGAAGGATTCCGGCGCCGACATCTTCATGACGTGGGCGGCGCCCAAGGGCGCGGCGCAGGCAATCCGCAAGGTCGCGGAACTCGGCTGGAAGCCGGTCTACCTACTCGGCAACGTTTCGACGTCGGTGGCGACCGTGCTCAAGCCGGCCGGACTGGACAACGCCAAGGGCATTATCTCGACAGCCTACATCAAGGATCCGACCGATCCTGTGTGGAAGGACGATCTCGGCATCAAGGCGTGGGCCGCCTTCATGGACAAGTATTTTCCGGATGGCGACAAGACCAACAACAACAACGTCTATGGCTACGCGACCGCGCAGACCATGGTCCAGGTGCTGAAACAATGCGGCGAGAACCTCACGCGGGAGAACGTGATGAAGCAGGCCGCCAGCCTGAAAGGCTTTACCAGCGACGTGCTGCTGCCCGGCATCCAGATCAACACCGGCCCGAACGATTTCTTTCCGATCGAGCAGATGCAGCTGATGAAGTTCAACGGCACAAGCTGGGAGCTGTTCGGCGACATCATCGCGGGTGAGGTTGGGCACTAAGTCGGCGCCCGGATTGATTCAGCTCATCCTGCGCAGGGTCGAGGACGGCGTCTCGCCGAATTTCTTGCCGTAGGCGTGCGCCATGCGGCTGAGATGGGTAAATCCGAGTTCGAACGCGATCTCCGTGATGCTCTCGCCGGGGCGGGCGCTGTTCAGCCGGGCATGAAGGTGCGCCAGCCTGATATCGAGCAGCATCTGTGAAATGGACGTGCCGAAATGGCGCCGGAACCCGAGCTGCAGCGCGCGGATGCCGATGCCGGTGATGTCGGCGAGTTGGTCCAGATCGAGCGGCTCGGCGGCGTGGGCATGCAGGCAATCCCGCGCCCGCCGCAACGGTCGCGGCAGCGTTTCGGCACGGCCGCCGAACACTTGCATCGCTTCGCTCCGGCTATGGTGCTGACCATGGAGCAGGGCGCCGAGCAGCGCCTCGCGCAGTTCGGCCGCGGCAACCGGTGCCAGGCGGTGGTTTGGTCCGAGACGCTCGGCCAGATCGACCAGGTCGGCAGCCCGTGACTGCAGCTCGCGCCCGCAGGCCTGGTTGAGATCGATCGCCGGCGTAAACTCGACCGCACCCGCCGGCCTTCCCGAAAGCGCGGCGGCTCGCTGTTCGATCAGCCGCCGGTCAACCAGAAGGATCAGCTGGGCGCAATCGCCGTCCCATGTCATCCGCGTCGGGATCGTCGGGGAAAGCAGCGAAGCGCGCGTGCCCGGGCTGCTCTCGACCTCGCAGGCCGCGGTTGCTATCCGCGCCGTTCCTTGAAGCGGAATCTGCAGCAGAAAGAAGCGGTCGAGGCAGCCGGGATCGATCGATACCGATCCGCCATAGGCGACGTAGTTGATCGAGAACCGGTCGAAGGCGGCGCAATTGTGCAGGGCGTAGAAACCCGGCGCCGACGGGCGAGCCGGCGTCAGCTCATGGGGACAGAAGATGCGTCCGATCGCCTCGGCGGCGGCATCGACGTCGCCGGTCGATACGCGATTGAACGCGGCCAGCCTCGCGTCTCCTACCCTTTCCGCAACGGCTGCGCCCATCGTCCTCACACGGCCTTCGGGTTTGTTTGAACCCTATAATATCTCCGGGACGGGTACTTGGAAAGGCGATTTGGCAGCGCATTGTGCCCGATCGTTGCGCAGCCGGCGACATCAGCGCCACGATGATCGTGCGCCGCAACATCGGCTCGGCCCGACCAAAGGAAATCTTTCGGCGCCGATGGTGGATTCGTTTTGCGGCTAGACGGCCGGGTGGGATCGCCGCAGCCTGCGCAAACAGAACTGATCTTGACCGATCAGCCATCCAACAGGAGACGGCACATGGCAGCACTCGAAAAGGGAATTACCGCTGATGGCACCGGCTACGGCGGCGTGACCTGGAATATCCTGGGTCAGGTCTATTTCCCGAAGGCGGTGACCGATTCCACCTTCGCCTTCGAGACCAACAGCGACCCCGGCCAGTTCGTGCCGGTCCATATCCATCCGACCCAGGACGAATTCATCCTGGTGCAGGAAGGCGAACTCGATCTCAAGCTCGACGGCGTCTGGGTCAAGGCAAAGGCCGGCGACCTGGTGCGGCTGCCGCGCGGCATTCCGCACGGCTATTTCAACAAATCAGACAAGCCGGCGCGCGCGCTGTTCTGGGTGTCGCCGATGCAAAAACTCGAAGCGCTGTTCAACCGGCTGCACAACATGACCGACCCTGCGGAGGTGGTCCGGGTTTCCGCCGAACACGAGGTGAACTTCCTGCCGCCCGAGGCCAACGAATAGCGGCCAGTTCAGGCAACGCGCGGTACGCATTCACGCTCACGACGGAGACAAATCCATGGTCAAGCAAAAGCAGGTCTGCATCATCGGCGCCGGTGTGTCCGGGCTTGCTGCGGCCAAGGCATTTTCGTCGCGCGGACACCGCGTCATCATTGTCGAGCGCAGCGGCGATCTCGGCGGCGTATGGGAGCCGGCAAGATCCTATCCTGATGTGCAGACCCAAAGCCCGAAGGAGCTTTACCGCTACACCGACAAGGCCATGCCGGCATCTTATCCGGAATGGCCGAAGGGTCCGCAGGTCCATGCCTATCTGGCCGAATACGCCCGCGATCATGGCCTCGATCGCCTGATCCGCTTCAAGACCGAAGTGGTGCAGATGAATAGCCGCTCGGACTCCAAGCCGGGCTGGCGGCTCGACCTTCGTAGCGCCGCCGGCACAACCCAGGAGGATTTTGACTTCGTCGCGGTTTGCATCGGGCAGTTCAACGAACCGCAGACCCTGAGCCTGCGCGGCGAGGAGGCGTTCAAGGCGCAGGGCGGGCCCCATCCTGCACTCCTCGCAATACAACGATGCCGGCCTCGCCAGGGGCAAGAAAGTGGTTGTGCTGGGCGGCTCGAAATCGGCCACCGACATCGCCGTGAACGCGGTCAATTCCGGCGCCAGCGAGGTCACGCTGGTATACCGCGAGCCGGTGTGGCGGATTCCGTACTTCATAGGCGGCCTGATCAACTTCAAGCGCATCCTCTACATCCGCGCGCAGGAGGAGATGTTCAAGAGCTGGGGCATCGGCGCGCTGTCGCGGTTCAAGCACGCGGTGGCGAAGCCGTTTGTCTGGGCCAACTGGCGCGGCTTGGAAAGCATGCTGAAGCTGCAGCTCAAGCTGAAGAAATGCGACATGGTTCCGAAGCAGCGCATCGAGGACGGCGTCAATTGCTCGGTGCCGATCGCCACGCCGGACTTCTTTCCGATGGTGGCCGATGGCCGGATCAAGGCCATTCGCGGCAGCTTCGACCACTATGACGGCAACAGCATCGTGATGACCGGCGGCGAGCGCGTTGCAGCCGACCTCGCCGTCCTGGCCATCGGCTACAAGCTCGGCGTGCCGTTCCTTCCGCAGGCGCTTCGAGACCGGCTGGTGGACGGCGACGGCCAGTACAGGCTCTACCGGCTGATTGCCAACCCGGACCTGCCGGACATGGGTTTTGTCGGCTTCAACTCCAGCTTCTGCACGGTGCTATGCGCCGATCTGGCGGCAAACTGGCTGGTCCGTTACGCCGACGGCCAGCTTGCGCAGCAGCCAAGCCTCGCCGAGATGCGCGACAACATCGAATTGATGCTCAACTTCAAGCGCGTGGAGCGGCCGGCGGCCGGCGTCTATGGCGGGCTGTGCGTGGCGCCCTACCACTTCAAGCATTTCGACGAGTTGCTGGCTGACATCGGAACAACGACACGCCGGCGCAGCGCGCTGGCGGAGAAATTTACCCCGCCGGATGCGGATGCATATTCGCGGTTTCTCGCTTCTGCACCGGACTACAAGGTCTCGGCATGAAGCGGGGAGACGGCCAGCAACCGAGCTAGGCCGCACTCCGGCTCGCAGGAGTTCCCAAAGATCGGGGGCGCCGGATGGTCGCGCGCAGCGATAGTCCGCCGGCGACGCCGACGCCGAGCACGTACATCCAGCCCTCGTGAAAATCGAACAAATGCGAGTTCAAGAGCGAGCTGACGAAGTTCTGCACGACGGTGACGAGCCCGATCCAGGCCGCCAGGCCTTCACCGCGGAACAGCAGGAGATGGCTCAGCCACATCCCGTACAGCGTAAGGACGCCGAGCAGTCCCCATTGCACGGCAACGTTGAGGGTCTGGTTGTGCGGATTGCTGACCACCTCGGCTGACAGCCCGGTCTGCCCGGCGGCTGCGCGCGCGAACAGCTGCCTGGTCGCGCCGGTGCCGTGGCCGAACAGCGGAGCATCGGCAAAGAAGCCGAGCGACTTGCGCCAATAGTGCAATCGTTGCGCCGTCGACACCACGGTGTTGGTTTCATAGCCCTGATACTCGGTCGCGATGTCGGCGATCCGCTGCCGCAGGTAGGGCGAGGTCGACCAGACGATGGCGGCGGCAACGATGGCCGCCGCGAACAGCGCCGGCATGGTGCGCCGGCTCAGATGCAAGGCGGTGAACAACACCAGAAGCACCGGCATGTACACCAGCGCCGTGCGTGCCGAGGCCACGAACATCATGTTCGCAACGAACGCCACCGAAAGCACCAGCCAGCCGATCGCCGCGGCCAGCCGCCGCTCGCGAAGCGCGATCAGCGCCGGCAACGCCAGCGCAAATGCACACAGCGCGAACTCCTGGCTCTGGTCGATATAGTTCTTGACCGGGACACCGTCCGAAACGGTCCGCGTGAGCTTGAACGCCGGATAGAACAATACGATCCAGGACAGGATCATCATCAGGGTGCATGAAACGAGGAACGCTGCAAAAACCCAGCTGCCGCGCTGCGACCGCTGAAAGTGATAGAGCAGAAACGGGATCATCAGCAGTTTTGCGACTGGTTTGATGCCGTGCAGGGCCGCCGACCATGTGCCATCCGTCCAGAACACGCCGAGAATGGCGAGCGCGACAAACGCGTAGGGTAGGGCGCAGGCCGGATGCGCCAGATGACGAACGAAGGCGTCCCGATCGATAGTCGGGACAAGGACGACGAGCCAGAGCACGATGAGGATGGCCGTGGCGGAGGTCGACCACGGCAGCGCAGCCGCGGTCAGGGCCGCCAGGATATCGGCATTGCGGACATCGACCGCCAGACGGCGTAGCGTGCCGCGCCATCCCGCTTGGCCGGCTGGTCCGGCATGGTCGCACAGCACATTACGCTCGACGCTCGTCATCGCAGCATCCCAAGGTTCTGCAAGGTTCTGAATATCTCGTCAGGCCGTCGCGAAGAGGCGTCGGCGATTTACCCAGCGTGCTATTGCGCGGCGACCAGGTACTCGACGGTCCTGGGCGGAGCGAGAAGATCGCGGGCTTGGGTCTGGGGGCCGAAGCGTTCCACCAGTTCGCCGCGGCGCTCGCGAATTTTGCGGCGCCATTCGTCCTGACATGACAGCACCCGGGTGACGGACGCGCAGATGGATTCGGTCGAGAACGGATCGAAATAATCGGCAAGTTCGCCCGCCACTTCGCGAAATACCGGAATGTCCGAGCACAGAACGGGCGTGTTGGCTGCCAGCGCTTCGATGATGGGCACGCCAAAGCCTTCGGCCAGGCTCGGCATGATCAGGCCGTGCGCATCTGATATCAGCGCGGCCTTGTCATGTTCCTCGACATAGCCCGCAAACCGGACGTTCGGCGGCGGATTGCGCATCAGGCTGGTGCCGCCGGCGTAACCGATCACGACGAGGTCGGCATGGGGCATCTTCCGGAAGGCGCGGACCACCGCGTTGAGGTTCTTGCGCGGTTCCGCCGAAACGATCACGACGAAGGTCGGTTGTCCCGGACGCGCAGTCGAAACCGGCACCGGCACCGGCGCGAGCCGGAACGGCTCGAAGCGCGTACGCGGGTAGACCACCCGCGCCGGCAGGTAGAAGAATTGCGGCAGCAGATCGCGGAACCGGTTCATGCTGTAGTTGGAAACGAAGGCCAGTTCGTCGGCTTGACTCAGGCTGGTCATCAGGCGCGACAGGAACAGGCGCGTCGCGACGTCGCTCAGCTTCAGATCCGTGAGCGGCAGCAAGTCATGGACCACGCAGATGACCTTGGCATTGGGGCCGCGCTTGATCGCAACCCGCGTCGGCGTATCGACCAGGATGACATCATAGTTGCGGGCATCGATCTGCGGCGGCGGCAGCTGGGTCAGCGCCGAAGCGTCCTGGTAGCTGTAAAATCCGGGCTCGAGCAGAAAGTCGCGAAACAGTTCGAGGTGGCGCAAATCGGTCGGGATGTACTCCAGCCCGGCGGTCTTGTTCTCGATCAGCTTGACCCGCAGGGGCAGAATCCCGCTCGCCCGCAGCAGGCAGGCGCCGAACTCCCAAGAGGTGCACGCGCGGATCCGGTGTTTGACCCAGTCGATCGTGCGCCGCAACGCGCTCCGCGCCACCGGCTCGTTCATGTCGGCTTCGTCGAGGAACCGGTAGAGCGCCAGCAGTTCGATCAGGCGCGAATCCGCCGGGAACAGTTGCGCGCGCCGCTGCCGGGTCCGCAACTGACGATAGCGGCGCGTCGTTTCGACGAGCAGCGTCAGGTCGTGGCCGTCGGCGGCGAGCGACCGGATCAGCTCGCGCGTGAAATGAAAAATGCCGCGCTTGTGGTTCGGCTCGCCGAGCGCCTCGCTGACAACCAGGATCTTCATGCTCTCTTCTCTTCCAGTTCGAATGGGCGTTCGGAATATCTGTCGAGCGGAATCGTGCGTACGATGCGCCCTTGATCGAGGTTGATGACCCTGGTGCAGGTGCGGCGCAGCAGCGCCTGATCGTGGGACGCGATGATCACGATCGCGGCCATCGAGACCAGCTTGAGCATCCGCTGCTCGGCCTTCGCCGAGAATTTTTCGTCGACCACGCTCAGCCATTCGTCGAGCAGCAGGATGTCGGCCGGAAACGCCGTGGCGGTGGCGAACAGCACCCGCATCAGCATGCCCGAGGAGAACATGCGCAGCGGCATGTGCCGCATGCGTTCCTCGAGCTCGGTGAACTGCCAGATTTCGTCCACAACGGCCTGCGTCGGCGTGTGTCCGCTGATCCGCAGCAGCAGGCGGATATTGTCATCAGCCACGAAATCCATGTTGGCGCCTGCGTTCAGGCCGATCAGCGGCACGACATTGCCTGATATCTCCATGCGGCCGCACGTCGGCGGATAAACGCCGGCAAGAAGCCGCAGCAGGGTCGATTTTCCGGAGCCGTTCGGCCCGGCAAGGCCGATGCGCGCACCGGCGGTGGCTTCGAGCGAAATGTTGTCGATGGCGCGGATCGTGCGCATCTCGCTCCGCTCGTTGAGCAACCGTCCCAGCAGGCGGCGCTTGACCGAGAAGTCGTAGGCTCCATAGAGCGGATAATCGAGGCTGACGTCGCGCAGGCTGATGCTGACCATGATTCAGATCCAGAACGCGGCTTTGCGCAGCTGCGCGACCGTCACGACGCTCGCAACCGTCAGTACGGCAACGCACACGAGGGCGTAGATGATGCTGGTCATGCTGACATGACCGGTCGCCAGCGGTTCGCGCCACACGGCGAACAAATGCGTCAGCGGGTTGAGGCGCATGACGGTCGAGTTAGGATTGACCATCTCCGCGGTCCAGATCACCGGGGAGGACAGGAAGGCCAGCGTCAGCGTCGATTCGATGATCGGCTTCATGTCCCGGAATCGCGTGGCCAATGCGCCGAGGACCAGGCCGAGGCCAAGCGTGCAGGCGACGAACAGCGCAAATCCCGGCAGAGCGGCGATACAGCCTTCGATATCGGTCCGGGCCAAAGCAAGCCAGAGGATAAACGGCACGCTGGCATTGTGGAGCGCGAACAGGGCCTGCCGGAACAGGCATTGCAGCAGGAAGGTCACCGGAGGCAGCGCGCGATCCTTGATCAGGCCGGCCGAATTCTGCAGCGCCGTCGTCGCATCCAGCACCACGTTGTTGAGAAAGGTCCAGGCCGTCAGGCTGATCGCCAGCATCGGAAGCCGCGCCACGGCACTGGCGTTGGACAAATGTCCGATCACCGAACCCAGCACTGCGACCATGATCGCCATCTGGATCGACATCCAGAACGGACCCAGCAGCGAGCGGACGTAACGGTGACGCATATCCGACCAGGCGAGGGTGGCCGCGATCCTGACGGCGCCGACGAGCCCGGCGGTTTCGGATCGTATGGCGCGGGCGGACCGCACCTCCTCCTTGCTGGTGACGGCATCGAGATAGATCGCTTCGATCGCCTGCTTGAATTGCGTGGTGGAATATTTCGTCATGGCGCGCCGCCGGGCGGCAAGCCCCATGCGCTGACGTCGCTCCGGGTCGCGGATCAGGACGTCGATCGCTTCCGCAAGCTTGTCGTGGTCGCCCGGCGGCACGGTGATGGCCTCGATCCCATCACGCGCGATGTGTGGAACGGCGGTGTCGAGCGACGTGTTGATGACCGGGCGACCTGCCGCCATCGCTTCCAGTTGAACCAGTCCGAAGGTTTCTGCCGACGTCACCGACGGCATCACGAAGACATCAGCGATGTACATCAGTTTGACCAGTTCACCATCGGGAACGGAGCCGAGCAGACGTACGCGATCGGCGACGCCGAGGCTCTGGATCAGCTGTTCCAGCCTCGCGCGTTCGCGGCCCTCGCCAACGATCCAGACCTCGAAGGTCTGGCCGACAGCGGCCCGGATCAGCACGTCGAAGCCCTTGTAGGGAACCAGGCGACCGCAAGCGAGCACCAGCCGCCCGCGATCATGCCCGACCTTGAGGTCGGGGTGACGCGGGACCGGCCGCTCATACTTCGAGACGTCGATGCCAAAGGGGACGACGTGGCATTTGTCGGCGAATTCGCGCAGCAACGGGGTTTCGTCCAGCAGGGCGCGATCGGAGACGATGATCGCTTCCGCCCGCGAGAGCGTCCGGCGCATCAGCGGTTCGACGAACCGCCTGAGCTTGGCGTGCGTGACGATGTCGGCATGCCAGTGCACGACGAGCGGACGCTTGCGGCCAAAGCCGAGCGCGAACACCAGATCGGCCAGCGGAAACGGCGCATGAAGCACCAGCAGGTCGTGTTGCGCGATTCGGCGCCACAGCCGCAACGGATAGGTCGGCGCAAACGGCAGTGACAGGATGTCGCCGAACGAGCGCACGCGCTCGACCGGCACGTCGTGCACGACGATCCGGCGGCGTCCATTCGCGCTGGAACAGACCAGCACGGCGAAGGCGAAGCTGGCCTTCAGTCCGGTGCAGATGTCGCGGATCACGGTGAGAGTCCCGCCGAACAGGTCGGGATAATAGACCTTGAAGATGTGAAGCACCGACAGGCGGCGGGCGGAGGTGTCGATCGAAGTCATCATGCAGCTCGCGCCGGTCAGCGGATGAAGAGGGCAGCGACGAACGCCCGATCTTTGCGCGGCGCTGCATCGTTCAAAATGCTGCGCCGCGTCGTTACGCAGCTGTAATGAATTACGCAGGCGTAATGAAAAAGCGTCGTTTCGCATAAGCGCATTGCATGCTGCGCTCAGCACCTCGCGCGAAGTTTATTCCTCAATTCTCTGCGACCAGCGAACAATCGTCGCGCAGATTCCGGCAATGACGCTGGTGCTGTCAAAAACAGAAAACGGAAAACAACATGCTCAATAAATTAATCGCAGCAGCCGCAATGGCTGCCATTGCCTACGCCATCGCTCCCGCAAACGCCGCCAAGGTGAACGCCGGCTGCAGCGGTCCCAACCTCGAAAAGACCGAGACCGCCATCGAAGCGATGGCGGACGGCGAGGGCAAGATTGTCGCGCAGAAGGAAATCGCCCTGGCTCAGGACGCCATGCTGAGCGGCAAGATGGGCGTCTGCGGCGCGCATCTGAGCAAGGCGATGCACATAGGTACGGCGAAGTAGACGTATCCGGCGGAGGGCCTGTTGCCTCGGTGCCTGGCCCTCCGATTTCCCGATCCTTCAGGGCGCGCGCGCAAGCTGCGTCGCGAAATAGCCGATGGTCTTGGAATAGACCTCGCTCTTATTCCACTGCTGGATCACGGCAAAATTCGCGCTGCCGGGCTCCCAATCCTTGCCGCGCTGCCAGCCATAGCTTGCAAGGTAGTTCGCGGTCGAGGCCAGCACATCGGGGGCACTGCGCAGCAGGTCGCGGCGGCCGTTGCCGTCGAAATCGACCGCATATTTGATGTAGGACGACGGCATGAACTGGGTCTGGCCGATCTCACCGGCCCAGGCGCCGCGCATTTCCTGTGGCGCGATATCGCCGCGCTCGACGATGCGCAGCGCGTCCATCAACTCGGCCTTGAACAAATCGGTGCGGCGGCAGTCATAGGCCAGCGTCGCCAGCGAGCGCAGCGTCGGGAATTTTCCGATGTTGACGCCGTAATCGGTCTCCAGGCCCCAGATCGCCACCAGCACTTCGCCGGGCACGCCATAGGCCTGTTCGATGCGCCCGAGCACCGACCCATATTGCTTGATCATGTTGGCGCCGCGCGCGAGCCGGGGCGGGACCATGCGGCCAGAGAACTCTTCAAAACTCTGGCTGAAAACCTTCTGCGAATGGTCCCGCGCAATGACGGCCTTGTCGAGCGCCACGCCGGTCAGCCCGGTTTGAATGGCCGACGGCGAAATGCCCTTCGCTGCGGCTTCTTTCTTGAAGTCTTCGAGCCAGCCCTCAAACGTGCCGGTGCCACAGGGTGCTGCAATCGATGGGGTCGCCGAAGTCAGGAGCAGTGCAGCCAGCGCCAAAGTCCGAACAGAAACGCGAGAGGTCATAGTGTCGTTCGCTCCAAGGTCGATTCATGATCGACATTAGTCTCGAAACCACACCGAATGTTCGGAGCAACAGCGGCCAAAACAAGGCCGCCATTTCGTCGGCGCTGACACAAACGTGTCATCGGTACCGCCGCTCAATTCATAGGCAATTCTGAATCCGAAGGCCGAGGCCGGGGCTGCCTGGATTGGCCTTGCGCGATGCGTGTATGAATGGACGCCAAACCGCCGGTCGACAGCCGACCGGCGGCTTGATCTCGCTACTTGCTGCAAGGCCTATGCGCCTTCCTTGCGCCGCCAGGGGAACAGATTGGCCGGGAAGTCCGCTGCGGGCTTGCGCTCGCGCGGCGCGCGGGGCGGAAGCGGCTGGGGATTGAGTTCCGGTTCAATGGTTTCCCGGTAGAGATGCCAGGTCGCGTGGCCAAGCAGTGGAATGACGACGGCAAGGCCAAGGAAGAACGGCAGCGTTCCTGCAACCAGCAGCACCGCCACGATCAAACCCCAGACCGCCATCGGCACAGGATTTCGCGCAACCGCGCGAAGTGACGTCACCATCGCGTCGCCGGCGCCGGCGTGACGATCGAGCATCAACGGGAACGATACAACGCTGATGCAGAGCGCAACGAGGGCGAACAGGAAGCCGACGCCACAGCCGACCACGATCAGCCACCAGCCTTGCGGCGTCGTCAGCACGCGCGTCGCGAAATCCCGCATGCCGGTCGCGCCTTCATAGCCGAACGCCGCGATGTAGATCGCCTGCGCGGTGGCTACCCAGGTCACAAACAACGCCAGCAGGAGGACGCCGAGCCCGAGCATGGCGCCGAACGAGGGCGAGCGCAGCACCTCGAGCGCATCCCACGCGGACGCCTGTGCGCCGGTCTCACGACGGCGGCTCATCTCATACAGGCCGAGCGCTGCGAACGGGCCGAGCAGGGCGAAGCCTGCGGCCAGCGGAAACAACAGCGGCAACACCGAGTAACCGAGCACCGTGCGCGCCAGCACCAGTCCGAGCACGGGATAGATCACGCACAGGATAATGGCGTGACTTGGAACGGCCTTGAAATCCTCCCAGCCGAGCTGCAAGGCCCGGTGCAAATCGGAAAGGCCGATGGTTCGGATCACTGGCGCGTTCGCGGTCTCCTGTCCGCTCTGCGTCAGTGATGTGACATTGCCTTGATATGAAGTGCCTTGAATTGGAGTCGCCATGGTCGTCTCCCTCTGGCGGCCGCATCCTGCGCTCGCTGGAGGGCGCAAACGTGCCGTTTCCAAACATGATCACGATCAGGCCAGACGCGAAGACAGGGAAGAACAACTGGCCATGTCGCGAACTGAGTCACCAGCGTACTCCCAAACAGGGACAATAGCACTCACGCTTCGGTGAATGTTTCATTGGCAAGCCACAATTCGCTGGCTAAACTACAAGGTGAGCCCGGCCTGGTACTGCCGGTCAAACAGTGCCATTAGCGACATACCTATTCAAATTCCACTGGGAGCCAACGATGAGCATTTTCGGAAAAATCATGGGCGCGATCTTCGGCACTAAGGCAGACGCGGCGCCAGCTTCCGGCGGAGCGGCTGCAGGCGGAGCTGCCGCCGGCGGATCCGCAGCACCCGCGGCAACGATCGATGTTGCTCCGATCCTGGACAAGGCCGTGGCCGACAAGGGTGAGAAGCTGGCGTGGCGCACCTCGATCGTCGATCTGATGAAGGCGCTCGACATCGATTCGAGCTTCACGGCGCGCAAGGAGCTCGCCAAGGAACTCGGCTATACCGGCGACAGCAACGATTCGGCGAGCATGAACATCTGGCTGCACAAGCAGGTGATGACCAAGTTGGCCGCAAATGGCGGCAAGCTGCCGCCGGAAATTCACTGACGCTTTCGTTCTGATCAACAGGCAAAAGGCCCGCGGGTAACGCGGGCCTTTTTTGTTTGGAATGCGCGACAGAGCGATCGTTCAGGGATACGGCCGGCGCCCGGTGTAGCGCGGGGCGGAGTTAGCAAGATCGGCGCGGCTGATGCCGATGTCGCGGAGCATACGATCGTCAAGCTGGCTCATGCTCGCGAATTCGGAACGGTAGCGGGCGTATCGCCTTATGGCGGCAATCAGAGTGATCAACATGGTCTGTTCCTATTCAGGATGTGAGAGGCACCGTTGCGGTGCTGATGGCCGTTGGTCGCGGGCTGCGGCGGCGCGGTTCACTGCGATGCAGCAAAGCGCAGGTGCCATGCAATTTGTGCGAAAACGCTGTAGAGACGGCCTGAACGAGAAACGCGAACCAGGGAGACCATCATGAACAGCCTCGACCGCAGAACCATTCTAACGACGGGAGCGATCGCGCTGGCGGGGGCGGCGGCAAGCGCTCCGGCCGCGGCGCAGGCCGGCCCGAAGTCGATGTTTCCGGTACCGGCGACGACCATTCCGATCGTCGGCGAGACCGACGTGTATCAGGTCCGCCGCATCTACTGCATCGGGCGCAACTACGCCGCGCATGCGCGCGAAATGGGATCCGACCCGACCCGCGAACCGCCGTTCTTTTTTCAGAAGCCGACGGATGCGATCCAGAACGTCGCGATCGGTAGCGTCGCCGATCATCCCTATCCCTCGCTGACCAAGAACTATCACTACGAGGTCGAACTGGTGGCAGCGCTCAAGTCGGGCGGCACCAACATCCCGGCGGAGAAGGCGCTCGATCACGTCTATGGCTATGCGCTCGGCCTAGACATGACGCGGCGCGATCTGCAGCGCGCGTTGGGCGACGAGAAGAAGCCCTGGGAGATCGGCAAGAGCTTTGACCGTTCTGCGGTGCTCGGCCCGATCCACCCCGCCGCCAAGACCGGGCATTTTGCCAAGGGCGCGATCTCGCTGGCGCTGAACGGCACCGTCAAGCAGAACTCCAACCTGCAGAACATGATCTGGAGCGTCGCCGAGCAGATCGCCAAGCTGTCGGAAGCCTTCGAGCTGAAGGCCGGCGATATCATCTATTCCGGTACGCCCGAAAAATGTCGGTCCGGTCGTGAAGGGTGACGTGCTGCTGTGCAAGCTGGAAGGGCTGCCGGATATGTCGATCAAGATCGTCTAAGTCGTCGTCCCGGCGAAGTTAGGCGGTCAGGTCTGCAAATTGCGGATTTTTCTGCAGATAGTCGACAACGAAACCGCAGCCGGCGACCACCTTGTGGCCGTCGGCGCGGATCAATTCCAGCGCGCCCTTGACCAGTTCGGAGGCAATGCCGCGGCCGCGCAGCGCCCTCGGCGTCTCGGTATGGGTGATGATGACAGCCGACGGGGTCAGCCGATAATTCGCAAACGCCACCGCGCCCTCGACGTCGAGTTCGAAGCGGCTTTGGGCCTTGTTGTCGCGGACGGTCATGCGAGAGGTTCCATGCAATTCACAGCATTTCATTTAGGCATGTGAACCCGGTGATGCAAACGAGCGACCAACGGGAAAATCGCTTGCCGGGGTGACAACATGCGCATTTTGACCTGCCTGACCGCATCGCTGCTGGGTGCCGCCTCGATACTTGCGCAACCGCCTGCGGCGTCGGCGGAAGGTGACCGGAACTGGCAGGCCTGCGTCGGCACAACCACGGCGCCGAATGAGAGGGTGACGGCCTGCAGCGTCGTGATCGATGGCAAGACCGAGACCGGCAAGAGGCTCGCCGGCGCCTATTGCAACCGCGGCCACGGCCTTACCGAGAAGCGTGAGCTCGACGCCGCCATGGCCGATCTCAATGAGGCGATCAAGCTCGATCCGGACTATGCCTGCGCCTATACCAATCGCGGACGGGTCCATGCCTTCAAGCGCGATCTCGATCAGGCCATGGCCGACTATGACGCGGCGCTCCGCATCGATCCGACCTTCGCTTTGGCCTACAACAACCGCGGCGACGCCTGGTTCGGCAAAGGCGACCTCGATCGCGCGCTGACCGACTTCGACGCCGCCATCAAACACAACCCGTCGCTCGCCATCGCCTATGGCAATCGCGGCTATCTCCATCATCGCATGCGCGACACGGCCCGTGCGATCGCCGACTACAGCGTGCAGATCAAGCTGAAGCCGGACGTGCTGGCCTATATCAACCGCGGCAATGTCTACCGCGATACCGAGCAACTGGAGCGTGCCGCGGCCGATTACGGCGCGGCGGCGAAAATCGCGCCGACCGATCCCCGGGGCTGGCGCAACCGCGGCATGATCCGGCTGTACCAGGGCGATACCAAGCGCGGTATTGCCGACTACGACAAGGCTTTGCAATACGATCCGGCCGACGCCTATTCCTGGAACAACCGCGGCCAGGCCAAGATGCGGCTGGGCAACAAGGCGGGGGCGATTGCGGATTTCCGTAAAGCCCTGGAGATCAATCCCAGCCTGCGCACCGCCCGCGATGGCCTGCAGCAACTTGGCGCAGTCCAATAGATGGCTCGTGATCTTGCAACCGGTTAGGGTGTACCTACGTCTATTGCAAGACATACGCCCCGATGCGGCCGGAGATGGTTCGAGATCGGAAATTTCAGGGATAGCCGGCCGCTGACGTATGCCTCTTTTCCAGGGAGGTTTACTATGTCGGACTTTCGTTTCTTCAGTACGCATCGATCGTGGGAGGACTGGTTCGGCATGCTGCTGGGCGTGCTGATCGTGGTGTCGCCCTGGTTTCCCCTGCAGCCGGCCAACGAGATCATGACCGCTGATCGCAGCACCATGATCCTCAACACGTTCGTGGTCGGCATGCTGGTATTCGGCCTCGCCCAGCTGGAATATGTCGCATTGCAGCGCTGGGAGGAGGTGGCGGAGATCGTCCTCGGGCTCTGGCTGATCGCTTCACCGTGGATTTTCGGCTATTCCGGCGACGCGTTTCTCCCGGCCTGGCACGCGATACTCGGCGCAGTCGTGGCTCTGCTCGGCGCGCTTCAGCTGTGGCAGGATTGGCGCCTGACCGACCAGGAACTCGCCAACCATCCGCAGTAGATCTTGCCACGGACCTGCCGGTCCGCGATCGGCAGGTCCGCTGGTCTTCCGCGAGGTGGGGCGGCCAATACCGGCCGGATCGGCCATGGCCCCGGTTCAGGAAATCGGGAGGTCAGCGCACGCCGGTCCCCTTGCAGCGCTGGCATTTCACGACGTTGTCGCCCTTCTTCACCAGGCCCTTGCCCTCGCAATTCTTGCATTTCTGCTTCTTTTTGATGTTCGGGCCTTTTTCATTGGCCATCATGATCTCCCAGCGGCGTTTTTGGCTGAGGGCACCATGAGCCAGCCCTGCAGCCGCGTCTACAAGCACGCAGTCGGAACCGGGACGCCCGGATGCGCTGGCAGAGGCCGGGCTTTCTGCTAACGTCCGGGCCGGGACATTCAGATCAGGTTTGAGAAGCGTAACGATGATGATTTTGCTTGGCTTGTGCAGTGCGGCGGTGCCGACATGACGGGAACCGCAACCACAGCCGCGCCGCGCGGCGGCCTCGTGCGGATGTCGAACCGGGTGATGAACCTGGCGCATCTGGTGACCCAGAACGCCCGCCGCCATGGCGATCGCACCGGCTTTATCTACGGCGACCGGACCTGGACCTGGCGCGAGATCGACCGCGCCGTCTCGGCGCTTTCAGCGGCGCTTGCCGAACGCGGCCTCGTCAAGGGCGACCGGCTGCTGGTGCATTCCAAAAATTGCGACGAGATGTTCTGGTCGATGTTTGCGGCGTTCCGGCTCGGCGTGGTCTGGGTGCCGACCAATTTCCGCCTGATGCCGGACGAGGTCGCCTATCTCGCCACGGCCTCCGGCGCCAAGGGGTTTTTGTGCCACGGCGACTTCCCCGAGCACGCTGCCGCGGTCGCGAACCCGGCGCTGGAGTTCATCTGGCGGATCGGCGAGGGCGCCTTTGGCGAGCAATCCGTCAGCGCCGCCATTGCGGCGCATGCCGGCGAGAGTTTTGCCAATACCGCGGTCGACTACAACGACCCCTGCTGGTTCTTCTTCACCTCCGGCACGACGGGCCGGTCCAAGGCCGCGGTCCTGACCCATGGCCAGATGGCCTTTGTGGTCACCAACCATCTCGCCGACTTGATGCCCGGCACCACCGAGCAGGACGCCTCGCTGGTGGTGGCGCCGCTGTCGCATGGCGCCGGCGTGCACCAGTTGGTGCAGGCGGCGCGGGGCGTTCCGACCATCCTGCTGCCGTCGGAGAAGTTCGACATCAACGAGGCGTTCCGGCTGATCGAAGCGCATCGTGTCAGCAACATTTTTACGGTGCCGACTATCTTGAAGATGATGGTCGAGCATCCCGCGGTCGACCGCTACGATCATTCCTCGCTCCGCTTCATCATCTATGCCGGAGCGCCGATGTACCGCGAGGACCAGAAGGCGGCGCTGAACAAGCTGGGCCGGGTGCTGGTGCAGTATTTCGGGCTCGGCGAAGTCACCGGCAACATCACGGTCATGCCGGCCAATCTGCACGACCCCGAGGATACGCCGCACGCGCGGATCGGCACCTGCGGCTTCGAGCGCACCGGCATGCAGGTCTCGATCCAGGGCGATGACGGGCGCGAACTCAAACCGTTCGAGACCGGCGAGATCTGCGTGATCGGCCCCGCCGTGTTCGCCGGCTATTACGACAACCCCGATGCCAACGCGAAGGCGTTTCGCGACGGCTGGTTCCGCACCGGCGATCTCGGCCATATGGACGAGGAGGGTTTTGTCTATATCACCGGCCGCGCCTCCGACATGTACATCTCGGGTGGCTCGAACATCTATCCGCGCGAGGTCGAGGAGAAGATTTTGACGCATCCCGGGATCGGCGAGGTCGCCGTGCTTGGGGTGCCCGACCCGTTCTGGGGCGAGGTGGGCGTTGCTGTCTGCGTCCCGCGCGAGGGCGCAGCAGCAGTGACCGAAGCCGAGCTGGCGGCGTTCCTGTCGCCGAAGGTGCCGCGCTACAAAATGCCGAAGCGGTTCTTCTTCTGGGAGGCGCTGCCGAAATCCGGCTATGGCAAGATCCCGAAGCGGCTGGTGCGCGACGAACTCGAGGCGCGCGGGCTGCTCGACCTTACCAGGGAAGACGCGCCACGATGACGGCGGCGAAGGCAAACCGGCCGGCGGCCGAGCCGATGCGCAGCATCGTGCAGCCCGGTCCGCCCAACCCTGAACGCATCCAGTGGGTCGAGGCGCGCGGCCGCGCGTTCTCGTTCACGCTCAAGGCCGGCCTGCCACTACTGGAAGCCGCGCGTCGCGGCTTTGCCGAGGCCGGATTTGCCGGCGGCGTGCTGGGCATGCGGGGCGGGGCGCTCGGGCCGTTTGCCTATGTGATGCCGGCGCTGTCGAAGACCGGCGCCAATGCCGCGTTCTACAGCGATACGTTCCGGCCCGAAGGCGTCACGCAGCTCAAGTTCGCGGCGATGACTTTGGGCGAGCGCGACGGCGCGCCGTTCTTCCATTGCCACGGCCTGTGGACCGAGACCGATGGCGACCTGCATGGCGGTCATATCCTGCCCGAGGAGAGCATCGTTGCCGAGCCGTTCGCGGTGGAAGCGTTCGGAATCGATGGCGCTGTCTTTACCGCCGAGGTGGATAGCGAGACCAATTTCAAATTGTTCGGGCCGGTACCGCGCGAGGCGACCGGTGCCAACACCACGAGCCGGGCCTTTGCGCTGCGGCTGCGGCCGAACCAGGATTTCGCGTGCGCGCTGGAATCCTTCTGCCGGCAGCACGGGATCTTTCATGCCCGCATTCATGGCGGGGTCGGCAGCACGATCGGCGCGCAGTTCACCGATGGCCGATCCGTCGTGCCGTTCGCGACCGAGCTTGCGATCCGTTCCGGCACCATCACGTCAACCGCCGAAGGTACGCTGGAGGCGACGCTGGATATTGCGCTGGTGGATTATCTCGGCGGCATCGCCGAAGGCCGACTGATGCGCGGTGACAATCCGGTGCTGATGACGATGGAGCTGGTGCTCGAAGTGCTCTGATCAGCGTGGGAGGCACTCGCGCTCGCGCCTGTTGCTGATTCAGATGTCAAAGAGCCGCCGCCGTCATTGCGACCCGGTGGCTCGCAATGACGCGGATATAGTTTCGCATTCTCGCGACGCATTGCGCCCGAGCTTTGCAAGTAACTTCCCGCCCTCCAAAATCAGAGGGCGCAGGGAATGCCGGATGCGCGCTGCACCCGCGGTCTCGTGTGCGATTGTGCATAAGAATGCTGCACACGAGCATACAGGGCAGCGGAGAGCATCCGACATTCCCTGCGCAATGGCTTTACGGCTTATGGCGTGCTCTCCCCGGTGAGACGGTCTCTATTGCCACCGTCGTCCCTCGGAAGCGTTAGCTCCCTTTAGGACTTGACGCCGTTACGGGCGCCAGGACCACACGCTTTCGCCGTACGCTTCAGCCACGACCGTCAATCGCAACCTCAGCGTCCACCGCAACCCGCCCCTCGTCGTGACGATGGCCAACGCCCCTCTGAGTGGGACGGGATGGCTATTGATGTGCAGGTGATTTGGGGTGGGAGGAAAGGGAAATATTTTTGATTCTCGGAAATTCAGGACTTGACATGACTTCCGTAAAACAGAAGTGATTTGCCCGTCGTGTTGTTTTGTCGCACCTCGCCGTCATTGCGAGCGGAGCGAAGCAATCCATTCCTCGGCTTGGCGCACCATGGATTGCTTCGCTGCGCTCGCAATGACGGGGGAGAGAGCGGTACCCACATTAAGCTGTCATTCCGGGGCTCGCGCTACGCGCGCCCCGGAATGACGGAGGAGGCGGTTGGCGGCCTCAGCCTGTTACTTAAAATTCTGAGCAATGCCGTCGAGGGTCTGAGACCACTTTGAGCTCATGTCCGACTGAGCCTTCGAGGCCCTCGAATAGATGTTGTTCGCTTCCTGAAGTGCGAGCTGAAGTTGCTGCCCAAGATCGGACCGGCCGCCGCTGACGCCGTTCAGTTCGTCCGTTGCGAGTTCGCGAATGTCGTTGTTCAGATTGGTCATTTCATTCCCCTCTTTGTCTGGGCGAGACCATTCCCACCTCGATGATAAGGGCTATGCGAAGCAGCCGCGTCGCTCTGTGACTTCGGGCACATTCGAAGTCCGGGCATGACACCAAATGACCGATTGCGGCAGGACCCCGGAAGGCTTCAGGCCGGTGCCTAAAATCGTCTGCAACCGAATAGGCTGGCAGTAACGCCGGCGTGCTACGAGCGACTATGCCGGACGATCCAAAATCACACGCACCCCAGTGGTGGGCCGAGGCACGCCAGAAGAGCCTCGAGGACGATGCCGAGATCGAGGCCTGGAAGGCCGAGAAGCGGGACGGCATTTCGTTTTTTCTTCCGAGCGCCAAATGGTCGTTGTGGGATTGGATCGACCATAGCTTCCGCCAGGAATTCTTCTGGCGCGACCGCTATGCCGAGCGTCACCGAAATGGGCCGGACAAGCCGTAAGCCATTTCAGCATCCCAAGAAGTTCCCTCTTTGTTCTTGATTTTATCGGGGAATATTATACTTTGCGTACCCAACCCTCGCGGTGCTACCGTGAGTAGCGCAGAGCGGGTGGTCTATCGTTGGGACCCGTATCTGGAACCCAGCGAGGGCGATATGGAATTCAGGTTGACGTATGCCGGTATGCTCAAGGCGCACCGGGACGATAAGCGATTGGCAGAGCGCACACTGCACGTCCACGACATCCGTCAGACGTTTCACCATCAGCTAAAAAAGCTATGGCAAGACCACCCAGCCCTAGACAGCGTGGTCACCCCCAGCGACGGCCTTCTTTCTCTTAATCGCAAGCGAACCTTGATGAATGAAATATTCCAGCATGACGGATTCAACTGGCTTCCAATCGTGACGGAAAAAAATGGCCTGATTTGCCAGCTAGAAATATTGATGCTTCGCGAAGGGACGCCGGGTCGCGTTCTTTATGACGTTGATAATCGGCTTAAGACACTATTCGACGCCCTTCGAAAGGCGAAGGGACCCCAGGAATTGGGGGCTGGCACATCACGCGGACAGCTAACACCACAACTCGATGAAGACCCGTTTTATGTACTGTTGGAAGATGATCGACTGATAACGCATCTAGCCGTCACTACAGATCAGTTGTTAGAGCCGGTTCCAAACTGCCCGCGCGACGAGGCGGTCCGATTGTTCATCGACGTAAAGATACGCCCATATAGGGTGCTTCTGGATAATCTAGGATACGTTTAATCGACGGCCTTTCTCGGATGTTTGGCGACCTTCGCGAAGTTTTCTTCAAACTTCTCCCGACTTAAATCAACGTCAAGCTCCCGAGCGGTCTGCTTAAACCGTTCGGATTGCTCTTCGTCAGTTAGCTTACTTTTTGGTTTTGGCTTTGCCTTTTTTGGCGCGCCTGCTTTTCCCATACGGTGGCCCTTTAGCTATCAGAGGAGTGATATTTTAGGCGCTTTCCGCGAACACCCTTCAAAGCCTTTTCAGCCCGCGCTACGTCATCAATGCCAAGCGCGATACGGTTGCTGTAGCGGAAATCAAACTCGCTCAGATATCGGTGCAAGTGCTTCTCTTTGCAATGCTGATAGACGCCTTTCATGCCGCGCTTGAAGATCGAATAGTAGCCTTCAACGGTGTTAGTGGTCACGTCGCCGCGCACGTATTCCTCTTTCGAGTGATTGACGGACTCATGACCAGCAACCGCGCCGAACTCTGCCACGTACTTGTAGGTACGAGCTTCGTCGGTGTGCAGCATAGCTTCACGGCTGACATTCTGGCGAATGATCGGAAGCAGATCGCCAGCGCTAGCGCCGTCAACGTGGAAGCTGCGGGCAGACCCGCCACGTTCAACGAGAGTGAACACGACGTTCTTGTGCGACCAAGACGCCTTGCCCTTCGGCATGCCATCAACGCGCCCGATAAAAGTTTCGTCGGCCTCCACGACCGCGCCACCGCTGCCCATGGGCGGCATCATCAGGCCGTCAACACGCATAGCCTCGCGGAGCCGATGCGAAATGAACCAAGCGGTCTTGAGGGTGCAGCCAAGGGTGCGGTGAAGCTGGTTGCTGCTGATGCCTTTTTTGCTGGACGACATCAGGAAGATTGCTTGCAGCCAGTGGCGCATGGGGACGTGGCTGGACTCAAAGATGGTGCCAACCTTGACCGTAAAGGGCTTGCGGCACTGGTAGCACTTGTAAGCGCCAATGCGGGTGCTCTTGCCACCCATCTTGGAAATGCGCTCCACGCCGCCGCAATGCGGGCAGACGGGGCCGTTGGGCCAAAGGCGGGCCTCAACGAAGGCGTAGGCCGCTTCTTCGTTGTGAAAATGTTTGTCTGAAAGCACTGATTTCATGGCACTATCTCCAATGACTACAACCATACAGTGCAGCACTGGGTACGTCAAGTATAATATCGCCTTTTATCGGGCCACACGTATTGGATGTGCTGACCATTCCTGGTCGTCCGCAGGCCCTTGCATGAGTAAAAAGCGAAACCGCGTGATCGATATGCCCGCGCCATATCTGCGGCGGGTCTGGCTCGATCCCGCCGAAATCACCGACCGCGACGCCTATCCATTTTGCCTGCCGTTCCTGCGCGATGGGTTCGAACTGGAATTCGACCGGCCGATCACCATCATCGCGGGCGAGAACGGCACCGGCAAATCCACGCTGCTGGAAGGCATCGCGGTGCTCTCGGGCTTTGACGATGCAGGTGGCGGCAAGGGCTATCGGGCCGTCGACCACTCCGATGCAAAGGAAGTGATGGGCGGAGAATTATCGGACGCCCTGCGCGCGAGCTGGCTGCCGAAGATCACCAATGGCTGGTTCTTCCGTGCCGAGACTTTCTTCTCGATCGCGAGGTATCTCGATTCAGTTGGCAGCAGCTCAGACTTTCTGTCCTACTCGCATGGCGAGGGCTTCATGCGTTTCTTCGAGGAGCGATGCCAGCGGCAGGGCCTCTTCATCTTCGACGAACCCGAATCCGCGCTGTCGCCGGCGCGGCAGATGGAGTTTTTGAAATTGATGTACCGCATGGAGCGATCCACGCATTGCCAGGTCGTGATGGCCACGCACGCGCCGATGCTGATGGCCTATCCCGGTGCCCGCCTGCTGCAGCTGACCAAATATGGCCTGGAGCCCGTGAGCGTCGAGCAGACCGACCATTACAAAGTCACGCGGGAGTTCTGTAACGATCCGACCGGTTTTGTAGAAGCGGTGATCGACGAATGGACGCCGCGCCGACGCGACGTTGATCAGTTTTGATGGCACCGGGCTCGTAGCGTTTCGGGTGGGTAGAGTGTAGCGACACCACCATCTGAGGATAGGTATTTGCTCCACCCATCCTACAGGGCACTCACCCCCAACCGGTGAACGTCGGGACGGCAGGCCGCGACAAAGCGCTTAGATGAAGTGAAACTGGACTTTTGTCATGAATGAATGGATTTCGTTTGCGGTCGCGTGGCTGCCTTTCGTATTGCTGATCGCGGTGTGGTTCTGGTTCGCGCGCCGCAACGGCATGCAGGCGCGTGGGTCTTCCGGATCGACCATGATCGAGCTTTACGAACAGCAGGTCGCGGAGACCCGGCGGATGAACGGGTTTCTGGAGCGGATCGCGGCGTCGATGGAGAAGCGGGAGAAGTAGGGCCGGGTACCGAAGCGTATTGCGCCGCGCGAGCGGCGCCACAAACCAGCCTCCTTTGGTATGAAAATGCGTTGCCATAACGCCGCCGCGCGCCTGCGCGGCCATAACGACCAAGAGGAAACGACATGAGGACGACGACCGCGAGGGTGGGGGCCGTAGTGGCGGCGCTGGCAGTCATGGGGGTAGCCTGGGCGCACGGGCCGACCCGCCAGAAGGTACGGGAATCGATCGAGATCAACGCGCCGCCGGCCAAGGTGTGGGCCGTGATCGGGAGTTTCCAGGACATGAGCTGGCTGCCGCCGGTCGGCAAGACCGAGGGCGTGAAAGGCAACGAGATCGAGGCCACGCGGCGGCTGACGCTGGCTGGTGGTGCGACCGTCGATGAGGAACTCTACAAGTACGATGCCGAGAAGATGACCTATTCCTACCGGATCACGGCCGTCGACGTGAAGGTGCTGCCGGTCACCAACTATTCGTCCACCCTGACCGTCACGCCCAGCGCCGACGGCAAGGGAAGCAGCCTGGAGTGGGCCGGCGCGTTCTACCGCGGTTTTCCCAACAACGATCCGCCGCCGGAGCTGAGCGACCAGGCCGCCGTGAAGGCGGTGAAGGGACTCTACAAGGCGGGCCTCGAGGCGCTGAAGAAGAAGGTCGAAAGCGGAAGCTGATCGTGCAGGCCATCGTGCTTGCGGCTGCGGTCGCCAGCATCGGCACGGTGTGGGCCGCCCGGGCCGAGGAGGCCTTCGTCACCAATCAGCTCAGCGAAAATCTCACCGTCGTCGACCTCGCGACGTCGCGGCCGGTCGCGACCATCGCGATCGGCGGCAAGCCGGCAGGGGTGGCTATCACGCCGGATGGACGCTTCGCCTATGTGACGAGCCCCGACGCCAAGGCGCTTACCGTGATCGATGCCGCTGCACGGCAGGTCGTCGGCAGGATCAACGTCGGCGGCGGTCCGCTCGGCGTTGCGGTGGCGCCGGATGGCGGCGCGGTCTATGTCGCGGACTGGTACGCCGCGGCGGTGCGGGTGATCGATCCGAAAGCGCAGCGCGTGATCGCCGATATCGCGGTCGGCGCGTCGCCGTCGGGGCTGGCGGTAACACCGGACGGGCGGCTGCTGCTCTCGGCGGACCGCGATGCCGACAGCGTCTCCGTCATCGATACCGCGACGCGCGAACGCCGGGCGGTCATCAAGGTCGGCACGCGCCCGTTCGGCATCACGATCGATGCGGACGGCCGGCGGGCCTACACCGCCAATGTCGGGTCGAACGACGTCTCTGTGATCGATATCGCCGCTGGCAGCGAAATCGGGCGCGTGAAGACGGGCCTGCGCCCCTACGCGGTCGCGCTCGCCCAGGGCCGCGGCTTCGTCAGCGACCAGTATGACGGCACCGTCAGCGTGTTCGATCTTGCAACGCTTGCGCCGGTCAGGCGCATCCATGTCGGCGATTATCCGGAAGGGATCGCGGCGACGGCGGACGGCAGACAGGTCATCGTGGCGAACTGGGAGAGCAACTCGATCAGCGTGATCGATGCGGTCGAGCTGAAGGTGACCGGTGAGATCAAGGTCGGCGACGGCCCGCGGGCGTTCGGGATGTTTTTGCGGCGGTAGGCGCGCTAATTGGCAATGGCGCACAGTTCTGGTTGCGTCTTGCAAAGCCAATACTAGATCCGCGCTCGTTGAGCCGGAGAAGGGCGGGGAGATTGCAAAGCGTGTGAGGCCGGCGGACGTGGCGTGGGGTACAGAGGAACGAAAGAGGCGGAATACGCTACGCTATTCCGCGCTACGAGTTTCGCGTTCTACTTCGATGCAATTTCTTGGCGAAGAGGCGCTAACAGTTCTAAAACAAGGCTATAGCCTTGGTGCTTGTCTTTGCTATTTCCAGAGAAAATGCCATCCCAATATTGTCTGTCGACGGAATATCCCTCGTTGAATTTTGTTTTCGCGAGAGTGACCAATTTTGATTTGGCTTCGGGGGCCTTCTCCTCGTTAGCGAGTGCAATTATTGCCGCCGCCTCAATTATTCGAGCAGATCCGTGCCAGTAATCTGATGAAATCTGAGCAAGCGATTTTTCTGCATCAGAATAGTTTCCTGCATAGAAGTAAGCTCTTCCTATGCCGTATGTGCGATCGCTTCGGGAGTCGTCTATTGATTTAAAGACGTCGAGTGCAGCATTGTATGCTTTCGTCTCTATCAGAGCATTTGCGTAATTGCTCGCGAACGTAGCGTTCTTAGGGGAAGCCGTGCGTGCTCTTCTAAAATATTGCACAGCCGATGGAAACTGGCCGCGATAGAATGCAATGCCTCCCTTGATGTTGAGAGCCTGTCCGTCCTCCGGTTCATTCTTAAGTATTTCATCTGCCGCTCGGTCGGCGTCTTCATATAGTCCTTGGCTGTAATTGCCCGACATTATCGCGCGTTTTGACTCGTCGGCTTTACGCAGCAACTCAGGAGGGTTCACGAGAAAGACGACGGCGAATACGCCGAGTGCGCCAGCTCCTCTCAGTGCGAATAGCTTGCCTTGTCCGATTTCAATGTTCAACATTCCCGGGATAACTGCGGCAACACCTGCGGCGCTAATTGCAGCTAGGACACGCAGAAAAAAGAACTGCCCGGGATCAGTAATAGGTTCAATGCGAAGTCCTGCATATGCGAGAATGCCGCAAAAGACGACGCCGAAGCCAAATGCCAAAAGGGTCTCAAGCGAAAGCCGAGGCTGTGTTGTCGCTTGACCCATTGTGATTATTTTCCATCGCCGCAGCATGGTTCCTGAGCAGGAGTAGACCCGTTCGGTCCAGCGGATGCGACATCCGGTATCAAAATCAACAAGGCCAGCAACAAGACGAGCCAGCGCATCGGGTGTCCTCCATGAAGTCCACAAACTAAGATGCAAGGTCGATAATAGCAACCTAAAGTGTCATACTTAGCGGCGAAGTTGCCTACGCTTAAGCTGCGTCATTCCGCCGCCTCGCTCGCTCCCGTACTCTTCCGCGGCTTCCCCGCCGCCCGCTTCAGCACCGGCTCCAGGAACTTGCCCGTGTAGCTCCGCGGCGCTTTCACGATGTCCTCCGGCGGGCCCCAGGCGACGATTTCGCCGCCGCCGTCGCCGCCTTCGGGGCCGAGGTCGATGACCCAGTCGGCGGTCTTGATGACTTCGAGGTTGTGCTCGATCACGACCACCGTGTTGCCCTGCGAGACCAGCTCGTGCAGCACTTCCAGGAGTTTGGCGACGTCGTGGAAGTGAAGCCCGGTGGTGGGTTCGTCCAGGATGTAGAGCGTGCGTCCCGTCGCGCGCTTTGACAGTTCTTTTGCCAGCTTGACGCGCTGGGCTTCGCCGCCGGACAGCGTCGTGGCCTGCTGGCCGACATGGATGTAGTCGAGGCCGACGCGGTGCAGCGTCTTGAAGGTTTCGCGGACGCGCGGGACGGCCTTGAAGAACTCGGCGGCTTCCTCCACCGTCATGTCGAGCACGTCGGCGATGCTCTTGCCCTTGAACAGGACTTCCAGCGTCTCGCGGTTGTAGCGCTTGCCCTTGCAGGCGTCGCAGGTGACGTAGACGTCAGGCAGGAAGTGCATCTCGATCTTGATGACGCCGTCGCCCTGGCAGGCCTCGCAGCGGCCGCCCTTGACGTTGAAGGAGAAGCGCCCGGGCTCATAGCCGCGCGCCTTGGCTTCCGGCAGGCCGGCGAACCATTCGCGGATCGGCGTGAAGGCGCCGGTATAGGTCGCGGGGTTGGAACGCGGGGTGCGGCCGATCGGCGACTGGTCGATGTCGATGATCTTGTCGATATGCTCCAACCCCTCGATGCGGTCGTGGGGCGCGGCGCCCTCGCTGGCGTTGTTGAGCTTTCGCGCGATCGCCTTGTAGAGCGTGTCGATCAGCAGAGTCGACTTGCCGCCGCCGGACACGCCAGTGACGGCCGTGAACAAGCCGAGCGGAATTTCCGCCGAGACGTTTTTCAGGTTGTTGCCGCGGGCGTTGATCACCTTGATGGTGCGGCGATGGTTCGGCGGCTTGCGCTCGGGGATCGCCACCGACAATTCGCCAGTGAGGTACTTGCCGGTCAGCGACTTCGGATTGGCCATGACCTCGGCGGGCGTGCCTTGCGCGACGATATGGCCGCCATGCATGCCGGCGCCGGGGCCGATGTCGAGCACGAAATCGGCCAGCCGAATGGCGTCCTCGTCATGCTCGACCACGATCACGGTATTGCCGAGGTCGCGCAGCCGCTTCAGCGTCTCCAGCAGCCGCGCATTGTCGCGCTGGTGCAGGCCGATTGAAGGTTCATCCAGCACATAGAGCACGCCTGTTAGCCCCGAGCCGATCTGGGAGGCGAGGCGGATGCGCTGGCTTTCGCCGCCGCTGAGCGTGCCGGACGAACGCGACAGCGTCAGATAATTGAGGCCGACGTCGAGCAGGAACGACAGCCGCTCGCGGATCTCCTTCAGCACGCGGATGGCGATCTCGTTCTGTTGGGCGTTGAGCGCCTTCGGCACGCTCTCGAACCATTCGCCGGCGCGGCGCACCGAGAGTTCGCTGATCTCGCCGATATGCTTGCCGCCGATCTTGACGCACAGCGCCTCCGGCTTCAGCCGGTAGCCGTGGCAGCCCTCGCAGGGGATGTCGGAGAAATACTTTGCCAGCTCCTCGCGCGCCCATTCGCTTTCCGTCTCGCGAAAACGGCGGTTGAGGTTGGTGATGACGCCCTCGAACGGTTTCTTGGTGTCGTAGGAGCGCACCCCGTCCTCATAGGAGAACTTGATCTCGTCGTCGCCGGAGCCGTGCAGGATCGCGGCCTGCGTCTTCTTCGGCAGGTCCTTCCACTTGGTGTCGAGCGTGAACTTGTAGAACTTGCCAAGCGCGGTCAGCGTCTGGATGTAATAGGGCGAGGACGATTTGGACCACGGCGCGATCGCGCCCTTCCGCAAGGTCAGCTCCTTGTCGGGGATGACGAGGTCCTCGTCGATGTGCTGCTCGACGCCGAGGCCGCCGCAGGCCGGGCAGGCGCCATAGGGGTTGTTGAACGAGAACAGCCGGGGCTCGATCTCGGGAATGGTGAAGCCGGATACCGGGCAGGCGAACTTCTCCGAAAACAGAATCCGTTCCGGGCCGCTCTTGTCGTGGATCTTTGCGGTCTTCTTGTCGGACTTCTTTTCCTCGGCGGCGCCCGCGGGCGCGTCGGCGTATTCGATCACCGCGAGCCCTTCGGCGAGTTTTAAGGCGGTCTCAAAACTTTCGGCGAGGCGCTGGCCGATGTCTGATCGGACCACGATGCGGTCGACGACGACGTCGATGTCGTGCGGGAATTTCTTGTCGAGAACAGGCGCCTCGGCGAGCTCATAGAAGCTGCCGTCGATCTTGACGCGCTGAAAGCCCTTCTTGAGGTATTCGGCGAGCTCCTTCTTGTACTCGCCCTTGCGGCCGCGCGCGACCGGCGCCAGCAGATAGAGCCTGGTGCCTTCCGGCAGCGCCAGCACGCGGTCGACCATCTGCGACACCAGCTGGCTTTCGATCGGCAGGCCCGTGGCGGGCGAGTAGGGCACGCCGACGCGCGCCCATAGCAGGCGCATGTAGTCGTAGATCTCGGTGACGGTGCCGACGGTCGAGCGCGGGTTCTTCGACGTCGTCTTCTGCTCGATCGAGATCGCCGGCGACAGGCCGTCGATCTGGTCGACGTCCGGCTTCTGCATCATCTCGAGGAACTGGCGCGCATAGGCCGAGAGCGACTCGACGTAGCGGCGCTGGCCCTCGGCGTAGATGGTGTCGAAGGCGAGCGAGGATTTGCCGGAGCCGGACAGGCCGGTGAACACCGCGAGCTTGTCGCGGGGAATCTCGACGTCGATGTTTTTCAGATTGTGCTCGCGCGCGCCGCGGATCGTAATCGCGCGCGTTCCCGAGCCGGCGTTGGTTTGGCGCTTCGCCCTCAGCACTTCATCCATATCGGCATTTCCAGGCGCGTGGAGGCGCGCCACGTTGGGCGCGCATGGCCTAGGGTAAACCTAAGCCGGGCGCCGATGGCAGAAAGCTGGAACGTAGGAAGAACGGCGCGGGATTTCCAGTGCTCGCAGCGAGCCATCAACGGTTTGTTTTGCAAGGAGTTGCCACGAAATCGCAATGGCAGCAGATGGCAGCGGAACCGCAACGCACATAAAACAAAAAGGCCGGCACTAGGCCGGCCTTTTCATCAAATCGGTTGGTGTAGCGAAGCTCAGTACTTCGCGATCACCGGGCCACCCCAGCGATAGTTGACGCGCACGGTGACGAGATCGACGTCCTGACTGATGCGTTCGCCGAAGGTGCCGCCAGCCACATTCGTGAAGGTGGAGGTTCGGTTCCCCATGAACAGATGATCGTATTCGACGGCGGCCGACCAGTTCGGGGCGAAGCCGTATTCGAGGCCGACACCGACCACGCCACCCCAGCGGTTGTCATCGTTGGACGAAGCGATCAGAGCGTTGCCGACCGTGGCATTGACGCGATAGCGATCGGCGGTCACAGCTGCACCGCCCTTGACGTAAAACAGGACGTTGTTGGCGGCGTAACCGACCTGACCGGTGAGCAGGCCGAACGCGTCGACCTTCGAGCGAATGGTCGTTCCCGCGCCAAAGCCCACGGGTCCAAGGCTCACGCTGCTGCCGCTGAAGTCGGCCCAGTTGCCCTGTCCTTCGACGCCGAACACCCACGTGCCGGCCTGCCAGCGATAACCGATCTGGCCACCGGCGGTGCCGCCGCTCGCATCGTGGCAACCTTCGCTGGCAACGAACACGCCCGCGCCATTCAAGGCGTCCCAGCACTTGCGGCTCGAACCCCAACCACCGTTGGCGCCGACGTAGAAGCCGCTCCAGTCGTAGATGGCCGCGATCATCGGGGGCGCCTTGGTGTAAGGACGCGCAGCGAGATCAGCAGCCGCGGCGGGAGCCGCGAAGGCAACGAGAGCAACCGTACCCAGCAAAAACTTCTTCATTTCAAACAGTCCCCAGTCCTTTGTCCGCTTCCCGTTGGTCCCGAAGCGTTTTCGTCCAAGACGCGAGCGCCGCGCCGTTGGATAAATCCATACGCCAATTCAACCGGAAATGCCGTCTCCGAAATGCAACACTCGCGGGCCAAGTGCGGACCCTTCAAGGTAATGATTTGTTTAGAATATCCGTCGCGCAGCTCCGGCTGGGCGCGACCCCTGGCACGGAGCAGATACCGAAATACCGGCAGGGCATGGATGACCTGAGGTTGCGTAGAACAAAACTGGAACAATGCCGCGGGCAATGCTATATGTGGATAACCGCTGGATTGCCGAGGGATCGCTAAGTCGGGGCGGCCATCGGGCGTATAGGGTCGTCTCAAATGTCCCTGATGCGGATGAGGCGGCCAATCGGGCGGCCCGTGCCGGCCGATTGCAGCGGTCGCGCAGCAGTTTTTTGGTACCGATTTTGAGTGGAGAGCGACGATGGCGGGAAGCGTGAACAAGGTGATCCTGGTCGGAAACCTCGGCAAGGATCCGGAAATCCGGCGGACACAGGACGGGCGGCCGATCGCCAATCTGAGCATCGCGACCTCGGAAACCTGGCGCGACAAGGGCACCGGCGAGCGCAAGGAAAAGACCGAGTGGCACCGCGTCGTGATCTTCAATGAAGGGCTCTGCAAGGTCGCCGAGCAGTACCTGAAGAAGGGCGCCAAGGTTTACATCGAGGGCGCGCTGCAGACCCGCAAATGGACCGACCAGAGCGGGGTGGAGAAATACTCGACCGAAGTGGTGCTGCAGGGCTTCAATTCGACCCTGACGATGCTCGACGGCCGCTCCGGCGGCGGGGGCGGCAGTTTTGGGTCGGATGATTCCAGCGGCGATTTTGGCGGTGGCCAGGCCACATCCGCGCCGCGCCGCGCGGTAGCCGCCGGTGCCGGCCGCAACAACGACATGGACGACGATATCCCGTTCTGATCGGGAACCGTTCAGGCCTGACCGGAGCTTGTGAGCCGCCAAAAAATAGGCGGCTCGGGCAAGCTCGGTTGGCTGGTGTTTATTCTTGAGAGCCTGACCCAACAGTCTGATTCAGCTGAAGTGTCGTTGTGCGCCGCAGCACTTTGACTCGCTTCTATGTAAATGATATTTACATTAGGATATTGGTTTAACGTTTTCCATCTAAAGCGGGATGGGGTTAGGTTGAATCGATTTGGGATTCCCAAATCAGTGGGTTTCTGATTCACCATGATGGCTGGACGGAGGCCAGCATGGATGGGCAAGCCTTATTCTCTGGATCTTCGCAAGCGTGTCGTGTCCGCGATCGAGGGCGGGATGTCCCGCAATCAGGCAGCCAAGCAGTTTGGGGTCGCGATCAGCACAGCGATCGGTTGGATGCAGCGGGTCGAGGATACTGGCAGCGTTGCTCCGGGCCAGATGGGTGGTCATAAGCCGAAGGCAGTTTCGGGAGACCATGCGGTTTGGCTGTCGCAACGGATCAAAGACGGCGATTTCACCATACGAGGGCTCGTTGCCGAGCTTGCCGGACGCGGCCTGAAGGTCGACTACCACTCGGTGTGGGACTTCGTGCATGCCGAGAAGCTCAGCTTCAAAAAAAAGCGTGGCGGCTGACGAACGCGATCGACCCGACGTGGCGCGGCGGCGCCTCCAATGGACAAAGTATCAAGGTCGCGTCGAAGCTGAGCGACTGGTCTTCATCGACGAGACCTGGACGCGGACCGATATGGCTCCCTTGCGGGGATGGGCGCCGCGCGGGCGCAGGCTTCACGCCAAGGTTCCCCACGGCCGCTGGAAGACCATGACCTTCCTGGCGGCCCTGCGCCATGACCGGATCGATGCGCCATGGTTTATCGAGGGGCCGATCGATGGCGTGAGCTTTCGCACCTATGTCGAGAAGGTTCTTCTGCCCATCCTTCGACCCGGCGATATCGTCGTTTTGGATAACCTCGGCAGCCACAAGAGCAAAGCAGTTCGCCAGCTCATCCGTTCGGTCGGCGCCAAACTCTTCTTCCTGCCAAAATACTCGCCTGACCTGAACCCGATCGAGCAGGTCTTTGCCAAGCTCAAGCATCTGGTCCGCAAAGCTGCCGCGCGAACCGTCGACGCGGTCTGCGCCGCAATCGGCTACGCACTCGATGCCTTCACCTCAGAGGAATGTGCCAACTACCTCAAAAATTCAGGCTATCGAACTTAATGCCATCACGCTTTAGCGTTCGCAGATCGAGCGGGGCCGTCGCCGGAAGGAACCTTGGGGGAGCGTCCGTCATGAGCCTCGCGCCACTGCTGGAGGCCGCCCCTGCGATCCCGCTTCACGCCTTTGCGGCCATGGCGGCGTTCGCGCTGGGCGTCGTCCAGTTTGCTGCCCCGAAGGGAACGCTGCCGCACCGGACGCTGGGCTGGATCTGGGTTGGCCTGATGGCCGTGGTCGCGATCTCCTCGTTCTGGATCCACGAGATCAGGCTGCTGGGTCCCTGGAGCCCGATCCATCTGCTGTCGATCTTCACGCCGATCATGCTGGTGCTTGGCGTGTTGTACGCGCGCCGGCACAAGGTCCGCGGCCACAAGATCACGATGATCTCGATCTTTGCCGGCGCGCTGGTTGTCGCGGGGCTGTTCACCTTCGTTCCCGGGCGGATCATGCACGCGGTGGTTTTCGGGCAATAGGCGAAGCTGAGAACGCCGGTTTCGACGAGCAAACTTTCATCCCGGAGACGGCCGTATCAGTGCCCCGGAAATGGCTGGCGCGCTGGCTTGCCAGAAAGGCGCCGTAGGTCCTGTAAGTCCATGAAAAAACGAAGGGAAAAACAGCTGGCCGGGAGCGCCTTGGGGTGGTTAAAAGCCCCCCGATACGCTATATGATTCCCAGCTTAGAACTGACCGGATCCCCCCTTTGTCTGACAACGATGAGAACAAGCCCGGCGAGCCGCCGGCGCCTTCCGATATTCGTCCCGTTTCCATTCTGGACGAGATGAAGCGCTCCTACCTCGATTACGCCATGAGCGTGATCGTGGCGCGTGCGCTGCCGGATGCCCGCGACGGCCTCAAGCCGGTGCACCGCCGCATTCTGTACTCGATGTACGAACAGGGGCACACGCCGGACAAGAAATACGTCAAATCCGCGCGCGTCGTCGGTGACGTGATCGGTAAATATCATCCGCACGGCGACCAGTCGATTTACGACGCCATGGTCCGGATGGCGCAGGAATTCTCCATGCGCGTGCCGCTGATCGACGGGCAGGGGAACTTCGGCTCGGTCGACGGCGATCCCCCGGCAGCCTACCGGTATACCGAAGCGCGCCTGACGAAATCGGCGCTCGCCGTGCTCGGCGACATCGACAAGGACACCGTCGACTTCCAGGCCAACTACGACAATTCGGAGAAAGAGCCGTCGGTTCTGCCGGCCAAGTTCCCGAACCTGCTGGTCAACGGCGCCGGCGGCATTGCCGTCGGCATGGCGACCAACATCCCCCCGCACAATCTCGGCGAAGTCATCGACGCCTGCACGGCGCTGATCGACAACCCCGCGCTCGGGATCGACGACCTCATCAACATCGTACCCGGTCCCGATTTTCCGACCGGCGGCATCATCCTCGGCCGCCAGGGCATCCGTTCGGCCTATCACCTCGGCCGCGGCTCGATCGTGATGCGCGGCAAGGTCGCGATCGACACCATCCGCAAGGACCGCGAAGCGATCATCATCACCGAAATTCCCTACCAGGTGAACAAGGCCACCATGGTGGAGCGCATCGCCGAACTGGTGCGCGAGAAGAAGATCGAGGGCGTCTCGGACCTGCGCGATGAATCGTCCCGCGAGGGCCTCCGTGTCGTCGTGGAGCTGAAACGCGAAGCGGTGCCGGATGTCGTTCTGAACCAGCTCTATCGTTTCACGCCGCTGCAATCGAATTTCCCGGCCAACATGCTGGCGCTGGATTCCGGCCGCCCGCAGACCATGAACCTGAAGGACTTGCTGACGCTGTTCATCGCATTCCGCGAGCAGGTCATCACGCGCCGGACCAAGTTCCTGCTCAACAAGGCCCGCGACCGCGCCCACATCCTGGTCGGTCTGGCCATTGCCGTCGCCAATATCGACGAGATCATTCGCGTGATCCGCGCCTCGCCAGATCCCACCACCGCCCGCGACAGCCTGATGGCGCGGGACTGGCCGGCGCGGGATGTCGAGGCGATGATCACGCTGATCGACGATCCCCGGCACCGGATGGCCGCCGATGGTACCGCGCGGCTGTCATTCGAGCAGGCCAAGGCCATTCTCGACCTCCGCCTGCAGCGCCTGACTGCGCTGGGCCGCGAGGAGATTTCCGAGGAACTGGACAAGCTCGCGGTGGAGATCGCCGACTATCTCGAGATTCTGCGCTCGCGTGCGCGGGTGCAGGCCATCGTCAAGGCCGAGCTCGCCGAGGTGAAGGACGATTTCGCCACCCCGCGCAAGACCGTCATCATGGAGCAGGAAGACGAGGTCGAGGACGAAGACCTGATCCAGCGCGAAGACATGGTGGTCACGGTCTCGCATGCCGGCTACGTCAAGCGCGTGCCGCTTTCGGCCTACCGGGCCCAGCGCCGCGGCGGCAAGGGCCGCGCGGGCATGCAGACCCGCGACGAGGATTTTGTCTCCAGACTGTTCGTGGCCTCGACGCATACGCCGGTGCTGTTCTTCTCCTCGCGCGGCCAGGTCTACAAGGAAAAGGTCTGGCGGCTGCCGATGGCGGCCCCGAACGCGCGCGGCAAGGCGCTGATCAACATCCTGCCGCTGGAGCAGGGTGAGCGCATCACCACCATCATGCCGCTGCCGGAGGATGAATCCTCCTGGGGCAATCTCGACGTGATGTTCGCCACGACAGGCGGCAACGTCCGCCGCAACAAGCTGTCCGACTTCGTCGATGTCCGCCGTTCCGGCATCATCGCCATGAAGCTCGACGAGGGCGAGGCGATCGTCGACGTGCAGATCTGCACCGAGCGCGACGACGTGCTGCTGACCGCCGCCGGCGGCCAGTGCATCCGCTTCCCCGTCACCGATGTGCGCGTCTTTACCGGCCGCACCTCGATGGGCGTGCGCGGCATTGCGCTTGCCGAGAACGACAAGCTGATCTCGCTGTCGATCCTGCGCCATGTCGAGACCACCTCGGACGAACGGTCGGCGTACCAGAAGATGCGCCGCGCGGTGGCCGGCGAAACCGGCACTGAGGAGCCCGCCGATGTCGAGGCCGAGGAGACCTCAGGTACGCTCCAGCTCTCCCAGGAGCGCTATGCCGAAATGTCGGCGCAGGAGCAGGTGGTGCTGACCGTGTCCGTCAACGGCTTCGGCAAGCGCACCTCGTCCTACGAATACCGGACCACGGGGCGTGGCGGCAAAGGCATCGTCGCGATGTCGGTCAACAACCGCAACGGCAAGCTGGTGGCCTCGTTCCCGGTCGAGGACAGCGATCAGATCATGCTGGTGACCGACAAGGGCCAGTTGATCCGCTGTCCGGTCGAGGGCATCCGCATCGCGGGCCGTTCGACGCAAGGCGTGATCGTGTTCGACACCGCCGAGGACGAGCATGTCGTCTCCGTCGAGCATATCGGCGACGACGGCGAGAATGGCGAAAACGGGAATGGCGGCTAGCGCCTTTTCCGTTCCGATGGAATCGGAACGGGGCTCTAGATTCTTGATTTGACGCGTTTTCTTGACGCGAACCGGTGTCCACTTCGCTGGAAAACGCTCTAGCGTCCTGTCAGCGCGCGGTCTCATCTCAGTGGAGCCAATTTCGGTTTGAGGCGAGCTTGACGGAAGTCAGAGTGCTGGGCGCTCGTTAATTGTGTCGGGCGCGCCAGCCTGATGCCGACAAGCGGTATGTCGGTCTGGCAGCATGTGGGCCTGCCGCGAAGCGGCAGCGGTCGTTCATTTCTACTCCGGAGAGATTTCAATCCGATAAATTTCCATCTTCTGGCCGATGCCCTTCAAGTTCTCGTAGTCGCGCGACGCCGGTCGGCCCTTGACGACGTCACTGACTCCGGGCGCCTCCATCACCGATTCCGTCAGGCAAATTTCGTTGACGCGGGCGAGACCTTGCACGCGGGCGGCGATGTTCACGTCCTGCCCGAAGTAGTCCATCCGGTCGTTGAGCCTTACGGCGATGGCTCTGCCTCTGTGCACACCGACCTTGAGGCCGAGTGGTCGTGAAGCGGTTTGGTTGAACCGTGACAGTTCTTCGATCATCTCGATGGAGGCAAGAACGGCGTCCTGCGGACGCTCGAAGCCAGCCATGACTGCATCGCCGATCGTCTTGACCATGGTGCCAGATCGCTCCCGAATGATCTTGTTCAGGATGTCGAAGTGCTGACGCACCAGAAAATAGGCATTCACGTCGCCAACGCTTTCATACAACGGGGTGGAATCCTTTAGATCGGTGAACAGATAGGTGATGTCGGAGACTGCCAGGCTCTCCCGCTCATCCACCAACTGTGTCTTGTAGAGTTCGCCGAAGCACGGGGTGAGCAGCAGCCGCTTGCCGGAAAGAAACGGCTCATACTCGACCAGATGGGGCTCGAACTGGTAAGGGTATTGGAGGAACCAGAAGCGTCCGCGATCGCTGGTGCGGTTCTCGATCTGAATGGTGTGCTTGCCGGGGCTAAGATCGGCCGTCTGTCGAAACGCAAAGCGCCCGTCGCCAAGATCCATTTCTCTCGGTCCAGTCGGCCGATCGGGAACTATGAACCGACCCGATTCGAGCCGGACCAGCGTTCCCTGGGGTTCCGCCGGCTCACCGTTCGCAAAGAAAACCAGAAGCAGCTTGTGGCTGAGATCGAGCACCTCGAAACGGCCGGCGGTTACGTCAAATTCGAACCTGCTCTGCTGATTGGCCTCGATATCGGCAAATCCCCGTGACAGTGCTGCGACGAGTTGCTCGTGCGTCATTCCGTGCGGAGGCTTGAAGTCCTTGGAAAAGTTATAACGCAGGTAGTAGTCCTCCACGGACAGCATCTCAGGATGACGAAATACGATATCGCGGACGGCATTCGAGATCGTAAAGGTGACCTGGATGTAGTCGTCGAGCGCCACATCGTTGAGCGCATTGCAGAACTCGCACTGGAAGCGTGGGTGGACCTGGTCTAGCTCCCGAAAACTGCCTGCAACCTGCGGGCAATAGGCGCAGGTGAGCAGCCACTGCATCTCGAACAGGCCGACTTTTGCGGCGTGCACAAACAGCTCGATTCCTTCGGACTCACTTAGGCCGTTTGCTGTCGCGTATTTGATAGGATTGACGCGAAAGAGATCATAGTCGCCGGCGGTGCGCACAAATCGCTCAAGGTCCGAAAGGATATGCGGCGTCCAGCTCGCTATTGAGTCCAGCTCCGTGAGGCGCTGCTTCAGAAGGCTGTCATTAACTAGCGATAGCTCGTTCATCTTGCCACCTCATGGCGAAGGGAAGCGATTACATGCGCTAATGAACCCACTTGGACACGGCAGTCGGCCGCGTCGACGAGGTCCGGCAGAGGCCACACGAAAATCGCGTTGTCGGGTTATCGGATAACCCAGTCAGCGCTGCTTCGGTGCTCGAAGTGCGTATAGCCTCTGATAGATCATCGACTCCGGCATCCAATCGAGCACGATGTGTCCAAGTGGGAGCTTGATCAGGCTGGCGATAATTCGAGATGAAGGCGGATGCCAGTAGACGGACAGGTTATGAAATTTAAGGGGAGCGAACCCCAAAGTCCTGAACTCGTGCATCAATCGCTTGTGACCGAAGTGTCTTCGGTAGTCGACGATTGGACCCGAAAGCAAAAGTATCTTGCCAGAGTGCTCTCTAGCGACCTTCTCCAGGAACGCTTCCCGCTCCGGCAGGGACAGATAGTAGACGCATTCGAGGGCTGCGATCACGTCGTACCCGTCGAAGGAGGCTTGCAAGAAATCAGCGCTTTCAAATCTGGCGTTTGGCAGGCTTAGCGATTTGGCGCGAGCGATTGCTACATCGCTGATGTCGATGCCAACCACCGATCGTGCCTTGTCAAAGATTGCTTGCGTCAAGTGGCCTTCGCCGCAGCCGAGCTCAAGAACGGATTTGTCGCGGATGAATGGCTTCAGGCATCGGCGCAACACCTTGTCCCTGAATTGGGCGTGGGAAATATGCCAGGGGTCAGGGGTGGCGTAATAGAGATTGAAATCTGCAGCCGTTCGCATGGCTGGTTTCCGCTTTTGAAAGACACGCAAACTTCCCGGTCGCCAGGAACCAAATGTCCGTGACGCGTTGGCGAGATCGCCGCACTGCAAGCCTTGCCTTTGGCGGCAACGCCTATTGCATGCTTACCCTTTCGCGCCATCGCGCTTCGAAAGTATCAAAGTCCTCCCGTGCCCAGGCTTGCGAGTCCAATGGATTGCCAAGCTTCGCTGTAGCCGCGTTTGCAAGTGCTGCGGCGGAAACGGGTTGCGGGGATGCTTCCTTTGGCCATTCCAGCAACGATTTCGACAGCATGGGCTTGCCTTCGTACCAGCACTTTCGTCCATCGATCAGACGATACGACCACCAGCGCCCGTGCGTATTTGAAGGCGTCGCGGCGCTGCATTGTTGTTTGGCCTGCGCGCTTGGCATCCCAACTGGCAAGAGCGTGGCAATCCAAACGGCCAAGGCGATTGGTGGGAGTTTCCTCATTTGCGCACTTGTTGCTGCAGGCGGCTCACAGCGACCACCAAATCGGGGCGGCCGAGAACTTCCACCAGGCTGTCGAGGATAGTTTCATTGTTCTGCGGCCACGGCCGAAGGTAATCTTCCAGTATGCGTTGTGCTTCGCTAATCGCTTGAACAGTCAATTGTTGATCGGTCATGTCTTCTTACCCATCAAACAAAACGCGCCCCGCCGAAAGCGGAGCGAGAAATCAAGACGCTTTTGGGAAATATCCCCGCTATTTTGCCTTATTCGATCAATTTTTGTTTCAATGTGGGGCGGCCTTGTGCGGTTCGCGGAGCGGAATGCACTGCCCGGAGGTTGTGCGACCGGACCAATGCGTGACGCACGTTCTTCCGCTCAATAGTCACGCAGGCGGCGTTCTTCGATGCGCGACGCTACGGGACGGCTAGCGCCAATCGACGCTCTCCAACTCCCGGGTGAGTTCGGCAAGCCCTTCGCGCATGCCGAACTGCGCCTTCCAGCACCATAGCTCCAGCGTACAGCAGAGCCGGTAGAGGTCGATTGTGTCCTGCCAGTTCGGGCGCTCGATGACGCCATATCCGGCAAGCAATCCCGACCGCTTCAATGCGTCCTGCGGCTTTTGCTGCGGTTTGAAGTAATAGAGCGCCTTGGCAATATCCATCAGTGGATCGCCGGCTGTCGCGTTTTCGAAATCGACGATGCCGGACAGAAGCGGTGCGCGGCTCGACGTCACCAGGACGTTTCCGGCGTGAAGATCGTAATGACAAAGGCGAGGGACGACGGCCCCGTCGAGCAGATGCCGGCGCGCGGCAATGCTGACCCTGAGCCGCTCGGCCAGCGCGGGATCGCCGCCGCGCTCGGCAAACTCCATCAGCTTCCGCTCGAACTGGGAGGACATGTAGTTGCGATTGGTGGCGTGAGGCGTCCAGACGCCGTTCGGGCCGATATAGCCGAAGCTGTCGAGCGTGATGTCGTTGATCTCGCGCAGGCTCGCGCCCATCCCGGCGTAGATCGCAAACAGCTCGGCATCCGGCAGTTCCGCCTCGTGCCAGCCCAGCACCAGGCCGTCGAGCTTGTTCATCAGCACGAAATTGAGGTCGATGACCGACCGCGTCTCGTCGGCGACGAGGATGCGGGGGACAGGCGTGCTGAGATCGAGCAGAAGGCCCAGCACGTACACCTCTTTCGCCATCTTCCATGCCATCGACGCCGGATAGACTTTGAGAATGTAGGAAGAGGCATCTGCCAGCGTGATCTCGAATATCGCGCTGATCTGTCCGCCGCGCAGTTCGGTGACGCCTACGACGGAAGAATGGGGAGCGAGGCGACTTGTGATCGCCTGCGCCTGGTCGATCGAGATTGCCAGCCGGGGCTTCAGCGGCGTTGGTGCGTTATCCGGCATGGCGTCGATTCCGGCGAACTTCTTTGCCAAGCGAGTAGCACGGGTGAATCACAACCCGGGAACACTTTCGTCGCGTGGGGGCCGGCACGCACGAAAACCTGTGCAGCGCCTGGTGACGCTGCGGCATTCGAGAGGCTGGTTCCACCGCATCAAACTTTTGCCAAACGTCGCCGCTACCTCGACCGCCGGCTGGCGGTCGCGATCAAGTTGTGGAACTCAATCATGTCGGCATACCCGAGCGTCACAATCGATAGAGAGCCGCGTCATCCAGGCGTCGAGCAAAGTCGTGTAGAGACTGCCGGCCGATCCGATCTCGGCAGCGTCTTCGTCGCCGCACTTTACGCTGCGCTCGTCGTTCCCTTGATGGCGGGGTGGTTGTACGTGCTCGGTCTGTCGTTCTGGAAGCTCATGATCTGGATGATTGCTTGATCATGTCCGATTGTCTGTCCGGCCCCCTCAGGCCCTGCGCGCGGAGCACATGAGATGCTGGACGTCCTTGCTATTCTGGTTTTGCTCGGGGTGGCTTACGCCGCTGGATATTATACGCGTGACCGCATGTCCCGAAAACGGCGCGAGAGCGCCCGCAGATGGAAGAACTACGTAGAGGCGGGACGGCCGCGGCCTGCGAATACCAACCAGGCTCCCGCCAAACAGGCGCATGGCGATCTCGCTCAAATGCTGAGCCGCTGGGATGACAGGGCCCGAGCGCGTCGATCGCAGCAATGATCCTTCCCTAGAATGGATGCGGCTTCCTGAAATGCCGAAGTCCTCGGGGGGCATCCCGAGGACTTCAAATCAGAGCAATCTGACGGCTAAATTGGTGGGGTCGACGAGCCTTATGGGGTGCGGTCGGCGGTAACCAGGCGAGCTTCCCGGATCAACGACTTGGAACCGGCGGCGCGAAGGCAGGAGGCCTCGAAATTCGGCCAAGCCTGCTGCGAGCAATCCTTGCCGACGGTGCGGATGTCGAGGCGGTCACCCTTCGCAAGCGCCTGCGGCACGCTGGCTTCAACCGAGGGGGCAAAACCGGGCAAAATGGTCAATGCGGTGGCGATCAGCGCGGCAAAGGTGATTGCGGTAAGTGCCTTGATCATGACGGTCCCCTGTCATGGGCCGTTCGGCCCGTCGTTTCGTTGGATGGATGTGTACCTAGGCGGCGTTTCCGGGTGTCTTCGCCAAGCCCAAAAATGGTTTCGTCCGGGCCGAGTTTTGTTTCGTCGCCCAGGTGGGACGAAACATTGCCGGCTCGCCTAAGCAGACGCGCCGACCCCAAAAGTGGTTCATTGGCCGATCCCAAATAAAAAGGCGGGTTTGCGGGGAACCGGAGCGTTTTCGAGCGGAGTCTGCGCCGGGCTCGATCCGGGGTGGGTAACGGTTCGCGTGAAGAAAACGCGTCAAAACAAGAGACTGGCCCGCTTGCCGGGCCGCCCGGGGCGGGTTAGGAGGGTTCTATGCCCCGTATCGCGCTCTATCCCGGCTCTTTTGACCCCGTCACCAACGGCCATCTGGACGTGGTCCAGCACGCTGTGACCCTGTGCGACCGCCTGATCGTGGCCGTTGCCGTCCATCCCGGCAAAAAGTCGCTGTTTTCGACCGATGAACGCCTGGAGATGCTCAAGGAGGTATGCGCGCCCATCGCGAAGAGCGCCGGTTGTGCGTTTGAGGCCTCCACCTACGACAATCTGACGGTCACGGCGGCCCGGGCGGCCGGCGCCACCATCATGATTCGGGGACTGCGCGACGGCACCGATCTGGACTACGAGATGCAGCTTGCCGGCATGAACCAGGCCATGGCGCCTGAGGTGCATACGGTGTTCGTCCCGGCGTCCCCCGCGGTCCGCCCGATCACCGCCACACTGGTGCGCCAAATCGCGGGCATGGGCGGCGACTTCTCCGCGTTCGTGCCGCCCTCGATCGCAGCCAAACTCAAGGCCAAATTCGCCGGCTAGCGCGCCTCGCGCCTTACTCACTCGATCCCGGAGTTTTCATGATCCGCATTCTCGCTTTTGTCGCCGCGCTGATTTGCGCGGCTCCCGCGATCGCCCAGCCGCTGCCGGCCAATCTCGACAAGGCCAATGCGGTCGTGATCGACACGACGAAAGGCCGCATCGTGATCAAGCTGCGGGCCGACCTCGCGCCCCAGCATGCCGAGCGCATCAAGCAGCTCGCACGCGAGGGCTATTACAACAACGTGCCGTTCCATCGCGTGATGGACGGCTTCATGGCGCAGACCGGCGACGGCCAGAACTTCAACGGCACCGGCGGCTCGAAATATCCGAACCTGAAGCAGGAGTTCTCCAAGGTGCCGTTCACCCGCGGCATCGTCGGCATGGCGCGGCGCGGCGACAGCGTCGATACCGCGAACTCGCAGTTCTTCATCATGTTCGCGGAAGGCTCGAGCCTGAACGGCCAGTACACCGTGATCGGCGAGGTCGTGTCCGGCATGGATGTGGTCGACAAGCTGAAAAAGGCGCCGCCGGGATCGCAAGGTGGCAGCGTCACCGACCCTGACAAGATGGTGAAGGTGCAAGTCGCATCCGACATCAAGTGAGCGATGACAGCGTCGCGCAGCAAGCCGCTCCTCGGACTTGCCGCGCTGCTGTTGTGCCTGGTATCGACGGTGCAGGCCTCGGCACAACCGGTGCAACTCGACACGCTCAAGGACATCTTTGTGCGGCTGCATTCGTGCTGGAAGCCGCCGCCGCTGTCGCAAGCCAACCCGATCGATATCACCGTGGTCGTCAGCTTCAACCGTGCGGGCGCCATTCTCGGCCAGCCCAAGATTACCTATGAATCGGAACACGCCAGCGATAACGACCGGCTCAAATACCGCATCGCGGTGATGGAAACATTGCAACGCTGTACGCCGTTGCCATTTACCGAGGGACTGGGCGGTGCCGTTGCCGGCCGGCCTCTGGCGATCCCTTTTCGAACCCGCAAACGTCCACCCAAACCTGATGAGAGAAGAGCATGGCAGCCACAGAAAATACTTTGATCCTTGAGACCACGCAGGGTCCCGTCACCATCGAGATGCGCCCGGATCTGGCGCCGGGCCATGTCGCCCGCATCAAGGAACTGGTGCGCGAAGGGTTTTACGACGGCATCGTGTTCCATCGCGTGATCGAGGGCTTCATGGCGCAGACCGGTTGCCCGCACGGCACCGGCACCGGCGGTTCCGGCAAGAAACTGAAGGCCGAATTCAACAAGGAGCCGCACGTGCGCGGCACCACCTCGATGGCGCGCGCGGCGAGCCCGGATTCCGGCGACAGCCAGTTCTTCATCTGCTTCGACGACGCGTCCTTCCTCAACGGCCAGTACACGGTCTGGGGCAAGGTCACGGATGGCATGGAGAACGTCGACAAGATCAAGCGCGGCGAGCCGGTGCAGAACCCGGACAAGATCGTCAAGGCGCATATGGCTGAAGACGCGGGCTGATTTTCGATTGTCATGCCCGGGCAGAAGCGCGAAGCGCGTCTTCGCGCTAGATGACCCGGGCATCCATCAATCTTCAGAAGAGTTTTTCGTAGGTGATGGATTGCCGGGTCAAGCCCGGCAATGACGGTAATAGCATGCGCACCGATCTCTTCGACTTCGAACTGCCCCCCGCCAACATCGCGCTGCGGCCCGCGAGCCCGCGCGATTCCGCGAAGATGCTCGTCGTGCAGCCGGATGGCGCGCTGCAGGACCGCAGCGTCGCCGAACTGCCGGACTGGCTGCAGCCAGGCGACCAGCTTGTCGTTAACGATACCAAGGTCATTTCGGCTCAGCTCAAGGGACGCCGCATCGGTCGCGAGACCGAACCGAAGATCGAGGCAACACTGATCAAGCGGCTCGACGGCTCGCGCTGGCGGGCGCTGGTCAAGCCGGCCAAGAAGCTGGCGCCGGGCGACGTGGTGCGCTTCGGCAATGAAGGCAAGGTCTGCCTGCTTGGCCATCTTGATGCCGAGGTCGAGGCCAAGGGCGAGGAGGGCGAGATCACGCTGTCGTTCTCGTTTCATGGACCAGCGCTCGACCAGGCCATCGCCGACCTCGGCACGCCGCCATTGCCGCCCTACATCGCTTCCAAGCGCACGCCTGACGATCGCGATGCCGCCGATTACCAGACCATGTTCGCGGCCAATGAAGGGGCGGTCGCGGCACCCACCGCAGGGCTGCATTTCACGCCGGCGCTGGAGGCGGCGCTGCGCGAGCGCGGCGTCGGACTGCATCGGATAACGCTGCATGTCGGGGCAGGGACCTTCCTTCCGGTCAAGGTGGAAGAAACGTCGGAACACCGGATGCATGCCGAATGGGGTTCGATCTCGGCCGAGACCGCGACGGCCTTGAATGCGGCCCACGCCAAAGGCGGCCGCATCGTCGCGGTCGGGACCACATCGTTGCGGCTGCTCGAAAGCGCGGCCGCCGAGGACGGCACCATCCAGCCGTTTGGCGCGGAGACCGCGATCTTCATCACGCCGGGCTATCGCTTTCGCGCGGTCGATGTTTTGCTGACCAATTTCCATTTGCCGCGCTCGACACTGTTCATGCTGGTGTCGGCGTTCAGCGGACTGGAGACGATGAAGCAGGCCTATGCGCACGCCATCGCCGGCGGCTACCGGTTCTATTCCTATGGCGATGCGTGCCTGTTGTTTCGCGCGCGGGAGTGAGTGATCGACTCTCGTTGTTCTTTTGACGCGTTTTCTACCGCAGATAAGTCTACGCAATCTGCGTAACCTCGATTGCTATGCGAACCGGTATCCATTTCGCTGGAAAACGCTTTAGCTTCGCTCGACGGCGCGCTCGAGCTTCTTGCTCAAGAACCAGGACAGGCCGAGGAACACGACCAGCAGCGCGAAGGCCACGCCCGAGGAAGCATCGCTCATCATTTTCTCCGAGACCTGACCGAAAGCGTAGCCGGCCGAGACCACCGTGCAGGACCACAGGCCCGCCGCGACGAAATTGAACGCCAGGAAAGTGGACCAGGGCAGCTGCGATATCCCATACGCAAAGCCCGCGACGCCGCGAATGCCATGCGGAAAGCGATGGAACAGGATCATCCAGGCATAGTGACGGTCGGCCAGCCGGGCTGCGATCTGGACGGCACGTTCCAGCCTCGGAAACGATACGAGCCAGCGTGTGCCATAACGCCGCCCGATCCAGAACCGGATCACGTCGCCGGTGAAGGTGCCGAGCCAGCAAACCATGATCAGCGTGCCGAAATTCAGTGCGCCCGCATGCGCAGCGTAGCCCGCGAACAGCGTTAGCAGCAGGCTGTGCGAGGCCGCATAAGCAAACATGAGGCTGTAGGCCGCATCGCCGTGCTGGCGGATGAGATCGAGAAACGATGCGAGATCGGTCGGAAACAGCAAATCAGCCCCGCTTTGACGACTATCCCCCGGTGACACGTCCTGTCGCCCGGGGGACCAGCCCAAACGCTACTACGCTGCGGGAGCATTTGAAAGCAAAAGGCAGGCTGGGTTTATGGGCATATTCGCGCAGGGCGCAGGGTGGCCAGAACGCAGCGAACCCACCGACACATGTGCGCTGTCGCGTGCCCAGGGGCGCAGGAAACGCGCAGCAACGGCGGCCTGTCGGTCCTTCATCGGTCGATCAACGCGGCTCGCTCGGCTTGTCCCGCTCCCGACCTTCGGCGGCTTGAGCGGCGCATTCATCCATGCCGTGGCATTTGCTCTTGTAATAATAGTACCACGATCCGGCTATCGCGCAGATCAGGACCAGCGCGAGGAGATAGGCCCAGCTTCGCTTCGGCATCGTCAGCCTTCAAGTTCGGTAGCGATCGCGAACTTTACCAACGATTCGCCGTGAAGCCAGCAGGCGCGACGCACTCCTCATCGATGTCAGGAATTTCTCATTTCCGACGACGCAACGAAAGGCGCGCCAGCTCGACGGCATGCGATCGGTCAAAGCCAGGGTTCTTGCAAATGCTCCTGTTGCAGCGCGCGTTGAACCGCCGGTCTGGCCAGAATGCGATTCAAGTACGGCCCGACATGGGGCCAGCTTGCTCCCGGGCGCGGCATTCCACGTGACCATCGACACAGGGTCAGTGCACAAGCGTCAACTGCCGAGTAGGCATCACCCAACAGCCACGGGCCACCGTGAGCTTCGAGCGCACCGTCGAGCATATCGAACAAGCCATACACCTTCTGTTCAGCACACGCTCGCAACTCGGGAAACATGGTTGGATCGTTGGCCCATTTATGGGGATGCAGATACATCGACAATGCTGGCTGTAGCGTACTCGAGGACCACAACAGCCACTTGTAAAAGTGTGCGCGTTCGCCAGTCCCTATGGCCGGAGCCAGCTCACAACCCGGATGGGTATCGACCAAATACAGGCAGATGGCTGCGGATTCGTACAAGACCAGGTCATCCTGCACGAGCACCGGGATCAAACCGTTTGGATTCAGTCGGAGATGATCCGGTCCCTTGTGCGCGCCGCCGCTCAGATTGACGAAGATGAGCTGGTACGGAGCCCCGATTTCTTCCAGCACTATATGCGGAACGAGGCTGATGAATCCGGGATAGTAGTAAAGCCGTATCATCAGCGATCTCCTCGCGCAAAAAAGCGAGCATGCTTCGCCGCATTAAAATGATGCGCGAAGCGTGGGGTCGGTCAGCGACGTCTAACCTACCCCACGCGTTCACCTCACGCCATCGCGCGCTGCGGCAGCAGCTCCGCAATCTGGACCGCGTTCAGCGCGGCGCCCTTCAACAGCTGGTCCGCCGAGACGAACATCGCGATCGAATGGCCTGTGGGATCACTGAGATCCTTGCGGATGCGGCCGACCAGCACGTCGTCCTGGCCTGACGCGTCGATCGGCATCGGGAAGTAATTCTTCGCCCGATCATCGACGATTCTGACACCCGGCGCCTTCGACAGGATTGCTCGCACCTCGTCTTCCGAGATCGGGCGTTCGCATTCGAAAGTGATGGCCTCGCAATGCGCGCGCAGCACCGGCACCCGCACGCAGGTGACGCCGATCGCGATCTTCTCGTCCTCGAAAATCTTCCGGGTCTCCTTGATGACCTTGGTCTCTTCGTCGTTGTAGCCGGTCGCGGGATCGATCGCGGTGTTGTGGCTGAACACGTTGAAGGCGTAGGGGAGCGGGATCACCTTCGGCGTAAACGGCCGCCCCTCGAGGCTGGCGCGGGTCGATTCCTTCAGTTCCTCCATCGCCGCCGCACCGGCGCCGCTGGCGGCCTGATAGGTCGAGATGATCATGCGCTTGATGCGGTTTTGGCTGTGGATCGGCCACAGCGGCACCAGCGCCGTGATCGCCGAGCAGTTCGGGTTGGCGATGATGCCCTTGTGGTCGCGGATGCGGCCCGCGTTGATCTCGGGAATGACCAGCGGCACATCCGGGTCCATCCGGAAGGCCGACGAGTTGTCGACCACGACCGCGCCCGACTTCACCGCGATCGGCGCATACTTCTTCGAAATGCTGCCGCCGGCCGAGAACAGGGCGATGTCGACGCCGTGGAAGGAGTGCGGGGTGAGCTCTTCGATCACCACCTGCTCGCCGCGGAAGTTGACGGTCTGGCCGGCCGAGCGCGCGCTCGCCAGCGCCTTCAGCTTGCCGACGCGGAAATTGCGCTTGTCCATGGTGGCGATGAATTCGGCCCCGACGGCGCCGGTCACGCCGACAATGGCCACTACTGGATCGTTGCTCACGTTCGTCTTCCCTTGGTTTGAGTAAGCTGCAGGCAATAAAAAAGCCCCGGTCCTTTTCAGGCGGGGCTTCGGTTCAGATGATGCGATCGTCAGGTTACGCGCGCACGGCTCCCGAGCCCCCCAAGGGTGCTTTGGTTTTCGCGGTGCGTTTGGTGGTCGCGTTCATGGGGCGGACTTATGCGGGAGAGTTTGGCTGCCGTCAACGGCTCTTGGAACGAAAATCGGCCCAAACGGGGCCGAATGGCCTGTTGAACAGGGCGCATTGGTTACGCCATAAGCTCACCCATGGACGTTCCCAATCATTTCGAGCTGCTCACTACCGATGGCCAGGCCCGGCTCGGCCGGCTCTCCACCGCCCACGGCGTGGTGCGGACGCCGGCCTTCATGCCGGTCGGCACCGCGGGTGCGATGAAGGGCATGCACTGGCGCGAGGTGCGCGATGCCGGCGCCGATATCGTGCTCGGCAATACCTACCATCTGATGCTGCGGCCGGGGGCCGAGCGGATCGCAGCCCTTGGTGGCTTGCAGAAGTTCACCGGCTGGCAGGGGCCGATGCTGACCGATTCCGGCGGCTTCCAGGTGATGTCGCTTTCAGAGCTGCGCAAGGTGACCGAGCACGCCGTGACCTTTCGCTCGCATATCGACGGCGCCAAAGTCGAACTGTCGCCGGAACGATCGATCGAGGTGCAGCGGCTGCTCGGCTCCGACATCGCCATGCAGATGGACGAATGCGTGCGGCTGCCGGCTGAACGCGCCGACATCGAACGCGCGATGCAGCTTTCGTTGCGCTGGGCCGAGCGCTCAAAGCGCGCTTTCGAGAGTGCGCCTTCCGGCTACATGCTGTTCGGCATCGTGCAGGGTGGCGACGTGCCCGAGCTGCGACACGCCAGTGCGCGCGGGCTGGTCGAGATCGGGTTCCACGGCTACGCGATCGGCGGCCTTGCGGTCGGCGAACCCCAGGCGGTGATGCTTGCCATGATCGAGGAGACCGCGCCCCGGCTGCCGCAGGATCGTCCGCGCTATCTGATGGGCGTCGGCACGCCCGAGGATCTGCTGGAGGCGGTGGCGCGCGGCATCGACATGTTCGACTGCGTGATGCCGACCCGTAACGGCCGGCACGGCATGGCATTTACGCGCTTCGGCCAGATCAATCTGCGCAATGCCCGCCATGCCGACGATCCAAGGCCACTGGACGAGGAGAGCACGTGGCCGGCGACGCGCGAATACTCGCGCGCCTACCTGCATCATCTGGTGCGGTCAGGCGAGACGCTGGGCGCTATGCTGCTGTCGGAAATCAATATCGCGTACTATCAGAGCCTGATGCAGGGCATGCGGGACGCGATCGGCAACGGCAGCTTTGAGGCGTTCCAAAAACAAACGCGCGCCGGATGGGCGCGCGGTGACATTGCTGCGAGGTGAAGCTGAGAGGTGAAGACCTCAGTTACAGGCGAACCTCCGGATCGAATGCTTGGTCACGAAGCCGTAACCGCAGGTATCGCAGGTCCAGAGATAACCAATGACGTTGTCATACATGTAGGCGGAAGCTTCCGCGGCCACCATGGAGTCGGCACACACCGGGCAGGTCGGTAAATCGCAGCCACGCGGGTCGGGCCTAGACGCGACGGACAGGACTTCAGCAACTGCTGGCATCGTGACCTCCTGGCGATCTGAAGCGGAAGCTCAACTCACGACGAAAGTATAAACCGATTTATTTGACGTTGTCGCAACACAAATGCGTTGGAACAACGTTATCGGCGAACTTTCGATTTTGCGATGCAGCGAATTTTGACTCTGACGTTTCGGACTTGCGCATCAGCTCGGCCACCTCCTAAGTAAGAGAGCCCTGAATTCCGGGCATATTATCACCATAGGAGCGTTGTGATGGAGGCATCGTCAGCCACGGGTGCAGTGCACCGTCCCGGACGGGGCAGGGTATTCGACAGCATCGTCGATGCCGTCGGCGACACGCCGATCGTCCGCTTGCGCAAACTGCCGCAAGCCCACGGTGTCAGCGCTACCATTTTAGCTAAACTCGAATATTTCAACCCGGCGGCAAGCGTCAAAGACCGCATCGGCGCGGCGATGGTGATCGCGATGGAGAAGGCCGGCGTGATCAACGCCGACACCGTGCTGATTGAGCCGACCTCGGGCAATACCGGCATTGCGCTGGCCTTCGTTGCGGCCTCGCGAGGCTACCGGTTGAAACTGGTGATGCCGGAATCGATGTCGATCGAGCGGCGCAAGATGCTGGCCTTCCTCGGCGCCGAGATCGTGCTGACGCCGGCGGCGCAGGGCATGAAGGGCTCGATCGCGACCGCCGAAGAGCTGGTGCGCACGACACCGAACGCCGTGATGCCACAACAGTTCAAGAACCTCGCCAATCCCGAAATTCACCGCCGCACCACCGCGGAGGAAATCTGGAACGACACCGGCGGCAATATCGATTTCTTTGTCGCTGGCGTCGGCACCGGCGGCACTATCACCGGCGTCGGCCAGGTGCTGAAGCCGCGCAAGCCTTCGCTGCGGGTGATCGCCGTCGAGCCCGAGGAAAGCCCGGTGCTGTCGGGCGGACAGCACACGCCGCACAAGATCCAGGGCATCGGCGCCGGCTTCATTCCGGACATTCTGGATCGTTCCGTGATCGACGAGATCGTCAAGATCAACTCGGCGACCGCGATCGAGATGTCGCGTGCGCTGGCACGCAACGAAGGCATTCCGGGCGGCATCTCCTCGGGCGCGGCGATCGCCGCCGCACTTGAGATCGGCAAGCGTCCGGAGGCCGCCGGCAAGACCATCCTCGCCATTGTGCCGTCATTCTCCGAACGTTATCTGTCGACCGTATTGTTTGAAGGAATTTAGCGATGGCGGACCAGCCGAGACGGCCGAGGACCCTGAACGACGCCCGCAGCGAAGCCGAGGCGGCGTTCAAGCGCACCACCACCAAAGTGGTGGAGGCGCCACCGAAGCCGACGGCGCTTCCCGGCGTGAAGGAACTGGTGTCGCTGCGCATCGACCAGGATGTGCTCGAATATTTCCAGGAAGGCGGCGCCGGCTGGCAGGACCGGATCAACGCGGCGTTGCGCAAGGCCGCCGGCAAATAGCCCCTCGGAACAGATACACGCGAATGCGTCCCGTCCTGGCCCGCTTCCGGCTGGTTGTCCTGAGCTGCCTCGGATTGGCGATCGGCGGCGGCCTCGCCGATCCGGCGATGGCGGATCAGGCGCCGTTCACCTGCACGATCCTGCCGGGCGAGGAGATCGCCAGCATCTCGATGACGAACCCGCTCGCCAGCCACGCTTCCTGCATCGTCACGTGCAGATTCTCGACCACCAAATACGACAACAATCCGCAGATTACCTGTGCCAAGTCGGTGCCCGCGGGCAAGGAAGTGGAGATGTGCCGGCTGACGTCGGGCGGTGACAAATTCGTCAAGCTTGCCGAAGGCCGCGCGGATTGCCTGGGGCTGTCCAACCCCAGCTCCGAATGAAAAAGCCCGGGATGAACCCGGGCTTTTTGCCGTGAATTGTCTTTGAGCGCCTATCGCAGCATGCCGCCGACGACGCCGCCGATGAAACGGCCGGCACCGGCCGGATCGGGATTACTCTGATACTGGCGTTGAGGCTGAGGTTGTGCCTGCTGCTGGCCGCCACCGCTGGTAGCGCGGCGCTTCGGCCGCTCCTCCTCAGAACTCGCGGTCGGCGCCGCTGCCACGATCTCGGTCAACAGGGCCTTGTGTTGCAGCCTGTTGAGGTAGCCGCTCTTGGGGTAGCCGCGGGCGGCCTGCCAGCGCGTGATCACGGCTCGGGTCGGTGCATCGAAGGTGCCGGACATCTTGGTGTCGAAGCCGAGACCGTTCAGGCGGCGCTGGACGTCGCGGCGCTGGCCCTTGTCGAGGCCAATTTGATCCTCGGTGGTCTGGTTCGCTTCGTCCTTGAACGTCGCCGGATCGATTCCGGCGGTCAGGTTGCGCGTGGCGTTGTCCGGTTTGCTCTCAAGGGAGGCGATCCGCGCTAGCGCCAGCGATTTGAACTGACCGTTGGGATACTGGGCCACGTAAGCGTTGAGCTCTTCCGGCTTGCTCGAATCCTTGATCGAGCGCCAGAACTCGAGCTCGACGTCGCTGCCCGGTGCGGCGGCGGCCACCGCCGGCGCGGTTCCGGGCGCGGCAGGCGCGGGAGCACCGTTCAGGTAAACCGCACCGGTCAGATTGGTGTTGCCCCAGGGCAATTGACCCTTGTTGGTTTCTTCCTGGACCTGGGCGCGGACCTTGGTCATCGCTTGCTGAAGCTCGACGCCGGGCTGGGTGAGGTTGGCGAGCAGCGCGCGCGTGAACGGGCTGTTGCCGCCTTCCTTGCCGTCAAGCGCGGTCTGGCCGGGGCCGGTCGCAAACGCGATCAGCGTGCCTTCGCCGGATTTCATTTCGGCAAGGCCGGTCTGCACCGACACGCTGCGGGTCGACGGCGCGTTGGACTTGATCTTGGCGGCGAAAGGATTGTCGCGGCAGGCATCGAGCAGCACCAGCTTGACCTTGGCATCGCTCATGGTCTGGTCGAGCGTGAGGTCGATATTGATGGCTGCGCCAAGCTTGACGTCCATTTCCGATTTGATGTCGGCGTCGATCGGCAGCAGGTAATTGGTGCCGCCGACGGCGATGCCGTGGCCGGCGTAGAAGAACACGGCCACGTCGGCGCCCTGCGCCTTCTTGCCGAAATCGAGCAGCTTTTCCGTCATCTTGTCGCGGGTCAGGTTGGAGCCTTCCACCACTTCAAAACCGACGTTGCGCAACGCGGCCGCCATCGCCTTCGCGTCGATCGATGGATTGGGCAACGCGGCGACGTGCTTGTAGGTGCCGTTCCCGACCACGAAGGCAACCCGCCTCTCGGCGCTGGCGGCGCCGGCGGTGAAGACCATGCAGATCAGGGAAAGGACAAGGGTTGGGAAGCGCATCAGAAAAATCCCCCTGGCAGAATCGAAAAAGATTTCGGCGGCAACGTTGGCCGCAGGTTACACGAAAAAAATACACACTGCGCCAGAAAAATGGGCCGCCTGCCCAGATCCGGTAGCCGTGCGATTCCCTCTTAAGGTATTGAATCTATCCAAGATCTCATGAGATCCAGATCACAATTTGGTGGGTAAAATCCCAATTCAGCTTGCTGCCCGCGCGGGAACCGGATTTGTCGCGCGCAAGTTCAGCAGATTTCCGGCCAGGATCAGGATGGCGCCGAGCACGGTGAACAGGTCGAGCCGCTCCGCATAGATCAGCCAGCCCGCGGTGGCGGTTAAGGGAACCCGCAGGAAATCCATCGGGATCACGACCGTTGCATCGGCGTGCCGCAACGCCCGCGCCATGCAGTAATGCGAGAATGTGCCGCAAAACGCGATCACTGCCGCCCAACCCCAGATATAGGCCGGGGGCCACTTCCAGACATAGAGCGCGGGAAAAAATCCGGCCACCGATTGCACCACCAGCATCCAGAAGATGATCGCGACCGCCTGCTCGGTGCGGGTCAGCGACTTCACCATCGCGACCGAAACGCCGAAGCCCACGGCGGCGGCGAGCGCAATCAATTGTCCCGGATTGACCTCGCCGGTGGCGGGACGAACGATGATCACGACGCCTACGAGTCCGAGCACAATGGCGGCGACCTTCCACACCGTCATGCGTTCGCCGAGAAACATTGCCGCCAGGATGGCGGTCCAAATCGGCATCGTGAATTCGATCGCAACGACTTGACCGATCGGGATCAGCGTCAGCGCGAAGAACCAGCCGAGTTGCGCGCCGTAGTGAATGATGTTGCGCACGACATGCAGGTGCAGCCGCGCGGTCTTCAACACCGAGAACCCGCCGCTGGCCCGGATCAGCGGATACAGCATGAAGAACCCGAGGATGGTGCGCATCTCCATCAGCTGGAACACATTCAATTCCCGCATCGCCTCGCGGCCAGCGACCACGATAATCAGCATCAATGCGAGCCAGCCCGACATCCACAGCGCGGCCAGTGATTTGGAAGGTGTGCGGTCCATGCGCTCGCGGCTGAGTTGGGCTGACTTAGAGGGGCAGGCGGGTATCGGCGAGCGCTCGCCGATTTGCAACGTGCAAATCTGCGGACGCAGCGATGCGTGGACGCCAATTTCGCTGTGGGAGGCCGTGCCGGATCGGTGCTAAGGATCGGCCCGTCTCAGGAGGACTTATCCATGCGTATCCTACAACCGGCCGAATGGTCGAAACCCCGCGGCTTTTCACACGGTGTCGAGGTCGATGGTCCCGGCAAATGGATCGTGCTGGCCGGCCAGACCGGCGGCGACGAGAAGGGCGATTATCACCCCGACATGGCCGCCCAGGTCGGCACGGCTCTGAAGCGGGTCATCAAGCTGCTTGGCGAGGCAGGGGCTGGTCCCGAACATATCGTTCGCCTGACCTGGTATCTGACCAGCCGCAGCGAATATGAAGCGGCCGGCGCCGGCATCGGCGCGGCCTGGAAGGAGACGCTCGGTCGCAACTTCCCGCCATCGACGCTGCTCTATATCGACGGACTGGTCGATGCCAGGGCCAAGGTCGAACTCGAAGTCACCGCTTACGTGCCCAAGTCTTAAGTCCCAAGTCCTGACTCGGACTTAAGGCGCGCTCGAACACCACAGGAAACATAGATCATGACCAACCGCTCGACCTCAGAAGCCCGATCGACTTCAGCGAGTTTCGTGACGGCCTTCGCAACCGGCTGGCCCGAAGCGCAACCCGACATCATGGTGCTGTCGCTCACGACCCATAACGGGGTGCAGGATTTTGCCTTCAACAAGGAACAGGCCCTGCTGATCGCAAAGACCATCAAGGATACTGCTGCGAGGCTGGGGACGCCCAAAACAGGCTAGTCACCGCAAATTCCGTTCATAACGAAAATCGCCCGCTCTTCAGCGGGCGATTTGGTATTCGGGGCAGGGCGGGCGGACCGCTGCGGTTTACTTCGAAAGCGAAATGTTGGCGGCGCGGAACTGGCTGTCGGCCCGGATGCTGACGGACTGCTTGTTGCCGGCTGTCTTGAGCGCGATGTTTGCGTTGAAGCCGGCGGTGACGGCCGTGACCTGGAAGTTGCCGCCGCCGCCGCGGCCCTGCAGGCTGCCGGTGATGCCGCGGCTGGTTTCGCTCCACTGTCCGACAATCGCGCCGCCCTGGTCGACCACGTTGGCCGTCAGATTAAACCTGTAGGCGTCGCTGGCGCAGGTGAGGCTCATGTCCATCTTGGGGCCCGCAACGTCATAAACCGCGCGGCAGCGGATGCGTTCGTTCGATCCGTCGTCCAGCGTGACGGTGCCGGCGCCGGCCCACTTGCCGGCCATGCCGGCGTAGGGCCCGGAGGACTGGGCGTAACTTGCTGGGGCTGCAAGTGAAGTCATAAAAAACGCGACGGCTGCAATTGTCAGCCGCCGCGGGTAGGCGAAGAATTCTGATGTTCGGCTTGTCTTACTGACGGGACGCTTCCCATCGACCGCTACACGGTACACCAGCTGATGCCCCATTCCATTTCCCCGATCCGGAGTTGCCACTGAGTTGACCGTTCGCATATGCACCATTGATCGAGACTCGCACAAGTCCCCCGGAACTCACGGTACCGGAAACCGGGGCGCCGGACCCCGTTACCTTACCGTCGCTGACCGTGACGGTTGAGGCGGTGCGCGCATCGCAAGTGCCGGTTTTGGTGACAACGGTAACCTGCCAAAGCCCGTCATAGGGCTGCTGGGCGGCGGCGGGAGCGGCCGCGAAGGCAGCGGTGGCAAGAAACGAAGTCAAAAACAGCTTGCTGATGCGGTTGGAACGCATGGATGAAATCCCCGAATTGTGTGTGATGAGCGCGTTATCCGGTCACAATGTGTTCAAACTTTGGTGCGCCGCAATAACGCAGAAAGTTCCTAACAACTCAAACACATCAAGGTGAATCCGGTTCCGGCCTCGGAACGATTAAAAGCGTATAATGGGCCCTTGTTCGGGCCATGATTCGGGGCCGGAATGCTTAACTGGCTGAAACTGCCGGATATTCCCCCTTTTGGTCAGTGCTTGGCGTCGGAAAGCTTTGGCGCGAGGGTGGCGAATTGCTCGTCCTGGGGCCGGGCGGGCAGGGTCTTGTGGATCCTGGCGTAATCGATGACTTCGCCAAGCAGCTTTTGGCCGAGGGGAGCCAGCGCGCGCTCCCAAAGCTCGCGTGCGGTCTCGCCCTTCTTGACGAAAACCCACTCCTGCGCCGCGATCGCGCCGGCGTCCATCCGGTCGGCGAGGTGGTAGATGGTGCCGCCGGCGATCGGATCGCCTTCCTTGATGGTCCATTCGACCGCGGCAATGCCGCGGTGCCGGGGCAGCAGCGAGGGGTGGTAGCCGATACCGCCGAGCTTGGCGACGGCCAGCGCCTCGCGGGTGATACGGGCGTGGCTGTGGGCGGTCACGATCAGGTCGCTGTCGGGGGCGATTTCCGCCGCTGTGACGAATCTGGCGTCGGCCTGCACGACGACCTCAACGCCAGCGGCCCTTGCCGCGGCGGCCAGCCGGTCTTCGTTGTCGTGGACGACGATCCTCGCGATTTCGACCCCGTGTTCGCGCAGCATGGTGAAGGTCGTCACGCCGAAATGGCGGGAGCCGACGAGGGTGATCCGCATATGTTCTGTCCGTCGTTAGTCAGGCCGATATGCGGATAGCACACCAAAGCCGTCAGTCTCGCCACAGGGGTCGGCAAGTCCGGGTTATCAACAGTCAGGGTTATCAACGAAAGGCCGCGCCGGGCAAGTCGGCGTGCCGAGGCCGCGGTCAGTTCCTGCTGGCGCAACTCGGGTAGGGCGCGGGCTCGCCGGGCACGATCGGACAGACACGAATCGGCTGCAATTGGCGCAACCGCGCCAGCCATTTGGTCTCGTCAATTGCGCTTCGCCCTGCCGCCGGCGCGCGTTCGGCCCATTGCACCGTGTAGTAATCGGCGCTGCCTTTGACGGTGACGATGAGCGTGGTTTCGCTGTGCTTGTCGGCGCTGGTTTCGACCCGGCCGCAGCTTGCCACCGCGACATACGCATCCTGATCGCCGAATTTGGCCGGGCCAAACCCTTGCGCTGCGAAGGTGTCGGGACAGGCCGACTTGAACCCACCGACCATCGAGCCCGCAAAGCGCTCCGGCGAACCCCCGGCGTTGCCGGCGGCCCCCTTGGCGCCGGTCACCGTGATCATCTGGGTCCAGCTCTTGACCGTCTCGCCCTTCAGCACGGCCTCGCGGACATAATTCGTCCCTTTGGTGTTCTCGAACACCGTGGCGAAACTGGCGGGCAAGCTGAACATGACGAGTTGACCGAAGATCGGCGAGATCACCTTGAACGCCGTGGGGGCCGGACTTTGGGCCGATGCCGACGTCGCGAGCAGCGCGCACAAGGCCGCCGAGAAAACTGTCACTCTCGTCATTGGCAGCTTTCTGGCCGACTTCACCTTGCAATCCGCGCGTCCGATCAGGCCCGCGCGCCGCCGGTTGGCACGTGACCCCGAAACGGACAGGGTCAAGTCAGATGCGAAGCTCCGGCCTGCCGGGGGTGCGGGGCTGCTCTTTGACCGGCTGTGACAGACGCGTCGCTGCCAATTGAAGCTGGGTTCGCAGGTCGGCGCTGCATTGCTTCATCTGATTGCGCAGTTCGCGGCGCGTAAAGGTGGTGAGTGAGGGATCGGCCAGTTGTTGCCAAGCCAAGCGCAGCCATTCCTGCAGGGCGCGGATATCATTATCAAGGATTACGGGCTGGTTCATGCCGCCGAATCTCCGGATGTGATCGCCGCCTAGTTAGGTCTGATTCGTTAACGGAAACCTACTCCGGGAAACGACGGACGCGATCTTCAACTCCGGAACGGGCACCCCACATAAACGTTTTGCCCAGAGCTTTCCCTGGAGATCCAATGCCCGGCCATTCGGCGCTTGTTCGTTTTGCGGTGCTGGTCAGTCTGATCGTGCCTGGCAGCGCGTTCGCGCAGTTTCCGCCGCCCGCCGGCTCGGCCGGTGCGGGCAATTCGGCGATCAGCGGCATCCCCTATGGTCCGGCCAATCCCAGCGTGGTCGGCGACCCCAGCGGTATCGGAAACGCCGCCCGGATCCCGCCGCCCGGCACCAACACGATGGTGCCGATCACCGGCTCCGGTTCGGTCAACGCGTCGCCCTCGGGTTCGCGCGTGTTCGTGCCGCCCTATGCAGGCGCGTCACAACGGATCACCGTCCCGCGCCAGGCAAGGTCAAAGAGGCCGCCCTTGCGCCCGCGCGGCCGGGTTGAGACCAGCACGTTCACCGGGATCTGTCGGGGCTGCTAGCGGCGCGTTGCGAGGCAATGCCGTGCGTCGCGCCTAGAGCCTTCTTCGTTCCGATGGAATAGGAACGGGCTCTAGATTCTTGTTCCGACGCGTTTTCTTCACGCGAACCGGGGGTTCGTTCGCTGGAAAACGCTTTAGTGCGGTTGCAGATCGCTCGCCTTCCAGCCGGTGGAAAGCACAAGGAACAAGGCGCGATACGCGTGGTAGCGGGCGGCGGGCCGGGTTTTCTCCCGTCCGCCTGCAATCATTTTCCCGCTCTGATCGCGCACTTGCCAGCAAAAGTTCCGGCGGCGCTTGAAGATGACAAATTCCAGCATCGGAGGCCGGAACACCGCGCGGGGCCATTTATTCCAGGGAAAATGCGGACAATGCATGTTTCGCCTCACGGAATGCGGTTTCCGATTCAGAACGGGACGCAAGTTCAACGCTTTATGGCCGATTCTCTTCCAGAATGTTCGGCCGGCAGGCTTGATTGCGATGCGTGGGGCTTACCCAAGGGCACGGCATTCTTGCCGACCGGTGCCGATCCTGCCCCCTCAACATGAAAACCCCCGCCGGCCCTGAGGATCGGCGGGGGCGTATGGGAAAGATGGTGCGAGGCCGGGCGGTGCCCAGGTGTCGCGCCAAGGACCCATACCAAATCAGCCCTATCGAACAGTCCCGGGCAAGACGATTTTGTGAGCAATGCTGCCTGCGTTTAATGCACCGCTGCGCCGGTGCGCGATCTTTGCGCGCGATCTTGGCGGCCTCACGCGACCAATCGATTACTCCGCGATGAATGACGTCGTCTTGGTTCCGGAATCGTAGCGCAGCCTGAGCACGTTGAATTTGCACAGATTGACGTTCTTCCAGACCACCGATTCATCGTAATTCGCCCAATCCACCTTGATGTTCCAGACGCAGCCGTCTTCGTCCTCGTCCTCATCGAATTCGACGTAAGCGGTGTCCTGGTTCTTCAGGGTCTTGTCGAGTTCGTTCTCCCATTCGTCGAGGCCGTCATCGGGCGAATTGAAACCCAGAAACTTGATCGCATAGCCGGTCTCGTTGATGACCGAAACGTTGCGGTTGTCGGCGGCCAAGGCGGGCGCGGCGGCGAGCGTTAGTCCAAGCACGATCAACGCGGATAAAATCGTCTTCATTTGAAATGCTCCTGGCGACACAAGGCGTGCGGCGATGCGTTTAGCAACCTTTGTGTTCGCGGTCCTCTCACGCAGCGCACGATGATCGTCATCTGAACATCCGTATTCGTCCGGGTTAGCGGCACGCGGCTTCGCAATCTATAACGGCCTCGCTAACAGCGGGGGGCAGGGCGTTCGCTCATCACAGTGAACGCCTTCCACTGGAGGCTCACGAGGCCCGGACTCCTAGGCACTCCGGGCCTCGTCTACCTCCCCACACATCCACACATCCGCACATCCGCTCAGCAACCGACGGCGATCTTTTCACCGCTGAGATTGCGAATACCTTCATTCTGTAGCTGCCGCGCGGTTCATCCGACTGTCGCAAAACCTTCGGGCTGCGGTCAATTTGGACGGGCACCCTTCGTCGCGATTCGACGAGGATGCTTTGAATGCCGATTGGAATACGCGCGAAGCAAGGCCTGACCGGACAAGGCTTGACCAGACGTCAATTGCTGGTTCGGTCCGCATCCACCGCAGCGGTCGCAGCATTGGGAAGTGTTGCCAGACCTTATCTCAGCCGCGCCGCGGATCGTCCGCATATCGCCAGCGGGATCGCGTCGGGCGACGTCTCGGCCGATTCCGCGGTGATATGGGCAAGAGCCGATCGGGCCGCGCGCATGCAGGTGGAGTGCTCGATCGACGAGAGTTTCAAGTCCATCCTTCGCGTCGCATCGTCGGAAGCGCTGCCCGAGCATGACTTCACCTCGAAGCTTTTGCTCGAGGGCCTTCCGCCGGGGCAGGGTATTTTCTACCGGGTGCGTTTTGCTGATATCGGCGAGTCCGGGATTTCGGGAGAAGCACAGGTCGGTCATTTCCGTACCGCACCGGTGGCGCGACGCGCGGTCTCGTTCGTGTGGTCGGGCGATACCGCCGGCCAGGGCTGGGGCATCGATCCCGCCCGCGGCGGCATGCGGACTTACAAGACCATGCTCGAAAACCGCCCGGACTTCTTCATTCATTCCGGCGATCACATCTACGCCGACTGTCCGATCGAAGCCGAATTGAAGCTGCCGGACGGAGGCCTGTGGCGGAACATCGTCACCGAAGACAAATCCGTCGTTGCCCACAGCCTCGCGCAGTATCGCGCCAACTACAAATACAATTTGCTCGATGAAAATCTGCGCGCCTTCAACGCGCAAGTGCCGATGCTCGCGCAGTGGGACGATCATGAAGTCACCAATGACTGGGCGCCGATCGGCACCGCCGACGAGACCGGCTACGCCGAAGACGGCAGCTCCCACCTGGTGGCGCGGGCGGCCCGCGCGTTTCATGAATTCATGCCGATCCGCAACCTGCCTGGGCAGGCGGGGCGGATCTATCGCAAGGTCGCCTATGGGCCGCTGCTCGACGTCTTTCTGGTCGACATGCGCAGCTACCGCGATTCGACATGGAATAATCGCGACGACCGCAGCGACACCTGCATTCTCGGTCCGGCGCAACTGACCTGGCTGAAGCGCGAACTCACGGCGTCCGATGCGACCTGGAAGGTCATCGCCGCCGACATGCCGATCGGATTGATCAGCGAGGATGCGATTGCGCTTGGCGATGGTCCGCCGGAGCGGCGCGAATGCGAGATTGCCGATCTGCTGTCCTTCATGAAGCGCATGGGGATCAGCAACACGGTGTGGCTGACGGCCGACATGCATTACACGGCCGCACATCGCTACGATCCGAACCGCGCGGTGTTTCAGGATTTCGAGCCGTTCTGGGAGTTCGTCTCCGGGCCGCTGCATGCGGGGACCTGGGCGCCCGCCCCGTTGGACAATACGTTCGGACCGGCGGTGGCGTTCCAGAAGGGCTGCAGCGCGGAGCAGGGCGAGAACCTCGCGCCATGTTTCGGACTGCAGTTCTTCGGCCGCGTCGATATCGACGGCCGATCGGAGGTCATGACGGTGACCTTGAAGGATGTCGACAATCGGGATCTATGGTCGGTGGATATCGACCCGCGGCCGGATGGACGGCAGAAGCAAGTGCTGTCGCAACACATCTGATCCGGCTGACGCAGCGGCAAAGGCGGATGCGTCTAACCCTGGCCTGGCATCAGGACGTATTGCCTGACGACCCGGAAGCGGGAATCCGCGCTGTCCTGACGGAATAACGCGAGCCGGTCGATTGCGAGCGTCTCGAGGCCGAGCGTGGAGAAACGATTGCTCAGCATCGCCAGAACGGACTCCAGGCGGCTTGCGTCGAGCCGGCCTGTTAACGTCATGTGGAATCGAAACTCTTCCATCACGTAGGGATAGCCCCAGCGGTCGAGATGGGCGCGCTGCGCCGATGTCAGGCGGGAAGGGTTGCGGCGCGCACGGTCCGCTTCGGTGAGCGGCGCGCGGAACGCATCGAATTCGCTGACGCAATCGGCCGCAAGGCGGATCAGTTCCGCCGGTGGATCAGCCGGGATCACGGCGATGAAGCCACTGATCGAACCGACCACCAGCCTGATGACCGGAATCGCCCGGGGCGTTGCGGCGAAGGCGGCACACGCCGCGAGGAGTTCGGCTTCCGTCCTGCCTTGTGCCAGCGAGAAAGGCGCCTTCAGCGTGGCGTGAAAGCCGTATTTGCGGGGATCGGCCGTCAGGTCGCGCCAATCCGGCGCGACGCTGGCGACGTCTTCCGGAAACGGCAGGTCTTCGCCGCTATAGGCGTCATAGCCAAGCATTCGCGCGCCGAAGCGATTGAGGTCGCTGGCCTGCGGCAGGGCGTAGTAGATCGCGTAACGGGGGTAATTCGACATCGGTGCAGACTAAAGCGTTTTCGAGCGAAGTGGAGCCCGGTTCGCGTGAAGAAAACGCGTCAAGACAAAAGACTCGGCAGCGTCAGGCGGCCGCAACCGTCTTGCGCGGCGCCGTTGAGGGACTGCGCAGACGGTTGGCTTCTGTCAGATGCACCAGCCGTCCCGCGGCCATGACGGCGACGACACGCGGCCGCAACGGCACCTTGTCATCAACGAAGATGATGTCGGCACGCTGGCCGGCGGCGAGAACGCCGCGATCGGTGAGGCCGGCGGCACGGGCTGGGGCTGACGATATCAGCTGCCAGGCCTCGGCCAGCGGCAGCACGCCATCGGCAGCAAGGCGGAACGCTGCCAAGAGCTGCGCCGGATAATAGTAGTCCGACGCCAGCACCGAACACAGACCCTTGGCGATCATGTCGGACGCCTTGGTCCAGCCGGTATGGCTGCCGCCGCGGACGACATTGGGCGCGCCGAACACGATGAAGTCGCCGGCCTCTGCCGCCTCGCGCGCGGTTTCCTCATTGACCGGAAACTCGGCGATACCGACGCCCTGCGCCCGAAACGCCTTCCGCATCTCGGGGCTTTCGTCGTCATGCGACAGCATGCGCACACTGGCGTCACGCGCCGCTTTCGCGAGCCGGGCGATCGAGGCGGGCACCTCGTGTGCGCGGCCAACGACGCTCGCCACCAGCAAATCGAACGCCTCGTTCGAAAGCCCGGTGCGTTCGACCATGCGGCTGCGCTTTTGCGGCTTGTCGAGGTTGGCGACCGTCCCATCCATGTGGTCGTTGAACGCGAACAAATCGATGCGCCCGTCCGACAGCCATTCGATGATCTCGGCTTCGGCGTCGAGATTGTAGGTCTCGTGGCGCAGATGGAAGCGGGTGTCGGCCGAAAGCTGCGGCCGCATCGACTCGATCGCTTCCAGCAGCCGCCTTGCGTTGTCGCCGGAGCGCAGGCCCGGCTCCCACGACCAGGTCGTGCCATGATAGACCGTGGTGATGCCGTTGCTGATCGCCTGCCGGTCGCTGTCGACCAGCGCCACGTCGATCGGGAAGTCGACGCCTGGGCGCGGCATCATCTGCCGTTCGAACGCATCGCCATGAAGGTCGACGATCCCCGGCAACACCAGCAAGCCGCCGGCGTCGATACCCAGCGAAGCGCGGCCCTGGTCGGCGCCGATGGCGCTGATGTCACGGCCTGCGATCCGCAGCGAGGTCTCGTGGATTTCGTGGCCAAGCAGGGCCCGGCCGCCTTCGATGAAAACGTCAGTCACGATGCTGCACCCTGATGCCTGATCTGCGCGCGGACGGAGCCCGCGCCTGCTTCGTATTTTGCGAGAAAATCCTCGACCGTGAGCTTGCGGAAATCGGGCAGGGCACAGCGCAGCGTCTCATGGTCCCAATTCCACCAGGCGAGCTCGGCGAGCCGGCCGGCGACCTCTTCCGAAAACCGCCGCTTGATCGGCCGCGCCGGATTGCCGCCGACGATGGTGTAGGCCGGAACGTCCTTGGTCACGATCGCGCCGGCGGCGACCACCGCGCCGGTGCCGACGTTGCGGCCGGGCAGGATGATCGCGCCATGCCCGATCCAGACGTCATGGCCGATGTGGATGTGGTGCGCGCGCCGCCATTCGAAGAACTCGGCGTCGTCGCTCTCGCCGGGAAAATAGGCGCTGGCCCGGTAGGTGAAGTGCGCCTGCGTCGCGCGGTGCATCGGATGATTGCCCGGATTGATCCTGGTCATCGCCGCGATCGAGCAGAATTTGCCGATGGAAGTGTAGGTGATCTGGGCGTCGTTGACGACGTAGGAATAGTCGTCCATCGACACTTCATGCAGGATCGTGCGCGCGCCGACTTCGCAATAGGCACCGAGCCGGGTGTCGTGCAATTTCGCCGTGGGATCGACGGTCGGGTCGACTGAAAGCATTTTGCCGGCCATACGGGCGTCTCTCCGCGACAAAGATGGTGTCACGATGGCACCTCATCAACGGGCATGATGACATCTTCGTGACGGTTGCATGACGGTTGTTGCGTGGGCGACGAGGGTGTGGACGACGCCGCACCGCAGCGTGATTGTCACACAACTGTAAAGTCCAATCGCTAGCGATGATCCACGAGTGGGATTCTGGAGCATTGCATGCTGGTGGTGGAAGGTTTGACGTGCCGTTTCGGCACAAAAGCCGCGGTAGATGATGCGTCATTCTCAATCGCGCCCGGCAGCTTCGTCGGCGTGATCGGCCGCTCCGGCGCCGGCAAGTCGACGCTGCTGCGGATGATCAACCGTCTGGCTGAGCCTTCCGAAGGCCGCATCCTGTTCGAAGGCGTCGACGTCACCGCGCTGCGCGGCAAGGATTTGCGGCAGTGGCGCGCCCGCTCGGCGATGATCTTTCAGCAGTTCAATCTGGTCGGCCGGCTCGATGTGCTGACAAATGTGCTGATGGGGCGGCTCGCCGAAATCCCCTCCTGGCGTTCGCTGACGCAAACCTGGCCGGAACGGGACAAGGCGCTGGCGATGTCGGCGCTCGAGCAGTTCGACATGGCGTCGCTTGCAGCCCAGCGCGCCGACCAGCTCTCCGGAGGTCAACAGCAGCGGGTCGCGATCGCGCGAGCGCTGGTGCAGGAGCCGGATATCATTCTTGCCGACGAGCCGATCGCTTCGCTCGATCCACGCAACACGAGGATCGTGATGGATGCGCTGCTACGCATCAACAAGCATTTCGGCATCACCGTGATCTGCAATCTGCATTCGCTCGACCTGGCGCGAACCTATTGCGACCGCCTGATCGGCATGTCCGCGGGCCGCATCGTGTTCGACGGGGCGCCGGCGACGCTGACCGACCTCATCGCGCGCGAGCTTTACGATCTCGAAGCCAACGACGTCATGGGCGCGGCACCCGCTCATGCGCCTGGCGGTGCTGCCGTCCCCGAGCTGGGCACTGCGGCGGCGGCCTGAGCGTTTCTTCTGTAACGGGGCGGCCGCTTGCAAACCTGCAAACGGCCTAAAAAATGCGTAACACAACAAGAGGGCACACCATGATCAATCGTCGTATCGTTCTGGCCGGCGCAGCCGCGCTGGCGTTTTCGGCCTCCAGCGCTTCTGCGCAGGACTGGAAGGGCAAATATCCGGAATTGACCTTCGCCGTCGTGCCGGCGGAAAACGCCTCGGGCGTGACCGAGCGCTGGGCGCCTTTCGTCACCTATCTCTCCAAGGAGCTCGGCGTGAAGGTCACGCTGCGCATTGCCAACGATTACGCCGCCGTCATCGAAGGCCAGCGCTCCGGCAACATCCATATCGCCAGCTACGGGTCGGCGTCGTTCGCGCGCGCGCGGATGACCGGCGTCAAGACCGATGCGTTCGCCAACGACATCAATGCCGATGGCTCGACGGGTTACTACTCGGTCTTCTTCGTCAAGGCGTCGAGCCCGTACAAGAACATCGACCAGCTGAAGGGCAAGAATCTCGCTTTGGTCGATCCGAATTCGACGTCGGGCAACAACGTGCCGCGCTTCGAGCTCGACAAGCTGGGCATCTCCGATGCCGACACGTACTTTGGCAAGGTCGTGTTCAGCGGCAGCCATGAGAACGCCATACTGGCGCTCACGCAGGGCACCGTCGAGGTCGCCGCCAATCAATGGACCACCGACAACGACTCGACGCTGGCCCAGATGCTCACCAAGGGCATGCTGAAGAACGCCGACGGCACAGCGATGAAGAAGGAAGATTTCCGGATCGTCCATAAGTCCGCGCCCATTCTCAATGGGCCCTATGCCTATAATTCGGACCTTCCGGACGGCCTGAAGGCCGGCATCGCCAAGGCGTTCGCGGATGCACCGACCAAGGACAAGGCCGCGTTCGACCGTCTTTCCGACGGCCAGAAAAAGGCCTTCAACCCCGCCACGACAAAGGATTGGGACGGCATGATCGACCTGATCAAGTTCGTGGACAATCTTCGCAAGAAGAAGGCGTCCTGATCGATCGGCGGAGCGAGACCAGGCCGGGTCCATGCGACCCGGCCTTTTCCGTTCAGGACATAACCGGCACAGCAGCCTTTCATGACATCAGCCGTATCCATCCTTCCCGCCCAGCAACTCGCGGTGCTCAACGACGCTTATCGTGCGGCGGTGGCGCGCAAGCGGCTGCGGATGACGCTGGCAACGGCGGTATTCTTTGCGGTTCTCGTCATCGCCGCGATCGGCGCCGAGGTGAATCCGGTCACGTTCGTCAACAAGATCGGAAATTTCGCCAGCTACTTCGACCGCATCGGCACGCTGGAGAGCGGCGCGCGGGTCTGGTCCGATATCGGCGAGTGGTTCTGGGGCTGGAAAAAATGGCTGGCGCTGCTCGGCGAGACCGTCCTGATCAGTTATGTCGGTACCCTGGCCGGAGCGATCCTCGCTTTTGGGCTCAATTTTCTCGCCGCTGAAAATACCTCGCCGGCGCCGTGGCTGCGGTTTACGATTCGACGCCTGATGGAGTTCTGCCGTACCGTTCCGGACATCGTGTTCGCGCTGATCTTCGTGATTGCGTTCGGTCTCGGGCCGATGGCCGGGGTTATCGCCATCATGATCCATTCGGTTGGCGCGCTAGGAAAACTGTATTCCGAAATCGTCGAGAACATCGACATGAAGCCGGTCGAGGGGGTGCGATCGACCGGTGCGAGCTGGATATCGTGCATACGCTTTGCGGTCGTGCCGCAGGTCGCGGCGGGTTTTGCCAGCTACACGTTGCTGCGCTTTGAGATCAATGTGCGCGGCGCTTCGGTGATGGGTTTCGTCGGCGCCGGCGGCATTGGCCAGGAACTCGTCGTCGCCGTCAGGAAATTCTTTTATTCCGACGTCAGCGCGATCCTGCTGATGATCATTGTCACCGTGTTCCTGATCGATATCGGCACCGGATGGGCGCGCGGGCGGCTGTTCGGCAAGGAGGCACGGTCATGACACGGTTGCTGGCACCGGACTCCGGGGATTTGCGCGGCCGCTATCCCGAAGTCTTCGACCGGCCGGCTTCCTCCCGTCTCGCGATCCCCGCGATGCTGCTCGCTGCATTCGGGATCTTCGTGTTCGGGCTGGTCGAGCTGGAGTTTTCGCCGGCGCGGATGCTGGCCGGGTTGAGCCAGCTCGGCTGGATCACGATGATGATGATCCCGCCCGATCCCGGCGGTTCGCTCCCGGTCTATCTCGTTGCGCTCGGTGAAACCCTGTCGATCGCGATGCTGGGTACGACCCTTGCCGCGTTGCTCGCGCTGCCGGTCAGTCTGCTCGCTGCAAGGAATATCGTTCCGTCGGGTATCTTCCGCTTCCCGGTTCGACGCTTTCTCGATTCGATCCGCGGCGTCGACACGCTGATCTGGGCGCTGGTCTGGATCAACGTCGTCGGCCTCGGGCCCTTCGCCGGCGTGCTGGCGATTGCGGTGGCGGACTTTGGTGCGTTCGGCAAATTGTTCTCCGAAGCGATCGAGGCCGCCGACAAGAAGCAGGTCGAGGGCATCCGGGCCTCCGGCGGCAATGCGCTGCACGAAATACGGTTTGGGCTGATGCCGCAAGTGCTGCCCGTGATCGCAGGGCAGGTGCTCTATTTCATCGAGTCGAACACCCGCTCGGCGACCATCATCGGCATCGTCGGCGCCGGCGGCATTGGATTGCAGCTGGCCGAGCAGATCCGGGTGCTGGAATGGCAGAAGGTGTCGTTCCTGATCCTGATGATCCTGGTCGCGGTGGCCGCGATCGACTGGATTTCCAGCAAGCTGCGGTTTGCGATTATAGGCAAGCGCGCGGTGGCTTGATGGCGGTGCGTAGGGTGGGCAAAGGCGCTCTTGCGCCGTGCCCACCATTCTTGTCTCGGATGCTGAGAGGTGGGCACGCTTCGCTTTGCCCACCCTACAAGCTAACCGGTCAATCGCTCTCCACCAGGAACTCGACGCGTTCGGCGGCAAAGCGCGAGCGCTTGGTCACGATCGGCGTGCCGTCGGGATCGACGTCGGTGCTGTCGACCACCAACACCGGACGGCCCAGCGCAAGATCAAGCCGTGCGGCGTCGCTGGCGTCGGCTATGGCGGCAGTGATCCGGGTGGAAGACCTGCGGTAATCGCGGATGCCGTAATGTGCGACCAGCTTGGTCATCGAGCGCACGCTGGCGAAGACCTGTCCCGCGTCAGGGAAGCGCTCGGCGGAGAGCCATGAGGTGCTGACGCAGATTGGCGTCCGGTCGGCCAGCCGCAGCGCTTCGATCCGGACCAAGGGTGCGCCCGTCTTCAGTCCGAGTTCCCGCGCCAGTTCACGTGTAGCGACATCGTCGGACGCTTCGATCAACTGGCCACGCGGTTCGTGGCCGCCGGCGCCGACGATTTCGGAAAACCGCGTCCGCGAGCGCAGTGGATAGGCGAGGCGCTGGGTCTCGACATAAGTGCCGCTGCCGCGCTCGGCGCGCACCAGCCCGCGTTCGGCGAGCGTCGCCAGCGCCCGGCGCACGGTATGGCGGTTGACCCGATAGGTCTCGGCGATCTCCATCTCGCCCGGCAGCTTTTCACCCGCGGCGAAGCGGCCCTCGGCAATGCCGCGCTCGATCCCGTCGGCGACTTGCCGCCACAACGCCACACCGGTGGCCGCATCCTGCATGCTCATGGTGTGAATATATCCGGGACGGTCATCCGAAAAAACAACCCTGTTGTCACCAAACAGTCATGGCGTTTGATTATGAAGTTGTCTATTAGCATAGACAACTTGATTCCGGCAAGGTGGATATGACGGCAACCGAGAACGACAAGCAGGCGCAGCGCAAGGCAGTCATGGCGGTGCTGGCGCACTCCGATCCATCAGAGATATCCTGCCGTCTGGCAGCGATCACGCTGCCTGATCACGAAAATCTGCGCGAGCCGGAGAACGGCCTCGTGATGGTGCGCGGCCGTATCGGCGGCGACGGCTCCGCCTTCAACCTCGGCGAGGCCACGGTATCGCGTGCGGCGGTGCGGCTTTCGACCGGCGAAGTTGGCTTCGGCTACACGCTCGGCCGCGACCGGGAAAAAGCGCGGATGATCGCGCTGTGCGACGCCATGGTGCAGTCGGATGAGTTCGCCGGCCTCGTCGAGACAAAGGTGATCGCGCCGCTGCGCGCGGCAATGACCGCCACGCGGAACCGCAAGGCGGCGGAAGCCGCGGCGACGCGGGTCGATTTCTACACCTTGGTGCGGGGTGAGGGCTGATGACGACGGTTGCCGAACTGCCCGCAGGATTTGCCGACAAGGTGTTGTCGGCGCAATCGACCTTCCGCTCGGTGATGGATGCGATGGCGCGTCCCGGCAGCGTGCAGCGCATTGCGGCCGTCGCCGGCACGCCCGCCGCCATGATGCGCGGCACCGCGGCCATTGCGCTGACCCTGTTCGACCATGATACGCCGATCTGGCTCGACAGCCGGATGTCGGCAACGACGGACGTTGCCAAATGGCTCAAATTCCACACCAGCGCGCCTGTGATCGCGGATTCTTCGATCAGCAGCTTTGCCCTGATCGGCGGCCCCCGCGAGCTTCCGGCGCTCGATCGGTTTGCGTTCGGCAGCAATGAATACCCGGATCGTTCGACGACATTGATCCTGCAGGTCGACAGCCTGATGCAGGGGCCCGCCCTCGAACTGCGGGGCTCCGGCATCGACGGCACTGCGATCCTGCAGGCCGCGATCCAGCCGCACGATCTGTTCGAACGGCTCGCAGTCAACGTGGCGCTGTTTCCGCGCGGCATCGATGTCGTGCTGGTCCATGACGATGCGATTGTCGCGATACCGCGCACCACGCGGCTGGTCGCGAGGGGAGGCTAGTTATGTACGTTGCCGTCAAGGGAGGCGAACGCGCCATCGAGAACGCCCATCGGCTGCTGGCGCATGAGCGGCGCGGCGACCGTGACGTTCCCGAGGTCTCGCTGTCGCAGATCTCCGAGCAGTTGTCGCTCGGCGTCGACCGCGTCATGACCGAGGGCTCGCTGTACGATCGCGAGCTCGCGGCGCTCGCGATCAAGCAGGCGCGCGGCGACATGATCGAGGCGATCTTCCTGGTCCGCGCGTTCCGCGCCACCCTGCCGCGCTTCGGCGCCACCGAGCCGGTGGATACCGGCGCGATGCAGGTGCGGCGGCGGATTTCCTCGACCTTCAAGGACATTCCGGGCGGACAAATTCTCGGGCCGACGTTCGATTATACCCATCGTTTGCTGGACCCACAGCTTGCCGAGGGGTTTTCTCCGGAAACGCCGGAGATGAGCGAAGCCTCGCTCGCGGCGACGCCGCGCGTGACCGACATTCTTGGCCGGGACGGCCTGATCGAGCCGTCGCCGGCAGCGGATCCGGAGACGCCGGTCGGCGACCTCACGCGCGAGCCGCTCAGCTTCCCGGCGGACCGTGACCTGCGCCTGCAGAACCTGGCGCGCGCCGACGAAGGCTTTCTGCTGGCGCTTGGCTATTCCTCGCAGCGCGGTTACGGCCGCAACCATCCGTTTGCCGGCGAAATCCGCTTCGGCGAAGTCGAGATCGAATTCATGGCCGAGGACGTCGGCTTCGCCGTGCCGCTCGGCGAGATCGCGATGACCGAATGCCAGATGGTCAACCAGTTCAAGGGCTCGGCCACCGAAGCCCCGTGTTTTACGCGCGGCTATGGGCTGGCGTTCGGGCAGAGCGAGCGCAAAACCATGTCGATGGCGCTGGTCGACCGCACGCTGCGCGCCCGCGAACTCGGCGAGGAAGTGATCGCCCCGGCCCAGGACGAAGAGTTCGTGATGTCGCATTCGGACAATGTGCAGGCGACCGGCTTCGTCGAACATCTCAAGCTGCCGCATTACGTCGACTTCCAGTCCGAACTCGGCCTGCTGCGCAAATTGCGCAAGGAGTTCGCGGAAGCCACGGAAGCGCCGCCGATGCAGGAGGCCGCGGAATGAACGCGCCGACGTATAATTTCGCCTATCTGGACGAACAGACCAAGCGGATGATCCGCCGCGCGATCCTGAAAGCGATCGCGATCCCCGGCTATCAGGTGCCGTTTGCCAGCCGTGAGATGCCGATGCCCTATGGCTGGGGTACCGGCGGCGTGCAGGTGACGGCGGCGATCCTCGGTCCCGACGACGTGCTGAAGGTCATCGACCAGGGGTCTGACGACACCACCAACGCGATCTCGATCCGCAAATTCTTCGGCAAGACCGCCGGCGTTGCGACCACGACCGCAACCGCGGACGCCACCGTGATCCAGACAAGGCACCGGATTCCCGAAGCGCCGCTGCATGGCGGGCAGGTGTTGGTCTATCAGGTGCCGATCCCCGAGCCTCTGCGCTTCCTCGAGCCGCGCGAGACCGAGACCAGGCGCATGCATGCGCTCGGCGAGTACGGCCTGATGCATGTCAAGCTGTACGAAGACATCGCGCGCTTCGGGCATATTGCGACGTCCTATGCCTATCCGGTGAAGGTGAACGCGCGTTACGTGATGGACCCGTCGCCGACGCCGAAATTCGACAATCCCAAGATGGACAATTGCCCGGCGCTGCAATTGTTCGGGGCCGGGCGCGAGAAGCGGATCTACGCGATCCCGCCACATACCACCGTGGTCTCGCTCGATTTCGAGGATCATCCCTTCACGCGCTACCGGTTCGACGCGCCCTGTGCGCTGTGTGGGGCCGGAGATTCCTATCTCGATGAGATCGTCACCGACGACAAGGGCGGCCGGATGTTCGTCTGTTCCGATACCGATTATTGCGAGAGCCGCCAGTTGGCCGGGCATCGCGGCAGCGAAAGCGCGGCGCCGCACAAGGAGAGGGCGCATGGCTGAGCAAACCCTCGACGATCAACCACTGCTGGTCGCCGAAAACCTCGGCAAGACCTATGGCCGGCTGATCGCCTGCCGCGACGTGTCCTTTGCGCTCTATCCTGGCGAGGTGCTGGCTGTGGTCGGCGAGTCCGGGTCGGGCAAGTCGACGCTCTTACAACTGTTGTCGGCGCAACTGGCGCCGACCGCGGGCAGCGTCTCGTACCGGATGCGCGATGGCGTGCTGCGCGATCTGGCGGCGCTTGGCGAGGCCGAACGGCGCCTCCTGTTCCGCACCGACTGGGGCTTTGTGCATCAGGATCCCGCGCAGGGCCTGCGGATGGCGGTCTCGGCGGGGGCCAATGTCGGCGAGCGGCTGATGGCGGTGGGCTGGAATCACTACGGCCGCATCCGCGACACCGCGTCGTCCTGGCTGGAGCGGGTCGAGATCGACACCGATCGTATCGACGATGCGCCGCGGACCTACTCCGGCGGCATGCGGCAGCGGTTGCAGATCGCGCGCAACCTCGTCACCGAGCCGCGGCTGGTGTTCATGGACGAGCCGACCGGCGGCCTCGACGTATCGGTGCAGGCGCGGCTGCTCGACCTGATGCGCAACCTCGTCAGTGAACTCGGCCTTGCGGCCATCGTCGTCACCCACGATCTTGCGGTCGCGCGGCTGCTGTCGCATCGGGTGATGGTGATGAAGGGCGGCCGGGTCATCGAAACCGGATTGACCGATCAGGTGCTCGACGACCCCCGCGAGCCCTACACCCAGTTGCTCGTCTCCTCGATTTTGCCGGCATGAGTTAGGCCAATGACCGCGATGATCGACATAACCAACGCCGAAAAAACCTTCACCATGCATCTGCAGGGCGGGGTCGAACTGCCCGTCGTGCGCGGGGTCTCGTTTCAAGTCGCGCCCGGCGAATGCGTGGTGCTGTCGGGCCCGTCAGGCGCCGGCAAATCCTCGATCCTGAAGATGATCTTCGGTAATTATCGCTGCGACGGCGGGCGGATCGGCATCCGCCACCAGGGCGCCGTGATCGATCTTGCCACCGCCGAACCGCGGCAGGTGCTGAGCGTGCGCCGGTCCACCATCGGCTATGTCAGCCAGTTCTTGCGGGCGGTGCCGCGCGTGGCGACCATCGACGTGGTGGCGGAGCCCCTGATCGTGAACGGGATCGCCCGTGCGGAGGCGCGGGAGCAGGCCGGCACGCTGTTGCGCCGGCTGAATATCCCCGAACGGCTATGGGCGCTGCCGCCCTCGACGTTCTCGGGCGGCGAGCAGCAGCGCGTCAATATCGCCCGCGGCTTCATATCCGATCTGCCGATCCTGCTGCTGGACGAGCCGACGGCATCGCTCGACGCCGCCAATCGCGCCGTCGTGGTTGAATTGATCGATCAGAAGAAACATCAGGGGGTGGCGATGGTCGCGATCGTCCATGACGACGAGATCCGCCATTTGATCGCGGACCGGATCGTCGATGTGACGTCGTTTGCCTCGGCGGCATAGGGAAGAGAAGTGAGATGAGCGCAACGAAGCACGAAACCATTTTGGGCAATGCCGGCATCGTCCTCGCCGATCGCGTGATCGCGCGCGGCTGGGTCGCCATTGCTGACGGCCGCATCGCCGAATTCGGCGAGGGCGATGCCCCCGGGCGAGCGGAGGATGCCACCGGCGATCTCATCATGCCCGGCCTGATCGAGCTGCACACCGACCATCTCGAAGCGCACTACGTGCCGCGGCCAAAGGTGTTCTGGGATCCGATCGCCGCAGTCGTCTCTTATGACGGACAGTTGGCGACTTCTGGGATCACCACCGTACTGGACTCGCTGCGGGTATGGCGCGAGGACGGCGCCGAGGAGGTCGATGGCAGGGCAGGCGTGCTCGCGAAGGCGATCACAACGGCGCGTGAGGAAAACCTGCTGCGCGTCGATCACTTCCTGCATCTGCGCTGCGAAATCCCGATGCCGAGCGTCGTCGAGGAAGCCAAGGAGCTGATCGACCGGCCGGACATCCGGCTGATGTCGCTGATGGACCACACGCCGGGGCAGCGCCAGTTCCGCGATGAAGGAAAGCTGCGCGACTATTACCGCGGCAAGAACGGCGGCAAGACCGACGCCGAGCTCGACGTGCTGTTCGAGCGGCGCTTTGTGTACCAGAAGACCTATGCCGCGGCCAATATGCGCGAGATCGTGGCCCTCGCGCATCAATACGCGATACCGCTCGCCAGCCATGACGACACGACGGAGGAAAACGTCATCGACGCCGTGCGCGACGGCGTCGCGGTGGCCGAGTTTCCGACCACGATGGAAGCCGCACGCGGCTTGCACCAGGCCGGCATCGGCATCCTGATGGGCGCGCCGAACGTGGTGCGTGGTGGTTCGCACTCCGGCAACATCGCCGCCGTCGATCTCGCGCGCGAGGGATTATTGGACATTCTGTCGTCCGACTACATTCCCTCGAGCCTGTTGATGGCCGCCTTGCAATTGCCGCGGCATGTTCCTGCCATTGATCTCGCCTCTGCCGTCCGCACCGTCACCAAGGCGCCGGCCGAGGCGGTGGGACTTACGGACCGCGGCGAAATCGCGATCGGCAAACGCGCCGATCTGATCAGGGTGCATGTGGCGCGCGACATCCCGGTGGTGCGCAGCGTCTGGCGGGAAGGGCAGCGTGTGGCATGACCGACATACTCACGACATCAACGGGCCATGCGGACGCGATCGGACCGGGCCGGCTCATCCTGGTGGTCGGGCCGAGCGGCGCCGGCAAGGATACGCTGCTTGGGCTTGCCAAGGCGGCCTGCGCCGATGATGGCACCATCGCATTCCCGCGCCGCGTGATCACGCGGCAGGCCTCGGCTTCCGAGGACAATGAAGAGGTCAGCGCCGGCACGTTCGAGGCGGCGCTGGCGCGCGACGAATATGCCATGCACTGGGAAGCGCACGGCCACCGCTACGCGATATCGCGCGCCATCGACGACGAAATCCGCGCCGGGCACAGCGTTGTCGCCAATGTTTCGCGCACCATCATTTCAGCGATGCGCCGCGCCTATGCCGACGTCACGGTGATCTCGATCACCGCGCCGCCGAACGTTCGGGCGGAGCGCCTGGCGATGCGGAGCCGCAGCAGCGACGGCAGGATCGAGCACCGGCTGAGCCGGACGGTGGACGAGGCCGCGCCTGACGTCACCATCGTCAACACCGGCAGCGCCGAGTTTCACGCGCGTCAGCTGGTGCGGGCGATCAAGGGCGAGAAGTGGGACGAATAAACGGGGGGGACGTAAATGTCTGTTGTCACGACGATCGAACAACTCGAGGCTCTCTACGGTTTTCCCGGTGAGGCCTCCATAGTCAAGGTTACCGATCGCGTCACGCCGTCCTATCGGACACTGATGGATCAATCGCCCTTCGTGGCGTTGGCGACCTGCGGGCCGGAGGGCCTGGATTGTTCGCCCCGCGGCGATCTGCCCGGCTTCGTGCGCATTCACGATGAGAAGACCCTGATGATGCCGGATCGCCGCGGTAACAACCGCTGCGATTCCCTGCGCAACATCGTGCGCGACCCACGGGTGGCGCTGCTGTTCCTGATTCCGGGCTCGGGCAGCACGCTGCGCGTCAACGGCCGCGCGCATGTTTCCGCCGAGCCCGAGCTGCTGGCGTCGTTCAAGATGGACGGCAAGGCGCCGCGCACCGTCATCGTTATGACCGTGGACGAGATCTATTTCCAGTGTGCCCGCGCCATCGTCCGCGCCGATCTCTGGAATCCCGACAAGCGCGTCGATCCAAAGACCTTGCCGACGCCAGGCGATATTCTGGCGGAGATGAGCGACAACACCGTGGGCGGCGAGAAATACGACCGTGAATGGCCGGAGCGCGCGCGGCAGACGATGTGGTGAAGGCCGGTTAGGGGACGCCGTTCGCTTTCCGGTTTTATAGCTACGCCTCCACTCCGGCAGGTCGGTTTCTCTTCGCTGATTTCCGCACATGCGTTGCTGCGTTGTGTGGGGATATCGGCCGCCATCCTCATCTATTTGGGGGAAGCCGCCCGGCTTGACCGGCCCCACGATTATCGTGACACTTCGGATTGCCAGTCTCCGCGGGGGCGGAGGTGGCATTTCCAATAGGGAGGTTTTGATGGTTCGTTTTTCAGCTATCGTTGCAATTGCGTTTGCGTTCGCTGTTTTCGTCGGGGGATCGCTTGCGCAGGCCCAGAAGGCCTCAGACCCAAAGAGCCAGCCCGGTAGCGGCCAGTGCCGGCTTTCAAACGGACAAAAATGCTGATCTGATTCGACCAGCCAGCGCGTAGCGCAGGTGGTTCTGGGCTCGCCGGCCATGCCGGTGAGCCCATTTTCGTGCCGGCTACTACCCTTGATTCGCGGCCGCGGGGCCCTGATTTGTGGCGCTGTTGATGAAAGCGTTGAACCGCAGGGCGCCCTCGGCAAATCTCTTCAGAAACTCGGCCGTGCTCGCCTCGGTTTCGGGCAAGACATTGTCCACAAGCCCGCCACCCGCAACGGACCCAAGTTCCTCAACGCTCATTTCGCAGTTCTTGCTGGTCATTGTCTCGCACCATCTTTGCGATGTCTCGGCAGGCTCCGATCATGGCGGATCGCGATCAACGGAGATGTGACGTAAATCACGAACGAAGGAGGCCGCCGGAGTGGTAGCTCCTTTCACGTTTCTTGCCCGGTTGAGTGTTCTGAATGGGTCCGCAGGACGGGCACTAGATTCCGTGGCTATGTCGTATCTTCAGAATCTGAACTGACGTCGGAAGCTCGATCAGAAAATCCTTGTCGCGCTCCAGGTGATGAATGCTGGATGGGTCTCCACCGGTGAACCTGCTCATCGATTCCAGGCTCTCCCAATACGAGATGGTGACAAACTCGGTCTCGTTTTGTCTGTCCTCCCTGAACGTCTGGACGGCAAGGGCCTTCTCGATCAGCGGCTTGATGCCGACCTCGTAATTATAGGCCTCGTACTCGTCCGCCACATCTGGAGTGGTCCTCCCGCGCCAAACGCGGGCGATCTGAGGTTTGGTCATGTTGGGCCTCCGTTCGGAGAACCCGCTTCTGGATTAACCGTTCCAACACCTCAATGGGCACCGAATCCCCCTTTGTTTATTGAGGGCCTGCCATCCAGGCACATTACCGGTTGTTCAGAATTCCGCCGACGAAACAAGCTTGAAACAATCGTGAAACCAAATCGCCATGAACCCCTCGAAATCTTAGGCCGACTAACTATCGAACAGGAGATGATGACGATGATTAAAGTTGGCTCGAAGGAAGAAGTTGCCCTGCTGCTCGCATTGTTTGGCGTGCTCGATCTGCCGGTACAGGCGCCGAAGAAGCGCAAGTGACACTGCTGGTCGCCCCACTGTTGTTTGTGTTGCTGGGCGTAGGGGCTGTCAAAGCCAAAAAGGCAGGCCTCTCCGGCTGGGAGGTCTTCCTCATGGTGGCCGTCGGCAGCCTGTGCATTCTCGTGGTGACGTTGGGAATCCTGATGTGGGGATTTCGCAACTTCGGTTAATTGCTGGTGCGGGATGGGCCAAGCTCCATCCTGATGCAGGCGCGACCCGATCGATTCTGTTTGGACAGTCCCAAACCACCGTGCTGGCAGCACCCCACTGCGAACATCAGTTCTGGTTCGCCCATCACCCTTAGACAATTTTCCCGGCAAGGTCGCAGCGCGCAACGCCTGTGGCCCATGCCCCGCGTTTTTCGAAACGCGCCAACCCCACTTGCCCCATCGGGAATGGCGAGGCTTTTTCGTCGGCGCAAATGCGAATGCTATCGTTCCCGAGGGGCGCCTGTGGGTTGCCGGACTGTCGGCTATGTGCCCCAGCCTGCTGACCTATTCGGTCCAAATGCGCTCTCCGCACTGCTTGCATTCAAACATATGAATGACAACTCCGCTTTCAGATTCCATGATCGTTTTGAGAAGCGAGAGTCTTCCTGCGCAGAAGCGGCAGTCATGGTTTGATAGATCCCGAGCCGTGGCAATCTTCTCAGCTCGAAATAGCTCCATGACGCCCCCTTCCCACGTAGGGTAGGATACGGAGTTCCGGTTTCGTGAGGCGTAAATGGGCAACAAGTGTTGCCCTTGGCGACAAAGTTAAAGACGAAGGTCAGTTGTCCACAGCAATCCATCGGCGCGCGCCGCCGTTGCTGAGGCGGGCCCTTGCGCTTGTCGATGGTGCACGGGCTGGCTACCCCCTCGCTGCCCAAATGACACTGCTGGTCGCTCACCGTTGTTTGCGTTGCTGGGCGACGGAGCCGTTGAAGCCAGAAGGGCAGGTCTCTCCGGCTGGGAGGTCGTCCTCGTGGTCGCGGTCGGCAGGCTGTGCATTCTCGTGATGACGTTGGGAATCCTGACGTGGGGATTCCGCAACTTCGGTTCGTTACAGGCGTGGGATGGGGCCAAGAGCCATCCTGATGCAGGCGCGACCCGCTCGATATTCATTGCAATCTAAGATCGATCAATCTGGACGCCTTATCGATCGCGTTTCCGTATCGCAACATGAGACAGCTTTATTGATTCCTGGATCGATTCCAATTCTTTTGGGCGGATCGCAAATCGCCGACAGAGAATGTGGATGACACCAGCTTACGACCCATGGACCGCGGCACGCGGCGCTGAAATCATCGCGGAGCATTCCCACCTCGAGGGCGCGACGCTGGTGATCCTGCATGCGCTGCAGGAAGCATTCGGGTACGTGCCGGAGCCGGCGATCCCGATGGTGGCATCGGCGCTCAACCTGTCGCGCGCCGAGGTTCACGGCGTATTTACCTTTTACCATGATTTCCGTCGCGAGCCTGCCGGCCGGCATGTTCTGAAACTCTGCCGCGCCGAAGCCTGCCAGGCCGCCGGCGGCGACGTGCTCGCCGCGCGCGCCGAGGCGAAACTCGGGATTGCGCTGGGCCATACCACCGCCGACGAGCGCGTCACGCTGGAGCCGATCTACTGCCTTGGCCTGTGCGCTACCGCGCCGTCGGCGATGCTGGATGGCCGCGTGGTTGGCCGGCTTGACGAAGCGCGCATCGATGCGCTGGTCGCGGAGGCACAGCGATGACGCTTCGCATTTACGTTTCACGCGATGCCGGCGCGGTCGCGGTCGGTGCCGATGACGTGGCGGAGATGGTGGAGCGCGCCGCCACCAGCCGCGGCATGGCGATCGAAATCGTCAGGACCGGCTCGCGCGGGCTGTATTGGCTCGAGCCGATGGTCGAGGTCGCCACCGCGCAGGGCCGTGTCGCCTTTGGGCCGGTGACGGAGGCCGATGTAGCCTCGGTGCTCGATGCGATGGCGGCAGACGCTCCGCATGCCCTGCGGCTCGGCATCGCCGACGAAATACCCTGGCTGAAGCGGCAGACCCGTTTGACGTTTGCGCGCTGCGGCGTGATCGATCCACGCTCGGTCGAGGATTATCGCGCTCACGACGGCTACAAGGGGCTCGAGCGGGCACTGACGCTTGGTTCCGAGGGGATCCTCGCCGACGTCACGACCTCGGGATTGCGCGGCCGTGGTGGCGCGGGTTTCCCGACCGGCATCAAATGGAAGACGGTGGCGCAGGCCAGCGCCGACCGCAAATTCATCGTCTGCAACGCCGACGAAGGCGACAGCGGAACGTTTGCCGACCGCATGATCATGGAGGGCGATCCCTTCGTCGTGATTGAGGGCATGACGATCGCGGGTGTCGCGGTCGGCGCCACCTATGGCTACATCTACATCCGCTCGGAATATCCGCATGCGGTCGAGGCGATGAATGCGGCGATCGAGGCCGCCAGGCGCGCCGGCTATCTCGGTGCGCGCGTCGGGGGCTCTGGCCACAGCTTCGACCTCGAAGTCCGCGTCGGCGCCGGCGCCTATGTCTGCGGCGAGGAAACCTCGCTGCTGGAAAGCCTCGAAGGCCGCCGTGGCATCGTGCGCGCCAAGCCGCCATTGCCGGCGCACAAGGGCCTGTTCGGCAAGCCGACCGTGATCAACAACGTGCTGTCATTTGCGGCAATTCCCTTCATCCTGGCCGGTGGCGCCAAGGCCTACGCTGATTTCGGCATGGGCCGCTCGCGCGGTACGATGCCGATCCAGCTCGCCGGCAACATCAAGCACGGCGGATTGTTCGAGGTCGCTTTCGGCATCACCCTCGGCGAACTAATCGACGACGTCGGCGGAGGCACCGCGAGTGGCCGCCCGGTGCGCGCCGTGCAGGTCGGTGGACCTCTCGGCGCGTATTTTCCCCGCGAACTGTTCGACACGCCGTTCGATTACGAAGCCTTTGCGGCACGCGACGGCCTGATCGGCCACGGCGGCATCGTGGTGTTCGATGACAGCGTGGACATGTCCAAACAGGCGCGCTTTGCGATGGAGTTCTGCGCCGTCGAATCCTGCGGCAAGTGCACGCCGTGCCGGATCGGCTCCACGCGCGGCGTCGAGACGATCGACAAAATCAGGTCCGGCGAGCGTGTGGCGGAAAACATCGCTGTGGTCGAGGATCTCTGCAACACCATGAAGTTCGGCTCGCTCTGCGCGCTGGGCGGTTTCACGCCGTATCCCGTCATGAGCGCGTTGAAGCATTTCCGGGAAGATTTCGGCCCGGCACCGGCCCGATTGCAGGCCGCGGAATAGGAGAGGGCGCAATGTCATTGATCCATGAAACCGACTTTGGAACACCGCGCTCCAGATCCGAGACGATGGTCACGCTGACCATCGACGGCAACAGCGTCACCGTGCCCGAGGGCACCTCGATCATGCGCGCGGCGATGGAAGCCGGCACGCAGATCCCGAAACTCTGCGCCACCGACATGGTCGACGCCTTCGGCTCCTGCCGCCTGTGCCTGATCGAGATCGATGGCCGCGCCGGCACGCCGGCATCCTGCACCACGCCTGTCATGAATGGCCTTGTGGTCCACACCCAGACCGAGCGGCTGAAGAAGCTCCGCAAGGGCGTGATGGAGCTCTACATCTCCGACCATCCGCTGGATTGCCTGACCTGCGCCGCCAATGGCGATTGCGAATTGCAGGACATGGCCGGCGCCGTCGGCCTGCGCGACGTGCGCTACGGCTATGAAGGCGAGAACCATGTTTTCGCCAAGTCGCATGGCTGCGACAACGACGACTGGATGCCGAAGGACGAGTCCAACCCGTACTTCACCTACGATCCGTCGAAGTGCATCGTCTGCTCGCGCTGCGTCCGGGCCTGCGAGGAAGTGCAGGGCACCTTCGCGCTGACGATCTCCGGCCGCGGCTTCGACAGCCGGGTGTCGCCCGGCATGAGCGAAAGTTTCCTAGGCTCCGAATGCGTGTCCTGCGGCGCCTGCGTGCAGGCTTGCCCGACCGCGACGCTTACGGAAAAATCGGTGATCGAGATCGGCCAGCCGGAGCATTCGGTCGTGACCACCTGTGCCTATTGTGGCGTCGGCTGCACCTTCAAGGCGGAAATGCGCGGCGAGGAAGTCGTGCGCATGGTGCCGTACAAGGACGGCAAGGCGAACCGCGGTCATTCCTGCGTCAAGGGCCGCTTCGCCTGGGGCTACACCACCCACAAGGAACGCATTCTCAAGCCGATGATCCGAGAAAGCATTGACGATCCCTGGCAGGAGGTGTCGTGGGATGAGGCTTTCAGCTTTGCTGCCGCCAAGTTCAAGGGCATTCAGCAGAAGTATGGTCGCGACGCCGTCGGCGGTATCACCTCGTCCCGCTGCACCAATGAAGATGTGTACGTCGTGCAGAAGCTGATCCGCGGCGGTTTCGGTAACAACAATGTCGACACTTGTGCCCGCGTCTGCCATTCGCCCACCGGTTACGGCCTGTCGACGACATTCGGCACGTCCGCGGGCACGCAGGATTTCGACTCGGTCGAACATACCGACGTGATCATTGTGATCGGCGCCAATCCGGCGGCTGCGCATCCCGTCTTCGCCTCGCGCATGAAGAAGCGGCTGCGTCAGGGTGCGAAGCTGATCGTGATCGATCCCAGGCGCACCGAAATGGTCGAGGCTCCCCATCTCAAGGCGGCGCACCATCTGCCGCTGATGCCCGGCACCAACGTCGCCGTGCTGACCGCGCTGGCGCACGTCATCGTGACCGAAGGACTCGCCGATGAAGCCTTTGTGCGCGAGCGTTGCGACTGGAGCGAGTTCGAGGACTGGGCCGCCTTCGTTGCCCTGCCGAAGAACTCCCCGGAAGCAACCGCGATCATGACCGGCGTCGACCCCAAGGAATTGCGCGCCGCGGCACGGCTGTTCGCCACCGGCGGCAATGGCGCGATCTATTACGGGCTCGGCGTCACCGAGCACAGCCAGGGCTCCACCACCGTGATCGCCATTGCCAATCTCGCGATGGTGACCGGCAATATCGGCCGGCCCGGCGTCGGCGTGAACCCGCTGCGCGGCCAGAACAACGTGCAGGGTTCCTGCGACATGGGTTCATTCCCGCACGAATTGCCGGGCTATCGTCATATCTCCGGCGAGGCGGTGCGCGACCAGTTCGAGGCGATGTGGAACGTCAAGCTCAATCCCGAACCGGGCCTGCGCATTCCCAACATGTTCGATGCCGCGATCGAAGGCACCTTCATGGGCCTTTACGTGCAGGGCGAGGACATCCTGCAGTCCGACCCCAACACCAAGCATGTGGTGGCGGCGCTGTCGTCGATGGAATGCGTTATCGTGCATGATCTCTTCCTCAACGAGACCGGGAACTACGCCCATGTGTTCCTGCCGGGATCGACCTTCCTCGAGAAGGACGGCACCTTCACCAATGCCGAGCGGCGCATCCAGCGCGTTCGCAAGGTGATGACGCCGCGCAACGGCCTCGCCGACTGGGAAGTCACCCTCGGCCTCGCCAAGGCGATGGGCTATGAGATGCACTATGATCACCCCTCGCAGATCATGGACGAGATCGCGGCACTGACGCCGACCTTCGCCGGCGTATCCTACGCCAGGCTCGAAGAACTCGGTTCGGTCCAGTGGCCCTGCAACGAGGAGGCGCCGGAGGGCACGCCGGTCATGCATATCGACGGCTTCGTTCGCGGCAAGGGCAAGTTCGTCATCACCGAATACATTCCGACCGACGAGCGCACCGGGCCGCGTTTCCCGCTGCTGCTGACCACCGGCCGCATCCTCAGCCAGTACAATGTCGGTGCGCAGACGCGCCGCACGGACAACGTCGTCTGGCACAGCGAAGACCTGCTTGAAATTCATCCGCACGACGCCGAGCAGCGCGGCGTGCGCGACGGCGACTGGGTGCGGCTCAAGAGCCGCGCCGGCGAGACCACATTGCGGGCGGAGATTACCGACCGCGTGGCACCGGGCGTGGTCTACACCACCTTCCATCACCCGGACACGCAGGCCAACGTCATCACGACGGACTATTCGGACTGGGCGACCAATTGTCCTGAATACAAGGTTACGGCGGTGCAGATCTCGCCGTCGAACGGTCCGTCGGACTGGCAAAAGGCCTATGACGAGCAGGCCCGTCACTCGCGTCGTATTGCGCCTGTCGTGGAAGCCGCGGAGTGACCATGCACGACCCGGTTCGCATGCTGGATCGTCTGGTCTGGCGCGACATTGGCCAGACCGATGGCGCGAGGATCGTGCCGGTGGAAACCGCGCTTGCGCTAACCTATAATGGCGGCACTTACGCCGTCATGATGGGGACGCCGCAGGATCTTGCGGATTTCGCCATTGGCTTCAGCCTCAGCGAGGGGATCGTTCGATCGCCTCGGGAGATCGAATCCCTCGACATCGTCTCCCTCGACGACGGCATCGAGCTGCGAATGTGGCTGGCGCAATCGAAAGCGGACCAGCTCAGCGAACGGCGGCGGCATATTGCAGGGCCCACCGGCTGTGGATTGTGCGGCATCGATTCCATCGCGGAGGCGGTCCGGCCGGCGGCCGTCGTCGCGCAAGGCCGATCATTCTCGCCACAACAGGTCATGGCGGCGATGCAGAGCTTGCCGCCCTTGCAGAAGATCAATGTCGAGACCCGCGCGGTCCATGCCGCGGCGTTCTGGACGCCCGCACGCGGCAATGTTGCACTGCGTGAGGATGTCGGCCGGCACAACGCGCTCGACAAGCTGGCGGGGGCGCTGGCGCAGGAGGGGACTTCCCCTGGCGAAGGCATGGTGCTGCTGACCAGCCGCGTCTCGGTCGAGATGGTGCAGAAGGCCGCGGCGATGGGCGCGCCGCTGATGGTTGCCGTCTCCGCGCCGACGGCGTTGGCGGTACGGACGGCGGATGCCGCCGGCATCACGCTTGCCGCCATTGCCCGTAGCGACGGGTTCGAAGTCTTCACCCACCCCGGCCGGATCAGCGCCGGCGTCGCCGCTGAGGGAGCCGCCCATGTCGCCTGACCGGCTGATCTACATGGCCAATCAGATTGGAAAGTTTTTCCAGAGCCAGGGCCACGACAAGGCGGTGCCGGGCATTGCCGATCATATCAGGAAGTTCTGGGATCCGAGGATGCGTAGCGCGATCCTGGCCCATCTCGACACTGGAGGGACAGGACTGGATCCGGACGTGATGAAGGCGATCGAGGCGCTGAAGACAACGCGATCCTGACTGGCTTCGCCCCCCTTTGGGTAACCGGTACTTATTCTGCTTTGTGATGAAGGACACCACCTGTACGTGCCGGACCGGCACGGCTAAGGTGTAAAAAAAGCAGGAGGCCGGGGGGAATTCTTTGCGGGGGGAAGCGGCACGGAAAAGCCAGGAGAAGCTGGGCGATCCCGAATTTGGACCGTGGCTCGCGCAGGCGTCGATCCTGGTGGTCGATGACGAACCCGGCATGCGCAACTTTCTGGTGCGCACGCTCGGACCGCTTTGCAAACGCATCGAGGAGGCCGCCGATACCGAAGAGGCGTCGCGCAAGCTCGATGCCAACTACTTCGACGTCGTCATTCTCGACAATGTGATGCCGGGCCGTCATGGGGTCGATTGGCTGACCGAGCAGCGCGCGATCGGGTTCTTCGCCGATGCGATCCTGATGACGGCCTTCGCCGATCTCGAAACGGCGATCCGCGCCCTGCAGGCCGGCGCCGTCGACTTCGTGCTGAAGCCGTTCCGCTCCAACCAGATACTGAACGCGGTCGCACGATGCCTGCAGCGAAACAGGCTGCAGCGCGAAAACTACGTACTGCGCTACGAGCTCAGGTCGGCTTCGGATCACATGCTGCTGCGCGACCGGCTGCTCGGCGAGTCGCCGGCGATCCGGCGCGTGCGCGAGACGCTGGCCCGCGTCGCGCCGTTGCCCACCTCGGTGCTGCTGACCGGCCAGTCGGGCACCGGCAAGGAAGTCGCGGCGCGTTCGCTCCACTCACTCTCGGACCGGGCTGACAAGCCCTTCGTACCGGTCAATTGTGCGGCAATTCCGCCTGACATGATGGAGAGCGAGTTCTTCGGTCATCTGGAAGGCGCCTTCACCGGTGCCAAGGGAAGCCGCGCCGGGCTGTTCACCCACGCGCAGGGCGGAACGCTGTTTCTCGACGAGGTCGGCGAACTGCCGCTGGCGATGCAGAGCAAGCTGCTGCGTGTACTGGAGGATCGCCGCGTGCGTCCGGTCGGCTCCGAGCGCGAGGTCCCGGTCGATCTGCGGTTCATCTTCGCAACCAATGCGGAACTGGAGAAGGAGGTAGAGAAGGGACGTTTCCGGGCCGATCTCTTCTTCCGGATCAACGTCATGCAGATCCGTCTGCCGCCGTTGAAGGATCGCGAAGACGACGTGCAAACGCTGGCCACGGTTTTCATGCGCAAGCTTTCGCAGCAACTGGGCATGCCGCAGGTTATGATCGGCGATTCCGTGAGGGCGTCGCTTGCCAGGTATGATTGGCCGGGCAATGTGCGCGAGTTGCGCAATGTCATCGAGCGTACGTTGATCCTCGGACAGTTCCCCGACGATTTTGGCGGCAACGCCGTCGAAACGCCCGGCACCGACAGCCTCGCCGAAATGGAGCGGCGCCATATCCTGGCCGTGCTGAGGGAGACCGGCGGCAACAAGGACGAGGCGGCGCGAAGGCTCGGCATTTCACGCAAGACAATCGATCGCAAATTCGCCCTGTCGAATGCTTAAGCGCCCCGAAACCCCGTTGTCACCCGTTCGGGGACGCTCGGTCCGCTTCCGCCTTCTCGCCATCGCCCTGCTGCCGATGCTGGTTATCTTGCCGCTGCTGCTTGGCGTTGCCGTCGTCAGATGGAACGAGAAATTCAACGCGGCGCTGATCTCGAAGGTCAACGGCGATCTCACCATCGCCCATCAGTACCTGGCTCGAATCCTCGAATACACCAGCGAGCACCTGCAGGCGCTCGGTCTCTCCGCCCGCTTTCGTGACGTCGTCGCAGCGGAGAGCAGTGCAGACCTCGACGCGCTGCTCGAGGACAGGCGAAAGGCACTGGGTCTCGATTTTCTCTACCTTGCGGATGGCGACGGGAAGATCATGGCGTCGGCGCCCAAAATTCCCTTGCCGTCGATCCGGCACGATTGGCCGGTTGTCGTATCGGCATTGAAGGGTACGCCGTCAATCGCGATCGACATATTTGCCAATAGCGAACTCGGCGACATCGCGCGCGGACTTGCGGAGAGGGCGAGGCTCGAACTCGTACCGACCCCGAACGCGGTCCCGACCGACCGGGACGCGGAAACCCGCGGCATGGTGGTCCATTCGGCCAGCCCGGTTTCTCTGAACGGTCGGCAGCAGGCGGCGCTCGTCGGTGGGCTGCTGCTGAACCAGAACCTCGTGTTCATCGATACCATCAACGACCTGGTTTATCGCGCTGCGAGCTTGCCTGCGGGAAGTCAGGGAACGGCCACGCTGTTCCTGGACGACGTGCGGATTACCACCAATGTGCGCCTGTTCGAGGACCGGCGCGCGCTCGGCACTCGGGTGTCGGGCGCCGTGCGGTCGACGGTGCTGGACCAGGGCAAAACCTGGCTCGACAGCGCCTTCGTCGTCAACGACTGGTACATCTCGGCCTACGAGCCGATCATCGACAGCTACGGCAAGCGGGTCGGGATGCTCTATGTCGGCTTTCTCGAAGCCCCGTTCATCAAGGCCCGATATACCACGCTTGCAATCATTCTGATCGCGTTTCTGGCCATCACGGCGGCGATCGTGCCGATTTTCCTTCGCTGGGCGCGCGCGATCTTCAAACCGCTGGAGCGGATGACGGATACGATCGACAAGGTCGAGAGCGGCGATCTCGGCGCGCGCACCGATCTTCCCGTCGTCAACGACGAGATCGGGGTGGTGGCGTCGCATCTCGACAGTCTGTTGAGCCGGCTGCAGGTAAGGGACCGTCAGCTTCGGGAATGGAACGAAGAACTCAACGCACGGGTCGACGAGCGCACCCGGGAGCTCCAGCTCGCGAACCGGCAGCTCGAAGCCACGACCAAGCAATTGATCGTGTCCGAAAAGCTCGCCACGATCGGCGAGGTCACCGCGGGTGTCGCGCACGAGATCAACAATCCGATCGCGGTGATGCAGGGCAATCTCGACGTCATCCGCGACGTGATGGGCGAGAAGGCCAATCTCGCGCGAACCGAATTCAATCTGCTCGACGAGCAGATTCACCGCATCAGCCAGATCGTGAGCCGGTTGCTGCAGTTCGCCAAGCCGGAGGAATATGCCGGCTACGTCGAGCGCCACGCCGCGGACAATGTCATCTCGGATTCGCTGCCGCTGGTCCGCCACCTCTTGAACAAGGCCAGGATCATCGTGGTCAGGGACGACCGTTCCACCCGGCTCGTGCTGATGAACCGGACGGAACTGCAGCAGGTCATCGTCAATCTCATCGTCAACGCCATCCATGCCATGCCTGACGGCGGCATGCTGACGCTCCGGACATCAGACACGGATCTCGATGACAGGCCGGGCCTCGCCATCGAAATCATAGACACCGGGGTTGGGATGGCCCCGGAAGTGATGCAGAGGGTCTTCGACCCCTTCTTCACGACCAAGCGGCGCGAAGGAACCGGACTTGGGCTTTCCATCAGCCAGACGCTGGTAACGCGGCAGGGCGGCAAGATCTCGGTCGAGAGCGAGCCCGGGAAGGGGACCGCATTCACGGTCTGGCTGCCGGAATCTAACTGAAGCCCGACGGACAATTTGTCCGCTCAGTCAGGACATTATGTCCCGATTGCCGTGATCGACTCTCCTAACTGTCTGAATTTGCTTGGTCGTCCGATTGGCACGGCAGTTGCTCCTAAGAAGAAAAGCCGGGGGCGTGTGCAACGCACCCTGAGCTGCAAAATCTTGGGGGGATCTGCATGTCGTTACAAAAACAATCAACAAGCTAGCGGGCGAGTAAGGCGCGGTCTCGTGCCCGATCTGGCTGGTTATCCGCTCCGCGCACTTGCGGTGGCGCCAGGCCAGCGAGCCGTTGAACCTAGTCCATCGTCGTACTCAGCAGTTTTCGCCGATCGCGAGTTCGCGATCAGCTTCGCCTGCGCGCCGCGATAGCAGCGCAGGCGGAGCACCAATTTGCCAGGCATTGAGGACTCCAGTAGATGGCGATCGAAGTAGAACCAGACACTTTTCCAAAGCTGCTGCTTCGCCATTCAAAGCTGCGCGGCGAGCGTCCGGCGCTAAGGGAAAAGAAGCGCGGCATCTGGCGTACCGTGACTTGGCGCGAACTGGCTGACGAGGCGGCCGCGCTGGCGGCGGCACTGTCGGCGCGCGGCTTGCAACGCGGCGCGCACGTCGCGTTTGTGGGCGACAACCGGCCGCGCCTCTATACGGCAATGTGCGCGGCGCATTGGCTGGGCGCGGTTGCGGTGCCGCTCTATCAGGATGCGACGGCCGACGAAATGGTCGCTCCGGTGCAGAGCGCCGAAATCACCCACATCTTCGCCGAGAACCAGGAACAGGTCGACAAGCTGCTGGAGATTCTGCCCCGCTGCCCAACGGTTCGCAGCATCGTCTACGACAAGGACCGGGGCATGCGCCATTACGACCGGCCTGAGCTTGTCAGCTACGATACCCTCTTGAAGCAGGGCCGGGAGCTTGCCGCCGCGAAGGGGAGCGACCTGCAGGCAGAGGCCAGGCGGGGCAGCGGCCAGGATGCGGCCTTCCTGTTCCTCACCTCGGGCACCACCGGTCCCGCCAAAGGCGTTGTCCTCACCCATGGAGCGCTGATCGGCCGTGCTCTGGTGGCCGCCGCAACCGAGAGCCTGACCGACACCGATGTAGCCATGGCCTATCTGCCGCCGGGCTGGATCGGCCAGAATCTTTTCAGCTACGTCCAGCCGATGGTCGTGGGCTACTGCGTTTGCTGTCCCGAATCGTCGGACACGATGCTCGCCGACATGCGCGAGATGGGCCCGACCTATTTCCTGGCGACACCTCGCGTGCTCGAAGCCCTGCTTACGCAGGTAACGATGCGCATGGAAGATGCGGGTGGCCTCAACCGGCGCCTGTACCGGAGTGGAATGGCCGCAGCCCACCGTATTGCTGCGTGCGCTTCGACCGGCGAGGCGGCATCCCTTGGCGACCGCCTCACGAAGTCCGTGTGCGATCTCTTGATCTATGGCCCGCTGCGCGACGTCCTCGGACTGAGCAAAGTGCGCGTGGCGTTCACCGCCGGCGATGCGATCGCTCCTGATCTTGTGACCTTCTTTCGCACCCTCGGCATCAACCTGAAACAGCTCTACGGCTCGACCGAGACCGGGTTCTTTGTGGCGATGCAGCGCGACGGACAGGTCAAGCCGGATACGGTGGGGCCGGCAGCCGACGGCGTCGAACTGAAGTTCACCGCTCAGCGTGAAATCCTGGTGCGTTCACCCGGGATGTTCAGCGAGTACTACCGCGATCCGGACTCCACGAAGCGGGCCAGGGATGCCGAAGGCTGGTTTCACACCGGTGACGCCGGCTATCTGGACGATGACGGGCATCTGCGGATCATCGATCGCGTCAAGCATATCGGTGCCCTGAACGACGGCACCCCCTATGCGCCCCGGCTGCTCGAAAACAGGCTCAAGTTCGTCTCCTACGTCAAGGACGCCGTGGTTTTCGGCGACGGGCGTGACATGGTCTGTGCGCTCATCGACATCGACATGGCCGCGGTCGGCAGATGGGCCGACAAGCGGAGCATTTCCTATACCGGGCACGCCGATCTCGCGTCGCAGAACGAGGTGTACGGGCTGATCGCCGACAGCATCGCCAGGGTCAATGCCGACCTGGCGCAGGACGATGCGCTGTCGAAGGCGCAGATCCACCGCTTTCTGATTCTGCACGGCGAGCTCAGCGCCGATGACGGTGTGCTGACCCGCACCGGCAAGCTGCGCCGCACCGTCATCGCCGAGCGCTACCGGCCGCTGGTGGACGCCATGTATGGGGGGCACGCGACGGTGAGCGTCGATGTCGCGGGTGGCCATACGGGCGCGGCAACAACCGACATGAAAATCCGCGACGCGAAAGTTCTCGCGGGCACGAAGATCAGGAGCGCAGCTTGAGCACGTCCACCGTTTTGCAGTCGTCGCAGCGTGCTTTCGCGGTCGGCGCACCGATTCTGGAGCTTGACTCGATCTCGCTGAGGTTCGGCGGCGTCAAGGCGCTGACCAACATCAGCTTCAATGTGCTCGAGCATGAGGTGCGGGCGATCATCGGTCCGAACGGCGCCGGCAAGAGCTCGATGCTCAATGTCATCAATGGCGTCTACGTCCCCCAGGAGGGCACCATCACGCTCCGGGGCGAGCGTCTCGCGGGGATGACGCCGACCGAAGCGGCCAACCTCGGTATCAGCAGGACCTTTCAGAACATCGCCCTGTTCAAGGGAATGTCGGTTCTGGACAACATCATGGCGGGGCGCGTCCTGCGTGCGCATGCCACCTTCATGGAAGTGGCCCTGCAATTGCCCCGTGCCCGGCGCCAGGAAGCCGAAAGCCGGGAAGCCGCCGAGGAGATCATCGAATTCCTCGAGATCGAGCACATTCGCAAGACCCCCGTATCGCGTCTGCCCTACGGCTTGCAGAAGCGCGTGGAATTGGGACGCGCGCTTGCTGCGGAGCCCAAGATCCTGCTGCTCGACGAACCGATGGCCGGCATGAACATCGAGGAGAAGCAGGACATGTGCCGCTTCATTCTCGACGTCAACGATCACTACGGCACCACCATGGTGCTGATCGAGCACGACATGGGCGTGGTGATGGACATCTCCGACCGCGTCGTCGTGCTCGATTACGGCAAGAAGATCGGTGACGGCACGCCCGACGAGGTGCGGTCCAACCAGGATGTCATCGACGCATATCTCGGCGTCGCACACTGAGGAACCGCAATGTTCGATATTTCGTTTTTCATCGAGGTTCTGGTCGGCGGGTTGCTGTCGGGGATCATGTATTCGCTGGTCGCCCTCGGTTTCGTGCTCATCTACAAGGCCTCGTCGGTCTTCAACTTCGCGCAGGGATCGATGGTGTTCTTCGCCGTCCTGACCTTCGTCGGTGTCATGGAGAAGGGGTTACCGTTCTGGGCGGCGCTGCCGGTCGCCATCGGTGTGATGGTGCTTGTCGGCATGGCTACCGAGCGGTTCGTACTGCGCCCGCTGGTCAGTCAGAACGAAGACACCTTGCTGATGGCGACAATCGGGCTTTCGTTCGTCATCGAGGGTGTCGCGCAGCTTGTTTGGGGCGTGGACGTGAGAAACCTCGATCTCGGTATCCGCGACGAACCGATCAACTGGGTGATGGACAAGACCGGCATGCTGATCAGCCAGCTCGACATCACGGCCGGCATCGTCGCGTCCGTGATGGTGGCTTCGCTGGCGCTGCTGTTTTCGCGTACCAAAGTCGGCCGCGGCTTGCGTGCGGTTGCAGATGATCATACGGCGGCGCTCTCGATCGGCATTCCGCTCAAGCACATCTGGATGCTCGTATGGGCGACGGCCGGCGTCGTCGCGCTGGTCGCGGGCATGTTGTGGGGCGCGCGCAGCGGCGTGCAGTTTGCGCTGGTATGGGTGGCGCTGAAGGCGTTGCCCGTCCTGATTATCGGCGGATTCACTTCCGTGCCCGGTGTCATCGTTGCCGGCCTTCTGGTCGGCGCTTCGGAAAAGATTGTCGAGGTCTATTTCGGGCCGATGTTCGGCGGCGGCGTTGAAGTCTGGTTTCCGTACGTTTTGGCTGTTCTGTTCCTGCTGGTGCGGCCGGAAGGCTTGTTCGGCGAAAAAATCATTCGACGCGTCTAACGACCCGGCCAACCAAGGATACAAGCATGTTCTACAGAGAAGCCGGCCAGTTCCGCACCAGCTACGCGCAGGACTCGCAGATCCTGCCGCTGCGGCAGGACCGCATCGGCATGGCGATCCTGTTGGTTGCCGCCGCACTGATCCCTTTCGTGGCCAATGCTTATTGGCTCAGCGCGATCCTGATCCCGTGGCTGATACTGTCTCTGGTGGCGCTCGGTCAGAACATCCTGATGGGCTATGCGGGTCAGCTCTCGCTCGGCTCCGCCGGCTTCATGGCCGTCGGCGCCTTCGCTTGCTACAATTTCATACTGCGCGTGCCCGGCATTCCGTTCGTCGCTGCGGTCGTGCTGTCGGGTATCTGCGCCGCGCTCGTCGGCATCGCCTTCGGCCTGCCCAGCTTGCGCATCCGCGGCCTGTATCTCGCCGTGGCGACCCTCGCGTCGCAGTTCTTCATCGTATGGTCGCTCGACAAATTCGCGTGGTTCAAAAACTACGATCCGGCAGGCGTCATCACCGCCCAGAAGATCATGATACTGGGCCACGACTTCTCCAGTCCGCGAGAGAAGTACTGGGTGGTTCTGGTGTTCGTGCTGGTCCTGGCGCTGCTTGCCAAAAACATGGCCCGTGGCAGCGTGGGGCGCGGCTGGATGGCAGTGCGCGACATGGACGTTGCCGCGGAGGTGACGGGACTTTCGCTGCTGCGCACCAAGCTGCAGGCCTTTGCGATCAGTTCATTCTACTGCGGCGTCGGCGGCGCGCTGTTTGCATTCGCGTATCTGCAAACGGTGGAGCCTTCCGCGTTCACGATCGAGCTGTCGTTCCGAATCCTGTTCATGGTCATCATCGGTGGCCTCGGTACCATCATGGGCTCGTTCCTGGGGGCCGGCTTCATTCTGCTGATGCCGATCTTTCTCAACGTGTTCTTCCACGCCGTGTTCGGCAAATCAGTCGATGCGAGCATCGCCTCGGCGCTCGAACAGATCATCTTCGGGGTCATGATCATCGCGTTCCTGATTTACGAGCCGCTGGGGCTTGCGCGGCTCTGGCAGCTCACAAAGGAGCGGCTGCGCCTGTGGCCGTTCAAGCACTAGATCGATTCGACGGATCAACAAGAAGAAACGGTACACGTCAAACGTATCGCAACATCGGGAGGAACTAGGATGCTTAGCAAGAAGATACTTCGCCGGGGATTGTCCGGGGGCGCGGCCGCGGGTGCCATCCTGGCAGCGGCAATCGTGTCCACGCCAGCGATGGCTCAGCAACCGGAACAATATTTTCCGGTGGCAAGCATGCGCGTCGGTCCCTACAACGCCATGGGCACCGGTATTTTCGGCGGGGTTATCGACTATCTGAACTACGTTAACATCAAGCACGGCGGCGTGAACGGCGTGAAGCTCGTCTACGAAGAGTGCGAGACGGAATACAACGCGGCCCGCAGTGTCGAATGTTACCAGCGCCTCTTGAACAGAGGCGATCAGAAGATGCTGCTGTGGGATCCCTATGGCACGCCACTGGCCTATGCGGTGATCGGCCGTGTAGCGGCCGATAACGTGGTGCTGGCGCAGGCCGGGTACGGCCGCACCGACGCCGCCGACGGTCGCGTTTGGCCGTGGGTATTCGGCGCGACCGCCAATTACTGGTCGCAGATCGCCATGAAGCTGAACTTCATCCAGCAGAAGGAAGGCGGCATCGAGAAGATGAAGGGCAAGACGATCGTGCACCTTCACATCGACACAGCCTACGGCCGCGAACCGCTCCCGGCGATGCGCCAGATCGCGAAGGTCTGGGGCGTCAACCTGATCGAAATCCCGATTGCTCCTCCGGGCCTCGAGCAGCAGTCGCAATGGCTGCAGATCCGCCAGGCGAAGGCCGACTGGGTTACGTTCTGGGGCGCCGGCGCCGGCATGAGCGGCACGGCCCTCACGACCGCGGCCCGCGTCGGCTTCCCGCGTAACAAGATCATCTTCGTCACCTTCGGCGGCGCCGAAGAAGACATGATCGCCGGCGGCCCACAGGCAAAGGACACCAACGTTGTCGCGATGGTCTTGCCGGGCAAGCAGTTCCCGCTGATCGCCGACATTGAGAAGGTCCTGTACAGCGAAGGCGCTGGCAAAGGCAATATGCAGAACCCGGCCCGCGTCGGCACGATTTACTACAATCGCGGGGTCATCGCGGCGGTCAACTACGTCGAGGCGCTGCGTAATGCGCAGAAGATCCACAACAAGGTGGGCAAGCCGGTCAACGGTGCGGAATTCCGCGATGGCTACGAAGCGCTCGATTACACGAGCGAGGCGAAGCGCAAGGAGCTCGGTATCGACGGCATGCTTCCGCCCTACAAGCTGACCTGCCGTAATCACGAGGGGGCCGGCACGTTCCACATGATGCAGTGGGACGGAGCCAAGTTCCAGATCGTGACCAAGGACTGGATGGGAGCGAACGATCCGAAGATGATCCGCGCGCTGATCGAAGAGTCCGCGGAAAAGTACGCCAAGGAAAACAACATCACCTTGCGCGACTGCCCGAACTGATCGGCTGAAGATGACTTTGGAAGAAAGACTTGGGATGGGAGGGCCGTGCCCTCCCATCCTTCAACTCCGCGAAGTTTTCACCGAGGTAAATCGCCATGAACGTCGCTTTGAAATCCGCTGCCGATCGTCCCGCCGCCACTGGCGCCGGCCCGATCCTTGCGGTGAAAAACATCGAGGTGATCTACAATCAGGTGATCCTCGTGCTGCGGGGGGTTTCTCTCGAGGTGCCGCAAGGCAAGATCGTGGCGTTGCTTGGCGGCAACGGCGCCGGCAAGAGCACGACGCTGAAATCGATCTCGACGCTATTGGCATCGGAGCGAGGTGCGGTGACCAAGGGATCGATCGAATTCCGCGGTCAGCGAACCGACCAGCTCACGCCCGGCGAACTGGTCGGTATGGGTATGGTGCAGGTGATGGAGGGACGGCGCTGCTTCGGCCATCTGACGGCCGAGGAAAACCTGATTACCGGCGCCTATGCGCGGTCGATCAGCAGGGCGCAGCTGCGCGAGGACCTTGACCGGATCTATGCTTACTTTCCGCGGCTCAAGGTGCGCCGGACCAGTCTTGCGGGTTACACGTCGGGCGGCGAGCAGCAGATGATCGCGATCGGCCGCGCGATGATGGCGAAGCCGAGCATGCTGCTGCTCGATGAGCCGTCGATGGGCCTGGCGCCGCAGATCGTGGCCGAGATCTTCGAGATCGTTCGCGACCTCAACCAGAAGGAAGGCGTCAGCATCCTGCTGGCCGAGCAGAACACCAACGTCGCCCTGAAATACGCCGACTACGGCTACATCCTGGAAAGCGGCCGTATCATGATGGACGGCCCGGCCAGGGCTTTGGCGGAGAACAAGGACGTCAAGGAGTTCTATCTCGGGATGTCTTCGGATGGCCGCAAGAGCTTTCGCGACATGAAGTCCTACCGCCGCCGCAAGCGCTGGGTTTAACCGCGTCGCGGATGCAGATGATCAATGGCCAGCGGTCGGTGGTCTTGCGCGCTCGGGCGGCATCCGCAGCGAACCGCCGGAATTCAAGTTTTGGCCGATTTCATGGTGAGCGCGGAGGGACTCGAACCCTCGACCCCATGATTAAAAGTCACGTGCTCTACCGCCTGAGCTACGCGCTCACTCGACGCGCTGTGTAGGGGGCGGACCCCTGCGGGTCAATAGCACCGGCGCCAGAAAATGATGGGCTGTGCGATCCAAATTCCTGAGGTTCGGCTTGCGGTTAGTTCGGCTTCTTCAAGCAGGCTGCGCCGATCGATTCACCGTCCGTTAATTGGCTTCCCGGCGAATCTCGGATGCGACCGGCTGGGAGGGGCGCGCGACCGTCGGCAGCCGGACCGGCCGGATCCCGATCAGTTCCGCCGTCCGCACCGCGCTGTTGCGCCAGAAGGCGAACGAGTTGGTGCGGGAATTTTCCAACAGCGCGATCGCGACCGCAGCCAGGAACGGCAGGCTTTGCAACACCAGCACGGCAGCGAACACGTAGATTTCGTGCACCTGCTTGTACCCGTTCGTGACGACCAGCACGGCAGCGCCAATCAGCAGCAGCACGCCGATCACGGCTTCCCAGAACGCCTGGAATTCGATCGACATCCGCGACAGGCCGCCCTTGGAGGTGCGGGCAAAGGCGAGGTGCTCGGTTATCAGGCCCTGGGCAACGGCGCGCGACACGGTCCATTGCACGCTCATCGCCGCGATCATGGCGCCCAGCATCTGGCCGGCCTTGATCTTCACGCGCAGGCGATAGAGCGCGATGAAATGCACCAGCGAGACGACGAACGAGGCGATGATCGGAAATGTCAGGATCTTGTCGGGAACGGCGATGTCGGCAAACGCCACGATCGGAACCCAGATCAGATTGAGGATCGCAACCACCACGCCAAGGCTCTCGGCGCCGAGCCAGTTCAGCCAGCCGAGCGAGAATTCCCGGCGTTGATCGGGGGTAAGCCGGCTTGCGCCGGGCAGGAAGCGCCGCCAGTGCTTCTTGACGATCTGGAAGCCGCCATAGGCCCAGCGATGGCGCTGCTTCTTGAACGCTTCATAGGTGTCGGGCAGCAGGCCCTCGCCATAGCGGACGTTGGTGTAATGCGTCAGCCAGCCCTGTTGCTGGATGGTCAGCCCGAGATCGGTGTCCTCGCAGATGGTGTCGCTGGACCAGCCGCCAGCCATATCCATCGCGGAACGGCGGATCAGGCACATCGTGCCGTGCACGATGATCGCGTTGAACTCGTTGCGCTGGACCATGCCGATGTCGAAGAAGCCGGCATACTCGCCGTTCATGATGTAGTGCATCAGCGAGAGGTCGCCGTCGCGATGCTCCTGCGGCGCCTGCACCAGGCCGACGCGCGGGTCCGCGAACACAGGGACGAGGTCCTTCAGCCAGTCCGGATGCACGACATAGTCGGCGTCGATGATGCCGATGATTTCGGCGTCCGCCGCGGTGCGCTCCATCGCGATGCGAAGCGCGCCGGCCTTGAAGCCCTGCACCTTCTCGGCGTTGATGAACTTGAATCGTTCACCGAGCGTACGGCAATGATCCTGGATCGGCTGCCAGAATGCCGGGTCGGGCGTGTTATTGATGATGCAGACGCATTCGAAGTTCGGATAGTCGAGCCGCGACACCGCATCGAGCGTCTGCTTCAGCATCTCGACCGGCTCGAAATAGGCGGGAATGTGGATCGACACCTTCGGGAAGGCGACGTTCTCGCCGATGGTGGCGGGCGCCAGCGGCGCGCTCTTGGTAATCAGCCGGCGTGGGCCGCGGCCGAAGGCGACCGCCGCAATCTCCTCGATTCGCGCCATCGCGATCAGGACCAGCGGCACCAGCAGGATCAGGCCCAACGTCAGCGCGAAGGCCGAGCCGAATACGAAATAGTGCCCATCCCAATAGGCAAACACGGTGGCCGTCCAGGCGCCGACGCCGTTTGCCGCGGCCGACAAGATAACGGCCTGCATGACTGTCGGGCGGTCGAGGCGCAGGATCGGCAGCGATAGCAGGATGCCAACGAGAACGGCGATCAGCGCGAGCTTCCAGTAGTTCTCGTTTACGATCGGGCCGGTCCAGGCGAATTTCGGTTCGCGCGACGCGTTCAAAATGCCCCAATAGGGGCCGACGCCGCCTTCGAAGAATTTCCAGGGCTGATCGATCGCCTCGACGATGTTGTAATCCATGCCGATCGCGTCGGCCCGGGCGACGAAGTTGCGCAGCACGGAAGCCTGCTGGAACGGGCCCGGCTCGGCATTCCTCAAATTATAGCCCGCGCTCGGCCAGCCGAATTCGGCGATGACGATCCGCTTGCCCGGGAATTTCTCGCGCAGTAGCTGGTAGAGGTAGACCGCCTGGTCGACGGCCTGCTTGTCCGTGAAGTTTTCCCAATAGGGCAGCACGTGGGCGGCAATGAAGTCGACGGACGAGGCCAGTTCCGGATTGTCGCGCCAGATGTTCCAGATCTCGCCCGTGGTAACGGGAACATTGACCGATTTCTTGACCCGCTTGATGAGGTCGATCAGGTCCTCGACCTTTTGCTCGCCGCGGTAAATCACTTCGTTGCCGACGACGACGCCAATGACATTGCTGTTGCGCTTGGCGAGGCTGATCGCCGCGTCGATTTCGCGTTCGTTGCGGTCGGAATTCTTGTCGATCCAGGCGCCGACCGTGACCTTGAGGCCGAATTCGGCAGCGATCGGCGGAACCAGTTCTACGCCGCCAGTCGAGGAATACAGGCGGATCGCCCGCGTCATCGTCGACAGCTTCTTCAGGTCGGCGCGGATTTTCTCGACTTGCGGAATATTGTCGACGTCGGGATGCGCAGATCCCTCAAACGGCGCGTAGGAGACACTCGGCAAAATGCCGCGGAAATCGGGCGCCGGCTGCTTTTCCTGGAACAGACCCCACAACGCAGCGTGAGCTGCAGTCACAAACAGCAGAACGGCGACGACGGCGCGCATCGGTGGTTAAACCATAACGGGGCCTGCATGGGGGAAAGCGAACCCGTCCCCTAGGTTCGACCGGCACGGCGGCGAGATTAAGGATAATCCTGCCGCACGAATTCACAACTGATATGACGCCATGGCGTTTTAAGGGCGCGGACTTGAACAAACGCTGAATAATCCCGTTCGTTCCGTGCGAGCGTTGCCGTTGGTCCGACTGGCGATTTACTTCGCCGGTGCGGGGCTGGCGCTGGGGGCCGGCGAGGGGGATGCGGCTGGCGCTGGCGCCGCATTGCCGGCGGCCGCCGGCGCGGCCGGGCTGGCGGCAGCTGCAGCCGCCTGGGGCTGGGCCCCCGGATTGATCCAGCAAGCGTGGATACGGCTCGACAGGGTTTCGGCGACCTTGGGGTCGATCTGGCCGCCAAACCGGGTCAGGCAACGGAAGGTGGCCTGAACGTGGCCGCCGGGGCAGCCGAACCGGTCATAGAGGTCGAGGTGCCGGAACGCGGTATCGAGGTCGTCGAGCCACATCAGGCGGACGACGCGGCGGCCGAGCCAGACGCATTCCGGGTTTCCGGCCGGACCGTTGATGGCCTGCGTGGCCTCGACGAATTCGTCGGTCTTGCGCTGGTTGTCCCGGTTCACGTCGGCCGCATTGGCCGCCGGGGGCTTGCCGGGCTGGTCCGGGGCGGGGGTGCCGCTCTGGGCCAAAACCCCGCCTGATCCGATCAGGAGGACAAGGCCTGCAACGGCGAGGTGGCGCAAAACCGCACTTTTGAGATCAGGCCCACTTCGACGCATACATTCCCCGACTTGTTACATGGCCGCTGAATTACCGAAAAGGCAATTCCCACGGCTCGTGATGGCTTGGCTAGTTGCCGTCCAAATAGGTCTCCATTGCGGCGGAGACGCTGCCAGATTCCCATGACGGTTATTTCGGAATTTGTCCAGCAAAGTCACAACTTTATCGTCACGTGGTAAAATCGTCGCAGGGAAGAGGTGGAGGAGGACTTTGATCTGCCCTTTGGACTAGCACTGGACCAGCTCTTTGGATGAGCTGTTTGGATTAGGTCTATCCTCCTGATAGATCACTCTTGGCAGAACGCCGGTGACCGGCTAATCGACGGTCCCCGCCCGGAGGATGGAACCGATTTCTTCTCGTACGCCGCTGGCGCTTCTCCTGACATCGCTAGGTATGATCGCGGCTTTGTGGTGGTGGCTGGCCACCCCGATCACGCTCGTGCGCGCCCCGATCGATCCCAACGCTAAATTGCAATGCGTTTCCTATGCGCCGTTCCGGGGCGAGCAGACGCCGCTGGTGCCGACCACCCATATCGATGCCGAACAGATCACCCAGGATCTGACGCAACTCGCCAAGATCACCGATTGCGTGCGCACCTATTCGATTGAGAACGGGCTCGACCAGGTTCCGGCCATCGCCGCCAAGGTCGGGCTCAAGGTCATTCAGGGCATCTGGCTCAGCAGCAACCGGATCAAGAACTATTCGCAGATCGCTATCGCGGTCGGCCTGACCAAGGAATATCCGGGGGTCATTACCGCGCTGGTGGTCGGCAACGAAGTGCTGCTGCGCGGCGAGATGACGACGTCGGATCTCGCGGCCTACATCCGCGCGGTCAAGCCGCAGGTCACCATTCCCGTCACCTATGCCGATGTATGGGAATTCTGGCTGCGCAACCGTGAGATCTACGACGCCGTCGACTTCGTCACGATTCATATCCTGCCGTATTGGGAAGACATGCCGGTGCGCGCAAAGTTTGCCGCCTCCCATGTCGATTCGATCCGCAAGCGGATGGCGGTCGCCTTTCCGGGCAAGGAGATCCTGATCGGCGAGACCGGTTGGCCCAGCGCCGGGCGGATGCGCGAGGGCGCGCTGCCGTCGCGCACCAACCAGGCGCGCGTGGTTTCCGAAATTCTCGACCTCGCCAAGCGCGAAGGCTTTCGCGTCAACCTGATCGAGGCCTACGACCAGCCGTGGAAGCGCCAGCTCGAGGGCACCGTCGGCGGCTATTGGGGCCTGATCGACGCGGCGCAGCGGGCGGTGAAGTATCCGCCCGGTGAGTCCATCAGCAATTTTCCGTTCTGGAAGCTGCAGATGGGATGCGGCATGGCGCTCAGCTTTTTCGTGTTCCTCGCGGGCTGGCTGACGTTGCGACGGCGGCCCTGGCAGCCGCGGCTGGCCGCCTGGCTCGCGGTCGGCACCTCGGCGACGATTTCCGGCATGCTGCTCGGCGTCGCCGCCGACAAGATGTTCTATGAGAGCTACGGCACCGGCGGCTGGCTGCAATGGGGCGCGCTGCTGGCGGCCGCGATCGCATCGCCGATGCTCTGCGCCAACGCTGCGATGTCGGGACGGCCGCTGCCGACCTTCCTCGAATTGCTCGGCCCGCGCGATGGCCGGACCGGATCGGTGCTGTCCGTGCTGCTCGGCCTGACGCTGGTTGTCGCCACGGTGATCGGCGCGGAGACCGCGCTCGGTTTTGCGTTCGATCCGCGCTATCGCGATTTTCCGTTCGCTTCGCTGACCATGGCCGTGGTGCCGTTTGCCGCCTTGATGCTGGTCAACCGGCCGAAGGAGGGCACGCGCCCGATCGCCGAATCGGCCTTTGCCGGACTGCTCGTGGTGGCCACGCTCTATATCGCGTTCAACGAAGGCCCGCAGAACTGGCAGGCGATGTGGACGTGCGCGATCTACTTCCTGCTCGCGCTTACGCTGTGGCGGGCGCGGGCCGCGCAAACCCCAAAATAAGCAGCCCGATCGCGATCCCCGACAGCACGACATTATAGAGCACGATCCCGAGCCCGGCTGCGATCAGCCCGCCGGTCAGCAGCACGATCGACGGCCGCATCACGTGAAGCACCGCGATGATCAGGGCGACGATGCCGAACACCGAATTCTTGAACAGGGTGGTGGCGAGCGTGCGGGCCTTGCAGATCATCGTCTGCAGGCCGGCGTCGCACGCCAGCGCGACGGTCGAGAACTCGACCGCGAGATAGCGCAGATAGAGCGCGTAGCCGACGGTGATGAAGCCGACCACCAACAGGAACTGCACCTGATAGGGCGTCAGCCGGAACGGAGTTTTTTTCACAGCGGCATTTTCTCGAGCTTGGATGGATGGATGGCGGGGCGAATATGGTCGGGAATGGCCGCCGGGACAAGCCACCACAGGACATTAAGGGGTAGCAAAAACAGATCAGAGTCTGGCCGCAACCCCTTGTATTGCAATGAAATATCTATTGGCCCCGCTTGCCGAACCAGGACGAGACCGCGGTCGTTGCCGACGTTTCCGGCTTCTTTGCCGGGTCCTCCACGACGACGGCCGCTCGTTTCGCCACCGCACCCCGCCGGCGCGGTGCGGGTTTTGCGCCGGGCGCTGGCGCCGGGTTGTCGCCGGTCAGCGACAGCCGTTGGCCGTCGAAGATCGCCGTCTCGCAGTTCCGCTTGTTTTCGGTCAGGACGGCGCAGATCCGGGCGGCAGCTCCGGCGTCGTTGATGGGACCGGCCACCAGCCGAAGCTGCATGCCGAGCCCGTTGGTGCTTTCCTTGATCACGATGATCGGGCGGAGCGCGGCAAGCGGCGCGTTCGATCTCGATTTCAACAGCCCGCGCCACAGCGCGCGCAGGCCGGGGACCGAATTGGCGGTACCGAGATCGACCCCGAATTGAGTCCGTTGGATTGCAACCTTCGGACCGGTTTCCTCGTCGGTCTCGGCGTCCGTGCCAGGAGCGGCCGCCATCACTTCCGGGATCGGGCTCGCGATCACCGAACTCAGGGGCTTGCTGGGTTCGACCAGTTTGGTGGCGGACGGATCGGGCGGCGCCATGAACGACTGCGAGGCGACCAGCGGCGTAGCCGGCGTCGCAGCGTCGGCCTTCACAGCTTCGATCTTCACGGTATCGATTTTCGCCGTATCGGACTTAACCGCTTCAGGCTTTACCGCCTCAGCTTTGGCCAATTCAGGTTTGGCGGCTTCAGACCTTATCGGGTCGGTCTTCTTTGCTTCGATCTTCGGCAGCTCGGTCTTGATGGTTTCCCTGGCGGTCTCCTTGCCAAGGTCTTTAGCCGGATCCTTGGCAACGGATGAAACCGCCGCCGGGCCGGGTTCGGCAGCAATTGGATTGGCAACGGGTTTGTCAGGCGTTGCCGCAGCCGTCTGCGTCGTCACCGGCGCGACGGTGGGGGCGGGAGTTTGCGCGGCCTGGATAGCCTGGGGCTCGGCCGGCGAAGCCGCAGCGGGCGATGCCGCGGCGGAATTCTGGCGTGCGATGGACCCGGTCACGGAGTCCAGCCCGCGTTCCAGGCCGGTGACGCGGGCATAGAGCCGGTCGCGATCGCTGTTGAGCGTATCGATGGCCGCGGCGAGCCGCCGCGCCTCGCGTTCCGTTTGATTGGCAACATTCTGGATCTGCTGCGCTCGCTGGCTGAGATCGGTCGCGGCCATCTGGTCGCGCTTCCATCCAAACTGGGTCTGGTTGGCCATCACGGCGACGACGACCGCGGCCACCGCACCGACGCCCCACGATCCGAGCCGCCACAGCGCGCGGCGGTCGAGATCCTCTTCCTCGGCCAGAAAGCCGCTCAGCACGCCGCCGGTATCGTCCGTCTCGAGGCCGCCAGCGCGATGGTCGGAATTCCTGGCCAAACGTCCTTGGCCCTCCCGAGGCCTGCCGAATCACAGGTCAAACATTAACAGGAATTCTGCCATGATCTTGAATCCGGAACTTTGCGGGACGGCGAATCGGGTTTCCACTCACAGCGAAAACACCTAAAGACGGCGCCGTTGCCTTTGGCCTGATATTTGAGGACTTCTCATGACTGCTCGATCCAGCCTGACGGTGGTGCTCGCGGCCGGCGAGGGGACGCGGATGCGCTCCTCGCTGCCCAAGGTGCTGCACCCCGTCGCCGGCCAGTCGCTGCTGGCGCATGTGCTGAATGCCGCCCCGAAAGGCGCGGGCGCCTCGGTCGCCGTCGTGATCGGACCGGACCACAAGGCGGTCGCCGACGAGGTTGCGCGGATACGCCCCGATGCCGCGACCTTCATCCAGCGCGAACGGCTCGGCACCGCGCATGCGGTGCTGGCGGCCCGCGAGGCGCTGGTGCGTGGCGCCGACGACCTGATCGTCGCCTTCGGCGATACGCCTTTGATATCGGCCGAGACCTTTGCGCGAATGCGCGCGCCGCTGGAGACGGGCGCAGCCCTCGCCGTGCTCGGTTTTCGCGCCGCCGACCCGACCGGTTACGGCCGCTTGCTGATCGAAGGCGATCACCTGGTGGCGATCCGCGAGCATGCGGATGCCAGCGCCGAGGAGCGCAAGGTGACGCTGTGCAATGCCGGGGTGATGGCGTTCGACGGCAAGAAGGCGCTCTCGATCCTCGAGCGGATCGGCAATGCCAACAGCAAGGGCGAGTATTACCTCGTCGATGCGGTAACTCTCGTCAGGGACATGGGATTGGAGGCCGTCGTGATTGAAACCAGCGAGGATGAAGTCCGCGGAATCAATACCAAAGCTCAGCTCGCCGAAGCCGAAGCGGTCATGCAGGCGCGGCTGCGCAAGGCAGCGCTCGACGCCGGCGTGACGCTGATCGCGCCGGAAACCGTGCATCTTGCCGCCGACACCACCTTCGGCAACGACGTCACCATCGAGCCGTTCGTGGTGATCGGTCCCGGCGTCACCATCGCCGACGGCGCGGTGATCCATTCGTTCTCGCACATCGTGCAGGCCTCGATCGGCAAGAAGGCGTCCGTCGGCCCGTATGCGCGGCTGCGGCCTGGCACCTCGCTCGGCGATGGCGCGCGGATCGGCAATTTCGTCGAGACCAAGGCCGCTCACCTCGAAGCCGGCGTCAAGGTCAACCATCTCTCCTACATCGGCGACGCCCATGTCGGCGCCAATTCCAACATCGGCGCCGGCACCATCACCTGCAACTATGACGGCTTCTTCAAGCACAAGACCACGATCGGCGAGGGCGCTTTCATCGGCACCAATTCGTCGCTGGTGGCGCCGGTGAAAATCGGCAAGGGCGCCTATATCGGTTCGGGCTCGGTCATCACCAAGGACGTGCCCGACGATGCGCTGGCCGTCGAGCGCAGCCCGCAGAACAACCGCGACGGCGGCGCGGCGCGCTACCGCGAGATGAAGCTGCGGGCGAAGGCGAAGAAGGAAGGTTGAGGGCGAGGACACGAGCTCTCTCCACGTCATTGCGAGCGCAGCGAAGCAATCCATATTTCCGCTTGCTGAGGCATGGATTGCATCGCTGCGCTCGCAATGACGGGGGATCGTGCGACTCCACACGCAGCTGTCGTCCTCCGCGAAAGCGGGGGACCCAGTACGCCGCGGCTTCTCGGTTCAATCATTGCGGTCTCTGGAATACTGGGTCCCCGCCTTCGCGGGGACGACAATTGTGGGTGTGACACACCTCGACGTTCTCGCGACGCATTGCGCCCGAGCTTTGCCTAGAAATTCTCCGCCCTCTCCAATCAGAGGGCGCAGGGAATGCCGGATGCGCGCTGCACCCGCGGTCTCGTGTGCGATTGTGCTAAGAAAGCTGCACACGAGCATACAGGGCAGCGGAGAGCATCCGACATTCCCTGCGCAATGGCTTTACGGCTTATAACGCGCTCTCCCCGGTGAGACGGCCTCTATTGCCACCGTCGCCTCGCAGATCGCTCCGCAAGACTTGACGCCGTTACGGGCGCCAGGACCACACGCTTTCGCCGTACGCTTCAGCCGCGACCGTCCATCGCAACTGTTACGTCCACCGCAGCCCGCCCCTCGTCGTGACGACGGCCGACGCCCCTCTGAGTGGGACGGGATAACGCAAACTCGTAGAGATGATTTGCCCGACGGCGAAAGCGAAATATTTTTTGTTTCGGGGCTTGACACGATTTCCGTAAATCAGAAGTGATTTGCCCGTCGGGTTGTTTTGTCGCAGTCAGCGTCCGTGCGGCAGATCACGGAAGTCTTGTGTTGCAGTATTGGTGCGAGGCGTCGGGGGTGCCCGGGTATCGGACGTCTCGATCTTCTTGGGATGGACGGAGCAGGGAGGCGGCTAGGATTGATTGCCGGGGATCGAGGCTAGGGATCGCTCCGGACGTCTCACGCCCTCGCCCTTCTGCGGGAATAGGGCAAAGAAAAAGGCTCCCAAAACGGGAGCCTTGTTCGTCTGGAGGGGCGGACTTGCCTAATTCTGCCAAGACCTCGATCCGGAGGACAGGGCTGCATTCTTCGACACCCAATATCGGATCATGCCCATTAGATCGCGGGGAGAATATCCGAGGGTCTTGCAAGCCCGCAGACACGCATCAACGCTCTTGGTCTTCATGTAATAAGCTTTGACGCGTTTAGCTCCTGAGGATCGCAGATCCGGACGAGGAGTCATGACGACCTTATGTTTCGTAGCCATCGGTTGTTCCCTTCCATGAATGAGGCTCGCATTTTAGACCATTTGCTCACGAAATGGGGAGCACTCAGAGTCATTGTTAGGGGATCGTGGATGGGAGCTCTGGGAGAGAGTTGATTGTCGGGATTGAGGATTGGGGGAGGCGGAGTAGCGCATGCTACCGTGGAGGATCGGCGGAGGGGCCAATCACCGCCATTAACGAAAGTATATTGCGACTGCAAGTTGCAACGATGCGCGCGGTATGATCTGCTTGGAGTTTGAGACTTTCAACAGGGGTGGACTTAAATCACTCCGCACTGTTTGGAGGGCGGGCGGGGGCGTCAGCGGATTTCGTGTGGACAAGCGTGTTATTCGCTAGCATCCGCAGAAATTGCAATACTCCCCGGAGGCAAACGATTCGGGGCGAACCAGTTGCTACAGATTACGTCACCAAAGATCATCCCGACTGCAACATTTCTGAAGGGAGATGTGTTGGCGGTCTTGGAAACGCTACCGAAGGCAAAATACGACCTGATCGTCACGTCTCCGCCGTACAATATCGGAAAAATATACGAGCGTTCTACAAAGCTGACATTCGAAGAATACGTCGAATGGCTCGATAAGATCATCGGCAAGTTAGTCGACGCGGTTCAGGAACACGGAAGTATCTGTTGGCAGATTGGGACGTTCATCAAGAACGGCGAGGTCTTCCCAATCGACATTTACACATACGACAGCTTCAAACGGCGAGGTATGAAGCTGCGGAACAGAATTGTCTGGCGTTTCAATTTCGGGCTCCATTCGAAGAGGCGATTGTCTGGAAGGTATGAGACGATCCTCTGGTTCACAAAGTCCGATGACTATCGCTTCAACCTCGACGCAGTGCGCGTGCCGCAACTTTATCCTGGCAAAAGGCACGCCAAGAGCCGGGCGAAACAATCCGGACAGCCGAGCGGAAATCCGCTAGGCAAAAATCCATCAGACTACTGGGAATTCTCAGCCGAAAAACATCTCCAGCGCGATCCAGTCTGGGACATTCCAAATGTAAAAGCCAATCATCCTGAGAAGACAATCCATCCTTGTCAATTTCCGGTCGAGCTTGTCGAGCGATGCGTTCTCGCATTCACCGACCCGGGCGACACGGTATTGGACCCCTTTATGGGAACGGGAACGACGGCCATTGCTGCGATGATGCACAATCGCCATGCTGTCGGCATTGATAAGGATAACGCCTTCATCAAGATCGCTCGCAGGCGAGTAAAGCAACTATCCGATGGAACGCTAAAAGTCCGTCTCAGCGGAAAGAAGACGCATCAGCCAAAGCAGAGCAACAAAGTCGCGCGAGTGCCCAACGAATGGAAATCTCTCCCAAAGCGCGAGCTTTGATGTCATGGTCAAAATCGCAAAAAAGAAGAAGAAAAAGAAAAAGGTAAAACTTTCAGCGGCCGAGCGAGAGCAACGTCGGCTCAAACAGACGCATTTTCGCGAGGTGCGTTCGATCTTCACAACGTGTGAGTTTGAACGGGTTCCTTCCGCGTCGGACAAGGAGATCGAGTATCAAGGTACGAAGAGCGATTTCGATGACATATTTCTCCTTGAGAATATTGTCATCGTCAGCGAGTGCACCGTTTTAACGAGCGGCATCTCGGACCATCTGAAAAAGAAGAAGGTTCTTTACGACAAGATCAACGACGACATTCCCGCATTCTTGGCTTACATGGATGCAAAGTTTCCAGAATTTAAGGCGGCAAAAAACCCAAAGTATCAGCCCCACCATTTTCAATTAGTGATCGTTTATTGCTCGCGATATCCGATTACAAGCGAATTGAAGGCCGAGGTGCCCGGCGTCACATATCTTGACTATCACATCGTTCAATATTTCAAATCGATCACGGACCGGGTCAAAAAATCTGCGCGATATGAGCTCTTCAAATTTCTAGGCCTTTCGCAAAATCAAATCGGAGCGAACTCTATCTCGCCCGTGATGTCCACGGTCTACCATAAGGGCTCGGTCCTGCCGGAGGGGCAATCTCATTTTCCTCCGGGGTACAAAGTAGTTTCCTTTTACGTTGCGCCAGCAGTACTCTTGGAGCGCTGTTACGTCTTGCGAAAAGACGGATGGGGCGATGAGGACGGGCTGTATCAAAGAATGATCAGCCGAGCGAAGATTGAGGCCATCCGAAAATATTTGCTCGGCGAGAAGCGCGTATTCATTAATAACATCATTGTCACCCTGCCCAGCAATACACAGCTAACGAATGACGAGGGTCAAACCATTGATCCTTCGAAAATCACGCAGACGCAGCCGGGAACTATTCAGCTTCCATCCGAATATAATTCGATCGGCTTGATTGATGGTCAGCATCGAGTGTTTTCATACCATGAGGGCGGCAAAGACGAAGCCGCAATTAGCCTCCTAAGAATTCAACAGAATTTGTTGGTAACCGGCGTCATCTATCCGCAGGGCATTTCAAAAACAGATCGCGCGAAATTTGAGGCGACTCTGTTTTTAGAAATCAACGCAACGCAAACCAATGCACGATCTGAGCTGAAGCAGGCGATCGGTGTCCTCCTCAAGCCCTTCTCGCAAGACTCAATCGCCAGGCAGATTGTAAACTTCCTCAATGATAAGAGTGCGCTGGGTGGACATTTCGAACGATATTTCTTTGACAAAGGAAAAATCAAAACGACAACCATTGTCAGTTACGGCGTGAAGCCACTGATCAAGCTGAGTGGCGTGGACACGCTGTTCAAGGCTTGGAAGGACCCTAACAAGCAGACATTGATCGATGATCCAAATGAACAATTGGCGCAAGCTTACATTCAGTTCTGTTCGAACGAGATCAATACTTTCATTTCTGCAATAAAGTCGAATGTGGACGCTAACCGCTGGACGGCCGATCAGAAGGTGACGGGCCGGATGCTAACGACGACAACCATAAATGGATTTATAGTTTGCCTTCGATTGCTTATCGAACATCAGAAGCTGCACGCATTTGAGTGGTACAGAACGAAATTCAACGCCAAAGACCTCAACAAATTTCAGTTCTCAAAGTACAAATCGAGTCAGTATGGAAGCCTCGGACAAGACCTTTACGATGCTTATTTTAAGTAATGGCTTTTTGCAGACTAGTCCGTGACTTCCTGATGTGCAGGAGCGCGCGCTCTGGGCTCGGCGACAGCAGGCTTGCTACTTTGCTTGCGCCTCGGCTGCTTCGTGGGTTGGGAGGCCGATGCCTTAGAAACCTCACCTTCGCCACGAGGTCAGGCACCCGCTTTGGATCGCTTCGTGAGATATCTTGGACACATAAGAACGCGAGAGCTTTCCCAATGACGGAAAGCCACTCTGGATCAAGCTCATTGGGCAAGAATCACCTTTACCGTTCTGGTGGTGCGAGTCACCTGCGACAATCGCTCATATGAAATACAATGAGTTTCAGCCGGCAGGAGTTAATAAAATCGGGTTATCCCGTACCGCACGGCGCAATCCACAGACCGCGAGGTATCAGGAGCCAGGATCTTTCTGGGCTGCTTCCTGTCGTCGTTTGGTTCGGGCGGTCAGGTTTGCCCGTTGCCGGGGGTTCTGAACGTACTGGACGGTTCTGTAGGGGTCCAATGTCCACCAATCCGGGGTCAGCGTAACCTTCTTTTGCGCACGGTACCGGGAGGGCATATTCCCGATCTGGGTAAAAACGATCCGGGTCATGATTGCCGAAAATCTGGCGAACATTTCGTCGATCGTATCGCTTTCTTCAACCCGCGTCTTTCCATCGCTCACCAACTTGGCAACTTCGTCGAACCATTCGTCGTCAGCGATGTGAACGGTCGATTTAACCGACAACGCGACCGCATCGAGAATTCGGCAGCATTGCTTGCGCCACTCGGCCATCGACGCAGACATTTTGACTTTCATGAACTCGTCGTTGCCAAACAGCTCTTCGATGACGCCTTTCATTGCATAGAAGTGGGACAGGCCATGCCTGATGCCCGCTTCTTCGCGCGTTAGCTTGCGTCTTGGTTTCGGCTTGATAGATATGGGCTCAACGATCGTTCGGGTTATGACGATTTTGGCAGCCATGATTCTCAACCTTGGGAAGCTAGATTATACTCCTGGTTGAGATGGTAAGAAGAGCGCGCGTATGGCTATTATCTAAACGGCGCACCGTTTCTGTGACCACGCTTCCCAAGCGCGCTTGAGCAGCTAGAGGTTCTGGTCGTCGATGAACAACCAGTGCCATTTACCTGCGAGTCATACGCGCGGCGGGCCGGCCAGGGCGCCAGCCTATTCACTTCGTTAAGCTTTCCGCTTAAGACTGTCTCAATCCGCAATAATTATTGAGTAGGTGGGCGGCGGCGTTTCCCGTTAAGGGAACGTGGCGTTGCTTCGGCAAATTTTCGACGATTTGGGGATATTAAACCGCATGTGCGGCATTGTCGGCATTCTCGGACACGCTCCGGTCGCGGAGCAGTTGGTGGATTCGCTCAAACGCCTGGAATATCGCGGCTATGATTCGGCCGGCGTCGCCACGCTGGAAGGCGACCATCTGGCGCGGCGCCGCGCCGAGGGCAAACTGAAAAACCTCGAAAAGCGGCTGGAGGCCGAACCGCTCGCCGGCCACACCGGGATCGGGCATACCCGCTGGGCCACCCATGGCCGGCCGACCGAAAACAACGCGCACCCGCATGCGACCGAACGTGTCGCCGTGGTCCATAACGGCATCATCGAGAATTTTCGCGAACTCCGCGAGGCGCTGGAGAAAAAGGGCGCGGTCTTCAAGACCGAAACCGATACCGAGATCGTGCTGCATCTGGTCGACAATCTGCTCGGCCAGGGCGTCGGTCCCGTGGAAGCGGTGAAGGCGGCGCTCTCGCAGCTGCGCGGCGCGTTCGCGCTCGGCTTCATCTTCGCCGGCGACAATGATCTGATGATCGGCGCCCGCAACGGCCCGCCGCTGGCGATCGGTCACGGCGACGGCGAAATGTATCTGGGGTCGGACGCGATTGCGCTGGGGCCGCTGACCAATACTGTCAGCTATCTCGAGGACGGCGACTGGGTGGTGCTGACGCGCAAGGGCGCCACCATCTACGACAAGGACAATGCGATCGTCCATCGCGACGCGATCAAACACACGGCGTCGAGTTCGCTGGTCGACAAGGCGAACTACCGCCACTTCATGGCCAAGGAAATCCACGAGCAGCCCGAAGTCGTCGGCCATACGCTGGCGCGTTACGTCGACATGGTGACCGACCGCGTGATGCTGCCGGTGACGCTGCCGTTCGATTTCAGGGGTGTGCAGCGCATCGCGATCGTCGCTTGCGGCACCGCGAGCTATGCCGGCCATATCGCCAAATACTGGTTCGAGCGGCTCGCCCGCGTGCCGGTCGAGGTCGATGTCGCCTCGGAATTCCGCTACCGCGAGGCGCCGCTGCGCAAGGGCGATCTGGCGATCTTCATCTCGCAATCGGGCGAGACCGCCGACACGCTGGCGGCGCTGCGCTATGCCAAATCGCAAGGCGTGCACACACTGTCCGTGGTCAACGTGGCAACTTCCACGATCGCGCGCGAGAGCGAAACCGTGCTGCAGACGCTGGCGGGGCCGGAGATCGGCGTCGCCTCGACCAAGGCGTTCACCTGCCAGCTGATGGTACTGGCGGCGCTCGCCGTCGCCGCCGGCAAGGCGCGCGGCGAATTGTCCGACGAGGACGAGACCAAGCTGGTCCATGGCCTCGTCGAAGTTCCCCGCCTGATGGCCGCGGCGCTGACGACCGAACCGCAGATTGAAAAACTCGCGCGCGACATCGCCAAATGCCGCGACGTGCTCTATCTCGGCCGCGGCACCAGCTATCCGCTGGCGTTGGAAGGCGCGCTGAAGCTGAAGGAAATCTCCTACATCCACGCCGAGGGCTATGCCGCCGGCGAGCTCAAGCACGGCCCGATCGCGCTGATCGACGAGAACATGCCGGTCGTGGTGATCGCGCCGCATGACCGGGTGTTCGAAAAGACCGTCTCCAACATGCAGGAGGTCGCCGCCCGCGGCGGCAACATCATCCTGATGACGGATGCCAAGGGGGCTGCGGAAGCGACCATCGAATCCCTGGTCACCATCGTGCTGCCTGACATGGCTGCGACCTTTACGCCCATGGTCTATGCGGTCCCGGTGCAGCTTTTGGCCTACCATACCGCCGTGGTGATGGGCACCGACGTCGATCAGCCGCGAAATCTGGCCAAATCGGTCACGGTCGAATAGCCGCAGGGGCATGCTTGCCGGCATCTCGGGCCTTCAAAAACCTGCTAGGATGGCTTAGCTGGAACAAGACCGGCTGCCCCCGCGACCTGGAACCGCAATGAATCCCCAAGATCTGCCCCCGTCCGACCCGGCCGACGTCCCGCCGGAAGCCCCTCGCGGGCTAATGGCCCGTTTCCGCAACTATTTCCTCACCGGCCTCGTGGTCGCCGGACCGATCGCGATTACTTTTTACCTGACCTGGTGGTTCGTCACCTGGGTCGACGGCCTGGTGCGGCCGTTCGTGCCCATTACCTACCGGCCGGAAACCTATCTGCCGTTCGGGCTGCCGGGTTCCGGGCTGGTCATCGCCGTGGTGGCGCTGACGCTGCTCGGCTTCCTGACCGCGAACCTGATCGGGCGAACGCTGGTCGATCTTGGCGAACGACTGCTCGGCCGCATTCCGGCGGTGCGCGCGATCTATCGCGGCGTCAAGCAGGTGTTCGAGACCTTGTTCTCGGGGAAGGGGTCGAGCTTCCGCCGCGTCGGCCTGGTCGAGTTTCCCTCGCCGGGGATGTGGTCGATCGTGCTGATCTCGCAATCGCCGAGCGTGGAGATCTCCAGTCGCCTTCCCAGCAATGACGAGCACATTTCGGTGTTCCTGCCGTGCGCGCCGAACCCGACCACGGGGTTCTTCTTCTACGTGCCGAAGAGCAAGATCCTCGAAATCGACATGAGCGCCGAAGACGCCGCAACCCTGATCATGTCCTGCGGCGTGGTGCAGCCGGGCTCCGATCCGCAAAAGAAGATCGCGGCACTGGCCGCGACCGCGCAGGCCGCGCAAGCAGCGCGTGCCGCCAACGCCGCGAATGCAGGCACGCTGCAGCCGGCGAAGGTGGAGTAGGGCACCGCGCCAAGCCCACAGTCCTCATCCTGAGGAGCGGCCTCTTGGCCGCGTCTCGAAGGATGGGCGGCGGCACCGTGGCCTCGTGGTTCGAGACGCCGCTTCGCGGCTCCTCACCATGAGGAGAACAGCTACCCCGCCCCGATCAGCGGTATCGCTTCATCCCGCTCGTACAAATACAGCAAGCACCGCAGCGCTTCGCCGCGGTCGCCTTTGAGCTTCGGATTGTCCTTCATGATCCGCAGCGCTTCGTCGCGGGCCTGGGTGATGAGCTGGCCGTGGACTTCGGAGCGCGCGATGCGGTAGCCGGGCAGGCCGCTTTGCCGGATGCCGAGCACGTCGCCTTCGCCGCGCAGTTTCAGGTCTTCCTCGGCGATCCGAAAACCGTCCGACGTTTCGCGGATCACTTTCAGCCGCGCGGTAGACATCTCGTTGAGCGGCTCCTTGTAGAGCAACAGGCAGGTGGAGGCTTCCGAACCGCGGCCGATGCGGCCGCGCAATTGATGCAATTGGGCGAGGCCAAAGCGCTCGGCATTTTCGATCACCATGATCGACGCGGCGGGGACGTCGACGCCGACTTCGACCACGGTGGTCGCGACCAGAAGACCGATCTCGTGGGCGGCGAACTGCGCCATCACGCGGTCCTTTTCAGTGCCCTTCATCTGGCCGTGGACGAGCCCGACGCGGTCCCCAAAACGTTGCTGCAGCCGCTCGAAGCGCTCGGTGGCGTTGGTGAGGTGCTCGATGCCCTCGGCCTCGGATTCCTCCACCAGCGGACAGATCCAGTAGACCAGCTTGCCGGCCTTGAGCGCGCGGCCGACGCCGTCGATGACTTCGTCGAGCCGGCTGTTGGGGACGGTGCGGGTATCGATCGGCTGCCGGCCGGCCGGCTTTTCGCGCAGTTCCGAGACGTCCATGTCGCCGAAATAGGTCAGCACCAGCGTGCGCGGGATCGGCGTCGCGCTCAGCACCAGCACATCGACAGCGTCGCCCTTGTTGGTGAGCGCGAGGCGTTCGCGCACGCCAAAACGATGCTGCTCGTCGACCACGGCGAGCGCCAGCGACTTGAAGATCACGTCGTCCTGGATCAGCGCGTGGGTGCCGACCAGGAAATCGATCTCGCCGGCTTCCAGCTGCGCCAGGATTTCCCGCCGCTCCTTGCCCTTTTCGCGCCCCGTGAGGATCGCCACCCGCATCCCAGCGCGCTCTGCGAGCGGCGTGATGGTCTTGATGTGCTGGCGCGCCAAAATTTCGGTCGGCGCCATCAGCGCGGCCTGCTTGCCGGCCTCGGTTACGGCGGCGGCCGCGAGCAGGGCGACCACCGTCTTGCCGGATCCGACGTCGCCCTGTAGCAGCCGCAGCATCCGCACCGGCTGGCGCAGATCCTCGGTGATGGCGGCGACCGCGTCGCGCTGCGACGCCGTCAGCGCATAAGGCAAAGCGTCGATGATCCTGCTGCGCAGCTGGCCGTCGCCGGCATGGCGGTCGCCGGCCGGCCGGCGCAGTTGCGCGCGCACCAGCGCCAGCGCCAGTTGACCCGCCAAAAGTTCATCGAAGGCGAGTCGCGACCAGAACGGGCCATCGGGGAGGATGTCCGTCAGCTCGACCGGGATATGGATCCGGGTGAACGCTTCCCGGATGGGCGGGAAGTGGCAGCGGCGGACGACTTCCGGACTGATCCATTCGGGCAGTTCAGGGAGTTTCTGCAGCGCCTGGGCCACCGCGCGGCGCAGCGAACCGAGGGCGAGGCCTTCGGTCAGGGGATAGACCGGATCGATGCCGGTCAGCTTCGCGAACGCCGCTTCATCGACGATGTTGGTGGGGTGCACGATCTGGGGAATCCCGTCGTACATCTGCAAGGTGCCCGACACGTAGCGCTTCTCGCCTACGGGAAGCAGTTTTTCGACATAACCGGGTTTGGCGCGGAAGAACGTCAGCACCACGTCGCCGGTGTCGTCGCTGGCGTAGACGAGGTAGGGCGCGCGCGAATTGCGCGGCGGTGGCGGCCGATGGCGATCGACGGTGACCTCCAGTGTCACCACGGTTCCCTGCACGGCTTCACGGATTTTTGGCCGCGCGCGGCGATCGATCACGCTGGCCGGCAGATGCAGCAGCAGATCGACCAGCCGCGGCGTCTCGCTGCGGCCGAGCAGATAACGCAGCAACTTGTCCTGCTTCGGCCCGACGCCAGCAAGCGTCGTGACCGGAGCAAACAGCGGATTGAGCAGAGGAGGGCGCATTTACTGGTCCGTCATGCGCGGGCTTGACCCGCGCATCCATCATTCTTTGAAATGAATCTTACGAAGCAGATGGATTGCCGGGTCAAGCCCGGCAATGACGAATTCTTCGAGCATGAAGGGCTGACGTTCTCCCGAACGGACCCCGCCTGGCACGTCCACGGCTTTTTTGGTGTCGGACTACGATGCCTGAAACGCGCTGCCCTTGAACCGCTTGACCGGGCTGCCGCGCTCGAGGCGATCATGCGCGGCGTGCGCATCATTCCGGGCCGTGATCGCTTCGAGCTCGCCCTGCAGCCTGATCAGTGCCGCAATCCGCTCCAAACCCAGCGCCTTGTTCCGATGCTGCGAGCGTTCCTCACGCGCCACGACGGAAAGTCCAGTTGCGATGTGGATGGCACGCGCGGCGCTCTCGGTCTTGTTCTGATGCTGGCCGCCGGGGCCGCCGGCCCGGAAGGCTTCAAAGCGAACGTCGTGCGCGGCCAGCGCTTTCGGCGCTTCGGGCGGCGCCGGAAGTTCGAAAACGCCAATGAACCAGTTTTTGCGCTTGTGATGCGGCCGCAGCGGGCTTTGCGCCACCCACTGGATCGAACCGATCCAAGGCCGTGCGAAGGCCGCGGCGGCGTCGCCGTGGATCACCGTTATCGCCGACGCCGGACCATGCCCGTCCGGATTCGGCCCGTTCACGCAATCGGTATCAAGACCGAGCGCGGTCGCTTCGGCGGTGAGCGTCGCGAACGCCTTTGCGAGCGCGATCCGGCATTCCGCCGGACCGCGTCCGCTGGTGAGGAGAAGCCGGATCATCGGCGATCCTCCTTCCAGGATTTTTCGCGCTTGCCGCTGCTCAGCGCGACGCTGGATTGCGCCTTCTTGAACGTCACCAGCGGCCGGAACGTCGCCACCACGCGCGCCAGGCCGAACTCGACGAGGTCGGCGATCACGCGGTCGATGTTCTTGTAGGCCTCCGGCGCCTCTTCCACGAGCAGGCCGCGATCCCCGCAGACGACGATGCCGCCATAGGGATTGCGCTCCAGCCGTGCCACGTCGGATTTCTTGCCCCGCACGCGGCCGTGCATGGATGCGCGGTCGTATTTGCGCCCCGCACCATGCGCGAGCGAAGCGAGCGCCTCGGTCTGCATCGCCGCCAGCGGCTCCACCAGATAGGACAGCGTCCCCCGCGATCCCGGCACCGGCACCAGCCCGCGATCGGAAGCCGCCGCGCCCTTCCGGTGCAGCGCCATGACCTCGCCATCGGTCGAGCTCTGACGCTCGACCATGTTGTGGGCCAGATCGTTGACAGGACGCAGTTCCGCACGCGCAGCCACTGCGGCCCGCTCGGCGATGATACGACGGTTGAGCTTCGCCCATCGCACGGCGTGATCATGCGCGTCCATGTAAGATCCGCCGTCGTCACTCGCGGGATCGAGCGCTGCTTGCCCGTTCGACAGCACGCGCTCCAGGATCGAGTAACCGAGGCCCCGCGAGCCGGAATGGACCAGGACAAAGGCCTGATCCCGGTCCAATCCCGCCTGCGCGGCCGTCTCCGGCGCAAGGATTTCCTCGATGGCCTGGATCTCGCAGAAATGGTTGCCGCCGCCGATGCTGCCGAGCGAAGCATCGAACGGCGTGGCGTCAAGACCGGCGTCGGCCAGGACTCCGGCGACATCGCCGTCCCAGGGTTGATCGAGCGGGCTCAAGCGCTCGGCCAGCTGGTCGAGCCGCAGCTTGCGGGCTGCGATGTCGAGCGCAAACAACCCCATGCCGCAGCCGATGTCGGACCCAACCAGCTGCGGATGAATCCGGTCGGCCAGAATGGCGCAACCTACGGGACCATATTTGCCGGGATGCAGATCCGGCATCGCGGCGACCGCCCGGACTCCAGCCAGGCCAGCGACCTGTTCGAGTTGAAGCGTGGCATTGCCCTCGATCCAGGATTTGGACGAGGCGAAGACATGGATCGGCGCACGGCCGTCCATCTTGGGAGAAGTGCCCATTTGAAAGCTTTCAGAAAGATTTGGGTTAGTCGACGCGCACAGCGCAGCTCTCGCTGACTTGAGCGCGTGATTTCCCAAGCGGCGCGGCTGACGCACGCGCCCTTAGGCGATGCCCTCGACGGGGCGGCGAGACAACGTCATCGAGCCTTCTCCCTGTTGATCGTGCCAAAATCGGTCACTGATCGCGCAGACACATACCGGCGAAACGCAAAAGCTGCAAGTCCGCCGCGACCTCCTGTTGTCGCACGCCAGAGGCGCGAGGTTCACATGCATCAAGTTCACTTGAATTTTCACTTGGATTTTCATTTGGATTTGCGCTTGAAACGCTACTGACATTCGCTGCGGCCATGGCTATATCAAGCCCGCCCGGCACGTCCGGGCTTTTGGCGTTCGGATGGGAATGGGACAATGACGGGTTCGACACGATCGAGCGGTGGCCTCGATGACCGCCGCAAGCGGCTTTTGTTTCGCTGCTGGCATCGCGGCACCCGTGAGATGGATCTCATCCTTGGGCGCTTTGCCGATGCGGAGATCGCTGATCTGTCTGATGGCGACATGGCCGAACTGGAACGGCTGCTCGAGGTGCCCGATCCCGATCTCTATGCCGCGCTGACCGGCGAAAAGCCGCTCGATCCCGAATACGCCAGCGCGCTGTTCGATCGCATCAAGGCGCGTCGCGCCGTGGACCACGACGCATGAAGTCTCCAGTCAAGTCGCCCGCCGCGCTATTGGCCCCCGGCCGCGCGCTGACCTTTGCCAATGTCGCCGAGGGCGCGGAAGGGCTGGTCGTTGCTGACCTCGCACGCGCGGTCGCTGCCAAGCCGAAGCCGCCGGCGGTAAGCCTTGCGGTGGTGTGCCGCGACGGCCCCCGTATGCAGCAACTGGCGCGGGCGCTGGAATTCTTTGCGCCCGATCTGCCGGTCATGCAGTTTCCGGCCTGGGACTGTCAGCCCTATGACCGGGTATCGCCGCATGGCGGCGTCCTGGCGCAGCGCCTCACCACGCTGGCGCGGCTGTCGCGGCTTCAAGGCAGCGACAAGCCGCTGATCGTGCTGACCACGGTGAACGCCGTCGTCCAGCGCGTTCCGGCGCGCGAGGTGGTGGCGGCGCAGGCGCTGTCGGTCGCGCCCGGCCACGTCGTGCCGATGGACTCCATCGTCGCCTGGCTGGAGCATAATGGCTACAACCGCTCCTCGACCGTGCGCGAGCCCGGCGAATACGCCGTGCGCGGCGGCATTCTCGACCTCTTTCCGGCCGGGCTCGACCAGCCGGTGCGGTTCGATTTCTTCGGCGACAGTTTGGAATCGATCCGCACGTTCGACGCCGAAACCCAGCGCACGCTGCTCGACATGCGCGCGCTCGATCTGGTGCCGGTCTCCGAATTCCAGCTGGTCACCGAAACCATCCGCCGCTTCCGCATGGGCTATGTCGCGACCTTCGGCGCGCCTCAGCGCGACGATCTGCTCTATGAAGCAGTCAGCGAAGGCCGCCGTCATCCCGGCATGGAACACTGGCTGCCGCTGTTCCAGGAGCGGATGGACACGCTGTTCGACTATCTCGACGGCGCGCCGGTCGCGATCGAACCTCAGGGCGAGGACGCCGCGCGGGAACGCTTCAAGCAGATCGCGGACTATTACGAGGCAAGGCGCGAGGCGCTGGAGCATCCCGGGAGCGGCGCGATCTACAAGCCGCTGCCGCCCGATCGGCTGTATTTGACCGAAACGGAATGGACGACACGATTGGAAGAAGCCGCGCTGGCGCGGCTGACGCCGTTCGCGGTGCCCGACGGCAGTTCTGACGTGTTCGATGCCGGCGCCCGGCAGGGTCGCAACTTCACGCCGGAGCGTGCCGACAGCTCGGTCAACGTGTTCGAAGCCGTCGTCGCCCATGTGCTGGCGTTGCAGGCGCAGCGCAAGAAGGTGGTGGTCACGCTGTGGAGCGAAGGCTCTCGCGACCGCATGGGCAGCATGCTGCGCGACCACAAGCTGCTCAACCTCACCAGCGTCAACACCTGGCGCACGGTGCAGGCGACGCCACGCAACGAGGCCATGCTGGCGGTGGTCGGGATGGAATCCGGTTTCGAGACCGACGACGTCGCGGTCATCAGCGAACAGGATATTCTCGGCGACCGCCTGGTGCGGCCGCGCAAGGCGAGCCGCAAACTCGACAATTTCATCTCTGAAGTCACGAGCCTCGCCGCCGGCGACCTCGTGGTGCATGTCGAGCACGGCATCGGCCGTTTCATCGGGCTGCAGACGCTGGAGGTCTCCGGCGCGCCGCATGATTGCCTCGAGCTGCATTACGCGGCCGAGACAAAGCTGTTCCTCCCCGTCGAGAACATCGAGCTGCTGTCGCGCTACGGCTCCGACCACGCCAATGTCGAACTGGACCGGCTTGGCGGCGGCGGCTGGCAGGCACGCAAGGCAAAACTCAAGAACCGCATCCGCGAGATCGCGGGCGAACTGATCAAGATCGCGGCCGAACGGCATCTGCATGAAGCGCCGAAAATGCCGGTGCAGGCGCATGTCTATGACGAGTTCTGCGCACGCTTCCCCTATGAAGAGACCGAGGACCAGCTTGGCGCCATCACGTCCACGCTGAAGGACCTCGAAAGCGGCCGGCCAATGGACCGGCTGATCTGTGGCGACGTCGGCTTCGGCAAGACCGAGGTGGCGCTGCGCGCCGCCTTTGCGGTCGCGCTCGACGGCAAGCAGGTCGCCGTGGTGGTGCCGACCACGCTGCTGGCGCGGCAGCACAGCAAGACCTTTACCGAACGTTTTCGTGGCTTTCCCGTCAATGTCGCGCAAGCCTCGCGGCTGGTGGCGGCGAAGGAACTGACGCAGGTCAAGAAGGGACTTTCGGAAGGCAATGTCGACATCGTGGTCGGCACCCATGCGCTGCTCGGCAAGGCGATCAAGTTCAGGGATCTCGGCCTCCTGATCGTCGACGAGGAACAGCACTTCGGCGTCAGCCACAAGGAACGGCTGAAGCAATTGCGCGCACAGGTCCACGTGCTGACGTTGAGCGCGACGCCGATCCCACGCACGCTGCAGCTGGCGCTGACCGGCGTGCGCGATCTCTCGATCATTGCGTCACCGCCGGTGGATCGCCTCGCGGTGCGCACCTTCGTGGCGCCGCACGATCCGCTGATGATCCGCGAGGCGCTGCTGCGCGAGCGCTACCGCGGCGGGCAGGCGTTTTATGTCGTGCCGCGCATCGAGGACCTCGCCGGCGTAAAAGACTTCCTCGACAAGAACGTCCCGGAAATGAAGGTTGCGGTCGCGCATGGCCAGATGCCGCCGACCGTGATCGAAGACATCATGTCGGCGTTCTACGACGGCAAATACGACATCCTGCTCTCGACCACGATCATCGAATCCGGGCTCGACATTCCCTCTGCCAATACGCTGATCGTGCACCGTGCCGACATGTTCGGCCTGGCGCAGCTCTATCAGCTGCGCGGCCGGGTGGGGCGCTCGAAACTGCGCGCCTATGCGCTGTTCACGCTGCCGGCGCAGCAGAAGATCACCGGACAGGCCGAGCGGCGGCTCAAGGTGCTGCAATCGCTGGAGACACTGGGCGCCGGCTTCCAGCTTGCTTCCCACGATCTCGACATCCGCGGCGCCGGCAACCTGCTCGGCGAGGAACAGTCCGGTCACATCAAGGAAGTCGGCTTCGAGCTTTATCAATCGATGCTGGAAGAGGCGATCCTCAACCTCAAGGCCGGCGTGGTCGAGCCCGCGGCCGACCGCTGGTCGCCGCAGATCACCATCGGCATGCCCGTGCTGATTCCGGAGGATTACGTCAACGACCTCGCGGTGCGGCTGTCGCTGTACCGCCGGCTTGCCGATCTCGAGACCGACGAGGAGATCGACAATTTCGCCGCCGAAATGCGCGACCGTTTCGGCGTGCTGCCGGACGAGGTGCGCTATCTGTTCAAGGTCGCCGCGATCAAGGCCTATTGCCGAAGGGCCAATGTCGAGAAGGTCGATGCCGGACCGAAGGGCGCCGTCATCAGCTTCCGCGACAACAAGTTCGCGCAGCCGGACCGGCTGGTGTTCTTCATCCGCCAGCACGGCCAGGCCGCGAAAGTGCGGCCCGACATGAAGGTGGTGTTCCTGCAGGTATGGAAAACGCCGGAAGAACGGCTTATGGGCACGACCGAGATTTTGCGGCAGCTCGCCAATCTCGCGGAGAACAAGAAGGCGGCGTAGGCGCCCGTACCGTCTTCGTCATTGCCTGCGACAAACGCAAGGCGTTTGCGCAAGGGAGCACTTGCGACGAAGCAATCCACCCCTCCGTTATGCCGCGCTATAGATTGCTTCGCTTCGCTCGCAATGACGGAAGCGGCCTAAGACGCGGCGCGATGGGCCTCTTCGCCGAGGCGTGCGAGCAGCGCCTTTGCGGAATCCTTCGACTCCAGCGTCGCGACCGTCACGGTTGGTTCTGCGCGCGTGTCGCGCTTGCCATGGCTGGTGTGGCGCATGACGCTGGACAGCCGCCGCGCGATCGTGTGCGCGGTCTTGAGGTCGGTCTCGGCGAAGGCGACCACGACCGATCCGTCATCGCAAACGGCGCCAAAGTCCATCTGCCGCATCAGCCGGCTGATGATGCGCGCGCCGTCGAACTGGGCGCGGGGGTGCGCGGGATCGAATGCGAAGCGCGCGACCGACAGGCCGCCGCCGCGTTGCTGGGTCTGGTAGACGGCGCTGGCGAAGTCGCGCTCGAAGGCGCCTGGCGTGAGCAGGCCGGTGCGGGCGTCGATCAAACCCTCGGCGTCGATCGAGCGCAGGGTCCGGCTCAGATGCGCTTCAAAGGCATGCTGGCGGATCAGCGGCAGCGCGGTCGCCACCATCTGTGCGGACTCGCCCAAGAGGATTTCGAGGTTCGGCAATTCATAGGCCGGCAACAGATCGCCTGACGTCACCACGACAGGCAGATGGCGGAAGCGGGCGTCTTCCGCCAGCACGGTCAGGAACGCATCGACCACGCGCGGGCTAAAGCCTTCGCTGAGCACGATGCCGTCGATGTCGCGCGTATTCAGATGTTTCGCCGCGGCTTCGATGCTCAGCGCGCCGACCACGCCGGTTTGCTCGCCGAGCGAGACCGACAGCGTCGGGTAGGCGCCGCCGCGGCCGACCAGCAGCACGGTAGCATCCCGGAAGGTGTCAATATCAGACAGCGCGATCCGGGTGGCCGGTACCAGCCGGCGCATCACGGTCGCGTGCAGCGAGCGGACACGCAGCGCCGCGCGCAGGCGCGCGACGAGGCGGCTGGAATCCCCCTGGCTCTGGAAAAACGGAATGGCGTTCTCAGGCAACGTTCCCTGCGGATCGACCGCGATCAGCGGCAGATAGGGTTGGTGGGCCGCGATCGGCGCGGCGAGTGCGGCAAGCGTGGCCTGATCGACGTCGGACGTCGCGGCCAAGACCGCGGCCGGCTGCAGCTGTTCGACCGCGCGACCTGCGTCCGCCCATTCGGCCTCGACGACCGGAAACAGCTTTGCGACATCGAGCGCTGCGGCGAACGACGGCCGCCTTGCGGTCGATACGACGAGGATCGGGCCTTGCTGGGACATCTGACAACTCGGATCAAGCGCGCGACGTATGAGAGCGCGATCCTAGTTTGCCGGGCTTAATGTGGCGTCAACGCAAGCCGCGAGATTGCGTTCAGGTGGAGTTGGCCCGGTCGCGAAACGCTTCGACCATCAACGGGTTAAGCCCGAGTTCCGTCAGCGCGTCGCGGGCGCGGGCGTTGTCCTGGGCGCGGCCGGCAAGCCGATGGCCGCTAAGGCGATCCGGCAATGCCGTGAGCAGCGCGCCTTGCCCGAGGCGACGCGCCCATTCCTGCAGGTCCTGCGCCAGGAAGCGGTAGCCGCCAACCGCCATGATGCCGGACGGCGGCGCGGTAATATTGATGGCGCCGGTCGAGCGGTCGAGCCGCGCGGAATAATCAGTGTCGACGTAATCGCGCGGCGGGGCTGCGATCAGCGAGTCGCTGGGTGGCGGCGGGGGCGCATAGGCCGCGACCGGGATCATCGGTCCGCGCAGTCCCAGGGTGCCCCGCGGCGTCAGCAGGATGTCGCCCGCGATCGAGGAGCCCGGAAGTTCGCGCGGCGCGCCATGCGGTCCTGACTTGATCAGGGCCGGCGAACCGTCCTCCGCAATCCGGCGCGCCCCGAACAAACCGACTTCGCCGAACAGATAGACGTCGGTCAGCGTCGCCTGCTGGGCCGACCAGGACGCGCTCGACATCACCTGTTCCGGCGCGCGCCACAAGCCGATGACGTTGCGCAGGGAGGGCAGGCTGCCCGCGAGGCCGAGTTCGTCCAGCCGCAGCGCCAGTTGGGCCGGGGCAATCAGCGTGTCGCAGGCATGCTCGTTGACCTGCTGCTCCAGCACTTCTTCGTCGAACGGATGGTGCAACACCAGCGTTCCGCCCGACAGCAGCCACACCGTCAGCGTCGATGCGAGGCCGGCAAACGACATCGGCGAAAACGCCGACAGGATCGTTGCGCCCTGCGGCACGTCGCTTTCGAGCGAGACCGATAGTCCTCCGGCGATCAGGCCGAGATGCGCGCGCGGCACCGGCCGGAAACCGTCCGACGTCAGATCGAACGAGATCAGCGCCGCCTTGCGGCCATCCTGAATGACGGCGCGCGCCGTTGTCGATTCCCGAAGGATCGCGTTGTCGAGCGAGGCCATGCCTTCCGGCAAATCGGTGCCGAAGCCGCAGACATGGCGGATCGAAAACGCTTCGGCCGCGGCATTCATGGCCAGATCCGAATAGACGATGCCGTCGACCTTGCTTGTGGTCACGATCGCCCGCGCCGCGGTGCGGTTGAGCGCCATGGTCAGTTCCGCCTGCCGCCACAGCAAGGGCAGCACGGCGACCACAAGTCCGGCGCGATAGGCGGCCAGAATCGTCAGCGCGAATTCGATGGTGTTCGGCAGCTGGACCGCGACGACGGAGTTGGCCGGCAACCCGGATTCGATGAAATGCGCAGCCAGCGCGGAAATGGCGCGGTCGGCCTGCGCGTAGGTGAGACGCTTCGGCGTCTGCCCGGTGACGCGCTGCTTGTTGGGCGGATCGACCAGCGCCGTCGCATCCGGCTGCCGTGCCAGTGACCGCTTGAACAACGTATCGAGCGTGGGCGAAGCGGCTGGCTGGGTCACGGCGTCACATCGATGGCTTGCGTCATTTGGTTTGCGCGTCCGGTCTGTGCCACCACGTTTCCGGCAGGTAGCCCGTCAAAGCGATGGTTGAAGGCCGTTCTACCCGATTCCATCGCGCGATCCATTGCTCGGCGACGTTAAACAACGGGATAGCGTAGAAGCCCGACATCAGGGTGCGGTCCAGCGCCCGCACCGCCGAGACGAATTCCGGTCGCTCGCGGGCCTCCAGCAGCGCCGCGATCAGGGCGTCGATCGCTGGATCCTTTGCGCCCATGTAGTTCCTTGTGCCTGATATATCGGCGGCCTGGCTGCCCCAATAGAACGACTGCTCATTGCCGGGCGACAGTGACTGGTCCCAGCGGTTCTGCAGCATGTCGAACTCGTAGGCGAGCCGGCGCTGGTCGAATTGCACCGGATCGACCGCGCGCACGCTGGCCTCGATGCCGGCGCGCTTGAGGTCTCTGGCGTAGGCCAGCGCGATCCGTTCCTGATCGCGCGTCGTGACCAGGATCTCGAAGGTGAGGGGTGTTTTGTTGGCGCGCTGGCGCAGCACGGTGCCGTCGAGCGCGTAGCCGGCCTCGGACAGCAGAGCGAGGGCGGCCCGCAGCGCGGCGCGGTCGCGGCCCGAACCGTCAGTGACGGGCAGGCGGAAGCTGCCGTCGAGAATGTCACGCGGAATATGCGCGAGGTAGGGTTTCAACAGTTCGCGCTCGCGTGCATCGGCGGCGCGGCCATAGGCTGATAATTCCGACCCGGCGAAGAAGCCTCCGGCACGCGTATAGAGGCCGAAGAAGTAGTTGCGGTTGATCCATTCGAAATCGAACAGCAGCGTCAGTGCGCGCCGCACCCGGACGTCGGAAAACAATGGGCGGCGGGTGTTGAACACCAAATACTCCGACGGCTGCGGCATCCCCGGCTTGATGGTGTCGCGGATCAGCTCGCCGCTGCGGGCGGCCGGGAAATCATAGCCGTCGTGCCAGCGCAGTGGCTCGGCCTCATTGCGGAAATCATACAGACCGCGCTTGAAGGCTTCGAACTGGCCGTTGGACTCGCGGTAGTAATCGAACCTTATCTCGTCGAAGTTCCACAGGCCCCGGTTCGCCGGCAGGTCACGGCCCCAATAGTCGGGATTGCGCGTCAGCGTGACGCTCGCGCCGGGGCGCACCGCAGTGACGCGATAGGGACCGGAACCGACCGGTCCGGTCATCGTGGTTTCTTCAAAGGTTTCGGGATCGACCGCATGGCGTGGCAATATCGGCATCAGGCCGAGGATCAGCGGCAGTTCACGGTCAGGCGCGCCGCCGAAATCGAACCTGATGGTGAGCGGGTCGGGCGCCGCGGCCTTGGCGACCTTGGCGTAATACTGGCGGTGGTTGGGGCGGCCGCGGTCGCGCAGCAGCGCCCAGGAAAACAGCACGTCGTCGGCCACGACCGGCTTGCCATCCGAGAACCGCGCCCGGGGATCGAGATGGAACGTGACATAGCTTCTGATGTCGTCGGTCTCGACGCTCCTGGCCAGCAGCCCGTAGAGCGTGAAGGCCTCGTCATTGCCGCGGCTCATCAGGCTCTCGACGACAAAGCCCCTGATCTGCTGCAGGGCGAGGCCCCGGACGATGAACGGATTGAGGCTGTCGAAGGTGCCAAGCAGACCCCAGACCAGCCGGCCACCCTTCGGCGCATCCGGATTGGCGTAGGGCATGTGGGCAAAATCGGCCGGCAGGGCCGGCGCGCCATGCATGGAGATCGCATGGCTTTCACCGGCGCGGGCCTTGCCCGCGAGCGCCAACGGCACCAGGCCGAGCGCCAGCACAACGCTGGCGAGAATACCAAGCCGGATACGTCCAAAGGCTAACATCGGCACGCGCGGATTTGATTCGGAATGACACACCAGCGAGCTTTACCATAGGCCTTGACCATAGGCCTTGGTGTCCACCGGGACCGCAGCCAAAGATACTTGTCGGCATTGATCTTTTCGTCTGCCGCTGTATTGAAGGCGTGCAATTGGTCAGGGCGGTGGCGCTGTCACGTATCCGCCTCAATTGACTAGGAGACAGCCGCCCAAACGGCTAGGTGTCGGTGCCTGCAGCGGTTTCGGGCGCTCCCGTTCAGAAAGGGTTTTCCGCAATGAATTTCCGTATTTTGGCCGTCCGGCCGCGTGGGCGGGTTGCCGCCTTGTTGGCGGCGACGGCATTGTCGGCGCTCGTTGCGAGCGCGCAGGCCCAGACCCCGGCTCCGGCCCCCGGAGCCCCCGCAGCGGCGCCCAAGGAGGCCCCGAAGGCCGCTCCCAAGGCTGCCCCGAAAGCCGCTCCGAAGGCTCAGGCGCCTGCCGCCCCGAACGCCCAGCCGGCCCCGCCAGCGGCCGCCGGCGGCGCTCCCCCCGCAGGCGGTCAGTCGCAGGACCAGCAGGTTCAGCTGATCTATGCGCCCTGGACCAAATTCTGCCTCAAGGGGCAGGACGCCGGCGCGAAGCAGGTCTGCTTCACCGGCAAGGACGGGCGCATCGAGTCCGGCCAGCCGGTCATCGCGGCCGTCATCATCGAGCCTGAAGGCGAGCCGAAGAAGATCCTGCGCGTGACGCTGCCGCTCGGCATGCAGCTCGTGCACGGCACCCGCGTCATCGTCGATGCCAATCCCCCGGCGCAGAGCCCCTATGTGATCTGCTTCCAGAATGGTTGCATGTCGGACTATGAAGTGACCCCGGAACTGCTGGCCAACCTGAAGAAGGGCCAGAACCTGGTGGTCCAGGCGATCAACTCCAACGGCGCGCCGCTGACGCTGCCGCTGCCGCTGGCCGAATTCGCCAAGGCCTATGACGGCCCGCCGACCGACCCCAAGGAATTCGAAAAGACCCAGCAGAAGTTGCAGGAAGAGCTGCAGAAGCGGGCTGAAGAAGCGCGCAAGAAGCTCGAGGCCAACCCGCCCGCCGGCGGCGCGCCGGCCAATCCGGCGGCCAAGTAACGCTGCTTCGATCGACAGACAAAAAGGCGCCCGGTCGGGGCGCCTTTTTCGTTCAGAGAACCTTTAGAGCTCGGATGGAGCCAGGTCAGTTCAGCGAGGGATTGCGCGGACGGTAGCCGCCGGACTTGTCCTTGACGAAGATCTCGGCGACCTGCGAATGCCGGATCGGTTCGCCGGACTCGTCGGGCAGCAGGTTCTGCTCGGAGACATAAGCGACGTATTCGGAGTCCGAATTCTCCGCCAGCAGGTGATAGAACGGCTGATCCTTGTGCGGCCGAACGTTCTCAGGGATCGACAACCACCATTCCTCGGTATTGTTGAATACCGGATCGATGTCGAAAATCACGCCCCGGAATGAAAACACCCGGTGGCGGACGATCTGACCGATCTGGAATTTGGCGGTGCGCGCTTTAATCATATCTCGTCGAATAGACCATGATTGTGGCCGATGCTAGGGGCAAAAGCTTGATTACCTCTCAAGTCCAGCTGGCACATCCGGCGACAGCACGCGGAAAACGTTGAAGAAAAGACCTCCATTGCATGGCTGATATCCTCAATCTGGCGATTCCCTATTTCGGGGTGATCTTCATCGGCTTTGCCTGCGGCAAGACCAGGGGGCTGCCGGAGGCGGGGCTGGCCTGGATGAATTTCTTCCTGCTCTACGTCTCGCTGCCGGCCCTGATGTTCGGCATCATGGCCAAGACGCCGTTTTCGGAACTCAATAACCCGCCATTCCTGATCGCGACCACGCTCGGCACCGTGATTGCCTTCGTCGTGGCCGTGGTGACGGGCCGGGTCATCGGCGATCTGTCGCTGCGCAAGGCGACCCTGGCCGGGCTGGCCGGCGCCTACGGCAATATCGGCTATATGGGCCCGGGGCTGGCGCTCGCCGTGCTCGGCACCAAGGCGGCGGCGCCGACCGCGCTGATTTTCTGTTGCGACAGCATTTTCCTGTTTTCGATCGTGCCGATCCTGATCGCGTTCACCGATCGCGAGCACCGCTCGCTGCTGCACACGCTTCGCATCGTGGTGCGGCAGATCGTGCTCAACCCGCTGATCATGTCGGCCGGCGCCGGCGCGCTCGCCGCGGCGCTGCATTTTCGTCCCCCCGTCGCGATCGACAACACGCTGGTGTTTTTGCAGAACGCCGCGGCACCGACGGCGCTGTTCGTGCTGGGCGTGACCGTCGCGCTGCGCCCGTTCGATCGCGTGCCCTGGGAGGTGCCCGGCGTGATCGCGGTCAAGCTCCTGATCCATCCGCTGATCGTGTTCGGCCTGATGCTGCTGTTCGGGCCGTTTGCGCAGCCCTGGGCCGCCACCGCGGTCCTGATGGCGTCACTGCCGCCGGCGCTCAACGTGTTCGTGATTGCGCGGCAGAACAACACCTGGATCGAGCCGGCGTCGGTCGCCGTCCTGATCGGCACCTTCGCCTCTGTCGTCACGCTGACCAGCGTGATGTGGTTCATCCAGAGCGGAAGGCTGGGGCTACCTTGAAGGGCGTGGACCTATCACGCGCCTCGGTGTCGCCTATTGGAACGCAATAGAAGTGGTGATTTTCACCAATGTTCGGCCGCCGTGCTGCGAATAGGGTGAATGACTTCAATAGATTGTCAGCTTTCGAATTCATCCATCGTCAACCGCAAAGTCCGGCGTTCTATTTACCGGGGAGGCTTAAACTCTCCGCCATGACGCGCCGCCGCTGGATCATTGTCTTTGTTGCTTTCCTTGCCATGATCGTGGTGGTCATTTCCATGATCGCGGTGACTCCGATCATTCTGCGTTCCGCCCTGCATTTCTGGCATCAGCGGCAACTCGCAAGCCTCTTGAACGGGCCTCCGCCCAGTTACGAGGTCCTTCCATCCGACGATACGTTGACGGCCCTTCATAAGCGTGCCCGTCAGGCCGAGCGCGCACGCGACTACCAGCGCGCAGTCGACCTCTACACCCAGGGACTGGAAGACGTGTTCTACGGCGCCGAAGTTCGGCGCAACTTGCTGCGCCAGCGTGCCTTTGCCTATGAGGATTTGAAACAATACGAGAGCGCCGAGGCCGACTACAACGCGGCCTTACAGACCGAGCCGCTCGATCCCGACTTCTATGCCAAGCGCGGCTTTTATTTTTACCGCCTCGGACGTTACGACGAAGCGCTGACCGATTTCCGCAAGGGTGGCCAACTTGTTCCGACCGACGGCGGGTTTCCCTTCGGCGAGGGCGAAGTCCATGGCAGGCTCGGGCAACATGAAAAGGCGGCGGAATGCTACACCGAAGCGATCCGGCGAAACGCGGGGGTCACGAGCTACTACCGCGAGCGCGGCAGTGCGTACAACTCTCTCGGCAAGTTCAAAGAGGCCAAGATCGATTACGACAAGACTCTGGCTCTCGGCTATTATCCAATCCCGGCCCCGCGCGAGACTGCCGACGCCAATCTTGGACGCGGGTATGCATCACTGCGGCTTGGTCACTACCAGGATGCGATCGACGATTTCAACGCGGTGTTGAAGGTCGTGCCGCGATCGAGCAATGCGCACGCGTGGCGCGGCACAGCCTACCAGCGCCTTGGCAAAGGTCCTGAAGCGGTTGCCGCCTACAAGGCGGCGCTGACCATTAATCCAAAGAACGAGAGTGCTCTGGGCGGACTCAAGTCGTTGGGTGTGCCGCCGCCCTAAGCCACGGTAATGATCCCGCTGGGACGCCTCTGGTTTTACGGGTTCAGGCCCTAACCCACGCGCTTCCATGATGGCGCGAGGCCCTCGCGCATGGCGAGCCGCCGCAGCGGGCCGAATGAGCCGATCAGATGCAGCCCCACAGCGCGCAGCGACTGCACGGGGAGGAAATCGCTGAGCAGTGAGCGGTTGGCGAGGTCGATGGCAAATATCCGGCTGACGACATCGGAGCTGCGGGCGGATTGATAGCGCGCCAGCACCTGCGGCGCGCCCGGATCCTCGCCGAGCGACAGGGCTTGCCCGGCGATATCGGCGATGTCGGCGGCGTCGCGCAATCCCATGTTGAGACCCTGCGCGCCGATCGGCGGTAGCACATGGGCGGATTCGCCGACCAGCGCGACGCGATGGCTGGCGAACTGCTTTGGACTTTCGATCGAGAGCGGAAACAGATTGCGTCCAGGCTCGACCCGGACTCTGCCGAGAATGGAATGCGATTGCTTTTCCGCAGCGTCGGACAATTCGTCGTCACCGAGCGCCATCAGCCGTTGCGCTTCATTGGCCGCGGAAACCCACACCACGCTGCTGCGGTTGCCGGGCAGGGGCACGAACACGCATGGCCCGTGCGGGGTATGAAACTCGGTGGAGATATTCCTGTGCGGCCTTGAATGGCTGATGTTGAAGGTCAATGCCGACTGATGCAGGTCGCGGCGCTTGACGTCGATGCCGGCGGCCTCGCGAGACAGGGACTGCCGCCCGTCGGCGCCGATCACCAGCCGCGCCGACACCGACCCGCCCGCACGGGTGTGGATGGCAACCATTGCATCCTGCGGATCGACGGCTGCCGCCTCATCGTCAAATCGCGTCAGGCCGGACAATTCGGCGGCGCGCTCTTCCAGGGCTGCCATCAGCGTCCGGTTGTCGATGTTGTAGCCGAACTGGTCGAGGCCGATCTCCTGCGACGAAAACCGCACTTCCGGCGCCCGGATCAGGCGGCCGGTGTCGTCGACGAGCCGCATGGTCTGCAAGGCCGCGGCCTGATCCCGGCAGCGGCGCCAGACGTCGAGGCGTTCGAGCAGATCGGTGGAGGCGCCCAGCAGCGCCGTGGTGCGGTTGTCGGCATAGGGCACTCGGCGGGCGAGCAAAGCGGTCCTGGCACCGGTCTCCGCCAGCGCGATGGCGGCGGTCAGTCCCGCCGGTCCGCCGCCGATCACAACGGTGTCATAAATTGGCGATGCATCGTTCATATTGGAACAATTGCCATTCCCGGCGGCATTTTCAAGTCATTGACCTTCTTAAATGTTTCCACCGATTTGCGCGGCGGAACGCCGCAAGCGCCGGTATGCAAATCGGGGCGATTCCTGTTAGCACTGCCGGAGCAATGGACCAGACACAAGAACCAATAGCATCTCCTGCTACGACCCGAATGCGGACGGCCGCATTCGGCGTCCACGTCTTCACGGCGCTTGGAGCGGGCATCGGCCTGATTGCGATGCTGGAAGCGGTGCGCGAGCACTGGGCCGCCATGTTCGGCTGGCTTGGCGTCGCGCTCATCATTGACGCCATCGACGGACCGCTCGCGCGCAAATTCGACGTGGTGCGGCTGCAGCCGAACTGGTCCGGGGAGGTGCTCGACCTCGTGGTCGATTTCGTCACTTACGTGTTCGTTCCGGCTTACGCCATCACGGCGAGTGGCTTGCTGCTGCCGATGGCGGCGCCGCTGCTCGGCATCGGCATCATGACCTCTAGCGCGCTCTATTTTGCCGACCGCCGCATGAAGGCGGCTGACAACCATTTCCGCGGCTTTCCGGCGGTGTGGAACGTCGCGGCATTCTACCTGTTCCTGCTGCATCCATCGCCGGCGCTTGCCACTCTTGGCGTAGCGGTCCTGATCGCGCTGACCTTCGCGCCGTTCCACGTGTTGCATCCGATCCGCGTCGTGCGCCTGCGCTGGCTGACCATGTGGCTGCTGGCCGCATGGGCCGTGCTGGCGGCCTACACCATTGTCTGCGACTTCGCCGTGGGCATTCCCATTACCGTCGGACTCTGTGCGATCGCCATCTACGTCGCCGGCAGCGATGCCGTGATCCGCAAACTGAAATCGTTCAAGGCATGATGGAATTACTGACCAGCCCGGAAGCATGGGTGGCGTTGCTGACGTTGACCACGCTCGAAATCGTCCTCGGCATCGACAACGTCATCTTCCTGTCGGTGATCGTCTCAAGGCTTCCGCCGGAGCAGGCCAACCGCGCGCGCCAGATCGGTTTGCTGCTGGCGCTGGTGTTCCGCATCATGTTGCTCAGCGTGCTGGTGTGGCTGATCGGCCTGACGGAACCTGTGCTGACCGTGAAAAGCGTGACGCTGTCCTGGCGTGACATCATCCTGATCGGCGGCGGCATGTTCCTGATCGCGAAGGCGACGCATGAAATTCACGCCGAAGTGGAGGCGCGCGAGGCCGAGCCCGAGGCCAAGCCGAGCGCGAGCGTATTCTTCTGGGTGATCATGCAGATCATCGTCGTCGACATGGTGTTCTCGCTGGATTCGATCATCACTGCGATCGGCATGGCGGAGGATATCGAGATCATGGTGGCCGCCGTCGTGATCGCCTGCTTCATCATGTACGTTTCGTCAGGACCGGTGGCGAAGTTCGTGGCCGATCACCCCACCACCAAGATGCTGGCGCTGGCGTTCCTGGTGCTAATCGGTGTGGCGCTGGTGGCGGACGGATTCAAATTCCACATCCCGCGCGGCTACATCTATTTCGCCATCGTGTTCGCGGCCGCGGTCGAATTGTTCAACGTGCTGGCCCGGCGCAATCGCAAAAAAGTCGTCAAACAGCGGGTTTAGGCCCCCGCGAGTTGACAATACGGCCTTGATGGCTTTCGCTCCGCCACGAGCCGGGGCGCTTGAAGCCGATACCGAGGGAGACAAGGTCATGGTCAAGGCCGTGCGCGTGCACAAGGTAGGGGGTCCGGAAGCCCTGGTCTATGAGAGCGTCGACGTGCCGGCGCCGGGACCGGGCGAGGTCCGCATGCGCCAGCACGCCGTCGGCCTGAACTTCATCGACGTGTATTTCCGCACCGGTCTCTACAAGGCGCCGGGGTTGCCCTTCATCGCCGGTAATGAGGCCGCGGGCGAGGTGGTGGCGGTCGGTCCTGGTGTCACCAATTTCCATCCCGGCGACCGCGTCGCCTATTATTTCAATCTCGGCGGCTACGCCTCTGAACGCGTGATCCCGGCGGACAAGCTGGTCAAGCTGCCCGACCACATCACCTACGAGCAGGGCGCTGTCCTGATGCTCAAGGGCCTGACGGTCTGGTACCTCCTGCACAAGACCTTCAAGGTCGAGCCCGGGCACCGCGTGCTGATCCACGCGGCCGCCGGCGGCATCGGCCTGCTGGCCTGCCAATGGGCGAAGGCGCTCGGCGCGCATGTGATCGGCACCGTCGGCACCAAGGCGAAAGCCGACCTCGCGCTCGCCAATGGCTGCGACCATGTCATCCTCTACAACGAGGAGGACTTTGTCGCGCGGGTCAAACAGATCAGCCGCAACGAACTGTGCGACGTCGTCTATGACGGCGTCGGCAAGACCACGTTCCCGGGCTCGCTGTCCTGCCTGCGGCCGCGCGGCCTGTTCGTCAGCTTCGGCAACGCCTCGGGCCCGGTGCCGCCGTTCGCGCTCGCGGAGCTCAACAACCACGGCTCGCTGTTTGCGACGCGGCCAAAGCTCAACGATTACGTCAGCACCCGCCGCGACCTGCTGGAGGGCGCCGACACGTTGTTCGCCGCCGTCATCAACGGCAAACTGCACGTTCCGATCAACCACGCCTATGCGCTGAAGGACGTCGCCAAGGCGCACACGGACCTGGAGGGCAGGGCGACGACCGGGGCTATTATTTTGAGGCCGTGAGGTTTCGGCCGTAGGAAAAAGTGTCGTCCCGGCCTTGAGCTCAGATGTGCAATTGCACATCGGGGGACCCATACCGCGTGATCCATCGATAGAAAAAAGCCGACAGAGACCGCCTGCCATTACAACGGCCGCGGCGTATGGGTCCCGGCTCAAGGCCGGGACGACATCTGTTAGAGCTACGCCACCATCCGCGCCGCTCCCATCTGGGTCAGCACCGTATCGAGGCAGTCGATCATCATCGAAATCTCCTCGCGCGTGACGTTGAGCGCCGGCATGAACCGCAGCGCGTCCGGCTGCGGCGAGTTGAGCAGCACGCCTTCGGCAAAGGCCTGCGCGACGATCGAGGCGCCGATCGGCAGTTTGAGGTCGAGCGCCAGCAATAGACCCCGGCCGCGCACGTTGCCGAGACCGTGGCGCGCGGACAGTTTCTGCAATTCGCTTTCCAGGAACAGGCCCGTGTCCGCCACGGACTTCAGGAAGCCGGGCGCTACGACATGTTCGAGCACCGCAAGGCCGGCGGCGCACATCAGCGGGTTGCCGTTGAAGGTGCCGCCCTGGTCGCCATGCTCGAAACAGGATGCATATTCGGTCGCCAGCAATGCTGCGAGCGGCACGCCGCCGCCGATGCCCTTGCCGAGAGTCATGATGTCAGGCTCGATCCCGGCATGCTCGTAGTGGAACAGTTTGCCCGATCGGCCCATGCCGGTCTGGATCTCGTCGACGATCAAGAGCAGCCCGCGCTCCTGGGTCAGCGCCCGCAGCTCCCTGAGGAATTGATCGGTCGCCGGCCACACGCCGGCTTCGCCCTGCATCGGCTCCAGCATGACAGCAACGGTCTTGCCCGAGATCAGTCGCTTGACGGAATCGAGATCGTTTAGCTGCGCCTTGGGAAATCCGGTGACCTTGGGCTCGAACAGCGGCTCAAAAGCCTTCTTGCCTGACGCCGACATGGTGGCGAGCGTGCGGCCGTGGAAGCCGCCGACGAAGGTGATGATCTCGTGCGCGCCGCCCTTGTACAGCGTGCCAAATTTGCGCGCGAGCTTGATGGCGCCCTCGTTGGCTTCGGCCCCCGAATTCGCAAAGAACACCTGGTCGAAGCAGCTGTTGGCGACCAGCGCATTGGCGAGCTTGAGGCTGGGCGCGTTGAAGAACGCGGGGCTTGGCGTCAGCAGCAGTTTTGCCTGCGCCGCAATGGCGTCGGCGATGATGGCAGGCGAGTGGCCGAGGCAATTGACCGCCCAGCCCTGCATGAAATCGAGATAGCGCTTGCCGCTGTCGTCCCACAGATAGGCGCCTTCGCCCTTGACGAAGACGGTGGACGGCCGCGCGGTGATGTTCATCAATGCGTCGAACGGTTGGGTAGCGCTGGTCATGTCGAGCTCCTCGTTGGGTTTGGGTGAAGGGCAGGCCGAAACGCAAGAAGGCCGCACTTTTCGGGTGCGGCCTTCTCGAAAACGTTGCTGAACTAGTTGATCAGCGGTGTCGTCGGACATGGCGCAGCCCATCATCGTCGCTGGAGCGACGACGGAAAGCTGCGCGGCGGTTGGTCCGGTTCAATGTCATGGCGCAGGCCCATACAGCCGAATGGCCGGCCCTGTCAAGCGGGGAGCTGGTCATCACTCGATCCCATAGCGGCGGAATTCATCTGATATATCGGCCTTGATCGCCCTGGCGGCGGCCATGTCGCTCTCTGCGCCGCTTTCGTCGCCCTTTTTCCGCTTGGCGATGCCGCGGCCGTACAGCGAGTTCGCCAGCTTCGGATCGACGCCGAGCGCAACGGTGAAACCGTCGATCGCCGCGTCGAGTTGGCCGAGCTTGAGAAAGCAGAAGGCGCGGCTGTCGAGCGTTTGGGCATCGTCCGGCCTGTGCCGGAGCGACTCGCTGCAGTCTGCGAGCCCTTCCTGCGGACGGTCGAGAATGGCCCGTGTCAGGCAGCGGGCGTTGAGCGCGGCGGCGTATTTCGGATTGAACCGGATCGCCTGGTCGAAGTCGGACAGCGACCGTGAAAAGTCGTGACGGTCAAAGTGAATAAGACCGCGCGCATAGGCATCGCGATATTCGTCAGGCGCCAGCCGCAGCGACTGGTCCAGGTCGGCGAGCGCGCGTTCGATCTCGCCTTTGCCCCTGAACAGGCGCGCCCGGTTGCCATAGGCGGCGGCGTAGTTCGGGTCGAGCCGGATTGACGTATTCAGGTCGGCGAGCGCGCGGGCTTCGTCGCCGTGATTCCAATAGGCGGTGCCGCGGTTGAAATAGGCGAGTGCAAATTTCGGGTCGAGCTTGAGCGCGTGATCATAGTCGGCCATCGCGCGGCCGAAATCGTTGATGTCGCCGTAGGAGTTGCCGCGGTTGTTGTAGTACCAGGGATCGATCGAATTGAGCCGGATCGCCTGATTATAATCGGCAATCGCCTTTTCCGGTTCACCCTTGTCGCTGTAGGTGATTCCACGGTTAAACCAGGCGAACGATCCCTTCGGATCGAGCGCGATCGCGCGGTCCAGATCGGCGATCGCCCTGTCAACCTCGCCCTTGCGACGCCAGGCTTCGCCACGGTTGGTGTAGGCGCCGCCAAGCTTCGGATTGCGCCGGATCAGTTCGCTGAAGTCGGCAATGGCGCGGTCGCTGTCGTTCTTGGTGAGGTAGTTGGCGCCACGATTGAGGTAGGCGCCGACGAGGTCTTTTGGCTTGGTACCTTTCGCCGCGATCACGGCCGTGCAGCCTGCGATAATCTGGTCAGGGGTGGCCTTGCCGCCGCTGAAGCATGAGGCTCGAGCCTGGGTCACGGGTGACGATGGCTTCGCCAAAGCCGGCATTGCCGTGAGCAGGGTCACCAGACACAGCATGGTCTTGGCGGCGCGGAAACCAATTTCAGTCCTTTTGAAACTCGCCATCATCGATCTCGCGCTTACCTGCGTTGCCAATCCGAAAATTGTGTCCCTTGGTGACCGCAAAGGCCGGATCGGTTCACATTCCAGGCTCGCAATTGAACCGGCTCGATCATGGAGCCGACCAAGGCGGGCCCACCAACCGCACAAGGTCATCCCAGTGTCCGACGACTATTCCTATCCCATCGACATCGACAGCATCCGCAGGGCATTTCCGCCGGGCACCGAGGCGCCGCCATTACTGATTGATTTCGCTGGCTGGCTCAAAGGTCGCGATTGGGGCAATGCCGGCTGCTACGAGCTTGTCGGGGACTTTTCCGACAATGCGCCGATCGTCGATGGCAGCCCGCTGCGCGACCAGTTCGCGCTGTTTGCGCGATTGCCGGAAGGCTCGGTCGTCGGCGCCTGGTACGGGGCCGGCACCAGCGTCGCCAATGCGCCGATCGTGGTGCTTGGTTCCGAAGGCCAATACGAAATCATCGCGGCGTCGCTCGAGGGTTTGCTGGCCAAGATCGCAATCCAGCGATTTGAGGAAGACGTGGTGTGGACCGACTTTACTCCGCACGAAGACGCAGAGGATGAGACGCACGAACTCGCCGATTGGTTGGCCAAACGTTTCCGCGTGAGGGACCTCAGGAGTTTGACCGAGCCGCCGACCGGACTGCCGGACTTCGGCCGCTGGATGGAGAAATGGTGCAGGGATCGCGAGGCGTTTTGGGAAACGCATCCGGCGATGATCAGGTTAGCGGATCAGTTGATTGCGCATCGGCCACCTGGCAAGACGCCATGGGATCGCACGATTTTCGAGGTCGCGATCGCTGGCCAGCAATATCAGGTCCGCGTGCTGGATCGCGGCCGCCAACCGATCGAAGAATCCTTCGCGATTGAACCGTTGCTGCGCGGTCTGCGCGACGACATGTGGCGGGCGAAACCCGATCTCGGCCTTTGGTATTCGATGTCGTTTTCGATGGGCGCCGATGGTCGCATCCTGCCGCGCTTCGACTATGAGACGCGTCCGGCGATCAATGACGTTCCCGTCGCAATTGCTGAGGCGCGAGCCGACCTTGTCCGCGCACCCCGGCCCGAACGATGGGTGCCGGGCTGGCTCGCGACTTGAGCAGAAGGGTCAGAACCCCGCGACGCTACCGTGCAGATCGTATTGGTCCGCGCGCTCGATCTTGGCGGTGACGATTTCGCCGACCCGCAACGGACGTCGGCTGGAGACATAGACCGCGCCGTCGATTTCGGGCGCATCGGCCTTGGACCGGCCCTTCGAGACGGTCGGGCCGACTTCGTCGATGATGATCTGCTGCCGCGTGCCGACCTTGCGCTTCAGACGGCGCGCGGAGATCTTCTGCTGCCGCGCCATCAGCGCGTTCCAGCGCTCCTGCTTGATGTCGTCGGGCACGGGACTGCCGATCGCATTCGAGCTCGCGCCGGCGACCGGTTCATATTTGAAGCAGCCGAGGCGATCGATCTCGGCTTCCTCGAGCCAATCGAGCAAATAAGCAAAATCAGAATCGGTCTCGCCGGGGAAGCCGACGATGAAGGTCGAGCGCAGCGTCAGCTCGGGACATTGCTCGCGCCACTTCTTGATCCGCGCCAGCGTCTTTTCCTGCGCGGCCGGGCGCTTCATCGCCTTGAGCACTTCCGGGCTCGCATGCTGAAAGGGAATGTCGAGATAGGGCAAAACCTTGCCCTCGGTCATCAGGCCGATGACTTCATCGACATGCGGGTAGGGGTAGACATATTGCAGCCGCACCCAGGCACCGAGCTCGCCGAGTTCTTTTGCGAGGTCGAAGAACTTGGCGCGGACCTGGCGGTCCTGCCACGGGCTCTCGGCATATTTGATGTCGACGCCGTAGGCTGACGTGTCCTGCGAGATCACAAGCAGTTCCTTGACGCCGGCCGCGACCAATTTTTCTGCCTCGCGCAGCACGTCACCCGCCGGGCGCGATATCAGGTCGCCGCGCAGCTTCGGGATGATGCAGAAACTGCAGCGATTGTTGCAGCCTTCGGAAATCTTCAGGTAGGCGTAGTGCCGCGGCGTCAGCTTGACGCCCTGCGGCGGCACCAGGTCGAGATGCGGATTATGGACCGGCGGCAGCGCCCGGTGCACCGCGTCGAGCACGCTCTCATATTGCTGCGGACCCGTGATCGACAGCACGCCCGGATAGGCGGCCTCGATCTGCTCGGGTTCCGCGCCCATGCAGCCGGTGACGATCACCTTGCCGTTCTCCGCCATGGCCTCGCCGATAGCGCCGAGCGATTCCTGCTTGGCGCTGTCCAGGAACCCGCAGGTGTTAACGATGACGATGTCGGCGCCGTCATGCTTGCGCGCCAGTTCATAGCCTTCGGCCCGCAGCCGCGTGATAATGCGCTCGGAATCCACCAGCGCCTTGGGGCATCCCAACGAAACAAAGCTGATCTTGGGCGCGGCGGCCTGTTGCATATCTTATCTGCCTGATTGATCAGCACGAGCTAGTCCCAATTGCCCACAATTACAAGGCTTTGCGCGGGACCATGACGTGCTATGGATGGGCCCGCCGGGTTAAGAGTTGATCGATGAGCGCTGAGTCGTCACCGAAAATCGTCATTGTCGACGAAAGCCCGATCCGCGCGGCCATTCTCGAAGAGGGGCTGCGGGAGGCGGGCTTTACCCGCGTGGTCCATATCAGCGAAATGCAGAGCCTGCTGGCGCGGATCTACTCCGAAGACCCTGATGTCATCCTGATCGACCTGGAAAACCCCAGCCGCGACGTGTTGGAGGCGATGTTCCAGGTCAGCCGCGCCGTGCGCCGCCCGATCGCGATGTTCGTCGACCAGAGCGACTCCGCCTCGATCCAGGCCTCGGTCGATGCCGGCGTCTCCGCCTATATCGTCGACGGCCTGAAGAAGGAGCGGATCAAGCCGATCCTCGACCTCTGCATCTCGCGCTTCAATGCCTTTTCCAAGCTGCAGGATGAGCTCGACCGCACCAAATCCGCGTTGGAGGAACGCAAGGTCATCGATCGCGCCAAGGGGATCCTGATGAAGGTAAAGGGCCTGACGGAAGACGAGGCCTACGTGCTGCTGCGGTCCACCGCGATGCGCGAAAAGAAGAAAATCGGCGAGATCGCGCAGTCGATCCTGACCGCGTCGGAGCTGCTGAAATGACCACACCGCTGCATATCGGCTTCATTCCACTGGTAGATGCCTCCGCGCTGATCATTGCCGTCGACAAGGGCTTTGCCGCCGCTGAGGGGCTCGATGTCACGCTGACGCGGGAAGTGTCGTGGTCCAACGTCCGCGACAAGCTCAATATCGGCCGGTTCGACGCGGCGCACCTGCTGGCGCCGGTTGCGATCGCCTCAAGCCTCGGCCTCGGCCACGTCAAGGTGCCGATCGCGGCGCCGTTCAATCTCGGCCTCAACGGCAATGCGATCACGATCTCGCCGGCGCTGCATGCGGCGATCACGGGCGAGATCGACGGCGACCCGCGCAATCCGCTGGTGACGGCGCAGGCGCTGTCCCGGGTGGTGGCGGCGCGGCGCAAGGCCGGCGCGGAGCCGCTGACGTTCGGCATGACGTTTCCGTTCTCGACCCATAACTACCAGCTCCGGTTCTGGATGGCGGCGGGCGGGGTCGATCCCGACGAGGACGTCCATCTGGTGGTGCTGCCGCCGCCCTACATGGTGGACAGCCTGGCCAACGGGCATGTCGATGCGTTCTGCGTCGGCGCGCCCTGGAATTCGGTGGCCGTCGATCTCGGCGTCGGTCACATCCTGCATTTCGTCTCCGACATCCTGGTGCGCGCCGCGGAGAAGGTGCTTGCGGTCAGGCAGAGCTGGTCGGACAAAAATCCGGAAGTCCTGACGGCCTTGATCCGGGCCGCCTCGCGCGCCGCGCAATTCATCGAGCAACCGGACAATCGCACCGAGGCCGCGCATATCCTCGCGAAGCCGGAATACATCGGCGTCGATGCCGGAGTGATCCTGCGGACGCTGGATGGCCGGTTGAAGATTTCGCCCGACGGAAGCATCCGCGAAAGCAGCCGCTATCTGCTGGTCGGACGCGAGGGCGCCGCGCGGCCCGATCCCGCCCAGGCCGCCTGGCTTTACGCCCAGATGGTGCGCTGGGGACAGACGGCGATGCGGCCGGACGCGCTCAAGACCGCCATGGAGGTGTTCAGGCCGGATCTCTATGACGCTGCCATGGGGGCTTCCTTGGGACAGCCGGGCAAGTCGGGCAACGGTGCGGATGCGATCGGCGCCTTTGCCGGTCCCGCCTTCACCCCCGACGACATCGCCGGACATCTGGCGGCGTTCGAGATCGGCCGCTGGAAGCCGTGACGGCTTGAACCGAATGAGGCGAAATTAGGCATTGGTATTGGATGCCCAATAATTAAGCCGACTGCCTTCCAAGTCGCGGTGAAGCAAGCTTCAGAGTTTCACCGATCAATTCCCAACGATTTGATATTTCATGTGATTTTTACGAAATCGATTTGGCACGCAACTTGTATGTTGCAGTGCAGCCAAACCGACGCGGATGTCGGTCGGCTCAAGTCCAAGATGGATTTCCGCAGCAACGAAGCTGGTCGGACCGAACAGGAGCAAAAGCCCGGCACGGCGGCTGCGCCGAGTTCCAAACGGTCAAACCCCATTCGTTGACGCCACCGATCGTGGCCGCAGGAGCTTCGTCACGTCAGATGAAAATGGAAACGCTCACAGTCGACTTTACCGACGAGCAGAAGCGCTACCTCGAAGGCTTCACCACACCGGCCTGCAGATCAGCAGGGTCGGGCGCGGCCTCGGCGGCGGTACGGGCAAGGCGAATGCCGAGCCGAGCGGACCTGAGGCCGCGCACATCAAGGCGCAGGACAGGGTTACCGCCGCCGGCAAGAAGCTCGTCGAGCAGGAAAAGTGGAAGCGCGAGGAGCATCCGTTCGATGCTTATCCGCGGCTGAAGCAACAGGCGCTGGTCGATGCGCGGCCGTCGCCTGCGGACAATTTCCGCTGGCGCTATTACGGCCTGTTCTATGTAGGACCGGCGCAGGATTCCTATATGTGCCGGCTGCGGATCCCGAACGGCATCATGAAGCATTGGCAGTTTGCGGGGCTTGCCGATCTGATCGAACCCCTGTGCGGACCGTTTTGCCACGTCACCACGCGGGCGAATTTGCAGGTGCGCGAAATCCCGCCGAAGAACGCCGTGGCGCTCATCGAAGGCATTCAGGACCTCGGCCTGTGTTCGCGTGGCTCCGGCGCCGACAACATCCGCAACGTCACGGGGACGCCGACGGCGGGGATCGATCCGCAGGAAATTCTCGACACCCGCGAATACGCCCGCGAGTGGCACTATCACGTCCTCAACGACCGCTCGCTGACGGGACTGCCGCGCAAATTCAATGTCGCCTTCGACGGCGCCGGCAAGATCGCAGTGCTGGAAGACACCAATGATATCGCGTTTTCCGCGGTCGAGGTGAAAGACGGTTTTGGCGTCGAGCCCGGCGTCTGGTTCAAGCTCGGCATCGGCGGCATCACCGGCCACCGGGATTTTGCCGCCGATACAGGTATCGTCGTGAAGCCTGCCGACGCAACCAGGGTGTCGGATGCCATTGTCCGTGTTTTCATCGATCTCGGGGACCGCACCAACCGGCTCAAGGCGCGTTTGAAATATGTCATCGACGGCATGGGGATGGAGAAATTCCTTGTGCTGGTCGAGGAGAAACTCGGCGACGCTTTTACGCGCGTGCCGGCGGAGGCGCTGGCGCCACGGCCCAAGTTCGACCGCACGGCGCATATCGGCGTGCACAAGCAGAAGCAGGATGGCTTGAACTGGATCGGCGTCGCACTGCCGCTCGGCAAAGTGACCTGCGAGCAGATGCGCGGCCTCGCCAGGATCGCGCAGGATCTCGGCGACGGCGATATCCGTCTGACGGTCTGGCAAAACCTGCTGATTCCGGGTGTGCCCGACGACAAGGTTGCGCTGGCTAAGGCCGCTATCGAGGCGATCGGGCTTGCGATCGCGACCTCTGAAATTCGCGCCGGCCTGATTGCCTGCACCGGCCGCGCGGGCTGCAAATTCGGCCTTGCCGACACCAAGCGCACGGCCGCCAGGATCGCGGATTGGTGCGATCCGAGGGTGCCGATCGAGACGCCGATCAACATCCATCTCACCGGCTGCCACCATTCCTGCGCGCAGCATTACATCAGCGATATCGGCATGATCGGTGCGCGCATCCCGGTCGGCGATACCGACGACACGGTCGATGGCTTTCATGTCTTCACGGGCGGCGGCTTCGGTCCGGACGCCGATGTCGGGCAGGAGGTGTTTCACGACGTCACGGCGGAGGACGTGCCAATCTATGTCGAGCGGCTGTTGAAGGCCTACCTCGCACATCGCGCTTCGCCTGAAGAAACCTTCCTGACCTTTGCGCGCCGCCATGACGGTGAGACGTTGCGCAAGCTGGCCGACGCCCAAATGTCTTCGTGAAAGTGCCCTCATGAACCAGATCACGCCGCCACCCAAGATCGAGATCATTCCCTCCAGCGCGCCGTTCTCCGAAGCGCAGCGCTCGTGGCTGAACGGGTTCTTTGCCGGTCTCTTGTCCGACGCGCCGACGCCGTTGTCGGCCGAGCAGGGCGCTGCCGTCATGGAAGGCGGCGACGTCGATGACGGCGCGCCGTGGCACGACCAGACCATGCCGATTGCCGACCGCATGAAGCTCGCGGAGGGGCGCCCGCTGCGGCGGAAAATGATGGCGGCGATGGCGCAGCAGGACTGCGGCCAGTGTGGCTACAATTGCAACGACTATTCGGACGCGATCGCCGGCAGGACCGAGGCGCGGCTCAATCTCTGCGTCCCCGGCGGCAAGGAAACCGCCCGGATGCTGAAATCGCTGTATGAGGAACTGGACAAGGCACCGGCGGCGCCATCATCGGCGGCTGCCACGGCACCTGCCGCTGCCGCGCCCCCGGTCGTCGCAGAGCCGGGCCGTTCGCGTGACAATCCCGCGCCGGCAAAATTCCTCGGGCGCTATCTGCTCAACAAGGGCCAATCGGAAAAGGAAACCTGGCACATCGACTTCGACCTGTCGGGCTGCGGTCTCGATTACGTGGTCGGCGATTCCTTCGGCCTCTTCGCCCGCAACGATCTCGGCAATGTCGATCAGATCATTGCCTTGCTCGGCGCCTCGCACACCACCGAAGTCCGCGGCAAGACCTTGCGTGAGGTGTTGCTCGACGATGTCTCGCTGGCACCGGCGCCGGATTCGCTGTTCGAACTGATCTCCTACCTCACCGGCGGCGTGCAGCGCGAGAAGGCGAGGGCGCTGGCGCAAGGTGAAGATCCCGATGGCGATGCCGCGACGCTCGACGTGATGGCGGTACTGCAGAAGTTTCCCAATGTGCGGCCGCATCCCGAAGCCTTCGTCGAAGCGCTGGAAGCGTTGCAGCCGCGACTCTATTCGATCTCTTCGTCGCACAATGCGACGCCTGGAAAACTCTCGCTGACGGTCGACTGCGTTCGCTACGTCATCAACAAGCGCAAGCGGCTCGGCCTTGCCTCGACCTTCCTCGCCGAACGCATCCGGCCCGGCGACGAGGTCAAGGTCTATGTGCAGAAGGCCCACGGCTTTGCGCTGCCGGAGGATCCGAAGATTCCGATCATCATGATCGGGCCGGGCACCGGCATCGCGCCGTTCCGCGCCTTCCTGCATGATCGCCGCGCGACCGGCGCGACCGGCAAGAACTGGCTGTTCTTCGGGCATCAGCGCAGCGACTGCGATTTCTTCTACCAGGATGAACTCAGCGCGATGAAAACGTCAGGGCTGCTGACGCGGCTGTCACTGGCGTGGTCACGCGACGGCGACAAGAAGTTCTACGTGCAGGACCGCATGCGCGAAGTCGGCCGCGAAGTGTGGACGTGGCTGGCCGAGGGCGCCAACGTTTACATCTGCGGCGACGCCAAGCGGATGGCCAAGGACGTCGAGCGCGCGCTGGTCGATATCGTCGCCCAGTTCGGCGCAAGGTCCACCGACGAAGCCGTCTTGTTCGTTGCGGAACTCAAGAAGAAGGGCAGGTTCCAGCAGGACGTTTATTGACGGGGGTACAATCGTAGCGCCGCGGGTTCCAAATCGCTCAAATCGACCCGAATAAAATTCTCGTCCGAATTGGGCCAAGAGAATTTTTCACTGGAAAGTGAGTCCGGCGGAGGGGCCGTATCACTATTTTTCGGGCCCGCTTGCAAGTTGCCGCGAACGATATTCCATATGCATCCCATGCTGCGTTGGAGATCGACAATGCGCGAACTATCGGCGGAAGCCCGCCTGCACCTCTATGCACGTTCCCTGTCCCGCCGGACCGGAACCGGATTCCATACCGCCGCGCTCTACGGCTCGTTCGCGCTCATCGCCGCCATCGTGTTCAGCTCGCTCTCGGTTCACCCGTTCTGATTTGAAGCGTTCTTTTTTGACGGATTTTCTTAACGCGAACCGGAATCCATCCCCGGATCAAGTCCGAGGACATGCTTCGCTCGAAAACGCTACGTTACGGCCAGGCCGCGTAGGACGCGCCGCGCCGCATCTGCTCCAGTCGAGAACGACGCCGGTAGACGCCCGGCGAAACGCCTTGGTGCTTGCGAAAGAAGCGGCTGAAATATCCGGGATCACGAAATCCAAGACCGTAACCGATCTGCTCGACTGGAAGATCGAGTTGCTGCAGGCGCGTGCAGGCCTCCTCGATCAGTCGCAGATGCACGACGGCGCGAGGGCTGACGCCTTTCTCGCGTTTGCAGTGGGCGTGAAGCTTGTCCTCGGTAACGCCCAGCGCGGCCGCATAACGCGCGACCTGCCAGCCATCCCGATAATGCAATTCGACCATCTGGAGAAAATTTCCGACCAGGCGGGTGCCGTCACCCCGGTGCGCGGCTTCGTCGGGCGGTTCGCCTGAAATGACGGAACGCCACAGATGCAGGCAAAGCAGCAGCACATGCGATGACGCCATCGTCGCGGTGCCACGTCCGGGAGAATGCAGTTCGCGTACCAGCGCGTCGCAGCCATGGATCACGGCGTTGAAAGCTTCGCCGACCTGTCCCGCCTTCAAGAGCACAAGCCGGTCGATGGTGCGGCGGAGGTGAAGTGCCTCGGCGCTGCCAGCAACGGTTTTGGTGAGAAAGTCTTCGGAGATCGCGATCAGATAACCTTGCGCGCCGGCTTCGACCTGCAGGTCGCCCTCGAGATCGGCCGGCAGCCACAGCAGCGCCGGGGCTTCAAACGCTACATGGGTGCCGCGCAGTGCAACGGCGCCGCGCCGCGCCTCGATCACCATGAGGTGGGAACGGCGAAGTCCGCGCTGACGAATGACCCATTGGGCCGGCGCCAGGCTGGCGGAAAACCGCTCCGCATGGAGGGCCGGAATCGGCTTCTCCGCAAAGGCTTCCAGCACCGAACCCAACTGCATGGCATCCCCCAACCGTGACAATCTACCGCTTGTCCCAAGCGCTCTTTGACGGAAGGATACAATCAATCCCCGGATACGTCCAATTCTATGCCCCGAGCGCTCCCATAGGCTGCATCCGGTCGAACGCCGCTCCAAGGCGATGGACGCAAAAGTCTCTGGGAGGAGAACATGGGGTCATCAGTCACCCGCTTCGCAGCGGGATTACTCGCCGTCACCGGGGCGGCCCTTTTCGCAGCCGATGGGCCGGCGCTGGCACAAAGCTCGGTCAAGATCGGTTACGCGCTTTCGCGCACCGGTCCCAATGCTGGCGGTGCCGCGGTGACGACGCTGCCGAACTACGAAATGTGGGTGAAGGAAGTGAACGCCGCGGGCGGCCTGAAGCTCGGTGACAAGCGGGTGCCGATCGAGGTTGTGCAATATGACGATCGCTCCAGCGCCGAAGAAGCGGCGAGGTCGCTCGAGCGGCTGATCACCCAGGACAAGGTCGACTTCATCCTGCCGCCCTGGGGCACCGGCCTCAATCTGGCGGTCGGGCCGATCCTGAACAAGGCCGGCTATCCGCATCTCGCATCGACCGCGGTGACCGATCGCGCGCCCGAACTGGCCAAACGCTGGCCCAACAGCTTCTGGCTGCTCGGCACCAGCGCCGGCGCCGCCAACACGCTGGTGGATCTCTTGGTCAAGCTGCGCACTGAAGGCAAGATCGGCGACACCGTCGCCATGGTCAGCGTCGCCGACGGTTTTGGCATCGACCTGTCGGGCGCCGCGCGTCCTGCACTGGCAAAAGCCAATTTCAAGCTGGCCTATGACAAGACCTATCCGGTCGGCACCCAGGACCTCAGCCCGATCGTCAACGAGGTCAAGGCGCTCAATCCGGATGTCTTCATCGCGTTCAGCTACCCGCCGGATACGCTTGGGATCACCGAACAGGCGCGGATCGCAAGCTTCAATCCAAAAATCTTTTACACCGGCGTCGGCACGGCCTTTCCGCTGTTCAAGCAGAAGTTCGGCGCCAATGCGCAGGGCGTGATGGGGATCGGCGGCTGGAGCGGCGACAGCGCCCCGATCAAGGATTACCTGGCACGCCACAAGGCGGCAGCGGCGAACGGCGCCGAGCCGGATCGCTGGGCCAGTGCGGTGACCTACGCCAGCCTGCAGATGCTGCAGCAGGCGATCGAACGCGTCGGCAAGATCGACCGTGAGGCCGTCATCAAGGATCTGCAGACCGGGACCTTCGATACCATCATCGGCAAGGTCAAGTTCGAGAACAACCTGCCGACCAAATATTGGTGGGTCGGGCAGTGGCAGGACGGCGAATTCTACGGCGTCGGCCCGGCCACCAACGAAGGCGCGCGTACGCCTATTGTCCCGAAGCCGGCATGGAAGGCGCCGTGATCGGCGATTGGTCCAGACGGCACTGAGTAAATGACGAACGCCATCTTCACCGGCCTGATGCTCGGGGGCATGTACGCGCTGATCGCCATGGGGCTGACGCTCCAATATGGCGTGGCGCGGATCATGAACCTGTCCTACGGCGAGTTTCTCGTCGCGGCGGCCTTTGCGTCCTACTGGCTGTTCACGGGATGGGCATTGAACCCGTTGCTTGGGCTGGCGCTCGTCATTCCCGCCGGTTTCGGCGTGAGCCTGTTGCTGTACCGCGTCCTGCTCACGCCGCTGGTGCGCCGGGCGCGGACGCGGGGCGCGCTCGAAGTCGACAGCATCCTGGCGACGTTCGGCATGATGTTCATCGTCCAGGGCATCATGCTGTCGATGTTCGGGGGCGCTTACTTCAGCTACTCCTTCCTGGCGATCCCGGTCAGCCTGTTCGGTGAAATCCTCGCCTTGAATAGGCTGATCGCGTTCGGCCTCGCGGTCGCCGTCGGGCTGGCGCTGTATCTGGCGCTGACGCGCACCCGGCTCGGCACATCGATCCGCGCGGTTGCGGTCGACCCCATGGCCGCACAGCTGGTGGCGATCGACGTGGTCAGGACATCCGCCTTTGCTTTCGCGCTCGGCGGCGCGCTGGTGGCGGCGGCTGGTGTTCTGATCAGCATGTTTCTGACCTTCAGCGCCTCATCGGGGGTGATCTTCACCATGAAGGCGCTGATCGTGGTCGTGATGGGCGGCGTCGGCAATCTGCTTGGCTGTCTCGTCGCCGGGCTGGCGCTGGGCTTAAGCGAATCCTTGGTCGCGACCTTCGTCGATCCGGGCCTGACACTGGCGGTGAATTTCGCGCTGTTCCTCGGCGTTCTGCTGGTCAAGCCGGCGGGCCTGTTTGGGAGGGCGCAGCGATGAGCGCCATGCGCCTTGCCGCCGCGCTCGCGGCCTGCGTTGGCCTCGCCGTGCTGGCGCTGCTGCCTGTCTACGTCGACGCCTATTACCTCGCGCTCGCGATCGGCCTCCTGCAATTCACGGTGCTGGCGACCGCATGGGGCCTGTTCTCCGGACCGACGCGTTATGTCTCGCTGGCGACGACGGCGTTTTTCGGGGTCGGCGCCTATACGGTGGCGGTGCTCGGCGAACTGCTGCCCTGGCCAGTGGTGCTGCTGATTGCGACCGCGATCGGCGCGGTGATGGCCGTTGTCGTCGGCCTTTCCACGCTGCGGCTCAGCGGCCTGCATTTCGTGATCTTCACGTTCGGCCTCGCCGAACTCATTCGCCAGCTCGTGATCTGGTTCGAAGTCAACAAGTCCCGCGTGCTCGGCCGCTACGTGTTCGTCGATATCACACAGAAGGACATTTACTGGCAGCTTCTCGTGCTTGCGGTCGCCGTGTTCGTGATCGGCTGGCTGATCGCGCGCTCGCGGCTCGGCTTTGCGCTGCGCATCATCGGCGAGGACGAAACGGTCGCCAAGCATTGCGGGATCAATGTCACCGTCGCCAAGGTGACGCTGTTCACGATCAGCGCCGTGTTCATGACGCTGGTTGGCGCGATCATGGCGCCGCGCTGGACCTATATCGAGCCGTCGATCGCCTTCAACGCCACGATTTCCTTTGAAGTCGTGATCATGGCTCTTCTGGGCGGCGCGCACCGGCTCTGGGGGCCGGCGCTCGGCGCCATTCCGCTGACATTGCTGTTCGAGTTCCTGGCGGCACGGTTTCCGACCGCCTCGACGCTGATCATGGGCGTCATCTTTCTGCTGATCGTGTACGCGCTGCCCGCCGGCGTCGTCGGCCTCTGGGACAATTTCCGGCGGCAATGGCGGCCGCAGCGCGCCGGGCAGGAGGCCAAGGCATGACGGCCACAGGCTCAACCGTTCTTGAGATCAAGGGTCTGGTCCGGGCGTTCGGCGGCCTTGTTGCTGTCAATGCGCTGGATATGACGGTCGGGTCCGGCGAGATCGTCGGACTGCTCGGTCCGAACGGATCAGGCAAGACCACCGCGCTCAATCTCGTCTCGGGCGTGCTGCGTCCGGATTCCGGCGCGATCCACTTCGCCGGGCACGACATTGCGGGGATGGCGACGCACCGCATCGCGCGTCTTGGCCTCGGGCGAACCTTCCAATTGGTGCGCGTGCTCGACGGCATGAACTGCGCCGAGAATGTCCGGGCGGGCCTCGCCTTTCATCCGGCACGCTTGGCGCGCAGCGAAATGGATGCCGCTGCCATCCGATTGCTGGAGCGGGTCGGGTTGAAAGATGCCGATCAGCGCCTGGCAACCGAGCTGACTTACATCGACCGCAAGCGCCTCGAGTTGGCGCGCGCGCTGGCGCTGAAGCCGCGGCTTCTTCTGCTCGACGAATGGCTGGCCGGGCTCAATCCCTCCGAGCTTTTGATCGGCATCGCGCTGATCCGCTCGTTGAAGGAGGAGGGTTTGTCGATCTTGCTGGTCGAGCACGTCATGGACGCGATCCGTTCGCTTTGCGATCGCTGCGTGGTCATGAACAGCGGCCGGAAGATTGCCGAGGGGACGCCGGACAAGGTGTTATCGGATCCCGCCGTGATCGAAGCCTATCTGGGAGCACCGGCCGATGCTTGAGGTCGCAAACATCAGCGTCGCCTACGGCCAGCATCGCGCATTGACGGACGCAAGCTTGAGCGTGGGGCGTGGCGAAATCGTCGTCATCCTCGGCGCCAATGGCGCGGGAAAGACCTCACTGCTGAAAGCCATCGCCGGCATCGTGGCCTGCCTTCCCGGCAAGCGCGTCACGCTTTCGGGACGCGATATCGCAGGTCTTGCGGCGCACGAGATCGTCGAAGCCGGTCTGGCGCTGGTGCCGGAAGGCCGCGGCATCTTTGCCGATTTGACGGTCGCGGAAAACCTGTTGCTGGGCGCCAATCCGAAGCGCGCGCGTGACGGGGAGGCGGCGCGGCGGGAGCGGGTGCTGTCGCTGTTTCCGCGCCTCGGTGAACGGCTCGGACAGACGGTGCGGACCATGAGCGGCGGCGAGCAGCAGATGGTCGCAATCGGTCGCGCGCTGATGTCCAATCCCGACGTGCTCCTGCTGGACGAGCCCTCGCTCGGCCTGTCGCCGCTCCTGGTGCGTGAATTGTTCGCAAGCCTTCGCAAGGTGCGCGAGAGCGGCGTCGGCCTGCTGCTGGTCGAACAGAACGCGCGCGAAAGCCTCGCCATCGCCGATCGCGGCTACCTCATCGAGAACGGCAAGATCACCGGCAGCGGTACGGGGACCGAGCTGATGTCCAACGATGCCGTACAGCGCGCCTATCTCGGCGGAATTGTCGCAAGCGCGGTTTGAGATTCACGAAAACAACCTGAAAACACGGAGGATCACGCCATGAACCAGATCAGTCTGCTGCTCGAAAACCAGGACGTCCAGGCGGTCGACGGCGTCACGTTCGATCGCCTCAACCCCATCACGGGTGAAGTCGCTACTCGCGCTTCCGCCGCGCAGATATCCGATGCTAAACGCGCGGCCGATGCAGCTGCGGCGGCGTTTCCGGCGTGGTCGGCGACCGGGCCGGGTCTGCGCCGAAAGATTTTGCTCAAGGCGGCCGACGCGCTCGAAGCCAAGACGGCGCAATTCATTGAACTGATGGCGACTGAAACCGGCGCGACCGCCGGCTGGGCCGGGTTCAATGTGATGCTTGCAGCGGGGATGCTGCGCGAAGCCGCCGCCATGACGACGCAGATTTCGGGCGAGGTCATCCCGTCGGACAAGCCGGGCTGTATCGCGATGGCGGTCCGGCAGCCGGCCGGCGTCGTGCTCAGCATCGCGCCCTGGAACGCCCCCGTGATCCTCGGCGTACGCGCGGTGGCGTTGCCGCTCGCGTGCGGAAATACGGTTATTCTGAAGGCCTCGGAGATCTGTCCGGGCACCCACCGCTTGATCGCGGAATGCCTGCGCGATGCGGGATTGCCGCCCGGCGTGGTCAACGTCATCACCAACGCACCGGAAGATGCACCTGATCTGATCGAGGCCCTGATTGCGCATCCGGCCGTGCGCCGTATCAACTTCACCGGCTCGACCCGTGTCGGCCGCATCATCGCCCAGACGGCAGCAAGGTATCTCAAGCCGGCACTGCTCGAGCTCGGCGGCAAGGCGCCGCTGATCGTGCTCGATGACGCTGACATCGATGCCGCGGTCGCCGCTGCCGCGTTCGGCGCGTTCATGAACCAGGGACAGATCTGTATGTCCACGGAGCGGATCGTGCTCGACAACAAGGTCGCCGACGCTTTTGTCGCGAAGCTGGCGACCAAGGCCGACTCGTTGGTGGCGGGCGATCCGCGCAAGGGCGGCACGCCGCTGGGATCGCTGATCGGCGCTGACGCCGTCGATCGCATCCAGGGTCTGATCAAGGACGCGGTAGCTAAGGGCGCGCGCGTCGTCGCCGGCGGCCGGTCGGAGGGGACATTGATGTCGGCCACCGTGCTCGATCACGTCACCTCGGTTATGCGGATCTATGGCGAAGAATCGTTTGGTCCGGTGGTCAGCATCGTGCGCGTGAACAGCGTCGATGAGGCCGTGCGGGTCGCGAACGACACCGAGTATGGATTGTCAGCTGCGGTGTTCGGCCGCGATATCGCCCGCGCCATGGAGGTCGCCAAAAGGATCGAGTCGGGCATTTGCCATGTCAACGGCCCGACGGTGCACGATGAAGCGCAAATGCCGTTCGGAGGCACCAAGGCCTCCGGTTATGGCCGTTTCGGCGGCAAGGCAGGCATCGCCGAATTCACCGAACTGCGCTGGATCACCATCGAGACCGGTCCGCAGCATTATCCGATCTGAGTCAGACGAGGAGAGGTCACGCCGCGGAAATCCCGCGGCGTGACGCCAAAGAAACTCTTGAAGGTCCGGGTCGCGTGCGCGCCGTCGGCGAAACCGCATTGCATGGCCAGCGCCGCAATTGAAGTTTGCGACAGGGCAGGTTGCTGCAGCAGGTTTCGAAAGTGGTCGACGCGCAGTCCGAGTACGTGGCGTTCAAACGTCGTCTGGTGGTCGGCGAAGATGCGATGCAAGGTTCGCTCCGAAACGCCGAACGCAGTTGCAATCGCCGGAGCCGGCCGGATCGCCTCAATGTTCGCCCTCAGATAGGTGTCGATCAGGCCGAACAGCTCGGTGCGGGTAAGCCCGTGGTCGTCACCGGTTGCAAGACGAAGCAGGGTCGACAGATAAGCGGCGATATCCGTTTCGGCCTGGCCTGGCCGCGCATCCGACAGATGGATGGCCGCGCGAATGAAAGCCGCGATCGAGCGCGCGATGGCGCCGGACAGAGGGACGGGTCTTGCGCATAGTCGCTCGGCTTGCGGAAACATCTGGAGCAGCGTCGCGGCAGGAACTGTTGCGATCAGCACTTCGGAACGCTGTTCGGGTCCATCTAGTCGATCCTCGAACGGCCGCCGCGCGTCATAGAGTACGCCATATCCCGGCTCGATCGTGCCTTCGTTGCCGGCCTGCGCCATCGAGCTTCGCCCGCGACGCTGGAAATCGAACATGAATTCGTCCGAGCCCGCCTTGCTCACGAGCTTTGCGTCGCGGCTGTAACATTGCGGGCTGCTGTCGAAACGCACGAGTTTGACGCTGCCGAGTTCCACGAACTCGAAGTGACCGCTGACCCGCGTCGGACCGATCGGCCTGGTCTCGATATGGGCGAATGATCGACAGATCGACTCGGTCCAGAACGCCTGGCGTTCGGCGGGGTGGATTTGGTCTGTCGAGACGCTGATCGGCATCGCGGATGCGGTTCCACAAGGTGATGGCTCACCGTCGCCCGAATTCGGTCCGGCTGGCAAGGTCGAAAAGCTGGCAGGTTCATTCAAGACGGTGCACCCTGGTTACCCTAACGTGCGGTCCAATGTTGCAAGGTGTGAATATGGACCTGACGAGAGAACCGGCCGGTATGGCCGTCAAGCATCCCCTCGATCCACTCAGCGAGGCTGAGGTGGTGCTGGCCTCCGATCTCCTGCGGGCCGCCAAGCAACTTGGTCCGGATACCCGTTTTTCCCACGTCCAGCTTGAGGAACCGGCCAAGGCCGACATCCTCGGATGGAAGCCCGGTACCAAGCTGCCGCGCCAGGCGGCGGTCACGCTTTTCGACTGCAAGACCGGGGCGACCGATGTCGCGACCGTCGATCTCGGGTCACGGCAGGTGACGGCATGGCGAGAGCATTCGACCAAGGTGCATCCTTATGGCCAGCCCCCGGTCACGATCGAGGAGGTGTTCAAGGTCGGCGACATCGTCAAGCGTGATGCCGGATGGCGACACGCGATGAAGCGTCGGGGGCTGACGGACGAAGACATCGAGCTGGTCCAGGTCGATCCGTTCTCGGCCGGTTACTTCGACCGGGACGTCGAGAAGGGCCGCAGGCTTGTCAGTGGGGTTTCCTTTTGGCGCCGCGATATCAAGGACAATGGCTATGCCCATCCGATCGAGGGCGTGGTCGCGCTGGTCGATCTGATCGAGGACAAGGTCGTGCAGCTCGTGGACGAGCCGGAAATCGTTCCGATCCCGAAGCGGTCTCGCAACTATGATCGCGCATCGATCCCGAAAATGCGCGAGGACGTCAAGCCGCTCGACATCGTGCAGAAAGACGGTCCCGGTTTCTCCGTCGAGGGTTGGAAGGTGTCCTGGCAGAACTGGTCGTTCCGCGTCGGCTGGACGGCACGCGAAGGCCTCGTGCTGCATCAGATCGGTTTCAACGACAGCGGACGCGAGCGACCGATCATCTATCGGGCCAGTGTCAGCGACATGATCGTGCCTTATGCCGATCCGACCGCGAACCATTTCTGGAAGTGCGCATTCGACGCCGGCGAGTACGGTCTGGGCAAGCTCGCCAATGCGCTGGAGCTTGGCTGCGACTGCCTCGGGCACATCCATTATTTCGATGTGCCGGTTGCCGACGATTACGGCAAGCCGTCTGTCATGAAGAACGCGATCTGCCTGCACGAGGAGGATTACGGCATCCTCTGGAAGCACTATGAATTCCGCAACGAGACGTTTGAGGTGCGGCGATCCCGCCGTCTCGTGATCTCGTTCTTCACGACTGTCGGCAATTATGATTACGGCTTCTACTGGTATTTCTATCAGGACGGCACGATCCAGCTTGAAGTCAAGCTGACCGGCATTATCCAGACCGCGGCGGTAGCGCCCGGCCAATCCTATCCCTGGGGCGGCATGGTCGCGGAGGGGCTCGGCGGTCCGACGCACCAGCACTTCTTCAACGCGCGCCTGCACATGATGGTCGATGGCGAGCGCAACAGCGTCACCGAGCACGAATTCAAGCCACGGCCCTTCGGCAAGGACAATCCATACGGCAACGTGTTCGACACCACGGCGCGAACGCTGGCGTGCGAACAGGATGCGGCCCGCGAGGCCGACGGCCGCACCGGGCGCTACTGGAAGATCATCAATCCCAACCAAACCAACAGCGTCGGCGGGCCGACCGGGTACAAGCTGCTGGCGCATGCGGCGCCGGTCATGCTGGCGCAAGAAAACTGTTACATGACCGCGCGTGGCGGCTTTGCCACCAAGCACCTCTGGGTCACGCGCTATGCGCCTGACGAACGCTATGCCAGCGGCGAATTCCCGAACCAGCATGCCGGCGGCGACGGTCTGCCGAAATACGTGGCGCAGAACCGCGGAATCGAGAACGAGGACATCGTGGTCTGGCACACTTTTGGCGCGACCCATGTCTGCCGGCCCGAGGATTTTCCGGTCATGCCGGTCGAATATGTCGGGTTCGCCCTCAAGCCGAACGGATTCTTCGCCGAGAATCCGGCGATGGATTTGCCGCCTGATCGCAACGACGCAAGCCGCGACGTCAGGGAGAAGGGGGCGTGCTGCGCCTGACACGCGACTGGTTTCGCATCCGATCCAAACAGGAGATGGGCCATGAACCGCAGGAAGCTTCTAAAGGGCGCCGGTCTTGCCGTCGCCGCAACGGCTGTCAGCGCGCCCGCGATCGCACAGTCGGCTCCAACGGTGCGCTGGCGGCTGACGACGTCGTTCCCAAAATCCCTCGATACGCTCTATGGCGCGTGCGAGATGTTCAGCAAGGCCATGGCCGATCTGTCGGAACAGAAGTTCCAGATCAGCGTGTATGGCCCGGGCGAAATCGTGCCGGCGTTCCAGGTGTTTGACGCGGTCGCCAACAACACCGTCGAGATGGGGAACAGCGCGTCCTACTACTACATCGGCAAGGATCTGGCGTTCGCGTTCGGAACCGCCGTACCATTCGGGCTCAACACGCGGCAGATGAACGCCTGGCTCGCCTATGGCGGCGGGCTCGAACTCATGAACGACCTCTACAAGCCTTACGGCATCTACGGCCTGCCGTTCGGCAACACGACCGCGCAGATGGGCGGCTGGTTCCGCAAGGAGATCAAGACGCTCGATGATCTGAAGGGCCTGAAATTCCGGGTCGGCGGCGTGGCCGGGCAGGTGCTGGCCCGCATCGGCGTCGTGCCGCAGCAGATTCCACCCGGGGATATTTATCCCGCACTCGAAAAAGGTACGATCGACGCTGCCGAATGGATCGGCCCCTATGACGACGAGAAGCTCGGCTTCCTGAAGGTCGCGCCCTACTACTATTATCCCGGCTGGTGGGAAGGCTGCGCCAACGGCTTTCTCTACATCAACACGGCGAAGTGGGCGGAGCTTCCAAAAGTCTATCAGGACATGATGACGATCGCGGCCGCGCAGGTCGCGGCCGACCTGACCGCCAAATACGATACCCGCAACGCCCAGGCGATCAAACGCCTGGTCGCGGCCGGCGCGCAGCTCCGGCCGTTCTCGACCGACATCCTCGACGCCTGCTTCAAGGAGACCAATGAGCTGTTTGCGGAGGTCGCGGCCAAGAACGCAAAGTTCAAAGCCCTGAACGACTCCATGACGGCGTTCCGCAACGAGCAGTATCAGTGGCATCAGGTCTGCGAAGCCACCTACGACAATTACATGATCCGGCGAAGCCGCGGCTAGGCTGACATCGCCGGCGGCTTGCCAGAACCGGAGACGCATTTGGATATTCGCACCGGGCGGCCGGTTTCGCTCGCGCCTCGCGGCATGGTGACGTCACCGCATTCGCTGGCCTCCTCAGCCGGCGTCGATGTGCTGCGTGCAGGTGGATCCGCCATCGATGCCGCGATTGCCGCGAGCGCCGTGCTTGCGGTCGTTTATCCGCACATGACGGGGCTGGGCGGCGATGCGTTCTGGCTCGTGCATGACGGCCGCAGCGGAGAGATCAAGTACCTCAACGGCGGCGGCAAGGCGGCAGCGGGCGCATCGCTGGCGTCGATGGCGGGGAGAGGGCTGAAAGAAATCCCGCTGCGCGGGATCGTCCCGGCGACGCTGACGGTGCCGGGCGCGGTTGCTAGCTGGGCCGCGGCGCATGAGGCCCATGGCCGGCTGCCGCTGCGGCGCGTACTCGAAGCCGCGACCGGCTATGCGCGCGACGGCTTTCCGGTCACCGGACGGCTGGCGAGCTTCATCGAGATGATGCGCGACGATCTCGTTCAGCAACGCGAAGCCGCCGGGATTTTCTTACCCGGTGGTGCGGTGCCAGCGCCAGGCACAAGGCTCACCAATCCCGATCTGGCGAGGACGCTTGAAGCGATCGGGGATCATGGATGGTCCGGCTTTTACGAGGGGCCCGTCGCCGCTGAAATGGTGCGCTTCTCGCAAGCGCAAGGCGGTTTCTTTCAGCCCGGAGATTTCGAGGCGCAACGGGCGAGTTGGGGTATGCCGCTGACCGGTCGTTATCGCGACGTCACCATCTTCAACACGCCGCCGCCGACGCAGGGTTTTACCGTGATCGAGATGCTCAATCTGCTCGAGCCGCTCGAACCGCACCGCATGGACTTGCTTGGACCCGACCTATTGCACCTGATGGTGCAGGCCAAGCAGATTGCCTATCATGACCGCGATCTGGTGCTTGCGGATCCAGCCTTTGCCGATGTGCCGGTCGAAACGCTGATCAGCGAGGACTACGCGCGCAAGCGGGGCCGGTTGATCGATCCGGCGCGCGCACTGAAATGGGATGAGGTGCCGTCATTCGGCAGCCTGGCCGGCGATACCGTCTACATCGCCGCGGTCGACCGCGACGGCAACGCGGCCTCGCTCATTCAGAGCCTCTATGGCGGCTTCGGGTCATGCGTGGTGGCGGGAGCTACTGGCGTCGTGCTGCAGAATCGCGGCGCGTACTTCTCGCTCGATCCCAATCATCCCAATCGGCTTGAGCCTCGAAAAATCCCGCTGCACACCCTCATCGCCTCGATGGCCAAGCGCGACGGCAAGCTCTGCAGCGTGCTGGGCTGCATGGGCGCGGATGGCCAGCCGCAGATCCAGCTGCAGCTCTATTCGGCGATGATCGATCACGGGCTCGATATTCAGGCGGCGATCGAACTGCCGCGGTTCCTGTCCGGCCGCTTCGCACTAGGCGAAGCGCGCGACACCCTGCACATGGAAAACCGCTTTCCGGCGGACACGATCCGTGTGCTGGAACAACGGGGCCACACCGTCCATCGCTGGGCCCCGTGGGAGGAGATGGCCGGCCACGCCCATGGCATCACCATCTCATCGCGCGACGGGACCTTGAGCGGCGGTTCGGATCCGCGCAGCGACGGTGCTGCGATCGGATACTAAAACGTCAGTTCGCCGTCTTGAACGGTGCGACCGCGATCCCGGCTTCCTTCAACGCCTGACGCAGGCCGCGCCCGATCTCGACAGCGCCTGGCGTATCGCCATGAATGCAGACGGTATCGGTGCGCATCTTGATCACCTTGCCTGTGACCGAGACCACGGCGCCGTCCTGCACCATCCGCACCACCCGATCGGCGATCGCCTTGGGATCATGAAGCACCGCGCCCGGCTTCTTGCGCGACACCAGCTGGCCGTCGTCTTCATAGGCACGGTCGGCGAACACTTCGTGCACCATCGGCAGGTTGGCCGCTTCGCCCGCGGTCACCAGCTTCGAATTGGCCAGCACCACGAAAATCAAATTGGGATCGACCGCCTTGATGCCGTTGGCGATCGCCCGTGCGGTCATGTCGTCCTCGCAGGCGACGTTGGAGATCGCGCCATGCGCCTTGACGTGGGTGACCTTGTGGCCGGCCGCAGTCGCAATCGCCTGCAGCGCGCCGATCTGGTAGGCGATCAGGTTCTCGATCTCGGATGATTTCAAGCCGGGCATCGGGCGCCGGCCAAACCCGTGCAGGTCGCGGTAGCCGGGGTGAGCGCCGACGCTTACGCCGCGCGCCTTCGCCAGCTCGACCGTGCGGCGCATGATATCAGGATCGCCGGCATGGAAACCGCAGGCGACGTTGACCGAGGTCGCAAGCTCGATCATCGCGGCGTCATTGCCCATTTCCCACGCGCCAAATCCTTCGCCGAGATCGCAGTTGAGGTCGATGGTTGTCATGGTGCTGGTCCGCTTCTGGTGAGTGGATCTTGAACTAGTCCGGTCCCGATACATCCGCAGGCGATGCGACCTGCCAGGTGGTTGCGTCGACGGCGCTGACGGCATAGCCGGCGACGTTGGCATCTTGCAGCGCGTCGATGTTGAGATCAAAGCTTTCGATTGACCGCAGCCGGTCAGGCAGGGAGCGCAACAAATCGGCGAACTGGCGCGCTGCGGCCTGGGCTTCCGCCATGCTGACGGGCTTGAAGCGAAAGGCGCGCCCGGCCGGCGTCTGCGCAAACCGCCCAAAGTCGGCGGAAATCACCGTCGCGATTTTGGGATAACCGCCGCTGGTGCCGCGATCCGGCATCAGCACGATCGGCTGGCCGTTGCCGGGAACCTGCAGGCTGCCGTTCACAGTGCCGTCGGAAACGATGTTGTGGCCGTGCAGATGCTTGATGACGGGGCCTTCGAGCCGGTAACCCATGCGGTCGCTGGTCGCCGATATCTTCCACTCGCTGTCGATAAACAGCTGTTTGGCATCATCGCCGAATTCGTCGTCCTGCGGTCCCCAGACCACGCGGATTGGGGCGTCGGCCGTGGCCGGCAGTTCGATCCGGCGTTCGGGCGCGCCGCTGGCCGGCTGCGTCTGCAACTCGTCGCCGCTCTGCAACGGGCGGGGATAGGGGCTGCCGAGCCCGGCGCGGGCGTTGACGGAGAGGCTGCCAAAGTCAGGTTCGCCGATGATGCCGCCCTCGATGGCGAGGTAGCTGAACGAACCGCTGCGGGCAAAGCCAAGTGTCAGGGTCTCGCCGTCGGCCAGCGTCGCAGACGTATCGACCACAACCGGGCGTCCGGCGATGTCGGCGTTGCGTGACGCCCCTGACAGCGCGATGCGAACGGCGCCGCCGCGCGCCGTGAAGGCGGCGCCGAACGGGCCGATCTCGACAGCGGCTGCAAACAGCTCGTTGCCGACCAGCGTGTTGGCGGCCGCCAGCGCCAAGCGGTCCATCGCGCCGCTCGGCACCAGGCCATAGCGCTGGGAGCCAGGGCGGCCGCCGTCCTGTACCGAACTTGCCGGGCCGATGGAGGTGATGACGAGCTTGCTCATGAGGGCATCAACTCGGCCACGATCTCGCCCGCCGCCGCGGCGCGGTCCTGCTCGGCAAAGGTTTTGCTGTCGACCGGTTCAAAATTGATGGCGTCGCCGGGCTCCAGCAGGAAAGTCGGATCGCGATGCAACTGGTAGGTTCGAACTGCAGTCTGTCCGAGCAGATGCCAGCCGCTGGGGCCGGCCAGGCATTGCACGCCGGTCTGCACGCCGCCGATAGAGACCGTGCCGGCCGGGGTCAGCAACCGCGGATTTTGCCGCCGCGGCATCTGCATCGAGGCCGCTAAACCAGAGAGATAGGACCAGCCAGGCGTAAAGCCGATCATGGCGACGCGGTAGTCGCCGGCGACGTGCCGCGCCACGATGTCGTCGGGCGTGGTCTTGAGCGTCTTGGCGACGTCCTCGAGGTCGACGCCGTGCTCGCCGCCATAGACAACGGGGATGCGCCAGCGGCGAGTCTTTGTCGCCTCCGGTACCGGCAGCTGCGCCAGCGCCAGAATCTGCTCGCCAAGTGCTTCAAACGAAGTTCGCACGGGATCGTAATGCACCAGCAGCGAGCGATAGGTCGGAACGGTCTCGGTGACGCCCTCGATTGGCGTCGCTGCCATCGCGCGGTCGAGCGCCAGCACCCGCCCGTTGGCGGCATCATCGATGTTGCGGGAAAACTCCACCGTGATGGCGCTGTCGCCACTGGGCAAAAGGCGGGGCGGGGGTAGCGTCGCGGCCATGGCCTCGGTACTGCCTCGGATCTGTCTCAGGACTGGCTGGGGACTGTCTCAGGGACTGCCTCAGGGACTCTTGCGCTGAGATCAAGCTGTAGCGTGTTTCGCGCGCCAGTGGAATTCGCTTCGTGCGAAATCATTGAGCAAGTTCAATAAATTAATCTGCATGGCAGCGATAAGCTGTTGTGATCGCTCCGCTGCGAACGAACCCTTGACGCGATGCCCGCGCCCCGCAAGATGCGCTACCTTTTGATCCCCTCCCATTGGAGCGTTGCCTTACCGATGTCCCTGACCCCCGAAGCGATCGCGACCCTGTCCCGCGTGTCCACTGCCACCATCACCACGGTCCTGCTGAAGAAGGGCCTGCGGAACGTCTGGATGCGCGGCACCAAACCGTTGCGTCCGGGACAGCCGCGGCTGGTCGGGCCGGCCTTCACGCTGCGATTCGTGCCCGCGCGCGAAGATCTCGCCACCCCCGAGTCATGGTCCTCGCCGATCTCAACCCGGACGGCGATCGAAGCGATGCCGCAGGGCTGCATTGCCGTGGTCGACGCCATGGGCGTCAAGGATGCCGGTATCTTCGGCGACATCCTGTGCGCGCGCATGGTCAAGCGCGGGGTCGCGGCGCTGATCACCGACGGCGTCGTGCGTGACGTCGATGGTGTGCTCGGCACCGGCCTGCCGGTCTGGTGCGATGGTTACGCGGCGCCACCGTCGGTGGCCGGGTTGACCTTCGTCGGTTGGGGCGAGCCTATCGGCTGTGGCGGGGTTGCGGTATTTCCGAACGACGTCGTGGTCGCCGACCAGGACGGCGCGGTGTTGATCCCGCAAGCGTTCCTCGACCTCATCCTGGCCGAAGGTGCCGAGCAGGAGCGGATGGAAGCCTGGATCGTCAACGAAGTGAACAACGGCGCGGCGCTGCCCGGCCTCTACCCCATGAACGCCGAGACCAAGGCGCGCTACGCGGCGAGCAAGAAATAACGTCAACAAAGCGAGGTAACGCCATGGATATCCACGTCTCCGGCTCGCGGCCGACGCGCAAGGCTCCACCCGACTATTTCACCGGTACGGTCTGGCAGGATCCTATCATCGCCACCGAGGCGCCGGCGCGGCTGGTTTCCACCCGCGTCTCTTTCGAGCCCGGCGCGCGTACGGCGTGGCACTCGCATCCGCTCGGGCAGACCCTGTACGTGGTTTCGGGGATCGGCCGTGTGCAGGCCGTGGGCGGGCCGGTCCGGGAAATCCGGCCCGGGGACGTAGTCTGGATCCCGCCTGGCGAGAAGCACTGGCATGGCGCCTCGCCAACCAACGGCATGACCCACATCGCCATGCAGGAAGCACTCGACGGCAGCTACGCGACCTGGATGGAGAAGGTCACGGACGCCGAGTATGCGGCAAAGGTCGGGTAGAGCGGGAACAGATCAGGTTGGCTAGCCGCGGCCCATTCTACTTTGCATGGGGTTGTTTTCGCGACTTCTTGTTCGGGCGCTGCCGTTCATCGCCCATAGCGTGAACCCGATGGCCTGACGCGACACGGGAAACCACAAGCAAAAAGCCCCGCCGGCGAAGGCGGGGCCCCGGTTGAATGTGCGTCGTCCGCGCGTCAGTTCACACGGGTCCAGGTCTGGCCACCGCAGAACATGCCGCCAAAGGCGCAGCCCTGAACGCGCAGGCTGTCGGCACCTTTCAGCGCGAGCGTTGAATCATAGGTGCTGCCGGAATTCGGATCGAAAATCCGGCCGCTCCATTTGTTGTCCTTGCCAGGCTTCATGTTGATCAGCACCTGCTCGCCGTTGCGGTTCGACTTCTTGTCGACGGAATAGCCGCAAAGATTGGGGCCGCATTGTTCGATGCGGACCTTGCCTTCCTTCTCTTCCGTCAGCCAGACGCCAAGCGGCGAGGTCGCCGCCTGCGGGGCGGCCGGCGGCGGTGCGGGCGGCGGTGTTACTGTGGCGACGGAAGGCGCAGGCTTCGGCGCGGGAGGCGGCTCTTGCTGGACCTGCGGGGCGGGTGCGCTGGGCGGCAGTGGAGCGGCCGGCACAGTCACCGGATCCGCCGCCGGAGCAACGGCGACATTGGCGGCCGAAGGTTCAGCGGGCGCGACCGGTGCGGGAGCTGCAGGGATGGGTGCAGGGGCCGGCGGCACAGCGGCTTGTTCGGCGGGGACAGGCGCGGCGGGAGCAGGTGCGGCGGGAGCGACCGTGTCGGGTGGCGTCCTGGAGTCCGTCTTCGCCTGTTGCGGCGACTGCTTGCGCGGACGGTCGCGATCACCGTCCTCGTTGCGCGAGCGTTTGGCCTTCGGCGTGTTGTCGTAGACGCCCGGGATCTGAACGGTGCCGCGATCGGGATCGATCCTAATGGTGCGGCCGCCGTAATCGAAGGTGTACTGCGCCTGCGCGGCACTGCTCGCCAGCAAAAGCGCGGCGATCGCCATAAGCTTCTTCATGATGACCTCCTGAGCAGGGAATCCCAACCCCCGAAGCTACGCAATGGCAGCTCGCAAAACGTGATCCAGATCACTTTCAAATCATGAGTCGTATACTAACGGCTTTGGTTCAATGTCGTTCGCGCAGCCTAATTTGCCCCCGACAGACGGTCAATTTGCGGCGAAATTGCATTATTTGCCGGCCGATCAATCGAACCAGGCGGCGTAGATTTTCCTGAAACTGCCGTCCTCTCTTGCAATGTGCAGCCACTGATCGACGAAGGCTTTCAGCGCCACGTCGCGCTGCAGCCAATAGGCCTTCTCGGCGAAGTCGAACGGCTTTTCGGGATGCACCGCGCACAGCACGCCGGGATGCAGCTTCTGCTGATACAGAGTCTCCGACGAGTCCGTCATCATCAGGTCGGCATTGCCCTTGGCGATCTCGTCGAAGATCGTGACGTTGTCGTTGTGGAGTTTCACTTCCGCATTCTTGACGTTGGCGCGGGCAAACCGTTCGTTGGTGCCGCCGGGATTGACGATCACGCGCGTGCCGGGCTTGTCGATGTCGGCCATGGTTTCGTACTTGCCCTTGTCGGCGCAGCGGGCGATCGGCGTCTTGCCCTCACGCATGATCGGCGTCGAGAACAGGCCCTTCTTCTGCCGGTCGAGCGTGATCGATACGCCGCTCATCGCGACGTCGAAATTGTCGGCCTCGAAGTCCTTCATCAGTTGCGGCCATGCGGTGTGGACGAATTCGATCTTGACGCCGAGCGCCTTGCCGAGCGCTTCTGCCATGTCGACGTCGAAGCCGCGGAATTTCGACGTCGTCTTATCGAGATAGGTGAAGGGCAAATAGTCGCCGGTCATGCCGACCCGCAGCGTGCCGCGCTTGATGATGTCGTCGAGGCGGGAAGGGGCTGGCTGCTGGGCATGGGCTGATATCGTCAACAGGGCAGCCATACCCAGACCAAATAGCATTCGAAGCATCAGTTCTTCTCCGCCGGTGAATTCGATGACACCTAGTTTGTGATGACGCAGGATTTAGACCAGATGCGCGCGCCGTACCAGCCGGAGAAATCCAATCGTGACCATCTCTCTTTGTGAAACGTCAGTCGATGTTTTCGTGCCGTATCTCGGCAATCTGTCGGCCCTGCTGGACCACGGCTCGACCTATGCCAAGGCCAAAAACATCGATCCGGCGATCCTGCTCGATATGCGGCTCTTTCCCAACATGTACAATCTGACGCGCCAGGTGGGGGAGGCCAACCGTCATGCGGTGGTTGCCTGCGCGCTGCTCGCCGGGCGCGAGCCGCATGTTTTTCCGGAGGCCTAGCCAGATATTGCGGAACTCCAATCGCGTATCGCGGCAGCGATCGCCTTTGTGCAGGGCCTGCCACGCGCGGCGATTGACGGCGCCGCAGACAAGGAGGTGGTGTTTACATTCAAGAACGGGGCGACACGTAAATTCACCGGGGCGGTCGTTGCTGCTGACATTCAGCGTGCCGCAGTTCTTCTTCCACGTCACCACGGCTTACGACATCCTGCGCCACGCCGGCGTGGATCTCGCCAAGAAGGATTTCCTGGGGCCGCCGAAATAGCGCGCAGGATTACGTCTCGCCGTTGTCTTTGCGCACCAGATTGGCGACGGCGGCGCGTCCCGTCATTTCGCTTTTCAGTTGCTCGAACCGGTGACGTGCCGCGGCTTCGCGGTCGTCGACCAGCTGGATCGCGGCATCCTTGTTCATCGGTCCGCTGACAATGGGCGTTGAATTCTCGCCTATGGTCTCATCGACGTAATACTCGCCATCGTCCTCGCGGACCGTCCATTTGAAACGGATCGCGGCCATCGGTCCGGGCCCGACCTTGGAATAGCCATCGGCCTCGAACGGTAGAAAGACCTCAGGCGGCGGGGCGGCCTCGATCGGCGCGGCGGTCTCAAGCGGCGGAGGAACCGCCATCGATGGCAGTGCCTCGATCGGTTGAAATTCTTCGAGTGGCGGAGGGGTGGCCGGCACCTCTTCAACGGCAGGCCGTTCCCGCTCGCGGGGGATCACGGGCGGCTGATCGAGAATGCTGGCGATCGCCGCCAGGGCGTTGTCGGTCGGGTCGTTTTGGCTCACGATTCGGCCTCCGGATCGAACTCCGTCTGCGGAATCGGTGTCCCCGTTGCCGCCCGGTATCTTTTCCTCGCTTCCGAATGAGGCTGAGTTTTGTCCGTTCAGGCGCAAAACCGGCTATGCCGGGCGCGGACCTGCGCGTTTAGCCCGTCATACGGAATAAGGGTTCCTTATGCTTGGGCCGGTATGAAACATCCCGGGCGGCGGCTCGATGGTTCAGCCGTCGCCCGGATTGATCATGCCGGATCGGTCAGAGCACGTCCTGATTGATCACGTTCTGACGCAACGGATCGCCGTCGAGAACGCTCAGGATATTGCGCGCGGTCTGTTCGCTCATGCGATCGACGGCTTCCCTGGTCACACCGGCGACGTGGGGTGCGAAGATGACGTTTGGAAGCGCGAACAGCGAATGGCCGGCCGGCGGCGGCTCCTGTTCGAACACGTCGAGACCGGCGCCGGCAAGTTTGCCGGACAGCAGCGCGTCATGCAGCGCGGGTTCGTCGACGATGCCGCCGCGCGCGGTATTGATCAGATAGGCGGTCGGCTTCATCCGCCTCAAGCGCGCGGCATTGATCATGCCGACCGTCTCCGGGGTCTTCGGGCAATGCAGGCTGACGAAGTCGGCGCGCGGCAACGCCGCGTCGAGATCGGTAACAGGCTCGCAGCCGGCGGCCTTGATGTCGGCCGCGGGCTTGTAGGGATCGAAAACCAGCACGTTCATTTCCATCGCCTGGCAGCGCTTGGCGGTGCGGGTGCCGATGCGACCGAAGCCAATGATCAGGACGGTCTTGCCATAGAGGTCGTAGGGCAGCATGCCGAGCCGGCTCGGCCATTTGTTGTCCCTGACGATGGAGTGCATTTCCACCGCGCGTTTTGCCAATGTCAGCATCATGAACAATGCGCACTCGGCAACGGAGGGCGAATTCGCTGTGCCGGCGACCATCAGCGGCACCTTGCGGCGGCTCAACGCCGGCACATCGACGGCATCAAAGCCGACGCCGATCCGGGTCACCACCAACATGTCCCTGGAAGCTTCCAGTTCCGTTTCGCCAAAGCGGGTGCCGCCGAGGGCGACACCATGGACCGGCGCATGCTCCTTGAGCTTGGCCTGAAAATCCGGTTGCGAGATCATGTTGGGGAATTCAACGAGCTCGATATCCTCGCGTGCGTCGAGCAACGCACGCCCCTGCTGTGACATCGATTCCGTGACGAAGATTTTCTTCTTGTTGGTCGCCATTTCCTGCCCTTGGGTGACTGTTGTCCCCGCCGTCAAATGACGGCGCCGCTCACCTCGTTTAGCAGGTGCATATTGTTGAGGTCCACTGCCAATCGGAGCGGGGCGCCATCCTGCGCGCCGGCGTTGGGATTGACCCGGCCGCAGACCTGCGTGCCCTCGAGCGCGAAATAGATCAGCGTCTCCATTCCCATCGGCTCGGTGACGTCGAGCGTGGCATCGAAGTTTTCGACGCCGGTTTCCGGATGCGGGCTCGCTTCCGTGATGTGCTCGGGCCGCAGTCCCAGCAGCAGCTTGTCGGTCCGCGACACGCTTTGGTATCTGGCCGCGCGCGCCGGCGGCAGCGGGAAGGCGAGACGGTCGGTGATCTGGACATGGAGCTTGCCGCCGGATTCCTCGAGCCGGCAGGGAATGAAATTCATCGCCGGCGAGCCGATGAAGCTCGCGACGAATTTGGTTGCGGGATTGTGATACAGCTCGTTCGGCGTTCCGATCTGTTCGATGCGGCCATGGTTCATCACCACGACCCGGTCGGCGAGCGTCATCGCCTCAACCTGGTCGTGGGTAACGTAAACCGTTGTGGTGCGGACCTTCTGATGCACCTTCTTGATCTCGATCCGCATCTGGACGCGGAGCTTGGCGTCGAGGTTGGACAGCGGCTCATCGAACAGGAACACCTTGGGATTACGCACGATGGCGCGGCCCATGGCGACGCGCTGGCGCTGGCCGCCTGACAGCTGCTTCGGCTTGCGGTCGACGAGTTCGACGATGTCGAGCATGCGCGCGGCTTCGTCGATCCGGGTCTTGATTTCGGCCTTCGGATAGCGCTTCAGCCGCAGCCCGAACGACATGTTTTCCGCGACCGTCATGTGCGGGTAGAGCGCGTAGTTCTGAAACACCATGGCGATGTCGCGGTCCTTTGGCGGCACGTCGTTGACGACGTCGCCTCCGATCATGATATCGCCGTCGGTGATGTCCTCGAGCCCGGCGATCATCCGCAGCGTGGTCGATTTTCCGCAACCCGACGGACCCACCAGCACGACAAACTCATGATCGGCGATGTCGAGATCGATGCCGCGCACCGCCTCGACGTCGTCGTACTTCTTGACAACCTTGCGCAACGTCACGTCAGCCATGAGTTCAACCCTTTGTCGCACCGGCGGTCAGGCCGGCAATGTAATAGTCCATCAGGAACGCGTAGATGATCAGCGGCGGCGCGGCGCCGAGCAGAGCGCCGGTCATGATCTGGCCCCATGCGAACACGTCGCCCTTGATCAAGGTCGTGACGATACCGACCGGCAGCACCAGTTGATCCGTCGATGTCGTGAAAACCAGCGGATAGAGGAACTGCGCCCAGGAAACCGTGAAGGCGAAGATGGTCGCGGCGATCAGGCCGGGCAGGGCGACGGGAATGAAGATCCGCGTCAGCGTCTGGAACCAGGACGCGCCGTCGATGATCGCGGCTTCGTCGAGTTCCTTGGGGATGGAGGCGAAGTACCCGATCATGATCCAGGTGCAGAACGGCACCGTGAGTGTCGGATAGATGACCAGCAGCACGTACCACTTGTTGATCAGCTGGATCCCGGTCAGCTCGCCAAACGCCACGAACATCTTGAACAGGGGCAGAAACAGCAGCGTTTCAGGAATGAGGTAGGTCAGGAAGACGCCGGTCGCAAGCGTGGCCGAGCCCCAGAACCGCATCCGCGCCAGTGCAAAAGCCGCCGGCACGCTGATCAGCATGGTGATGGTCACGACGAAGATCGAGACCAGCGCCGAATTGCGGAAGAAGGTCAGGAACTGGTTCGATGTCAGCAACTCGACATAGTTCGACAATGTCGGATGGTAGACCCACCACGGATTCGTCGCCGCCGAGATTTCGGCGCTGGTCTTCAGCGACGTGATCACCATGTAGAGCGGGGGGACCAGCGCAAAGACCGCGAACAAGGTGAGGAAAAAGTACGACCATCGCAGCGCCCATGTGCGGTCGCGGCTCATGCTGCGCAGTTTGACGGGGCGGGTCGGGGCGGCCTTGTCGATCACGACGGTGCTGGTCATCAGGATTCATTCCCGCGTTTGTTGATGTCGCGCAGGATGAAGACTGCCGCGATTGCGAGTATCGGCACCATGAACAGCGAGACGCTGGCGCCGAGCGGAATGTCGCCGCCCTCGATACCGATGCGGAACGCCCAGGTGGCGAAGACATGGGTACGGTCCAGCGGACCGCCGGCGGTCAGGATGCGCACGATATCGAAATTGGCGAAGGTGACGATCACCGAAAACAGCGTCGTGATCGCGATGATGTTGCGCATCATCGGTAGCGTCACGTACCAGATGCGCTGCCACCAGTTGGCGCCGTCGATGGCCGCGGCCTCATAGAGCTGATCGGGTACCGACTTCAGCGAAGCCAGATACATGATCATAAAGAACGGGGCGCCGAACCAGATATTAACCAGGATAACCGAGAATCGGGCCCAGCCGGTCTCGCCGGTCCACGGAATCCGGTCGATGCCGATGCCGGCCAACAAATAGTTGAAGGCGCTGTACGACGGATCGAACAGCCACAGCCAGGCCAACGTGCTCATGGCCGGTGGGATGACCCAAGGCACCAGCAGCATGCCGCGCCATTTGCGCTGCCCCTTGGCCGGAATGTTGTGAACGAAGTGGGCCACGATGAAGCCGATCAAGGCCTTGAAGAAGACGGCCGTGATCGCGAAAATGCAGGATTGCTCGACCACCAGCCAGAAGGTTTCCCGCTTGAACAGGAACTGGAAGTTTCCGAGCCCGATGAAGCGCTGCATCGACTTGTTCAAGGTGGCCAGATGCAGCGAGTAGAAGGCGGGATAGATGACCAGCAGCGAGATCAGCAGGATCAGCGGCAGCGTCATCAGGAAGGCTGCGGTCGATTTGCGCTTCAGGGCGGTTCGTAAACTGGCGCGCTTGCGCGCCGTTCGCGGAGCGGCGTTACGCTCAATCGCGACATCAGCCATGATGCATCTTCCTCGCGAGTTTCATTCAGAGCAGGGTGGTTTCCTCGTCGAGGAGCCGGCGCGGCGCCGGCTCCCATCGTGTCGGCAGGCGGATACACACCGCCACGGCCCAAGATCCAACCGAGATCCGACGGGCCGCGCGGCGAAATCGCCTCAGCTACGCATGAAGCCTTCGAGTTCGCCTTCCGCCCAGGCCAGCGTCTTCTCCATGGGCTCGCCCCGGTAGAAGCGCACGCACATCTTGGTGAGCGTTGCCTGGGTGTAGATCTGCTGGGCGACCTTGGGCGGCGCGGGCGACGCCGAGATCGAAAGCAGCTGATGCTTGTGCGGATTCGGATAGTGGTAGAGCGTGCCCTTCGGCGGTCCTTCCTCGGCCCATGTCTTGAAGGTTGTCAGTTTCTCGAAGGCCGGCAGGTCGTAGCCGCCGCTCGCCGCCACCATTTTCTCGACCGCATCCGGCTGCGACAGACGCGTCAGCACGCTCTTTGCCGCCTCCTTGTTCTTGGAGAAGCTCCAGACGCTCCAGAAGTAGGGCAGGAACGGCGCGAAGCGGCCCTTCGGACCGACCGGGAAGCCGTGGGTCCAGCATTGCTCCGCGATCTGCGGCGCATCGCGCCTTGCGACGGCCCACGCGCTCGGCGGATTCATGATCAGGGCGCCTCTGCCCGAGACCAGCCACCTGTTGTTGGAGCCGTCGTCCCATGACGGCGCGTCCGACGGCAGGAAGGCCATCAGCTTTTTGTAATATTCGAGCGCCTGCCGCACGTTGTCGTTCTTGACGACGACGTTGCCCTTGGCATCGACGACCTCCGCCCCGAAGGCCAGGAAGAACGCCCCGACGGTATCGACGGAATCGCTGGTCTCGCCAAGACCGATGCCGAAGGGAACACCGCCCTTGTGACAGGCCTCCGCCGCCTTCAGGAATGTGTCCGTGGTCCAGCCATCGGCTTTCGGGGCCGAACCTGCCGGGTACATGGCCTGGACGTCGATGCCGGCGTGCTGCTTCATCAGATCGATGCGCGAGCAGGGCCCCTTGATCTGGCTGCCGACGCAGGCCGGAACGCCCAGCCATTTGTTGCCGGCCTTGCCGAGATACTGGACGGTGCCGTTGACTTCGCCGTTCTGCTTGATGAGCCCCTCGACCACGTCATTCATCGGCTCGAGCAATTCCGCCTGGGCGTGCGGCCACCAGGTCGGCATCGCCAGAATGTCGTGGCCCGACTTCGCCTGGGCTTCGGCGGCGATCGTCAAGAGGTTCTTGTTACCCTGGCTCGGGATGTAGTCGATGGTGACCTCGACCTTTTCCTTCTCGGCCCACTCATTGACAATATCGGTAGAAGCCTTGTTGGCGCCGGGTACCCAGTGGTCCCAAAATCCGATCGATAGCTTGCCGGCGGCATGCGCGCCGCGCACGTAGGGTGCGGTCACGAGTGCGGCCGATGATAGCGCTGTCGCAGCAATGAATTGGCGTCGAGTAAGCTTCTTCCGTGTCATGGCGTTCCTCCCTGGATGGGCCAATCGGATGTGAAGAAATTCCCGTTCTTGCTTTTTTATTCGGCTCCGTTCGGACGCCGCGGATTTTTCATTATTGACGATCAGAGCAGAATTGCCAGCGTCTGTCGAGAAATCACGTAAGCGCGATTCTAGAACTAACGTTGTGTGCAATTGGCAGGCAGCGAGGACCGTGAGCCCGTTGTCTACCGCTCATTCCTGACTCATGACGCGGAATATTGCGTTGCACCTATCGAACTCATCGGTGGGGGTGAGGATGCGAAATAGCGCCGCAGGTTCCCCTGCCGCGTCTCTAATTTGGGATACGCCGCCGTTTTCATCACTGGGATGACCGGGCGCGGCAGGTAGACTTGCACGGCGCGAAAACGATAAAATCGGATTCGGCTGCGGTCCTTGGCCCAGCACCACCACGCCGGAAACTCACGATCGACCATGGAGACCAGACAATGACCAGCCCGACATCGAAGCTGCGCGCGCGGCTCAGACTGTGCGCAGCCCTTGGGGTGGCCGCCCTTATGCTGTTTAGCGCGTCGCTCACGGTGGAGGCACAGGTGGTTGAGGGGGTCCAAAAGGGCGCCCGGGAGGGGAACAAGGCGGCCGGACCGGTCGGTGGCGTGCTTGGCGGCGCTATCGGCGGTGTCGTGGGGGTGGTGACCGGTGTGACCGGTGTCCTCACCGGCGGCGCACAACAGCAACAACAACAACAGACAGCCCCGGCGAAGGCTGGCAAACAGGGCGATACCGCAAAGCAGGACGATGCCGCCAAATCCGGCAAGGCGGCCAAGGGCACAAAGACGGCGGCGAAGCAGCCGCAGGTGCTGACCCAGACCGGTGCACCGCAGATCACGGCCGAACAGATCGTCGCCAACAGCGACGCCAATATCGAGCGCATCAAGAAGCAGTTGAATCTGACGCCCGAGCAGGAGAAGAACTGGTCCGGCTTCAACAGTGCGATGCACTATCTCGGCCACAATGGCGCCGATCGCCTCAATCTGCGTATTGCGCGCGCCAAACGCGATCCGCCCGACGACATCATCGAGCAGATGCGGAACGAAGCCCAGTTTCTCAACGACCGTGCGGTGGACCAGCGCAATGTGGCCGATGCCGCCGAGCCTTTATTTGCAAGCCTGGACGAGAAGCAGAAAAAGATCTTCATCCAGGAAATGGTCAATCTAAGCCACGAGCGCGGGCTGGATTAGCGCGGAAAAACTGACGCATTCGCACGAAACGTCATCCGCCCCGGATCAAGTCCGGGCCGGCTTCCCCATCATTGAGGGTTTGCCCGTGGGCGAATAGCCGGGCACGCATGCCCTGGGGTAGGTGAAAGGCGAGGCACCCGGCTATCCTGCCGCAGCGGCGCGGCAGGTTCCAATCGCCATGCAATGATGAAGAAACCCTGACGGGATCGCGCCCGACTGATGGCTGACTTGCGGCCTTGTCGGGAACCGCTAACGCAAAGCCGAAATCAAAAAGCCGGAATTAAAACAAGTTCGGCCAGCGCTGGGCTGGCCGAATAGTCGAACCTTGCCCGCGGCGGTGGCCGGTTACGCCTTCGCGAAATTCAGCTCCACACCGACACCGTCGGGATCGTAGAGAAAGAATTGCGTATCACCGGTTCGCGGCACGATGCTCTCGCGGAATTTTACGCCTTTGGCCTGCAGGCGCTTGCGCACGCCGTCGACGTCGGTCGCGGCAAAGGCAATGTGGTCAAGCCGGCCAGTGTCCTCGTATTTCTTCTCGGTGCCGCGCACCACGATGCCCTCGCGCGGCTCGCGCGTACCCATCAGGTGCACGGTGGCGGTGCCGCCGGAGTAGAGCCAGTAGCCGGGGAAACCGAGCGGCGGACGGTCGCCGTTCTCCAGTCCAAGCACGTCGCAGTAGAAATCCTTGGTGCGTTCGAGGTCGGAGGGTTCGATGGTGTAGTGCTGTAATCCGCCAAGTCCCATGGTTTGTTCTCCTTATACAAAGGTGAGATCGACATCGACGCCCATCATCCAGGCGCCGACGGTTTCAAAATGTCTGATCTGGCCTTGCAGCTGCTGGGTTACGGTGTGGATGTCGCGAAAGCGGCGCTCCAGCGGGTGGCCTTCGAAGATCGCGGTGGCTCCCGCCGCGTTGTAGGCGAAGTCGACCGCCTCGCGTGCCTTGTGGATGGCGTTGGTGGCGGCCATGCGAACCGTGATGCGCTGCGCGACGGTGATGCTGGCCCCGGCGACGAGGTCCTTCCAGATTTCGGCCATCGACTGCAGCACGAAGCCGCGGGCGGCGCGCAGATTGACCTCGGCCTGGGCGAGGCCGGTCTGGACCACGGCGTTGTCGCGCAAGATGCCTTTGGCGCCGCGCGGCACCTTGTTGCGCGCCACCTCGACGAAATCGTCGAGCGTGCTTCGGGCGATGCCGCAGGCAACGCCGGCAAAGCCGACCTGGTAGCAGGTGCCGGCCCCCATGCGATAGAGCGGACCGCTTTCGCGGCATTCCCGGTCGAATTCACGGGTGATGGAATGGTCCGTTGGAACGAAGAAGTCATTCAGCGCGAACTGGTCGCTGGCGGTGCCGCGCAGGCCGACCGTGTTCCAGATGTCGGTCCATTCGACGTCCTCGGTTCGCACCAGCATGGTCCGCTCCAGCGGCATACCGTTGGCTTCCAGCCTGGGAGTGCCGTCGGCCGCAAAGATCGGACAATGCGCGCCGAGCCAGGTCGCGTGCCGACCACCGGAGGCAAAGGCCCACACGCCCGTGACCCCGTAACCGCCCTCGCATTCGATCGCACGGACCTTGGGCCCTGGACCCCAGGCGAGTACTGCACGCGGATCCCCGAAGATCGCGCGCGCCACCGGCAGATCGAGATAGGCCGCCGACATCGCACAGCCGCCGGCCTGGCTCAGGCACCAGGCCGTGGACGCGTCTGCCTTGGCGATGGTTTCAATGACATGGAAGAAGGTAACGGGATCGGTTTCTATCCCGTCGGTCGAGCGCGGCAGCAACAGACGAAACAGCTGCGCGTCGTGCAGCCTGTCGAGTAACGCCGGCGGCAGCCGGCGCTTATTCTCAATGTCGTTTCCGGCTGCCGCAACATCGGGACGAACAGCTTCGGCACGGGCGATAATCGCCCGGTCACCGGTAAGGTCGGCAGCAGTCGCGATCAAATTATCCAAGCCTCCATCGACGCCTTGAATTCAGGGCTATGCCTGTCGGACTCTCGCCGCCGACATACTCAGCTCGTCGGCCTATTCCTTGTCGATCTGCTCGATCGACTTGCCCCTGGTCTCGAAGCCGATGAAATCATACACGATGCCGGCCATCAGGAACCAGCAGCCGAGATAGACCAACGCCGTCACCGCCTGTGTAAAAAGGGTATCGCCGGCCCGTCGCGCGCGACAAGCCCACGAAGACGCGGAGCACATCTGCGCAGAAGCGATGGAAGCCCATCCTGCCGTTCCGCACAAACCGGAACGTCGCGGTCCATCGTCGCCAATCGCATTGCGGTGCACACACGCCATTTGCTTAAGGTTTTTCGTCTATTTAGATAGGTCGAGCGATATCCACGGCCAGAACGTATGGAAGAAAAGCGAAAATTTCCGCGAACCGAGATCGAGGAGCCCGCCTATGTTTCATCGGGCGGCTCCGTGATGCGTTGCGTGGTGAGGAATATTTCGCTCGAGGGTGCGGCAATCGACGTCGAGAACCCAGCATTCGTTCCGCAGCACTTCCGCCTCGTGATGGCGAAGGATTCCTCGATCGTTCATGAGTGCCGGGTCGCCTGGATCAAGAAGAACCGGATCGGCCTGACGTTCATGAATGTCGTACAGGAACCGCAGAAATGAAGTGACGCGTCACTCTATCCTGAGCTTTGCGTCACGTACCACTTTGCCCCATTTTTCCATTTCCAGCTTGATACGGGCGCCGAATTCCTCAGGCCGGTTTGCGACCGGCTTGAATCCGAGCGCGGTCAGGCGCTCCTTCACGTCTGCCTGCCCGACTGCCTTGGCTATTTCGCGATAGAGCAGGTCGACGATCTCTTTCGGCGTTCCCGCCGGCGCAAGGACGCCTGTTATGGTGTCGGCCTCCTGGTCCTTGATGCCTTGTTCGGCGAAGGTCGGCACGTCGGGCAACTGGATCGCGCGCTCGCTTGCGGCGACGCCGACCGCGCGCAATTGGCCGGCCTGCACCGCCGAAAGGGCGGGCGGCAGCGCGGTGAAAGCGATCGGCGTGTGCCCGCCGACGGTTGACTGGATCGCAGGCGCTGCGCCGGTAAACGGGACGTGCACCAGGTCGAGGCTGAACGCCAGCCGAAACAGCTCACCCCCCAGATGCGGCGTCGAGCCGACGCCGGGTCCGGCAAAACCGTATTTGCCGGGATTGTCACGGATCAGCTGCACCAATTCCGGAAGCGACTTGGCAGGCACCGACGGGTTTACCACCACCACGTTCGGGGAAACCGCCACCAACGTCACCGGCGCGAAATCCTTGACCGCATCGTACGGCACCTTGGCGTAGAGGCTGGGATTGACCACAAAGCCGGTGCTGACGACCATGAGGGTGTAGCCATCGGGCGTCGCTCGGGCGACCTGGCCGGAGGCGGTGTTGCCGCCGGCGCCGCCGATATTCTCCACGAAGAACTGCTGACCGAGCGCATCGGAGAGCTTCTGCGACACCATTCGCGCGATCACGTCGGTCGGGCCACCGGCGGGAAACCCGACAACCACGCGCACCGGGCGGTTCGGATAGTTCTGTGCCGAGACGGTCGGGACGGCCCCCAGCAGCAGCGCGGCAGCAAGCAAGGTTTGCAGAACGGCCGCCATGACGCCCCCCGGATTTTATGTTTGTTGACGCCATCATCAACGACGGCGCAGCGCAGAACAAGGGGAGGCGCGGGGGGCCGGCGCTATTTCTTCAGCAGCGGCTTGATCCGTTGCTCCAGTTCCTCGAATGACATCGAGCCTTTCAACCGCTCGCCATTGAGGAAGAAAGTCGGCGTTGAATCGACCTTGAGCATCCCATGGGCGTATTTCTGATCCGCCGCGAGCTTGTCGAGCATCGCCTGATCCCTCTCGCAAGTCGTCACGTCCTGTTCGCTCATCCCGTTCAGCTTGCCGACATAGTTCAGCGTTTCCTTGGTCCGCGCGATCAGTCGGTCCTGCAGCTTGAACAGGGTCTCGATGACGCCGAAATATTTTTCCGAATCGTTCCTGGCGATGCAGCGCGCCAGCATCGAGGCCGCCGCAGCCGCTACGTCGAGCGGGAACTCGCGGAACACGAATCGGACCTTGCCGGTGTCGATATATTTGGAGCGCAGCATCGGAAAGACGTTCTCGCCGAAGGCGGCGCAATGCGAGCAGCTCATCGACGCGTACTCGGTGATGGTCACCGGCGCATTCGGCGATCCGATCGCGATGTCCGGCAGCGACACCGGCTTGGCGACAGCCGCCGCCATTGCGCTCTGGGCGACGGCGGGGCCTGCGAAAAACGGCGCCGTGAAAGCGAGCAGGGCGACAAAAGCGATGCAGCGAGGGGCGTTCAACGGGCTATTCCAAATTGATGGGTAGGGGAGAGTCTATCCGGTTCTGCCGTGCCTGAAATTATCTATATTCTTCAACGAGCAAAGACGAAAGCCGGATGTGTCACAGCAGCGACCGGTCGGCGTGTAGCTAACGCGCCGTCATGGCCGCCGAAATCCTGGTCAGCGCTCCGTCGCCGACGCGTGCAGCAATCGTCCGGAAGTTGATGGGGTGGCTGCAGAAGTTTCCGGAAGAGCTCACCCGCCTTGCCGGAAATGGATCAGTGCTTTTCGAGACCGTGACGGCGACAGACCCACAGCAGATTTCCAGTGAGATCACGTAGAACTACGGATGCCGGTCCGCATGGTCAGGCTACCAGAGTTGGACATACTCGCTCGCGGGAGATGTGTACAAGGTAACGGTCTGCGATCCGCACGGTTGAATTAATCGTGCTTGCTTACGATGATTGACGATCGCAGTTGACCGGGAAATTCCGGCAATCCATTCATGCCGGACGAACTGGCTTGTAAAGCCGGCGGGCAAGAAGGGGTGAGGGGGCAGTGGCGATAGATCCATTCATAGACGAGATCTATGAAGCGGCGGTCGTTCCGGAAAAATGGCGATCCATTCTCGATCGCCTGGCGGAAATTGCCGATGCCGAGGGCACGCTGCTGTTCGCAGCCGGCCCTGGAGATCCAAGATGGCTGTCATCCAGATCCATCGAGGCGTTCATCGCGGAATGGACCGGCAGCAAATGGTATCTCGACAATCCACGCGGCCAGCGCCTCGTTCCGATCGACGAGCCGAGGTTCCTGACCGATCTGGACGAGTTGACGATGGAGGAGATCGACGCCTCCGATTTTTATACCGAACTGCTACGCCCCCGTGGACTTGGATGGTGCGTTGGAACGTCGATACGTTCACCGGCCGGCGACACGCTGGTGTTCTCAATCGAGAAGGCTCACAGCAAGGGGCCGGTGCCGCGATCGGTTGCGGAGACTTTGGATCATTTGCGTCCGCATCTTGCACGGGCATCGGTCCTCTCGGCGCGACTGGGACTGGATCGGGCGATATCGACGGTCGCGACGCTGGAGGCGATCGGCTTGCCGGCTGCGGCGTTGGCGTCCACTGGTCGCGTTATCTCGGCCAATGCGGGTTTCCTCGCCAGCAAGGGGCATGTGCGCGTCGGCGCGGGAAACCTCATTCAATTCACGTCCGAACCGGCTCAGACATTGCTGATGGAAGCCATTTCGCGCGGCGGGCGTTCCTCCAATGGAATCGGCCGGTCCATTCCGGTCCGAGCTACCAAAACTGACCCGGCTTTTGTCGCCCACGTCGTGCCCTTGCACGGCGGCGGACGGGATGTTTTCACCGGAGCCTTGTCGATCGTTTTCATCACATCGATGGTACCGAGCACCAGCCCGGCGTCGCCATTGTTGCAGGCCCTTTTTGATCTCACTCCGGCGGAGGCACGTACGGCGAGTCAGATCACCGAAGGCAAATCCATCGAACAGATTTCGTCCACAACCGGAATAGCCCAGAACACGATTCGATCTCACCTGAAATCGGTGTTTCAAAAGACAGGAGTGCAGCGGCAAGCGGAATTGGTCAGCTTGCTCGGCGTAACGATCAATCAAGTCACGTAGGATCACTGGTTAACGCCTAACCCATTTGGGGGAGGCTATTTTGTTGTTGACGGGCGGCTTGACTTGACCGCGATGATTTCTAAAGACTACATAAAACGCATTCTAAAATTTCATCTCAAAAAACTCATTTCAAAAAACTCATACCGGCCCGTTGGGGCTTTGAACAACAACCAATCAAAAGCAGCGGATTGATCTGACGCCGTCAGACCGACCGATTTTTCGTGGGGCTATTGCTATGGCAAATTCACCGGCGGTCATTGGTTTACCGAGCAACAAGGAAGTCACCGAAGACACCACGTTGCAATTCCTGACAGCCGTTGGATTCATCCCGATCAGCGATGCCAACCCAGGACAGGCCGCTTTCAAGACCACGGTGAAAGCAGCGTCAGGCACTATCGGAACGCTGACGATTGCGGCGAACGGGGCGTACACTTACTCGGTCGCCAACAGCGCCGTTCAATATCTCGGGGCGGGCAAGACCAAAGTCGAGACCTTCACGGTGACGTCGGTCGACGGCACAACCAAGCAGGTCAGTTTCACGATCAAGGGCACCGACGACGCGGCGGTGATCGGCACGCCGACCAATTCTCTGGTCACCGAGGATGCCAGTGTTTCCGGCGGCAAACTCAAATCCACGGGCACGCTGTCGATTTCGGATGCCGATCAGGGAGAGGCGTCCTTCAAGACGACGGTGACTTCGGTCGGCTCCAATCTTGGAACGCTGACGATCGCCGCGAACGGATCCTACACCTACTCGGTTTCCAATTTTGCCACGCAATATCTCGGCGCCAACGACACCAAGACCGAAACCTTCATCGTGACGGCGCTTGACGGCGCCACCAAGCAGGTCAGTTTCAAAATTCAAGGCAGGAATGATGTCGCCGTGATCGGCACGCCGACCGTGCGCAACACGACCGACACGGGCGGATCGTCATTGACGGCAACCGGCACGATCTCGGTCTCGGATGTCGATCAGGGCCAGGCCGGATTCAAGACCACGGTGAGTTCGGTAGGCACCAATCTGGGAACGCTGTCGCTCGACGTGAACGGGTCGTACACCTATTCGGTCGCCAAGAGTGCCGTGGGCTATCTTGGCGTAGGCGTCACCAAAACCGAAACGTTCACGATTACTTCGCTTGACGGCACCAGCAAGCAGGTGAGTTTCGTCGTCACCGGCATCAACGACGCCGCGGTGATCGGTACGCCGACCGTCAGCAACGTGACCGAGGACGCCACGCAGCCGATCCTATATGCCTTCGGATCGATCTCGATTACGGACGCTGACCAGGGCGAAGCCTCGTTCAAGGTGGCGATGATCAGTGGCCAGGGCGCGCTCGGCACCTTGGTGCTGATGCCCAACGGCAGCTACAGCTATCTTGTTGCGGGTTCCGCCGTGCAGTATCTCGGTGCCGGCGACACCAAGGTCGATACGTTTACGATTATTTCGAAGGACGGTACCACCAAGCAGGTCTCCTTCACGATCCACGGTACCAACGACGCTGCGGTGATCGGTACGCCGACCCATCGCGACGTTACCGCCGATCCCAATCAGACGACGTTGACCGCGACGGGCTCGATCTCGATCTCGGATGTCGATCAGAACCAGGCGTCGTTCAAGACGACGGTGGTTTCGGCGGCGGGCAATATCGGCAATCTCTCGCTCAACAGCAACGGCACCTACAGCTACACCGTGCCGGAAAGCGCGGCTGAACAACTCGGCTTCGGCGGCACCAAGATCGATACCTTCACGGTCACCTCGTTTGACGGCACGACCAAGCAGGTCACATTCGTCGTCCATGGTCCGACCTCTACCAACCACCCTGCGGTGATCGGTAACCCGACCGTTACGAGCGTGACTGAGGACGCCACGACGCCGGATCTTACGGCGAGCGGCACGATCTCGATCTCCGATTCCGATGGTGCAGGGCAGGCCGCGTTCCAGGCTGCGGTAACTTCGGCGCCAGGAACTTTCGGCACGCTCACGCTGTCGAGCGACGGCAGCTACACCTACAAGGTCGCGAATAACCTCACCCAATCGCTTGGCGTCGGCGAAAGCAAGATTGAGACGTTCACGATCAAGTCGCTCGACGGCACCGCCAAGGAAGTGACGTTCACGATCAAGGGCACCAACGATGCCGCCGTCATCACGGGCAGCAGCACGGCGAACCTCTCGGAAACCAACGCGAATCTGAACGGCGGCGGAACGCTGAGCGTTAACGACGTCGACGGTGCGGACACCTTCGTGTCACAAACCAACGTGGCGGGCAGCAATCAGTTTGGCCATTTCTCGATCACCGCGGCAGGGGTGTGGACCTACAGCACCGACACGGCGCACAACGAATTCGCGCCCGGCCAGACCTATACTGACAGCCTTACGGTCACGACTGCGGATGGTACGCCCAAAACACTTGTGGTCAGCGTCGTCGGCAAACAGGATGCCCCAACGCTGAGCGTCGTGACTGCCAGCGGTAACGAGGAGGCCGCCGCGATTCCGCTGACGATCTCGTCGGTGCTGGTCGATCCCGGTGCTGTCTTGACGTTGAAGATTACCGGCGTGCCGGCCGGCGCAATCCTCACCAAGGGTATGGCTGATCCCGGCGACAGCAGCATCTGGCACCTCAGCGGTTCGGATCTGACAGGCCTTGCGCTCAAGCCGGCGCATGACTTCTCCGGCACCATCAATCTGTCTGTCACGGCAACCAGCACGGATACTGCGACCAGTTCGCAACTTTCGACGGCGCCGCAGACACTGACCGTAAACGTTGCTGCCGTGAACGACGCGCCCGTCGCAGTCGCCGATATGTTAGCCGCGACCGAAGACACGCCGATTACCTATTCGGTAGCGCAGCTGCTGAGCAATGACACAGACGTCGATAATTCCGCTGCTCAGCTCTCGATCGCTACGGTAACGAGCGGAACCGGCGGCACCGCGGTTCTGAACAGTGATGGCACCTTGATCACCTTCACGCCGAACGCAGACTTCAACGGGCAGGCGAGTTTTACCTATACGGTGACGGATGGACAGCTTACGAGTTCACCTGCAACGGTGATTGTGAATGTCGCGCCCGTCGCGGCCCAGCCGTCGATCATCACCCAACGAGTCGAGGTCCCCACTTCAGCCGACCCGATTTCTCTTAGCATCCAGATCAGCGACCTCGACACGAGTGACACGCTTGCATCTACCGTTCAGATCAGCGGTGTTCCGGACACCTACAAGTTGAGTGCTGGCGCCCCTGCGGCCGAGGGCGATGGCGTCTGGATCGTCAACCTGAGCGATGTGTCGAGTTTGAAACTGCTACCAGCCAATGGTGGCGTCGGCGCCGCGCAAACGATTACGCTCAGCATTACCGCAAGCGCATTTGATCACGGGAACGTTGCTTCGAGCACCGTGGAACTGAACATCCTCGTCAAGGATCCGAACGCGCAGCGCGCAGTTGACGGTTATATCGCCGACGCGCTTGTGTTTGTCGATAAGCCCCGCGACGGTATTTATAACGGCATTCTTGATGGAGACGAACTGTTTACCTATACGGCCAGCGATGGCTCGTTCAGTCTCAACTCGGCGGGCGGACAGTTGGTTCTTCAGGGCGTCCATACTGGCGGCCACAATACGATCGACGTACTTACCGGGTTGGATTTCTACGGAACGCTGAGGGCCCCCAGCGGCTCGACCGTTGTGACGCCGCTGACCACGTTAATCGTGGCTATTGCTGCAACTGGTGGCACCACGGCGGAGGCTGAAACCTCCGTCAAACTAGCGTTGGGGCTGTCAGCCACGGTAAATCTGACGACGCTGGATCCAATCGCCAGCACGGTTTCGGCTGCTCCCGGTGCGGCCGAGGTTCTCGCCGCGTCCATCCAGGTGCAGGCGACCGTGGCCCAGCTCTCGGCCGCCACGGGTGCGTCGAGCGATGCGGTGATCGGTGCGCTGGCCCAGGCCGTCTCCGGCAGTGCTACGCCCGGCAGCGTGGACCTTGGCGAGTCCTCGACGGTTGGCGCGCTGGCATCGGCCGTAAACGATACCCTTCCGTTAGGAGATCAACTGACGGAGGATCAACTGGGTGCGGTCTCGGCGGTGGTGTTCGAATCGAATGCTCAGATCTCAACGGGCGTAACGGATGGCGCCGATCTCAGCCAGGTCGCCCAGGCGGCCCAAGTAGCCTTCGGCAGCACGACGCAAGCGCTGTCGGACGCTGCGAGTGGCGTGATCACTTTCGATAACGTTGAGACCAACTACACGGGCACTGCGCTCGAGGAAAAGATCGCAGCCGCGCCGCTCACGCTCACGGGAACCGAAGTCGCCGACACGCTGGTGGGCGGCGATGGCAATGACGAGATTGTCGGCCTCGGCGGCGGCGATACGCTCAAGGGCGGCGCCGGCGCCGACATGCTGTTCGGTGGCGCGGGCAAGGACAGTCTGACCGGCGGGGAGGGCAACGATATTCTGGACGGCGGCCAGGACTTTGACCGGGCCGTCTACACCGATGCGTCCGGCGCCATCACCGTCAACATGCAGACCGGAAATGTAACCGGGCTGGGGATCGGCAGCGATACCCTGATTGCCGTGGATGGCATCATCGGAAGTAACTTTAACGACCATTTCAACGGCGCCGGATACACCGGGACCGCCGGCTTGCCGGGGTCGATCACCGGCTTCACCGAATTCGAGGGGCGCGGGGGCGACGATGAGATCATCGGCGCGATGAACGTGCAGGGCCATGCCCTGACGCGCGTGAGTTATCTCGGCGCTTCTGCCGGTGTCACCGTCGATTTGCAGACCGGGCAAGCCTTCGGAACCGACGCGGGAGACGTTGCCGACGTCGGCCACGATACGATCAGCAATATTCTTAACGTCTGGGGTTCGAACTACGACGATATCCTTCGCGGAAGCGACAACGGACCCGGCTCATTCGAGGCCTATGAAGGGCGTCGCGGCAACGACCTCATTGAAGGTCGCGGCGGCTACGATGTCGTCGTCTATGCGACCGATCTGACGACCACGACAGGAATCACTGTCAACATGGCAAGTGGAACGGTGACCGGCGATGCAACGGTCGGCACCGACACACTTCGGCAGGTGGAGGCCGTGCGCGGCACTAACTTCAGCGACCTGTATGATGCGACGAACTTCGGTAACGTGGGTACTGCCAATATCGGCTCGTCGGGCACCTTCAACGACTTCCAGGGTGGTGGCGGAAACGACACCGTCATCGGCAACGGTTTCACGCGCGTCAATTTCTCGAGCGCATTGGCCGGCGTGACGGTCAACCTGCAAACCAACCTGAGCCAAGCCGGCGTTACCGCGACGAACGTTGCCGGCACCGCGAACGGCACCACCGAAGGCACCGACACACTGACGGGCGTTAATGCCGCGCAAGGGTCGGCATTCAATGACGAGCTGCTTGGAAGCAATTTCAACAACACTATGACCGGACTGGGTGGCGATGACGTCATCGACGGCCGCGGCGGCTTCGATACCGCGAGCTACAACAGCATGACCCTTTCCACCGGGGGCATTGCCGTGATGCTCGCTGCCGGAACGGTGACGGACAACGTCAGTGATGTAATCGGCCATGACACGCTGCTCTCGATCGAGGCCATCCAGGGCACCCATTTCGCTGACACCTTCAACGCGACGGGCTACGGTCAGGCCGGCGCAGCCAACGCCAGCAACAGCAACGGCAACTTCAACCAATTTGAAGGCCTCGGCGGCAACGACACCATCACTGGCAACGGCAACACGCGGTTGGGCTATTTCAACGCAACCGCGGGCGTCACCGTCGTGTACAGCGCAGCGAACGTCGGCTCCGGCACTGTACAGGGCGATTCGTCGGTCGGTCTTGACACCTTTAGCCTCGTCAACAGCGTCACCGGCTCTGCTTTCGGCGACACCTTTACCGGCGACAACACCAACAACGTGTTCGACGGTGGCGCCGGCGACGACACCTTTAATGGTGGTGGGGGCAGCGACACCATCACCGGCGGCGCAGGCAACGACACGATCCACGGCGGCGGCGGCTTCGCCGACATGGCGGTCTATACCGGCGCGCGCGGATCCTACACCCTCAACCTCACAGGGGGCGGCGCCGGCTCCATCTCCGGACCTGATGGCAGCGATACCTTCACTGGCATCGAGGTCCTGCAGTTCAGCAACCAGTACCTGCTGACGGTGTCGGGCAGCACGGGTTCACCTCTCAACGTGACCGGTTTGAATTTCAATGCCGGCGTTATGGTCGCGACCGCGACCGGCTCGAACGACGACTACCTGACGATCGGGCAGGGACTCTCCAACCGCATGATCAATCTCGGCGACGGCACCGGCGATACCATCAACCTTGGTGTAGCCGGCGGCTACAACCTCAATCTCGTCAACGTCGAGAATCTGAACGGTACCGGCGGCGACGATTTTGTCGGCATGTTTGCCACTGTCAACGGCCTCGCGATTGATCTTGGTGCCAGTACCAATGGTGACACCGTTAATCTGGCCAGCGGCACCAACACGGTAAGCGTCGTCAATGTCGAGAATCTTACGGTCAACGAGGTCGGGGCCAGCAACGATACGCTCACACTGACGAACAATGTCAGCGGCCTTTCCATCAATCTCGGCCTTGGAACCAACACGATCAACCTGGCGGCGGGAGGCAACTTGCTTAACCACGCCTTCGGCACAAACATCATCAACGGCACGTCGTCCGCCGATACGCTTACCGTCGTCAACGGACTGTTCCAGTCCACGGTGAATCTCGGCGAGGGCACCGACTCGCTGATCCTGACCAATCCGACGGGTTTCAGCAGCCTTGGCCTCGTCGGCGTAGAAAATGTGGTTGGCGGGGCAGCCGGCGACTATATCGTCTTGCAGAACGCAGTGACGGGCGTCACGTTCAATCTCGGGACCGAGATTGACATCGACACCCTCAATATTGCCACAGGTTCGAATTCCGTTGGGGTCGTGGGCGTTGAACAAATCAACAGCAACGAGGTGGGTGGGCCGTCGGACGATGCGCTAACGCTGCTAACGAACGTCAACGGCATCACCATCAATCTGGGCAACGGCAGCAATACGCTCAATCTCGCGGCAGGAGCGAATTCCGTAAAAGGCTACGGCCTCACGACCATCAACGGTACGACGTCCGTCGACGAACTCACGACGCTGGAGAACGACATTGGCAGTACCATTGACCTTGGCGCCGATACGGACACGCTGAACCTTGGCGTCATCGCCACCGGCGTCACCGTCAAGAACGTCGAGAACGTCAACGGCAGCGCGTTTAACGACACCATCACGATCGCAAATACCTCCGGAACGACCACGGTGACCGGCGGAATGGGTTCGGATTTCATCACCGCCGGCGCCGGACAGGACAACATCCGCTACACCAGCGCAGCACAAGCCGGGATCGGGGGAGGTGAGACCGTCAACGACTTCACCGTCGCCAACGATACGTTCGTGCTCGATCACGTCGCTGGCCTGGCCGGGCAGATCCATTTCGTCGGCGACGGCGCGTTCACCGGATCGCCAGGGGACTTCCATTCCGAAGCCCGCCTCAACGGCAACATTCTGCAAATCGACGTCGACGGTGACGGACAGATGGGCGCGGGTGACATGGAGATCACCCTCAATGGCCTGAACGGCACACTCACCGACGCCAACTTCGTCACCTCCGGCGTCAACCACACGCCGACAGACATTTCGCTGGTCGGGTCGTCCATCGCGGAAAACACGGCGGCCGGAACCGTTATCGGCACCTTGTCCGGCACCGATCCGGATGCCAGTGACACTCTCACCTTCAGCATCGTCAATCCGAACGGGATGTTTGCGATCAACGGCAACGATCTCGTCGTCGCCGGTCCGATCGACTACGAGGCCGGCGCATCACAGCAGGTGACGGTGCGCGTTACTGACGCCAGCGGCGCAACGTACGACAAGCTGTTTAACATCGGCGTCACCGACGCGAACGATGCACCCACGGTGATCTCGGGTGCGACGGGCAGCATCGCCGAGAACGCGGCAACCAGCACCGTGGTCTATCAGGCGATGGCAAGCGATCAGGATGCGGCCGGACCGAATTCCACGATCGCATGGAGTCTGTCAGGCACCGATGCCGCGGCTTTCGACATTGACGCGACCGGCCAGGTTACGCTTAGGAATTCGGCCGATTACGAGCTCAAGAACTCCTACAGCATCAATGTCGTCGCGACCGACGGGGGGACTCTGTCCAGCACCAGGGCGGTCACGATCAGCGTCACCAACGTCAACGAGGCACCGACCAATATCGGGCTCAGCGGCAACACGATCGCCGAGGGCAGCGCCAATGGAACGGTGGTCGGTACGCTCTCGGACGTCGATCCGGACGCGGGCGATTCCGCTACCTACACCTTGACCGGCAATGCGGGTGGCCGCTTCGCCGTCAGCAACGGCCAGATCGTCGTCGCCGGTGCGCTGGACTTTGAAACGGCAGCCTCGCATCAGATCACGGTCCGGGTAACGGACGGCGGTGGCAATACCTTCGACAAGAACTTCACCATTGGCGTGGCTGACGTGACCGGTGTCACCCAGAACGGCGACAGCGCCGACAACACGCTGGTTGGAACTTCCGAAGCTGACACGCTGAACGGCCTGGGCGGCAATGATTTGCTGAAAGGTCTGACCGGCAATGACAGCCTCGATGGTGGGCTCGGCTTCGATCGGGCAGATTACAGCGACGCCACTGGCGGCATCACGGTCAACTTGGCGGCGGGCACCGTTACGGGCCCGGGTGTCGGCAGCGACACGCTGACCGGCATCGAGGCCGTCACCGGCAGTGACTTCGCCGATACCTTCAATGGCGCCGGGTTCACGGGCTCGGTCGGCGCACCTACCACCGTTGTCTGCCAGGACGATTTCGAAGGCCTCGGCGGCGATGACACCATCATCGGCACCGTGAATGCACTTGGTCAAATGACGACCCGTATCACCTACATCAGTGCAGCCACCGGCGTGACGGTCGACCTGGCCGCGGGTACCGCTGACGGCGATGTGAGCGTCGGCCATGACACGTTCACGAACGTCAATTCGATCATCGGATCGAACTATAACGACACACTCTACGGCAGCGATAACGCGCTCTTCACCTATGAGACCTATGAAGGTCGGGCAGGCGACGACTACATCGACGGTCGTGGCGGCTTTGACCAGGTCAACTACAACAACAACCCGGCGACGACGTCGGGCATCGTGATCCAGCTTGCAAACGGGATTGTGACCGGTGACGCCTCTGTGGGCACGGACACGCTCGTCAACGTCGAAGCGGCCCGCGGCACGATCTTCGATGACATATTCGACGCGACCGGATTCGGCAGCGCCGGTGCGGCCAATGTCGGCTATAGCGGAGGCTTCAACGATTTCGGCGGGGCGGCCGGCAACGATACGATCATCGGTAACGGCAGTACCCGCCTGAACTACCAGACAGCGGCAAGCAGCATCAGCGTTGATCTCGAGACGAGTGCGTCTGGAACCAACGCGGTCACCGTCGCCGGTGTCGCCAATAGCGCCACCGAAGGGACCGACAGCTTTACCGGCGTCAACGCCGTCCAGGGCTCCATGTTCGGCGACACGCTGCTAGGCAGCAGCTTCAACAACACCCTTATCGGACTTGGCGGCAACGATTTCATCGACGGTCGCGGCGGGTTTGATACCGCGGGCTACAACAGCCTGGGCACCGTCACCAGTGGCGTGACCGTCAACATGGGAGCGGGCACCGCCTCCGGCGACGGGTCGATCGGTACGGATACCCTGCGCAACATTGAAGCTGTCCAGGGCACGATGCTGGCGGACAACTACGATGCGAGCGGCTATGGCGCCTTGGGGGCGCTGAACTTCAGCAGCAGCAACGGCACCTTCAACCAATTCGAGGGATTGGGTGGTAACGACTCCATCAAAGGCAACGGCAATACGCGCGTACTCTATTCCAATTCGTTGGCCGGAGTGACGATCGCGATCGGTGCCGGTGGCACCGGCTCAGCCCACGGAACGGCAGGCGGTGACGCCGCCAATGTCGGTACCGACACTTTCGTCAGCGGCGTTAACAGCGCCATCGGAAGCAACTATGCCGACGTCTATGACGCGTCCGGATTCAATGGCTACAATTCGTTCCAGGGCAACGCCGGCAACGATCAGATCACCGGCAATGGGGGTACGCAGGTACAGTATGGCAACGCCACCTCTGGCGTGACGATTGCGATCGGTGCAGGTGGCACCGGATCGGCGGCCGGCGATATCTCGGTCGGCACCGACACCTTTACCGGTGGCGTCAACAGTGCGATCGGCGGCAATTCGGCCGACAGCTACGATGCATCCGCTTATGTCGGCTTCAATGCGTTCCAGGGTCAGGGCGGCAACGACACCATCACCGGAAATGGCGCGACCGAGATCCAGTTCAACAGTGCCACTGGCGGGATCAACGTCAACCTGTCGACCGGTATTGTCACTGGCAACGCCTCGGTTGGTACCGACACCATTACCGGCGGCGTCGACCGCGTGGTTGGCACGAACTTCAACGACACGCTGACCGGCGGCGCCGGCAACGAGACGCTTATCGGCAACGGTGGCAACGATACGATCAATGGCGGGGCCGGCAATGACGTCCTCAGCGGCGGCGGGGGAGCCGACAAATTCATCTTCGCAACCGGCACCGGCGCGGACACCGTCACGGACTTCGTCTTCGGCTTCGGTAAGCAAATTGACCTGACCGGCATGAACGGCGTCTACAGCTTTGCCGACGTTCAGGCACATGCGGCCCAGGTCGGCGGCAACACGGTGCTGACGTTTGGCACGGACAGCATCACGCTGCAGGGCGTGATGCCCGGAAGCCTCGCGGCAAGCGACTTCATCTTCGGGTCCAACAGCGCGCCGACGGACATCCTGCTATCCACCAACTCGGTTGCCGAGAACAGCGGCGCAGGAACCGTCGTCGGAACCTTGTCTGACGTTGACGTCGATGTCGGAGATTCCGCCACCTATACGCTGACCAACGATGCAAACGGTCGCTTCGCGATCAGCAACGGCCAAATCGTCGTCGTGGGTGGGTTGAACTTCGAGGCGGCAACGTCGCATCAGGTCACCGTGAGGGTCACGGACGGGGGCGGCAATATCTTCGACAAGAGCTTCAGCATTGCCGTGACCAACGCCAACGAGGCGCCGACCGATATCTCGGTCTCGAACGCGGCCGTTCCGCAAGGCACTGCCAACGGCGCGGTCATCGGCGCATTGTCGGCGATCGATCCCGATGCGGGCGATACCGCGGCGTTCTCGCTGGTCGACGGGGGCGGTCAGTTCGACGTCGTTAATGGCAATATCGTTGTCGCGGGTCCGCTTACGGCGGGCTCACAGCAGGTGATCGTGCGCGTTACAGACGCCGGTGGCGCAATGTACGACGAGGCGATCACGATCAGTGTCAACGCGGGTTCGACCGTCGTTGGTACCGAGGACGCCGATCCGGCGTTGACCGGCACCGGTGGCGACGATCTGATTCAGGGTCTTGGCGGCAATGATACGCTGCAGGGCTTCGCCGGTAATGATACCCTTGAAGGTGGCAACGGTCAGGATGCCGCGATCTATATCGATGCCACAAATGCAATAACGGTCAATATGACGGCTGGAACGGTCGCTGCAACTGGAGCGGACGCTTCCATTGGCGCCGACACGCTTCGTTCTATCGAACTCGTGCAGGGTTCCAACTTCAGCGACAGCTACAACGCGACCGGCTACTGGACCGGCTTCGGAACTCCCAGCGCCAACCAGGGCAGCCCGACATTCCAGGGCAACGTCAGCAATACCTTTGAAGGCATGGGAGGTGATGACAGCATCACCGGTAACCTCCGCACCACAGCATCCTACTTCCATGCGCTAGCGGGGGTCACGATCAACCTTTCGAGCGGAGCAACCAACGGAAGTGCGTTCACTACGGGGGGCGGCGACACTGCCGGAATCGGCGCCGATACCCTGATCAACGTCATCTACGGGCGCGGCTCTGAGTTCAATGACATCATCAACGGCGGCACCGGTAACGACGTCCTGCTAGGCGGCGCCGGCGATGACGCGCTGAATGGCGGGACCGGGTTCGACCTCGCACAATATTCGCCAAACTTCTACTACACAGCGACTGCTGGCATTAACGTCACGATGTCGAGCGGCGTGGTGGTTAGCATGACGCCGGGCGATCTGTCGAACGGCAGCGATACGTTGCGTTCGATCGAGTCGGTTCGTGGCACCCATCTTGCCGATACTTACGTCGCCACAAATTTCGGCGCCGCGGGTTTCCAGAACACTTTGACCAACAACGTCGGCAACAATGGCACCTTCAATGAATTTGAAGGCATGGACGGAAACGACACGATCGTCGGCAACAACAATACCCGCATCTCGTATTACAACGCGGCTGCCGGGGTGACCGTCGACCTGCTGGCCGGTTCTGCGGTGGGCACCGCGCCGGACGATATCGCCTCGATCGGCAGCGATACGATCAGCGGCATATCCCAGGTCCGCGGCTCGAGCTTCGACGACACCCTGCGAGGCAGCAACACGGCCGCATTCACGGAAGTCTTCGAGGGCTGGACCGGAAATGACCAGATTGACGGCCTGGGCGGCTTCGATGTCGTGGCCTTTGGCAACAATATTGTGACGGCGGCCGGCGTCGCAGTTAATATGACCACGGGGGTCGTGGTCGGAGATGCAAGCATTGGCACGGACACGCTGCGAGGGATCGAAGGCATTTCGGCCACGAATTTCAACGACACCTACACGGCAACCAATTTTGGAGCCACGGGCTTTATCGATACGAATAGCTTCAATGTCGGCAACGCCGGGTTCGGAAACTTCAACCAGTTCGAAGGTCTTGGCGGCAACGACACGATCACGGGTAACGGCAATACCCGCATCATCTACAGCGCCGCGACAATTTCCGGTGTGACCATTAACCTGCAAGGTCTAACAGCAAGCGGTGCCACGGTAGGCAACGACACGTTTGTCGGTGTCAACAGCGCGACCGGCAGCAACTTCGACGATACTTACAACGCGTCAGGATTTACCGGCGTCACTTCGGCGGGATCATTCGGCACCTTCAACTCGTTCGAAGGTCTTGGCGGTAACGATACCATCACCGGCAACGGCAACACGCGCATCTCGTACTCGCAATCGGGAGCCGGCGTTACGGTGACCCTTGCGGGAGCTGGCCCAAATCAAGGTAGCGCAACGGGTGCGGCGATTGGAACGGATACGATTGTCAGCGGCGTAAACAGCATCCAGGGGTCGGGTCAGAACGACACCCTTACCGGCGGCACAGGCAACGATTTCTTCCTGGGCGGTAACGGTCTCGATACGATCCACGGCGGTGGCGGCAGCGACAATATCAGCGGCGAAGCCGGCGACGATACTCTCAATGGTGACGGCGGTAACGATACCATCAACGGCGGTGGCGGTAACGACACGATCACCGGGGGTCTGGGTAGCGACACGATTACAGGTGCCGGCAACAACGACAATATCGACGGTGGAACGGGCGGCGATGTCGCCGTCTATACCAACGTGTTCGCGAACTACACCACGGTCAACTCCGGTACGGTCGTCAGTGGCGTTAATGCCACCGATGGTACGGACATCTTGAGCAACGTCGAACTGCTGCAGTTCAACGATACCATCCGCCTGATCGCTTCCGGTGCGGCGGGTGCCGGCAACTCGATCGACGCTTCCGGCGTCTTTTTGAGCGGATCGGCGGCTGTCACCTCCATGACCGGCACCACCGACGACTACCTGACGATCGGGCAGGGCTTCTTCGGCCATCAGATAGATCTCGGCGCGGGCACGGCCGACACGATCACGCTGGGCGTCAGTGGATTCTACACGTTGAATTTGCTCGGCGTGGAATACGTCGTTGGCAGCGGCGGTGACGACAGCGTCAACCTGACTGCGAATGCGGCCGGCCTTTCAGTCGACCTCGGAGGGGGCAATAATTCGCTTAATCTGGCGGCGGGAATCAACTCGCTCAGCGTCAGCGGTGTTGCGAATGTGGGGGGGACGGATTTCGGCTCGACTCCGGCTGTCAATGATGTGCTCACGTTCCAGAACAATGTGGGCGGCATCAACATTAGCCTCGGCAACGGAAACAACACGATGAATCTGGCCGCCGGCGGCAATTCGTTTACAAATATTTTCGACATCAACCATGTGGTCGGGAGTGGCAGCAACGACACGTTGACGATCACCGGTGCAATTGCGGCGGTGAACGGAACGACGATCGATCTTGGCATCGGCGACGATACGCTGGTCCTCGCTGGAGCTAATACGTCGTTCTCCGCGGTAGGTATCGAGCACATCAGCGGTAACGCGGCGGACAATTCGATAGTCTTGAACAATAACGTCGATGGCATTGCCATCGATCTCGGCGGCGGTTCCAACGCGGTTTTCCTCGCCAACGGCGCGAACTCGGTTAGCTTGACCAACGTCGGAAGTATTTGGGGTAACGACTTTGGCGGTGCTGCTTCGGACGACTCGTTGACGCTGCTCAGCACGGTCGACGGCGTTTTGATCAATCTGGCCCAAGGCAGCAACACCCTAAACCTGGCTGCGGGCGTCAACACCCTCGGCAGCGGCGTCTTCGGCCTCAGCTTCATCAACGGCAGTGCGACCGGCGATGTCCTGACGATGCAGGGCAGCAACGGCAACACGATCGACCTTGATGACGGAACCGATACGCTGAACTTCACGCAGTCGGCGATCAACGTCACCGTCGCGAATGTCGAGAACGTCAACGGCTCTGCCAGCTTTGACACCATGATCATCGGCGGCAACTCGACGGGAATCACGACGGTCACGGCTGGCGTCGGCGCAGATGCCATCACAGGCAGTGCGGGACAGGATAATTTCCGTTTCACTAGCGTGGGTGACTCCACGATCAACGGGGCGCGGGACACCATCACCAGCTTCGATGCCAGCATCGATACGTTCACGTTTGCCGGGATTGCCCACAACGGCGATCACATCGAATACATCGGCACCAACAACTTCAGCGTGACTGGCCTGGCTCAGGCCCGCTATCTTACCAGCACGCCGGGCAACGACATGCTGCAGATCGACCTCGACGGCGACGGAGTGATGGGGGCAGGCGACATGGAGATCGGTGTGGCCAGCTATACAGGGAACCTCTCCAACTCCAACTTCCTGCTGTTGTAAGGAAGCGCATTGCGCGCACCATGATACGGAAGCCGCGCGTCAAGCGCGGCTTCTTCGCATTCTGCAACGGTAGCGGCGCCGTCGCTTGGTTTTGAGTTGGCGAATCCCGTTTCTTCGATGCCACGCGAGTGTGCGCCGCGTGAGAGATGCGGCGATCTGATCGTGCGCTGGATGAGAACCGACGCCGTTCGAATTCTCGCCGGCACCGACATTAACGATCGACAGGTCCGCCGGAATGCCACCGGCCTGAACCTTCCCAGGCATCGACAGAGGCTTGCGGCGCTGTCGCTATAAGCAGCTGATTTGTATCACCAATCCAAAATGCTCTGATGGCGTTTGGCTCGGCTGTCGGAAGTGAGCAGCATGCCACATCAGCGCGCACTCGTGTCGGGCCTGCCACGCATCCGCGTCGATATTAGCTATCGGTGCTCATTCTCCCATCGCCGCTATGTTCGATGTGGGGAACGCGGTATTAATACGGGGTAACGAGGCCAATTGCTAATTTCCGGTTACCGAATTGCGGCGTTGCCTAAAGTTTATGTCTGGTGTTTCGGAAGGTTTTGGAATGCGCAAGTTTTCGATGTTTCTGGCATTTTGCGGTATCGCATCTGTCGTTGCCGGCCCGGCGTACGGGCAGGGCGTGCCCAGGCAGCAGAAGGCAGTGCCGGCGCCAAGGCCCGCAGCCCAGGCCGAGGCAACGGTGCCGGCGGCAGCGGCGGCGACCGATGAAAAATCCGCCAAAGCGATCGATGGATTCCGTTCTTCGAAATTCGGCATGAACGAGGCGGATGTCCGCGCGGCGATCACCAAGGATTTCGGCGTCAAGCCGGAAGCGATCAAGTCGCAGGACAATCCGGCCGAACTGACCCGCAGCGTATTGCTGGCCGTTCCGGACCTGCTGCCGAGCGGCGGAATCGCCGAAGTTTCCTACGTGTTCGGCTACAAGTCGAAGACGCTCATTCAGGTCGGCACGGTCTGGTCGAAAGGGACGGATCCGGCGATGACGCCGGAGAAGCTGTTCTCGAATGCCAATATTCTCCGCGCCCACTTCCTGGGCGAAGGCTTCAAGCCCGATACCATCGCCGTCAACACGCCCGTCGCCGGCGGCGTCCTGATGTTTCGCGGCAGCGATGCCAAGGATCGATCGGTGATCCTGCTGCTGCAGGGAACGTTCGAGACCAAGGAGAACAACCAGCGGATCCTGACCCCGACCGGGCTGCTGCTGTTCTATGTGGCCGACACCAAGAGCCCCGACGTTTTCAAGCTCCCGCCCGGTCAGTTCTGATGTCGTTCCGCTCCGGATCAACCCGACGCATGGCCGCCGGTCGCGCGCTCTTGTCACCAGCGAAGGTGAGCTGACATGCGTATGCCGCTCTCGGCCAGAAGCGAGGGTGGTCTGACGTTACGCAGGTTCTCCCGCCTGCGTTTCGTCTCGTTGATCTGCATTGCGCAAATGACGATCCTGCCGTTGCTCGGCACGGGTCTTCAGGCGCAGACGGCCAACGTGATCATTCCCGACGGTCGCACCGGAACGAGCCTGCAGACGTCGGGCAATGTCACCAACATCACCACGACCACCGTATCCGGCGCCAACGCGTTCAACTCGTTCTCGCAGTTCGGCGTCGGGCAGGGGAACACCGTCAATCTGCAGGTGCCCAACGGCAGCCAAAACCTGATCAATATCGTCAGGGACGCGCCGGCTTACGTCAACGGCACGCTCAACTCCTATCAAAACGGCAAAATCGGCGGCAATGTCTATTTCGCCGATCCCTATGGCTTCGTGGTCGGCAAGACCGGCGTCGTCAACGTGGGCAGCCTGAACGTTTCCACGCCGTCGAAGGAATTCACCGACAGCATCATCGGCGCCTCCGGGCAGATCAATAACGCCGCCGTCATCAGCCTGATGAACGGCTCATTCCCGATATCGCCGGACGGCAATATCCGGATTCTCGGCCGTATCAACGCCGCGGACGGCGTCCGGCTTACGGGCCAGAACGTTTTCGTCGGGGGCGCAGGGAGCCAGCGCGAGCGTGTCAACCACGAGCACGCTTCCAAATTCGCGGCATCGGTCAATTCCAAGGGCCTGCGCAGCGCCAGCGCGATTACCGTCCGCAACGGATCGATCCATATTGGCGCGGTCAACAACGCAACCATCTCTGGACGGCTGACGGCGCGCAGCCGTACCACAACGCCGAGCGCGATCACGGTCACCGCCGGAAACAATATCGAGCTCGGCAAGAACGCCAGCCTGAGCACCGCCGCCACCAAGTCGGGCGACGCCGGTAACATCACGTTGAAGACCACCGGCGACCTGACCGTGAAGAGCGGCGCCCGGATCAATGCCAGCTCCGCCAAGGGTAACGCGGCTGTCGTTGATTTCAGCGCCGACGGCATCGTCAACATCGCCAACGGCGTCAAAGTCAATGTTGCCGCGCCTAACGGCAATGCCGGCAAGCTCATCCTCGATCCGACGGATATCGTCGTCGGCGCGGCCACCGGTGTCGCCGGTGTCAACATGTCGAATGCCACCGTCGCCGCCGCGATCTCCGCGCTCAATGGCACCGGCACGTTCACGCTTCTGGCGAGCAACTCGATCACGATCAATGGAAACGGCGTCGTCGACGGCGGTACCGCGGTCAATGTGACGCTGAATGCGCCGACGCTGAACCTGCTGGCGGGCAGCTATGTCAGGGGCGATACCGTTGCTCTGACTTCGACTACCTCTGGCGGCCAGGTCAACATCAATGCTGCCAGCAATGGCGGCGCTCAGGTTTTGACCAACACTGCACTGCAGATTACTGCGTCGCGGGTCGTCCTCTCCAGCGCCGCCAATATGATCGTTGGCAACGGCAGCACAAGCAGCAATACCGGCGCGGCTGGCTTCGTGTCCAATGCCACGATCGCGCGCTACGCCGGCGCAGTAGGGAGCGGCGCCACGCTTTCGCTCAGCGCGGCGTCACAGATTACCGTCGATTCCACCGGCGTCGTCGACGGCCGCCGGATGGCTGGCGCCGTTTCGAACGCCAACTCGGTCGACCAAATCGTATTCACCGCACCGACGATCAACATCGACAGCGGCGGTCAGGTCCTTGCGCAGGCGGTGAATACCACGGGCGCCAACGCTACCAGTTATACTTCCGGCCGGGTCATCATGAATGCCTTCGGCGCCGGTTCAGGTATTAACCTATCCGGTACTGTTAGGGGCGGCTTCCTCGGCTTCAGTACGGATCAGGCCTCGATAAGTGTGGGATCGACGGCCGTCCTTGCCGGCGATCCGTCGCGGTACGTCAATTTCAACGGCCCATCGATCAGCGTAAACACCGGCGCGAGCATCAGCGCGGGCACTGTCGGTTTCTTCTTCGCTCAAAGCACGCTTACCGTTGGTGGCACTTCGCTGACAGGCGGCAACGTCGCCGCCAACAACGGCCAGTCCGGTCAACTGTCGAACCTGATGGTCGCCAGATATATCGCGGCGGTGAACGGTTCCGGAACCCTGTTGCTGTCGGCTCAGGCCAACACCCTGAATCTGAACGCCGATGCCGTGATCAACGCCGGCAGCACGATGAAGGTCGCGCTGCAGGCTCGTACGCTGAACGTCACGTCGGGCGCCCAGATCACCGCGGGTGCCGCCGCCTTTGCCTTCGACCAGGACAACGTCATCATCGGCAGCTCGGCCGACCCCAGTGCCGGGAGCGCCGGGTTTGTCAACAACACCCAGATCGCCTCGTTGATGCTGGCGCTTTCCGGTACCAGCGCATTCGAGATTTCGGCGAACAATTCGATCACCCTGAACGCGACCGCCGTCATTGATTCACGTTCCCTGAACGCCTCGCAGAATTCGCAGGCCAACTCGCGGGACGTCACGTTGAGCGCGCCGACGATCACGATGGCCCAGGGATCGAAGATCCTTGCACAAGCCGTCAATTTCGGCGGCTCGACCTTCACCAGCGGCAACGTCTCGCTCAACGCGAGCGCGAGCAGCAACGTGTTGTCAGGCCAGGCGACTGCGACGACGGGAATTACGATCGACGGTCAGATCACGGGCGGCCATATTACGATCAACGCCACCTCGACCGCCGTATCGAGTTTCACAAGCTCAATCCTGGGGATGTTCGCGCTCGTCGGCGAAAGCGTTGCGCCGGCGTTGCTCGGCCTCAATGGCGGCTACGTCGCGGCGAGTGCGACGGCAACGGTGAGCATCAACAGCCACGCCAACATCAATGGCACCGGCCGGGTTTTGATCAGCGCGAACGGCTCAGAGCTGGCGGAGGATCCGGTCCTGGCGGGGCTCGTGAACTTCATGCCGTTCAGCGCGGCGGTGGTGGTCGGCAAGATCGACGCGAACGTTTCAACCAACGTGGCATCCGGCGCGACGATTTCTGCCGGTAGCAACCTGTCGATCCTTGCCACCAACGATGCGACGATGAAGGTGTCCGCCGTCTCGGCCGGTTCGGCGCAGTTTGTGGAGACGGTCGCCTATTCCAAGGTTTCCGTCGCGACCTTGGCCAACGTGGCCACCGGCGCCAACATCAGTGTCGGGACGGTCAACGCCGGCGGCAATACGTTTGCCGTCCGTGCGCTCAACAACAACAGCTTCTCGACGTCGGCGACGTCGGTGGCATTGAGCACGCCCAGCGCTAGCGGCGGCGTAGGCGGAGCGCTGGCGATCAGCGATATCACGACCTCGGCTACGGCATTGTTGGGAGCCTCGCTCGGCACCAGCGCCAACCGGCTGAACGGTTCAGTGGTCGTCGAGGCGACATCCAACGGCAAGCTCAACTCGACCATGGCCTCGACCATCGTCGGCACACCGGCCCTGGTCGGCGCCCTGCAGGAAGCAATTCTTACAACCGTGTCGCCGCAAAGCATGATCTTTGCGATGATGGGCCCGCTGGTCTCGGCGAGCTTCAACTTCAAGGCTGCCGGGGCGATGTCGCTTGCGAACAGCACGCAGAATGCGACGGCCGCAATCAAGCAAAACCCGAGCGGCGGCGCACCCAGTATCTACACCAATGGCAATGTCGCTGTCGTCAGCAATGTCATCGACGTCGGCGTCCGTAGCAATGCGACCGCCAGCGCGATTACGTCCGATGTGTCGGCCGGCGAGGGCGTCGCGATCAGTGCGGCCGTCGCATGGGGCACCTTCAACCATAATTCCAACGCCTATATCGGTGGCGGTACGCTGATCAACGCGCCGAACATCGGCGTCGCTGCGAACACCTATTTGCCGATCACCAACACCTGGCTGCAATGGGCCGGACTGGGCGAGGTGATCAGCCATCTCAACGGCAATCTCGGCGTCGGCGGCAACATCCTGACCAGCTACGCCAATGCAACCTCGGATGCCGGCGACACGGTCGGCATTGCCGGCTCGCTGAACAATTTCATGGTCAACAACAACACGACCGCGTGGGTCGCGACCGGAGCGAGCCTGAACGCTACCTGCAGCATCGCGACCTGTGGCAACGGCGCCTGGTCGGCGTCGACCTGGAGCGGCACGCAGGACTTCAATGCGACCCTGGCGATCGCGGCCAACACGACCACGAGTTCCATCAACGCCGCCGGCAATGTCGGCACGCTGGGCTTCCTCCCGGGCAATACCTCCGGTGGCTCCTCGCTGGGTGGCGCACTCAACCTCGTTCAGTTCTCCAGCAACACCATCGCCGGCGTTGCCTCCGGAGCTTCGCTAAGCTCCGCCGATAACATTTCCATCGATGCGGTCACAACCGACCTGTTCTTCGGTGTGGCGCCGACATCGGGCAAGGCTGCGGGCGCTCTGTCGCTGAACGGGATCACGTCGATCGCGCTGGTCAACAACAAGACGCACGCATCGATCGGCATCGGCGCCAACGTGTCTTCTCCGACGGTCAACGTCCATGCGGCGCAGGATCTGTCGATGCTGTCGATCGCCGGTGCGGTCTCCCTCGGCGGCGCTTCCGCGGTCGGTATCGCCGTCGCCTATCTCGGAGCGAGCACCGATACATCAGCCTATATCGGCGAAAATCAGAGCGACATCAGGCCGGGTCCCTTCAGCGCCAATGATCCGTTCTCGGGTAGCGGTGGAGGCAACGGCACGATCGCTGTGGACCATCTGGCGGTCAGCGCGACGACCTCGGGACGCATGACGGCGGCTTCGATCGCGGCGGCGATCTCCGAGCCGTCGGTCTCGGACTTCGCCAACAAGGCCGGAGCCGTCGGTGCCGCCGCGACAGGCGGAGCCGATGGTGTCGGGATAGCGATGGCCAGGATCAGCCAGTCCTCGGGCGCCTCGAGCGATGGCTTCTCCATCGACATCGCGGGCAGTTCGTCGATCAGCGACGTCTCGCTGGGAACGAAAGCATCGGTCACTGGTGTTACAATCAACCGCTTCACGGCGTCGAGCACAGCGGCGAGCACGCTGGTCCAGGCGCTCAACGACACGGTCCTCAACAACGGTTCGGGCTCCGCTGCGGCCAACCTCGCAGGGTCCGCGGCATCGGGAAGTGTTGCGGTCGCGGGCGCCATTGCGGTCGCCATGTCGAACAACGCCACGGTGGCCTATATCGACAACACGACCATCAACAATCACGCGGCGGTGTCGGTTCAGGCGCTGAACGGCGGATCGGAAACAGTCGTCGCCATCGGTATCGCCGCATCGCGGGCCAATTCGGTTGCGATCGCGCTGTCGGTCGGCATCATCACCGACAGCGTCAACGCCTACATCCAGAATTCGATCCTCAACGGCGTCTCCAGCGGCACGTCGCGCGCGGTCGAGGTCGACGCCTACCAGACCAGCAACATCGCCATCGGCGGCGGCTCGCTTTATGTGGCCGGCGGGCAGGGCGGGGTCGGTGCCGGATTTACCTATGCCTCGATCGGCGATCCGACCGGTGGCACGGCGGTCGATGCGCATGTTCGCGGGACGTCGATCAACAATTACGACACGCTTACGGTGCTTGGAGACAATGCCAGCGTGATCGCCGCAGGCGCGGCATCTGGCGGGGCCGGGGGCAATGGCGCTGCCGGCGCCATCGTCGTCACCGACATTACGACGTCGACGATGGCCTATATCCGCAGCAGTGCCACCGTTAACATCACGGTCACCGGCAACGTCATTGTGACCGCCGATAGCGTTGCCATTGCATCGCTCGACACCGCGCTGTCCAATCTCGTCAAGGCCTCGAACGCCAACCAGCTCGCGTCCGACAATTGTTCAACCACCGGCGGCCAGCAAAACTGCGTCGATTTCAGCTACCAGGCGCTGAACGGCGGGACGGCGGGCAGTCCAACGGCACCGGGTGCCGCTATCATTGCGGTCGCCGGCATCATCCAGGCAGGCAAGAACAATGTCGGCGCATCGATGGTGTATGACCACATCGCGACGACGCATTCGGCCTACATCGCAGGTGTCCTGCTGACCTCGACCAGCGGCACCGTCTCGGTGACCGCGAGCGACTCCTCGGAGATCCAGTCCGTTGCGATCGGCTTCGGCCTTTCCACCGGCCAGTTCTCGGGCGTCGGCGGACTGTCGATCAACTCGATTCAGAATACCGTGACGGCCTCGGTCGGCAACGCGCAGTCGAACACCACGAATTCGACGGTTACGGCCGAGAAAGGTCTCTTTGTTACCGCGAACGACACCTCGAAAATCACCGGAACTGCGGCGGTGGCCGGCGGATCGACGCAGGGAAGCGCCGCGGGCCTTGCGCTCGTCTATAGCGACATCTCCAACAATTTGAGCGCCGGGATAAGCGGCTCCAAGGTGTTGGTTTCGAGCGGAAATGTCGGCGTTTCGACCAAGTCGGACGCTACGATTTCGACGGTTGCGGTGGGTGTCGCCATCTCGTCGCAAGTCGGTCTTGCCGGATCGGTTGCCACCAATCTGATGGGCACGAATGTTACCGCCAGCATCACCGGCGGCGCCGACGTCATCGCCGACGGCAACATCGCCGTGCAAGCGAACAACACCGACAACGCCGCGGTCTTTGCTGGCGCCTTTGCGATCTCCAAGGGGGCTGCCGGCGGCGCGGGGTCGCTTGTCACCAACAAGATCACAGGCAACACGTCAGCCTATATCAGCGGCTCGGCCACCAAGGTCGACGCGCGCGGCAACACTGGGTCGACGTCGAATCCCTTCTCCGTCAACAGCGGCACACTCGCGCACGCGCTCGATCTTGGTGCGTTCAGCGCGCCGACCGACGACACGCCCGACCTGACCGAGATGCGTGAAAATGTGAGAGGCCTTTCGGTCAACGCCAGCTCGCATCAGGCGGTCGTCGCCAACGTGGCCAGCCTTGCCGCGAGCTCCGGCGTTTCGATCATGGTCAATCCGATCGTCAACGTGATGTCGGGCTCGACCAAAGCCTATATCGACAGCGCCAGCATCGACACCCGACTGACCAGCTCCACTTCGTTGCCGCAGATCAACGTCGCCGCCAGCAGCATGTCTTACTCCGGCACGTTCGGGCTCGGCATCGTGGCGCCGACCGGCACCGCGGGCGGCGGCGCGACCATCATCAGCACGACGATGTCGCGCGAAACGTTCGCCTATATCACCAACGCCGAGGTCGGCGGCACCGTCAACGTGGGCGGCGTGATCTCGCCGACGGTCGGTGCGGTCACGGTCAAGGCCAATGCCGAGCAGCACGCGTCGTCCGTCGCGGTCGGCTTCAACAGCGGTTCGGTCGGGCTCAACGTCTTCAATGCCAGCACGCAAGCCTATGTCGATGGCGGCTCCCTGACCGCCTCGTCACTGTCGGTCAAGGCCAAAAACAGCACGGGCATAGCTTCCGCCAACGGCTCCGGCGCCTACGGCAGCAATGTGGCGATCGGCGCTGCCTTCCTGGTCCAGGTCAGTTCGAACAAGACCCTGGCTTACGTCGGCGATGAATTCCACTACCGGGGCAACGGTGCGGCGCATACGACGGCGCTGCAATTGACCGGCGCGCTCGAGGTCGACGCAAGAACGATCAACGATTTCCAGGCGTTTTCGGTCGGCGGCGCGATCTCGACCGGCGGTGGGGCCGTGGCGGGAATGGCCAACATCGAGATCGCCAACAACGTCACGATTGCCGGCATCTACGACACCACGCTGACGTCGCCGACCGGCACCGCTGCGGGCGCGGTCACCGTCAATGCAAACGAGGAAGTCTACATCCGCGAGATCGCGGGCGCGCTGTCGGTTGCGACCGGCGGGGTAGGCGTCGGCGCCGCCGCCAATGTGCTGGTGTTCAAGAGCCAGACCACCGCGGAGACCCGCAACAGCAATTTGAACTCGTCCGGGGCGATCAACGTCAACGCCCAGAGCATCAAGGAAGTGCAGTCCTACGCCGTGACCGTGGGCGCCGGCAGCTCGGTGGGTATTGGGGCAGCGATTGGTGTCATCCTGATCGGCACCAACACGGCGGATGCCGACACGCAGGGTGACCAGACCGGACAATTCGGCGGCACCATCGCCGCCGCCAATGCCGGAACCAGTTCCAGCCAGGGCAGCGGCGCGGTCGCGAGCGTTACGGCTGGCAATCCGAGCGGCGCCAACGCCACCTCGACCTATGACGTCAGCACCGTGCTGACCGGCGGGAATGACAGCGTCACGGCGCAGATCGCGGGCGGCAACGTCAGCGGCACCCAGGTCAACGTCAACGCCACCAGCGCCAATGCCGCGCAACAATTCCTGCTCGGCGCTGGTTTCGGCAAAAATGTCGGCATCGGCGCCGGCATCGGCTGGACCAGCGTCAACAGCAGCGTTCTCGCCAATCTGAGCGCCATCGTCTCGGCACCCACCGTCAGCGTCGCGGCTGTCGTGAAGGATGCCACGACCGGGCCTTATGCGGGCAAGACCGTAGACACCGAAGCCATCGCCGGCGGCCTGTCGCTGTATTTCGGCGCTCAGGCCGCCGTGGCGGTCGGCAATGTCAGCAATACCGTGACGGCGCAGCTCGGCGGCACGGTGACGGGAACGGGCGGCAACGGCGTTCAGGTTAGCGCGCGCGACACCTCGACCCAGGCCGCAACGGCCGGGGGCGGCAGCGGCGGCATCGCGGCCGTCGGCGTTACGATCGCTACCGCCGCAAAATCCAGTTCGGTCGCCGCCAAGATCCTGGATAACGCCAGCGTCAACAGTTCGACGGTTGCCGTCACTGCGACCCAAGCCGGCGAATTGTCGGCGTCGGCGACGGCGGTCGCCGGCGGTATCGTCTCCGGCACGGGCGCGGCTGCGACCGCGAAGGAAGACTCCACGGTGCTGGCGGAGATCGGCAGCAGTGCCGCGATCACCACCTCCTCGACTGGCCTCGGCACCCTGGTGTCGGCTTCGGCGACGCCCGACGTCTCGGCGACTTCGCTGGGTGTCGCCGTCGGCGGCGGCGCGATCGGTGTCTCCGTGGCGCTGGCGACTTCGGCGCTCAACGTCACCTCCCGCGTCGGCAACAGCACCACATTCACCGGAGGCGACGTTTCCGTCACCGCCATGGCGCTGACGCCGAGCAGCGGCAACGGCATCTATGCCCGTGCGATCGCGGGCGGCGGCGGATCACTGATCGGCGTCCAGGGCAGCTACGCCGAAACTAGGGAAAACTCGACGGTCAGTGCCTATGGCTGGACGGGGATTACCCTGCCGGACGGCGACTTCATCATCGCCGCCCAGAACGACAGTAACCAGTACGCGACGGCGACGGGTATCGCGGCCGGCTATGTCGCGGCGGGCGCGACCATCAGCAAGGTCACATCCAACGCCACCACGGACGCCTATCTCGGGGCGGGGGCGATCACCACCGCGAACCATATCGGGATCCTGCAGATCACCGCGGTCGGCACCGACAGCCTTGCGTCCAGCGCGACGGCTGGCTCGGGCGGCACCATCGCGGGCGCCGCGGCGGTCGCGTTGATCAACAACACCGCGACGACGAGCGCGAACCTTTACGGCAACGCGACGTCCAACACGCTTTACCTCGGTGGGTTGAACATCCAGGCCCAGCACCAGACCAATTATGCCGGTAGTGGCGACGCCTTCCAGGCGTCCTTTGCCGGCGCCAGCGGCGGCAATTCGACAAGCAACATCACCTCGACCACGACGGCCGGCGTCGGAACCAACCTGATCATCCATTCCGCCGGCGGCGACATGCTCGTGATCTCCAACGACATCGTCAATCAGGTCGGTGGCGGGGCGCGGGCAGGGTCGGGCGGCGTGGCCGCGGGCGCCGCGACGGTGAGTGACGCCCACGTCACCCAGAGGGCGACCACGAATATCGGCAGCGGCACGATCCTCAGCCTGAACGACGATCCTCTGACGTCAACCGCCAAGGTCAACATCGAAGCCTACAACTCGCTGCGCACCGTCGACAGTGTAAGCCTGACCGCGGGCGGCCTGTTTGCCGGCGGCGGTGCCCGGTCCAACATGACGGCCAACGCCTACGCCACGGTCAATATTGACGCGACCGAGATTTTCAGTGCCGGCAATCTCTTCATCGGCACCGCGTCCTCGCTGATCGCGTACAACTACGCCAACGCGAACCTCTACGGCGCGATCACCGGCGCCGGCGCCAGCACGAATACCTCGCTGACCGCGAACCAGGCCATCAACGTCAGCGGCGATACGACGCTGCTGGCCTGGGGCCTGCTCAATCTCACCGCCGGCCAGGCAGGCGATGGCAGCAAGTACAGCCAGGTGAGCGCCAACGCGACCACCGTGGTCTACAACCAAGCCCTGGTCCCGATTACTGCCGTGTACAGCGGCACGGCGACGGCGCGGAGCTATACCGACTTGAATATCGCCGTCGGCGCGCAGGTGCTTGGCGTGAACAACGTCTCGCTTGCAGCGACCAAAGGCGCCGTATCGGCGAACGGCAGGGGCACCAATTACAATCCATATCTGACGCTGTTCAGCACCGAGAACCACGACAACCACAGCGATGCTACCCAGGGCCGCGGCAACATCTCGCAGAACGGCGTCGTGGTGGCCGGCATCTACAATCAGCAATCGATCCTCATTGCGGTCGGCGCCAACGCGCCAACGCTAACGACGACCAGCCCGTACGCGCTGACCCTCGAACTGGTCTCCGATCCCAATAATTTCAGCACGGTCAAGAAGTACAATCACCAGACCATCCAGTACGCGGTCGTCAACGGGTTCAATCCCTATCAGACGATCGTCTCGCAGATCGCTACGTTGAGCGGGTTGTCGACGGCGGACGTGCAGACGGTGCTGTCGGGTGCCAATCCCACCATCACCATCGCCACGGCCAATGATCCGACCGGCGATATCCAGCGCCAGGTCAACACGCTGATCCAGCAGGCGCCGTTCGCCGCCAACGTCGCCGGCGCGTCGATCGCACTTGGCGATATCATGGTCTCGGGCGGCAACGTCTCGATCCTGGCCGATACGGTGAGCGGCACGCAGGTGGCCGGCAAGGCCGCCCCGCGGGTCTCGTCCCGCGACTCCGTCTCGATCAACATCGAGAACCAGGGCCTGAACTTCATGTCGGTGTCGAGGATGACGGTGACCGGCGTCAGCGGTGGCCACAATGTCTTTACGGGTGCGGCGACCGACACTACGTCGCCCGGCATCACATTCCAGCAGGATCTGACTGGCTCGACGCCCGTCGTCACGGTAAACGCCAGCTATAACCGCAAGGACCCGAACACCGGCCTCGGCGTCGATCTGAACGGGATCCCGCTGACCAAAACCCCCGACATCTACTTCAACGGTGAGGTCACCAACCTCAACGGCCTGCTCAACATCTCCAACGCGCTCGGCAACGTGGTCGCGTCGAAGACCTACAACGCGGCGACGATCCAGGTGGTGGTCCCGAACGGCACCTTCACGTTCAATGGCGGAGTCGGCAGCATCTACAACACCAACGGCATCGTGTCGTCGCAGTGGGCTGGTGTCCAGTTCAGGCCCACTGATACGCTGACCGCCGTCATGACGGCGGCGACGTGGCTCGGAACGTACGGCCAATACGTTCCAGGCGAGGTCTATATTGCCGGCAACGGCACCTACAAACCGTATACGCATTATTGCTGCAACGGCGGCAGCGGCAGCGCGGCTGCTGTTCCGAACAGCGTGGTGTTCACCGCGCGCATGCTCAACCTGTTCTATGACGGCGTTTCGCTTTACTCGGCGATCTTCCTGCCGGCAGGCGAGGGCATTCCTGGAAACCTCGCTCAAATCGAGGGAGCCAACCCGGCCATCGTCTCGACCAGGCCTTGGGAGAAGAGCACCTATGACGGTCAGACCGTGTATGGTGACAACGGAAGCCCGTTCCATTGTTCGGGCTGCGCAGCCTTCTTCCAGGTCATCAACATCCAGTCCGCGGCGGTGACGCCAATAACCGCTGCGACGACCCTGACGGCGGCGGCGCCCAACGCGTTTGCTATCGGCAAAGCCATCATCCTGTCGGCGTCGGTGCTCAACGTCAACGGAACCATCCAGAGCGGACAGAGCAGCAATTACTCGGTCAGTCTCGGCAGCAACGCCAGGAACGTCATTGACAGCCTGCGCGCCGACACGCTGGCAGGCCTGTCGCTCGCCCAGGCCCGGAGCAATGCGGAGCACGGCAGTTATCTCGATCTGACCCCATACCTGAACATAGTGAACGGCGGCGACGTGCCGGTCGGCGCGCGTTACAATGTGCTGACTGACCAGATCGTGCTGAACAGCGTGGTGCAGGGCACCGGCGGCTATGTCTACCTGAACGGCCGGATCATCAGCACGTCCACGAGCGGCACGCCGCAGGGCAACATCATCGTCAATGGCGGCGCCGGCACGATCACCGTCAACAACACGACCGGAACGACGCTTGTCACCAACACGATCAACACCGGCGTCAGCGCCGCGAGCGTGATCCAGATCGTCGATCAGCTCAAGCAGCAGACGACCTGGTACGTCTACAATGCTGCGGCCCCGGGCGGACAGCAGGTCAGCACCTACCGGACCGCGGGCGTCAATGCGAGCGGTTACAATTCGGGGATGCTGGTTGGCCTCAGCGGAACCTCGGGCGTGGTGTACCAGCCGCTGGCCAACCAATATTATCAATGGGTCGACACGGCGACGCTGACGCGTCCTGTCACCAGCACTGCCGCCGACTATGGCTGGACCTTCAGCGGCGTCTCGGCCAACTCGCCGACCTATCCCTACACACAGACCTCGAGCCTCGTCTCGAACGTGCAGCAGGTCGTCAATGGCGTTGCGACCGGACAGTTGCAGACCGCCAACTTCCAGGAAGTCGTCACGGCGACCGGCGAGTACCACTCAAACAACTTCAACACCGGCAGCGGTGCATGCTGCGGCAGCCTCAAACAGTACAATTGGTACCAGCAGATCTACCACAACCTGACCTTGACGCTGACGAACACCGTCAAGGCGTCCTACGACATCGGCATCCACTTCAATGGCGGCGGTTCCAGCTCGGTGGCGGTGACGTCCGACGCCAGCATCGTGATCAATGGACCGATCAACAATCTGCAGGGTGCAACGACCGTCACCACGACGGGCGCCAATTCCTCCATTACGGTCGGCGCAACTGCCAACAATCCGTTGATTTCCGGCACCAGCGTGACGCTGACCGCGCCTGGCGGCATCGGCTCGCTCGCGGGGACGAAGACGCCGGTACCGGTTCAGGTCTATGGCGGCAGGCTGAACGCAACATCGATCGACCGTGACATCGCCATTGCCGCGCAGGGATCGCTGGTAATCGGTCAGGTGAAGGTCAATTCGGCGACCCCGGGCAGCGCGCCGCAAGGAAACATATTCCTGTCGGCGACCGGCGACATCAATTCGGGTTCACCCTACAATTTCGCCAACCCCGTCGTGGTCGGCAAGTCGATCGAGATCAATTCGACGGGCGGCGCGATCGGCGCGATTTCAAGCGTCAGCAACGGGGCAACCGTCCTGACCAACGTCAATCCGCTGGTGGTCCAGGCCACCGGAACGACCCTGGTCAACGGCAGTGTCGATGGCGGGGTTCTCGACAGCGCTTCCTCGACCGGTACCTACATCGTGCAATCGAGCGGCGATCTCAGGCTCGGCAAGGTTTCATCTGGAGGCGCGGTCTTCCTGGCGGCCGCCGCATCCGACGGTCACACCGCCAACATCCTCAACGGCCTGTCGGCCGGCGGATTGACCGCCGAGCAGAGCGCGCACCTGCAGAGTGTCTGGACGGATCTGAACCTGGTGAGCGGCTCTGCTGCGGCCTCCGTCACCGCCTACGAGTCGATGATCAAGGCGGCCTACAACGACTATTGGCAGCTGCGTAATCTGGCCTTCGCCGACGGCAATACCTACGCGCTCACGACGCTCGGCACCACCGTGCTCAAGGCCCAGGTCGCGGCCAAGCTCGGCATCGATCCCGCTGATGTCACGACCACCCAGATGATGACCGAGGCGACGACGCGCTTCGAGAGGGCCGAGTATCTGCTCGGCATCAAGTCCGCGGCCCAGCTCTCGAATTCGCTCACGACGCTGTTCGGTGCCAACCTTGCCTCGAATGCAAGCCTGCAGGCAGCGCCGGATCTGACCGTGTCGCTCACGGCCTACAACCCGAATTTCAGCTATTCGCTGTCGACCAGTTCGACGCTTTACGCAACGATCACGTCGGGTTCGCAGTGGACGCAAGACCAGCTCAAATACACCGTGAGCGCCGCGGCCAATCCGGCCACCGCAGTGGCGCCGGCGCCGATCGGCGAACTCACGCCCGCGAACGTGAGCGGCCGGCAGGTCATGCTGTATGCGCCAAACGGCTCAGTCGGCAACCTGGCTAGACCTGAGAACTTCTCCTTTACCAGCAGCACAGGTTCCTCGACGTTGTCGGACGTGCAGAAGGCCCTGCTGGCCTCGGCCGGTCCGTCGCAATTGACGGTGACGCCGACGACCGACCCGGTGACCGGTGTCATCACGTATAATGTGAGCGTCTCGCAGCAGAGCTACGTCGTTCTGAATCCGATCGACGCCGTTGCCGCCAAGGTGCAAAGCGATATCTATCTGGCCAGCAAGTCCGACTTGAAGCTGGGTGGCATTGCCAACGCAACGTTCGGTCCGATCACGGCGGCACGGACCAACGGCGTGCAGATCGTGGGTGCCGGCGACGTCAAGCTCGATGCCGTCGGCAACATTTTCGCGGGCATTGCCAATCAGCCGGTAATCTCCGGCAACATCAGGGATCTCACCCTGATCTCGGAAACCGGCAACATCGGTCAGGCGCCTGCGGCCGGAACCAACCCGGCGAACAATCCGAACGCCCTTCAGATCGCTTTCGCCAACCCGTTAACCAACCAGCTCGACCAGGTCGTGGCGGCGCAGGGCGGCATCTATCTGAAACAGACCACCGGCGATCTCGTCCTCGGCAACGTCACCGCCGCAGGTGCGATCCAGTTCGCGGCGACCGGCAGCATTTACGCCCAGCCGCAGTTTACCGACCGTACCGCAGTCCATATTGCGGGCGCGTCGCTGGACGTGCGCGCCGGTGGCAATGTCGGCTTCAACGGCACCACGGCCCAGCCGCTCCAGGTCAAGATATCGGGTGCGATCACCGGCACTTCGGCCGGCGCCATGACGATCCTGGCCCCGTCGGACAACCTGAATATCGGTACGAGCGGAACCTACGGCGGGCTTTCCGCCGGCGGCGCGATGACGCTGAGGACGCCGGTTGGCGCGCTCAATATCAATGCCGACATCACCAGCGACGGGTTGATGCAACTGCTCGCCAATGGCGCGGTGACGTTCACGGCCGGCACCAGCACCGATCCGATCGTCGCCCAGAGCACCAACGGTGCGGTGACGCTGGCTTCGGCCTCGCTCACCATGGGCGCCTACACCGCCATCAACGCCGCGGGCGTGATCACCGTGGCGACCACCGGGGATGCCACGCTCGGCCAGCTCAACTCGTCGGCGTCTTATGCGGCGGCCGGCAATGCGGCGTCCATCGTGGTTTCGGCCGGCGGCGTCAGCGCAGGCGCGATCCTGGGCAACGCCGACGGCCAGACCAACCTGCTAGCCTCGGGCGCCAATGCACGGGTCGCGCTCAACGCCAACAGCATCGGGACATCGACGCAGCGGATCACCTTGAACGCGCCATACCTGGCCGCCACGGCGACCGATGGCGGCATCTATATCGGCGCGCTGGCTGACCTCGAGGCGAGCCTGCTGTCGGCGGTCGAGGGCAGCGTGGGCGTGCAGGGCAGCGGCAGCCTGACGCTTAATAGCGTTCTGGCCGGCACGGCCACCGGTGCCAATGGCACCTTTACCGCACGGGCGACCACCAGCGGTAGCAGCATCGTCGTCGGGTCGGCCGCCAGCAGCGGCAGCCAGACGCTCCATGCCGACCGCAATGTGACCTTCAACCAGCTCACGGCGACGGGTGTCGGCGGCGATCCCGGCGATATCACCGTCAACGCCGATCACGGTTTCGTCCTGGCGCAGACGGTCGTTAACGGCGGCGTGACGACACTTGGTTCGGTTGCAGCCAATGGCTCGGCCTCGCTGACCGCAGCCACGACCATCACTGGCACGACGCTGGCCGCCACGACCGGTTCGGCTTCGCTCCTGGCCGGCGGCCTGATCGACTGGACCGCGCTGACCGCGGGCACCACGCTGGGCATGACGTCAACGGCTGGCAGCATCACGCTCAAGACCGCGCAGAGCGGCGGCAGCCAGACGCTGCACGCCAACCAGAACATCACGTTCAACCAGCTCGCCGCCAATGGCATCAGCGGCGACGTCGGAAACATCAACGTCAATGCCGACAACGGCTTCATCCTGGCAGAGACCGTGGTTGCCGGCGGCGTCACGACGCCGGGTTCGGTCGCAGCCAATGGCTCGGCGTCGCTGACGGCCGCGACAACCATCACCGGCACGACGCTGGCAGCGAGGACAGGCTCGGCCTCGCTGCAGGCCGCCGGCCTGATCGACTGGACCGCCTTGACGGCTGGCACGACGCTGGCGATGAACTCGACCGGCAGCAGCATCGCGCTCAAGACCGCGCAGAGCGGCGGCAGCCAGACCCTGCATGCCAGCCAGAACATCACCTTCAACCAGCTGGCCGCCAATGGCATCACCGGCGACGTCGGAAACATCAACGTCACCGCCGCCAACGGCTTCATCCTGGCAGAGACCGTCGTTGCCGGCGGTGTCACGACACCGGGCTCGGTCGCCGCCAATGGCTCGGCTTCCCTGACCGCAGCGACGACCATTACTGGCACGACGCTGGCCGCCACCACCGGTTCGGCTTCGCTCCTGGCTGCCGGGCTGATCGACTGGACCGCACTGACTGCAGGGACGACGCTGGGGATCAATTCGACCGGCAGCAGCGTCACGCTCAGGACCGCGCAGAGCGGTGGCAGCCAGAACCTCCATGCCAACCAGAACGTCAGGTTCAACCAGCTGGCCGCCAATGGCATCACCGGCGACGTCGGAAACATCAACATCAACGCCATCAACGGTTTCATCCTGGCCGAGACCGTCGTTGCCGGCGGTGTCACGACGCCGGGTTCGGTCGCAGCCAATGGCTCGGCTTCGCTGACCGCAGCCACGACCATCACCGGCACAACGCTGGCAGCCACGACCGGTTCGGCTTCGCTCCAGGCCGCCTGCCTGATCGACTGGACCGCGCTGACAGCAGGTACGACGCTGGGAGTCAATTCGACCGGCAGCAGCATCGCGCTCGTTTCAGCGCAGAGCGGCGGCACGCAAACCCTGCACGCCAGGCAGGACGTGACGTTCAACCAGCTCACGACCAGCGGCATCACGGGTGACGCAGGTAACGTCAACATCAACGCCGATACCGGCAAACTCGCCGGCGGCTCGATCAATGCCCATGGTTCGGCCAGCTTGATCGCGGCGACCACCAATACCGGCGTCAACCTCACCACCGTCACCGGCGGCGCGTTGCTGCAGGGAACGCTGATCGACTGGGCCAACCTCAAAGTGGCCGGCGCACTCGGTATTACGGCGACGACGGGCGGGATCAACCTTGGGACGGCGATCAGCGGCGGCACCCAGACCTTGCAGGCACATGGCGACATCGTCTTCAAGCAGCTGACCGCCAATGGCATCCCCGGCGACGCGGGTGACGTCAATCTGCGCTCCGACTTCGGCTCAATCCTGGGCGGATCGGTTTATGCCAATGGCGACACTCATTTCGATACGGCCGGTTCGATCAGCCTCGATCAGATCCGGGGCAATACGGTCGCGCTGTCCGCGCCCGGCGACCTCACCATCAAGTGGGTTGGCGTCGTCAAGCGACTGGATCTCGCCGCCAACACCATCAACGTCGTCGGCGGGCAAATTCCATCGACGCCGTCGATCCCGCTGATCATGAACGTCACCGGCTACAAGGGCGGTGTCGCGACCTCGGCCAATCTCAACATCGATCCGGACACGATCATCGTGAACCAGTTCAGGGTCGTTGACGCGAACTTCGTCACCGATGCGCCGAACGTCACGATCGTCAACGGCTTCGTGCCGGGCCAGCTGATGCTGACGACGCTGACCCAACGGATCCTGCTGGATAACCGTTCGCCGGCGCCGTCGAACTGGGCGACGCTGCAGCTCTACCAGCCGGGCGGCGTGTTCACGATGAGCCACAACGGCAACGCCAACGTCACCGACAGCTACGTCGTCCTCTACAATGGCGACATCTCGGCGACCGTGACCAACTACGTGGGTTCGCACGCCTGCTGCAGCAGCTTCACCGGCTCGATGGCGATCCGCAACATCGCGAACGACGCCGAGGGTACGGAAACGCTCAACACCTCGTTGGCGCAAAAGAGCGGCGCCGAAACGTTCTACCTGCTTGGCCTTGCCGGAAACGCGAGACTGGAGGCGCTGCTCACCCCGAAGCCGGTTGAGGTGATCGGATCGGGACCGGCTGTGAATATTGAGGGGCTTACGGAAGCCAGGAAGCTTCGGCAGCTCCAGCGTGAAGGCCGCAAGAATAACCGTCCGGGCTGGAACAGCACCGGGCTTGATGGACGCGCAAAAGGGAATGCCAATCGGTTCGCGGATGCCAGGGAGAATGGCAATCCGGTAGTTCAGTTCTAAGGCGACAGGTTTTCAATGCGTAGGCAGGCAATAGCATTGGGCATCGGGCTTGCACTGTTGTGCAATGCATCCGCGCGCGCGCAGCTCGCCCCGCAGGTCAACCCCGGCGCCATCCAGACCGACATCGACCGCCAGCGGCAGCAACTCGAGCGGCAGAGCCAACCGCCCAAACTCCAGGGCCCCGGCGTGGTCGGCGGCGAGCGGGAAAAGACCCAAACCCTGAAGCCAGGTGGTCCAAAATTCCTGCTGCGCAAGCTTGAGTTCGATTCATCCAAGTTCATTACGCCCGAAGAGCTCGATGAGATTGCGAAGAAATATATCGGCAAGAACGCCGACATCGCGACACTTCAGCAGGTCGTAGCCGATATCAACGCGGTCTACGCCGAACGCGGGATCGTCACGGGGATCGCGACGCTGCCGGATCAGGATGCCAAGGGCGGGATCGTTCGCATCAAGCTGACGGAAGGTCGTCTGCAAAAGACCACCATCGAAGGCAACAAGCAGACGTCGACGTCCTATATCCTGCCGCGCGTCCAGGCGCCGGAAGGTGAAGTCCTCGATGTGCCGAAGCTCAACCGCGATGTGATCTGGTTCAATCGAACCAACGACGTGCAGATCAAGGCGTTGTTGCAGCCGGGGACCAGCTTCGGCCTGACCGACCTGCAATTCGCCGTGCTCGAACCACCCACCGATACACTGCAATTATTTACCGACAATCAGGGTGTCCAGAACACCGGCCGGTTCGAGGGCGGCGCGTTTTACCGGCGTCACGGCCTGTTCGGCGTGGACGATCGCCTGACGTTCTATGGGGTGAGGTCGGACGGCAATCTCAACGGCAACGTCGCCTACAACATTCCGGTAAACCCCTGGGGCGGCCGCGTCGGCCTGAGTTACACGCAAGGCAAGATCAAGATCATCGACGGACCGTTCGTCGCGCTCGACGTAACCGGGCGGTCGACCCAGGCCTCCATCAATTTCAGCCAGCCGGCCTGGGTTACCCAGAATTGGCTGCTGCTGCTCAACGCGGCCCAGACCGACGGCAATACGGTAAGCCGGTTTAGCACCGTCGCGGTTACCAGCGACCGCTATCAGCGATCCACGGGCGGGTTTTCGCTCACCAATTCCGGCAACAATTATTCCATCACCGTCTCGCCGTCGATGAACTACATCGAGTGGCACGATTACATCCTGAACGGCAACCGAACCTTCAATACCTATACCGGCAGTGCGATAGCGACGGGGGTGGGTCCTGCCAATTTCAGCGCCAATCTCTTGGGCAGCTGGCAATATTCGCCGACGAAGCTGTTGCCGGGCGACCAGATCTTTTCGATCGGCGGCCCGACCACGGTGCGCGGCTATCCCACCAATGCGGTGGCAGGCGACAGCGGCTACTACGTCAACGCTGAACTGCACTACAACTGGTCGGCCATTCTCAAGGGCCTGGACACGTATGTGTTCACCGATTGGGGCGCGGTGTACTCGACATTCCCCGGCATCGTGGAATTGGCTTCGATCGGGGCGGGGTTCTCGTGGACGATGGCGCCGTCGCTGACGTTCGAGGGCAGCTATGCAACGCCCCTGAAACTGGCGATCTCCACCCAGCGGCACTACGAATACTATGGCCGGTTCATCTTCCGGCCCCTGCTGATGTTCCCCAAGCAAAACGTGCCCGGATAGGAACGCCGCCAGGATTCTGGCGAGCCCGCCCCGAAACATCCCGGCTAATGTTCTGACGTCCCCGGTGACCGCGCTGCCGTTCTCGACGCGCGCCCGGGAAATGCTATGCAGGGCACGTGAGCGATTTCCAGGGAGTTCGTACGATGCCCAACCCATCTCGGCGCGTCGCCGTCGTCGGCCTTGGTCCGATCGGGCGGAAGGTTGTGGAAGCCCTGGATCAAGGCATCGACGGTCTGGTCCTCGCGGCGGTATCGGTTCAGGACCCGGCGAAGCATGGCGATTTTCTCGCCAAATTGAAGCGATCGCCCGCCGTCTTGCCGATCGACGAGCTCTGCGCGGCGGCCGATATCGTGATCGAGTGCGCGCCCAGCAAGCTCGTGCGATCGATTGTTATCCCGTTCGTGAGCCGCGGTAAAACTGCGATCGTCCTGAGCGTGGGCGCGCTTCTCGAGAACGAGGATCTGATTGCGCTGGCCAGGCAGAACGGCGGCCAGATCGTCGTGCCGACCGGTGCGCTGATCGGTCTCGACGCGGTCACCGCCGCGGCGGAAGGCAATATCCAGTCGGTCAGGATGGTGACGCGAAAGCCGCTCAACGGCCTCGCCGGGGCTCCCTATCTGGTCGAAAACAACATCGACATTGCCGGCATCACCGAGCCCTTGAAGATTTTCGAGGGCACCGCCCGTGATGCCGCCAAGGGCTTCCCGGCGAATCTCAATGTGGCCGTGGCGCTGTCACTGGCGGGCCTTGGGCCCGACCGGACCACGCTGCAGATTTGGGCCGATCCAACCGTGACCCGAAATGTGCACCGCGTTGAAGTGGAATCGGATTCCGCGCGCTTTTCGATGACGATAGAGAACATTCCCTCGGAAAACCCCAAGACCGGCCGCATCACGGCACTCTCGGTCATTGCCTATCTGCGCAAGCAAGGTTCAGCTTTACGCGTCGGAACCTGAGGATTCAGGCGGTGAGGGGGAGGCCTCACTTCGCGAGCGACATCCAGCGCTCCGTGGCGCCGATCGCCGCCGACCAAAGCTGGTCCGCAGGCTGACCGCGGTGCAGCGCTTTGCCGATCTCGCAAATCGCCATGAATGCACCAGAGCGCGCCTCTTCGACCTCCAGCGGCTGCTCGCCGCTTCCCTGAACCAGGCCGACCAGTCCGTTCAGTATCGGCAAGGCCAACTGCGCCGGCTGATCTTCGGCAGCTTTCAAGGCATCCAGCACGCGCGTCGCTTTTTCGAGATCACTCATGGCCATTTGGCAAAGCCCGAGGGATGAAAGGCCCAGGATAACAGGCTGGGCCGGCTAATCGTCCAATACTGGCGGAAGGGGTGGGATTCGAACCCACGGTACCCTTGCAGGCACGCCGGTTTTCAAGACCGGTGCCTTAAACCACTCGGCCACCCTTCCAAACCAGTAATTTCAGTCGCTTAGCGTAGGGCGGAGTCGAACGCAATGCGAACGTGGACCCAATTTGAGGATGACGCTCCTGAGGAAGAGAGCAGGGCACGTTGTCCGTGGGTCGATCCGATGCAGGATTTGCGGTCGACCGGGCGAGAGTTGCTGCCAACGCCGCTCGCTCGCCGTCTCAATACTTGGCGACGACCGGACCGCTGCCGAATTTGTAGTTCACACCGACGCGTCCGACGTGATCGCGCACGTCAGTGGCCAGCGTGAGGGGACCGAATCCAGGCTGGGTTACCGTGTAGGTGACGTTGCCGAGGTCGACGTAAAGATACTCGGCCTTGGCACTCCAATTGCCGCCGAGCGCGGCCTCGATGCCGCCGCCGATGGTCCAGCCGGTCTTGGTGCTGTTGAACTGTGATGTCTGGTTCAGGGGCGGACTCTGCTGGTTGATGGTGGTCTTGATCTCACCGAACGCAGCACCACCCGTGACGTAGAACAGCGCGGGTCCGGCGGCATAGCCCAGCCGCCCGCGCGCCGTTGCGAGCCACGACATCTCCTGGGTGAAATTCTGCGTCAGGGTGCCCAGCGTCGGCTGGCATAGTCTACAGATCGTGTCCTTCTGGCCGCTCCACTGAAAGTCGCCTTCCAGACCCAGCACGACACTGCTGACCTGCCAATTGTAGCCGGCCTGCGCGCCACCGACGACGCCATCGGGCGCGATGGTGAGTTGATCGTTGGGAAGTGCAAAGGTCTGGACGCCAGCATTGCGGGCGACGCCATAGCCGACATTGCCGCCGACGTAAGCGCCGGTCCAGTTGTAGCCGAGCAGAGCGGGAGCTTTGGCGAACATAGGCGCAGCTGCCGGGGCCGGCGGGGCGCCAAATCTATAGTTCACGCCGACGCGTCCGACATGGTTGCGCACGTCGCTGGTGGCGACTTGCGTACCGCCGCCGAAGGCGAGAGGGATGATCTGCGTGTTCGAAACACTGCCGAGATCGACGTAGAGATATTCGACCTTGGCCGTCCAGTTGCCGGCCAGCGCTGCCTCGACGCCGCCGCCGGCGGTCCATCCCGTCTTACTATTGGTTGCGGTTGCCGACGGCGCTCCGAAGCAGCAATCCAGGGTCTGCCGGATTTCCCCATACGCCAAGCCGCCGGTGGCATAGAACAGGGCCGGGCCGGCCGCATATCCCAACCGCCCGCGCACGGTTCCGAACCACGGCATCTCCTGGGCGACGCCACGACCAATAACGCCAGGAGGGAAACTGATGCAGTTAAAGCAATACGAATCCCGTTGGTCCGTCCACTGCCAGTCGGCTTCGGCGCCGAGCACCCAATTGCCTGCCTGCCAATTATATCCGACCTGCAGGCCACCGAGCACGCCGCGCGGGGCGAGTGTTACCCTGTCGGTCGGAGGTGCGCCGAAGAACGGTTCGCTGGAATTGTGTCCGACGCCATATCCGAAATTGCCGCCAACATAGAAACCCGTCCAGCTATAGACGGATGCGACTATCGGAGCCTTTGCCGTCCTGGCGGGAAGATCCGCCGCTTGAGCGGTTACGACCGTAGCGATTGCGATCGCCATACCAAGCGGCACACGCTTCATTCCCAGCACCCATTTAATCGTATGACCCGATTCACTCTATCAAATCGCGCGGAAGCGTGTGTGACCGCGCCGCAACACCTGAGCGGGAATCATATTACTGTGGCGATGGTTGGATAAATCGCTCGTCTGCGCGCAGGCGGAGAAGTGGGCGCCAACCCGAAGTGCGCATGCGGCGGCACGTTATGTTGAGCAGGTGCTAATTGGCGGCCAGCCCTTCAATGCCAACCTTCAATGCCAAGTGGAGCATTCGTCGGATGCGCCCCGCGTTGATGCCGGAGCACTGGGCCCGTCAGTTGCCTACCGGCGGTCTAGCCGAGCGCGAACGCCAGCAGGCTCGAGCACAGCAGCACCAGGCTGGCCGTGGTCAGTGCTAGGAATCCGTTGGAGACCAAATCGTGGTTGCGCATGATACACCTGCCACTCTGGATGCTCGTCCGAATTTATTAAAGCTTTCCGAATCTCCCGCCTCGAAGGAGGTGATGAGTCTTTCTACCCGGGGCCAATGCCCCAGGCAGGACCTGAAACTCAGGCCCGGGAACGATAGCCTTCGAATGCATGGGCCAGGAAAATCGCCGCGCTCACCAGGCCCATAATCGCTGTAACCGTCTCAATCATCGCACAAATCCTTTGCGCCCCTGCACGCACAGAACGACCGCGGCGTTGCACAGTCAAAAAGATTCAGTGGCCGAAACGACAGATCCGGGCCGAGTGATGATTTGCTGCAACAGATTGTCTGAAAGCGGGACAGGGCAGGGATGGTCTGAGGGCGATCGTCACAATGAAGCCCGTAAACCGCCGGGGGACCACGGCAAACCCAAGGCGACCACGCGGGTAGCAACCATTGATTCACCACGGCGGCGCGCACCGCATTTCCGCCGTGTTCGGGTTGCGATATCTTTACGACTTGGTGCGGAGGTGGGCCGTATCAAGGAATCAGGCCATGCAGCCTCAACGTAGGCATGCGGCCGTGGGAATGGTATTGGGGCGAATGGGGATTCGACGGCCGAAATCGATGGTCCGGGTGGCGCGTGGCGCTGCTGCCGCGGCCGCCTGTCTCTTACTTGCCAATTGCGCCTCGTCGGGCAAGTTCGCGAGCCGCGTCGATCCCAAGTACGGCGTTTCCTCGAGCCCCCGGGTGGTGGCGATGGGCGAGCCCGTGCCGAAGGGCGGCGGCACCTACCGAATCGGCAAACCCTACACCGTGGCGGGGCGGGTCTACGTGCCCGAGGAAGACCCCGACTATCGCGCGGAGGGCATGGCCTCCTGGTACGGCGACGATTTCCATGGCCGGTTGACCGCTAATGGCGAAGTATTCGACATGCTCTCGCTGACCGCAGCCCATCCAACGCTGCCGATCCCCAGCTACGCCCGCGTCACCAATTTGCGTAACGGCAAATCGCTGGTCGTCCGCGTCAATGACCGCGGCCCATACCATGGCAATCGCCTCATCGACGTCTCGAACAAGGCGGCTGAACTGCTTGATTTCAAAAGCAATGGTGTCGCCAAGGTCCGCGTTGAGTATGTCGGGCGGGCCCCCCTGGAGGGTTCCGACGATCGCCAGCTGATGGCGACCTTGCGGACCGGCGTTCCGGCACCGTCACCGTCCACGGTGCGGGTGGCTTCTACCCGGCCGTTCGTTCCCGAGATGCCGTCATCCGCGGGCCGGATCCGGGGTGAGGTTCCGATGCCTGAGGGACGGCCCTATAGCCTCGGCAACACGTCGGCGGACTACGCCTCGATCAATGCGACCTCGGAAATGTCGACCTCCAACCGCACCCGGGGCCGGGCGTTGGAAAATCCGCGTGCGGTCTCTTATGAAAACGAGCCGGGCTATGCGGCCGCGCCGCGCTCGGCGTATCTGCCGATCGATCCGCGCGGCCCGAGCGAGGTTCTGAGCGGGCGCGGGCTCTACTGATTCTTCAGGAAGGCTATCAAAGCGGCGTTGACCTCATCGGGCCGTTCCTGCTGAACCCAGTGACCGGCGCCGTCGATGATCAGCTTTTGCCGCAGGTTAGGCAGCACCCGCTCCAGTTCCGTGACGCGCTTGGCGCCGATCAGGCCGGTGATAACGGAATCTTTCGATCCCGCGACGAACAATGACGGCTGATGGATCTGGGCACCTTGCCAGGGGGCGGTGAGTTCCCAGTTTCGGTCGAGATTGCGGTACCAGTTCAGTCCGCCGCGGAAGCCCGACTCCCTGTAGACCTTGGCAAAATAGGCGATGTCGGCCTCATCGAGCCAATCCGGCAGCTTCACGACGGGGCCGATGTTGCCGAGAAAGCCCTTGCCCTCGGTGACGTAGAGCGCGGCCGGGTCGGACACCCCGCGCCCGAGCACCAGGCGCATGGTCAAGGCGACATCCCGTTCGAACTCGGCCTCGGCAACACCCGGGGTCTGAAAGTATTGCCAATAGAAATTGGTGATCCCACCGTCGCGCAGGCTGTCCAGCGGCCGGCCGCGGCCGCGGAACGGGGGCGGTACGCTGAGGCCCGCGACCTTCGTAAAGACGTCCGGGCGGAACATCGCCGCGTGCCAGGCAACGGGCGCGCCCCAATCATGGCCGACAATGACGGCCTGCCTTTCGCCGAGGGCCGACACCAGCGCGACCATATCGCCGACATTGTCGAAGATGCTGTAAGCCCCGACATCAGCGGGCGCGCTGCTGCGGCCAAAGCCGCGCATGTCCGGCGCCACGACATGGAAACCGGCTGCCGCGATCGCAGGGATCTGGTGCCGCCACGAATAGGACAATTCCGGCCAGCCGTGACAAAGCAGCACCAGCGGACCCTGACCTTGCTCGAGCACAAACAACTCGATCCCGTTGGCGGAAATGGTGCGTGAGGATGGCATCGCGTTTCCGCCCTGTTTTTCGTATCTTGTCGGGAAATTGCAGCGCCCCCGAAGGATACGGTCGTTCGGTCGGCGCCGCAATCGGATCGGCTGATCCACAAGTCCGAAAACCTGTGTTGTTTGCGATACTTCCAACTGTTAGAACGCCGGGATTCAGGACATCGCCAATGGCTGCCGACAGACCCGTTTCCCGCAAATCTGACGCCGCGGCCGCACGTCCGTGGCGGGGCCTGATCACGGCCACGCTGGCACTGGCCGTCGGCTGGGGCGGGATTGTCTACGCCGCCAACAACAGCGTGCAGGGCGCCAAGAAGGAAGCGGAGGGTGGCTTCGACGGCGACGCGCCAACCGCGATCCTGATCGAGGCCACCAGCGGCAGCGTGTTGTTCGAAAAGAGCGCCGACGAGCTGCGGGCGCCGTCGAGCATGTTGAAGCTGATGACGACCGAGGTGGTGTTCAACGCCGTCAAGACCGGCAAGGTCAAGCTTACCGACGAATACCGCATCAGCGAAAACGCCTGGCGCAAAGGCGGCGCTCCGGCGGGCGGCTCGACCATGTTTGCCATCCTCAACAGCAAGGTTTCGGTCGACGATCTGCTGAAGGGCGCGATCATCCAGAGCGGCAATGATTCCTGCATCGCGCTCGCCGAGGGGATGGCTGGAAACGAGAAGATCTTTGCCGCCGAATTCTTGACCAAGCGGGCACGCGAGCTCGGTATGACCAGGTCGACCTTCGGCAATTCCAACGGGTTGCCCGATCCCGCCAACAAGATGACGGTGCGCGAACTGGCTGTCCTTGCGCGCCATATCATTCAAACCTATCCGGACATGTACAAGCTGTTCGCGGAGAGGGAGTTCACCTGGAACAAGATCCGGCAACAGAACCGCAATCCGCTGCTGAACTCGCTTAGCGGTGCCGACGGGCTGAAGACTGGTTACACCAAGGAGGGCGGCTACGGGATGGTCGGCTCCGCCGTCCAGAACGACATCCGGCTGATTGTCGTGATCAACGGGCTTGAAGACCCCGACGATCGCGCGTCGGAAGCCAAGAAAATGCTGGAATGGGGGTTCCGCAATTTCGAGGCGCGGACGCTGTTCGCGGCCAATCAGCAGGTCGGATACGCCAAGGTGTTCGGCGGTGAAAGCCGGTCGGTCAAGCTGGCGAGCCGCGAGCCGATCAAGGTGATGGTGCCGAAGAACGGCAGCGAGAAACTGATCGCGCGCCTGGTCTATAGCGGCCCGGTGCGGGCGCCGGTCGCCGAGGGCCAGCCGGTCGGAGTGGTGCGGGTCTGGCGCGGCGGCAATGTCGCAATGGAGGCGCCGGTCTATGCTGCGGAGGCGGTCGCGACCGGTTCGACGATGCGCCGGGCGATCGATGGCGCCAGCGAGCTTGTCATCGGCATGTTCCGCGCGAGCGCAGAGAAGCTCTGATTATGGCCGAAGCAACGGTGAGCCGGCCTTCGGGACGCGGGAAGTTCATTTCGTTCGAAGGCGGCGAGGGCTCCGGAAAGTCCACGCAGATCAAGAAACTTGCCGACCGCCTTACAACGGCAAAGCTGCGCGCGATCGTCACCCGCGAGCCCGGCGGCTCGCCGGGCGCCGAAATCATCCGTCATCTCGTGCTGTCGGGCATGGGCAAATTGCTCGGGCCGGAGGCGGAAACGCTGCTGTTTGCCGCCGCCCGCGACGACCATGTGCGCACGGTGATTCAGCCGGCGCTCAGCCAGGGGATCTGGGTGCTGTGCGACCGGTTTTCGGATTCGACGCGTGCCTATCAGGGCCGGCTGGGGCAGGTCTCGCCCGCCGTGCTCAACGCCATGCAGCGGGTCACCATCGGCGATCTCAAGCCGGACCTGACCATCATCCTTGATATCCCCGTTGAAGTCGGACTGAAGCGCGCCGCCGCCCGCCGCGGCACCGGCGCTCCCGACCGTTTCGAAGCGGAGGACGTCAAGTTCCACCAGGATCTGCGCGACGCCTACAAGCAGATCGCCACAGAAGATCCGCAGCGCTGCGCGCTGATCGACGCCAATGCCGATACCGATACGGTCGCCGCCCGCGTCTGGAAGGCGTTGCGCGATCACCTGTTCGCGATTTCCTCGACGGCGAGTTCCACATGAGCGCCCGTAAGGTCGAGCAGGAGACCGCAGTCCGGCATCCCCGCGAAACGCCTGACCTGTTCGGGCATCGCGATGCCGAGACCGCGCTGCTCAACGCCTATCGCAGCGGCCGCATTTCGCATGCCTGGCTGATCGGCGGCGCGCAGGGCATCGGCAAGGCGACGCTGGCCTATCGCATGGCGCGGTTCGTGCTGACGCATCCCAACCCGTTGTCGCCAGCAGTGCAACGCGCGGAGACGCTGGCCGTCGATCCCGCCGATCCCGTTGCGCGGCAGGTTACCAATGGCGCCCATGGCGGGCTGTTGGTGCTGGAGCGCAGCCTCAACGACCGCGGCGTGATGCGCACCGTCATCACCGTCGACGAGACGCGCGAGACGATCTCGTTCTTCGGCTCGACCGCAGCGGTCGATGGCTGGCGGGTCTGCATCGTCGATACCGTCGACGAACTCAATCCTAATGCGGCGAACGCGCTGCTCAAGATCCTCGAAGAGCCGCCGCAGCGATCGCTGTTCCTGCTCGTCAGTCATTCGCCGGCGCGGGCGCTGCCGACCATCCTGTCCCGTTGCCGCAAATTGCCGCTGCGACCGCTGGCGACCGAAGACGTTATCGGCGCCGCCGCACAGGCTGCGAACATGATGGCCGATGATCCGGCGCTCGCGGAAGCCGCCGAAGCCGCGGAGGGGAGCGTCTCGCGCGCGGTCACGCTGCTCGGCGGCGATGCGCTCAAGCTGCAGCAACGGACCGCGGCGCTGCTCGCCACCCTGCCAAATGTCGACCCGCGCGAATTGCACGCGCTCGGTGACGCGCTCGGCGGCAGCGACCGCGTGGCCCTGGCGGCCTTCGTCGACGGCGTCGATCGCTGGATTAGCGAAAAGCTGCGCGCGGATAACGCCAACGCCAACCTGCCGCGCCTTGCACGGCTGGCGGAGGTATGGGAAAAGATCATCCGCGCCGCGCGCGATACGGAATCGTACAATCTGGAACGAAAACCGCTGGTTTTCTCGGTGTTCGGGATGCTCGCGGAAGCCACGCGGTGACGCTCCGTTCGATATAATCCGGACAATCTGATTTGAACGTTTAAAGGAAATTCGTGGTGGCGAAGGCTAAAAAGAAAACCTCCAAAAAGAAAAAGGCCAAGGCCCGCAAGTCTTCGCCTGCGCGTACCACCAAAAAGGCGGGCGCTAAAAAACGCGCCATGAAAACATCGCGCAAGGCGTCGAAGAAGGCTGCCAAGAAAGCCGTCAAGAAATCCGTGAAGAAGACGGCAAGGAAAGCCGTGAAGAAGTCGGCGGCGAAGAAGGCCGCCAAGAAGCCTGCGAAGAAATCGTCGAAAAAATCCGCGAAGAAAACGATATCGAAGACGCGCGCCACCGCGCCCAAGAATAATACTCCCAAGAATACGCCCGAGAATGCGCCCAGGGAAATAGTCGCGGCCGCAAAGCCGCCATCCGCACCGAAGCGCCCGAAGGCTGCCACGCCGCGCGCGAAGGCGCCCGTTGCCGCAACGCCAGCGGTGGCGACGCCACGCAACAGTTACTTCGTCACGACGCCGATCTTCTATCCGAACGGCATACCGCACATCGGGCATGCCTATACCGCGATGGTCACCGACGCGATCGCCCGCTTTCAGCGGCTCGACGGCTTCGATGTCCGCTTTCTGACGGGCACCGACGAGCACGGCCTCAAGATGCAGCAAACCGCGGTTGCGGAAGGCCTCACGCCGCTCGCTCTTGCGGATCGCAACTCCGCGCGCTTCCGCGACATGATGACCGCGCTCAACATCTCATATGACGATTACATCCGCACCACCGAGCCGCGCCACGAACAGGCTTGCCAGGCACTCTGGCGCGCGATCGAGAACAACGGCGATATCTATCTCGGCAAGTATGCCGGCTGGTATTCGGTGCGTCAGGAAGCCTATTTCGACGAAACGGAAACCACCGTCGACGCCGACGGTGTTCGCCGCGAGCCGCTAGGCTCGCCGGTCGAGTGGACCGAGGAAGAGACCTATTTCTTCCGTCTGTCGGCCTATCAGGACAAGTTGCTCGACCTCTATGCGCGCGTTCCCGACTTCGTGCTCCCCCGCGAGCGGCTGAACGAAGTCGCGAGCTTTGTCAGAGGTGGTTTGCAGGACCTGTCGGTCTCGCGGACGACGTTCGACTGGGGCATCAAGGTGCCGGGCTCCCCAGCTCATGTCATGTACGTGTGGTTGGATGCGTTGACGAATTATATCACGGCCGCCGGCTATCCGGATGTCGAAGGCGCCGACTTCAAGCGTTACTGGCCGGCAAATCTGCATGTCACCGGCAAGGATATCGTGCGTTTCCACGCCGTATACTGGCCCGCTTTCCTGATGTCGGCCGGCGTCGAGGTTCCGCAACGGGTCTTCAGCCACGGCTTCCTGCTCAACCGCGGCGAGAAGATGTCGAAATCTGTCGGCAACGTCGTCGATCCCTTCGCCATGGCGGCGCAATACGGCGTCGATCAGGTGCGCTATTTCTTCATGCGCGAAGTGTCGTTCGGCCAGGACGGCAGCTACAACCACGAGGCCATCGTCACTCGGACGAATGCCGACCTCGCCAACGATCTCGGCAATCTGGCGCAGCGTTCGCTTTCGATGATCGCCAAGCAACTCGGCGGCATCCTGCCGGAGCCTGGCGAGTTCAGCGACAACGACAAGGCGATCCTGGCGCAGGCCGACGCCATGCTGGAGGCGTCGCGCACGGCGATGGCGACACAGCAGATCCATCAATGGCTGAGCGCCGTGTGGGCCGTGGTGGCGGAAGCCAACCGCTATTTCGCGGGCGAGGCGCCGTGGGCGCTGGCGAAGACCGATCCGGCGCGGCAGAAGACCGTCCTGTACGTGACCGCGGAAGTCGCGCGCCAGGTCGCCATCCTGGCACAGCCGGTGATGCCGGAATCCTCCGGCAAGCTGCTGGACAGCCTCGGTATCCCCCAAGATATCAAGTCGCGTAATTTTGCGGCACTACCCACGCGCATCGCCGCAGGTACAGCCTTGCCGGCGCCGGTCGGGGTGTTTCCACGCTACGTCGAACCAAAGGCAGATTGATCGGTTCGAACGCCATGCTCGTCGACAGCCACTGTCATCTCGACTTTCCCGATTTTGCCGAGGATCTCGACGGCATCATTGCGCGTGCCGAGAGCGCCGGAATCGGCCGCATCGTCACCATTTCGACGCGGGTGAGGCGGCTTGGCGGCTTGCTGCAAATCGCCGAGCGGTTTCCGAACGTCTATTGCTCGGTCGGAACCCATCCGCATCACGCCGACGAGGAAGACGGCATTCCGGCAGCCGAGCTGATCGAACTGACGAAGCATCCCAAGGTGGTCGCGCTGGGCGAGGCGGGGCTGGATAATTTCTACGACGACGGCTCGCCGGAAGCGCAGGAGCGCGGCTTTCGCGCTCACATCGCCGCCGCGCGCGCAACCGGCCTGCCGCTGATCATTCACACCCGCGACGCCGATGAAGGTTGCGGTCGCATTCTCGAAGAGGAAACGGCCAAGGGACCGTTTCGTGCCGTGCTGCATTGCTACACTGGCGGACGCGAACTGGCGATGAAGGCGATGTCGCTGGGACTTTCGATCTCGTTCACGGGCATCCTGACGTTCAAGAAGTCGGAAGCCTTGCGCGAACTTGCCGCCGAACTGCCGGCCGACCGCATCATGGTCGAAACCGACGCGCCTTATCTCGCGCCCGGCAAATTCCGTGGCAAGCGCAACGAGCCATCCTACGTGGTCGAAGTGGCCAGAGTGCTGGCGGAGGCGCGCGGGGTTTCGCTTGAGGAGATCTCGCGGCAGACCACCGAAAATTTCTTCCGGCTGTTTTCCAAGGTACCCGCGCCGAAAGCGGCCGCATGACGCTGACGCTGACAATCCTTGGCTGTGGTTCCTCCGCCGGCGTGCCGCGTCCGGCGCTGGGGTGGGGCGCCTGCGATCCCAACAACCCCAGGAATCGGCGCCGCCGTTGTTCGCTGCTGGTTGAGCGCACGGGCGCCCACGGCACCACGCGGATCGTAATCGACACTTCGCCTGACCTGCGCGAGCAATTGATCGACGCCAATGTCGACCATATCGACGCGGTGTTCCTGACGCATGAGCACGCCGACCAGACCCATGGCATCGATGATCTGCGTTCCGTCGTGCTGCACCAGCGCCGCCGCATTCCCGTCTACTTCAATCAGTCGACCGCGAAAGACATCATGGCGCGGTTCTCCTATTGCTTCATCGCGCCCGAGGGTAGCGATTACCCGCCGATCCTGACGCGTCATTCCATCGAAGCCGGCGAGAGGCACACTACTGAGGGGAAGGGCGGCCCGGTGAAGCTTTCCGCCTTCCTAGTTCACCACGGCAAGATTCCCGCGCTGGGATTTCGCATTGGGGATGCCGCCTACACACCCGACCTCCACGACATTCCCGAGGAGAGCTGGCCGGCGCTGGAAAACCTCGAACTCTGGATCATCGACGGGCTGCGCTACGCCGGGCATCCCAGCCATTTCAGCATCAACGATGCACTGTCGTGGATCGAGCGCTTCAAGCCGCGCCGCGCCGTCATCACCAACATGCATTCCGACCTCGATTACGAGGTGCTGCGCCAGAGCCTGCCGGCCGGCGTGATCCCGGCTTTTGACGGGATGCGCCTGACGCTGGAGCGGGCGGGCTAAGGCCCAGGCGGCGCGGCGGAACTTCGTCGGCACGAACTGATTATCACCGGAGTTCCGCTTCCAGGAGTGAGCCGAGATGATCCGCCGCCTGTTGGCCGCACCGGTCCTGTGGGTCTGGCTGATATTGCCAGCGACCGCCCTGGACGCCGCGTCGATCAACAATGCAGAATTTGAATCTGCAAAACCTCCGGCAGAAAGGAAAGTCGATCCTCTCGTCATCAAGGTCCAGGTCCTGCTCGATCGCGCGCGTTTCTCTCCAGGAGAAATCGACGGCAAGCTCGGCGAAAACGCGCAGAAGGCTTTGAAGGCTTTCGCCGAGGCGAAGGGCTTGAAGCCTGCACAGGCACTGACAACGGAGGTATGGAAGGCGCTTGCCGGGACAAGTTTGGATGCCGTTGTCATCGAGTACAAGATTTCCAGTGACGACATCAAGGGGCCCTTCCTGGAAAAGCTTCCTGCCAGGATGGAAGCCATGCGGGACCTCAAGACTGTTGGCTATACGACCCCGCGCGAGGGCCTCGCCGAGAAGTTTCACATGAGTGAGGGACTGCTGGAAGCCCTGAACCCCGGAAAGAAGTTCGATAAGGCAGGTGAAGCGGTTTGGGTCACGGCCGTGGCCGGCAACGACGCCAAATTGAAGGCTGAACGGATTGAGGTGGATAAATCGCGCCAGACCGTAAAGGTCTTTGCCTCCTCCGGCGAGCTTGTGGCGTTCTTTCCAGCGACCGTCGGGAGCAAGGAAAAGCCAACCCCCAGCGGTACGCTCAAGGTCGTGTCCGCCGATGCCAACCCGAACTACCGCTATAATCCCGACTACAAATTCAAGGGTGTCAGATCAAAAGAAGCCTTCACCATCAAACCCGGCCCGAACAATCCCGTGGGAAGCTATTGGATAGGGCTTTCAGCGGAGGGGTATGGCATCCACGGCACGTCCAACCCTTCGACGGTCAGCAAGTCTGAATCCAACGGTTGCGTTCGGCTGACCAATTGGGATGCCGGCTTGCTGGGCAAGAGCGTCAAGAAGGGAACAGCGGTCGTCTTCGTCGAGCAGCCGCCGGCGAGCGGAAAGAGCTAGATCGTCCCATCACGATTCAAGCTGCGCCGCTTCTTGTCATCCCCAACAGGATTATGAAGTGCTGCGCCAGACTCTGCAGGCTGGCGTGATCGGGCCATGACGGTTGACGCTGGAGCGGGTGGGGCAAACGGACTACGTTGGGAAGAAAGAGGGGTAGCGTAATGATCGGTCTGTTCTTCGAAGTTCAGACGAGGCCCGGGCACCGGGACCAATATCTCAATCTCGCCGCTTCGTTGAAGCCCGAGCTCGAGGCCATGGGTGGCTGCCTCTTCATCGATCGCTTCAGGAGTTTGACCCAGGAAAACCTGCTGCTGTCCTACCAGATATGGCGGGACGAGGGCGCCCTGACGGCCTGGCGGGCCCATGGCCACCATCACGAGGTCCAGACGGCCGGCCGCGAAAAGGTCTTTTCGGACTACCGCATTCGCGTCGCCCAGGTCGTTCACGAAGAAAGGCCGGGACAACCTGTCTGGCAGCCGAAGAAGCGGACGCCCTACAACGATCCTTCGCGCCGTCCGCCGACCTATGTGCTGGCGGCGGAATCGCGAAGCGCCGAACTTCCAGTCGCAACCGATTGGCGCCGTGACGCGTTCACGAGCGTCTATCGCGAAGGACAGTATGCCCACCTGATAGACGTGCCGGACGAAGCACGCGGTGCCGCATTCGGTGCGCGGCTATTTGCCGATCCCACGACCGAGTATTTCCGCATCTTCGAGGTCATGCGCGACTACGGCATGTATGAACGGGCCGAGGCGCCGCAGTATTATCCGCCGGTGACGCGAGGGCCGGCGTAGGTTCGTAGGGTGGGCAAAGCGAAGCGTGCCCACCACTCTCCAGCGAATTTGACGAACGATGGTGGGCACGGCGCCTACGCGCCTTTGCCCACCCTACGGTCTACGAACTCAAGCCGAAATCGCCTTCGCCGAATCCACCTGATTGCGCAGCAGGAATTTTTGAATCTTTCCGGTCGACGTCTTCGGGATGACGCCGAACACGACAGCCTTCGGCGTCTTGAATCCGGACATGTGGCCGCGGCAGAACGCGATGATGTCGGCTTCGGTCGCTTTGGCGCCTTCCTTCAGTTCGACGAAGGCGCAGGGCACTTCGCCCCATTTCGGATCGGGCTTGGCCACTACGGCCGCGAACAGCACGGCCGGGTGCTTGTAGAGGATGTCCTCGACCTCGACGGAGGAGATATTCTCGCCGCCGGAAATGATGATGTCCTTGGAGCGGTCCTTGATGATGACGTAGCCGCTCTCATCGAGCACGCCGAGATCGCCGGTGTGAAACCAGCCGCCGGCAAACGCCTCGCTCGTGGCCTTCTCGTTCTTCAGATACCCCTTCATCACGATATTGCCGCGGAACATCACCTCGCCGATGGTCTCGCCGTCGCGCGGCACTTCGCGCATGGTTTCGGGATCGAGCACGGTGACGCCTTCCTGCAGCGGGTAGGGCACGCCCTGCCGGCGCTTGAGCTGGGCGCGTTGATCGGCCGGCAGTTCGTCCCAGCCCGGCTGTTCGGCGCAGACCGAAGCGGGACCATAGACCTCGGTGAGCCCGTAGACATGCGTCAGCTTGATGCCGATGCTCTCGGCGCCTTCGAGCACGGCAACGGGAGGCGCTGCGCCCGCAATCAACCCGACCACGGGCCGCGCCTTGGCGCCCTTCGGGGCGTCCGGCGCATTGATCAGCGTGTTGTAGACGATCGGCGCGCCGCACATGTGGGTGACGCCGTGTTTGGGGATCAGTTCGAAAATCTTCGACGGGTCCACCTTGCGCAGGCAGACATTGATGCCGGCGGAGGCCGCGACCGTCCACGGAAAGCACCAGCCGTTGCAATGGAACATCGGCAGCGTCCAGAGATAGACCGGATGCTGGCCGAGATTGCCGGCCAGGATGTTGCTGACGGCATTGAGGTAGGCGCCTCGGTGATGGGTCACGACACCTTTCGGGTTGCCCGTGGTGCCCGACGTATAGCTCAGCGCGATCGCGTCCCATTCATCGCCGGGCAGGCGGGCAACGAAGCCAGCATCGCCCTGCGCCACCGCCGCTTCATATTCGAGTTCGCCGATCCGCTTGCCGCCGGCAAATGCTGCGTCGTCGACGTCGATAACGAACGGCTTTGGTCCTTTCATCAGAGTCAGCGCTTCGGCGATGACGCCGGAAAACTCCGGATCGACCAGGATGATTTTGGCGCCGCCGTGATCGAGCTGGAACGCGATCGAGGGCGCGTCGAGCCGGATGTTGAGCGCATTCAGCACCGCGCCCGCCATCGGGACCGCGAAGTGCAGTTCGTTCATCGCCGGGATATTCGGCAGCATCGCCGCCACCGTATCGCCGTGTCCGATGCCGCTGCCGGCGAGGTATGAGGCAAAGCGCCGGCAGCGCTCATAGGTCTGCGACCAGGTGAAGAAGCGGCCCTCATAGACGGTGCTGACGGCATCGGGATAAACAGCCGCGCTGCGGGCGAGGAAGCTCAGCGGCGTCAGCGGCACGTAATTCGCCGGCGTCTTGTCCAATCCGATGCTGTATTGACCTTGGTCTGGAGTTTGGGCTGCGCTCATCGGCTTTGTCCCGCCAGTAAAATTGAACCTACAAGAACCCGATCGAAATCCACGGGAAGATCGCCACAATAATAAGTCCGACCATCAGCGCCAGCAGATAACCCCAGATCGGCCTGATCCCTTCGGCCGGATCGACGCGTCCGATGGCGCAGGCGGCATAATAGCCCACTCCGAACGGCGGCGCGAATAGCCCGATACCCATCGCCAGAATAACGATCATGGCATAGTGAACCTCGTGCACCCCGACCGCACGCGCGATCGGAAACAACAGCGGCCCGAACAGCACGATGGCCGGAATGCCCTCGAGCACGCTGCCGAGGATCACGAAGGCCACGATCGATACCGCGATGAAGGTCGCCGAACCGCCGGGCAGGCCTGTCATCGCCGCCGCCAGCGTCCGCGAGAAGCCGGATTGGGTCAGGCCCCAGGCCATGCCGGTGGCGCAGCCGATGATCAGCAGGATGGCGCCGGACAGGCAGGCCGTCTCGACCAGCATGGGCATGATCCGCCGCCAGTCGAAATTGCGGTAGATCATCAGCCCGTAGATCAGGTAGCCGACGATGAAGGCATAGACGATGCCGATGGTCGATACCTCGGTCGCGGTCGCGATGCCCTCGACCACGGCGTAACGGATCACGAAGGGCAGCGCCACGGCGGGCAGGGCGATGATAAACGCACGGAGGATCTCGCCGCCGCTGGCCCTGGCGACGTGGGTCAGATCCTCGTCGCGGTAGCGCCACCACACCAGCGCCGACAGCGTGATCGCCAGCACCACGCCCGGCAGCAGGCCGCCGGTGAACAGCGCCGCAATCGATACGCCGGTGACCGAGCCGATCGTGATCAGCACCAGGCTCGGCGGGATGGTTTCGGTCTGGGCGCCGGTGGCCGAGAGCAGGGCGACCAGATCGCCCGGCTTGGCGCCCCGCGCCTTCATTTCCGGAAACAGCACCGGCGCCACGGCGGCCATGTCGGCGGCCTTGGAGCCCGAGATGCCCGAAACCAGATACATTGCGCCGACCAGCACGTAATGCAGCCCGCCCCGGACATGGCCCAGCAGGCTCGCCAGGAAGGCCACCATGGCGCGCGCCATGCCGGTCATCTCGATCAGGAGCCCCAGGAATACGAACAGCGGCACCGACAGCAGGATGAGATGGCTCATGCCCTCGTCCATGCGGCCGACTAGCACCATCAGCGGCGTATTGGTGGTCAGCGCCAGGTAGCCGTAAGTCGCCAGCCCAAAGCCGAACGCAATGGGAACGCCCGCGAACACGCAGAAGCCGGCCACGCCGACGAAGAAGATGATCAGGTTGAGGTTGCCGAGCGGCTTCAGCGAGCCCTTCAGCAGCCAGAACACGGCAATGACCAACGCGACCGACAGGATAGCCGCGAAAACGGTACGGGCGTTGCCCGCGCGCGCCAGTCGCAGGAACGCAAACAGCGCCATCAGGGCAATGCCGACCGGCAGCGCCGCCGCCCGCCAGATATTGGTGACCTGCAGCGCCGGCGTGGTGATGTAACTTTCCTCATAGGCGTATTCAAAGGCCGGCCAGGCGATCATCAAGAGGAACGCCAGTGCGGCCGAAGTCGCGACCAGATCGAGATAAGCGCGCAGCGCGGGCTTGGCGCTCGCGACCACGGCCGTCATCCGCATGTGCTCGGCACGCCGGAACGCCACGGCAGCCCCGAGCATCGCCAGCCACAGGAACAGCATCGAGGCCAGTTCGTCCGACCAGATCAACGGCCGGTGCATGCCGTAACGCGCCACCACGCCCGCGAACAGGATGACGATCTCGGCGACGACCAGGAGCGCTGCCGGGATCTCAACCAGCATCCCAAGGAGGTTTTCAATGGACGCGAGCAGCGAGCGGCGGCGAGGGGGCTCAACCACCTCGCCGGTCACGGTCTCGGTCAGTTCGGCATGAGCCATCGCAGCGCCCTGCACCACAGCATGAACCAAAGACAGGATAGGGGTCTGAGGCCCCTATCCGGCTACGACAGCTTGCCGACGGACTTTTCCAGCAGCTCCCAGGCCTGTTCGCCGTATTTGCCCTTCCACTCCGCATAGAAGCCGGCCGTGCGAAGTTTGTCGCGGAACGGGGTCACGTTGGGCTGGTTGAACGCAAGGCCTTTGCCGGCCAATTCCTGCTGCAGGCCGGCATTGAGCTTGGCGACGTCTTCGCGTTCCTTGACGCCCGCCGCATTGATGTTTTTGGCAACGATGGTCCGGACATCCTCCGGGAGTTTTTCCCACGCGCGGCGGTTGGCCAGGAACCAGAAGCCGTCCCACATGTGGTTGGTCAGCGAACAGAATTTCTGAACTTCGTAGAGTTTGGCGGTCGAGATGATCGCCAGCGGATTTTCCTGGCCCTCGACGATCTTGGTCTGCAGCGCGGAATAGACTTCGCTGAAATTGATCGAGGCGGGCGCTGCATCGAACGCCTTGAACATCGAGGTCCAGAGCGGCGAAACCGGCACCCGGATCTTGAAGCCCTTGAGGTCCTCAGGCCCGTTGATCGGCTTGGTCGAGGACGTGGTCTGTCGGAACCCGTTGTCCCAGATCTTGTCCATGACCACGAGGTTGGCCTTGGTGATCTCGCCGCGGACGTGAGCGCCCAGCCCGCCATCCATGGCCTTCCAGACCGTGTCGTAATCCGGGAAAGCGAAGCCAATGCCGCTGATGGACGCCGCCGGCACCAGCGTCGCCAGGATCAGGCCTGACAGCGTGAAGAATTCGACGCCGCCGGATCTGATCTGGCTGAGCATGTCGGTGTCGGAACCGAGCTGGTTGTTCGGGAAAATCTGCAGGTCGAACCGGCCATTGGTCTCGGCCTTGATCGCCGCCGCCATCTCCTTGGCGCGGGTGTTCAACGGATGGCCGTCCGGGAGATTGTTGGCGTATTTGTAGGTGAATTCGGCGGTCTGGGCACGCGCCACAAACGGGGCGCCGATGCCACCGAAAACCGCTGATACCGCGGATGCCTTGAGAAGCGTGCGTCGTGAAAAGCTCATCTGGTTTTCTCCCTTGAGGGTTGTTGTTCTTGAGACCCAATCCGTGCGGACCGGCTGCTGCGTGGGCATTGCGAGCGATATCGCCGGGGCGGCTTATTGCAGCGTCCGCGGGCCGCGGCAATATCGGTTTTCGGGACGCAGCCGCGAGCAGTCATGCGTTTGTTTTTGCGAGCTGTCTGGGGCCGCGTTCTGGATCGAAGAAACCGGGCCAATCTGACCTGGCTTGGAAGGAGTTCTCGCTAAATATCTGATCTAATTGTAGATATAAATATTCCATAATATACCTTATGCGAATTACGGCTATACGGCTGCCGAACCGGCCTTTCTTTGCATGGGGTTGTTTTCGTGATTTTGCGCCTGGCCTCTCGGCATAGGCTACCGCCCCCTGAACGTCGGCTTGCGCCGCTCCAGGAACGCCGCGACACCTTCCTTGTGATCCTCGCTCAGGCTCGCCAGCGCGAACTGGTCGACGTCCATATGGCTGGTGAGATCGTCGAGCGCATGCGTGAGCCGGTTGACGGTCAGCTTGGTCATGGCGACCGACAGCGGCGGCTGGGCCGCGACCTTGGTGGCGAGCGCCATGGCGGCGTCGAACGCCTGGCCGGGTTCGGCGACCTCCTCGACCAGCCGCCATTCATAGGCCTCGGCTGCCGTGATGCGGTGGTCGGCCAGGATCACGGCCTGCTTGGTCCGGGCCGGTCCGATCAGGTGCAGCATCCGCGGCACGCTCTGCCAGCTCATGTTCATGCCGAGACCAATCTCGGGCACGCGCATATGGGCGTCGCGGGCCATGACCCGGAAATCCAGCGCCACCGCCAGCGCGACGCCGCCGCCGACGCAGAAGCCTTCGATGGCGCCGATCGTGATCTGTTCCATGTCCTGCCAGGCCCGCGTCAGGCGCGGCCCGAGCTTCAGGTGGCGGCGCAGGGTGCCGAGGTCCATGGTTTTCCGCGCCCGGCCCTCGGGATCCTTGAGATCGAATCCGGCCGTGAACGCCTTGGCGGCGCCGGTCAGCACCACGACCGAGGTCGCGCCGTCATCCTCAAAGCTGCGGGCGGCATCGGTAAGCTGGCGCATCGCCTCCGGCGACATCGCGTTGATGCCGTCGCCCCGGTCGAAACGTACGACGGCGATACGGCCATCGGGCCCAAGGCCTCTTTCAATGGTGACAAACCCGGTCAAGCGGCGTCTCCCTGCCCGTTATTTTTGAGAACCTTAGCGCAGAAGCCTGCGGTCGGCCCGCGCGCTGTTTGCATGCCGGCGGTGCAACCGGCCGTGTGGAGGCTCACAAATGGCCCGTACGCTGGTGGTCGGGTTTGCCTCCCGGGACCGGAAAGCGAATCGTGGTGCCAAGCGTGATCCAGTTGGCGTTTTCGCCCGATATATTGTGGCCGTAGATCAGGTCGACCGAGAATATGTCGTTGGGCCGGTAGCGAATGCCGGTCTGGAATCGCGGCCGGACCGCGCTCGGCTCGTCCGACTGGCCGGCCTGGCCAAACGCTTCGATGGTCCACTGCAACGTGTCCGAGAGCTTCCAGTCAAAGCCGGCGCCGTAGACCAGGTAATGCCGGTCGGCCATGCGGTCCCACATCCAGCCGCCGTTGAGATTGATCCGCATCGTCTCGGACAGCCTGTAGGTCACCGGCACGACCGCGAACGCGGTGAGGTTATCTCCGGTCAACGCGTCGAACGATCCGCCTGCATAAAACGACAGGCCGAACCGTCCCACCCCGGTCGGAATGAAGTTCCACTTGGCCTTGGGAGCAAGGCTGGTGCTCCAGTCGCCGTCGCTGCGCGACCGGACGGTCTGCATGCTCAACTCCACCGGCCTGAAAACATTGACCGCGCAGGATGGATTGGCCACGGCCGTAAAATCCGTGTTGGTCGCAGCCTGCAGCCAGCTCTCGACCTTGCAGGAGCCGACCTCGGCGATGTCGGCGGCGTCGACCGCGTAGGCGCCGTTGGCGGCGCGCGCATCGCCAGCCGGAAACCAAATCGGAAGCCAGGCCGAAATGGCCGCTGCCGCGACGATTGCGATGCGCCCTGCCCCAATCCCCATGGCCAAATGCTAGCAGAGTCTTCGCCTCGACATAGCCCGGATTTTGCGACTATCTTGGCCGCATGACAGGCCATGACCACGATCACCACGACCATCATCACCACCACGATCACGACCATTCGGAATTGTCGGAAACCGAGCTGCGGGTGCGCGCGCTTGAATCGATCCTGACCGAAAAGGGCTATGTCGATCCGGCCTCGCTCGATCTTTTGATCGACCTGTATGAAAAGAAGATCGGGCCGCGCAACGGCATCCGCGTCGTCGCCAAAGCCTGGAGCGATCCGGCCTATCACGCGCGGCTGATGAAGGATGCGACAGCGGCAATCGCCGAGCTCGACTATAGCGGGCGGCAAGGCGAGCACATGGTGGTGGTCGAGAACACACCCGAACAGCACAACATGGTCGTCTGCACGCTCTGCTCCTGCTATCCGCATCCGGTGCTCGGGCTGCCGCCGGTGTGGTACAAATCCGCGCCCTATCGTTCCCGCGCGGTCTCCGATCCGCGCGGCGTGTTGCAGGATTTTGGCGTCGCCCTGCCCGAGACGACAAAGATCCGCGTCTGGGATTCCACCGCCGAAATCCGCTACCTCGTGCTGCCGATGCGGCCCCAAGGCACCGAAGGCTGGAGCGCCGAGCAGCTGGCCGAACTCGTCACCCGCGACAGCATGATCGGCACCGGACTGCCGAAACAGCCTGGCGAGGCCGCCTGATGGACGGCGCCCACGACATGGGCGGCGCCAAAGGCTTTGGCCCCGTCGTACCCGAACCGAACGAGCCGGTGTTTCATGGCGAATGGGAGCGCCGCGCCTTTGCGTTGACGGTCGCGATGTCGCGCCCGGGCGGCTGGAACATCGACATGTCGCGCTTTGCGCGCGAAAACCGCCCGCCCGAGGATTACCTCAGCAAGAGCTATTTCCAGATCTGGCTCGCCGGCCTGGAAACGCTGATGATCGAACGCGGACTGGTGACATCAGAGGAAATCGAGGCCGGCAAGGTGCTCTCGCCACCCAAGCCCGACGTAAAGACCCTGCCCCCGCAGGATGTCGTGCCGACGATCCGGCGCGGCGCCTCGACCGAACGCACGGCAACTTCGCCTGCGCTGTTCGCGGTCGGCGAAACGGTGCGGATGAAAGAGATCCATCCGCAGACGCACACGCGGTTGCCGCAATATGTCCGCGGGCATCTCGGCACGATCGAGCTCAATCACGGGTGCCATGTGTTCGCCGACCTCAATTCGCTCGGCGTCGGCGAGAACCCGCAATGGCTCTACACGGTGCGGTTCGACGGACCTGAATTGTGGGGCAAGGACACCGATCCGACGCTCAGCATTTCGGTCGACGCCTGGGAATCCTATCTGGAGCGCGTGTGATGAACTTGACCCCGCAACAGGCGATGCGGGCGGCGGTTGCAGTCCCCGGCGTGCCCCGCGACGAGGATGGCCCGGTGTTCCGGGAGCCCTGGGAAGCCCGCGCCTTTGCGATGGCGCTGGCACTGCACGAGGCCGGGGTTTTCACGTGGAGGGAGTGGGCGGAGACGCTGGGCGCAGAGATCAAGCGCGCCCAGGCCGCCGGCGATCCCGACACCGGCGAGACCTATTACCAGCACTGGCTGGCGACGCTGGAGACGCTCGTCGCCGCCAAAGGCGTCACGACGTCGGATGTCCTGCACCGCTATCGCGATGCCTGGGATCACGCTGCCGACCGCACCCCGCACGGTGCGCCGATCGAGCTGAAGCCGGGTGATTTCGGCTAGCCTCACCTGTGCGCCCTTCGAGGCCCGTTATTTCCAACGTGTCGATCGCCCGCGATTGGCCGACGGTGCCTGAACCATCCAATCAATGGATCATTCGATCCAATAATTAATCTGCCGTGGCATCGGTCCCTGTTTACTTCGCCAATCCGGACTGCATAGTCTGTTCACGAAAATAAGGCTGTCGGCCAACGATGCCGGCACAAATAAAACATCGAGGGAGGACGATCATGAAGCGAAGAGATTTTCTCGGAGCTGGCGCCGCGACGGTTGCGTTGGCTGCGACGGGCGGCATCGGCGGTGCGGGAGGCGCGTTCGCCCAGACCAAGATGGTCATCAGGGCATCAGATGTTCATCCGCTCGGCTATCCGACGGTCGAGGCCGTGGTGCGCATGGGCAAGAAGCTGGAAACCGCCACCGACGGCCGCCTCACCATTCAGATGTTCCCGTCGATGCAGCTGGGCGGCGAAAAGGAGATGATCGAGCAGGCTCAGCTCGGCGCGCTGCAGATGGCCCGGATTTCCGTCGGCGCGGTCGGCCCGGTCGTGGACGACGTCAACGTCTTCAACATGCCGTTCGTGTTCCGCGATTCCAAGCACATGGAAGCGGTGATCGATGGCGAGATCGGCGACGAGCTGCTGGCGAAGATTTCGGCGAACGAGAAGACCAACCTGATCGCACTGTGCTGGATGAATGCGGGCTCGCGCAACATCTACAACAGCAAACGGCCGATCAAGACGATGGCGGATTTGAAGGGCCTCAAGGTCCGCATGATGGGCAACCCGCTGTTCGTCGATACGATGAACGCGCTTGGCGGCAACGGCGTCGCCCTGGGCTTCGACCAGGTCTTCAGCTCGATGCAGACCGGGGTGATCGACGGCGCGGAGAACAACCCGCCCTCCTTCATCGCCCAGAACCACAATCAGGTGGCAAAATACTTCACCATGACCGAGCACCTGATCATTCCCGAACTGCTCGTGTTCTCGAAGATCTCGTGGCAGAAACTGACGCCGGCTGATCAGGCGCTGATCAAGAAACTGTCGAAGGAATGCCAGGCCGAACAGCGCGTGCTGTGGCACGAGGCGGAGAAAGTCGCGATCGACAAGATGAAGGCCGCCGGCACCGAGATGATCATGGACGTCGACAAGAAGCCGTGGCGCGACGCGGTCAAGCCGGTGTGGGACAAGTACGGCGCCAAATATGCCGAGATGGTCAAGCGCATCGACGCCGTGAAGTAGGGCCTGGCGGATGAGTACGCAGTCCGGCGTGGCCGGCGATCCCGGAGCCGGGCTGTTCCGCAGCGCCATGAATGCGGTCTACTGGACCGGCGCCGTGGTTGCGTGCGTGGCGCTCGTCCTGGTCTCCGCGATCATTCCATGGGCGGTTTACACCCGCTACGTCCTGAACAGCGCCTCGTCCTGGCCTGAGCCGCTGGCCGTCCTGCTGACGGTCGGCATCACCTTCATCGGCGCCGCGAATTGCTATCGCCAGCGCATCCACATGAACATGACCGTGGGCACCGATCTCCTGCCCCCTCGCCTGCGCGGGGCAGCCGCCGTGATCAGCGAACTGCTGATGGGGGCCGTGGCGGTTTTCATGATGGTGTGGGGCATGAAACTCGCTCTGGCGACTTGGGGAAATTCAGTCGATGAGTTTCCCTGGCTTTCCGTCGGCATCACTTACCTGCCGATCCCGATCAGTGGCGCGATGATGCTGCTGTTCGTGATCGAACGGCTGACCATAGGGCCTCCGCCGTCAAGCGGCGGCGATCCCCACGTCCCTATCGAATAACGTTTCTCTTCCAGCACGGACGTCCGATGGATATCGCAGTTCTCCTTCTCAGCATGTGTGTGTTCTTCGCCATCGGCATGCCGATCGCCTATGCCATGGCGCTGTCCGCGTTGGTCGGCGCGCTGTGGATCGACCTTCCGGTCGCCGCGATCATGCAGCAACTGTCTAGCGGTGTCGGCAAGGTGTCGATGCTGACCATTCCGTTTTTTGTCCTGGCCGGCGCGATCATGGCCGAGGGCGGCATGGCGCGACGGTTGGTGGATTTTGCAGCCGTCATCGTCGGCTTCACGCGCATTCGCGGCGGCCTCTCGCAAGTCAATATCCTTGCAACGACGATCATGAGCGGCATCTCCGGTTCTTCCGTCGCTGATACCTCCGCGATCGGCTCGGTCATGATCCCGCAGATGGCCAAAAAGGGCTACCCGCGCGTCTTCGCGACCAACGTCACCATCAGCGCCTCGCTGCAGGCCATCGTCGTTCCGCCGAGCCACAACGCCGTGATCTATTCACTGGCGACCGGCGGGGTCGTCTCGATCACGAGCCTGTTCCTGGCGGGAATCCTGCCCGGCTTGCTGCTGGGCTTTTCGCTGATGCTGTTGTGCTTGTTCTACGCCTATCGCGACAAGCATCCGAAGGGCGAGCCAGTGCCGATCCGGCAGGCCGCCAAAATGCTGGTCGAAGCGCTCTGGGGCATCGTGACGCTTGTGATCGTGCTCGGCGGCATCCTCACGGGCGTTTTCACGCCGATCGAGGCCGGCGCCGTGGCCTGCGTCTGGGCGTTCTTCGTCACCATGTTCATCTACCGCGACTACAAATGGTCGGAACTGCCGCAGCTGGCCTACCGGACGCTGCAGACCGTGGCGATGGTGCTGACGCTGGTCGCTACCGCATCCTGCTTCGGCTACATCGCAGCCATCATGCAAATGCCCGCGAAGATGACGGAATTCTTCGTCGCGATTTCAGCCAACAAATACGTGCTGCTGATGTGGCTCAACATCATGCTGCTGGTGCTGGGCACCGCGCTCGATCTCGCGCCGCTGTTGCTGATCTGCACGCCGATCCTGCTGCCGGTGGTCAAGAGCTTCGGCATCGATCCCGTCCATTTCGGCATCGTCATGCTGCTCAACCTGGGCATCGGGCTGTTGACGCCGCCGGTGGGCACAACGCTGTTCGTCGGTTGCGCGATCGGCAAGGTTTCGGTCGACGACATCATGCGCGAGATCTGGCCGTTCTACTACGTGATGTTCGCGGTGCTGATGCTCGTGACCTATATCCCCGCGATCTCGCTGTGGTTGCCGCACTCGTTCGGATTTCACTAGCTATCGAGCGAAAGCCTGCCCCGGACTTGATCCGGGGTGGACACCGGGTTCGCGTTAGCAAAACGCGTCAAGGCAAATAACTACGCTTTCGCATATTCGCGCCAGCCCTTGGCGCGTAACGCGCAGGCCGGGCATTCGCCGCAGCCATAGCCCCAATCGTGCTGGTCGCCCCGCTCGCCGAGATAACAGGTGTGGGAATGTTCGCGGATCAGGTCGACCAGCCCTGCCCCGCCGAGGTCATGTGCAAGCTTCCAGGTCGAGGCCTTGTCCAGCCACATCAGCGGTGTGTGCAGTTCGAATTGTTTGGCCATGCCGAGATTGAGCGCGGACTGCAGCGCCTTGATGGTCTCGTCACGGCAATCCGGATAGCCGGAATAATCCGTCTCGCACATGCCGCCGATGATGTGGCGGATGCCGCGCCGGTACGCCAGCGCCGCGGCAAACGTCAAAAACACCAGATTGCGGCCGGGCACGAAGGTGTTGGGCAGCCCGTCCTCACCCATTGCGATCGCGACATCGCGCGTCAGTGCGGTGTCGGAAATCTCCGCCAGCGTCGGAATCTCCAGCGTATGGCTCTCCCCGAGCCTCGCGGCCCAATCCGGCCGCAATGATTTGATGCCCGACAGCAGACGATCCCGGCACCCAAGCTCGATTGCGTGGCGCTGGCCGTAGCTGAATCCCAGCATTTCGACGCGCGCGAAGCGTTGCAGGGCCCAGGCCAGGCAGGTGGTGGAATCCTGTCCGCCGGAAAACAGCACCAGCGCGGTTTCGGATTGGAACGGATCGCTCATGGAGCCCCAATACCATTCCCGGGCGCGCAGGCCAATCGGTGGAAATCAATCCGGTTTCGGCGCGTTCCGCTGGGATCGGTCCGCCGCTTGCGGCATAAAGCCAAGGTCTGTCCTCTCCCCGGCGTCGGTAAACCCATGACCCCTTCCCGCGATATTTCCCGGCTGCTCGAAATCATGGCGGCGCTGCGTACGCCGGTCACCGGTTGCCCATGGGATCTCGAACAGAATTTTGCGACGATCGCGCCCTACACCGTCGAGGAAGCTTATGAGGTCGTCGACGCCATCACCCGTGGCGATCTCGACGATCTCCGTGAGGAACTCGGCGATCTCCTGCTGCAGGTCGTCTATCATGCGCGTATGGCCGAGGAACAGAACGCCTTTGCTTTCGGCGACGTAGTCGAGGCGGTCACAAGAAAGATGATCAGACGGCACCCGCACGTCTTCGCCGACAAGGACGGCAACATCCAGCCGGCCGGCGTCAAGAGCGCCTGGGAGCGCATCAAGGCTGAGGAGAAGGCCGAACGTGCCGCGCGCCGGCCGCCGGAGTCGGGCGGACCCAAATCGCTTCTCTCGAGCGTCAAGGCGGGCCAGCCTGCGCTGACGCGCGCGATGGAATTGCAGCGCAAGGCCTCGACCGTCGGCTTCGACTGGAACGATCCCCGGGCCGTGCTGCACAAGATCCGCGAGGAGGCCGACGAGATCGAGGCGGCGCTCGGCAAGGGCGATACGGAAGAACTCGCAAGCGAGACCGGCGATCTCCTGTTCGCCCTGGTCAATCTGGCGCGGCATGTCGGCGCCGATCCCGAAACTGCGCTGCGCGGCACCAACGCGAAATTCGAGCGCCGCTTTGCCTACATCGAACGCGCCCTGGCAGCCAAAGGCCGCACACTCGAGGGCGCGTCACTTACCGAGATGGATGCGCTGTGGAATGAGGCCAAGGGAGAGGAGCGGCCGGCGGAGCCGACAACGGTAGCGAAGGCTTGAACCTGCATCAGCTGGCCGATACCGTCCCCGATATTGTCTCAATTGAGGGGCCATGCCTTTGACCGGATTGGTGAGCCAATTGCTTCCTTTCGTGGCGGCCGCCAGCCTTGGCCTTCTCGCTGGTGCGTTGCTGGCCGAAGACCGGCTGCTGCTGCCTTACTGGCGCACGCTGTCGGCGGACACGTTCTACGCGCTGCACCCAAGCTATGGGCCGCGCCTGTACCGCTTCTTTGCGCCGCTGACAACGGCTGCGCCAATGGCCGCTGTGCTGGCTGCGATACAGATCGTGTTGCAATCTGAGGGGCTTGGGCCGCGCACCACCGCGGCGATCACCGCAGCCGTTCTGGCGTGGTGTCTGGTCGCGATCTATTTGGTCTATTTCAGGTCGGCGAACGATGCCTTTGCACGGCACGCGGTGTCGCCTGAGGATTTGCCGGCCGTGCTGGCGCGCTGGGCCGGCTGGCATCGGGCGCGTGTGCTGATCTGCTTGGCAGCGTTCGCCCTGTCGCTTGTGACCCTCGCGGCCTAATCGAGAATAGACAGCTTCCCACCCAACCAAGCTAGGCCGCGTGGGGCACGGCTCCGAACCGCGACACCACGATGTCGTGTTTGGTCTCGTCGACCCGCACCGTCATGTCGAACCGCTCGCCGTGAAGCTCCTTGGTGAGCACTTCGGCGTTACGATGCAGCCAGCTGATGCCGGCGCCATCGGAGGCGTCGATCGATAGATCGAGCGTCATCCGGAAGGCTGCGAGCCGATCCTCGATCGCGGTCAGCAGCGTCTCGATCCCTTCGCCGGTTTCGGCGGATACCAGAAAGCACGGCCGCTCTTCTGGCCGGCGCGCGGCGATGTTGCGCAGGTTGTCGCGCTCCTCGGGATCGAAGCGATCGATCTTGTTCCAGACTTCGAGGATACGCGCGCCTGCGTCCGGGTCGATCCCGAGCTGGCGCAGCACGGCGTCGACGTCGCGCTCCTGAGCCTCCGCGTCCTCGTGCGAGATGTCGCGGACGTGCAGGATGATGTCCGCTTCCAGCACCTCTTCCAGCGTGGCGCGAAACGCGGCCACCAGTTGCGTCGGCAGGTTGGAGATGAATCCGACCGTGTCCGACAGCATCGCCTTGCCGCCATGCGGCAGGGTCAGCGCGCGCAATGTAGGATCCAATGTCGCAAAGAGCATGTCGGCGGCCTGGACGTCGGCGCGGGTCAGGCGGTTGAACAGCGTAGACTTGCCGGCGTTGGTGTAGCCGACCAGCGCGACCACACGATACGGCACCCGCTGCCGGCCGGCGCGATGCAGCCGTCGCGTTGCCTGCACCTTCTTGATTTCGTTCTCAAGGCGCGTGATGCGGTCGCCGATCAGGCGGCGGTCGGCCTCGATCTGGGTCTCGCCGGGGCCGCCCATGAAGCCGAAACCGCCGCGCTGGCGCTCCAGATGGGTCCATGATCGCACCAGCCGGCTGCGCTGATAATTCAGATGCGCAAGCTCGACCTGCAGCGAACCTTCCTTGGTCTTGGCGCGACGGCCGAAGATTTCCAGGATCAGTCCGGTACGGTCGAGCACCTTGGTGTCCCAGGCCTTCTCGAGATTGCGTTGCTGGATCGGCGACAACGCGCAGTCCATCACCACGAGTTCGATGTCATGGCCTTTGATGAGGCCGAGGATCTCCTCGACCTTGCCCTTGCCGAGATAGGTCGCGGGCCTGATCTGGCTGATCGGAGCGATCAGGGAATCGGCGACCGTCAGGTCGATGGCGCGCGCCAGACCTGCGGCCTCCTCCAGCCGCGCCTCGGAATCGCGCACGGCCTCGTTCGCCTGCGCATCGGCATCGCCGCGGCGCATACGCAAATAAGGACCGATGACGATCACCCGCCCCGGTCTGTCTGCCCCCCGCCGACCGCGGACGGTCGGCGTCCCCTTCACGATTGAGGGGTTCCAATCAGGTCACTCTCAAGCCGGAGCATCCTCACCGCCTTCGAACAACTGGATCGGAGCACCCGGCATGATGGTCGAGATCGCGTGCTTGTATACAAGCTGCGAGTGCCCGTCGCGCCGAAGCAGCAGGCAGAAATTGTCGAACCAGGTGACAATCCCCTGCAGCTTTACTCCGTTGACCAGAAAGATCGTTAGTGGCGTTTTGGTTTTGCGAACGTGATTTAGGAAGGTGTCTTGTAGGTTTTGTGCGCGGTCTGCCGCCATTGTTTTTGTCCCGCCGTCTTGTGCTTCTTTTTATTTAACCGGTTGTTGCTCTCTAACGGAGCCTGCCCCGGTCGCCGGCTTCCCCTGAGATCCCCCTCCGGTCGGCTCGGCGGAATGATTAGAAGGCAGGCGCGCTTTTTAGGCAAGCCAGTTCGCGCGTCACCCCCGCGGAACCCAGTGACCATTCTCCGTAAAACTCCGGAAAGAGATGAATATTCTCAAGCAACTGCATGGATCGACGCAGCTGCTTGCCGGATACCAATTCGCGTAAATCTCAGCCTACCCCGAGCGCTTTGAGCTTGCGATGCAGGGCCGAGCGCTCCATGCCGACGAATTCCGCTGTGCGAGAGATGTTGCCCGAGAACCGGCTGATCTGGGCGATCAGATAGTCGCGCTCGAACACCTCGCGCGCTTCGCGCAATGGCAAGCCCATGATGTGCTCGCCATTGTTGCTGGTCGGCATGGCCGGCACCATTGAGCCGACGTCCTGCGGCAGCATGTCGGCGGTGACGATCGCTTCCGGACCGCCGCCGGCCAGAATCATCACGCGCTCGACGTTGTTGCGGAGCTGGCGGACGTTGCCGGGCCAGACATGCGATTGCAGCACCGCCATCGCATCTTGGCCGATTTGTCGTTTCGGCAGGCCGGTCGCGATCGAAATCTGATCCATGAAGTAGTCGATCAGTTCGGGAATGTCTTCGCGGCGTTCCGACAGCGGCGGCACCCGGATCGGCACCACCGACAGCCGGTGATAAAGGTCCTCGCGGAATCGTCCTTCGGAGATCTCCTCTTCCAGGTTGCGCGCGGTCGAGGAGATGATGCGGACGTCGACATGTACCTTGGCGGTGCCGCCCGAACGCTGGAAGGTCTGATCGACCAGCACGCGCAGGATCTTGTTCTGGGTTTCGCGCGGCATGTCGGCGATTTCGTCGATGAACAGCGTGCCGCCATGGGCCTCTTCGAGCGCGCCGGCCTTGCGCGCCTGTTCGCCATTGGTCTGCTCGACCCCGAACATTTCGACTTCCATCCGCTCCGGCGTGATGGCCGCTGCGTTGATGACGACGAAAGGCCCTTCGGCGCGGCTCGAGGCATGATGCAGCGTCCGCGCTGCCAGCTCCTTGCCTGAACCGGGAGGGCCGACGATCAGGATGCGGCTGTTGGCCTTGGCGGCCCGGTCGATGGTCTGGCGCAGCTGGTTCATGCAGGCCGAGCGCCCGGTCAGAACGCTAGCAGCCGGAGCCAATTGCTTGAGTTCTTTTACCTCGCGCTTGAGGCGCGAGGTTTCGAGCGCCCGCGTCGCCACCAGGATCAGGCGGTCCGATTTGAAGGGCTTTTCGATGAAGTCATAGGCGCCGCGCTTGATGGCGGCGACGGCCGTTTCGATGTTGCCGTGGCCGGAGATCATCACCACGGGCACCTCGGCGTGATCCTTCTTGATTTGCTCGAGCAATTGCAGGCCGTCGAGCTTGGAGCCCTGCAGCCAGATGTCGAGAAACACCAGATGGGGGCGGCGGTTGGCGATCTCGGCAAGCGCCGAATCGCTGTCGCGCGCGGTCCGGGTGCTGAAACCCTCATCGTCCAGAATGCCCGCAACAAGGTCCCGGATATCTGCTTCGTCGTCGACAATCAGAATGTCACTGGCCATGGGTTACACCTGTCTTGTCAGTTGCCTGTTGCGGCTTTGATTTTTGGTTCATCATTAGTCGCGTTTGCCGCCTCATTGGTTTCGGAAGCCGGCGCTTTTGTTTCGCCGCCCTGCTCTTTTACGGCCGCAGCCGGTTCTTTCGCTTCGGCCTTCGGCGCCTGGCCGGACACGGCAAAGCGCAACCGCATCCAGGCCCCACGTTGCCCCGGCCGGAAGTCAGACGCATCCTTGAGTTCGATGCGGCCGCCATGGTCTTCCAGCACCCGCCCGACGATCGCGAGCCCAAGGCCGGTGCCTTTCTGCCGCGTCGTCACGTAAGGCTCTAGCAGGCGCGCGCGAGCCGTCTTCGGCAGGCCGATACCGTTGTCGATCACATCGATCACGATGTCGTCGTTCTCCTGCGCGGCGATGACATCGATACGGCCCTTGCCAAGCTCCTCCGGCGGGACCTGCTCGATCGCCTCGGTCGCGTTCTTGATGATGTTGGTCAATGCCTGCGAAATCAGCCGGCGGTCGAACTGCGCCCGAATCGGGTCTTGCTTGATTTCAGTCTCGATATCGAGGTCGGGATGCCCGACCTTCATCAGGAATACCGCCTGCCGTACGGTATCGGCAACGTCCTCGCCTTCCATTACCGGCTTCGGCATCCGCGCAAAGCGGGAGAACTCGTCGACCATCCGCCTGATGTCGTCGACCTGGCGCACGATCGTGTCGGTGCATTGCTCGAAGATACCCTTGTCTTCGACAATGACCTTGCCGAACTTGCGGCGGATACGTTCGGCCGAAAGCTGGATCGGCGTCAGCGGATTCTTGATTTCGTGGGCGATGCGGCGTGCCACGTCGCCCCAGGCCGAGGTGCGCTGCGCGGAAACCAGATCCGTGATGTCGTCGAGCGTGATGATGTAACTGTCGCGCGATTGCCCGGTCTGTTCGGCGCTGACGCGGACCGACAGATTGCTCTCATGGCCGTCGCGGGTGATGGTGATCTGGCCCTGCACCAGCTTCTGCGTCCCCTCACGTGCGGTTTTCATCATGTCATCGAGCTCGGGCAGCACGTCCGACAACGGATGATCGAGCGTTTCCGATTCCACATGACCGATGAGTTTTTCCGCCGAACGGTTCAGGATGCCGACGCTGCCGGAGGCATCGACGCCGATGATGCCGGCGCTGGCCGACGAAAGCACAGCCTCGATGAAACGTCGGCGGCTGTCGATCAGCTCGCTGGCGCTGACCAGCTCGTCGCGCTGGGTGCGCAATTCCTGTGTCATCTTGTTGAAGGTCTCGCCCAATTGGGCCAGGTCGCCTTCCGATTTATGGACCGGTACCTGGACATGCAGATCGCCGGTGGACACGATGTTGGCGGCGCTCATCAAATTGCGGATCGGCGCCACCAGCCAGTTCGCAAAGTTCAACCCGATCAGCACCGACGCCATCAGGATCGTGAGCGCGATCACCGCGAACATCAGCGCGAAGGCGACCTGGATGCCTAGCCGTCGTGCTTCGATCTGGGCATATTCGGCGACGCTGGCCTGGGTCTGCCGCAGCTGGCCAACCACGCGTGGATCGAGCAGGCGCGCGACGTAGAGAAAGGTATCGTCGAAGGCCCGCAGGCGGACCACCGCTGCAACGTAGTTCTCCTCCGGGAAAACCGAAATCTCGGGTTTATCCTCGCCGACATTGTCGAGCAATTCCTTCGGCGGGGTCGCAAAGGCTTGCCTGATGCCGGTTTGCGCGGACACCACCACGTTGCCTTCCTTGTCGAGCAGCATGGTGCCCGGCAAGTTGCGCTTGGAGGCACTCGCCGTCAGCAACTCCAGAAACGTACGCCGGTCCTGGACGAACAACGGCCACGCGTTGGCGATATCATTGGCCATGCCCAGGATGTCGCCATTGATGAGCTGGGCGTGCTCGTACGTGTAGGCCCGCGCGATGATCAGCGAATTCTGGATCACCTCCCGCGTCGGGCCCGAAAATAGCCGGTCGAGACCGCGATCGATGGTGACGTTGGCGACGATCGCCACCAACACCGCCGGCAGCACGGCAATCACCGAGAACAGACCCACGATCTGGACGTGCAGCCTTGCCGCCGCCTTGCCACGGCGCCGCGCCTGCACCACCAGCCAGACTTCGCGGATGATAATGGCAACCAGCAGCAGGATGGTCGCGGCATTGATCAACAGGAAGGAGTAGACGACGTTGCGCGAAGGTTCGATCGGCGTCAGGCCGCTCAGCACCACAAAGGTCAGGAACGCCGACAGCAGCGCGATCCCGACCGCAAACGGCGCCACCCATTTCCGCAGGATTCCTCCTGTGGATTGGGCAAGCGACGGGTCAAATGTAGGCGCCGAGGTCTCTGCGGTGGTCATTCCGGCAATCGGTGATTTGAAAGACTTTGTGTCCGCCTGCCGCGGACTGATGCATTCATATCACAATGTTGCCAAATTGCGACAATTCCGCGGCGCACCTCGTCGCGAAAGCGTTCTGTACCAGCATTTCGAAGAGATCTAACGGGCTACCCCCCGCTGCGATAGACCTGAATATCCAGATCCCTGATCTTCTTCCGCAGCGTGTTGCGGTTGAGGCCGAGCAAATCGGCGGCACGGATCTGGTTGCCCCGTGTCGCCGCGAGCGCCGCCGTGAGCAGCGGCACCTCGATTTCCTTGAGGATGCGATGGTAGAGGCCCGGCGGCGGCACGCCGTTCGGGAAGCCCGAGAAGTGCGACGACAGGTAGGCCTCGACCGCGCCGCCGAGATTCTCGACGCCGAGCGGCGCATTGCCTCCGGACGCCACGGCCGGCGGCGCCAACTCGCCGTCGATCACTGAACCCGTGATGACGTCCTGCGGATAGAGCGCTGCCAGCCGGCGTGCGAGATTTTCAAGCTCGCGCACGTTGCCGGGCCAGCGGTGCTGCTTGAGCCGCTCCAGCGCCAGCGTGTCCAGCTTCTTGGGCGGCAGCCCGTCCTTCTCGGCGAGCGAGAAGAAATGCCGGATCAGGTCGGGCAAATCCTCGATGCGTTCGCGCAGCGGCGGCAGCCGCAGCGGCACCACGTTGAGACGGAAGAACAGGTCTTCCCGGAACAGGCCCTGCTGGATCAGGATGCGCAAATCCTTGTTGCTCGCAGCCACGATCCGCACATCGGTCTTGATCGGGGTGCGCCCGCCCACCGTGGTGTATTCGCCCTGCTGCAGTACCCGCAGCAACCTGGTCTGCGCTTCCATCGGCATGTCGCCGATCTCATCGAGAAACAGCGTACCGCCCTCGGCCTGTTCGAACCGGCCGGAAGCCCGCGTATTGGCGCCGGTGAACGCACCGCGTTCATGGCCGAACAGCTCAGACTCAATCAGATCGCGCGGGATCGCCGCCATGTTGACCGCCACGAAGGGGCCGTTGCGCCGCTTGCCGTAATCATGCAGCGCGCGGGCTACCAATTCCTTGCCGGTGCCGGACTCGCCGGAGATCATCACGGTGAGGTCGGTCTGCATCAGACGCGCCAGCACGCGGTAGATTTCCTGCATCGCCGGCGAGCGGCCGACCAGCGGAATAGAATCGAATTCACCTTCGTCGGCAGAACTCGCCACGCGCTCCTTCGGCTCCGCCAACGCGCGCCCGACGATGGTGATCAGCTCCTTCAGGTCGAAGGGTTTCGGCAGATATTCATAGGCACCGCGCTCCGAGGCCCGGATCGCCGTCATGAAGGTGTTCTGCGCGCTCATGACGATGACGGGAAGGTTCGGCCGCATCTTCTTGATCCGCGGCAGCAGGTCGAACGCGTTCTCGTCGGGCATCACGACGTCGGTGATGACGAGGTCGCCCTCGCCCTGGCTCACCCATCGCCACAGCGTCGCCGCGTTTCCGGTCAGGCGCACCTCGTATCCGGCGCGCGAGAGAGCCTGGTTTAGAACTGTGCGGATGGCGGTGTCGTCATCAGCGACAAGTATGCTACCTGCGGGCATCATTATTCCTCATCTTGCGGCCTGTGAGGCAGGCGATGGCGTACCCGAAACGTCATCGCGATTGCTTTGGTCGAATTGTTTGGTGGCACTGAACATCGGCAGCAGCACGCGGAACGTGGTCTTCCGCGGCTGGGATTCACATTCGATGATACCGCCGTGATCGCCGACGATTTTTGCGACGAGCGCGAGACCGAGCCCGCTGCCGGTTTGCTTGGTGGTCACGAACGGGTCGAACAGGTTCGGCAACAGGTCCTCCGGCACGCCGGAGCCGTTGTCCTTGACGCAGAATTCAAGCGGCAGCGATACCCGCGACTTCTTGCCCGGCACCGACAGGCGGACCCCCGGGCGGAACGCGGTGGTAAGCTGGATTTCGGCATCGCTGCCGAGATCGGCGACCGCCTCGGCGGCGTTCTTCACCAGATTGAGGAAGACCTGAATGAGCTGGTCCTGATTGGCCAGCACCGGCGGCAGCGACGGATCGTATTCCTCGACGAAGCGGACGTTGCGGGCAAAGCCCGATTGCGCCAGCCGTTTGACGTGGTCGAGCACGGAATGAATGTTGACGGGACCGCGCGCCACCGGCCGGTCGTCGCCGAACACTTCCATGCGGTCGACCAGCGTAACGATGCGGTCGGCCTCATCGCAGATCAGCCGCGTCAGCATACGGTCCTCGGATGAGGCCGCCTGCTCGAGCAATTGCGCCGCGCCGCGAATGCCGGACAGCGGATTCTTGATTTCATGCGCCAGCATCGCCGCCAGCGCGATCACCGAACGCGCCGCGCTCCGATGCGTCAATTGCCGGTCCATCTTGTCGGCGATGGTGCGCTCCTGCAGCATCACGACGATGTGGCCCGGCCGCTCCGTCAGCGGCGCGACGTGAAGATCGACCTGGCGGTCGCCGCCGATCCTGGGCGTGCCGAGATCGACCTTGTATTCGTTGACCGGCGAGCCGCTCGATCGCACCTGATCGATCAGCGCCAGCAGCGGACTGCCGAATGGCACCAGCTCCTTCAGCGACTGCCGTTGCAGAAACTGGGTCGAAATCTCGAAGAACGATTCGGCGGCGATGTTGGCGTCGATGATGCGCCCGTCGGGCGCGATCAGCAGCACCGGATTCGGCAGCGCATTGAGAATCGCATCGCTTTCGGACGGCAGTCGCCGACGTTGTTCTGCGGCCGAATTCATGCTGCAGCACTCCATGCAAAATCGTCGTAGGCGTCCTGGAGCGATCGATGTACCCGGTGCGGATCCTCCGACGTCAGTATCTTTTGCCGCCAGCTCTTGAGTGTCTCCGCCGGCGCGCGGCTGCATTCGGCAGCGATCTCGAGCGCCCAGCCGAGATGCTTGCGCGCGTGCTTGAGGCCGATGCGCAAGCCGTAGAGGCGGCAGACTTCGTCATAGAGCGCGCGGATGTGGGCGAGCTGTTCGGCCAGCGAGGGGGCGGCTTCGGGCTTTCCGGTTTCCAGCTGGCGTCCGATCTGGCCGGGCAGCCAGGGCTGCCCCTGCGCACCGCGCCCGATCATCACGGCATCGGCGTTGGACATTTCGAGCGCGCTGACCGCCTTCTCGAACGACGTGATGTCGCCATTGACGACGAGCGGAACCGAGATCGCGTCCTTGACGGCGCGGACCGCGCTCCAGTCCGCTTCCCCCTTGTAGAACTGGCAGCGCGTGCGGCCGTGCACCGTGATCATCTGCACGCCGGCAGCTTCCGCGCGGCGCGCGAGTTCAGGGGCGTTGAGCGAGCCGTGGTCCCAGCCGAGCCGCATCTTCAGCGTCACCGGAACCTTGACGGCAGCGATCGTCGCCTCGATCAGTTTCAGCGCATGGTCGAGATCGCGCATCAGCGCCGAGCCGGACTGGCCGCCGGTCACGTGACGCGCCGGGCAACCCATATTGATATCGATGATGTCGGCGCCGGCAGCCTCGGCAACCCTCGCCCCTTCCGACATCCAGTGGGTTTGACAGCCTGCAAGCTGAACCACGTGCGGGCCGATCCCGGTCGCCTCGCAGCGCAACACCGACATCGGCCGGCCATGCACGAGATCGTCGCTGGCGGTCATCTCGGAGACGACGAGTCCCGCCCCAAGGGCGGCGGCAAGGCGCCGAAAGGGGGCATCGGTAATGCCGGACATCGGCGCCAGGAGAACCCGGTTGGCGACCGAAATATCGCCTATCTTCAACGTCTTAGGGCGTGGGTCGTCCAGGCCGGTCACGGTGTTCTCATTGGTCTGGCAGCAGCGGCATTGCTACTGTCGGCGCATATTGTGAGCACAAATCTTGTGCAGTCAAGCTTCATGCCTACACTTTAGACAGTTCTATCATTTGTGCAAGTGCACTGCAACAAAAACTGCTTTTCCCACAGCTATTGGGAAACGCTCTGTTTTTACGCATTCGGCATGGTAAGGGCTGTGCGCCGCAGGGGCCCGATCCCCTCTCCTCAACCCGATCCGTCCGTAATTGAGTCAGATGCCGAAACCTGAGCGTACAGCAGCCATTCTCGTCGCAGCCGGGCGCGGACTTCGCGCCGGCGCGGGAGGGCCCAAACAATACCGAACGATCGGCGGGCAGACCGTGATCTTCCGGGCGATGGAAGCGTTCTGCCGCCACCCCGAAATCTGCGCCGTGCAGCCGGTTGTGAACCCCGACGACGCAGCGGTATTCAACGAGGCCGTCGCCGGTTTGCGCCATCAAACACCCACCAATGGCGGCGCCACGCGCCAGGCCTCGGTACACGCCGGCCTCGAGGCGCTGGCCAGCGAGAAGCCCGACATCGTTCTGATCCATGACGCGGCGCGGCCATTCGTGACACCGGCGGTGATTTCGCGCGCGATCGACGCCGCCGGCCGCACCGGCGCCGCTGTGCCGGCGATCGCCGTCACCGACACGATCAAGCAGGTCGGTGAGGCCGGCAATGTTGAGGCCACGCCGGACCGCGCGCGGCTGCGCATCGCTCAGACGCCGCAGGCGTTTCGTTTCGACGTGATCCTCGAAGCGCATCGCCGCGCCGCGCGCGAGGGCCGCAGCGATTTCACCGATGATGCCGCGCTCGCCGAATGGGCGGGATTGACGGTGGCGACCTTTGAAGGCGATCCTGCGAACATGAAGCTCACGACCCCTGAAGATTTCGTCCGCGAGGAAGCCCGCCTCGGCGCCATGCTCGGCGACATCAGGACCGGCACCGGCTACGACGTGCACGCCTTCGGCGACGGCGATCATCTGATGATCTGCGGCGTCCGTGTGCCGCATACACGCGGCTTTCTCGCCCATTCCGACGGCGACGTCGGCCTGCACGCCATGGTCGATGCCATCCTCGGCGCGCTGGCGGACGGCGATATCGGCTCGCACTTTCCCCCCAGCGATCCGCAGTGGAAAGGCGCCGCTTCCGACAAGTTCCTCAAATATGCGGTCGATCGCGTCGCCGCGCGTGGCGGGCGGATTGCCAATCTCGAGGTCACCTTGATCTGCGAGCGCCCCAAGATCGGGCCGCTGCGCGATGTCATGCGCGCGCGCATCGCCGAGATCACCGGGCTCGACATTTCCCGTGTCGCTGTCAAGGCAACCACCAGCGAACGGCTCGGCTTTACCGGCCGCGAGGAAGGCATCGCCGCGACCGCGAGCGCCACTATCCGTCTTCCCTGGAGCGAATAGCATGAGCGGCAGCGACGCCCGCGCCCTCTCCCGCTCGCTGCTCGATCTATGCCGGATGCGCAAGCTGACGATTGCGACCGCGGAATCCTGCACCGGCGGCCTGGTCGCGGGCGCGCTGACGGATATTCCCGGCTCCTCCGACGTCATCGACCGCGGCTTTGTCACATATTCCAACGATGCCAAGCGCGCGATGCTGGGCGTCAAGCTAACGACGCTGGCGACCTTCGGCGCCGTCAGCAAGGAAACCGCGACCGCGATGGCGGTCGGCGCGCTGGAGAAGGCCGGCGTCGATCTGGCCGTCTCCATCACCGGCATTGCCGGTCCCGGTGGCGCCACACCCGGCAAGCCGGTTGGGCTCGTGCATTTCGCGGTCGCCTCGCGCGACGGCCGCATCCTGCATCGCGAACATCGCTTTGGCGCCATCGGCCGCACCAGCGTGCGCCAGCGCTCGGTGGTCGAGGCGCTGCGCATGCTGATGGAGCTGGCGCGCGGGCCGCAGGCCTCCGTTAAGCCGCGCCGCGAGGCCGTGAGCCGGCTCCGCCCGCGCGTCGCGCGTTCGACCCGGGGCAGCGCCGTCAAGCGACGACGGCCGCCGAGATCCTAGCGATCCGACTCATCACTTCGCAGCGGCCAGCGCCTTGGCGCGGGTTTCGCTGAGCGAAGCCGCCGGCGTCAGCGCCTCCGGGCTGATCGTGAGTTCGATGATCGCCGGCAAGCGCGAGGCCACCGCCTCGTCGAACGCCTTTGCAAAATCTTCGGTGCGGTCGACCCGGGCGCCGAAGCCGCCAAACGCACGCGCGAGCGCGGCGAAGTCCGGGTTCGCCAGATTGGTGCCGGACACCCTGCCGGGATAGTGCCGCTCCTGATGCATGCGGATGGTGCCGTACATGCCGTTGTTGCAGACGATCACGATGAGAGGCAGCCGGTTTTCGACCGCGGTCATGAACTCGTTTCCGGTCATCTGGAAGCAGCCGTCGCCAGCAAATGCGATCACCGGCCGGTTCGGGTGCAGATGCTTGGCCGCAACCGCCGCCGGCAAGCCGTATCCCATTGAACCCGATGTCGGCGCGAGTTCGGTCCGGAACTGGCGGTAGCGCCAGAAGCGATGAATCCAGACGGCGTAATTGCCGGCGCCGTTGCAGATGATCGCATCCTCCGGCAGCCGCTCGCTGAGATCGCGCACGATCAGCGAAAGCTGAACGTCGCCCGGCGAACGGGTCGGTTCGTTGAAGGCGAGATAGTCCGCATGCGCCGCCTTGAGTTCGTCGCCGCGCGGCTGATGCTTCGGTTTCAGTCGGCTGATCGCGGCCGCGAATGCCGCGCTCCCGGAAATGATGCCCAGTTTCGGCGCGTAGACGCGGCCGATCTCCTCGGGATCCGGATAGATGTGAACCAGCGGCTGCTTCGGCTGCGGGATGTCGAACAGGCTGTAGCCCGATGTCGTGATTTCCCCGAGCCGGGCGCCGAGCGCAATGATCAGATCGCTGTCCCGAATCCGTTCGGCGAACTTTGGGGAGATGCCGATGCCGACATGGCCGGCGTACGCCGCGTGGAGGTTATCGAAATAATCCTGGCATCGGAAGGAAGCGGCGACCGGCACTTCATGCGCGGTCGCGAAGACTTCGAGATCGCGGCGTGCTTTATCGCTCCATCCGCCACCACCGACGATCAGCAACGGCTTGCGTGCCGCGGCCAGCAACTCCTCGAACTGTTGCAGGCTTTCCGCGCCCGGCGCGACGGTTTGCGGCTTGTAAGGTCGCGCGTCCGGAACGTCAGCCTCGTCGGTCAGCATGTCCTCGGGCAGCGCCAGCACCACCGGACCGGGCCGGCCGGAGGTGGCGGTATAAAACGCCCGCGAGATGAATTCGGGAATTCGCCGCGCGTCGTCGATCTGCGCGACCCATTTGGTCATCGGCCCGAACATCTGCCGGTAGTCGATTTCCTGGAACGCTTCGCGTTCCATCATGTCCCGCCCGACCTGGCCGAGCAGCAGGATCATCGGCGTCGAATCCTGAAACGCGACATGAACGCCGGCGGAGGCGTTGGTAGCGCCCGGACCGCGCGTCGCAAAGGCAATGCCGGGCTTTCCGGTGAGCTTGCCATAGGCGTCCGCCATCATGGCCGCGCCGCCCTCGTGCCGTGAATTGACGAAGCGGACCTGCTGGTTCTGGTACATGCCGTCCAGCGCAGCCAGAAAACTTTCCCCGGGCACGCCAAACACGGTGTCGGCGCCGTGCAGGGCCAGTTGATCGATCAGAATATGCCCGCCGGTTCGCATGGGTGCCTTGATGTCCATCACTCGGTCCTTTTGTTCGGCAAGTCGTGTAAATTTAACCGCCTTGATTTCGATCGTTCGGCCGCACGCGAGCCTCGACGCCGGTGACGGCTTCGTAAGCCTTGATCACGGCGGTGCAGGATTCGCCGTCATGGCCGAGCAAGGCGGCCTGCCGGTAGGTCTGGTGCACGGCATCGGCCATGAACCCCGGCAATCCGGCGTCTTCCAGCCAGCGCGCGTAATAGCGCACGTCCTTGCGGGCGTTCGCCAGCGACATCAGCGGGGTAAAGTCGCCGTCGAGCGTCGCCTGGCCGTAGAGGTCGAGCATGCCGCTCTTGCCGCCCGCGGCCGAGATGATGGTGATCAGCTGCTTGAGATCGAGGCCGTCTTTGGCCGCCAGCGCAAACCCCTCGCACCACGCCGCAACGTTGGCAAAGGCGATGTAATTGTGGATCAGCTTGAGGCGGATGGCGTGGCCGAGCGGGCCGATGTGGAAGATGTTCTCCGCATAGCGCTCGAAATAGGGCCGGAGCTCAGCGAGTAAATCGGCCTCCCCGCCGTAGAGCACGTTGACCTTGCCGGCGTCCGCGTGCTTCGGGGTTCGCGTCATCGGCGCCTCGGCATAGCGCCCGCCGGCTGCACGCACCAGTCGATCGAGTTTATCGACCATTTGCGGGCTGCCGGTGGTGTGATCGACGACGACGAAGTTCGGCGCCGGGCGGGCGAGCAGGCCGTCGGGTCCCGTCAGCAGCGCCTCGACGTCCTCGGCGGCATTGACGCAAATCATGATGATGCGGCATTCGCCGATGTCGCGAAGACCGCCGGCCGCCGTCGCGCCCTGGGATTTGGCAGTGGCGACCGCCTCAGGGTTCAAATCGTACGCCGTGACGGCGACGCCTTTGGCGAGGAGGTTCTTGACCAGCCCCCGCCCCATTCCGCCGAGACCAATGAAACCGACGCGTTCCAATGCCGTCATGTCACGCCCGCTTTCCATAAACCACATCCGCCCGCTTTTCGAACGCCGCGGCAAAGCGCTGGAACGCGGCGTCGAACATCGTGCCCATCAGCATCGCCAGCATCCGGCTCTTGAATTCGTAGGACAAGAAGAAGCCGACATCGCAGTCGGTTTCGGATTTAGGTTCGAAGCTCCAGCGGTTTTCCAGATTGCTGAACGGGCCCTTCAGATACTCCACCATGATCTTCAGATTGGGACGGTCCAGCGTCACCCGGCTGGTGAAGGATTCCCGAACAAGCTTGAATGACACCGTCATGTCGGCAACCACGATCTCGGTGCCGTCAGGCTGCGCCGTGCGCTGACGGATTTTCAGCGAATGGCATAACGGCACGAATTCCGGATAGCGCTCGACGTCGGCGACCAGATCGAACATCTGCTGGGCGGTGTGATGTGTCCGCCGCTTGCTTGAAAACCTCGGCATCGGCTATCTCAGCGGGATCGCGCCGCGCGCGCCGCCTGCAGCTTGGCGAAATCATCGCCGGCGTGATGCGAGGAGCGGGTCAGCGGGCTGGCCGACACCATCAGGAACCCCTTGGTGTAGGCGACCTTCTCGTATCCTGCGAACTCGTCCGGGGTGACGTAGCGCATCACGGCGTGGTGCTTGCGGGTCGGCTGCAGATATTGCCCGATGGTGAGAAAGTCGACATCGGCCGAGCGCAGATCGTCCATCACCTGCAGCACCTCGTGGCGTTCCTCGCCAAGGCCCACCATGATGCCGGACTTGGTGAAGATGGTCGGATCGATTTCCTTGACCCGCTGCAGCAGCCGGATCGAATGGAAATAGCGGGCGCCCGGCCGCACCGTGAGATAGCGCGACGGCACGGTTTCCAGATTGTGGTTGAACACGTCGGGCTTTGCCGCCGCGACGATCTCCAGCGCGCCCTCCTTGCGCAGGAAATCCGGCGTCAGGATCTCGATGGTCGTCGTCGGGCAGCGGGCGCGGATCGCGCGGATAGTTTTCGCAAAATGCTCGGCGCCACCATCGGCGAGATCGTCGCGATCGACTGAGGTCACGACGATGTGGGCGAGCCCGAGCTTGAAAGTGGCCTCCGCGACATGTTCCGGCTCGGCGGCATCGAGCGCCCCAGGCATCCCGGTCTTGACGTTGCAGAACGCGCAGGCGCGCGTGCAGGTGTCCCCCATGATCATGAAGGTGGCGTGCTTCTTGTCCCAGCACTCGCCGATATTCGGGCAGCCGGCCTCCTCGCACACCGTGACGAGGCCGTTTTCCTTGACGATCTTTCGGGTGTCCGCGTAGCCGCGGGTGTTCGGCGCGCGCACCCTGATCCAGTCCGGCTTCGGCGGCGACAGCGCATCCGGCCGGTTCACCTTTTCGGGGTGGCGCGGGCGAACCTGGGTGGATGAGACGGTATCGACGAGAACGACCATTTGGAGCCTGAATATTCCTGAAGACTTTAGCTAATCCGTGTCGCGCTGCGTCGCAACCTCGCCGAACCTAGCAGAAACATGCAAGATGTTGGGAGCATTCCTCCTGTTCCCGCTGATTCCCACCTCAAAATGACTCAAAAGCCCCAACCGGCCGAAACCAAGGCCCCTCGCCTCGGCAAGGCCCTGAAACGCGCGTTTTTTGCCCGCAGCGTGCATGAAGTCGCGCCCGACCTGATCGGCGCCACGCTGCTGGTCGACGGCGTCGGCGGCATCATTGTCGAGGTCGAGGCCTATCATCACACCGATCCGGCCGCGCATTCGTACCGGGGGCCGACGCCGCGGAACCTCGTGATGTTCGGTCCGCCCGGTTTTTCCTACGTCTATCGCTCCTACGGCATTCATTGGTGCGTCAATTTCGTCTGCGAGAAAGAAGGCTCGGCCAGCGCGGTTCTGATCCGCGCGCTGCAGCCAACCCACGGCATTCCGGCGATGCGCCGCCGCCGCGGCCTGCATGACGAGCGCACGCTGTGCTCGGGGCCCGGCAAACTGTGCGAGGCGCTTGGGATCACGATCAAGCACAGCGAACTGCCGCTCGATGCGTCGCCGATTGCGCTGCATGCGCGGATTGGCGACACCGAAATCGTCACCGGCATTCGCATCGGCATTACCAAGGCGGTGGATTTTCCGTGGCGGTACGGGCTGAAGGGCTCGCGGTTTTTGAGCAAGGCGTTTTGAGACGCTTGCTTGTCATTGCCGGGCTTGACCCGGCAATCCATCGCCTCAAGAAATATTCTTGCGAAGATTGATGGATGCCCGGGTCAAGCCCGGGCATGACGAGTTGTAACTGCGGCGTCATCTTGCTCAAACGCACCTTCGCGTTCTCGCGACGCATTGCGCCCGAGCTTTGCTCGTAACTTCCTTGCCCTCGAAAATAGAGGGCGCAGGGAAGACCGGATGCGCGCTGCACCCGCGGTCTCGTGTGCGAATTGTGCTAAGTAGGCTGCACACGAGCATACAGGGCAGCGGAGAACACCCAGCCTTCCCTGCGCAATGGCTTTACGGCTTATGACGCGCTCTCCCCGGTGAGACGGCCTCTATTGCCACCGTCGCCCCTCGGAAGCGTTAGCCCCCGCAGGACTTAACGCCGTTACGGGCGCCAGGACCACACGCTTTCGCCGTACGCTTCAGCCACGACCGTCAATCGCAACTGTTACGTCCATCGCAACCCGCCCCTCGTCGTGACGACGGCCGACGCCCCTCTGAGTGGGACGGGATAACGCAAACTCGTAGAGATGATTTGCCCGACGGCGAAAGCGAAATATTTTTAGTTCCGGGGCTTGACACTACTTCTGACAATCAGAAGTGATTTGCCCGTCGTGTCAGTTTGTCGCGGCTACCGTCGTTTTCACAGTGCGTGGTGGCAGACCGCCTCGATGCGGTTGCCGTCGGGATCGCGCAGGAACGCGGCGTAATAGGACGCGTGGTAGTCGCGCAGGCCCGGCGGTCCGTCGTCGCTGCCGCCGGCGGCGATACCGGCGTCCCAGAAGGCGTCGACCTGGGTCTGCCAGCGTGCCTTGAAGCACCAGTGGCGGCCGAACGCGTCGTCCGGCTTCGGACCCTTGCGGATGGTGAGATAGACCCGGTCCGGATAGGCCGGCCGCGCCCGTTCGCCATAGCCGAGCCAGTCGTCGCGACGGCCGACCTTGACGACCCCGAGCGCTTTCATGATGGCGTCGTAGAACCGCTCAGCGGCGGCGATGTCGGAGACTGTGATGGAGACGTGGTCCAGCATGGAAGGCTCTGCTAGTTGGAACGTGCATCTTGGCCGCATGGTTCGAGACGCGCGCGTTGCCGCGCTCCTCACCATGAGGGTCAAAGATCTCATCCTGAGCCAGCAGACCTCATCCTGAGGAGCATCGCAAAGCGATGCGTCTCGAAGGATGAGGCCACCGCCCTACACCGCGTTCTTCAGCCGCTCCAGCGCTTCGAGAATCTTTTCTTTTCGCGCCACGGCCGCCTCGCGCTTCTCTTTCTCTTCCTCGACGATCTCTTCGGGCGCATTGGCCACGAATTTCTCGTTGCCGAGCTTGGCGTCGACGCGTTTGATGTCGGCGTCGGCCTTGGCGATTTCCTTGTCGAGCCGGGCCTTTTCGGCTGCCAGATCGATCACGCCCTTGAGCGGCAGCGCCACGACTTCGCCGCGCACCAATAGCTGCACGGCGCCTTCCGGCGGGCGGTCGGCGAACGAAATCTCGCCAAGCCGCGCCATGCGCTTGACCGTATCGCTCCAGCGCTGCGCACGATCCCTGGTCTCGGCGGATGCACCCGCCAGCACCAGCGGCGTCAACGTCGCAGGCGCAATGTTCATTTCAGCGCGCACCGAGCGGATCGCGGTGACGAGATCGACCACCCAACCGATTTCGGCTTCGGCTGCGGGATCGCTGAAATCGCCGGCGTCGAGCGCAGCCATGATCGGCGGGATCAGCGCATCGTTCGGGCCCGCCAAGGCCATCGATGCGAGTTGATCCGCCGTGGCTGCCCCCGCCTTGCGCGGCCATTCCGCCAGCACCAAGAGGCCGTCGTGCTTCGCCGTCACCGCCCAGAGTTCTTCGGTGATGAAAGGCATGAACGGATGCAGCAGTTTTAAGATTTCATCGCGCGCCCAGGCGACCATGGCGCGGGTCTCGGTCTTTGCCGCGCCCTCCTCGCCCAGCAACATCGGTTTTGCGAGTTCGATGTACCAGTCGCAATAGACGTTCCAGACGAAGCGATAGATCGCGTTGGCGGCGTCGTTGAAGCGATAGGCCTCGATCGCCTCGGTGACTTCACGCGTCGCGCGCGAGGTTTCGTGCGCGATCCAGCGGTTCAGGGTTTGCTTGGCGCTCGCGTGATCAAAACCCGCCGGCATGACGCAGCCATTCATTTCGGCAAAGCGGCAGGAATTCCACAATTTGGTTGCGAAATTTCGATTGGTTTCAACGAGTTGCGGCGACAACTTGATGTCATGACTGTGCGCCGCGCCGCGTGCCAGCGCAAAGCGCAGCGCGTCGGCGCCGAAATCGTCGATGACGCCGAGGGGATCGATGACGTTGCCTTTCGACTTCGACATCTTCGCGCCCTTCTCGTCGCGAACCAGGCGGTGGATGTAGACGGTCGAGAACGGCGCTTCCTTCTTGAAGTGGAGGCCCATCATCATCATCCGGGCGACCCAGAAGAAGATGATGTCCCAGCCGGTCACCAGCACGTTGGTCGGATAGTAACGCGCGAGCTCCGGCGTCTCGTCCGGCCAGCCGAGCGTCGAGAACGGCCACAGGCCCGAGGAGAACCAGGTGTCGAGCACGTCTTCATCGCGCGTGATGAAGCCTTCGCGCTGGGCGGGATCCTCCGCCATCGCCTGTCCCTGCTCCGGCGTGATGACTTCCTGCTCGACGTAATAGCCGAGCGCGTTGCCGACAGCCTCCTCTTCGGTCTCGGCAACGAACACCTTGCCGTCAGGCCCGTACCAGGCGGGAATCTGGTGGCCCCACCAGAGCTGGCGGGAAATGCACCAGGGCTGGATGTTCTCCATCCATTCGAAATAGGTCTTTTCCCAGTTCTTCGGCACGAACGTCGTCGCGCCGCTGTGCACAGCTGCGATCGCTGGCTGCGCCATCGTCTTGGCGTCGACGTACCATTGGTCGGTCAGATACGGCTCGAGCACGGTGCCGGAACGATCGCCATGCGGCACCGTGTGGGTGTTGGGCTCGATCTTCTCGAGGAAACCAAATTCCTCCAGGCGCGTGACGATCCGCTTGCGGGCGGCGAAGCGTTCGACGTTGTGGAATTCCTCGGCGAACTGCGACGCCCCTTCCGGCAGGTCGCGCAGATAATCCTCGTTATCGACCAGCGCGAGGCATCCCTCCTGATCGAGAACGCTGACCCGCGGCAAGCCGTGCCGCTTGCCGACCTCGAAGTCATTAAAATCGTGCGCCGGCGTGATCTTGACCGCGCCCGATCCCTTCTCGGGATCGGCGTAGTCGTCGCCGATGATCGGAATGCGGCGGCCGACCAGCGGCAGGATGACGTGCTGGCCGATCAGGTGCCCGAGCCGTTCGTTGTCCGGATGCACGGCGACCGCCGTGTCGCCCAGCATCGTCTCGGGCCGCGTGGTCGCGACCACGATGAAGGTGGCGGGATCGTCGGGGCTGAAGGTCTTGCCCTCGACCGGATAGCGCAGGTACCACAGGCTGCCCTTGACCTCGACCTGCTGCACTTCGAGATCCGAGATTGCGGTCAGCAACTTCGTATCCCAGTTCACCAGGCGCTTGTCTTTGTAGATCAGGCCATCGCGGTGCAGTTCGACGAACACTTTTACGACCGCGCGCGACAGGCCCTCGTCCATCGTAAAACGTTCGCGCGACCAGTCGCAGGAGGCGCCGAGCCGCTTCAGCTGGTTGACGATGACGCCGCCGCTTTCCGCCTTCCACTGCCAGACGCGCTCGAGGAATTTCGCGCGCCCCAATTCGCGGCGGCCCGGCTCCTGCCGCTCCATCAATTGCCGCTCGACCACCATCTGGGTCGCGATACCGGCATGATCGGTGCCGGGCTGCCACAGCACGTCGCGGCCGCGCATCCGCTCGAAGCGGCAGAGGATGTCCTGCAAGGTGTTGTTGAGCGCGTGGCCCATGTGCAGCGAGCCCGTCACATTCGGCGGCGGGATCACGATGGTGAAGGGCTCGGCGTCCTTGCGCTCGGGGCGGCCAGCTTTGAACGCGCCGCTCTCCTCCCAGATGGCCGACATGCGGCTTTCGATATCGGCGGGCTGGTAGTTTTTCTCGATCATGACAATGCAATTGGGTCTTGAGGAAGCGATAGCGTTTTGGGGCGAATTTTGGAGACGGTTCGCGCCAGGAAAACGCGTTCAAAACAACAGACTAGCGCCCGACTCTGAAGCAATCAGGAACCTTACGGGCATCCCTTTGTTTGAGCATGATCTTTTCGGAAAACCGGTGCCCACTTTTCAGGATCATGCTCTAGAAAGCCGCCGGAAGGCATCGAGTCAACCACGGCTGCACGCCGAAGTCCGATAAAGCCCGTCGGGCATGGCTGAATGAGGGCCAAACGCCTCGCAAGCGGCCGCTTTGACGGGCTAGCGCCCGCGCGAAACCCGCTCGATTTCGGCTTTGACGATCCGCTCGACCAATCCCGGCAGATTGTCGTCGAGCCAGGATTTCAGCATCGGACGCAGCATTTCCTTGACCAGATCTTCCAGCGTCCGGGCATTGTTGCTGAGTACGGTGTTGGCCAGCGAATTGAAGGCGGATTCGACCGCGGAGACGGTCGAGCGCGACAATATCTGCTGCGCCGGCGAAGCTTCCACGGCGCTCTCAAACGGCGGCGGTTCGTAGGCCGGCTGCCGGTGCAGCGCCTTGGCGCCGGCGGTCTCGGTGAACTCGATGTCGTCCTGCGGCTCGATCTTGTGGAATGAGGATGCCGCGGGCTGCGGATCCGGTACCGCCATCTCATCGGTGAGCTCGAACACGTCGGCCTCGGGCTGCGCCGGCCGGATGTCGGCCTCCGGCGTCGCCGCGTCGAGGCTAGCCAGCATCGCGTCGATGTCGTCCTGGTTGTTGCTGGCCGCGGGCTCCGGCGCAGGCGGCGGTGGCGCGGGCTTGGGCACAGCGGCGGCTGGCTTTGCTTCAGAAGGTTTGGGAGCGATCGCGGACGGCGGAATATCCTTCATCGCCGTCGGCCTGGCGGCCGGAGGCTCTGGCTTCGCTGATGGCGGCGGGCTGGCGGGCTTCTCGGCTGCGGCAGGCTTGGCTTCGTCGTCCGCGATGATGCGACGGATCGACGCCAGAATCTCCTCCATCGAGGGCTCTTGGACCTTTGCAGGTTGCGTCATCGCCGACTCCACATCGAAACCATTTTACACCAAGCCACTCGGGATTTGCCGGTTCCGGATATGCAGGCCGGGATTTTCATCGCGCAAGCCAGACTTGTCCCCAGATCAACCCCACACGATGCGTCGCGCGGGGTTCCGCTCCCCAAAAGCAACCCGGCTCGCGGCCTGTAGACGTAAAAGGTTTGCGAATCGCCCTGCTGCCTCCAAGAAAGTTATGTCACGGCAACAAGTGATTGCAACAACACACCCGGCGTACTCCCCGTCGGGTGGTGAATCATTCCGCCGAATGACGTTGTCATCCCAGGGTGACGCTTGTCATCCCGGGGTCACGCTTGTGATCCCCTGGGTGCCGCTTGTGAACCCAAGGTGACGCTTGTCATCCCGCGCGCATGCGGGTGGAGGGCTATCAGCGGCCGTCGGGCGTGCGAACACCGACCCAGCTGTCGCGCACCTGATGATAATGCACGCTCGGATCATAGGTCGTGGTCGGCAGCTTGAGCACGATCGGTGACAAGCGCCCGATCGTGTTGAGCACCGAGTAGGACGCGACGACGCGGTCGTGCTGGGCGGTGACCAGCGCGACGCGCGCGTTGACCAGCGCCTGCTGCGCGTTCAAGACGTCGAGCGTGGTGCGCTGTCCGGCCTTGGCTTCCTCGCGCACGCCGTTGAGCGCGATCTCGGACGCCGTGACCTGCGCCTGTGCCGACTGCACCTGCGCCTTGCCGGCCACCAACTGTCCCCAGGCCGTGACGACGTTGGCGCGGGCCTGATCCCGCTGCTGTTCGAGAGTGAGGCGCTGCTGCGCCAGGGTTTCCTTGGATTGGCGGATCAACGAATATTCGGCGCCGCCATTGTAGATCGGGACATTGAGCTGCGCGACAGCCGACGCCCCGAACGTACTGAAGACCGTCATTTGCTGTTCGTAGGACTGCTGCACCGATGCCACCAGGTTGACGGTCGGCAACAACGCGCCCTCGTTGACCTTGACCTGGAGATAACTGACGTCGATGCCGTACATCGCTGCGGTGACGTTCGGATTTTGCGTCAGCCCGAGTTCGACGGCACCGGGCAGCGTGCCCGGCAAATAGCGATCGACCGGCGACCCCGGGGCCAGCGCTACCGGCTCATTGCCGATGATGCGGCGGAAGTTCGAACGCGTGGTGTTCAGGTTCGACTCGGCGGTGAGTTGCTGGGTCCTGCCGGCGGCCAACTGTGCTTCCGATTGCGCGACGTCGGTGCGGGTCACTTCGCCGACATTGAAGCGGTCCTTGGTCTGCTTCAGCGTCTGTTCGAGCACGCGAACGTTGCTCTTCTGAACCTCGACGATCGCGGAGTCGCGCAGGTAGTCCATGTAGATCGTGGCAGCCGACAGCAGCACGCTCTGCTCCAGCGCCCGCAAGGCTTCGCGCGCACCGGAAACCTGGCTCTCGGCGGCGCGGGTCCTGTTGGCGGTCTGCTGGCCGTTGAACACGTTCTGCGTGACGGTGGCGCCGACGCTGCGCGGCGCGTTGGTGCCGTGAACTCCGGTCCGCACGATCACGTCCGGGGTGCCGCCCGAGGTCAGGTGCGTGTCGGTATATTGATAACCGGCGCTGGCGGTGACGGCGACCCTCGGGCGATAGCCCGACAGCGCCTGCGGCACGGCTTCGTCGGTGAAGCGCACCTGGGCCCGCTGCGCGTTTAACTGTGGGTTGTTCTGATAGGCGCGCACAAGCGCGGCCTCGATCGTATCGGCAAGGGCGGGCGTCGGGCCCATCAAAGTTAACAGAAGGACCGAAGCCGCAGCTCCAGCAAAAACCTTCACCCCACGCATCAATGGTGATCCAATCATTTAGTTCGCCGGCCAAAACACAACCGGACGCCGCTTCCGTCGAAGTGAGTCCCGGCTCACCTTATTCCGCACAGGGCCCCGACGGAACCACCCAGCAAGCAAAAGCAGTCGAAACTCTTCACGTGGGGCAAACGGGCCACACTTCTGATTCGGAACGGGATTTTAACGGCCTGAACGGGCGTCTTTTTCGTTTTGACGCGTCTTCTTCACGCCAACCGGGTTCCATCCCGGATCAAGTCCGGGGCAGGTTTTCGCTCGAAAACGCGTCTAGAAAACGAACGCTGGAAGCCGTTCCATGCCCGGCAACACCGGCACGGCGGCATCGAACAGCGCCCGGTTCCCGAAATCGCCATGGGAACGCGTCACGATGGTAGCCCGCTGCGGCTGCGACATCGCGAAAACGCCGACCAGGCGGCCGCCGTCCCGCAGTTGCTCATACAGCTTTTGCGGCACGATCTCGGTCGCGCCGTTCAGGACGATGACGTCGAAGGGCGCCTTGGCGGGATCCCCGTCGGCGCCTGTCGCGCTATGGACCTGCCTGGCAAACTGGCCAATCACGGCGGCGGCGTATCCGCTGGCGCAGCCCACCACCAGAACGTGATCGGTTTCCTTGATTTCGGCTGCCTGCAGCATCTTCGCCAGCACCGCCGGCTGGATCAGGAACTGCTTTTCCGAACCGCCCTCGCCGACCTCGAGATCGAGGTCCAGATAGGCCAAAGCGCGCTTGTTTTCGGGGACGAAGGTCTCGCGCGGCACCGCCAGCATGGCGTCGATGATGCGGATATCGGTGACGTCGCTGGGACGCACCTGACCATCGACCATTTTCTGGCGCGCGGTCGAAAAACCGGACATTGGCGAAGACCCTTTGAAGACCCTTGGGCTGAGACCCTGAAAACAAGCGGCGTTGCCGTCGGGAGAGCTGAAACCGGGGTCATCTTTGGTACAAGCTCCGGCAAAACGCAACACGCCGGGCGTGCGCACCAAACCGGGCGCAGGCTTCGAAGGGAAAGGCGCCCTACTCGATCGTGACGGCAAGCCGGCCGATCAGCTGCGCCACCTCATCCAGATGCTCGGAATCATGTTCCGCAAGCGCTTGCGCCAGCCGGAACAGGCATTCGTCATCGCTGAGATCAGGAATATCGCTCGGCACGATCGACGGCACGGCTCTCATCAGGTCGGCGGCAATGGCTGGCATCGATTCGGCTCCCGTGAAACCCGGCAATTGCAAAACTCGGATCGGATTGAGTCGAATTGGCGGCTTGCGCCATGCTCCACGCGGATGCCGGGTTTGCACGGGCGCGTTGCCGGTCATGTCCCACGCCGGACCGGAAATGACGGCAAATCCTTGAGCCGCCGGGGATTTCAGGCCCCGTACACCATGGCGCCGGGGATGGACATTTGGTCCTTTGCAAGCCCGAAAGGCTTTGTTATACGCTCCCGGCTCGCGAACATTTGTTTCGCCTATTCCTCGGTAGCTCAGCGGTAGAGCATTCGACTGTTAATCGAATGGTCGCTGGTTCGAATCCAGCCCGGGGAGCCAGCAAATTCAATCGGTTCTCAGGTTTCGACGCGGCGCCGACAGGCGCCTTCTGCATTGGGGGCCACTTGAGAATCCTGCGTCCGGAGCGGCAACGTATTTGATCCCTACGGGGCTATACGGTCGAATCGGACGGCGCCCCCCGATCGGGCCTGCTGCCGATTGGTGCGGTCTTCGTTTACGTCACCCGTCGCTACAGTCCGCCGGTCCAAAGTGACGTTCGATCCCGATCGGCACACTGCGGATGTTTTCCCCACCGACGCGGCTGTTCAATGAGGGATCCGATTTGGTCATCCGTTACCTGCCGGCTCGGCGAAAGACAGCGCGAGCCGCAAAAACTCTTCGCGGTCAAATTCAACCTCACCGAATGCACCACGCAAGACCAGCGGACAGGTCGCGGCTGCCTTGAAGGCTGCTTCGTTGATCAGCTTGTATTCGCGGCCGTGCAGATTCATCGGAAGGCCGGATAACGCTTGAAGCCGGTAGCTGATAGCGACCAGATCACCGGTGCTTACTTCCTTGGAAAGTGCATCGATGATTGAAATGGTGGCGTTCTCGAATCCACGGGGGCCATCCTCAGCCGCGCTGTTGGCGCGCATCAGAAGATTGGCGCAAACTTCTCGTACTGGCTCGCCCATATCGGGTTCCTGCGAATCGGGATCACTCACGATGACACGATGCAGGGGGCCGAAAACCGATGATTGAGGGCTTGTCCCACCTATTCACAGGGTACTTCCGCAAGCGCTGCGTGATGCGGAATCCGGCCATTATCATCGAACGACGCGGTTCATTGCCCCGAAATATCACCCCACGCCCTTCGCCGGCAGCGATCATAAGGCACTGAAGAAGGGGCTCGCACCAGCGCCAGGAATGATCGATGATCCGATAGCCAACCAGGAACGACCAGGAACTTCGATCTTGAGCTGAACGCCGTTGAGAGGGGTGTCAGCAAAACGGAGCAGAACGCCGGGGGACAGTGTGAAATTCAAGTTGGCGATACTGATTGCGCTAACAAGGCGCCCGGACGGCCGCGCGTCTCTTGACGAGCTCAGGCACGATGTCGAGGCGCTCACTGCCGACGAAGACCAATCGGAAGAGATTGCCTCCGCGCTCGATGACATCGACATTTTGCAGTCGGGGCTGGTGACACCGGAAGGCGACGGATTTCGAATTACCGACGCAGGCCGATCTGCGTTGAAGGCTCTGGAAGCCTCGAACGAGCCCTCATTCGACCTTCGCGCACCATCCCCTCCTCCTTCACTAATGATGATCGATCATCTCATTGGCACCGAGGAGCGTCTGAAAATCTTCAATCTCGATCCGCGGGTGGATAAAATCGATGTCGTCCCCGATAGAGTGGAAGAAACCGGAAATGCCGAGGATATGCCTCCGGTAAATACAATTCCTGCCGCGGCTCAGAAGGCGAGCGGCCATTCGCCGCTTGAAGATATTGCCCGGCCGATAGCTCCGGAAATTGGTGCCGCCGATCTACAGAACAGCAATCCAGTCCCGTTTCCCCAGGAAGTACCGCGCCGGCCGGACGCAGCCGTCTTTTTGACGCGAGACTTTGTTGCTGAGGCCAAGACGCCAGCGCCCGCGCCGCCTCGCCGAAACTGGTTCAGCAAGTCGATCGCTGCCAGGCTTCAGCAAGCTCGGGCGATCTGGCAGCGTCATCTCGAGCGCGACGGATCCACCGCAAAGGCGGTACGAAGGACCGGAAATGTCGGAGGCGGAGCCATTGCGCTCCTCACCCTGCTCGTGCTCGTGATGTGCGCTGGAGGAGTGATCGCCCTCACCCAGATCAGATCCCTGAAATCGGAAATCGCAACCCTCCAGCGCGAACTCTCGCCTCTCAGGGAACGCGCAGCCAAGGCGGATCTTCTTGAAAAAGCAAAGCAGAAAGCTGATCAGCAAGCGGAATCCCAAAACAGATCAGCTGCTGAAAACAAGGCCGGGGCTGCCCCTCGAACCGAGCAAGCTGCGCTCAATCTGACACCGGAAGAAATTCGACTGATCCGGGATTTTATCAAACCCGCCCCGCCTGCGGGCCCCCGAGCGCCTGCGATCAACATTGGCGATACGGTCAGCATCGCAACAATCCCGCTGCCGTCTCAGCTCATGGAGAAGATTCCGAAATTGATCGGAGCCAGATTTACGACCCGCAATGGATCGATCGTCATTTTGCGGCGTGATAGCCGGCAGGCAGACCTTGTCTTGCCACCTAACTAGCTAAGGTGCCATCGACCATGCGGACCGGACGTGGAGAGCACCTCTAGCGCGCAAGCGCAGGCGCCGGCGGCCGCGGCGTCGCTGACAATCTTGGCCTTTCGGCCCTCGGCTGGGCGTTGGCCTGCGGCGATGAGAGTGTCGACGCCGGCTGGCGCACCGCGGGAGCTGCTGGCCGTGGCGAAGGAGGCGTCGGCCGTGGCGGGGTGGCGGCAATTCTGGGCGGCGCACTCTGCTCGGAAGCCCGGGAAATGACGCTGGTCAATTGTTCCTGGATTCCCTTGATTTGCCCGGCCACGCTTGCATTGTCGCGCACCGCTTGCTCCTGGCTTGTCTTGATTTGTTCGGAAAGCTGGGCAACAACGCGGGTCAGTTGCTCATGGCTCGCCCTGAATTGCTCGTTGAGCTTCGCATTGTCGCGGGCCATTAGTTCACGATCGGCCTTGAGCTGCTCGATCTCTTTTCCCATGCTCGCAAGATCGCGCGACATCGACTGTAGCAACGGCGTCAACTCGGGCGGCAGGGCAGCGGCGGTCGGCGCGGTCTGGACCAGCGGCGCAGGTTGTGAAGCAGCTGTCTTCGCAGCATCGCCGGACGACCCCAACCATGTGGTAAGGCCTGCACCGATACCGCCTGCCAGCAGGATGCCGGCGATACCACGTAACGCCCAACCGCCAGGAGAAACCCGGTTATCCGAGACAGCCGGACGAATCGCGTTGATGCTCCTGGTTTGCGGATCCGCCCGGGGGCCTGGGACTTCGTGCGACAGCCTGGAAGCCAGTTGATTTGCTGGATCCGCTTGAGGGCTACCTGGGAATTGTTCAGCGAGTGATTGACGAGCTATGCCGGGGATTTCGTTCCTGGCGTCGCGGACGACGTGGGCTTCGCGAGGCGGTGCTTTTCCAAAATGCTCCATTGGAATTTCGGTGACCCGCCGAAGATTGTCAGGAGCCGTCGCAACCCGTTCGCCAGCCTGCACTGCGTCGTCGGGCTCCTCGTCAAAGTAGGTAGGGGGCGAGGCAGGCTCGCGCAGTATCTCCGCTACGGTATTATGTAGCACCTCAAGTTTATCTGTATTCATTTTTTGACCCTCAGCCACAACTCGACCACGCGGCGGATAGTCTCGAGGCGACCAGGCGGATCGTCCCGTTGGCGGCACCAGTTGTCAATACTCTGCAAGTTGGCGAGCGATATGGGCCACGATGCGGTTCGTCATAAAGGCATCGTCTGAAAACATCGAGGGCAAGACCCCTGCCCCACGGGCTTAAGCCATCGGCTTCTGCCGCATGACCATGAGATACCAGACGACCCCGGGCGACGATGCCGGCCTTCGCCAATGCATGCGGGCGTTCGCCCGGGAGCGCCGCCGCTGCGCCTGCACGTTCTGCACAATCGGGAGGGCTAAACTCGCCGTAAAGCTTGCGAGGTCGCTCAGGTTTGCCGGATCATGATATGCCCGCGGATTACCCGGTATTATGGCGCAAACGCCACAAGAACTTTGAACGGTCCACCGCCATCTAGGCGGTATGCCCCACGCCAAGTTACTAACCAAGCAAGCTCTCTATACCCTCAGCCAACTGCATAGCGAGTTAGTCGGGAAGCTCTCCGCCAACCAGCGCGAAACCAAGCGGCTACGGCTGCGATATTGCAGGTTGAAGCCGTGATGAAAATGCTTAGTCCGGAATCAATATCCGACTGACCGCGCATCCCGCAACGCTGCCGCCAACTGAGGCGGCCTTGGAGATTAGTCCTTAGTCGGAAACGTCACGACCTTACGGTCACCCTGCCATAGTTCTATAGTGCATCCATCTACAAGCCGTGCGGCCCATTGTTTGGCCTCAGCCTCGTCTTTGCAGGCTACTTCGATCCGATCAGTGACGGGGTTGTCCGGACCTACCAAATAGGCGCGGTATTCCGGCATGGCATTAACCCCCAATTAAGGAACACACTTAGAGGCGCTCTCTAAGTTGGAGTCTAGTGGGGTACGGGAAAGTATCGCTGATGTGATCGGCTAGCCGTCGAGATGGTGGGCCACTTACGGAAACTGCGCCCCCAAGCCGAATAATGCTCCCTCTAAAGCTGGAAATTGCAATGCCCCGGCTTACGTCTGGGGCGCTGTAAGGCTCGAAATTGATGCTGGATAATTCCGGGAACAAGCGGCAATAACCCGCGTTGAGGCCGGTCCGGCGTTCTTGAGAGACGACGCGGAAGTTGCTGCGACTTTGAGATGTTCTCCGGCGTTGCAGCGGGGCTGATTGAAGCCAGCGAAATGGTAAGGAATAGCCGCAGAGCTTTCGCGATTGAAAAAATTGACACGAAGCAAATTCATTGGCCGCATCGAGCATTTCGAAAAGGGGCGGCGAGAAAGCGGCGAAGCCGGATCGTTTCAGAACTTGAATCGGGACTTGATGGCTTATGTTGCCTCAGCACTTCCGGCCGCCGGTCGGCTTATGCCATGAGGCCGCTTTACAGGGGCCCTTGGCGAGTTCTCCTAAAAACGCGAAGGGATAGAGAGCGGCCAAAGCCGCGCGCCCTGTCATAGCGCTGCGCCATATGGCGATGCAGCGTCCCGGAGGCTTTTGGCGTTTGCGCCCGTAATACCGGGATTACCTCAAAAGGGCTACGCACAGGATCAAAATCTTTGTTAAAGAATAGCCTCGATGTGTTGCTTTCGATTGACGACTTCGGTGCGTCCTTTGGATGCTGGCATTGTCTTCTGGGGCGGGAGTTCTGTCATGCGTCGCTCACAGCCGATCGGGACGAGAGAAGCGGACCAGGATGTTTACCTGGTACTGGACGACTTCGGCGCCCGTTTAAGCCGAGGCTGGCGCGAGATCGACGAAGAGGCTACCGATCGCGAGACGCTGATCCAAGACCTCATGAACGACCAATGCGGCCGTCCAGCGCGCATCGTCGCCTTTAATACCGCCGAGGGTTGGTCGCGGGACGTGACCATGGATATCGCCGACGAGCTGCGCATGCGATTTGCCGAGTACGATCAAATGCCGCGCTCTGTGCAGGAGTTCTTGGAGGCGGTTGCACGGCGCAATTTGAATCCTCGATCGCGACAAATTCGGCCCGTCCAGGCGTGAAGGCCCAATGAGTACGGATAAACTGCAGGAGATGGACAAAGTTCTTGCGGAGATATTCCGCGAGCCTCCACTAATTCCGACCCATCTTGAGCCCCCGCCGGTAACTTCCTTTGACCCATCAAACGAAGAGGAGCCTTCTGCTCAAGTCCCTGCAGTTGACGCTCGACCCGATGCGGAGGACGGGGTGAGACGGGCGGAACAAGCAAAGTCATTATTGGAAGGACTTGGCCTTGAGACCGCGATCCGCCTGCGCTGGGCGATGCGTGATATCAGAGCCAAACGAACGAAATTGACGCCCGTCAGCGAAAATGACCTAGCGGCGCTCATGGATCTGGGTTTCGTCGAGATGCAAGAAGGAGCACCGAGGCTCACCGGTTTAGGCGTCCTCACGCTCGATTGAGCGCCCTCACCTGCCGGTACGACGGGACGGGGAGATAAATGGACCTGCTGTCATCGATCGAATTGCCGTATTGGCTGATGATTGCGGGAGCCGCTTTAATCGCGATGGGCTCGCTTGGGCTTGTGTTTAGACGGAGCACGCAAGCTGCTGGTGATCCTGATCCAGTACCAACTGTTTCGCGCCCCGAAGGCCAGCAATGACCGTGCAAGATCTCTGACATCCTAATCGGACGCTCTTGAGAACTTCGCTCGGATAGTGGGAACCAGGGCAATGCTGCCCGGTGCAGGGAGGGAAAAATCGATGAAATATATGTGTGAGTATACAATTCGAACGGCAGGTCTTTCCTTTGATCAAAACATTGCGGGGGGTGAGGCGCTTCTAACCGCGTTCAGTAAGTGGAAGCCCGAAGAGGAAAAGGGGCTGACGATTCACGCGTTTGTTTCGGACCTCGCCGGAAGGGGCGGCTTTATTTTGGTTGAGACCAATGACCCGAAGGCCATCACCGCCTTCGCTGCAAAATACAACTATTGGAATGACGTCAAGGTTACTCCTGTGCTGGATGTTGGCGAGGTGGTTCCGATATCAGCGGGTGCGCTTGATTGGGCGCGTAAAGCATCGAAGGGTTGATCGACGGCCGCTGTAGTCCATTGAAGCGCCCCGATCCGGAGTGGTCGGGGCGCTTTAAATGAGTAACCAACACCGCGTGCAGTACCCCACGCCGTTCGCAAGAGCTTCGAGCACTTGCCGGAGCCTCCCAGGCGCGGTTGGATGGGCCGTTATCGTGAGGAATGGATGGGGCCGCAAAAGTGCGGAATTGCGGCTAGCGGGTTTGTGAGTGCGGGGCTCGCGCTGAGCGTGTCGATCGCGGCCGCCGCCGAGATAAAATCCCTTGATCTCAAAGACGATCGGGTCGAACTTTCCATCTCCGGCAGTATTGCACCCGGTGACGCTGACTTACTGAAGGCGCGCATCAAGGAGGCGAATGATGCGGGCAAACTGGTGACCTCGCTGCGGTTGAACTCTGATGGGGGCAACTTGCTGGAAGCTGTCCGGATAGCCGACGCGGTCAAGTTCGCAAAACTGTCGACAAATGTAGGGCGTAGCGCTACGTGCGCATCAGCTTGCTTTCTCATTTTCGCGGCAGGAGAAGCAAAATACGCAAACAATAGCGCCCGTATCGGAGTGCACGGCGCCTCCGATAAGGATGTCCGGTCTTCGAGAGCTGCAACCACGTCGATGGCAGACATTGCGAAGGCATTGGATGTTCCCTCGCCGATCATTCGCCGCATGGTGAACACGCCGCCCGGCGAAGTAGAATGGCTTAGTCTTGCAGATCTTCGATCGATGGGAGCGAATATCAGTCGCGTCGAGCCAGAGCGATAAAGGAGCCAGATGACCGGCAACGGATGAGCACGCTAACCGCTGCAGAGACGCTTACCGTCCCCTACCCTTCAGCGCGCCAATCGCTCCCTGGCGTTTCCCATTGCAACGGCGCACCGTGGATTTCTGTGGACAGCCGACTTTCGTTTTCAACTTTATCGCCGATGCAAGTCTCGTTGCCTAATTATGCCTCGAAAACGGTACTCCCTACCCTACCCGTTTGTGGAGGCGGGCGTCATGGAGCTATTTCGAGGTGAGAAGATTGCCACTGCTCAGGACCGATCAAACCATGACTGCCGCTTCTGCGCCGAAAGGCTCACTCTCCTGACGATCATGGAATCGGCAAGCGGAGATGTCGTTCATATGTTCGAATGCGAGCAGTGCGGAGAACGCATTTGAACCGATTAGACGCGCGGGAGCTTAGCCCCAACGACCAAAGTGAGGTCGTCCGCCGGTGGTGGAGATCGGGCCTGCTGGGAGCGGATCCGGACTTATTGACGTGCCGTTCAGAGAGAGCATCAAGGGTGACCGATGCCATGGCCGACGACTTAATGGCCGGGCTGAAAGCGAAGGGGAATAACGTCGCCGCCACAACCTACGTCCTTTATAGGAGGCCATCGATGGTTTCGGTTGATCATTTTGCTTATGAACTTCGCTCGCAATTACGAACTGCTGCCGTTCAAGGCGCCACCAGCATTGTAATCGCCTCAGGCGAACTGTGCCAATCGGTCAGAATGGGCAGTGCCTCGATGGATGCTTGCTGTGAGGCAATGCAGCAAGAGGTTCGATCTGGCGATACTGTTTTGCGGGGAAAAGAGGTCGGTGTCGGGATGACCGTTCGCTACCAGTTGCCGCGATCCTAATCGGACGACGCGGGTCCAGGGGCAGATCCTGCACTTCGCTTTCAGCGTAACAATAGGTGTTCGAATACCCGCCGGTCTGTAGAGCTGGGGCTGAAGGTAAAAGATGATCAGCTGGCGATTTGCTGTCCCGACCGTTCTAGGCGCCGCTGCCGTAGCCGCGTGGATCACCTACGTCGTTTTTCCAATCCCGCCACAGCTCCTCGAAACAAATCAGCAAATGCCGCCTGCGGCTAAATCGACAGCTCATCACGGTTCGGCGTCATCGAGTATTCCGACACCCAGCACTGAAGACGACGTGAGTGCCTATCAACGAGCCGCCGAGGCCATCCTGAAGCGAGCGCAGAATGCGAAGGCGTCGGCCGACGAGCCTCCACTGGTCGCCGGTCGTATCCCACTGCCAAAGCGGCGCCCGCTCCCTCGACCGTGACGCTCAGATCTATTTCCACATTCGAAAGGCGTCCAGTGCGTGAGCGACAAGGATGCCGACGCTGAGAATTACCAAAAATGCTGCAACAGCCTCGAACATGAGCGTTCCTAAAAGATGCTCGAGTAAGCAACTCTGCAGGGCGCACAGTCAAAATGATTCGCTTGTAGCGCGGACGTTCTCGGCATAACTGATGATTCCGAGCAACGGTCGGCCTGGTCGGCTCGACAAGCGAGTTCCGTTGCGTATCGCTGAGACTTTTGGGGGCAGGCTATCGGCAATTGTCCCCGTTCTGGCCCGCACTAGCGAACTCGTTGGGCGTCATATTCCGCAGCTTTGTTTTAGAGCACACCAATGGCCGATGATGCCCCGCCAATCGCCACAGAAAATCGATCTGCCTCTGCACTCGTCCCTTCGATTTTGAGGTAGCTATCTTTGGCCCTCACCAGCGCCGCGCTCTATTCGTAACCTGAAGTCTTAGTTAGTCAAAAACATCCACACCATCGGCCCGAAATCTGGTGGCCTCTTCGCTAGCCAACCCTTAGGTTTTCCGCGGACGTTTTGCCGCGGTTTTCGGTTTCCTCGTAGCTAACCTTCGTGCCCTCGTTGAGGCTGCTGAGACCGGCCCGTTCAACGGCTGATATGTGCACGAACACATCCTTGCCGCCCTTATCCGGCTGAATAAATCCGTAACCCTTGGTCGCGTTGAACCACTTTACAGTACCAGTCGCCATGTCCGCATCTCCAGTTTTACAACCGATGCCAGCAGCCTAATTTGATCGGGACCCGCCCGGCAAGAAAAACCCGCCGGATTATGTGCCCTCCGACGGGTTTCCTTACGCGTTACTCTCGCGAGGGCTTTGGGGGCCATGACGCGATTATCACCAACGTAACTGCAGGTAGTTAAAATTTGATCTCCCGCGGCGTCATCGGGCCCCCCTCCCTCGCGCACGCGAAACGGGCGGCACTGCGAGAAATTAAGCGACCGCTGAAGGCGGTGACCGGTCCCGCGCCCGTCGTCGTCGGCCGCGACGGTTTACGACAACCCGCCTAATCGGCGTCAACGCCTGCGGCGGCACCGGTATTGAGTCAGCGGCTTCTGTGGGCCGCTCGTTGTCAGCCGTCACTTGGATCGGGCTTTCGATCGAAGCGAGAAAGGTTCGACCGGCAGCGGTGATTTGCCAGCCCGCATCATCGCGTAGGACAAATGATTGACTGAATATTTCGAGGCCCGGGGCGCGCGCAGCCAGGCGTCTCGTTCGGTCGGTCCAGTCCGATCCGCTGGTCATAAGGATGGCTACCGCACTCCTGAGCTCGGCGAGTGAGGCGCGTCCGTCCGGATGACCGGCTAATACCTTCAATACTGTGATTTGAAAACTCACCACACGCCCCAAGACGCAACGGAAGTTTTGTAAGAAAAACAAAAGCTATCTCGCGCTCTCAGTTAGGTCTGCCGAATTGTGAACATAAACCCGGCGGGCGAACATTTTTGAGGTTTGGTGTGTTAGGTGCGCAACACTGGTAGTATTACCAGGTTTTCCCGAATCGTCTTTTCCGCAAAGTTACCGCTGGTAGCTTTCGGATGCGGGCACCCGCAGAGCGCTGGGTTTTGTAGATCACGACTCCATCAACCCTAGAACGCCGGTGGCGTTTGGACGGTGCAGCAGATGATCCGCGATGAACGGGAAATCAACCGTTACTTTGAAGTCGGCCTGCTTGTTGCCGCCCTCGGTGGGGTTGCCATGATGGCATATTGGGCATTGACCTAAGGCCGCCTCAGTTGTCGGCCTTCCGGTTCCGGGCTCGTGCCTTCGTCGGGCTGCTCAATCTGACTCTCCAACCGCCATAGTGCTGGGTCGTTTGCCTAGCTGCGAAGAAGACCGCGCCTCAATGGGGCCATGCCCGCCCTCACCCACCCCCCCACCCCGAACGTTCTCACACGCTGTTTCTGTGGCGCCGCGATCAATAACAGGCAATCACCGGCCGCAGCTCGCGGGGAAATCCCGCAAGTCGTCCCTATGCAGTTTGTGCCACGGCCAACTTTGTGGCTCGGTACGACTACTAAGTTATTCCGAATCTTCTTTTCCACAACGGAGGTGGCTGTTAGCCTTCTGCATGGCGCTCTCGCCCAGTGCCTGGGTTTGATCGATAATGCGCTAGCACTCAATGAAGAGATAGCAGTATGCCCGAGCTTGAACGGCTGTGGACAACCATTCCAATCAGTGAAGACCGTGCAGAAGGTGCCACCGAAATTTGGATGCGATATGATCTAGGGGCGCGCGCAACAATGCACCATACGTTGAATCGTTTGACCGCCGAGGGACGCATCAGGCGAATATCCCGGCCAATTCCGAACGGCGGCGAAGTGCATTTATACTATCGAGCACCAACGCCGGACGGTTCTTTATCGCGCTGATGGTTCTCGCCGTGCAGCGGCCCCCTATCAACTCCCCAGGACCGGCTTTTTGGACCGGATGCCAGTCGGTGTAATCGCATGCTCCCGATCAGCGGTGCACGACGGTGTCGCAGTCGAGACATGCAAAACTGTCCTGCAACATTAAACTTGCGCTGTTGAACTGCGCGGAAAGTTGCGCCGCATTCTGGACAGGCAAAGATAATGTAGGTGCCGTCAACCATGGGCCCATTGTGCCCCTGGTCGTTTCCCAGCTGCTCAGGTTTGCGGCGGCAGCCTGTGGCTACATGATTGGGTGTCCGAATTCTCCTGAGCGGGAGCTCAAGGTCGGGACGAAACGGCGGAGCCTCGGCTTGAAGTCCAGATCCCCATGAGCGTGCCGGTATTTAGTGACGTCGCCGCGAGGCCGATCGAGGCTGCGCAAAGCCACGCTAACCCGTCGCAAGAAAGCTGAAGCGAACAGGAATTACCACTGCAAACATAGGGGATCGGCGATGCGGGCACGTTGCCGCTTATTCCCGGAAAACTACCAAGTTTTCCCAAATCGACTTTTCTGCCATCTGATCGACTGGCAGCCTTGTGACCGGCGCTCCCGGAGAGAGATTTTTGCCTAACCCCGCTTGCCGTACAATTTGATTGTCACTAGGTTGAATGAAGTTGCGCAGTGAGTTTGCGTCATGCGTAGACCCGATCAGTCCCCCTCAATAGTACCGCGGGAAGCCAACCAGGACACGTATCTGGTATTGGACGACTTTGGCGGGCGACTGGGCCACGTTTGGCGGGAGACCAACGAAGAGGACGCCGACCGCGAGACGTTGATCCGGGACCTGATGACGGAGCAGTACAGCCTTCCGGCGCGCATAGTCGCCTTCAATACCGCAGAGGGCTGGTCTCGCGATGTGACGATGGATATCGCCGACGAGCTCCGAAGGAGATTGGCTGAGTACGACGAGGTACCGGCTTCCGTGCAGGCGTTTCTGAAATCCGCCAGCGGGGCGAGCTGAGCCGGATTACGCCCGCCTTTTGCCTGTTCCTTGGGGAACAGCGCTCCACTCGCCGATGGGCAATTGTCTCGTCACCGAGGCGATGGTGCCTGCGGAGAGCAACCGGAGAATGAACATGAAATGCGCAACAACCTCAATCGAAGTGACCAGACCGGTTGAGCTGTCTGATGAGCAGCTCGAAACAGTAGCCGGTGGAGCGTTCGAAGTAGTTAGGGTGGTCGCAATTCGCGCGGACGGTACCAACATGCAGATGTGGACCACATCCGTTACCAGGAAGTAAGCAACTCTGTTGGCGAAAACATGGGCCGCCTCATTTGGCGGCTTCTTTTTCCATTGCGGGCAACGATCCAATTGTCGTGAATTGACTGGGAAAAGCGTTTTGCACGGCCCCGCGGGCTCGGCCAAAAGGTCAGCGATGAATTTACAGTACCGCTGTGCCGGGCGCATCGTCGCGAGCTGCACCGCGCCAGCAAAGAAGAGATTGGTGGGTGACAGCCGGCCTGGAACCAGTCGTTTTGGCGCGCCAGCTTTGGCTGGAAACCCATCCGCTACCTGTCGTTCCACCCGTCCAAGAAGAAAGTGATGCAAATGGGCCGGAGCGCGCTTGGCAAAGAGCGTTGCCCGCGTATTGCCAGCAAGGCGGGTACGGTTATCGGCCGCAAGCTCAACAGCCGTATTGTGACCATTCAGTTTGACGGCAATCGAAACCCGACCTCGATCAATTGCGATTACATCGAGCTGATCAAGGTTTAGGCCCAATTAGGAGAGCCAGCCCACTGGCTTTGTAAAGCGCGTTGTTGCGCGCTTATTTGCTCCGCGGTTAGGTCGGCGGTAGCCTCCTCAACCGTCGGGCCGCTTAGCAAACATGACTAAGGCCACACGGGCGTTACACCGTATGGCCTTTGGCCGGGACTGTCCCGCTCCTCGCAAAAATTCCGTCGCCGGCTAAATAAGAGAGGAGCAAGCTGAAGCGTTCCGCCTAAAGTTTGCTCAGCCGACTCTTAAATTTTCCGCGGACGTCTTGCCGCGATTTTCCGTCTCTTCGTAGCTAACCTTCGTGCCCTCGTTGAGGCTGCTGAGACCGGCCCGTTCAACGGCTGATATGTGGACGAAAACGTCTTTGCCTCCGTTGTCTGGCTGAATGAATCCATAACCCTTGGTCGCGTTGAACCACTTCACAGTACCAGTTGCCACGTCCGCATCTCCAGTTTTAAAACCAATGCCAGCAGCCTAATTTGATCGGGACATGCCCGGCAAGAAAAACCCGCCGGATTATGTGCCCTCCGACGGGTTTCCTTACGCGTTACTCTCGCGAGGGCTTTGGGGTTCATGCCGCGATTATCACCAACTTAACTGCAGGTAGTTAAAATTTGATCTCTCGTCGGCGTAAGCGGCGAACCCTCCGTCGCGCGCGAAACGGGCGGCAAGAGAAATTAAGCGACCGCGGAAGGCCGCATCCGGTCCCGCGCCCGACGACGTCGGCCGCGACGGTTTACAACAACCAGCCTGATCGGCGTCAAAGCCTCGGGCGGCACCGGCATGGCAACAGCGGCTTCCGTCGGCTGTTCGTTATCCGCGCTCACTTGGATCGGGCTTTCAACCGAAGCGAGAAACGCCCGACCGGCATCCGTGATTTGCCAGCCCGCATCATCGCGTAGGACAAATGATTGACTGAATATTTCGAGGCCCGGGGCGCGCGCAGCCAGGCGTCTCGTTCGGTCGGTCCAGTCCGGTCCGCTGGACATTAGAAGCTCTCCGAGTGAGGCGCGTCCGCCCGGATGACCGGCTAATACCTTCAATACTGTAATTTGAAAACTCACCACACGCCCCGAGACGCAACGGAAGTTTCGTAAGCAAAAGCAATCCTATCTCGCGCTCTCCGCTAAGGTCTGCCGAATTGTGAACAGATACCCGAAGGCCGAACACATTTGAGGTTGGTGTGATAAGTGCGCAACACCGGTAGTATTACCAGGTTTTCCCGAATCGGCTTTTCCGCAAAGTTACCGCTGGTAGCTTTCGGATGCGGGCACCCGCAGAGCGCTGGGTTTTGTAGATCACGACTCCATCAACCCTAGAACGCCGGTGGCGTTTGGACGGTGCAGCAGATGATCCGCGATGAACGGGAAATCAACCGTTACTTTGAAGTCGGCCTGCTTGTTGCCGCCCTCGGTGGGGTTGCCATGATGGCATATTGGGCATTGACCTAAGGCCGCCTCAGTTGTCGGCCTTCCGGTTCCGGGCTCGTGCCTTCGTCGGGCTGCTCAATCTGACTCTCCAACCGCCATAGTGCTGGGTCGTTTGCCTAGCGGCGAAGAAGACCGCGCCTCAATGGGGCCATGCCCGCCCTCACCCACCCCCCACCCCGAACGTTCTCACACGCTGTTTCTGTGGCGCCGCGATCAATGACGCAGGCGATCACCGGCACATTAACGCAGCTTGCGTGAAATTGGCGCGTCATCCCTATGCAGTTTGTGCCACAACCAACTTGCTGACTCGGTACTACTACTAGTTATTCCGGATCCTCTTTTCCACGACGGACCTCGCTGATAACCTTTTTCATGGCGCTGTCGCAGCGTGCCTGGGTTAGATCGATGATGCGCTAGCACTCAATGAAGAGATCGCAGCATGCCCGAGCTTGAACGGCTGTGGACAATCATTCCAATCAGTGAAGACCGTGCAGAAGGTGCCACTGAAATTTGGGTGCGCGATGATCTAGGGGCGCGCGCAACAATGCACCATAAGTTGAATCGTTTGACCGCCGAGGGACGTATCAAGCGAATATCCCGCCCAATGCCGAGCGGTGGCGAAGTGCACTTGTATTATCGTGCAGCGGAATGACACTGATGGGCTGCAGCCGGTGACAAAGTCTCAACACTGGCCCTGGTTTGGAGTGGCACTTTTGGCGATGGCCGTCATTGCATGGATCGTGATCTGAAAGGCGACGGGGCAAGGCAGCGAGTTTTTTGACCAAGTAGGATTTGATTATGAGTTTAGAAAAATTGAATGACGAGAGCGTACAGCGTTACTACGAAAGCCGCAAAGAGGCCGAGGCCGATCGAGCTTTCAAGTACCATTTGACAGCCAGCCCGAGCGTCCGGGAACGGGCGGAGAAATTGCGTGAGGAAATGGTCAGGCGGAAACTTCAACACTCGCCTATTCGCTGGCCCTCGTAGCAAAGGCGGGTCTGGGCCGCATGAGGCGCGCTGGCGCGACAAGACGCCTCTCGCTCTCTGATTTTGTTGAACCTCATGATCGAGCGGATCGGCGCCAATTGACTCTGCGATTAGTCAATCCGTTTTCGTGCCAGGCGGGCTTAAAAAACGGCCCCAGCGCCAATTAAATGCGCGGTAAGGCCAAGGCTACGGTCTCTAAATCCCGCGCGGCTTGCAACACGAACGGTTGCCAGTTGTTCCCGGGCCGTTGTCTCAACTAGAGCCCCGCCGATGGCGGGCTCCGGAGGGCGTTGAGTTATCTGCTGGGCGTGCTGGTCTGACTCGGTAACGAGCCGGGCAACTGCATTTGTTGAACAGCGGGTCCTGGTTCGCCATCGGCGAATTCCAGCTCTGCATCTGAGGGTAGCCTGCCACGCCGGCCGAGCCGTGCTCTGGCCCGTCCTGCGGTTATCCGGCACTGAAAAGTTCATTTCATCACCGGCCGGGACCGATGTCCGGCTGGACCTTACCGACGCTCCGACGCCAGCGCAGCGCCCAGGCGCAGAGCCCTGTGAGTTTGTCAGATGTTATCTCCGGATTCCTACGGACTGCCGCTCGCGGGGATGTTACCGAACATTAGGCACCGATGATGCAGGCATACCGTTGCCGAAAAATTTCAGTGTCCGGGGCTAGAGCAGCGCCGCCAAGCAGTCATATTCCGCTTGTGCGGCGTTGCGGTGCAGCAGCTGATGTGTCCGCCAGTAAGTATTACGTACGGATCAAAGCTGACGTGTGCCAGAATGCTGTTAAGATGAGTTCGGCTCCGTACGGTAGGCGTGATATTGGTTTCATCGCCAATGCCCCGTCCGAGCTAGCCCCACGGACGGTTTTATTTTGTGGGATTGTGACACCCAGCGAGGCCATTAAGCTAACCAGTTAGCTTGATTGCGATGATCTTGATTGACAAATGACCTAAAACGGGAGGCTATCGCGCATACCCGAAAAAGTTTCACCGACCATTTTACTATCTTTGTTTTGCTTGCTCAGGCAGGGGCGTGGGTCTGGTTTGTAGCCACATACGGTTGAAGCAGCCCACGCATGTTAAATGGACGCAAGAACGCAGTCATCGGACTAAGTGCCCTGCTCGGATTCATCCTGCTGGAAGCCAGCTTGGCGATCACAGTAATTGTCCTTGTACTGAAGCTGATCGTCGGCGTTGAGTTGCGGTTCTCGACCTCGGACTGAACCAGCCGGAGGTCCGCGAACCACGAAAAAGCCCCGCCGGTTAGGGCGGGGCTAAGTCGAGGTAGCATTGACATATGACCCGCGTGAGGGCCGCTGGCAACGTATCACGCCGGCAAGGTCAGTCTAGTGTCGAATCCACCCTCAAGATTTCCCGCGGATTTCTTATGCCTCGAAAAGCTCCCGCCGATTTGGTGAAGCGAAAAATCTCTTGATCTCGTATCTGGGCCTCGGCCAGGACGTTCGGTGCTTCTTGGTTTTGCTTCCGTTCCGCCGATTGGCACCTCCAGATTTCATTTCCTGACCAGCAAATCCGACCAGCGCGCGACGCTCGTTACACGTGGACACGGACCGGCTAGCCGCTTTGCTCGACCAATTGGTGCAGCGAAAAAGGATAATTCGCGGTCCTCATCGGCGCAGCGCGGCGCAGGGCGATCTCGGCATTGGCTAATCAAAATGCCGGTAGTTCCGACCAACGGGTGGCACGGGAACCAGAGCCTTCCCGGCCGAGTTATACGCCCGCCTCGTCAAAAGGAACCCCGCCATGGTTGAGCCGACCGAGTGTTTTTCATGCAACGAAACGCAATTAGTCTGCGACGCTCGTCCTCAGCGGCCCTGGTCTGGCAGATACGCGTGCGTTTTCGGTGCGGCTAGCATTCCCTACCCCGAATACGATCAATCATCCTGGCGGGCTGCGGTAACGAAGAGTAGTTGGGCGGCGCTGTCGATGATCGCCCTAGGTGCTGCGCTGTGCCTAATTCCAAATTTCGCAGCTGCGGATCAACCGAAAGCGCACGGGTCGGACGTTAGCTCCCGTCAGCGATGTGTGTGCAGCACAACGATCCGCCCGGCTCGCGTTGTTCGCTACAGGCACTATCGGATCAAATCGGCGTACCTGATAGGTTATGACCCGCTGCCGTATCGCTTCGGCTCGACATTTGTCTGGCAGCCCCCTTATCGGTATTACAGACACTAGTGTCACACACATGAAGCAGGTGTTGGTCTTAATTGGGTGCCTGCTTTCGACGGCGGCGGCTGGACAAGATCTCAATAGGCTTGAGTTGGGGGTTCACGATCTCGTTGAGATCAAGACCCTCACTGGCATCACGCTCGTCGTCGATCCGACGAAAATTGTAATGGCTTACGCCCTGCCACGGCCTTCAGGTCGCGGCGCAGCCATAACCAACATTGTCGGTTTGGCGGGCGGTCCTCAAGAAGTCGACGAGCCGGCCAACGACCTCCTGGAACGCCTCAGCCTGAAGCCATACTTCGTCGCCCTGACCTTACCCGACGGGGTACCCGTGTGGATGAAGGCGTCAGCGATCTCTTTCCTCCGCGCTACCGAGACTTGGGATCACACTCGATCCGAGGCCAAGAGTGCGGTAAGCGTTGGTGGTCGCCCCATTTTCGTGAAAGAAACCGTTTCGACCATCAGGGACGCAATCAACGCTCTCCGAAGACAAAACAAACGTAATGATGGACGAGATAAGCCTTAACTCACGCTTCGTTCGAACTCAGCTTGGTCGACAGGCGTGACGACCTTTCGGCACTCGCGGAAAAAGGCCACGAAGTGCTCGACTAACTAGGATCAATCTTTAATCTAGGCGATATCACAGAACCTCCCCACTCAACCGGAACCTTGCGGAGGATCTGCTCGCAGGAGAAAATGAATGCCAGCACGGCCTCGTCACATTCCACACGCCACAGAACGCACTGCGTTACAAAAGATGAGTCCCACCCGGGGCGTTCGGCCAGAACAGATGCATCCAGCAGGAAAGCAAATTATTTCGGGAATGTTGGCGAAGGGCTGGATTGAAAAACAGCCAGACGGCCGAACCTACTGCATAACGCCGGCCGGCGATGAGGCGCTGAAAGCTGTTATTCCCACCAAACGATGAGCCAAGCGACGAAATGCATGACGGAGCAGAAGATGAAGGAAAGTACTCAAGCTAAAATCACGGCTGCCGTAGCGCTTGCAAGGGGGGTAGCACAAAAGGCGTTAGCGCCCAGCCCTAACCCTGAGTGGACTGAATATGACATGCGCTCCATCGATGAGTGGATCGCCCTTCAGGACGTGAAACTCGAGCGCCCCGAAGCCATCCGCCGGCTTGTCGAACTGGGGCTGAAGGCGAAAGCGAAGTGAAAAGTTGGAAATGGCCCAACAAGCAGATAATTCAGATCCGGGTTAGCTCATCGGGATCGTCTTGCAAAACCCCGCACGCTGGCGTTGAAGGCGAAGAAATGACGGTGACCGACTTGCGGGAGCTACAAGAAATGGCGGCGAAGCTAGAAGCCACCGCTCGCAAACTTTCGACGGGACCACGGCGCGAAGAATTACTTGAAGATATCGCGAGATTTCGTGCGCAAATAGCCGCCCTGCAGGCCGCGGCTTTACAGGGAAATGACGATGAGAGTTTTGATCATTCTAGCCGCGGCATGCTTTTCGACGAACGCGATCGCGCAGGCTCCTTCGCCGCCGAAGGTGGGCCACAAGCCGCTGGTTCAGGTGAAGCCAAAAGCGGCAGAAGGATGCAAGCTCGTCGGAACGGTCAAGGGGACCAAGCTTTGGGCAGGCAACTGCGCGGCCGCGTCAGAACTTCGGGGAACCGCACCCGCGGACGAGCCTTCCGCGCCAGCGACGGCTCCTGAAGCAATTCCCCCTGCGGCGAAACAATAAGTAGCCAAGCCCCTCTGGGGGCGGCTTTCGCGCGCCTACTTCTTCACGAGCCGCGCGACCCGCCGGTGGTCATGAGAAGATCTCGATAGTCGGACGGTCTTCAAGATATTGGCGGGCGTCCCGCTCCGCGATTTGCTAGGTCGGTAGCGGCGAGGTCATAGCGGGCCAGCGCCCCGCTAAGGTCTAAGGTCAACCGCGTAGGCAATGAACTCCTCACGGCTGGGCCCGCTCCTTGGCCAACGAAAAGCCCGGCGAGATGCCGGGCGGAACGCAAGTATTACACAGCTAAAAAGCAATGGATCGAACTAAGCGCGCCGTTCCTGGGCCGTCTGTTCACTTTTGAACGTTGTTCGCCAGCTCTGGTTGCGGAAAACTGCCGCCTGGTGGAGATAGGCTGAAAATAAGGAGGGTTGGCAAGCAGAGTTGCACGCCAAGATCATCGACCGCGGCGCGACACGCGCACGCTTCTCTGTGGATCTGAAACGGGTATAAACTCGAAAAAATCCAGACGCTTATGGGACACTCTTCAATTAAAGCACGAGGATCTTCGCAAGCTCCCCCGAGCTTTAGGAAAACCAATTGACCCGGCGTCGGCGCGTCGCATAGACGGCATCTTTCTGAGCCACTTCGAACGGGGCGTGATCGGTCCTGATCTTTCCACCGCCGCCTGCCAAATGGACCTGGAGCGCCCCAACCGCCCGACCATATCTGCTGCAAATGCCGGGATTCAGGCTTGGCCGTGAACTCCTGGATGCAATCGTCCAGGGTGCCATCGCGAATTTCTTTGCAACCGATTTCCCTGAACGAGAGACCACGCTGCACAAGCAAAGGCGGTGCCTCATTCACTTGCGCGCTTCAAATTCGGGCCGCTTAAAGGAAACGGCCGCAGCGAGGGCAAAAACACTGCTGGGGCCGCTCACCGCCAGCGGTCATCCGCGACGCCCCGGATTAGCCCGCTTTAACCTGTCGCGCTAACTCCGAACGGTCACGTCCCCGGGTCCCGGGGTGACGATGCCAAGCCCCCAGGGGCGGCTTTCGCGCGCGCTTAGGCTGCGCTAGGCTGGCACAAAAATGTCAGGGGACAGCAGAATGCCACTAAAAAAAACGCTTGATGAGATGCAAGACGGCCTGCGGCAGGCCATGGAGGCCTTAAAGAAGGGCGATACCAAAGAGGCCGAACGAATTCTTCTCATTGTCGGCAGCCTATTAGATCGGCTGGTTAGAGCCAGCAAATGAGCCCTTGGTCTTACAAAGAATAGCGCGCTTGCAGCAAGGCTCAGGGCGAAAAATGAGACAGGATCTATGGACGCCCGCCGAGGATGTTAGATTGCGCGCCTTGGCGCTGGCCGGCTTAAGTTTGGCGGAGATCTCACAGCAAATTGGCCGTTCAAAAGGTGGGGTACGCGACCGCGCCGCAAGGTTGAAAATCGCGATCGCTCGAGATCAGAACGGCGCTCAAAAGAAGGCGCGGTTCAAACGTTTAGCACCGCGAAGTCGCCACGCTTAATCTCTTTGAGATCAATCCAAGCCAAGGCTGGCGCCACAGCATGCAGGGTCTACCGAGTGGGAAGAGGCAGTCGAACAATTGTTGTATTCGTTTGCCCGCAATGCAGCGCGGGCTACCAAGCCGTGCAAACCTCGATGGCTGAGAAGGGTGGCTTTGACTGCCAAATTTGCCGGACACAGGTCTGTGCTTGGTCCGGGCCTTACTCTTACTCAAACTGGCAGGCAGTCGAAACAATGCCTTGGAATTCTACGAAATGAGTTTTCCCCGCTGAAGGCATCCCCGAATGCAAAGACAGCATTCCCCAGCCACGACACACTGTAGTGCTCCACCATGCCCACCGCGCACATGACGGATTCGCCAGTGGCATGAAATTCCAGGGTCTTCCTCGGAACCACGATAGAGGTGAACCGGCTCAGGAAATACGTCGAATGGATGAGCCGAGGCCGGCGAACCGATCGGATTGCCTACGTCACGAAGGAGTGGGATTTACCCCTACCGTTGCCCGGCGCGGAATGGCAAGCCGATGCAAAGTTTAGTCCTGCCGACGAACTATTAAGCAATCCGGATATGAAGGCTGTTTTCAAAGAGGCGCTGGAAAAAGGCGTGGCGTTGTATTCGGCCCCAAGGTCAGACGATGAAAAAACGCTGACACCCGCCCAATATGCAAATTTGGAAGCCGCCGCGCGCCGCGCGTAAGCTAATGGAGATCGCAAACGCCATTCCGTTGTTTAGGAAGGTCGCAGCCGTATCGGGAAGACACCTCTCGTTTTCAGGTGAACCCGTTTCGTACCTGTAGATCACGCCAAACGATCCGCTAGTGCGAGCTCGAACGTCACCGCAGTCTGGAAGACCGCTGACGCTCTGCGGCTCGCTATCCCTGTAATTTCGACCACTTTTCGAACGATTGGCTAAGACTGAGCTAGCTTCTCCAGGCTGGGTGCGTTGGCACCGCGCTGAAACGCTAGCAAGTCCAGGGACGGCGGCTCACCGCCAGTCAGGATCGATAAGCACGCGTGTGCCTGCCCACGGTGATGGGTCTGATGATTAAACAGATGCAAGAGTATGTCGGCGACGGCCTGAGAGTGAGGCATCCCCGACGTGGTCCTGTAGCTTTGTAAACTTGCAAGAGCCGCCTCGTCATACCTATCGACGACGGCTATTAGCCGCTCATCCTCCGCCATGCGCGCTCGGGCAAGTTCGAGGCGATCTTCGTACAGGATGGCATCCAATCGACTTGGATGTTCCCCCTCCCCGGTTATCCGTTTGAGCCAGATCCGATCGGTCAGCAGCAAGTGGTTCAGCGTGCCATGGACGCTGGAGAAAAACACGCCGATGTGCAACCGGTAGGCTTCGTCGGATAATTCGAGCGCGGCGGCGTATAGGCGGGCATTCGCCCAACGGTTATAGGCGGCAAGCTGCTGAAATATACTTTTTGTCATCAGTTCGGTCCGGTGAGCGGAAATCAGTACAGGTCTCGTTATATCGTCATCCATCCTACCCCTGCGGGTGCTGAATCACTTGTTTCGGTCAGCCGAACGGCTCCGGCGCCGTGTGTATACGACACCTGCTCCATGAAGTAGCGGCGGCCCCCATCACGGTCACTGCCCCTCATTGTTGCAGTGCGTACGCCAAAATACATCGGATTTGGACGCAAGGCACCCCCCGAATGCCGCGCGGCGGTCGGCGGGGAATTGAAAAATTGGGTTCGTTCTGCCAAATTCTTTCTCATGGTTTCTTGATGGCTTGACAGGCGATTGCGCGGATTGCTCGATCCTTCGCGATGTCACGTGCTTCGTACCTTGCAAGCTTTGCTGTCGGGCAAGGCCGTCGGATGGCTTCTGCAAGGCGTTCGGGACCAGGGGGCGGCATGGTACCCAACGGATCCAAACATTCCCGCAATTTGGCGAAGGGAACAACTTTTTGATTTTGCCAGGATTGCCGACCAGGACGTTCGGTGCAACCGAACACATAGGCGCGCTCGATCCAGGCAGCCCTCTTCATTTTAGTTTTGCCAATTTCAACTCCGCATCCGCGGCCTCTCGCGCATGCTCGATGCAAAGCTGCCGCGCGAGCTTCCATCGCTCCACCCGCCAGCAGGGCAGCCCCAACGCCAGGAACGAACTCAACGCTGTAAAACTTGGGGGCAACGTCACTTGTCGCCTGCCTTCTATTTTTAACAATCCACTCTGCAGGTCACGCGCCGCGCTCCTTGACCATCCACGAATTAGGCCCGCGAACATTGGATTCGTCTTCGAAATTCTCGCTTACGAACGCTTCTTGCTGTGACGAACGATTGCGCGAATTGCTCGATCACGGCGTGCCAAAGCGCGCGTTTCGTACCTTGCAAGCTTTGCTGTCTCGGGCAAGGCCCGGCGGATGGCTTCTGCAAGGCGTGCAGGACCAAATGGCGGCATGGTACTTGAAGGATCCAAAAGCTCCTGCCAATTTGGTGCAAAAAACATTCTTCTGATGTCGTCGGGGTTTCTGCTCGGACGTTCGATGTAGCCGAACACGTACACGCGCTCAATCCAAGCGACCCTCGTCATTTTTAACGTTGCCAATTCCAACTCCGCATCCGCGGCCTCGCGCGCATGCTCGATGATGAGTGGATCAGCGGAACCTTGGGCGAATAGCTGCGAAAGCTTCTCCATTTCCGGAGTTGTTTCCCGCGGCCGGGCTGCGGCCAGTCCATGCCTGCGAGCGTTGTCTCGCGACCGCTGTTTGCCCAGAGTTGTTTTCGGCCCGCTGCTCTTTTTTGCGTTTTGCTGATTGGCTGCAATTTGCGCGGGAGTAGCCATTATGCGGTACCCCTTTGGTCGAGAGATCCCCCATCGCCATCTATCGCACGCTGGGTGACGGTGCGCACCCGTTCGGCCAGGTCGTCGGCGCGGCGTTTGAAAATCTTGTTAATTGCCTTATCGCGGCGATCCTCCCACATCGCCATTTCCCTTCCCAGACTCTCCAGATCGGCGCCATTGAGCTTGATCGCCAGCGCCTCGATCGCCAGTTCATTAAGGCTGTATTTCTTCAATAGCGCAGCAAGTTCAGCTTTGACTTTTTCGGAAGTAAACCACCGATCAGCCAATATCTCGGCTTCGATCTCTTGATGCGTTCCCAGCTCCCAAACAAGAACTGCACAATCGCTTTGCGAAACGACATGTTGATGATGCTGGGTCGGCTGCATCGCAGCCGCCTGATGTGCCAAGCGCCTTCAGCAGCATCGCGGATGTTGAGTTTGTCAAATATGTCCTTGGGATCTAGTTCTTCAGTCAAATGAGCAACAAAATCGTCGTAGTCTTTCTGGCTTTCCGTCAGGAGCACTGGCGGAGATCTCAATACAAATAGTTTTTCGAATTCTTCGTTCATGGGACATTCCCTTCCTGCGTTGCGAAAATGGATGTGCTTGTCGGTCATCACCCGACACATTTCCCGAAGATACGCCGCTGGGAACAACGCTGAATGAAGCGATTCACTGGTAGCGTCATGACGATGACGCAATGGAATCATTAACCGCTCGTTAGAGCCACCACACATCCATCGAGTGTCGGTGCGCAACGCCAGTTATCCACAGTGCAACGGAGGCGGCGGCAATGCGGCAATTTAATTCACAACTAAAATTGGGTTCGTTTTGCAAATTACGCACGCGAGTTACGACAGGGCGGCGTATTATTTCGCGAGACGCACAAATTGACCCGTTCAACTTCCACCATAGTGGAGCCGGTCTTCAAAGTTTTTGTGCGCTAATGCACTCGGCCGCCTGGCCCTCTTACTTGTTCCCAGGCGCAATTTTTTCATCAACCGATTTGCAAAGTTCAACGTCGTACTCGGACATGTCCGGTGCAATCGGCGTGCTCGAAAAAGGACGCGATCCGGTCGACGCGCGCAGCCGGCTGTTCGCATTTGTGCGTCCGCCTGGCCACGCTGCGAGCCAGTACGCTGCCGAGCAGCGTTGACCAACCGCTACGTGGTTTCGGCGAGCAGAATCGGAACAAGGATTTTGCGATCGTGCTCACGAGTGAGTTCAGGAGAACGTCGAGGTCACGCATCGAACTCCTCTTATGCCAGCGTCTTCTTCTGAATTCGCTTGTTAACGCTGCGTGCCGACGGCCTCTTCTCTCCGACTTCGAACGCGGCGAGATCGGGCCCGAACTCTTCTGGCACGCCTGCCTCATGGGACTCGAGGGTCTGGTGTCCAAGTTGGACGATCGACCGTACCGGCCCGGCCGGTCCTAACGGCCCCAGCGTATGGGGTCCTCACAGGGAGAGGCTATGCTGGGGCGCCTGTTTGTGCCCGATTGGCACATACCGGCGGACTTCGTTGGCAATGATCGACGCGGGACCGAAGCTGGTCCGCCAGCCCCCTCCACAACACTCAGTCGTGAACGAAACTCTTTGCCCGAGATCGCGAAGCCTTCCTAAAACAACGCCGTCTTACCTTTTGGCTTCTCTAACACCCATAAGGGAGAGCAAAATGCGTACTCATTTTTCGGCGCCATTGTAATCGCGGTCGCCGCTGCGGGGGGCACACTTTGATCTCATCCTCACTTGCTGAAGCTCGGGGAAGTCGATTGCTCAATGACCCCGCGAGAAACTCCTCTTTAGTCAGTCCAAATCGGTCGGAACGATTTAGCTACTGCCAAGGCACGTAACTCATCGGTCTCCAGAGCGATCTTCTGTGCGAGCATTACGTCGCCAGGAACCAGCGGTTCGTTGGGCACGAAACACCACCCAAATTTCGGGTGACCGTATTGGTCAAGTTCGTAAACATTGGCCGCTGTCCCGTAACGTATGCGATATCGCTTGCCGCTTTGACAGCCCGTGACTTCGAAACATTCATGCTTTTCGAACTGAGCAAGTTGTTCAGCCGACAGCCACTCGCGCAGTAACTTAATGCCCCGCCTCTCACGCTCGGAGCGGAACAGTTCGCGATAGTAATTTCTCAACAATCGCCACCGGCCAACGCACGCCTTTTGAAATTGAAAAATCATCCCGAACATGGGACTAGCCGCCGACTAGCCGCGGGAAGAATAGAGTTTTCTCGGCCGCAGGGTCGAACCTGCCGGTTACCACCGGTTCTCCCGAGAAATTTCTCGTTGCCACTGTAAAGCCGCCCGTTAGCTGCTTAAAGCGCTCTTCCGCTTCCTGCAGCGCCTGCGGGTTGTTCGCATCAAAGTCGTGGCGAATATCGCCACAGTGGTCCATCACGACTTGGGTTGCCATGGAAACGCTCCTCGGGCTCGCATCAATGAACGAAACTGCAATGTTAGAATTTCTGAGAAGTTCCTATCAGTACAAGAATGATCGCCGTTTTTGATACGCCGAGGATCCGATGGTCAATCAGTGATCACGTCGGTCGCTTTCGGCAGCGATAATTCTATGCAGATCTCCAGGGGTCCGGATCGGTCCGGCCGGAGAAGCAATCGCCCCCGAGGCAGCCAAAATTGGTCAGGCATTCGCCTCCCTGACGACTAATTGCCGCCTTTTTCCCAAAGCCACCCTACTTTAGCTGTTGGGGGGGCGGCATCATGGAAATTTTTCGAGTTGACAGGGTTTTCACGGCTAAGGACCGATCAAATTATGACTGCCGCTTCTGCGCAGGACGGCTCACTAAACGATCATGGAATCTGCAAGCGGAGCTGTCATTCATATGTTTGAATGCAAGCAGTGGGGAGAACGTATTTGGACCGACTAGGCGGCGGGCACGTTCGGGCCACAAGCGCCTGGTTCAGGCGAAGCCAATAGCGGCAGAAGGTTGCAAGCTCGTCAGAACGGTCAAAGGGACCAGGCTTCGGGCCGGCAATTGCGCGACGGCGCCTTGGTAGTCGCCGCACTCGCTTTAAGATGAGTGAACTCGGAGCCGCTCGATGCCCGGAGCTGGCCGGGCAGACAGGGATCTTTGTCGAGGTAGCCAAAGCAACACGGGCGTTACCGTGTTGTTCAGCGGAGCCAACAGACCAACGGCCTTGCACAGGGATTTTATCGCCCCAATCTAACGGTAACGCATCGGGCATTGACGGACTATCCGCGCCGATATCGTCGCGCGCCTTCTCGCTTGCGCTACTTCCTGAAGAGCCCCGCGACCCGCCGGGTGGTCATGAGACCGGATCTCGATGGCCGGAGTCTAAGAATAGCTGCTTCCCGCTTCGCCGCCTCCGCCTCAGTTGCAGCAGATCGTAGCGCTCTAGCGCCACCACGCTCAGCAGCGTACCTCATGGGCGCCTTTCGCGCGCGCCCAGGTTGCGATACGATGCCTTCGGCTTGTTGAGCTAAGGCCCAAGGCTAAAAATGATCAGCTGGCGATTTGCTGTTCCGACCGTTCTAGGCGCAGCTGCCCTTGCAGCCTGGATCACCTACGGCGTTTTCCCGATCTCGCCGCCGCTCATCGAAGAAAATCGCCGAATGCCGACTGTGTCTGAGGGGACGGGTAGTCAGGATATCGCGTCTGAAGATGAGATGTTCGCCTACCAACGAGCGGCGGCGGCCATCCTAAAGCGCAATCCGAATGCAAAAGCGTCGGCCGACGAGCTTCCATTGATCACCGGTCGTATCCCGCTGCCAAAGCCGCGCCCCCTCCCGCGACCCTGAGGGCTATTTCCACGATCGATAGGCATCCAGCGCGTGAGCGACAAGAATGCCGACGCTGAGAATTACCAAAAATAATGCAACAGCCTCGAGCATGGGCGATCCTAGTACAACTCAAGTAAGCAACGCCGCGAGCTGCACAATCAAATGAATCGTTTGTCATGCGTTGTTCTCGGCATTGACGATTCTAAGCAACTGTGGACCCGCTTCCAGCATTATCCGGCCGTAGCGCTGCAAATCTCGGGCCGCTCTAACTAGCCGCGCAATGCATCGGTGGTCGTGAGACCAGATCTCGATGGCCGGATTGTTTTCAAGATACTGCCGGACCTCCCGCTCGGCGGTTTGCGAGCCGGTATCGGCGAGCAGCGCCACCCCGCTTAGGTCGACCGCGTAGGCAATGAACTTCCTCATCGCTTTGTCCAACGAAAAGCCCGGCGAGATGCCGGGCGGAACGCAAGTATTACACAGTTAAAAAGCAATGGCTCAAATTAAGCCCGCCGCTCCTGGCCGTCTGTTCACTTTTGAACGTTGTGCGTCAGGCTCCTTATCGCTTGCTCGCCCGCTCTGGTTGGAAAACTCCCGGCTTGTAGAGATCGGATCTGGGGCTGAAGGCAAAAATCGAAATAATGGGCCAGTGGTCTTTCAAAGAGCAACGCCGTTTGCTGCGAATGGCTCCGGCGACACTAAGTGAGAACATTCACTGTAGCGTCTTGACGAAGCTGCAGGTGACAGCTGTTAACGTGGAGCCGCCGCGCTTCCATCGAACTATCGGTGCGTAACGCCAGTTATCCACAGTGGAACGGAGGCGGCGGCGTTTGTCATGCGGCGTCACGTTGAAAGCGGCCGTTGGGGCTGTCGTTGCCGATCGATTTTTGAACAAACGCTCGACGCTGCGCGGGTGCCGCGCTCGAAGTCTGAAAAGATCGAATAACTAGTCCCTGCGAAATTGGGTTCGTTCTGCGAAATTTTGAGACGCGCCGATTACGGTCCGTCGGAGCTGAAAAGGATTTACTTCTTCCGGGTCTGACGCTTTTGCGTTGCGGCTAAGCGCACTCCGGGTCCACCACCGTTTCCGTTAATAAACTCGATGCCGGCAGCCTCCAATGCACGTTGCATTGCCTCGACCGTGCGCACTTTCAATTCGTCTCCGCGTTCAAATCGCGCGACGGTGTCAATTGATACTTTGGCTGCTGCAGCAAGATCTCGAACCCCCCAGCCAACGGCTGCACGAGCCATTCGGCACTGCACGGGCAACAAAATCATAATAAAATCCTGATTTCGGTTGCAATAGCGGTTTTATGCGATATCATGTTTTTGTTCTGATTTCGTATTGAAGCGAGGCTTCGTCACTTATGGAGGTCGAGATGCGCGGGTGGATGGTAACTGATTCAAGTGACAGGCGCAGCTTCATCGGCGGCTCAGATGCCCGGATCGTCATGGGCGCCGATGAGGCCGCCCTGCTTCGTCTGTGGCGGGAAAAGCGCGGTGAGGTCGAGCCTGAGGATCTCTCGAACAACCTGATCGTTCGGCACCGCGACCGAGGCCCTCAATCGGCGCTGGTACGAACGCAATACCGGCCACGTCATCACCCAGGTGCAGCGGCAAGTGTTTCATCCGATCAAGAGGTGGATGGCCGCCACCCTTGACGGCAGGGTTGAAGCGACTGGGGCGGTATTCGAGGCCAAGTTCATGCTGCCCTGGACATTTTCAGAAGAAGGCGCCGCGGAAAAGCACATGGCCCAGCTGCAGCACAACATGTGGGTTGTCGCTGCAAGGACCGCCGTGCTGTCGATCATCACCGGAGGCGGCAAATGGGTGGAGATGTCCATTCCGGCCGATCCGCTCTACCAGCACCTGCTGCTCACGGCGGAGAAAAAATTCTGGCACTGCGTCCAGACCGGCGAGACCCCTCACCTGTTTGGTGTCGAGCCGCCCAAGCCGCGGATCGAAGCGGTCAGGATTGTGGACATGAGCGCGTCCAACTCCTGGGCGGAATTCGCCGGGGTGTTTTGCCGAACCCGGGCCGCCTTCCTCGATCACGAAGCCGCGAAGGGCGAGCTCAAAAAACTCGTTCCCGAGGACGCGAAAGAGGCCAAAGGGCACGGCGTCCGGGCCAAGCGCTCCAAATCGGGCGCTATCAGTTTTGAACTTCAGGCCGCCGAATAGCCGCTGCCGAACTTTCCGATCAGGAGACGTTTGGAAGCCTGAGCGAAGCACTCGCAGTAGGTTGGGACGTGGATGCGCCCATGCAATCGCCGTTCGACTTTGTCCATCTCGACCCGTCCTGCGATCCTCCGGAGGGGTATGTCGCAGCCTTTGAGCTATTGGCCGCATTCTGGTGTGAGCTGCGCGCATTTCGGTCCGCCTGCCCGCAGGATGCGTTTCTGGCCGGCTTCACCGCCCATCTGGAAACCCAGCTGGTCGCCGACGCTCTCGTGTTGGCGATTCAAGTCGAACTCCTAAGCGCCCATTAGGGACCCCGGCCATTTTAACGGAGTTACCGATGCAACGTGCAAGCCAGTCGATCAGCAATATAGGCGCCGCCCTTGCCAGAGCGCAGGCGGAGATCCAGAACCCGGAAAAGTCGCTGACGGCGACCATCCCTTCGCCATTCCCGCGAGAGGAGAGCCGAACCTTTCGCTATGCCTCGCTGGCAAGTGGACTGGATATCGTCCGAAAATGCCTCAGCAGGTACGAGATCGCGACGGTCCAGGCAACGGCGATAGAGCCTGAGACCGGTCTCATCAAGCTCACCACGACCCTTCTCCATGCTTCCGGCGAGTGGCTGGCCTCGGACTGGCCGGTCTGTCCCATCACCGAGACCGCGGCCCCGCACCGGATGGGCTCTGCCCTCACCTATGCCCGGCGCTACGGCCTCTTTACCCTGGTCGGGATCGCCGGCGATGACGATCTCGATGCGCCCGATGCTGGTCCCCAACCGGCGGAGCCAGCCCCCACAAACAGGCCGCAATCCGATACGAACGGCCAGAACCCGCCAGCGAAAACGTTCCAGAGCGCCCGCAAGCGTGCCAACGGTGCTCATGTCAACGTCCTGCCGGCAGAAGCATCGGCAACGCTGCGCGACCAGTTGCTTGCCGAGCTCGACGGGTTGGGGCTCAAGGACGATCTCGACGCCTGGGCCCTCCAAGCGTGGCCAAAAGCAAACTCCCTGACGCCTGCAGATGGCGACAAGGTCAGGACGGCGTTTCAGGTCCGGCTCGACCGAATGACGTCGCATGCTGGTATCGCGTCAGGCGAACTGCAACAACCGACGGCCACCCCAGAGGTCCGATCGCGCATTGACAAGAGCGTGCTAACCCTGCCGGAGACCAAACGGCAGCGAGACCGGCAGCACCTGCGCTTTGTCGCTAGCCACCCCTGCCTTGTCTGCGGCCGCGAGCCGTGTGATCCACACCATTTGCGTTTTGCACAGCCCCGCGGTCTCGGCCAAAAGGTCAGCGACGAATTTACAGTGCCGCTGTGCCGCGCGCATCATCGCGAGCTACACCGCGCCAGCAAAGAAAGAGATTGGTGGGTGACAGCCGGCATTGAACCGGTCGGTTTGGCGCGCCAGCTTTGGCTGGAAACCCATCCGCTGCCTGTCGTTGCACCCGTCCAAGAAGAGGATGATGCAAATGGGCCGCCTGCCGCGCCGCCCCGTCGCATATGCCCAGTCGGGAAACAACGTCCTTGATTCAAATCATTGATTGGATGGAGTGGAAGGCTCGAGCGTGCGACAACCGATTTGCAACGCTGATCGCCATCTCAGCTCCTCTTCGGTAGTGTCGATCTGCTCGATATTGTTCGCCTACTTCAGCGAGCTTGGCCAGTGGTACTGCCATTCCCTGCTTGTATCGGGAGCTCGGTAGCAAAAATGGTAGGAGATCTATTTTGCGGCTCTTGGCCCATTGCGCTTCTCGTACTCGCACTCTTTGAATTCGAGTAACGGAGTTACGAATGGCGACCAACCCGTCCGGGCAGATCGGATGAGCGGTTGAGTCTTCGGTCGCTCATTTGTGCCCGTGGGTCCTACCCTGGTGCCAGTCAGTCCGACGCGGTCGCCCGCTAGGAACTTTTGCAACGGGCCATTTTAGTCAGCGCACGCGGGCCGCCCCCGGTTGCAAATCTCCAAGGCGGCCTCTACTTGCCCCGAGCTGGGCCGTTTGGATTCGCAACTATGCGTATTTAAGCCGGATGCGTGCATCCTCAGCGATCGAAACTGCCTGTTCTTCTGGCGTGGGGTCCAATCAGGCTTCTGCCTCGTCGCAATGTTTATGATCGACTTGGCTAGCAGGTTGGGGTCGCAGGGGGTGTTAGGGTGTCACGAACCCTTCGGGCTCCGCCCCAGTTAATGCTCTGCATTTCTTCCGTCATCGGGACGCGCCTGGCGGACGGTCTGGCGATATGCCCCGACGGTACAAGCTTTTGAACGATCCCCACCGCGTAGTGTTGGGCACTCGCAACAGCCCAAAGCTCTTTGCTGCCATCGGGATGGGTTACTTCCACTATAGGCATATTGGCGCGAACCTCTGTCGTCATCCCGCTAATGTGCCCCCCGAAGCGGGCCAGCCGGCGCCGCCACAATTAAACTGACCACAACCCATAACGACAACGATCGCGATCCTTTGCTGCGATGCAATAAGCTCTTGCAGAGATATGCGCCGGCCATCGGTTGTGGAACTCTCGGCTGTCGGGATAATGGCTTTCGCGTCAGCCGAGCTCACCGTGCCCAGGGGCTTAATCCGGCTAGCAGCGGGCTGTATCGAGTACGGCATCGAAGAGATTGTCGCGCGCGATCGTTTCAAGAAGATCGATAGCGAGCTGCGCTTCGCTACAGCAGAGGGCGGCAGCGCGCGCGCGTAAGCTCGCGATGGTCTCGCAGCTCAAAGTCAACGGAATGGCGGGGCTGAGTTCCAATCGTTTCGGCACGCGCAGGCTGATGCCTGCTATGGAGCATCGTACTACAAGCGTGCTCTCTTTGCATCCGATCCTTTCGGCAATATCCCCTTTGCGCAAGCCTTGCGCGACCAACGCGGGAATGCCGGCCAGAACTTCGTGGGTTAGAATAGCTTGTCTTCCCATCGGGAGCATCTCAGACTGTTGCGACCTAGCATCGTTAGCTAGCCGTTAGACGTGTCGAGAGCGCTTGGGGTTCACACCCCGCGTGATGAAACCTTTCACTGGCCCGAGTCCGCGGACGGGCTTCTTATCGCTCCACCGCCACCGCGCGGGCGTCTCTTGTGCTAGCGTTCTGCCAATGAACGGCCGCAGCTCAGGGGCAGTGGCTGGGGCCGAAAGTTTGCCTGAACGGCACACTGCAATTATGCGACCGGGCTATTATCCGCGCTATGGCGCAGTCGACGTACCCCCTATTTTCCGTACTGCAGTCCCTTTCTTCCCTTGAACGCCTTAAAGACTCGGTTTCGATAGGGAATTGTCAGTGACCGTCCTGCCCGCTACTGTCGAAGATTGAAACAGCTCCAGCCCCTATGGGCATCGTGTCAAAGCGGTTGATCGTCAAAAAGACCGCCATTCGCTGCGCGGCAAATCTCACGAAAAGGCCCGGCTTTCCCGCAATCAGAAGGTGTCGTGGAGCCGGTCGGCTTCCATCGGCCGCGCGTCACGTTCCCCGCCGTCCGTGCTTTTAAATGTCCAAAATTTGCCGGGCTTTGTGCCGGGTAAAACTACGGACGTTTGCCTTGCCGTCATTACTTAGCCGATTGGTCCCCTTTCACTTTTTGGGCAGCGTTTTTTGATCCTCGTAAGCGCCGCGTTCTTCGCGCTCTGTTCATGCTCCAGAGTGAGTAGGCCCGGAACAGAAAAGGGCGGTAATTGGCATGTTTTGCGTTTTACCTTCTGACGAGCTGCGCCCCCGCCGGTCGTCATGAGAGCAGATTCTCAATTGTCGAATGGTCCTCTAAGTTGTTTTGAGATAGCATCCGAGCTTTAACGGCGTAGCGTTTGGGTTTAGTCATGTTGGACGAAGAATTTAAGAAGCACGCGCCCGAACAGTGCGCCAATTGGCCGTCAGTTCGAAAGCCGTGGCACCGGGGCGGAGCGATAGGTCCGTGAGCGGGCGAATGAAATACGGTGACATTCGCCCCTACGCAATTGCGGTTTGCGCGCTTGCAGGATTCGCGTTGAGTGTGTCGATCACTGTCGCAGCCGAGATAAAGACCGCTAATCTCAAGGACGATAGCGTCGAAGTTTCCATCTCCGGCAATATTGCGGCGGGTGATGCTGAATTACTGAGAACGCGAATCAAAGCGGCGACTGATGCGGGTAAACTGGTGACCTCGGTGCGATTGAACTCGGAGGGTGGTAACTTACTAGAAGGTGCCCGGTTGGCAGACGTGGTCAGGTCTGCAAAGGTGTCCACCAAAGTAGGGGAAGACGCAACCTGCGCATCAGCTTGCTTTCTCATCTTCGCGGCAGGGGAAACAAAGTATGCATATGTTCGCGCCCGCATTGGAGTGCATGGCGCGTCCGAGAATGGTACCGAGTCTCGCAAAGCAACTATGGCGATGGCCCGTATTGCAGAAGAGTTGACTGTCCCCTCGTCCATCATTCGCCGCATGGTAAACACGCCGCCCAGCGATGTGACCTGGCTTAGCCTCAATGATCTTCGATTGATGGGAGCGGATATCAAACACTACAAAAACCAGTGAAGCCGCGTTACGAGGGATCGCGCGATGCGGAACATGCGAATTTTGATGACAATGAGTTTACTCATGACGCATACCGCTGGATCAGCCAACCCAGTGGAAGGGCCCGGCGCGAGTACGTGCGCCCAATTTAGCAGTATGTACCGGGCTAATGCGGGAATTGAGGATACGTTTTTTACCTGGGCACAAGGGTATATGTCGGCCCTCAACATGAACGTTTTGACGAGCAAGCTTCCACCGCGCGAATTAGCCGGCGGAGTGGCCACCCAGAAAGCAACTATTCGCAGTTATTGCGCAGACAACCCGCTAAGGAACTACATGGATGGTGTCATCGAGTTGTATAAGAAGCTGCCTCATCAAAAGCTTTGAGTTCAGCCGATTGATCCTGAGACATCAATTGAGGCGCTGGGTACGACCTGACCCTTGAAACCATCTTTGGATGCCGCACCCTCGAGTGGCCGAGTGGTTTAAGGCACCGGATTGGGCGTGGGTACTATTAGCCGTCCTGGGCAGCTGGTTTGCAACTCCGTTAGATCTCCGCGCGCGCGGCATTTTGTGCTGAATTGGTAGCGGTGCTTTTACGGCCTACCTCAGTCGAACAGTCTTGTTCAAGCGACGGCTCAAGGTCCGGGGTCTGGATCGCTGCCGCCAAGGAACGTTAACAGGCGCTCGATCTCATTTGCGGCCTTGATGCGAATTTTACGGAGGACGCTTGCTGGCCCGTTCGCGTTTCGCTGCCTGTGTAGCCAGTCGGGCAGCTCAAGTCGGAGCAGCATGGTCCTTTTACCTGAGCAAAATCCATGTGATGAAGCCGGCAAAACATAGAGCCAACCAAACCAGCGAGAATATCTCAAATCGATCCATGGCTCGTCCAATGTCGAAGCCTCGGTCCAGCAATTCAACCCTTCTTTCGGCGAACTGTCTATGCGGTGGCTGCGCCAGCCGCGAAAGCATGTAGGTCCGCACTCTGGGACACCCAAGGGATTGATAATTTGCCGTAAGTGTAGCGCCGCGCTTCAATAGCGGCGAACTCACCTGACGCCCTCACCCCAACGCTCCGACAATTGGCACCTCTACAACGGTGACGTGCAGGTCGGCACGATCGCAGTCCAATCGAGCTTGCCGACCCACGCCAGGCAATGGCCCGGGATTGCGGCTTCTACTCTCACATCGCTGAAGGTCTCACTGGGCTACGCGGCAACCCTTCGATCTGGCGCGGGCTGGTTTCGAAAGGCGTGGAAAGGCTACCTTTGCCGGTGCACGGAATCCGACTTCGACGAGTACCGGAGCCCGCTTGGCTGCCCAAGCTGATAGTGGAGGCGGCCTGATGGACAAGGTGCCCGGACTCGCCCAAGGCCTTTGCCGGCCGCTGGGCATCGTCGAATGGACAACTGGGACAGCGACTTCCTCGATGTTGTCCAAGAGGCGCATCTCACCTTCGGGGGTAAGTCCGACGGTGAAATTGCCTTCGGTGAGCTGAAATAAGGCGAGGCATTGCCTCTCTGCCGGTCCCATCATCGCGAGTTGCACCGGCATGGCGACGTTTGGTGGCGGCAGGTCAGTATTGATCCCCTGCTCACCGGGTCGGCACTGTGGAAACACACGCACCCTGCCCTTGCGCAGCTCGACGTAAAAAACATGTCAGACAACACTTGCAGCCGCTCAGATCTCATCAATGACAATTGATTTTACGAAACGAACCCAATCGTCAAGGCTGATACTACATGACCAGTCTCAAGCAGGTCGAAGCAAACCGCCGCAACGCCTGCCGAAGCACCAGTCCCAGTACCAGCGAAGGCAAACTGCGCTTGTGGCAAGATGCCGTGCGCCACCGACTAAGCAGCCATCATTGTCGATTATGACGCGCAATCAGCTGTGGAACGCGAGCTGGTATTGCGGCTAGCCAGCCTGTTGTGGAGAATTCGTCGCGACACCACGATCGAGATGCTTGAGTTTCGGAAGAAGCGATTTGCAGCAAAGACGAACGCGCCGCCTCTTTCCGCCGACCGACGAAGAAGTCGTGTCAGATCCGGAGCGCATTGCGCAGGCGTCTTTCTCCGCGCCAAGAGCGAATGCCTGCTCCTCCGATCTGGCGCAATGCTTTTCGCTCGCAAATTTACCGACCTACAACGCTAGACCGACTGAGCCGCTACGAAGCCACTCTCTGGCGCCAAGCAGGCCAGACCATGTTTGCGCTGGAGGCATTGCAACGAGGAAGGCATGGCAAAGACGGAACCCGTTTCGATCACCCCCTCGAGAAGGATGGCCGGGTCAAATCCAGGATGATTTTGAAGAACTCGTGTGCTTATTCTCGGAGTTGGCCTGGGGCTAGGCGGCTCAGGATTAAGCCGCATCACAGCATCTGCGGTTGGTGGCAAAGCAGTTGCCTCGTCTGCGGCAGCGAGCCCTGCGATCCGGCTGGACTCCCACTCACTACCCGCCGTCCCTCTTGTGGAAACAGAAGCAATGCAATTAGGACGCGATGACAGTCGCTTTGTTAAAGCGCAAAACGGCTCGACCATGGATAGCCGGCATCCGCAGCCGTTGCCGCCTAAATTCGCCTGGCCGCGAATTCGTAGGCCCCACGGTGTTATGACGCAAACGCCAAACGCAGGCCGCCCTGATAAAGGCAGCGCGATTGGCCGCTCGATGTTTTGCGGGGCGAGCGTGGCGCCAGCGGCCGAGACGTAGATGGCGGTTTTGGCTTTCGGGCTTTGGCTGGGTGGTGTGTGTGTGTGTGTGTGCCGATCACGGCGTCGTCTGCCCGATGAGCCGGTCAGGCAACGTCTGGTACCACGCGGCATGGAGAGCTTCGTCTCGACCGTGAAGACCGAGCGAACTGCGCGCAAAATGTACTGGCCGAGGGAAGGTGCCAAGGCCGACGTCCATTATATTTGAGCGCTTCTACAATCCGAAACGCCGACATTCGACGATCGCATATTTGAGTCCTATAGAATTCATGCGGCAGGTGGATTAGCTTAAGCGGGAGTGTCAACCGAACCGAGGCATTTAGGCAACGGGCAAAACCAGCCGTATGGGGGAGCACTTCAATTTTTTATGCCCGGACGAACATGACGAAAATAGCGGCGGCAAGGATAAACCCTGTCGGATTTCGATTGGCGGATCTTCCTTCGCCCTAACAAATCTGAGAGCATTGGTCCGTAGACATCAATAATGATAGTTAGCTGATGCCGGTGACTTCAATGGTTCGTCTAAGCTATCAGTACCTTTGAGCGGTCTGAGATTCTCTGTAACGCCGACTAGAGGGCCATGGAAATGCTCAGGTTATAGCTATGCATGCGGACAATGCTGACGCACCGGTTATTAAACGACGAAGAATGCTACCACACTGGCTCGCTCTGTTGGCACTGGGTTTTGCCTTCCTGCTTTTAGTGCCATGGCTGCAACGGGCCTTCTGGTTGACGCAATGCCCGGGCCAGATCAGGTGCGACACTCAATGGTACAACCTGAGCTGGACGCCTGCTGTCGAAACCTTTCTCTCTATCGGTGTCATTCTGGTAGTCGCTGCAATAGCCGGCGTTGCCGTGGTCGATCGAGTAGCTGCAAAGATCGTTTCCTACATCGCGAAAAACACGAATTGGTGGACAGCCGTTACCGTCGTTGCCGCTATATTGCTGCCGTTGTCACTGGCATATTTTGTCCTGGACCGATTTCCGAATTCTGGCGACGAGTATTGCTACCTGTTCGAAGCGCACACGCTCGCCGGATTTCGACTATGGGAAACCCCGCCAATCCTGGGAACTAATTTGATACCTTTCCGCACCTGGATTTTCGATTCCAAATGGGTCAGCCAGGCTCCGCCGGGATGGCCGATGGTGCTGGCCGGCGGGCTGCTGCTCGGAATTCCGACATGGATGATGAATGCACTGCTGGGCGGAGGCAGTGTCGCGGCACTTGTCGCGCTGTGCAGGCGTGTCGGTGACCGATCCACAACCGTCGTCGCCGTTGCACTTTTTACACTGACCCCATTCTACATCATGAACGCGGCGTCGTATTTCCCGCACGTCTTGTCGTCGCTCTTGATCCTGTTGTTCTGTTTCTGCCTGCTGCCGGAGGGCGAGATCGTGCGGAGCCACAAGCTGGTTGCAGCGGGCGCTATCGTCGGAATGTTATTAATGACGCGTTATTTCGACGTGTTACCGTTACTTCCGGCATTTCTGTTCTGGCTCGTCACGCAGAGGCGGAAAGCATGGCCGCGCATCCTTGGGCTCATGGTCGCAGGATTCACCCCGTTCCTGATGCTACTCATGATCTATCAATATCTGATCACCGGTAACCCATTCCGCAGCTCTTATTCCGTCATCAACACTCCTGAAGTATCCGAAGCGTTCGTGAACCTCGATCCCTCGCGAATCGCAAACGAAGCGATCTTGGTGGTGGTCGTGTCCTTGATTCGGCTGGCAGAGCTTGTGTTGTGGACGTCCCCAATTCTGGTAATCGCCTATTGTTGCTGCGTGCTACGTAAACTCAAAGACCGCAAACTCGCCTACTACGATCTGATTTTTCCGAGCTTCCTGTTTGCCTATACAGTCCTCGCCGATCCCGGCGGTAACCGTTATGGTCCACGCTATTATTTCGGAGCATTCCCTCTGATGATGGTGACCATCGTCTCAGCGCTTCCTTTAATCAAGGCGAGACTAAAACGGCCGATAGATCGCACGATGCTGCCCCTCGGGTCCATTGTCTGCTTGCTCTATCTTTTTGGCACTGCGCCACTTGTGCTGGCTGGGTTCCGGCTTGAGGTATTTTCACGCCAGGAGCCGTTTCGGGTCGCGACGCAAGTCATACCCGGTAACGCGATCGTCATTTTGGACACGAGTGCAGCAGGTCTCCACGTTTGGGATCTTGTGCGCAACCCACCATCAATGAACGCGGCGTTGCTATATGCCCGCTCCGGTACAGACATTGGCGCACTGCGAAATGCGTTTCCCGAACGGTCGATCTGGCAGTATAGTCGATACGATACAACGCAGCCTGGTCAGTTGATTCGCATTATGCCGTAGTGGCCGCAAGATGATATTCTCCGTCGGAGAATGGACTTGCGTTCCTTGGCAAGCCACTCCCATCAAAGACGAGCGCAACTGACACACCCAGCTAACTAACTGTCGTAAAGGCTTTGCAGGGTTACTTGCACTCACCTTCCGAAGCCCGCAACCCATGGCTATGGCCAACGATGCGGGTCTAGTGACGATTGAAGGAGGCCACTGGGACGTTTCCGGACTGCAGGGTTTCCGCCCGTACTGGTATCGGAACATTGGAGGGAGGCTTCAGTGTCGCTGGTCACGATCCAAACCTCAACTTCGAAAACAACCTTGCGACCCTCACCGTCAACGACCGACGTGCACAGGTGAACACGTTGTTCGCCGGGCTGGGCATGCAGCCGGTGCGCGCGGTGGACCCGGCGATCGCGGCCGCACCCCAGGCGATTGTAAGCTCCGATTGGCTGACGGGAGCGGCGGCACAGTCGAAAGCGGATGCGGATACGCTGGCAGCCTGGGCCGACGTCATTTCGAATTGGCGCGACCGTTTCGACGTCGTCGTCGACATCCACGGTGCTTGCGAGAGCGCGGTCGCCGCGCCGGCCCTAAAACGCGTCGCGCGTTCAAAGATCGCTGATGTCTACATCGCTAACCGACAGCATTGACGCGAGCGCCTGTGCGGCAATCGGCGCACGTCTCAAATATACCAGGTAGTTAGCGTAAGATCGTAATAGAAGCGGTCCGCCACAGGAAGAAAACTTGGTAGGTTACAGCGGCCGGAAGTGCGCCAAACCAACAGTCATCGCTGCTACTCCACCCGGAAGACACCGGTTCATTGACGAAGTAGCCGCGCTTTGTGGAAGTAGCCCACAGGCCGCCGATTTTAGCACCTGACCCAAACGGGTGCTGATTTTGGGCGCCCCCCGTCTTCCACTTCCAATTGCCTGCCTCAAACAAATGATAGCTGGCGGGCTGGTTTGCGATCCGGCCCAGTTTCAGAACAGATATAATGGCTCCCGCGCCGGGGTTAGAGGGGCCGGGGAGTTGACGGGATAGCCGTGGCAGGTCGGCTGCCAACGCCCCATGGCGCAGGTCACTGCCGCTTGCTCCCGACGGAGTGCCCCGCTTGTCCATAGTACGACGGCCGAACTCCGACGCGCAAAGCCCGCTCCCGGAGAGGACGAGCGTTCGCTTCTGCCGCCAAGCTTGCCAAGCCGTGGTCCGGTGAAAATACGTATATGAGTTGGCTGACCATTGAAACGATACCCGAGCCTGTGCAAACATCGGCCTAGTTTGTCGATTAGCGGGCTACTTTTGGTTTAGCGAAGCATCATGCAGGTTAGCGCCTTGCGTGCCCGCCCAGGTTGCGAAAAGATGTCGTTTGGCTGGTCGAGGAGCGCATTTCAATTGATCTCTATTGCTGGCTCCGGATCTCTAAATGATCACCAAACCAAGTCTGTAACCGCGTGACTCCAATTATTGGCAAAGTAACGGCCACGCGCGTGACGGGACTTGTTGTCGCGATCCTGGTGGCGGTGCTGTTCAAGCTCACGGCGTTCACGCCGGCCTTTCTCGTTGACGGGGATACATGGCTTCACGTGGCGGCCGGGGAATGGATTCTGGACCACCGCACCATCCCGCGCACCGATCCGTTCAGCCACTCAATGCTCGGCGCACCCTGGACCGCACATGAATGGCTATCGGAGATTGTTCTCGCCCTCTCATTCCGCGCCGGCGGCTGGAGCGGTGTTTCCCTCATCGCCGCATTGGCTGCATCAGCCGCGGCTCTCATTCTCGGCTTAAGACTAACGCGCGACCTTGCTGGAGCGGCGCTTGTGATCGTCTTGGAACTGGGAATCTGGCTCTGGTTTCCGAGCTTGACCGCGCGTCCGCACATCCTTGCGTTGCCGATTGCCGCACTGTGGACGGCAGGTCTGCTCGCTGCACGCGACCGCGACGCGCCACCACCGCTGGCGTTCGCGCTTCTCATGATACTGTGGTCAAACCTGCACGGTGGTTTTGCTTTTGGCATCGCGCTGATCGCGCCGTTCGCCGCAGAAGCCCTGCTTACGGCACGACCCGGTGCGCGCATTGCCGCAGTACGGGGCTGGGCAATATTCGGCTGCGCGGCAGTCGCCGCCTCGCTCGTCAACCCCTACGGTATCGAGGCGGTAATCTTTCCTTTCCGGGTGCTGGGAATCGAGAACCTCTCCCGCGTCAGCGAGTGGGCTGCGCAGGACTTCAGTCGCTTCAGCCAAATGCAGGTAGCGCTGATTGCCCTGATTGGCTTTGCCCTCGTGTTTCCAATGAAGACGCCTCCCATCCGTGCCGCACTCGTCGCACTGCTGGTCTTGATGGCGCTTATGCATATTCGTCACATGCAGCTCTTCGGCCTGATCGCGCCGATGCTGCTCGCCCGTCCGATTGCAGGAGCGATCGGCGCGCGTCCGCCCGAAGACGCTCGGCGGATTACGCGCACGGCGCTCGCCGCCTGCCTCGTTCTCACGCTTCCGATGGCTGTGATACGCGCAAGCATGCCGATCGTACGAACCAACGGTCAAGGCGCACCGATCGCCGCACTAGCCGCGGTTCCTGCTCAATTGCGCGACCAACCGGTCCTCAATGAGTACCCTTTCGGCGGCTATCTCGTCTTCGCCCGGGTGCGACCCTTCATTGACGGACGGGCCGACATGTATGGCGGGAGCATGCTGGGCCGCTACCTCAATATTGACGATGGCGACGAAGCCGCGCTCAAAGAGACGCTCGCTCGCTACAAGATATCCTGGACGATCTTTTCACCCGATGCCCGAACTGTCGGCATTCTCGACCGCGAACACGGCTGGCGGCGGCTATTTGCCGACAACGTTGCGGTGGTTCATGTGCGTCTTGACGCGCTGCCGTAGCTGCCGCTCTATCGGCAGCAATTACCTGGAAGCCGGTGCATATCGGTGTCCGCAAGAAGCTGGACACTACACGTATCACGGCTGCAATTTCCTTCCCCACCGCGAAGAAGTAGAGCAAGTGGGTGACCGCAAAGGACAGCAGGCAAGTCCCCAAAATGCTCGCCATCACGTACAGGCCGACACCTGACGGGATCGCGCCAAAACCCGACGGGACCGTAATCGGGCCGAGCGATGCGTGCGTGACGTTGGGTACGAACATCTGACAGGACATGACAAAAAACAACGCATACGCCACGCTCAGGTGAGTTGCGATCGTGAAAAGAGGCCGGGACCTGGCTGCGAGCCCGATGCAGCCAAGCGCGAAGATCGGCACTGCACCCCTGAAGAACTAAAATCCGTCGATCGGACCGTAATAGCTCAACGCGGCATCGCTGCGCTGAAAGATGCCGAACATCTTGAGATTGATGAACCAGAGAAGTTCAGAGCTTGGAACATATTGAAGGGTACGCGCCGCCAATTCAGCACATGAACAGCGCTAGTGGTCCGAGGAATTGCAGTTTGAAAAGCCGGTTTATGCGCAACCCATACGTCTCATACGACAACCCATACGTCGCAAACGTTTAGGCTGTCTTAAAGATTCCCGGGTACGAGGCGCGCCTCGGCGCGATACTAAATTAGCCCTTAACTAAAATGTTACGGCCAAGATTACGGCTGGACTTCCGGCGGCCTTTCGATGAACGCCCGGCTGCCGTTGAGCAGCTCCAGGTTGTTGGCGATGGCCGGGTTGCCCGGATCGAGCGCATAGGCCTGTTGGAACTTGCGCCGCGCCGCGTTCAGATTGCCGCGCAACATGTAGGAGTAACCTTGGTTGTTCAGCACCTGAACGGTTTCGCCGCCGAGCCGGATCGCCTGCCGATAGGCCTGATCCGCCAGATCGAAGCGGCGTATCCGGTCATAGCTCGCTGCCAGCCCGACCCAGGCCGTCAGGTCCTTGGGCGCCTTCTCGACCGCGTCCTTGAAATAGCGCTGAGAGATTCCGAAATTGCCGCGGTTGAACTGCTCGAGGCCCATCCGCACCGACTCGTCGGAAGGATAGTATTTCGCGTCGGTCGGCTCCTGCACCGGATCGGGACCGGCAGGCGCAACGGGCGCAACCATGGCGGCATCACGCACGGTCGCTTCTTGCACCGTTTCGCAACCCGCCAGGGCGGTCGCCATCAAGGCGCAAGCCAGCCATCCAAAAGGGCGCCACATAACCGTTATCCAGCCTCACTCATCAACGTGAACAAAAAATCGCCTCGTCTAACTTTGGAGCAGCGGCATCAAATTAAACGATCAAACTCATCAAGGTCGGACACCCGCGCCCAAGGCAGCCGCGCCGGTGCCCTGGAAGACGGCACCGCCTGCGTCCACTGCGGCCGCCGTGGCGCCGGCAGTTCCCATCGGGAGGTGTCCCCCGGCTGGGGTGCTTATTCCGAACGCTGGCAACGGGTCGCGCGGTTGATTGCCGGCACGATAACGCGTGATCGCGCCATTGGTCTTCGCCGCCTGGACCACGATCCGGCGATCGTTGACGCCCTTGGGCCAGGGATGGATCGTTTGCGCGGCGATGTTGACTTCCTTGGCATTGCCGGCACTTAGGGTGATGCTATCGGAGCGCTGAAAATAACGATCCATTTCGTCGTTACCGGCCAGGCCGTTGCAAGACCCAAGCGTAAAGACCGCGAGTAACACCGTGCATGTCATATCGGTCGTTCCTTAGTTGAGTGACTTGACCACCGGCTGGTCGGTGACAACCACGGGCGGCGCAGAGAGGCGAGCATCGGGCGCGATGATGTGCCCATAGGGTCCTTTGACGTTACCGCCGCCATTGACGTAGTCATTGTAGCGCTTCTTCACTTCCATCTGGCCGTTGAGGAAGAAGTCCACATCGTTTGCCGGTAGGCGGGAATCCAGCGGCGACGCCAGTTGTTGTCCCGGCGCAACCGGCGCCACCAGGCGCGGCGTCACGATGATGACGAGATCGGTCTCCTGCTGCTGGTAGGACGAGCTGCGAAACAGTGTGCCGAGCACCGGCACCGAGCCGATCCAAGGCACCTGCGAGACGTCCTGCCGGTTTCGGGTCTGCAGCAATCCTGCGATGGCAAAGCTCTGGCCGTCACGCAATTCAACGGTGGTCCGGGCGTTGCGGCTGGTCAAGGCCGGGACACTCGTGCCGGCGATCGTCACCGCGTTGGTGTAATCGAGTTCGCTCACCGATGGCTCGACCCGCAGGTTGATGACCCCGCGCGACAGCACGGTCGGCACGAAGCCCAATTCGACGCCGAACTTCTTGAATTCGATGGTCACGGTCGGCACCAGGCCGGCGGTGCCCGCAGTGGAAGCCACCGGCACGGGGAATTCGCCACCGGCGAGGAAGCGCGCCGCCTCACCGGACAGCGTCACCAGGTTCGGCTCTGCGAGCCGGCGGAGCACGCCCTTGGTTTCCAGCGCCGTCACCAGGCTGTCGATCGTCATGCCGTTGTTCAGCCTGAGAATGCTGGTCAGCAACGTGCCGAACGGCGCGGCTCCGCTGGCCAGCGTGGCGGCGGTGCCGATGAGAGGAAGGGTGCCAGTTGGAGTTGACCCGACGCCAGTAGCGGGACTTACGCCGCCGATGGGTACGCGGCCGACGCCTCCTACTCCACCGAGTCCTGTATTACCGACGTTCGTGCCGTTTGCATTGGCGGCATAAAGATTCACACCGAGATCGCGCCCGGCCGTGCGGTTGACCTCAAGAAACCGCACCTCCAGCATCACCTGCTGCGCACCCGCCACGCTCATGGCGTTGACGACGGACGTGCCCTTCGGCGCGGTGCTGGTTGCAATCGCCATCGCGCGCTCGGCGGCGACCGCATCGGGGGCGGTTCCTGTGAGCACAAGCTGGCCTTCGCTGGCCGAAACACGGATGCCGCGGGTGCCCGTCCCGGCGCTAATATTCTGCTGCAGATTGCCGGTGTCGACGGTGACCTCGACATCGAGGATGCCGATCTGCTTCATCGAACTGTCGAACAGGATGACGTTGGTGGTGCCAGGCGTTTTGCCCTGAATGTAGATGAGCTGATCGCTCAGCGATTTGACGTCGACAATATCGGGCGAGCCCGCCACGATGGTGGTGAAAGGGGCCTCGACGCGGAAGGTGCGCGACTTGTTCACGACCACCTTGACCCGCTGGACGTCGCCCATCTCGCTGACGAAGACGCCCCCGCCGCCGGCACTGCGCCGTCCCTGAGCCCCGGCAGGGTCAGCGAACGCAGGGACTAGCACTGCGCCAATCGCCAGCGCGCCCAGGGCGACCAGCCTAGCTCTTCCCCCAGTCGAAATGCGACCGCTACCCATTTCATCCCCTTCGCCGCGACCCGCGGCCATCCCGCACTAAACGCCCTCTGCGGGTACACAACTCGCCTGCGCGCACGACATCGCGGAGGTCCCAATCTGCCAAACAAGAAAATCGCTAGTATGTTATAATCCTCGGCCCCGAGCCGACTCCACTCAAGATCATCGTCCGTCAGGCGCTCCGGTTGCAAGGACAGAGCCCAAGATCCGCCGCAGATTCGAGAGAAATTCGCCCGATGTTGCCAAGAAGCACCACTTCCCGGGCCGCCAACTCTGACGGCTCGACGGTTGCCGGCATCCCCTCCGTCAACCCATTTGGGGAGTAATTTCATGTTTTTTTCGTTAAATTGGCTCCAATTGCCAAATTGGGTCGACCTGCTCTGCTGGGCTCGGCGTCAACGCAAGCTTACGGCGAAGCTTCAGCTCCAACGCCCTGGCAGATGCTCGCGCTCCCGACTGCGCTCTGCGGCGGCGGACAAGCCGCCCGACTGCAGGCCCGTCTAAAATCAGTTCTGGTTACCGCGTCATATTAGCGAGTGACGGCGCGGGCTGCGGAGGCTGCTGCCGATGATGCGTAAAACAAATTTATCCTGGCTGCTGGCGCAACCGGTCAACGGCATTCATTTGGCACCGTTCGAACAGAGCGAGATCAGCCCGGATCTATTCCGGCACACCCGCCTGATGGGACTGGAGGGTCTGGTCTCCGTGCCAGCAATATCGCGGTAGCCGGTTTGATCGTTGGTCAAGGCCTGGAACCGGCAGCATCCGGCGTTTGGCCGAGTATCGGGTCAATTTTAGCTGGGACTTCCGAGCGGCACGCGGTCTCGACATTCCGCAGCACAAAGGCCCGAGCGGGGTCGGGCCTTTAACTCCGCTCGCCTGTGACCAGCTTGGGGATAGGGTACTGCAGGCAACCGTCACTGACGAGACGCCGGCTTCACACGGAACGATGTGATCCTGAGTCGAGGTCCAAATTGCGGCATTACCTTTGGCTCATGCCTCACGAAAACGGCAGCTTGCCGAACAGCACCAGCAGCACGGCAACCACGAATCCGGCGTTTGGAGCGCGCGGGTCAGAGCGCGCTCGTCAGGAACAGCGGACGTACACCATATTGCCGTAGCGCTTGGTTGCATCCGGATCGACAAATCGCGTTATCAGCACCCGACCATCAACGGAAACGACTTCGCGATTCTTTACTCCACCAGCAGGTCCTGGCGGACCGATATAGTTTTTCCCGCCTGGAGTGCCTTTTAGCCGTAGATCTTGTGGGGCTGCCTCGCGGCAAGGTGCATGACTACGCCGCCTGACGTGCCCGCTGTAATCACATATGGCAGTTTGCACTGTGCTTTAGTCGCAGCTTCAACCAGTGGTCGGTCTTTTTGGATCCTGGTACGAAGCTACACCCCACCGGCCGACAATTTGATCAGCCCGGATTGTTGCCGGCATCTCGGGGGGAATCCCGAGCTCCTCTAAGGTGGCCTGCTGCGACCCGGCGCAAGCACCCAGTATCAACGCGAGGGCGGCCGCGATCAATAGATTGAGTGCAGGCCGAACTCTTTAGTCGATCATTTCTTCGCTTTCAGCCCCTACCCAGCCGGCCGCATGGCCCCTGAGACGGGCCCGAGAGTATTGGCTTGTTGATTGAAAAGCAAAAAGTCCGCGTGATGGTGAGTCGCACTAGGGCCGAGACCGAGACATCTTGCTCGGTGCCGCTGCGCGTAACCTTGGGTCCGAACTCCCCCCGTGAGAAGTCGCGTCTCATCATCTCGGTACTCGAACTGCCGTCGTTCGAGAGCAACACGATCTCTAAGCCGGATCGCACCTGGATGCTGCGCACAGGTGGGGAACCTCTCCTCGCATCGACGACCTCGCGTGATACAGGTGGCTGCTCACGGCGCTCTCGCGGTCAGTCCAAGGCGCATGGACGGCGAATATATCGATAGAATGTAAAGGCCTATCGCAAGGATGAGCAGATGCTGAAACCCAAGGATCATTGAGAACGATTCCGCTAGTCCGCCGATCACGGCGCCCGCGATATTTGAGCCAAATGCAACATCGGGGTTGTTCTCATCGCGGAAGCTTCTCGCAAAGATGACGCCCGCAAAAAACATCGGACCAAGCGCAAGCAAGCAGGGAATAACGTACCGCCAGACTGCTCCGCCGTTGAGGAAGGCGTCAAAAGGTACGAGTGCTGAGGCCGAGAGAAAGAGCAGCATTACCGCATAGTGGTGGTTCAATCGGACTTGCGGAGCTTTGATTACATACAGGTTCGCAAGAAGGATCAAGACCAGAGCAGTGAAGAATACGGCAGAATTAACGAGCCAGGTGCTCCCAAAGAGTAGCGCCATTTGAACCACAGCCTTTGTCTCCAAGAGCATGAAGCCTGCGCCGAGAAAAAACATGGGGCTATTCAGGCGCAATCGTAGTTTGGGCGCAAAGAAATAAACCATGGCAATGCCAAGAACTCCCAACACGATCATTGACCGAACCGTAAGGTCCGGAAGGAGCCGACCGCTCACATACAAGAAGGGCCAATTGTCTGTTGCGAATTGAGAGGGAGCATTGTTGTCATAGACTAACTTTGTCGGCGTAATAGGCTCCCACGTTCCTTTTGGAAGGCTGGTAGCGGATAACGCGAAGCCGTTGAGGGATAAGTTTTCGGGTGGCGCCATATTTAGCCAGAATGTGCCATGCTGCTTGAACGCTGTCGGAATACTGCGATTGCAACCAGCGATAATGGTCGTGAACCCAGTTTGGTCGGACGACCGGATTGTCTCGGCGTGGGGTAGCGGCAATACGACGGGTTCGCAGCCGAACACTTGCTTGGCCATGGCCGCGACACGTTGCACAATCCATCCCTGTCGGTAGAAATTGTACATCACAAATACGCCGTCAGGCTTTAGAACGCGCCGAACCTCCTCGAACGCCTGCTCCGTGAACAGGTAGCTTTCAAGTCGAATATTGGCATAACCGCTGTGTAGGATTAGAGAATCGACCAGAGCGTACACAACGAGATCGTATTTCTTTTCTGTCTTGCGCAGGAAATGCCGGCCGTCATCGAGATGACGTATTACCCTGCCGTCTTGATATGGTTGATCAGGGTGGTGGTGAATGCCGATGTCATGAATGACGGGATCAATTTCAACTGCATCGATTGTTTCTACGCCAAACCGCAGCGCATGTGCCACGTCATTGCCGGAGCCCGCGCCGATAATCAGAGCGTCGCGAAACGGTGGGTTCCCACTATGTTGCTGTAAAAGATGAATTAGCGAATAGGTGGAGCCGCCCCGCTCAAAGGGCACCATCGCCTGATGACCAATATTATTGACGAGAATTTCGCCGGTCTCTCTTTCGTAATCCACAGCGTAATAAGGGGACCAGCGAGTCTCAAGCCGTTTAGACATTTCGAGCGGCAGGCCTGCCAAGGCTATCAGAGCGATTAGTGTAACCAGCCGGACGATCGATAGTGCGCCATCTTGATGAAGAAGATAAGCCACACCAACACAGGTTATCGCAACCCATACGTGGGGAGGCATCTGCCAAGCGGACATAACTGAAAATAGGACGATACCAATGAGGCTACCGCCAATGTTTAGCGAATAGCCCGCCACTCTGTTCGGAAAGGTGTCAAAGGCTCGCCCAAGAACCTGACCGAGTCCGACAAAGACAAGCGCAATTAAGACAAAAAAAAGCGCAGAGATTGCGTCGATCGGTATGACGAACTGCGCTAAATCGGGATCGCGGTACTCCGCACCGAAGAAGACCTCTTGGGGAGATGATTGATGTCCTACGTCTACCGCGAGGCTGCCCCAGTAGTTGTAGGCGCCAATCGTGATACGGGCCATGGTGAAAGTCACCACTGCAAGCAGCGGGAAGAATGCAAGCCAATTGCGTCGCTGGCGCGCCGCCAGACAGCCGCAAGACATTCCGAGGAAGCAGGCGATTAGTACGATGTTTGTAAAGAACTGCAAGAAAACGACGCGGGCAGAAAACCAGCGGATGCAGGAGAGTTCGAAGAAAAGAACCAAAAATCCAACGAGAAAAAGAGTTACACCGGACCGACGCAGATTTTCGCTTTTAAAGTCGGAAATCACCTAGCGCTTCCTTCCAAAACGAATTTTCGCAAGATTAGGAAAGAATGTACTATAACCGCTCGATTATCAGAATATCAGAATAACGCGCCGGAGGCACAGCATTCGAGGCTTCGCACCGGCTAAGTCGCCAGCTGGCCACGTCCTTGGCGCGTGGTCGGGAATGCCCCGCCCGCGGCAATAAGCGAGCCTGAATGGTGGTCGGGATTGCGCTAGAACGGTATCGCGGTGGACGCGCTTGGCGCGTCCAATGCCGAACCCCATATCGGGACCATCGCGCTGAAACTTACAGATGCCGTAACGGTCAATGCGGAGCTTGCCGAAGTCGCGGTGAGCGTAACCGTAGGGCTGCCGGTACCATACAGGTACGGTGCAGCATTCGACCGGTCCGTGCTGGAAAAGTAGCTATCGATGTCGGTACAGCCGGAAGGTGAGCTGTTGGCTGTAACGGCGGGCGTGTAACACGCGATCATCAGTTTCCGCGCGCCCGTATTGGCAAGCGTATTCAATGACTGCCGCGTAATGGCATAGCGTCCCAAATCGAATATCGCGAACATCAACACGAACAATGGCACGACTACCATGCAAAACTCCAGGGCCGCCATGCCTCGCTCATCGAGCTTTCTCATCATTGCACCAGAGCGATAATCTGGGTCTTGAAAATAGTGCTCGAATTGCAGTTTGACGAGCTCACATAGGCATTGCCGCTAAGCGTGACGGTGTTGGCGATCATGGCTGCACAGGTCGTATTGGCGCTTTGAACCGATCCGCCCCACGTCACATCGACGTTGGGGAAGTACATCGTACCGCCCAAGCTGGCCGTGCCGCCGCTGATGGAGACTGCATTGTTGCTCTTGTTGGGAGCCTGATCATCAAACAGCACACCATTCAGAAGAGAAGAGACATTGTTGGTCACAGGGGCAGAGAGGCTAACGTTGCCACTAATCGTAAGTTTCGAATCACCAAGCAATACAAACGTCGTGCCGAGGCCGGTGCCTGTCCAGCTTGTGCAGGTGGAACAGGTAACGTTTCCTCCGAGTGTTATTGCTGAAGCATTGAAGAAGTAGGTTCCGGGGGCGAAGTCCAGGGTCACGTTGCCGCCGAACGCTCCGCTGAAATAGTATATGCCCTGGGCAAAACTTACTTTTACGCTGCTGCTAAACGTAAAACCCGATTTGAAATAGTAAGTTGCCGTGGTGCTACCTCCGGTGAAAACCACATAGTCAGCGTTGTTCGGCATGTTTCCATACGCTGTAGAGGCAGTGTTCGGGCTCACCGAGTAACATCTCGTAGCGCCAACGGGCGCCGCAGGCGACAATCCCGCGCAGGAAACGCTTGCAGCATTACTATTGCCGCTCAAGGTCGGAAAAGTGTTGAACGAGGCAGTATCGAGTGCCTTCAGGGGATTGTCCGCGGGCAGCGCAGCATAGTTGTGCGGTGGCAGGCCATTATCGTCGCAATGCCCACCCTTACAGCCACTGGCAGAATTAATGGCCCAACCCGAACCGGTAAAGCTCGGTGCGCTGGACATCATGACGGCATCATTCGACATAAGCGCACAACCGTTGCCGGTTATCTGCGAATTGCCCGCGATATTAAGCGAGCCGTTGTTCGGCGGATATCTTCCCAATCCCAGCGTACATACTTCTTTCGGTTTCTGGACTTCAACGATGGCCGTAGCGCCAATGTTGACGGTGGACATGCCGAGCACTGCCGCAAGATAGGTCGGCTGTTGCTGGGCAACAATGGCACGAACACGAGTGCTGGTGGGCTGATCGATCGCCACAGTCTGTGTGGCTCCCGTCGGGGGCGAACTCACACACGGATATGTTTGGTCGCGAGGGTCGCAGAACTTGTTCTTGTCGGCAAATTGCTTGCCTCGATAGATGTAATCATATGCGTTATTACTATCGCAATTGCCGCTTCCGGAATTCGAGCATGCCACCTTCAATCCGCCTGAATAGGCTGCCGCATCGGCGGCATTCTGGGCGTTTTGCTTGAGGACGTACCAGAATCCCGCCTCGGCTCCGAGCGCAACCACTCCGATCAGCGGTACGAGGGCGATAACGGTTGCGAAGGCGACAGAGCCACGACGACAGCGAAGCAAATTGCGCACGACGTCCTCCTACTGGAATCGTTGTGAGTAGTTCACCGTGCAGGTGCTGCACAACACCGATCCAAGCACCATGGGTGACAAGGTAAAGCTCGTTTGAAAGCTGAGGTACTTCGGAAAGTCTGTGCTGGCGCAGGGGAGTTGCGCATTCCCCGCGTCGCCGCATTTTACCGTTGCACTTACCGTATAGCCACTGATCGTCGTGGTGCCGTACAAGTTTTGCCAGGTGCTGATACTGTTCGAATCCGTAGCGTCAGGTGCGGAATACTGGGTACGCTGTCCCATGTCACGCAACGCCTGATGTGCTGCGATGAACCTGAAGCCGGCGATGGCAACGTCGGCGAGCGGCAAAAGCAGGCCGAGGACCAGGATCGGGTAAACGATGAGCATCTCAAGCGAGGCGGCGCCGCGTTGATCCGCTATGAAAGAATCTTTCCTGCTCACAAACCTACCTCGCCGAAGGGCGACCGAAGATCCGATCGCCAAGATCAGTGGTTCAAGAGGGTAACCGCGCTCATGGTTCTTAATCATTTGAACGCGCGCACCAGCTGCAGAAACGGACCTGCACCCATAACGACGAACATAGCTGGAAGCATGAACAACACCATGGGTATAGTCAGTTTGGCGCTTAATTTGTGTGCTTTTTCCTCCAGCCTGGTAATACGTTCTCGCCTCATGTCGACTGCGATGCTACGCAGCGCCTGGCTCAACGGCGTCCCGTATTGCAAGCTTTGGCTGACCATGGTGCCGAAACGGCGAAGTCCATCTGACTTGGCTCCAAATTTCTCGAATGCGTCGACGCGATTTGGCAATATCCGGAGATCATCGAGAAGATCGTAAAGAACCTGAGCCATGGCAGGATTGGTTTCGTTCATTTCTTCCGCCACCCGTTGCAGCCCGCTCTCAAGGCCCATTCCCGCTTCGGTGCACACCACCAGCAAATCGATGGTATCCGGGGTACCTTGCCGAATGGCTGCCGCGAAACGCCGTTTGAGCACCACGAGGATCAGCCGCGGCCCCATAATTCCGACCACGACGCCCGCGAGAGTGGAGATCAGTATTTCTCCGAAGGGCCTTCCCGAAAGTTGCGCGGCAAAAAACGCCGCGACCGGGAACAGGAACATGCTGACAGTTTTGACACCGATCCAGATTGGCAAAGTACGGTGATGATTCAAACCCGAGGACTGAAGGATCGTTCGTAGTTCCTCCAGATTTTCCTGCGCGTAAAAGCGCCGATAACGCTCGCCGAGCGTCGAAAACCAGTCGGTCATGTTCTGAAAGGGCGCCGACTGGCCAGGAATGCCCAGGACGGCTTTTGACACCCGCGCGTCCAACGCACGAACGTGTATTTCGCGGATGATCAACACGCAGGTCGCAGCCGCGGCCGCTATGGCGAAAGCCACCAGACCAAGACTCCACGTCATATTTCCGTTTCCCTTCTGACCATCCAACGTATCACCAGGGTCCCGATAACCACCGAGCCAACTGCGTAGGCCAGGAGGGTGTTTCCGGTCGGATCAGTGAACAGAACAGTGATGTTTTGCGGACTGGTCAGGTATAGCAACCCACCCATAATAAAGGGCGCCATTGACAGTGCGCGTGCGGAAAAGATCACCTCTCCTGCCAGAGCCTTCGCGCGAGCAGCCAGCGCGACTCGCTGGGTCACGGTGTCTGCCAGTGTCTGCAAGGTTTCGGTCAAGCTACCGCCTGACTTCAATTGAACTCCGAGCGTCACCGCAAACATGCCATACTCCGTCACTTGCGTTCGCCGATAGATATCTTCAACAGCTTCCTCGGGAGGTCTCCCCAGACTCAATTCGCTGCATACGATGGCAAACTGCCCCGCGGTCGGTTGCGGCATCTCGCGAGCGATGGTGCGAAATGCCTCCTGGACGGGCAGCCCGGATCGAACCGTGCTTGTCACCATCTGGATCGTATCAGGCATCTGTCGAAAAAGTTGATTGGCAAGGCGGCGTTGCTGCCATCCAAACAGACCCCGCACCATCATGATGGCGACAATTGCAGCCGCGAGAGATACGGTGAGGTTGGAAAACTCCACCAGTCGATTGGCATAAAAGATTGCCGCGGCTGCCATGACGCCAGCAAGCAGCACATAAGCGGGATGCAGGATGTAGGGTGTCTCAGCCCTGTAATTGGCCAGGCGGTGCAAAAACTGTCGCCGCGTACCGGCGCGTTGTCGGCGAATAGAGGGCAGACTGGCCGAACGTGACGTGGGCAGCGCTATCGCGAGTTGACGATTCATGCGTCTTTCTCGCGCGTCGAGCCACAACGTGATGGCTGCCGCGCATACCAAAGCCAGCAGGACCATGAAGATCAAAGGGGTCATTAGAGTTGCCTCATGGCGTCAGCCCAGGCTTTATCAAGCCCAAAATAGGCAAGACGGGTCTTGAATTTTGGGACCGCCTGGGTGGATCTATAGGTGCCCACAATCCGCCCGTGAACATCCTCCTCCTGGTACTCGAATGCTACGACGTCGTTGGTGGTGATCACGTCGCCTTCCAGACCGATCACCTCGGTAATCTGGATAACGCGACGCTGACCATCCCGCATGCGCTCCACCTGGACTATGATATCCAGCGCTGCGACGATCTGGGATCTGATCGCCCGCAGCGGCAGGTTGACCTGTCCCATCTGCACCATGTTTTCAACACGGGTCAGCGCGTCGCGAGCGCTGTTGGCATGCACCGTGGAGATCGAACCGTCATGGCCGGTGTTCATCGCCTGCAACATGTCGAACGCTTCGGGGCCGCGCACCTCGCCTACGACGATCCGGTCGGGACGCATGCGCAAGGCATTCCACACCAGATCGCGTTGCGTCACCTGCCCGGTGCCTTCGAGGCTCGGAGGCCGGGTCTCCAGGCTGATCACATGCGGCTGCTGAAGCTGCAACTCGGCCGCGTCCTCAATGGTAACGATGCGCTCACTGTGATCAATAAACTGGCTGATGGCGTTCAACAGCGTCGTCTTGCCGGAGCCGGTACCGCCAGAGACCAGAACATTAAGCCGGCACCGGCCGGCGATTTCCAGCAATTGTCCCATGGCCGGGGTCAGCGAACCGTTTTCGATCATTCCGGCCATGTTCAACCGACGACTCGGAAATTTTCGGATCGAAATGCACGGGCTATGGATTGCCAGCGGCGGGAAGATGATGTTGACCCGGCTGCCGTCCGGCAAGCGGCAGTCTACCATCGGGCTGGATTCATCAACGCGCCGCCCGACTTGCGCAGCAATTTTCTGCGCCACCGATGCGATATGATCATTGTCTCGGAATCGCACCGCGTACCGTTCCAGCTTGCCGTTTCGCTCGACATAAACGCTACTTGGTCCATTGACCATGATATCGTTGATAGACTCATCCAGCAGGAGCGCACGGAGCGGCCCATAGTTAGTCATGTCGTCCGCAAGCTCATCCGCTAGCAGGAATTGCTCGCGGCCTGACAGTTCCAGCCGATCCTTGTTGGCGATGTCATGGATAATATCCTCGATCTGCTGCCGAAGAACATCGCGCGAAAGCGTCGCGGCCACCGCCGGGTCAATCTGCTCAATGACTCGCTCGCGCAGCGAGGAGTGCATCACGGGATGATGCATTGGAGGGTTCTCGCGCCGAGGCACGAGAGTTGGGGCCGGTGCAGGCGAGCCTGAACTCGCCGCCGTCAGCAACGTGGGCGAATGCGCAAGCGACGGCGGCAAGCCTCCGCCCGGCGAGGGCGCAGCTTCCATCGGCGCAACCGGGCTTGGCACCAGGGTCGGCACACGAACCGGCAGGTCGTCGTCTGGGCGCCTTCCGAACTTTTTCATAGCCCGAGCAGCCTCCTCAGCCGTCCTTTCGGCTTGATGCCGACACCGGTGATCTCCCGGACGATCGGTGTCAGGTGACGCCGCAGTTTCGATACGTGCTTGAGCGCCGGAATTCCGAGATTAACCGCCTGAGTCATTCCCTTCCCAAGATCAGGAATCACCATGTCCGGCTCTGCTCCGAGCGCTTTGAAAATTGTTTGCCTGGGTAGCCCGCCGGCACGGTCGGCGCGGTTGAGCAAGGTAAAGACCCGGTCCTTGCCGGCGATGTTGGTGACGGCGTTGCGCAGCGCGTGGGCATTGCGAAGTCCCGTGACCTCCGCTTCCAGCAGGACCAGTACCTGACGGGAAAGGCTGATCACCGGGTAGAGCGAGGGAGGGAATGGCACCGGCACGTCGACCACGACATAGTTGAATCGTTGACGGAGCAAACCGAGCACGTGGCGCACGCCCGCTTCGGTAATATCGAGCTGCGCATCCAGCTCCTCGTCCGCTGCGATCAGGCTGACCCGATCGTTGATCTCGATTGCGGCGCGTTCCAGAAACAACGTATCCGCCCGCATCGGGTTTTCCAGAGCGATGCGCAGACCCGGCCCCGGCCGGACGCCCAGCATCACCGCCGTCTCGCCGTTTTGCAGATGAAGATCGAGCAGCGCGACCTTCGCCTTGGTCGTCTCGGCCAGTTGCAGCGCGAGATTGATGGCGATACTCGTCGCGCCGGCACCGCCCTGCGCGCCGCAAATCGAGACGACATGTCCGCCGCGATCCGGTTGAGCGGACTTAACGCCGCCGATCAGCTTCGGGCGCAACAGGTCCAGCACCAAGTCCCGCGTAAGTGGCCGCGGCAGATACTCGGTGATGCCGATTTCGATGAGTTCGCGGTAGAACGTGATCTCCCTGCTGTCGCCGATCAACGCCACCCGAACATCGGGCGGGCAAACGCTGGCGAGCCGTTCCAGTTCGGTAAACGGGTCATCGTACCCGCTGATATCAGCCACCAATGCGAACAGATCGGTGTCGGTTTCCAGCATCTTCATGGCATTGCGGATCGTACCGCGCCGAATCGTTAGGTTGCTGCCGTCGAGGCCCTTGCGCAGGGCCGCGGCACTTTCCTCGTCATTGACGAAGCAGATGACGCGGTCGCGGGTGACCGCCGATGGCGCTTCAGGGGGATTTACCATTGCCATGTTCATCAACGCTTCTCCGGCGCATTGCCTGCAGCTGCAGTCAGGCGGGCAAGATCCGATGCATCGCAGTTCATTCCGCTGTCCGCGACCGATTTCTTGACCGAGAATTGCTTGGCCTCACCTCCGGAATACACAACGATTGCGGTCGTCTGACCGGCAGCTGCGTTCTGCCGGGCGAGTTCCGGCGACACGTCACAGCTCGACATGGCGCGAGCGTCGCCGCTGTCCCGCTTGTCCATGACGGCCGCCCGAACCGACAGGGAAAGTTTTCCGAGTTGTTTGGCGACCGTAATCCTCTGGACCTGATCCGGCCAGAGTTCCAGCGAGACTGTCGCGGCCTGCTTAGCCGACGCTGCAGCCACACCCCGACTGCCCTGCACGATCTCCTGGTCGATCGCGATGATCCGAACGTTGCGCAGAACGGTTTCGCTGAGCGCGCGGCGCCCGGGATCTGCTTTTTCGAACATCTGGGTGAGCAGCACGTCGACATGGTCGCCCGGCCGGATAAGACCCGACACACCGGACTCTTCGTCAACCTTGATGCTGATGGCGCGGGTATCCGGCGCAAGCACGCTAGCAAGGAAACCTCGATCCTGAGGCCGCACTATGTCCTGCTGAGTGATGGGACTGCCCGCTTCGACGAACTTGCGAACAAGCGAGCCGGACAGCGAGGCCTTGGAGTCGGCCGTTTCGAGGATCGCGTCCGCCGGAACGCGCTCAGGCTGCACCTGACGGACCACGAAGTCTTCATCGCGGGCCAAGGTACCTCGCGGTAACGGCCGCGCCGCAGCATAATAGCCGACAGTCTTTGCCGGCGCCGGTGCCTGGTGAACAACCTCCGCCACCACCGCCTGTTTGGGCGAATTCATGTTCAGGGCAATCAGGCCCAGGGCAGCTGTCGCAAGTAGAAGAACTGCAATAATCGAAAGTCGCAAAGCCGAAGACATATCAAATTCCTTTACTGAAAATCGCCCAAATGCCACCGCATGCTATCGCGACGCCAAAGGGCAACGGCGCGTGCCGCACATGGCGCCAACGCTCGATCGCATAGACGCGGCGCAGCACCGATGAGCCGGCGGGGGCAAGCCTCGGAGAAGGCAAGTACCGCATCATCAGATGCACCAGGGCAAGAACGCCGCCGGCGAACGCCGTAACCGTCAATAGCTGAATAACGCCCATCAACGGCAGACCGAGCGCCAGGACCACGAGCAATTTGACGTCGCCACCGCCAATCATTTTCCACTGGTAGATGACCAGCAGCAGCAGAAACAGCACTGTCGCGGCGATCAGAGATTCTGCGAGCTGAATCGGGCTTGCAAGTTGAGCGGCGATCCCGAGCAGCGCCAGCGTCAGACAAACTTCATTTCGGATCGATCGTGTCGCGATATCGATCATGGCGACATATATCAATAATAGTATTGCCAGATAGGAGGCTGCGGGAGCAATCCAACTCATAGAATGCACGCCTCAAAAGAGTGTTATCAACAAATTGCAGGCCTCGGAAAAATCAGGCCTTTTCCATCATTGAGAATGCCTTGAAAAACGTGGGAGGCAAATCCGAGTACCCCCCACGCTGAGTCAATGTGGTGTTAGCTCGGAAGCTTCGCGATGACCGAGCTGACGGCGGTGCTCAGGCTCGTGGCGAGGTTGCCACTGGTGTCGGTGCCGAATGCAAAGCCCACCCCAATGATGACACATGCCGCCACAAGGATATACTCGAACGAGACCACGCCCGCTTCGTCCTTGGCGAGGGTCTTAACGGAATCTAGAAATTTACGCATGTTAACGCCTCCAAATTGATGTTAATTTTCAAAACTGACTCTAGCGGTTCGGAGCAGCCCGGCTGCCGCTAACGTAAACTTTCTCTTAAGCTCGCCTCTAAGTCAATGTTTAGACTAAGTTTAGACGCTTTAACCTTAACCGTGAAAATCCGGTGTTACCGGGTGGCAACAACGCAAAATCGCTAAGCAATTCACGCTCATATATGCTGTTTTTTGCATCAGTTAGCGGACCGGCGATCATTTTGAGCGAGCTCCGGCCTGGCGCTAAAGCTGGATGTCCTCCTTCGGCCCCGATAACGCAAAATGGCGAAAAGGTCCGGCCGAGAAATCTTTGGAAATAGGAAACGTCAGAGACTTTGGTCGGGCTGCTTGACGAATCCTTTTCTGCGCCTTTTTCTTTCGAGCGTTTTGCTTTCGGACAGGAAGCGCCCTGAGCAAGGATCTCCATGGTCGCCTTCAGCTCCACTCTCGCCATTGCTCCGGCCGAAATCAAAATTCCCGCGACGCTCAAGTATGTTTGTGTGGCGCTGTATGCGGTGAACCTGACGCTGTGCCTGACGGCGTATCTTGGGCACGCGTGGATTTACGACAAGAACGGCCTCGGCATCCCCACGGACTTCATTAGCTTCTATGCCGGCGGGCGTCTCGTGCTCGATGGCCTTCCGGCGCAGGCCTTTGACTGGGAGATCCTGAAGCAGATCCAGGTCGCGGCGCTCGGTCGGGATTTCGCCGGCGATTTTCCCTGGCATTACCCCCCGCCGTTTTTCTTCGTCGCATCCGTGATGGCGCTGTTGCCCTTTTCGGTAGCTTATCTTGGCTGGGCTCTTGCTAGCCTGGTGCCTTATGTTGCCGTCATGCGCGCAATCGTCGGCCACGATTTCGGCATTCGGCTTGCGCTCGCCGTGCCGCTCGTCTTCGTCAATGCATGGGTCGGACAAACCGGCTTCCTTACCGCAGCGCTGATCGGCAGCACGCTCTACCTGATCCCGATCCGGCCGGTGCTTGCCGGCATCTGCCTCGGGCTGTTGACCTACAAGCCGCAATTCGGGCTGCTGTTTCCGATTGCGCTGATCGCGGCCGGGCATTGGCGCGTGTTCGTCAGCGCCAGCGCCACGGCGGTCACGATGGTCCTCGTCTCATGGCTCGCCTTCGGCACCGAGAGCTGGCTGGCGTTCTTCCACTGGTTGCCGAGCTCCTCGGAAGCGGTCCTGACCGACGGCAGGGCGACATGGTGGAAGTTGCAGAGTCTCTACGCGATGGTGCGTTATTTCGGCGGCACCGAACAGCTCGCCTGGGTATTGCAGTTTGTCCTCACCGCGTCCGTTGCGGTGGCGGTGGCGCTGATGTGGCGAACCCGCCTGCCCTATGCCTTGAAGGCCGGAGTCCTTGCCGCGGGCACGCTGCTCGCCACGCCCTATATCGCCATCTACGACATGGTCGCGCTCGCCATTCCTGTCGCCTTCCTGGTCCGGATCGGAGTGAGGACCGGCTTTCGCCGCTACGAACTTCCAGCTCTCGGCAGCGCGGTCGTCCTCATCGCCGCTTACTTCACGGGCACGCCGACGGGGCTCCCCGCCATGCTGATCGTTGCAGGCAGGACTGATCCTTGCTCGTTCCGGTTCGTGGTGGCGGCGTGAGAGGGTCTCGGCCGAGGTTGCGGCGGGCGCCTAGGCTCCTAAACTTCATCTTCGACAACTGCACCATGCAGTTTTTAGCCACAAGACTGGCGCGCACTCAGGGACATTCTGCGGCGAGCGGAACCTGTCTCAGATCAAAGATAATCGACACAGATCGCGTCCGGATCAGTGGCCTGAAACAAGCATCGGACTAGGCCGACATGCCGTTCGGGCCGTTCGGGGCGGCCGCGTCAATCCTCCATCTTAGCGGTCGTCTCAACCGCCCTTGCACTGATTAGCGCCGTTCTCGAACGGATCCGCCGGTTCGCGATCCCGGAATTGTGTCGCGGCAGCTCGAGCCCGGCCGGCCTACGAAGGCAGTCCGCCGCCTTCCGGACCATGTGGCGGCCACACTGTGAAGACCGATTTAAGTGCTGCGTGGCGCTCGTTGAAACTAAATTAAGTGTTGATCGTTAAAAGGGTTACACATCAGACCAAGGCTCCCGGAGATCAAAGATGAGTTGGGTTAAGGCGCTGTTGTTGCTCTCCTGCATCGTATTGGGCTGCGCCGACCTTTTGACCACGAACGTCATCCTGGAGCTCGGCATGAGCGAGGCTAACCCGATCATGCGGTTGGCTCAGACGTCACTCGGCGAATGGTGGCTTATCCCTAAGCTGGGCATAACGTTTGTTGGGGCGTGGACGCTTTCGCTCAGCAACAATCTTTACGGCATTTCTGCCGTAGTAGCTTTTGCCTCGACGCCGGTACTGAACAATCTCATCCTCATCGCTGGTAACGTCAACTGAAACCAAGTCTCCGGGATGCATCGGGGGTAACGGAAGCTGGCGGACCGAATTGAGATGGATTCGACACTCAATATGGAAAAAACATAAGGGCCATTTTCCGCGCGGCCCGTCGTCAACCCCTACAGAGCCGTTGGGGCGCATTGTTGCCGGCTCCGAAGGAGGCGTAGAGCCTGAAGGATCGGCGATGAACCAATTCACTGTTTTGCCGGCGAAATTCTCGATTCCGTGGACCCGGCTACTGCAATGGCGGGCGGACGACCGAAAGACGGGGTATCTTTGCACCCTGTTACTCGTCTCATGCGGAATTTTTCTGGCTGTCATGGTTTACGTGACATGGTCTGTAAATGTAACCCAAGCGACGAACGGTGAGCTTTCCTCGGATTTCTTTGCGCTATGGTCGTATGCCAAAATCGCCAGCGAGTACTCGGCGACCGAGCTGTACGATTCCGTCGCCCTCCATGCCAGAGAAGTGGCGCTCGGAATGGATCCGAGCCTGCAGAAATGGTTTCCCTACCCGCCAACAGCCATATTTCTCCTATGGCCATTGGGCCTGCTGCCCTATGGGGCGGCGTACGTCGCCTGGGTGGTTGGCACGCTGGGGTTGTTTCTCTGGGCGGTCGTTGCAACGTGCTCCCGTTCTCCGCTTTGCATAGTAGGTGTGCTCGTTGCTCCGGTGACCGCAGCCACAATTGGCAGCGGCCAGAGCGGTTTCCTTGCCGCGGCACTGATCACCGGAGGGATCCGGTTGGCCCCCAGTCGGCCTATCCTCGGTGGGATTCTACTCGGGCTTCTCACCTATAAGCCGCAGCTTGGCCTCCTAGTGCCAATAGCGCTAATCGCTGCCGGAAACTGGCGCGCTGCAGGTGTCGCCTGCGCAACAGCTATGGGGCTGGCAATTGTCTCCGTCCTTGTATTCGGCTGGTCGCTCTGGCCAGCCTGGATTGCAATGCTTCCGGAGTACCAAGCTGCGTTCGACAGAAGCCATGACCATCAGTTGCACCTCATGCCCACCATCCTTAGCAATTTAAAAATGGCCGGATTCCAGTCGCCCATGGTGGAAGGCGTGCAGGCTGCCAGTTCCGTTATTGTGGCGGTGCTTGTAGGCCGTTGCTTCTACCGAAATGCGGGACGACTTGCCGCCGCCTCACTGTTCGTCGGGACCTTGCTGGCAACCCCTCATGCGTTCATCTATGATATGCCCATGATCTTGGCGGCCATGGCACTCTTCATTGAGGAACACCGGCAGACGAACGCAACGTTCAGTTTGGTCGGTATTCTGGTTCTGTCCTTGGCAATGCTGTTTCCGCTAATGATGCTGTTTCAATATCCCGATGCTCCCGTAAGCTCTTTGTCGCTACTGATGTTGTTTTGCATCATACTGTACCACGAAAGCCCATTTGTAGTGACAGGTCTCCTGAATCGTCTGGGGGCTAAGGCAACCAAAATGGCAACTAGGCTCAGGACCCATTAATCCTTGCGGATTGGGTGATGGGCTGATTCATTGGTCACGTGCGAGGAGGAGTCGCCATGGCTGATTTGTTTCTACTGTCAGAGCCCAGATGCGCCGGATTGAGCGCTATCTCCCGTTGTCACACAGGATCGCGAGGGTTGACGACCGGCGAGTGATAAGCGGGATTGTCTTCGTAATCAGGAACGGGCTGCGCTGGCGCGATGCACCAGGCGAATATGGTCCGCCCAAGACGATCAAAACCGGTTCGTGCGCCGGAGCCGTCTCGAGGTGTTCAACAAGTTGAGCCGACGCACGCATAGCCGCTAGCGAAGTAGCGTCAATCCTGGCGGGCATTGCGATCGCACATAAGGGCCTTGCCTAAGTCTCCTGTCTACTCACTCTCCCAAAGGCACTTAACCGTCCCGCCGCCTCGCAACGTGCGGCCATTTGGATTGGAGACGCGCCATTACCCACGCAGCCAATTCGGGGCTTAGCGGTCGATTGCTTTAGCGGTATGTGTCCCCCATTCCCAGGAAAACGACATCATGGCGTTCAGATCCGTTGCGCCAAGCTTTCTGCAAGCTTCGGGCGAGCGCAATAGGTTATTGGGTTCAGCCCCCCGCGGAAGATGCTAACTACTGCGGCCGCCAAACGGCTAGACGTCGGCGTCAAAATTGACCGTTTTGGGCCATGCCTTGCTTATACTCACGCGCATCCCTACTGGGCTCACTTGTTTAGTTCGCCGGCAACCGGAGATACTTGCAATGCGTCCGCGCTCTTGGTCAGCCCCGCAGCTACTTGACGTGCGGCATCCGGGGACAGCGCATATCCTTCCTGGTTTTCCAGCCGGTGATTGAGAATAAGCAGGACCAGGCCCTGCCCTCGGTGTCCGCCGTCACGGCGAAGGTCTTCGGGATTTCAAATCTGCCTTCATTCGGGTTGCCCCCCGATCGAGCATTCGGCCTACGAGAACTCATCCCTCTGGTTACGCATTCTGCTCTCCTCCTTTGTCCGCCCTATCGCAGCCTTGAGGTCATCCAATTCGAGGAACGTATCCGCCTGCCGACGCAATTCATCCGCGACCACCGTAGGTTTTGTACGCATACTTGATACGACTGTGACGCGAGGTCCGAGCCGCTGGAGTGCTTTCACCAGGGGACGAAAATCACCGTCCCCAGAAAACAACAATGTGTGGTCTACATGCTTCGCAATCTCGAGCGCATCGACTGCGAGTTCGATACCAATATTGCGCTTGAATTTGCGCCGGCCCTGACCATCATCGAACTCTTTGACCGAGCTCGTACGCACTGTGAAACCGTTATAGTCGAGCCAATCGATGAGGGGCCGAGTTGTTTGAAACTCTTCAGCGATGATCGTGGCGTAATACGCACGCACAAGCACGCCGCGCGTCCCGAACTCGGCGAGAAGCCTTTTGAAATCAATGCTGAAGTCTAAGCCTTTCGCCGTGTGGTGGAGGCTTGGGCCATCGACAAAGAGCGCCAATTTTTCGGAAGGAATCATCGCCCCAAGCTCCCTTGATCGCCCATAGCACGACCGCGGTGCATTACGGTGAAACTAAGATTGCCTGGCGGGTGGTGAGCGTTGTCCACTGCTGCCGCATCGCGGCGTTATGCTTGAATGTCGCTACCAGCCGGGTTCCGCACCATGCCATCGTGGCCATCAACTAGCTGCTTTGCCCATGCGCTGGCGTCATCGTCATTCTCGCATACGAAGGCGCGAGAGCTTTGGATATGCCCGTCATGGCCCATCACATAGGCGCGGTATTCCTGCATCTGCTGCTCCCCGCAACAGAAACACTAGCCGTGATTCCACGGTCCAGTCTGTCTTGTATCAACATTTCAAAAGGCGCTATCCAGGAACGTGGCCATCGTGGCAGTCCGCTACGGCATTCGCGCGTCGGTTTGACCGCGCGCTGACGACTTGCACTGTGCCTACATAATCTGACGGTGTTACCACATCTACGGGTTGTTATGGCTCAAGAGCGCCGAGAGGAAGCATGCCCCCTTCCACCTCGTTGCAAGACCGGTGTAGTCTGTTCCCGCAGGGCCTAGATGGATAAATCCGCGACGTAGCGCCCTGTGGAGGGAGCATCATGAAATTTTCCCGCCGCACATTCTTGCAGCTGGCCGTGGGCGCTGGTGCATTGCCGGCCGTGCCCCGCCTTGCGCGGGCGCAAGCCTATCCGTCCCGTCCGGTGCGCATTGTCGTCGGCTTTGCCGCCGGCGGGGCTACCGACATCCAGGCGCGCCTGATGGGTCAATGGCTATCGGATCGCCTCGGCCAGCAATTCATCATTGAGAACCGCGCCGGCGCCAGCGGCAACATCGGCACCGAGGCGGTCGCCAAAGCGCCCGCCGATGGCTACACACTGCTGCAAATTGTCACCCCGCACGCGATCAATGCGGCGCTGTACAGCAATCTCAATTTCGACTTCATCCGGGACATCGCGCCGGTTGTATGCTCCGCGCGGCTGGCCTACGTCGTCGTGGTGCATCCGTCGGTCCCCGCCACGACGATCCCTGAATTCATCGCCTACGCCAGGGCCAACCCGGGTAAGGTCAACTACGGGTCGGCCGGCCCCGGCACCCCGCAAAACATTGCTTGCGAACTCTTCAAGATGATGGCCGGGGTGAATTTGGTCCACGTCCCTTATCGCGGCGGCGCGCCCGCGACCACCGATCTGGTCGGCGGCCAGATACAGGTGATTTTTGCTCCGGTGTCCGAGTCGATCCAATATATCAAGGCGGGTAACCTGCGCGCCCTGGCGGTAACGACCGCGAAGCGTCTGGACGTATTGCCGGACGTTCCAACGGTGGGAGACTTCGTCCCTGGTTATGAGGCCAGCGGTTTTGCGGGCATTGGCGCGCCCAGGGACACCCCGGCGGACATCATCGATATGCTGAACAAGGAGCTCAATGCCGGCCTCGCCGACAGCAAAGTCAAAGCCCGGATCGTCGAACTCGGCGGCACAGTGCTTGGCGGCTCGCCCGCGGAATTCAGGACGATCATCTCGGAGGCCACCGAAAAGTGGGCGAAGGTGATCAAGTTTGCGGGCATCAAGGCTGAATAGTTCCGGTCGCCACCGGATTCTAAACCGAGCCTGTACAATCCGTTGCCCGCGTTGGATCAAACTGAGAAATCAGGACACGCAGCCGTGAATTCTGCTTTACCCTCACGGAGAGACGTGATGAGTTGGGCCGGTCAGCTCCGACCCAACTGTCGGGAACAGATGTTGGCCGCAAGGGCCCTAGCCCTTTTTGCCGCTCGCCTTTTCCTGCTGGTACGACGAGCCTGAGCCCTTCGGCTTGTCGGACTTTGGTTTCTTAGTTTGCTTGCTTGGCTTGTCTTTGCCCTTGGCCATTGTTCGCTCCTGATTCGAGGTAAATTATCAGGGCAATGCTACGCTGCCCCTCTCCCGTTTCAAACCTATATACCGGCGATGGGTTTAGCGGACGGTTCGTCATCGAGCTGGGGGATGCATATTACTGACGGGGCCACCCAATCGGCGCCATCAATAGCGTTTCATCGCCGCTTTGCCGGCACAAGACAAGCTTCTCAGCAAACCAACAAAGCAAAGGGCGCGCCGCATTCCTTCACCCATCCGCGACGGGAGCTAGCTGCGCTATGACGACGGCTCCGCGTCAGCTCCCGCCAGCAGGGCAAACCCCAGCGCCAGTCGCGAACCCAACGAGGATAAAACTTGGGGCAAGGTCAGCGTGGGTGTCAGATTCTTCCGACCTGGAAAGGGCGAGATCGGAGTGGACCTCTGTTGGCATGCCTGCGCACTTGGACTTGAGGGGTCAGTATCTAAAACGGATCGCCCTTATCGCGCCGGCCAATCGCCGTACTGGCGAAGGTCAAAACCCCGCCTCTCCCGCATGCGCCGGTACCACAGATGCGTTCTCCTGATGGACGAGATACCGCGCGAAATAGCCGGGCACTCAGCTCCTGCGGTAGGTGACGAGGTGGCGCCCGGCTACTCGCCGCATCGGCGGTCGCGGCACATTCAGGATAACGTCCAAACTCTAAAATCCTAAAATCAATTCGTCCGCCGAGTATTTTGATGTTATCCCTAAATTGCCTGCGCCCTAACTTCGAAGGACCCAATTGGATCGAACGGCGCTTGGTTCGCTTTTCGGGGTTCGCGACGTTTGAAACTAACTGCGGACGGGCAAAGACGCTCCTGAGGGGGCGGCAAGAAAAACCCGCCGGTCCCGAAACGTATGCGATATCGCTTACCGCTTGACAGCCTGTGACTTCGAACACACATGCGCTTCAAACTGAGCAAGTCGTTCGGGCGACAGCCACTCGCGCAGTAACTTGATGCCCCGCCTCTCGCTCTCGGACCGGAACAGTTCGCGAAAGTAATTTCTCAACGCTCGCCACCGGCGTACGCTCGCCGTCCGTGCGCCGTCCGCGTGATTTTCGATGGCTCCAAGTCGCCAACGGCGTCGGCACCTAGACTAAATTGGACCTGTCGAAAACATTTTAGTTTAAGCTCGATAGCTGCTTTAAAAGCTTCGCGAAGCGCCGGTGAAAGGAGACCGAGCGGTCGGCGGTTCACCGCGGCTTGTAGAACGAGGCTGAAGGCGCACTTTAATGGGCCAGGGGTCATTCCAAGAGCAGCGCCGCTGGCTGGGTGGCTGGGTCGTCGACGTCGCCCGAAGTGATGTTAAACTTACTGGTCGCTGTTAAATTTGTTGCAATTGGGAATTTCCTTCGAGCCTAGCATGGAAGCGCGCGTCCCAATCGTCGCTTCAAAGCCTGAAGCTGAAGGGGAAATAAATGGACCTGCTGTCATCGATCGAATTGGCGCATTGGCTGATGATCGCGGGAGCTGTGTTAGTGGCAATGGGCTGCCTTGGTCTTGTGTTTAGCCGGGACAGAGAGCCCGCTGCTGATCCTGACTAGCACCAACTCTTTCGCGCCCCCAAAGCCAGCAGATGACCATCCAAGATGTCCGACATCTCAATTCGCAAGCGCCTGTCGTCGTGGAAACAACGCCGAGGATTTCGCTCGGTAGCGTCGTATCACTATCGTAAAAGACCAGTACCGCACGCAAGCCAAACGGACCTGAACCGCGAGTTTGCGCACCCAAGCGGCACCAGCGCCGGATGGTTCTTCATCGGGTTGATAGTTCTTGCGGCCGTTGACTACTTATGTCTGCAGATGGGGTCAGGTTAGTTGTATCCCATAGCGGCTGACGTGTTCAGCGGCCCGTGTTAAGGAAAGCGCCAGCTGCACGGAAGGTTCGTGAAAGATACACGCCAACAGACGCTGATCCGTTCGCACAGAAAACGTGCAAATGATCAAGCCCGCTTTCGGCAGTCGGGCTTGACCTAGATCTATGATCAATGACGCCGATGGTGCCACCCCCTGGGACCGCCGTAGTTCGCGGGATGAACAACAGTGCGATAGCGATAACCCATGTAAACCGGCGGGTCATTGTAGGTCGTGTATTCGGTGTGGGTCACCGGAATATAGCCGTCATAGGTACCCACGGGGGTATAGTCACGATAGTAGCCGAGTGAATATCCGCCCCAGTAGCCATAGCCGGGACCATGCGCATGCGCGGTCGATGCAAGGCCCCCAATTGCGGCCGTTATCGTAGCCAGGACGAAGGCAACTTTTTTCATAGAAAACTCTCCTTTCGGGTATCCGGGCTTCCTCAACGGAGCAGCTTGAGCGTTGGTTCCAGCCCGAGCCTGAACATCGTCAAGACGGCGACGCCGGGCCGCGCTCAGCTTAGGTCGTCGCAAATTTCGGACTGCTCGCTACTGTTCGTCAGCCGGGATAAGTTTGAGACGTACCAGATAACCAACTACCTTGTGAGGACTCTGGCCAAGCGATTGCGACAGGCTGACGACGCATTGGCCGCGTCGATATTTCTGAGTGTTAGAGCGCGATTGGCTCGGGCACTGCTCAACCTTTTGCAGAACACGTGGGCGAGAAGACCGGGGGAGCCAGATCGAATTGCGCCCCAAGATAAGTCAAGGCGATCTCGCAGCGATGGCGGGCATAGCGCGAGAAAACGTAAGCCGGACCATGAGCGAATGGCGTAAGCGAGACCTCGTCACGCGATCATATGACGATTACTACTCCATCAAGGACGCTAGAGCGCTAGCCCGGGAGCTGTAGCTCGGGACCGAACCAGTGCAGCCTGCCCATCGCCATGGATCGCAATCAGAAATCTCCCCGCTTAAGCCCAGCCCAGTTGCTGCAATGCCATTCCAGAATGCCAAATCTTCGTCATATGGCTGATCTTGTCGCCGGTAAATTGCATCACATAGACGTAATCCGAGGTGGTCTTTTTGCCGGTCGGTTCGCACGGACCACCGGGACCGGTATGAGTACCGGAAAAGACAGCATAGGCAGCGACGTTGTTCCGCTCGGTATCAGTGGCAAAGGATCTCACCTCATAGCTACCGTCCGGCATAATCGTCATCAGTCCCTTCATCCAATCCGCGTATTCCGCGAGTGTTTTGATATCTGCAAGCGGTTCGGCCTGAGCTGCGAAGGTTGCGTTTGGAGCACAGTACGCCTTGCAGACTTCCCAACCCTTTCCAGTCTCGCAAGCGGCAAAGAAATCGCCTGCAATTGCGGTGATCGACGCCATGAGCAGTCTCCCCTTCGTGTTTATTAAATGCTGTTTTTGGTACTTCGGCCGCTCGGGCCATCACGCTGCTTGTTAACCGGGCCGGCGAGCGGACGTTGCGCAATCGATTTAGCGGCGCGTCACCAAGCGCTTTGATAAGGCTAGAGTCAATGATTGCGATAGGTCATTCGCATCATTTGACCGGACTGCGGCGCATGTCTTAAAGGTTGCCAATAGCGAACGATTCTCTGTCACTTCGGCCGAAGTCTCACCGAACACTCTTACTCAAATTAAGCCCGTTCCAGCCGCTTGTTGATTTCCTCACGTAACAAGGCGAAGTCGATTGGCTTCGTCAATAAACCCGAAGCGCCGCGTTCCATCGCCCTCCGTTTGGTCTCGGGATCGCCATACGCTGTGATCATTATAACCGGGACCTCCGGCCGTATCTCCCTGACCTTGGGTAGCATTTCAATTCCGGTCATTCCGGGCATGTTGATGTCTGAGAGGATCAGGATCAACGAAGCTCGATTGGACGAGCAATAAGAATTAGAGCATCTGCGGCCGAACGAGCGAAATCCATTACAAAACGCTCCGCTCGCAGATCGCGGCGAAACTGCTGGCGGAATAGCTCCTCAACATCGGGCTCGTCGTCCACCACAAGAACCAGAACGCTCACGTCTGACCTCTGGGTTGTCTCGAACGTGGCAAGGTAATACGAAATTCCGTAAATTGACCGGGCTCAGTATCGACATCAATTGTGCCGCCATGTTGTTTCACGATGATGTCGTGGCTCATCGACAGGCCCAGACCGGTCCCTTCGCCGGCTGGCTTAGTTGTGAAAAAGGGGTTGAACATCTTCTCCTTCACGCCCGACGGAATGCCAGCCCCGTTGTCACGGATGCGAATTTCCACAGCATCGCCGAGGTTTTTGGTGCTGGCCCGCAGCGTTGGCTCAAAGCCGGGCTCGCCGGCTTCCTTGCGGCGCTTGGTCACGGCATAGAAACCGTTTGCAAGCAAGTTGAGGAACACGCGCGTGATCTCCTGTGGAAACAGATCGATCTGGCCGGCAGCCGCGTCGAAGTCTCGCTCCAGCGTGACGTTGAAGTCGGACTTTTCGGCACGGGCGCCGTGATAGGCCAGGTTCAAGCTTTCATCGATCAGTGCATTGATGTTCGCAGGCCGGCGCTCGCCGATGCCTTCGCGGGAGTGCAACAGCATGTTCTTGACGATGGAATCGGCGCGCTTGCCGTGCTGGACGACTTTTTTGAGGTTGTCCTTCAAGAGCCCGGTGAGTTCGTCGACCTCGGCGCGGAGCTGGCTGCCGATTTCGACCGGCTTGAGGACCTCGTTCAACTCCTCGGTCAACTCAGCTGAAAGAGCCGCAAAATTATTGATGAAGTTGAGCGGGTTCTTGATTTCGTGAGCGATGCCCGCCGTGAGCTGGCCGAGGGAAGCGAGCTTCTCGGTTTGCACCAGGCGGTCCTGCGCGGCGCGCAACTCGTCCAGCGAAGCGGCAAGCTCCCGGGTGCGCTGCTGCACTTCCTCAAACAATCTGGTGTTGCCGATCGCAATTACCGCTTGGTCTGCGAACGTCTGAACGAGTTCAATCTGCCGCTCGCTAAACGGGCCGGCAACCATGCGTACCATGCTCAATACGCCGATCGGTTCTCCCTCCCTCACCAATGGAACTGAAAGCATCGCCTTGTAACCCGCACGTCGCTGTGCCTCAAAAAACTGGAAGTCCTTGTCCATCGAGACATCCGGCACATGTACGATGGATGCGGTGAGCGCGGCGCGGCCAGTAAACGTATGCATGTCTGGCTTGATCGGGTGGGCCTGCATGAACTCAAGGTAATCCGGCGGGCAGTTGAATTGCGCCTCGGGAACGAAGACGTCAGTCTGTCGCAGGAAGATCAGCGCCCTGTCGGCCTCGCAGAGACGGGAGGCCGACGAAACAAGTGTATCCAATACAGCCTTAAGATCGAAGGCCGAGCGGCTGATCACCTTTAGCACGTCGGCAGTCGCGGTTTGCTGTTGCAGGGTTTCGGAAAGCTCTCGCGTCCGCGCCTGTACCTCCTCGAACAGCCGAACATTGCCGATTGCAATAACGGCCTGATCGGCAAAAGTCTGCAGCAACGTCACCTGCTTGTCGCTGAACGGGTCCACTTCGAGCCGGCGAAGAGTGATCGTACCGATACTGTTGCCTTCCTGGAGCAGTGGAACGCTCAAGATGGTGCGGTGTCCCTGCTCGAGCGCTCGCGCTTGCGCCTCGGGAAAGTCGTCGCCCTCGGACGAACTCGTGTCGTGCACGTGCACCGGCCGTTTTTCGAGGGCGGCGCGTCCAGCCGTCCAGTACGGATTGATCTGCGATAAATTCCAATCCGCCGGTACCGTGCCGTGATGGGCCCCCAGCTCAAGCTTGTCGCCCCGTTTCAGACGCAAGACCGCATCATAGGCCTCGCAAAGTTCGCAGGCGTTCTCGACGATCGCCTTAAGCACTGGTCCCACTTCGGTCGGCGAGGACGCGATTACTTTCAGGATATTGGCACTGCCAGTTTGGTAGGTAAGTGCGTCCGATAGATCATTGGTACGCTTCTGAACCTCGTTGAACAGCCGAACGTTCTCGATTGCGATCACGGCTTGGTCTGCAAAGGTGGCGACAAGGTCGATCTGCTTCTCCGTGAACGGCTCGACGCGCTGGCGCGCCAGCACGATCACTCCGATCGGTTCATTCTTGCGTAGCAACGGCACGCCGACAGTTGTGCGCTGGCCGGCCAGCGAAGTTGTTTCATGCAGCGTGTATTCCGGATCAGCCACGACATCCACAATTTGGACCGGACGCCTCTCGAGTACGGCGCGGCCGGTAACCGTGCCGCGGTCGACGGCCAATGGGTGGTTCGTGAGAAAGTCGATATAGGCCTTGGTATAGCCGACGGCGGCTCCCGCAAGATACTCGTCACCCACGCGGCGCATGAGGAAAGCCATGTCGGCATCACAAAGCTGAGCCGCTGAATTCACCAAGGTATCCAGCACCGGCTGCAGCTCGAAAGTCGAGCGGCTGATGGTCTTGAGCACGTCACCCACCGCCGTCTGCTGCCGCAACGACTCACTGACGTCATTGGTGCGCAGCTCCACCTCATTGAACAGCCGTGTGTTCTCGATCGCGATCACCGCTTGGTCGGCGAACGTTTGCAGGAGAGCAATTTGTTCGTCGGTAAATGGCTTTATTTCCTTGCGATAGATAGTTAAGGCGCCAAGGACTTTTCCATTTCTGCGCAACGCAACAACAAGGGCCGTTCGGACGCCGCCGAGATCTACAATGGCGCGGCGAAGAGGACTTCCCGATTTGTAGGCATCTTCGTCCATCTGATTTAAGTTATGTACGACGTCTTCACCTTCTAGAAGGCGCCAATGCGACTCTCCGGGTCGAGGCTGGTCCATGCCTGCCGCGAAGTAGGCAGCGAGCGGATCAGGTACCCCTCGCTGCGCGGCTATTTCAAACCGTTGGCCGTCGTAAATAGTTAAAAATCCGAAGGCGGCCTCACATAACCGCATCGCTTTTTCTAGGACGGCCTCGAATACGCGCGCGTGAGAGCCGTGGGAGGAATTAATGATCTGGAGGACCTCGCCGGTTGCCGCCAAGCGCCCGCGCGATTCAATTAACTCACGCCTTAGATTTTCATTTTCTCTTTTCAAAGTGGGTTGAGCGATCGATCGTCCCCTTTTTACTGTCGGCTTGCGGGACGTCGGAAGACGACGCGCGCTCTTTCCACGTTTCGCCATCTAACTGCGCTCTCTGCCGAAAAGGTGCCAATGCAGTCGTTATCTGCAAGAAACTATCTTCGTTGCGCCTGCGCGTACAGCTTGCTGGGAAGCGCAAACTTGCACCGCGCGCTATAGGCTCGCAAAAGCAATGGGAGTTGCGGCAGCAAGCCGGCCGTTTGCGGCAATCTCTCGTCAGGCGCCAATTTTGGTACGGCTACCGTCCATCCTGCCTGCGGCGCGGACCTTGCGGTCGCTTTTCCGAGAGTCCAGCAGTACCGCGACGCGTCTGATTGCGGCCACGCCGTCACCGCACCCCCGAGCAAACCTGATCACTTTGCCGGATGTCCGCCCCCGGCTAGGAGGTAATAATGTACCGACTTGCACAGGCGGACTCGTAACCGACGACCTCAATCGACGTTGGCACGAGATCAATTCGGGCTACCGGATTGCCCAGATCCAACGCCACGTCGTTCACCGGATGATCCCCTGGATGGCCGCCACCCTTGACGGCGTCATAAAGCAAACGGGCGCAGTCTTCGAAGCCACATGCTGCCCTGGTCGTTTTCAGAAGGGGGCAGCGGCGGCAACGCACATGGCCCAGGTCCAGCACAACATGCTGGTCGCCAACACCAAGACCTCCGTGGTTATCGATCATCACCGGAGGCGGCAACGCAGGCGGGGACATACCAACTCTCTCGAAAATGAAAGCGGCCTTTTGATCACGATCAATCATTAGCCTACGGTCAAGGTTACCACCGCGGGGAACGCCGGCTGCGGAGACAGCGCGAAACGTCACTTTGATCTGCCGAGCACATAGAGGCTCGCTGAGGCGGGCTTACAAAAGCTTGCGCCACCCGATGAAATTAGGAATCAAGCCTTATCGTGCGAGTACTTCTCCACAACCAGCCGGTTATACTCATCTCTCACAGCTCGCCGCGAAATATGCCCTCTTCGGTCTTTGGCGATCTTCAGAAGCTCAGGATCGGTCGGCGCCCGCGATTTCTTTCTGAATACGGCAAAGAGTTGGCCGGGCGGCCCCGGTTTTCTTCCAAACAGCCGGTCAAACCATCCCATTGTGTCCTCGCCTGTTACTGCGAATTCCGACATCCTATCGTATTTAGGACACTTGGGGTCGCAGCTCCATGCGACCGATTGGCAGCTGGGAATGCATGTCGAAGCCAACATCGAAGTCGCCGTGCAGATACGCCTTTACGGACGGCGAGAAGGCATAAACTGTTCGGTCGCAGGCTTCGATCGCAACCGTTAGCGGACATCTCTCACTTGGCTACTCAGGCGACATGTTTGGCGGCGGCGACTCAAGTCCGATGGTGAAACCGCGCTCGCGCAAAACCTCGTCCCCTGCCCCCGACGTTTTGGGATCAGCGGCCTTGTCGATAGCGGCAGTATTCGTCGCCATTGTCGTATTCGACACAGATCTTCACCCGACGCCGGCGCCGATCTTCATCGGAGCTTCGATAATCTCGGTCCGCGCGATCCCAGCCTCGATTTTCCCGATCGTCTCGATCGGCGTATCGACCGCGCTCCTTGTCGCGATCCCGATATTCGTCGCTGTCCCCGCGTCGCATGTCTTGATCAGCATCTCGATCGTCCCGGCCCATGCGGTCCCAGTCACCCCGGCGATCCCGATCGCCGTATCGACCGCGGTCCCGGTCGCGATCGCGATATTCGTCGCCATCCCAGCGTCGCATGTCTTGACCAACTTCCCGGTCGTCCCTGCCCGTGCGGTCGCCATCACCCCGGCGTATCCTCCAATCGGGACCCATCTCGCGGTTATCGCCTTTGGATTTACCTTGGTCGGTGCGTTGATCCGGCGGTTGCTGGACATTGGGGTTAGATGGGCTGGGCTGAGCAGGTGCGTTTTGCGGTGGCGAAATCGGAGGCTTCCCTTCGTCCTGGGCGAATGCGGCAAGGCTCGACGAGGCCAATAAAAGAGTAGCGAGGACAAGCGCACGCATGGATTTTCCTCCTGTGATGTCGCTCTTGTAACAATTGACTGATAGATTAGTTCAACTCGAAGGCCCTCGCCTGGAGAAACCATGCGTGTCGTCATCTGCGGCGGCGGCGTGATCGGCGCCTGCATCGCTTACTTCCTCAGTCGTCGCGGGATCGACGTCATTGTCGTGGAACGTGCCGAGGTCGCCGCTGCGGCATCCGGCAAGGCCGGAGGGTTCTTAGCCAGCGACTGGTGCGTCGGCAGCCCGCTCGATGCGCTCACACGGCGGAGCTTCGACCTTCACGCCGCCCTGCCCCATGAGATTGCGGGTGATTGGGGCTATCGCCGCATGACGGCCTACAGCGGTATTGTCGTTCCCAAGCCTGACCCCCGCCGTTACTTGCCCGCCAAGCTCGATTGGCTCTCTGACGGCGTGGTCATCGAGTCTCAGCTCGGCACGCCGGAGACGACCGCGATCGTTCAACTCGCACTTTCACCACCGCCATGATGGGCGCCGCAGAACGGTGCCGAACTCCGTCACGGGCTAGTCACCGGCCTCGTTCGGACTGAGGATGGATCGAGCGTGCGAGGCGTAGAGGTGGATGGCGCTGTGCTTGAAGCAAATGCCGTTGTAGTGGCGATGGGGCCCTGGTCGGTGATGGCCGCCGGGTGGATGGTTCTGCCCGCCGTATACGGACGAAGAAGCCCAAGTCTCATCTACGACACCGGCAGGGACATCCCTGCGGAAGCGCTCTTCCTCGAATATCAAGACGAGACCGGCGGGGCCGCCATGGTCGAAGTTTTCCCAAGGGCCAACGGGCTCACTCTGTTGACTGCCTTCTCCGACGAGCCATCACTGCCGATCGACCCGGCCGTGGTGACGCAGACCAGAACAGGCCGATCGCCTTCAGATTATCGGCGAACGGTTGTCGCCGGCGCTGCGTCCGGACAAGATCATCGCCCGGCAATCCTGCTTTCGCCCGATCACCCAAGACGGCCTGCCGTTGATCGGCAAAGTGCCGCAGATTTACGTGGCAACCGGTCATGGCCCATGGGGTATCCTCCTCGCGCCCGCAACCGCCGAAGCCTTAGCCGAGCTAATCGCCGGCGGCGTCTCCCGTACCACCGACTTGAGACCCTTCGCACCTGCGCGGCTCCGTCCAGCCGACTCGTCGCGGCTGCGTGCGGTTTAGCCAGCCTGCTTTCATTCGGCCGTCTCCCTGTGCCATGTTCGTTAGCAAGACAGTCAGCGCGCAGCTGGGCCGACGTGAATGGTCACAAGCTAGGAACTTGAACGTCCACACCGCTTGCGCTGCGGTGCCATCAGTTCACTGGCACCACTACCCCTGCAGGTGTTGGCGCGAAGGATCCTGGTATCATCGGGCGCCTCTCGGAATATCTCGACCCGACCTTGCCGCGCGGTCAGATCGGCGAGATTGATTGAGCGCGGGCGTGATTCGAAGGTTGTGAGCTTCACCATAGAATGCTTTCATGTTTCATTTGATTTTCGACCGCAGGGGATTGCCATGACCGAGCCCACGAAGTCGCCAGACGTCCAGCACACCGACTATTTACTCCAAGCGCCGATTGTATTCTTCGACGCAATTCCAGGAGCAGTTTTGCGGGGTCCGGTCTTGAGCGTTGTATTGGCGACCCACGTCGGTGTGCCTGAGACAACCACGACCACGTCAGATCATCTCGTCGCGGTTGCGAATTTGCGTTTTACTCTCACGACGGCGGCCAGATTGCGGGATGTGCTGGATAAGGTACTTCTGGCAGCAAGCCCGGCGTCGGGCCCGGCCAATTAACGGTACGGGACGGTAGATCGTGAGCCCATAAAAGGTCGGCGTATCACGCTGCTGCGCGGCCTCGGACGTCCAGGAGCTTCCTGCGTTCACGGTTGGGAAGCCGCGACAGTAAATCGAGGACAACCTATTCGTGGTGCAGCTGGAACAGCAGGCCGGTGAGGCCCTCGCCTTGCCGGAGCCAGTAAACAGCAGCTTGTAAAGCATAACGGCCACCAGGCCGCTCAACGCCACCTCAAGTGTCTTGTGGTGGAACAGGGCGACACCCAGCAGCGTCAAGCTGAACAGAATGAAATCATTGGGTATGCCGAACAGGAGGACGGGCTGGGCCGAGTACGCGCTGGTTGCGGATGCGGCGGCGGCTGAATTTGCGAGTGGGTTTGAGCGGGCATAAATCACAGTCGAGCTGGCCGGGGCGATACAGAGGCATCTTGCCCTCCTGGGCGGTGCCAGTTCCAAGATTGCGGCAACCGCGTCACTAAAATCAAAACCATGCAACAGGCAACCTTGGTCACCCTTCGAATTGTTCAACGCACACCCGTATTGGGCTCACTTGTTCTGTTCGCCGGCAACCGGGGATGCTTGCAAAATGTCCGCGCTCTTGGTCAGCCCCCCAGCTACTTGTCTTGCGGCATCCGGAGACAGCGCGTAGCCCTCCTGGTTTTCCAGCCGGTGATTAAGAATAAGCAGGACCAGGCCCCTGCCCTCGGTGTCCGCCGTCACGGCGAAGGTCTTCGGGATTTCAAATCTAACTTCGTCCGGATTGTCGCCCGATCGAGCATTCCGCTTGGGAACCGCGGCGGTGTCCGCACTGGGAACTGCCCCCACAACGGCTGCCTCAAGCGTGCCCCGGGCGCTGACGAGGGCATCGATAAAGGCGTCCACGCACTCGCGCGCAATTTTCAGCTCTACGTCTCCGATATACTTCCCGCTTCCACCGACGATGACTTCCTTCTTGTCATCCGAGAGCCTGGACGACTTTACCTCGCTGATCCTGATCGCCATTTATGAACGCTCCGGGCTGTCCCTGCCCTGATCATACTCTTTCTCCCGTTTCAGGACCAATCGTCGAGCATCCCCCCGGCAGCTCCGCACTGTCGCCAAAGCATTCTGTAGGACAGCTAGATCAGATCATCACGGTATGACAGAAGTGTGCCCATAGTGGCGTCTGCCGCGAACATGAAGCCGTCCGCCGAGTAGTCGCCGAGCAACGAAATGTTGGCGGTGTGAACGCCGTCGCTCACCGTGAGGATTCCGCCAGTCTCCTCGGAATTCTCAACGTAACTTACGCTGGTGCCTTCTCCAAACGTGACATCGAGCAGATCGAAGTGGTCATCCTCGTTAAATCCCGAAACCATTCCGCTGAAGTCGAAGGAGTCGCCAAGCTTGAGCGTTCCAGTCGCTTCGGCAGCAAACGTTACGTTGACAGATGAGGCTGCTTCGAACTCGACCGTGGCTACACCATCGATCAGTGCCGTGCCGCCGCCAGTTACGCTGCCGTTGAGCGTGATGTCTGCTCCATTCGCCCACAGCAATCCGGAATTATCAAGGTTGCTGTCGATCACCAGCCCTCCGCTGCCGGTCGCTTCGAGTGTTCCGGAATTGACGATGGTATTCGCACCGGTATCGATTTCGAGGGAATTGGTGCCGGTGGCGATGATCGTACCTTCGTTAATCAGGATCATCTGCCCTGCGCCGAGCTGTCCGGCGCCGGAGATCGTGTTGTCCACATTCGTGAACGTGACATCCGAGACCGTTCCGGTGATCACGTTCTCGGTGCTGTCGGACAGAATGACCTGTCCGTGACCCTGGAGCGTGATACCATGCTGGATAAGCTGGAGGTCGGTTTCGGCACCTGCCGAGTTCAATTCGATCGTGCCGGTGTTATCGATGACGCCGCTCAGCGGCAGAATTGCGCCATTGCTGATCACCATGTGTCCGGCATTCACCGTGACCGGTGTCTGGTCGAAGACGAAATCATCAGCGGTGAGCGAAGCGGCATCGATTCCGTTCAGCGTGATCGTCTGACCTTCAGCGAGCGTGATCACCGCGTTGCCAGCCGCGTCGTTTGCCGTATGCGCCCGGATGTCGCCGAAGCCAGTGAAGTCGGCATAGCCAATCAGATCGATCTGATCAGAGGCCGCGTCGAAGCTATAGATCACGTCATGGCCGATCGGCTGTGCGAAAACGAACAGGTCTTGGCCGCTGGAGCCGGTCAGGTTGTCGTCGCTGGAAATGGCGAAGATCGGGTTGCCGGGGGCAAAGGCTTCGACGTTGTCGGTGAGCACCGAGAAGCCGTCCGTGCCATCGGCGTTGGTCCAGGTCATTGCGACGCTCAGTGCCATGGCGCCTGCGAACTCCGCGGACGTGGTAACGGTGAGCGTCGACGCGTCACTGGTCCGGACCGTCCAGGTGCCATTTCCGTTGTCGGTGCCATTGCTCACCGTCCAACCGGCAGGCACGCCACAGATCGTAACTGTCACCTCGCCATCGACTCCAGCAGGATTCGTGAGAGCCAGATTTATCGGCGAACCGGCGACACCAGCCGGTGCCACGACATAGTCCGCGACAACATTCGGCGAGCCGACGGCTGTCACGCTCGTATAGTTACTGAACGTTGCGATGAGCGTTGTTGTCCCAGCGCCATTTGCGTCGGAGTCGTGATACAAAGCAACACGATTGCTTCCGGCTACGTCTGAGTAAGCCAAGACAAACACACCCCCGTCGAAGTCGCCATTCTGGTTGCTTAGGAGCGAATTGATTTCGCCAGTTGTGTCTGCCGCGTCCGCATTGGTTAGGTCGAAAATGACAAGATCTGCCTCCTGTCCAGCGGGTGATATATCTGTTCCACTTCCTCCCAGACCTGCAGTTGTAACAGTTACGATTGTATTGAAGCCATTGCCGCTTCCTGCATAACTGAATCCGGTTAGATACAACGTGTCGTCGGCAGTGGCGAAATCCGTGATAATGTCGCTGGTACCGTTAAGTACGAGTGTGTCGTTGCCGGTGCCTCCGGTTAGGGTGTCCACACCGCCCGTGCCGACGAGCAAGTCGTTGCCACCGCCGCCGTCGAGGGTGTCGGCGCCTGCACTACCAAACAGCAGGTCGTTCCCGGTATTGCCGGTGTGCGTTGATCCGTTAGCGTCGGAGACCAGGATCGTATTGACGCCGGCGACCGATTGAGCAGACGCGGAGTCCGCATCGGTCAGGAGAAGCGTGTAGGGCGAGGAGCTGAGTGCATAACCGCCGAACGTCGCGCCGCCAGAGAAGGTCAGGAATTCGACCTGGTTGGTAGCAGCATTGTTGAACTGGTTCGTCACCGTGACGGTTGTGCTGGCAATCGCAATGCTGAGATTGCCCGCATTGTTGCTGATGTTCGTGTCGCTGAAGCTCAGAGTCGTCAAAGTTGCCCCGGCGGCATTGAACGCGATGGTGTCGATGCCCCCACCCGTTGAGCTCGCATCGCCATTTTCGTCTATCGTGTCGTCGGTGCCGTCAGCCAGGTCGAAGACATACGTGTCATTGCCCGCGCCGCCGCGCAATTGATCATTGTCGTCGCCGCCGACGATGAGATCGTTTCCGCCTGCACCGTTGATGGTGTCGTTGCCGGCATTTCCAAACAGAAGATCGTTTCCGCTGTTGCCGCTAATTGGGTTGTTATTGTTGCTGTCATCCGCAATGATTGTGTTCACACCGGCGGCGGCACTGGGAGCGCCGTCGTCATCAATGCTGAGCGTGTAGGGAGATGAGCCCAGGCTATAGCCCGCGAAGGTCGCTCCACCGACAAAGGTGAGCGTTTCGACGGCGTTGGTGATTGCCGTAGCAAAGTGATTAGAAACGGTAATCGTATTTGTTGCTCCATAGGCGATGACCAGATCTCCGGAGCCTGTACCATTATTTGTATCGGAAAAGTTCAGGGTCGTGAATGTTGCGCCATTGGTGCCGATTAAGATCGCATCCGTCCCAGACGAATCAGCAATCGTGTCGCTGCCATCACCCGAGCCGCGGAAGGCATAGGTGTCATTCCCAGCGCCGCCATTCAGCGCGTCTGTGCCGGTATAGCCAAAGATCACATCGTTGCCTGCCGTGCCATTGATGATAGCGTTCTCTGTCAATGACGACCGGTCGATATTAGCCGTAGCCTCGGGGCTGCTCGCGTTGCCGGCACCGTCGATTGTTTGGTAGTCGAACGTGCCGTCGGCTGTCGCATCATCGTTGAAGGTGATGAAGCCGGTGCCCTGCCCGCCATCGGTGTGAGTGACAGAGGTCGCACCTGAAGAGCCGACGACTGGTCCATTCCTTACGTCCACAGCGCCATTGGCTGTGTCGTTCAGCAGCAGCAGCCACTCAGGAATCTCGATGGTGTCGTTGTTGGCGAGAATTGTCTCGCCGGTGCCTTCGTGTACTGGCGTGACATCGAAGATCGCCGTATCGGTCGCGATTGAGAATGCCGTCGAGCCACCGGCGGGCGTCGGGTCAGCAAGGGCGCCATTGGTCCCGGTGTCCTGGTCCCAGGCCCGGAACGTAATGTTGGCGGCGCCGTCGTAGTCGGCATTCGGCTGGAAGTAGAGCCGTGTATTGGCATCCGCAACGAGAAGCCGAGCCGAGTCATCGGTAACTGCGCCGAGCGCGTTCCAGTTCGTGCCACCGTTGATGGAGTAGAACCACGTGCCATTGGTCGTGTCGGCCCCGATCACCGCAATACCCGTCACTGTGTCGTCGACGTCGGTGACATTGTCGAGACCACCAGCCGGGGAATTTAGATCGACGAGTTGCGAAACCAGCGTGCCAACGGCACCCACCGGCGCACCCGCATCCTCTGCAACAGCAGTCCCGGCCGGCGTTGCCGCCGCATTGAGCACCGGCGCGTCGTTGGTGCCGGTGATGGTGAACGTGACGTCCTGAATGGCGGAGTCCGTCGTGCCATCATTGACCCTGACCTGGTAGGTGATAGTCAGCTGTTGACCTGCTTGCAGGAAGTCGAGGTTAGCTGCCGCGGGATCGTAGCTGTAGCCGATGTTGACTGCACTCCCGGTCGAGGTCGTGCCGGTTAGTGTGAACGCACCGCCAGCAGTCAGCGCCGCAGCGCCAGCCGGTAGCGAGAATGCGCCGCCATTGAGCAGCACCGTTGGGCTGCCGACCACCGAAGCGGTCAGCGTGTCGCCCACGTCGAGGTCGGCGACCGAGAAGGTGCCGTTGATCGCAGCCAGATCCTGCGCCGAAGCGGCGGCCAGCTCGGCCACTGCCCCTGGATTGGTTGTGTCACTCAGCACCGGCGCATCGTTGGTGCCGGTGATGGTGATGGTGACGCTTTGCGTGGCGGTCCCGCCGTGGCCGTCGTTGACCGTGACGTTGTAGACCTGGGTCAGCGTCTGACCGGCCTGCAGATTATCGAGCGCGGAGTCCTGGGCCTCGAAGGTCCAGGTCACCTGGCCGGCGCCGTCGCCGGTGGAGCTGTTGCTGATCACAGGCGTCAGGGTGCCGCGGGCGGCAACCGCGCCGTTCACAGAGTCGGTGGCCGAGACCAGGCTGGCCGAAACCGTGTGGCCATCGGCCAGGTCGACATCGGTGAAGGCGATGGTGCCGGTGTCGGAGAGCAGCGTGGCGTTCTCGCCCGCCGCAAGGTCGGCAAGCTCGGTGACCGCGCCGGCGTCGTCGGCAACGCCGATGACCGGCGCATCGTTGGTGCCGGTGATGGTGATGGTGACGCTTTGCGTGGCGGTCCCGCCGTGGCCGTCGTTGACCGTGACGTTGTAGACCTGGGTCAGCGTCTGACCGGCCTGCAGATTATCGAGCGCGGAGTCCTGGGCCTCGAAGGTCCAGGTCACCTGGCCGGCGCCGTCGCCGGTGGAGCTGTTGCTGATCACAGGCGTCAGGGTGCCGCGGGCGGCAACCGCGCCGTTCACAGAGTCGGTGGCCGAGACCAGGCTGGCCGAAACCGTGTGGCCATCGGCCAGGTCGACATCGGTGAAGGCGATGGTGCCGGTGTCGGAGAGCAGCGTGGCGTTCTCGCCCGCCGCAAGGTCGGCAAGCTCGGTGACCGCGCCGGCGTCGTCGGCAACGCCGATGACCGGCGCATCGTTGGTGCCGGTGATGGTGATGGTGACGCTTTGCGTGGCGGTCCCGCCGTGGCCGTCGTTGACCGTGACGTTGTAGACCTGGGTCAGCGTCTGACCGGCCTGCAGATTATCGAGCGCGGAGTCCTGGGCCTCGAAGGTCCAGGTCACCTGGCCGGCGCCGTCGCCGGTGGAGCTGTTGCTGATCACAGGCGTCAGGGTGCCGCGGGCGGCAACCGCGCCGTTCACAGAGTCGGTGGCCGAGACCAGGCTGGCCGAAACCGTGTGGCCATCGGCCAGGTCGACATCGGTGAAGGCGATGGTGCCGGTGTCGGAGAGCAGCGTGGCGTTCTCGCCCGCCGCAAGGTCGGCAAGCTCGGTGACCGCGCCGGCGTCGTCGGCAACGCCGATGACCGGCGCATCGTTGGTGCCGGTGATGGTGATGGTGACGCTTTGCGTGGCGGTCCCGCCGTGGCCGTCGTTGACCGTGACGTTGTAGACCTGGGTCAGCGTCTGACCGGCCTGCAGATTATCGAGCGCGGAGTCCTGGGCCTCGAAGGTCCAGGTCACCTGGCCGGCGCCGTCGCCGGTGGAGCTGTTGCTGATCACAGGCGTCAGGGTGCCGCGGGCGGCAACCGCGCCGTTCACAGAGTCGGTGGCCGAGACCAGGCTGGCCGAAACCGTGTGGCCATCGGCCAGGTCGACATCGGTGAAGGCGATGGTGCCGGTGTCGGAGAGCAGCGTGGCGTTCTCGCCCGCCGCAAGGTCGGCAAGCTCGGTGACCGCGCCGGCGTCGTCGGCAACGCCGATGACCGGCGCATCGTTGGTGCCGGTGATGGTGATGGTGACGCTTTGCGTGGCGGTCCCGCCGTGGCCGTCGTTGACCGTGACGTTGTAGACCTGGGTCAGCGTCTGACCGGCCTGCAGATTATCGAGCGCGGAGTCCTGGGCCTCGAAGGTCCAGGTCACCTGGCCGGCGCCGTCGCCGGTGGAGCTGTTGCTGATCACAGGCGTCAGGGTGCCGCGGGCGGCAACCGCGCCGTTCACAGAGTCGGTGGCCGAGACCAGGCTGGCCGAAACCGTGTGGCCATCGGCCAGGTCGACATCGGTGAAGGCGATGGTGCCGGTGTCGGAGAGCAGCGTGGCGTTCTCGCCCGCCGCAAGGTCGGCAAGCTCGGTGACCGCGCCGGCGTCGTCGGCAACGCCGATGACCGGCGCATCGTTGGTGCCGGTGATGGTGATGGTGACGCTTTGCGTGGCGGTCCCGCCGTGGCCGTCGTTGACCGTGACGTTGTAGACCTGGGTCAGCGTCTGACCGGCCTGCAGATTATCGAGCGCGGAGTCCTGGGCCTCGAAGGTCCAGGTCACCTGGCCGGCGCCGTCGCCGGTGGAGCTGTTGCTGATCACAGGCGTCAGGGTGCCGCGGGCGGCAACCGCGCCGTTCACAGAGTCGGTGGCCGAGACCAGGCTGGCCGAAACCGTGTGGCCATCGGCCAGGTCGACATCGGTGAAGGCGATGGTGCCGGTGTCGGAGAGCAGCGTGGCGTTCTCGCCCGCCGCAAGGTCGGCAAGCTCGGTGACCGCGCCGGCGTCGTCGGCAACGCCGATGACCGGCGCATCGTTGGTGCCGGTGATGGTGATGGTGACGCTTTGCGTGGCGGTCCCGCCGTGGCCGTCGTTGACCGTGACGTTGTAGACCTGGGTCAGCGTCTGACCGGCCTGCAGATTATCGAGCGCGGAGTCCTGGGCCTCGAAGGTCCAGGTCACCTGGCCGGCGCCGTCGCCGGTGGAGCTGTTGCTGATCACAGGCGTCAGGGTGCCGCGGGCGGCAACCGCGCCGTTCACAGAGTCGGTGGCCGAGACCAGGCTGGCCGAAACCGTGTGGCCATCGGCCAGGTCGACATCGGTGAAGGCGATGGTGCCGGTGTCGGAGAGCAGCGTGGCGTTCTCGCCCGCCGCAAGGTCGGCAAGCTCGGTGACCGCGCCGGCGTCGTCGGCAACGCCGATGACCGGCGCATCGTTGGTGCCGG